>CAWBDS010000014.1:0-883371 GCA_963787645.1 uncultured Actinomycetes bacterium | reverse complement strand
ATGGTGAAGTCGAACACCACGCGAATCTGGCCGCCCTGAGCCCACATCATCCCGGGCGCTCCGTCGATGAGGGCCAGGCGAGCGCCCGCCGCCCGCCCGGCGAAGGTGGCCGCGACCGCTGCCGCGCCGCGTACCTCCCCGGTCCCGTCCATCCGGGCGGCCATGGCGTCGGCCCGCAGCATGATGTCCGGGTCGAGCACGGCCAGCAGCGCCTCGAAGTCGCCGCCGCGGGCGGCGGTCAGGAAGGCGTCGACGATCTCCCGCCGCCGTGCGGCTTCGGCGGCGGGGACGGCATCGGCCTGCTGGACCCGGCGGCGGGCCCGGCTGGCCAGTTGCCGGGCGGCGGCGGGGGACCGGTCGACGATCGGAGCGATCTCGTCGAAGGGCATGGCGAACATGTCGTGCAGCACGAACGCGAGACGTTCGGCGGGGGTCAGTGCGTCCAGTACCACGAGCATGGCCAGGCCCACCGAGTCCGCGAGCACCGCCTCGTGCTCGGGATCGGTCGTGGCCGCCTGCGCCTGGTCCAGGGTCGGCGAATCGACCGGCTCTTCGCGGCGGGACCTCCGCGAATGCAGCATGTTCAGGGAAACCCGGGCCACGATCGTGGTCAGCCAGCCGCCCAGGTTCTCAACCTGGTCCGCGCCGGCCCGGCTGAACCGCAGCCAGGCTTCCTGCACGGCATCCTCGGCCTCGGTCGCCGAGCCGAGCACCCGGTAAGCAACGGCCCGCAGGTGCGGCCGGTTCTCCTCGAACCGCTCCGCCAGCCACTCGCGCTCGTCCATCAGCTCCCCGTCTCTCCCCGTACCGCCACTCATACCACCTGACCGTCGACGGCCCTCCCATGTGACCACCCCGCGCCCGCCGCCCCCGCGCGGTTTGCGTTTCGATGACTCAGGGGCCTGCTCTAACGGGCCGGTATGCCCTCGGCTGGGTGTGTGGAGCGGTAGCGTCCCACATGACGCCTCTCGCGTCCCATCCGCATCAAGATCCGGGAGTATTCAGGCTTCCGGGAGGATCCGGTGTACCGGGATGCACCTTTTTCTCCCGGGAGCCCGGATCCTCCCGGTAAATGGGATTCAGGTTGGCAAACGGGCACGATGGGCCGCTGGGGACGGCCCGAAAGCGATCACGGATTCACCGAGCCGGGCGGTTCATGGCCTTCCGGCTGGTGCCCGTCCGGGGTCGGCTCCTTCGTAGGATGGCCTATGGCCGTCGAGCTGGTGTTTGAGACTCACTCCATCACGGTGGACAACGAGCTGGGGCAGGCCACCGGCTGGCTACCGGGTCAGTTGTCGGACCGCGGCCGGGCCGTGGCCCGGCAGCTGGGTGAACGCCGCCGTGACGATCAGATCGCCGCCGTGTTCAGCTCCGACCTGGCCCGCGCGGCCGAAACCGCGTCGGTGGCCTTCGGCGCGTCCGGGATCCCGGTGCTGCTGGACTGGCGGCTGCGCGAGTGCAACTACGGCAAACGCAACGGGATGCCGGTGGCCGAACTACACGCCGGACGGCGTAACCACCTGGACCTCCCCTACCCGGGCGGGGAGAGCTGGCGGCAGGCCGTCGAGCGCGTGGGCCGCTTCCTGCATGACCTGCCGTGGCGCTGGAACGGGCAGCGGGTCCTGGTCATCGGCCACGTCGCCACCCGGTGGGCCCTGGACCACAACCTGCGCGGCGTGCCGCTGGAAGACCTGATGGACCAGGACTTCGCCTGGCAGGAAGGCTGGGAGTACCGGCTCGGCTAACGTCGAGCCTATGCATCCAGAATCCGCCCGGCTCACCTTCCGGGAGATGACGCCCGATGATCTGGACGACATGGCCCGCCTGCTCGGCGATCCCGAGGTCATGACCTACTACCCGCGGCCCAAAACCCGCGACGAAGCCGTCCGGTGGATCGAATGGAACCGGGCTCTGTACCGTACGCGTGGTTACGGCCTGTGGCTGCTGAGCACGCGAGATGGCGGTTTCGTCGGCGACTGCGGCCTGACGCCGCAGGAGGTGGACGGCGTGACCGAGCTGGAGGTCGGTTACCACGTGCTGCCTGAGCTGCAGGGCCGTGGCTACGCCACCGAGGCGGCGGCCGCCTCCCGTGACTTCGCCCGTGAGGTGCTCGGCGCCACCCGGCTGGTCGCGATCATCCACCCGGACAACCGGCCGTCGCAGCGCGTCGCGGAGAAGATCGGGCTACACCCCCAGAAGCGCGCCGTGGTGCACGGCGGCCGGGACGCGATCATCTACGCCGTGGCCCTGGAGGAGGAGTAGCGCATGCGCCAGGAGACAGCGGCCGACGGATTCCGGCTGGCCTACGACCGTCTCGGGTCCGGACCGGGCGTGCTGCTGCTGCACGGCTGGCCGGGGGACCGGACCGACTACCGGGCCATCGCGCCGCCGGTATCGGCCGTGGCCGACGTGGTCGTGCCCGACCTGCGCGGTTTCGGCGAGTCCGACCGGCATGAGGCCGACCCGGCCCTGCAGTACAACGCCGCGGCGCAGGCCCGGAGCCTCATCGCGCTGATCGAGGAGCTGGGCCTGGGCCGGACCGTGCTGGCCGGCTACGACATCGGCAGCCGGATCGCCCAGGCCATCGCCAAGGACCGGCCGGACCTGGTCCGCGCGCTGGTTATCGCGCCGCCGCTGCCCGGGATCGGCGACCGGATCCGGCAGCCGCGGGCCCAGCAGGAGTTCTGGTACCAGGCGTTTCACCAGCTGGAGCTGTGCACCGAGCTGATCGACGGCCAGCCGGCCGCGGTCCGGGCCTACCTGCGGTACTTCTGGTCGCACTGGTCTGGGCCGGACTACGAGCCGGGCAGGACGCACCTGGATCACCTGGTGTCGGCGTACGGGCGTCCGGGTGCGTTCGCCGCGTCGATCGCCTGGTACCGGGCGGGAGCCGGCTCGGTGGCGGCGTCACTGGCCGAGCGGGCCCCCGGACCGGACCAGCGGATCGCGGTGCCGACCACCGTGCTGTGGCCGGAATACGACCCGCTGTTCCCCCGCCAGTGGTCCGACCGGATCGGCGAGTTCTTCGCCGCGGCCACGCTGACCTGGCTGGACGGCGTCGGCCACTTCGCGCCGGTGGAGGCCCCCGACGCATTCGCCGCGGCCATCACCGCCGCGCTCACCTGAACCCGACGCGACCCCGGCTCAGGACGGCCAGACCGGCTCAGGACGGCCAGACCAGCTCAGGACGGCCAGACCAGCTCAGGACGGCGAGACAGGCGCGGCCTTGGCGTCGGACCAGCAGCGGATGATCGTGGTGTCGGAGATGAACCGGACCCCGGAGCCAGGCGCCCAGCGCTGGGCGGCCTCGCGCAGGCCGTCCTCGACGATCCGGGACACCGCCTGCGCGTGCTGGCCAGGACAGTGCACGAGCAGCTCATCGTGCAGGCACAGCACCACGCGGGCGTCCAGGGCAGCGCACCGGGCCCGTACCGTTACCGCCCACATCTTGAACAGCTCCGCCGCTGCGCCCTGGATCAGGGCGTTGCGCGCGTACCGGCCGTAGGCCGCGGCGCGGCTCGGGCTGCGGGGCTCCGAAGGGGTCAGCACGATCAGCCGGCCGCCATAGGTCCGCAGGTCACGCCCGGCCCGTCCGGACCGGTCGGCCGCATCCAGGTAGGCCATCGCCACCGGGTAGGCGGCGTTCAGCCGGCGTAGGGCCTGCGCCCCGAATCCGGTGGTCTGCCCGTACATCGCGCCGAGCACTGCCACCTTGGCCGTCGGCCGGTCCACGCCGAGCTGCGCCGCGACCGGTGCGTACAGGTCATCGGCCCCGGCCGCGGCGGCCAGGGCACGGTCGGCGGACACCGCGGCCAGCACGCGCGGCTCGATCTGGCCCAGGTCGGCCCGGACGAAGACGTGCCCGTCGGCGGCGACCACCGCCTGGCGCATCGCGGCCGGCATGTTGTGCAGGCCCGCGGACGCGGTCATCCGGCCCGCGGCGCCATCGGATCCGGTCCAGGCGCCGCGCAGCCGGCCGTCGGCGCCCAGGCTCTCATCCAGCCACGCGTACCCGTAGGTGGTCGCGATCCGCTCCGCCTTCCGCCACTCCAGCAGCGCCGCGATCAGCGGATGGGTGTCACGCAGCTCACGCAGGCGCCAGGCCCTGGTGTCGGGCACGTCGACGCCGATCCGGGCCAGCAGCGACTTGACCTGAACGGGGCTGCGCAGGTCGGCGGTCACGCCGGCCGGCGCGTGCCGCAGTACCTCGGCGTCGCGGGCGGCTCGCGCGGCGGCCGCCTCGGTGTCACTGCGCGGCCGGGGCCCGATGAAGGAGGCCAGGACCTGCTCGGCCAGCGTCCGGTCCATCGGCAGGCCGTCGGCGGCCAGTTCGACGCACAGCAGCTCGGCGGCGGACTCCGAGCGCGCCGTGGGCAGCGCCATCGGCCGGCCGGGCAGCGCGGCCAGCGCCGCCTGCTGCAGCCCGGCCAGCGTCCTGGCCAGCTCGGCCCACCGGGCCAGCCGGTCGGCGCGATCGGACCATCCGCCGCTGGCCCACTCGGGGCGCAGGTAACCGTCCGGTGCCACCGGATCGTCGTCCCCGTCGTCCGTCCCGGACATCCCGAACAGGTCTAGCGGCCCGTCGTCCGGCAGCGTCTCGGTGTCCAGGCCCTGAATCCGGGCCCAGGCCCGGGCGGGATCGGCGCGCCAGCCGCCGAACAGCAATCGGTGCGCGGCCGCGACATCCCAGCAGGTAGCCAGGCGTACTCCGGCCCGGACCAGCTGCGCCGCGGTCTGGCTCGACCACAGCGCCCACCGCGGCCGCAGCGCCTCGTCCGCCCGCCCCACCTGCGCAGCCAGGGACACCGCGTCGGCTACGACAGGCCACGCGCGGTCCGCCGTGGCCACGCCCCAGCCCAGCGCGGGGGAGATGACCAGGCCCACGAGGTCGCCGCGGGTCACCCCCGCCTGGCGCAGCGACGTCACGAGGTCCACGGACCCAACCCTGCCACGGACCACCCGCCTGCACCGGGACCGGCACTCGGTGACCGAGTATTAGTAGCGCATGCCCATGGCCGCCCGGACCTCGTCCAGGGTGGCCGCGGCGATGGCTTCGGCCCGCTCGTTACCCTCGCGCAGGACCTGGCGGACATAGCCCAGCTCGCTCGCGTACTCGGCGCGGCGGCCCCGGATCGGCGCCAGCAGCTCGTTGACCGCCATGGTGACCGTGGCCTTGAGCGCCGCGGCGCCACCGGTCCCTAGGTCAGCGACCACGTCCTGCGGGCTGGACCCCAGGGCCAGCGCGGCCAGCAGCACCAGGTTGGAGACTTCCGGCCGGCGCTCTGGGTCGTAGCTGACGTACCGCTCGGTGTCGGTCTTCGCGGCCCGGATGAGCCGAGCCGTCTGGTCGGCGGTGGCACCCAGCGCGATCGCGTTGCCGCGGCTCTTGCTCATCTTGGTGCCGTCGGTGCCGAGCAGCAGCGGCGCCGCCGACAGCAGCGCGTCGGGTACCGGGAACACGGCCGTGTCGTAGCGGCTGTTGAAGCGGCGCGCGACCGTCCGGGTGATCTCCAGGTGCGGCAGCTGGTCCTGTCCCACCGGCACCAGGTTCGCCTTGCAGAACAAGATGTCCGCCGCCTGGTGCACCGGGTAGGTGAGCATCAGGCCGCTGACCGCCGCCTGGCGCGAGTGCGCGATCTCATCCTTGACCGTGGGGTTGCGTTCCAGCTCGGGGACCGAGACCAGGCTCAGGAACGGCAGCAGCAACTGGTTCAGCGCGGGCACCGCGCTGTGCGCGAACACCACGGTGCGCGCCGGGTCCAGCCCGATGGCCAGATAATCCAGCATCAGGCCGGTCACGTACTCATCCAGGTGCTCGGCGTTGTCCCGGTCGGTCAGCACCTGATAGTCAGCGATCAGCACGAAGACCTCGGCACCCAGGTCCTGCAGCCGGACCCGGTTCCGCAAGGTGCCGAAGTAGTGTCCCAGGTGCAGCGGACCGGTAGGCCGGTCCCCGGTCAGGATCCGGAACCGGGAAGCGTCCCGCCCGATCAGCTCCTCGAGCTCAGCCGAACGCCGCTGGGCAATTGCCGTACTCATTCCTTATCGTCCTCCGGAGTAGGGTCCGGACAGGCGACCCCGCGAGCACGAAAAAAGGCCGCCCATCCGGACGGCCTCGAATACAGGTACAGGTGGGCCGTCCTAACTGGCCGGCCGCCACTGGGCACCCGATACGTATCGCACACCACTATTCTAATCATCTTTCTTCCGAACGGACCGTGGTACCTGCCTCCGGGCTCGTCCGTGTCGCGGGGCCGGATCGCGATACTGGTCCGGCCGCCTCCGGCCGGGAGCGGATCAGCAGGTACGCGGCCGCGGCGCACAACTCGAACCCGGCCGCGATGAACAGGCATGCGGTCACCGACCGGCCGGCCAGCGGGCCCGCCAGCGCCGCCCCGACCGCCAGCCCGCCGATCTTCAGGCTGGCCGCGGTGGTGAAGATCTGGCCGCGCATGTGCTCCGGGGACTCCCGGTGCCGCACCGCGAACAGCGCGGTCAGCTGCGGTCCCTCGCCAGCCCCGCCGAGCGCGATCGCGGCCACGGTCAGCCAGCCCGGCGCCACCGCCGCCGCGGCCATGCTGATTCCGATCACCACGGTGCTGACCAGGACGTGGGCGTCGGGCTGACCTCGCGGCGGCCGGCGAGACAGGACCCAGTTGACGGCCAGCGAGGCGGCCGCGATCGCGCTGATCAGCAGCGCGCCGCGCGACGATCCGCCCAGCCGCTGCGCGCCGAGCACGGGGCAGCACACCAGGAGCATCCCGATCCCGGCGTAGGACACCACCGAGGTCACCGTGGCCCGCAGCAGCGGGCGCCGGGTGACGATGGCGGCGAACCCCGCGGCCACCTGCCGGTGCGGGGCCTGCCGGGGCCCGTGGGCCCGCGCCGGGCGATAGCGCGACAGCCAGCAGGCCGACGGAACGGCCAGGGCCACCAGGGCCGCGGCGACGATGACCGCTGTCCGGGCCCCGAGCCCGGCGGCGATCACCGCGGCCAGCGCCGGGCCGGCCAGGCTGGCCACGCTGTAGGTCATCGCGTCGAGCGCGAAGCCCCGGCTCAGCGCGGACTCGGTCACGATGCGGGGCAGCTGGGAGGTCCAGCCGCCCGCCACGGCCGGGTTGAACAGGCCAGCGGCCAGCGCGATTACCACCACGAGCGGCACCGGCAGCCGGCCCACCGCGGTCGCGACGGCGATGACCCCCACGGTGTAGGCGGCCAGCGTCAGGGCCAGTACCCGGTCCGGCCGCGGGCTGCGGTCCAGCAGCGCGCCGAACAGCGGTCCGCCCACGGCGGCGGCGACGGTCAGCGCGGCCAGCAGTGCCGAACCGGTGGACGGCCGGCCGGTCACCGCGAACCCGAGCAGCAGCAGCGCCGGGCCTGACATCTCATCGCCGGACCGGGACGCGGCGGCGCCGCCCAGGTACGGCCAGAGCTTGTAACAGGATTTCACAAAAACACGTTACACTATGCGCGTGAACAACCAGGGTGCCCCGCCCAGTAGCCCGCTGGGCAGCGTGCACGACACCGCGCAGCGGGCGGCCGATATCCTCGCGGTGCTGCTGCCCCGGACCGGCAACCGGCTCTCGCCCGGCAGCGCCGAGGAGCGCGCCGCGGTGATCGAGGTGCTGCGGGCGCACGGTGAGCCGGAGCCGGTCGAGATCTCCCCCGCCGCTGTGGAGTTGCTGCGTCAGGCCGCGCTCGAACTCCGCGAGATCTTCACCGCCGGCGATGCCGCGGCGGCCGCGCAGGTGATCAACGGCCTGCTCGCCGGGCGCGCTTATCCGCCCCGGCTGACCACGCACGGCGGGACGTCCGGCTGGCACCTGCACGTGGACAGCAGCGACGACGCGCTATGGGGCGAAACGATCCTCACCTCGTCCTGTCTGGCCCTGGCCATCCTGCTGGCCGAACGGCAGGCTGCGCCGGCTGGGATCTGCGCCTCGTCGTCCTGCGGCAGGCCGTTCGTGAACGTGGGACGGGGCGCCGCGCGGCGCTACTGCTCGGCGGCCTGCGGCACCCGCGAGCGGGTCGCCGCGTACCGCGAAGCCCGCCGCGCGGCCCGGCCGTGAAAGGCTTAGCGGCATGGAATACGTTCATCTCGGCCGTTCTGGCCTGTCGGTAAGCAGTCTCTGCCTGGGCACGATGAACTTCGGGCCGCTGACCCCGCCCGCCGAGGCGCACGCGATCATGGATCACGCGCACGAGATCGGCGTCAACTTCTTCGACACGGCCAACCGCTACGGCGGCGCGGCGAGCCCACCCGGGCAGGTGGCCCAGCTGGAGGAGTCACACGCGGGCTGGACCGAGGAGATCATCGGCGAGTGGTTCGCCAGCGGCGGCGGCCGGCGGGAACGGACCGTGCTGGCCACCAAGCTGTACGGGGCGATGGGGGACTGGCCCAACGACGGCAAGCTGTCCGCGCTGAACATCCGGCGTGCGTGCGACGCGTCACTGCGCAGGCTGGGCACCGACTATATCGACCTGTATCAGATGCACCACATCGACCGGGACACGCCGTGGGACGAGATCTGGCAGGCCATGGAGGTGCTCGTCACCCAGGGCAAGATCATCTACGTCGGCTCGTCCAACTTCGCCGGGTGGCACATCGCGCAGGCCAACGACACCGCGGCCGCGCGCGGGTTCTTCGGACTGGTCAGCGAGCAGTCCATCTATAACCTGCTGACCAGGCAGATCGAGCTCGAGGTGCTGCCCGCGGCAATCGAGTACGGCGTCGGCGTCATCCCGTGGTCGCCGCTTGAGGGCGGCCTGCTCGGCGGCGTGCTGCGCAAGGAGCGAGAGGGCCGGCGTCGCCTGGTCGGCCGGGCCGCGCAGACCCTGGAGCAGAACCGGGAGCAGATCGCGGCCTACGAGGAACTGTGCGACGAGCTCGGCGAAGAGCCGGCCAACGTGGCGCTGGCCTGGCTGCTGCACCAGGAGGGGGTCACCGCGCCGATCATTGGGCCGCGCACCCTCGGCCAGCTCGATAACGCCCAGCGCGCCGTGACCCTCGAGCTTGGTGACGACGTGCTCAAGCGCCTCGACGACCTGTTCCCCGGCTACCGTCCCGCCCCGGAGCACTACGCCTGGTGAGCCTGACCAGCGCCCCGCCGCGGACCCCGCGGCTGCTGCGAGTCCGGTCCGGCGTGCAGCGGGTCACGAACATCGAGCTGTTCTTCGACCTGGTGTACGTGTTCGCCATCACCCAGCTGTCGCACTACCTGCTGGGCCACGCCGACCTGCGCGGCGCGCTGCAGGCCGGGCTGCTCCTGCTGATGGTCTGGCAGGTCTGGGCGTACACGACCTGGGTCACCAACTGGCTCGACCCGGATCTGATGGCCGTGCGCCTGCTGCTCGTGGCGCTGATGCTGGCCAGCCTGGCCATGTCGGTATCGCTGCCGCGGGCGTTCGAGGACCTGGGCCCCTGGGTCGGCGGAGCGTACGCGGTCCAGCAGATCGGCCGCACCGTGTTCATGGTCATCGCGCTGCGCGGGCACCCGCTGGAGGCCAACTTCCAGCGCATCCTGGCCTGGTGCGTGGCCTCCAGCGGGTTCGCGGTGGCCGGCGGCCTGGTCCACGGCAACGCCCGCGCCCTGCTGTGGCTCGGCGCGGTCTGCGTCGACCTGGCCGGCGGCCTGGTCGGCTTCTACACACCGGGGCTGGGCCGCTCACGAACCTCGGACTGGACCATCGAGGGCGGCCACTTCGCCGAGCGCTGCCAGGCCTTCATCTTGATCGCGCTAGGCGAGTCGATCGTCATCATCGGCGCCACGCTGGCCGAAAAACCGGTCAGCGTGGCGAACGTGACCGCGTTCGTGGTCGGGTTCGCCGGCGCGGTGGCCCTGTGGTGGCTGTACTTCGACCAGAGCGCGGAGGCGGCGGCCGAGGAGATCGCCCGCTCCGATGACCCCGGCCGGCTGGGCCGTTCGGCGTACCACCTCATCCATCCGGTGATGGTGGCCGGCATCATCGTCGCGGCCGCCGCCGATCAGAAGGTCCTGTCCGAGCCGACCGTGACCGCGGCCACCGCGTCGGCCTGGATGATCCTGGGCGGCCCGGCCCTGTTCCTGGCCGGGCACGCCGCGTTCAAGCTAGTGGTCTGGCGTACCGTGTCCTGGCCCCGGATCGCCGGCATCGCCGTTCTGGCCCTGCTTGGCCTGGCCGCGAAGGCGATCCCCGAGCTCGGGCTGGCCGCCTGCGCCGCGGGCGTGGTGGCCGCGATCGCGGCCACCGACCGGCTGGCCCCTCACAGCTTGCGCGCCACACCGCAGTAGGAATAGATCTCGACCTGCTCCGCGCCGGGATCCGGCCGCCAGAGCGGTACCGGCGCCAGGCCCGGCTCCACCATCTCCAGGCCCTCGAAGAAGGGCTCGAATCGCGCCGGGCTGCGCAGGTAGTAGGGCACCGCGCCGCTGTCGTTGTAACCCTGCTGGGCCTGGGTGAACGCCTCGTTGGTGTCGGCGCCGTCGTAGAGCGCGAAGTAGCTGCCCGACGGCAGGCCCGCCTGCAGCCGCGCCACGATCGGGTAGGCCTCCTCGTCGGTGAAGTGGCCCATGATCCCCATCAGCATGAGGGCGATCGGCTGCTTGAAGTCGAGCAGGCCGGCGGCGGCGTCCAGGATCGCGTCCGGGTTGCGGATGTCGGCGTCGAGATACTCGATCGAGCCCTCGGCCTGGCTGGCCAGCAGGGCCCGGGCGTAGGCCAGCACCAGCGGATCGTTGTCCACGTACACGATCTTGCTGTCGGGCGCCACCCGCTGGGCGACCTGGTGCGTGTTGTCCGCCGTGGGCAGGCCGGTGCCGATGTCCAGGAACTGCCGGATGCCCGCTTCTTCGGCCAGGTAGCGGACCGCGCGGGTCAGGAAGCCCCGCGAACTGCGGGCCACCACCGTGATGCCCGGGAAGATCTCGCGGTACTGGTCACCGGCCTCGCGGTCGACGGCATAGTTGTCCTTGCCGCCGAGCCAGTAGTTCCAGATCCGGGCCGAGTGCGGCACCGTGGTGTCAATACCGGTGCCGGCGGTGTCCTGCTCGGACCCGTCTGCGGCGGGTAGCTGTTCTTCGGTCACGGGAATCCCTCGGGGTTAAGTTTCCTTGATGATCTCGGTCAGGAACTGCGCCGTCTCGGCCGGCGTGAGAGCCTCCGTGGACAGGTTATTCATGACCTCCAGGTAATGATCGACGTCCTCGCGTTTATCCAGGTAGAGGGCGCTGGTGAGCTGTTCGATGTACACCACGTCCGGCACGTCGTCGGCGCCGAAGCGCAGCACCGTGAACCCACCGCCAGCCGCGGCGTGTCCGCCCCGGCTGAACGGTACCGCCTGGATGGTGACCTGGCGCAGCGAGGCGACCTCGATCAGCCGGTTCAGCTGACCTCGCATGACCGCCCGGCCGCCCACCGGACGGCGCAGCGCACCCTCGTCCAGAACCGCCCACACCTGCGGCGGCCGGGAGCCGGTGAGCAGGTCCTGGCGCTTGAGCCGCAGGCTCACCCGGCGGTCGATCTCCTCGGCGGGTGCGGCGGTGTTGCCCAGCAAGGTGACGGCGCGGGCGTAAGCCTCGGTCTGGAACAGGCCGTGCACGAATTGCAGCTCGAAGGCGCGGATGACCGAGGCGGCGGCCTCCAGACCCAGGTACTCCTCGAACCAGTCGGTCATGATGTCGCCGCCGTACTTGGACCACCAGCCCGGGGAGTTCGCCTGCCGGGCGAGCGTCATCAGGCCTGAGCGGGTCTCCTCGTCGGTGATTCCGTACAGGTCGAGCAGATCACCGACGTCACGTTCCTTGAACCCGACCCGGCCGTTCTCCATACGGCTGATCTTGGAGCGCGATGCCCGGATCTCGTATCCCGCCCGGTCCGGCGTGATACCGGCCGCTTCGCGGAACCGGTGCAACTGGTTGCCGAGGATCATGCGCGGCACGGTGGGTCCCGAGATGTCGGAGAAAGGCTCGTCGTCCGTGCTCATCCTTACTCCGGGAGCCGGTAGGTTGACGCCCAGTGACCAGCCGTCGCGCCGACCGGCCACCGCCATGCCGCCGCCCGCAGGCCGAACCGCAACAGCGGATGCACATGCAGCACGATATCACTGCGTTTCCGGATCGTCAGGACACCATAAGTGACTTATGGGCTTATAGCCCGACATTATCACTGGGGTTCGGATTCAGGTCATCGAACTCCCCGTTCTTCACCCCGGTCAAGAAGGCGGCCATCTCAGCTCGCGTGTATATCAGTGCTGGTCCGGAGGGATGCCGCGAATTGCGGACCGCGATCGCGTCGCCGGGGAGCTCGGCGACCTCGACGCAGCTGCCGCTGGGATTGCTGGCGGGACTCTTGCGTCAGGCCGCGAAGACCAGCCGATCAGCCGGGATGCCGTTGCGGAACTGCACCGCTCTGCTTCCTTCTTATTAAGTTGGCACGCCTGGCCGGGAGCGAGGTCGGAGCGTCCGCCGTCGGCACGGTGCAGTCCAGCAGGACAAGCGCGGATCGGGGCATCGGAACCCTGGCCTGCGACAGATGCCGGGAGCCGTGGCTCATGATAGCTCAAGTAGTGATCTGAACCGCCACGGTGATGCCGTGGCGTAGGGTGAGGGGCCGGCGCTGGGTCCTTGATGCGATCACGCTTCGTGACCGCTGGCGTAGCCACAAGGCGCGGCGCGCCGACGTGCCTGCCGCTTTTGTGACTCGGCTCACGGTAGGTTACCCGGGTGTTCTCGTAACGATCCCGTAGCGGTCGATTCTTAACCTTGATTGTATATAACAAGGAATGCGCACAAAGGGGTGCGAAATGTTTCAACGGGGGACTACTCTGCGCCGCCGCGGCGGTAATGGTATGCGCTGTCGGCGCTGCTCTGCTCCAGCTTGCGGTCCTGATTCTCGGCATGTCTTCGCCGGTCGCTATCACCGTGATGGCCCTGGTCGCCCTGATCCTGCTCAATTCGCTGCGCCGCCGTATTCGCGGTACCGCCCGGCACCGATTCGGTCCCAGAAACCCGCACAGCAGCCTGCACCGCTAAACGTGCGAAATCCCGGTCCGGGATACCGCTAGACGGAGTGAAACCCGGGATCCACCACGCTAGAGCGCAGTGGATTGCCAGTTTCACCCCACTGGCGCAGGCCGCAGCGGGTCGGCCGCCGGTCCGGGTGGAGGACGGGGCCCGGCGGCCCGCCTCAAGGATCCGGTCCAGGTCGGCCGCTGGTATCGGGCGGTCGGTGAAGGACCGCACGTTGCGACGGGCCATGATCGCGTCCCAGGTCTGCATGCCGACCTCAGCCTCCGTGCTCGGGCGTTCGGATACTCATGGCTCCGGTGCGAAAGGCGGGCCCGGGGGTTCGCCCCACCAGCCGCGCAGGAATCGCCCCGCCCGTTCGGCGCCACCGGCCAGCGGACCGGACGGATGACCGAGCGCCTCCCGGATGAGACCGCCGATCTTGGCCTCGACGTCGGCCAGGACCTGGTCCGGCGGGGCTTCGGGCGCCGACCGGTAGCCGATGACCGCGCCGGAGTTGCACACGAAGTCGGGCAGGGCCACGATGCCACGCCGGCCGAGCACATCGGCGCCGGACGCGGTGTAGGGCACGTTCGCGGCGGGGGCGATGACCCGCACGCCCGGCGGCAGCGCGGCGGCGGTCTGGCTGCTGATCGCCCCGGGCCGGGTGCCGGGGACCACCACGTCGGCGTCTACCGCGGTGAACAGCTCGCCGGGCGGCCGGGCCGGCCGACCGTAGTGCAGCACGCAGGCGTCGCCGTGCTCGCGGCGCAGCGCGAGCAGCCGCTCGACGTCCAGCCCGGCCGGATCGGCCAGGCAGCCGGTCACCGTGGACACCGCCGCTACCCGGCCGCCACGGCGGGTGACCTCCCGGGCCACGCCGCCGCCCACCTTGCCGAACCCCTCGATGGCCACCGAACGTCCGCTCCAGCCGCCGCCCCACCGGTCGTTCAACGCGGCCTCGGCGGCCACCGTCACCCCGAATCCGGTCAGCAGGTCCTCGAACGGCACGCCGTCCACCACGGCGTTGATCGCGTCCGGCGAGGCCCGGAGTTCGCGCAGCGGGGCGAAGTCCTCCTCGGCCGTGCCCATGTCCGGCCCGGTGAGCAGGCGCCGGGTATCGATCAGCGGAGCGATCTCGGCGCAGAACCGGGCCATCAGCTCGGCCTTGGCCGCGCGGTCGCCCGGATCCCCTCGTACGCCGACCTTGGCCCCGCCCATCTGCTCGCTCAGCGCGGCGAACTTGTAGGTCATCGCCCGGGCCAGCAGCGCCACCTCGGCCACGCTGACGTCCGGTGCCAGCCGCGTGCCCCCGGCGGACTCCGCCGCACCGGGCAGGTCGAACACGATGAAACCGGGAACCGAGCTCAGCTCGACGACCTGCGGGCCATCATGGTCACGTTCCGCCAATTAATTGACCTGCCCTCTCCGATCAGTACTCTGCGGCATCGTAGCGCTCCAGGATCTGCCGGGCCGCGGCCACCAGCCCGGCCCGGACCGAGGGCGGCGTCAGCACCTCGACCTGGTCCCCGAAACCGGCCAGGCGGTGCACGGCGGCTCGTTCGTGCTCGAAGGACAGCGTCACCGCCTGCCAGCCGCGCTCGTCGGGCGGCGACGCCGCGGCCAGCACCGGCCCGGCGGCCTGGCCGAAGATCTCGCCGAAGGCCGCCAGCGCCCGGGGCGAGGCCCGGAGGGTGACCGGGAGCCGCGGCCGGCTGCCCTCGAACTCGGCCGACCAGTGCCGCCAGAACGCGGCCAGGTCAAAGCCGGCTGGACGCTCGAACGGCTCGCCCAGCACCCAGGCCGAGGCGATACGCGCGACCCGGAACACCCGGACACCCGCGGCGCCCGCGGCGCCCGCGGCGCTTACGGGCGATGCCACCAGGTACCACAGCCCGGCCTTGTTCACCAGACCGAGCGGCTCGGCCACGCGCGGCTCGGCGTCTCCCGCGTACCGCAGGGCCAGGTGCCGCCGGGCCCGCAGCGCCTCGGCCAGGTCCCGCAGGCAGGGGACGTCCTCCTGGCCGCCGAACCAGCGTGGCATGTCCAGGTGCACCAGCGCCGCGCCGCCGCGTTCGGCCTCGTCCCCGGTCGTAGTCCGGATCTGGCGCTGCGCCGCGCCCAGCGCCCGGTCCAGCCCGAGCTCGCGCAGGACACCGGGCACGCCCAGGATGAGCAGGGCCTCGGCTTCGGCGGGCCGCAGCCCGCGCAGCGGGAACCGGTAACCATCCAGGAGCCGGCACCCGCCGCCCGGACCGGATTCGGTCAGGACCGGCACGCCCGCGGCGGCCAGCGCCTCCAGGTCGCGGTAGACGGTCCGGACCGAGACCTCGAGCTCGGCCGCGATGGCCCGGGCGGTCACGTGGCCCCGCGCCTGCAGCAGCAGGACCAGGGACAGCAGGCGGTCGGCGCGCACCGGTCCAGACTAGCCCGCAGTCGCTGACACCAGATGTCAGCGATGGCCCGCTAGCGTCCGCCCATGATCACCTGGACCGAGTTCGAGCGGCACCAGCCGGCCCTGGCCGACGCGGGCCGCAAGCAGCTGTACCAGTTCGGCATCGGACTGGCCTTCCTGGCCACGATCCGGCCCGGCGGCGGGCCGCGGGTCCACCCGGTCTGCCCGGTCATCAGCCCGGCCGGACTTCACCTGCTCATCAAGGCCGGACCCAAGCAGCAGGACCTGCGCCGGGACGGGCGTTACGCACTGCACAGCGAGACGTGCCCGCCGCCCAGGCACGACGACGGCTTCGCGGTCAACGGCCGCGCCCGGGAGGTGACCGACCCGCCGACGGCCGGCGCGGTCCGCGGGCAGGTTCTGGCCGAACGGAACGGCAAGGTCTGGCCGGGCTTCGACGAGGAGGTCATTTTCGAACTCAGCATGGAACGCTGCCTGCTGGTGCTGACCCAGGCCGATGGTCATTTCCCGGCCGGGCCCACGATCTGGACGGCCGAGCGCATGGCGGCACCGGCCGGCGGCGCGCCGCCCGATATCGTTGGGGAGCGGTAGCCCAGGGCTCGTCGGGTCTTGGGACCCGTAGAACCCAACGGAAGGGTCAGCGACACGATGAGCCATGCGACGGCGGACCGGTACGCCTGGACCGAGCCCGGGGTCGAGGATCTCGGCGGGGGCGTGTACCGGATCCCGCTGCCGCTGCCGATGGAAGGCCTGCGGGCGGTCAACGTCTACGCCATCGCCGACCCCGGCGGAGTCGACCTCATCGACGCCGGGATCGCCCTGGCCCCGGCCCGCGAGCAGCTCACCGCGGGGCTCGGCCAGATCGGGTACGAGCTGGGCGACGTCCGCAACTTCTTCGTGACCCACATCCACATCGACCACTACTCCCTGGCGGTCGAGCTACGCAAGGCGTTCCGGAGCGTGGTCAGCCTGGGTGAGGGAGAGCGCGTCAACCTGATCGCGATCCGAGAGATGATCGACGGCCGCAGGAACGGGATGTTCGGCGCGGACAGCCTGCGAAAGCTGGGCGCCCAGGGGCTGGCGACCCAGCTCTCCGGACACAGCCAGCAGCCCCCGGCCCCCGTCGACTGGGAGGATCCGGATCGCTGGCTGGCCGACGGGGCGGACCTGGACCTGCGCACGCGCACCCTGCGGGCGGTGCACACGCCGGGCCACACGCGCGGCCACGTCATCTATCACGACGCCGCGGCCCGGATCATGTTCGCGGGCGACCACGTCCTGCCGCACATCACCCCCTCGATCGGGTTCGAACCGGCGGGCCATCCCATGGCGCTGGGCGATTACCTCAGCTCGCTGGCCCGCACGGTCAACTTGCCCGACGCCCGGCTGCTCCCGGCCCACGGCCCGGTCACCGGCAGCGTCCACGAGCGGGTCAACGAGCTGCTGGCCCACCACGATCTACGCCTGGCCGATACCCGCGAGGCGGTGCTGACCGGGCACGCCACCCCGTACGAGGTAGCGCAGTCGCTCAAGTGGACCAGGCGACAGCGGCGCTTCGCCGATCTGGACCTGTTCAGCCAGATCATGGGGGTCAACGAGACCGCCGCGCACCTGGAGGTGCTGGCGGCCCGCGGTCAGGTGGCCTGCTCTGTCTCGGCCGAAGGCACCGACTTGTATCAGATCCCGGCCTGATGAACGGAGGAGCTGTGGCACCCATCGTGGGGGAGGTTGATATCGCCCGTCCACCGGACGAGGTATTCCGTTATGTCACGGACCCGGCGCGGTTCGGCGAGTGGCAGGCGGGTGTGGTCAGTGCGCATATCGAAGGGGATGATCCGCAAGCAGTGGGGTCGGTGTGCATGATGACCCGGCGGATCGGGGGTTCGGACCGGACCTCCACATCGAAGATCACCGAGTTCAGCCCGCCGCACCGGTGGACGATCCGGGGGATTGACGGCCCGATCCGGGCCGACGTGACCGTGATCGTGGACTCGCGGCAGGCGGGCCAGGCGGCGCATGTGGCCATCGAGCTCGATTTCACCGGGCACGGGATAGGCAAGCTGATCCTGCCGGTGGTGATCCGGGAGGGCCGTAAGGAGGTCCCCGAGAGCTGCCTCAAGCTCAAGGCCCGGCTGGAGGGCAGTTAGCCCCCGGAAAAGCCGAGTGCCGGGCCCGGCGGGAGGTCGGGCCCGGCACATCAACCGGAAGGCAAGCTAAGACCGCGGTCAGCTGGCGAAGTCGAGCAGCGGCTGTGCGCGGCTCGGGTGACGCAGCTTGGACAGCGACTGCTTCTCGAGCTGCCTGATCCGCTCGCGGGTCAGGCCGAGCGCGCGGCCGATCTCGTCCAGGGTGTGCGGGTTGCCGTCGTACAGGCCGAACCGCATGGCCATGATCGTGGCCTCACGCGGCGTCAGCGCGTCCAGCGCCGAGCGCAGCTGCTCGGCCATCAGCTGGCGGTCCACCAGCTCGGAGGCCTCGGGCGCGTCGACGTCCTCGATCAGGTCGCCGATGCTGGTCTCGCCGTCTTCGCCGATGGTGGAGTCCAGGCTGATCGGCTGCCGGCTGGTGCGCAGCAGCTCCTCGATCTGGTCCGGCGTCCGGTCCAGCTCGACCGCCAGCTCCTCCGGGGTCGGCTCGCGGCCCAGGCGCTGGTGCATATCGCGCTCGACCCGGCTCAGCTTGCTGAGCATCTCGAGCACGTGCACCGGCAGCCGGATGGTCCGCGCGGAGTCGGCGAAGCCGCGCTGGATGGCCTGCCGGATCCACCACATGGCGTAGGTAGAGAACTTGTAGCCCTTGGTGTAGTCAAACTTCTCGACCGCCCGGATCAGGCCCAGGTTGCCTTCCTGCACCACGTCCAGCAGGGACAGGCCGCGGTCACTGTACTTCTTGGCCACCGATACGACCAGGCGCAGGTTCGCCTCGAGCATGTGCGCCTTCGCGCGCCGCCCGTCCTCGGCGATCAGTTCCAGGTCGCGCCGGTACGCCTCGTCCAGTCCGGCGGTGCCTTCCAGACCCATGGTCTCGAGCTTGTGCTCGGCGAACAGGCCAGCCTCGATGCGCTTGGCCAGGTCCACCTCCTGCTCGGCGGTCAGCAGGCTGGTCCGGCCAATCGACTTCAGGTAGGTGTGCACCGAGTCGCCCATCGCGGGCGTCTGGTCGTCGAGGTCAACCTCGCTCAGCCGGTCGGTGTCGCTGAGCGCGGCCGCCTCCGCCTCGAGGTTCACCACGTCGGCGTCGGCCAGGTCAGCGTCGCTCTCATCGCCGGACTCGGCGTCGGCGTCGTCCGCGTCCTTCACGGTTCGCGTCCGGGCCGTCGAGCGCGCCGTCGAGCGGGTCTTGCTCCCCGAGTCACCCAGCTCGTTGGCCAGCCGCACGCCGGACTCGGCCAGCTCGCGCAGGATGGACCGTCCCTCGGCAGGGGTCAGGCCGGCCTGGTCAAAGGCGTTCCTCAGCTCCGCAAGAGACAGGTGACCCTGGCTACGTCCCCGCTGGATCAGATCATCCACTCGGGTCGTGCTCGCCTCTTCATCCGTTTCGACGACCGTTGAGGTCGCCATGGCGATCCGCGGCATGAGACACCTCCCTCCTCCTAAATACGCACGCAATCCACACGTCGTTCACGGGCTTCCACCAAGTACCCCTCGTTTCCCCGCGCAGTCATCAGCGGGGGCACATTGTCCGGGCACTAATAAGTAACGTTCTCCGCCTCAGTTTGTTCCCGCCGTAGCAGTTCTCGCCTGAGCCGGGCGAGGTCGTGCTTCCCGCTGGGAAGCATCGGAACGGCATCGATCATCACGACCCTGCTCGGAGCAGCGTAACGCGGCAGACGGTCCTTGACATGCAGACGGAGCAATTCGAGGGTCGGCGGGTCAGCCGGATCGGCGGGCACCACGACCGCTACGACCCGTTCGCCCCATTCTGGGTCAGGCAGGCCCACGACCGCCACATCCCGGACGCCCGGGCAGGTCTGCAGCACCGCCGCGACCTCGCCGGGGACCACCAGCGCCCCGCCGGTGTTGATCACGTCGTCGGCCCGCCCGCGCACCACCAGCCGCCCCTCGGAATCCAGGCGCCCCAGATCACCTGTTCTGAACCATCGGTCATCTGGTGCCCCGGGCCCGGGCCGGTAACCGGTGAACAGCACCGGGCCGCCGATCCAGATGCGGCCGTCCTGGTCGTCGAGCTTGACCTGGACGCCGTCCAGCGGAATCCCGTCGTAGACGCAGCCGCCGCAGGTCTCGGTCATGCCGTAGGTAGTCACCACCGGCACCCGGGCGGCCCGGGCTTCGTCCAGCAGGCCGGCCGGCGCGGCGGCCCCGCCCAGCAGCACCGACGAGAACCCGGAAAGTGGTGATGTATCGACATCTAGCAGCCGCCGGAGCTGCGTCGGCACCAGCGAGACGTGCGCGCAGCCGGAGGCGGCGACCGTCTGCGGGTCGGCCCGGTCGGCCAGCACCGGGTCGGTCCCGCCGACCAGCGAGCGCACCAGCACCTGGATCCCGGCGATGTACGTGCTGGGCAGGCAGCACAGCCACCGCTCGCCGGGCCGCGCGCCGACCCGGGCCAGCGAGGCTCGCGCCGAATGCAGCAGCGCGGCGGCGCCGAGCTCGACCCCCTTGGGGACTCCGGTGGATCCCGACGTGGGCACCACCACCGCCGTACCTTCGGCCACCGCCCTTCCTTGATCCGAACGGGCCGTGGTTCGTCCGTCCGGCCCCTCCACGCTGCCCGGGGCCAGCGCCTCCACCAGCGCGTCGAGCCGGGCCCGCGGCAGCCCGGCGTCCACCGGGGCGATGGCCGGCCCGCTACCGTCCAGCGCCGCGGCCAGCAGTTCGAGCAGCCGCGGTCCGGGCCGGTCGACCAGGACCGCGTGCAACCTTCGCGGGGGGGTTTGAGGGGGTCGTCCCCCCGGGCCAACAGAGCGGTTCGTCACGATCGTTAAGGTTAGATCCCGGACCTTAGGGAGGTTACGCGTGGACGAATGCCAGCTGTCGAGGCCGGAACGCATGACCTCATGACCCGTTCCGCCTCATCGTGGGTCGTTACTGGTGCTATAGCACCCCTTTTGACCCACGATCGCGAGGGTCAGCCGTGACGCCGAGGTGGCTGGGGGAGTGGCTGGGGGAGTTGCGGGCGTTTGCCATTCCGATGCCGGTGAGGTTCCGGGGGGTGACGGTACGGGAGGGGGCGCTGATTCAGGGCCCCGCGGGGTGGGGAGAGTTCTCGCCGTTCGCCGAGTACGGACCGCGGGAGTGCGCGCGGTGGCTGGCCAGCGCGCTGGAATCCGCGGACCAGGGATGGCCCGCGCCGCTCCGGGACCGGATCCCGGTGAACGTGACCGTGCCCGCGGTCGGCCCGGAGCAGGCCTTGCGGATCGTGGCCGCCTCGGGTTGCCGGACGGCCAAGGTCAAGGTGGCCGAGCGCGGCCAGGGCGAGGCGGCGGACATCGAGCGGGTCGAGGCGGTCCGGGAAGCGCTCGGGCCGGCCGGACGCATCCGGGTCGACGCCAACGGCGGCTGGGGCACCGCCCAGGCGGCGCGCATGCTGCGGCGGCTGGCTCCCTTCGGCCTCGAGTACGCCGAGCAACCGTGCGCCACCCTGGATGAGCTCGCCGAGCTGCGTCGACATGTCGACATTCCCATCGCGGCGGACGAGTCGGTCCGGCGTGCCGATGACCCGCTGCGCGTCCGGGCCGCGGGCGCGGCCGACATCGTGGTGCTGAAGGTCCAGCCGCTCGGCGGGGTCCGGGCGGCGCTGCGGGTGGCCGAGGCCTGCGGGCTGCCCGTCGTGGTCTCCAGCGCGGTCGACACCTCGGTCGGGCTCGCCGCCGGGGTCGCGCTCGCCGCGGCCCTGCCCGAGCTGCCCTACGCGTGCGGCCTGGGCACCATGTCGCTGCTGGCCGGAGACGTTACCGCTGACCCGCTGGTACCCGAGGGCGGCGAGCTGCCGGTTCGCCGTCCGGTGGTGGACGCCGCCCAGCTGGCCCGGTTCGAGACCGACCCGGCGCCCTGGCGGGACCGGGCGGCGGCCGCGGCGGAGTTTCTCGACCAGGTGCCCGCCCGGTGAACCCGTCCACCGCGTTCGGCCTGGCGTTCTGCGACGAGCTGGTCCGGTGCGGGCTCCGCGAGGTCGTCGTCGCCCCGGGATCGCGCAGCACCCCGCTGGCCATGGCGTTCGGTGACCTGGAACAGCGCGGGAGGCTGCGGCTGCACGTCCGTATCGACGAGCGGTCCGCTTCGTTCGCCGCGCTCGGCCTGGCCAAGACGAGCCAGCGGCCGGTGGCGGTGCTGTGCACGTCGGGCACCGCGGCGGCCAACTTTCACCCGGCGGTGATCGAGGCCGACGAGTCCGGCGTCCCGCTGCTGGTGCTCACCGCCGACCGGCCCCCCGAGCTGCGCAGCACCGGGGCCAACCAGGCGATCGACCAGATCAAGCTGTACGGCGGCGCGGTGCGCTGGTTCTGCGAGGCCGGGGTGCCTGAACGGCGCGCGGGAGCGGTCGCCTACTGGCGCTCGCTGGCCTGCCAGGCCTGGGCGCAGGCGGCGGGGCGCGCGGGCGGCTTGGGTCAGGGGTCCGGGCCCGTCCACCTCAACCTGGCCTTCCGTGACCCGCTCACCCCCGAATTGCCCGGCGCTCCCGAGGACCACGACTGGCCCGAGTCGCTGGACGGGCGCCCGGACGGGCGGCCGTGGACCGCTTTCGAGCCCGGTGGCTCCGCGGTGGCCCAGCTCGAGCTGCCCTGGACCGAACGTGGCGTGGTGGTCTGCGGCGACGGGGACTACGACGCGGCGGCGCTGGTGGCGCTGGCCGAGCGGGCCGGCTGGCCGGTGCTCGCCGAGCCGTCGTCCGGGGCCAGGCACGGCCCCAACGCCCTGCCCGCCTACCAGTACCTGCTCGCCACCGGTGAATTCATGGCCGCGCACCGGCCCGAGGTGCTGATCTCGGCCGGACGGCCCGGGCTGTCCCGCCCCCAGTCCGCCCTGCTGGCCACACCCGCCATCCGGCACGTCGTCCTCGGCCAGGGCCCGGGACGCTGGGCCGACCCGCAGCGGGCCGCCACCGACGTGACCAGCCGGATCGCGCTCAGCGGCGCGCCCGCCGCCTCGACGTCCTGGCTTGATGAGTGGCGTCGCGCCGACGAAGCGGCGCGCCAGGCGGTGGACGCCATCCTGGACGCCGGCGATCAGCTGACCGAGCCGCGGCTGGCCCGGGATCTGGTCCTCGGGCTGCCCGAGCACGCACTTTTGTGGGCGGCAAGCAGTATGCCCGTTCGGGATATCGATTTTCACGCCCTAACTCGCGCCGACGTCCGCATCCTGGCCAGCCGGGGAGCCAGCGGCATCGACGGCACCGTGTCAGCGGCGATCGGGGCCGCCCTGGCCCACGACGGTCCGGCGTACGCCCTGATCGGGGACCTGGCCTTCCTGCATGACGCGCCGGGCCTGGCGCTGGGCCCGGATGAGCCGCGGCCCGACCTGTGCCTGATCGTGGTCAACAACGACGGCGGCGGCATCTTCTCGACGCTGGAGCAAGCCGCCTTCACCGGCTCGTTCGAGCGGTTGTTCGGCACGCCGCACGGGGCCCGTCTGGATCACCTGGCCGCCGCGTTCGGCTTGCCCTATCAGCGGCTGGATCAGCCCGAGGACCTGGGCAAAGCGCTGCCCGGCACCGGCCTGCGGATCGTGGAGGCGCAGACCGACCGCGCGGCCGGCGCCGCGCTGCGCGGGCGGCTACGCGAGGCGGCGACCACGGCCGTCCGGGTTACCGTCGGGTTATGGCCTTCGCCTAGTCGGAGGCGACCAGGTGTGCGGTCTCGGCCATGATCTGGCCGGAACTCGGCGGTGACAGCAGCAGTTGCCCGATCTTCTCCGCCCCGGGATCGCCGGCCGCGGGTCCCGCCGCCAGGGCGGGGGCGACGTCGTAACGCGTCTGCCGCAGCGTCACATCCGGCCCGAGCAGCGCCCAGTACGCGGTGCCCGGCTCGCCGTCGTGGTAGGGGAGCCCGACGCTGCCCGGATTGACCGACCGCCGGCCCGCCACCCGCCGGTCGAACTGGATGTGGGTATGCCCGGTGATGAGAACCTGCTCATCGACCCCCGTGCAGAGCTCGGCGAAACGCTCCTGCGGCGTGGCCGGGGTCACCAGTTCGGTGTCGCTGCGCGGCGAGCCGTGGCAGAACCGCACCGGTCCCAGGCCGGTGATCTCGATCACGACGCTGAACGGGATCGCCGCGACGAACTCCAGCGAGCTCGCCGAGTGCCGGGCCGGCACCCAGGCCTCGCGCGGGCTGCCGGGCGTCCGCCGTCCAGCCGCGATCTCCAGCACGGCCCGCTCGCCGTTGCCGCGCACGAACAGCGCCCGGTCGCCCAGGCCGCGCATCGCGGCGACGGTCTGGTCGGGGTGGCTGCCCCAGGTGAGATCGCCGCACGAGACGATGAGGTCCACGTCCGCCGCCTCGATGTCGGCCAGCACCGCGGACAGAGCCGCGACGTTCGTGTGCACATCGGAGATGACCGCGACGCGGCTCACCGGACCGTACCGGCGGGGAGCCGGGTTTTCCCACTCGGCCGGCCCATGCCAGACAGCGGTCATGGTCCGAGGATAGAGGCCTGCCGCGCGTGGCTGTGCGCGCCCGGCTGGTACGTGATAATTGGCAGTGCGATGACGCTTACCCAGCTGAACGCGTTCGTCCTGGTGGCCCGGCTCGGCTCGGTGACCGCCGCGGCCAACGCGCTCGGCGTCAGCGAGTCGGCGGTCTCCCAGGCCCTGTCCGCGCTGCGGCTGCACCTCGGTGATCAGCTGGTCACCCGGGGGCCGGTCGGCATGACCCTGACCGCCGGAGGCTCGCGGCTGCTCGCCACCGCCTCGCAGATCGTCGTGCTCGGCGCCGAGGCCCACGCCGCGGTCCGCGCCGCACAGGGCGCGCCCGAGCAGCTCCGGGTGGTATCCAGCTCGACCGTGGCCGAGTTCCTGATCAGTCCGCTCACCGAGGCGTTCACCAAACGGTTCGCCGGAACGGTCGAGGTCTCGGCCGGGGTCGCGGCGACCAAGGAAATGAACGTCCTGATCGCCAACCGGCTGGCCGACGTAGCAATCGGCACCGACCCGCAGACGCTGCCCGATGATCCGGCCCTGGCTCTGGTGACTGAGCCGATCTTCCGGTACCGGCTGGTAGTGGTGACGGCCGGCCAGTCCCGGCTGCGCGGCGGTCCGCGCCAGTGGCTGTGGTTCGTGGACTCCTCGGGCACCGATCCGGACAGCGAGACCGGCAAGATGCTGGCCGGCCTGGGCATTGCCGAGGATCAGATCAGGGTCTTCCCCAACCAGACCGCGGCCTGGGCGGCAGCGGCCGACGGGACCGGCGTCGCGCCCGCGATCGAGCACCTGGTCGCCCAGCAACTGCGCCGCGGCGAGCTATCCCGGGTCGAGGCGCCCGGCTGCCGCGTGGACGCCTGCTGGCACGTGACCTTGCTCGAGCGGCAGCACCAGAGCACCGCGGCCAGCTCGTTCCGCCGTTACCTGAGCACGCCGGAGGCCATGCACCTGATGCGCTCGCCGGCCGCCGGCGTGCCGCCGTCGAAGTTCCGGCCGCCGGTATACGTCACGATCTGGAGCTGACCAGGCAAGACGTCCGGAACGGCACTCCTTAAGCAACCGCTTATTCGCGTATTGCCGGGCCGTTCGGCCGAGCGGATCATGTTGACGGTCACAACTGGCGGCTCTCCGTCAGCATTGTCCAGCGCCGGGAGTATTCACTATGCGGATCGAATCCGACGGCCACAGCCGCGGCAACCCGCGGCTTTACGAGCTCATCGAGGACGCTCCCAAGACCGGGAAGAGCCCGACCGTGTGGGCCTGGCCCGAGCTGATCGACTACCTCAAGGTCGCCGGACAGCCGGTCGCGGGACCGTGGCCGCCGCATCAAGAACCGCGGCCGGACCCCGATTATGAGTCGCTGCCGACCGCCGTGCCCGACCCGGAATCCGAGCCGTAGGCCGGCCCCTTCACTGCGACACCTGGAGGATCTATGTATCCGTCGCGGTTCCGCTACGAGGCGCCGCGTGCGCTGGCCGAGGCGATCAGCCTGCTGCACGACGGCGGGGACGAGGCCAAGGTGCTGGCCGGCGGGCAGAGCCTGGTCCCGCTGATGAAGCTGCGCTTCGCCAATCCGCAGCTGGTCATCGACATCAACAACGTGCCCGGCCTGGACTACCACCGGACCGACCCGGACGGCACGCTGCGCATCGGCGCGCTGTGCCGCCACGTCGACCTGGAGCGCTCGGACCTGCTCAAGGCCACCCAGCCGACCATGGCCTCGGCCGCCCCGCTGATCGCCGACCCCATCGTGCGCAACCGGGGCACGCTGGTCGGCTCGCTGTGTCACGCCGACCCGCAGGGTGACTGGGCCTCGGTGGTCCTCGCCCTCGGTGGTTCGGTGGTGGCCCGCGGCCCGCGCGGCACGCGCGTCATCCCGCTCGCCAACTTCGTCACCGGGCCGTTCCAGAACGTCCTGGAACCGGACGAGATCGCGGTGGAGGCCGTGATCCCGGCCGCCCAGGGCATCCGTTCCGGGGGATACCTCAAGCTCGAGCGCCGGGTGGGTGACTTCGCCACCGTCGGCGTCGCGGTCGCGCTGGAGACCAGCGGCCAGACGGTGACCCGGGCGGGCATCGCGCTGACCGCGGTGGGCGGCTCGAGCATCGCGGCCACGTCGGCGGCCGACGCGCTGACCGGCGGCGCGCTTACCGAGGACCGCATCGCCCAGGCCGCGGACCTGGCCGCCGAGGCGGCCCGGCCGAGGACCGATCATCGCGGCAGCGCTGAATACAAGCGGCACATGGTGCGCACGTTCGTCGTGCGGCTGCTGAGCCGCAACGGCGTGACGGCGGAACGGGCGGCCTGATCATGACCATCGTCTATGAAGACCACGAGGGTCAGGGCACCGAGGATGTCCCGGTCCGGCGGATCAAGTTCAGTATCAACGGGGCCAAGAAGATCGCCGAGGTCGAGCCGCGGCTGCTGCTGGCCCACCTGATCCGCCGCGGGCTCGGACTGACCGGCACCCACGTGGGCTGCGACACCACCAACTGCGGCGCGTGCACGGTGCTGGTCGACCGGTACCCGGTCAAGTCGTGCACGATGCTGGCCGTGCAGGCCGACGGGCACGAGATCAGCACGGTCGAGGGCCTGGCCACGGCCAGCGAGCTGCATCCGGTGCAGGAAGGCTTCAAGGAGGAGCACGGGCTGCAGTGCGGGTTCTGCACGCCGGGCATGATGATGGCGGCCAAGGCGCTGCTCGACCGTAATCCGGACCCCACCGAGGAGGACGTGCGGTGGGCGCTGTCCGGCAACCTGTGCCGGTGCACGGGTTATCAGAACATCGTCAAATCGGTGCTCTGGGCGGCCGCCAAGCTCCGCGCCGAATCCGGGGAGGCATGACGTGTCACAGGCACTAGACGAGATCAAGATCGGCGGCCTCGGCGCGAGCCGCAAGCGCGTCGAGGACAACCGCTTCATCCGCGGCAAGGGCAACTACACCGACGACATCACCCTGCCCGGCATGCTGCACATGGAGATCTTGCGCAGTCCGCTGGCGCACGCCCGGATCGTGTCGATCGACGCCAGCAAGGCCTGGGACATTCCCGGCGTCCACCTGGTCCTGACCGGCGAGATGATGGCGACCCGGAACCTGGCCTGGATGCCCACGCTGTCCTACGACACGCAGGCCGTGCTGGCCACCGACAAGGTGCGGTTCCAGGGCCAGGAAGTAGCCTGCGTCATCGCCGACGACCCGTACATCGCCAAGGACGCCTGCGAGGCCATCGAGGTCGAGTACGAGCCGCTGCCGGTGGTCGTCAACCCGGAGCAGGCGGTCGCCGAAGGCGCGCCGGTCATCCGCGACGACAAGGAGAACCAGCAGGACAACGTCATCTTCGACTGGGAGGTCGGCGACGCGGCCGGCACCGACCGGGCGTTCGAGCAGGCCGACGTGATCTCGAAGCTGAAGCTGCACTACCCGCGCTCGCATCCCTCGCCCATCGAGTGCTGCGGTTCGATCGCGGACTTCAACCGGGCCACGTCCAAGCTCACCGTGTACATGACCACCCAGGCGCCGCACATCATCCGGGCCGCGGTCGCCCTGGTCGCCGAGCTGCCTGAGCACATGATCCGGATCATCTCCCCGGACATCGGCGGCGGCTTCGGGAACAAGGTCCCGGTCTACCCGGGCTACGTCTGCTCGATCCTGGCCTCGATCCTGCTCGAGCGGCCGGTGAAGTGGATCGAGGACAAGTCCGGCAACCTGATCTCCACGCACTACGCCCGGGACATCTACCTGGACGGCGAGATGGCGCTGCGGCGCGACGGCAAGATCCTCGGCGTGCGGATGCGCTGCTCGTCCGACCACGGCGCGTTCTTCTCCGACGCGCAGCCGAGCAAGTTCAAGATCGGCCTGCTGCACTCGGCGTTCGCCGCCTACGACATCCCGGTAGCCCATCTGGCCACTCGCGGCACCTACAGCAACAAGGCGCCGGGCGGGGTGGCGTACCGCTGCTCGTTCCGCGTCACCGAGGCCATGTTCTTCCAGGAACGGATGATGCAGGCGGCCGCGGACGACCTGGGCATGGACCAGGGCGAGTTCCGCCGGATGAACTTCGTCCGGGACGAGGACTTCCCGCATCGCACCCCGTTGGGCTTCCTGACCGACTCCGGCCAGTACGCCAAGTGCCTCGACGTCGGGCTGAAGGCCATCGGCTACGAGGACTTCCGGCGGGAGCAGGCCGCGGCGCGGGCGCGGGGCCGGCTACTCGGCCTGGGCATCTCGACCATGACCGAGCCGCTCGGCGCGGGGAACAGCCGGGAGTACGACATCTTGGGCATCAAGATGTTCGACTCCGCCGAGCTCAGGGTGCACATGACCGGCAAGGCCATCTTGCGCACCGGAGCCAAGTCGCAGGGCCAGGGTCACGAGACGACCTGGGCCCAGATCGTCGCCCACGAACTCGGCCTGCCGGCCGAGGATGTGGTGGTCGAGGAGGGTGACACCGACACCGCCCCGTTCGGCATGGGCACCTACGCCTCCCGCAGCACCCCGGTGGCTGGTGCGGCGGTGGCCATGGTGTCCCGCAAGATCCGGGCCAAGGCGCGCCGCCTGGCGGCCCACCTGCTGGAGGTGTCCGAGGAGGACGTCGAGTGGGAGCTCGGCCGGTTCTACGTGCGCAGCGCCCCCGATCGCGGCGTCACCATCCAGGAGTGCGCGATGGCCGCCTACAGCAACATGCCGGACGGCATGGAGCCCGGCCTGGAGAACACCGCTTTCTACGATCCGCCGAACCTGACCTGGCCGTTCGCCGTCTACATCGCCACCGTCGAGGTGGACCCGGAAACCGGGGTGTGGGACGTGCTGAAGGTGGTGGCGGTCGACGACTGCGGGGTGCGGATCAACCCGATGATCGTCGAGGGCCAGATCATGGGCGGGCTCACCGAGGCGTACGCCATGGCCAACATGCAGTTCATCACGTTCGACGCCGAGGGCAACTGCATCGGCTCGAACTACATGGACTACCTGCTGCCCAGCGCCTGGGAGACGCCCGGCTTCGAGCTGCACAGCGAGGTCGTGACCCCGTGCCCGCACCACCCGATCGGGGCCAAGGGCATCGGCGAGTGCGCCGCGGTGGGCGGTCCGGCCGCCTTCGTCAACGCGGTCATCGACGCGCTGTCCGGCACCGGCGTCCGCAACATCGACATGCCGTTGCTGCCGGACCGCGTATGGGAGGCGATCACTCACCGTCACGATGTCTCCGGCATACCGCCGGTCCGGTCGGACGACTGAACCATGGACGTCCTCGAGGAAATGGGTGAGCTGACCCGGCGCGGCGAGGCATTCGCGCTCGCCACCGTGGTCTGGCGCCAGCCGCCGTCCTCCAGCCAGCCCGGCGCGCGGGCGATCATCACCGCCGACGGCGAGCTGCACGGCTGGATCGGCGGAGCCTGCGCCGAGCCGGTGGTGGTCCGCGAAGCGCAGCGGGTGATCGCCGAGGGCACCGCCCGGCTACTGCTGCTCGGCACGCCGGAGCAGTTCGGCGGGGCGGTCCCGGACGGCATGACCGTCATCCCGATTTCCTGTCAGAGCGAGGGTGCCCTGGAGATCTACATCGAGCCGATCGTGCCGGCCCCGCACCTCATCGTGGTGGGCGGCTCCCCGATGGCCCGGACGCTGGCCGCCCTGGCCGCGGCGCTCGGCTGGCGGACGGAGCTGGTGGACGGCCCCGACTTCGCCACCGAGCGCGCCGACGAGCGATCCATGATCGTGGTGGCCACCCAGGGACACGACGATGAGGATGTCCTGACCCGGGCGGTCGCCGCCCGTCCCGCCTACCTGGGCCTGGTCGGCTCACGCCGCCGGGGTGCGACCGTGCTCGGCTACCTCGCCGATCGGGGCGTGTCCCAGCGAGACCTGGACCGGGTCAAGGTGCCGGCCGGGCTGGACCTGGGCAAGACCACGCACCAGGAGATCGCCGTGGCCATCTTGGCCGAGCTGGTCCAGCTGCGTGCCGCCGGCGCGCTGCCGGTGCCGCACCAGCGGCCCGCCTTGGCTGACACCGCCCTGGCTGAGGCGGTCGATCCGGTCTGCGGGATGACCGTGGCCACCGCGTCCAGCCGCCCGCTTCGCCACGACGGCGCCGACTACTACTTCTGCTGCGCGGGCTGCCGCCAGGCGTTCGAGCAGGACCCTGGCGCCTACATCAGGAAAGAGACCCGATGCTGATCAAGAACGAGTTCGAGGTCGCTGAGCCGGTCGAGCAGGTCTGGCTGTTCTTCGACAACATTCCGCAGGTCGCGGCGTGCCTGCCGGGCGCCGAGCTGACCGAGGATCTCGGCGACGACAAGTACAAGGGCACGGTGGCCGTGCGCATGGGCCCGGTCCGGCTCCGGTTCGCCGGGACCGCCGACATCACCGAGCGCGATGAGGCGGCCAAACGGATCGTGGTGCACGCCAGCGGGGCCGACGAGAAGGGCCGTGGCCAGGCCAGCATGGTCGTCACCGCGACGCTGACCAAGGCCGGCCGGGGCACCAAGGTGGGCGTGACCCAGGACCTGCAGCTGTCCGGCGCGGCAGCCCAGTACGGCCGCGGGATGATCAGCGACGTCACGGCCGTGCTGATGCGCGACTTCTCCGCGAACATGCAGGACCGGATCGAGCGGATCGAGCGCGGTGAGTCGGCCGACCAGATCGCCGCGGCCAGCGCCGCCCCGGCGCGCGGCTTCACCCTCGGTGTGCGGGCCGCGCTGATGGCCCTGAGCCGGGTGTTCCGCCGGTTCTTCCTGCCTTACCAACCCGCGAGCTAGGAGCCCGTCATGGTCCTGTGGTGGATAGGAAACGTCGTCCTGCTGGTCGTGGTCCTGCCGGTGGTCATCTTCCTGCTCAACCGCGTCCTGGCGGCGGTCGAGCGGATCCGGGGCGCGACCGACCACATCTTGTCCGGCGGTGTGGCCCTCATCGGCGAGCTGAACGGCTTGCCCGATGCGCTGGCCACCACGGACGAGACGGTCAAGGAAGTAAGCGTCGGCGCGGTGCGCTACGCCGGCTCCGTCGCCAAGCTGCTCGGCTGAGCGGGAAAGGAGATCGGCTATGCCAGCCGCTGCCTGGTTCACACTGATCGTCGCCGCCCTGATCATCGCCATCACCGCGGTCGGCCTGCTACGGGTCATCTTCCACCTGCGAGCGGTGCGCGCGACGCTGGTCGCCACCACCGGGGGAGTCCAGGCCGTCGCCCAGCTCACCAGCACGGTGCCGGAACGGCTGACCGCGGTCAACGCCAGCCTCAAGCCGGTCCGTGACTTCTGCGAAACGGTCTAGGGAGTCGCCATGCACCCGAATGTCCTCGCCGCGGGGTACAGCACCACCGGCTGGGTGGTGGGCTACACCATCGGCATCATCATCGTGCTGGTCGTGGTGGCCCTGGTCGTGCCGATCCTGCTGCTGGCCCGGTCCATCGGCAACGAGGCACCCAAGATCAACGACGCGCTGACCGACGCGGTGCACAACACCGCACCGCTCGGCGCGCTGCGCACCACCATCGAGCACGCCACGATCATCATCGGCGGCCTGCAGCGCGGCCGCGCCCGGCTGGGAGGGTAGCCATGCACCACACGCTGGCCATGTCATCCACCGAGCACAACCTGTGGACGATCGCGAACATCCTGGGCCTGGTGGTGGTGGTCGCGGTCGCGGCGCTGCTGAGCCTGCTCATCTACCTGGTCAAGGTCATCGACCGCCGGGTCGTCACGGTGCGCGACACGCTCAACGCGGCCGCCGCCAACACCGCGGACACCGTGCTGATCCCGCAGGTCGCGACCGGTGTCGAGGCGGTCCTGGCCGAGGGTCTGCAGCACCACCTGTTTCTCGGCCGCGTCCTGGGCAAGGTGAGATCATGACGGGCCTGGTCGTCTGGACGGTCATCGACGTCCTGCTGCTGATCGCCGGACTGGCGTTCTACCTGTTCTGGGTGGGCACGCTGCTGACCCGCATCGCGGGGAACCTGGAGGAGTGCGCGGAGATCGTGCAGTCCATCGTGGGTCACGCCAAGCTCATCAGGCCCGGGGTCGAGCACATCAACGAGACCGGCGGCGTGGTCGCTGGCGCCCTGCCGCTGCTGTACGGGATGGCCGAGGACATCGTGACCGGGGTGACCCCCCGGCCCGAATCGCCCGCCGTGCCCGAGCCGGCCCGGCCCGCGTCGGGGACTCGCCGGTCGCGCCTGCTCGACGCGGTAGGTTTCCGCCCGGCCGGATAACGACCGATCCGCGCGCCCGCGTCCAGCCCGACGCCACGGCGCTCGCGCCGCTTGCCGAGCAGGCCGCCGCCGGGGACCTCGAGGTCCGGGTGGCTGCCACCGTTCCGCTGGCGGATTTCCGGCGCGGCTATGACCTCCTGGCCGGAGGCGGGGTCCGCGGCAAGGTCGTCGTCCTGGTTCCCTAGGCGGGCGCCTGGGGCGATGCCTCTGGGCGGACCGGGTCCTTGGCCAGGCCGGGGAGGACAAGGTGGTCTCGCCGATCCACTGGTCCTTCCAGGACTGCTCGAACTGCCGGTCGTTACAGCGCGGCCGGTAGATCGCGGTCAGCTCCTGGGCGATCTGCTCCCGGTGCGCCTGGGTCCCGCCGGGCACTTGGTAAGTGCAGATGTAGACCTTCCACTTCGATCCCGCGCGCTTGATCCAGCAGGACGCGCGGGGATGCTGGAACGGGAACCGCTCGGCGCTTAGGTCGTCGGCGTGGCCGACGTAAATGACCGCATACTTGTCCGGCTTGGTGTCCGGATCGGGCTTGTAGGCGATCACGTAGACCGCTGCCGCCTGCGGCGGGGTCCACCCGGCCAGCACGCGCGGCCCCTCGAACGGATAGCCGGCCAACGACCCGAGCCGGATCATTCCGCGCCCTCGTCTTCGTCTTCGCTGACCGCCTCGGTCCGTACCACCGGGCCGGGCGGCAGGGCCGCCAGGGCCACGGCCCGGGTGAACTGCTCGGTGGCTTTGGCCACCGCCTCGTCGTGGCTGCCGGCCTGCACGATCAACCGCGCACCGCACCGGCTGGTGCCGATCCCGCTCGCCATGCCACCGCTCGCGGCCACCGCGTCGGCCAGCTCGACGACCTGCTCACGGGTCAGCACCTGGCCGGTTTCGGCCTCGATCCCGACACTCCACCTCACGGCACGCTCCTGGTCGGCATGCTCCTAGTTAAGCATCGGGAGCAGGGTGGCGAACTTCTCCAGGCTGTTCAGGTCGTGGCCGGACAGCAGCAGGTCGATGTGCGGGGCCGCGATCATCATCCCGAGCGTGCTGGGCTTAAAGCCCGGGTCGTCGCCCTTGTGCGGGTTCAGCCAGACCAGCCGGTGACACAGCCGGGACAGGCGCTCCAGCGCCGCGGCCAGCACGGCGGGATCCCCGCGGTCCAGGCCATCAGAGCAGACCACCACGATGGCGCCGCGGCACACGCCACGCCGCGCCCAGCCTCGGACGAAGGAGTCCAGGCTGTCGCCGATCCTGGTTCCCCCGTCCCAGTCGAACGCGGCGCGCGCGGCCCGCTCCAGCGCTTCGTCCGGACGCCGGCACTCCATCGCGCCGGTCATCCGGGTCAGCCGGGTGCCGAAGCAGAACACCTCGACGCGTCCGCTCGACCGGATCGCCGAATGTGCGAACTGCAGCAGGTTGCGCGAGTAGTCGGCCATCGAGCCGGAGATGTCCAAGATCAGGACCAGTGGTCGCGCCCGGACCTTCCGGCGCCGCCAGTACAGCCGGGCTGGCTCGCCGTGCATGCGCATGGCTTCGCGTACGATCCGCCGGGGATCGGGCCGCGGACCGGTGCGGGCCGGCGTGCTGCGCCGGGTCCGGCGGCGGGGCGGGGTCAGCTTGATCCGGGCCATGATCCGGCGCAGCGCCGCCAGTTCCTCCGGCGTGCAGGTGGCGAATGACTTGTGTTTGAGCGCGTCCACGTCCGACGCCATCCAGCCCAGGATGGCCTCTTCCTCCTGGTCGGACTCACCTGGCTCGGTGGACGGAATGGCCAGGGCGCCCTGCGCTTGCGCCGAGGCCCGCAGCATGAGCATCAGCGGATCGTCGGCCCCATCGCCGGTGCCCAGGAAAAACCGGCGGAACACCTGGTCATACACGGCGATGTCGTCGTGCCGGTTCACCAGCGTGGTCCGGCCCGCCCAGTACAGGTCGGCCAGGTCAGCCGGGTCCAGCCTGCCCAGCGCCGAGCAGTAGAGCAGGACGTCGCCCGAGCCCACGGCGAGGCCGGCCGCGCGCAGTTCTCCCGCGAACGCCACCAGCAAGCCGGTGAACGGTTCAGGCGCCGCGGGCACCGTAGGTGATCTCCTGCAGATTGTCCAGGACCACCTCGAGGTCGTCCCGGTCCTTGACCACGGCGCCTAGGGTGTCCTGAGCGTTGGCCAGGTCCGCCTCGCCGAGGAAATCGAGGGTCCGGGCCCAGTCGATGGTCTCGGCCACGCCGGGCGGCTTGGCCAGGTCCAGCTCGCGAAGCCGCTGCACGGCGGCGACGACCTTGCGGGCCAGCGCCGTCGAGATGCCAGGCTCGCGGACCAGGACGATCTCGACCTCGCGGTCGGCAGGCGGGTAGCCGATCCAGTGGTACAGGCAGCGCCGTTTGAGCGCGTCATGGAGCTCGCGGGTGCGGTTGGAGGTCAGCACCACCACCGGCGGGCTGGCCGCCTTGACGGTGCCGATCTCGGGGATGCTGATCTGGAAATCGGACAGCACCTCGAGCAGGAACGCCTCGAACTCGTCGTCGGCGCGATCGATCTCATCGATCAGCAGCACCGCCTGGTCACCGGCCCGGACCGCTTCCAGCAGCGGCCGCTCCAGCAGGAACTTGGGGCCGAACAGCTGGTCGACCGCGTTGGAGTCGGCCGCCTGGTGCTCGGACAGGGCCCGGATGTGCAGCATCTGACGGGCGTAGTCCCACTCGTACAGCGCCTGGTTGGTGTCGATCCCCTCGTAGCACTGCAGCCGGATCAGCTTGCGGCCGAAGACCGACGCCAGGACCTTGGCCACCTCGGTCTTGCCCACCCCGACCTCGCCCTCGAGCAGGATGGGGCGGTTCAGCGACAGCGCCACGTACAGGGCCGTGGCCAGTCCGCGATCGGCCAGGTAACCACCCTGGCGCAGGGTCTCGGTCAGCTCGCCGACCGACCCCGGGAACTCCATTCCGCCGTTTTCCACGCCGTCCGCGTCCGGCGGCTAGCGGGACTCGGACTCGGACCGGGGACCCATGACCAGGTCGCGCACGCTGCCGGCACCCTGGTTCAGCTTCCCCTCGCGGGCCAGCCGGGTCCGCCAGGCCAGCTGCAGGTCGCCATCGGTCTCGTCGGCCAGTCCCTCGAAGCCCACGTCGCTCATGCGCTGGCATGACTTGGCCGGACCGCAGGCTTCTTCGACATCCTCGGCGCTCTGCCCCTGGGCGCTCCACACCTCGCGGAGCACGCCGAGCACGTCTTCGGTGTTGCCGCTCATCTGGCGGAGCCTTCCTGTCGCGTTTGCTGTCTCCACCGAGAGTAAGTTCTGGTCGCCGCGAGGGCGAGACCGGATTAAGAGTTCTCTTATCCGCGGACGGCCAGGTCGGGGTGCCGGCGCTCCCACGCACTCAACCGCTCGGTGTCCAGGAAAACCTCGAGCTGGCGCACCCGGCCCCATCGCATGTCCAGCCACTCGACCCCGGCGTTCGCATAATCGGTGCCGATCGTGTCATGGAATCGCACGGCCACACGTGTGTTCCAGGGCGGTCCGGATCGCCTACCTGGCGCCGCCCGCGTGATCAGGCCACCGGATCCTGCGGTCAGCTTTCCAGCGCACCGCGCATGGGGCGCAGCTTGACCTGGGCCTCGGCGAGTTCGGCGGCCGGATCCGAACCCGCGACGATGCCGCAGCCGGCGAACAGGCGGGCGGTGCGGCCGGAGAGCTGCGCGCAGCGCAGCGCGATGCCCCACTCGCCGTTGCCGTCAGCGTCGACCCAGCCGACGGGCCCGGCGTAGCGTTCCCGGTCCATGTGCTCAAGCTCGCGGATGAGCTCGAAGGCGGCGGCAGTGGGGGTACCGCACACGGCCGCGGTGGGATGGACCGCCGCGGCTAGGCCCAGTGCCGACCGCGGCGAGCCGTCGGCGGCGAGCGTGCCGCGGACCCAGGTGCCCAGATGCTGCAGGTTGGGCAGCTTGATCAGGTCTGGCCGCGGCTGGCTGTCGAGCTCGTCGCACAACGGGTTGAGGGCTTCACGCATCGACGTGACCGCGTAGGCGTGTTCCTCGGTGTTCTTCGCCGACGAGAGCAGCGCGGCTCCCAGCGCCTCATCTTCCGCGGTGTTACCGCCGCGCGGCGTCGTGCCGGCCAGCACCAGCGCGCTGACCTGGCGGCCGGTCTGGCGGATCAGCAGTTCGGGGGTGGCCCCCACCATGCCGTCGCAGGCGAAGGTGAAACAGTCGGGATACCGGCTGGCCAGCCGGCGAAGCAGGGCCCGCACGTCGATCGGGTCCGCAGCGGTCGCGAACAGGTCCAGCGCCAGGACCACCTTGCGCAGATGGCCCGCCTTGATGGCGGCCACGGCCTCGGCTACCGCCTGTTCCCACTGCGGCCCGGACAGGCTGCCGTCGTGCCAGCGGACCCCGGCAGGTGGCCGGGCCAGCATGGCCTCGGGCGTGACCGGCCAGCCCAGGGCCTCCAGGTCCGGCTCCAGCTCACTCGTCACGGTAGTGAGCCAGGCCCGGCCGTGGCCGTCCCGGCCGAGCAGAACCTGCGGAACGACCAGCACCGACCCTTCGGATGAGGCGTCGAAGGTGAACGTTCCGAACGCGATGGGGCCGGAGCCCCGCACCCGCACCTGGTCGTCGACGTCGGCGGCTTCGAACAGTGAGGGAAGCCACTTCTCGCCCGCGGCGAACCTGTCCTCGCCGGCCGGGAGCGTGGCCCGGATGGCCTCGCCCCAGCCGACTAGTCCGGCGCCATGGTGAACCCAGGCGACCGCGTCCGGCTGGGGCAGGTGTCCGAGGAGATCTCCAGGATCAGGGATGGCAGCCGAGCGGACGAAGAGCCGCCCGGTTTCCTGGCGGCTCAGCACCGCCACGCTGCCATCCGCGTTCCCTGGTCATACGCCACGAACCCACATTCTAGGTGCCATCCGTCACTGACCCGCGCTCCGGGTGGGCGAGCGCGCTCGGCCACCAGATGTGCCGTCCGATGTCCAAGGTCAGCGCGGTCACCAGGACCGATCTGACGATGATCGTGTCCAGCAGCACGCCCAGCGCCACCGCGAACCCGATCTCGGTGAACTCCACCAGCGGAAGCGTGCCCAGCACCGCGAACGTGCCGGCCAGGACCAGGCCCGCCGAGGTGATGACGCCACCGGTGGCGGCCAGGGCCGCCAGCGCGCCCTGGCGGGTCCCGTGCCGGATCGACTCCTCCCGCACGCGGGTCATCAGGAAGATGTTGTAGTCGATACCGAGCGCCACCAGGAACACGAACACGAACAGCGGCAACGAGGTATCCGCCCCGGCGAACCCGAACACGTGGCTGAAGAACAGCGACGATATGCCCAGCGCCGCGCCGAACGACAGCACGACGGTGACGATGAGCACGAGCGGCGCCACGATCGCCCGGAGCAGCAGCCCGAGGATGAGCAGCACCACGCCGAGGATGAGCGGGATCTCTACGTTCCGGTCGTGCGCCGCGGCGGTCTCCACGTCCTGGTTGACGGCCGTGCCGCCGCCGACCTTCGCGTCAGCGCCGGGGATGGCGTGGACGGTGGTCCGGATGTTGGCCACCAGCGTGTAGGCGGCCGTACTGTCCGGCGGCGGGATCATCGTGGCCTGCAAGAAGGACAGGCCGTCCTTGGTCACCGGTGGCGTGACCGACGCGATGCCCGGCGTATCGGCCAGCGCGGTCCTGACCGTCCCGGCGCTCCCCGCGGTGGAGATCACCTGGACGGGCTCACCGGAACCGGCCGGGAAGTACTTGGCCAGTACGTTCTGAGCGGTGATCGAGGCCGGGGTGCCGCGGAACGCCTGAGCCGTGGTCAGCGGGCCGAACTTGAAGCCGATCAGGCCGGCCGAGCCAGCGGCGAGCAGGAGGGCCGTCACCACCCACACCGCGCGCGGGCGGTGGCTGATGGCCTGACCCACTCGTGACCACAGGCCGCGGGTGGTCGGTTCCGGGGTGCCGTACTTCGGCTTGACCGGCCAGAAGATCCACCGGCCGAACACCACCAGCAGCGCGGGCAGCAGGGTGATCATGGAGATCAGGCCGACGCCCACGCCGATGGCCGCAACCGGGCCCAGGCCGGAGATGTCGTTCGACTCGGCGGCCAGCAGGCAGAGCATCCCGGTCACGACGGTCAGCCCGCTTGCGATGATGGCCGGCCCGGCCCGGCGCAGGGCGATCGCCATGGCCTGGTGCCGGTCCTCGTGCCTGCGCAGTTCCTCCCGGTACCTGGCCACCAGAAGCAGCGCGTAGTCGGTACTCGCGCCGATGACCAGCACGACCAAGATGCCCCCGCTTTGGCCGTTGACGGTCAGGTTGGCGTGCTGCACGAGCAGATAGATGACCGCCTCGGCGACGGTTAGGGCCACGCCTGCCGAGATGATCGGCATCAACCAGAGCACCGGACTTCGATAGGTCAGCAGCAAGAGCACGATGACCACGCCCAGCGCCGCGAACAGCAGCGTGGAGTCGATGCCCTTGAAGATCTTGAGCTCATCGTTCGCGCTGGCCGCGGGCCCGCCGATGTAGACGGAGAGCCCATCGGCATTCTTGGTCGCGGTGTTCTGGACGGTCGTGATGAAGCCGCCCAGGTCGCTGTTGTAGCCGAGGTCCGAGCCGATGGTGGTCTCGATCGCCTGGTGGTCTTTGGACACCGTAGGCGGCGCGACCCGGCCGCCCACCACGGACAGCGCGGCGAACGACCGCGCGTCCGCGTTCGCCTTGGCCAGGTCCGCCGGGGTGATCCCGCTATCGCGGACGTAGACCACCAGGGCCGGATTGTAGTTCTTGGACTGGAAGATGGACTGTTCGTTGAGTTCCTGGGTCGATTCGGAAGATGCGGGCAGGTACGAGGAGGCGTCGTTCTTCTCCGCGCCCTGCAGCTTGCCGGCCAGCCCGCCGAGGGCCGCCACGATCAGGAGCCAGAACACGACGACGACCCATTTGGTTCGTCTGCCCGTGATGATGGCGATCAGCCGGTCTATGCCTCCCGGCTTGCCCGGCCTGCCTTGGTCCGATGATGTCTCGCTGCCGCCTCGGCCATTCTGCCGATGGCGTGCTCCCCGTGCTTGCGCGTCTTGCGTCTCAGCCGTCCTGATGTCCCCGCCGGCGGCGGGGACATCAGGATCTGGCGTGTTACGGGGCGCCCCCGTGGTCCCGCGTGCCACGTCGTCCTCCTGCTCTCTGAACTTTTTCCTAGGAAATACGATGTATCGCGTTATCTAGCGCTGTCAAGCGAGATCGCGAAGTGCCTGATTTCGCTGTGGGCGATCACATCCAGACCAAATCCTGAGGAAACTGGCCTGGTCACCATAAAAGGAACCAGACCTAGCGACAACTAGTTTTTTTTTGTGTAGATACGCCGCTGCGGCCCGGGAGATGGGCCTGCTGGCCTCAGAGCAGGGTGAGCTGCTCGGATGGTACCGAGGACGGCAGGCTGGGACCGCTGGCCATGCCGGATCCGGGAACCTCCGCTGAACCCCGGGGAGGCTGCGGAGCCGGCCTGCCGGGTACGGGGCGCCGGCCGTGGCCGAAGCCGGACCTGGGACTGCCGATGCCATGCCGGTCGGCGAGTTCGCGTACCTGGCCCGCGATCCTGGCCTGGTAGGACTTGGGGGCATAGGCGCTGCGGCCGTACAGGTCGAGGTACCGGCCAATCAGATCCGGGTGATAGGCGCCCAGCCAGCGGAAGAACCATTCCCGGGTGCCCGGGCGCAGGTGCAGCACGATGGGCATGACGTGCGTGGCACCGGTCGCCGCGATCTGGCTGACGGCCGCATCGAGCTGGGCGGGGGAGTCGGACAAGAACGGGATCACCGGCCCCATGAGCACGCCGCAGCGCAGCCCTCGCTCATTGAGGGTGGCGCAGGCCTCGAGCCGGCGCGCGGGGGCAGGCGTGCCGGGCTCGACAGATCGCCATAGTTCTTTGTCGATAGATCCGACCGAGACGTTCAGCCCCACGTCGGTGATCTCGGCCGCCTCGGCGAGCAGATCGATATCCCGCAGGATCAAGGTGCCCTTGGTCAGGATCGAGAACGGGTTGGCAGCATCGGTGAGCGCCCTGATGATGCCGGGCATGAGCTGGTAGCGGCCCTCGGCCCGCTGGTAGCAGTCCACGTTGGTGCCCATGGCGATGTGCTCGCCGGACCAGCTGGCCGAGGCCATCTTCTTGCGCGTCAGCTCGGGGGCGTTCACCTTGACCACGACCTTGGTATCGAAGTCCGCTCCCGCGTCCAGGTCCAGGTAGGTGTGCGAATTCCTGGCGTAGCAGTTATGGCTGACCACCCCGTTGGCAATGAAGTCGCCGGTCCCGGTGGTGATGTCGAACATCGGCACGTCCAGCCCGAGCGGCTCGATCGCCGCTACCCGCAGCCCGCCGTCGTTGCTGACCGGTAGACCCTCGATCGAGCGTTTCCTGATCATCGCGGGATCGACCGTGTGGAAGAAGCTCAGCGCCGCCCGCAGGCCGCCGCGCAGCCGGATGCACGCCACCCCGCCCGGCAGCTCCAGTGGTGCCGCAGCGGCGGGGAAGCCGAGCGCCTCCAGCGAGGAGACGATCCAGGAGGTGATCTCGGGACGGACGCCGGAGATCCGCACATGGCCGCGGCGGAAGCTGCCCTGGGCGTCGAAGATCCCGGCCAGGAAGCCCTGGCGCCAGTCCAGGGTCGGCTGCGCCGGCCAGTCTGAGTCTGCGCAGCTGATCCCGAACTGGTAGCCACGCCGGTAGGCGGCGGTCTCCTTGGGCGCCTCGGCAAAGCCCCCGGTTCCCATGAGGGTGCTGCTGGGCGACAGGTGCGGTCGCTGGCCCGACGCGCCCGCGGTTACGTGCTCCCATCGCCGCTCGGTCAGGAAGCGGTGGTCGCCGCTGGTCACCAGCTGGGTGCCGTCCGCCAGAACGACCCGGTAGGCGGCCTTGACGGTCGACCAGTGCGCCAGCACGGTCGTGAGTGCGTACCGGCGGCGCAAGCCGCGCTTCACCGTGCCGTAGATCTGGTCCCCGACCTTGATCTCGGCCAGCAGCTTGGTCCGCCCGTCGCCCATCAAGATGGGCGTGTCCCCGGCCAGACAGTAGCTACAGGCATGCTGACAGCCGCGGTAAGGGTTTATCGTCCAGCGGAACGGCATCCGGGAGGCTTCGGGAACGCGATTGACCACGGACTTGGCCTGGACCTCGAAGAAGGTCATGCCCCGGAAGCCCGGCGTGTCGAAGGTGCGAGCCACGGCTCCGCGCTCGATGAGCGGGAGCGCCACGTCGCGGCGCTCGGCAGTGAACAGGGTGTCACCGGCGGTGGTGCCCTGGTCGGCGGCCATCTGATCGGTGGCCGTCTGGTCGTCCAGCCGCAGATTGTCCCATCGCATGACCATGACGATAGAACGATTTTTCGAAGCTGACAAGCGTGACGCACCGGCACTCGCCATGGTTATTTAGACCGATCCTGGGTACGATCCGGTTCGGCGGGCGATCTCACATTATGAAAACAGGCGAACTACGAAGCCGGAACAATTGGATAAAGACGCCCTCCTGAGAGATAGTGAGAGGGTATTCGCGCGGTCGCGAGGCAGAGAGGGTGGCGGTATGGCCTTGTCGCAGGACGAGCAGCGCATGCTGGCGGAGATCGAGCGGCGGCTGGCGGCCGACGAACCCAGCCTCGCCTCGTGCCTGACGACTTTCCGGCGGCCGGGTCCGGCCACCGTCCTGCGGTCACCCCGGGCGCGCATCGTGGGCTCGCTGTTCACGGTCCTGCTGGTGGCGATGGTCTCGCTGATGGTCTACGCGATGGTTCCGTTCCGCACGCATGTACCGCGTAACTCGCCAGCGTCGGCGACCGGTGCCCCGACGCACGCCGCGATATCGGCGGTGAGCAGCAGTCAGCCCAGCCGGACGCACCAGTCCTCGGCCAGCACCACCGCCACGTCGACCGCGGGCCAGGGCGGCACGACCGGCGCCACCGCGACCGGCGCCACCGCGACCGCGGCGGCCGGCAAGTCGCTGCAGGCCAAGGTCAAGCCCACGGTTACCGACCTGGCCCTGGTGCCGCAGACTGGCCCCTAGTCAGGCTCGGCTTAGGATTCCCGCCACAGCTGGACCAGGTAGCGTTCTAGCCCCTCGAGGGTCCGCTTCTCCTGCTGGAACTCGTCGCTGAGCGGATTGCGGTGCCGGTCGAACAGCGCCGTGTAGCGGCGGGTCACCACGTCGCGATTGCTGGCGTAGACGCGGACCGAATAGTCGCCGACCCCGCCGCCGAGGCGGAGCCCGTGGACCGCAGTGCCCTCTTGACCCATGCTGATGCTCAGCTGCCCGCGCAGGTAGACGCTCCCCTTGGCTTCCTCATCCCAGGCGTCGCCGCATGGCGGGGGAGCCCCGTCCCACTCCTCGAGGACGAGCCGCACGTTGATGTCCTCCTGCAGGCTGCCCACCCACAGTTGCTCGCGGTTCGTGCTGATGAGCGCACCGACTGGCGGTAGTGGACCGCCGGGCGCGTCGGGATCCACGGCCGGGTCGTGAATCCGGAACATCCTTCGTTCCGGCGTCACCGGGATAACCAGCTGCAGAAGCCTGCGGCTCATGGCTCCCCCTCGGCACGTTGGTATCTTCGCATAACGGACTACTTACGAAGCAAATCTAGACCGCAGACTCACCCCGTGAGGCCAGAACGCACTCTGAAATGCTGAACGTAGCCACTTGACTACGGAATGCATAAGAGTACCGTCATATCTGATATGAACCTTGTGTCCGATCTTGAGCTTCCGGCGTTCGACTACACCGCGCCGGACTTCTCGGCTGACCGCTATCACCAGCAGCTAGCCGAAACGAGCCGCCAAGGCTGGCTAGCCAAGTCGCCACTTGCTTACATCGTGCTCGATCATGACTCTGGTGAGTTCTTCCTGCGGTCGCGGGCGACGGCGTTTCCCGGCCGGCAGATCGCGGAGTTCTTCGGGGTCGTCGACGGCCCCCTCGCGGACCACATCGACGCCAACATCTTGAACCTCACCGGCGAGCAGCATCGGCGGCTGCGGGCGCTGGTCGGCCCGGCGTTCACACCCCGGCGGGCGGACCGCTGGCGTCCGGTGATGCGCGGCTTCCTGGAGGAGCTGTGGGCCCCGGTAGCCGCCTACCGCGGCGGTGACTTCGTGGCCGCGCTGGCCCGGCCATTCCCCGCGCTGACCATCGCGACCGTGCTCGGCGCGCCGGCTCAGGACGCTGGGCGACTCCAGGAGTGGTCAAGCTGGGTGCAACGGCAGTTCGATATCCGGGCCCTGGGGACCAACCGGGACGATATCGAACGGGCCGTGGTCGAGGTCCAGGACTATGTGATCGCGCTGCTCGAGACCCGGCGCCGCGCGCCCGCCGACGACCTGATCAGCGACCTGCTGGCGGTAAGCGATCAGGGAGATCGGTTGTCCGCCGCGGAATGCGTGCAGCTCGTGGCCAACCTGCTGGCCGGAGGGATCGATACCACCACCGCTCAGCTGGGCCACGCGATCCGGTTGTTCGCTGGGCACCCTGAGCAGTGGGCGCTGCTGGCCGCCGATCCCGCCCTGGCCCCGCGTGCGGTTGACGAAGTGCTTCGGTTCGAGCCGGTCACGCCGTTCACGGCCCGGATCTGCCTGGAGCAGGTCGAGCACCGCGGCGTGATCTTCCCGGCCGGGACGATCGTGGCCGTCTGCGCAGAGCGGGCCAACCGGGAAGGCGGTGCGGGGGAGGAGTTCGACATCACCGCGACCCGCGACGCCAGGCTGCTTACGTTCGGCGCCGGCACGCACTACTGCCTGGGCTCCAACCTGGCCCGGGCGGAACTGGAAGAGGCCCTGGCGTTCCTCGCGCCGCGTACCCCCGACCTGACCCTGGATGGACCGCCGCAGTTGGGCGGGGTCGAGGGCATCTACGGAATCGATAAGCTCCCGATCACCTGGTCGGGCTCAGCCCAGGTCAGCCCTGGAGCAGCCGTCACATAAATCCGCGCTCGTCCGCGGCGAGCACGTCCCCGAGGGGTTTGCCCGATGCAGGCACCAGTACGAGGCACCGACTGGCGGTCACTCAACGTGCCCGATCGGCTACCGAGACGGACTCCCGTCCCGGTTCTGAGCCTCGAGCTGGCCCGGGACACCAGACCGCGTCTCGATACCGACCCGAACCCGGTGGCGGGCTCCACCGAACGCGCCCGCCGCACCCTGATGCTGGCCGTCTGCTGCCTGAGCCTGTTCATGGTCGGGCTGGACAACACGATCGTGAACGTCGGGCTGCCCTCCATCGGCCGGGACCTGCACGCGGGCGTGTCCGGCCTGCAGTGGACGGTCGCCGCCTACACCATCGCGCTGGCTGCCCTCCTGATGTTCTCCGGCGCGGTCGCGGACCGGATCGGCCGCCGGACGATCTTCCAGGTCGGGCTCTCGCTGTTCACCCTCGGTTCGTGGCTGTGCAGCCTGGCCCCGAGCCTGGGCTGGCTAATCGGCTTCCGGATCCTGCAAGGAGTCGGCGGCTCGATGCTCAACCCGGCCGCCCTCGGCATCATCACCAATACCTTCACCGGCCGGGCCGACCGCGCCCGGGCCATCGGGGTCTGGGATGGGGTGTTCGGCCTGTCCATGGCGCTGGGGCCGGTCCTGGGCGGCGTCCTGGTCGGCGCGGTCGGCTGGCGCGGTATCTTCTGGGCCAACATCCCCGTGGGTCTGGCCGCCATCTCGCTGACCGCGCTGTTCGTCCCGGACTCCAAGGCGCCACGGTCGCGCCGCTCGGACCCGGTTGGCCAGTTGCTCATCATCGTGCTGCTCGGATCGCTGGCCTACGCGATCATCGAGGGTCCGGCCTACGGCTGGCGTTCACCGCAGATCTTCGGGTTCTTCCTGCTGTCCGTGGCCGCGCTGGCCATCCTGCTCGCCTACGAGCCGCGCCGCGCGGAGCCCATGGTCGACTTCCGGTTCTTCCGCAGCGTGCCCTTCGCGGGCGCCAACCTGACCGCGGTGTGCGCCATCGCCGCGATGGCCGGGTTCTTGTTCTTGTCCACCCTGTACCTGCAGGACGTGCGCGGCCTGTCGGCGCTGCAGGCTGGCCTGACCATCTTGCCGATGCCCGTGGTGATGGCGCTGTGCGCTCCGATGGCGGGTCGCATCGTGGCCAAACACGGACCCCGTGTCCCGTTCGTGATCGCAGGTGCGGCACTGACCTTGAGCAGTGCCGCCCTGTCCCGGCTGACCGGTACGACGGAACACCCGTACCTGATCGTCACCTACGCGCTGTTCGGGGTCGGGGCGGGAATGGTCAGCTCGCCGATCACCAACGGGGTCATGTCCGGCGTCCCGAAGACCCAGGCCGGCATGGCGTCCGGCATGAACTCCTCGAGCCGTCAGCTAGGCCAGTCCCTGGGCGTGGCCATCGTCGGTTCGGTGCTGGCGGCCAGCATCCGCGGCTCGATGCGCGACGGGTTCGTCCACGCTGCGCATGCGGGCTGGTGGATCCTGACGGGCTGCGGGTACGCCGTCCTCCTGCTCGGCCTGCTGTGCACCACCCGGTGGGCCAAGGCCACCGCCTCGCGCCTGGGCTGAGCGGCCATCGTCAGCGGAACCGCACGCGGGTCGCTTCCTGCTGGCCTTGGGCGAATCCGGCCCGGGCGGCAGGGATGCGGGTGGCCAGATCCATCTGGTTCGTGCCCATTGCCGCTCGGGAATCGGCGTCCGCGTGATCACCTCGACGTGGCTGCCCTGCTCGCGCAGGGCCTCGACCTGGCTGGCCAGGTCCGCGCCCGGTGGCCTGCGCAGGCCCTCGAACTGGCCTTCCGGTGGTGTCTGGCTCCGTCCGCCGAACGGCGAGAGCACCACGACGTTCGCGTAGCCCGAGGCCAGGTCGGCGTTTTCGTTGGAGCGCACGCCACCGTTGATGTAGCGGGTGCCGTTGATGTCGTGCGTGGGGACTATGCCGGGCAGCGCGGTGCTCGCGGTGACCGCGTCCACCAGGTCGACGCCGGAATCGCGATCGAACGCAGCCAACTCGCCGGTATGCGCGTTGACGGCGACCACGATCATCGGCCGGTCCGGCCAATCGGGGCGGGGCAACCGGGCGGCGACCATGGCGCGCCGCGGTTCCGCCGCGGGTGCGAGTACGGGGGTCGCTCTCCAACCCGAACGCACCCATCGCGCGTTGCAGGTCGGCCACCGAGGTGGCGGCGGCGGAGATGGCCCTCATCCGGTCGAACACCGTGGCCATCGACAGGGACGGCGGCCGCTCCCGGTTCTGCCCGGCCGGCCGGACCGGCGGGGACAGCACCGAGGCCAGCAGCCCGGCCGGCTACCGGCAGTGAGGAATCTCTCAGCTGCCGGCCTTGCGCTGGTGAGGTCGGCGCAAATAGTTAGTTGTAGTGAGGCAATCGTTCGCACCAGCCAGTCCGGGTGATATTTCTGCCAGAGCTCAGCCGCCGTCGCCGCACGCTGATCCTCGTCATCTGCTGCTTCAGCCTGTTCATCGTCGGCCTGGATAGCACCATCGTCAACGTCGCGCTGCCCTCGATCGGGCGGGAGCTGCGCGCCTCGGTGGCTGGCCTGCAATGGACGGTTGACGCCTATACGCTCGTGCTGGCCAGCTTGCTGATGCTGTCCGGTGCGACGGCCGACCGAGTTGGTCGCCGTCGCACGTTCCAGGTCGGTCTGGCCGTGTTCACGGTCGGATCGGGTTTGTGCAGTCTCGCGCCCGGGCTCGGCTGGCTGATCGCGTTCCGCATGGTGCAGGCGGTCGGCGGCTCGATGCTCAACCCGGTCGCGATGTCGATCATCACCAATACCTTTACCGATCGGGCCGAACGCGCCCGGGCGCTGGGCGCCTGGGGCAGCACGTTCGCGCTGTCCGTGGCGCTCGGCCCGGTAATAGGCGGGGTCCTGGTCGAGTCGGTCGGCTGGCGCGGCGTGTTCTGGGTCAATATCCCGGTCGGCCTGGCGGCCATCGTGCTGACCGCCCGCTTCGTGCCGGAGTCCCGGGCACCACGGGCACGTCGGCCGGACCCGGTCGGACAGGGCCTCATCGTGATCATGCTCGGCTCGCTGACCTACGCGATCATCGAGGGTCCCACGGACGGCTGGCACTCAGCGGGCATCCTCGCCTTGTTCACGGTAGCGGCGGTGACCTTCGCGGGCTTCGTAGCCTACGAGGCGCATCACACCGAGCCGGTGCTCGATCCCCGGTTCTTCCGTAGCGCGCCGTTCGCCGGCGCGGTGCTCACCGCGATCGGGGCCTTCGCCGCCCTGGGCGGGTTCCTGTTTCTCGCCACCTTGTACCTGCAAGATGTCCGGGACATGTCGGCCCTGATCGCCGGCCTGCATATGGTCCCCATGGCCGTGGTCATGGCCATCGGCGCGGTGGTGTCCAGCCGGCTCCTGGCCCGCTGGGGCGGGCGGCTGCCCACGCTGATCGCCGGAGTTGGCATCGCGGCCGGAGGCCTACTGATGTCCGGCATCACCACGTCATGGTCGACGGTGCAGATCGCCATCGCGTTCAGCGTCTTCGGCCTCGGGTCCGGCATGGTCAACGCGCCCATCACCCAGGCCGCCGTGTCAGGTATGCCGTTCGCGCAGGCCGGTGTGGCCTCAGGGATCGCCTCGACCAGCCGTCAGGTCGGTACCTCGCTGGGCGTGGCGATCAGCGGCTCGATCCTGGCCGCGAACCTGCACGGCCCGCTCCGGGCCCGTTTCGTCCCGGCCAGCCATGCCTGCTGGCTGCTGCTGGCCGGGTGCGGGGCGGCCATCGTCGTGCTGGCCCTGGTCACCAACAGCCGGTGGGCGATGCAGACCGCGGCCCGGACCGCCGCCGCGCTGGACGCCACCGACGATCGGGCTCCCGCCCTGAGCGGCTGACCTCGCTAGCCTGCCTGGTCGCCCGTGGCAAAATCAGCCCCGTGGCAAAATCAGCCCCGTGGCAAATCAGCAAGGTGCAGATCGGGATGCTCGGCTCCTTCGAGGTTCGCACGGACGACGGCGTCCTGGCCGACGTGCCGGGCGCCCGGTTGCGCGGGCTGCTGGCCGCCCTTGCGCTCGAACCGGGCCACGCCATCTCGAAGGCGACGCTCATCGACTGGATCTGGGGTGAGCGGCCGCCCCCAGGCGCCGTCAATGCCTTGCAGCGCCTGGTTTCCCGGCTGCGCAAGGCGCTGCCGGACGGCCTGGTCGAGGGGCAGGTAGACGGCTACCGGTTGCGGGTGGAACCCGACGCGGTCGACGCCGTGCGGTTCGAACGGCTCGTCGTCCGGGCCCGCCAGGACGAGGGTCCGGGGCGGATCGGGCTGCTGCGCGAGGCCCTCGCGTTGTGGCGCGGTGCGGCCCTGCAGGACGTCGGCCTGGAAGATAGTGCCGCGTTCGACGCGGCGGTCACCAGGCTCGAGGGGCTGCGCTTGACCGCCATGGAGGATCGGTACGACGCGGAGGTCAGCCTCGGCCACGGTGCGCGGCTGGTCACCGAACTGACCGACGTGGTGACCGCGCATCCGATGCGAGAACGGCTGGTCGCGGCGCTGATGCGGGCCCTGGTCGCGACCGGCCGCGACACCGAGGCGCTGCTGGTGTACCAGCGGACCAGGGAAGCCCTGGCCGACGCGCTGGGCGTCGACCCCTCGGCGGAGCTGTCCGAACTGCACGTCGCGCTGCTTCGCGGTGAGCTGGTGCGGCAGGCGGAGGACCGGAAGACCAACCTGCGCGCCGAGCTGACCAGTTTCGTCGGCCAGGACGCCGATATCACCGCGGTCCGCGAACTCATCACCGGACACCGGCTCACGACCGTGATCGGGCCGGGCGGAGCGGGGAAGACCCGGCTGGCCACGGAAACCGCCCGCACGCTGCTCGACGACCTGCCGGACGGGGCCTGGCTGGTGGAACTGGCGTCGATCGGCGCCAGCGGTGACGTGGCGCAATCGGCTTTGGCCGCGCTCGGAGTCCGGGATCCGCTGCTGGGCGGCACGCCGGATGCCGAACCGATGGACCGGCTCATCGCCGCGATCCGCGAGCGCGAAACGCTCTTGATCCTGGACAACTGTGAACACATTATCGAGTCGGCGGCGTCGTTCGCGCACCGGGTGCTCGGGGAGGGCCGTCGGTTGCGGATTCTCGCCACCAGCAGGGAACCGCTCGGCATCACCGGTGAAGCGCTGTGGCAGGTCAAGCAGCTGACCTTGCCCGCGCCGGACGCGGACCCCAGCGAGATCGAGTCCTCCCAGGCCGTTCAGCTGTTGCGGGACCGGGCCAGCGCGGTGCGCGCAGATCTCGGCACCGACGCCCGCACGCTGTCGAACCTGGCGCGCGTCTGCCGCGCGCTCGACGGGATACCGCTGGCCATCGAACTGGCCGCGGCCCGGTTGCGCACCATGTCCCTCGATCAGCTGGCCAACCGTCTCGACGACCGGTTCCGCCTGCTGACCGGCGGCAGCCGTACCGCGCTGCCACACCACCGGACGTTGCGGGCCGTGGTCGACTGGAGCTGGGAGCTGCTCACCGGCCCCGAACGGATGGTCCTGCGCAGGCTGGCGGTGTTCTCCGGCGGAGCGAGCCTGGACGCGGCCGAGCAGGTCTGCGCCGCGGAGTCGGTTGAGCAGGACGACGTGCTCCAGTTGCTGACCGCGCTGACCGAGAAATCGCTGCTGCTCACCGATCCGGACGGCGCGCCGCGCTACCGGATGCTCGACACGATCAAGGAGTACGCCCGGGACCGGCTCGCGGAGGCGGGGGAGCCGGATCTGGCCCGCCATGCGCATCTGACCTACTTCACCCGGCTCGCCGAAGCCGCGGACCCGCACCTGCGCCGCGCCGAGCAGCTGGAGTGGCTGGCCACGCTTGAGGCCGAACACGACAACATCGCCATGGCCCTGCGCGGCGCGCTCGCGGCCGGGGAGGCGTACGGGGCGATGCGTCTCGCGGCGGCCGCCGGCTGGTACTGGTGGCTCGCCGGCCACAAGGCGGAAGGTATCGAGCTGATCACCGCCGCGGCCAGCACTCCCGGCGAGGTGAGCGATGACATCCGGGCCATGGTCTATGCGCTAGGCGTGACGTTCATGACCGACGGTCCGCGGGACATGGACGAGGCGCAGGAGTGGATCCACCAGGCCTACCGGTTCACCCAGCGCAGTCACGGCGACAACCCGCTGCTGGGTCTGGTCGCCCCGCTGGAGCGCATGTTGCAGGCGCCGCACGATTTCTTGTCCGCGTGGGAACCGCTGCTCACCGCCGACGACCCGTGGGTACGCGCCCTGGCCCAACTGCAGCTCGGCAAGATGCGGATCATGCTCGGCCAGGCCGGGCCGGATGCGGATGCCGAGCTCGAGACGGCGCTCGCCGAGTTCCGGGCCCTCGGCGAGCGGTGGGGGATCTCGTTCGCGCTGACCGAGCTGGCCGACCGGATCGCCGCACGCGGCGAGTTCGCCGCCGCGTGCGGGTACCTCGACCAGGCGATCGCCGTGGTCACCGAGGTCGGCGCCATCGAGGACGTGGCTCGGATACGGTCGCGGCAGGCGCAGCTGTACTGGCTGCTGGGTGACAAGTCGGCCAGCGCGGCGGCCATGGCCGAGGCCGAGCGGGCCGGGCAACGGGTCGCGTGGCCGTACACGGTGGCCGGGCTGGCCCTGACCAAGGCGGAGCTGGCCCGCTGGCGAGGCGACACCGAGGAGGCCGACCGCGAACTCGGCGTCGCGGCCGCCATCCTCGACCCGGAGCAGCCCATCATCCGGGCCGCCACCCAGGACCTGCTCGGTTACCTGGCCGACGGCCTCGACGAAGCCCGCGAGCACCGCGCCGCGGCCTTGCAGGCCGCGACCGAAGCGGGGATCGCGCCCGTGATCGCGAAGGTGCTGGTCGGGATCGCGGACCTGGCGTTGCGCCGTGAACAGTACGAGCAGGCCGCGCGGCTGCTCGCGGCCAGTGCCGGCGTGCGCGGGTCGCCGGACTGGTCACTCCCGGATGCGACGCGCATCGAACAGGCCGCACGGCGTTGCCTCGGCGACGCGGGGTTCGCCGAGGCAACGCGGGAGGGGATTCAGGGGACCGGGACGAACTGGCCCGAGCTGGCCCAAGCTACGCTCGCCGACTGAACGTGGCTCGCGACCACAGGTACCCGACCAGGGCAATCCCGGCGCACCAGGCCAGAGCGGCGGCCGCGTAGCCGCCCGACGGGTGACCAGCCAGCAGTCCGCGCACCGATTCGATGATCGGCGTGAACGGCTGGTATTGCGCGAATTGCCTGAATCCCTGTCCCATCTTGGCCGCCGGCACGATCGCGCTGCTCAGGAACGGCAGGAGCAGCAACGGCACGATGGCCAGGCCCGCGGACTCCGGAGTCTTGGCGGCCATGCCCAGCGCGACCGTGAGCCAGGCGGCCGCGAAGGCTGTGGCCACGATGATGCCGATCGCGGCGAGCCAGTCACCGGCGGTCGCGGGCGACCGGAATCCCAGCCCGAAGGCCACCCCGATAATGGCCGCGATGGCTATCGAATTGCCTGCCATGGTGGCCGCGACATGGCCGTTCAGCACGGCGCTACGGGAGACATTCATAACCTTGAACCGGTTGATGATGCCCTTAGCCATGTCGGAGTTCACCGACACCGCGGTGCCCGACAACCCGTAGGTGATGGCCAGCAGGATCATGCCTGGTGTCACGTATTCGATGTAACGTTCGCCGACACTGAACGCGCCGCCGAGCACGTATACGAACAGCAGCATGATCACGACCGGCATCACCGCCCCGTTGAATATCGTGACCGGATTCCGGACGATGTGCTTGAAGTTGCGACGCAGCATGATCCGCGAATCGTTCCACGACGCGGAAATGGTGCTCATTGTGATATCTCCTCAGTGCTCGGGTGGCCGGTCAGGGCCAGGAAAACGTCGTCGAGGTCCGGCGTGTGCACGGAGAACTCCTCGATGTCGATCGAATGCTCATCGAGCTGGCGCAGCAGGGTCCGCACCGATTTCACGCCGCCGTCGCCCGGAACCCGCAGGGTCAGCTCTTGGTCGTCCCGCGTGGACCCGGCCAGCATCCCCGCCGCCGCATCCAGCGCCGCGGGGTCAGAAAACCGGAGCCAGACGTGGCTGCCGGCCACTCGGCGCTTGAGTTCGTCGGGCGTTCCCTCGGCTACCAGGCGCCCCTGGTCGAGCACCGCGATCCGGTCGGCGAGCCGGTCGGCTTCCTCCAGGTACTGAGTGGTGAGGAAAATGGTCACGCCGTCCGCCACCAGTTCGCGGACGATCTCCCACATCGTGCGACGGCTGCGCGGGTCCAGCCCGGTCGTCGGCTCGTCCAGGAAAATGACCTGCGGTCTGGTGACCAGCGTCATGGCCAGGTCAAGCTTGCGGCGCATGCCGCCGGAATAGGTCGAGGCCAGCTTCTGCGCCGACTCGACCAGATCGAACCGTTCTAGCAGCGAGGCGACCACCCGCTTGCTCTCGCTGGCCCGCAGATGGTTCAGGTCCGCCATCAGCTGCAGGTTCTCTTCGCCGGTCAGCAGATCGTCCACCGCCGCGAACTGACCGGTGACCCCGATGACCCCGCGCACCGCCTTGGTCTCGGTGGCGACGTCGTGCCCGGCCACCCGCGCCGTCCCGCCGTCGGCCTTGATCAACGTGCTCAGCACGTTCACGGTCGTCGTCTTACCCGCCCCGTTCGGGCCGAGCAGGGAAAACACCGTGCCTACCGGCACATCTAGGGAGATGCCGTCGAGCACCACCTTGTCCCCGAACGTCTTGCGCAGCCCTGAGACTGCGATCGCTGAAGTAGTCATGCGACCACTATCGGGACCGCCCCTGACACGCCTCTGACACGCCTCGAACGCGACCACTGACACCGCTTCAGGCCAGGTCAGGCCAGGTCCCTCAGGTCAGCATGGCCGGCGCCGCGATCCGCCGCAGGACTGGCTCGTTGATGATCGTGATCCGGTGCGGAGCGGTCCGGATCAGGCCGCGCTGCCGCCAGTCATCGAAAGCGCGCGTGACGGTGGCCCGTGACGTGCCGGCCAGGCTGGCCAGCTCCTCCTGTGACAACGGGATCACCAGGTCGATCACACCATTGCTGGTGGCGTGACCATGGCGTCGGCCCAGCTCGAGCAGCAGCGCAGCCAGGCGCTGCCCGCCATTTGTCACCGCGCGGATGCGGAGGATCGTGTCCGTGTCGTTCCAGCGGTGCGTGACTACGCTCCGGTAAGCCCGTCCGGCCCCCAGGTTGCCGTCCAGGAACGACCGGAACTTGTCGTACGGCACGGTCATGGCGCGTACCTTGCTGATGGCCTGGATCGTGGCCACGCGCTGACCGGTCTCGCCTCCTATTTCCCCGACGATGTCCCCGTCGCCGCGCAGCGCGAGCACGATCTCGTGCCCGTCCTTGGTCGTGGAAAGGATCTTGACCCACCCGGCGAGCAAGATGAACACGTGCGTGGCCAGATCGCCCTGGTGGCAGAGGGTGGCGCCGACCAGGTAGTCCCGGGGCACGCCAAGATTGAGGAGGGCATCCCGTTCATCTTGGGAGAGTAGAGCCCAGAACCCCTGCATCTTCGTTGTCACCGTCGGAAATGCCCTACATGGCGGTAAGCGGGTAATAGCCGACACTGGCTCTAACAATGAGCCTTCTGCGGTCCGTTGACAAATCCCGAGGTGACACGTGTCTGCTCGGCCCCCCTCATAGGCCGAGCAGGATCATGACCGTCCAGATCAGGAAGTACGCGGCGGCGATATAAGTCCAGGTATCCGCGAGCTGGGCCCGGCGGCGCGCCAGCCGGGCCGCACCGAGCAGCAGGTGAGCGCGGGCCCAGGTCCATTGCGCCGGATCGGTTCCGGCCGGCGGGAGCGTCAGCCACCCGGCCCGCGGGTCGATCGGCGCGCCCAGTTTCCAGCGCATCTCGCTGAGCGCGCTGTGCACTGGCCGGCTGGCTATGGCCAGCATGACCACCGCGGTCAGCCAGCAGACCAGCAACCCCGCCAGCAGGCCGGCGTTGACCGCGCCCACGACGCCCGGCCGCATCGCGCGGCCCGAGAACGCCGCCTCCAGGGCGATGGCGACGGTGATCGCGCTCAGCACGCCTCCGCCCAAGAGCAAGCTGGCGCGGGTGTCGCGCAGCAGCCACGTCATCTCCCCGATGACCTCTTGGGCAGGCCCCTGATCCAGCTGTGAGCGATCAGGCAGGTCTCGACCTTGGGGATTGTGTCCCCGCGCCGGCCGGTACGGCCAGGATGGGCTTCCGATCATCGCGACGGCCATCGCACTTGCCTCCGTACTTTGTGCCCAACCTTCCGAGGTCAAGCCAAGCAGGAGCGCCAGTCAAGCGATGTGCCACACGAGCCAGCGCCGCTGTCTCATGTGACGCACTACGTAAACCGTGCGAGCTACCGGCAGCCGCAGGCCCCGCCGCAGCAGCCGCCGCCGGCGCCGGAGGGACCAGCCGAACGGCCGGTCGCCAGGCCGCCCACCGAGACGGTCGACAGGAGTTTCACCGTGTCGTCGTGACCCCGCGGACAGGTGCAGGACGCCGATGATTCGGCCATAGGGCGGTTCAGCTCGAAGGTGTCGCCGCAGGCGCGACAGCGGTACTCATAGCGTGGCACGGAAGCTATTTTACCCGCCCGCCCGACGGCCGCTAGGGTCCGCAGCGCCGGCCACGGATGGGGAATCGCCGTTCGCGGCGCTGAGGGACGGGCCGTTCGGTGAAATGGTTTCCGAAGCCGGGGCGGCCGGGACCGAGACCGCGGGACCTTCCGCTACGGGGACCGTGGGTTCGTCGTAGTAGAACTGCTTGCCCCGCAGCAGTGAGATCACCGCACCGGTGACCGCCATGATCGCGGCCGCGGTGAACACGATGACCAGGCCATGATGGAACGGCGCGGCGATCAGGTTCGGGAAGAACTGCCGGCCGGTGAGCACCGCCACGTTATGCGCGGGCAGCTTGGCCAGGACCCCGGAGGGCCGCAGCAGGTTCTGCACCGGGTTGAAGCCGAGCAGCGCCGCGAACAGCGTGCTGACCGGTGGCAGGTGACTGACCTGCGTGGCCACCGACAGCGGCACGCCCTGAGCGGTCAGCCCGCTGCTCAGAGTGCGAGGCAGCGTGGAGGCCAGCCCGGCGATCATCAGCGAGAAGAAGATGCCGATGGACAGGGACATGCCGGAGTTCTGGAAGGTGGACCGCATGCCCGACGCCGAACCGCGGTGCCTGGCCGGTACGGCGCTCATGATCGCGGAGGTGTTCGGTGAAGCGAACAGGCCCGAGCCGACCCCGTTGCCGAAGATCAGCAGCGCGAACAGCCAGAACGAGAAGTTGATCGGGAGCAGCATCAGCCCGGTGAAGCAGCACGCGGCGAGCAGCAGGCCGGCCGTCGCGAACGGCCGCGGCCCGTACCGGTCGGACAGCACACCCGAGATCGGCCCCGCGATCAGGAAGCCGGCGGTGAGCGGCAGCATGTAGATCCCGGCCCACAGCGGGGTGACCGCGAAGTCGTATCCGTGCAGCGGCAGCCAGATGCCAGCCAGCCAGATGACCAGCATGAACTGCAGCCCGCCGCGGGCGATCGCGCCGAGCAAGCTGGCCAGGTTGCCGGCCGCGAAGGCCCGGATCTTGAACAGGCTCATCTGGAACATCGGCTCGGCGATCTTCGTCTCGAACACGCAGAAGGCGATCAGCATCACGATGCCGCCGAGCAGCCCGGTGATGATCCACGGATTGGTCCAGCCAGTAGCGTGCCCGCCGTAGGGCTGGATCCCGTAGGTGATGGCCACCAGCAGCGCACCCAGGCCCACCACGAACATGACGTTCCCGATCCAGTCGATCCTGGCCCGCTTGGTGGTGGCGATCTCGCGCAGGCTCTTGTATGCCCACACCGTGCCGAACAGCCCGATCGGCACGTTCACCCAGAACACCAGGCGCCAGTCCCAGGCGGCCAGGACGCCGCCGAGCAGCAGCCCGACGAACTGGCCGGAAATCCCGGCGATCTGGTTGACGCCCAGCGCCATGCCGCGCTTGTTGGCCGGGAACGCGTCGGTCAAGATCGCGGCCGAGTTGGACATCAGCATCGCGCCGCCGAACGCCTGCACGAACCGCCAGCCGATCAGCCACAGCGCGCCGCTGGCGCCGATGAGCGGATCCAGCGACAGGGCGATCGAGGCCAGCGTGAAGACCACGAAGCCCAGGTTGTAGATCTTCACCCGGCCGTATATGTCGCCGAGCCGCCCCAGCGTGACCACCAGCACCGACTGGACCAGCAGGTACCCGATGATCATCCAGAGCAGGTAGCTGATGTTGCTCGGGTCGAGCGGGTTCAGGTGGATGCCGCGGAAGATGGCCGGCATCGCGATGATCACGATCGACGCGTCGATCGTCGCCATGGTCATGCTCAGCGTCGTATTGGACAGGGCGATCCACTTGTACCGATCGGATCGTTGGTCGCCTGATGTCCCGTTTACATGTCCCAAGTCAACGCTTCGCCGCACGTTCACTCAGTCTACATCGAGAAACTTGCTTAATGGCAACTATTTATCTTGCTGGCCTTGGCCGGGGGCGGTGGGCGTGCGCTCCACCACGTAATACACGGCGACCAGGGCGATCAGGATGAAGCCGATGGTGGCGTTGAACAGCGACACGACCCCCGAGATCACGTACACGCCGCTGCCGCCGACGAACCGGAACCGCGCGGGCCAGTGCGCCTCGGGCGGGAGCGGCACGATCCGGTGGCCGCCGTGCAGGGTCCACTCGAAGATCGAGCCGAAGCCGATCGACATGCCCAAGAACACCGCGCTGTACATGGCCATGGCCACCTTGACGCTCGGGCCGCCGACCGGCAGGTACTCGGCCGCGGTCGCGGTCGAGAACGGGATCAGGACCACGAACAGCAGCAGGACCAGGTTGAGGAACAGCAGCGTCCGGTCCACCAGCGCGATGCTCCTGATCAGCACGTGATGGTTGACCCAGATGATGCCGATGATGAAGAAGCTGAGCAGGTAGGCGCCGAATGACCAGCGGTGCTCCCAGAGCTGATGCTGCAGGGAGACCTTCCCTGGTCCGGCCAGGGTCAAGTTGAGCGCGAGCAGCGTGATCGCGACCGCGAAGACGCCGTCGCTGAACGCCTCCAGCCGGGACCGGTCCACGTCCGCTTAGCCGGCCGCGGGCCCGGCGTCGACCTTGGCCAGGATCTGGTCCACGCAGTCCTGGATGTGGCGCTGCCGGCCCGGCATGTCCTTGCTGGCGAAGTTGTCCAGGATGGCCAGCACCCGGTCCTGTGCGTTCAGGATGTCGAGCTGCTGTTTGGCCATCTCGTGCAGCGCGATGAGGGTCTCGTGGTCCGCGATGGCCCGGCGGTCGCTGGCGGCCTGGGACCGGTTCGCGCTGACTTGCAGCGAGATCATGATCGACAGCTGCGGCAGGTTGAGGATGACGAGCAGCAGCGGCCACGGCGTCTTGTCGAACCCGACGATGTTGCCCAGGAACAGCCAGACCACGATGCCGACGGTGATGAAGATGAACACGTACATCGACCCGCAGAACCGGTTGACCCCGTTGGCGATCTTGTCCAGGATGCTGGTCCCGCGCACGTGCTCGGACAGCACGAGCTTGGGTATGTGCAGTTCCGGGCATTCCTTGATCTTTACGGCCCGCTCGTGCAGGTGCTTGGTGGCCTCGTCGATGGCCCGCAGGGCGGCGGCGTCGGTGTGCGGACGGGCCAGGCGTGGCGATTCGGTACCTGATGGGGACGCGGTACCTGGGGCGAGTGTCTCCGTCATGATGATCCTCCAGGCCAGCAGAGTACGGATGGGCACAAGGTAGCGCGATTTCACCGGCTCGTAATCGCGTTGCGTCCGCGCCGGGCGCCGCGGGTGCATATCCTGTCGGCCATGACCCGGGACGGCAGCGGTCCTGGCGGGACCAGCAGACGGACCTTTCTCGGCCTCAGCGCCGCGGGCGCGGTGGCCGCCGCTTCCGGATGCAGTGCCGGTAACTCCGGATCGGCCGGCGCCGGCGCGACGCCGCGCGCCAGTGCGGCCCGGCGGAAGGTCGCGGAGAACTCCCTGCCGGGTGACCCGCACTGGGAGATCCGCCACCTGGGCGCGGCGAACGCGATCACCGGGTACGCGGGCGCGGCCAGCGTGCTGACCGGCCAGTCGTTCCCGTTGTCGGTGTCGACCACCTCGCGGGGCTTCCGGGTGCGCGCGTTCCGGCTGGGCTGGTACCGCGGAGACGACGCCCGGCAGGTGTGGCAGTCCGGCCCGCTGCGCGGCCGCCGGCAGAACCCGCCCGGCATGACCGCGGTGACCAACACCGTGCAGACCGCCTGGGACCCGGTGGTCGAGGTCCCGACCGACGACTGGCCGGCGGGCGCCTATCTGCTCCGGCTGGACGCGGATTCCGGCGCGCAGCGGTACGTGCCGATCACGGTCCGCTCGGCCAGCACCGCGGGCCGCGTGGTCCTCAAGAGCTGCGTCTCGACCTGGCAGGCCTACAACACCTGGGGCGGCTACGACCTGTACAAGGGGCCCGGCGGGTCGTACGGGAGCCGGTCGCTGGCGGTCAGCCTGGACCGGCCGTACGACCTGAGCGGCGCGGACATGTTCCTGACCTACGAGCGGAACGTGGTCAAGCTGGCCGAGGCGCTGGGCCTGCCGCTGGCCTACGCGACCGGCATGGACATCGCGGCCGATCCGCGGCTGCTGGACGGGGCCAGCGCCCTGATCTCACCCGGGCACGATGAGTACTGGACGCCCAGCGAGCGGGCCCACGTGACCGCGGCCCGCGATGCCGGGGTCAACCTGGCCTTCCTGGGGGCCAACGCGATGTTCCGGCGGATCAGGCTGGACGCCGACGCCCGCCTGGTCATCTGCTACAAGACCAGCTATACCGAGGATCCGCAGTACGGGAAGGACAACGCGGTGGTCACCAGCGACTGGCGCGAACCGCCGGCGCCCGACCCGGAATCCTCGCTGATCGGCACCATCTACGAGGGCTACCCGGCCAACGCGGCCTACCAGGTGGCGGCCCCGGACAGCTGGCTGTTCGCCGGGACCGGGGTGGCTGAGGGGGCTCGCTTCGCCAACCTGGTCGGCGTGGAGTACGACCGGGTCAACCCCGCCTACCCGGTGCCGCGGCCGATCCAGGTGCTGTCCCACTCGCCGCTGGTATGCCAGGGCGCGCACAGCTTCGGCGACTCGGCCTACTACACGCACTCCGGCGGGGCCGGGGTGTTCAACTCGGGCACCATGCGCTGGGTGGAGGCGATCTACGGCGACCGCCCGCACGGCATCAGCGGCCGGACGCCCGCCTTCGTCAAGCAGGTGACCGCGAACCTGCTCCGCGCGTTCGCCGACGGCCCGGCCGCGGCCAGGTACCCGGCCCACGACAACCTGGACGCCATGCATGAGTACGTCGGCGACCCGATCGGCAACCCGGCCAACCTGCAGTAGCTCGGGTGCGTTGCTCTCGGACCCGGCTCCGCGCAGATGTAAAGGCAGCTTTACCTAAGGCGGAATGTCAAGGAACCTTTACTCTTTGGTCATGCGGTGAGGCCCGCGTCGACGGGGATGACCGCGCCGGTCAGGGCGCCGGAGTCGGGGCCGCACAGCCAGGTGACGGCCGCCGCGACCTCGGTGGGCTCGAGCAGCCTGCGCAGCAGCGCCTGCGCGGCGAAGGTCTCCTGGCCGGGCAGCTCATAGACGTCCGCGCTGGCCGCGAGCATGGGGCCGCGGGTGGAGCCGGGGCAGACGACGTTCGCCGTGACCCCCGTGCCGGCCAGGTCGGCGGCCAGCGCGCGGACGTAGCCGACCACCGCGCTCTTGGCCGCGGCGTAGGCGGCGAGCCGCGGCATGGCCCGCAGCGCCGCGGCCGAGGAGACCGCGACGAACCGGCCGGTGCCGGCCTCGATCATGCCCGGCACGCACGCCTCGGCTAGGTGCCGGACGCCGGACAGGTTCACCCGGAGCATCAGCTCCCACGCGTCGTCCGGTATCGCCCAGGCCGCGTCGCCCCTGATCACGCCGGCCGATGCGACCACCGCGGCCGGGGCCCGGCCCGCGAGCAGGTCCCGTAGCCCGTCGCGGACCGAACCATCGCCGACGTCGGCGATGAGCTCGCCGACGGAGGCCGCGCCGGCCGCGGCGCAGTCCCGGGCCACCGCGGCCAGATCCTGCGGTGCGGGCATCGAGTAGCCGGCGGGCGGCTGCGGTGCGCACGCGTCGACCAGCAGCAGCGACCAGCCGTCGCCGGCCAGCTGGCGAGCCACCGCCGCTCCGACGCCGCGCGCCGCCCCCGTCACCACGGCCAGCGGCTGCGTCACGCTCGCCTCCGTTCCACCTGCATCGTCGTAGCCGCTCAAGGCTGGGTGAAGGCGGCACCCAGTTGGCGCATGGCGGCGTCGAGCAGGGTGCCGAGGTCGGTGTTCTCGTCGTCGAGCCACTGCTCGTAGGCCGCTAGGGCCACGCCCAGGATGGCATGGGCGATGGCCTGCGGCGCAAGGGCGTCCGGCCGCTGGCCGGTGCGTTCGGCGACGAACTCGGCGACCACCTCGCGCCAGGCAGCGAACCGCAGGGTGGAGTGGGCCAGCAGGGCCGGCACCCGGAGGATGAGCTCCATCCGCCGCCGGTGCAGCGGCTCCTGGCCGGGCCGGACCTGGTTGAAGTCGACCAGGGCGACCCGGATGGCGTCCATCAGCTGGACGTCGCGCGGGCAGGCTTTGAGGCGAGCCCGCATCCGCTGAAGTTCCAGCTCGAACGTGCCCCACGGGACGTCGTTTTTGGACGGAAAGTAGCGGAAGAACGTCCGGCGCCCGATGCCCGCGGCGGTCGCGATGTCCTCGATCGTGGTCTGCTCGAACCCGTTCGCCTCGAACAGCTCGAACGCGACGTGCTCCAGCTCGGCCCGAGAGGTCACCCGCCGGCGCCCCGGCTGTCCGCCGCCGTCGGGCTGTCCGCCCGGTTCCGCCGCTGACATCGCTCATCACCGCCCCGCTGATCACGAACGGCCGTCCGGGGACATCTTAGTGAGCCTTGATCGGTGGCACTCGGTGCCGTTACGATGGCACCCAGTGCCACGAGCCAGGGAGGTACGCATGAGCGAAACCCTGACCGTTCCGCCGGCGACCGCGGACCAGGACGAGGCCGAGCCGCTGGCCACGGACGAACTCCTGGTTGAGGAGGTCTCGATCGACGGCATGTGCGGTGTCTACTGAGCTAGCCCAGGCCCCGGCGGCCTTCGATCTCGACCGCCCCTGGCGTCTCGACCACCAGGCCGCGATCCGCCCGGAGCCCTTCGGCGCCATGCTCTACCACTTCGGCACCCGCAACCTCTCCTTCCTCAAAAGTCGTACTCTCCTGGCCGTGCTAGAGACCCTTGAGGTCCAACCCACGGCACGGACCGCGTGCCGTGTGGCAGGCGTCGCGGAGCCGGATCTCCCCACATACCAGCGTGCGCTAGCCACCCTGGCCGGCTCGCACATGATCGTTCCGGACTCGCAGCGACGCACGGCCGAGCCGGTGTCACCGCCGGCGTTCCGTGGGGCGGCTGGCGAAGACGCCGGGCGCCACCCCGCTGGAAAGCTCACCGACATGTTCGAGCTGGGGCTGAGCTCGCCGGTCTGCTTGACGTGGGAACTCACCTACGCCTGCAACCTGGCCTGCGTGCACTGCCTGTCCAGTTCGGGCCGCCGGGATCCGCGTGAGCTCACGACCGCTGAGTGCCGGGCCGTCATCGACACGCTGCAGCGGATGCAGGTCTTCTACGTGAACATCGGCGGCGGCGAGCCGACCGTCCGGCCGGACTTCTGGGAGCTCGTCGACTATGCGACTGCCCACCAGGTCGGGGTCAAGTTCTCTACCAACGGGATCAAGCTCGATGCGGCGGCCGCGCGCCGGCTGGCGGCCAGCGACTATATCGACGTGCAGATATCGCTGGACGGGGCCACCGCCGACGTCAACGACGCGGTACGCGGCCTCGGGTCTTACCAGACCGCGACCCAGGCCATGGCCTATCTCGCCGCGGCCGGATTCCGCGGGTTCAAGGTCTCCGTGGTGGTGACCAGGCACAACGTCTCACAGCTCGACGCGTTCAAGCAGCTGGCCGACGAGCACGGGGCCCAGCTGCGGCTGACCCGGCTGCGCCCGTCCGGCCGCGGCGCCGACGTGTGGCCCGAGTTGCACCCGACCGCCGGACAGCAGCGGGAACTGTACGACTGGCTCACCGCTCATGGCGAGCAGGTGCTCACGGGCGACTCGTTCTTCCACCTGTCGCCGTACGGGAAAGCGCTGCCGGGACTGAACATGTGCGGGGCGGGCCGGGTGGTCTGCCTGATCGACCCGGTGGGCGACGTGTACGCATGCCCGTTCGCCATCCACGAGAACTTCCTGGCCGGGAACGTCCGGCAGCCGGGCGGGTTCGAGACCGTGTGGCGCGAGTCGTCACTGTTCGCTGACCTGCGCGAGCCGCAGACCGGGGGAGCGTGCCGGTCCTGCGGGTCGTTCGATTCGTGCCGGGGCGGGTGCATGGCGGCCAAGTTCTTCACCGGCCTGCCCCTGGACGGACCCGATCCCGAATGCGCGCGCGGCCACGGCGAGGCTGCCTTGATGGCGATCCAGCCGGGCGAGGCCAGAGCGCCCCGTCCGGCCGCCGACCACTCGCACCGCACCGTACCCATAACCATCGGCCGCCGCCCCTGCGACGAAAGCCCGCTGGCGGGCCCGCCGAAATCATGATCGTGGGTCGTTACCCCTGCTGGGGTGTGGGTTTTGACCCACGATCAGGCCGGCGCCACGGGTGACGGTGAGGCTGGGGGCGGACGGGGAGCTGGGGGCGGACGGGGAGCTGGTGCCGGCGGGGTTTGGGTTGCGGGCGGATCCGGGGTCGCGGCGGCTGGCCGGCGGGACGGTGCTGGTGGGCGGTTCCCCGGTCCGGGTGCTCAAGCTCACGCCATCCGGCGCCCGGCAGGTGGCCAGTTGGTGGTCTGGGACGCCGGTGCCGGATAACACCCGGGCCCGGGCGCTGGCCCGCCGCCTGCTGGACACCGGAATCGCGCATCCGGTCCCGGGCCGCGGTCCCTGGGGCCCGGACGACCTCACGGTCGTCATCCCGGTCCGCGACCGGCACGCCGAGCTGGCCCGCTGCCTGACGGGCTTGACGGGCTTGACGGGCTTGACGGGCCTGACGGGCTTGACGGGCCAGGCGGGCCAGGGGGGCCAGGCGGGTCAGGGGGGCCAGGCGGGTCAGGGGGGCCAGGCGGCCCTGACGGGCCCGGCGAGCGTGACGGGCCTGGCCAAGCACACGCGGGTGATCGTGGTTGACGACGATTCCGCCGATCCGGCCGCGATCGCCCGGATCGCGCACCAGGCGGGAGCGCGGGTCCTGCGCCGGGTCGTGAACGGCGGCCCGGCGGCGGCCCGGAACACGGGCTTGGCCGCGGCGAACACACCGCTGGTCGCGTTCCTCGACTCGGACTGCGTCCCCGGGCCGGGCTGGCTCGACCCGCTGCTGCCGCACTTCGCGGATCCGGCGGTCGGCGCGGTCGCGCCGCGCACCGTGCCGGACCGGCCCGGACCCGGACGCGGCTGGCTGGCCCGCTACGAGGGGGCCAGCTCCACCCTGGACATGGGCGCGCGGTCCAGCGTGGTCCGGCCGGGATCGCGGGTGCCGTACGTACCCGGCGCGGCGCTGGTGGTGCGGCGGACCGCGGCGGGATCCGGTTTCACCGAGACCATGCGGGTCGGGGAGGACGTCGACTTCGTTCTGGCGCCTGGTCAGGTCCGGCTGGCGGGTGCGCTACGAGCCTGCCGCCGCCATGGCGCACCAGCACCGGGTGCGGTTCGGTGAGTGGTTCGCTCGGCGGATGGATTACGGCACGTCGGCGGCCACCTTGGAGCAGCGCCATCCGGGCACGGTGCGCCCGCTTTACATGTCCGCCTGGACCGCGCTGGCCTGGCTGACCGCCGCGGCGGGCCATCCGGTGATGGCGGCCGCCTGCACTGGGACCAGCGTCGCGCTACTGGCCCGGCGGCTGGCCCGGGTCACCGGCGAGGATTGGCCCTGGCCCGCGGCCGGACCGGCCAGAGCGGCCGGACCGGCCAGAGCGGCCGGACCGGCAGGAACGGTCGGAGCCTTCGGACCGGCCGGAGCAGTCGGGACCGCCTGGCCGTTGGCGGCCCGGCTGGCCGGCGGCGGGATGATCGCGGCGGGCCGCCCGCTGGGCAGCGCCCTGTCCCGGACCTGGTGGCCGGTAGCGTTGCCGGCCGCGGTGGCCATCCGCCGGGCGCGCTGGCCGCTGGCCGCGCTGGTCCTGACCCCGCCCCTGCTGGACTGGCTGGACCGGCGCCCGCCGCTGGACCCGGCCAGGTACGTGACGGCGCGCCTGCTGGACGACATCGGATACAGCATCGGCGTTTGGCGGGGCTGCGCCGCACGCCATACCGTCCGGCCGCTGCTGCCCCGGCTAGGGAGCCGTCAGGTGGACATGCCGCGGCCGAAGTCCGCCGGGACGATGACGTCGTCGGGGGACAGGTCGTGAACGGACGGCCGCCCGAGCGCCAGCAGCGTGGAGTCGATCCCACCGCGTAGCACGTCGAAGACGTTCCGCACCCCCGCCGAGCCGTTGGCGGCCAGTCCCCACAGATAGGCCCGGCCGATCATGACCGCCCGGGCGCCCAGGGCCAGCGCCTTGACTACGTTGCTGCCGCGGCGGATGCCGCCGTCCAGCAGGACCTCGAGCTGCCCGCCGACGGCGTTGGCCACCGAGGGCAGAGCCCGGATGGAAGCGGGCGTCCCGTCCAGGTTGTTGCCGCCGTGATTGGACACCGAGACGGCGGTGGCGCCGATGTCGACGCAGCGGCGTGCCTCGTCGGCCCGCATCACGCCCTTGACCAGGAACGGGCCGCCCCACTGCTCGCGTAGCCAGGCCAGGTCGGCCCAGCTGGGCGGGGGCGTCTGCATCCACTCGCCGTAGACGCCGAAGAAGGTGGGCGCCGGCTCGCCGGGGGCCGCCATGTTGGGCACGGTCAGGTCGGGCAGGCCGCCAGCGCGCAGCCACTGGCGGACGTAGCCGGGCCGGACCAGGCCCTCCGGGGCGAACCGCGCGATGGCCCGCAGGTCCATCTGCTCGGGGATGGCCGGGCTGCCCCAGTCCCGGCCGTTGGAGAACGACCAGTCCAAGGTGACGATCAGGGCCTTGGCTCCGGCCGCGCGGCCGCGTTCGATCCGCTGCAGCATCGTGTCCTTGCTGCCTGACCAGTAGACCTGGAAGAACAGCTTCGGGTTGACCGCCGCCACCGCCTCTACCGGCATGCTGGCGAAGGAACTCAGGCCCACGGCCGTGCCCGCCTCGGCCGTTCCCCGGGCCACGCCCACCTCACCCTCGGGGTGCACGGCCTGGACCCCGGTCGGGGAGGCGATCACCGGCAGCGCGATGTCCTGGCCGAGGACCGACGTGGCCAGCTGGCGGGTCGCGGGCAGGTCGGCGATGTGCGGCGGGGTGAACCGCAGCTCGCTGAACGCGGCCACGTTGTCCCGCAGCGTGATGCCCTTCTCGGTCCCGGCCACCAGCGACTGGTATACCGATCTGGGCAGGTGCCGCCGGGCCCGCCGGCGAGCCTCCTCGACCGTCTCGAACCATTCGCGCGTGCTTGCCATCGATCTCCCTACCTCAACACAAGCCCTCATTTTGGCACTCGGTGCTGTAATTATCCAGCCGTAGTATTCACGACCATGTTGGCAGACAGCCCGCCACCGCAAGCGCACCCGGACCGGTTGCGCTGGAACGCGAAGTACGCCGGCGGATTCACGCCGTCCTTCCGGCCGCATCCGCTCATGGTCCGCGCGCTGGCCATGGATCTGCCCGCTGGCTCGGTGGCCGACCTGGCCTGCGGCGCGTCCGGCTCGGCCCTGCTGGCCGCGGCCCGCGGGCGATTGGTCACGGCGGTGGACATCTCGGAGCTGGCCCTGGGGATGCTCGGCGATGAGGCTCGCCGGCGAGGGCTGGATCACCTGATCACCCTGGTTCACGCGGATCTGGCCGACTGGTCCGCCGCGCCGGGTCCGCAGGCGCTGGTCCTGTGCACCGGCTGGTGGGACCGGGCGGTCTTCGTGGCGGCGGCCGGTGCCGTGGCGCCTGGCGGACTGCTCGCCTGGGAGGGGCTCACCGCCCAGGCCAGACAGACCAGGGCGGACCTGTCCCCGCAATGGTGCCTGGGCCCGGGGGAGCCGGCCTCACTGCTGCCCCCGGGCTTCGCCGTCCTGGACCAGCGCGAGCGGCCGGATCGTGGCCGAAGGCAGCTGCTGGCCCGCCACCAGTAGGCTCCATGTCGATGACACAGCCCGCACCTAGCAAGTTGCTCACCGATCTGCTGTCGAGCCGGATCGTCGTCGCGCCGATGGGCGGGGGCCCGTCTACCGCGGCGCTGGTGATCGCCGCGGCCCGGGCCGGGGCGCTCGGTTTCCTGGCCGCCGGGTACAAGACACCCGCCGCGATGGCCGCCGAAATGGCCGCGGTGCGCGCCGCGACGTCCGAGCCCTTCGGGGTGAACGTCTTCGTGCCCGGCCTGCCCTGCCGGGACCGCGAGGCGCTGGACCAATACCTCAACGCGCTGCCCGGGCCACTGGGCGAGGCCACCTGGGACGACGACGGCTTCGACGGCAAGATCGCGGCGCTGCTGGCCGGTCCGCCCGCGGTGGTCAGCTTCACCTTCGGCAGCCCCGCCGCCGAGGTGGTCAGCGCTTTGCGGGACGCGGGCAGCCTGATCGCGGTCACGGTGACCAGCCCTGATGAGGCGGCCCGGGCGGCCGGCGCGGGCGCGGACGCACTGTGTGTCCAGGGGTACGAGGCCGGCGCGCACCGGGGCACGTTCGTGAACGACGACCAGCACGGGCGCGACTACGGCCTGCTGTCACTGATCGGCGAGGTGACCCGGGTCACCGGCCTGCCGCAGATCGCGGCCGGCGGGATCATGGGTCCGCGTCAGGTGCAGGCCGTGATTTCGGCCGGCGCGGTAGCCGCGCAGTGCGGCACGGCGTTCCTGCGCTGCCCGGAGAGCGGCGCTCATCCGCGCTATAAGGCGGCCCTGGCCGATCCGCACTACACCGCGACCACGCTGACCCGGGCCTTCAGCGGCCGCCCGGCGCGTGGCCTGGTCAACCAGTTCATCCGCGATCATCCGGATGCGCCCGCGGCCTACCCGGAGATCAACAACGCCACCCGCCCGCTGCGGACCGCGGCCGCCGCCGCCGGTGACACCGGCCAGATGTCGTTGTGGGCTGGGCAGGGTTACCGGTCGGCCACCGAGGACCCGGCCGGCGAGATCATCGAGCGGCTGAGTAAGTCAGCGCCCACTCGGTGATGTCGCGGCGTTCGATGGCCGCCGCCATCAGATCGCCGAACCGGTCGGGCGTGCAGGCGAAGGCGGGCACGCCCAGGCCGGCCAGGGCCGCCGCTACCTGGTGGTCATAGCTCGGCGCACCGTCGTCGGACAGGGCCAGCAGGGCGATCACCTGGACGCCCGCGGTGGTCAGGTCCGCGACCCGCCGTAGCATCTCATCGGTGTTGCCGCCCTCAAACAGGTCGCTGACCAGGACGAGGATCGTGGCGGCCGGGCGGGTGATGAGCCGCTGGCAATAGGCCAGGGCGCGGTTGATGTCGGTGCCACCGCCGAGCTGGGTACCGAACAAGACGTCCACCGGATCGCTGAGCTGCTCGGTCAGGTCGACGACCGCCGTGTCGAAGGCCACCACCGACGTGCGCAGGGACCTGATCGACGCGAGCACCGCGCCGAATACCCCGCCGTACACCACCGACGAGGCCATCGAGCCACTCTGGTCCAGGCACACGATGACGTCGCGCGCCACGGCCTGCTGTTTCCTGGCGTAGCCGACGAGCCGCTCGGGTACCACCGTCCGGTGCCGGGGCAGGTAGTTGTGCAGGTTGGCTCGGATGGTGCGGTTCCAGTCGACGTCGGCCGGGCGCCGGGGCCGGTTCGTGCGGCTGGCCCGGTTCAGCGCGCCGGTCACCGCCGAGCGAGTCCGCTGGGCCAGCCGCCGCTCCAGGTCGCTGGTCACGGTGCGGACCACGGCCCGGGCCGATTCCCGGGCCTGCTCGGGCAGGACCCGGCTCAGCGAGAGCAGGGTCCCGACCAGGTGCACGTCCGGCTCGACCGCCTCGAGCATCTCCGGTTCGAGCAGCAGGCGGGTCAGGCCGAGCCGCTCGATGGCGTCCTTCTGCATCACCTGAACCACGCTGGCCGGAAAGAACGTGCGGATGTCGCCCAGCCAGCGCGCGACGCGCGGGGCCGACGCGCCCAGGCCCGCGCTCTGGCGTTTCCCGGAAGGCTGAAGGCTCTCTTCGGAGTCGTACAAGGCGCCCAGCGCCGCGTCGATCCGCGCGTCGTCGCCGGTCAGCGGCACGCCGTCGGCAAGATCCCCGGAATCGGCGGCGCCCAGCACCAGCCGCCAGCGCCGTAGCCGCTCGTCGGGACCGGCGCTCATGACGCCGACACCGAGGAGCCGCGCAGCCCGAGGATCGCGGCCACGGTCCGTACCGCGGGCACCGCCCGGTCCTCGTCCAGTTCGTCGTCGGCCGTCACGGCCGGGATCGGTGGCCGGCCGCTCCCGTCCAGCCGGGCGGCTTTATCTCCGATGGCTCGCCGCTCAGGCGGTGCGAACTCGCCGAACGTCCGCCGCAGCGCGGGCAGCACGACGGCGAAGGCGTCGGCGCTCAGATCGGCCAGCCACCCGTCGGCCAGGCCGAGCAGCCGGTCGTCGTGCAGCAGAAGCAGGCCGCTGCCGGCCAGGAACCCCTCGGCCCAGCCGGCCGCGGCCGCGGCGGGCGCGCCGGCCGACAGCTCACGCGACATCCGGGTGGCGGCCAGGTCCGCGCTGAGCCGCTCCGCATCGAGCAGCAGCCGGGTCAGCCGGCCGGAGATCAGCGGGGGACACCGGATGGCCGTCCGCTCGAGCGTGTCCAGCCAGCGGGCGCGGCTCCCGGCGTCGGCGAGCAGGCTGATGGCCGAATGCACGGCGTCGATGCGGTCCCGGATGCCTCGTTCGGCCGTCTCGTCCAAGGACCGCACCGCGGCGGGCAGGCCGGCGCAGATCCGGGTGATCAGCTCGACCGCGACCTCGCCGAGCCGCCCGGGATCGGTGCCGCGCACGTCGCCGTACCGGGCCGCGCGAACCAGGGCCGGTAGCGCCGCCATCAGCTGGGTCACGTCGCCCTCCAGCGCGGCGCGGTCCCGCACCGCGGTGAGTGTATAGGGCAGGGCCTCGCTCAGGTCGGCGAGCAGGCACCGCTCGGCCAGCCCGGTCAGCTCTTCCAGCGCGGTGGCCTCGGCGGCCAGCGACCGGGCCCGCTGGACGGCGGCGGCGGCGACCGTACTGCCCCACATGCTCGCCTCGATCAGGGCCAGGTCCAGCTCCGGCCGCCAGGTCAGCTGCCAGCTTTCGCGGAACGTCCCGATGTTCCTGGTCCGGCCCTGCGCCGGCGTGCCCCACCGCACGCCGAGCAGGGTGAGCCGGTGCAGCAGGCGGCTGCGGGCCAGGTTGTTCGGCTTACGCAGGTCCAGGTCATAGTCGCGGGACTCCGCCTCGGGCCGCAGCCGCAGCCTGCGCTGCTGGTCCTGCAGGTCCTGCTGCAGCGGCACCATGGGCGTGTCGTCGGGCACCGCGCCGAGCCGTTCGCCCACGACCAGGCGCCGCTGGATGAGGCTGGTCAGCAGCTCGCTGCCCTCGCACAGGACGGCGCGCGCCGACTCGGTGACCTCCTCCAGGCCAGCTAGCGGCCGGCCGCGCAGCGCGGCCAGCGCCTCGGCCAGCCGCACCGATTCGATCACGTGCGCGGACGACGCCGGCACGCCTTCGTCGCGCAGCACGCCGGCGGCCTTGGCCAGCCATCGCTCGATGGGCTGGTCCCCGGCCGAGAACAAATGGTCATACCAGCCGGGGGACCGGATTCCGGCGCCGTAACCCGAGGCATAGGCCAGACGGCCGTAGGTCCACGGGACCCAGGTCATGGCCGCCTTGACCTTGGGCAGGCCGCGCAGGAGCCGGTCATCGGCCGCGGCGGCCGGAAGCTTGGCCCCCGCGGCGGCAGCCGCACCAGCCAACAGCGCCGGGACGTGCCAGGCGCCGCAGATCACCGCGATCCGCTGGTACCCGTCCTTGATCGTCCGGCGGAGCACCTTGCGCATGTACGCCTCGCGGACCGCGTCGAAGGCGTCGGGTTCTGGCTCCTCGCCCCGCAGCACCGCGATGGCCTCGGCCAGCGCGCCGAACACGGCAGGCCCCGGGACGTGCTCCACCACGTCCTCCCACCACCGCTCCGGGTCGTCGTAACCGGCGGCGGCGGCCAGCTCGCCGACCGGATCGGCCCGCGACCGCCCGGCCCGGCCCGCCAGGGCCAGCTGATGACCGGCCGGCAGGTCGCAGAACCGGACCGGCACGCCCCTGCTGAGCGCGTACCTGATCGCCTGCCATTCCGGTGAGAACACCGCGAACGGCCAGAACGCCGCCGCCTTCGGCTTCCCGGGCACGTAGGCCAGCAGCGCCACCGGCGGCCGCATCCCCGGGTCACCGGCCAGCGGCAGCAGGCCGTCCGCCTCGGGCGGACCCTCGATCAGCACGACGTCCGGACCCAGGTCGGTCAGCGCGTCACGCACCGACCGCGCCGATCCCGGGCCGTGGTGCCGGATCCCGTACAGATTGATCAAGATCATTACTCCGAACGGGCCGTGGTGCGTGCCCTGCTCATCCGGCTACCTCACGGCACGCGCGGTAGAAGTCACTCCACTCATCTCGCTCTCGCACCACGGTTTCCAGGTATTCCTGCCAGGCCACCCGGTCCGACACCGGATCCTGAACGACCGCGCCGGTGATGCCGCCGGCCACGTCGGCGGCCCGCAGTACACCGTCGCCGAAGTGCGTGGCCAGGGCCAGGCCGCTGGTGATCACCGAGATCGCCTCGGCGGGGGAGAGCGTGGCGCTCGGCGACTTGACCTTGGACCGGCCGTCCTCGGTGACGCCCTGGCGCAGCTCGCGGAAGACCGTGACCACGCGCCGGATCTCCTCGGCGCCGGGCGAGGTCTCCGGGAGCCCGATCGAGCGGCCGAGCTGCGCGACCCGCCGGGTGACAATCTCCACCTCCTGCTCGGCCGAAGCGGGCACCGGCAGCACGACGGTGTTGAACCGCCGGCGCAGCGCGCTGGACAGCTCGTTCACGCCGCGGTCCCGGTCGTTGGCGGTCGCGATGACGTTGAAGCCGCGCACCGCCTGCCGTTCGCTGGCCAGCTCCGGGATCGGCAGCGTCTTTTCGGACAAGATGGTGATCAGCGCGTCCTGCACGTCCGAGGGCATCCGGGTCAGCTCTTCGACCCGGGCGATCTGGCCCGCGGCCATGGCCCGCATGACTGGGCTGGGCACCAGGGCGGCGGGCGAGGGTCCCTCCGCGATCAGCCGCGCGTAGTTCCAGCCGTACCTGATCGCTTCCTCGGCGGTCCCCGCGGTGCCCTGCACCATCAAGGTGGAGTCGCCGCAGATGGCCGCGGCCAGGTGCTCGGACAGCCAGGTCTTGGCCGTGCCCGGCACGCCGAGCAGCAGTAGGGCCCGGTCGGTGGCCAGCGTGGCCACGGCGACCTCGACCAGGCGACGAGAGCCGACGTACTTCGGCGTGATCTCGGTGCCGTCGGCGGCCGTGCCGCCCAGCAGGTAGGTCGTGACCGCCCACGGGGACAACTGCCAGCCCGGTGGCCGGGGCCGGTCGTCGGCGGCGGCCAGGGCGGCCAGCTCGGCCCGGAACTCTTGCTCCGCGTGCGGCCGCAGGACCGGGCCCGGATCAGTAACCGTGGTCAACGTCCAACTCCTTGAGCATCTCGTAACGGAACCGCAAGACCGCGGCGGCGATGGAGGGCGAGGCGTCCGGCGGCGCCTCGGGCAGCGCATCCGGCGCGCCCAGCACGGGATCGGCCCGGCGGGCCAGTTGCCGTAGCGCTTCGAGTTCCGCCGCCGAGCGCGGGGCCGGACCGGTCTGGGCCTGCCTGATCAGCGCGTCCATCCACTGGTCGTCATGCTGCGCGATCGCGGCCCGCGACCAGCCCGCGAGCAGGACCGGCGCCCAGCTGCCGGCCGGAAGGGCGGCGATCTGCGCCGCCGTCAGGCCGAACTCATCGGTCCAGGTGCGCAGGGGGGTCCTGGCCAGCACCTCGAGCACGAGGTGAGCACGATCGGCGTGGCGCGCGATCCCGTCGCGCTGCAGCAACGCGTCCGGCCGGTCCGGGGGGCCGACCACCAGGCGCATGCCGTGGCTGCCCTGGTGCAGGTGCAGGAGACCACGAGCACGGGCGGCCATCCGCTGGCCGAGCGCGGATCCGGGCAGGCTGGCCAGCAGGTACGCGGCCCGGGCGCGGACTTCGGCGCCCGGGTCGGCGAGCGCGTGGTCGAGCAGGGGCTCGTCGGCCGGGGTGAGCTGGTCGGCCAGCACGGACAGGAACATCACGCGATCGCGGCTCGCGCGGGACCAGCTCTCGGCGATCAGTTCACGGGCGGCGCGGGGGTCGCGGGCCCGCAGATCGGCCAGGTAGGAGCGTCGTTCGGTGGTATCGCCGAGCCGCCACGCGTCCTGGCCGGTCAGGCGCGGCACGATGACCGCGGTCCAGTCCGGGTTGAGCGTGGCCAGCCACCGGGCTCGCGGCCCGCCCGTCTCGGCCACCAGGCGGGCCAGCCCGCCCTCGCCCGGCCTGGCGCGGCGCGCCCGGTCGAGCAGCACGGGCAGCAGGCGCGGCGGCAGACCCAGGCCGCGGGCGCTGGCCGCGGCCAGCCATTCGGTGAGCAGGTAGGGATGCTCGCCGGCCAGGATCTGCGCCAGCCGGCGTGCGGCGGCCGGGCTCACCAGCGGTCGCGGGTCCGGGTCACATACGGGCAGCGGCTGGGCGCGATCGGGCCGCCGCCCGGCTCGGCGGGCGGCGGTGACCAGCGCGGCCCGGTCGAGCAGTACGGCCGCGGGATCGCCCGCGTCGTCTCCGGTGTCGTCTTCCAGGGCGGGCAGGCCAGGGATACCGACGGCGGGAACCACGGTCCGTTCGGTGCCGAGAAGACTCGCGGTGACCAGGTCATGCCAGGTACTCACAGCGGTACCGCCTCCCGGACCGTCCCGCCCTGGTCCCAGGCGGTCAGCGGCCACAGGCCGCGCGGTGTCCATTCCCCGGCCACGGTCAGCGGCTGGCCACCGGACAGGGCGAACAGCGGCCAGCAGTCGCCCGCCGCCGGGTGCAGCGGCAGGGCGTCGCCGGCCGCGTCGAACAGGCAGGGGAGCGGGTCGCGGGCCGGGGTGGCCGTCAGCACGGCGGGCCACGAGTCCAGCCACGGGTCCGCGGCGAGCGCCGCCGCGTACCCGGCCAGCAACCTGGCGACGTCGACACCGGCCGGCGAGGTGGCCGGGCGGGTGCCGTGCCTGGTCGCGACCAGGGCTCGCAAGGGGACGGCCGCCGGGTAGAAGGCCAGGTCAGCATCGACCTGGGTGCCGACGGTGAGTGAGTCGTCCAGCGACTGGCCGATCGCGGCGAAGCTGAGCACGAGCGCCAGGCCGGTTCGCTGCCCGCGCAGCCAGACCCGCCGGGTCTGAATCCGCTCCTGATCCACATCGCGCCTGGCCAGCACGTGCCAGTCATCGCGGACCGGTATCGCGCTGGCCAGCACGTCGGCCTGGCGGACGGTGAAGCCGACCCGCGACCGCACCGTGTCCCGCAGCGGGGCCGCCCACGCGGCCGGTTTGCTGGCGGCGGTGCTCAGCAGCCGGAGCAGCGCGTACTCCTCCAGCAGCCGGCTGTCCCAGCCGGGTCCGGAGTGCGGCACCGCGGCCAGCGCGCGGAGGCGTTCGGCCAGGCCGGGCGCTTGGGCGTCGACCATGCGGGCGGCGATGTCGTCCCAGTGCCGGTAGCCGGCCCGCTGGCTGGCGGCCAGGCCCTGGCGGACCTGATCGCAGAGCCAGCGGTCAAGTTCGGTCAGGCCGGACGCGACCCGCGCCTCGCGTTGCTCCGCTCGCCGTAGCGCGGCGGCCGGGTCAGCGGGTGTCTGGGGGTCGCTGACCTTGGCCGAGCGGGACGCCAACCAGCTTGCCACCCAGTTCGGCGGGTCGCCGTTCGGTGCGACCGTCCCGTCCGACCACAGCAGCAGCAGGGCGAGCGCGTGCTTGCACGGGAACTTCCGGCTCGGGCACGTACACCGGTACGCCGGGCCGGATAGGTCCACCACGGTCTGGTAGGGCGCGGCCGCGCTGCCCTGGCATTCACCCCAGATCGCGCTGCCGTCCGCGGCCCCGGTCAGCGGCCAGGAGCGGCCGGACGCCAGTGCCTCGGCGGCATGCCGCGACGACGCGTCGGCCGCCAGCGCGAGCACCCGCGCACGATCCCAGCGTTCGGCCACAGGGGCACCCTATGCGCGCCGCCGACAATTCCGTGCTGGCATAAACAACGGTGGCGGGCAGTTGGTCAGTAGCCGAAACCAAAGGAGGCGTGCCGATGCGAGCGGTCCGGTTCGATGAGTACGGCGGGGTCGAGGTCCTGAAGGTGGTTGACGTGCCGCGGCCGGTACCGGGTGCGGGACAGGTCCTGGTTCAGGTCAAGGCGGCGGGGATCAATCCCGGCGAGGCCAAGATCCGCTTCGGCCAGCTGCACTCCCGGTGGCCCGCCACGTTCCCGTCCGGGCATGGCAGCGACCTGGCCGGGATCGTGTCCGAGACCGGCCCGGCCGTGACGGGCTTGGCGGTAGGCGACGAGGTCATCGGCTGGACCGACGACCGCGCCAGCCAGGCCGAGTATGCCGTGGTCGAGGCGCAGCACCTGACGGCCAAGCCGGCCGGGGTGCCCTGGGAGGTGGCCGGCGCGCTGTTCGTGGCCGGAGCCACCGCCTACGCGTCGGTCCAGGCGGTGAGCCTGACCGCGGGCGACACCGTGGTGGTCTCCGGAGCGGCGGGCGGTGTCGGGTCGCTCGCGGTCCAGCTGGCCCGGCGGACCGGGGCCACGGTCATCGGGCTGGCCGGCCAGGCCAACCACCCGTGGCTGGCCAAACACGATGTCATCGCGGTGACCTACGGCGACGGGGTCGCCGACCGGATCCGGCAGGCGTCCGGCCAGGTGGACGCGTTCATCGACACGTTCGGCGCCGGCTATGTGGAACTGGCCCTGGAACTCGGCGCCGAGCCGTCCCGCATCGACACCATCGCCAACTTCGAGGCCGCCGGGCGATACGGAGTCAAAGACGACGGTAATGCGGTCGGGGCCAGCGCGAGCGTCCTCGCCGAGTTGGCCGCGCTGATCGCGGCCGGCGAGCTCGAGGTGCCGATCGCCGCGACGTTTCCGCTAGACCGGGTCCAGGACGCTTACCGGCGACTGGCGGAGGGCCACCTCCTGGGCAAGATCGTCCTCCTGCCGTAATTAGCAATCGCGGCGTACTGTCGTGGTATGAGCGAGATGCTGCCGTTGTTCCCGCTCGGTGCCGTGCTCTATCCCGGCATGCTCTTGCCGCTGCACATTTTCGAGGACCGTTACCGGCAGCTCGTCCGGGACCTGCTGGAACGGCCAGAGCCCCGGCGGTTCGGCGTGATCGCGATCCGCAAGGGCCGGGAAACCGGCATCGACGGGGTGCACTCGCTATACGAGATCGGTTGCATCGCGACGCTGCGCCGGGCCGACGAACGCGATGATGGCCGCTTCGACGTGGTGACCGTGGGCACACAGCGGTTCAGGCTCTTGACCTTGGACCAGACGCTGCCCTACCTGCAGGGCGAGATCGAAGTCCTCGCCGAGGACGCGGCCGACCAGGCGGCCGCATCCGCGTGCGTGCGCGCGGTCCAGGTGGCGTTCCGCGCCTACCTTGACGCGCTCACCGAGCGGGGCGGCGCCACGGTCCGGATCGAAGAGCTGCCCAGCGAGCCGGGTCTGCTGTCGTTCGTGGTCGCCGCCACGATGGTGATCGACCTGCCCGAACGACAAGGCCTGCTGGACGAGGCTGACACCGTGCGCCGGCTGGTCGCCGAACGCGCCCTGCTGGCCCGGGAAGCCGCGATGCTGCGGGCCACCACGTCCCGGCCGGCTCCCGACCTGCGGTACACGCCGTACAGCCCCAACTGAGCACGTCCCTGGTCACCGGATGGGACGGGTAAGTTCGAGATATGACTGAACCGGAAACCGCACCGGACGAGATCTCGGTCCGGGCCGCGGAGATGGCCGCCGACGTCACCGAGGCCGAAGCTCCGCCGGACCGGCAGCGCTTGGTGGGCGCCGTCGCCAAGGCCGCCAGTTCGGGCGCGCGGGTGGCGGGCCGGGGGACCCGGGCGGCGCAGCGACGGCTGGGGGCGGTGCGGCGCGGGACCGGGTCGGGATCGGCCTGGCTGGCCGGGCAGGTCATAGCGATGGCGCCGCGCCTTCGGGTCCGTGACCAGGCGGCGTTGCAGGCTCAGTTCCCCGGCCAGTCGACCGAAGACATCGCCGATGCGCTTATCGACGGGGCCTCTCGCGCCTCGGCCGCGGTCGGCGGAGCCGCCGGCGTGTGGGCCGTGCTCCCGGCGCTACCCGCCTTCCCGGCCGAGGTTGCGGCGGAGACTTTGGTCTTGGTCGGCATCGAGATCAAGCTCATCGCCGAACTGCACGAGGTCTACGGCACGCCCGCCCCGGGCAAGCTGCCGGAGCGGATGAGCGCCTACGTAACGGCCTGGGCGCACCGGCGCGGCGTGTTCATGATTCCCGGCGGAGTGGTCCTGGCCACCGGATCTCCGCTGGCCCGGCTGCTGCGCAGACGGCTGGCCGCGCGCGCGGGCCGCAGCGCGTTCTCGCTGGCCCCACTGCTCACCGGTGCCGCGGCGGGCGCGTACTTCAACAGCCGGGAGACCCGTAGTCTCGGCCAGACCGTCCGCCGCGACCTGCGGCGCAAGGCGCTCTCTGGCCCCGATGAACGACCTTGACGGGCTGGCCTAGGACTGACCAGCGACCGCGGTCGCATACACGCCGCCGTGGACGATGCCCACGGGAGGTGATGGTCCTCGCTCAGGTCCAGGTGGCCGGTGACCCGGGTCGCGGTGATCTCGTCGAAGACCAGGCCCGCGGCCCGCAGGAAGGCGCCGGCGTCCTCGAGCGAGACGGCTTGGCGGCGCGGCTCAGCGGCCATGGCTGTGCGCTCCGTCGCGTCGGGGCTCCATGGTCAGACAGGTCGTGGTGCCGTGCGCGTACAGCGTGCCATCGGGCCCGGTGATCTGGCCCGACGCGGTGACGACCCGGCGGCCCGAGCTGATGACCTCGCCGGTCGCCACTACCCTCGGCGTGTTCACGGTGAGCGCCTTGACCAGGTTCGCCTTCAGCTCCAGCGTGGCGTACGCCTGGCCCCGGTCCAGGACCGAATGCGCGGCGCAGCCCATGGCCGAGTCCAGCAGAGCGCAGAACACGCCGCCGTGGACCGATCCGATCGGGTTGTACAGATGCTCGCCGACCTCGAGTGAGAACGTGACCCGGCCGGGCTGCACGTCGACGATGGCCATCCCCAGCAGGGCGGCGATCGGCGGCGGGGCGATGCGTCCGTCCGAGATGGCGCGCAGGTAATCCAGGCCGCTCATGTCGAGGGCTAGCGCGGCGCTGACCATGGGGTCTTCCCAGCTGACCTCGCGATGCCGAGTGAGTTCCTTCACGAAAGTCACTGTAGGGTAGTGCGTTCTATGATGCAACTGACTATGCTGAGCTGGTGCAACGGACCAGCTTCGAGAGCATCACCTGCTCAGTGGCGCAATGCCTGGACGTGGTGGGCGAGTGGTGGAGCCTGCTCATCGTCAGGGACGCGTTCCTCGGCGTGACCCGCTTCGAGGATTTCCAGGCCCGCCTGGGCATCTCCAGGAACATCCTCACCCAGCGGCTGAACCACCTGGTCGATGCCGAGATCCTCAAGCGCGTTCCCTACTGCGATCACCCGCCGCGGGCGGAGTACCGGCTCACCGCGAAGGGCCGGGACCTGTGGCACGTGGTAACGGCCATGCGCCAGTGGGGCGACCGGTGGGCGGCGCCCGGCGGACCGCCCCTGGAGATCAGGCACACGGGCTGCGGGCACATCGTGACGGCCGTGCCGACCTGCTCGCATTGCGGCGAGCCGCTCGACGCCCGCTCGGTGACGGCCATCCCCGGACCCGGCGCCTCCGACAGCGACTTCGACCGCACCGCGCTGACGGCGCCGCCGTAGCTCCGCGGCGGCGGCAGCTCCGCGGCGGCGGCCCAGCAAGTTAGCTCGCGTCGCGGGACCTGTCAGGTGTCGAGCAGAATGAGCTCTAGCTCCCGCAAACGCCCAGCCCAGACCCACAGGCGAACTTTCATGATCATGAAGGATTTTATGTGCTATTCCATATAAAAGTCTTCGTGATCATGGGGATCTGCCCGCTCCCCGCCCGTCCGGCCTCAGCTGACCGCGCCCGGACTCGGCACACCGCGGCGTCGCGAGCGCGATCAGGTATCGAGCAGAACGGGCTCTAGCTCCCGCAGGCGGTCGCGATCGGCGATCCGGTCGATGGCGGTGATGGTGCTGCCGGTCAGGGTGAACACGTAGGCGACGCGAATCCGTCCGCCCGGCGCCCAGACCGCGCCGGCCAGCCCGGCCAGCAGGGCCGGGCGTACCCCGCCGCTGTATTCGGCGAACACGCCCGCGACGGCGCGAGCGCCGAGAATTTCCGCCGGCGCGCCCAGCCGGACACCGTCGGCGTCGGTGCGCAGGGCGACATCGGGGTCGAGCAGCGCGACCAGGGCGGCGAAGTCACCGCCGCGGGAGGCGGCCAGGAAGGCCGTCACGATCTCCCGCTGCCGGACCGGGTCACGGCCCGGGTTCGGGGCCGCCGCGCGGACCCGGCGCCGGGCCCGGCTGGCGAGCTGTCGGGCCGCCGCGGGGGAGCGCTCGATGACCGGCGCGATCTGGTCGAAGGGCACGTCGAACATGTCGTGCAGGACGAAGGCCAGGCGTTCGGCCGGGGTCAGGGTGTCCAGGACGATCAGCAGCGCGAGCCCGACCGAGTCGGCGATGAGCGTCTGGCGCTCCGGGTCAGCGTCGCCCGCCGGCTCGGGTAGCTGCTCGCCGATGGGTTCCTCACGCCGGGACTGGCGGGCACGCAGCAGGTCCAGGCAGACTCGGGCGACAATCGTGGTCAGCCAGCCGCCCATGTTCTCCACGCCGTCGGCACCTGAACGACTGAGTCGCAGCCAGGCCTCTTGCATGGCGTCGTCCGCTTCGGCGGCCGAGCCGAGCATGCGATGCGCCACGGCGCGCAGGCGGGGCCGGTGCGCCTCGAAGCGCTCGGCCAGCCAGTCAGCTTCGTCCACCGCTCACCTTCTCTTCACGGTCCGTCATGTGTCCATTCAGGGGTGGGGCATGGGCTGTGGTTTCAGGCTGCTTGACCCGGAAGCCACGGATCTCCGGCGAGGGCGCGGGTGATGGCGTCGAGCGCGGTGAGGCCGTAGCTGGCGGCGGAGTCGAGGTAGCTGCGGATGCGGCACCACCGGGCGAGGGTGCGCGGGGTGTGCCAGTACCCGGAGACGGCCTGGTGCCGTTTGGCGGCCTTGATGGCCTGCTCGGAGCAGTTGTTCGTCCACTCGACGCAGAACTCGCGGGTGAACAGCCAGACCTGTTCCTTGTAGTCGCGCAGCCAGCAGCCGAGGGTGTAGCCGGGATGGTTACCCTCGTGCCAGTCCCGCAGCCGGTTGTGCGTGATGCCGAAGGCGACGGCCTCGTCGTAGCGCTCGCGCAGCTTGGCCAGCAGCTGCTCATCGAGCACGGGGTCACCCCTGGCCAGGGCGTGCTGGACGGCCTGGTGCGCCTCACGGAGGATCTCGATCACGTCGGCGGCCCAGGACTGCAGGCCGCCGGGGCCGAGTTTGGTGACCGCGCGGCAGCGGCGGATGACGTGCTGGCAGCATTGCTGCACGCCGGCCAGCTTCGGGAGGAGATCCTGGTAAGCGCCGTACCCGTCGCTGATCAAGAACCCGGTGAAGAACGCCAGGACCGCGGTGATCGCGGCGTGCTGCCGCGACCCCAGCGCCTGCAGCCAGGTCAGCCCCTGGTGCGGGGTGCGGATCACCAGCACGTGCGGCGCCCCTGCGTCCTGCTCTGCCAGCCCGGCGTGCGGGTCGGTCAGGTTGACGGGCGTCTCATCGGCCGCCAGCGCCGGCTCGTTGCCCAGGGCGGCTTGCATGGCGTCATCGAACCCGGCGTCCTGCAGCCGGGCCGAGAGCCGCTCACTGGCCAGATCCACGAACCCGGGCGAGACCGGCACCCCGAGCAGCATGCCGATCAGGTTCGCGGTCCGCTCGGCCGGCACGTTGCCGTAGGAGGACAGCAGCACCGCGGCGGTGTTGATCCCCGGCCCGTAGGACACGCTGCCCGGGTACGCCCACGGCGGGGCCGCCGCGGCGCTGACCTTCCCGCAGCACGGGCAGGTCAGCAACGGCAGCAGGTACTCGGTCACGAAACTGGCGATGCGCACGTCCCGGACCTGCGACCACCACGTCCCCGAGCGGTGCAGCACGGCGTCCAGGCCGGCCCCGCACCGCGAGCATTCCGCCGGCGGCGGCATCTCTGCCCGCTCGTCCGGATCCGGGTCCCGCGGCAGCCCCGCGCCGGGATGCCCGAGCTGGCCGCCGCGCTTACGGTCCTTGCGGCGTTCCCGCTCCGAGGACTGCCGCTGCTTCGCGCGCTCGGCCTTGCGCCGCTCCCGTGCCCCGACCGGATCCTTCGACGGCGGCGTCCCCGAGGTCGTGCTGTCCTGCCCAAGACGGCGTTCCAGCTCCGCCACCCTCAGCTCCAGCCGCCGGGACTGCTCCCGGGAGGCCTCCAGCTCGCCCCGCAGCACGCCGATCTCGGTGTCCTTGGCCTCGATGACAGCCCGCAGCCGGGCAACCAGCGCACGCTGATCTCCGCTGCCAGCGGGCACGCCGGGCGCATCACAAGACACAAGCCCCGATCATGGTCAACCCCGGCTAAAGCTTCAACCACCACCCGCCGCGTGTCACCTCCAGCGGCTGGGGAGATCCTTGTCCCTGCCCAGGCTCCAGCGGGCAGGCCAGTCACCAGCGACGGCAGGTGCCCCCGCGGCGGTCAGCGCCGCGGCCGCAAAGGTGCCGGCATGCAGGGCCTCCACCGCCGAGCCGATGAGGCGGCCTCTCTTGCCCTGCCCGGCGGCCGGCACCCCGGCGCTCCTGTCTTGCACGCGGTAAGAGCCGGCTCGCCACCGTGGGTCGTGCGCTGGACGGCTACTCCTTAGCGGCGGTCAGGTAGGCGAACGCCCGGCGTTCTATGCCGGTCCCCGATTCCACCAGCGGCTTGAGGTAGCTGGCGAACTCAGTGACCTCTGCCGGGCTGAGAGTCCGGTCAAGGGCCTTGCCCACGGGCGGGATCAGCGGGTTGCCCGATGTGCGCAGGAACCGTTCCCACGGGAGCGGCCGCCGGGCCTTCTTCACGGTCAGCCGCAATTCAAGATCGATCACGGGGAACCCGGCATGCTCGGCATGCCGCAGCAGGTCACGCTCGTCGAAGTCAACCATCGGATCGGTGCCTGGCGGCTGGATGGACTCATACAGCGCCTGCACCTTGGCGGCCAGTGCCTTGACCGGGGTGATGTCGTAACCGATGAACCGGTCCGGGCTAAAGACGTCCATCAGCGCATTGACCGGCTCGGCCAAGCTGATCCGCCCGCCGGGTCTCAGCACCCGGTAGAACTCCCCCAGCGCTGCTGCCTTGTCCTTCACGTAAACAAGCACCGCCCTGGTGGTAACAACATCCACCGACGAATCCGCGATGCCATCCAGCGCATCAGCCGAGGCCCGGACGAAAGCGCACCTTTCCAGCACCCCCTCGGCGCAGGCCGCCTCCTGGCAGTGGTCAAGCAGGTCCTGGGAGATGTCGCAGAAGATCACCCGGCCCGCCGGACTGAGCCGGTCCAGCACGCCGAAGGCAATCAGGCCGTCACCGGCACCCACATCCAGCACGGTGTCACCGGGCCGCAGCCGGGCCTTGTCCAGCACCTTGTCACGAACCGGGTACAACCGCTCGCTCAGGGCTTGCGCACGCGCTGCAGGATCGCCGCCAAACCGCACATCAAGCAGCCACCGGTGCCAGCGATCGGGAGCCTCGGCCACGAACACTCATTATGTCCGCGACGCCCGATGCCAGCGACCGCCCCGCACCTCCGTCTCACATTGCCATGGACCGATAACCCCTGAATGGACACTCCGTCATAGCACTGTCGGATCGGAACTGGTCGATGTGACAGGGCGCACCGGCTCGCGGAACCGCTACGCTCGGTCACATGGAAGTGCCGATGGCGCTGGCCGAGTGGACGGTCCTGGTCCTGCTCAGCCAATGCCCCGCTCACGGCTTCGCCGTGTCGCTGCTCACCGCGCCCGACGGCGAGCTCGGCCGGATCTGGCGCATCCCCCGGCCCGTCATCTACCGGGCCATCGGCCGGCTGGTCGAGGCCGAGCTGATCACGCCCGAGTCGGTCGAGCCCGGCCTCGGCCCGCAGCGCACCATATATAACGCCACCGCGCAGGGCCACCAGGAGGCTGAGCGCTGGCTGAGCACGCCGGTCGAGCACGTCCGGGACATGCGGTCACACCTGCTGATCAAGCTCGCGCTGCTGCACCGGGCCGGACGAGACCCGGCTGACCTGCTCAAGCGGCAGCGCGCCGCCCTGGATCCGATCGCGCGAGCGATGCAGGCTTCCCATGCGGAGCAGGACGGCTTCGACGAGATCCTGCTGGCCTGGCGCCGCGCCACCGCCGCGGCCGCCCTCGGCTTCCTGGACGACATCACGGCCAGAACCGAGGCCGCGCGCTCCCAGGTCTGAGCGCCTAATCCTGAGATCTGCCCACCTCTGGTGCCGGTCAAGTGGCCAACGTGGCCGAAGGCGACGCGGAAGACATCAACCGCGCCGTCCGCGCCGTCCGCCGGGCCTTCGAGGACGGGCCGTGGAGCCGGATGACCCCGTCCGACCGCGGGCGGCTGATCTGGAAGATCGGCGACCTCATCCTGGAGCACGCTGACGAGCTAGCCCAGCTGGAGTCGCTCGACAACGGCAAGCCGGTCGACGTGGCGCGGGCCGCGGACATCCCGCTGGCGGCCGACCTGTTCCATTACATGGCCGGTGGGCCACCAAGATCGAGGGCAACACGATCAACATCTCCGTGCCCTACATGCCGGGCGCCAACTTCCACTCCTACACGCTGCGCGAGCCGGTCGGCGTCGTCGGGCAGATCATCCCGTGGAACTTCCCGCTGCTGATGGCGGCGTGGAAGCTCGGCCCGGCCCTGACCACCGGCAACTGCGTGGTGCTCAAGGCCGCCGAGCAGACCCCGCTCACCGCGCTGCTGCTCGCCCAGCTGATCGCCGAGGCCGGCCTCCCGAACGGCGTGGTCAACGTGGTCACCGGATTCGGCGAGACCGCCGGCGCCGCCCTGGCCGCGCACGACGACGTGGACAAGGTCGCCTTCACCGGGTCCACTGAGGTCGGCAAGCTGATCGTGCATGCCGCGGCCGGGAACCTGAAGAAGGTCACCCTGGAGCTCGGCGGCAAGAGCCCGAACATCGTGTTCGACGACGCCGAGTCCGGCGTGGCCGAGGGCGCCACCACGCTCACCGGCGGCGGGCGCTTCGGCGAGGCCGGCTACTTCGTGGAGCCGACCGTCATCACCAACACCCGGCCCGACATGAAAATCGTCCGCGAGGAGATCTTCGGCCCGGTCGTGGTCGCCGAGCCGTTCCGCACCCTCGACGACATCGCCAAGGAAGCCAACAACAGCAGCTACGGCCTGGGCGCCGGCATCTGGACCAAGGACATCTCCAAGGCCCACGCCCTGGCCAAGAAGCTCCGGGCGGGCACGGTCTGGATCAACTGCTACAACGTCTTCGACGCGTCCCTGCCGTTCGGCGGATACAAGCAGTCCGGCTGGGGCCGCGAGATGGGCCACGAGGTCCTCAACAACTACACCGAGGTCAAGGCGGTTACCACGCAGCTGTAAGCAGTAGTAGAAGCGGGGACCGGGCTGATTCAGCCCGGTCCCCGCTTCGCTTTTTGGTTCATGCACCGAGTACGTACGCCCATGCGCGCGTCCTGGTCTCTTTCACCCGGACCGTCAGGGACTGGAATAGCGCGGGGTCAACGAGCGAGGGGTGGCGGCAGATGATGTTCTCGTAGACGTAGCCGGACGTTACGAACGCGACCTCGGCGCCGGACTGGGCGAGTATCCGCTTGAGCGACCGGGCATCCAGGAGCCTGCACAAGAGATTGACGTCGCGCCCGATGAAGCCGTGACCATCGTTGTGAACCGGTCCGACGTGCACGGCGACCCGCAACTGGATCTGAGCCGCCTCGCACGATACGCGATTGTGGCGGCGGATTAGCCCGCGGAGCCTTTCCGGGATGGGGTCCACCAGCCCTGCGACCGGGATCATGGGCGGGACGACGACAAGCACGCCATCGCCACGGTCCTCACGGGCACAGCCGAACCACGGAACGTCTGACTTATCAAACGCGGCCCGCAACATCTCGTACAGGGAAGTGTGGATATAGATCTGGATATCGTCGTCGCGGCGAGAGCCATTGAACCCAGCGATGTCCACCGCGAACAGGCCGCACAACTGTCCCTCGGCCGCGACAGGGGATGATCCGTTGCCTAGGCTCGCTTCCAGACTGCCCCAGTCCGGACGCGGCGACCAGGCGGCACTGGACTCGCCGTTGAAGGCAGATCGCGGCGGCATGCTTCCAAGGTCTGCCGTCCAGGCGCTGCGAGCGGCGATGTCGGCGCGGTAACCGCGCAAGCGCTGTTCCTCTGCCGCACCATTGAGCATGTTGACGTCGCGGATCAGGTCCGTCATCTTGTTCGGCGCCATAGCTTGATCTACCCCCTCTGGTCGCGACTGCCCCAGCGTTGGTAAGGTCAGTATGGCACAATGCACTGGCACTTGCCAGAGTGTTATGCCACAGTTCTGCGCCATAGACGTTTGCCATAGACCATAGCCATGGCTTCTGGCCACAGGCATATGCTCAGCGGAGGGTAGTCATGCACGATGCCGCCGGCACCGCCCCAAGAACAGCACGTTGCGGGGACGGCGACCTGATGGGGAGCCGAAGGGATGCGCCCAAGACGAACGCGGCCGGACGAGTGAGACGCGAGGGATGCACCTGGATCTGCCGCCAGGACAACTGATACCAAGCTGAACGAGACAGACCCAGTGGAGCCACAGAGTCTCAGTCGGCACGCTAGGTAACGATTAGAAATGCATCTTCGCTGCGCCAGCCCACAGTGTGGTATAGCTTGGCACATGCCAATGGCCAGCACCTCTGGCCATCGCTAGAGGTACGTGCGGTTGTGGAATCAGGACAGATACCTTCAAGCCGCGGCGCGGGGGCCAAGCCCTCGAAAGGAGGCAGTGTCGTGGCAACAAATCAGACCAATCCGACAGTCCGCCAGCGTGAACTCGGCAGGCGGCTGAGGGAGTTGCGCCTAAGCCACGGCCTTACGGTCGAAGGCGTCGCGGAGAAACTTCTCTGCTCTACCACCAAGATAAGCCGACTGGAGACGGGAACTCGTCGCCCGAGCCTTCGCGATGTCCGAGACCTGAGCGAACTATACGGCGTCGACGCGGCGACGTCAGCCGAGTTCATGAGTCTTGCACGAGGGGCGCGTGAGCAAGTCTGGTGGACTCAATATGAGGACCTCAAGCTCGACCCTTACCTAGGGCTGGAACAGGCGGCCACTGCGATCACAAGCTACACAATGTACTATATACCGGCATTGTTGCAGACCGAAGAATATACGAAGGAAGTCATAAAGGCCATAGCGCCGAAAATGGATTCTGATATATACCAGCAGCGCGTCAAAGTCCGCATGCTTCGCCAGCAGCGGCTAGAGGAAGATAATCGGCTCCGCTATCGCGTGCTGCTAGACGAGGCGGTACTGCACCGTTCCGTTGGGGGAGCGGCCGTCATGGCCGCTCAGCTAGACAAAGTGCTGGAGGTCGTGCGCCGGGATAGGGTCACCGTCCAAATTGTACCCTTCAGCGTCGGAGCACATGCTGCCCAGGACAGCAACTTCATACTTTTCGAGTTTGAAGAAAACACGAATCAATCATCGGTAGTCTTCGTCGAGGGCCTGACAGGCAACCAGTACCTCGAGAAGTCTGCCGACGTGGGACGTTACCGCGAAGCGCTCGATTACTTGCGCGACGCGGCCCTCAGCCTTCGCGACTCGGTGCAGCTAATCACTGAGGTGCGGAAATCCTACGCTACTAGTGTTGCCAGTTAGCGTAGTTCCTTCAAACAAGGGAGCGAAGAGATAAGATGGTCATATATCCATCAGCCCCGGGAGGCCTTAGCTGGCGTGTCTCCCGGACGTGCGACGGGGGCGCATGTGTCATGGTGGCACGCCATGGCGACTCGGTCGTGTTTGGTAATACAACCAAACCCAACGGCCCGGTTCTGACTTATACAAGGGCTGAATGGAAAGAATTCCTCGAGGGTGCTAAGCTGGGCGATTTCGACGATATCGCTTAGGTTTGCCAGCATGTTCTTGCGGCCGTGGGGGTTCGGTAGACCGGCCCCCACGGCTGTCTCATCAGTAAATACAATCACAATGGTCACATTCGGCGCATAAGTAGTCAGCCAGTTTGACAAAGGTCTAAACCACGTGTTTCGCTCAAGGCGTACGGGCTATTGTCAATCCCAGCACTGGGGGAATAGATGACTGGCGGCCTACGAGGTGAACTCGCGTGGCATCGAAGCAGCCTTTGTGAAAGCGGTGCATGTGTCGAGGTGGCGGCAGCGGGAGGCGCTGTCATGGTCCGTAATTCGGCGAGGATCGATGAGGCTGTCGTCACTGTGAGTAGCGTCGAATGGCGAACGTTTGTCGCGAACTTGAAGCATGGAGACTTCGATCGGCTGTAGGTACCGTTCCGAGAAGTTCCTTTTTACCTAATTAGGACTACTCTTTACCTGATCAAGAGCTTCTCTTTACCGAACTTTGCCAGGTGCGTATTCAGCGCCCGGCCCTTGAGCATTTCCCAAAGGCTGGCAAGTACGGGAAGTTGCGTGTACCAAACTTACCATTGACCGGAGCTTTCGGCGCCTCAGGCGTATCAGTAACTAACTTTCAGCTCGTCCGTGCCAGGAAGTTGACCCTCGCGGTGAGGGCCAAGTTCACCGAGGCATGTATCGTAGGCACGAGCGGCCGCAGGCATGGCTATCTTCCCCGGCAAGGAGCTAGCGTCGTGGTAACGAGCCCAACGGTACGGCAACGTGAACTCGGGAAGCGACTGCGGGAACTACGCAATCAGCGCGGGCTCACCGTTGAGGATGTGGCAGAGAAGCTTCTGTGTACCACTACGAAGATCAGTCGGCTCGAGACTGGTGCCCGTCGGCCGAGCCTTCGTGACGTCCGGGATCTGTGCGACCTATACCAGGTGGACGAGGCGACCTCGGCCGAGTTCATGTCCATGGCTCGTGCGGCACGCGAGCAAGTCTGGTGGACTCAGTATCTGGACCTCAACTTGGATCCCTATCTCGGGCTAGAGCAAGATGCCGCCGCTATCACGAGCTTCACGACATATTATGTACCCGCACTTCTGCAGACCGAAGATTACACTCGAGAAGTGATCAGGACTATAGCGCCAAAGATGGATTCAGATATGCTCCGGCAACGCATCGAGGCCCGCATGCGACGCCAGGCCGTACTAATTGAGGAAAATCCGCCACGTTACCGCGTGCTTCTCGATGAGGCGGTCCTGCATCGGCGCGTCGGGGGGCCAACAGTTATGATTCCTCAGCTCGACAAGATCCTAGAGGCCGCGCGTAATGACAAGGCAACCATTCAGGTGGTACCTTTCGATGCTGGTGTCCTGGCAGCTCAAGATAGCAACTTCGTTCTCCTGGAGTTCGCGGCAGAATCAAACCTGACGCCGACCGTCTTCGTCGAGGGCTTGACCGGGAACCAATACTTCGAGCGATCTAGCGACATAGGACATTATCGCGAGGCTATCGATTACCTTCGCGATTCTGGACTAAGCCCGAGCGACTCAATACAGCGAATAACTGAGGTACGAAAAGCCTACAGCGGGGAATTAGATTTTTTGCTGTAGTTCGTGAAAGTGCTTAAGAAGAATGGATATGGCGTCACTTTCTGGCTGAAAGTCGACCAGAACATGGAGTGAGGTTTTCTCAGCAACGGTGAACGCAGCATCCTCGACATAGCGCCCATATGGGCAGACACGCGGGCTACTTATGTCTGTAAGGCCGCTTAGGTCTTTCAAGACCGCCTGGGCCGGCGCAGGCTCGGGTGAGGTGGCCGGCCGGACGCTCTCTTCGCGGCTGCCCGCTCGTTTGGCTGAGCGTGGCTCTTTCATGGCATGCGTTCTGGCCGGGCACCGAAGCGAGGCGTGGCTCAAGAAGGGTTTGCTCAGCTCGAAGTAGCGTTGCCCGTCCTCGCTGACAACACACACCAGCGTGAACGAGGAGGCCAGGCAATGGACCGGGTGATCATCGGGGTGGATCCCCACAAGCTGTCCGTGACGATCGAGGCCCGGGACGCCCGGGAGATCTTGCGGGCGACGGGCCGGTTCGGCACTGATACCCGCAGCTACCGTCAGCTGCTGGCGGTCGCGCGGCAATGGCCGCTGCGGATCTGGGCGGTGGAAGGCGCGAACGGGATCGGGCGCCCGCTGGCGCAGCGGCTCCTGGCCGACGGGGAACGGGTGCTGGACGTGCCCGCCAAGCTGGCCGCCCGCGCCCGCGTGTTCGGCACCGGCCAGGGACGCAAGACCGACGCGGCCGACGCGCACGCCATCGTGATGGTCGCTTTGCGCGACAAGGGACTGCGGGAACTGCGCATCGATCCCGAGCTGACGGTACTGCGGATGCTGTGCGACCGGCGCGACGAGCTGTCCCGCGCGCGGGCGCAGGCCCTGAACCGGCTGCACCGCCTGTTCCTGGGGCTGCTGGCGGGCGGGGCGCCGGTGAAGAAGTCCGCCAGCCAGTACCGGGCCCTGCTGGCGACGGTGCGTCCTCGTGACCTGGCCAGGAAGACCTGCCGGCGGATGGCCGCGGAGGAGCTGGAAGACCTCGAGCGGCTCGACGTCAAGCTGAAGGCCATGAAGGCCGAGCTCAAGGCGGCGGTCCTGGCGACCGGGTTGCACCTGATGGACATCCACGGGATCGGGCCGGCGGGAGCTGCCCGGATCCTGGCCGACGTCGGGGACGTCACCCGGTTCCCCAGCCGCAGCCACTTCGCTTCCTGGAACGGCACCGCCCCGGTCGATGCCTCCAGCGGGCAGCACACCCGGCACCGGCTCTCCCGGGCCGGGAACCGGCGGATCAATCACGTGCTCTACATGGCCGGGATCGTCCAGCTCCGCAACGACACCCCCGGCCGCGCCTATTACCGGCGCAAGCTCCAGCAGTCCAAGACCTCCACGGAAGCGATGCGCGCCCTGCGGCGGCGCCTGTCCGACGCCGTCTACCGCCAGCTCGTCACCGACGCCGCCACCCGCCGGGCCGCCCAGCAGGGCAGCCCGGAAGAGCCCTCCACGGGCGCGCCGTGGTCCAGCCCGGCGACCCCCGCGGCCCCGGCAGCTGCCACATCACGACGGCGCGCCGGAGGTGTCAACGTGGAGCGCCCTACTGGACGAACGACATTGACACCGACCAGCGCCGTCGCACGCTCGACAGCTTCGGGACCGCGCACTTGACAAATCCCTTCATAGAAGGGAGCCAGGACAGGAGATCCCCGGGCGAGCGCGGAGCCCCCGGTACAAGAGGTCTCACCACAAGATCCGTACCTGCCCGGAGGCTCCGCGTGCTGTCTTATCGTGTCATGCTCGACGTCCCGTTCCAACTGGCGGCCTTCGTGTCGGGCCTGCTGGCGGAGCACCGCGGGGAGATCGGCACCCGGGCCGGGACCCGTGCCCTGACCTGCTGGAAGCAGGCGGTCTTCGCGCTGGCCTGGTTCCGGGACCGGCCGGATATCCGCCGGCTGGGCGCCGGATTCGGGATCTCCCAGGCCACTGCTTACCGGTATAAGGACGAGGCCGTCGAGGTGCTCGCGGCGAAGGCCCCGTCTTTGCGCGAGGCCCTGGACAGAGCTGTTGATCAGCGGCTTCCGTACCTGATCCTGGATGGCACGCTGGTCTCCTCGGACCGGTGCGCGGAGAAGAAGACCAGCAGGAAAGGCAGGGAAATCGACGCGTGGTATTCCGGCAACGCCCATGAGCCTGCCGGAAACGTCCAGGGCCTGGCCGCGCCCGGCGGTGTCCCGCTGTGGGTCAGCGACGTGCTGCCCGGCAGCACTCATGATCTGACCGCGGCCCGCGAGCTGGTGCTGCCGCAGGCCAGGCCCTACCTGAAGGACCTGCCGTTCCTGGCCGATTCCGGGTACGAAGGCGCCGGCGCGGGCGTCCTGGTTCCGGTGAAGAAGCCTGCGCGCGGTGAACTCGATATCGATACGAAAACCCGCAACGCGCTGCTGCGCTCCTTGCGCTATCAGGGCGAACGCGGCTTCGCGCTGATGTCCCAGCGGTGGCGCGTCCTGCAGCACGTCATGGTCAGCCCGGGCACGATCGGCGACATCGCCAAAGCCGCGCTTGTCCTAGTGCAATTCGAGCACAAGATGATCAGCTGAAAGTCGCTGAGAAAACCTCAGTATATGCCTGACGGGTCGAGCGGTGAACTGGTGTGGCATCGAGCCAGGTGTGACGGCGGCGCGTGCCTCGAGGTCGCGGCGACTGGTGACACCGTTATCGTCTGTAGCTCGGCGAGGCGAGGCGGGCCGCGAGTTGAATTGAGCCGCGCTGAGTGGCAAGCATTTGTCACTGGAGTGAAGGAAGGCGCCTTCGATGACGTATAACCGCCGCCCCTTACCGGTGAACCTGCCATTGCCTGGCTTGCTTGCCGTCGACAGGCAGAGCAAGTCCATCTGATCCGAAGTACGGCGGATCCAGCACGGTAATGGTGAGCTCGTCGCCGGGAGCTGATGGCTTGTCGGCCAGGTGGCAGGTCACGGCGGCATCACCCACTCGCAGGTCCGCTTCCCAGCCGGCTCCGGCGGGACGGCGAGCGGTAATCACCCCGCTCAGCACCAGGCCCCGGTCCGTGAACGCCCCCGCGATCACTCGCTCCGGGTGGACTCCCGCTATCGCCTCCCCAGAGAGCACGAAGCCCAGGTAGCCGATCAGCTCGGCGACGCGCCGCGAGGCGGGGCGCAGCACGACCTCATCCGGCGTCCCCGCCTGCAGGACCGAGCCCTGGTCCAAGACGGCTAGCCGGTCGGCGTAGGCCTGGGCGTCGGCCAGCTCGTGGGTGACCAGTATGGAAGGAACGGATCGCTGCGCCACCAGCGAGCTGACCAGATCGGTAAGGCTGCGGCGCAGGCTGGCGTCCAGCCCGGTGTAGGGCTCGTCGAGCAGCAGGGTGTCGCACTTGGCGAGCAGCAGCCGACCCAGCGCCACCCGGTGGGCCTGTCCGCCGGACAGGCGCGCGGGCATGGCGGGCAGCAGTCCGTCGATCCCTAGGACGCAGACCAGTGATGACAGCTCGGCCTCGGACGGCGTGGCCGAGGGCGCGTAGCACAGGTTGTCCCGGACGGACAGGTGGGGGAACAGCCCTGGATTCTGGCGTAGCAGGCCGACCCGGCGTTGCCAGGGCGGCACGGCGACCACTGGCGGGGCCGTCGAGGTCAGGACCCGGTCGCCTAGGCAGATCCGGCCGCGACGCGGGTAGACCAGTCCGGCGATCGCCTCCAGCAGCGTGGTCTTCCCCGCCCCAGACGGGCCGAACAGGGCCAGGCGCTCACCCGGTGCCACCTGCAAGGCGGCGCGCACGGCGAACTCCCGCCGGTCAACCTCGACGTCGGCGTCCAGCACGGGCGCTCCAGATGTAGGCGGCCAGCGGCAGCGGCAGCGCGACGACCAGCAGGACCAGAGCGTACGGCAGCGCCGAGGCCAGGCCGGTCTCCTGCAGTGTCGTATATATCTGCAACGGTATCCCGGCCGGGTGATAGGCGATGATGATCACGGCGCCGAACGCGCCCATGGCCCGGGCCCAGGCGATGGACAAGGCCATGGCCAGGCCGGGCGCGGCCAGCGGCAGGGTCACCCGGCGGAAGACCCGGCGCGGCCGGTCCCCGAGCAGGCCGGCCTGCTGTTCTAGCCGGGGCTCCACGCTGGCGAAAGCCGACTGCGCGCCCAGCACGTAGTACGGCGCCGACTCGTAGACCTCAGCGATGACCAGGGCCAGGAAGGTGTTGGTCGCGGACTGGTGCAACCAGGAGATCACCTGACCGATCGGCGTGTACGGGCCGACCATGAAGACCAGCAACAGGCCGATGACCAGCGGTGGTAGCAGCAAGCTGAGCAGCACCCCGGTTTCCCACACCCGCGGGAACGGCAGCTTCCCGCGGGCCAGCATCCAGGCCAGCGGGGTGCACACCACGAACAGCACGCCCAAGGTCACCAGGCCGGACTCGACCGAGGTCACCAGGGGATCCAGGGCGCCGGCGGCGGTCAGGGAACTCGCGATCGCGCTGCCCGACAGGTGCGTAAGCAGCGCGATCACCGGGCCGAGCAGGGCCAGCCAGATCACGCCGGCGCCGACCACCGATACCCAGGACGACATCGACCGGACCCTGAGCGGAGTCCCGGTAACCCGCCCCGACCACGCCGGACGGCGCTGACCGCCAGGACTAGACGGGACATCCCCGCCGAGTTTGGGGTCGGCACCGCCAGCGGCTGCCGCGGGGCTAGCCGCCCAGCTCACTCGATATCGCTGAGGGCACGGAACTCGTCGATCCCACTATGGTAGGCGTCGGCAGCGAGAAGCCGCCCGTCTTGTACTGGGCCAGGCCCGCGGCCGACAGCGTGTACTTGACGAAGGCGATCGCGGCCGGGGTTGGCGTGCCGATGATGGTGATGTCGATCACTTGCGGCGAGCCGGATTTGGTCTTGCCGTTGGCCAGCTTGACCGTCGCCGTCTTATAGGACGCCGCATCGGCGGCGCTGCCCAGGTTGATCGCGGTGGGCAGCGGGATGTAGTCCAGGTGCAGTTCGATCGCCTGGGTGACGAAGGCGCTGGACGCGTCGAGCTGGCCCGACTCCAGGGTGGAGTCCAGCGAGGATTCGGCGTAGATCTCCGAGGAAGACGCCGAGCCGAAGTTCGAGGTACCCAGAATCTTGGCTACCGTGTCGGATGGCAGGTGGTAGTACGCCTGCGCCAGCTCGAGCATCTCGATGAAGTCGCGGCCCTGCGGGTCGACGTTCGGGTCGGTGCGACCGAGCTTGAGCCCGGGCGTCTGCAGCAAGGTAAACAGCGATGACAACGGCTTGCTGCCGTCGGCGATGGCCTTGAACTGGCTCGCGTATTTGCTGTTCGGGTTGTACGCCAGCACCATCGAGGTACCCGCGTACTGGACGTACCAGTTGGTGAACTTGGGCTCCAGCGGGGTGATGTTGTCACCGCCCACGCTCTCGAAGACGTTCGGGGTGATCTCGCCGGAGGCGATGTCGGCCTCCAGGTCCCCAGACGCGGCTCCGCGGCCCGAGAACGTGTAGCCGTCGGCCGCGGTGAAGGCCGGGCTCACGACCTTCTCATTGAGGAACTGGAGCGACGAGGCGTAAGCCACGCTAACCGTGCCGGTGGGCTTTGCCGACGCGGACGCGGACGCGCTGGTCGCTGGCGAACTCGACGATGAGCTCGCTGAGCTGCTGCTACTGCTGCTGCATCCCGCGGCCAGCGCGGTGCACGTTATGGCGAGCAGAGCAACCAGAGGCGCTCTTTTCCTGGTCAAGAGAGGGATCATTCCCAGAACATTGCCACTGATAGTTGCGTGACGCAAGCAACGGGGACATCCCGTGAGCGGCCTGTTGTCGTCCCTCAGCCCAACGGACACTTTGCGCCGCGGAAACCTACTTGGCAGCACCACGGGCACCGGGCATTGTTGAGGTGATGAGCACCCCCAGTGAACCGCCTCCAGAGTATGAGGACCTGCGCGGGCTCGCTCGCAGCCTGCGTCTGCTGTTCGACATCGGAGCCCAGGCGCTGACCGAGGACGCGGGCCCATCCGAGCTCGCGCACCGGGTCACCGAGCACCTCGGCTGCCAGCTTCTGGCCATAGTTCAGGTGACCGAGCGCTTCCCGTCCTGGGAAAACGTCAACGTGCAGCGCGGCGTCGACGCCTACCTAGCCGCTCGGGGCAGCGCGCCGGACTGGTTCGGCGCAGCCGGCCTTGGTCATCGCCCGCACGAGGACCTGCTGTCGCTGATCAATATGCCCGGGCACGCCAACCCGATCCGCGTCAGACCCGGCGTCATCCGTTTCGCCTCCAGCAGTGACATGCAGGTGGGGTCGGCCAGCTACGGCACCGCTCCGGTGGGACCGCAGGAGAACACCGAGGTAGTGACGTTCGGTCTGGTGGCCACGACGGCGCCGGATGGTTCTCCAGTGGTGATCGGCATCCGCGACGAAAGCCGCTTCGGGCCGCCTTTCTACAACCTGGAGATCCTCGCGGCCGACCAGGCCGCGGCCAGCGCGACCCGTGACGAGATTGATCGGCTGAAGCGCGTGCACGACGTGTTTCGCGGCCAGGTGCTCAGCTTCACCTCCAGTGAGCACCACGGCAACGAGCTCGTCACGTTCCTGCCCCGGCCCGCGATCGCGGCGCAGGACGTGGTTCTGCCTGTGGGCATGCTGGACAACATCGAGCGGCACATCATCGGCATCGCCGAGTGGTCGCGGGATCTGCTCGAAGCCGGGCAGCACCTCAAGCGCGGTCTGCTTCTGCACGGCCCGCCGGGAACCGGCAAGACACACACCATCCGGTATCTGACCGGACGCCTGACCAGCAGCACGATCATCTTGCTCACCGGCCGGTCGATCCGGTTCATCGATCAGGCCGCCGCACTGGCCCGGCGTCTGCAGCCGTCGATGGTGGTGCTGGAGGACGTCGACCTGGTCGCCACCGACCGTGACTTCGCGCAGGACGGCAACCCGTTGCTGTTCTCCCTGCTGGACGCGATGGACGGCGTCGGCGCGGACGCCGACGTCACGTTCGCGCTCACCACGAACCGGGCCAACATCCTGGAGACCGCGCTGGCCGACCGCCCGGGGCGTGTCGACCTGGCCATCGAGATCCCCCGCCCCGACGCGCAGTCCCGTCGGCGCCTGCTTCAGGTCTACGCGCGCGACCTAGCCGTCGACGCCGACCTGGACGAGGTAGTGGCGGGCAGTGAAGGCGTCACGGCGTCCTTCATCAAGGAACTGATCAGGCGCACAGTCCTGGTATCGCTGCGGGCCGGGGAGCGTCCACCGGTGCTGCGCGACGCCCACTTCGCGGGGGTTCTCGCTGAGATGAACGGCGAGCACCACGCGCTGACCCGCGCCCTGCTCGGCGCGGGCGAGCCGACCGTCGAACCCCGACCGCAAAGGAGGCTCAGGTGACGCAGCGCCGCGCCAGCCCGCCATTTCGGGCCGACCACGTCGGCAGCCTGCTCCGGCCGGCCCGGCTGCACCAGGTGCGGGATGACTATGCCGCGGGCCGGATTTCGGCCGGTGACCTGCGCGCGATCGAGAACGAGGAGATCATCAGCGCGATCCGGCTGCAGGAGGAGGTGGGCCTGCAGTCGGCCACCGACGGGGAGTTCCGGCGGGCAACCTGGCACATGGACTTCATCTACCAGCTCGGGGGGGTCGCCAAGGCGCCCGGCCATCTGGCGGTGAAGTTCGTCAACCCATCCGGCACCATCGAGTGGACGCCCGCCGCACTGCACGTAGGGGCCAAGGTCGGGCTGGATCACACGATCTTCGGTGACGCCTTCGTCTTCCTGCGGGATCATGTCCGGACCGCCGTGCCCAAGCTCACCATCCCGTCGCCGAACATGGTCCACTACCGCGGCGGCCCGGCCATGCTTGACCCCGCGGTCTATCCGGATATCGAGGGGTTCTGGGCGGACCTGGCCGGGGCTTATGCCGATGAGGTGCAGCGGCTGGCCGCGCTTGGCTGTAGGTACTTGCAGTTTGATGACACGAGCCTGGCGTACCTGAATGATCCGGCGCAGCGGGCCGAGATCAGCGAGCGCGGGGAGGACGCCGAGCATCTGCATCTGCGCTACATCAAGCAGATCAACGACGCGGTCAAGGACCGGCCGGCCGAGATGGCGGTGACGACCCATATGTGCCGGGGGAACTTCCGGTCCAGCTGGGTGGCCTCGGGCGGGTATGACTTCGTGGCCGAGGCGCTGTTTTCTGAGCTGGATGTGGACGGGTTTTTCCTGGAGTACGACGATGAGCGGTCGGGGGGCTTTGAGCCGCTGCGGTTCGTGCCGAAGGGCAAGATGGTGGTGCTCGGGCTGGTGACGACCAAGCGGCCGCAGCTGGAGTCCAAGGATGAGCTCAAGCGCCGGATCGAGCAGGCGGCCAAGTACGTGCTGCTGGACCAGATCTGCCTGTCCGGCCAGTGCGGCTTCTCCTCCACGGTGGAGGGCAACACGCTCACCTACGACGAGCAAGTCGCCAAGCTACGCCTCATCGTCGACGTCGCCCGCGACGTCTGGGGCTAATTAAGATTCACGGTACTGCTTGCCTGCGGGCGCGCCGACATGCCATCCGGCGTCAGCCCGATTAGGAAGGCCCGGCCGGGGAAGCAGAATGAGCATGCTGGCCATCGTCGCCGCGGTTATTTTCGGCATCGCCTTCGTCATCAACGCCACCGGAGTGGTCACCGACGCGGCCTTCTCCGTGACGGGTTTGCTGCTCCTCGGACTGGCCTTGCTCGCCTTGCACCAGGCGGGCATCGGCAGCGCCTGGGTCCGCCGCCGCTAAGCGCACCGCGCGGCCTACGAGTTCGGCCGCCACGACCGATATCTTGCGGCGCTCGGCCCGGGCCTGGGCCCGGATCTGCTCGTACGCGGCGTGCGCGGTCAGTCCTTGCTGACCGATGAGCACGCCCTTAGCCTGCTCTATGACGGCCCGGGAGTTCAGCGCGCCCTGCAACTGCGAGGCCAGTACGGTCTGCTGCTCGCCCATCATCATGCTCGCGATGAGCAGCGCGGCCAGGTCGGTGAAGGCCAGCAGGGCGAGTTCGGCCTCGGCGGACCACGGGTGCCGGTCCTGGGACAGCACCGCCACTACGCCCACGGCATCCTGGTTGTAGGGGATCGGGCTGGCCAGCACGGCCCGGACACCCTGGTCGATCGCGGACCGGCTGAACGCCGGCCAGCGCGAGTCCGAACCCAGGTCGTCGGCCCCCACCAGCACCTTGTCGTCGAATGCCGTGATGCACGGGCCTTCCTGGTGGTGAATTTGCAGCTCTTCCAGGCACCGCACCCGGTCGTCGGAGACCGCCGCGTTGCGCAGCCGGTGGTCGGCGTCGGCCAGCATCAGGCCGGCGCCGTCCACGGAGAAGATGGCGTGGGTGGTCTGGACGATCTGGTGCATCGCCTCCTCGACCCGCATCTCGCCGAATCGGAGCCGACCGAGTTCGTTCAGCGCGTGATGCACATCCTGCGTCGTGACGGTCATCCTCGCTCCCTCGCTCCTTCGCTAATCGTTCGATCTCGCAGCCGGCGTCCAGGCCGGTCAGCTCGAGCACGCGCCGGACCGCCCGGCTGGGGTGCCGGATGACCGGACGCCGACCGTCGGGCAGGAACTGCCTCGCGCCGACGATCAGGCGCGCTGAGCCGCAGTCCAGGAAGCTAGTACCCGCCAGATCCAGGATGAGTCGCCGCGGCTCGGCCTGCAGGGCCGCCGATAGCTGGGAGGCCAGCGCCGGCCTGGTGGTCAGGTCCAGCTCACCGGTGATAACCAGCGTGGCCGCCTCGTCGGTCAATTCCATCTCGATGGCCAAGTGCGCACCCGGCGGTCCGGCCGGGCGATCGGAAGAAGGCGTGAGCCACGTCATGAGAACCCCACTCCGACAGCGGTGATCAGGGCTCGAGCCGGCTCCTGTCAGGAGGCCTCTTCCGGCGATCGGAGAAGATGCGATCGCCGAAGATGCGGAGCCAGTACCGGCCTGGCGGCGGGCCGCGGGAGTCTAGGCGGCATCACGATTAATCCAGTATGCCCTACCTGGCCCGTCGTCAGCACCCAATGAACCGCGCGGGCCCGCGTCGACGGGCCCGACAAGCGTCTGTCAGGGTGATGTTATGCCGTGGATTGACCTTGAAGGTGCCGTCAACGTGCGCGACCTGGGAGGCCTGCCGACCGACGATGGCGACCAGACGGTATCCGGCCGGCTACTGCGAGCGGACAACCTGCAAGAGCTATCGGCCGCCGATATCAGACGCCTGGTACGCGAGATCGGCTTGACCACCGTGGTGGACCTGCGCAGCTCGGCCGAACTAGCGGCGGAGGGACCGGCGCCACTAGACGCGGTGCCGGGTGTCCGGCACGTCCACCACCCGGTAGTACCCGAGATCGGCGTGACCACAGATGTCGTGGCCGAGGCGCTGCTGGTCAAGAAGCAGCAGGATCATTCGCGCTTCCCGGGCGATCCCACCTGCGGACACTACCTGGGTTACCTGGAAGACCGCCCAGACCAGGTGGTCGGCGCGGTGCGCAGCATCGCGCACGATCGGGGTGCGGTTCTGGTCCACTGCGCGGCCGGCAAGGACCGCACCGGAGTAGTGGTGGCGCTGGCCCTGACCGCGGTCGGTGTCCGACCTCAGGCCGTGGTGGCCGACTACGCGGCGACCGCGGAGCGCACCGAGGCCATTATCGGCCGCCTGCGCCAGTCGCCGACCTACGCTCAGGACATCGACAGCGTGCCAGCGGACGCCCACCGGCCCCGGGCGGAGACAATGGAGGCGTTCCTGGAGCAGATGAACGCCCGTTACGGCGGGGTCGGCCGGTGGCTGGCCGACCACGGTCTGTCCGCCGCAGACCTGGACCTGCTGCGCGCCAAGCTCCGCCATTCGTTACCAACCTGACCGGTAACGGCTTCCTGGCTGCCATGATCTGGATACCTCCCGTTTGTCTTGGCTAGTCATGATCTCGACTTGTCTAGCCAAGATTTGGCATGTTGAATCCCGGTTCCCGGGGACTGTGCTTGGGAGGGAAATAGTGCGCGCAAGGCATCTAATGGCGGCTACGGCCGCAGTTGCCAGCGGCGTGCTGCTCACCGCCGCTTGCAGCTCATCGAGTTCCAGCAGTGGTTAGCCGCTGTCCGCCCTGGACGCCAAGGTGCGCCTGCAACTGCGGGAGCAGATCCGCCTGCTGCAGCAGCGGCTGGGCACCACCACCTTGTTCGTCACCCACGACCAGGAGGAAGCGCTGTCCATGGCCAACCGGGTCGGCGTCATGAACAGGGGCAGGCTGGAGCAGATCGCCGCGCCGGACGAGCTGTACGATCACCCGGCCACGGCGTTCGTAGCCGAGTTTGTCGGCATCATGAACCGGCTGCCCGGTGAGCTGGGGGATGGCGGGACGGTGACCGCTGTGGACCGGACCGTGCCGGTCATGAACCAGGGCCCGGACGTAAGCCCGGGACCGGTCGACGTGCTGATCCGCCCCGAAGGGCTGACTATGCAGGTGATCGAGAACGGCAACGGGATCGTGACCACCAGGACGTTCCTGGGCTCGGCGACGCGGGTCGGCGTCCTGCTGTCCGGCGATGTCACGGTGCAGATCGACAAAGCCAGCTCGGAGGCCGCTTCGCTGGCCCCCGGCACCTCGGTCCAGGTGTCCCTGCCCGCAGATCCGGTGCTCATCGCGCCGAGGAGGTAGCCCGGGAGGTAAAAGGGTTCACGCGCCGCGCAGGTGCTTGAGCGGGAACGGCGGGGTGACGCGCAGTTCGGTGTTCCTGTCGTTCGCGGTGCCCGCCATGACCGCGACCGCCCAGGGAACGTTGGCCGCGAGCTCGCGGTGCAGCCCGGCGAGGTCGTCCGTGCTGTCCAGCGACACCGGCCGCAGCGGCGTGTCATGGTCCACCATGGTCGTCACGATGGACAGGTACTCGCCGTGGTCGACCAGCTCGACCACGCGGGTCTGGCACGGCCAGTCCGCCACCGCGCAGGTGGTCACCTCCCAGAACCCGCGGTTCGGGTCAGTCCGGTCACGGTGCGGGCGGATCGCGTTGGTGTGCGTGTGGCCGTTCAGCCACAAGACCACGTTCGGGAACCGGTGCAGCAGCGCCACGAGGTCGGCAGCGTCCAGGGCCGGCTCGGGATGAGTTCCGCGCGCGTTGTCCAGCGTGCCGCTGCCATGATGGGAGAACAGGATCACCAGCCGGTCCTCGCTGCCGGTCCGGATTTCGTTCCCGTCCGCGCCGCGGTAGGCCGAGTGCACCTCGCCGAGCCTGGTTTCCAGCCACCGGGCCTGATCCCGGTCCAGGCATCCCGCCGCCCCGCCGGCCAGGCAGTTGGAGTCGAGCGCGATGAACCGCGCCGCCGGCGTGTCGTGGACGTAGTACGCGGTGCCGTCCAGCCGGTTACGTTCGGTGAACCCGTGCCCGAAGGGCCGTGAACCGGCGCGCAGGTGGGCGTCGACGAAATCCCGCCTGCTGATCGGGCGGCGGAAGGCGTCCGCGGTGACCGGCCGTGAGGGGCCGGCCATGAACGCCTCGGGATGAGTGGTGAACAGCTCGAGCGCCTGGTTATGGTCAAAGTCCGGCGGCAGATCGGTCGGTTTTTTCCCGCCCGTCAGGGCCGCGGCCAGGCCCGGTGTCTGCGTGCCGACACCCTGGTTGAGCGCTTCGTGATTCCCGAAGCACGACAGCCAGGGCAGGCCCAGGCCGGCGGCGGTGAACTCGCGCAGCGCCCGCTGCAGCAGGCCGGGATAATGCGGGAAGCCGAATTCGGTCCGGAACAGGTCGAGTACGCCCGGACCTGGCCCGTCAGGTCTCCAGTAGACCTCACCCGGCCAGTCGGGCGACTGCACTCCCTCATAGCCCAGGCCGCCGGAATCCGGCATCACCACCCCGCCTTCGAACAGGGCGAGGAAGGCCTGCAATTCGTTCCACTGCGCGTTGTCGATCGCGTCGCCGGTGGTCACGGCGAGCTGCGGCGGCAGGTCCGTGGCCGGGCCGTGTGCCGCGCCGAGCGTGCGGAGGGTGGCGTCGACGGCATGCACGGCGAGTGCCTCCTGCGGGCGCTGCACGGGCAGGATCTCGGCGTACCTGGGATCGGCGAAACGGGCGTTGAGGAACTCGAACCGGGCTGGTGACTGAACGTCGGCGAGCTGCAGGTCGGTGATGTGCACCAGGCACGCCAGCGGACGGCCCGAACCTCGCGCTCCGGCCCCGGAAGCCCCGGACGTGCCGAGATCGTCGCGGACCACGTGCGGCTCACCGGCGGCGGCCTGGATGGCCCGGTAGGCGGCCGACCGTCCGTTGCGGAGCACGGCGCCGGGCTCCAGCCGCCGGTGCGTGGTCAGCGGCGGATGCAGGCCGTGTCCGAGGTGGTGGTGGCTCAAGCGTCTTCTCCGGCCACCGAGACGGCCGGATCTGAGCTGGCCGATACGAGCACCGGGTCGGGGCGGATGATCAAGGCCACCCGGCTGCCTGCCGACAGCGCGACGGCGTCCGCAGTGGCGAGTTGAGCCAGGATCGTGGCGTCACCGAGGTCGACGGTGACCCGGCTTGTCGCGCCGAGGAAGGTGACGGCGATGACCGTCCCGGCCAGCGGGCCGGCCTCCGGCGCGCCGGACGGCGCCATCGTCACTGCTTCCGGCCGGACCAGGGCCACCACCTGGCCGTTGGGCGTGTCCTGTTCCACCAGCGGCAGCGTGCACCCCCGGACGATCACGCTGCCGTCGCGGACCTCGCCGGCCAGCCGGTTGGTGAGGCCGACGAACTCGGCCACGAACGACGTCGCCGGGCGTGAGTAGACCTCGGTGGGCGGTGCGAGCTGCTCCAGGTGGCCGTCCCGCATGACGCCGACCCGGTCGGCGATGGCCAGTGCTTCCTCCTGGTCGTGGGTGACGAACAGGGTCGTGATGCCCACCTCGAGCTGGATCCGGCGGATCTCGTCCCGCAGCTGAGCCCGGACCTTGGCGTCCAGCGCCGACAGCGGCTCGTCAAGCAGCAGCACCTGAGGCTCGATGGCCAGCGCCCGGGCCAGGGCCACCCGCTGCTGCTGTCCGCCGGAGAGCTGGTGCGGGTACCGGGTCGCGTGCTCGGCCAGGCCGACCAGTTCCAGCATCTCGATGGCGCGCCGGTCCCGCTCGGCCGCGGCGACCCGGCGCAGCCGCAGGCCGAACGCCACGTTCTGCCGCACCGTCATGTGCGGGAACAGCGAATAGGCCTGGAACACCATGCCCATGTCCCGCTTGTTGGCCGGGACATGAGTCATGTCCCGGCCCCCGACGATGATCCGGCCGGCGTCGGCGTCCTCCAGCCCGGCGAGCAGGCGCAGCGTGGTGGTCTTGCCGCAGCCGGACGGGCCGAGCAGCGCGACGAGCTGGCCGGGTTCCAGGGTCAGGTCGAGCCGGTCGAGCGCGACCACGGAACCGTAGTGCCGGCTCAGTCCCTCCAGCCGCACTTCGACGGCGTCCCGGGCCGCGCGGTCACGCACTCTGGTCACTGGCGAAGAAGTCACGAGTGGCACCTCATCCACGGCTGCGGCGACGGCCACGGCCCGCGTAGGACAGGATCATCAACAGGGCAAAGGCGAACAGCAGCGCGGCGACCGAGGTGGAGAACAGCACCCCGGCGTTGGGCGTGTTCCGGCTGATGGAATAGAGCTCTACCTGCAGGTTCGTGTACAGCAGGAGATAGGCGATGGTGAACTCGCCGAGCACCAGCGACCAGGTAAGTAGCACGGCGTTCAAGATGGCCTGGCGCATGTTCGGCGCGATCACCCGGACGATCACGGTGAACCAGCTTGCCCCCAGGCTGCGGGCCGCCTCGGACAGGGTCTTCACGTCGATCCCGCTCAGCCCGGCGGCCAGCGCCCGGTAGGCGTAGGGCAGCGCCAGGATGACGTAGATGAAGAACAGCATGAGAGCGGACAGGCTGAAGCGCTGGATCCGGTTGTAGATCTCGCCCAGGCCGACGACCAGCACGATCGCGGGGATGGTGAGCGGCAGCAGGCAGAGGACCTCGATGGTGCGCGCCAGCCAGCGCACCCGCAGCTGGACCCAGATCATGGTCGGGACCAGCAGCACCAGCATGACCGCGCAGGTGATGACGGCCAGTTCGAGGGTGATCTCGATGGAGCTCAGCAGGGGAGGGATGCCCGAGCCCTGGTAGGAGGCGATCTGCCGCCACGCGGACAACGACCAGGTACCGAGCTTGGCCCCCTCCAGCGAGAACCGGAGCATGGCCAGCAGGGGAATGAGGAAGAACGCGCCGAACAGAGTGAAGACGACGTAACGGAACGCGTTCAGCCGCCTGCGGCGGCCGGCCTGCATGCCGCGCGGGCGCTGGGCCGGGGCGACGAGGGGCGTCTCGCCGACCGAGGTTATCGCAGCCATCGCGCCGCCCTGCGTTGCAGCAGTACATAGACCGCCATGACGATGGCCACCATGATCACCAGGCCCAGGGCGAGCAGGGAGGCCTCGTTGACGCTGCTCAGCCCGACCTCGCTGGACATCGCGGTGCTGATCTGCTGCGGCACGATGTAGGCGATCTGGTTTTCCCAAGCCTGGATGGTGGCAAAGGCCGACAGCGCGTTCGCGAACAGCAGCAGGGCGCCGCCCAGGAAAGCCGGCGCCAGCAGCGGCCCGCCCACGTACCGCCAGTACTGCCAGGAGGACGAGCCGAGATTTTCCGACGCCTCACGCCACTGGACCTTCAGCCCGTCGATCGCGGGCAGGAAGACCAGCACCATCAGCGGGATCTGGAAGTAGGTGTAGATCAGGCCGATGCCCCACGGGAAGTCGAAGTACCAGCTGGCGTGGAACAGCAGGCCGACAGGACCGATCGTCACGAGGAAGGCGAAGGCCAGCGTCACCCCGCCGAACTGGGCCAGCACGCCCGAGACGGACAGGTAGAGCCTGCGGATCAAGCCGTCCGGGTCACCCGAGGCCACCGCGTAGGCCAGGATCGCGCCCAGCACCGCCCCGGCCACCGACGAGAGCAGGCACAGCTTGAACGAGCCGATGAAGTAACCGCGGATCAGCGGGTTGCCGAGCTGGCTGACGTTGGAGAAGGCCCACGCGCCGTTGGGATTCTTCAGTGCGTCGACGACCACGATCCCGGTGGGCCAGAGCAGGAAAACCGCGACGTAGGCAAGGAAGGGGACGGTGCCCACCCAGGCGGGAGCGGGCGGCCGGCGCCCGGCCCACGAGGGCCGGACGCCGGTCTTGGCTGTTGCAGCGACGGTCACGTTCCCTCGCTAGCTGACGGCCTTCGCCCAGTTCGTCGCCAGGTAAGTGGCGGCGGCGGAGGACTGGGACTGGCTCAGGAACACGGGCGTACCGGACACGTTCGGCAGCTTGGAGGCCGCGGAGGTGTCGATGGTGCCGGCGGAGGTCATGGCCTGCTGCTCGACTGGCCGGGCGCCTCCCTGCAGCCATAGGTTCTGCCCGCCGTTGCTGGCCTGGGAGTAGAGGAACTCCTCCCACAGCCGAGCCGCGGCCGGGTGCGGAGCGTTCTTGTTGATCGCCTGGGCGTAGTACCCGCCCAGGGCGACGCCCGATGGCACGAACACCTTCCAGCCCGGGACCCCGACATAGCTGGAGAGGTTGAGGTAATCCCAGTCGAACACGACCGGGGTCGAGCCCGCCTTGATCGTGGCGCCGGTCGCCGAGATCGGGTTGAAGTTGCCGGCCTGCTTGAGCTGATGGAAGAAGGCCACGCCCTTGGAGATGTCGCTGGGCGTTCCGCCCTCAGCCAGGTTCGCCAGCATGACGCCGTTCAGCGCGGCGTTGGCGCTCGTCGGGTTCCCGTTCAGCGCTACCGCGCCTTTGAACTTCGGGGTGAGCAGCTGGCTCAGCGAGGTGATGGTGCCGAACTTGGCCTCGTAGCCGATGGCCATGTAGCCGCCGTAGTCCTCGTACCACAGACCGGTCGGATCCTTCTGGGCAGCCGGGATGTCAGACCAGGTGCTGACCTCGTACGGCGCGAACAGGCTCGTGTTGGCCAGGGCGACAGCCAGGCCGACGTCCAGCACGTCGGGTGCCTTGGGGCTGCCGTTCTCCTGCTTTACCGCGTCCACTTCCTGCTGGCTGGTGCCATCGGGGAGCGCGGAGTTGACGGTGATCCCGTACTTCTTTTCGAATGTGTTGATGATCGTGCCGTAGTTGGCCCAGGTCGGCGGGAGGGCGATGACATTGAGCGTGCCCTCCTTCTTGGCCGCCGTGACCAGCGCGCTCATGCCGCCGCCGGCCGACACCGACGTTTCGTTAGCCCAGTTGACGCTTGAGCCTGAAGAACCCGATGACGAACTTGACGAGCAGCCGGTCGCCAGCAGCACCACAGCCGCGACCCCGGCGAACGCGAATCGGTATGGCGATCTCACCTGTGCCTCCTGAAGAGCTTTCCCCGTCCGAAGCGGAACACGGGCTACCCGGAAATCCGGTACGCCCGGAGGCCTTTCGACCCCCCCTCGCCCCCAGCTGAGAATGCAGGGTAAAGACAGCTAAAACGTTTAGCATGCGACATGCAAACACAGCCTGAACAGGGTGTCAAGAACCGTTATCGAGTTGCCGCACGTAGCGCCGCGGCTCCGTCTTCGACGACGGCCGGCGAGGACCGGACCGAGGGTTGCGGGGCCCGGACGGAGGCCTGCGGGGCCTGGAGCGAGGCCCGTTCGACCAGGTCGACCGGGGCGATGTGGTCGCTGGGCTGGTTTCCGTCGAGCAGTCTGGCCATCAGCGCGCGGCCCATCTCCCGGCCGTCCAGGCGGATGGTCGCCAGCGGCGGATCGAGCAGTTCGGACGTGGGCAGGTCGTCGTGGCCGATGACCGAGACATCAGACCCGATCCGCACAGACAGGTCGCGAGCGGTGAGGTAGATCCCGAGCGCCGTGTAGTCGGAGTTGGTGATGACGGCGGTAGGCGCGTCCGGGCGGGCCAGCAGGGTCCTGGCCGCCTTGCGCACATCGGTGATCGTCAGCGGCGAGTGCATGACGTTCGGCCGGACCCCGAGTTCGCGGGCCAGCCGCCGGAAGTGGCCGAGCCGGTCCGGGTCCGCCACCAGGCCCCGCGGCGCGGACAGGAACGCGACGCTGGAGTGACCGAGCCCGGCGAGCCGCCGCATGGCCAGTTCGACACCGGTCGCGTTATCTGGGTACACCCGGGACACACCCGCGATGCCTTCGACGGTCGCGTTCAGCGCCACCACCGGCGTGCCCGGACGCAGTTCCTGCCAGGCGAGCACCGATTCGCCCTTCCCTACGGGGGCGATGGCTAGGCCGGCCAGCCTCTGCGCGGCCATCTCCCGGACCAGCATGCGCTCGCGTTCCAGCGAGTAGTGGGAGTCGAGCAGGAGCAAGGTGACCCCGGCCTCGTCCGCGATCTGCTCGGCGCCGGCCAGCACCTCGAGGAAGAAGGGGTTGTTGAAGTTACGGATGACCAGGCCGTACGTCGTGGTCCGGCCCCGGCGCAGGGCCTGGGCCTGCGGGTTGGCCCGGTAGCCGAGCTCGGCCGCGGCGGCCAGGATCCGGTGGCGGGTCTCTTTCGACACACCCGGCTGACCGTTGAGCGCGAAACTTACCGTGGCGACCGAGACGCCGACCTTCCTGGCCACGTCACGAATTCCGGCCGGCTGCTTCGCTCCGCCCTGCTGACTCGTCATGGCCTTACCCGCGCTGGTGACGCTCTGCTTCCCCGGCAGGAGCGGAGATACGTCGATGAGCGCACATCCTAACCAGCCCGGCCGGCGTTGGCCAGCGGCGCGGATCGCGGTCACGCCAGGACATAGGGCAGCAGGCCGGCGATCGTGTCGAGGATGAGTGGTGCGCCCGCCCGCTCCAGGTCGGCCCGCGAGTCGGCGCCGCTCAGCACGCCCGCCACGACCCCGGCCCCGGCGCGCAGCCCCGACTCGACGTCGCTGGCCGTGTCCCCGGCCACCGCGAGGTCGCTGACCGCCCCGCCGTGCAGGAGCAGCAGCGCGGTCAGCGGCAGGTCCGGCCACGGGCGGCCGCGGCAGGCGTCGGCGGGCGACAGGGCCAGGTCGATCAGTTCACCCCAGCCGAGCTCGGCGATGATGGCGTCCCGGGTGGTGGGGGAGAAACCGGTGGCCAGGCAGATTCGGATGCCAGCGTCACGGCAGGTCTTGAACACATCGGTGGCCCCGGGCATGGCCGCTACCCGGCCCGCGCGTACGGCCGACGCGTAGTGGTCCTCGAACGCCTCGTTGACCTGCTGCGCGGCCCGCTCGCTGCCCAGGATCCGCCGGAACACCTCGATCTTTGACTGTCCCATACTCGACTTCACGTCCTGCATGGCCCGGTGGTACGCGGCCACCGGCAGGTTCTGCGTGGCCAGCGCCGACGCGAAAGCGTCGAGTACCGAGCCGTCGTCGCGGACCGTGGTGCCGGCCATGTCCAGGCAGGCTACGGTGATTTTGGTCAACGGAATGTCTCCTCCGCGATAGCCGGCGAGCAGGTCATGCCCCGGCCGCCAGGCCCGGTGACCAGCACGACGCCGGGCTCAGGCTCGGACCGGTGGTAAAGCGCGGAACCGATGCTGACCTCGCTGTAGACCCCGGCCCAGCGGCGCTGGATGCGAGGGATGGGCCCGCCCAGCAGTGCCTGGGCCCGGGCCAGCAGGTGGTCGTAGGCGTCGGAGTCCACGTCGAAGGTGAACGGCTCGTCGTACTCATGCGTGTCACCGATGGTCAGGCCGCCGTCGGCCCGCTGGACCAGCAGCAGCTGCGCCCGGGTCCGCGCGGCGATCGGCGCTTGCGGCGGCAGCTGGCTGCGTCCGGGCAGGTCGTAGGCCGGGTAGTAGCGCAGCGAGTCGCCGTCGGCGACCGCCGTGGTGAGCCGCTCAGCCAGCGGCGCGGTCTGCATCATCTGCAGCCGGACCCGGCGTACCCCGTCGCGCGCCAAGGATCTCTGATACTGGCCGACGACCCCGGTCAGCGCGGCCCCGGGGCAAAGCACCACCAGGTCACAGTGATGCCAGGCGCCGGTGTGATCGCGCACGGCGTTCGGCACGATCTCGGTCACCTCCCGGCCGGGCAACCACTGATACCCGTCGCCGCTCAGATAGCCGCGAAGGGCGGGCAGGGCCAGGCGCGGCTCGACGATGGCGTCGGCCCGGCAGAGCAGGCCGCCAGCCAGTTCACCCCGCAGGGCCGGATTGACGGCCCGGACGCCGGCCGGGTCGAGCAGTTCGAAGTCGCGCTGCCCAGCGTCCGGCAGCGCGGCCGCCTCCTTGAGCACGCGCAGCTCGGCGTCCTCGGTGGCTAGCGTGAGCGAGCCCGCCGCCCGGAAGCGCAGATCCGGAACCGCCGCGCCCAGCTCGGCCCACAGCTCGCGGGCGCGCAGTGCCAGCGCGAGCTCGGCGCCCGCGCGCCGGCCGCTCACCCAGACCAGGCCGAAGTTCCGGACGCTCGCCCCGCGAGCCTCGCGCTCGCGTTCCAGGTGCACGACCTCATAGCCGCGCCGCCGCGCCATCACCGCGTGCATCATGCCGAGCACGCCTCCGCCGACCACTGCGATGCGTTGCGTGAGCCTCACGGTCGTCAGTATAGTCAATTTATAACATGTATAGCCAACTTAACGTAACGGTAGGATCCTAACCGAAGTCCGGAGGCGTGCTTGACGAGCCAGAATGTGGATTACCTGCAGGTCGAGGCGAACGGGAATATGCTACGTTTCCCTGCCGTCTGGCTGCGTGACAACTGCCCGTGCCCCGAATGTCTTGAACCCGTCAGCGGGCAGAAGCTCAAGGACATCACCGAGCTGCCGGCCGGGCTGACCGTGAGCGCCGCGGCGGACACGGGGGAGTCGGTGACCGTGACCTACGCCCCCGACGGGCACCGGTCGGTCTTCTCCCGCGCCTGGCTGGCCGCGCACACGCTCGACGGCGACGCGGACAGCGACCGCGATGGGCGGACCGAGGACGACAAGCAACTATGGCTGCCGGCCGGCTTGGACCGGCTGCCCGAGTACGGCTGGACTCATTACCTGGACCGGCCCGCTGACCAGACGCGGGCCTTGGACGCGGTGCTCCGCTGGGGATTCGTGCTGCTCCATGGCGTGCCTGCCGAACCCGGCATGGTACTCGCGGTCGCCGGGAGCTTCGGGTTCGTGCGCGAGACGAACTACGGCCGGCTGTTCGACGTCCGCATCGAGCCCCGGCCCGGCAACCTGGCCTTTACCAGCCGCCGGATCCTCCCGCACACCGACAACCCCTACCGCGATCCGGTGCCGACTGTCCAGCTGCTGCACTGCCTGCGCGCGGCGGACGACGGTGGCGATACCGGCCTGGTTGACGGGTTCGCGGCGGCCGCTGAGCTTCGGGCCACGGATCGCGAGGCCTTTGACCTGATCGCGGGAACCCCCGTTCCGTTCGGCTACAAAGATAAGAGCGCCGAACTACGGGCCAGCCAGCCGCTCATCCAGCTCAGCCCGCGCGGCCGGATCCGCGGGGTCCGGTTCAACAACCGGTCGGCGCAGCCGATGCAACGGCCATACGTCGAGGTCATCTCGTTCTACGCGGCCTACCGGCGGTGGGCCGAGCTGCTGGGCCGGCCGGAACGTCAGCTCAACCTGCGGCTCGCGCCCGGCGACTGCCTGGTCTTCGACAACACCCGGATCATGCACGCGCGGACCGCGTTCAGCGTGACCGGTGGCCGCCATCTGCAGGGCTGCTACGCCGACCTGGACGGGCTGGCCAGCACGCTCGCGTCTTGCGACGAGAGGAGATCCCATGACCGCGACCGAGACGATCGGGGAACTGTTCGCCGGGGCTGGGGCCCGTGACCATATGGGCGAGCCGGTGCCGATCGGCGAGCACATGCTGCAGGCCGGGGCGCTGGCCGAAGCGGGCGGCGCGGCCGCCGCGCTGGTGGCCGCGGCCCTGCTGCACGACATCGGGCACCTGCTGGGCGAGGACGACGACGAAGAGCGGCACGGCGCATCGGGCGCGCGGTGGCTGAGCCGGTGGTTCGGCGACGCGGTGACCGAGCCGGTCCGGCTGCACGTGGCCGCCAAGCGCTACCTGTGCGCGGCCGACCCCGGCTATCTCGCGCTGCTGTCGGCCGAGTCGGTCCGCACCCTGTCGATGCAGGGCGGCCCGATGACGGGCGCCGAGGTGGCGGCGTTCGAGGCGCTGCCGTTCTACGGTGACGCTGTGGCCGTGCGCCGCTGGGACGACCAGGCCAAGGACCCGGCGGTTACCGCGCCGCGGTTCGCGCACTTCGTGCCGCTACTTCAGGCCCTTGTCGTGACCTGAGCGGGCCCGGGTCCGGGACAGCGCGTTGACCGCGGTTGAGTTGTGCACGCTGAACGCCACCGCGCTGCCCAGATACCGGTCGTCGGACCACTCGACCGGCGCGCCGGCCAGATCCGTGGTCAGCCCGGCGCTCGCGCAGCATGGGCACCCGCGGGCTGACGCCCAGCAGCCGGGCGTCCTTGGCCGAGGCGGGCACGGCGTCGATCACGTGCTCCGCGTCGGCGAATACCACGCCCAGCTCCTCTAGGCGCTCGGTGATCGAACCGTGTTCCAGGTCCATCCCGGCCACCAGCGCGCCGACCCGGTCCGGGTAAGCGCCGCGCTCGATCATCACCGGACGGCCGGACAGCAGCCGGACCCTGACCAGGTGGTAGATCGGCGCGGCGGGCAAGATGGCCAGGCGTTCGGCCTCTAGCGGCTTGGCCGGCCTGCGTTGCAGCGAGACGACCCGGCCGCTCGGGACCTCGCCCATGGCCCGGGCCCAGCGCGAGAACGACAGCAGCTCGCCGAAGCTCTGCACCCGCGGGCCGCCGATGACCACCCGGCGCGCTCCGCGCCGCGACGCGATCACCCCGTCCGCGCGCAGCGCCGCGAAGGCCTGACGGATCGTGCCGCGGGACACCGAGTAGCGCTCCGCCAGCTCACTCTCCGAAGGCAGCCGGGTACCCGCCGCATACCCGCCGGCCGCGATCGCGGCCTTGATGTCCTCGGCCACCTTGCGGTAAAGCGAAGGCGAACGGGACACCCCCTGATCTACTGCCATGAAAGCTGAGCGTATCCGGCCCTTAGCCCGGGCCACATCCCGGCACGCGCTAGCGGCCCTCAGCGGGGCTTGAGGGGGACGGCGGGGAGGGCGGGCGCGGGCAGCGGTTTGCCGGGGTAGCCGTGGACGTCCCCGAATCGCCCGGCCACCCAGTCCTCGCGGGCCTGCGCGATATCCTCACCGCTGCGCCCCACGAAGTTCCACCACATCAGCAGGCGTTCGCCGAACGGCGCACCACCGAGCACGAAGAACCGGGCGTGCCGGCGGCCGCCGGCCGGCGAAAGCCGGATCTCGGACCGGCCCGCGGGCAGGTGGGCCAGCAATCCCGGCGCGATCAGCGCGCCGGCCACGACCGCGGAACCGTCCACCGCGACCACGGCGTGCTCGAAGTCCTTCCGGACGCCGAGCACGAAGTCGTCTCCGCCGGGCACCGCGACCTCGAGCCCGACCAGTGGGGTGTATACCTCGGCTGGGGACTGCTCGCCGCGGTGCTCGCCGATGACCACGGTCACCTGGGTGCCCCCCTCGCGCACTACCGGCAGGTCGGCGTGATGCGCGAACCGCGGCTCGATGAACCGGTCCTGCTCGGGCAGCGCGATCCACAGCTGCAGGCCGTGCAGCGCGGACGGCCGTCCGGCCACGGACTCTTCGGAGTGCGCGATGCCGCGCCCGGCGGTCATCAGGTTCAGTTCGCCGGGCCGGATCATCTGCCGACTGCCCAGGCTGTCGCGGTGCAGCACCAGGCCCTCGAACAGCCAGCTGACCGTCTGCAGGCCGATGTGCGGGTGAGGCGGCACCTGCATGCCCGGTCCGGTGCTCACGTCGTCGGGCCCGTAATGATCCATGAAGCACCATCCGCCGACGGTCCGCAGCGTTCGCTGGGGCAGCAGCCTGCGCACTTCGGTGCCGTCGCCGATGGCCGCCTTACGCGCCTCGAGCACATCCGCGGCGGTGTGTATGCCGGGCGTCAGGACGATCGTCTGCGGGGCCGGATCCAGGTTGCTCACGGTCCCATGATCTCAATTCTGTAGCCACACCGATGCGTGAGTCGGCTCAAGGGAACATGAACGTGCACGAGGCGGCGCTCCTGGCCTGGCTGCAGGGCGCCCGGCTGGCCGTGCCGTTCCACTATGGGCTGTGGCGCGACGCCGACTACGGCGAGGGCGCCACGCTCGACCCCGAACAGTTCGCGGACACTTACGCCAGGCTCAACCCGGGCGGCCGGGTGCACATCTTGCAGCCCGCCGAGCGGGTCGTGGTCGGCCCGGACGGGCTGGCCGGCTAGCCGCCGGTGCCGGCTCTCCAGGCCTGGCGGCAGATGGGGCGGAGTTAGTACAATCCCAGCGACGCAGCGGGCTGGCGTGAGCAGGCAGGGGAGACGTGATGACCGAGCTCAGCGTTGGCGCTCATCAGTCCGACACGCACCAGAAGGCCCTCCGAATCAACCTGGATCCGCGCTGGTACGGCACGATCGCGGAGATCGGAGCAGGCCAGGAGGTGGTCCGCTGGTTCTTCCGGGTCGGCGGGGCGGCGGGCACCGTGGCCAAGTCCATCTCCGCCTACGACATGGCGGTCAGCGACGCGGTTTACGGCAAGGCGGAGCGCTACGTCTCGATGGGCCGCCTGCAGGGCATGCTGGACAAAGAATTCCAGCTGAACGTTGACCGGCTGAACGACGAACGCGGCGACTCGAACTGCTTCTTCGCGTTCGCCGACACTGTGGTCGCCCGCAGCTTCCGGGGCGGCAACGAGTGTCACGGCTGGATGGGCGTGAAGTTCCAGGCTCAGGCGCACGATGAGCCGAGCCAGATCGTGATGCACGTCCGCATGCTCGACGTCGAGGCCTGGCTGCAGCAAGAAGCGCTGGGCATCGTCGGGGTCAACCTGCTGTACGGGGCGTTCTTCGAGCATCACATGCCGGAGAAGCTGATCGAGACCCTGCTGGACGGGCTGAGCGTGGGCCGGATCGAGATCGACATGATCCAGTTCCGCGGCATCGAGTTCCGCGGCGTGGACAACCGGCTGATGGCGCTCAAGCTGGTCCAGGTCGGGCTGAGCGGGGTGGCCATGTTCGGGCCCGACCGGGCGGTGCTGCAGCCGAGCGAGATGCTGCGCAAGAAGGCGGTCCTGGTCGAGCGGGGCAGCTTCCGGCCGCCGACGCACGTGAACCTGGACATGCTGGCCACGGCCAAGGAGAAGTTCGCGCAGGATCCGGCGGTGGCGGGCAAGCCCATCTTGCAGCTCACCGAGATCACCATGCGCAACCTGCTGGCCGGCGGGCAGGACGTCGACCGTCGCGACTTCCTGGCCCGGGCCGAGCTGCTGGCCGCGTGCGGCGAGACAGTGCTGATCACCGACTACTTTGACTACTACCGGCTGGCGGCCTACATCGCCGAGCGGACTAGCGAGCGGATCGGCATCGTGATGGGCGTGCCGAGCCTGATCGACCTGTTCGACGAGAAGAACCACGCGCAGCTGCCCGGCGGCATCCTGGAGAGCTTCGGGCGGTTGTTCAAGAACGACCTGCGGCTCTTCGTCTATCCGTACCGGCCGGCTCCCGGCGAGGAGCTCAAGACGGTCTACGACGTCAAGGTCCAGCAAGAGCTGCAGCCGCTGTACGACTACCTGTTCGGCCGGGGCAGCTTCATCCACCTGGACAACTACCGTCCCGAGTACCTGCCGATCTTCAGCCGCGACGTACTGCGCCGGATCGCCGCCCAGGACGACTCCTGGGAGTCCATGGTGCCGCCCGAGGTGGCCGAGCTGATCAAGAAGCGGGCGTTCTTCGGCTACGTCAAACCGATGCAGGAGTACGAGGAGTAACCCGGCCGGTCAGCTCAGCGGATAATCCTGCTGGGTGCGGGCGTACTCGGCGAACACGTCCAGCGCGGCCGGGTTAGCCATCGCGCTGCGGTTGGCCGCGTGATCTGGCGGCGCGCCGAGCAGGATCTTGCGCACCGGAACCTCCATCTTCTTGCCGGTCAGGGTGACCGGGATGGCCGGGACCTGGATGATCCGGTCAGGCACGTGCCGAGCGGTGTACTGCCCGCGGAGCCGGTCGGTGATCGTGCCGCGCAGCGTGTCGTCCAGGACGGCCCTGTCATCCAGCGTGACGAACAACGGCATGAAGAACCCGCCACCCGGCAGGTCGAGGTTGACGATGAGCGCGCCGGTGATCTGCGGCACCGACTCCAGCGCGGCGTAGACCTCGGCGGTACCGATCCGGATCCCGTACCGGTTCAAGGTGGCGTCGCTGCGGCCGAGCACGAAGCAGCCGCCCCGCTCGTTGACCTTGAAGAAGTCTCCTTGCCGCCAGATACCGGGAAAGTCGGCGAAGTACGTCTGCCGGTACAGCCGCCCGTCGTCGTCGTTCCACATCCGGACCGGCATCGACGGCATGGGCTCGGTGATCACCATCTCGCCCACCTGGCCGGTGACCGGCCGACCGTCCGCGTCAAACGCGTACGCGGCCACGCCCAGGTTGCGCGCCTGATGTTCCCCGGCGTACACCGGCAAGGTGGGCGCCCCGCCGGTGAACCCGCTGCACACGTCGGTACCGCCGCTGCCCGCGTGCAGCCACAGATCGCGCTTGACGTTGCGGTAGAACCAGGCGCCGCACTCGGGGGATACGGGGGAGCCGGCCAGCATGATGCCGCCCAGCGCGGACAGGTCGTACTGCTGGCCCGGCACCAGGCCCGCCTTGGCCAGCAGGTCGACGTAGGCGGGACTGGCTCCGAAGAACGTCACGCCCGCCGCCTCGGCCATCTCCCACAGCACGTCCGGGCGCGGGTAGCCGGGGTGGCCGTCGTACAGCAGCGGCCGCACGCCCAGCAGCAGCGAGCTGACCAGGAAGTTCCACATCATCCAGCCGGCCGTGGTGTAGAAGAACATCCGGTCGCCCGAGCGCAGGTCCATGTTGAAGGTCTGCAGCTTCAGCTGCTCGATGAGGATTCCGCCGTGGCTGTGGGTGATCGCCTTAGGCAGCCCGGTGGTCCCGGAGGAGAACAAGATCCACAGCGGGTGGCTGAACGGCACCTGCTCGAACCCGAACCCGGCGGCCGATACCGGCGGATGATCCATCAGCTCGGCCCAGCCGCGCACGGCCGGTCCGCCGGAATCCGCCACGATCGGGGCAGCCAGCGGCCCGGGCACCCAGATGACCTGCTCGACGCTGGGCAGGCTCGCGATGACCTGCTGCATCTCCGGATTCCGGTCGAAGTCCCGGCCGCCGTAGCGGTAACTGTCCACGCAGAACAGGACCGTGGGTGCCAGCTGGCCGAACCGGTCGCTGATCCCGCGGCCGCCGAAGTCGGGCGAGCAGCTGGTCCAGATGGCGCCGATGGCGGTGGCGGCCAGCATCGCGATCGCGGTCGGCGGGATGTTCGGCATGCAGGAGGCGACCCGGTCGCCCGGCCCGACGCCCAGGCCGCGCAGCTGGGTGGCCAGGACGCGGACGCTGTTGGCGAGCTCGGGCCAGGCCAGGCCGGCCAGCGGCGTGGTCTCCGACTGGTAGTAAAGCGCGTCCTGGCCGGGCCGCTCGTTCCGCAGCACGTGCTGGGCGTAGTTCAGCCGCGCGCCGGGAAACCAGTCGGCACCAGGCATGGTCCTGGCCCCCAGGACCGCCGTGGGCGGCGCCGAGGCCTCGATCCCGCAGTAGTCCCAGACCGCCTGCCAGAAGCCGTCCAGATCGGTCACCGACCAGTGCCACAGCTCCTGGTAGCCGTCGACATGACGGCCGCGCTCGCGATCGAGCCAGCGGGTGAACGCGGTCACGTTGGCGCGGTCCACTCGGTCCGGACCCGGCGTCCACAGCAGATCGCCCTCGCGAACATGAACCCCTCGGCCTAGCGCCTCCACATCGCAGACGCTGCCACAGCGAGGCCGGACCCGGCAATGTATAAGGTGTGCGAATGACAGGCCTGGACGTTTCCGCCCTGCTGGGAATCGACATGCACGTCCACGTCGAGTCGGACGGGCACGGGCGGTTCTCCCTCGACGGCCAGCTGCTCGAGGCGTCGGCAAAGTACTTCAAGGCCACTGGCGACCGGGCCCCCACGGTGGAGCAGATCGCGGAGTACTACCGGCAGCGTCAGCTGGCCGCCGTGGTGTTCACCGTGGACGCCGGGACCGCCACCGGTCACCAAGGGCTGTCCAGCGAGGAGATCGCCGACCGGGCCGTGGCCCATCCGGACGTGCTGATCCCGTTCGGCTCGGTGGATCCGCAGACCGGCCAGGCGGCGGTCCGGCGGGCGCAGCACCTGATCAGCGAGCACAGCGTCCGCGGGTTCAAGTTCCACCCGAGCCTGCAGGGCTTCTCGCCGGATGACCAGCGCTACTACCCGCTGTACGAGGTCATCGAGGAGGCAGGCCTGCCCGCCGTCTTCCACACCGGCCAGACCGGCATCGGCGCGGGCCTGCCCGGCGGCCGCGGGATCAGGCTGCGGCTGTCCGACCCGATGCTCCTGGACGACGTGGCCGCCGACTTCCCCGGCATGACCGTGATCCTGGCTCACCCGTCGGTGCCCTGGCAGGACGAGGCGATCTCCATCGCCACCCACAAGGCCAACGTCTACATCGACCTGTCCGGCTGGTCCCCGAAGTACTTCCCGCCGCAGCTGGTCCGCGCGGCCGGTTCCTTCCTGCAGGACAAGGTGCTGTTCGGCACCGACTATCCGCTGCTCACCCCGGAACGCTGGCTGAGTGACTTCGAGCAGCTCGACATCAAGCCGGAGGTTCGGCCCAAGATCCTCAAGCACAACGCCGCCCGCCTGCTCGGCCTCGCATAGGACGCAGGCGAGACTCCGGCCCCGCAGCCCTAGCGTGGTGATACCCGGGGTTCACCACGCTCTAGTGTGGTGAACCCCGGGATCCACCACCTTGCGCGAACCGGGGCGCACAAGTTCAGCGTCGCTTCGATGGCCAATCGGGCCGCCACGGGCAGCGATTGCCAGTTGATGCGCTCGCGTCTAGGGGGCTGAGCGGACCGCTAGGGCGCGGTGCAGGTCGTCGAGGCGGTCGGCTACGAGCCTGTGCAGGGAGGCCGGGAGGGCGGCACTGGCCAGGCACTCTTCGCCCGCTCGCAGGGTCTCGGCGGTCACGACGTGCTGCGGGAAGCCGTGCCGGGCCAGAGCGCGGGCTGCGTCCGGGCGGGTGACCGCCACGTCGGCCAGGCCCGGGAAGTAGCGCGGGAGGTAGGCGCCGACCAGGTCCGCCTGGTCGGCCTGCCAGAAGCCTTCGGCCGTCGCGACTAGCGCGTAACTGGACAGCTCACCGGCCGGGTCCGGGCCGAACATCTGGGCCCACGCGGCTCGCTTGGCTTCTGGCTCGGGCAGCGCGGCGCGGCAGCGGACCGCGCTCTGCTGGCCGGCGGCGGTGGTGTCCCAGTCAGCTTCGGCGTCGATCTCGGCCCGGCCGACCGCCCCGAGGACGGTCAGGCGCAGCATGATCTGCCAGCGCAGGCGCGAGTCCAGGTCCTGGCTGGCGGGCCAGTGCTTAGCCTTCAGCCAGGACCGCAGGACCGCGATCTCGGCCGGACTGGAGGCGCTATCGATCAGGCCACGTCCAGCCAGCAGCCTCATATCGGGTCCGGCAGGCTGGCTCATCAGCGCCTTGCACAGCTCGGACAGACTGGCCAGCGCGGCTGGGCGCTGCGGGCGGGCCAGGTACTGGTCGGCGATGGTCCAGCGGGCGAAGCTCAGTACCGGGCCGGCGATCGCGGTCTCGGTCTCGGCGGGCAGGTGCCGGGCCGCCAGGTCGAGATAGTCCTGCGCGGGCAGCTCCGCGTCGCGGACCAGGTCGCGCACGGCGTTCCAGGCCACGGCCCGGCTGATCGGATCGGGCAGACGTCCGAGTCCCGAGGCCAGGGCGGTCCAGGAACGGGGGTCCAGACGCACCTTGGCGTAGCTGACGTCGCCGTCGTTCGGCAGCAGCAGGGCGGGCGGCGGGTCGGCGGCCTCGGCGGGCAACGTGAGAAGGCCCGAGTCGGCTCCCACGCTGACCGGGAGGCTTACCCGCGGGATCAACTCGCCGGGCGCTTGGTCGTATACGCCGAGCCAAACCTGGTGCGGCCTGCTCCCGGTATGGGTGAGGGTTCCCGCTCCGGAAGAAGCCAGGGTGTCCACTCCCGACGTACGCAGCCAGCGCCCGGCCCAGTCGTGCACGTCGGCGCCGGACGCGCGGGCCAGGCAGTCGAGCAGGTCATCCAGCGTAGCGCTGGCGAACCGGTACCGGGCCAGGTAGTCGTTGATCCCGGCCACGAAGGCCGGCCAGCCGGTCCAGGCCACCAGCTGGCGCAGCGCGGAGGCGCCCTTGAGGTAGGAGATGTCGTCGTAGCTGGACCGGGCGACGTCGGTGTCGGGCACTTCGTCGGGCCCGGGCGCGACCGGGTGGGTGGAGGGCCGCTGATCGGCGTCGTAGCCGAGTGGCTTGCGGGCCAGCGCGAAGTCGGTCCAGCTGCCGCTGAAGGCGGTGGCTTCGGAGAGCACCTGAAAGCCCATGTAGGTGGCGAAGGACTCGCTGAGCCAGACATCGTTCCACCAGGCCATGGTGACCAGGTCGCCGAACCACATGTGCGCCATCTCGTGGGCGATGACCATCCCGCGCAGTTGGCGTTCGGCCTGGGTGACCGAGGACGGGAACAGGAACTCATCCCGGAATGTGATGCAGCCCGGATTCTCCACCGCCCCGGCTTCCAGTTCGGGGACGAACGCCTGGTCGTAGGAGTCATACGGGTAGGGCTCGGCGAAGATCTCCAGGTAGCGATCGAAGCAGGCCCGGGTGATGGCCAGGATCTCCACCGCGTCGCGGTCCAGGGCCTGGGCCAGTGACCGCCGGGCGTGCAGGCCGAACGGGATCCCGCGATGCTCTTCGCGCACGCTGTAGTAGGGCCCGGCGACCAGCGTGAACAGGTAACTGGAGATGGGCGGGGTGGCGGCCAGTTCCCAGCGCAGGCAGCCCGGGGTCCCGGCCGTCCCGGCGGCCCGGGCCACGCCGTTGCCGAGCACGGTCCATGAGTCCGGCACTAGGACCGTGGCGGCGATGACCGCCTTCAGGTCCGGCTGATCGAAAGCGGCGAATACCCGCTGGGCGTTATCCAGTCCCGCGTGCAACGCGAGGTAGGTCTGGCCATCGGCGGTGTCGGTGAAACGGTGCAGGCCCGTGCCGGTGCGGGAGTAGGCCATGTCGGCTTCGACCCTGAGCTCGTTGGCCTCCCGCAGGCCAGGCAGCGGGAGCCGGTTGCCCTGGCAGGTGCCGGGATCCAGCTCCTGGCCGTTGAGCACGGCCCGGCGCAGCCGAGCGGGGCGCAGCTCGATGAAGCTGGACGCCCCGGCCTCCCGGCAACCGAACCGGACCAGGGTGGCCGAGCCGAACGTGTCCTCGTCGCCGCTGAGGTCAAGATCGACGTGGTATCCGAGGACATCGAGCAGCCGGGCGCGCTCGCGTGCCTCGCCATAGGTCAGCGCACCCGGTGTGAGCATGATCCATTCAGCCTAGCCGGGGGCAGCGGATTTCGGCTCAGTCACGAATCGGCACCAAACTCCGTACGGGTCTTGCCCGTTTTCCGCCACCAGCCTTGAATGAGGATTCATTGCCGTAACATCCCGCCTTTGGTAACTAGGACAAAGACTGATGAATCCGGGTTCAGTGCTGGAGGTCAGGAGCGTGTCGGTACGCTTCGGCGGCCTGACCGCGCTGGACGCCGTGTCCCTCGCGGTCCCGCCTCAGCATGTCACGGGCATCATCGGGCCGAACGGCGCGGGCAAGACCACGCTGCTGAACGTCTTGTGCGGCTTCATCCGGCCAGACGACGGCGAGGTGTTCGTCGCCGGCCAACGGCACCAACCCCGGCCGCATCAGCTCGCCTCGCTAGGCGTGGCGCGGACCCTGCAGGGCGTCGGCCTGTACAACGGGCTGACCGCGCTGGAGAACGTCATGGTCGGCGCGACCTGCCGGGCCAAGGCCGGCTTCTGGTCCGCGCTGCTGAGCCTGCCGCGGGCCAGCCGCGAAGAGCGGATGCTGCGCGACATGGCCCGCGAAGCACTGGACCGGGTCGGCGCCGCCGACGTGGCGAACACGCGGCCCCCGGAACTGTCCTATGGCATGCGCAAGAAGGTCGCGCTGGCCCGCGCACTGGTGGCCAAACCCGGGCTGATCCTGCTCGATGAGCCCGCGAGCGGCCTGAGCGAAGTCGAACTGACCGAACTCGGCGCGCTCATCCGCGACCTGGCCACGGAGGGATCGTTGGTGGTGGTCGAGCATCACATGGACCTGATGATGTCGGTCTGCGATTCGATCGTGGTGCTCGACTTCGGCAAGGTCATCGCCACCGGCTCGCCACGGGAGGTTCAGGACAACCCGGCGGTGACCGCGGCCTACCTGGGCACCGCCGACACGAGCGGAGGGCCGGCCGCGTGAGCGCCGAGGCGACCGCGCCCGCCGAGGCGAACGGCCACTCAGCCTCGCTGCTGGTGGACGGGCTGGTCGCGGGCTATGGCGAGGTCACCGCGCTGGACGGGGTCACGGTCAGCGCGCGCGCCGGGGGTATCACCGCCGTGCTCGGCGCGAACGGAGCGGGCAAGACGACGCTGCTGCGCGCGGTGAGCGGCATGATCAAACCGCGCCGCGGCCAGGTCCTGCTCGCCGACCACAACGTGGCGGGCCGCAGTCCGGAGCAGATCGTCCGGGCCGGCATCGCCCACGTGCCCGAGGGGCAGGGCGTGATCCCGGAGCTCACCGTGGAGGAGAACCTGCGGATCGGCATGATGTCCTGGCGGGGAAACCGGGCGGCTCGCGCCGCCGCGATGGAGGAAGAGTTCGACCGATTCAAGCCGCTGGCCGACCGGCGGCGCAAGCTGGCCTCCACACTGTCCGGTGGCGAGCGGCAGATGCTGGTGATCGCCCGGGCCCTGCTGGCCCGGCCGCGGGTGCTGCTGCTCGATGAGCCGTCCCTGGGCCTCGCGCCGCGGATCATGGCCCAGGTCATGGACCTGGTGGTCCGGCTCAGCCGGGAGCGCGGGCTGACCATCGTGCTGGTCGAGCAGAACGCACGCAGCGCACTGGCCATCGCCGACCACGGCGTGGTGCTCAACCTGGGCCGGGTGGTCGCCGAGGCCGAGGCCGCGACCTTGGCCGCCGACGTCGCGCTACGCCACCACTACCTCGGGTTCTAGGGATACGCAGGGAGTATTGCCAGTGGTCGAGTTCCTCCAGTTCACCCTCAGCGGGATCGTCTTCGGGATGATCTACGCTGCGATCGCGTTGTCCCTGGTGCTGATCTGGCGCGGCACCCGGCTGCTGAACTTCGCGCAGGGCGGCATGGCCATGCTCACCACCTACGTGGCCATCGAGGTCATCTACAAGACCCACTCGTACTGGGCCGGGTTCGTGATCGCGCTGGCGGCCGGCCTGATCCTCGGCGCGGCCAGCGAAGTGGCCGTGGTCCGGCCCACTGTGGGCAAGCCGGAGCTGAACTCGGTGATCGTCACCATCGGGCTGCTCATCTTGATCGAGGGCCTGGCCGGCATCTTCTTCGGCGGGCAGTACCGGTCGTTCCCGGCGGCCTTCTCCATCACCGGAATCCGGGTCGGCGGCACGCCAATCGGGGTGTCCCATGCCGACGTGTTCACCGCGGTGGCCGTCCTGGCCACCACGTTGATCCTGGCCGTGACGTTCCGGTACACCACCGCCGGGCTGCGCATGCGGGCCGCGGCGTTCAACGCGACCGTCGCCCGGCTGTCGGGCATCCGGGTCGCCCGGGTGCTGACCGTCGGCTGGGCGCTGGCCGGCCTGTTCGGCGCGCTGGCCGGCGTGCTCGTCTCGCCGTCGACGTTCCTGTACCCGAACAGCATGGACGCGATCTTCGTGCTCGGCTTCACCGCGGCGGTGATCGGCGGCCTGGACAGCCCGGCGGGAGCGGTGGTCGGCGGGCTGCTGCTCGGTATCGCGCTCAGCTACGTCGGCGGCTACGTGAACTCCGACCTGACCTCGCTGGTCGCCCTGGGCATCCTGGTCGCGGTGCTGATGATCCGGCCCAACGGGCTGTTCGCCACGGCGCGGATGCGGCGGGTGTGACCATGGGGACGCTGCCGCGCAGGCTCGCCGTGGCCATCGCCGTGGCCGCGATCATCGTGTTCCTGTCCATCAAGCTGGGCGCGTTCCGCCAGTACCAGATCGCCGAGATCGCGATCGAGTTCACGGCGGTCGCCGGGCTCACCGTGCTGACCGGGCTCAGCGGCCAGATCTCGCTGGGCAACGCCGCGTTCATGGCCGTCGGCGGGTACACCACCGCGCTGTTGCTGGTCCACCTCAACTGGCCCTTCTACCTGGTACTGGTGATCGCGGCCGCGGCCACGGCCGTGGTCGGCGCGGTGGTCGGCATCGCCGCGGCCCGGCTGCACGGCCCGTACCTGGCGGGCGCGACCCTGCTGCTCGGCGTCGCGCTCCCGTCGCTGGGCACGGCCTACCAGAGCGTTTTCGGCGGTGACCAGGGCCTGAACGTCACCTTCACCGCCCCGTCCTTCCTCGGCGTGAACTTCCCGCTGACCAGATGGCAGGCCTGGGTCAGCACGCTGGTGGCGCTGATCGTCCTGGTCCTGCTGGGCAACCTGGGCCACAGCCGGATCGGCCGCAACTGGCGCGCGGTCCGCGACGACGAGGTGGCCGCCGCGCTGGACGGCATCAACGTGGCCGCGGCGCGGGTCCGCGCCTTCGTGGTGAGCGCGGTGTGCGCCGGGCTGGCCGGTGCCCTGCTGGCCATCGTCACCGGGACCGTCGCGCCCGGCGACTTCACGCTCACGATTTCCATCGCCCTGCTGACCGCGGCGGTGATCGGCGGCCTGGGCAGCCTGCCCGGCGCGCTGTGGGGCAGCCTGGTCATCATCTTGGTGCCGACCTACGTCACCGACGTGGCCACCAGCCACGGCCTGTCCAGCACGGTCGGTGCCAACATTCCCATCGCCGCCTACGGCGTCGTCCTCATCCTCGTCATGCTCGTGTTCCCCCATGGGATCCAGGGAGGTCTGCTCCGGCTGATCTCCGCGTTCCTGGGCCCCGACCAGAAATCCCGTTCCCGGCGCACCGCGCCCACGGCCCATGTCACTCCTTCGGCCGATCAGGCACCGGCCAGCCAACATGAGAAGGAAGGCACTTCATGAAGAAATCTCAACGGCTTCGCTGGCAGACGGCGGCCATCGTGACCGCGGCCGCGCTGGGGGTGGCCGCGTGCTCGTCGGGTGGGAGTTCGAGTTCGAGCTCGGGCGCGACCGGCGGCAGCTCAAGCGCGGCCCTAACCGCGTCCGCGCCCGGAATCACCCCGACGACCATCACCATTGGCAGCCACCAGCCGCTCACCGGGCCGGCCGCGCCGGGCTACAGCGAGATCGCGCCCGCGGCCAACGCCTACTTCCAGTACCTGAACGCGAACGGCGGCATCTACGGGCGCAAGATCGTCTACAAGTACCTCGACGATGGCTATGACCCGACCAAAACGGCCTCGGTCGTACGCCAGCTCGTGCTGCAAGATGGCATCTACGCGCTGTTCAACGGGCTCGGCACGCCTACCCACCTGGCCGCGGTGAGCTTCCTGAACTCCGAGAAGGTGCCTGACGTATTCGTCGCGTCCGGCTGCGAGTGCTGGAATGCGCCGAGCACCTACCCCGAGACGTTCGGCTGGCAGCTCGACTACATCAGCGAGGGCAAGATCCTCGGGCAGTACATCGCCCAGCACTTCAAGGGCGAGAAGGTCGGATACTTCTACCAGAACGACGAGTTCGGCCAGGATGGGGTCAAGGGCCTCGATGACGAGATCCCGGCCTCGATGGTGGTCAGCAAGCAGAGCTACGTCGACACCAACGTCAACATCGGACCGCAGGTCGCCGCGCTGCGCGCGTCGGGCGCCAAGGTCATCGTCTCCTTCTCGATCCCGGCCTTCACCGCGCTGCTCAAGCTGGGCATGCTGAAGCTCGGCTACAGCCCGACCCTGGCGGTCAGCGACGTCGGCTCGGACCCGATCACGCTGTCCGGCCTGCTCGAGGCGTTCGCCAAGCAGGGCGGCGCCACGGTCAACGGCAACCAGCTCACCAACGGGATCATCACCGACGAGTACCTGCCGGCGCTGGGCGCCAGCGACAGCTGGTACGTCCTGTTCAAGAAGATCCACGATCAGTACGAGCCCAAGGCGCCGCTGGACGGCAACTTCTTCTACGGCATGGCGGTGGCGTACACCTTCGTCCAGGCCATGTTCAAGGCGGGCCGCAACCCCACTCGCCAGGACCTGATCAACGCCATCCAGGGCGGCCTGCCCCAGGGACCGATGGTCGCGCCATTCGCCTACTCCTCCACCGACCACCTCGGCGTGACCGGCGCTTACCTGGGCGTCATTCAGAATGGTGTGGTAACCCAGCAGGGATCGGTGCTGACCACGGACACCACCCCGACCGGGGCGATCAACACCTACACGGGATCCGAGGAGCAGGCACCAGCGAGTGGCATACCCTCCGCCTCCTCCTGAGGCTCTTCGGCCATTCCCGATAGGACGGAACAGGGATAAGCCGAGATGACAGCCGAAGCGAACCGGGCCCCTGGGGTTCGGGGGGGCGGGCAGCCCCCCCGGCCTCGGGGGGTTCCGGGGGGTCGTCCCCCCGGGCCGGCAGAGCGGCTGCTGACCGCGGCCGAGGAGCTGTTCGGCGAGCGCAGCTACCACCGGACGACGGTCGCGGACATCTGCGCCCGGGCCGGGATGGCCACGGGCAGCTTCTACTCGTACTACGAGTCCAAGGCCGAGATCTTCGCGGCCGTGGTCCGGGCCATCAACACCGATCTGCGGCGAGCCATGAAGGATGCCCTGGAGCACACCGCCGGCGGCCAGCGGGACCGGGAACGCGCGTCCTTCCGCGCGTACTTCGACATGCTGTCCACGCGGCCGTGGATCGACCGCATCGTACGCGAGTCGGAGTTCGTCGACCCGGGGCTGTTCCGGGAGTACTACGAGCACCTGGCCCGAGGTTACGCCCGTGGCGTGCGGGCCGCTCAGATGGACCGCGACATCGACGCGCGCTACGACCCCGAAGTCGTCGCCTACGCGTACACCGGCATCGGCAACTTCGTCGGCATGCGGTGGGCGGAGTGGACCGCGGGTGGTCACGTCCCCGAGGACGTGCTCGACGACGTGCTCGAACTGCTGGCCCGCGGGCTGGCGCCCAGAGCTGATCCCGTACCGCCCGCCGAGGCCTGAAACCGGGCGTACGCCACCCTGTGGATAACGCTGTGGAAATCGTGGGGACAATGCCGCCTGACACTGGGTAATCAGCTAGCAGCCCTGTGGATAACCTGGCCCGCACGGCGGCCAGCGGCAGATCCGCCGCGTCGGCCGACGTCCAGGTCAGCGGCGTGGCGCCGAGCGTCATGAGCTCGTTCAGTTGCAGCTGGCACCACGGCGAAACGGGTTGCTGTCCGATGCGCACCGCGGTGCAGAACTCATCCCAGTCCACCCACCTGGTCTCGGCTACCTCGGCCGGGTCGGGCTGGGGCAGGGCGTCCGAATAGGCCGCGTAGACCGGGCAGAGTTCGTTCTCCAGCACGCCGTTGGCCATCCGGGCCTGGTAGCGGAACCTCGGCAGCGCCAGCACCAGCTTCGCCTCGCCGATCCCCAGTTCCTGGCTCAGCCTGCGTCGCGCGCCGTCGGCGACCGGCTCATCGGGCAGCGGGTGCCCGCAGCAGGTGTTGGTCCAGACGCCGGGCCAGGTCCGCTTGGATTCGGCTCGCCGGGTCAGCAGGAACTGACCGGCCTGGTTGAACAGGTAGACGGAAAAGGCCAGGTGCAGCGGCGTCTGCGCGTGATGGACGACCGCCTTGACCGCCGTGCCACAGGCCGCGCCGGTCTCGTCGAGCAGGACAACGCTCTCCACGTGCTCCCCGCCAGGTGCCGAAAACGAACAGAGAAAAAGGGCAGAGGTGAACACTACCTGTCGTAAGCCCTGGCAGGCGGCGGGAACTGACATGCGCATCAGGTAGAAGCCGTGTCCGGCGGGGCTCTGGTAGTACAGGTACCGAGCCGAGAAGGCCAGCAGGCTGTCCTGGCCGGGTGCGGGCAGCCGGAACTGGGCCAGGACCCGGCCGGTGACCGGATCGGCGCAGTAGTCGTGCTTGGGGTTGACCCCGTCGGTGACCCAGGCCAGGCCGGCGGCCACGGTCACGTCGATCCCGTTGGTGCCGCTCACCCGGGTGGCCGGATCCGCGGCCATAGTGGCGAGGTTGATCCGCTCGATGTAGCCGAGCATCCCGGTGGCCTCGGCCACCCAGACCCCGGACTGGATGAGGCCGCCGATGCTGGACGCGGCCACTCCGGTCAGCGTCGAGGAGGCGATGACGGTCCCGGTCGCCGGGTTGCGCCGTTGCACCGACCCCAGGCCGCCGTCGTTCGCCTCGCTGACCACCAGCGCGGTGCCGTTCTTGTTGGCCGCCACGTCCGACGTGACGGCTCCGGGCAGCGAGATCGAGCTGATCAGCTGCCCGGTGGTCGGCGAGACCCGCAGTAGCCGGCCGCCGGCGGCGACCCACAAACGCCGTCCGCGACGGCCAGGTGGCTACCCCGCCCCAGGCTCGGCCCGGACCCGCCAGGGATCGACAGGTCCGCGGTCTGGGCCAGGTCGACCGGGTTCAGCCGGAGCAGCGACAGGCCCGGTGGCGTCGCGACCGGCAGCCAGAGCGAGCCGCCCACGGCCAGCGGCGAGCCGGCCTGCCCCGCGGCCAGCAGGCGCATGGCCTTGATCGCGCCGGTGGCCTGGTCGACGCGGGTGAGCTCGATCTGGGGCACGGCCGCGGTCACCGGGTTGACTTGCCAGGTCACGTATACGCGGCCGCCGGTCACGGTCACGCCCGGGTTGTCGAAGACCCGGCCGAACACCCGGGCGTTCCGGACGGACGCGGCGGGCGCCGAACCCGATGCCGAGCCTGACGCCGAGCCTGACGCCGAGGCGGATACCGCGGCCGTCCCGGAAGCGGACACCGTGACGGTATGGTCCGGGGTGCTACTGCACGCCGTGAGCAGCACGGTCATCGCGGTCAGGGTTCCGGCCAGCACCGCCAGCGGCTTCATGCCCTACAAGACTCCCCAAGCGCGTTCCAGGTTGCGCGTTAGTGCGACTCGCGCGGCACCTCGTGACCGCTGGCGCCGACCAGGAAGTCCAAGTCGGCGCCGGCGTCGGCCTGCAGCACGTGCTCGCAGTACAACCGGGTCCAGCCCCGGCTGGCGTGCGGCACCGGCGGCTGCCACTGCGCGCGGCGGGAGGCCAGTTCCTCGTCGCTCACCTCGAGGGTCAGCGTCCGGTCCGGAACGTCCAAGGTAATCCAGTCCCCGGTCTGGACCAGGGCTAGCGGCCCGCCCGTCGTGGCTTCGGGCGATACGTGCAGGACGACGGTCCCGTACGCGGTGCCCGACATCCGGCCGTCGCAGATCCGCACCATGTCGCGAACGCCGCGCAGTAGCAGCTTGCGGGGCAGCGCCACGTTGGACACCTCGGGCATGCCGGGATAGCCGCGCGGGCCGCAGTACCGGATGACCAGCACGGTCTCTTCGTCGACGTCGAGATCGGGGTCGTTCGACACGGCGTAGTAGTCCTCGGGGGAGTCGAACACCAGGGCCCGGCCCCGGTGCTTGAGCAGGTGCGCGGACGAGGCCGACTGCTTGATCACCGCCCCGCCCGGCGCGAGGTTGCCGCGCAGCACGGCGGTCCCGGTCCCGGCCGGCTGGAACGGCTCGGCCATGGTCTTGATCACCTCGCGGTTCCAGCACGGCGCGTCGGCGACGTTGGCGCCGACTCCGGTCCGGGTCACGGTTATCGCGTCGGCGTTCAGCAGGCCGACCTCGGCCAGTTCCCGCATGACCGCGGGCAGGCCGCCGGCGTAGCAGAAGTCCTCCATCAGGTACTGGCCGTTGGGCTGCAGGTTCAGCAGGGTCGGGACGTCGCGGGCCAGTTCGTCGAAGTCGTCCAGGGACAGCGGCACGCCCAGCCGCCCGGCGATGGCCAGCAGGTGGATCACCGCGTTCGTCGACCCGCCGATGGCCGCGTTCACCCGGATCGCGTTCTCGAACGCCGCCCTGGTCATGATGGCCGAAGGCCGCAGGTCCTCGCGCACCAGGTCGACGATCACCTGGCCGGCCCGCTGCGCGGTCTCATAACGGCGGGAGTCCACCGCGGGCCAGGTCGCCGAGCCCGGCAGCTGCATGCCGAGCGCTTCGGCCATCGACGCCATCGTCGACGCGGTGCCCATCGTCATGCAGTGCCCGTTGGACCGGGCCATGCAGCCCTCGGCGAAGAAGCATTCCTCCTGCGTCATCCGCCCGGCCACCAGGTCTTCCTCGAACCGCCACACCGCGGTGCCCGAGCCCACGTCCGTGCCCTGGTACTTGCCGTTGAGCATCGGCCCGCCGGTCACCATCACCGCGGGCAGGTCCACGCTGGCCGCGGCCATGAGCAGTCCGGGCGTGGTCTTGTCACACCCCGACAGCAGCACCACCCCGTCCAGCGGGTTGGCCCGCATCAGCTCTTCGGCCTCCATGGCCAGCAGGTTCCGGTACAGCATGGCCGTGGGACGCAGCAGCGTCTCGCCCAAGGCCATGGCCGGGAACTCCAGCGGGAACCCGCCCGACTGCCACACCCCGCGCTTGACCGACTCCGCGACCCGGTGCAGGTGAACGTTGCACGGAGCCAGTTCCGACCAGGTGGTGGCGATGCCGACCACCGGGCGGCCGTCGAAGACTTCAGGGGTGAATCCCTGGCTGCGCATCCACGACCGGTGGGCCATGCCGGATCGCCCGGTAGCGCCGAACCACTGGGTGCTGCGGAGTCCGCCGTTCGCTGTCATGCTTCAATAACAACACCCGGGTTCGCGAGCACCGGTACCGGGGACCAGCACTATGGTCCGTTCGGCATAAAAGATAGGGTCGCAAACGTGAGCCGGGTTCATGACATGGGCGGTCAGACGGGGTTCGGGCCGGTGCCGATCGGTGAGGATGGCGAGCCCGCGTTCGCGGCCGACTGGGAGGCGCGGGTATACGCGCTGGCGGCGGTGCTGCGGCGGCGCGGCCTGTTCAACGACGACGAGCTGCGCGACGCGATCGAGCGGCTGCCGCCGGCCGTCTATCTCGGCGCGTCTTACTACGAGCGCTGGCTGGGCGCGATTGAGACGCTGGTCGCGGAGAAGGGCCTGGCATGAGCTATCCGGCCGGCACCAGGATCCGGGTCCGGACCGGGGATCCCGACCATCACACCCGGGTCCCCAGGTACGTGCGCGGGCATGTCGGGGAGATCGTCGCGGCCCTGGCTCGCTGGCCGCTGCCCGACGACAGCGCCCGCGGCATCACGCCGCGGCAAGAACTGACCTGCTATGCGGTCCGGTTTTCCGCCGCGGACCTGTGGGGGAGCGGCGATCACACGGTGACCGTCGACCTGTGGGAGTCCTACTTTGACCGAGCATGACGACCTCCCCGCCGCGGCGCGCACGCGGCGGCTGGAGGAGCGGCTGATCACCGCCGGGCTGACCAGCGACGAAGAGATCGACGAGTACCTGACCAAGCTGTACGCCAGCGCGTCTCCGGTGAACGGCGCGCGGATGGTCGCCCGGGCCTGGACCGACCCGCGCTATCGCGACCTGCTCTTGTCGGACGGGAATGCCGCGGCGGCCGAGGTCGGCTTCGACAAGCTGACCTACCTGCTGCGGGTGGTGGCCAACACCGGCCAGGTGCACAACGTCATCGTGTGCACGCTGTGCTCCTGCTACCCGGTGTCGCTCCTGGGCCCGTCCCCGGGCTGGTACAAGAGCTTCGCCTACCGGTCGCGGACGGTCCGCGAGCCGCGGCCGGTGCTCGCCGAATTCGGGGTGACGCTGCCTGATTCGGTGCAGATCTCGGTCTGGGATTCCACGTCCGAGGCACGCTACATGGTGCTGCCCAGCCGTCCGGCCGGGACCGGCTCGCTGGACGCCGGTCAGCTGGCCGCGCTGGTGACCAGGAACGGGCTCATCGGGACGGCGCTGGTATAGCGGCCAGCCCGCGGACCGCGGCCCGGAGCACGTCGGGCGACTGGGTGAAGGCCAGGCGCACGAAGGAACTGGCTTCGGTGCTGGCCCCTCCCTGACTGGCCCCTCCCTGACTGGCCCCTCCCTGACTGGGCCCTCCCTGACTGGCCCCTCCCTGACTGGGCCCTCCCTGACTGGCACTGAGCAGGTGGCCTGGGACCATGGCGACGCCTTGCCGGAGCGCGGCCTGGGCGAACCCGCCGCTGTCGGCCTGGCCGGGCAGCCGGGCCCACAGGCACAGGCCGCCCTGCGGCTCGGGCCAGGTCCAGCCGGGCAGGTCGGCCCGCAGGGCCCCGGCCAGCGCGTCGTAGCGGACCCGCAGCCAGTCGCTGCGCCACTTGACGATGTCCTCATGCTGGCCGCGCAGCAGCGCCGCCACGATCGCCTGCTGAACAGCGGGGCTGCCCTGATCGGCGGCGGCCTTGGCCGCGGCCAGCCGCGCGATCAGCCCGGCGCTGCCCAGGATCCAGCCGATGCGCAGGCCGCCCCAGTAGAGCTTGGACAGTGACCCGACGCTGACCAGGTTGGGCTGACCCGGGCCGAACGCGGCCAGCGGCGCGATACGCGGTCCGTCGTGCAGCGGCAGTTCGGCCAGGGTCATGTCGTCGACGAACAGCGTGTCGGGGTGCGCGGCCGCGATGGCGGCCACCCGGTGCCGGGCCGCGGCGGGCATGACCAGGCCCGTCGGGTTGTGGTAGGTCGGGATCAGGTAGATCATGGCCGGCCGGTGGGTGCGGATCACATGCTCCAGCCGGTCCGGATCCAGGCCCTGGCCGGCCGGTATCCCGATCACGCCCGCACCCGCACGGTGCAACGCGTCGAGCACGCCAGGGTAGGTGGGGTCCTCCACCACGACCGGCTGGCCGGGCAGGACCTCGGACCGAATCAGCAGGTCCAGGGCCTGCTGGGCGCCGGTGGCCACGATGACCTGACCCGAGGCAGCGGCCAGCCCGAGGCGTTCGGTCAGATGGCTGGCGATGGCCGAGCGCAGGTCGGGCAGGCCGTAGGGGAAGTAACCCGTGGTCCGGGTCAGCTCGTCGCGGGCGGCCCGGTCCAGCGTGGTCTCCGGATCGGTCAGGGCCGCGGCCACCAGCGGCGCGCAGTCCACCGCGGCCAGGCTCAGATTCGCCTGCACCTCGGCTTCTTCGAGCAGGCCTGCGAAGAAGCCGTTGGCTCGGTGCACGGCGGCCGGGGTGGTGCGGTGCGGGACGATACGGGTGCCCGCGCCCTGACGGCTTTCGGCCATCCCTTCGTCGCGCAGCACCTGGTAGGCGGCGGCCACCGTGTTCCGGCTGACCGACAGGGCGACGGCCAGGTCGCGTTCGGCGGGCAGCCGGAGCCCGGCGGGCAGTTCGCCGGTGTCGGCCAGCCGGGCGATCCGGGTCGCGAGCAGCCGGTACAGCGGGCCGTCCGCGGCTGGCCAGCGGCCGAGCAAGTCGGTCAGGGCCAGCGCGCCGATGCTCGGCGACGGCCAGGCAGGCTGGACGGGCCGGTCAGTCATGGTGACGCGAGGCTGAGCGAGCCGGCCAGCGCTCGCAGTGCGGGCCGCGGATCGGAGCCGAGCACCTGGACCGCGACGTGATCGGCGCCCGCGTCCAGGTGCGCGGTGACGCCGCGGCCGAGCGCGTCGGCGTCGCCGTGCACGACCAAGGCGTCGATCAGCGCATCGCTGCCGCCATCGGCGAAGTCGGCGTCGGTCCAGCCGAGCCGGCGCAGGCCGCCGAGGTAGTTGGCCAGCCCCAGGTAGGGATTCTGCACGCGCGGTCTGGCGATGGCCCGGGCGCGTGCGGGGTCGGTCTCCAGGACCACCTTCTGCTCGGGGGCGAGCAGCGGTCCGGCGCCCAGGATCTGCCGGGCCTGGCGGGTGTGGTCCGGCGTGACCAGGTAGGGGTGGGCGCCCGCGGACCGCTCGGCGGCCAGGGTGAGCACCCGCGGGCCAAGCGCGGCCAGCGCCCGCCCGTCGGCCGGGACCTTGAGGCCATCGAGTTCGTCGAGGTAGCTGACCAGCTTGGCGTAGGGCCGCTGATACTCCTGGGTGGCCTCGGGATGCCCGATGCCCAGGCCGAGCAGGAACCGGCCCGGGTGCCGGGCCGTGATCCGGTGATAGTCGGCGCCGATGGTCGCGGCGTCGTCCTTCCACACGTTGACGATCCCGGTGGCCACGGCGATGTGGTCCGTGATGTCCAGCAGGTTCTCCACCACGCTGAGGTCCCCGCCGGGGGAGCCGCCGATCCAGATCGCCCCGTAGCCGAGCGCCTCGACTTCGGCTACCAGTTCCGGAGTGAGCACCGACGCGTGCTGCCAGATCCCGATCTTGCCCAGTTCGATGGTCATGCACCGAACAGCCCGGTCCGGCCGCGTTTCATTCCGTCTCCCGCGGCAGCGGCTGCCTTCACAGGGGTCGGAGCAACCGATATTTAATAGATAACCGTTAGGTTATAGGAGTGAGCTGGAGGCTACGCGATGGGGCCGGTCGTGTTCATCTGCCGCCTGGCGGTGCGGGATATCCGGCACCGGCCGGCGTCGGCGGTGCTGCTGGTGCTGGCCATCATGGCGGCCACCGCCACGCTGACGCTTGGGCTGGTCCTGCACGGGGAGTCCGACCAGCCCTAGCAGCAGACCCGGGCCGCAACGAACGGGCCGGACATCGTGGCCGACGTCAGCCTGCCGCAGCCGGCGGACTTGGCTGGCCTGACCGCCCTCACGCATGCGTCCGGCGTGGTCGGCCATAGCGGGCCCTATCCCTTCACCTTTGCCACCCTGCAGGTCAACGGGCACAAGGCGGGGCGCCGAGATCGAAGGCCGCGACCTGGCCGCGGCCCCGGTCGACCAGCCGGAACTGACCCAGGGCAGCTGGGTGCGGCCCGGCGCGGTGGTGCTCGAGCGCAGTTTCGCCGACGAGCTGGGCGTGGGTGCGGGTGGTCAGGTCACGCTGAACGGCCGGACGTTCCGCGTGGCCGGGATCGCGGTTACCGCGGCGAGCACCCTGCTGTACCCGCACATCTGCATGTCCGACAGTGATCTCAGCACCACGGAGCTGGCCAGGAAGGTGCCGGGCCTGCTCTGGACGACCCGGGCGGACGCGATGAGCCTGGCCAGCGCCGCGGGGCCGCTGTCGGACACGCTGAACCTGAAGCTGGCCGACCCGTCCGCTGCCCCGGCCTTCGCCAGCGCGCACGACAACACGCACCTGGCTGCGTCAGCCCCGACGCTGCAATCATGGCAGGACATCAGCTTCAACGCCGCCAGCGAGCCCGGGCCCGGCTCGAGGACGTGGCCAGATCATCGAGCCGACCGACCCGCGGGCCCGGGCGCTGCTCGCCCAGTACATCGCCGGTTTCGAGCACGCCGACCTCGAGTCCCTGGAAAAGGCGCTGCGGACCGATGCCGCGATCGAGATGGTCGGGGCACTTACCTGGTTCTCCGGCCGGGCCACCTGCCTGCGCTATCTCGCGCATGTGACCGGGTTGCCCGGCGACTGGCTGATGACCCCCACCGCGGCGAACGGCCAGCCGGCCGCGGCCGCCTACCACCGTGACGGCGACGGGATCTATCAATCGCTCGGAGTCGCCCTGCTGACGGTCATGCCGGACGGCATCTCGCGCATCACCGTGTTCGGCGACGGCGCCACCCTGGTGACCAGGTTCGGCCTCCCGACCGTCCACCCGGACGCGTAACGGCCGCTGGGGTCCCTAATTCTCTACCTATGTAGACAGAGCGAGGTCTACATAGGTAGATTGCCGCCCATGGGATCGCGCGCTGAGTTCTCGCCCCAGACCTTGTCCGTGCTGGCCGCCTTGTGCGGGCAGCCGTCGGACTGGCAGCACGGATACGCGCTGGCCCAGCAGACCGGGCTGAAGTCCGGCACGCTGTACCCGATCTTGATCCGGCTGGCCGACCGGGGTCTGGTCGAGGCCTGCTGGCAGGAGGAGCCTACGCCGGGCCGGCCGCGGCGGCACCTGTACCGGCTTAGCTCTGACGGGCTGGCCAGCGCCGGCGCCGCCGTTGCCGAAGCCGGAGGGCCCGCGGCAGCGCTGGTTCAGGCTGGGCCGGCCAGTATCCAGGGCCGTCCGGGCACCGGCCCGCGACGCGGGCGCGGGGTCGCGGCGCCCGCGGTGCCATGAGCTGGCTGGACCGTGTGGCCGCTGCGGTCGGGCGGGGCGCGGTGCGGCTGATGCCGACCGCCCGGCGGGACTGGGCCGAAGCGGTCTGGGCCGAAGCGCATGAGGCGCCGGCGGGCTGCCGCGGCTGGCCTGGCGGGCAGGCGGCCTGGGGCTGATTCTCAAGGAGGGACAGATCGTGCGCAGAATCGGCATCGGGCTGGTGTTCGCGGCGGCGGCGGGGGCGGCGGTCTGGGGAGCCTGGCCGGGATCCTCAGTCAGCCATGGCGCCGCGCTCCAGGGCGGCATCATCACCACGTTGGCGCTACTAGCGGGCCTGCCGCTGCTGATCCGCTGGTGGCTCGGGCCGCCTGACAACCGGGCGGCCCGGTGGCTCCGCGCCGGCGTCTCGGCCGCGATCCTGGCTACGCTGCCGGCCCAGGCCGCCATCGGGCTGTTCGTCGGCAGGGTGCCGCGGTCGGGCATCAACCGCCATACCTTTGACGTCACCATGGGTTCGGGGATCCCGGGCAGCTCGTCCGGCGGTCCGGACTGGGGTGGCGAGATGGGGATCTTGATCTTCACGGCCTGCTACGTGGCGGTCATCGTCGCGCTGACCGCCCGGCGCACGCCGGTGGCGCCGGCCACGCTCACCACTGGTCTCGGCGCGGGAGTGATGCTCGGTCTCGTGATGTACGTGCTGGCACCGCTCGGACTCAACTTCAGGTACCCATCCCGACCATGGCTGAACGGTTCCGCGGCTGAGGCGGTCGTGACGCTGGCCTGGGTCCTGGTGTTCGGCGCGCCGCTGGTCGCTGGCGCCATCGCCGGACGACGACGCCATGTCTGGGACGACCCCGGCCACGGTACCGCGACCCTGGCCTACCAGGGCTTCGCCGCGGGGCTGGTATCCAGCGGCGTCGGCGCCCTGTTCGTCACCGTATTCGGCGCTGGCACGACCGCGCTAATGGTCAGGTCGGCGTCGGTCAGGGACTTCCTGGACCACGGGCAGCACCTGACCGCCTCCGCGGTCTACGGCCGCGAGCTATACGCGAGCCAGGACGTCCAGGGTTACTTCTTCCTGCTGGTGACTTTCCCGATCGTCGGCCTCATCATGGGCCTGCTCGGCGCGGCGCTGGCCAACCCGGTCCCTCGGCGGCCAGCGCCTATTACTGGCTGACCGCTCAGCCGCCGACGCGGGTACCGCAGTTCGCGCAGAACCGGGCGCCCCCGGGCAGCTCGGTGCCGCATTCGGTGCAGTGCGTGACGGCGGGCGCGAGCCCCTGGCCGCAGCTCATGCAGAACTTCGCGCCGGGCGGGTTCGCGGCCTGGCAGGACGCGCACGCTGCCCCGGCCGCCTGCGGGGCAGCCGGATCACCCTGCGGAGCGCCACCCGGCGGCGGATCACCCTGCGGAGCGCCACCCGGCGGCCCCTGCGGAGCGCCGCCCTGGGGCTGGCCGTACGGCACCCCGTGCTGCTCCGCCGCCCGCTGCGCGGCCTCGGCCTGCTGCGCCTGCATGGCCTGGGCCTGCTGGGCCCCGAACGCGCTGGCCAGCCCGAACCCGGCGCCCAGGAACGCGCCCTCGGTCCCGGCGCCGCCCTTGGCCAGGCCCTGCCCGGCGCCGAGCGCCATCTCGCCCGCGGCGTAGTTCTGGAAGCCGCCCGCCAGCTGGGAGTAGCTGGTGTCCTTGGCCAGCTGCTTGAGCTGCTGCTCGTCCTCGGGGGAGAGGTTGATGTCGAAGTTGCCCATCCGGGTCAGCTGGACGCCGTAGGCGGCGAGCTGGCCGTTGCCGGCGTCGATGGTGTTCTGCTCGATCTCCGCCGAGTACGCCATCAGGCCCAGGATCGGCCACCCGTTGCGGATGATCTGCGTGGTGACGTGCGTCCGCAGCACTTTGAGCAGCTGGTCGCTGACCCACCCGGCGATCCGCTCGTTGTCGGTGACGTCGACCGTGGAGGTCAGGTTGGTCACCAGCCGCACCGGGTCGGCCACCCGCAGCGCATAATCCCCGAACACCCGCAGGGTCACGACCAGCCCGGTGCGCGGGTCCTGGACGTCGTTGACGCGGCCGCCGAACTTGAAGCCGGTATACTCACGGGTGCCGACAAAGTACAGCTCGGCACGGTAGGCGTTCCCGCCGCTGACCGCGTTGATGATCGCACCGAGCCCAGGCAGCTCGTTGGCGTCGATCTGGTGCCGGCCGGGGCCCAGGGTCTGCACGACCTGGCCCGTACTGACGAACATCGCCATCTCGTCCGCGTTGACGATCGCGCGCGTGTAACGACGGATGGAGACGTCCGGCCATTTGAAGACGATCTGACCTTTGCGGTCATCAGGTACGGCGATGAACTCCCGCCCGAGCAGTGCCATGGCAGAACCATACCCGCTGGCGAAGTTGATGTATAAGGCGTTGTCAAAGGACCGTGGCCTGCTATCTTCCGAGCGTGGAAATGATCCAGTGCCAGTGGTGCCAGGCCCAGAATCAGCCGGGCAGCACCAGTTGCCAGACCTGCGGGGCACCGCTCGACGAGCGGGACAGGGTCAGCGACTCAGGCTGGCGGGAAGCGCCCCGGCTGCGCGACATGACCGAGTTCCGGTTCTCTGGCAGTACCTGCCAGGTCGAAGGGGAACTCGTCCCGGTGGCCGAGATCGCCCTGCACCCGCAGGACGGGGTGTACTTCGAACACCACGTGCTGCTGTGGAAGGACGAGTCGGTGCCGCTCTCGTCGCTGAACACCGGCGGCGGGATGAAGCGCACGATCGGCGGCATGCCGCACATCGTGACCGTGGCCAACGGCCCGGGCCGGATCGCGTTCTCCCGGGACGCGCCAGGCGAGCTCGTGGTGCTGCCGCTGCATCCCGGCATGGAACTGGACGTCCGCGAGCATGCCTTCCTGGTCGCCTCGCACAGCATCCAGTACTCCTTCGTGCGGATCAAAGGCCTGGTCAACCTGCTGCACGGTGGCAGCGGCATGTACATGGACCGCTTCGTCACCACGGGCTACCCAGGCATGCTGCTGCTGCACGGGAACGGCAACGTCCTCGAGCGGACCCTGCGGCCGGGTGAGAAGATCCTGGTCGAGCCGGGCGGCTTCTTGTACAAGGACTCCACCGTGCAGATGCAGGCCCAGCAGATGCCGCTCAAAACCGGGATGCTGCGGCACGGCATGTACCTGGCCGAGATGACCGGGCCCGGCCGGGTCGGCATCCAGTCCATGTACGTCCACCACCACGCCGACTAAGGCGGGCGATGAACACCTACATATGCCGGTACTGCCGACAGCCCAGCGACCCGAGCTCCCCGACCTGTCCGCTGTGCGGGGCGCCGGTCGACATCCGGTCCTCGGTCAGCGACTCCGGTTGGGTCGAGCAGCCGCCGATCAAGGACATGGCCCGGCTCCAGTTCGGCCAGTCCCAGGTGCAGATCGCGGGAACCACCGTCCCGGTGGCCGAGTTCAACCTGGCGCAGAACGACTGGGTCTACTTCTCCCACCACGTGCTGCTGTGGACCGAGCCGGGGACCCGGCTGGCCAACATGCCGATGCGCGGCGCGTGGAACCGCAAGCTGGCCGGCATGCCGCTGGTCATGGTGGAAGGCCGCGGCCCTGGTCACCTGGCCCTGTCCGACAATCACGCGGGCGAGGTCGTGGCCCTGCCGCTGCAGCACAACCAGCAGATCTGGGTCCGTGAGCACCGCTTCCTGACCGCGACCGGGAACATCAACTACGGCTGGCACCCCACCGGCATCTGGTACACCACCGGGAGCGGCGATGACCAGGAGACGCACTACCCGATGGGCCAGTTCGGGGACACGTTCGCCGCGACCGGGGGGCCTGGTCTGCTGCTGCTGCACTCGCCGGGCAACACGTTCATCCGCGACCTGCAGCCCAACCAGACCCTGCTGATCCAGCCGAGCGCCCTGCTCTACCGGGACGTGACGGTCCGGATGTCCCTGCACCTGGAGTACCCGCGGAACATGGGCTTCGCCTTCTGGCACAACCGGTGGAGCTACCGCAGCATCTGGGTCCGGCTCTCCGGCCCGGGCCGGGTCGCGGTGCAGTCCCAGTACTCGCCACCCGAGAACACCGAAATCATCACCAGTCACTCCTATGCGACAACGCACCACTGGTAACGCTGGTGGCGTCAGCGAGGCTCGGGCGTTGAGCGCGGCCACCTCGGGCAGCGTGGTCGACCGGTAGGCCTGGTCGAACGTGGCCAGCTCCGCGGCGCTCAGCACGTCTTCGATCCGGCCGAAACCCTCGGGTGCCCGCATGCTGACCAGATGCAAGATCCGGTCGGCCGGCATGTCCCGGTTGGCCAGCACGATGGCGTTCACCACCGGGCGGCGGGCCGCCTCGTACGCGGCCAGGCCCTCGGCCGGGGTCCGCGATGAAGCCAACGACCAGGCCAGCACCCGAGCGTCCACGACCGCCTGGGACCCGCCGTTGGCGCCTACCGGGTACATGGGGTGGGCGGCGTCGCCGAGCAGGGTCACCCGCCCGGTGCCCCAGAACGGCAGCGGGTCGCGATCCACCATCGGGTACTCCAGGATCTGCGGTGCTTGCGTGATCAGCGCGGGAACGTCCAGCCAGTCGAACGTCCAGTCCGCGAACCACGGCAGCACGTCCTCGAGCCGCCCGCGACGGTTCCAGTTCGCCGCCGTCGCCGAACCCTCGGGCACCTTGACCTCGGCCACCCAGTTGATCAGCGCCCGCCCGCGCAGCTCAGCCTGGCGCGAGATCGGGTAGGCGACGAACTTCAGCGTCGCGTTGGCGCCCGCGACCGCCACCGTCCGGCCGGTCAGGAACGGTTCGCCCTCGGCCACCCCGCGCCACATCATGATGCCGCTCCAGCACGGCGACGGCTCGTCGGGGTGCAACTGCGCGCGGACCACCGAATACAGCCCGTCCGCGCCGACCAGCACGTCGGCCGGGAGCACCGAGACCGCCCCGGAGCGGCGATCGCGAACCTGCACCTCCACCTGACCTGGCGGGTCGGCGAACGAGGTGAGCACCGTGCCGGTCCGCACGGCGCCTGGTCCCAGCCGGGTCCGTACCGCCTCGAGCAGGATCATCTGCAGCTCGCCGCGGTGGATGGAGTACTGCGGCCAGCGGTAGCCGATGTTCTGGCCGGAGGCGAAGCCCCAGATCCGGTGGCCGTGCCGGTCGAAGTGCACGTGCTCAGCGGTGGGGATCCCGGTCGCGGCCAGGTCCTCACCCAGCCCGAGCTCGGTCAGTTCCCGGACCGCGTGCGGCATCAAGTTGATGCCCACCCCGAGCGGCCGCAGCGTAACCGCAGCGTCGATGACCAGGACGTCGATCCCGGCCGCGTGCAGCGATAGCGCGGCGGTGAGCCCGCCGATGCCCGCTCCGGCGACGATCACCTTCACCCGTCCATGATCCCCGCAATAGGGGGGCAAACCCCACCCCAAAGAGGGGTGGAAGCCGCGTTCCTGGCCGAAGGGCAGGTCAATAGCGTGATGGATAGATCCACACGAGCGTGCCCGCGCCACGGGGGCCGGGCACGCATTCGGACCACAAAGCCAGAACCGACGGAAGGCATTTGTCATGATCGAGGCACGCGGCCTGGTCAAACGGTACGGCTCCACTACTGCCGTGGACAACCTCAGCTTTGACGTCCCGCCCGGCACCGTGACCGGGTTCCTCGGTCCGAACGGCGCCGGCAAGTCCACCACGATGCGGATGATCCTCGGCCTGGACCGGCCGGACGCGGGGACAGCCCGGATCAACGGCAAGGAGTACCACGAGCTGCGCTGGCCGCTGCATGAGGTCGGCGCGCTGCTGGAGGCCAAGGCGTTCCACCCGGGGCGTTCGGCCCGGGCTCATCTCACCGCGCTCGCGGTGAGCAACGGCATCCCGCGCCGGCGGGTCAACGACGTCCTGGAGATCACCGGCATGCAGAAGGCCGCCGAGCGCCGCGCGGGCAAGTTCTCGCTGGGCATGGCCCAGCGCCTGGGCATCGCCGCCGCCCTGCTCGGCGACCCGGCGGTGCTGCTGCTGGACGAACCGGTCAACGGACTGGACCCGGAGGGCATCCGCTGGATCCGCGGGCTGCTGAAGGCCCTGGCTTCGCACGGCCGTACCGTGCTCATCTCCAGCCACCTGATCAGCGAGGTCGCGCAGACCGCCGACCAGCTCATCGTGATCGGCCAGGGGCGCCTGCTGGCCCAGACCAGCGTGGCCGAGCTCTCCGCCCGGAGCAATTCACTGGAAGAGGCGTTCTTCCAGCTCACCGAAGGCAGCACCGAGTACTCGGCCAGCTACGAGGCCCACTACGGGACGAACTACCCCCTGAGGAGCGTGTCATGACCACCGCGACGCTCGACCGCGACGCCCCTGGCCAGGCCGAGGGAGGCTACGGCTTCCGCAGCGTGGCCCAGATGGAATGGCTCAAGCTGCGCAGCGTCCGCTCGACCTGGTGGACCCTGCTGGTCTTCGCGGCCGGCATGATCGGCCTGGCCATCCCGATCCTGATCCACCAGCACTGGGCCACGATGTCGGCCGCGGACCGGGCCTCGTTCGACCCGACCAACGACAGCTTCGGCGGCCTGGCCCTCGGCCAGCTCGCCCTCGGCGTCCTGGGCGTGCTGGTGGTGACCACCGAGTTTTCCTCCGGCATGATCCGCGCTACGTTCGCCGCGGTGCCGCGCCGGCCGCTGGTGCTGGCCGCGAAGGCGGCCATCGTGGCCGCTGTGGCCCTGGTTGTGGGGGAGGTCCTGGCCTTCGTGGCCTTCGGGGTCGGCGAGGTGGTGCTCAAGAACCCGGCGCCGCACGCCACCCTCGGCCAGCCGGGCGTGCTGCGCGCGGTGCTGATGGCCGGCGCCTACCCGGCCCTGATCGCGCTCATCGGCCTGGGCCTGGGCGCGCTCATCCGGCATACCGCGGGCGCGATCAGCGCCGTGGTCGGGGTGCTGTTCCTGCTCCCGCTGATCGTGGTTCCGCTCGGCACCTCGATCCAGAACGCGGTGGGGCAGTACATGCCGATGGTGATCGCGGAGAACTCGCTGACCGCGGTCAAGCCGCTGTCCCACAGCCTGTCGCCTGGTGTCGGGTTCGCGGTGCTGTGCGGGTACGCGGCGCTCGCCCTGGCCGCGGGCGGCTGGGCGCTGGCCCGCCGCGACGCGTGAGCACCGGCCGCTAGCGAGAGACAATAGGACCGTGGACGAGGACATCCGGCGGCTGGCGGGCACCGTTCTGCGTGCCCCGTTCACCCGCCGGACCGTTCACGAGCTGCTGTACTGCGGTATCGGCGGGATCACCGGGGTGATCGGGTTCTGGATCACCGTGGTGATGCTCGCGCTGGGCCTGACCATTTCCGCGTCGGTCCTCGGCACCGTGGTCGGCCTGCTGCTGCTCACCGTGGCGCTGCGAGTCAGTCGGCGGCTGGGCGGGCTGCACCGCCGCCTGGTCCGGTGGCTGCTGCATTACCAGGTGGAGGCACCACCGAAGTTCCAGCCAGGCACCGGCATCCTCAACCGGCTCGACAAGCGGCTGCGGGACCGGTCGGCCTGGCGCGCGGTCTCCTACAGCCTGGTCAAGCTGCCCGTCGCGGCCGCCCAGCTATACGCGACGGCGACCGCCTGCATCGGGCTGGTCGACATCAGCTACCCGGTCGACTGGGTGCTGTTTCATCACGGGGCGACGGGCCCGATGGTCGCCGTGTTCCCCTTCCCGTTCGGCGGGACCTTCAACGTTTACGGCTTCGCGGGCACCTACCTCGCGGCCATCGCCGGCGCCGTCTGCGTACTGGCCGCGACGTGGCTGGCCCGCGGCATCAACGCCGGGGACCGCTGGCTGGTCCGTTCCCTGCTCGGGCCGAACAGCATGTCCGAGCGGGTCAGCGAGCTGGAACGAACCCGGACGCTGGCGGTGGAGGATTCGGCCGCCGCGCTGCGGCGGGTGGAACGGGACCTGCACGACGGCGCGCAGATGCGGCTGGCCGCGCTGGCCATGAACCTCGGCATGGCCCGGGAGAAGCTCGGCGACGACGACGATGCCGACCGCCCGGAGAACGCCACCGTCCGCGAACTGCTCGACGCCGCGCACCGCAACGCCGTGGACGCCCTGGCCGACCTGCGCGACCTGGCCCGCGGCATCCATCCGCCGGCCCTGGACAACGGCCTGGCCAGCGCGCTCGCTACCCTGGCCGCCAGCAGCGCCATCCCCGCCTCGGTCACCGCCGAGATCGGCACCCGGCCCGCTCCGGCTATCGAGACGATCGCCTACTTCTGCGCGGCTGAGCTGATTGCCAACGCGACCAAGCACAGTTACGCGAATCAAATCAAAATCAATATTTATACCGAACGGACCGGGGTGCTCCGCCTCGAGGTCATCGATGACGGCATCGGCGGGGCAGACGCGGCCGGCGGCAGCGGCCTGACCGGACTGGCTCAACGGGTCTCGACCGTGGACGGACAGATCGACGTGTCCAGCGCGCCCGGCGGCCCGACCACCGTTACGGTCGTACTGCCGCTGAAAGCGTAAGGGGACATTTGATGCGGGTGGTGATCGCGGAGGACGCCGCGCTGCTGCGAGAAGGGCTGACCCGGCTGCTGGAGGACCGTGGTCATTCGGTATGCGCGACGGTGACCGACGGGGACGCGCTGCTGGACGCGGTGGCCGAGCACCGGCCGGACGTGGCGGTGGTCGACATCCGGATGCCGCCCACCCACACCGACGAGGGACTGCGGGCCGCGCTGGCCCTGCGCAAATCCTTCCCCGGCACCGGGGTGATGATGTTCTCCCAGTACATCGAGACGTCCTACAGCGCGCAACTGCTCGAGGGCGGCGCCGCCGGAGTCGGCTACCTGCTCAAGGACCGGGTAGCCAACGTGGCCGAGTTCGCCGCCGCCCTGGAGCGGGTAGCCGGCGGCGGCACCGCGCTGGATCCCGAGGTGGTCAGCCAGCTGTTCCGGGCCAGCCGGCAGCGTGGCGGGCTGGCCACGCTCACCCCGCGCGAACGCCAGGTCCTCGCGCTGATGGCCGAAGGCCGGTCGAACTCGGCCATCGCCGCCGACCTGGTGGTCTCCGGCGGAGCGATCGAGAAGCATGTGGCCAGCATCTTCACCAAGCTCGGCCTGCCCCCCGACGAGAGTGACAACCGCCGCGTCCTCGCCGTCCTGCACTACCTCGGCTCCCCGGCGTAGCCGCAGCCGCCGGGCGGTCCTGGGCTGCTGCTTGACAGCGTTGGCTAACTATATTAGCTTCTCAGCCGGCCTGTGCTAACCGGCTGTGCTAACCGGCTGTGCTAACCGGGTAGGCGCCTGCTGCGCAGGCACCGGCAGATCAGCGGCAGCTCGGTATGGTCCCAGGGCTGGCGGTCGAGGAAGGCGTGCACCCGCCGGGAGAAGTCGGCCCGGCGTTCGGCATCGAGCGTGATCACGCCGCTGTAGGTGCCGAGCAGCCCGACCAGCTCGTCCTTGGTCATCGGCCGCGAAAACTGCACCGTGCTCCTCGGGGACGGACAGCGGCGTACGCCCAGGACGCCGCCGAATCGCAGCACGCGGGTGATCTCGGGCACGGCCCGCTCTGGGTCGAGCCAGTGCCAGGCGGATGAGATCACCACCGCGTCCACCGACGCGTCCGGTAGCGGGATGTCCTCACCGCGGCCGGCCAGGACCTCCGCCTCCGGGCACCGGGCCGTCAGTACCGCACGCATCCGCTCATCGGGTTCGACCACGATGACCCGCGGCGCCCGGCCGATCAGCTCCCTGGTCACGGCGCCGGTCCCGGCCGCGAGGTCAAGTATGGCCTGCGCGCCGGGCGGATCAGCCAGTCCAGCGCCGCCGGTGGCGGCGAAGGACGGTAACGGTCGTAGTCGGTGGCTACCGAGCCGAAGGACAGCCTGCGGCTCTCGCGATCGGTCACGCCCGCAGGCTATCCGGCTCCGCTCAGAAGTGGCCCAGGACCGGGTGCGGCGCGTACGGCTCCTCCAGGCGGCGCACCTCCTCCTCGGTCAGCGTGAGCTGCACGGCGGCCAGCGCGTCGCTGATGTGGCCCAGCTTGGTCGCGCCGACGATCGGCGCGGTCACCGCGGGACGGCTGAGCAGCCAGGCCAGCGCGACCTGCGCCGGCGGGACGCCGCGGCCCGCCGCGACCTCGGTCAGCCGGTCGGCCACGTCGAAGTCGCCGGGGGAGTTGTACCGTTCGTCGGACAGCGGGTCGTCCCCGGCCCGGACCGTACGTCGTTCGCCCTGCCGGCCGCGGTTACCGGCCAGCACGCCGCGGGCCAGCGGACTGTAGGGCAGCACGGCGACCCCCTGGTCGGCGCACAGCGGGATCATCTCCCGCTCCTCTTCGCGATAGATCAGGTTGTAGTGGTTCTGCATCGAGGCGAACGTGGTCCAGCCGCGGCGTTCGGCCAGGTGCTGTGCCTTGGCGAACTGCCAGGCGAACATGCTGCTGGCCCCGAGGTAGCGGGCCTTCCCGGCCCGGACCACGTCGTGCAGCGCCTCCATGGTCTCTTCGATCGGCGTCTGGTAGTCCCACCGGTGGATCTGGTACAGGTCGACGTAGTCGGTGCCGAGGCGGCGCAGCGAGGCGTCGATCGCGGCCAGGACGTGCTTGCGGGACAGGCCCCGGTCGTTGGGTCCGTCGCCCATCGGGAAGTAGACCTTGGTAGCCAGCACGTAGTCCTCGCGCTGGCCGAACAGCCGGCCGAGCAGCCGCCCGGTGATCTGCTCGGTCACGCCGTCCGAGTAGGTGTCGGCGGTGTCGAAGAAGGTGACGCCGCCATCGATGGCCGCCTTGACGATCGGCTCGGCGGCGGCCTCATCAAGGTGCCAGGCTCGTTCCGCCTGGCTGCCGTAGCTCATCATGCCCAGGCAGATCCGGGAGACCTTCAGCCCGGCCGAGCCCAGCCGTACGTAGTCCACGCTGCTTCCTCTCCTGTTGATGCATAGCGACGCCGAGCACGACCAGCGCGATGCCCGCGGCGTCCTGGACGGTAGGGATCTGATGCAGCACGATCGCGCCGATACCGGTAGCGAACACCGGGAGCAGCGCCAGCATCAGCGAAAACGTCGCCCGCGGCAGCCTGGCCATGGCCAGTTGATCGGCCACGTAGGGAATCACGGAGGAGCATATGCCGACCCCGGCTCCCGCCAGCAGCCAGACCGGATGGCCGAACGCGGGCAGCGCCGGGCCGAGCCCCCACGGCGTCGCGATGACCGCCGCGATGATCATCGCACCGCCGAGGCGGTCGATACTCGGCAGCTGGCCCTCGTTCGCCATCCGGTGGCCGAGCACGATGTACAACATGAACAGGGCGCAGTTAGCGAAGGCGAAGACGAAGCCCAGCGGCTGACCGGTGATGCGGATCGAGGTAATGGCGACCACGCCCGCCGTGGTCAGCGCCAGGGCCGCGGCGTTGCGTCGGGACCGCGTGCCGGCCGCGGCCAGGATCACGGTGCCGAGGAACTCGATCGCGCCCACCGTGGACAACGGCAGCCGCGCCACCGCGAGGTAGAACGCCGAGTTCATCACCGCGAGCACCAGGCCGAGCGCCAGCAGCGTCCGGCGTTCGCCGGCCTCGAGCCGGCCCAGCAGCCGCCAGGGCCGGCGCCAGAGCGCGAACACGACCGCCGCGCTGGCGATCCGCAGCCAGGCCACCCCGAGCACTTCGACCCGCGCGAACAGCAGTACCGCCAGCGACGGGCCCAGATAGTGAAAAACGGCACTGACCAGGAAGAACGACTGCGGCGGTAGCCGGTCGAGTGGTCCGCTGGGTTGCGGTTGGTCAGGCACGGGCGCAGCATATGAAGCTGATGGTGCGGCAAGGAAGAGCAAAGGTACGGGTAAGACATGGAAATGCCATCGAAACAAAGGGATTTTGTCCGTCAGGCCTTTGAAATCCCGGACACACCGCTGGACGCCATCGACCGGCGCATCGTGGCCGAGCTGCAGGCCGTACCCCGGCTGCGGGTCGCCGAACTCTCCCGGCGCATCGGCCTGTCCGGCCCGGCCGTGGCCGACCGGCTGCGGCGGCTGGAGGAAGACGGCATCCTGGCCTACCGCGCCGAGGTCAGCCCGCGGGCCCTGGGCTACACGATCTTCGCCATCGTCAGGATCAGCCCGACGGGCGGCGGACTGCGGCTGATCCCCGGCATCGCCCGCGAGGTGCCGAACGTCACCGAGTGTTACCGGATCACCGGGGAGGACTGCTACTTCATGAAGGTCTACCTGCACTCGATCGACGACCTGGAGGCGATCTTGGACCTGTTCACCCCGCACGGTCGCACCACGACCTCGATCGTGCACTCGGTGCCGGTACCGCCCCGCCCGCTGCCGGTACCCGCGCCCGGGATTTGACTCTCCCGTTACAGGAGAGCGGAGGATCTCGGCCACGATGTCGTCACTGAGAGGTAGGCCTTAGGTCATGACCGTCCTGGTATCGATCGGCGATTTCTCCCGGATGACCCACCTGTCCATCAAGGCGCTGCGGTTCTACCACGATCAGGGCCTGCTCGAACCGGCCCGGATCGACCCGGACAGCGGATACCGCTTCTACGAGCCCGGCCAGGTCCCGATAGCCCAGGTCATCCGCCGGTTCCGCGACCTGGGTATGCCGCTAGACCAGGTTAGAACGGTTCTGCGGGCTCCGGACCTGGAGACCAGGACCAAGGAGATCATCGCCCACCTGAGCGCCATGGAGGCCAAGCTGGCCGAGATGCAGATGAGCGTGGCCAGCCTGCGGGCGCTGCTCGAGGGACCGCCGGCCGGGCCCGCGGTGGAGTTCCGGTCGATCCCGGCCATCCCGGCGCTGGCCGTCCGGGCCACGGTGACCGCCGAGGAGTCCTGGGCCTGGGGCGCGGGCGCCTTCGCCGAGATCTACGACCGGATCGCCGCGGCCGGGCTGTCACCCGCCGGCCCGGGCGGGGCTATGTTCCCGGCGGCCTTCTTCGAGCTCGAACAGGCCGAACTGACCGCGTTCGTGCCGGTGCCCGACCTGCCCCGGGCCGACGGCCGGGTCCGGGCGCTGACCATCCCGGGAGTGGAGGCGGCGGTCATGCTGCACGCGGGGCCGATCGGCGACATGGACCAGACCTACGGGCAGCTGGGTACCGTGGTTGCCGAACGGGCCATCGGCGTGGACGGGCCGATCCGCGAGTACTACCTGGTCCCGTTCACCGAACCCGACCTGTCCCGGCACCGCACCGAGATCTGCTGGCCGGTCTTCCAGACCGCTTGACTCTCCTCTTAGAGGAGGCACCAGGCTCGGGAGCATGACAGCAACACGTGTTCTCCCAGGTCAAGTCCAGGCCCCGGCCAGCCGGTCCTGGTCGACACTGACCGTCCTGATGTTCGGGACGTTCATGTTCGTCCTGGACTTCTTCATCGTGAACGTGGCCCTGCCCTCCATCCAGCAGGGCCTGCACGCGAGCGAGGGCGCCGTCGAATGGGTGGTGGCCGGCTACACGATATCCACGGCCGTCTTGCTGGTGACCGGCGGGCGGCTCGGTGATCAGTTCGGCCGGCGCCGGGTGTTCTCGGTCGGGCTGGCGATCTTCGTCGCCACCTCCGCCGCGTGCGCGCTGGCGCCCGATCCGGCCGTGCTAGTCGCGGCGCGGGTGGCCCAGGGCGTCGGGGCCGCGCTGATGGCACCCAACATCTTGTCCATCCTCGGCGTGGTCTATACCGGCCCGGCCCGGGTCCGGGCGATCAGCATCTACGGCATGGTGATGGGACTGGCGGCGACCTCGGGCCAGCTCATCGGCGGGATCCTTATCCGCGCCGACGTGGGTGGCCTGGGCTGGCGGACGATCTTCTGGATCAACGTGCCGCTCGGCGTGGCCGCGTTGCTGGCCGCTCCCCGCTTGGTCCCCGAATCTCGCGACGGGCACGGATCCCGGCTCGACCTGACCGGGGTGACCCTGATCACCGCCTGCCTGGTCGCGGTGGTGCTGCCGCTGGTCGAGGGACGGCAGGCGGGCTGGCCGGCCTGGTCCTGGGCGGCGCTGGCCGCCGCGGTCCCGTTGGCCATCGCCTTCGGCGTCCACCAGCGGCGCAAGGCCGACCGGGGCGGGGTGCCGCTCCTCAACCCGCGGATCTTCGCCGCCTGGCCGCTGCGCGCCGGGCTGCTCACCCAGACGGCGTTCTGGTGCCAGCAGGCCGCCTCGTACCTGGTGCTCGGGCTGTACCTGCAGCAGGGGCGCGGCCTGTCGCCGCTGGCCGCCGGCGGAGTGTTCACCTTCCTGGCCGCCGGCTACCTGCTCACCTCGTTCCGCGCCCCCGCGCTGACCATGCGCTTCGGCCGGTCGGTGATCGCGATCGGGGCCGTGACCGCGGCCCTCGGCGACGTCGCCCTGTACCTGGCCACGGCGCACGGCGGCCCGGTGTCCTGGGTGTTCCCGGGACTGCTGTTGCTCGGCGCCGGGCAGGGACTGTGCATCACCCCGCTGACCACCACCGTGCTCAGCCACGCCGAACCGGCCACGGCCGGATCGGTGGCCGGCGCGCTGTCCACCGCCCAGCAGGTCGGTAACTCGGTCGGGGTGGCCGTGACCGGCGTGCTGTTCTTCGGCGCGCTCGGCCAGGGATATGGCCTGGCCTTCGAGCGCAGCACACTCCAGATGGCCGCGTTGTTGCTGGTCGTGGCCGCCTTGACCCGGCTGATGCCGGGACGTCAGCACCCGGCCTGAGCGGTCCGGAACAGCTGGCGCAGGGCGGCAATGCCGGGACCGGTAGAGCGGACGTCGAGCACGGTGGCCTCGGCGCTCGTCTCCACCGCCCAGGCCGCCCACCGGCAGCACTCGTTCTCCACGGCGACGAGCCTGCGCAGTTCTTCCTCGATCCCCGGCTCGGGGCGGAAGGACAGGCGCAGGCCGTCGGCCGTCTCGGCGATCTCGGTCATGGCCGCGGTAATGAGCTGCTCCCAGCGGCAGGCCTGTGCGGCCAGGCCGGCCGAGGTGAGCGTACAGGCGATCAGCATGGTGTCATCGTCGTTGTTAAAGTCGGCTTGATGGCAAATCCCGAACCGCTGAGTATCGGCGAGGTGGCCCGGCGCTCCGGCCAGGCGCCCGTCTTCGATCCGGTACTACGAGCAGGTCGGGCTGCTGCCCCGGCGCCCCGGGTGGCCGGGCGGCGCGTGTACGGCCCTGCCGCGCTGCGCACGCTGGCGGTGATCGAGACCGGCCAGCGGGCGGGTCTTACTCTCCAGGAGATCAAGGCGCTGCTGGCCGCGTCGCCGGACGACGCGGCCACCATCGAGCAGCTTCGGGCGGTGGCCGAACGCAAGCTCCCGCAGATCACCGCCCTGATCGAGCGCAGCCTCCTGGTCCGGGATTGGCTGGAGTGCGCCGCGCGCTGCGAATGTCCCAGCCTGGACCAGTGCTCGTTGTTCGACGACCCGGCTTTGCTGCCGGAAAGGAGGCTGGCGTGACGTTCACCTGGACCAAGGAGGCCTCGCCGCGCTGGGACGCCGATAAGCAGCGGCTGTTCGGCCCGGCCGAGCTGGCGGCGGTCGGGCTGGCCCCGCCCGGGCCTGGCGAACCGGTAGCCGACGAATGGTGGCGGGTCACCGACGGCCACGGGGTGGCCGGCTACGGCTGGCTGGACACCGAATGGGGCGACGCGCGGATCACCTTCTTCGTCGCGCCGGGCCAGCGCGGGCAAGGCGTCGGCCACTTCATCTTGGAGCATCTGGAGGAAGAGGCCGCCGCACGCGGGCTGAACTACATCTACAACGTGGTGCCCCAGACCCATCCGGACGGTCCCTGGATCAAGAACTGGCTGTCGATGCACGGCTTCCATGAGGCCTCCCGCGGCCAGCTGCGCCGCCAGGTGCAAGCCCGGACGTGAACCGGCCCGCGCGCCCGCGCGGGGACTAGGTCGGGACCACGGGGCGGGACGATGGCGCTTGCCCCATCAACGGAAGGCACGGGCCTTCGGAAGGGGAGCGCGGTGAGGTCTGGTCGCTACGCGAAAATCGAGCTCGACCGCCCCGGTGACCGCGTTCCTCGGCCAGCTGCACGGCCTGACCCACCTGGCCTCGACGGTTCCGGCCAACGGCGACGTGAACCCGTACGGCGTCGCGGTCGTCCCGGCCTCCGCGGGCCGGCTCACCGCCGGTGACATCCTGGTCAGCAACTTCAACGACAAGGCCAACGTGCAGGGCACCGGGCGGCATCGGCCTGACCACGGCCCTGGGCATCCTGCCCGGCGGCTGGGTGGTGGTCGGCAGCCTGCCGACCTCCCGCGGCGGCGTGCTGCCGGGCCTGGATCCGGCCGGCTGCCTCATCGTGCTGAATGACCGCGGGACCGTGGCCGAGACCATCACCAATCGCAGCATCGTCGGGGCCCTGGGACCTGACCGTGAAGTCGAACGCGGCGTCGGCCGAGGTGTTCGTGTCCAACGCGCTCGGCGGTAACATCTCCACTCACGACGGGCTCCCGGTGACCGGGGACTGCACCATCGTGCGCCTGGAGCTGGCCCTGAGTGCCGCGGCGCCGCCGCGACTGACCAGCAGCACCGTGATCGGGACCGGTTTCCCGTGGCGCGCGAACAAGACGGCGCTCATCCTGGCGCCGACCGGCCTGGCCCTGGGCGGCAACGGGACGCTGTACGTGGATGACACGCTGACCAACTCGGTGTCGGCCATTCCCCAGGCCCTGACCCGGACCGGCTCGATCACCGCCATCGGCGCGAACCTGTCGGCGGGCGGCGCGCTGGCCGCCCCGCTGGGCATGACCATCGCGCCCAACGGCGACCTGGTCGTGGTCAACGGCGACAACGGCAACGCGGTCGAGATCAGCCCGGCTGGTAAGCAGATCGCCGCCCGGACGCTGATCAAGAACGGCGCCGGTGACCTGTTCGGCACCATCACCACGCGCCAGGGCCTGCTGCTGGCCAACGACGGGACCAACGCGCTGGACGCGGCGAACATGTAGCCGCCGGGTCAGCTCAGCCAGGGCGCCGGTTCGGCCGCGGATAGCCGCGCGGCCACCGCTGCGCAGGAGCGCAGGGTGTCCAGCAGGTAGACGGCGTTCTGGGCGTCGGGCCAGGCGGACATCTTGACCACCACGGTCCGCGCGGTCCGGTCGGCGTAGATGAGCTGGCCGTGGATGCCCAGGCAGACCAGGACCGGCCCGCCGCCACCGGGAATGACCCAGAACTGGCTCCGGTACCAGCCGCCGGGCAGCACGTACTCGTTGTCGGTGCTGGCGAAGGCCTCCCGGACCCCGGGCTCCGGCTGGCGGACATCGGCCAGCCACGGCGCCGGGACGACGGCCCGGCCCCGCGCCGCGCCGTCGTCGACCAGCAGCTGCCCGAACCGGGCCAGGTCACGGGCGGTAGCCGAGATCCCGCCGTCCGGGACGGCGGTGCCGAGCGGGTCGCAGGTGATCTCGGCGTCGCGCTCCGCGCCGATCGGCTGCCAGATGAGCGCCGAGATGAGGTCGGCGACCCGCACCCCGCTGGCCCGCTCGCAGACCCAGCCGAGCATGTCGGTGTCGGCCGACCGGTAGACGAACTCGCCGCCGTGCGGCCCGGCGCTGCCCAGCGTGGCCAGGTACGGGTAGGTCCCGGCCGGATCCCCCGGCTGCGCGGGGCGCCAGCCCATGGAGCGTTCCATGACCCGGACTTCGGCGTCCAGGGCGGTGTAGGTCTCGGTGAAGGCGACCCCGGTCCGCATGTCGAGCAGGTCGCGGATGGTGGCGCCCGCGTATCCCGAGTCGCTGACTTCGGGCACGTAGGTGCTCACCAGCGCCCGCGGATCGAGCAGGCCCTGGTCGGCCAGCACCGCGATCACGCAGCTCAGGATCGACTTGGATACCGACATGAGCAGGTGGCGGGTGCCGGCCGTCATATCCCCGAAGTACCGCTCGGCGACCAGCTGGCCGTCGTGCAGGACCAGGTAGGCGTCGGTGTACGTGTCGGCCAGCACGTCCTCCAGCGACGAAGCGCTGCCGTCCACCCGGGTCAGCGCGGGATTGTCCAGGGGCGGCCCGGCGGGCAGCGGCACGGGCGGCCCGGCCGTGATCGGGTGGCTGGGAATCAGCTCGCGCATGTGCTGGAACGCCCACCGGTTGAACGGCGGGTCCTGCCAGTTGGCCAGGGTGACCTGGGCTGGCGGCGCCGGGGGGAAGCCGGTCATGAGCTCGGGCACGCCGTCGCGCGCGCGGGCCGGGAGCTGCGGGTAGGCGCCGTCTTGGTTCATGATCGGCACCTTATTGCACCAGCCGGACCGGGCGACGTGACCTACCTTGCCCCCGGGCCCACCCTAGAATGCGGCTATGTCGCTGGAGCGGGACCCGGAGGCCGCGGGCGAACAGGTCACCGCCTACAACTGGCAGGACCCGCCGTTCAACCGCTGGGCGTTCTGGCATGTCAGCGAGATCGTGCCCACCTATCAGGTGTCCCGGGGCGACGGGCCACCCCGCGTGCTGCCCGCCTCGGCGGCGGCGCCCGACCTGTTCGGGCTGCCCGTCACGCGCCTGGACGACTCGGCCGGCACGGTGGGCGACGTCCTGGCCGATACGTTCACCGACGCGTACGTGGTGCTGCAGGACGGTGAGCTGGTCGCCGAGTGGTCCGGCCCGCTCGGCGCGCCAGACCGGCCGCACGCGCTGATGTCGGTGTCCAAGTCGGTGGTCGGCTGCGTGGCCGCCGTGCTCATCGACCGCGGACAGCTCGACGTCGACGGCCTGATCACCAGCTACGTTCCCGAACTGGCGGTCAGCGGTTACGCCGGCGCCACGGTGCGGCAGGTCCTGGACATGCGCAGCGGGGTCCGGTTCCTGGAGGAATACACCAACGCGCAGTCCGACATCCGGCGGCTGGATGAATGGATCGGCTGGGACGGCTCGGCTGACCGCGAGCCGCGCGGGCTATACCGCTTCTTGGCCACGTTGCAGGCCGAGGCGCCGCACGGCAGCCGGTTCCTGTACCGGTCGGCCGAGTCCGACGTGCTGGGCTGGGTGTGCGAGCGCGCGGCCGGCCAGCCCATGGCCGAGCTGATCTCCGCGCTGGTGTGGGCGCCGATGGGCGCCGAGTTCGACGCCCGGCTGCTACATGACGGACTGGGCACGGCCGTGCACGACGGGGGCCTGTGCGCCACCGCCCGCGACGTGGCCAGGTTCGGCCAGATGCTGCTGGCTGGGGGAGTGGTCCCCGACGGGGCCGCGGGCCCTCGCCGGGTCGTGCCGCCCCGCTGGCTCCGTGACGGCTGGGCGGTGGACGCCGACGTTCGTTCGGCCTTCGCCAGCTCGCCCGCCGAGGCGGCGTTTCCCGGCGGCTGGTACCGCAACCAGTTCTGGTTCCGGCCCGGCGCCTACGGCGACGTCTTGCTGGGCCTGGGCATCTACGGCCAGATGCTGCACGTCAGCCGGCGCACCAACACCGTGTGCGTGAAGTTCTCCAGCTGGCCGCAGGCACAGAACCCGGCCTACCTGGAGGACACGTTGCGTGCGTTCGACGCCCTGGGCGGAGCCCTGGCGGGCCGGGATCCGACCCGCGGCCGCCGGCTGGCCGGGGTGGTCTCCGGGCTGAGCCAGGCAGGGCGATACCGTGCCCCCGCCGCCACCGAACGTGATCTTAGCGGCGCAGCCTCGACGGGTGCGCAAGCGCCGCTTAACCTGGCGCTATATGCCCGCTGCTAAGGAGGCCGAGTGACTGCTACGTCAGATGCCCGCCGTCACCTCAACGGGATCGCGGAGATCCGCAGCTTCTTCCGGACCAACCAGCAGCCGATCTACTTCGTGGGCCCGACCGCCTTCAACCTGCTCGGCATCGACCGGTGGGTGCGCAACTTCCAGTACATCGCCTACTACGACTCCTGGGACGGTCAGCATCCCCGGGTGTTCACGCCCGAGAACCGGCCGTACATCGAGTTCGAGTCCAGCGAGCAGATCAACAACTACCTGCTGCGCGACCCCGAGGTCCGTGAGCACCTGCACCGCCGCGGCGGTGTGCCGATGGTGGCGATGGTGTTCTTCGACGAAGAGACCGAGGAGATCTGCCGCGAACAGGGCTACGACCTGATCCTGCCGCCCGACACGCTGCGGCGCCGGCTGGACTCCAAGATCGTCACCACCCAGCTCGGCAACGAGGCGGGCGCGCCGTCGGTGCCGAACGTGCTGGGCAAGGCCGACAGCTACGCGTCGCTGACCGCGCTGGCCTCCGGCGCCGGGCTGGGGACCGACCTGGTCGTGCAGACGCCGTACGGGGATTCGGGCAAGACCACGTTCTTCATCGCCTCCGAGCCGGACTGGAACTCATGCGCGGCCGACCTGGGCGACCAGGAACTCAAGGTCATGAAGCGCATCAACAACCAGGCCGCGGCGGTGGAGGCATGCATCACCCGGCACGGCACCATCGTCGGGCCGTTCATGACCGATCTGACCGGCTACCCCGAGCTGACCCCGTACAAGGGCGGCTGGTGCGGCAACGACCTGTTCCCCGAGGCGCTGTCCGAAGCCGACCGGGCGGTGGCGATCAGCCATGTCCGCAAGCTAGGCGACCGGCTGGCCCAGGAGGGCTACAAGGGCTTCCTCGAGGTCGACGTGCTCCTCGACGTCGACACCGGCGAGGTGTACCTGGGCGAGCTGAACCCCCGGATCTCCGGCGTCTCCTCGATGACCAACGTCACCGCCGGCGCCTACGCCGACGTGCCGCTGTTCCTGTTCCACCTGCTGGAATTCATGGAAGTGGACTACACCATCGACGTCGAGGAGATCAATGAGCGCTGGCGGGCGCTGGCCGCGGTGGACGTGTGGTCGCAGCTGATCATGAAGGAGCCGGGCGATGACGTCGAGCGGATCCTGGCCGCGCCGCGGACCGGCGCGTGGCGGATGGCCGACGGCGGCTCGCTGAGCTTCGAGCACGTCAGCAACGACTGGCACGACATCACCACCGAGGACGAGGCCTTCTTCATGCGCGTCTATGGTCCCGGCGAGTACCGGTTCCACGGTGCCGACCTCGGCATCTTGGTCACCAAGGGCCGGATGCAGACCGCCGAGGGCCTCACCGAACGGTGCCGCCGCTACCTCCAGGGCATCCGCGCTCACTACCAGTCCGAGCCCCTGCCAGCGCCGCCCCCCGTCAAGCCCGTCGCCTACGTCAAGTAACGCGCTCGCTCGGGGCGTGGCGTGGCGGGGCAGGGCGGGCGCGCAATGTGGTGAAACCGGGCATCCACCACACTCTAAGATGGTGGATTCCGGGATTCACCACCCTCGGGACTAGCCGCGGTCCGGGCTGAGCATGTCGCGGAGGGCCGTTAGGACGTCTTGAGCGGCGCTGGCCGGGGTGATTTCGGGGTCGGCCAGGGAGAGCGGGATGCCCATCCCGTCGGTGGCGGCGATGGTCAGCACCGCGATCTTGTCCGGGTCGTACCGGCTGCCGAACGTCCCGAGTTCGACGCCGCGCCGGATGACCTGGGCGACCAGCCGCCGCCAGGCGGTGTTGTCGCGCAGCGCGTCGGCGCGCATCTCCGCGTCACGGATGCCGAAGTGCCAGGACTCGATCCACAGCCGGCCGCCTTCGGGCGCCTCGGGCTGGTACCCGGTGAGCGAGCGGGTGATGACCGTCTCCAGCTGCTGCCACGGGTCGCTGATCGCGGCCACGTCCGCTTCCAGGGCGGCGATCTCGGCGCTGGAGGCGTGCCGGAACGCCGCCACCAGCAGGTCTTCCCGGGAACCGAAGTAGTACTGCAGCGTGCTCACCGGGACGCCGCTCTCGGCCGCCACGTCGGCGAACCGGGTGGCGTCCGCGCCGCGCTCGGCGATCACCCGGCAGGCGGCCTCCAGCACGGCGATCTTGCGGCGCCCGGCCCGACGGCCGGGCCCGCGGCCGCTGGAGGGGCGGCCGCGGGCGATGGCTCCTGCAGACTCCAGGCCCGCAGCAGAGGTCATGAGTGAGAGCTCCCTTCGCCCTGCATCGGCGCCGTGATCCCGTCCTTGAAGTACCGGGGCAGGAACCTGGCCGTGACGACCATGAGGACCACCCCGACCACCAGCGAGCCGGCGCCAATCAGGAAGATACCGCCGATCCCGTGGAAGCTGGAGTAGCTGCTGGCGGCCGGCCAGTACGACTTGATCGACAGGACGAATGCGCCGAGCAGGGTCAGCCCGCCGATCAGCGGCAAGATTCCCTTGGTGACCAGGTCACGCGCGCTGCCCAGCAGCGAGCGGCGGAAGAACCACACGCAGGCGAACCCGGTCAGCCCGTAGTAGAAGGCGATCAGCAGTCCGACCGAGGCCGCCGAGTCGGCCAGCACGTTCTTGGACGCGCCGGTCAGCAGCACGTAGAACAGGGCCGAGATCGCGCCCATGACCAGGGTGGCGACGGTCGGCGTACGGAACCGCGGGTGCATCCGGGCGAACCAGCGGGGGATCGCGCCGTGCGCGGACATGGCCAGGACGGCTCGCGCGGTCGGCATGATCGTGGTCTGGCACGACGCCGCGGTGGAGGTCAGCACGCACAGGACCAGGAGCTTGCCCGGAGCGCTGCCCAGCACCGAGGTGGCCATGGCGCCGAGCACGTCGGTGTTGTGCGCGGCCAGGAACGCGGGTCCCGCGTAGGCCAGGGCGGCCACGCTGACCACGGCGAAGATCGCGACCAGCATCAAGGTGGCCATGACCGCGGCCCGGCCGGGCGTGCGGGCGGAGTCCTTGGTCTCCTCGTTGACGCTCAGCGCGCAGTCCCAGCCCCAGTAGATGAACACGGCCAGCAGGAAGGAGTTCGACAGCCTGCCGAACGAACCCGTCCACGGGCTCAGCCACGCCGCCGACGGATGCGCCGCGCCGGGCAGCGCGTGCCCGGTACCCGCCTTGACCAGCGCGACCACCGAGAAGACGGCCAGCGCGGCCACTTCGATGACCAGCAGCACCTGCTGCAGCCGGGCCGACACCTCGATGCCGCGGTAGCAGACCCCGGTGAGCAGGGCGATGAACGCGACGCCGGTCAGCGTGACCCAGACGGTCCCGGCCGAGCCTGCACCGACCAGCTGGAGGAAGTACCGCCCGGCGATCTGGGCCAGGCTGGCCATCACGATCACGTCGGCCGCGACCAGTCCCCAGCCGCCCAGCCAGCCGGCCCGCGGCCCGAACGCCCGGGCGGTCCAGGTGAACGTGGTCCCGCAGTCCGGGTCGGCCTTGTTCAGCTCGCGGAACGCGTAGGCGATGCACAGCATCGGCAGGAACGAGACGATCAGCGTGCCGGGGCTGTGCACGCCGACGACGGCCACGATCAGGCCGAGCGTGGCGGCCATGCTGTAGGCGGGCGCGGTCGAGGAGACGGCGATCACCACGCTGGAGATCAGCCCCAGCGCCCCGGCCCGCAGGCCCTTGTCGTGCGACGCCGGCGCCAGCACCGAAGCCTGAGCCGGGCCTGACGCGAGGGCCGACGCCAGGGCCGGGGCGGGAGCCTGAGTAACGGGCTCCGCGATGGTCACTGTGGTCATGATGGGCACCGCCTTCCGCCCGGCGCAGGGTACCGGGCTCTGACGACACTGTATCGCAATACCATATTATTGTACAGGTTTGAGATACGGAAATTTACCCGCCTTTCCCGCCGTTGAGTCGATAATCTGGTCAGCGTGCCCCCCACCGCGGCCGTCCCTCCGAGCATTCCGATGGAGAAAGATGCCCAGACGGGTTAGCCCCTATGGCTCCGCCGATGACGCCGAGTCCGCCGCCCTGGCCCGGAACCGTTCCAGAGCCGCAGAGGAGCCCGTGAGCGAGCTGGCCCGGACGATGACGGCGCGCGAGATCGCGAGCCAGGCCGCCGGAGCGGTCCGGGCGCTGTCCGAGCTGACCTCGATCGGCGCGGACGTGGCGGGCCCGGATGACGTGCGCGAGGTGGTGGCGAGCCTGCGGCGGATGAGCCAGGACCTGCCGCACGTGTGCGAGCAGCTGGCCCGGGTGCTGGTCGTCCAGCGCGAGGACTGGCAGATCACGCCGGGCCCGGGCCGCGATCCTGACTTCTGGGTGGCCGAGGCGGTCGAGGCCCTGGCGGCGGCCGGTCAGGCCGCGGACATGCTCGGCGCCGCCCTGGCCCAGGCGGAGAAGACCGCGGCCGAGCTGCGCCCGTCCTCGTAACGCTTAGGCGGGAGTGATCTCGACCGGGATCGCCGTGCTCAGCGTCTGCCCGACCGGGGAGGTGCCGGCCACCCTGCGGTGCAGGTCGGCGAGCGCGGCCTCATCCGCGTCGCTGTCCAGGTGGACCGCCACCCGGATGGCGGAGAATCCGGCGTGCCCGGCGGCCAGCCCCAGGAAGGCGTTCAGGTCGAGGTCGCCTTCGAGGTCGATGCGCAGGTCGCGGATGGTGACGCCGGCCGCCGACGCGTTGGCGGCATAACCGACCGCCAGGCAGTTGCCGAGGGCGCCAAGCAGCTGCTCGACGGGGTTCGGGGCGCCGTTCGTGCCACCCAGACCCGCGGGCTCGTCCGAGGCGACGGGCGCGAAGTCGCGGATCACCGCCTCGCTGCGGAAGGCTCCGGTCCAGCGGACTTCAGCGGACCAGGTGGTCTGGGCCGCCGAGGGGCGCTGCTTGATCTTGTCGACCAGGGCGCCCACGGCATCCAGGTCGACCCCGTTGAGCTGACCATCGGCGGTCGTCGTCATGCCGTCCTCCCAAATGGGTATTGTCTATCGATATAGTAGGATGTCTGGACGGCGAGTGTCCAGGCCGGGTCATGGCTGGTCACCACCGGCTGACGGTCAGCCGGGAGACGCCCGCGGTCGCGTCGAGCACGAACCGCGACCTCGCGGTGGCCCAGCCGGGGGAGGCCAGCACCGTGCCGCCGGCCACGCCGGTCAGGCTCTGGCTGTCCAGCCGCACCAAGGCGGCGCCGCCGCCCACCGTCAGCCGGGCCGGTACGCCGCCGGGCAGGCTGAGCAGGAACTGGCTGGCCCCGCCCGCGAACAGGAACGGAACCGTGCCGGACGGCGTGGGCAGGCTTACGTCCAGGACGTCGGAGCCCGCGGTCACGGCGATCCCGCGTACTTTCCCGCCGCGCAGGTCGACGTCGGTGTGCTGGGTACCGCCCGCGAGCTCCAGGCTCCAGGTGACCGCGGAGTTAAGCACCACCCGCACGACGTACCCCGAACCGCCGGGCCCCGAACCGCCGGCCCCTGAAGCCGGCGCGTCACCAGCCAGCGACAGCACGATGAGTCCGGAGCCGGACAGCACCGGCCGCACCGGGGCGCTGGCGGGCGTGCTGACCCGCAGCAAGGTGCCGCCGAGCCGGGCCACGCTGATATCGAGCACCGGGGTACCGGACGTGACCGTCAGGGCGGCCGCGGTACGGCCCGCGGCGGCATGGACGCGACGTGCGCCGAGGGCGGCGCCGGAAGGGCCAGCGCGGTGCCGCCCGCCCCCGTGGCCGCCGCGACGACCGCCGCCGCCACGGTGACCCGGTTCCGCACGAGCCAGCCCTGCACGGCTTCAGCCTAAGCCCGTCACCGGGGCGCACGAGGCCCAGGCCACGGGCCGACACAAAACGGTCAGATCTGGCCGCCGCACATGCCGATCAGCCGGTCCAGCACCACCCCGGCGCTGACCCGCAGCCCGTCATGCTCGTATTCGCTGGTCACCCAGGTGCGCAGGCCGCGGATCGCCTCGGCCGTCCGCATCGAGAACTCACGGTGCACGTACATGTCGTTGTAGTAGACCGCCGCGGCCACTGGCACCTCGTTGGCCGCCAGCCGCGATGGGTCGTACAGCGGCGGCCAGTCGTCGCGCTCGGCCAGGAGTTCGGCGGCCTCGCGCAGCGGGCGCAGTACCGGGTCCGCGTCGACCATCCACGGGTAGATCATCTCGCCGGTGAACAGCAGCGGAGCGAACCCCGGATCGGCGTCCAGCACCGGGGCGGGATCGAACTCGGCGAACTCCGCCCGGATCCGCTGGGCCGACCAGCGGGTCGCGAAGCCCTGCGCGTAGCAGGCCTCCTGCAGCAGCGCGTACAACGGCCCGGCGGCGAAGCTGAGCCTGGCCTGCACCGCATGCAGGAACGCATCGGACAGGTCCTCGCCGGCGAACGGGTCCTCCAGCAGATAGTGCAGCTCGTCGCTGCCGGTGCTCATGCCCAGCACGCGCCCCAGCGACTGGAACGCCTGCACCGACAGCGGCGCGCCGTCGGGCAGCCGGACGTCATGGGCGGCCAGGTACTGGGCCACCAGGGCGGCCGATTCCAGGTCCGCGGGATACCGCTGGTAGTGCGCGGCGTTCTTGGCCGCCACCGCCGGGTAGGTGTGCCGGTAGACCTCGTCCGCGGTCACCGACAGACCCGGCAGGCCGCCGGTGACGAATGCCTCGCGCAGGCCGTCCGGAGCGAAGGACAGGTAGCTGGTCACGCAGAACCCGCCGAAGCTCTGGCCCAGCACGCTCCACGGCTCGCTGCCGATCAGCTCGCGCCTGATCAGCTCCGCGTCGAGCACGATGCTGTCGGCGCGCAAGCACGTCAGGTAGTCGGCCTGGGCCTGGGCCGAGCCGAGCCGAGCCAGCGTCTGCCGGGTGGCGGGCGTGGACCGGCCGGTGCCGCGCTGGTCGAGCAGCAGCACCCGGTAGTCCTTCAGCGCTCGGTCCAGCCACGAGTCCCGGCCCTGTGGACGCGGCGAGCCGAACCCGGGGCCGCCCTGCAGGAACAGCAGCCACGGCAGGTCGGCGTCGGCCTGGCCGGCCGCGACGACCTCGCGGGCGAACACCTCGATCTGCTCCCCCTCGGGGTGGCGGTGATCTAGTGGGACAGCGAACAGGCGATCGGTCAGCACGGTGCCGGCCTGGCGGTAGCTCATCACGGGTACGACCGTACTCGCGGGCCGCCCGATAGGGTCAGCGGCATGGCCCAGAGCTTGCGGACAGTGGACGTGGCCGAGCGGCGTGCCAGGCTGGCCGTTCGGCACCATCTGGCGCCGGGGGAGCGGGCCGGTACCGTGGCCACGGCGGCCGATGGGGTGATCGCCTGGCACGGTACCGATCCGGCCTCGGTGTACCTGTCGGCCCGGGCTCGTACCGACGGTGTCGATATAGCGGCAATCGAGCATGCGCTGTACGAGGAGCGCTCACTGGTGCGGATGCTCGGCATGCGCCGGACGGTGTTCGTGGTGCCCGCCGATCTCATGCCGGCCATCCAGTCTGGCTGCGCCGACCAGATCGCCGAGCGGCTGCGCCGCCAGCTCATCCAGGTCGTCGCGGCAGCGGATATCGCCCCGGACGCCGCGACCTGGCTCAAGGAGGTGGGCGATAGCACGGTCCGGGTGCTGGACGAGCGCGGCTCGGCGACCGGCGCCGAGCTGGCCAAGCACGAGCCGCGGCTGCGCACGCAGATCATCGCCGCGGCGGACAACCCCTACGGCGGAGGGGTGAACCTGACCACGCGGCTGCTCACGGTGCTGTCCGCCGAGGGGCTGATCGTGCGCGGCCGGCCGCGCGGCGGGTGGACCTCCTCCCAGTTCACCTGGTCCGCCGCCCCGGCGCGGACCGACCTGACCGCCGCCGACGCCCGGTCCGAACTGGCCCGGCGGTGGCTGGTCGCGTTCGGCCCGGCCCCGCTCTCAGACCTGCAGTGGTGGACCGGCTGGACCGCGGCGCAGGTCCGGCAGGCGGCAAGTTCGCTGGACCTCACCGAGGTCGACCTCGACGGCACACCCGGCGTCCTGCTGGCCGGTGATGAGGACACCCCGGGCCCCGTGGAGCCCTGGGCGGCGCTGCTGCCCGCCCTGGACCCCACCGCCATGGGCTGGCGCGAGCGGGCCTGGTACGTGGGCGAGCACACCGCGGCGTTGTTCGACCGGTCAGGAAACATCGGCCCGACCGCCTGGTGGGACGGCCGGATCGTGGGCGGCTGGGCGCAGCGACCGGACGGGCAGATCGCGGTCCGGCTGCTCGAGGACCCCGGCGCCGAGGCCGCGGCCGCGATCACCGCCGAGGCCGCGCGGCTCGGCGAGTGGATCGGACCTGGCGTCCGGGTCACCCCGCGGTTCCGGACGCCACTGGAGCGCGAACTATCCGGTTCCTACGCATAAAACGCGTAGCGAGGGAATCCTAACCGGCATGGTCATCTTCATCATCTGGTTGTGCATCATCGGACTGATCGTCGGCGCTATCGCCCGCCTGCTGCTCCCGGGCCGCGACAACATCGGCATCCTCGGCACCATCGTGCTCGGCATCGTCGGCTCCTTCATCGGCGGCTTCCTGGAAAACCTGATCGAATACCACCACGTGAACGTGCACAGCTTCCACCCGGTCGGCTTCATCGGCTCGGTCATCGGGGCGTTCGTGCTGCTGCTGCTGTTCCGGCTCACCGGCATGGAGCGCGGCCGGCGCCGCTAACCACCGGCCACCTGCTGGCCGCCTCGCGCGGAACTCCCCGGTGACAGCCTCCGGAACACCGGGGAGGCGGCGGGCAGCCGGCCGGCGGCGGGGGTGCACTGGGCGGTGATGCGCGCCGCCGCGTCCGGCAAGAACGGTTCCAGTTCGGCGCCGAGCGCCACGCACGCGCCGGCCAGCACGGACAGGACCGCGTCCAGCTCACGGGCCGCCGAGACGTCACCGGCCCGCTCGGCCCGGGCCAGCTCCCACGGCCGGGCGCGATTGACGAAGCGGTTCGCCTCGTCCGCGATCGCCCACACCGCCGCCGTGGCCCGCCGGAAGTCGAACTCGGCCAGCGCCGCGCTCACGCGGTCACCGGCTCCGCGGCAGGCCGCGTCCAGGTCCTGCCCGCTGGCCGGGACCGGGCCCGGATCCGGTACCCGTCCCTCGCGGTAGCGGCCGATCATCGCGACCACCCGGTTGAGCAGGTTGCCCAGCCCGTTAGCTAGTTCATCGTCGGCCCGGGCGATCAGCCGCTGCACGGTGAAGTCGGCATCGCCGACCCGCGGCACCTCGCGGAGCAGCCACCAGCGGACCGCGTCGGCGCCGTACTCGGCGGCCAGCGCGACCGGGTCGGCGGCGGAGCCAGCCGACTTGCTGATCTTCCGGCCGCCCGCGGTCAGGTAGTCGTGCACGACGATGTCGGTGGGCAGTGGCTGTCCCGACGAAAGCAGCATGGCCGGCCAGTAGACGGCGTGGAACCGCAGCACGCCCTTGCCGAGCAGGTGAATGCGCTGGCCGGCTTGCGCCCACCACTGCTGGTAGCCCGCATCGGCCGAGCCGTAGCCCAGGGCGGTGACGTAGTTGCACAGCGCGTCGAACCAGACGTAGATCACCTGGCTGGGGTCACCGGGCACCGGGATGCCCCAACCGCCGGCGCGTTCGGCGGGTCGCGACACCGAGAAGTCCGCCAGCCCGGCGTCGATGAACGTGAGCACTTCGTTTCGGCGCCCGGCGGGCTCGATGCGCAGCTCACCGCCGGTGATCGTGGCCCGCAGGCGGTCCGTGTAGCGGGACAGCCGGAAGAACCAGTTCTCCTCGGCGACCGGCTGTGGCGGGGTGTCATGGTCGGGGCAGCGCCCGGCGCGCAGTTCGGCGGGGGAGTAGAACTGCTCGCAGCCGGTGCAGTACAGGCCTTCGTACCGCTTGCGGTACAGGTCCCCGGCCGCGGCGCACGCCCGCCAGAACCGCTCGACGCCTGGCCGGTGCCGGGCGTCGCGGCTGGTCCGGATGACGTCGTCGACGGCCAGCGACAGCGCCGGGCCCAGCGCGAGGAAGGCCTCGGCGTTACGGTCGACGAACTCCCGCACGCCCTGGCCCGCCGCCTGGGCCGCGAGCACGTTCTTCAGCGAGTTGTCGTCGGTGCCGGCCTGGAACCGGACCCGGTCCCCGCGCTGGCGCCGGAAGCGGGCCAGCACGTCGGCCTGCACGAGTTCGAGCGCGAAGCCGATGTGCGGGCGGGCGTTCACGTACGGGATGGTGGTGGTGATGTAGGTATGCGGCGCGGCGGTCATCGCAGCCTCCTCAGTAAGGGGCTCCGAGCGCCGTAAACACATCGAGGCCCCGTCGCAGGGCCTCGGAACTTCAGCGTCCGGACGTGTCAGTGGCCCCGCGTACGGGGCATCATGACCAGGTGTCCGTGGCTGTTCACACGTCAAGTGTACCGCCCGCCCGGTAGGTTGAGCCGGATGCGACTTGGCGTGAACGTGCCGAACTTCGGGCCCGGCACCGATCCGGATGTGCTGCGAAGCTGGGCCCTGACCGTCGAGGGCCTCGGCTATGACCTGCTGATGGTCTCCGATCACGTGGCGGTCACGCCCGACGTCGCCGAGCAGTACCCGGCGCCGTTCTACGAGCCGTTCACCACCTTGGCGTGGCTGGCCGGACTGACCCGGCGGATCCGGCTCGGCACCACCGTGCTCGTCCTGCCCTACCGCCATCCGCTGCTGACGGCGCGGATGGCCGCCAACCTCAACGACCTGTCCGGCGGCCGGCTGGTCCTCGGAGTGGGGGTCGGCTGGGCCCGGCAGGAGTTCGATGCGCTGGGCGTCCCCTTCCGCGAGCGGGGCCGGCTCACCGACCTGCACCTGCTGGCCATCAGGGCTGCGTGGGCCCACGCCGAGGACTACCGCGGCGGCCCGGTCCCGGTCTGGGTGGGCGGCAACAGCGACGCCGCGCTGCGCCGGGCCGTGCGGCTCGGCGACGCCTGGCATCCGCTCCGGTTCACCCCCGGCTGGCTGGGCGGGGCGCTGGACCGGATGAAGGTCATCGCGGCCGAGCTGCAGCGGCCACAGCCCGCGCTGGTGCCGCGGATCGCGCTGCAGCTCACCCCCTCGCCGGTGAGCGGCGAGGACCGGCTGGCCGGATGCGGCACCATCGCCCAGATCGCGGGGGATCTCGAGCGGCTCCGCTCGCTGGGCGCTGACACGGTCGTCCTGGACCCGTTCAACGGCGACCCGGATGAGACGATGCACCCGCAGGCGGCCTGGCAGGCCCTGGCCGCCGTGGCCGAACGCATTACCGAGTAGATTCGCCTTCGAGATCTTCCGGAGTGAGAGGGTGGCTATGGCAGAGGTAACGCTCGCGATCGGCGCCGCGACGGCGACCCTCGACGGGTTCGGCGGGGAGCTGAAGGCCGTGGTGCTGGAGCCCGCGGCCCGGGCCGTCACCCACCTGGTCGTCGAGCCTGGGCACGCGCAGGGGCTCGCGCGGCTGGTGCCGCTGGACCATGCCGACGCCACGGCCGAGCCGATCCGGCTGCGTTACACCGAGGCGGAGTTCAAGGACCTGAACCCGGCGGAGCAGACCCTGGCCGAGTTCGTGGCCGGCTACGAGGTGCCCGTCCAGCTCCTGCCCGCCGGGGAAGGCTGGCGGTCGGCGGGCGGGCCGGTCGCCGATGGCACGACGATCCCGCAGATCAGGGAGATGGAGACCGTTCCCCTGGTCCCGGACGCCGAGGTCCAGGAGACCCGGGGCGATGACGTCCACGCGACCGACGGCGACGTCGGACCGGTCCACGGGGTCCGCGTCGACCCGGACAGCGGGGCGATCCTGCACGTCCTGCTCAGACGTCACCCGTGGGGGCATGCGGAACTGGCCGTCCCGGTCGGCGCGGTGTCCGGCTTCGGGGACGGCGTGCAGCTCAGCATCACCAGGCAGGAGCTCAAGGACCTGGCTGGTTAGATCTTTTTTCTACCGAACGGAACGGTGATGACAGCCTCTGGTCACGCGGACGCCGACCCGGCTGGTCCCTCCTCGGCGGACGTGCGGCACCTGCGCCGGTGCGTGGAACTGGCGGCCGAGGCGGTGGCGGCGGGCGACTTCCCGTTCGGTTCGGTGCTGGTGGCGGGGGATGGCCGGGTGCTGGCCAAGGACCGCAACCGCGAGACCACCATGGGCGACGCGACCCGGCATCCGGAGTTCGAGCTGGCCCGCTGGGCGGCGGCGAACCTGACTCTCGCGGAGCGAGCCGCCGCCACCGTGTTCACCTCGGGTGAGCACTGCCCGATGTGTTCGGCCGCGCACGCCTGGGTCGGGCTCGGGCGCATCGTCTACGTGAGCTCGTCGGAGCAGATGGTTGGCTGGCTGATTGAGCTCGGGCTGCCGCCGTCGCCGGTGCGCCCGCTGGCGGTCAGCCAGGTCGCTCCCGGACTCGTGGTCCAGGGTCCGGTGCCCGGGCTGGATCAGGAGGTCCGTGACCTGCACCGCCGGTTCCACTCGCCCGGTCTGGACGATAGCCGCCCAGCGCGTGCCTTACGGCGCTGGCTCGGACAGCGATCCGGGCAGGCCGAACCGCGGGTACAGCTCGTCGCAGTGAAAGCGGGTCAGGGCCGCGATCCGGGGCCCGGCGCTGGTCAGCACGAACAGCCCGCCCGGATACGCGGCGGCCTGGCCCGGGTCGGCGACGTAGCTGGCCAGGGCCAGCTGCCGGTTGGCCCGGGTAGGCACCAGGAACACGCGGCGCTCGCCGCGGTAGCCGAAGCTGGCCCGCAGGAAGGCCGCGATGGCCTCGGCTCCCTGGTACTGGTGTGGCGCCGGCGGCATGGACAGCCAGGCGTCGTCGGTGAGCAGCGCGATCACGCCGTCGATGTCGGCGGCCAGGTACGCGTCGGCGAAGCGGCGGGCCAGGTCCCGTTCCTGGTCCGAGCCGGCCGGGCCGGCTCCGGATGCCGCCCGGGCTGGTTCAGCGCCGCGCGGGCCCGCTGCAGGTTGCCCTTGACCGCATCCGGGCTGGTGTTGAGCATGTCGGCCACCTCGGCCGTGGCGAAGCCGAGCACGTCGCGCAGCAGCAGCGTGGCGGCCTGGCGGGGCGGCAGGCGCTGCACACCGGCGATGAAGGCCAGTTCGATCGCCTCGGCGGCCTGGTAGCGCTGCTCGGGGTTCGCGATCTCATCGAGCAACGCGTCGGGATACGGCTGCAGCCAGGTGATCTCGCCGCGGCGGGTGGGTTCGGGCGGCTGGAACGGCGGAATGGGCTCGGCGGGGATCCGGCGGCTGGCCGCGCGCCGGGCGTTGAGGCACTGGTTGGTCGCGATCCGGTACAGCCAGGACCGTACCGAGGCCCGCTCCTGGAATCCGCCCAGGCCGCGCCAGGCGGCCAGCAGGGTCTCCTGCAGCATGTCCTCGGCGTCGGTCAGCGAGCCCAGCATCCGGTAGCAGTGCACCTGCAGTTCGCGCCGGTACGGGTCGGTGAGCTCGCGAAAGGCCTGTTCATCGCCGATGCGAGCGCGCTGCAAGGTGCCCTGTTCCACCACCCCAGCATGCCATTTGCGGCTGGCGCGTTCCGTTCCGGTCCGCCGCGGTGTCTGTATAGGCGTCGATGCCCATTGACCGAAAGGCACACCATGACCGAGATCAACAGCCCCGCCCTGGACACCGCCCTGGCCTACCACCGGGCCTGGACCGGTCACGATATAGACCAGGCCATGACCTTCATCGCCGACAACATCGTCTGCGACGCGCCCGCCGGGCGGCTGGAAGGCGCGGCCGCCTACCGCGCCTTCATGGCGCCGTTCGTGCAGATCTTGCGAGCCTCCTCGCTGATCGCCGCGTTCGGTGACGACCGGACCGCGGTGGTCGTGTACGACACCAAAACGGTGCCCGTGCCCAGCGCGCCCGCCGCCGAGTGCGTCACGGTCGCCGATGGCAAGATCACCTATAGCCGGTTCATCTTCGACCGGGCCCCGTTCGACGCGGCCCGGATGGCGGCGAGCTAGGCCAGGCGGACCGGGTCGCCGGTGCGGATGCGCCCGGGCCTGAGCACTTCGGCGTAGACCCCGGCGCACGGCTCCGGGTCGGCCTCGGCGAGCGGCTCGATCCGGTTGTGCCGGGCGAGCACCCGCAGCGCGTCGGGGTCGCGCGGGAGGGTGCCGTGAGCCAGGGTCGGTACGGCGCACCGGGGGGTACGGGCGATCACGCGGAGCACGATCTCATCACCGATCCGCACGATCCGCTCGAACCAGTCATTCTCGGTGAAGCCCGGGGCGGTGGTGCGGATGACGATGTTCGGCCGGTAGCGCACCAGGTCCACCTGGCCCTGCGGGCTCAGCTCGGCGATCCGGTCGAGCGTCGAGGTGGTCAGCAGGTGCAGCGGCGCGAAGTCGACGAAGGTGCCGGGCGGGCTGGCCGCGCCGAGCTCGACGATCCGCGCGGGGACCTGCGCGTCCACGCCGTCACTGAGCACTGCCTCGGGCACGGCCCGGTCCAGCGTGGCTCCGGGCGGCGGGGTCGCGGTCAGCGCGACGGGCTGGTCCAGCAGGCCGGACAGGACCGAGTCGACGTCGGGATCGCTGCTCCAGATGGTCTTGCCCTCCGGCAAGGTGATGAGGACGGTGTCGTTCGCGCCGGGGCTGCCCGCCGCGGGATCGCTCACGGTCGCGGACAAGCTGAGCAGGTCACGCCACAGGCGGGGGAACTTCGCGCTGGCGACCTTGCCCGTGGTCTGGCTAACTACCGCCATGCGCCGGTCGCCGGCCAGGCCCGTGAAGGTCACCTCGCTGGCGTCTATATCCTCGCCCAGCATCGACTTGACCGGGTATCGGCGCAAGGCGGCCACGGTTCCTAGCATCATGCCATCATCTCAAGCGCGGCTGTGGCGGCCGGACCGGGACAGCCGCGGGCCCCGCGGCTGTCGTGGGACTTCGCCGCGGGGCCCGCAGGGTCAGCTGGGCCGGCCGGTTACCGGGCCGACCGCGCCGGGTCGGCAACGGTCGGGTAGGTGCCGTTCTTATGCGCCTGCCGTGCGTCCTGGACGAACTCACGGGAGAACATGGCGGACAAGATGGCGATCCCGCCGCGATGGACCCGGATCTCGCTGTCGTTCGCGCTACCGGCCAGGCGGATCTGCCGCCCGGTGGCGGACGCGGGCCGCTGGTCGTCCTTGATCCTGCCCTTACCGGTCCAGCCGAGGTTCCAGTGGTCGATCTCGTCGCCCTCGGCCAGCAGCAGCTTGACTACCGACCGGCGCAGGTCAAGCCGGATCTCTGCGTCGCCCTCGATGCCTGGCGAGCGCAGGTCGAGGACCAGGGCACCGGAACGGGCCCGCACCTCGAACTGGTTCGCGCTGGTCCAGTGGCCCAGCCGCTTGGTCGTGTCGTGGTCGACGTGCAGGCGCTCGACAGTGCTGGCCCCGGTGCTTATCGCGGTGCTGGTCATGATTAGTTTCCCTTTCTTCGGGCCGGTTCCTCGGCCCGGTTCTTCCGTCCGGCCGGCAGGCCCTTTCGGCCTGCCGATGCGCGAATAGTGTCATAGCAACTAGTGTCATGTCAACTAGAAACTTTGAGAGTAGGATCGTGGTCATGCCGACCGCGCCGCGCAGCTCTCCGCTGGCCCTGACCGTTCTGGCCCTGCTGCACTACCAGCCGCTGCACCCGTACGGCATCCAGCGGCTGATCAAGCAATGGGGGAAAGACCAGGTCGTCAACGTCGAACAGCGCACCAGCCTGTACCGGACGATCGAGCGCCTGCTGGCCGCGGGACTGATCGCGGTGCGCGAGACCGAGCGCGACCCGCGATATCCCGAGCGGACCGTCTACGAGATCACTGCCGCCGGGCGGCAGACGGCGCGGCGCTGGCTGGAGGAGATGCTGGCCGAGCCGCGGCCGGAGTACCCGGAGTTTCCCGCCGCTCTGTCTCACGTCCTCATGCTGGAACCCGCCGAACTCGCGGATGTCTTGGACCGGCGGGCGCAGCGGCTGGCCAGCACGCTGGCGGAGTTCGACGCGAACGTGGCCGCCGAAGCGGAGCAGGGGCTGCCCAGAATCGCCGCGCTCGAAGCCGAATATCAGCGGGCCGTGCTGGCCGCCGAGGCGAACTGGCTGCGGTCGGTTATCACCGACCTGCGGTCCGGGCAGCTGACCTGGTCCCGGCAGGAGCTGCTGGCCTTCGCCGAGAATCAGGAGCGCTGACCGGGCAGTACCGCGGCGGTATCGTAGATGCGTTGCAGCAGGCTAATCGACTCCAGCGCCGCCGCCCCGGTCACCGGCGGCTCGCGGCCCGCGATGATCGCGTCGAGATAGGCCGTGACGCTGGCCTGCACCGATGCGGGCCAGTCGTCCGGCGGGACCGGTACTTCGTGCCACTGGCGGTCGCGGAACATCGACAGGGCCGGCCCTGAGCGGTAGCCGACGAAAAGCGACTCCAGGCCGGCCAGACGCAAGGTGGCGTCGCTGCCGGTGATCTCGATCTCGTCGTCGAAGGTCCCCGGCGGCCCGTGATGGTTGGCCTCGATGAGGCCGAGCGCGCCGGACTCGAAGACCAGGATGACCAAGGCGAACGTCTCGCCCTGCTGGCGGGGCGCGTCGAGGACCGCGCGCACCTCGCGCACCGGGCCGAAGAAGTGCAGGGCCAGGTAGAGCCGGTGCATGCCGGCGTCGGCCAGCAGACCGCCACCGGCCAGGTCGGGGGAGTCCCGCCAGCCGCCCCAGGCCGGCCCCATGCCCAGGCGCAGCCGGATGAGGACCGGCCGGCCGATCGCGCCACCCTCGATGAGCCGCTTGGCTTCGGCGTGCGCGGCGTAGAAGACCTGGTTGTGGGAGACGCCGAGGGCCACGCCAGCGGCGGCCGCGGCGTCCACGAGCTGTCGGCCTTCCTCGAGGCTGGTCGTCATGGGTTTCTCGACCAGGACGTGCTGGCCGGCCCGGATCGCCGCCATGACCACCGGGAAGTGCAGGTGGTGCGGCAAACAGACACAGACCGTGCCGACCTCGCCGTCGGCGATCAGTTCGCGGGCGTCCCGGTATCCGCGCACGCCCTGCGCTTGGAACGGCGGCAGCAGCCCCGGCTCGGTATCGGCCACGGCGACCAGGCGCGCGGCACGTGACCGCTGTACCGCGGCCGCGTGGACCTGGCCGATCTCGCCCAGGCCGATCAGCCCGACAGCGCCGGGGGCGGGGGAGCGATGGGCCGCCACGGGTCACCACGTTAGACCTGGCGTCCAGGCCGGGGACCGGGCCTGCCCCTGTACGGCCCGGTCCCCGGCCTGCCGGGTTCAGGACTGAACCCTCATGTGCGGCCCGATCCGCGAGTCCTGCAGCGTAGGACTCGTTTCTTCCGGTAAGATAGTCCTACAGTGTAGGACTGTCAATCGCCAGACGCTCCCGGCCGGCCGAAGGAGACCAGCGCTCGTGCCTCGCAGACCCCCCGGCTCCGATGTGACGTCCGTCTGGTTCCGGCCCGCCCCGGCATCACGGCAGCCCGCACCGGCGTTCAGCCGCGACGAGATCACCCGGGCCGCTATCGACCTGGCCGATCATGGGGGACTGGAGGCGGTGTCGATGCGTCGGATCGCGGCCCGCATCGGGTCCGCGCCGACGTCGCTGTACTGGTACGTCTCGAACAAGGAGGAGCTCTATGAGCTCATGGTGGACGCCGCCATCGGCTTGATCCCCCTGCCGGAGCAGCCATCCGGCCACTGGCGCGCCGATCTGGCCACGATCGCCCGGGCGGCCCGCGCCACGCTGAGCGCCCACCCCTGGTTCGCGCAGCTCGGCATCCACCCGGTCGCCGGACCGCTGACCCAGCGGTTCGGCGTCGTAGCGCTCAGATCGTTCGCCGGGCTCGGCCTCGACCCGGCCACCAAGGTCAACATCCTGAGCACGATCAACAACTACATTTTCGGCTTCGTGCAGCGGGAAGCGGCCTGGCTGCGGCTACCCGGGGGAGCAGAACCGGCCGCCGCACCCGCCTGGACCGGTTCGTCCGGGCCCGCCGCCAGCGGGGCCCCGCTCTCGCCGGAGCATCTCTCGGTCCGTACCGGACTGCACGGTGACGACAGCTTCGAATGGGGGCTGGACTGCCTGCTCGACGGGATCGCGGTCCGCATCGTGCGGGCCCGGGAACCGGCTAACTAGCCCGCGATCGCGGCGACCGCTTCGATCTCTACCAGCTGGTCGTGGTAGCCGAGCACGGCCACGCCCAGCAGCGTGCTCGGTGCGTCGTGCGCGCCGAAGGCTGCCTCCACGACCTCCCACGCGGCGACCAGATCGGCCTGCTGGGTCGAGGCCACGAAGACGGTCGTCTTGAGCACATCGGCCAGCGTGGCGCCCGCCGCCGCCAGGGCGATCCCGAGGTTGGCCACGGCCAGGCTGGCCTGAGCCCGGACGTCTCCGACGCCCACCACCTGGCCGTTATCGTCCAGCGGGCAGGCCCCGGCGGTGAAGATCAGCGAACCGGGCGCGGCGGTGGACGCATACGCGTAGGGAACACCGGCGTACAGGCTGTCACTGCGGATCAGGTTGACCGTCATTGACCACAGTCTGCCAGGCCACCCCTCTTCCCGCAGACCAGGTCGTGCGGGCGACGCAGGAGAAATGAGCCTGGTCTTACCAGTGGCCGCGGTGAACCAGTTCGGTGAGGGGTTTGCGCTCGCTGGCCCGCGCGGGCGGGATGGGGTCGTGGCCTGGATCGGGATGGCCGATGGCGATAGCCCCGATGGGCATCCACTCGGCCGGCACCCCGAACTGCGCGCGGAAGCCGGGCAGGGTGCGGGGATCGAAGCCGAAGAACGAGGCGCCCAGGCCTTCGTTGGTCACGGCGAGCAAGATGAGCAGCGCAGTGAAGCCGGTGTCGACATACCAGTACGGGACCGGGTGGCGTGATTCGTCCCGGTCGGTCAGGCCCTTGTCCGGCTGGGCGTACCGGTCAAGATAGATGTCCTTGCAGGCCAGTGGGACGATCACGAGCTGGGCGGTGCTCAGTGCGGTCACTTCGGCTGGGTCTTCGTCCGCGGTGCCGCCCCCTGCGTCGACCGCGTCGGCGAGGATCTTCCACAATGGCGCGCACTGCTCGGCGCCTTCCAGCACGAGGAAGGAATACCCCTGGCTGAAGCCTGCGGACGGGGCCCGCTCGGCCGCCTTCAGCAACCGGTCCGCGGTGCCTGGTGCGAGCGGCTCGTCGGTGAACGCGCGGACCATTTTGCGACGCTTGATGACTTCGGTGAAATCCATGCCGGAAGCCTAGATCAGCCGGCGGAGAAACCTAGGTCCTGGCGTGGCCGGCCAGCGGGGCCAGGTAACGCGGATTGAAGCCGGTGAGCGCCACCTTCAGGTCTTCACCAGGCTCGCCGTACACACTCATACGGGTCGGGGTGCACAAGCTGAGGAAGCTGGCCGCGAAGTTCTCCACGAACCGCTGGACGTGAGCCAGGGCGGCGGCTGAATCCTGATAGCGCTCGTAAATCTGGACATCATGGCCGTCGATGAACCACTCGAAGACCTGCTGACCCGGTTCGGCCGCCTGGTTGTCGGCGGATATCTTCCGCGCCAGGGCGCCATATTCATCCAGTGCGTCCGGATTAACGGCTGCTTCGAATACCCAAGAAATCTCGGTGCTCATGACTAGCATCGTGTCCATTCACGGGTCTGAGGTTGCCCGAGATCACGGGCAGCCGTGCGGCACGCCGTTGATCCGCGGTGCTTGAACCTCTAGTTCAGGTTGAGCAGGCTTGGGTCTTGTGTCCGATGAGCCCGATCCGTCCGGCGTGGCCGGGGAGCAGCGTGAGCTGGCTGGCCGGCTGCGTGCGGTGATCGAGGCGAAGGACGCCGAGCTTGCCGTGCTGCGGACCGCGGCCGCCCGGCTGCGGGCGGACCTGGAGGCAGAACGCGAGCTGGCCCGGCGGCTGGAGCTGCGGGTCGCTGAGCTGGAACGCAGCTGCGGATGGACAGCTCCGATTCGGGCACGCCGCCCTCGAAGGAGCGGATCGGGGCCAGGGAACGGCGCCGCGCTGAGCGCAGGAAGCGGGATGCTTCCGAACGGGAGCGGCGCAAGGACCGCAAGCCGGGCGGCCAGCCCGGGCACCCGGGGAAGGGTCTGTCGCGGGACCCGGCCCCGGGATGAGCGGCGGGAGGCTGACCGCCTGCGCAGTGCCGCCGATGCGGCACCGGCCTGGACGACGCCGCGGACGCGGCCTGGTCGTGGGCGCAGGTCTGGGATGTCACGCTCATGCGGCACGTCGTCGAGTACCTGCTGCGGCGCTCGCGCAAGAGCGGGTGCTTGCCGCAGACGAGACCCCGGTGAACGTGCTGACCCGGACACTGACCCCGGTACCGGTGAGGTGGTGCCCGGCGCCGCGCAGGTAATGGTGATCCGCACCCCCGCCGAGAAGCTGGTGTGGCTGACCGCGCTGTCCTCCCGGCGGGCGGAGGGGATCACCGCGCTGCTGGCGTTCTTCGCTGGCTTCCTCATCGTCGACGGCTACACCGCCTACCAGCAGCTATCGGGCCAGCTCGCCGGGATACAGCAGTGCTGCCAGCACGTCATCCGCCGGTGCCGGGCCGTCTCCAGGCTCGGCCCCGGCAGCCTGCAAAGCTGGGCTGCTGAGGTGATCACCGTCTTGTGCCAGGCACACCAGGCCGTCGAAGACGCCCTGGTCCGCGGCAGCCCGGCCCTGGACGCGGACCTGCTCAACGGCCTGCGGAAACGTTATGACGAGGCCTTTTCCTCCGGGATCATCCATAACCGGCTGCGGGACTGGGACGGCGACGGCAACCACCCCGGATATGTGCTCGGATGCTGGCTGCGCGAGCACGCGGGCCAGGTGTGGCTGTTCACCACCGAGTTCGGGGTGGAGTGGACTAGCAACTGCGCAGAGCGGGCCGTCAAGGGACCCAAGCGCCATCCGGCGGCGCCGCTCACCCAGCCCGCGGCGATCCGGCGCGGTCTCAAGCCGTGAGCTGAACGAGTTCCCCCCGCAACCTGCGATGGGCATCGTGATAGGCGTGGAGCTGGGCTTCAGCGGTGAGGTGGCCGATCTGTACCACAGGTACCGGCACGGCTACCCGGATGCCGTCATCGACGCGCTGATAGACGCTTTCGGGCTGAATGGCCAGGACGTGGTGGTCGACCTCGGCTGCGGTACCGGTCAGCTGACCTTGCCGACGGCGCGGCGGGTGCGGGCGGTGGTCGGCGTTGACCCCGAGCCGGACATGCTGCGGCGTGCCCGGCAGGCCGCCCGGGACCTGGACGTGCCCAACGTGAGCTGGATGCTGGGTGCCGACACCGACATCCCGGCGCTACGGTGTCTTCTGGGAGACAGGTCGGCCGGCGCGGTGACGGTCGGCCAGGCCCTGCACTGGATGGATCATGCGGACCTGTTCCGGGCCATCGTCCCGCTGGTGCGTGCAGGCGGCGGTATCGCCGTGGTGACTAACGGGACGCCATTGTGGCTGCAGGACACCGACTGGTCCCGGGCTCTGCGCGGTTTCCTGGGACGATGGCTGGAGACCAAGCTGACGTTCGCCTGCGGCACCGACCAGGACAGCCAGCGGCGGTACCGGGACGACCTGGCCGCGGCAGGGTTCCAGGTGCTCAGCACTGCTGTGGATTACGTCGCTGACCTGGACCTCGACCAGCTTGTCGGCGGCGTCTACTCGGCGCTCGGGGAGACCCGGCTGCCCCCTCCAGATCAGCGGCCGGCCTTCGCCGCGCAGGTCCGTGCAGCCCTCGCACCGCATGATCATTTCAGCGAGCACGTGCACGTCGCGATACTGGCCGGCAAGGTCCAGTAACAGCAAAACTCATGCCAGGCGGAGCAGCGACGCCCGAACACGCCCAACACCGGGAACCGCCACCATAAGACCGCAGCTAACCGTCTGCTCCGGCAGGCACGCATCGGCATCCGAAGAGGCCAGGTAAATCCTCCAGCCCCGTGAATGGACACCTAGCATCCCCTCCCATGCCGAATCGGTTGGAGTGTAGGCCTTTTCAGGATTAATGGTCAATACCGGAGGATAGGAAAGACCGACGGTAACTGCCTTCCTGGAAAGCTGTCTCAGCGGTGATCATATTGTGTTTGACCTGGGATCGGTGGCATTCTGAGCAGCCAGATTCAAGCATATTATCGTTACCGGGTGGGAGCCGTCTGCACATGGTTTCCATACCATTTTCAGGCGTTCTTCACGGCGTCTCTATGTTCGGCTGTCGGGTGAGCATTCACGTCCTCTCCGGGCTTGCGTCCGAGGATTGCGGGCATGAGCGAGGACAGCAGTGCGGATCGGTCTTCAGGGATGCCCGCCCCAAAGACGGACGATCGGGCGGGGCAGAACTCGTCGGACCCGGTCCGCAATCGAGCCGGCTGTGCGTGTCGGATCTGCCCGGGCCCGTTCGATGTGAGGTTAGAAGCCCGGCACCGGGCTCGGGCGACCGCGAAAGGGTAGCTACGATGGCCGACAATCAGGCGACCGGCGGAACCAGACCGTTTCGATTCGGGGTCGTCGCTCCCCTCAGAACTGAACTACCGGCGTGGCGAGACCAGGTGCACCGTATCGCCGACAGCGGTTTCTCGACACTCCTGATGCCCGACGTTCCGCAGTGGCAGCCAGCGCCTGGACCCACGTTGGCTGTCGCGGCGACTCTGGCCGACCTGCGGGTGGGGACGTGGGTGTATGCCGCTCCGCTGCGCATGCCCTGGAATACGGCGTGGGAGGCGCACTCACTGTCGGTGCTCACCGAGGGTCGCTTCGAGATGGGCATCGGCACCGGGAGACCTGGGATCGAGGACGAACTGCGCGAGTTGGACCTTCCGGTGGTGACACCGGGCGAGCGGTTGGCGCAGGTGCGCGACACCGTCACGTCGCTCCGAGAACTCGATGGCCCGGACCTCCATACGCCGGTGGTGATGGCCGTTCGTGGCCCGAAGGCCCTGGCGCTGGCCGCCGACCTGGCCGATACGGTCACGTTCGCCGCGTCGCCGGGTGACTCCCGGGCCGAGGTGATGCGGCTGGCGGCCGACTTCCGCGCAATCCGGGACGTCGAACTGGCGCTCCACGTGTCGGTGGTCGGCAACACCGTCGCCCCGTTCATGACAGCCCCTGGCACGGACCCGGCCACGCTACGCGCGGCGGACTCGCTCGCGATACTCCCGAGCGACCCAGCGGCGGCCACCGAGGAGACCTTGCGGCGGCGCGAGGACGGCGGCTTCTCCTACTTCGTTATCGGCGCCAACGCCGCTAATGCGCTCGCTCCGGTCGTCGCCGAGCTGGCCGGACATTGACCCGGGAGAACTTACCGTTCGCCGGGGTGAATGCATACGCCGTCGTGTCTACTAGGTCCAGTGCTGGCCGTTCCGGAAGTCAGCGGCGAAGGTCCGGGCCATCGCGGACAACACCGCGGGATCGGAGATGATCAGGCCGAGCTCGCGATTGTCGTCCAGGGAGGTCCGGGAGAAGTTCTCCGATCCGACGAACATCCTCGCGTGCCCGGTGCCGTAGTCGGCCTCGATGACCTTCCCGTGGATGTAGAAACCGGTGGAAGAGCTGTAGTAGCTGATATGAATCCCGGCCCGGGCCAGCTTGGTGTAGGCGCTGTCGTACTCGCCGTCCTCGTCCTCCCCGCAGACCTGCACGTCGACGCCGCGCTTGGCCGCCTTGATCAGGGCGTTCTCCACGGTGGTGTCGCCCATCTCCTCGCTGTAGATGCGCAAGCTGCTGGTCGCGCCGTTGATGATGGCGAGCAGCTTGCTTTGCGAGTCCGTCGGTGACCAGACCAGATCGGCTCCGTCACCCGGGCTGACCGCTCGGTGCGCGAAGTCGGCGTCGAACACCGTCGTGATGGCGGCCACGTCCGCCTGGTCGGTATCGACGACCAGGAAATCCCGGGAGGTCGAGTAGTACTCACTGGTCAGGTTGGCGGTCATGATGACCGCCTTCGATCCGTCGACGACCAGGGTCTTCTGGTGGGTGTAGGTGAACCTCGACCAGGACCAGGTGACCTTGACCCGGTGCGAGCTGAAGTACGAGAAAGCGTTCGAATTTCCGCTTTCTTCCTTTTGATCCAGGATGACGCGCACCTGGACGCCGCGTTTGGCCGCGGCCGCCAGGTCGTGTTCGGCGGTGGTGTCGGTGAACTCGTACATGGTCACGTCGATGCTGTGCCGGGCGCCGTCGATGAGTGCGTAGACGGGGGAGAAGCCCGCACCGGGCTCAATGATCAGCGATCCGGCGCGGATTGCTCCGGGGTCCGGGGCGTGTCCGGCCGCCGGATCGGATCCGGTGCCCGCGGCCGTCGGAACGTCGACCTTGCAGCCGGTGATGGCCAGCGCCAGGGCGGCCACACACGCGACGGCACAAGCGGAAATTCGGACCCGGGGAAGCAGCATGGAAATCTTCTACCCCGACCGCGGAAAGTACCCGGTCCGCCGCGCGGATCGCTGAGTTTGCGTTCTCGAGCTCGTCATATACGAGTTACCGGAGAAACGGAGGGTCAAGTGAGCTTGTTCGTGCTCATCCCCGGCGCGGGCGGCGCGGCGTGGTACTGGCATCGGGTCGTGCCGGAGTTGCGTGCTCGTGGCCATGAGGCGGTGGCGGTGGACCTGCCCGGGCCCGACGAGGCCGCTGGGCTGCCGGAATACACCGAAACGGTAGTGGCCGCCATGGGCAACCATCGCGACGTGGTCGTGGTCGCCCAGTCGATGGGCGGCTTCACCGCGCCGATGGCCTGCGTGCGTGCCCCGATCCGCCAGGTGATCCTGGTCAACGCGATGATCCCGCTGCCCGGCGAGACTCCGGGCGCCTGGTGGGGCGACACCGGCTGGGAAGAAGCCCGGGTCGCGGCGGCGCAGGCAGGCGGGTACCCGGCCGAGTTCGACCTGGACATCTATTTCCTGCACGACGTGCCCGCGGACGTCGTGGCCACGGGGGAGGGGCATGCCTTTCCCGAGGCCGAGATCGCGTTCGGCCAGCCTTGCGCGATCGAACGGTGGCCGGAGGTGCCCACCCGGGTCCTAGCCGGACAGGACGACCGGTTCTTCCCGCTGGCCTTCCAGCGCCGGGTCGCGCGCGACCGCCTCGGCGTGGAGGTCCAGGCCGTCCCGGGCGGGCACCTGGCCGCCCTGTCCCGGCCTGCCGAGCTCACCGATCAGCTGGTCCGGGACCTGTGATCGCAGAGCCCCTAACCAGCCTCAGCCTGGCCGCAGAGGTGACCACCGGTCCCGCGTATTTGACGCAACCCAGCGGCTGCAATACTATTGCAACCGGTCAGTTGCTACTAGCAGGAGACGTTCATGGCCTTTCCTGATCGCATCGAGCGGACCGTGCAGATTGCCCGCCCGCCAGCCCAGGTGTGGGCAGCGCTCACCACCGCCGAAGGACTGGGCAGCTGGTTCGGTAACGAGGCGACGATCGACCTGCGGCCGGGCGGATCGGCCCGGATGAGCTGGGCCGATGGGCCCACGGTCGAGATGCGCATCGAGCGGGTGGAGGAGCCGACGGTATTCGGCTTCACCTGGCCGATCTACGGGCTGCCCGAGGAGGATCCACGCCGCACCTATGTCGAGTTCACGCTCGAGCCGGTCGGCACGGGCACCCGGCTGACGGTGGTCGAGAGCGGCTTCGCCCAGCTGCCGGAGGACGCCTACGGCAAGGCCTACGACGGCAACACCGATGGGTGGGGACGGGAACTGGCCGAGCTGGCCGACTATCTCGATGCCGCCTAGCGCGGAGGCGATCGCCGAACAGGTCTTCGTAGCCCTGGCCGACCCGAGCCGGCGCGCCATCTTGGCCGAGCTCGCGTCAGCGGGTCCGGCCACGGCCACGGACCTGGCCGAACGTCTGCCGATCACCCGGCAGGCGATCGCCAAGCATCTGGGGCTGCTAGCCGAGGCCGGCCTGGTGACCGCCGAGCCGGGGGAGCGGCGCCGAGTGCGCTACCGGCTGCGCTCAGCGCCAATGCAGGTGGCGCAGCAGTTCCTGGCCGCGCTGGCCCGTGACTGGGACGGCCCGCTTGGCGCGCTGCAGGCTCACCTGGACCGCAACGCTACCTAACCGAATGAAACGGAGGACATCGTGGATCAGCCAATGAAGACACCGCCGGTCGTGACCGCGCAGGAATGGGAGGAAGCCCGCCAGCGGCTGCTGGTGCAGGAAAAGGAGCTGACCCGGGCTCATGACGCGCTCGCTGCGCAGCGACGGCGTATGCCGTGGCTAGCGATACAGAAGGACTACGAGTTCGACGGGCCGAAGGGTAAGGCGAGCCTGCTCGACCTGTTCGATGGCCGCCGGCAGCTCGTCATCTACCGTGCCTTCTTCGAGCCCGGCGTGACCGGCTGGCCCGACCACGCGTGCCACGGCTGCTCCATGATGGCCGACCAGGTCGCCGACGTCGTCCACCTGAACGCCCGTGACATCACGTTCGCCTATGCCTCGCGCGGGCCGCAGCCAGACATCGCCCGGCTGAAGGCGCGGATGGGCTGGACGATGCCGTGGTACACCATCACCAGCGACTGGGACATCGACTTCGGCGTCGACGAATATCACGGCACGAACGCGTTCATCCGCGACGGCGACCAGGTGTTCCGCACCTACTTCCTCAACAACCGCGGCGACGAGGCTCTCGGGAGCACCTGGAGCTACCTGGACCTGAGCGCGCTCGGCCGCCAGGAAACGTGGGAAGACTCACCTGAGGGTTATCCGCAGTCTGCGCCGTACAACTGGTGGAACTGGCACGACAGTTACGACCACCCCGAGCTCGCGCAGGGGCCGATGAAGGGGTGGGAGTAGCCCGAAGGGGAGGCTGGGTCAGCCTGCCTCGCCGCCTGACTCGCTGTCTGGTTCGTCAGGAATGTAGAACATACGCAGCTGCATGAGCCTGGCTCCTGGCGGCGCGTCCTGGGCGCTGTGACCGTACTTGTTGAGCAGCGCGATGTACTCGTCCATGAGCGCCTCTAGGTCGGCGACGGTGTACCAGTCGGCCGCGCGCGAGGCCTTGGCCCATTTCCCGTGCTTACGGAAGTCCCGGATGTAGCGGCCGACCAGGGCGACCTCGCCAGGGATCTGCTGGGCCCGCCATTCGTCCAGGGCCGCGCGGTCTTCCGGGCTGAGCGTGTCGTAGTCGGGCTCGCGGTGGTCGACGGGGATGGTGCGCCACCATCGCTCGCGCCCGTGGGCACGCTCGGGGACCTCCTCGATGACCCCAGCATCGGCGAGTATCCGCAAGTGATAGCTGGTGGTGCCGGTGTTCTGGCCCAGGGCCTCGGCGATGGTGGTGGAAGTGGCGGCCTCATGCTCACCCAGGTGCGCCAGGATCTCCTGGCGCAGCGGATGCGACAGCGCCTTCCAGCGCCGGGCGTCGCCAATCACGCGTCGCGGAGTCATGCTCACCAGCACAGCCTAGCACAGTTGCAGAGAAAATTCTGCAGAAAATAGTTTGCAGAATTTACTCTGCATGCTTAGCGTGGGAGCCATGCAGACATGCGAGCTCCCGGCAGTGACTGAACTCTCAGCCCCGATTGACCTTCCGGCGTTGGCTGACCTCGCGGGCACGACCCGGCTCCTGGACGAGACCCACCGGGGGAGTCGGCTGGCTCGGCGCGCCCGTCTGGTGGCGCTGGCGGTGGGAGGCTTCCTGCTGCCGTGGTGTGTACTGCTGGGGCTTACCTTGCCCGCGACCGCGAGCGTCCAGCATTGGTCGCTGGCCTGGGCGGGACTGGATGCCGCAGAGGCGGTCGCGGCGCTGACCACCGCCTTGCTGCTGAAGTGCGGCAGCCCGCGGGCAGGCCTGACCGCCGCGGCGGGCGCCGCCTTGCTGCTGACCGACGCCTGGTTCGACGTTTGCACCTCGGCGCCGGGCCTGGATCGCATGCTGGCGGTCGGCGAGGCAACCTTCGCCGAACTGCCGCTAGCCAGCGCGGCGATATGGCTGGCCGTACGTCTGACCAGGAAAGACAGGGGATGAGCGCCCCGGGGTAGCCCGGAGACTCAGGGCCCGGCGTTCGCGCTGACCGCGACGGACAAGAACGCAGCCTCGTTGGCCGCCAGCCACTGCTCGGTCGCCTCGAGCCTGCCGACGTGGGCCGTCACCTCGTCAAAGCGCCCCAGTCCCGCACGCCACCTGGCCACCCGCCACAGCACGGAACCGAGCGAGCGGGCGATGAGCAACTCGGGCAGCGCGGCCACCTCGGCCGGTTCCAGGCGGCGGACCGAGGCGCAGCCCCGCAGGAAGGCCGCCGTGCGGCGCGGCCAGTCCGGCGCGCGGAGCGCCGCGGAGTTGTACAGCGCGGCGAGGACATCCTGCACCCGGAAGCCGGCCCCGGCGAGCTCGAAGTCGAGCAGCCCGGTCACCCTGCCGGTATCCGGGTCGGCCAGCACGTTCGACGGAGCGAGGTCGCCGTGGATGACCTGCGCGGGCAGATGGTCAGTATCGGGCCACCACTGCCCTGTGCGGCGCGCCGCCGCATCGAGGACTTCGGCTCGCGAGGCGCTCATCCCAGCCGAGCGCAGTTCGCCGCACAGGACGTCGACGGGCGGATCGTCCGGCTGGACCCAGCGCGGGTCAGTGCGCCAGTCCCGGCGGGCCTCCGCGAGCGGCACGTCCGCCAGCGCGGCTCCGAGCAATCCGGCGGCCTGGCCGAAGCGCTCTAGCTCCACCTCGCCGTCCATACTGGGATGCTCGCCCGGTATCCACCGGCACACGGCGGCAGGTCCGGCCGAGGTCTCGATCACCATCCGCCCGTCCGGCGCGGCCACGGGTTCCGGCACCTGGAGGGCTAGCCCGCCCTGCCGCAGCCGCCGCAGGATCTGGTGTTCGGCGCGGACATCCGCGCTAGACAAAAACCCGCTGACCCGCAGCACGTAACGCTGCGGCCCGTGACACACCCGGAACGTCTGGTTGTTGGTTCCTTGCTCACCGACCGCAGAGATGTCCGTGCCAGGCGGGAAGCCCCACAAGGGCAACAGCCCGGCGGCGAACTCCAGGGGTGACATAGCTTCGCTGCACCTTCCACCGTCAGCCTCCGATGGTCCGCGCTCATAGCCGGACGGTGCAAGTGGATTACGGCTAGGAAGAGCCAGGCTTAGCCCGGCCCCGATGTGGTGAGCCACGCTGTTATCAGCGCTTTCCAGGTATTCTCTCCCACTTGCCCGTCAACGAATAGCCCGTTATTTTGCTGCCAGCCCTTGACGGCCTTGATGGTCTCCTCACCGAGCATGCCATCGACCTTAAGCGGCGTCGGCGTCCCGCCCTTTTCGGCGATATCAAGCCAGAGATTCAGCATCGTCTGAAGACGACAGGTCGCGTCATAAATCCCGTCTGCCCCCTTTTTCAGAAGCGGCATCGTCAGGCGCAGGCTGACATCGACTTCCTCTGCCATCGCGAACCTCCAGCTAGACGGGGGGCCTTATGAAAGGCTCCGGTTCTATCGTTTGCGTCATGCGAGCGGTGCCGGTACGAAAACTAATCGAGCTACGTCTGGATGGAGACCGCGCTTAGACGGTGTGGAGATCGTGTGGAAATGCCCTTTTCGCCATTCTTCGGACACGATGAATCGGCCAGATTGCTGGGTAATATGCGGGCTGACCTCAACCTTTCGTAGCACTTCATGATCGAGGTGGCGCCGGGACCTGACCGGGACCTGACCCCGCCGGTCGCCAGAAGCGATCTAGCGACTGGTCCCGCGGGCGGCCGCCTCATCTGAAGTAAGCAGGAGTGCCAGCATGCTACTTTACATAATGTGCATTATCGGCGCGGAGCCGGGACGAGTTGCGGCGTGTACGAGGAAGACCGGCGACGACGGCAGGCGCAAGTGCACCGTCGCCCAGACCTTCGGCGTGTCCCGCAAGGACGTCTACCGGCACCTCGAACCATCCGGTGGCCGCCGCCAACCCGGCAGAGCGACGGCGGTCTCACCAACTGCCTGCCTCTGAACTGGCCGGACATGCTCTGGTTGGCTCCGCCGATGGTTTGCTGTTTCGCCGTGGTTGTGCGACGGCTTTCTTTTCAGGTCGGGCGCCGTCCGCGTCGCCGCATGGCTTGCCAGTGTCCCGTATCACTGGCCAGCCAGATCATCTCGCGCCCGGGCGTGGTAGCGGCGTGCCTTGGCCCGGTTGCCGCATGTGCGCATCTCGCACCAGCGCCGGCTGGCGTTCTTGCTGAGGTCAAGGAACAGCCATCCGCAGTTCCCGTCGCCTGGGCATTCCCGGATCCGGCCGAGCGGCCCGCGGGTCAGAAGGTCAGCGGCGGACTGGGTGACCGGCCACAGGACGCGGTCGAGCCCGTGCCCGGGGTCATCCCACCCCCAGGTGAAGCCCGTGGCCGCCCAGCAGACCTGGATGTGTGTCATGGCGCTGGTCAGTTCGCCGTGCAGAGTGTCGAGATCATCCGGTGCGGGCGGCTGCCGGTCGATCGCCTGGGCGAAGATCGGGTAGAGGGCTTCGCGCAGCGTGATGGCCCGCTGCAGGACCCGCTGCGCCTGGCGGGGGTCTGCGGCCGCCGCCTTAAGCAGGCGCTCGGCTGTGGCGGCGTCAATGCCCCCGACATGATGGGCCCATTCGGCCAGGGCCGAGTAGCTGTCGAGGTACTCATGCCGGTCGGTCGCGTGCCGGGGGTCGACGGTGTTCGCGAAGTCCAGGCAGAGGGCGCCGCCGATCAGGCTGGGCATGTCGGTCACCGCTGGCTCCGCTCGCTGGGCTGGCTCAGTTAACTGGTGATCTGAAGTTAGCAGGTTAAACCTTCTGCTTCTGGGTAGCCGTAACCACTCAAGGACGTTTTGGTAGTCAGGAGCGGCTGTGACCTCAGCACCGGGCACGCGGGCAGCCGGCGCGCCGTCTGCGCTCCCGGCGAGCCGACGGCATGGCCGCACCGCGGCCGGGCTGGGCGCGGGGGCGACGGCGGGGCTGGTGTGGGGGCTGGCGTTCCTGCTTCCCGTGCTGCTCGGCGGCTGGAACCCGGTGATCGTGACCGTGGGCCGTTACCTCGCCTACGGGCTGCTTTCGGTGGTGTTGTTCGCTCTGGGCGGCCGTTCCGTGCGTGAGCTGGCGCGGCAGCACTGGCGCCTTGCGCTAGCCTTCGCCGTGGCCGGGAACGTCGGGTATTACCTGCTGCTGGTGGTGGGCATCCGGGCCGCCGGTGCGCCGCTGACCGACATGGTGATCGGTGCCATCCCGGTGGTGGTCGCGGTGGTCGGCAACTGCCTGTCACCGTCCTACCGGTGGCGGCGGCTGGCGCTGCCGCTCATCCTGGTCACGGCGGGGCTGGCCTTGGTAAGCGCGTTGAGCTTTCCGGTGTCCACGCCTACCAGCCCGGCCCGGTGGGCGAGAAGATCGCCGGGCTGGCTGCGGCCTGTGGTGCCGTCGTCCTGTGGACCTGGTATGCGCTAGCCAATGCCCGGTTCCTCGCCGCGCGCGAGGCCGTGTCATCGGCGCACTGGGCCACTGTGGTGGGTGTGGCCACCGGCGCGGTGACGGTGGCTGGCCTGCCGCTCGCCGCGGTCACCGGCCAGCTGGCGGCTCCCGCCAGCGGCAACCCTGGAACCGGGAAATTGATCGCGGCAGTGGTCATCCTCGGCGTCGTCGTCTCCTGGATGGGCACCTGGCTGTGGAACCTTGCCTCCAGCCGGCTCTCCCCCGTCCTCGCGGGATTGCTGGTCAACGTGGAGACCGTAGCGGGTTTCGCCTACGTGTACGCGGCCAAACTGCACTGGCCTCCCGCCGGGCAGCTCACCGGGCTGATCCTCCTGGTCATCGGCGTGGCCCTCGCGGTGCGGCGCCAGCAGCCCGAAGACGTTTGACGAATGGCGGCCTGGTCTGCTCCGTCGCCTCGATAGGCGCCAAGCATCAAGTCACCGTGCCATGACGCTCAGGATCCTGCACCAATCCTCGTCACAGGCCAAGTCCCGCTGAGGCGAAACGTGGCCAGCAAGTGCCCCTTCCGCCCTCCAGCGTCAAGGACCTGAACTCGGCCATCCGTTACCGGCATGCTGGCCAGCGCCGCGCCCAACGACAGTGTGGTGTCGGGGCGGTCCTGCTGGAGGGCGTTGAGGGCCGCGGGGATGATCCCGGCGACAGCGGGCGGAAAGGCGCCGACGGTGATGTGGCCACGAGCGCCCTTCCGGATTCCGTCGAACTCGCGGCGTAGTTGATCGTCATGAGCCAAGATCGCGTCTGCATGCTGCAGCAGACACTCCCCGTACGGCGTAAGCCGCACGCTGGAAGGCCCGCGATCGAGCAGCGGTACGCGTACTCCGGCTTCCAAGGCGGCGATGTGACGGGAGACGGCCGATTGCGTAAACCCAAGGGTGCGTGACGCCTCACCGGGGGAACCGCAGCGCACGGCCTCCCGGAAGACCTGGAACCAGAGCATGCGCACGCTGCCCATGCTAAATCGGCATGGGTTATATGCGAAACACTCGTTACCTGAAGGCCCTTGAGATCCGCTTTCATGGGAGCAGGAATGAATGAAGGCAGATGTGCGATACAGGTTGCTTGGGTCGTCCGGAGTGCGGGTGTCGGAATTTGCACTGGGGACGATGACCTTTGGCGAGCGCAGGTCCTGGGGTATCGACGAACGCACCGCTAGGCTCATCCTGGACAAGTTCGCCGAAGCCGGCGGCACCTTCCTCGATACAGCGAACATCTACTCCGATGGCAATGCGGAGAAGATCCTCGGTGGCTTCCTTCGGTCGGACCGCGATCGGTTCGTGGTCGGAACCAAGTACACGCTGCAGACACGGCCTGGTGACCTCAACTCGGCCGGCAGCCATCGAAAGAACCTGATGCGGTCGGTCGAGGCCAGCCTGCACAGCATGGGAACCGAATACGTCGACCTGCTGTGGGTACACCCGCGAAGCATGGACCTCAGTCGTCGAGGTGATGCGTGCCCTCGATGATCTGGTCCGTTCCGGAAAGGTCTTGTACATCGGTGTCTCCGACTGGCCCGCCTGGGAGGTCGCGGAAGCCAACACAACTGCGGAACTGCGCGGCTGGACGGCATTCGTCGCCCTTCAGTCGCGGTACAACATGCTGGAGCGGACACCGGAAAGCGATCTGGTTCCGATGGCCGATGCTTTCGACCTTGCCGTTGTGGCGTGGGGTCCGCTCGCGGAAGGAAGGCTGACCGGCAAGTACGCGAAGGCGGCCAAGGGCGGCTGCGTGACGACGCCGCAGAGGGGCTCTTCCAGCACAGCTGGTCCGGCCCGGACGAGACCCGCGTACTCGACAAAGCCAGCGCACCCTCGCTGGGCTTCCCGCACGACCTGCTACGACGCGAAAATGTCACCATCGGCACGTACGGCGACCAATGGCGCCTCGTCGACGACCGGAGGACGAGACACCGAGGTCGGGCCTAGCTTGGACGCGGTCCAAGACCGTGACCGCATGATCATCACGCACAGCCTCTCCCTGACATCGAACTTAGGGATGCAGGAGTTGTCGCACCCGCGCGGCCTCTCGGGTGAGGTGGTCGCGCTCGGGCATGCTGGCAGCGGTGCGGGAAGCCTCGGCGTAGAGCTTGGCGGCGCGCTCGAGGTGCCCGGCGCGTTCGTGCAGGTATGCCGCTACCGCGGTGTAACGGGGCAGGTCGGGGTCCACGTCGGCCAGCGCCGCCAGGCCGGCCTGCGGCCCGTCGGCCTCCCCTACCGCAACTGCGCGGTTGAGTCGCACGACTGGGCTGCCGGTGAGGCGCAGCAGTTCGTCGTACCACTCCACGATCTGTACCCAGTCCGTCTCAGACGTGGTCCGGGCGTCCGCGTGCAGGGCGGCGATCGCGGCTTGTGCCTGGTATTCACCCAGCCGGTCACGGGCCAGCGCGGCCTGCAGGTGGTATCCCAGCGTGACCGACCTGTCGCCGGCGGATGTGAAGTGTTCAGGGTTCTGGTTTGGCGGGTTCGGGTTGGGGGGCTTGCCGAAGCTGACGTCGATGTTCTGGAAGTTCTTGTGTCGTTCGGTCTTGACGTAGGAGGTGTAGGCACGCTGGTCTGCGGGGGTGAGGTAGGCGTTGTCGGTGAACGGGGTGAGCAGGCTGCGCGGCCATAGCTGCCCGGCGCGGACCGCGTTGTATTCCGCGCAGAGCACGGTGGTGACCGCGCCGAGGTAGATCCAGGCGAGCAGGCCCAGGACGAGCGCGAACAGGCCGTAGGTGGCGGTCGCGCCCTTGAGCTCGTGCCCCAGCAGCAGCGCGCCGGCCCACTGCAGGGCCTGCCAGACGACCGCGGCGGCGACCGCGCCGGCCCGAATCTCCCGGATGGTGACCGCGGATGCGGTCAGGATCCGGAACGCCGCGATGAACAGGGCCACGTTCAGCGTGATGGCCGCCGCGGTCGCCAGCGCGCGGACGCCGCCGCCCAGGCTGGCGCCGTAGCTGCCCGCGGCGGCGCCCAGCGCGGACAGCACGGTGGTGACGATGACGCTGGCGCCGCCGGCGGCCAGCAGCAGCAGGCTCCGCAGCCGGGACCGGAGCGGGTTGGGGCGGGAGTTGCGCGGCACGCCCCACACCTTGTTCAGCATGGTCTGGGCGGCCTGAACGATGCCCAGGCCGCCGTAGACGCAGCCGAGCATGCCGATGACCAGGCCCGCTGTGCTGCCGTGGAAGGACCGGATGTTCGCGGTGATCTGATCGCCGATGACGGGGAACTGCGCCAGCGCGGAATCTAGCACCTGCCGCTGCAGGTGCTGGCTGCCGTGCAGCGCGTATCCCAGGATCGTGGCCAGGAGCAGCAGCAGCGGGAACAGCGCCACGAACCCGTAATAGGTGATCTGCGCGGCGAGGTAGGTGCCCTGATCGTCGGCGAACTTGTACAGCACCGCGAGCGGCAGCCCAGCCCAGCGGTGCCGCCGCTGGTAGGCATCGACCCGGCTGACCATGCCCATCGCGGCTCCTCGCTGCCCGGATCCTGCCGGTTCCGGCGGACAGCACCCTGTTCCTTCACCGGGCTGCCCGTCAGGCAGCTGTTCCCCGCCAGCTGACCTCACCGGGCGTGGTCGGCCGGGCCGGCGGTCAAGACGGCCAGGACGTCGCCGATGGCGGGTTCCTGGCCCACCGGATCTGGCAGCGGGAGGTGCGTCTGGACCTGGTAGCGGTTGCGGCGGCCGTCTTTGTGCTTGACGACGTACCCGGCGCCGGTCAGGTCGGTGACGATGCTATACGCGCTGCGCTCGGTGATTCCCAGGCTGCCGGCGATGTCGCGCAGCCGGGCACCGGGGTCCTGGGCGATGCGGAGCAGGACGCGGGCGTGATTGGTCAGGAAGCTCCAGCTCTCCGCGCTCATGAATCGACCGTAATTTTCTAGAAGAATATTGCTTGTTTTCAGGTGCGGGCGCGGATTCGCCGCCAGGCCAGGTGCAGGCACCGCCGGCCCCGGCCCCCTGCGCGGTCATCTCGCCTCCGCGCGGCCGGCGAGCTGACCGCCCTCGGTCTCCCACACCGCCAGCCCGGGTTCTGTGTCCGCCGCCGGGCGCGGATGCCCGGCCACCGCGGCCAGGATGTCCGGGGCATGGATGAGGTTGGCGGCCTGGGCGGCGAGGTCCATCGCCGCCAGGGCATCGGCCTCGGCGGTGCCGGGAGCGACGACCAGGAGGTCGACACGGCCGCTGCTGCCGCAGAACGCGGTGAGCAGCCCGGCCGGCTGGCTGGTGAACCAGCCGACCTTGACCACCCGGTCCGCGACGCCTAGCCGCCGCGGCTGGCTGTCCCAGCCTGCGGGGCCGAGCATGAGGCGGGTAACCCGGCCGCGGCGGCCCTCGACGGCCGCGATCAGCCCGGGCAGTTCCGCTGCCGGGTCGGCTGATCGCGGCCACCAGCCGCCGTCCAGCAGCGTGCCGCGCGGCAGCGGCGCCCCCAGGCGCAGCCGCGGTACGGGCGGTGCCGGGCTGGCCGGCGCCGTCTCACGTCCGGCGTCATGATTCATGACCCGGTCCCCGGTCGCCGTGTTCACCGGTGTGCCGTCCGGTGGCCGGACCGCCCGGTGGCCAGGTGGTAGGCCAGCAGAAGAACGGCGGACCCGGCGATGGCGGTGAGCCAGGTGGACAGGTTGAAGAACCCGTTCAAAGTGTGCAGGTGGAACAGCCGGCTGGCTGCCCAGCCGCCGCCCAGCGCTCCGGCGACGCCGGTCACGCAGGTGACGATGAACCCTTGTGATCGTTTGCCGGGGATCAGCAGGTTGCCGAGCAAGCCTGCTCCCAGGCCGAGAACGATCCATGCGAGGATGCCCATGATGACTCCCTGGTCAGTGACGCGCGGAGGTGGGGGTGTGCATGGCAGATCCCGGCGCGAGCGGCTTGCGCCTGCCGCCGTCATCTGGCCGTGCTGGGGGGTGGCCGGGCCCGCGGTTACCCCGGCTGCTTACTTACCGGGATGGGGCCGGCGCCGGTCGCGGCGCATGATCCGCCGCAGCTGGGTGATCCGCGCGGTCCCCGCGGCGGCCATCACCAGCGCGCCGGCGATGCCGGCGAGCAGCAGCGCCACGGCCAGCGACAGGCGCAGGTGCGCGCCCAGGAAGCTGATGCTGACGGCGTGCGCGTTCTGGATGATGAAGATCAGCACCACGACGAGGACGGCGGTGCCCGCGATCAGCCCCGTGCGCATGCTGCTGATCTTCGTCCGCGTCCGCCCGCGGACCGGCGCTCGCGGCGCGGGCGGGGCGGAGCCGTTGGCTGAGGGGGGTGGCAGGGTGCCGGTCGTGCCTGGTGGTGTGGCTGGTTCGGTCATGGCGTGCTTCTCTCGGGCGGGGGCCGGGGTCGCTGGCGACCTGTGCCGGTTCCCTTAGTGGCCCGGGGAGCTGGCCGCCGGCGGCGGCTGATCCTCGGTGCCTGTTCCCATCCTATACAGGAAGCTAGAAACTAGCAATATTTTTCTAGAACCGGTGGTTCAGCTTTCTTCCGGCCGGAGGTAGGACGCCCTATGCCACCAGCCCCTAGGCACCCGAGCAGCCTGAAATCACCGTCCGGCGATCGCGGTTCCCGGACGAGACGGGCGCTTCCTTGCGATTCCCTCCCCGGGAATCACGCAGGCGGGCGGAGCCAGAGTACGCCGCCCCGGCGGGCCGTCTCACGCCCGCTCGCAGCGTCGGCGAGTGCCGCCGCGAGCCGGGACATGTACGCTTTCGTCCGCGGGAACGTGAGGTCTGATGTGTAGATGAGGCCAGGAACCTTGTTTCCGGCCGCCTCGTGTGCCCGTCGGAGGCTCTCGAAGTCCGGGACGTTGTTCGTTACGAGAATCCGACCCTCGGTCAGTGCCGCCTGGAAGATCTCCAGGTCCGACAGAGCACGCAGGACAGGATCCGCAGCGACCGCACGGCAATTGATGCCGCGGGCAGCGAGATCAATGGCGATCGCAGGCGAGAACATCTCGTCGAGAAGCAACTCGTCGGGCACGTTGGGGTACCGCGCTCACAGCCCCAACAGTCCCTGGCTCCGTTCCCACGCCGCCCGTGCCTGTGCGGCCTGGGTGCGTGCCCTGTGCAGGAAGTCATCGACCTCCTCCGGGTAGTCGCTCCAGTAGGCCAGAGCCGCACGTATGAACGGCTCGGGCGTCCCTGACGTCTCGGCGACGACCGCGAGAACCTCGTCTCCCGCCAGCGCCGGCTCGGCTTCGCGGACGGACCGGATGGCGCCGATGATCTCCCAAACGTCGGGACCGCCGACCAGCCGGGCCCTGCGTCCGGCCGGGCCATCCTTGAACGTGATAAGCGGATGCTCACGGATCCGCAGCGCCTCATCGACGAGCCTGCTGGTGGCGCTAGACAGGGTCAGATCCCGGTGCGCTGCAACGAACACGGAGAGCCGCTCGAACACGCGCGGTTCGAACCGGATCGACGACGGGCTGGGAGTAGCTACCATGTATGACAATGTAGGTTAACGTAGGTGGCCGCGCAAGCGCCTTGCAGCTACCCCGGGAAGGGATGCAGGAGTTGCCGCACCCGCGCGGCCTCCCGGGTGAGGTGGTCGCGCTCGGGCACGCTGGCAGCGGTGCGAGAGGCCTCGGCGTAGAGCTTGGCGGCGCGCTCGAGGTGCCCGGCGCGTTCGTGCAGGTATGCCGCTACCGCGGCGAAACGGGGCAGGTCGGGGTCCACGTCGGCCAGCGCCGCCAGGCCGGCCTGCGGCCCGTCGGCCTCCCCTACCGCAACTGCGCGGTTGAGTCTCACGACTGGGCTGCCGGTGAGGCGCAGCAGTTCGTCGTACCACTCCACGATCTGCGCCCAGTCCGTCTCAGACGTGGTCCGGGCGTCCGCGTGCAGGGCGGCGATCGCGGCTTGTGCCTGGTATTCACCCAGCCGGTCGCGGGCCAGCGCGGCCTGCAGGATTGCAACACCCTCCGTAATTACGCAGGTATCCCAGCGTGACCGGTCCTGTTTATCGAGCGGTATCAGGCGGCCTCCCGGGCCGGTGCGGGACGGGCGGCGCGCATGGTGCAGCAGCATGAGCGCGAGCAGGCCCGCAACCTCGGGCTCGTCGGTCAAAGCGGTGAGTTGGCGGGCGAGGCGGATCGCCTCGGCCGCCAGGTCGACGTCTCCGCTATATCCCTCGTTGAAGACGAGGTAGAGCACGCGCAGCACCGTCCCGAGGTCACCGGGCTGGTCGAGCGGCAGTCCCGCGATCCGCCGCTTGGCCCGACTGATCCGTTGTGCCATGGTGGTCTCGGGTACGAGGTAGGCCGTCGCGATCTGCCGGGTGGTCAGCCCACCGACCGCCCGCAACGTCAGGGCAACGGCCGAGGCCGACGGCAGGGCGGGGTGCGCACACAGGAAATAAAGCCGTAGCGTGTCGTCCGTGGTGGGCGCCGGACCCGGCGGAGGCTCGACCTGCACGGCGAGTTCCCGCCCGCGCCGGGACGCATCGGCGCGGGCGGCGTCGAGGAACTTGCGCCACGCGACCGCGACGAGCCATGCCTTCGGATCGCGCGGTGGATCGTCCGGCCAGGTGTCCAGCGCCCGGATCAGCGCCTCCTGCACGGCATCCTCGGCCGGCGCGAAGTCGGCTCCGCGCCGGACGAGGACACCGATCACCGCGGGTACCAGCTCCCGCAGCAATGGTTCGTTCACTCGGTGACCGTAGACGACCCACCGAGGAACGGCCGGACCTCGAGCCACTCGTGGATCGGTTTGCCGCCCGGCCCGGGAGCAGCGGACAGCTCCCCGGCCAGCTGGACCGCGCGATCCCAGGAGTCCACATCGATGACGTACCAGCCAGCGATGAGGTCCTTGGTCTCGGCGAACGGGCCATCGGTCACCGGTGGGCGCCCCTCGCCGCCATACCGCACAAACGCGCCGTCGGGCGCCAGTGCCTGGGCGTCGACGAACTCGCCCGTCTCCTCCAGGCGGGCCGCGAAGTCGCGCATGAACTGCACGTGCGCATCGACCTCCTCCGGCGTCCACTGGTCCATCGACCCGAAGTCGCCTACCGGGGCCGGGCCACCTCGGTAGTGCTTCAGCAGCAGGTACTTCACGGATGTTCTCCTTTCTTACAGGCACTTAGTCAGCTCTGCTGACGTTCGGCTCGCTGCCGGACCAGTTCCTCGACCGCGCTGGGGAGGGTTGTCTCGAAGTCGATCAGTTTCGCCCAGGTCGGGGTCACGATGATCCGGACCATGCCGTCGTAGAGCGAACGGACCTCGGCCTCCCATTCGACCCGTTGCTCGGCCGTCATCTCGTAGCTGCCGTTCATCTGGAGGTACTCGTCCGGGATGCCGTCGACGACATCCAGCTCTGCCTGACCGCGGATCAGCAGGATCTTGGGCGGGTGCACCTCAGTGTCGATCGTCAGGGCGACCGCCGGACTTTGGCGCAGAGCAGGCAGCTTGGGGGCGTTCTTCGTCGTGCACATGACGATCTCGGTGCCGTTCCAGGTAAACGCGATCGGAATCGAACGCGGTGTTCCGTCCTTGGCGACGTAGGCCAGGCGGGTCAGGTCGCGAGTCAGCAATTCCTGGCTGATCGGACGGTTCAGGACCTCGGCGATCTCATCGGGCTGCACGGTCGGCCTCCTCCTTGCTACATGGCTCGTTGTGGCCACTTGTTCCCCTGGGACGAAGCCGCTCCCCCATTCTCGACAACCGAGACGCGCCGATCCCCCACGACCTGGTTCAGGCCACGAGCAGGCGGAGGCCGAGCTCTGCCGCGTCCAGGGTGAGGAGATCACGGTTGCGCTCAGCCCACCAGCCCGAGGCGAGGTCCTCACGGAGGCTGCGTACCGCACGCTGCTCGGCCTCCGGCCCGACCCTCGTCCACACCGACACCGCTCGGCGCACATGCTCCTCCAGGTAGGCCCCGGGTCGGCGCCAGTATGCCTCGAAGAAGCCGTCGGCGCAGTCCCATGGGATGGGCACCGGCTCGATGCGGGCCCCGATCGCGCCGGCCTGCGCGTCCAGCGAAGGCCGTCCGGCGACAAGGCCGGCGACCTCGGGCAGGTAATCGCGACTGAGCCAGAACTGGCTAAGCCATCCGGCGTCAGTGTCGTCGTGCGTGAATACCACCACGCGGCGGGCCACGCGCCGCATCTCGCGCAGTCCAGCGATCGAGTCCCGCCAGTGATGAACGGTGCTAAAGGCCATCGCGGCGTCGAAGGACTGGTCCGCGAACGGGAGGTTCTCCGCAACGGCGGCCACGCACGGCGCCGCGCCCGCGGGACGCTGCGCCCGCATGACCGCCGACGGTTCTACCGCGGTAACGTCACGGCCAGGAGGCTCATAAGAGCCGGTTCCGGCCCCGACGTTCAGCACCGTCTGCGCGTCGCCGAGCGCATCCCAGATCCTGGCGGCGATCCGCGGCTCGGTGCGCCGTGTCGCGGGGTAAGCACCCCCAATCACGTCATACAGCCGTGCGCCGAACATCCCCAGCTGCTCCTCTGGTGTCATTCTCATCCCCCTCGCCCGTACGTCGAGTTCCCTGTCGATGGCCGCCACCATGGCATCCGCTCGATCGCGCTGCTCCAGTAGCAGGCCACGCAGCCGGCGCAGGTGCGCGACCGCGTCGGTGGACGGGTCGCCAACCAGGTCTGCGGCCTCCCGCAACCCGAAGCCCAGCCGCCGGTAGGCTAGTACCCCTCGTAGCCGCTCCACGTCGTCCGCGGAGTAGCCCCGATACCCGGCCGTGGTCCGCGCCGACGGCTGCACGAGGCCAATCTCGTCATAGTGATGCAGCGTGCGGACGGTCACCCCGGCCAGCTCGGCGACACGTCCTACGGTCAGGTACTCCTCCACGCCACCGACTATGCGGCATGACGCGACGTGAGGGTCAAGCATCTCGCTCCCGGCCGTGATCAACGGTTGGGTTTGTTCGCGCGGTTGCGCGAGTCTCAGCCCGTAGCCCCGGTGCGGATGCCGGGCTACGGGCGGGCGTGGCTCATCACCCGCTATGCGGACGTCCGGACGGCCCTGACTGACCCCGGCTGGCGCGGGATGTGCGCTGCTGGCCGGGGCGCGGTTCGGCCCGGCCGAGCGGGGCGAGGGGCGTCCACGCGCACATGCTCCACAGCGACCCGCCCGACCACACCCCGGCTGCGCCGCCTTGTGCAGAAGGCGTTCGCGCCACGCCGCACTCATCCTGGCCCGTGATCACGTGGCCTTCGGCTACGGCGTTCACTACTGTCTGGGCGCTCCCCTGGCCCGCATGGAGGAACTCCGCTGGCGTCCGGTCAGCCTCATGAATGGTCTGGAGTCCCTCCCGCTCGTCTGGCCTGACCGGACACACCAATAGTGAGACGACTTATCCAGGCGTCGGCTGCGACGTGGTGATGCGGTCGAGCCAGTCGCTGAGCAGCGCCCGTTCGGCGGATGTGAGCGCCTGCAGGTCGGGCAGCGCGGCGCGCAGGGTCACGGCTGCAGCAGCCGGGCCCGGTACGGCGGCGGCGCTCTCATCGGTCAGTATGGCCGAGCAGACCGCTTCCCACGCCGTGTGCGCGAGCGCATCGTCGCGCTCGTCCCCGGCCTGGTCGATCAAGGTGAACACCACGCCGGTGCCGGCCGCGGCGATGAGCTCCACCGCCCGCCGCTCGGTCACGCGCAGCCGGCCCGCCTCGGCGACCCGGTGCACCCGGGCTTGCAGCACCGCCAGCCCGGCCCCGGCCGCGGTACGGCCGTCCGACGTTTGCCGGGCCGCGTGCATCAGCCGGAACAGCTCGGGGTTGGCGAGCCCGAAGCCGACGTGTAGCTCCCATCCGGCGCGCAGGCTCTGGACTGGATCGCCGTCGGCGCCAACCGGGGGCTTGCGCGCCACGTAGTCGGCGAACCCGTGCTCGGCGACGGCGTTGAGGAGTCCGCCTTTGTCGCCGAACAGCCGGTAGATCGTGGGTGCCTGTACGCCGGCGGCGAGCGCGACCGAGCGGGTGGTCACCGCGTCCGGCCCGCCGCTGGCCAGCAGCTGGGTGGCGACCTCCACGAGCTGCGCGCGCGTCCGGTCACGCGATGAGACAAGCTTCTGCGCATTCATGTTATCGATGATAGCGAAATTTTGCTTTCAATGGTTTTTCCTTGATAACGTGACTTAGGTATCGCAGATAACAGAACGGACGGCAGCGCATGATCGTCATCACCGGCGCCACCGGCGCCCTCAATGGCGCCACGGCCGGGCACCTGCTCAAGCGCATCCCCGCGGACCAGATAGGCGTGAGCGTGCGCGACGTGGCCAAGGCACAGCATCTTGCCGACCGGGGCGTGCGCGTGCGGCGCGGCTCGTATGACGACCCGGCGCCCCTGCTCGACTCGTTCGAAGGTGCCACCCAGGTGTTGCTCGTCTCGTCGAGTGATCCCCACGCCGACCATGTCCCATTGCACCGCACCGCGATCCAGACCGCTGTAAAGGCCGGGGCGCAGCGGATTCTTTACACCAGCCACCAGCACACGCGGCTCGACAGCCCGTTCATGCCGGCCCGCACCCACGCCGCGACCGAGACGCTGCTGGCGGACTCCGGTGTCGCTTGGACGTCTCTGCGCAATGGCTTCTACGCCCACAGCCTCGACTGGCTGCTCGGACCCTGGCGCGAGACGGGCGTCATAGCGGCACCGGCTGACGGGCCCGTGTCGTGGACCGACCGTGCCGACGAAGCGGAGGCGGCCGCCCTGATCCTGGCCAGCCGGCGGCCCGTTGACGGCCCGGTCACGCTCACCGCGGACGACGCCGTGACGTTCGGCGAGATCGCGGATGTCGCATCCGAACTGACCGGCCGCGACATCCGGCGGCTCGTCACGGACGACGATAAGTGGGTGGCCGACCAGGTCGCGCACGGCACGCCCGAGGTTATGGCGCGCTTCACCCTCGGCTTCTTCCAGGCCGCCCGCGAAGGATGTTTCGCGGGTACCGACCCACTCCTGCGCGACCTTCTCGGCCGCGAACCGCGTACGGTGCGCGACCTGCTCGCCGAGCGTCTGGCGCCCTGAGACAGGGTACTCTCTACCGTATGGAGGTCGCTGAGCTGGCGAATCTACGCCGGGCCCGGGACTTGCTAGATCGCCACTATGCGCGGCCGCTGGACGTTCCGACGATGGCGCGCGCCGCGCTGATGTCACCGTCACTGTTCTCTCGGCGCTTCCGTGAGGCGTACGGTGAAACACCGTACGCATACTTGCAGGCCAGGCGCCTGGAACGGGCGATGGCGCTGCTGCGCCGCGGCGACGGCATGTCCGTGACTGACGTGTGTATGGCTGTGGGGTTCACCTCGCTCGGCTCGTTCAGCTCTACGTTCGCCCGTTTGATCGGCGAGCCGCCGTCCGCATACCAGGGCCGTGACCACTCGCGGCTCGCGCCCGTCCCCCCGTGTATGACGCGAGCTTGGGCACGCCCGGGGTGGATCGCAGAACCATGCAGGATTGGAGAAGCATCCCCGGCCAGCCGTGCGTAGGGTCGCTGACATGGCACTTTCCATCACGCACACGCCCATCTACTGCACTGACCTGGATGCGGCGCTCGCCTTTTACACTCAGCTGCTCGGCTTCGAAGTCCGCGACGATGTTCAGATGGGCCCAGAGATGCGCTGGCTCACCGTTCATGCTCCCGGTGATGCTCACGACTTGCTGCTGGCCGCCGTGGATCACCACATCCCCGCGGCCGACCGGCAGGCGATGCGCGAGATCGTCGCCAAGGGCGACCTGGCGGTCTTCCTTCAAGTCGACGACCTCGATAAGACCTTCGAAGCGCTGCGCGCTGCCGGGACGGAGATCCTCCAGGAGCCCATCGACCAAGCCTACGGAGTCCGCGACGCCGCCGTGCGCGACCCGAGCGGCAACCACCTCAGGCTAAGTTCGCCACTCGCGGCGCGGGCCTAGGTTCCGTGGTCTCCCCGCGCGCTACCGAGCGCGCGCGCAGACCAACGGCCGGAAACAACGGTGAGCGCCGCTCCCCCGGTCCCTCAGAGCAATTCGCCGTCATCGTCTTCGTAGGTCTCGGCGTTGATCCGTCGGAGGATATCGTCGGCCCACGCTTGCGCCCACCTCCGTAGATCAGTGATTTGCTCTACTGAGAGGCTATATTCGAACAAACGCTTGGTCGTCGTACCATTCAGCGCCATCAAGGCGTGCCTGAGCTCACTAAGGCTGAATTCCTCGTTGCAGGCATGGCGCCGCCCGAGGGACTCTAGCTCGCTAATCGAGCACGACTGCGACGCGGCGTGGATGTCGATGAGGTCCCGCGGTAGTCCCCTGCCCGCGAGAGCCCGCATCAGTCGGCGATGCAGGACGTTGAGATTCATGGCGCGGTTGACGGTCCTTCGAGTAGTTCAGGGAACGCGGACTCCCAGACGCATCGGACCGTCCTGCCTATTAGGGTCCGCAGCACTGGCCACTGACTGACGAGCAGCTCACGGTTCAGGTACGTGGTGACGTCGGCCAGTTGACCCTCTGCGAGCACCATGCGGTACATGTGCATGCGCGGCTTGGGACGGTCAAGGTCAAATGCCGTCTGGCCTGACCAGGCAACGTGGAGTGGCAGCTGAACGGTGCCGCGAGCCGGCCCGGAGAGGTCGCCTAGGGCGCGGGTTTATCCGTGTCGCGTAGCCCGGCAGAAGGGCAGGCGGACGAGACGGCGGTCGGTGGCACGATGGGCGGATGAGCAACCAGGGCCAAGCTCGGTCTTTGTCCGAACGACGTGCAGCCGCGATAGAGCATCTTCGCTCGAACAGCAATTTCTGGCTGGCCACGGCGAGCGACGGGCGCGGACCGCATCTGATCCCCGCGTCCTACTGGTGGGATGGCACCCAGCTGACCACGGCGACGTTCGAGGACAGCCGGACCTTGAAGAACATCCAGACTCAACCGAAAATCCGGGCCTCAATTGGAAGCACCGCAGATGTCCTCATGATCGATGCCATCGCGGACATCGTGGCCGTGACCGACATCGACACGGCAGCGGCTGAGGGATACGCGCGGGCGTCCAGAAACGACCCGCGATCGGTACCTGGGTTCGTCTACCTGCGGCTGACGCCGCAGCGGATGCAGGTGTGGCGGGGCTCCTCGGAGTTCGCGGGCCGGACGGTCATGCGCGATGGCGTATGGCTGGACGACCCGGTCGACTAACCGCGAACGCGGACGGCGCGGCCCATAGGTCATGATCGGGGCATGACTGTGCGGTGGGGTGTGGCCGGACCGGGGCCGGTCGCAGAACAAGGTCCTGCGGGACCTGGCCTATGTGCCGAACGCGGTTCTCACCGCCGTCGGGTCGCGCTCGGCCGAGCGGGCGGCAGCGTTCGCCGCTGCGCACGCCATCCTGACCGGTAATGGGCAAGTCCCGACGGCCCACGGCTCCTACCGGGCACTGCTCAGCGACCCAGGGGTGGATGTGGTCTACGTGGCCACCCCGCATCCGTATCACCGTGCGCTAGCCCTGGGTGCGCTGGCCGCGGGCAAGGCGATCCTGGTGGAGAAGTCGTTCACGGTCACGCCGGCTGCGACTCGGGAGGTCGTCGCGGCGGCTCGCGCGCCACCCCGTGGATCCAGCGACTCAGTCCTATGATCCCGAGCAGGGCGACGGCCTGCTGTTCCACTTGGGTGTTTACCCGGTCTCGTTCGCCCAGATGCTCCTGGGCACCCCGGATTCGGTCGTCGCGCACGGCGTGGCGCACCCGAGCGGAGTCGACGTGGAGGAGTCGGTGCCGCTGCGCTACCCGGGCGGCCGGTCGGCGCTGCTGTTCGCCTCGCTGCGCGGCCCGGCTCCCGGCGCGGCCCGGGTGCTCGGCACGGGCGGGTGGATCCACGTGCCGCCGCGTTTCCACTACCCCAGCCGCATCGTGCTGCACCGGTACGGACACGATCCGGAGACCATCGACGCCCCGCTCACCGGCGCTGGTTACGCCCACGAGCTGGCCGAAGTCACCGGGCGCGTCGCCGAAGGGCACACCGAGAGCGAGATCATGCCGCTGGCCGACACCATGGTCGTGCAGGACGTGCTCGGTGAGATCGCCGACCAGCTGGGCTTGCGGGTTATCGAGGGGCCCGCCGAGCTGCCGTAATACCGGCCTGCGGCGAAGACCACTCCCCTCCACTTTCAATCTATAGCGCACATGGGGGCTTGCGGCAAGACCCGGGTCGTGCCGCATAATCGCTGGCCGGGGCAAAGAACCTACAGAGACGGGGTCGCGGAATGCGCGAGACTACCAGTGCGTTTGATCTGCCCGACCGGCTCAGCGCCAAGGCCGACCCGACGCTGATCGCCGTCGACGAGCAGCAGTTCGCGGCGATCGGGGAGAGCCTGGATCAGTCGATCGCCGAACTGTCCGGCCGCCTCGAGGCCGAGCGCCGGGCGCCGGGCGGCATCGGCCAGGCCGCGATGGACCGGGACATGGAGGTCTACCGGCTGTCCGCGCGACTGCGTACCCTGCGGCGCTTCGGCCTGGACCTGTGCCTAGGGCGGATCGTCCATGCCGATCAACCCGAGCCGGTGTACATCGGACGGCTCGGCCTCACCGACAGCGAGGGGCGCCGGCTCCTGGTCGACTGGCGCTCCCCCGTGGCCGAGCCGTTCTTCGGGGCGACGCACGGCAACCCGATGGGCCTGGCCAGCCGCCGCAGGTACCGCTGGACCCGCGGGCGGGTCAGCGACTACTGGGATGAGGTGTTCACCGCGGACGGGCTCGAAGGGCACGCCGCGCTCGACGACCAGTCCGCCTTCATAGCCAGCCTGGGCCACAGCCGGTCGCCCCGGATGCGAGACGTGCTCGGCACCATCGCGGCCGACCAGGACGCCATCATCCGGGCCGGATCGCGCGGCGCGCTCGTCGTCGACGGCGGTCCGGGCACCGGCAAGACCGTCGTCGCCCTGCACCGAACCGCCTACCTGCTGTACTCCGACCCCCGCCTCGGGCATCGCCGGGGCGGCGTGCTGTTCATCGGCCCGCACCAGCCTTATCTGGCCTACGTGTCCGACGTGCTCCCCAGCCTCGGCGAGGAGGGTGTGCAGACCTGCACGCTGCGGGATCTCGTCGCCGAGGGCGCGGCGGCAATAGACGAGACCGATCCGGAGGTGGCCCGCCTGAAGTCGTCCGCGGACCTGGTGAAGGCGGTCGAGGCGGCCGTCAGGTTCTACGAACAGCCGCCGACCAAGCCGATGACGGTCGAGACCCCGTGGTCCAATATCTGGCTGAGCGCCGATGACTGGGCCGAGGCGTTCCAAGCCGCGGAGCCCGGTACCCCGCACAACGAAACTCGCGGTCAGGTCTGGGAAGAGCTGATCACGATCTTGATGGACAAGCACGACGGCGACGCCCCGGAGCACCTGCTCCGGCGATCGCTGATGCAGAACGAGGAACTGCGTACCACCTTCAGCCGCGCGTGGCCCCTGCTGGAGGCGGCCGACCTGGTCGGGGACCTGTGGTCGGTACCGGCCTACCTGCACCTGTGCGCCCCCTGGCTCAGCCCCGCGGAAATCCTGCGGTTGCAGCGCCCGGACCCGCAGGCATGGACAGTGTTCTGACCTGCCCATCCTGGACGCGGCGCGGCACCGGCTCGGCGACCCGGAAGCGCCGCGACGTCTACGCCAGCAAGCCGCGGTGGTCGCCGCCGAACGCGAGCAGATGGCCCGGGTGGTAGACAATTTTATCGAGGCGGCCGACGACGAGTACGGCGTCGGCCTGGTGACGATGCTGCGCGGCGAGGACTTTCAGGACGCCCTGATCGACCAGGCCGCGCTGCCCAGCGCCGACCGGGATCTGCTGGCCGGCCCGTTCGCGCACATCGTCGTGGACGAGGCTCAGGAACTGACCGACGCGGAGTGGCAGATGCTGCTGCTGCGCTGCCCGTCCCGGAGCTTCACTATCGTCGGTGACCGGGCCCAGGCCAGGCACGGATTTACCGAGTCGTGGCGGGAGCGGCTTGAACGGGTCGGGTTCGACCAGATCAGCCTGGCCCGTCTGAACATCAACTACCGGACGCCTGAAGAGGTCATGGCCGAAGCCGAGCCGGTCATCCGGTCCGTGCTCCCGGACGCCAACGTGCCGGTCTCCATCCGCGCCAGCGGCATCCCCGTCGGGCACGGACCCGCCTCGGACCTGGGCCCGGTCCTCGACGCGTGGCTCGCCGCGCATGCCGAAGGCATCGCCTGTGTCATCGGCGATCCCACGTTCCGGGCCAGGTCCCGCGTCCGCTCGCTACCCGCGGAAATGTCCAAGGGGCTCGAGTTCGACCTGGTCGTGCTCGTCGACCCGGAGGCGTTCGGCACGGGCATCGAAGGAGCGGTCGACCGTTACGTCGCGATGACCCGGGCTACCCAGCAACTCGTCATGCTCACCAGTTCCGGACCCGACCACACCGCTATTTAGTTGCACCAGTCTGCGGAGGTATCAGATGAGCTCGTTCGGCCCAAATGAACCAACCGACCGTCGTATGGCGGTGACCGGGCACGCGGTGGTAATCGCCGGCGGGGGCCCGACCGGACTGATGCTGGCCGGCGAGCTGGCCCTGGCGGGTGTGGACGTGGCTATCCTCGAGCGGCGGGCCAGCCAGGAGCTCGACGGATCACGGGCCGGCGGCCTGCACTCGCGCACCATCGAGGTGCTCGATCAGCGCGGTATCGCCGAGCGGTTCCTGTCGCAGGGAATCGTGACCCAGGGCCTGGGGTTCTCCGGGATCCGGCTGGACATCAGCGACTTCCCCACCCGCCACAACTATGTGCTCGCGCTGTGGCAGAGCCAGTTCGAGCAGATACTGGCCGCCTGGGTCAGCGAGCTGGGGGTCCCGATCATTCGCGAACGCGAGGTGGCCGGTTTCGCGCAGGACGACACCGGCGTCGACGTCGAGCTGTCCGACGGCCTATGGCTACGGGCGGACTACCTCGTCGGGTGCGACGGAGGACGCAGCGTGATCCGGAAGGCAGCCGACATCGAGTTCCCCGGGTGGGACCCGTCGACCAGCTCACTGGTCGCCGAGGTCGAGATGAGCGAGGAGCCGGAGCGGGGCATCTGCTATGACGAGAACGGCACCCAAGCCATAGGCCGGCCAGGAGATGGGAAACCGGTCCGGCTGGTGGTGAGTGAGCGGTACGCGGGACAGTCCGGCGAGCCGACCCTCGGTGAGCTCAGCCGGGCGCTCATCGCCGTCTGGGGAACGGACTTCGGGGTGCACAGCCCGACCTGGATCTCGCGCTTCACCGATATGACCCGGCAGGCGGCGTCCTACCGGAAGGGACGTGTCCTGCTGGCGGGCGATGCTGCGCACGTTCACTACCCGGTCGGCGGCCAGGGCCTCGGCGTCGGCGTGCAGGATGCCGTCAACCTGGGATGGAAGCTGGCCCAGGTGGTCAAGCAGATATCAACAGAAGATCTGCTGGACACCTACCACGCCGAGCGGCATCCGGTTGGTGCTCGCGTGCTGCAGAACACCCTGGCGCAAACCGCGCTCACCCGCTCCAACGCGCGCATCGACGCCCTGCGCCAGACGATGACCGAGCTGCTGAGCATGGACGAGCCCCGCAAGCGGATCGGGGCGATGATTTCCGGTCTGGACGTTCATTACGACCTCGGCGCGGGACACCCGCTGCTCGGGCGCCGGATGCCCGATCTCGACCTGATTACCGTCCGCGGGCCGGTGCGGGTGTTCACCCTGCTGCACGAGGGCCGGCCGGTGCTGCTCAACCTCGGCGAGCCCGGCCGCTTTGACATCACGCCATGGGCGGATCGCGTCCGGCTGGTCGACGCTGACTACGATGGCCGGTGGGAACTACCGGTAAGCGGTACGGTCACCGCTGCCGCCGCCGTCCTGATCCGGCCCGACGGTTATGTGGTCTGGACAGATGACGTGGCCGGGCCCGGGCTCCCCCACGCGCTAACCGCCTGGTTCGGGCCGCCTGCCGCGGCATAGCGCGGGGCAAGCCCCCGGTCGGGCGCTTACGCGCCGGTGACGCCGTTGATGCGTTCCCGGATCAGGTCGGCGTGGCCATTGTGGCGGGCGTACTCCTCGATCATGTGCACGTAGATCCAGCGGAGGTTGACGTCCTGTTCCATAAAGCGGCCCGTGTCGGTCAGCGCGCGGCCGGCGCAGCGCTCACGGGCCCGGGCGATCTCGGCGCGCCAGGTGGCCAGGGCCTCGTGCAGGGTGGACCCGTCTGTCACTTCGAAGCCACCGTCCGGACCGTCCGGATCGGCCTGCGGGTCGTGGATCGGCGGGGCCGATTCGCCGGCGAACACCCGGCGGAACCAGTTCCGCTCAACCTCCGCCATGTGCTGGACGAGGCCGGTTACGGTCAGGCCGGACGGTGGCGCGGACGCGATCGCGGCCTGCGCGTCGTCCAGGCCCTCGCACTTCATGGCCAGGGTGGCACGGTGAAAGTCAAGCCAGCTTTCGAGCGTGGTGCGCTCATCGGCGTTCAGGGGCGGCATGGGACGGTCGATGGTGCTCACCCGGTCGATTATCGAGGAGTTCCAGGACGGTATCGGCCAGCCGGTCATAGTCGTCCGGCGTGTTGTACGGCGCGGCCGCGATGCGCAGGTAGCCGACTCCCCCGAAGTACATCGGTGCGACCTCGACACGCTGCTGCGACAGGACCTCGTAGAAGAGATCGGCCTGATCGGCAGAGGTCAGGACGCCCGCTGGCAGCGGCACGAGCCGCATGGCGGGCGCGGGCACGGCTGGGAGCAGGTCAAGGGCGACGCCCAGGGCCTCAGCCACCTGGCGCTGGCCGTCGGCCACCAGGTCGGCGAGCCGGGCTACGGCGTCCCAGCCGCCCAGCGCCTCCCAGTACGCCAGGCCGTCGGCGGCCGCCAGCCAGCCGGCGTAGTCCCAGGTGCCCGGGTAGTCGAACGCCGCGGCGTACCCATCCTCCAGCTGCCAGCTGAGCACGGTCGGGGTCACGTCGGCGCCCGGCCGGCTCCACAAGATGGCGCTGCCGCGGGGGGTGTACGCCCACTTGTGCAGGTTGCCGACCCAGTGGTCGGCGCCAAGCGCGGCGATGTCGTCTCGAAGCTGGCCGGGCGCGTGCGCGGCGTCGACCAGGATCTTGGCCCCCGAGCCGACGGCGGCGGCCACGGCCGCGACCGGGACGACCGTGGCGGTCGGCGAGGTGATCCGGTCGACCACGACCAGCCGCGTGCGGGACGAACAGGCGGCGGTGTACGCAGAGACGATGACGTCCTCCCCCGCGCCTACGGGATAGGCCGCCTCGATGACCCGCGCCCCGGATCGCGTCGCGTGCTGATTGAGTGCCTTACGGACAGCGCCGTAGCCATGGGTGCTGATGACCAGTTCGTCGCCGGGGCGCAGTTCCAGCGAACCGAGGACCGCAGACGCTCCTTCGGACACGTTGCGTACCCAAGCCGCGCGGGACGGGTCGACGCCAAGGAACCCGGCCGCACACTCGCGGGCCGCCGCGATCAGTCCGCGGACCTCGACGCGGTTGAAGCGGTGCGGGTTGCGTTCGGCGCGCTCGCGCCAGGCGGCGGCGGCCTGGCGTACGACAACCGGTGCGACGCCGAACGAGCCGTGGTTGAGGTGGAGAACGTCGGGGTCGAGGCCGAAGGCCTCCAGCTGGGCCGGGTTCACAAAGCCGATTCTGCTCGTTCGGCCGGGGCACGGTAGGGCGAGCCCCGCATTTGCGTGAGCGCTCTAGCGAAATAAATTTCGATCAGTTAGGTTGAGGAGATGAATGCGGTCTGGGTCAAGAGTTCGCTGAGCTTCTCTAACGGCAACTGCGTGGAGGTGGCCGAGCTGCCGGGCGGCGCGGTCGGCGTCCGCAACAGCCGGGATCCCGAAGGGCGCGTGCTGAGGTTCACCCAGCGCGAGTGGGATGCTTTCCTGGCCGGCGCGCGGCTTGGGGAATTCGACCGGTTCGGGGATGAGCTGACCGGTCGCGGCAAGCCGGCGACGTCATGACGCCGACGGGATAGCCGGGCGGGGCTGCCCGTCCGGACTCGCCAGCAGGCGGTCCAGGAACTCGGCGAACGCGCTCTCGGCTTCGGGCAGCGCGGCTACCGGGTCGTCGGCACGCGCGATCATCATGGCCACCTCGTTGACCGCGGCCATCACGATGTGCGCGAACACGTCCACGTGACGCGGCTCGATGCGGCCGGTGTCGGCGGCGTACCCCAGCGCGGTCTTGATCCACCCCAGGTTGCCTTGCTCGTCGATCTCCCGCCACCGCTGCCAGCCCAGCACCGCGGGCGCGTCGATCAGCACGGTCTGCTGGACGACCGGATCGGCGGCCAGCCGGATCCAGCCGAGGTAACCGACCCGCAACGCGGCGATCGGGTCCGGAGCATCCCGCTCCGCGCTGAGCAACTGTTCCCCGACGCGGGCGGCGATGCCCTCCAGGACCGCCCAGAACAACGCGTCCTTACCCGGAAAATGGTGGTAAAGCGAGCCACGGCTGACCCCCGCTTCGGCCAGCACCGCGTCGATCGACGTGGCCTCGTAGCCCTGCGCGGCGAACAGCCGGGTGGCCACGTCGACCAGATGCGCCCGGGTGACCCGGCCGCGCTCGACGTTCTTGTTCATCCGCGCGTCGGCACCACCGTCCGCTTCGTCAGGCACGCCATCCTCTTCCAAAAATAAATTGACAAACCGACTGTCGGTTTATCAAAGTTAGACCGATAGTCGGTCTTTCGGTCACTGTACTCCGGCGACCATCAGCGAGGGAGAACCCTATGACCAGCGAGATGGAACGCTTCGACAAGTACCGCGGCCAGCTGTGCACCCGCTCGGGGCCTGTCAGTTACGTCGATACCGGCGGCCAGGGTCGCGCGGCGCTGTTCGTGCACGGCCTGGGCACCAGTAGTTATCTGTGGCGGCACGCCATCGGGGCGTTCGACGGGCAGCGCCGGTGTGTTGCCGTCGACCTGCCGCTGCACGGGCAGACCCCAGCCGCCGCCGAACGGGACTTCTCGCTGCCGGCGCTCGCCCGCTTCCTGGCCGACTGCTGTGACGCACTCGAGCTAGCCGACGTCGACCTGGTCGCGAACGACACGGGCGGCGCGATCGCTCAGGTCTTCGCGGCCCGGCATGCCGAGCGGCTGCACACGCTGGTCCTGACCAACTGCGAAGCGCATAAAAACCTGCCGCCCAAGGCGCTTCTGTCCGCGTTCCTGCTGGCCCGCACGGGCCTGCCGGTCTGGCGCCTCGGCCCGCAGCTGGCCCGTGACCTGCGCCGGAGCAAGAAGCGCTTTTACGGCAGCGGTTACCAGGACGTCGCCAACCTGCCCGAAGAAATCGCGCGGGCCTGGCTGGAGCCGCTGCTCGGCACGGCCGAATCGGCCCGCCGGTACCAGCTCATGATCGCGTCACTGCGGGCCCGCGACCTGCTGGCCGCCGAACCCGCCCTGCGTCGCCTGACCGTCCCGACCCTCATCGTCTGGGGCACCGGCGATAGGTTCTTCCGCCCCAAGTGGGCCTACTGGCTGCGCGACACCATCCCCGGCGCCACACAGGTCATCGAAATCGACAGAGCGCGGCTGTTCTTCCCCGACGAGCGTGCCGCCGAGTTCACCGCCGCACTGCGCCGGCATTGGGACGCCCACCCCTGATGGAGAGACCGACCTCGGTCAGATGGCCGACCGGTCGAATTCCCCGTTCCGCACGCCCCCGAGAAACGCACGCCATTCCTCCGGCGTGAACGCCAGGACCGGCCCCGTGGCATGCCTGCTGTTGCGCACGCCGATCTCCCCCCCGGGCAGGGCCGCTACCTCGACGCAATTACCGGCGGCGTAACTCAGGGAGCTCTTGATCCAGGGCGAGCCTGGATTCGGCCGTTCATGCGGACTCCTGAGCGTCGTGCTCATGTTTCCCCTCACTAGTCAGTGCCTCTCCGTCAGCGGTCTGGTTAGTAAGGGCGGCGAGCCGGACGGGGATCACGGCTCGCCGCCCCCACGCTTAGCCGCTCGCGAACGCGAGCGTGAAGTACGTGGCTTTGCCCGCCGGAGTGCGGAACGAACCCCATTCGGTGGACAGGGCGGCGATCAGCACCAGGCCCCGTCCGGTGTCCGCATCGGCAGGATCGGCGGCGCCTGGCGGCAGGCAACGCGACCTGTCGTACACGTCAATGCGCAAGCGACCCCGGGAACACCTGATGGCCAGCGTGATGGTCTCACCGTCCCCGTACAAGATGCCGTGGGTGACCAGGTCACTGGCGAGCAGGATCGCGATGTCCTCGTCGACCTGGACTTTCCAGGCCCGCAGGGCCGCACGGACCTGACCGCGGGCTTCGGCCGCCGAGGATGGTTTCCTGGCTAGCCTGACACGACGTTGGTACAGTTCAGTCGGACGAGTCGGTGCCATCACGATGATCCGGTTCCTCAGCTGACGTGCTCGGTATCCTTGCGTTGAAAATGCTCCTGCAACTTGCAATGCAAGACATCGGTCAGCTGACGGATATTGAACCGCGGCCCTTTGCACCTGCCGTTCCCCTCCCCTGAATACTCGATTTCCGGCGGACGGTGATTCCGCGTCGGCCGGCTGGTCTGTATAGATAGGGCCAGTGGGACGCTGGCCTCCGCGCGGGGCGAGTTTGGGGTAGCTGATGACGGTCAGCGAGGATTTCACCGGTCTCACCAGCCAGTTCCGGGGTGAGCTACTGGCACACTGCTATCGGATGCTGGGCTCGGTCGAGGAGGCCGAGGACCTGGTTCAGGAGACGTACCTGCGCGCGTGGCGTGCCTTCGACGGGTTCGAGGGCCGTTCGTCGGTGCGGACCTGGCTCTACCGGATCGCGACCAATGTGTGCCTGACCGCTATCGAGCGCCGGGGCCGACGCCCGCTGCCGTCGGGGCTAGGCGCGCCCGCCGAGGACCCGCAGGCGCAGTTGGTCACCGGGCCGGAGGTGCCGTGGCTGCAGCCGTTCCCGGACGCGCTGCTGGCCGGGGAGCGCGACGATCCGGCCGCGATGGCCGCATCACGGACGGGTATCCGGCTGGCCTTCGTCGCGGCCCTGCAGCACCTGTCCGCCCGGGAGCGGGCGGTCCTGATCATGCGGGACGTGCTGGACTTCCCGGCCGCTCAGGCAGCGGACCTGCTCGGCACCACCACGACCGCGGTCAACAGCGGGCTGCGGCGGGCCCGCGCTCAGCTTGCCGAGACGCTGCCGGCCGAGGACGAACTGGCCGAGCCCGCCGACCCGGACCAGCGCGCGCTGCTCGACCGGTTCGCCGCGGCGTTCGAGAACGCGGACGTCACCGCCCTGGCCGAACTACTGCGCGAGGACGTCGCCCTGGAGATGCCGCCGCTGCTGACCTGGTTCAGCGGCCGGCAGACCGTGGCGAGCTTCATCGGTTCGCGGGTGTTCGCCAGGTTCGGACGGTTCCGGATGGTCCCGGTGATGGCCAACGGCCAGCCGGCCTTCGCGGGCTATACCTGCGGGGATGACGGTTCGTATCACGCGCACGAGGTGCTGGTGCCCACGCTCACCACGACCGGGATTGCGCGGATCGTCGTCTTCCTCAACCCGGAGCTGTTCGCGATGTTCGGGCTGCCACTCGACTACCAGAACCAGGAGAAACGTCATGTCTGATCATCAGCTAGCCGGCGTGACGGCGCTGGTCACCGGCGCCAGTCGAGGCTTCGGCCGGGGCATCGCCACCGCCTTGAGCAGGGTGGGCGCGCAGGTCGTCGGGGTGGCCCGCGATCGCGCCTCGCTGGACGAGCTGCGCACCCAGCTGGGCGGATCCTTCACCGCGGTGTCCGCCGACGCCACCGACCCGACCGTGGCCGGGCAGCTCATCGACACCTACCATCCCACCATCGTGGTGCTGAACGCGGGCGCCATCCCGCTGCCCCGGCCGATCCACCACCACACGTGGCAGACGTTCACCCGCAACTGGGACACCGACGTCCAGCACACCTTCCATTTCACCCGCGAGGCACTGCTCGCCCCGCTGGCCCCGGGAAGCATCGTCATCACCCTGTCCAGCGGCGCGGCGCTCCGCGGCTCGCCGCTGTCGGGCGGTTACGCCGGGGCCAAGGCGGCCATCCGGTTCATCACCGCCTACGCCGCCGGGGAGTCCGCGCGGGCCGGGCTCGGCATCAGGTTCGTCTCACTGCTCCCGCAGCTGACCCCCGCGACCGCGCTGGGCGCGGTATACGCTGCGGCCTATGCCGGCCAGCAGCGTCGCGACCCGGGTCCCATCCTCACCCCCGAGCTGGTCGGCCAGGCCGTCATCGACCTGGCGAGCGGTCCCGGCCCGGACCAGGACGCCTACGCGCTGGCCGCCGATGGCCTTCACCCGCTGCCGACGATCCGCGGGCTGTAGATATCGGTGAAGCTGGCCAGGGCGTGGTGCAGGTTGACGTTACTCATGCTCATGCCCGCCAGTGTCCTGGCCGACCTTCTGCTTTGCCGCAGTTCAGGGTATTTTTGCCCATGATGCCGTTGACCTCGTCAGTTCTCCGGCCGACGTGACAGCACCGCCAGACCAGCGCCAGGTATCAGCACGTGCTCCCCGCCGGTACCGGGTGCGGCGCAGCATGCTCGCCGCCCTGGCCGTCGTAGTCCTGGTCAGCGTCATCGTCATCGAGCGCCGCACGCTAGCCGAGTCGCTGCACGTGCTGGCCCGCCTGAACTGGGCCTGGTTCTCGCTCGCGGTGGCGTCCGAGGCCGTCTCGCTGGCCAGCTTCGGACTCAGCCGCACCATGCTGATGCGGGTCAGCGGCCGGCGGACCAGCTTCAGGTCGGTGATGGCGATCACCTACGCATCGAACGCACTGTCCATCTCGGTGCCGTTCGCCGGCGCCGAACTGGCCATGGTCTATTCCTACCGCCAGTTCCGCAGGCACGGCGTGGACGCCGCCACCACGGGCTGGACGCTCGCCGTGTCGGCCATCTTCTCCACCTCCGCGCTCGCCCTCCTGCTGGTCGTCGGAGCGCTGGCGGGCTCGGCGTCACTGGCCAGCGCTGCGGGCTTCCTCGGTGCCTTCGTGTTCATCGTGCCGGGCGCCGCGGTCCTGCTCGCGCTGCGCTTCGAGAGCGTCCGCCGGCTTCTGCACCGGTTCATTGCCGCTGTGGTGGGCCTGTCCCGCAGTGTGCTGGGCGTGCCTTCGCACGGCGTCGACGGCCTGGATGAATTCCTGGACCGGGTGGCCAGCTTGCGGCTATCCGGGCTGCGGTACACCGAGGTGTTCGGGCTGGCCGCGCTGAACTGGGCGGCCGACTGCGGTGCGCTGGCCTGCGCGATCAAGGCCACCGGCCAGCCCGTTCCGTGGCACAGCTTGCTGCTGGTGTACGGGGCCGGCGCCGCGGTCGGCAGCACCGGGATCACGCCAGGCGGATTCGCGCTGGTCGAACTGGCCCTGACCGCGGCGCTGACCGCCGCCGGACTGCACCGGTCACCGGCCCTCGCCGCCGTGCTGGCCTACCGCCTGGTCAACTTCTGGCTGATCCTCATCGCCGGGTGGATCTTGATGGCGGTCCTGGCTCACCGGCGGATCGCGCCCGACGATGGCGCTCCGGATTCCCCCGGCGGGGTCACATGACCTCGCCCGACCCGGCCGCCGAACGGGAACCGAAGGCCGAGGCGGTCACGCTGGCCGGCCTGGACACCGATCCGCATCCGGTACTGGCCCGACTCCGGGCCGACACCCCGGCCTGCTGGATCCCGGTCCTCGGCGCTTGGCTGGTCACCGGGTACGACCTGGCCGTCGCGGTACTCCGGGACGCCCGGACGTTCACGGTCGACGACCCCCGCTTCTCCACGGCCAAGGTGGTCGGTCCGAGCATGCTCTCGCTGGACGGCGCGCCGCACGCCCGCCACCGGGGGCCGTTCACCCGCCCGTTCCGGTCCGAGGAGATCCACGCCCGGCTGGAAGCCTTCACCCAGGCCGAGGCCGACCGGCTGGTCGCCGCCATCCGGCCGCTCGGTGCGGCCGAGCTGCGCCGGACGGTCGCGGGTCCGCTGGCCGTCACGGTCATGGCCGAGGCGCTCGGCCTTGGCCAGACCGACCCCGCGCAGATCCTGGCCTGGTACGACGGGATCGTGGCCGCCGTCCAAGCCGAAGCCGCGGCCGCAAGCGCCGTCGGAGCCACGTCGGGCGGCGAGGTGGCCGCCGCGGGCACGACCGCGTTCGCCGAACTCGCCGCCAGCCTCCGGCAGGTTATCGCCGCGCCGCCGCCGTCATCGCTGCTGGCCGATGTGGCCGGGGCGCTCACCGCGGACGAGGCTATCTCCAACGCGGGAGTCCTGCTGTTCGGCGGGATCGAGACCACCGAGGGCATGATCGCCAACGCCATGGTGCATCTGCTGTCCGCACCCGGCGAGCTCGAGCTCGTCCGAGCCGACCGCGAGCTGATCCCGGCGGCGATCGAGGAATCGCTGCGGCTGGAACCGGCCGCCGCCGTGGTCGACCGCTACGCGACTCGCGACGTCCAGCTCGGCACGGCCCGGATCAGAGCCGGCGACCAGGTCACGGTGTCCATCGCCGGGGCGAACCGCGACCCGGCGACCTTCGCCGACCCGGACCGGTTCGACGTTCGCCGGCCCAATGCCGCCAAGCACCTGGCCTTCGCGCACGGCCCGCACTTCTGCCTGGGCGCGCACCTGGCCCGCCTGGAGGCGCGGGTCGCCGTGGCGACGCTGCTCGGTCGGCTCCCCCAGCTGCGGCTGGACGACCGGCATCCGGCCGCGACGAGAGGCCTGGTGTTCCGCAAGCCCACCCATCTGCAGGCCCGCTGGACCCCGCTATAAGCTAGCCCGGTCAACGAGGATGGCGTGGGCAGGCCGCCGGCGCCGGTCGCCGGATCAGAGGAGGCGGAGATGTCAGAGCAGGACCCGGACGAGCCGGCCGAGTTCGTCGACCAGTTCCAGGAGCGGTTCCACCGGCACCGCAGCGAGCACGGCGGCGAGATCGACCGTCTCGACCCCGACCAGCTGGACCGGCTCACCGAGGAGGAGCGCGTCGCGGCGGGTGTGGACGCCTACGACCCGGACGAGGTGCCGGCCGCCACGGACACGCCCCCGCTGACCGATGACATCCGGCAGACCGAGGTGTACCAGGAAGAGCGCGCCGAGATCCGCCGCCAGGAAGACAAGGGCGAGGTGTACCCGATCGACGAGGAGCACCCGTTCCCGCCCACCCGCTACGACGACTCGGCCGGAAAAAGCTGAGCTAGACAACGCCTGACCAGGGCAAGCACGCGCCCGGAGCCCGCAAAGGTCCGGGCGCGTCGTCTTACGGGCACAAATTCCGTGACGTGGAAAACGTCGCGGTGGATTCGGGCTTGGTGGTCGATTGCGGGTATTCCAGCTCCACCTAGGCGGCGAAGGTCAGTGGGCGGCGCTGAGGGCGACGCTGGCTTCGGCGGTGTAGGCCAGGAAGGTCAGGGACTCCTGGAAGTAGAGCTGGACGAACTCGGAGTCGTGGGCCAGGTAGCCGATGGACAGGTCCTGGCCGAGCCGCAGCTCGTAGTCGCCGCCTCGGCTGGACAGCAGGAACGCGCCGTCGATGGCGGGGGTCCAGATGATCTCGCCGTCGAACACCCGGGCCAGGTGCTCGCGGATCGGGTAGCCGTGGTCGGAGGTCTCGCTCACCATCGTGTAGGCGGCGGCCGACAGCGCCAGGGAGTAGGGGCCGCTCACGCCGGCCAGCCGGAGTGCGCTGACTGCCTGGCTGACCACGGTCGGGTAGTCGCGGGCTTCGGCCGGCAGGGCCAGGACGGGGTTGGACGTGCTGCGCCTCACCCCGGTGATCCCGGCCGCCGGATAGCCGTCGAAGATCGCCTTGTCCTCGGCGAAGGCGATCTGCCGGGCCGCGTCCTTGACCGGCTGCCAGTCCGAATCCTGGGCGCCGCGCTCCACGTTGTCCACGTCCAGCCGGGCCACGCTGAACGGCACCCGGAGCTGGACGAGCTGCTGCGCGGTGCGCTGCCAGGCCAGGATCCCGCCGCCGCCGGGTGGCTCGATCTCGGCCAGGTGGCCGGTGCTCATGCTGGCCAGCGCGGGCCCGTCGGGTCCGGTGACGTCCACCACGCGGCGGCCGGCCACGTTCTGCTCGAAGGTGCGGCGGGCCTCGTCCTCGATGCTCGCCCAGGCGGCATCGGAGATCGGAGCGAGCTCGCGGTGCAGGTTGTTCATGAGGTGCTCCTCTTCAAGCTGCCAATGCCAAGAGAACCGTCATCGACCGGGCCGGCCGACGAGTCACCGGCCGACGACGAGTCATCGGAAGACAAGCCGGGCGGATCGGGGGGGTCGTCAAGGAAGTCGGCCGACGGCGCGAAGAACAGGCTGCCGGTGATGGCCGTGGAGAAGTCGAGGATGCGGTCGGTGTTGCCCGGCGGGTCGCCGATGAACATGCGATCCAGCATCAGCTCGGTCACGCTCGGCGTAGCCGCGTAGGCGATGTAGTAGGTGCCGAACTCCCCGCGGCCCACCTCGCCGAACGGCATGTTAGCGCGCAGGATCTGGCGCTGGGTGCCGTCTGGCTCCTCGATCGTGTTCAGGGCGACATGGGAGTTGGCCGGCTTGACGTCATCGGGCATCTCGATGTCGGCCAGCTTGGACCGGCCGATGACCCGCTCCTGGTCCTCGGTGGCCAGCGCGTTCCAGCTGTCCATGTCGTGCACGTACTTCTGGACGATGACGTAGCTGCCGCCGGCGAACCCCGGATCCTCCGGGCCGACCAGTGCGGCTGACGAAGCGGCCTGGCCCGCCGGGTTCTCCGTCCCGTCGACGAAGCCGAGCAGGTCACGCTCGTCGAAGAACCGGAACGCGTGCGTCTCGTCGACCACTGTGACCGCGCCGGCCAGCCGGATCAGGGCCTGCGCGGCGAACTCGAAGCACAGATCCATCCGCTCGTGCCGCAGATGGAACAGCAGGTCACCTGGTGTCGCGGGGGCACGGTGCCGGTCTCCGGTGAGCTCACGGAACGGGTGCAGTTCGGCCGGCCGCGGCCCGGCGAACAGCCGGTCCCAGGCCGGAGAGCCGATCGCGGCCACACAGTGCAGGTCATCACCCGGAGCGCGGAAGCTGACCGACCGCCGCAACGCCGACCAGTCGGTCAGGAAGTCCCGGCAGGCCGCCTCGCCGCCGGGGTTGATGGTCAGGACCAGGAAGATCGCGCTGGCGGTGAGCGGCGCCAGCACCGGCTGCGGCTCGGGAAGGACAAGTGACGGTTCTGCCACCTGACACAGGTTATAGGTGCCCTTCCGGCCAGGCCCGGCGGGGCTCCAAACCAGGTACGGCGCACGCACCACGGCCCGTTCGGAAAAAAGAGCTTTTACATCCACCCGCGCCGACGGAACAGCAGCAGCAACAGGATGACGGCCAGAGCCTCCGACCCGATACCGAAGGTCAGGAACGACAGCGGCAAAGAACACGGTGGCGATGATCGTGAGCTGCTTCATCACGTCGTTGAGCCGGTTGGACCGGGATGACCCCGGTGAGCATGGAGTTCACCATGTCCCGCTGCGGCGTGACCACCTTGCGCATGTCGACCAGCTGGCGCTTGAGCGCGAACATCGTGGACAGCTGGTCCTCGACGCAGTTCTTGAGCAGTAGATGTCCAGGCACCGATCTATGGTGCCAAATCCCGGTGGCCGCGCGTCGTTAGACTGTCCGCCCATGAGCACCGAACCGCCCTCGGCTAAGCAGATCCCGCACCAGCGCACGTTCCACGGCGACACCGTGATCGACGAGTACGCCTGGCTGGCCGACAAGGACGACCCGGACACCATCGCCTACCTCAAGGCCGAGAACGCCTACACCGAGGAGGCCACGGCCGGGCTGGCCCCGCTGGCCGAGCAGATCTTCGCCGAGATCAAGGCGCGGACCCAGGAGAGCGACCTGTCGGTTCCGGTGCGCAAGGGCGACTGGTGGCAGTACGCCCGCACGGTCGAGGGCCAGCAGTACGCGGTGCACTGCCGCCGCGCGGTCCGCCCGGGCGAGGTCATCCCGCCGCTGGCCACCGACGGCCAGCCGCTGGACGGCGAGGAAGTCCTGCTGGACGGCAACAAGCTGGCCGCCGGGGCGGGTTTCTTCGCGCTGGGCGCCTACCTGCCGAGTCCGGACTGGCGCTGGCTGGCCTACTCCACCGACTTCAGCGGCGACGAGCGGTACACCATGCGGGTCAAGGACCTGAGCACCGGGGACCTGCTGCCCGATGAGATCCCCAATACGTACTACGGGTGCGCGTGGTCGCTGGATGGTTCGGCCCTGTTCTACCTGACCGTCGACGAGGCCTGGCGGCCCAACCGGGTGTGGCGGCACCAGATCGGCACCCCGGCCGACCATGACGTCATGATGTTCGAGGAGACCGACCAGCGCTTCCACGTCAACCTGGGCAGTACCCGCAGCGAACGGTACATCGTGATCCGCAGCGGCAGCGTGCTGACCAGCGAGGTGTGGCTGCTCGACGCGGCCCGGCCAGACGGGGAGTTCGCGGTGGTGACCCCGCGCCGGCAGGGTCTGGACTACAGCGTCGACCACGCCGGCGACCGGCTGCTCATCCTGCACAACGATCACGCGGAGAATTTCGAGATCGCCACCGCGCCGCTGTCGGACCTGGCCGACTGGACCCCGCTGGTGCCGCACCGAGCCGACACCCGGCTGCTGGGCATGGCGGCGTTCGCGGACTTCGTGGTGGTCTACTTCCGGCGTGACGGGCTGACCGGGCTGCGGATCCTGGACTCCGGCGACCGCGGTCCGGGTTCCGGCGCCGAGCGCGAGATCGCCTTCGACGAGCCGATCTACCGGGTCGGGCCCGGACCGAACCCCGAGTACGACGCCAGCCGGTTCCGCCTGGCCTACACCTCGCTGGTCACGCCCGGCTCGGTCTACGACTGCGACATGGCCGCCGGCGAGCTGACCCTGCTCAAGCGCCAGCCGGTGCTGCCGTCCCCGGCCGGCGAGCCGTACCGGCCCGAAGACTACGAGCAGTTCCGTGAGTGGGCGACGGCCAGCGACGGCACCGCGATCCCGATCTCGCTGGTGTGCCGCAACGGCACGCCGCGGGACGGTAGTGCTCCGTGTCTGTTGTACGGCTACGGCAGCTACGAGATCTCCCGGGACCCGGCCTTCTCGATCCCGGTCCTGTCGCTGCTCGACCGGGGGTTCGTGTACGCGATCGCGCATGTGCGCGGCGGCGGCGAGCTGGGCCGGGCCTGGTACACCAACGGCAAGCTGCTGCACAAGAAGAACACGTTCACCGACTTCGTGGCGTGCGCGGAGCACCTGGAACGCGCGCACTGGACATCCGCGGACCGGCTGGTGGCCCGGGGCGGCTCGGCGGGCGGCCTGCTGATGGGGGCGGTGGCCAACCTGGCGCCGCAGGACTTCGCCGGCATCGTGGCTCAGGTGCCGTTCGTCGACGCGCTGAACACCATCTTGGACCCGTCGCTGCCGCTGACCGTGACCGAGTGGGAGGAGTGGGGGGACCCGCTGCACGACCCGGCGGTCTACGCGTACATGAAGTCCTACACGCCGTACGAGAACGTGACCGGGCAGGCCTACCCGGCGATCTTCGCGCTGGGCGGCCTGAACGACACCCGAGTGACCTACCACGAGCCCGCCAAGTGGATCGCCAGGCTGCGCGCGGCGGCCAGCGGCGGCCCGTTCCTGCTCAAGATCGAGATGGAGGCGGGCCACGGCGGTCGCAGCGGACGCTACGACGCCTGGCGTGAGGAGGCTCTGGTCCTGGCCTGGGTCATCCGGGCCGCTAATGATCAAACAGGGAGCTGACCGACTCGCCGTTGTGGATCCGGCTGATCGCCTCGGCCAGGGCCGGAGCCACCGACAGCACGTGCAGCTTGGGATAGTCGGCCGGGACCGGCGCGGAGTTGGTGCACACCACCTCGGTCACGTCGGAGGCGGTCAGCTTCTCCAGCGCGTTGTCGGCGAACAGGCCGTGCGTGCAGGCCACCGCCACCGAACGCGCCCCCTGCTCGCGTAGCCGGTCCAGCAGCTCGAACACGGTGGTGCCGCGGGAGATCTCGTCGTCGATGACGATCGCGTCCCGGCCGGTCACGTCGCCGATGATCGCGGTGATGCGCACCGCGGTGTCGCTGATCCGCTCCTTGGCCCCCGCGGCGACCGGCAGGCCGAGCCGGCGGGCGAAGTCCGACGCGCTCTTGGCGTAGCCCAGGTCCGGCGCGACCACCACCGCGTGGGACAGGTCCCGCTGACGGAAGTGCCGAGCCAACTCGCGCAGCGCGTGCAGGTGATCCACCGGGATCGAGAAGAACCCGTGCACCTGCGGTGAGTGCAGGGCCAGCGTGAGCACCCGGTCGACGCCCGAGGTGACCAGCAGGTCGGCCACCAGCCGGGCGCCGATGGAGATCCGGGGCTTATCTTTCTTGTCCGACCGGGCGTAGGCGTAGTGCGGGATCACCGCGGTCACCCGGCCCGCCGATGCGCCGCGCGCCGCGTCCGCCATCAGCAGCAGCTCGACCAGGTGCTCCTGCACCGGGTTGACCAAGGGTTGGATGAGGAACACGTCCCGTTCCCGGCAGTTGGCCTCGAGCTGGATCTCCAGGCAGTCGTTCGCGAACCGCTGCACCCGGACCGGCTGCTGCGGGACGGCCAGGAACGCGCAGATCTCGGCGGTCAGCGCCGGGTGAGCGCTGCCTCCGAATACCGCGATCTCACGCACCGCGCGATCCCGTGACGTCCTGGTCGAACGGCGGCAGGCCCAGGCACTTGCGGATCTGCTCCTGGACCGCCTCGGGGGCGGGCCGCGCGTCGATGGCGAACACGTACTCCTTGCGGCGGAACAGGTCGAGCGCGGGAGCGGTCTCGGTGTGGTAGTCCCGCAGCCGGACCCCCAGCGCCTCCTCGGTGTCGTCCTCCCTGGTAATCAGCTGCCCGCCACACGAATCGCACTGACCCGCGACCTTCGGGCTGTTGGCGATCAGGTTGTAGTCCATCCCGCAGCCGACGCACAGCCTGCGGTTGAGGATCCGGCGGCGGACCTCGCTGTCGGGCAGCTCCAGCTCGATGACCCCGTCGATGTCGTAGGTCTCCAGGAAGAACCCGGCCTGCCTGCGGTTACGCGGGAACCCGTCGATGATGAAGCCGAAGTTCCAGTCGTGCTGGGTGAGCCGGTCCCGGACCACCGACTCCACCAGGTCGTCGCCGACCAGCTCGCCCGCCGCCATGGTGCGCCGCACCAGCGCGCCCATCTTGGTGTGGTTCTGCACGTTCCAGCGGAAGATGTCCCCCACGCTGATGTGCACGATGTCCAGGTCAGCGGCCAGCAGCTGGCTCTGGGTGCCCTTGCCGCTGCCCTGCACGCCCATGATCACGTATTTGCGCATGTCAACAGCCTGGCATACCAATCGTCGTCATCTATTGCTAGGTGACCTTGCTCGGTGACTTTGCGGACCGGTGGCCGACCGGGCGCAGCCCGAGCTTGCGCTCGATGGCCCGCCGCACCGGACGGGCGATCAGCGGGCGCAACTGCGGCCAGTCGTCGCGCAGCCGCCGCGGGTTGACGAACCGGGCCAGGTCGTTCCGCCGGCCCTGGCTGAGCACGATGCTGTACAGCATCAACCTGGGCTTCTCCAGGGCGACGTCGAATTCACGCAGCCCGTGCCAGGTCAGGTGGACCGGCAGCACCACCACCCCCTGCCAGGGTCCGTGCAGGTCATCAAGGTGGTCGGGCAGCCGTGCGGCCTGCGGCGACCACGCGGCGAACACGCTCATGGAAGAATTATCTTCTGGCCGCGGGACCGCCGAGACCACTTTTGGGCAGCGATACGCTCATGGCTATGGAGAATGCTGCCGAGACCGCGGAGCCTAGCCGCTCCGGGCCGGTGTGGCGGTTCCTCCTTCAGCCCCGCTGGCTGGCCTGGCACCTGCTCATGGTGGTGTCCTTTTGGGGCATGCTGTGGCTGGGCGACTGGCAGTTCCACCGTGCGCTGGCCGGCAACGGGCTGAGCTGGGCTTACACGTTCGAGTGGCCGCTGTTCGCCGGCTTCGCGGTGGTGTTCTGGGCCAAGACGATCAAGGACGAGTTCCGGATCAAGCGAGGTCTCGCGGACGGTTCGGCGAACTCCGCGGCCGGCGCCGACGCCGACGACCTGCCGGTCATCGCCCGGCCGGTCCAGGTCCGCGCGGCGGCGGCCGAAGACGGCGAGGACGAGGAGCTCAGCGCCTACAACGCCTACCTGACCCGGCTGAACGCCGAGGTCAAGCGCCACGGCAGGTGGCACGGACTGCGAAGCTAGGGAGAAAGAGCTGTGAACGCAGCGGTACTCCGGTACCGGGTGATGGCTTACGTGACCGGTGTGGTGCTAGTGGTGTTGTGCTTTGTCGGCATCCCGCTGCAGATAGCCGGTCACCCAGCGGTGGCCAACAACGTGGGTGTGGTGCACGGCATCTTGTACATCATCTACCTGGTCTTCGCCTGGATGCTGTCCAGGAAGCTGGAGCTGGCCACCAAGCCGACGGTGATCATGCTGCTGGCCGGCACCATCCCGATCATGACGTTCATCGTCGAGCGCTGGGTCACGCGCCGGTTCATCAACCCCGCGCTGGCCGCGCAACCCGCGCCGGCCCAGCCCGTCAGACCTTGAGCGAGCACTACTTCTCGCCTCGGCCGGAGGCACCGCACCGGCCCGGGCTGGTCCGCGTCGTGCTGCCCGACGTCTACCTGGAGCTGGCCACCGACACCGGGATCTTCTCCCCCAGCCGGCTCGATCCCGGCACCCGGCTGCTGCTCGATTCCTCGCCGGCCCCGCCGGCCTCCGGTGACCTGCTCGACCTCGGCTGCGGGTACGGGCCGATCGCCTGCGTGCTGGCCCAGCGGTCGCCGGGCGCGACGGTCTGGGCCGTCGACGTGAACGAGCGGGCCCTGGAGCTATGCGCGCGGAACGCGGCCGCGGCCGGGCTGGCCAACGTGCGCTGCGTGCTGGCCGGGGACCCCTCGGTGCCGCCGCGGCTGGCCGGCATCTGGTCCAACCCGCCGGTCCGCATCGGCAAGGCGGCGCTGCACGAGCTGCTATCGGCGTGGCTGGGCCGGCTGTCGGATGGCGGTTCTTGCCGCGGGCAGGCCTGGCTGGTGGCCGGGCGGAACCTGGGCGCCGATTCGCTGCACCGCTGGCTGGCCGAACAGGGCTGGCAGGTGACCCGGCGCGCCGCACGGAGCGGTTACCGTCTGCTCCAGGTCGAATTTTCGGCCGAACGGACCGGGGTGACTCCCCCGTGACCTCGCCCGTGCCGCCCGGTGTTCCGGGCTCCGCGCCCCGCCAGCTGCGGCCGGTGGAGGTCAAGCGGCTGAATCGTGAGTGGCGGCGCCTCACCGAGGCCCGGCTGGCCCTGCTGCTCGACTCGGTGGGCCAGCCGTTCAACGTCGGCTCCATCGTCCGCTCGGCCGCCGCGTTCGGTGCCGAGCAGCTGTGGCTATGCGGCAGCACCGCGCCGCTGTCCCACCCGGGGGTGGGCAAGACGGCGCTCGGCACCCAGCGGCTGGTGCAGGCCGCCACGGAGGCGAGCCCGGTCGCCGCGGCCAAGGCCGCCTCGGCCGCGGGCCTGCGGGTCGTGGCCATCGAGCTGGCCGCGGGCGCCGTCCCGCTGCACGAGGCACCGCTGGACGGCAACGTGTGCCTGGCCATCGGCAACGAGGACCACGGCTGTTCGCCGGCCCTGCTCGCGGTGGCCGACGCGGTGGCCTATATCCCGCAGCCGGGCCGGGTCGGGTCGCTGAACGTCGCCGTGGCGGCCGCGGTGGCCATGGCCGAGGCGCGCCGCCGCGGGTGGGCGGCTGGATTCCCCTCACCCGATGCGTGACGGACATCCGTAGTTAACCAGGTCGGTGCTGGCTACGGGCATACTAGCGATCGTGCGAGTACCCTTCCTCGATCACCCGCGGCCCGTCGCCTTCGCCCACCGCGGCGGCGCGGTCCACGCCCCGGAGAACTCCTGGACCGCCTTCGAGCACGCCGTCAAGCTGGGGTACGCGTACCTCGAAACCGACGCCCGCGCGACCTCGGACGGGACGCTCGTGGCCTTCCACGACCGCACCCTGGACCGGGTCACCGACGCGTCCGGTCCGATCAACGCGCTGCCCTACCGCGAGGTCGCCGCGCTGCGGGTCTCCGGTGCCGAGCCGATCCCGACCATCGAAGACCTGCTCACCGCCTGGCCGGACGTGCGCTTCAACATCGACCTGAAGGACGTACCGGGGATCTCCCTGCTGCCTGAGGTGCTACGCCGCACCGGGGCCTGGGACCGGATATGCGTGACTTCGTTCTCCGGCAACCGGCTGCGTACCGCCCGCGGGCTGCTGGACAAGCCGGTGTGCATGGCGACCTCGCCGACCGCGATCGCCGGGGTCCACTGCAACATCGGGTCTTTGGCGCGGTGGCCGCAGGTCCGGGCGTTCGCCAGCTTCCTGTCGCGGTCGTCGGTGTGCTGCGCCCAGGTGCCGGGGAGGGTGGCCACGTCCGCGTTCGTGCGCCGGGCGCACACCCTGGGCCTCGACGTCCACGTCTGGACGATCAACGAGCGGGCCGAGATGATCCGCTACCTGGATCTGGGCGCCGACGGCATCATGACCGACGACATCGAGACGCTGCGCGACGTGCTGATCGAACGCGGTCAGTGGCATCCCCGCGTAGGGTCGGGCCTGCCCTAACTCGCTCCCCAGGGCCGATAGCTGCGATCTTTCGGCAAAAAACACGGTTGGGTAACGCCCCGAGCGGGAATCTTGTCCGGGTACTCAGTGTTTCCCACTAAGACCGTTGACCGCCTGGGAGGCAGCAAGCATGGCCGAACGCGCACTCCGCGGAACCCGGCTCGGTGCGACGAGCTACGAAAACGACAGGAACACCGACCTGGCCCCGCGTCAGGACGTCGATTTCGACTGCCCGAATGGGCACCACTTTAGCGTGCCTTTCGCGGCGGAGGCGGAACTTCCCGGTACATGGGAGTGTCGCGTCTGCGGTTCGATCGCCATCGCCGCCACCGGGGAATCCCCGTCGCCGAAGAAGGCCAAGCCGCCGCGCAGCCACTGGGACATGCTCATGGAGCGCCGCACGGTGGAGGACCTCGAAGCGGTGCTCGCCGAGCGCCTGGAGGTCATCCGGGCGCGCCGCATCAGCGACCGCGGCGACGACCTGAGCAGTCGGACGCACCGCCGCAGCGCCTAGCTCGTGAGTCAGGTCCCGCCGGACCGGCGGGACCTGAGCTGACGCAGTTGCTGCGCCACGCCCCACTGGGCCACCCGCCAGAACGCCTCCAAGATGATGTTGCTGCTCATCTTGGAGGCGCCGTGCTCTCGTTCCACGAACGTGATCGGCACCTCGACGATCTTCAGCCCGGCCTGCGCGACGCGCATGGTCAGGTCGATCTGGAAGGAGTACCCGGTCGACTGGACCTGGTCCAGGCTGATCGTGCGCAGGGTCGAGGCCCGGTAGGCGCGGAACCCCGCGGTCGCGTCGCGGACCTTCAGGCCCAGCATGAGCCGGGTATAGACGTTGGCGCCGCGAGACAGCGCCTCGCGCGACTTGGGCCAGTTGACCACCCGGCCGCCCGGCATCCACCGGGACCCGATGGCCAGGTCCGCGTGCGCCAGCGCGCCCACCAGCACCGGCAGGTGCTCGGGCAGGTGCGAGCCGTCGGCGTCCATCTCCACCACCACGCCGTAGCCGCGCTCCAGCGCCCAGCTGAACCCGGACATGTACGCCTTGCCCAGGCCCGCCTTCTCCGTCCGGTGCATGACCTGCACGTGCGGGTCGGCCTCGGCCAGCTTGTCCGCGATGTCGCCCGTGCCGTCCGGGCTGTTGTCGTCCACGATGAGCAGATCAGCCTCGGGCAGAGCCGCCCTGACCCGGCCCGTGATGGACTCCAGGTTCTGCCGCTCGTTGTACGTGGGCATGACGACGAGGGTCTGGCCGACCGACGGCTCAGCGGGCGGATGTGGCTCAGTCACTACCTCTGCCTATCCCTGCGTTGGTTAACAGGAGGTGTCACGGACGGTGCACGCCATGATAACCCCGTACACGCGTTTGCCCCGCCGTACCTTCTCCCCGTGCCTTCTCCCCCCAGGACGAACGATCCGGGCCACGCAATCGTGCCTGCCGGATGAGCCGGGAATAGGAAAAGGACCCGGGCAGCGCCTTCGGACCGGAGTCCGTCCCGCTGGCAACGGGCTCGATCTCCGTTGTCTACTGGGTGCCCGGGCCCTTTCCACGCCCAACCCCCTGTCCAGCCGGATCTGCGCTGCAGGCCCCCTCAGCCTTTCCGCTGCCACGCCGGCCTCGGGGCGGCTGGATGCCGACGCCCCCCGCCGTGACATTGTTCCGAACCTGACGAGCCTGTCGGTCCGGCTAGCGAGCCCGGTGCTGGACTGAGCAGCAACATACCCCGGATCGCGGCAATGTCAACCACGAACCTTAGCATCCGCGTTACCGGAAGGAAGGGTTCGACTACATTGCGTCACCAATACGGTAAATGTTCGCTGGCCGGGGCGACGGCGCGATACGGGCCGAAGGGGGCGCGCTCGGGGTTCACTGCGCGCGGATTGGGGTATGGATCACCCCACTTGGCGTCACGTGATCCTCTCCGCCCCTGCTTTGCCCCTGCTTTCGCGGCCGACGCCGCACTCCCCCTCCGGAGGTGATGCGCATGGATGGTAGCGCCGACCGGTTCCTCGACCTGATCCATCAGCTCGAGGACTTCACCCGCTCAATCAGTCCTGACCAGGCACATTCCGAGTTCGACGAAACGACGCTTCAGCTGTTCTGGATGCGCTGGCCGCAGCTGTCGGCCTGGTCCGGGTCGCTGTGGCGACTGCTGTCCGAGGAGCTGGCCGGGCCGTCCGCCCCGCACGACTCCGAACTGTTCGAGATCGGCGAAAGTGGCTGACGACGGCCGCCGGGCCCTCACGGTCGGCGAGATGATGCACACCCGCGTCATCCTCACCACTCCCGACAGCCCCATGTCCGAAGCCGCCGCCGAGATGGTGAGCGAGCGCGTGGGCTCGGCCCTGGTCATGCAGGGCCCCTTCCTGGCCGGCATCCTGACCGAGCGCGACGTGCTACGCGCCGCGGCATCCGGGACCGACCTGACCACCGTGCAGGTCTCGGCGTGGATGACCAAGGATCCGCAGTCCGCCGAGCCCGACACCACCGTCGAGGACGCCGCTCAGATGATGCTGCTGAACGGCTTCCGGCATCTGCCGATCATGGAGGGACGTACCGTACGCGGCGTGGTCAGCCTCCGTGACCTGTTCGCCGCCCGGATCAGCCGGCCGCCTCAGCAACCCGCCAGCTGACCTCTCTCGCCCCGGCGCTGACCCCTCGCCCCGGCTAGGTACCGAGCACAGCGCGACCGCCAGTCACTAGGGTGGTTGGCGGTCGGATCCGACGGGTGAGGAGATGCCGCCGTGTTGCTGGAGAACAAGAACGCGATCGTCTACGGGGCAGCGGGCGCGATCGGCGGCGCGGTGGCGCGCGCGTTCGCCCGGGACGGCGCGCGGATATTCCTGGCCGGCCGCACCCTGGCCAGCCTGGAAGAGGTGGCCGCCGATATCCGGGCAGACGGCGGGAGGGCCGAGGCCGCCCAGGTTGACGCGATGGACAAGGCGGCCGTCGACGCCCACGCCGACCGCGTGGTGGCGGCGGCCGACCGCATCGATGTGTCCTTCAACGCGGTCGCGGTCCCCGCGGTGCAGGGCGTCGCGCTGACCGAGCTGCCGGTCGAGGACTTCCTGGCTCCGATCACCGGGTTGTGCCGGACCAACTTCCTGACCGCCACCGCCGCCGCGCGGCACATGACCGCGCAGGGGGGCGGCGTGATCGTGACGCTGAGCGCCTCGTCGGCCAAGGAGACCCGGCACGAGATGGGCGGCTTCAGCCTGGCCAACGCGGCGATCGAGGCGCTCACCCGCACCCTGGCCGGGGAGTTCGGCCGCCGCGGGGTTCGGGTGGTGGGCCTGCGCTCGAACTTTACTCCCGAGACCTACCCGGGCGTCACCGACGAGATGCTGGCCCCGTTGCTGAAGGACACGCTGCTCGGCCGGCTGCCCCGCCTGGCCGATCTGGCCGGGACCGCGGTGTACCTGGCCTCGGACGGGGCAGGCGCGGTCAGCGGCGCGATGGTGAACCTCACCTGCGGAGCGATCATCGACTGACCGGTCGGCCACCCCGGCGTCGACTGACCCGGTTGGCCACTCCGTCCTCCCGCTCCGCCCACCCACCCCGGCGTTGGACAACGGTGTTATGCAATTTACGCTTAGCGCACAACCAGGTCCTCGAGCGCTTCAGCGACGCCGAGCGAAGCCGCATCGGCGGGCACACCTGCCCCGGCGGCGATCAGAACTCGACGCACAGCGCGGACATCGACTACGCCGGGCTGCTGCCCAAGCTGTTCGAGCTCAAGGCGGGCAATTTCTATATCCAGCTGGCCAGCGAGGCCGAGCCGGAGAAGGTCCTGGCCGTGGTCACCGAGCATCTTCCGCTCGGCGCCCGGGTGTTCATCGGCGTTATCGACCCGATCGACCCGCGGGTCGAGACCCCGGAGCTCGTCCGCGGCCGGATCTTGGCCGCGGCCCGGCTGCTGCCGCCCGACCGGATCGGTACCTGCGACGACTGCGGCTTCGCGCCGTTCGCCGACGACACCGCCACCTCACGCGATGTCGCGTTCGCCAAGGTCCGGGCGCGGGTCGAGGGGACGGCGCTCGCGGCCCAGCAGCTGGGCCTGTGACGGCGTTACCGGTCTGTGTTACCGGTCTCTCGCGGGCGCGACAGACCGGGTCAGGCCTTCCAGTTCGGCCTCGAGATCGGGCAAGGCGAGCAGGGCCGGCAGATCGGTCAGGCTTCTGGGGCGCAAGGTGATGGCGCCGAGGGTCGCCTTCACCTGCGCTCCCCCGCCGACCAGCAGATGCCGGCGGGTCCAGGGTTCGGGCTCGTCGGTGTCGGCGACCGCCACCGCGTGCAGGAACCACCGGCCGTCCGGGGCTGCGGGCAGCCAGTAGGTGTGCGTACGCGGTGAGGTCACGTCGAGCAAGGTGGCCGCCCGCGGCCGGCGCTGCACAATCGGGGTATCGAAGATCCCGACGTACACGCGGGCCACGGCGTACCCCTCCGGAAGCCGGATCGTGCCCATCATCGCGCCTTCGGGCACCGGCGTGCCGGGCACCGCGCCGCCGGCGTCGTGCTGCCCCGTATAACGGAACCGGTTCGGCGAAACGCCCACGCTGTCGGTGAAGTCGCTGGTAAATGAGCTAGGGCTGCTGTAGCCGACCGCGCGGGAGACTCCGGCCACGCTCATCGGGCTGACCAGGAGCATGCGCTTGGCCCGGTAGATACGGACCGCGGCCAGGAACCGCGCGGGCGAGACCCCGGTCTGTTCCTTGAACGCGCGAGGGAACTGGAAGCGGCTGAGCATGGCGCTTCGAGCCAGCTCAGCAGGCGACAATCGATCGCCGTACCGCGTCCAGATGCAGTTGACCACCCGGTCAATGGTGCTATTCATGCGGCCCCTCCGCACTGACATCGCCAGCGGAAACTTCGTTGCATAACGCTGTTGTGTTAAAACACTAGCGAGGCCGTGTCATCCTGTCAAGCGTGAGCCCGCGTCGCCAAAACCCGGACAACCGCGCCACTTTGATCGATGCCGCCGCGCGCCTGGTCGCGGAGGGAGGTCCCCGGAGCTTGTCCGCCCGCCTGCTGGCTAAAGAAGCAGGCACCTCGACCATGGCCGTGTACACCTACTTCGGCAGCATGAGCGCGATCGTGCGCGAGATCGTCCACGATGGGTTCGCGCGTCTCAAGCGCTTGTTCGATCTCGTCGAGGTCACCGACGATCCGGTCGCCGACATGGCTCTGCTCGGGCGGGTCTACCGGCACAACGCGATCACCAACCGGCACGTCTTCGAGGTGATGTTCGGCGGCTCATCGCTGGCCGGCTTCGCGCTCACCGAGGAAGACCGGCAGCATGGCCGGTACACCCTGACCACCGTCGTGGACTGCGCGTACCGGTGCACGGCGGCCGGGCGCTTCCATTCCGAGGACCCGGTGCTCAAGGCCCATCACATGTGGCTCGGCGTACACGGGACGGTGCTGCTGGACGTCGGGGGCTACCTCGTCCCGCCCTACGATGCGAGCCGGTGCTTCGAGTCACAGCTCGTCAGCTTGATGATCGGAGCCGGGGATGATCCGGCGAGCGCGGCCCGGTCGGTCAGCGTGTCCGGCGACCGGTTCGAGGCCGCGTTCGGGCAGGCAACCTAAGAGGTGGCTGCCCCTGGGGGCCCAGGTGATGATGCCGGAGAGCAATCCGCGTCATCATCCAGCGAGAGGCAGCGCCGTGAGCGACCCTACCGATGTGTATGCCGACCTGAAGACAGAGGGCGAAATCCTCGACCAGATCGTGGCGGCCCTTGATGCCGCGCAGTGGGACCTTCCGACCCCCGCGCCCGGATGGACGATCAAGCATCAGGTGGCCCACCTGTCCTCGACAGCCCGTATCGCCGGCATCTCGGCGTCCGATCCAGAGCTGTTCGCCAAGGTGACGGCCGGAGCCGACCGGGACTTCGACGCGGCGGTCACCGCCTTGCTGACCCCGTACCTCGACGCCTCGCCCGCGGACCTGCTGGCCCGCTGGCGCACCGAACGCGACGAGGCCGTCAAGGCGCTCTCCGTGCTCCCGCCCGCGCAGATGGTGCCCTGGGTGGCCCGGCAGATCCCGGCCAGCGCCCTGGCCGCGGCCGGCCTCATGGAGCTGTTCGCGCACGGTCAGGACATCGCCGACACCATCGGGGTGGCTCGCGACTACACCGACCGGATCGGCCACCTGACCTGGTTCGGCACGCGCAACCGTGACTTCGGCTACCTGGTGCGCGGCCTGACCCCGCCCGATGTCGAGTTCCGGTACGAGCTCACCGCACCGTCCGGGATCCAGTGGGAGTTCGGTCCCGCCGACGCCGAGAACCAGGTCAAGGGTCCGGCGGTGGACTTCTGCATGCTCGTGACGCGGCGCCGGAACCGCGCCGACCTGGCCATCCAGGCCACCGGCCCGGAAGCCGACAAATGGCTGGACATCGCGCAGGCCTACCGCGGCTCACCTGGCCCCGGCCGGCAGCCCGGTCAGTTCAGCAAGCAATAACCGGGGTACGCAATTAGCCGCAGTGCCCGGCTGCGGCCCCCGGCGGCCCGCGCCAGTGGAGTGAAACCGGCAATCCACCACACCCTAACGTGGTGGATCCCGGGTTTCACTCCGTCCGGCTGCCCGGGAGCAGCGTCCCGCTGTGCTCCTAGACCGGTGACTTATCCCGGAACCAGCAAAGGCAGGTCCTCCCCGCGGTCGCGGGGAGGACCTGCCTTATACGGCTGCTTACGGCTGGCCGCTCGGTCCGGGGCCTGCTCGCGCAGCCACGAGCCGGCCGTGCGGGCCGCCGCCATACTCGCCCAGGACGTGAGGCTGATGACCGCCTCGTCCCCAGCTTTCCCGGACTTCGCGGCCGACCGGAAGCTCTCCACGTCGGCCTTGCCGACCTGGTGCGGGGCGAGGGCGGTCAAGATCGCCAGCCGGCCGGCGGCCCGGTCGGTCTCGTCCAGCGCGGCCACCGCCTCATCGGCCCAGGCCCGGCTTGGACCCAGCGGCCGCCCGTCCCAGCCCCGCAGCCGCCCCGCGACCAGCTCACGGACGGGGGTGGTGACGACCTGCGCCGCGGCGTCCTCGATGGCCGCGGTCGCGCCCGCCAGCGTCGCCGCGATGCGGGATTCGCCGGCCGCCCAGGAGAACTCTTCGGGCAGCTGCGCATCGGGCAGCGCGTCCAATGCGGCACCGGGGACAGCCCTGGCCGAGGTCATGGCCGAGCCGAGCATGCCCATGACCCAGCCGCCGATCGCCTTGGGCGTCATGGGCGGCAGCGGCGACTCGGGCAGGAATATGGTGACCATGCGGTTCAGGTACTGGAAGTTGACCGCTACCCCGGCCAGCTCGGCGAAGTTGCCCGGCGGCGGGACCGCGGTGGACCCGGGCAGGGCGCTGGACCTGGCCCACTGGGCGGTCTGCTTCAGCAGCGGGCTGGTCAGGTTTCCCGAGCTGATCCCGGCCGCGTCCAGGCCCGGCGTCACCTCCTGGGCGGCGGCGGTATGCACCGCGACACAGTAGGGACAGGTGTTCGCCACCGATACCGAGGCCGCCACCACCTCCTTCTGCGTCCGGTCCGCCTCGCCGGTGACGACCAGGGTTTCCCTGAGCATGGCCCAGGCCGCGGCGAGCAGCGGCGGCGCGGGCGAATGCAGGGCGAGCGGCGGCGCGACCATGCCGAAGTCCTGTTCGGCCTGCGCGTAGACCCGGCCGACCAGGCCGTCAGCGGTGGCGGGCATGACCGGGGAGACGTACCGGATCTGGGCTAGGGAACGGCGTAGCCCATTCGCCATGATCGTGTTTTTCATCGCGTGACCAGACTGGGTAGCAGGGGCATGACCGCGCGGGCGGCGCTTCGCGCGCCGTCCGGTGCCGGGGCGCCGTATTTGACCGGCACGCCGCGTTCCTGCGCGGCCTGGACGATTCCCGGTATGGCGCGCTCCGCCAGCGCCGCGATGGTCAGCGCCGGGTTGACGGTGAGGGCGCCCGGCACCGCGGAGCCGTCGGTGACGAAGATGCCCGGATGACCGCGCAGCTCGTGCCGGTGATCCAGCGCCGAGGTGGCCGGGTCGTCACCGATGCGGCACGAGGACAGCGGGTGCACCGTGTACGCGCCTACCAGGTCGTTCGTCCATGGCCGCACCCGCGCCAGGCCGTCCCGTTCCAGGATGTCCTTGATCTCCGCGTCGGCCTCGGCCCAGCCGTGCAGCGTCTCCTTACTGGGCTCATAAGCCAGGGCGCCGCGGCCCAGCATCTGCTGCGAGATCCGGACCGAGTTGCCGGTGGGCGGCGGCGGCCCGAACACGCCCTCATTGTTGTCCTCCGACAGGATGAAGATGGTCAGCCACGACTGCCAGTGCCGCAGCATCTCTTTCTTGGCCGGCCCGAACCACCCGGGCCCCTCGACACCCGGCGCCTCGGCCAAGATGGTGCCCAGGCCCGGCGGGAAGTACAGCTGCTCGAGGGCGAACCGGGAGTGCTCGGGCAGCGAGCCGTCGACGTGATCCCAGCACACCACGGTCGGGCCGCGGCCGATCTGGTTGGCGGCGTAGGCCCGGCCGTCGGGACGGGACAGGCCGAGGACCTCGCGGGCCTTGTCCTCGTCGATGATGGCCGTGTTGAGCCGCTCGCCGTTGCCGGAGAAGTACCGGCCGACGCCGTGCGGCATCGTGCCGAGCTCGGGTTCGGAGCGCTGCAGGATGACCGGCGTGGCCCCCGCCCCGGCCGCCACGATCACGATCTTGGCGTCGATCGTGCCGCTGCCGGCGGTTATCCGGTAGTCCTCATCGTCGATGAGGTTGTAGTGCACCCGGTACCAGTCGTCCGCTCGGGTAATCTTCTGCACCTCATGCAGCGGCCTGATCTCCGCGCCGTGCGAGATCGCCGCGGGCAGGTAGTTCAGCAGCAGGGACCGCTTCGCGTCGAAGCGGCAGCCGGCCATCATCCAGTTGCAGTTGGTGCACAGCGAGGTGTCGATGGCGACGTTGGGCAGGTTGGCGGTCCGCCCGGCATGATGGCACGCGGCGGCCCACAGACCGCCCGGGTAAGGGACCTGATCCCAGGTCTGGTGGCTGATCGGCAGCGCCTCGGTCACCCGGTCGTACCAGGGGTCCAGGGTGTCGCGGTTGATGGCCGAGGGCCACGTCCGCCTGCCGATGCTGCCCTGGCGCTCGAACGCGAACCCGGGCGCGCGCGGCATGGTGGCGAAGTACACCACGCTGCCGCCGCCGACGCAGTTGCCGCCGAGCACGCTCATGCCGTCGCCCGCGACGAAGTCGAAGATCCGCGTGCTGGATGTGCCCAGCTCGAAGCCGTGGTCAAATTCGTCGCTCGGCACCCAGGGCCCGCGCTCCAGGACCACCACCTTGGCCCCGCCCGCGGCGAGGTGATAGGCCGTGATCGCGCCGCCGAAGCCGCTGCCTATCACCAGGATGTCGGTGCGCTCCGCGCTGGTGCTGTGGGGTTCCCTGGCGCTGGTCATGCCGGGTCTCCGTTCGGGGTCGTGGCCGGGTGCGCATGGGCAAGCTGACGGCCGTAGCTGTAGTCAGGAAACCGCCACAGGCCGTCGGGATCGGGACTCGCGAAGCCCATCGTGGTCAGGCCGGGGTGGCCGCTTTCTAGGGCGCGCACCGTATTCATATGGGCCGCCGTGTCGAAAGCCATGAAGCAGAACAGCGCGGTGAGCACCCAGAATTCTTTCTCCGGATGATCGGACGCGGTCAGCTCCCGCATGAGCGCCGAGCGATGCTCGTAATCAAGCCCGACGAACGCCGGCACGGCCGCATCGAGCGCTATGTCGTGCTCGGCCGCGTAATCGCTCGCATGGTCGTTGAGGGTGCTGACGATATCATCCAGACCGGAGGTAATGCCGGTCGCGGGCATCTCGAGAAGTTCGAGGGCGCCGGCCGCGACCGCACCCGGGCCCGGCGCGGCACCGGCGATCGCCACGTCGTCAGGCGAGCGCTTCTCCCCCGGGACAAACGTGTCTGCGAATGCCTCCAGGGTCATGGTCCTGCTGGCTGTTTCCGCCGAGGTATCCAATCTTTTCCTCCCTTCCGGCCGGTACCGCCTGTCCTTAATGATTGTGCCGCGCCCAGGGCCTGGTAACTTCTCTTGTCCTGTCTTATCCGGGGCCTTATCGACGGAAAGCAAGCAGCGACAAAAACGCTAGGCTTCCCCCACGCCGCCGGACATGATGGCGCGGTTCAGGCCTCGAAGTGCGCGCGGATCCGCTGCCGCCACCGCTCGTAGGCGGGCTCGGATCCCACGTCGGTCGCCGTCGGGGCCGTACCGTCGGCGAGCGCGACCGCCTTGTCCACAGAGATACCCGCCAGTGCTGAGCAGCCGGCGTGCGTCTGCTCCGGCACCACGCCGGAGTAGACGCGGGCCTTGGCGGCGAACACCGTGCCGAGGGCAAGCTGCGACCACTCGTCGCCTGCCGCCTGCCTCAGTGCGGCCAGGCCTTCCTCATCGCACCCGCCGGCGAACGTCGCGGCCAGCCCGATGCCGCTCCACAGGTCCGGCCGCCGGTGGCTGGCGAAACGTCCGGCCGCGGCCGCGACTTCCGCTGGTTGCGCACCGTGGATGAACCACAGAGCGCGCCCGATGCCCTGGTCGACCGCGCGCAGGAAATAGCCCGGCGCCCCCTCCCAGGGGTAGGGCGCGGGAACCTTCTGTGCGTCCACCCAGCGCCGGGTATCAAAATAGGCCCGGTCGAAGCCGAACCCATCGACCGCGAGCCAGCTCATCGTCGGGTAGTACGGATCGGGGGTCAGGTCCGGGACGATCTTCTTCCACAACGGCCTGGGCAGCCGGGCCATCGCGAAACCCATCCCGATGTAGGCCAGGAATATGTGCTGGCTTCCCGGGCCGGCCAGCAGATCGCGAGTGCGGTGCCCGCGTCGTCCCATCGCGTCCAGGACGGTGAACGCCATCGTCGCGCCTTCGTAGGCAAAGCCGCGCTGTTCGGCGTCCACCAGGTCCAGTCGCCGCTCCACCTCCCACTGGTCGCGCGCGTCGATCCCCCACTCGAAGCCGCAGATCACGGCCTCCGGAATGGCCTCGAGGCGCTGGGTAGCGGCGGCCGGGGCGGCCGGGAAACCGCGCTTGGCGAAGGTGACTTCCCGGAGCTGAGGCGTGAGCACCCGCCTGCGTACCGATCCGAGATTGGTAGGCATGTCTTCTCCTGTCGTCGAGCCCTCGATGCCGACGCGGCGGACCGCGTTTTCATCATCGGGAGCGACCGGAGGCCATACCACCTCGCGATTGCGGTGTTCTACGGTGAGCGCGGCACGTTAGGGCAGCCAGCCTGCCTCTCGCGCGGCCCGGATGGCGTCCACCCGATTCCGCGCGTTCATCTTGGTCACGATGTTGGTCAGGTAGTTGCGCACCGTTCCCACCGACAGGTGCAAGAGGGTGGCGATCTCGACTGGATCGGCGCCCTGTGCGGCGCCCCGGAGCACTTCGAGTTCCCGCGCGGACAGCGGATTCTCGTCACCCTCCCAGGTGGACACGGCCAGATAGGGGTCGATGACCCGACGTCCCGCGACGACGTTGCGGATCGCCCAGGCGAGTTGCTCGGGCGGGGCGTCCTTGAGCAGGAAGCCGGACACGTGAGCGGCCAGCGCGCGTCGCAGGTTCCCGGCCCGGCCGAGGTTGGTCAAGATGAGGATCGGACAGGACGGAAGCTCGGCGTGCAGGTGAGTGGCCGCGGTCAGCCCATCCAGGCCAGGCAGGTCGATGTCGATGATCGCGATATCGGGCTGGTGAGCCAGCGTCTGCGAAACGATATAGTCACCGCGTTCGAGGGCGGCCACTACCTTCATATCGGGTTCCAGTTCGATAAGTGCGACGAGTGCACCGCGTACCATGGCGACATCTTCGGCGAGCAGGATCCTCAGCGACCGCATGCAAGCCGCCGAAACCGCGTCAACCTGGTGGTAATGCCACGCACTGAAAATCTCCTCTCGGCACACGGCCTCATTCGCGCTGCGCAGGTCGTACGCACCCGCCGTGAGAGGCCGGCACATCAGGCCAGACGGCGTTATACGCCAAAGGTTTCGAGGCGAGCAAAGCGCATTAGCGGACACATGTCCTATACCGGACACACGCCGCACTTGACCATAGGCGGCCCGTTGCGATCAACACGACACGCCGGGGACCGGCAAAGAACCGGAAGACGGCTCTACCGGGCCGTGGACAGCTTCCCTATGCGCTCGGCCCGCGCCCCCGGGCCGACTCGAGGGCCCGCCACGCGGCGTCGCGGAGTTCACCTTTGACAAAAAACTTCGTTGCATAACAACGAAATTCGAAAAGTCATGTCCAGCTTTATCGGGACATTATTACGCTATGACAAATAATGCGGCCAACAGCTCCCAGGAACCCCGGAGCCCGGTCGCCACGATCACCGGCTGAGAGAACTGGGGGTAGTGGTATGCCTCGCCGCCAGCAACGTGGCTGGCTGCTGAGCAGGCTCAAGTCAGGGTCACCAGGTCAGGCGGGCGGCGACACCCCAGCCGACGCAGAACCTGGCGTTTCCGCATCGTCGGCCGACCGGCCGGCGGACGGAATATGGACACCGCGGGCAAGCTCGCATCTGGTCCTGTCTGGCCTCTTCGCGGCGCAACTCGCCGGCCTCTTCGCGACCCGGATTCCCGGACACGGATTCGGCATCGCGCTGGCCGTGGTAACCGCGGGACTGCTGTTCGCCTTGCAGCTTTGCATTGGCTGGCGCGGAGCCGCACGCTGGCCGCGACGGCGGCGGCTCGGGGCGCTGATCGCCCTGGCCGCCCTGACCTACCTGCCGCTGGCGGCCCTGCACGTGGTGTGGCCGGGCATGGCGGGGTTCTTGGCCGGCTCGATCTTGATCCTGTGGCCGGCCAGGGCTTCCTGGGTGCTGTTCACCTCCGTGGTGGCCAGCATGCTGGTGGCCCCGCTCGAGCTGGGGATCAGCGCTCTGGACGCCACCTACCTGACGCTGGCCAGCCTGAGCAGCGGGCTGACCGTCTTTGCCATCTACCAGCTACGCCTGTTCGCCAAGCGCGCGCAGGGGACAAGCACGAAGCTCGCTCAGCTCACCTCGGCGCGGGAACGCGAGCGCTTCTCCATGGACCTGCACGACGTCCTGGGCTACAGCCTGTCCGCGATCACCCTGAAGGCCGAGCTGACCAGGAAGCTGGTCAGCAGCGATCCCGCGCTGGCCCAGGACGAGCTGGCCGAGGTCGTCGAGCTCGCGCGGCAGGCCACGGCGGACGTGCGGCTGATGGCCAGCGGCTACAACAGCAACTCGCTCGCGCGGGAGGCGGGATCGGCCGCCTCCCTGCTTTCCGCGGCGTGCATCACGCCCCGGATCGCGATCGACTGCGGCGTGCTCGACGATAACGTCGACACCGTGCTGGCGATCGTGCTCCGCGAAGCGGTCACCAACGTCCTGCGGCACAGCGCGGCGCGGAACTGCGCCATCGTGGCGAACCGGGAAGACAAGGTCGTCACGCTGAAGGTGGTCAACGACGGCGTGCCGCAGCCGTCCAAGCCCGGCCCGGGCGGTCACGGCCTGCATAACCTGGCCCGCCGGCTCGAGGTCATCGGCGGCGAGCTGAGCACCGGCGGTAGCCAGGATGATCAGTTCAGCCTGCTGGCCACCGTGCCCGCCCAGGGTAAGCCGGGCCTGGGTGGCCGACCCGATGAGGCACGCCCCAGCGGACCGCACCCGCCTTGAGCTAGGCGGATCTCAGTAGCTGTGCGGTGACCGATTCGGCCCCGGTTGGCGCGATCTCGGCTGGCTCCGGTTCGAGATCGGGTAGGGCGAGGAGGATGGGCAGGTCCGTCGGTCGTCTGGTCCGCAGCTCGATCCCGGCGGAGACCACCGTCCCGGCCGCGATCGTCATCGGCCCCGTTCCGCCGACCAGCAGGGTCCTGCGGGTCCACGGCTCGGGGTCCGTGTCGTCCGCCACCGCGACGGCGCGCAGGAACCAGGTCCCGCTGGGCACTCCGGTCAGCTCAAATGAGCAGGAGGTGGCCGCGGCGGGCGGCTCGATCATGACCGCCGCGGCGGGCCGTCGCTGCACGATGGGCGTGTCGAAGGTGCCCAGGTACACCCGCCCGACGGAATAGCCCTGAGGAAAGGAGATGGTGCCGGTGACCGTCGCGTTGGCGGCCGATGGTGCGCGCCGCGGGCGCGGGTACGGGATCCCTATTCCGCCGCGCTGCGATATACGGCGGAACCGACCCGGTGCAAGACCGACACTGTCGGTGAAGTGATTACTGAATGAGCCGAGACTGTTGAATCCGACGGCGAACGCAATGTCGGTCACGTTCATCCGAGTGTTCAGTAGCATACGCTTCGCTTGGTAGATACGGATGGCGGAGAGATACCGGCCGGGGGTGACACCGATAGCGTCCTTGAAAGTACGACAGAAGTGGAACCGACTCACTATCGCGCTGTTAGCGATATCGGTTAGAGACAGTGGCTCGCTATACTTTTCATAGATGAACCGTATCGCGCGTTCGTGGGCGCTGTTCATTTACCTGCTCTCTCGGGGTCGCACAGGTTATCTGTGATTCGGATGCCATGCGAGCGAAACGAGTTACCTGTTAGAGCTTTGGTGCCAAACTCTAACGATTACGATGCATCACGCTCCTCGCGGGCTGGTCGTGTCGACCTTGCCTGCCGCTAGATTCCGCCTTGACCGCGTCTTTAGGGCCGCATTAGAGCAATAAGCAATAAGTTTGCGCCGACGGCTGTAGGGTAGGCGGGCCGCTGGGAAATTTGTGATTGCCCGGCCAGCCCAAAAAATATAAACCCGAACACCGCACCGTATTGAGAACTGTCAGCAGTCGAGTATGCCGACCCGATGTTTGTTCGATTACCCGCTCACGTGGGCTTGCGCGGGCTTACGCAGGTGGATTGCCGTGCTTGCGCGGGGCCGGCTCCGGGCGCTTGCGGCTGAGCATGTCCAGCGCCCGCGAGATCACGGCGCGCGTGTCGGCCGGATCGATCACGTCGTCGACCAGGCCTCGTTCAGCGGCGTACAGCGGGTGCATCAGCTGCTCTTTGTACTCCGCCGCGCGCTGCTGCCGGAGCTGGTCGGGGTCGTCGGCGGCGATGAGCTCCTTACGGTGCAAGACTCCCACCGCGGCCTCGGCCCCCATGACCGCGATCTCGTTGGTGGGCCACGCGAAGGACAAGTCCGCGCCGACCGACCGGGAATCCATCACGATGTAGGCGCCGCCGTACGCCTTTCGCAAGATCACCTGGACCCGCGGCACGGTCGCGTCACAGTACGCGTACAGCAGCCTGGCGCCGTGCCGGATGATTCCGTGATGTTCCTGCCCCACACCGGGCAGGAATCCCGGCACGTCGACCAGTGTGACCAGCGGGATGTTGAACGCGTCGCAGAACTGGACGAACCTGGCCGCCTTCTGCGACGCGTTGATGTCAAGCACGCCCGCGCGGAACAGCGGCTGGCTGGCCACGATGCCTGCGGTCCGGCCGCCGAAGCGGCCGAGCGCGCAGACGATGCTGCGCGCCCATTCGGCGTGCAGTTCCAGGACCTCGTGGTGGTCGGTGATCTCGGCGATCACCGCGCGCATGTCATAGGGCTGACGCGGCGACGTCGGCACGATGTCGAGCAGGCGCGGGCATTTGCGATCGGGGGGATCGTCGGCCGGGACCGAGGCGGGCAGATCGTGGCTGCTGGCGGGCAGCAGCGAGATGAGGTACCGGACGTCGCGCAGGCATGACGCCTCGTCGTCATAGGCGAAGGTCGCCACCCCGGACTGTCTGGCGTGCACCCTGGCCCCGCCGAGGTCTTCGTGGGTAATGGACTCGCCAGTCACGGCCTTGACCACGTCGGGGCCGGTGATGAACATGTACGAGGTACCGCGGACCATGAAGACGAAATCGGTCAACGCCGGTGAGTAGGCCGCCCCGCCGGCGCACGGACCGAGGATGATGCTGATCTGCGGGATCACTCCGGAGGCGCGCACGTTGCGGCGGAAGATGCCGCCGTACCCGGCGAGCGCCGTGACCCCTTCCTGGATCCGCGCGCCACCGCTGTCATTGAGCGCGATCAAGGGCGCGCCGGCCGTGATGGCCAGATCCATGACCTTGTGGATCTTCTCGGCGTGGGCTTTGCCCAGGGAGCCGCCGAGGATGCGGAAGTCCTGAGCGTAGACGAACACCCGGCGACCGTGGATGGTGCCGGCCCCCGTCACGACGCCATCGGTTCGCGCGGTGCCGTCGCCGCGCCGGAACAGGTCGAGCTCGGTGAAGGAATCCTCGTCGAGCAGCATCTTCAGCCGTTCCCGCGCGGTCCGCTTCCCCTTGGCGTGCTGCCGATCGGTGGCCAGCTCGTCGCCGCGTAGCACCATCTCGCGCTCGGCCTCGATGCGGTGCCGAAGATCGTGGGCTACGTCCTCGGCGGGCGGCGGGGGCAGCTCAGCGGGCCGCGGCGTGATCTTGGGGAGCCGCGGAGTAACCTCGGCAGTCACGCGCGGCACACCCTGACCGGGAGTCCGCCGCGGACCCGGAGCGACAACATGGCTTCGGGCTCCGGGCGCGCGCCCGCGGCGAGCTCGAACCGGAAGTCGCGCGCCACCATGGCCGCGATCAACGTGGCCTCCATCATGCCGAGGTGGCTGCCGACGCAGACCCGCGGACCGGCCCCGAAGGGGATGTAGGCGTACCGGTGCGTGGTGACCGCGGCCGAAGTAGCGAACCGTTCCGGCCGGAACCGATCGGGGTCCGGCCAGAAACCCGGGTGCCGGTGCAGGGTGTACGGGGAGATCATGACGTCGGCGCCCGCCGGGACCCGGTAGCCGCCGACCTCATCGGCGGCCTGTGATACGCGCGTCAGCCCCCAGACCGGCGGGTACAGCCGCATGGCCTCTTGGATCACCGTCGTCGTATAGGGCAGGCGGGCCAGGTCCTCGTGGCTGGGCGTGCGATCGCCGAGTATCTCGACCGCCTCGGCGTGCAGGGTCGCGGCGGCCTCCGGATGACCGCTGAGCAGATACCAGGTCCAGGACAGCGTGCTGGCCGTGGTCTCGTGCCCGGCCAGCAAGATGGTGATGAGCTCGTCCCGCATCACGCTCCACCGCTTGCCCGCGTCCCGTTCGCCGGAGTAGGCGCCCGCCAGCATCGAGAGCAGGTCGGTCCCGTCCCGTCCGCCGACGTGGGCCCGCCCCGCGACCAGCGCCTCGACCGCTTCCTCGAGCTGGCGCTTGGCCTGCCGGAAGCGGTGGTTGCGCGGCAGCGGCAGCCATACCGGTATCGCGCCCAGGGTCACCATCTCGAACATGGCCTGGGCCTGCGCGACCTCGAACGCCGGTCCCAGCGTGCGCAGCGGGGACAGATCGGCGGCCAGCAGCGACTTGCCCAGGACGCTCATGGTCAGCCGCGTCATCTCCTCAGACAGGTCGACGGTCTGGCCCACCCGTGCGCCGAGCCTGGTCGTCAGCGCGTGGCCCGCGTCGGTGACGGCACTGGTGAACCCGGCCAGGCGGTCGCGGCGGAACGCGGGCTGCATGATCCGGCGCTGGTGCTTCCACACCTCATCTTCGCTGGTGAGCAGGCCATCACCGAGTATCCGCCGCCGGGCTTCCACCAAGCCGATGCCCTTGTGGTAGTTGCTCGCGTTGTCGGCCAGGACGTGCTTAGCGTGGTCGGGGTGGTTGAAGAAGTAGAGGGTCTTGGGGCCCATGGCGAACTTGACCACATCGCCGAACTCCCCGGCCGCATCGGTGAGCATGGCCAGCCGGTCGAACCAGAGCTTGCGCAGCAGGCCCGGCACCGCGCGCAGCGGCGGTCCGGGATAGTCGCGCCGGCCGCGGCCCGACGACTTCGCCGGAGCGGGCTTGGTGACCGTCATGCGGATTCCCCGATAGCCCGGGACTTATTCAGCGGCTGCTGATGGAAGTTGCCGCCGAAGAACACCAGTGCGTCCTCCGACGGTCCGAACCCGCTGGCCTGCACCGAGCCGATGAAGATCTCGTGGTCCCCGCCGTCGTAGGAGTTGACCAGGGTGCAGTCGAGCCAGGCCAGTGCGCCGTGCAGGATGGGCGCTCCGGTGCTCGGCCCGGGCGACCATTCGATCGTGCTGAACTCATCGGGGCCCCGCGGCCGGGAGTGATCGGCGAAGTACCGGGCCAGATGCTCCTGGCTGGCGGAGAGCATCGAGACGCTGAAGCTGCCCGCGGCGAGCACCGTCTCGTAGATAGCAGCACTGCGGTCCACGCAGACCAGGATCAGCGGCGGCTCGAGTGACACCGAGGTGAACGCGTTCGCCGTCATGCCGCACGGCGTTCCCTGGCCGGCGGCGACGACCGTCACACCGGTCGCGAATCGTCCCAGCACCGATCGCAGCGCACTCCTGGCCGAGGTGGTTCTGCTCATGGTCGGCACGCTCACGCCCTGCCCCCGGTGCCGGCGGCGGACGCGCGTCGCGGCGCCCTGATGACGTAACCCTCCAGCGCCCGCCGCAACTGCTCGGGGACCCGCGCCGGGGCGGTGGCTTCGTTGGCCCCCCGCATGCACGCCACCCGCTGCCGGCCTCTGGCCACGAGTTCCTCCCTGCCGTCCCGGATCCGCACGTAGTCGAAAGCGAAAACGATCTGCGTCTGGGTCAGCTCTTGCAGGCGCATCCTGATCGCCATCTCGTCGAAGGCCGTAGCCTCGGACAGGTACTCACACTCCGCACTGATGGTGAACAGCTTCAGGCCATCGCGGAGCTCGTCGAGCACGGTGGGCGCGTGCTCGAGCAGGAACATCTCGCGACACCGTCCCTGCCAGCGCACGTAGTTGACGTAATACACATTGCCGACGAGGTTCGTCTCCTCGAAGCCCACCACGTGCCGGTATTCGTAATACTGTTCCATTTCCGTCCTCTTCTGTCAGAATCGTGAAGACCGCGAGGTCCGGTTGATCCAGCACAGACGTGACGAAGGTGGCGATCTTCGCCGCCCCGGACTGGAGGAGCACCCAGCCGTCCTGGCCGTCAGCAGCGAGCGTGATGGGCCCGGTGAGCGCCCGGCCCGTCTTGCGGAGGCATTCCACCGCACTCCACACCCTGGTCGCGGCGGCGGCTGGCTCCTCGTGCCGCTCCCGCTGGATCAGCTCGGCCAGGGCGAACTGGTCGGCGGTTAGCAGCCCCTGCCAGTCCCCGGTGGTTCGTTCGGCGATTCTCTCGACGTCGCAGCCCACCTGCTCAGGGCCGGCCACGGCCAGCGTCACGCCGCCACCATGCGAGGCTGAGACGGCGATGTTGGATTGGCCTGGGCTTCCGGCCGCGGCGCCGTCGTCGGCGACCTGGGGCTTTCCGTCGCCCCGATGAGCGATCTCGGCCGGGCGGTCCAGCATCCGTCCCACGGCGACGTTGGTCTGCCTGCGCCTGGAATCACGGCCGTCCGCGCCCGAGGGCGGGTCGGGCTCGACCGCGCACCGCACCGCGCTTCCGATGAGCTCGCCGGCCTGGCGCTCCAGGAAGGGCCCGAGCAGCGCGGGTATCCATGGCCCGCGGCCATCGGTCTTGCGCACAGCCTGCAGCCGCAGCCCTTCCCAGCGCTCCAGGATCCGCCCGTCTTCGGTGCAGACATCCAGGTCGTAGGTGTACGTGTCACCGTCCTTGCTCCGTTCGGTGGCCAGCAGGATGACCTGCCCGATGAGCTCGGCCGGGTTCGCTGGATAAATCCGCTCGACACCGGCGGGGAGCAGCGTCGCGTTCGGTACGCAGCACTGGATGCCGTGCATGAACGCATCACGCGCACCGGGATCCCCGAGGATCAGGGCCCGGGAGAAATAGGAACCGAACCACTCATCCCCGGATCCAGCCGAGATCTCCACGACGCACGACGTAGCGGCGAGCCTGCGGTAACCGAGGACCCGCTGGAAGCGCTTGCCCTGGAAGAAGACACCGCCGTACAGGTCGGCCGCCGCGTCGAGCGGGACCCGGGACGTACCGACCGCCGGCAACGGTCGGCCGGCGTCGAACGGCCGCGTGCCCTGGTGCCGGAGCGTGGCCCGGAAATGATCGGCCTGGAAACCGGTATCGCTGCTCCGGATGGCCACGTCGACACCGTCGCCGCGGATGAGGGCCGCGATCCGGATGGTGGCCGTGCCGTCCGGCGGCACCACGATCGGGCGCAGAAACTCGAGGTTCTCCAGCACGACCGGACGGGCGGCACCGGCCAGCACCGCCGCGGCCTGGGCCATGGCCTCCATGCCGAGCACCGCGGGAAACAGCAGGTCGCCGTCGAGCAGGTGATCGACCAGGTAGGGGTCGCGGTCCGCGGACAGCTCGGCATCGGCGACCAGTTCGATGCCGGGGTAGTAGACCCGCGGGCGGTCGATGAACCGGCTGAGCGGCAGCTCGCTGGGTTCTAGCGTGATGGTCGGCAGGTCACCGGAGCGGCTCATCACCACCAGACTGGGCGGCGCCGCCGGGGTGGCGAGCACGCTGCGCAGCATCTCGATGCCTGCGTCCAGCGAGATGGGGCTGATGCCCTCCCGGATCAGCGACTCCAGGACGCCGAGTTTCTCGCCCATCCCGGCGCCGGACCACACTGACCACTCCAGCGCCACGCACCGGCAGTCCGGGCTCGTTTCCTGCAGCTGCCGGGTCATGTCGGTGAGCCAGTCGTTGGCGGTGGCATAGTCGGCCTGGCCGCGCAGCCCGGCTCGCCCGATGATGCTGCCGAACGTGATCACCAGCTTGAGTGCGGCTGGATCCACCGCGGCCAGCAGCGCCTCCAGACCGCCGATCTTGGGAGCCAGCGTCGCGTGGAATGCGGCCTCGTCCAGCATGGTCAGCGGGATCGGCGCGTTGCGCCCGGCACCGTGCAAGATGGCCGTGACCGGCCCCAGCTCGGCGCCGACCTGCGCCACTGCCGCCGCCACTTCACTGGCGTCGGTCACGTCGGCCTGGAGGTAGACATACCTGGCTCCGGCCGCGTCCATCCGGCCCAGGTTGGCGGCCAGCTCGGCGTCCGCCGCGGGATCGGATCGCCCGAGCAGCGCGATGGCCGCGCCGGTGTCGCGGGCCAGCGTCAGCGCGCACTCGGCGGTGATGCCCTTCCCGCCGCCACTGACCAGGAGCACGTCACCGGGTCCGAGCGGAAGCTCGCCGCCGTGGTCGGCCAGGTCCATGACCGGCCGCAGCAGGGGCACCCGGCGGGTACCCGCCGCGTCATAGTGCACTTCGCTGAACCCCGCGGTCGCGCCGACGTCCGTCGCGATCGCGTCCGCGAGTTCCGCGCTGGGCGGGGCGTCCAGCGGGACGGTGATGACCGTAACCGGCACCGCGGGCGCTTCCAGGTGCAGCGTCTTGGCCAGCCCGGCGGCACCGCGCCGGTCCTGTACCGCCACGAAGCGGCACAGCCCGTCATGCGACAGCGCGGCCTGGGCCGCCTGGAGCATGAGGCCCGCGTGTTCGGGCCCGCAGTCCCGCGGCAGCAGGAGCGCGACCCCATCGCCGAGCCGGGCCGCGTCCAGCGCGTGGCGCAGTGCCCCGCTCAGCGGGTGGCCGGGCGGCGAGAACAGCTCCCACGTCCCGTCGGCCGGAGCGGCCACGCGGGCCGGGCGGGCGGTCTCGATGAGCTCCACCGAGAACGCCCGGACCCACGGCCCGATGCCTTCCGGGGCCAGGTCCGCGTCGGCGTCCCCCGGCAGTGCGGTGTCGGCGAGCTCGTCGAGCGCCTGCGCCAGGTCGGCCAGGGTCGCGGTGGCAAAGGCGGACGTGACCATCGGCGCGGACACGCCGAGCTCCCGCGCCGCCTGGTTCATGATCTGCCCGACGGTTATCGATGACATGTGCAGCTCATCGAGCGGATGGCTGTCTGGGTGCACCGCGTCGATCGGCAATTCGGCCCGTTCGGCGGCCAGGCGTTGCAAGATCTGCAGGCTGTCGCGCGGCTGGCCGTCCTCATATCCTCCGAACGGACCGTGGCTTGGCGTGCCGGAATCGGCAGGGAGCCCGGCGGGCGGTGCCGCGGCCAGCGCGTCCGCGGGTGCCGACTCGCACGGGCTGGCGAAGAACCTGAACTGCTTGTCCAGCGGCAGCGGCCTGGTAAAGCGGTCCGCAAACAGGACATCGGTTCTGACCGGGGCGCCGAGCACGTGAGCGGCGGCCGCGGCCGACAGCACACCGGACAGCGTGGCGCCGTCGGTGTCCAGCGCGATTACCGGAACGTCCGGCGCGATTCCCGCGGCCAGACCGGACAGGACCCGCCCGGGCCCGACCTCGATCAGCAGGTCCGCGGTCGCGGCCAGCTGGCCGGCCGCCGCGGCGAAGCTGACTGGGGCGCGCACCTGGCGCACCAGCAGTTCCCGCAGGTCCGCATCGGCGGCCAGCTCGTCACCGGTGACCGTGGATAGGACGCGCCTGGTTAGCGGCTTGAACTCCAGGTCGGTCAGGTAGCGGTGCAGCCCGGCCGCGGCCGGTGCCACCATCGGCGAGTGGAAGGCATGCGAAACCGGGATCCGGCTGGTGATCAGCTCGGCCGCCATCGCCGCGCGGCACACTTGCTCGACCGCCTCGACCGGACCGGAGATGACGGTCTGGGCCGGGCCGTTGTAGCCGGCGATGACCACCTGGGCGCCGTCCGGGCCGCCCGCACCGCTCTGGCCGCCCGCGCCATTCACGCCACCCGCGCCGTTCGCGCCGGGCAGCAGCGGCTCGACCTGGTCCGGGCCGGCCGCGATGCTGGCCATGGCGCCGCCACCTTCGCTGGCCTGGGTCATGACCCGGCCTCGTTCGGTGGCCAGGGCCAGCAGGCCCGCTTCATCCATCGCGCCCGCCCAGTGCAGCGCGGTCAGTTCTCCGAGGCTGTGTCCCACGGCGCCCTGGGCCTCGATGCCGAGCAGCGCGAGCACGCGCAGGCCCTCGACCGAGGAGCGCGCGATGCGCGGCTGCGCGATGGCGGTGGCGGCGGGGTCGCCGCCCGCGGGCACGTTGAATGCCGGGCCGAGGTCACGGACCACCGCGAACCGCCGCCGGAGCGCACCCTCGGTGCCCTTGCCCGAGCCTTGCCCGGGGAACAGGTATCCGATCCGGGGGGGCCGGGTGGCCCGGCCGAGGAACAGGCCCCCCGAAACGTCGATCACGGTGCTGGTCCCGCCGCCGACCAATTCGGCCAGCGCGGTGAGCCGCTCCGCGGCCTGGTCCGGGGTCGAGGCGAGCACGGCCGCGCGCACGGGCCCGTCGCCGAGTTCCCGCGCGAGCGTGGCGGCCAGGTCGCCCAGCTCGGCGAAGGCCAGACGGTGGCACAGGGAGGCTAGGTCGGTCAGGCGGCCGCTCAGGTCGGCGGGACTGGCCGCGTCGAGCAGCAGCAGCTCGCTGTCCTGGCGGGAGGAGACCAGCCGGATCGTGCGTGAGTCCAGGCCGGTTCGGCGCGTCGCCTGCGCGTCGCGGTGCGCGGCCAGGACCACGTGCGCGTTGATCCCGCCGAACCCCATCGACGACACGCCCGCGCGGATGGGCTGCTCCGGTGGCCACAGTTCCGCGGTCTGCGGCACCCGCAGGGCCGCGCGGTCTCCGGTCAGGATCGGGTGCGGGTCGGTGTGACCGGTGCCCGGTGGGATGATCTGGTGATGCACGGCCATGGTGGCCTTGATCAGCCCGGCCACGCCCGCGGCCGCCTTGGTGTGCCCGATGTTTCCCTTGATGGTGCTGAGCGCGGCGGTCGGCCTGGCGGGACTGGCGGCGCGGCGAGCTTCGGTGAAGACCTGCAGCTCAGTGGCGTCACCGACCGCGGTCCCGGTGCCGTGGCCCTCTAGGTAGCCGACGGTGCCGATGTCGAAGCCCGCCAGCCGGTAGGCGCGGCTGAGAGCCAGCCGGTGCCCGGCCGCCTCGGGCCGCGTGATACCGCCCTTGCCGTCCGAGGAATACCCCCATCCGGCGATCGTCGCGTAGATCCGCAGTCCTCGCGCTTCGGCGTCGGCCTGGCGCATCAGCACGAGCATGCCGCAGCCTTCCCCCGGCCAGAAGCCGTTGGAGTGCCGGTCGTAGACCCGCATCTCGCTGGTGGACAGGGCGCCGGTCTTGGCGAAGCCGATGATCTCGAACGGGTCGATGCTCAGGTCGACACCGCCGGCCACCACCGCGTCGCTCTGGTCGTTATTGAGCGCGGTGCAGGCGGTCAGCACCGAAAGCAGCGACGACGAGCAGGCGCCGTCGACGGTGAAGCCGCCGCCCTTGAAGTCGAACTGGTTGCAGATCCGGCCCGCGATCGTGTTGGCCAGGCCGCCCGCGAGCGTGTCCTCGTCAACGGGCGGGAACGCGCTCTTGTACCGGGCCTCGAGGCTGGGCAGGAAGGCGGCCAGCTCGTCGTCATCCCACCCCATCTCCTTCAGCGCGGTGCCGACCGTGCGGCGGACGTAGGGCCAGCGCAGCCGCATCAGGTTGGCCCGGGTGAACTCACCGGTCAGGGTGTTACCGACGATCACGGCGGTGGCCGTCTTCGGCAGCCCTTCGCCATCGGGGAACCCGGCATCCTCGAGCGCACGGGCCGCCGTGTCCAGCGCCAGCCAGTGCGTCATGTCGGTGGTGCGGAAGGTGCTGCCGGCGATCTTGTACTTCACCCGGTCGAACTCGAAGCCCTCGATGACGGCGGCCTTGTCCGAGTAGAACCGGTCGGGAGCCGCGCGGTCGGCCGCCCAGTAGTCCTCGAGGCGGAGCCGTTCATCGGGGATCCGGCGGAAGGCTCTGCGTCCCGCGAGCACGTTCTCCCACAGTTCCGCGGGCGAGCTGGCGTCGGGATACCGGCAGGCGATACCGACGATGGCGATGGGGGCGCTCATGCGGTGACCGTTTCTCCTGTCGGTACCTTGCCGTTGGAGCCGTTGGTGGCGGGGGCTTCGATCACGGGACCCGGGTCGACCAGGGTCACGCCCGTCGGCCCGGCGTCCGCGGACCGGCGCTTCTTCATCCAGTACGCGCCCCACCAGCCCAGGCCGCGGAAGGCGCAGACGATGCAGGTCGCGAAGAACAGGGTGTAGACGATGTTGAACTGCATGAGCACCGCGTAGACGAAGGCCACGCTGCTGCCGAACATGAACTGCGCACGCGGCCGCGATGGGGTGGTGCCGGGGTCGGTGATCATGTAGTTGGTGAACAGGATGAACGCGATACCGGTCATGACCGTGAGCGCGGTGTTCAGCTGGACACCCCACAGCCAGTGCCGGACGAACGCCTGGATGAAGAAGCCGCCCATCCAGCCGACGATCAGCGCCACCCGCTTGGTGAGCATGGTGTTGAGCACGGTCCCGGAGATCAGGATGACGATCGGGATGAACAGCCGGAAGTAGGAGCTCGCCCACTCGGAGAACATGTACGGCGGCGAGATGCTGATCCAGCGGGCGAACACCAGCAGGCAGATGGTGATGCCGAGGTTGGACGGGTTCATGAAGTGCCGCATCCGGCCGGCGATCGGCGCCCGCAGGACGTACTTCGAGCCGACCGCCACGAACACGCCGAACATGATCGGCCAGAACTGGTTGTTGGCGTACAGCAGCATGTTGACGGCGAGTGCGGTGATGTGCGCGGGCAGCAGGAACTCATACAGGCCGCGTAGCCCGCGGCCGCGGTACTCCGGTTGCCGCTGGTAGGCCCAGGCGCTGATCGTCTCGAGGGTGAGGTCCAGGGTGTAGCCGGTGATGACCGCGAACAGGGCGAACAGCCAGGGCTGCTCGAAACCCAGCATGGTGTAGCCGAAGACGTTGAACGCGCTGATCGAGATCGCGAAGTTGCGGAGCGCGAGATAGCGGGGGTCGGCCGGCTTTTTCGCCTTCGCGGGCGGCGGCGTGGTCAGCGCGCCGTCCTGTGCCTGGATCGTGGCGGTCATGAGCTGGCAACCTCCGTCGCGGTGCTGGTGAGCATCAGGTTGTGGGTTCCGGGGGTGAGAGAGATGACCTGCTGGTGCTGCTGGCCGCCGTTGTCGACCCACTGCAGGTGCGCCGTGACCGGCCCGTTGTACGAACCGAGTCCGAAGGAGACCTCGAAGCTGCGCTTGCCCGCGCTGCCGCTGCCGCCGTCGAGCTGAGAGATCTGCGTCTTTCCGCCAGCGTCGATCGTGACCGTGGTCCCGTACGCGGGGACGCCCAGGCCCTCGAGGCCCTGGCCCGGAGTGCCGCCGTCAGTGGCCGGCCGGTACAGGTTCAGGCCGAGGTAGTGCCCGAGGTTCGGCGACTCGTTCTGGTAGAAGATGGGCGCTCCCCACTGCCGGGCGAGCGCGAAGTCCAGCGCGCCGTTGCCCTGGACGTCCGCCGTGGCGACGCCCCTGGTCGGAATCTGGTCGGCCGTGGTGCACATGCCGAGTTGCTGGCTGATGTTCACGAACTGGTCGTTGCCGCCGTCGGCGTAGAACGCGGGACACTGGTGGCCCGCGATGTCGTCGCCCGGCTCGACCAGTGGCCAGTTCGCCGGGTTGCTGAGCAGGTCGTCGTTGGTCATGGCCATTTCCTGCAGCCAGTTCCAGCGGTCGATGGTCCCCTTGATGAAACCGTCCGTCTGGACCGCATCAAGGTTCCCGCTGTTCAGGAAGTCGCCGAACTTGACATCCCAGGTCCAGCCGGTCCAGGCCATGCCCATCTGCTCGGCTTCCTGGTTAAAGGGCGCCACGCTCCGCGCCAGGTCCTGCTGCATCTGCTGGCCGCTGGTCGCCTGGTTCATGAACACGAGGTTGCTTTCCTGCAGGCCCCAGGGGGTGGTGATGTCGCTGACCATCAGGTCGTACCGGCCGTTGTCGGCCAGGTCGCCGAAGTCGGCGCCCATGCCCTTGAACGATCCGCGGCCGAGCACGAACGACTTGGGCGTGAGTGCGCCATGCTGCCCCCACGCCAGGCCGAACTTGAGATGTCCGGGGGTGGACTCGTTGTACAGCAGGTGACCGGGCCCGAAGTCGTTCGCGATGTACAGGTCGGGCAGCCCGCTACCGGTCAGGTCCGCGGTGGCCGCGCCCAGCGTCCACCCGGTCGAGTCGGCGTACGGGATCGCGTTCTTGACGATCTGGTAGCGCACGGTCGGGTTCGGTCCCGAGGTACCGCCCAGCCACTGGAACATATAGTCGCCGCCGCCGTTCTGCGCGTCGGACAGCGAGGACGGCATCTGCACGTTGTCGATGCCGTTGGGGTCCAGGACCGCGGAGTCCGGGAAGTAGTTCCCGACGAACAGGTCGGGGTGGCCATTGCCCTCGAAGTTGGCCACGGCTACCGCGTTGGTGTTCCAGTCGGGCCCGCTGTACTGGCCGTTCACGTCCTCCGGCAGGATTTCCACCGGCTTGTAAGCGCTGGCCGACGGAGTGGTCGCATTCGATCGCGCCAGGTAGATGATCGGGGTGCGGCCCCAGTAGTAGACCAGGAAGTCCATCCGCCCGTCGCCGTTGTAGTCGCCGGGCACACAGCCCATCGGAGCCATGGTCGAGTTGTAGGGCAGCGGAGCCGGATTGAGCACGAACGGCGCGAACCGGTCTGCCGCCGGCGCCGTCGGCGCGTACGTGATGATCACGTCGTTGGTCCGCGTATCGACGATGCACATGCCGTCGTCCAGGCCGTGACCAGTGACGTCGGTCATCGCGATGCTGGCGCCCACCGACGAGATCCACGACACTAGGTGCTGGTAGGCGCCGTTCACCGGGCGGAGCGTCTGAGTCGGGTGGTAACCCGGCGGCATCGCGATCGGCATGCCCTGGAACTTGTACGCCGCCGCGACCGTGTTGGCATTCGCGTTGGAGGCGACGGCCACATTCGCGCCGACCAATAGCCCCACCAGCAGCGGGATGGGCACAATTGCGGGCACGAGGCGACGCAGCCTGGTGCGCGTAGTTGACATGATTCTCCCTCACAGCTGCCGGGTAGCGTCGCCTGGCACATGGCGACATGTCGATGAGTGCATACGCCCCAATGTGCGGCGACCGCCGTCCTGCTCCATCTCGGACCTTGCTCATTGCGCGAGAATCCGTGGTCGCCAGAACAATTCAGGAGAATGTCTGGGGTCAGCAAAATTGGCCCGAGCGGACCCGTCAGCCCGTCCCGCCGGCCGTCGAGGAACAAGCGGTGCTAGCCGGGCGTCCCGTCGCGCTTGCGGTACCTGCTCGGCGATGTCCGGCGGTATCAGCTGGGCGACGCGGGCCTTGGCACCGGCGTCCGACAGCCGCCCGCGCACCGTGGCCGCGCAGCGGGCCGTGCCGTAACGCCGCGCCGCGCCACGGGCACCCACGGCCACTCGCGCCGCCACGGCCACTCGCGCCGCCACGGCCTGCTCGGGGCAAGCCGGGCCGCGCGCACCACGGCCCGTTCGGCAGAATTAAAAGTACGCCAGTGGTCCTACAGCCGCACCTATGCTCGGGACGCTAGATAAAGAACGTGTTGGGCTCCAGGCCGCACAGGACCCTTCCGTAGAGCTCATAGTTTTTCACTGGCATGTTGACGGCGTGCAGGCTGATCGCCTGGAGGTCGCGCTGAATGCGCTGAATAGGCATGGAACTGTAAATGCCGCTCGCACCGCCGGCCATGTTGTAGATGTTGGCCGCGTCGCAGCACAGCTGGGACACCCGCCCGACCGCGACCCGGCAGTAGGCTCGTTCGCGCAGCGTGTACGGCTCGTTGGCCAGGCCCTTGTAGTCGACCAGGGCCGCGAGCCTGCGGGCGTGGTACTCGGCCTCGTCGATCTTCAGGTCGGCCTCGGCGACCTGCAGGTGAGTGATCGGCCACTCGGCCTGCGTCGCGTAGTTGGTGTGCTGGATGGTGCGCCGGTGGATCCGGTCGAGGAACGCCTCCCTGGCGGCCTGCGCCAGCCCGATCTGCTTGCCCGTGTTGATGTTCGACAGCACCCCGATGATCGGGCCGCGGTAACAGGGCGAGTCGGCGTTGGCCTCGGAGTCGTATTCCTGGCGTGCGACCTGGCTCATCCACTGGTAGCGCTCCCGCGGGACGAACACCTCCCTGGCCACCAGCGTCACGCTGCCGGTGCCGCGCAGGCCCGCGACATCCCAGTCGTCGACGATCTCCATATCGCTCATCGGCACGACGCAGGCGATCGGCTCGATCTCGCCGGCCGGGTTGAGCGCCAGCGTCGAGAAGAACTTCCACTGGCTGTGCCAGGCGCCGCTGTTGAACCCCCACTCCCCGGACACCACCACGCCGTCCTTGGTGATCTCACCCTTGCCGTTCGGCACCAGGGTCCCGCAGATCCGCACGTCCGGGCTATCTCCGAAGATCTGGTCCTGGACCGCGTCCGGGAAGTGCGCGACCGCCCAGCACTGAGCCCACCACGCGGTCGCGCAGAAGGCCGGTGACCCGTCTCCCCGGCCGAGCTGGATGCCCACGTCGACGACGGTCTGCATGTCGCTTTCGTAGCCGCCGTACTGGGTGGGAACGAGCATGCGCAAGACTCCGGCGTCGATCATCGCCTCGACGACCTCGTCGGCCAGGCGCCGGTGCTGCTCTCCCCACGCGGCATTCGCCCGCAGGATCGGTACGATATCGGCCACGCGCTGAGCAAGCTCGGCTCGCGACGGGATCTTCACTGCTTCCACAGACTTCTCCCTGGTAACCCGATCCGCGGCTCCCTAACTCACTCACCTTGCGGTGATGCCACATTGCCGCACATCTTCGAGATTGCCCCTGGCGCTAGGGCGCTAATGGCGCGAGGCAAGGAAGAAGATGCACATCGCGAACCCCGGTGTCACCGTCGGGAATAGACGACCGTCTAAAAAGGCGACGCCTGCCTGGAGAGGAAACCGGACATGACCGGCGGATTGTCAAAATCGCGGCTGGGCCGCATGCGTGACGTTATGGCGGGCTTCGTCGAGCGCGGCGAGGTACCCGGGCTCGTGCTGGCGGTGAGTCGGCGAGGCGACACGGTCATCGAGCCGATCGGCGCGGCCGACCTGGATGGCACACCCATCCACAATGACACGATCTTCCGTATCTCCTCGATGACCAAGCCGATCACTGCCGCCGCGGCGATGATCTGCGTGCAGGAGTGCACGCTGCGCCTGGAGGACCCGGTGGACCGGTTCCTGCCCGAGCTCGCGGACCGTGTGGTGCTGCGGAACCTGGATAGTTCGCTGGATGACACGGTGCCGGCCAGCCGGCCGGTCACCGTGCGCGACCTGCTCACCTTGGTCTGGGGATTCGGCATGGTCATCGCCCCGCCCGGCACCTATCCGATTCAGGAGGCGATACAGGAATTGCGCCTGGGCCAGGGCCCGCCGGACCCGGTGAACACCCCTGCGCCCGATGAGTGGATGCGTCGGCTGGGCACCCTGCCCCTGATGCATCAGCCCGGTGCCGGCTGGATGTACAACACCGGCTCAGACGTGCTGGGCGTGCTGATCGGCCGCGCCACGGGCCAGCCGTTCGACGAATTCCTGCGGGAGCGGATATTTGAGCCGCTGAAGATGGCTGACACCGGCTTCAGCGTTCCGCCGGCCAGCCTGGCCCGGCTGGCTACCGGCTACCACGACAATGGGGCCGACGTTTACGACGCCGTCGCTGACAGCATGTGGCGCCAGCCCCCGGCGTTCCCGTCCGGTGCTGGCGGTCTGGTCTCAACCGTGCCCGACTACCTGGCCTTCGGGGAGATGATGCTGCGCCAGGGCAGGTATGACGGCGGGCGTCTGCTGTCCAGAGCATCGGTCGAGATGATGACCGCGGACCAGCTCACGTCCGAACAGAAGCAAGAATCCGGCCCGTTCGCGCCGTATTTCGCCAGCCACGGCTGGGGACTGGGCATGTCGGTGGCCACCAAGCGGGACGGCCTGGCCGAGCCGGTCGGGCGGTTCGGCTGGAACGGCGGCCTGGGCTCGGTCTGGTACGCCGATCCCCGCGAGGACCTGGACATGATCTTGATGACCGGCTGCGCGAAGTTCGTCTTCACTCCCCCGGCCATCTACCGCGACTTCTGGACCCTGGCCTACGGAGCGATCGACGACTGATTCCTGCCCTTGGCAGCGGTGGGGGCGGCCGGAAATGGGTGTGAGGTCAGGGACCGGCCGGCCGATGATGTGAGGGTGAGCGAAGGAACGGCAGCCGGCGGCGGGCCGGGCGACCTGGGCGCGGTGTCGGGGCTGTATCCGTGCATGGAGGTTGCGGGCTGTCCGACGGTGTGCCGGCATTGCTGGGCCCAGGGCACCGGATATGGCGCGATGCCGCTGGCGGACATCGAGTGGGTGCTGGCGGAGGCGCACCGGTTCTGCGACGACGCGGGCCTGGCCATCCAGCGCGCCCGCGCCGCGGGGCTGAGCGTGGGCGGCAACATCTTCTTGACCACGGCCAGCCTGGCCCAGCTCGGCGAGCTGGCCGCGCGGGCCAACCGCACCTGGTGGGGCCAGCCTGGAGGAACACACAGAAGCCGCGTACGTACGCCGGGCCTTGACCCGCTTCCCGGCCCGGCCGAGCTAGCCGCTCCCTATGGCTTGATCGCGCCGCGAACACCCTGTGGGTTTAACCGAGCTGCAGGGGCGCGTCGGGCGAGGCCAGGACCTGGGCCAGCACGCGGGAGAACTCCTCGGCCATGGCGCCGATGGTCTCATCGCTGAAGATGTTGCGCTTGAACGTGATCGCCCCGATCATGCCGTCCGACGGGTCCGCGCTCAGCGTCCACAGCATCCCGTCCGGCATGGCCGAGGTCCGCTGCTGACCGCGCGGCTCGCGCGATATCTCGACGAACCTGAGGTCACCAGGGGTGTTGTCGGCAAGCAGGATCGGGTCGGGGAACACCTGGAACACCGCGGCGGCCGCGTGGTCGGACATGGCCGGCCCCATCAGCTCGGGCGCCAGCCCGAAGATGTGAAGACTCGGGATGTCTCGAGAGTAGGCGTCCAGGCAGGTCCGGCGGGTCCGGTCGAGCACCTCACGGAACGTCGCGCAGCCGGTGAGCTCGGTGCGCAGCGGGATGAAGTTGAAGAACGACCCGACCGTGTCCTGGAACAACCGACCGCCGCGGCCCGGGGTGAAGGTCGCCACGATGACGTCCTTGGACCCAAGCTTTCGCTGCACGACGACCTCGTAGGCGGCGAGCAGGACGATGGCTGTCGTGCTCCGGCTCTCGGCGGCCATTTTCGAAACGGCGGAGGCCAGGTCGGCGGGGATCGAGAAGCGGTACGCGCCGGTCATGTGCGGCACGCCGGCCGACCGGGCGAAGTCGGTGGGCAGCGCGCTGATCAGGGCGCCCGACAGCTTCTTGCGCCAGTACTCGACCGCGCTGGCGGGCTGGGCGTCGGGTGCCTCGCGGCTCCAGGCGGCAAACTCCCGGTACTGCGGTGCCTCCGGCAGCTCTGGTGCCTCGAAGCCTTTCTGGGCCGCGTAGCGGTTGACCAGGTCACGGATGATCACCCGGACCGACCAGCCGTCGGTGGCGATATGGTGCGTGATCAGGGCGAGCACCGAGTCCTGGTCATCGAACCAGGCCAGCACGGCCTTGATCAGCGGTGGCTGATCCGCCTCGATCGTGTCGTTCTCGAGGTCCCTGATCAGCTCCTCGGCCTGCTGATCGCGTGACTTCCCCGGTTCGGCGGGCAGGTCTCGGACCAAGAGCTCGGGCGTGGAAGCAGGAAATATCTCTTGGTACTTCTCGTCGCCGTCTCGCACGATTACCGTACGCAGCGCCTCGTGCCGCTCCACGACATCGCGCAGCGCGCGCCGCATCGCGTCGACATCGACCTGGCCGCTGACCCGCCAGGCCTCCACGATGTGGTAGTGCGGACCGAACGGCCCGTCCTCACCGCCAGAGTCAAACAGGCAGACGAACTCCTGGTTCAGCGACAGCGGAACCCGCTCGGTCTGCGTCACCGCTGGCTGTCCGGTACTGGTAGTACTCATAGTTCACGCTCCTTCTCGCGGCCTCAGGCCTGCGACTGTTGCAGGGCCAGCTCGAGCTGCTGGTCAAGCTCGGCAACGGTGGGGGCGTCGAAGATGTCAGAGACCAGCAGCTCGACACTCAGCCGGTCCTGAATCGAGCTGACCAGCCGCACCGCCATGAGTGACTCGCCGTGCAGGTCGAAGAAGCTGTCGTCGAGCCCGACCCTGGGCACCCCGAGCGCCTCGGCGAACAGCGAGCAGAGGATCTCCTGCCGCGCTGTCTGGGGTGCCCGGTAGTTCGACGAGGCCTCCACGACCGGCTCGGGTAGCGCTTTGCGATCCACCTTCCCGTTCGGAGTCAGCGGCAGCGAGTCGAGCGTGACGAAGGCCGACGGCACCATGTACTCGGGCAGCAGTTCCGCCGCGTGCGCCCGCAGCCCGCCCACGTCGACCTGGACCCCCTGGACCCCCTGGGCCCCTTGGACCCCCCGGCCTGCCTCGGGGACCACGTACGCGATCAGGCGTTTCTCGCCGTCCTGCACCTCACGCGCGACCACCACCACGTGCGCCAGCCCGTGGTAACTCGCGAGCACGCTCTCAACTTCGGCTAGTTCGACCCGGAATCCGCGGATCTTGACTTGGTCGCCTGAGCGTCCGACGAATTCGATCAGGCCGTCCGGCCGCATCCGCACCTGGTCCCCCGTGCGGTACATGCGCTGGCCGGGATCAGCGAACGGATCGGCGACGAATCGCTCGCCCGTGACGCCGGACCGCCGGTGGTAGCCGCGGGCCAGGCGGTCCCCGGCGATGTACAGGTCACCGACCTCACCCGCGGGCCGCGGCCGGAGGTGCTCGTCGAGTACGTGCAGCCGGGTGTGGTCCATCGCGCGGCCGACCGGGACGGCCAGGCCCATGGAGTACGGTGCCCGCATCGGCGAAGTGGTGATGAACGCCGCCACCTCGCTCGCACCGTAGGTCGCGCGGACCACCGTGTCGGGGCACGCCTCGAGCACCTGCTGCACCGCCTTGGCCGAGATCACGTCCCCGCCGGTCAGCACCTCGCGCACGCCAGCGAAGCACTCCGGGGCCTCGTCGGCCAGCACCCGGAACAGGCCGGCCGTCACGTGTACCGCGGAGATCTGGTGCTCGGTGATCAGCCGCCGCACGGTGCCCACGTCTAGGTGGCCGGGCGGCGCCAGGATCAGGTGGCCGCCACGCAGCAGCGGCACCCACAGCTCGTAGGTGGACACGGCGAACGCGTACGGTGCCAGCATCAAGATCCGCTCCTGGCCCCCGCCGTCCCAGCAGGAGTCGAGGGCCAGGCCGAGAACGCCGCGATGGGTGACGGCGACCCCCATCGGGTCGCCGGTCGAGCCCGAGGTGTAGATCACGTGCACCAAGTGGTCTGGCCCGGTCCGAACGTGGGGGTCGGTACCGGGCAGCGAGTCCTGCTCCACGTCCGAGTCGACGAAGACGGTCACGGGAACTTCGGGCAGGCCGCGCTCGCGCATGACCGCGTCGGCCAGCAGTACGGGCCGGTCCACCGCGTCGGCGATCCACTGCAGACGCGGCAACGGATATGCGCTGTGCAGCGGCAGGTAAAGGGCGCCCGCTTTGACGATGCCCAAGATCGAGGCCACCATCTCGATGGACCGCTCCTGCAGCACCATGACCGGGTCTTCTGGCCTGACGCCCAAGCCCAGCAACCGGTGGGCAATGCGATTGGCCCGCTCGTCGAGCTCGGCGTAGGTAACCGACTGGGCGGGCGACGACACCGCGATCGCGTCTGGCCTGCGCGCCATTACCCGGGCAAAGCGCTCCTGGACGGAATTGGAATCCATCATGTTGCCCCGATCCGCATATTCGTGACAGCCGCCTATTCGTGACAGGCGCCGCGCAGCCCCGAGCTGCACGGATCCGATCCAACCCGTACCGCGCACGTCTAAGGCGACCATGACAGCGCTCCGCAGTTAGCTGCATCTCGCGGGTTGCGCTCGGCATTTGGGCGGCGCAATTCGGGAGATGCGTTACCTGAGGTCGGATGTCACCGTCGGGAATGCAGGACAGCGATAACCGGCCGTTAAGAACGTGCCCGCCGGATTTGGCTGCATGACCCCAGGAGCTGGCCCCGGCGCGAACCGTTATCCGGGCGCCAGCGCCGGCTCGACGTGCAGCGGGCTAGGCAAGGAGGCAACCGTAATGCAGGACCAGCTTGGAGAACGCGCAGCAGTGCTCGGCGGTGGCATGGCTGGCCTGTTGGCCGCCCGTGTCCTATCCGACAGGTACGCCGAGGTCGTCGTGGTGGATCGCGACGAGCTGAGCGGTACGACCAACGCCCGCAACGGCGTACCGCACGGCCGCCACGCGCACTGCCTGGTCGCCAGGGGCCAGGAAATCTATGAGGAACTGCTCCCCGGACTGACCGAGGGCATGAAAGAGGCTGGGGTCACCCTCGGCGACTTCAACGGCCAGATCCAGTGGAACTTCAATGGCCAGCGGCTAGCGGCATCCGAATCGGGCCTGGTGTGCGTGTCGTCCGGACGCCCGATCCTGGAAGAACACGTCCGCAAGCACGTCCAGGCCATTCCCAACGTGCGCTTCCTCGAGGCGTACGACATCGTGGGCCTGGAGACGACACCGGACCGCACCCGGGTCACCGGGGCGCGGATCCAGCGCCGCGAGGAAGGCAGCCAGCCCGAGGTACTCACCGCCAACCTGGTGCTCGACATCACCGGCCGCGGCTCGCGGATGCCGGCCTGGCTGCGGGAACTCGGCTACGAGGCGCCGCCGGAGGACAGGATCAAGATCGACCTGGCCTACACCACGCAGCACTTCCGCTTCAAGAACAACCCGTTCACCCACGACATCGCGATCAACCAGGCCGGGACCCCCGCGTTTCCGCGTGGCGTGTTCTGCTATCTGCTGCCCGACGGGGAGACCGTGGAGCTGTCGCTCACCGGGGTGCTCGGCGACCATCCGCCCACGGACCGCGAGGGTTTCCTCGCCTACATCAAGTCGCTGCCGCTCCCGGACCACTACGAGTTCGTCCACGACGCGGAGCCGGTCGACGAGCCGGTGCGGTTTAAGTTCCCGGCTAGTGTCTGGCGCCACTACGAGCAGCTGGCCCGCTTCCCGGCCGGCCTGCTGGTGATGGGCGACGCCGTGTGCAGCTTCAACCCGGTCTACGCCCAGGGCATGACCGTCGCCGGGATGGAAGCGCTGACCCTGCGCAAGCACCTGCAGATCCCCGGGCCGCTGAACACGGCGGCGTTCTTCGGTGAGATAGCCGGTCAGATCGCCGGGCCGTGGCAGTTCTCGGCCATCGCCGACCTCGGCTACCCGGGCGTCCCCGGTGACCGGAGCAACCAGGTCCGCCTGATCAACCAGTACGTCCCGGCCGTCCTGGCCGCCGCGGCACACGACCCGGTGGTCACCGACGCCTTCCTGCGAGTAGCCGGGCTGGTCGCGGACCCCATGTCGCTGATGAGCCCGGCAATCGCCCTCCGGGTGGGACGGGTGTTGGTACAGGCCGGGCGCGCTTCGGCCGGCACGGCGGCTGGCCCAGCCCAGGGCTGACCCGCGACCGCAGATCAATGACCACCTTAAATTCTCCAGAGGTGCACGATGCGTGAGTTCAAGATCGACGTCCCGCAGTCGCAGCTCGATGACCTGAAGCAAAGACTCGGGGCCACCCGCTGGCCCGATGAGATGCCCGGCGTCGGCTGGAGCCGCGGCGCTCCGCTGAGCTACATCAAGGAACTGGCCGAGTACTGGCGCACCAGCTTCGACTGGCGTGCCGCCGAGGCGCGGATGAACCAGTTCCCTCACTTCCTGACCGAGATCGACGGCGTGCAGGTGCATTTCCTGCACGCTCGCTCACCCGAACCCAACGCCATGCCGCTGATCATCACGCACGGCTGGCCCGGATCGTTCGTCGAGTTCCTCGACGTCATCGACCCGCTGATCAACCCGACCGCGCACGGCGGCGACCCGGCCGACGCGTTCCATGTGGTCATCCCGTCGATACCTGGCTACGGCTTCTCCGGCCCGACCCATCAGCTCGGCTGGGACACCGAGCGGGTGGCGCTGGCCTGGAAGGACCTGATGCGCCGGCTCGGTTACACCCGCTACATCGCGCAGGGCGGTGACTGGGGCTCGCCCATCTCGCTGCGCGTCGGCCTGGCCGATCCTGAGCACGTCGCGGGCGTGCACCTCAACATGTGCGTGACGCTCCCGCCACCCGACCCCGCGGCCATGGCCCAGCTCATCTCCCAGCTGAGCGAGTCGGACATGGAGCGGCTGCAATTCGGCGGTTACTTCTTCCAGGACGGCTTCGGCTGGATGAAGATCCAGGCCACCCGCCCGCAGACGCTCTCCTACGGCCTGACCGACTCCCCCGTCGGGCAGCTCGCCTGGATCGCGGAGAAGTTCAAGGAGTGGACCGACTCGACGGACCGGCCCGAGGACGCGGTAAGCCGCGACCAGATGCTGACCAACGTGTCGCTCTACTGGCTGACCGCGACCGCGGGGCCGAGCGCGCAGCTGTACTACGAATCCGAGCACCTCGACGCTGACTTCGGGCGCACGTGGGCCGGACCGTGGCCGCTGACCATGCCGGTCGGCGTGGCGGTCTTCCCCAAGGACGCGTCGCGGCCGATCCGCAGCTGGGCGGAGAACATCCTGCCCACGCTGACCCGCTGGACCGAGTTCGACCGGGGCGGCCACTTCGCCGCGATGGAGCAGCCCGAACTCTACGTGGGAGACGTGCGGGCCTTCGCCCGCTCGCTGCATCAGTAACCGGCACCTGTCAGTAGCGGCGGCTCGTGTACACGAGCCGCCGCTACGCGTATCGGGAGCGTTCAGCCCCCGAACGCGGAACAGGCGGCCTGCACGCAGGCCGCCTGTTCGCTGCTGTGGTCAGATGTACAGCGTGTCGGGCTCGAGCCCGCACAGGACCCGGCCGTACAGCTCATCGTTGGTGTCCGGGTGCATCAGCGCGTGCATGGTGACCGCATTGACGTCGCGGGCGATCCGCTGGATCGGCTGGTCGCTGTAGATGGACGAGCCGCCGCTGGCCGTGGCCAGGATGTCGACCGCTTCCTTGCTGAGCCGGCACACCGCGCCGAGGTCCGCGCGTGCCCGGATCCGCTCCTCAATGGTCCATTGGGCGTTCTCGGCACCCTTGGTGTCAACCAGGGTCGCCACGCGGTGGGCGTGGAAGTCCGCCTCGTCGATCTTCCTGACCGCGTCGGCGACCTGGAGATGGGTCAGCGGCGCCTGGGCTTGCTTGGCGTAACCCGTGTAGGTGATCTTGCGTTCGGGCAGGCGCGCGAAGAATGCTTCTTTCGCGGCCTTGGCCATGCCGAGGACGCAACCCAGCGAAGATGCGGAGGCGACCGGGAGCAGGGGTGCCCGGTAGATATCCGCAGCCGCGTTTTCCGGCGAGGCGGACATACCCTGCAGGATCGCGCCGATCGGCAGGACGCGCTCCTGCGGGATGAACACGTTGGTCGCGAGGGTGCTGATGCTGCCGCTGCCCTTCATGCCCGAGGTGTACCAGTCGTCGATGATCTGCAGGTCAGACATCGGCACCAGCGCCACGACCGGCATCGGCTCGCCCTCGCCGCCGACCATGATGGCGATGATCTCCTGCCAGTGGCTGTGCAGCGCTCCGCTGACGAATCCCCACTTGCCGTTGACCACGATGCCGCCGTCGGCGGGCAGGGCCAGGGCGCTTGGGCTCAGCGTCCCGCACACCCGGACGTCCGGGGTGGAGAACACCTCGTCTTGGACGTGGTCCGGGAACATGCAGGCCATCCAGCCCGGAATCCAGTACACCGACGCGGTCCACGCGGCGGAGCCGTCGCCGCGGCCCAGCTCGGTGGCCACGTCGACCAGGGTTCGCGTGTCGGACTCGAATCCGCCATAACGCACGGGTACCCGCATTCGGAAGATGCCGGCGTCCGCGAGGGCTTCGATGGTCTCGTCATGAAGACGACGATTTTCTTCCGCCCAGGCCGCGTGCTTCTGCAGCACCGGCACAAGTCCGGACGCGCGCTGAACAAGCTGTTCGCGCGTCGGAACATCGGTCTTAAGCACTATTTCCTCCCGGGGCTGAGCACGAGCATGACTTACTGTCGACGATCGCATCCGCGGGCTCGCTGCCGCATATTGCGGGTTGCGGATAACTGGTCAAAGTCCTGGTCGCGGCGGCACTACCAAACAGGAAAGGACGCGACACCCCAATCTGCGGCGTCAGGAAACCCCTGTTCAGCTTGGCAATCCTGGAGGTGCGTGCGTCACTGGATACGGGCCTACTAGTAGGTGCGGTGGACCTGGTCCGTTCGCAAGCCCGTATCACTGCCCGAATCGGAGGAATGGCATGGCACATGCAATAAGGCGGAGCGCGGCAGCCGTAATGCGGTTGCTGCGAAACGCCAATCCCGCACGCGGGTGGCGACGGTACGCCATCGGCGGCCTGGTGGTTGCGGTGGGCACATCCGGCGTGCTCGCGGCGGTTGGCGCCCTGCCCGCGCAAGCGGCGCACGGGCAATCCGCGCAGGTAGCGGCGAGCAGGTCCGGCGCCTGCGTGGCTCCCCGGAGTCCTACGCTGGCCGGATTCCAGCAGGGCATGGTCGCGATCCCCGGCGACACCCTGCATTACGTTATCGGCGGGTCAGGTCCGGTCCTGGTCCTGCTGCACGGCTGGCCCATGACCTGGTGGGAATGGCACACGGTCATGCCGAGTCTGGCCAAGAGCCACACGGTGATCGCGTTCGACCTGCCGGGGCTGGGCAACTCCGCGATTCCGACCCACTTCGGCTACACCACGGCCGACACCGCGACGGACATTCACGAGGCGGTCGCGGCGCTGGGCTTCGGGGAAGTCTCGATCCTCGCGCATGACCTCGGGGTCGGGATCGGCTACGCGTACGCCCGGCTCTATCCGCAGTCGGTGGACCGCCTGATGGTGGTCGACTCGGAGCTCAACGGGTTCGGCCTGGAGAGCAACTACGGCTTCAGCTTCCACTTCGACCTGAACATGGCTGCCCCGCCGACGCCGGAGCGCATCATCAACAACCAAGAAGCCGTGGTGGCGTACCTGAACTACCTGTACAGCTTCGCCAACAAGGCGGGCGCCATCACCGCCCAGGACCGGCACATCTGGTACGGCGCCTACTCCTGCGCGGCCAACCGTGAGGCTGGCTACGACTACTACCGGGCCTTCTCGCAGGACGAGGCCTGGGACATCAAGTACGCCAAGCCGAAGATCACCATTCCGGTGGCGGCGGTAGGCGGCGAGGACAGCTTCGGGAACGGCGTGGCGCAGTCCCTCGAGGGTGTGGCCACGGACGTGCACACCATCATCGCGCCCGACTCTGGTCACTATGTCCCGGAGGAGGACCCGGGGTTCCTGTCCGAGTGCGCGGGCCTGTTCTTCAACTCGAACCCGAACGAGACAGCGCCGAGTGGCTTCTCGGCCTGCCTGCCTTCTTGACGCTGCCGTTGGCAGCACTACGTTAGTCCGCTGCCTGCACCGGCAGGATGGCCGGGCACCCGGAGTCTGCCGCGTCCCCGCGGACGCGGCAGACTCCGGCTTTGTCATGCCCAATAGTTTGTGCCGCCCTGAACTGCGGCACCGGCGTCGCCGACATTACCCGGCCGAGGTGCGCAACCACTCTCCCGGCCGCCAGCTGACGGTCGAAGCCGTGCTGAATGTGTGATCACTGGGGCGGGCGGGATGACTGAGCCCTCGGCGGCGGACCACCAGGTCCAGTCCAACGACGTCATTGCCGCAACGACGCGCACCTGACGACGTGGGTGCCACTTGGGTGCGGCTCTTTTTGGAGTGAGGCTCCGGCTCGGACGGGCTGAGGTGGCGCAGGCAGAGCGGGGACGATGGCCCGCTGTGCCGGTCCTGGCCCAGTGCTGGGGACTTGAGCCGACTAGCGGCTGGTCATGATCGTGGCCAGAAACGGGCAGATAGCGTCCGGAACTGGCCACGATCATGCTCGACGCCCGGGATGCCGCAAGGCTGGCTGCCACTGCAGCACCGCCGGCGCGCATCCCGGGGCCGCGGATCCATGATCGCGGGTCGAAACGCGGGACGCGCGTCGGCGCTATGCGCGACCGGACATCATGCCCCGCGCCGTCATGGCGTCCCGCTCACTCGAGCGTGGTCCGGTGCGGGGCACGGTGCGGCGAGGCGGCGGGTGCTGGTGTTGCTGTCGCTGGTGCTGGCGGCGGTCACGGAGCTGGGCCCGCCCCAGGGTCGTGGTGCTGCGCGGGGGCCGGGGCTCTGCGTGCGCCGGGGCGGGCCGGGCCTGTTGTCGCGCGGCGGGGTGCCTGGCGGGGCTCAGGTGTGTCAGCAGCCGCTGATGTCACATTCGTGTGGAACATCGGCCTTGCATGGACGATCCGCTCTACCCGGGTTGCATCTCCTCTCCTGGGGATCGCGGCCCTCCCAGTGGTCACCATGCCCCCGGCCCCGTTCCAGCCCCGCGACAAGCTGCCCCCGATCGCCTAGTTCGCCGGGCAACGCCCCCGCCGTCTGGATCGACGATTTCCCACCCAGCAGAGGCCTGGACATGGAGTACGGGCCGCCACGAGCCCACCCTCCTCATCCCGGTGGCACCCAGCACCGGTCTGACCCGACAAGCCGTCGACCAGGCACTGACATGGGCGAGGCAGACCTGATCAACCGCTTCCCTTCAGGAAAGCTGCACCCGAACCGCTAGGCTCCGCGCTGGGCGCCGGAAACGCGCTGAGCTGCTGGAAGGCGCCGTCACCAGGCCCGTTCACGCTGGTACCACCAGCGAACACGGCTGGCCGCCCCGTCGAGATGGCCCGATCCTGGATTCCGGCACCGGAACAATCCGCATACGTAATAGCCCGGACCCTATCGTGGGTCCGGGGTTATCGCGATTTCTTTGCGAATCACAAAGCGGAGGGCGTGGGATTCGAACCCACGAGGACATTTACGCATCCAAGCGGCCCAAAAAAGGGCCGCCGCCATAGGCCGCTAGGCGAACCCTCCTGGCCGCCAGGCAGCCGAGCCGGCCTGGCGGACGCATCTGCTTCGCGCAGTGGAGTCCTGGTGATCAGCTAGCCGGGTCGCGCGGGCAATTCTGGTAGACCGCGAGCCGCCACGTACCGTCGTCCTTGACCAGGATCCAGGATGCGCGGATGGCCTGCTTGGTCGATACTTCTGTCTCGCCGGGCTCGAGCACGCCCCCAACGGTCACCAGGGCGAAGGCGTCGGAACCGAGCGGCTTGACCTCAAGCGGCGTGCCGGTGACGCTGGTCCCCTTGTAAGGGCCCGCGTATCCGGCCGCCATAAACTGCCGGATCTCGTCGCGCCCCTTCTTATAGACGCCGGGCAGGATCATCGTGCCGTCCTGAATGAACAGCTGGGAGAAGGCCTCGGCGTCATGCGCGGCCCAAGCCGAGACCAAACGGCCTGGCACGGCGGCGAGTTCCGCCATCAACGCGTCGGGTAGCTTCGGTGTGCTTGACGCGGACGTCGTGCTCGTCATGCTGGTTCTCACTTCCCGTGGAGTACCCGGACTCACCCGGGCAAATTGGGTCAGCGACTCAATAACACGGTATTTGCCGGAGAGGTCTTTTTCCTCTCTTACGATGCTGTACGCAGGGGCCGCGCGCTGCGGGCTATTGATCGAGATATCTGTCGACGGCCCGCACCGTGGGGTTACCCATAAAGCCCTTCAGGCTGATCTTGATGCCCATCTGCTCCATGAGCCTGGCCACCACCACGGCCGCGAGCAGGGAGTGGCCACCCAGGTCGAAGAAGCTGTCTTCGACGCCGACCTGGTCGATGCCAAGGACCTGGGCGAACAACTCGCACAGCGCACGCTCCCTGGTGGTGCTCGGTGCCCGGAAGGCTCCGGCGCCGGCCGCATAGTCGGGAGTAGGCAGGGCGCGGCGGTCCAGTTTGCTGCTCGAGTTCAGTGGCAGCTTGTCCAGCACCACGATCGCGGCGGGGACCATGTAGCCGGGCATGGTCCGGGCCGCGGCGTCTCGCAGGACGGCTGGGTCCAGGCTCATGTCGGCCGCCGGCACCACATACCCGACTAGCCGCTTGTCACCCGGCCGGTCCTCGCGCAGTACGACCCGGACCTCCGCCACCCCCGGCTGGGCGGCCAGCACGGCCTCGATCTCGCCCAGTTCGATCCGGAACCCGCGGATCTTCACCTGATCGTCGACCCGGCCCAGGTACTCAAGCTCGCCAGCCGCGTTCCACCGGGCCAGGTCCCCGGTCCGGTACATCCGCTCCCCGGCGATCCCGAACGGGCACGCCACGAAGCGGTCCGAGGTCAGGTCCGGCCGCTCCAGGTATCCCCGGGCCAGTCCGCCCGCCAGGTAGAGCTCCCCGGCGACCCCGGGGGGAACCAGCCGCAGCGTGTCGTCCAGCACGAACGCCCGCCGGTTCCAGATCAGCCACCCGATCGGCGGTGAACCCGCCGCTTCGCCAGCATGGTCAATGTCGTACGTCGTCACGTACACGGTTGCCTCGGTCGGGCCGTAGAGATTCACGATCCGCGCTCCCGGCACCGTCGCCTTGATGGCCGACACGACCTGCCCGGTCACTGCCTCCCCGCACAGGGCCACGACCTCGGCCCGGGCGGCTGTTCCCGGTGAGGCCAGGACATGCGCCAGCGCGGTCGGAACCGCACTGATCATGCTCCCGTGCCATGGTCCAGAGGTCAGCGCCAGCAGGTTCGACACGATCTCGATGCTGCCCCCAGCGGTCAGCGTCCCGATGATCTCGAATACTGACACGTCGAAGGTCAGTGACGTGGAGGCCAGGACGTGTGAGAGTTCCTCGGCGGAGAACTGGTAACGGACCCAGGACGCCAGGTCGGTCAGGCTGTGGTGCTCGACCACCACGCCCTTGGGGCGGCCGGTCGAGCCGGACGTGTAGATCACGTACGCCGCATTGCGCGGGCCCGCGGCCGCCGGCACGTCATCTCCGTTCAGCCCGGCCAGATCCCTCGTCGTCGCCGGGTCATCGACGGCCAGCAGCGGCCATCCGGCGGGCAGCTTGGCGGCCAGCCCGGCCGTGGTCAGCACGGCGACCGGGCTGGTCTCGCCGAGCATGTAGGCGATCCGGTCGGCCGGGTAGACCGGATCGACCGGCACATAAGCGGCCCCCGCCTTGAGCACGGCCAAGACGGCGACGATCATCTCCGGCGAGCGGGGCATCGCGATGGCCACGAACCGCTCGGGACCGGCCCCCCGGCTGATCAGCAGACGAGCCAGCCGGTTAGCCCGCCGGTTCAGCTCCCCGTAAGAGATCTGGGCGCCCTCGAAGAAGACCGCGGGAGCGTCCGGGGCTCGGCTGACCTGCGCCTGGAACAGCCCCGGCACGGTAGCCGCGGGGACGTCCCGGGCGGTGTCGTTCCATTCCGCCAGGACCCGCCGCTCGGCGGGAGTGAGCAGATCGAGCTCGCTGACGGGCCGGGCCGGGCCGACCGCGACCTGGCGCAGCAGCAGGCTAAGCCGGGCCGCCAGCGCCTGCACGGAGGCCTGGTCGAACAGGTCCTCGGCGTACTCGAAGAAGGCGTCGATCCCGGCCGGGGCGCCGTCGTCGTCGTGGGTCTGCTGGAAGGCCAGGGTCAGGTCGAACTTAGCGGCCACGTCGGGGACCGGCTCGGCCTGGACCCGCAGCCCGGGCAGCTGCCAGTTGACGGCGCCGACTTCCTGGTCAGCGATCATGACCTGGAACAGCGGGTGCCGGGCCGGGGAACGATCCGGGTTCAGCACCTCGACCAGCCGTTCGAACGGGATATCCTGCCGGCCCTGAGCCGCCAGTACCGTCTCCCGGATCCGGTCCACCAGCTCGGCGAAACTAGGGTCGCCCGACAGGTCGGCTCGCAGGACCAGGTTGTTTACGAAAAATCCCACCAGGTCGTGGACGGCCTCGTCGGTCCGCCCGGCCACCGGAGCGCCGATCGGGATATCGGTCCCGGCACCCATCCGCGACAATAGCGCCGCCAGGCCCGCGTGCAGCACCATAAACACCGTCGCCTGATGCTCACGCGCCAGGTCAGCTACCCTCGCGTGCAGGCCCGCGTCCGCCAGCCGCCACCGGACCACCGCGCCACGCTGGGCCGGCTCAGCCGATCGCGGCCGGTCGAATGGCAAGGCCAGCTCATCGGGCAGTCCAGCCAGCGCGTGACGCCAGTACTCCACCTGCCCGGCCAGCACCCCGCCGGCCGGCGCGTCCTGGCCAGCATCGCCGGCGCTGCCGAGCAGGTCACGCTGCCAGAGCGCGTAGTCGGCATACTGCACGGGCAGGTCCGGCCAGTCCGGGGCCCGCCCGTCCCGGCGCGCCGCGTATGCCGCCGCCAGGTCCGCCATCAGCACCTGCGACGACCAGCCGTCACTGGCGATGTGGTGGCACAGCAGGACCAGCACATGTTCCTGTTCGGAAAGCCCGAACAGCCAGGCCCGCACCGGCAGCTCCACAGCCAGGTCGAACTCATGCCGAGCCGCCGCGTCGATCAAAGCGGGCAATTCATCAGAACGGGCCGTGGTGCTCGTGACCGGGACGGTGACCTGCCCGGCCGGGATCACCAGCTGATACGGCTGCCCGTCCGCGACCGCGAACATCGTGCGCAGCGACTCGTGCCGGCGCACCACGTCACCCAGCGCCGCGACCATGGCGCCGGCATCCAGCCGGCCGTGCAGTCGCCACGCGAACGGCAAGTTATAGGCCGTGCCCGGCCCGTGGAGCTGCTCCAGGAACCACAACCGCTGCTGAGCGAACGACAGCGGCAGCCGCTCCGGCCGCGCCGCCCGGGTCAGCGGCGGCCGGGCCGCCTGCGCCCCCTCCAGCACCTCGGCCAGCGACGCCACCGCCGGGTTCTCGAATACCTCCCGGATGGCCAGCTCTACCCCGAGCACCGCCCGGACGCGGGACACCAGCCGCGTGGCTAGCAGCGAATGCCCGCCCAGGTCGAAGAAGCTGTCCTCCACTCCGACCTGCTCCAAGCCCAGCACCTGCGCGAACACCTCGCACAGCACCTGCTCCCGGGCCGTAGCCGGGGCCCGGCCGGCAGTCGCGGCCGCGTACTCAGGAACCGGCAGTGCCCGCCGGTCCAGCTTCCCGGTCGGCGTCAACGGCAAGGCCTCCAGGACCACGATTGCGGCCGGGACCATGTACCTGGGCAGGCCGCTTCCCGCCGCTGCCCGCAGTCCCGCCGGGTCCAGCGTCACACCCGCCGCCGGGACCACGTACCCGGCTAGCCGCTTGTCCCCGGGCTGGTCCTCGCGCACCATCACCGCGGCCTGCGCCACCCCCGGCAAGCCCGCCAGCACCGCTTCGACCTCACCCAGCTCGATCCGGAACCCGCGGATCTTCACCTGATCATCGGCCCGGCCCAGGTACTCCAGCTGACCGTCCGCATTCCACCGGACCAGATCCCCGGTCCGGTACATCCGCTCCCCCGCCGGCCCGAACCGGCACGCCACGAACCGCTCCGCGGTCAGCCCCGGCCGCCCCAGATACCCCCGCGCCAACCCCGCCCCCGCGATGTACAACTCCCCCGCCACCCCCGGCGGCACCAGCCCCAGCCGCTCATCCAGCACAAACGCCTGCGTGTTCCCGGTTGGCCTGCCAATCGCCGGAACCTGGTCGGTCTCGTTATCAGAACTCCACCACGTGACGTAGACGGTCGTCTCGGTCGGCCCGTAGAGGTTGACGATCCGCGCTCCCGGCCACGTGGCCCGGACGTCCTGCAGGGCGCGCGGCGTGAATAGTTCCCCGCCCACCACCACGGTCCGCGCCCTGACCTTTACCTGTGACGAGGTCACGACCTGTGAGATCGCCGAAGGCACGCCGGTTACCAGCCGCTCGGATACCGGATCGCCGAGCTCGTCAGCGAGCGAGAGTACGTTACGTACGGGTTCTACGGCGCCGCCCGACGCCAGCGGCGCCAGGATCTCGAATACCGAGAAGTCGAAGGTCAGTGAGGTTGACGCCAGGACGTGTGAGAGTTCCTCGGCGGAGAACTGGTAACGGACCCAGGACGCCAGGTCGGTCAGGCTGTGGTGCTCGACCACCACGCCCTTGGGGTGGCCGGTCGAGCCGGACGTGTAGATCACGTACGCCGCGTTGCGCGGGCCTGCCGCCCCCGGCATGTCATCCTCGTCCCGCCCGGCCAGATCCCTCGTCGTCGCCGGGTCATCGAGCACCAGCAGCGGCCATCCGGCGGGCAGCTTGGCGGCCAGCCCGGCCGTGGTCAGCACGGCGACCGGGCTGGTCTCGCCGAGCATGTAGGCGATCCGGTCGGCCGGGTAGACCGGATCGACCGGCACATAAGCGGCCCCCGCCTTGAGCACGGCCAGGACGGCGACGATCATCTCCGGCGAGCGGGGCATCGCGATGGCCACGAACCGCTCGGGACCGGCCCCCCGGCTGATCAGCAGACGAGCCAGCCGGTTAGCCCGCCGGTTCAGCTCCCCGTAAGAGATCTGGGCGCCCTCGAAGAAGACCGCGGGAGCGTCCGGGGCTCGGTTGACCTGCGCCTGGAACAGCCCCGGCACGGTAGCCGCGGGGACGTCCCGGGCGGTGTCGTTCCATTCCGCCAGGACCCGCCGCTCAGCCGAGGTGAGCAGGTCCAAGCCGCCGACGGGCTGGTCCGGAGCGGCCAGAGCCTGGCGGAGCAGACGGGTGAGCCGGGCGGCCAGGGCCTCGATGGTGACGTGGTTGAACAGGTCCTGAGGGTATTCCAGCGAGGCGGTGATCCCGGCCGACGCGCCGTGGTCGTCGTGGGTTTGCTGGAAGGCCAGGGTGAGGTCAAACTTGGCGGCCAGGTCGGGAACTGGCTCGTCGCGGACCTGGAGGCCGGGGAGGTGCCAGTTGACGGCGCCGACTTCCTGGTCAGCGAGCATGACCTGGAACAGCGGGTGCCGCGCCGGGGAGCGGACCGGGTTGAGCACCTCGACCAGCCGTTCGAACGGGACATCCTGCCGCCCCTGAGCGGCCAGGACGATTTCCCGGACCCGGTCCACCAGCTCGCCGAAGCCGGGATTCCCGGACAGGTCGGCCCGCAACACCAGCGTGTTCACGAAGAAGCCGACCAGGTCGTGGACGGCCTCGTCGGTCCGCCCGGCCACGGCCGCGCCGATCGGGATGTCGGTCCCAGCACCCAACCGCGACAGCAGCGCCGCCAAGCCCGCGTGCAGGACCATAAATACGGTGGCGTGCTGGTCGCGGGCCAGCCCGGCCATGGCCTCGTGCAGCTGTGGGTCGGCTAGTTGCCAGCGGACCATCGCGCCACGCTGGGTCGGCTGGGCGGGCCGGGGCCGGTCAAACGGCAAGGCCAGCTCATCGGGCAGTCCAGCCAGCGCGTGGCGCCAGTACTCCACCTGCCCGGTCAGCACCCCGCCGGCCTCGTCGACGCTGTCCGTGTCGCTGTCGCCGAGGAGCTTTTGTTGCCAGAGGGCGTAATCCGCGTACTGCACCGGCAGGTCTGGCCAGGCCGGTGCCTGCCCGTCGAGCCGGGCCGTATAGGCGGCAGCCAGGTCGGCCATGAGGACCTGCATCGACCAGCCGTCACTGGCGATGTGGTGGCACAGCAGGACCAGCACGTGCTCTTGTTCGGAAAGCCCGAACAGCCAGGCCCGCACCGGCAGCTCCACGGCCAGGTCGAACTCATGCCGAGCCGCCGCGTCGATCAAAGCGGGCAATTCATCAGAACGGGCCGTGGTGCTCGTGACGGTGACTTGGACGCTGGCCTGACCGGCCGGAATCACCCGCTGGTAGGGCTGCCCGCCGAGGACCGGGAACACCGTGCGGAGCGATTCGTGCCGAGCCACCACGTCGCCCAGCGCCGCGACCAGCGCGGCGGTATCCAGCCGGCCGTGCAGTCGCCACGCGAACGGCAAGTTGTAGGCCGTGCCCGGTCCGTGGAGCTGCTCCAGGAACCATAGCCGCTGCTGAGCGAACGACAGCGGCAGCCGCTCCGGCCGCGCCGCCCGGGTCAGCGGCGCCCGGGCCATCCCGGCGTCGTCCGCGACCGCAGCCAGTGCCGCGACCGTCGGGTTCTCGAACACCTCCCGGATGGCCAGCTCGGTCCCCAGCGTCGCCCGCACTCGCGAGACGAGCCGCGTGGCCAGCAGCGAATGGCCGCCCAGGTCGAAGAAGCTGTCCTCCACCCCGACCCGGTCAACCCCGAGGACCTGCGCGAACACCTCGCACAGGGCCTGCTCTCGGGCCGTATCGGGGGCCCGGCCGCCGGCCGTGGTGTACTCAGGGGCGGGCAGTGCCCGCCGGTCCAGCTTCCCGGTCGGCGTCAACGGCAAGGCCTCCAGGACCACGATTGCGGCCGGGACCATGTACCTGGGCAGGCCGCTTCCCGCCGCTGCCCGCAGTCCCGCCGGGTCCAGCGTCACACCCGCCGCCGGGACCACGTACCCGGCTAGCCGCTTGTCCCCGGGCTGGTCCTCGCGCACCATCACCGCGGCCTGCGCCACCCCCGGCAAGCCCGCCAGCACCGCTTCGACCTCACCCAGCTCGATCCGGAACCCGCGGATCTTCACCTGATCATCGGCCCGGCCCAGGTACTCCAGCTGACCGTCCGCATTCCACCGGGCCAGATCCCCGGTCCGGTACATCCGCTCCCCCGCCTGCCCGAACCGGCACGCCACGAACCGCTCCGCGGTCAGCCCCGGCCGCCCCAGATACCCCCGCGCCAACCCCGCCCCCGCGATGTACAACTCCCCCGCCACCCCCGGCGGCAACAGCCCCAGCCGCTCATCCAGCACAAACGCTTCAAGGTCCGGGATGGGAGTCCCGATCACGCTCGCCGCGCTCTGCGCCGCGGCGTCGACGACATGCCCGGTCACGTGCACCGTTGTCTCGGTAATCCCGTACATGTTCACCAGGGCCGGGGCTCTGGGCACCGCCCGCTGCCAGCGCGCCACCCGGGCGCAATCCAGCGCCTCGCCACCGAAGATCACGTAGCGCAGGGCAAGCTCAGAACCCTCCGCCCACAGGTCCATGAGCTGGTAGAAGGCCATGGGCGTCTGGTTGAGCACGGTCACCCGTTCGACCGCCAGCAGCTTCCTGAACTCGGTAACTGAGCGGCTGACCAGATACGGAACCACGACCAGCCGACCCCCGGTCGCCAGCGCCCCCCAAACCTCCCACACCGAGAAATCAAACGCGTACGAATGGAACAACGTCCACACGTCGCCTGGCCCGAAATCGAACCAGCCGCCGGTCATCGCGATCAGGCGCACCACATTGCGATGCGGCACGACCACCCCCTTGGGCCGCCCGGTCGACCCCGAGGTGTAGATCACGTAGGCCGGATGCTCAGGAAACAGGTGCGCGATGCGCTCTCGATCGGCCAGCCCCCCAGCGGGAAACGCCGCCGTCGCCGCCGCGCAGTTCCCGGCGTCCACGACCACCTGCGGGATATCCGCGATCGGCACCCTGGAGGCCATGGCCCGATCGCAGACCAGCAGCATGGCCCGAGCGTCGCCGAGCATGTAGGCGATCCGCTCGGCCGGATACTCCGGATCGACCGGAAGGTAGGCCGCGCCGGACTTGAGCACGGCCAACAGCGCGACCACTAGCTCGGCGGAACGCGCCATCGCCACCGCCACGAGCCGCTCGGGCCCGGCACCTAGCGAAACCAGGTACCGCGCGAGTCGGTTGGCGCGCGCATCGAGCTCGGCATAGGTAAGTCCGCTGCCCTCGCACACCACCGCGATCGCATCCGGAGCCCGCGCCACCTGCTGCTCGAAAAGCTCCGGCAACGTCAACTCCGGCCCCACCGCCGCCACTTCCACCCCCCGGCCGGACGGGCCTCGACGATGGAGTTTGGCCATATGATCCTCATTCCGATGGGCGATGCAGTCGCATGCGGAGTAGGCCGAAGAGGGGGTGCGTCGCTTCGACGCGCAGGCGCCGGTCAGCCTTCCTGCGCCTGGATCAGGCTCTTGGGGCGCATGTCGGTCCAGTTCTTCTCGATGTATTCCAGGCAGCTGGCCCTGGAGTCAGTGTCGTGCGCGACGCTCCAGCCATGCGGTGTGGGCAGGGACGCGGGCCACAGGCTGTGCTGGCCTTCGTCGTTCACGAGCACCCGGTAGGAAGCGTCTGGATCTTCGAAGGGATTCGCCACGGTGATCCTCATTCCGATGGGTGATGCCACAGGCGAGCCTCCCGCCCCGGGCAGCCTCGCAGGGCCACCGCACCCAGGCACCTTCGACATTGCGCACGCACCGCACCAGCTCAGGCGCCGGCGGCGCCGCGCACGTCAGGCCGCGCAACCGGGAAGGTGCGGCGACTTTTCGGCCCTGCGACCGTGAGGGCGTGGCCGGCAGCTAGCCAGTCCGGTGAGTCACGCAGCACCCGCAGATGGACGGTGAGCCGTTGATGAACGCTGAAAGCATCGGTGAAGTCAAAACAGCCTTGGCTGCCTTTCCTGGGCTCGCCGACGTCACGGTGGTCGAGACTGGCACCGGCCAGGACGACCACTGCCTGATTGCCTACGTCGTCCCGTCCGGCCCTGGCCTGGACGTACCTGAGCTGCATGCCTACGCCAGGAAGCAGCTGACCAACGGCAGCATGCCGGCGGCGATCATGGTGGTCGACGAGATCCCGGCCACGGCGGCCGGAGCGGTCGACGTCGCCGCACTGCCGGTGCCTGAACTGAGCGGCCTGCTGCCCTATCAGGCGCCCACCACGCCTCGCCAGGAAATCCTGTGCGAGCTGTTCGCCCAGGTACTCGGGGTGGCCCGGTGCGGCGTCGGCAGCGACTTCTTCGACCTCGGCGGCCGCTCGGTCGAAGCGATGATGCTGGCCGGGCGCATCAGCACCTCCGTCGGTATCCGGATATCGATGGCTGACCTGTTCAAGGCACCCACGGTGGGCGACATGGACCGCCTGGCTCGACCAGATGGCGGACGCGCGAAAGTAATCAGGCAAAGGAATGGCGCCATGACGGAGCCCTCGCTCGCGCTGGATCAGGAATCTCACCGGTACCCGTTGTCCTTCACCCAGGAGTGGTTCACCACCCTGGATCAAGGTGACGAGGGCGGGGCGTTCGGTCACCGGTTCATCCTGGTCAACGCGATCCGCGTTACTGGGCCCGTCGACCTCGCGGTGCTGCAAGGCGCCCTGGACGACGTGGTTGCCCGCCACGAACTGCTCCGCACCCTGGTCATCCGGGACGCCGACCCGCCTTACCAGATGGTGCTCCCACCATGCCTGGTGCCACTGGAGGTCACCAACCTGATCCCGGACCCAGGCACATCCCGGGACATGATCGTTCAGGAACTGATCGTCCAGGGCGAAGCGACCACGTTGAGCGCTCGGGAAGTCCCCCTGCTGCGGGCTCGGCTCTGCAAGTTCGACGACCGGGACAGCGTGCTGTTCCTGACCGTGCACCATTCGGTATCAGATGCCTGGTCGGTCCAGGTGATCATGCGGGACCTCGGCGCCTGCTACGCCGCCCGGATCACCGGCACCCCCGCGGCCCTGCCGGAGGTCCGGCAATACCGCGAATACGCGGAATGGCAGCGGGCTAACGCCGCCAGCACCGCCGCGGACGGCGCGCCGGAATACTGGCGGGACAAACTCCGCGGCGCCCGTGAATTCACCATTCCCAACGATCACGGACACCCCGACAGCTACTCCAGGCCCTATTCGCTGCACGTCCACGTCATCGACGCCGACGTCATCACCGCAGCTTCCGCCCTGGCCACACAGACCCGTAGCACCCTGTTCACGGTCATGCTCTCGGCGTTCTACGTCCTAGCCCACACCATCACCGGCGCCACCGACCTGACGCTGCGGGCCTTCACCGCGGGCCGAAACGAGGAACAATTCCACAACACGATGGGCCTGTTCCTGAACGTGATACCCCTGCGGACCAGCCTGGACGACGGTGCGACCTTCCGTGACCTCGTGGCGCGCACGAAGGAAACGCTCATCGACGCGGTGGCGCATGAACTTCCGGTCAACGTCATCGAGCAGGCCTTCCCGGACTTCATAAAGTCGCGGGACGACGCGCGGACCTCACAGTTCATCATCGCCGACAGCGTGTCGCAATTCGGCGACGACATCGTGTACCCCATCGGCGAGGGCGCCCGGGAGATCACCGAACGCCTGCTGCAAGAACCCGTTCATCACGACATCCCCAGCGGCATGGTGTGGAACCTGGGCGTCGAACCCTCAGGCAGCCTCAATGGCAGTGTCCTGTTCAACCTCGACGAATTCGACGAAAGCACCGTAGCGGGCTGGGCCACCGACCTCCAGCGCATCCTCACCAGCGCCGTCCGCCACCCCGACCAGGACTGGAAGCTGCTATGACATCGAACCTGTCCCGGCAGGAGGCTAGGGCTTCGACCAGTCAGCGCAGACGGTGGCGGCGACCGACGCGTACGCTGGCTCCGCCGAGCCGTCGGCCTGGCTGAGCTGCCCGCTCAGCCAGGCCGGAACGACGTGTTGCGCGCCAGGCGCTACCAGGAGCGTGACCGCCAGGCGAACCAGGGTCACGCCTAGGGCACGTCTTGCAGTAACACGCTGATGTGGGAGATGGCCCGGCCGTATGTGGTAAACACTGCTGCGGCCTGCGGAAACCCCGGCCGCAGCGTCGGGCTGTCCCGGGCCGTGACCCGGCCGCGCCCGCTGCGCCAGCCCGGCCAGTATCGCATCCACGGCCTGGCTTCGCATCCCGCAGCCGTCAAAGCGAACCCCAGAGCGATACGATCATGATCACGAAGGATGTTATACGGCATAGCACAGAAAAGCCTTCATGATCATGGAAAACAGGCGACCCCCGGCCCGGCCGGCCATGCTCCTGGCCGTAGCACGTCCACACCGGGACGAACCTGTCGCCACGCGCCGACCGCGCCCGCCGCTCCCGGACCGCAGCACACCGCAGCCGCGACCACTTCATAGCTGCATGTGAATAATCGATGCGTCCCTAGTCCCCGACCATGGTGTCGTAGGCGATGATCCTCAGCTCGGAGCTGTAGTGCTGGCCGTGGCGGTCGGTGAGCCAGAGCTGGCCGAGGTCGGGGAGCATCTCGGTGACGGTGAACTGGGCATACCCGGCGGCGTGGCCCTGGCGGATGTGCTTGGCGAACAGGTTGATCAAGACGATGCTGCGGAAGTCGGCCGCGGTGGGCTTGAGCTCGACCGGGACGCGGTAGAACACCCGCTCGGGCAGGGCGTGGTCCTGCCGCCAGCGGCGGGCCAGGCGGTAGCGTTCTTGCTCGTCCATGACGAACACCCAGGCCGTCTCCGCGACCTGGAAGACCCATTGTTCCCGGCTCAGCACGAACCGGTCGATGGTGATCCGCGGCCGGTGCGCGGCTGGAGCGGCCGGCTGGAACGCATTGACGACCACTTCTACCATCTGGTCGGCGATGACCTCGAAGAAGTCCAGTTCAGCACCGGACGGCATGACCTGGACGACCAGGTCCTCACCGCGGCGCGCGACAGTCATCGCGGCGCCGGGCAGGACCGTGTTCGATTCCGGCGGATCCAGCGAATCGTTGACCGCCGAGGACCAGTACAGCTGACCGGGGCCCAGCGCGGCCGACGGCGGGCTGGTGCGGGACGTCACGTTCGGGTGGTCCTTCTCCTGGATGGCGACGATGCGCCGCGGGCCGCGGTCGGCGCGTTCGGCGGCGGTGAGCCGGGCCGGGTCGGGGTGCTGCTGCACCCAGAGCCGGCCATCGAGGGTGTTGGTGGCCAGGTGCAGTTCGCCGAGGATGAGCAGGAAGTTGCCGTGCTCCACCTCCTGTGGAGAGGCCGCGGCGATCATGATGTCCGGTGAATGCTGACGCGCGCCACTCCAAGGGACCGGACGCGCCGGGAAGCATTCGGCGGCCCGGGCGCTGATCGCGTCCGCGCTGACCTGGTGCCTGCTGGGAGTCTGCGGCGGCCCGAGCACCTGCTGCCAGCGCCGCTGCAGCTCAGCCACGCTCGCCGTGGCGAGGTCGCCTACTCCGCGGGTGCCGATGGCGCACAGGCAGGGCGAGGCCAGGGTGAGCAGCCGCTGCAGCGGCACCGGCGCGCCGCCTGAGCGGGCGCTCTCGCGGTCCAATAGCTCCGAGAAGTACCCGCGATACCGGCCGGTAACGTCGTTGAGTAGCCAGCGGGCGCTGTCCAGGACCAGGCCCAGCGGCGCGGCCAGCGCCCGGGTCACCGCTTCCCCCAGCTGTACCTGCACGTCCCGGACGGCATCTTGGTAGACCAGGGTCCGGCCGGCGTAGTTCTCCCCCGCCCGGCGCGTCGCCGCGACGCCGGTCACCTGCTCGAACGTCTCAGCCAGGCCGGTCAGAGCTTGCGCCAGCCCGGCCGGGTCCCCGTCCGTGGCGGCCACCGCGTCCCGCGCCTTGATCATCTGGTCCAGCGGCGTCAGGGCAGTGGCCCGGGCTGCGGGATCGGCGATCAGCTCCAGCTTGTCCCGCAGCAACCGTTCGGGCCAGGCGTGCACCGGACCCTCCAGGTCCAGCCGCAGCGCTCCTAGCTCGGCCAGCCGGGTCAGCAGGCCGCGGGCATCAGATGTTCCAGCGCTGTCCAGTACCTGGCTGATCGCGCGCTGGCCATCGCACGCCTGCAAGATCCCTACCTCGGCGTCGGTAAGGATGACCGGCTTACGGTGCGGGCGGTGCAGCACGTTCCCGGTCAGGAACACCGACCGGGTCCGCCGCGGCCGCAGCCAGCCCAGCGCCCGTCCTTGCTGCGCGATCGCGGCCGCCACCTTGTCGATGGCCCATACCTCGAAGTAGGTCGATCTGCGGGCGATCAGTTGCTCCCCGGGCGTCACCACCAGGCCGGCGATACCGGGCTCCGCGGACGCCCAGCCGACCGGCCCGAAGAAACCGATCGTGTCGTTCTTCAGGCAGTACCGCTGCAGGTAGTTCGCGATCACCAGTTCCCGCTGACGCTGCTTGCTGCGCCGCGCTGCGCCCGGCCCCGCGTCGTGATCGTGCAGGAACTGCGCCAGCCCGGGATTCTGCCAGGTGACCGCCTCCCGGAAGACCGGGTCGGCGTAGATGTCCGCAATAGCAACGGACAACCGCCGCACCGCATCGGCATACACCCGGCCATACGCCAGCCGCCCGGCCGGATCCGCGCCAGCCAGGTCCGCACCGCGCGCCAGCCGCTCATCGCAGACGGCCAGCACCAAACCCGCCGGAAAACCAGCACTGCGCACGCATACATCCCGCCACACGCTCCACGTCGTCCCCGGTAGCGGTACCCGGTGCCCGGCCCCGGCCGCCGGCACGGGCGGCGCTGACACCGGGAGGGACGTCACGAGACCTCAGCGTGCCAGCCACGCAATGCTGCGCCCACCTCGCCTATTGCGATCTGCGACAGCAATCAGGTCTTCGTCGTGGCGTCTTGGCTCAGCACCGGCGACGCTGGCCCAGGTCAGGCCGCAATCGGGAAGGTGCGGCGGCTTCCCCGCCCTGCCATGGTGGGGAAACCCGGCAGTTAGCCAGTCCGGCATTCATGCCGGACTGCAGATGGACGGTGAGCCGTTGATGGACTCTGACAGCATCGGTGAAGTCAGCTCAGCCCTGGCTGCCCATTCTGGGCTCGCCGAGGTTACGGTCATCGAGCATGGCACCGGCCAGGCTGACCAGTGCCTGATCGCCTACGTCGTCCCGGCCGGCCCCGGTCTGGACGTACCTGAGCTGCACGCCTACGCCAGGAAGACGCTCAGTAACGGCAGCATGCCAGCGGCTATCGTGGTTGTCGACGACATCCCAGCGACGTCGGCGGGCATGGTCAATGTCGCCGCGCTGCCGGTGCCGGAACTGTCCGGCCTGCTGCCGTATCAAGCGCCCACCACGCCCCGGCAGGAACTGCTGTGTGAGCTGTTCGCCCAGGTGCTTGGAGTGGCCAGGTACGGCATCAACAGCGACTTCTTCGACCTCGGCGGCCGCTCGGTAGAGGCAATGGTGCTGGCCGGACGCATCAGCGCCGCCCTCGGTGTCCGGGTATCGATGGCCGACCTGTTCAAGGCACCCACGCCCGGGGAGATGGATCACGTGCTCGACCGCACGGCTGACACGCGGAAGTAATCGGGCCACAGCGTGATGGGCGGCCGTTCAGCAACGTAAGGCAAGGGAGTTGCGGCAATGACGGACACCTCGGTGGCGCTGGACCAGGAAGCCAAGCGGTACCCGCTGTCTTTCACCCAGGAATGGTTCATCACCATGGACCAGGGCGACGACGGCGGGCCGTTCGGCGGCCGGTTCGTGATCGTTTCCGCGCTTCGTATCACCGGTGCGGTGGATCTGGCGGTGCTCCAGGCCGCTTTCGACGACGTGGTCGCGCGCCATGAGCTGCTGCGCACCCTGGTGATCAGGGACGCCGATCCGCCGTACCAGTTGGTGTGCCCGCCATGCCCGGTGCCGCTGGAGGTCAGGGACCTGCCACCGGTCGCCGGCAAGTCACGGGACATGATCGTCCAGGAACTCATCCTCGAGGTCCAGGCCGGCACGATCAGCGCCCGCGAGGTGCCGCTGCTGCGAGCGCTGGTGTGCCGGTTCGACGACCGGGACAGCGCCTTGTTCTTGACTATGCACCACTCGGTCTCTGACGGCTGGTCGTCTCAGGTGATCCTCCGCGATCTCGGGGTGTTCTACGCGGCCAGGGTCAGCGGCACGCCGCCGAAGCTGCCGCCGATGCGGCAGTACCGCGAGTACGCCGAATGGCAGCGGGCCAGCGCCGAGGACACGTCCGACGGTGGAGCGCTGAGTTACTGGTCGGAGAAACTCGACGGCGCGCAGGAATACGAGATGCCGAACGACCACGGGCATCCGGAGCGGTACTCCCGGCCGTACTCGCTGCACGTCTTTACGATCGACGCGGACACCATGGGCGCCGCGGACGTTCTTGCGAACGCCGCCCGGGGTACCCGGTTCATGGTCCTGCTCTCGGCCACCTACGTGCTCGCGCACCAGCTCACCGGCGCTACCGACCTGGTGGTGCGCGCCTTCACCGCGGGCCGGAACGAGCTGGAGTTCCATAACACCATCGGGTTGTTCCTCAACGTTGTGCCGTTCCGGACGGACATCTCCGGCTGCACCAGCTTCCGCGAGATCGTCCTGAAAACCAGGGAGACGTTCATCGACGCCATGGCGAACGAGCTGCCGATCGGCGTCCTCGAGCAGGCCTTCCCTGACTACATCAGGCCACGCGAGGACAGGCGGACGTCACAGTTCATCATTTCGGTACCGCCGGCTCAGTTCGGCCATATGGTCCTGCCCATCGCCGAGGGGGCCAGGGGTGTTGGCGAAATCTTGCTGGAGGAGGAAGAGAGCTCCGACATCCCCACCGGCACCGTGTGGTACCTGAACACGAAGCCGGACGGCGCCGTGAGCGGCAGCGTGCACTACAACCTCGACGAATTCGAGGAAAGCACGGTGAAGGGCTGGACGGCCGGTCTCAACCGGATCCTGGCCAGCGCGGTCCGCGACCCCGGCCAAGACTGGACGCAGCTATAACGGACGCCTCGGTGGCGCTGGACCAGGAAGCCCAGCGGTACCCGCTGTCTCTGACCCAGGAATGGTTCATAGGCCTCGACCAGGGTGATGACGCCGGGCCGTTCGGCCGCCGGTACCTGATCGTTTCCATCCTCCGCATCACCGGTCCGGTGGATCTGACGGCGCTAAGGGGCGCACTCGATGACGTGGTCGTGCGCCATGAGCTGCTGCGCACCCTGGTAATCAGGGACGCCGATCCGCCGTACCAGATGGTGTGTCCGCCATGCCCGGTGCCGCTGGAGGTCAGGGACCTGCCAGCGGTTGCCGACATGACTAGGGAAAGGGCCATCCAGGAACTGATCCGTGAGGTCCAGGCCGGCACGATGAGCGCGCGTGAGGTCCCCATGCTGCGCGCGCTGCTGTGCCGGTTCGACGACCGGGACAGCGCCTTGTTCTTGACCGTCCACCACTCGGTCTCTGACGGCTGGTCGGTCCAGGTGATCCTCCGCGACCTCGGCGCGTTCTACGCGGCCAGGGTCAGCGGCACCCCGCCAGTACTGCCCCAGATGCGGCAGTACCGCGAGTACGCCGAATGGCAGCGGGCCAACGCCAGCACGGCCGACGACGGAGCGCTGAAATACTGGGCTGGCCAACTCGACGGCGCACGGGAATTCGTCATGCCGAACGATCATGGGCGCCCCGAGCGGTATTCCCGTCCTTACTCGCTGGCGGTGTTCGGCATCGACGCGGACACCATGGGCGGCGCGGACGTCCTCGCGAACGCCATCCGGGGTACCCGGTTCATGGTCCTGCTCTCGGCTATCTACGTGCTCGCGCACCAGATCACCGGCGCTACCGACTTGACGCTAAAAGCCGCCACCGCGGGCCGGACTGAGCTGGAGTTTCATAACACCATGGGGATGTTCCTCAACGTCGTACCGTTCCGGACCGACATCTGCGGCTGCACCAGCTTCCGCGAGATCGTCCTGAAAACCAGGGAGACGTTCATCGACGCGATGGCGAACGAGCTGCCGGCCAGCGTGCTGGAGCAGACGTTCCCTGACTTCATCAGGTCGCGCGAGGACAAGCGGAGGTCACAGGTTCTTATCTTGCAAACGCCGTCTCAATTCGGCGAGATGGTTCTCCCCATCGGCGAGGGAGCCAAGGAGGTGGACGAAGTCCTGCTTGCCGAGGCCGAGAGCTCCGACGTCCTCAGCGGTACGGAGTGGCACCTGGCTCCGCAGCCGGACGGCGCCATGGGCGGCAGTGTGCATTTCAACCTCGACGAATTCGAGGAAAGTACGCCGGCGGTCTGGACCGCCGCGCTGAAGCGGATCCTGGCCAGCGCGGTCCGCGACCCCGGCCACGCCTGGAGGCAGCTTTGAGCTCACCCAGCCCGATCCTCGCTAGTGCCGCATCAGGCTACGTTTGCCTTGTCGATGATGCGGCGGAGTCGTTCGTCGTAGGCGTGGTTGTTGCGCCAGATGATGTACCGGCGCATCATGCTGCCCTGTTCCTTATGGCTGGCGTGGTCGGTGCCGTCCAGCGCGAAGTACCGCAGCGCGGTGAACTGGGCTTCGACGCGGTTTAACCAGGACGAATTCGTCGGCGTGTAAGCAATCTCGACGTTGTTCACCTGCGCCCAGGTGCCGACCCGGGTGTCTTTGGCTGTGCTCAGGTGCGGGCTGAAGTTGTCGCAGACGATCGCGATGCGAGTAGGTAGCGGGTAGCGGGAGCGCAGGTAGCGGCAGAACTCCAGGAACCGGGCCCGGGTCTTGCGCGGCTTGATATGCCCGAACAGCTTGTCCTCGCCCAGCTCATAAGCAGCGAACAGATGCCGTACTCCTTCGGTGCGGGTGTAGGTGGCGCGCATCCGGGGCCGCGGCGGCCGGCCCGGCTCCTTACCTTTGCCGCTGACCGCGGCCCACTGCCGGCCGGGCCTGGGCTGCAGGTTCAGCGGCCCGAACTCATCCACGCAGAAGATCACCTCCGGATCGCCGGGCTGAGGCGTCACCTCCCGGTCGGCGATCGCGTACAACTGCTCGACCCGCGCCTTCTTCTCCGCGAACTGCGGGTCCTTGGACGCTTTCCAGGTTTTCAGCCGTTGAAAGGTGACGCCTTCCTCGCGGAGCAGGACCCGCAGGCCCTCGTGGCTGATGTCGTCGACCACCCCCTCAGCCACCAGGAAATCCGCCAGCTTGGCCAGGCTCCAGGTGGAAAACGGCAGGTCATGCTCAGCCGGCTTTCGATTTCGCGGTCTTCTTGATCTCCCGCCGCTGGACTAGCGTGAACTTCGGCGGATGGCCGCCCTTGTACTTCGGGTACAGCGAGCTGAACCCGTCAGCATTGAAGTTGCGGATCACATCGCGGACCCGGTCCTCACTGGTGAACGCCACCTTCGCGATCCCGGCCGCGTCCATGCCCTGCGCGGACAGCAGCACCATCTGGGCCCGCCGCCAGGTCACCACCGACCCGCTGCCCCGGCGGATGATCCGGACCAGCCGCTGTCCCTCATCGTCGTCAATCTCGCGCACCCGCAGCCGTTCGCTCACCGCCCCAGTGTCGGCGGATAAGCCGCCGCGGGGAAAGACCCGGTGCGTGCGCGCCATCTGCTCAAGATCTCCTCCGACGACTCGATAGCGTGCTCGGGATGACTGAAGCGCAGGTAGTCGCGGACCGCCTTGTTGCCGGTCCCAGTGCCTGGATCCTGCCCGGATACCAGGTCCTGCGGGACCATGTAGTGATAGCCGCGCTCAGCGGCGCCGAGTACCGCGTACAGCACGCAGCAGATCAGTTCGACCCCGCAGATGACCAGCCCGTCGATGTCTTTCCCGTCGAGGAACTCCACGAACGACGGGCTCTGCTAGCAGTCGTACCGGTATTTGACAACGACGCTCGATCCGCGGACCGGCTCGACGAACAACTCGGCACCCCATGTCCCGGCGGCGCAGAGGCCCTCTGACCGCTCCCAGCGACGCTGCCGGGCGGACAGATGGCCCATATCCAGGATCTGCTGCGTATAGACCACGTGTGCCCCCAGGCGGCGGCGTGAGCGGCGAACGCGTTGGCGCGCTGCGCTGCCTCCGCGTTGCGAGTATTCATCACCGGGCCGCCGCCGAAGACCTCCGGGCTGCAAAAGTCGTTCTGAAAGTCGACCATGACCACCGCCACCCGATGCGGGAAGAGGTCGAAGAAACCCTCCGTTACCTGCTGCGCGACGCCCATGCCGCGGAGTCTAGTGCCGGCGCTCAGCAGCGTTTGCGCGACCGAAGGTCCCTCTCGACCCGGGCAAAAGTTGCCTGCTGCGGCACTAGTTATCCTGGCGATCCAGGTATCCGTCGATGGCGCGGACGGAGGAGTGGGTCATGAAGGTTCTCAGGCTGACCTTCAGGCCGAGCCGGTCCGCGAGGCGGGCGACGAGTACTGCGGCGAGCAGCGAGTGGCCGCCCAGGTCGAAGAAACTGTCCTCGACCCCCACCCGGTCCAAGCCCAGCACCTGCGCGAACAAGGCGCACAGGGCCTGCTCCCGGGAGCTGGCTGGAGTCCCGCCACCGCCCGCGGCGTACTCCGGGGCGGGCAGCGCTCGCCGGTCCAGCTTGCCGTTGATGGTCAGCGGCAGCGCGTCCAGCACCATGACCGTAGCTGGCACCATGTATCCGGGCAGCACCCGCCCGCACGCTTCTCGTAGCACTGCCGGGTCAAGCACGGCACTGGCGTCCGGCACCACGTACCCGATCAGCCGCTTATCCCCGGGCTGATCCTCTCGCACCGCCGCCGCCGCCTGCCCGACCCCCGGCAGGCTCGCCAGGACGGCTTCGATCTCGCCAAGCTCGATCCGGAACCCGCGGATCTTCACCTGGTCATCGGCCCGGCCCAGGTACTCGATCTGTCCGGACTGGTTCCATCGGGCCAGGTCCCCGGTCCGATACATCCGCTCCCCGGCCACGGTGCTGGATTGGCCTGGGCCTTCGGCCACGGTGCCGGATTGGCCTGGGCCTTCGGCCACGGTGCCGGATTGGCCTGGGCCTTCGGCCACGGTGCTGGATTGGCCTGGGCCTCCGGCCGCGGCGAACGGGCACGCCACGAACCGCTCCCCGGTCAGGCCGGGACGGCCCAGGTACCCCCGCGCCAACTGCGCGCCCGCCAGGTACAGCTCCCCCGTCACCCCCGGCGGCACCAGCTGCAGATTCTCATCCAGCACGAACACCCGGGTGTTCCACACCGGACGGCCGACCGGGACCGGATCCGGGACGGGATCAGCCGGGCTCATCTGATAGTCCAGGCAGCCTACCGTGGCCTCGGTCGGCCCGTACTGGTTGACCAGGCCCAGACCGGGATGCCGCTGCCGCCATTCGCGCAGTAGCGCCGCCGGCACCGCCTCCCCGCCGAGCATCATCTGCCCGGCGGGAACGCAGCTCGCGGGCAGCCGGGCGAGCAGCGGCAGGTGACTGGGCGTCCCCTTGAGGAAGGTGAACCCGCCGGCCCTGGCGGCCAGCGCGGGCAGGTCCTCATCCACCGCGCCCAGGCACAGCTGGCCGCCGGACAGCAGGCAGCCGTACAGTGCGCTGACGCTGCCATCGAAGGAAACCGGCGAGATCAGCAGGGTGCGGCCGGCCAGGTGCCGGTAGGTCTGCCGGACCCGGGCCAGGTAGTTCACCAGGCTCGCATGAGTGATCATCACGCCCTTGGGCCGGCCCGATGACCCCGAGGTGTAGATCACGTACGCCGGGTGCGCCGCACGCAGCAGCCCCCAGCGTTCAGCGTCGCCGACGTCGCCGTCGGGATAGCGCGAGATCACCTCCGCAACCGCAGGGTCATCCAGGATGACCGGGGCCGCCGGTGCGGGCAGGGACCCGGCCGCGCCGCTCGTGATGACCGTGATCGCCGCCCGCGCGTCGGTGAGCATGAAGGCCTGGCGGCCAGGCGGGTAGCCAGGATCGACCGGGACGTACGCGGCGCCGGACTTCAGCACGGCCAACAGCGCGACGATCATCTCGGGAGACCGGGGCATGGCGATGGCGACGAGACGCTCGGGACCCGCGCCCAAGGTGATCAGATGCCGGGCCAGCCGGTTGGCCCGCGCGTTCAGCTCACCGTACGTCAGCTCGGCGTCGGCGGACAGGACCGCGGGGGCGTCTGGGGTACGGGCTGCTTGCTGCTCGAACAACTCCGGCACGGTGGCGCCGGGGAGGTCCCGGGCGGTGTCGTTCCAGTCGAGCAAAAGCCTGCGCCGCTCCACCGCGGTGAGCAAATCGAGCTGGCTGATGCGGCGGCCCGGATCCGCAGCGACCTGGCGTAGCAGCCGGGTCAGCCGGGCCGCCAGCGCCTCCACGGTCGCCCGGTCGAACAGGTCGACGGCGTACTCGAAGGCGGCGCTGATCCCGGCCGGGGCACCGCCGGGATCGCGGTCCTGGGCGAACGCCAGGGTCAGGTCGAACTTGGCGGCGCCGACGGGGACCGGCTCGGGTGCCATCTGCAGGCCAGGCAGTTGCCCGGGCGCCGCGGCGACGTCCTCATCGGCGATCATGACCTGGAACAGCGGATGCCGGGCCGCCGAGCGGACCGGGTTCAGCACCTCGACCAGGTGCTCGAACGGGACGTCCTGACGCGCCTGCGCCGCCAGCACCGTCTCCCGGACCCGCCCCATCAGCCTCGCGAAGCTAGGGTCACCGGACACGTCCGCCCGCAGCACCAGCGTGTTCACGAAGAACCCGGCCAGGTCGTGGACCGCCTCATCGGTCCGCCCTGCCGTCGGCGCGCCGACTGGGATATCTGTCCCCGCGCCCATCTGGGACAACAGCGCGGCCAGCCCGGCCAGGACCACCATGAACACCGTTGCCTGAGACTCCCGCGCCAGCCCGGCCAGCGCCTCGTGCAGCCCCGCGTCGGCCAGCTCCCATCGCACCTCCCCGCCCCGCTGCGACGCCTCCGCCGGCCTCGGCCGGTCCGTCGGCAGTGCCAGCTCCTCCGGTAGCCCCGCCAGCTGCTGCCGCCAGTACCCGACCTGACCGGACATGAGGCTGCCGGCATCCTGATCGCCGCCAAGCAGGTCCCGCTGCCACAGCGTGTAGTCCGCGTACTGGACCGGCAGGTCCGGCCAGCGCGGCGCCCGGCCGCCGAGGCGGGCCGCGTACGCCGCCGCCAGGTCGGCCATCAGCACCTGCACCGACCAGCCGTCGCTGGCGATATGGTGGCACAGCAGCACCAGCACGTGTTCTTCATCGGCCAGGGTGAACAGCCAGGCCCGGACCGGTAGCTCGGAGGCCAGGTCGAACTCGTGCGCCGCCGCGGCGGCTACCAGCGCGGCTACCTCACCGCGGGCCGCCGCGGTCACCGTGACCGGGACCACCGCCTGCCCCGCCGGGATCACCTGCTGGTAAGGCTGCCCGTCCGCGACCGCGAACACCGTCCGCAGCGACTCATGCCGGGCCGCCACATCCCCCACCGCCGCGACCAGCGCCGCGGCGTCGAGCGGGCCGGTCAGCCGCCACGCGAACGGCAGGTTGTACGCCGTCCCCGGCCCGTGGAACTGCTCCAGGAACCACAACCGCTGCTGCGCGAACGACAGCGGCAGCCGCTCCGGCCGCGGCATCCGGACCAGCGGAGGGCGGGCCGGGTCCGCTCCGTCCAGCACGTGGGCCAGGCCCGCCGGGGTCGGGTGCTCGAACACCGCCCGGATCGCTAGCTCCGCCCCCAGCATCGCCCGCACCCGGGAGACCAGCCGCGTCGCGAGCAGCGAATGACCGCCCAGGTCGAAGAAACTATCCTCGGCTCCGGCCCGGTCTAGGCCCAGCACCTGCGCGAACACCTCGCACAGCGCCCGCTCCCTGGCCGTCGCCGGGGCACGGCCGCCACCCGCCGCGTACTCCGGGGCGGGCAGGGCCCGCCGGTCCAGCTTCCCGTTCCCCGTCAGCGGCAGCCCGTCCAGTATCACCACCGCCGCCGGGACCATATATCCCGGCAGCGTCCGCCCCGCCGCGGCCCGGAGCACCGCGGGGTTCAGCACCGCCCCGGCCGCCGGGACCACATACCCGGCCAGCCGCCGGTCGCCCGGCTGGTCCTCCCGCACCGTCACCGCCGCGGCCGCCACCCCCGGCTGGGCGGCCAAGACGGTCTCGATCTCGCCCAGCTCGATCCGGAACCCGCGGACCTTCACCTGGTCATCGCTGCGGCCCAGGTACTCCAGCTGGCCGTCGCCGTTCCACCGGGCCAGGTCCCCGGTCCGGTACATCCGCTCCCCCGGTCCGCCGAACGGGCACGCCACGAACCGCTCGGCGGTCAGCCCAGGACGACCCAGGTACCCCCGGGCCAGCTGGGCGCCCGCCAGGTACAGCTCCCCGGCCACCCCTGGCGGCACCAGGCCCAGCGTCTCGTCCAGCACGTCCACCCGCGTATTCCACATCGGCCGGCCGATCGGCACTGCCCCCGCGGGCAGCTCCTCGCCGGGGCGCACCCAGGACCGTACGCACCCCACCGTCGCCTCGGTCGGTCCGTACTCATTGACCACCGTCACCTGCGGATACCGCTCCCGTACCTCCCGCAGCATCCCCCCCGACATCGCCTCACCTCCGACCACCAGGTCACCCTCAGCCGTCCACCCCGCCACCCGCCCCAGCAACGGCAGATGACTCGGCGTCACCTTTACCAGCCCGAACCCCGAACCCTCCAGCCCCTCCAGGTCGGCCACCGCCACGCAGCCTCCTGACACCAGCGGCCCGAACAGCGCGGTCACGGTCAGGTCGAAAGACACCGGCGAATGCAGCAGCGCCCCTCGTGCCGCACTCGGGTAGCCCCCCGCCACCGCCTCCAGATAATTCACCAGCGACCGGTGCTCGATCACCACTCCCTTGGGCCGTCCCGTCGATCCGGAGGTGTAAATCACGTAGGCCGGGCTGGACAGTCCCAGCTGTCCGGGCCGTTCCGCGCCGGCCAGGTCGCGATGAGCGAGGTGCGCTAGGGCGACTATGATCCCCGGGTCGTTGAGGGCGACCCGGGTCGTCCCGCTCGGCAGAGCCTGCCCGGCCGACACCGTGGTCAGCACCACGACCGGGCAGGTGTCAGCGAGCAGGAATTCGATACGGTCAGCAGGGTAAGCCGGATCGACCGGGACGTACGCGGCACCGGACTTCAGCACGGCCAGCACCGCGACGATCAGGTCCGCCGAACGGGGCATGGCGATGGCGACGAGCTCTTCTGGCCCCGCCCCCCGGTCGATCAGCAGCCGGGCGAGGCAGTTGGCCCGCGCGTTCAGCTCCGCGTAGGAAAGCGTGATACCGGCGTGGATCACAGCGGGGGCGTCCGGCGTCCGGGCCACCTGCATCTCGAACAACTCCGGCACCGTCACCTCCGGTATCACCCGCGCGGTGTCGTTCCAGTGCGCCAGTTCCTGCCGTTCGGCGGCGGTGAGGACATCGAGGGTGCTGAGCGGGCGGGCCGGGGCGGCGGCGGCCTGGCCCAGCAGCCGGGTCAGCCGGGCGGCCAGCGCCTCGATGGTGGCCTGGTCGAACAGGTCCGCGGCGTACTCGAAGGAGGCGCTGATCCCGGCCGGGCCACCGTCGGCGTCGCGGTCCTGGCGGAAGGCCAGGGTGAGATCGAACTTAGCCTGCACATCGGGGACCGGCTCGGCCTCGATGTGCAGGCCGGGCAGCTGCCAGTCGACCGTGCCGACGTCCTCATCGGCCAGCATGACCTGGAACAGCGGATGCCGGCTGGGCGACCGGGCCGGGTTCAGCACCTCGACCAGGCGCTCGAACGGGACATCCTGGCGGGCCTGGGCGGCCAGCACCGTTTCCCGGACCCGGCCCACCAGCTCACCGAACCCCGGGTCACCGGACACATCAGCCCGCAGCACCAGCGTGTTGACGAAGAACCCGACCAGGTCATCGAGCGCCTCATCGGTCCGTCCCGCCACCGGGGCGCCGACCGGGATGTCCGTTCCGGCGCCTAGCCGGGACAGCAGTCCAGCCAGCCCCGCCAGCATCACCATGAACACGGTGGCCTGATGCTCGCAGGCCAGCCGGGCCAGCTCCGCGTGCAGTCCCGGGTCCGCCAGCCGCCACCGGACCACCCCGGCCCGCTGCGACGCCTGCGCCGGCCGCGGCCGGTCGGCCGGCAGCACCAGCTCCTCCGGCAGGCCCGCCAGCTGCTCTCGCCAGTACCCCACCTGACCGGACACCACGCTGCCCGGGTCCTGGTCAGCGCCGAGGAGATCCCGCTGCCACAACGTGTAATCCGCGTACTGCACCGGCAGCGACGGCCACTCCGGCGCCCGCCCCTCCCGCCGCCCCGCATATGCCACGGCCAGGTCCGCCATCAGCACCTGCTCCGACCAGCCGTCACTGGCGATGTGATGACAAAGCAGCACCAGCACATGCTCTTCATCGGCCAGCGTGAACAGCCAGGCCCGCACCGGCAGCTCCGCCGCCAGGTCAAACTCGCGGGCCGCCGCGGCCGCGATCAGCCCGGCCAGCTGGCGCGCCGTCGCGGCCGTCACCGCGACTGGGACCCGCGCCTCCCCCGCCGGGATCACACGCTGATAGGGCTCGCCGTCTTCGACACCGAACAAGGTCCGCAGTGACTCGTGCCGGGCCGCCACGTCATCCAGCGCCGCGATCAGCGCCTCGGTATCGAGCTCGCCGCTCAACCGCCAGGCAGACGGCAGGTTGTAAGCCGTGCCAGGCCCGTGCAGTTGCTCGAGGAACCACAGCCGCTGCTGGGCGAACGACAGCGGCAGCCGCTCCGGCCGCGGCACCGGTACCAGCGCCGGGCGAGCCGCCTCGGCTCTTTCCAGCACCCCGGCCAGCAAGGCCGGTGTCGGCTGCTCGAACACCGCCCGGACCGCCAGCTCCACGCCGAGTACCACGCGAATACGGGACACCAGCCGCGTCGCCAGCAGCGAATGACCGCCCAGATCGAAGAAGCTATCCTCGGCCCCGACCCGGTCCACCCCCAGAACCTGCCCGAACACCTCGCACAGCATCTGCTCCTCGGCAGTAGCCGGGGCCCGGCCCTCGCCCGCGGCGTACTGCGGGGCGGGCAGTGCCCGCCGGTCCAGCTTCCCGGACGGGGACAGCGGCAGCCCGTTCAGGATCACCACCGCGGCCGGGATCATGTACCCCGGCAGTACCCGCCCGCACGCCGTCCGCAACCCCGCCGGATCCAGCACCACCCCGGCCGCCGGGACCACGTACCCGGCCAGCCGCTGGTCCTCCGGCTGGTCCTCCCGCATCGCCACCGCGGCCTGCGCCACCCCCGGCTGGGCGGCCAGCACCGCCTCGACCTCGCCCAGTTCGATCCGGAACCCGCGGATTTTCACCTGGTCATCGGCGCGCCCCAGGTACTCCAGCTCGCCCGCCGCGGTCCACCTGACCAGGTCCCCGGTCCGGTACATCCGCTCACCCGGCGCGGTGCTGGACTGGCCTGGGCCTCCGGCCGCGGCGAACGGGCACGCCACGAACCGTTCCGCGGTCAGTCCCGGACGGCCCAGATACCCCCGTGCCAGCCCTGCCCCCGCTAGGTACAGCTCCCCCGCCTCCCCCGGCGGCACCGGACTCAGCCTCTCGTCCAGCACGAACGCGCGCGTGTTCCAGATCGGCCGGCCGATCAGCGGCACCTGGTCGGCCTCACCACCCGAACGCCACGACGTGACGTACACCGTCGTCTCCGTCGGACCGTAGATATTACGGATCCGCGCCTGCGGCCACGTCTCCCGGATGGCCGACAAAGCACGCTGCGTGAGTGCTTCGCCGGCCAGGACGACGGCACACGCCCGGACGCCGATTTCCGACGTGCTGATGACCTGCGAGATGGCCGACGGGACGCCGCTGATCAGCCGCCCCGCCGCCGAATCATCGAACCCGCCCGCCAGCGCGAGCACGCTGTTCACGATCTCCACGCTCCCGCCCGAGACCAGCGGCGTGAAGATCTCGAATACCGACACGTCGAAGCTGAGCGAGGTCGAGCCTAGGACCCGGTCCAGCTCCGCGGCCGAGAACTCCGCCCTGGCCCAGCTCAGCAGGCCAACGACGCTGCGCTGCTCGATCATCACGCCCTTAGGGCGTCCGGTCGACCCGGAGGTGTAGATCACATACGCCGGATTGGACGGCCCCCGCAGAGCTGGCCGCTCGGCGACGGCCAGATCATCATCGGCCAGCCGCGAGACGGCGGTCACGACGGCCGGATCGTCGAGTGCGACCTGGGGTGTCCCATCCGGCAGGCCCTTGCCGGTCGTCACCGTGGTCAGCACCGCCACAGGGCGGGCATCAGCGAGCATGAACGCGATCCGGTCAGCCGGGTACGCCGGGTCGACCGGGACGTAGGCCCCGCCGGCCTTGAGCACGGCCAGGACCGCGACGATCATGTCCGCCGACCGGGGCATCGCCACCGCGACCAGCCGCTCCGGACCTACACCCAGCGCGACCAGGTACCGTGCCAGCCGGTTCGCCCGCGCGTTCAAGTCCGCGTAGGACACCTGGGTGCCCTCGAAGATCACCGCGGGGGCGTCCGGGATCCGGGCCGCCTGCGCCTCGAACAGCTCCGGCACGGTGGCCCCGGGGACCTCCCGGGCGGTGTCGTTCCACTCTTCCAGCACCCGCCGCTGCTCCGCCGAGGTCAGCGCCGCCACCCCCCGGCCGGACGAGCCTCGTCGATGGCTGTTGGCCATGTGATCCTCATTCCGAGCGGCAATGCCACAAGCGCGTAACCGTCCGAGGCAGCCCGCAACCGGCCGGCGCCGGCAACTCAGGGCAACCGACCCGCTCCAGATATGCCTCCTGACCGGAGCCTGACAGGCCGACCGCACACCCGCACCTTTAACATTGCGCACGGACCGGCTCGGGCACCGGCGACGATGGCGCAGGTCAGGGACGTAATCAGGAAGGCGGTGACCATGAAGCTGAGGTGTCATTCGCTCCGACCGCGGGGCGGGTGATCGGTCATGGTGTCGTAGGCGATGATCCTGAGCTCGGAGCTGTAGTGCTGGCCGTGGCGGTCGGTGAGCCAGAGCTGGCCGAGGTCGGGGAGCATCTCGGTGACGGTGTACTGGCTGTGACCGGCGGCCTGGGTCTGGCGGATGTGCTTGGCCAGCAGGTTGATCAAGACGATGCTGCGGAAGTCGGCCGCGGTGGGCTTGAGCTCGACCGGGACGCGGTAGAACACCCGCTCGGGCAGGGCGTGGTCCTGCCGCCAGCGGCGGGCCAGGCGGTAGCGTTCTTGCTCGTCCTTGACGAAGGCCCACGACGAGTCCGTGACACCGAACGTCCACTGCTCCCGGCTCAGCACCAACCGGTCGATGGTGATCCGCGGCCGGTGCATGGCTGGAGCGGCCGGCTGGAACGCATTGACGACCACTTCTACCATCTCGTCCCCGATGACCTCGAAGAAGTCCAGTTCAGCACCGGACGGCATGACCTGGACGACCAGGTCCTCGCCGCGGCGTATAACGGTCATCGCGGCGCCCGGCAGGACCGTGTCTGATTCCGGCGGGTCGAACGAGTCAATTACGGCGGAGGACCAGTACAGCTGACCCGGCCCGAGCAGGGCTGAGGGCGGGCTGAGGCGGGAGTTCATGTCCGGGTGGTCTTTCGCCCGGATGGGGACGATGCGCCGCGGGCCGCGGTCGGCGCGTTCGGCGGCGGTGAGCCGGGCCGGGTCGGGGTGCTGCTGCACCCAGAGCCGGCCATCGAGGGTGTTGGTGGCCAGGTGCAGTTCGCCGAGGATGAGCAGGAAGTTGCCGTGCTCCACCTCCTGTGGAGAGGCCGCGGCGATCATGATGTCCGGTGAATGCTGACGCGCGCCACTCCAAGGGACCGGACGCGCCGGGAAGCATTCGGCGGCCCGGGCGCTGATCGCGTCCGCGCTGACCTGGTGCCTGCTGGGAGTCTGCGGCGGCCCGAGCACCTGCTGCCAGCGCCGCTGCAGCTCAGCCACGCTCGCCGTGGCGAGGTCGCCTACTCCGCGGGTGCCGATGGCGCACAGGCAGGGCGAGGCCAGGGTGAGCAGCCGCTGCAGCGGCACCGGCGCGCCGCCTGAGCGGGCGCTCTCGCGGTCCAATAGCTCCGAGAAGTACCCGCGATACCGGCCGGTAACGTCGTTGAGTAGCCAGCGGGCGCTGTCCAGGACCAGGCCCAGCGGCGCGGCCAGCGCCCGGGTCACCGCTTCCCCCAGCTGTACCTGCACGTCCCGGACGGCATCTTGGTAGACCAGGGTCCGGCCGGCGTAGTTCTCCCCCGCCCGGCGGGTCGCCGCGACGCCGGTCACCTGCTCGAACGTCTCAGCCAGGCCGGTCAGAGCTTGCGCCAGCCCGGCCGGGTCCCCGTCCGTGGCGGCCACCGCGTCCCGCGCCTTGATCATCTGGTCCAGCGGCGTCAGGGCAGTGGCCCGGGCTGCGGGATCGGCGATCAGCTCCAGCTTGTCCCGCAGCAACCGTTCGGGCCAGGCGTGCACCGGACCCTCCAGGTCCAGCCGCAGCGCTCCTAGCTCGGCCAGCCGGGTCAGCAGGCCGCGGGCATCAGATGTTCCAGCGCTGTCCAGTACCTGGCTGATCGCGCGCTGGCCATCGCACGCCTGCAAGATCCCTACCTCGGCGTCGGTAAGGATGACCGGCTTACGGTGCGGGCGGTGCAGCACGTTCCCGGTCAGGAACACCGACCGGGTCCGCCGCGGCCGCAGCCAGCCCAGCGCCCGTCCTTGCTGCGCGATCGCGGCCGCCACCTTGTCGATGGCCCATACCTCGAAGTAGGTCGATCTGCGGGCGATCAGTTGCTCCCCGGGCGTCACCACCAGGCCGGCGATACCGGGCTCCGCGGACGCCCAGCCGACCGGCCCGAAGAAACCGATCGTGTCGTTCTTCAGGCAGTACCGCTGCAGGTAGTTCGCGATCACCAGTTCCCGCTGACGCTGCTTGCTGCGCCGCGCTGCGCCCGGCCCCGCGTCGTGATCGTGCAGGAACTGCGCCAGCCCGGGATTCTGCCAGGTGACCGCCTCCCGGAAGACCGGGTCGGCGTAGATGTCCGCAATAGCAACGGACAACCGCCGCACCGCATCGGCATACACCCGGCCATACGCCAGCCGCCCGGCCGGATCCGCGCCAGCCAGGTCCGCACCGCGCGCCAGCCGCTCATCGCAGACGGCCAGCACCAAACCCGCCGGAAAACCAGCACTGCGCACGCATACATCCCGCCACACGCTCCACGTCGTCCCCGGTAGCGGTACCCGTGCGGCGCTGTCAATCGGTGACGACCGCTTGCTCTGCGGCGGTCTGGGCCGCGGCGGCCGCGGCGGCGGCGGCCTCGCTGGCATCCTCAGCGATTACGGCCGGGCGGGTCCGCTCACCCCACCGGGCCACGGCGGGGCCGGCTAGTCCGAGCAGGGCGAACCATGCGCCGAGCAAGATAAAGCCTAGCCGCCCGCCGCTCAGCACGAGTCCGACCAGGATCAGGGGTGACAGAGCCTGCCCGGCGAAGTTGCCCATGCCGACCAGGCCCTGGTACTGGCCTTGTGCGTGCGGCGGAGCGAGCCCGAAGTCGATCGCGTACATCCCGGAGGCATTCCACATCTCGCCGTAGGTGTGCACGATCACCGCGGCGCACAGCACCAGCAAGGCGGCCCAGGCCGGAAGCCCGGCGGCCAGGCCCATCGCCGAGCAGCTGACCAGGAAGATCACCCCGGCCCGGCGGAAGGCGACGCCGCCCTGCTTGATGGTCTGCACGGTCTTGCCCAGACGCACCTGGTAGAACACCACGATGACCGTGTTGATGATCACGAACGCCGAGACGCTCCAGCGCGGTGCGTTCGTGTGGAACACCACCCACACGGGCAACAGCAGGCCGGGTACGAGGTACTGCATGTACATCGCGCCGGACATCAGCGTGTAGGCCACGAACGGCTTGTCCTTCAGCGCGGTGAACGGTGACTCCTCGTGCGCGCCCGGCAGCGGCTGATACTTGGGCAGCCGGCTCAGCAGAGCGACTGCGAAAAGGCAACTCAGCGCGTTGCCGAGAAACAGCGCCCGGTACGCGTTCTCGGTGTTGAGCTCGATCGCGACGCCGGCGGTGGCCACGCCGAGCAATATGCCCAGGTTGAACACCGCGCTCGCCTGAGAGCGGAACGTCGTCGCGTTGTCCCCGCCGACCCGCCGCAGCAGCGTCACGCTGGCCGCGGCCGAGGCAGCGTTCGCTGCTCCGTCCACGATCGCGACGATCTGGTAACTGACGAAGCTGTGCGCCAGGAACACGTAGCCGGCGGCCGCGGCGGCCAAGAAGAGCAAGACCATCCGGTACACATCCCGGGGTCCGCGCCGGTCGGCCAGCCGGCCGACCGGCATCGCGGTCAGCAGCCCGATCAGGCCGGCGATCGTCAGGGCCAGGCCGGTCCGCGCCGCGGTCAGGTGCACCACCCTGATCCCGTACAGCGTCATGGCGGTAATGATCAGCCCGGTCCCGTAGACGTTGATCAGCGCCGCCAGCAGATACATCCGCTGCTCGCGCGTTTCGGGAACGAGGGACTTCAGAGCGTGTACAGGGTTCAGCGTCGGCATGGTCACCTCATTCCGAGAGTCACTGCTACCGGCAATTGCACATGCGGCCCACGGTCGCAGCTGGCGTCGGCTGACGCATCTCCGCGATTGCGTTGCGCATTTCCGCTAGCTCAGGCCGTCGTAGGCAACGATCCTGAGCTCGGAGCTGTAGCGGCGGTCTTCGCGGTCGGTGAGCCAGAGCTGGGCGAGGTCAGGGAGCATCTCGCTGACGGTGTACTGGCTGTGACCGGCGGCCTGGGTCTGGCGGATGTGCTTGGCCAGCAGGTTGACCAGCACGATGCTGCGGAAATCGGCCGCGGTCGGCTTGAACTCGACCGGGACGCGGTAGAACACCCGCTCGGGCAGGCCATGGTCCCGCCGCCAGCGGCGGGCCAGGCGGTAGCGTTCTTGCTCGTCCTTGACGAAGGCCCACGACGAGTCCGTGACACCGAACGTCCACTGCTCCCGGCTCAGCACCAACCGGTCGATGGTGATCCGCGGCCGGTGCGCGGCCGGAGCCACCGGCTGGAACGCATCGGAGAGAGCTCCCACCATCTCGTCCCCGATGACCTCGAAGAAGTCCAGTTCAGTACCGGACGGCATGACCTGGACGACCAGGTCCTCGCCGCGGCGTATAACGGTCATCGCGGCGCCGGGCAGGACCGTTTCTGATTCCGGCGGGTCGAGCGAGTCGGCGATGGAGGAGGACCAGTAGAGCTGGCCTGGCCCCAGGATGGCCGAGGGCGGGTTGGTGCGGGAGGTCACATCGGGGCGGTCTTTCGGCGGGATGATGACAATCCGCCGCGGGCCACGGTCGGCGCGTTCGGCGGCGATGAGCCTGCCGATGTCGGGGTGCTGCGCGGCGAAGCACCGGCCCGACAACGTATTGAGAGTCAGGTGCAGTTCGCCAAGGACCAGCAGGAAGTTGCCGCGCTCCACCTCATCTGGAGAGGCCGCGGCGATCATGATGTCCGGTGAGTGCAGACGCGCAGCGCTCCAGGTGACCGGGCGCGCGGGGAAGCACTCGGCGGCCCTGGCCGCGATCGCGTCCGCGCTGACTTCGTGTCTGCTGGGGGAGGACGTCGGCCCGAGCACCTGCTGCCAGCGCTCCTGCAGCTCAGCCACGCTCGCCGCGGCGAGGTCGCCCACCCCTCGGCCGCTCATTCCGGTAGCCAGGTACGGTGAGGCCAGGGTGAGCAGCCGCTGCAGCGGCACGGGCGCGCCGCCGGTCCGGGCGCTCTCGCGGTCTAGCAGGTCCGCGAAGTGCTCCCGGTACCTGGCCGTAATTTCGTTGACCAGCCAGCGGGCGCTGTCCAGGACCAGGCCCAGCGGCGCGGCCAGCGCCCGGGTCACCGCTTCCCCCAGCTGTACCTGCACGTCCCGGACGGCATCTTGGTAGACCAGGGTCCGGCCGGCGTAGTTCTCGCCCGCCCGGCGGGTCGCCGCGACGCCGGTCACCTGCTCGAACGTCTCAGCCAGACCCGCCAGTGCTCGCTTCAGCCCGGCCGGGTCCCCGTCTGCCGCAGCCACCGCGTCCCGCGCCCTGATCATCTGATCCACCGGCGCCAGCGCCACCGCCCGGGCTCCGGGGTCCGCGATCTGCTCCAGCTTGTCCCGCAGCAACCGTTCTGGCCAGGCGTCGATCGGGCCCTCCAGGTCCATTCGCACCGCGCCCAGCTCAGCCAGCCGGCTCAGCAGCCCCCGGGCCTCAGGCGTGCCAGCCGTCGCGAGCACGTCGCTGGTCGTGCGGCGACCATCACAGGCCTGAAAGACCCGCAGTTCGGCATCGGTCAGTACCACCGGCCTGCGGTGCGGTCGGTGCAGCACATTCCCGGCCAGGAACACCGACCGGGTCCGCTGCGGCCGCAGCCAGCCCGCCGCGCGCCCCGGCCCGGCGATCGCCGCCGCCACCTTGTCGATCGCCCACACCTCGAAATACGTCGTCCGCCGGGCGACCAGCCGCTCCCCCGGTACCACCACCAGACCCGCCGCACTGGGGTCTACAGACGCCCAGCCGACCGGACCGAAAAACCCGATCGTGTCGTTCTTCAGGCAGTACCGCTGCAGGTAGCTCGCAATTACCAGCTCCCGGCCACGATCCTTGGACCGCCGCGACGTGCCCACACCCGAGTCCTGCAGGCGCTGCGCGAGCCCGGGGTTCTGCCAGGTCAGCGCCTCACGGAAAGCCGGGTCGGCGTAGGTGTCGGCGATAGCACGGGACAGCCGCCCGGCAGCATCGAAATACGCCTGGTCATACGCCGGCTGCCCGGCCGGGTCCGCGGCGGCCAGGTCCGCGCTGCGCGCCAGCCGTTCATCGCAGATGGCCAGCACCATGTCTGCAGGGAGACCAGCTCCGCGGACCGCCACATCCCGCCACACACTCCACGTGGTCCCCTCCAGCGGGACCCGGTGCCGGGCCCCGGCTGCCGGCACTGGCGGCGCTGACACCGGGAGGGACGTCACGAGACCCCAGAGTGTCAGCCACGCATTGCCGCACCCACCTCGCCGATTGCGCTTTCAATCAGACCGCAGGTCCCGGCGGCAATCTCGGAGGAGCCAGGCCACGCCGCACCTGAGAGGCTATCGAAGCGTGACCAACCCCCGAATAGATGACAGCGATACGATCGTCCGGCAGATCGTTGCTGGCGCCACCCAGCCGGTCTTGGTGGCCGATTTCCAAGCGTTCTCCTCGGCACCCCGGCTCAGCCACATGGTGAGCGGCCTGGCCGCAGGCCGGCCGGTGTACCAGGTCGACCCGCTCGGGGCACTGTCCCAGGACCGGGCCTACGTATCGCTCCCTGCCCTGGCTGCCGAAGCCGTCGGCTCGTTCGGGGGATCCCAGCCCGCCGACGGCCCCGTCTTCGTCGTCGGCTACTGCAGCGCCGCTGCCCTGTCCGTGCACATCGCGGCGTTGCTGGCGCGCACCCGGGAGGCGATCGCCGTCCTGCTGCGGCCGACATGGCCCGACGCCGATGGCGTCAAGGACACGTTCGCGACACTGGCCGCCAATCTGGGCGCGCGCCAGCTACCGTGCCCTGAGCTTGACGGCGATCCTGATCATTGCGTGCGGCTCATGGAAGCGCTACTTGGTGCCGAGCTGAAGGCCCTGGTAGCTAGTCAGGGGCTGGACGGGTCGGCCGAGACCTTCCGCGAGCTCCTGGTCACGTACCGGTCGTGGCTTGCGTTCTTGCTTGCGTGCCGGAACGATTCGCTGGATGGCCGGGCGCGCGAGATCACCGCGGTCAAGGTGCTGACCGAAGCCCCCGACAGCGTCACCGTTCCCGGCCTGTCTGCTGACCAGTTCGACGTCTGCCCGCTGCCAGCCGTTGACGAGGACAATCCCGTCACGCCGGCCGTCGTTGAGGTCCTGGTGACGCAGCTCACCGGTGGGTAAGGCTGATCCGCGATCTTGAGCGAGGAAAGAATCCATGTCCTCGCTCGGATCGCCGGACAGGATGGCCCGCTGCAGTCGCCGCATCCACGGACTCGGATCGATGCCTAGCTCGTCGCCGAGGATCGTGCGAAGTTGCTGGAACGCGTCCAGCGCCCGGGCGACATGGCCGGCCCGGTAAAGAGCGATCATCAAGAACCCGCGGAAGTTCTCGTTCATAGGATGCCGGGCGGCCAGCATCGTCAGTTCCCCCAGGATGTCGCCGTGCCGGAGCAGGGCCAGGTCCGCCTGGATACGCCGTTCGAGCACGCCAAGTCGGGTTTCCTCGAGGGAAGCCACCTCGGCTTCCAGGACCCGCCCCTGCCGGACATCGACCAGCGCGGGCCCGCGCCAGAGGTCCAGCGCGCGGCCCAGCAACTCGGAGACGGCTTGCGGATCGCCCGCCTCCGCCGCGGTCCGGCCGGCCCGTGCGAGACGGTAGAACTCTTCGACGTCGGTACGGCACTCGAGTTGGTAACCGGAGTGCCGCGTGCGGAGGAACTCACTGGCGATCCGCTCGCGCGGGGTGTCGACCGCCAGGCTGCTGCGCAGGTGGAAGATGTAGGTCTGAAGCGTGGTCGCCGAGCTGCGCGGCGGGTGGTCACCCCACAGTTCCTCGATGAGGGTGGATACCGTGACGATCCGCCCAGCATTCATAGCGAGCAGCGCCAGCACCTCGCGCTGCTTGGCCGCGTTGGGCGTAACGATACGGCTCCCCAAGGATGCGGACAGCGGGCCAAGTAGCTGGATGCTTATCAGCGAGGAATCCAATACCATCGCATCCCTTTGCTAGTACGAGATACTCATTGTCTTGAGCATGCGCCACGGGGTAGCCGAAGTTCTAGTTACCTCGTCATGACCGAAGGTATGAAAGATTCATACCTAGATTGTGATGCTGTACCTGGCGATCGCAAGACAAGGGTCTTCATGGGCCATTAATGTCGAAGAAGTGAAATCCTCACTACCGTGATGGCACTGGCCGGTGCAGCCTAGCTGCGAGGCCAGAGCCCGCTCGGACGGCCGGTACGAGCGAGCCGTTCAGGCGTTACCCCCGCGCGGACAGGCAGGGCAACCGGCCGACCCGCGGGCGCTACGTCTTGATGCCGTTGTTATGGTCCCGAATCCCCCGATCTAGGGCACGATAGTGACAGCTGATGACAGCAGAGAACAGTAGCTCCGGCGTGGCGTGGGGACGTGAGCTGTGGTCTCTGCGTGAAGACGTGAGCGTCGAGGGAGACCCCTTCCGCGACCCGGTCCGGTTGCGTGGTCGCTGGGGTGACATCACCATCCCGCGGTCGTCGCCGCTGGTGCGCGAAACGCTGCGCCGCATGAGCCTGGGACCCGTCTCGCTGGAGAATGCGACCAGCGCGGTAGCGATGCCGCCCGGGGGGACCTACCGGGACGCGGCCGAGGCGCAGGCGCAGGTGACCGAGCTATACGGCGTGCTGGAGCGCCTGCAACCGCTCATCGTCCGGTCGCTCGCGCAAAAGTCGGGCCAGCCGCTGCTGTCCGTGGTACCGCTCACCATGCGATCCCGGTTTTATCCGGTTCCGCTTCCCGCCGGGGCTCCGTTCCGGTTGTCCGTCTATGCGATTCTGCGGGCCGACGGACGAGAGTACAGCATCGAATCGCCGCTGTCACTGCACCGTGTGGTGCTGCACCGCACGGTGGCGATGCGGCTGATCGCGCCCCTGGCCAGCCCGATCACGCCGACCGCCTTCACGGCTGCGCTGTCCCTCGCTGAGCCATCCGCCTTGCGGGTCCTTGAATACCTCGCCGCCGCGGGCCTGGTCGTGGGCGCCCAGGGCGCGGGTAACGCCTCGGTTTTTGCCGAAGACCTGGACACCGCCGTCGTCGGCTGGTCGCCAGTTGAGATGATGTTCCACGTGCGCAGCACTTTGGGGCGGCACGATCACAATTTCGGCGTCACCTACCCGGCCGGGACGACCCGCCCGGTCGAGCCGGTCGTCAAGCCGCAGGCCAGCCCGCACATACCGTTGCACAGGCCACGCTGGGAAGACATGCGCCGCAGTGACCCGCCGGTGGCGGTGGCCATGGAGCTGCGCCGCTCGGTACGGCGTTATGCGGGAAGTCCGATAACGGCCGCGCAGCTCGGCGATCTGCTGTACCGGACGGCCCGGGTCCGGTCGCTGATCACCGCGGCGTCCGGCGGACAGGACCCTCCCGACGTATCCGCGAGCGGCGCACCGTACAGCAACCGCCCGTATCCCAGCGGGGGTGCCTGCTATGAGCTCGAGCTTTACCTCACGGTCGCCAACTGCGCGGGTCTGGCCAGCGGCGTCTACCATTACGACCCGCTCGGGCACCGGCTCGAACCAGTCATCGCCGATCGAGCGGCGGCTGACGAACTGCTGAGCGCGGCTCGCATGACCGCCGCGCTGGACAGCCCGGCACAGGTACTGATCAGCATGACCGCACGTTTCCGCCGCCTGTCCTGGCGATATGAAGGGCTGGCCTACCGGCTGGTACTCATGCACGTCGGCGTGCTGATGCAGAACCTGTACATCGCCTGTGCGGCGATGGGGCTCGCGCCGTGCGCCCTGGACGCGGTGGACATCGACGTGGCAGCACGCGCGTTCGGCGCCGACTGGCGCACCGAACCCTGTGTCGGCCAGTTCCTCGTGGGCGGCAGGCCCGACGCTCACAGCGCCGAACACGCGCACTTATCTCGCATATTGCTGAATGCGCCGCCCTTTCTGGACGGTGCCCAGCTGTGCGACCATGATGATCTCATGGACGCAAACTGGGCGGGCAAACTGCGCTGCCGCATATTCCTTCCCGACCAATCCGAGGCCACCTTCGAACGGCGCGGGTTTACCGCACCAGACGCGACCCGTCAGGCCAACATCGAAAAGGTGGGACATAAATTCCTCGAAGGTTATGAATACGGGATGGCCGGCCGCTACCTGGCTGATATCGAGGCTTCGCTCGAGACCGTGGAGCCAGCGTTCCGCGGGTTTGCCTATGAGGGCTGTGCGATGGCGTTCGCGGTACGCGACGGGATCAACCCCGCGGGCGGGCACTGGGTTCGCGACCTGCTGGCCAGCCGGGGCGCCAATCACGTCTACATGGCTTACATCGGGGTGGGCTGGGCCATGGCCCGGCTGCCCAAGCTGCGCTGGCGCGCGATAGCGCCCCATGACCCGCTCCTTCGCTGGCTGGCCCTGGACGGTTATGGCTTTCATCAGGCCTACTTCCGCACCCAGCAGTACGTGTGGAATCAGCATCAGGCTCGGATCCCGGGCTGGGAACCCGCCAGCTACGCTAACCGTGTCGTCGATCAGGGCATCGGCCGTGCGCTGTGGTTCGTGGTCGGATCAGACGTCCAGAAGGTGGCCACCACCATCGCGGCCTTTCCGCAGGGCCGCCAGGCCGACCTGTGGAGCGGAACGGGCCTGGCCAGCGTATACGCGGGCGGGGCCGACGCCGGTGAGCTGTCGGACATGGTCCGGCTGGCCGGACCCTACCGGTCGAACGCCGCTCAGGGGGCGGCGTTCGCGGCCAAGGCGCGCCTGCTCGCTGGCCTGGTCTCGCCCGGCACGGAACTCGGCGTCAAGGTGCACTGCGACATGTCCGTCGAGGAGGCCGCGGCAGTAACCGACGAGGCCCTCCAGGACCTGCCCCCCGAGGACGGCGGCACGCCCAGGTTCGAGATATGGCGAGACCGGATCAGGAAACGATTCGAGTAAGCGCCTGCCTCCGGCGGCCGACACGCTCGGCCGGTGTGTAAACGCCGAGCGCGGCGCGGTCACCGTACGGCAGCCAGTCCAGGGCCAGGCGACGGGCGATGTAGTCGACCGCGGACCAGACCCGGGGGATCTCCGGGTCGTCGGTCCGCCCGTACGGAATGAAGTACTGGTCCAGCCCGGGGCGGATCAACTCGGCGAGCGGAACCCGGTGCGCTAGGCCCACGGACAGCGCGATCGCGTAGGTGCTGGCCAGACCCGCGCCGCTGGTGCCGTGCTTGCCCCAGTGGACGAAGACCTCACCCAGGCTGCCGTCGTCACGCTGATTCGCGGTCAGGTAGAACCGCTCCGCGGCGATGATCACGGCGGTGGTGTGCCCGCTGCGGCGCCTGGGCATCTGCCGCTGACCCAGCGATACCATGATGGTCCTCCGAAAGAAAATATGAATCGTCGCGTCATAGAGCCACGATGTAATTCGATAGTATGCCCCACGTCCGGCCGGTACTGTGGCGCAGGTGGATCATGTCCTGCGCACCGAACGCCTGGTCTTGCGTCCGGTGACGGCCGGCGACCACCCGGTGCTCCTGGCCCACTGGGCCGCGCCCGATGTACGGCGCTTCCTGTTTGACGACGCGATGCTGTCCTCGGCCGAGATCACCGAGGCCATCCAGGACAGCACCCGGGACTTCGGCCGGGCCGGATACGGCCTGTGGCTGGTCTATGAGAACGACGGCGCGAACCTGATCGGCACGGCCGGGCTTCGCCCCCTGGAACACCTGGGCCTGGAGATCTTCTACAGCCTGGCCCCGGATTCGTGGGGTCAGGGTTACGCCACCGAGGCGGCCCGCGCCGTGCTGGACTACGCCCTCGGCCCGCTGGGTCTGCCCGAGGTGCTGGCCGAGGTCGACGAAGGCAACATCGCGTCCATCGCGGTCATCAAGCGCCTCGGCATGACCCCGTTCGACGTGGTGCCCGGCGAACTGGCTCCCATGGGTCGCTACCGCAAGACGGCCAGCTAGCCGGATATCCCGAACGGCTGCTCGTAGAGCTGAAGGAACCGCTCGAAGGCCTCCGTCACCCCCTCGCGGTCCCCCGTGGCGAGCAGGTCCAGGAGCAAGCCGCGGACCACGGCCATGCCGAGCCGGGCGTCGGTGCGCGCGGCGGCCTCGCTGGCCCCGGCCTCGACCATGGCCGCGGCGACCGGCCCGAGCCACCCCTGCACCGCGGCGTCCAGGAACTGCTCGTCGCCCAGGCGGCCGAGCAAGGCCTGCACGTAGAGCTCGAAGAACAGGCGCTCGGCCGGCCACAGGGCCGGGTCGCTGAGCCGCCGCCAGATGCGCCGGGCGTCCTCGGGCGTCATTCCCCAGTTCAGGAACCTGGCCCGTTCGGTCTCCTCGACGGCCCGGGCTACCGCGACCAGCAGGCCCTCACGGGATCCGAAGTGGTACAGCAGCATGCGGTGGCTGGTGCCGATGGCCGCGGCCAGCTCGCGCAGGCTGAGGTCGGCGATCCCGCCCTTCATGGCCTGCTCGACCGCCGCCGTGAGCAGCCGGTCCCGCGGTTGCGATGCGGTCATGGCTGAGTGTACCATTTGGTTCATGTACCAGATGGTACAGGCTACGTGGTACAGGGGCGGATCATCGAGGTCAACACCACGCTGGGCCGGTCCGGTGGCTTAGCCCGCGCGCCAGCCGTCAGGGTCGGGCCGCGCGGCCGGCGGCGCATCCGGGCCATAGGGCTGACGGGTAAACACGAACGTGCCGAGGTCCAGGTGGCCGGCCTGGCCGCCCGGGCCCGGGACCACGCGCAGAGTTTCACCGGTGTAGTAGCCGTCCAGGCCGGTCCAGGTCCCGTCGGGCTCGAACCGGAACCGCGAGGCGCGCCCCCGCCCGGCCGCCGGCAGGAGTTCCACACTTCGCTCGGCGCCCAGCCGCAAGACGTACGGCCGGGGTCCCCAGTACCACAGGCCGGTCAGCGCGAGCAGACCCTCGTCGAGGTCGGGCAGCGGCGTCCAGCGGTCCGGGAAGCGCGGCTCACGATCGGCCACGATCGCGATCAGGTCGGCGGCGATCGTGCCGATCTCGGGTCCGGAGGTGGCGTTGGCCAGAGCGATCCCGCCCAGCGAATCCACCGGGCTGACCCACAGCGTGGCCAGGAAGCCGGGCATCGAGCCGCCGTGGCCGGCCAGCAGCCGGCCGTCGGCCCGGACTAGCTTGGCGTCCGTTCCCACCACGGCCCGGGCGTCTCGGAGGCCAGTCCCGCGGTGTGCGAGAGAAGCTGGGCGATGGTCACGTCCGGCACCTCGGGCGCGTCCAGGTGCCGGGCGAGCGGATCGGCCAGGTCCAGCCGGCCCTCGTCGCGTAGTCGCATGACCAGCACGGCGACGAACGTCTTGGTCAGCGAGCCGATGCGGTACTGGGTGTCGCTGTCGGGCTCATGGCCCTCGAGCATGCTGCGCGCGCCGCACCAGACCTGCCGCCGGTCCCGGATCACCGCCCCGACCAGTGAGGGCGTCCGGCCTTCGGCCTGGCCGACGGCTACCCGGTGCGTGAGCGCCCGCCGCGTTGCGGGCAGCAGTTCATCAGCGGAGGCGGTTGCGGTCACCGTTGACACCCTAGCGGTGACCGACGGCGCGGCTCAGCTCGCGGCCGGGATCACCACGGTGCCGGTCGCGGTGGTGACCACGATCGGCTCGCTGAGCACCGAAGCGGCCGATTCACCCCGGGCCAGGTCGGCGCGGCATACTACCCGGGCCTCGAAGGTGAGCCGCCGGCTGCGCCGCCCGACCGCGGTGACGGTGGCCGTGGCCTCGATGATGTCACCGGCCAGCACCGGGGCGCGGAACTGCACGTCGGAGTAGGACGCGAACAGCCCCTCGTCGCCGTCTATCACGATGCACGCCTCGGTGGCCACGTCACCGAACAGCCCGAGCACGTACGCGCCGTCCACCAGGTTCCCGCCGTAGTGCGCGTCCCCGTACTTCACGTACCGGCGCTGGGTCACCGACAGTCCGACGTGACTCATGCCGCCCCCTGCTGCGGCTCGGGTGCCAACGCGTGCACCAGGTAGCTGGCCACCTCGCCGGGCGTGGTGCCGCGGCCGAAGATCTTGTCCACTCCGAGGTCGTGCGCGGCGCTCGGGTCAAAGCGCGGCCCGCCCACCACGAGCAGCGGCCGTTGCAGGCCGAACCCGGCGTGGAACGCGGCCGACATCTCCCGGGTGTTGGTCAGATGCGCGTCGCGCTGGGTGACGACCTGACTGACCAGCACCGCGTCGGCATGCTCGGCCGCGGCTCGGGCCACCAAGTCGTCCACCCCGACCTGAGCACCCAGGTTCACCACACGAATCTCTCGGTAGTACTCCAGGCCCTTCTCCCCCGCATGACCCTTGACGTTGAGAATCGCGTCGATGCCGACCGTGTGTGCGTCGGTGCCGATGCACGCGCCCACCACGACCAGCTTGCGGCCCAGCGCCGAACGGATCCGCAGGTTCACCTCCGCGGCCGGGAGCACCGGGAACTCCCGCTCGGCGACGGTCACCGCCGACAGGTCGACCAGGTGGCTGACCCGCCCGTAGACGATGAAGAACGTGAAATCCGGGCCCATCCCCTTGGCGTGCACCACCATCGCCGGGTCCAGGCCCATCTTCGCCGCCAGCTGCAGCGCGGCGCCCTCGGCGCGGGCCCGTTCGATCTCGTCGCCGAACGGCACGGGCAGCGTGAACGACACCTGCACGCGCCCGTCTCCGGTCGTGTCCCCGTAGGGCCGGACTACTCCAGTCAGGCTCATTGTTCTGCCTCCAGCTGATCCGACGCCGGATTGAAGTACCCTTCAGCGCGCTCTATCACTCCGTCCAGGCCCCGGCCGCCGTCGGCCGGACGCTTGGTCACCCCGAACGTTCCCTCGGCGATCGCGGTCAGCAGCCCCTGCGACCCGATCTTGCGCAACAGGTCGACGGACTCCGCCAGCACCTGCCGGGCCCGCTGGGCGACGAACCCGTCCGGGTCGGGCCGGAATTCCTGGCCCAGCCGGCCAGCCGCGCGCCGCACGTACCGGACGTTCTCCAGGGCCAGGTCGCGGTCGGACAGGAACGGGGTGTGGATACCCTCGGTCATCATCCCGATGAGCAGGATGGACTGATCGGTCATCACGCCGCACAGGTTGAAGAACGCGTCCAGCAGGTAGCCGGCGAACACGTTGCCGGTCATGTGCTTGGTGGGCGGCATGTACTTCAGCGGCGCGTCCGGGAATAGCTCGCGGACCAGCTGGGCGTGGGCCAGCTCGAGCATGAACGAGTCGGGCAGCTCCGGGTTGATCTCGAACGCGTGGCCCAGCCCGAGCTGCGCGTCGGCCAGCCCCGCCTCGCGGCCGAAGTACTCGTTCAGCAGCTGCGACACGACCACGGTATGGGCCGCGTCCACCGCGTCGGCGGTGGTCAGGTAGTTGTCCTCGCCGGTGTTGATGACGATGCCCGCCCGGGCGTGCACCTGCCGGGAGAACCGCTGGTCGATGAACGTCCGCACCGGGTTGATGTCGCGGAAGATGATGCCGTACATGCAGTCGTTCAGCATCATGTCCAGCCGTTCGAGCCCGGCCAGCGAGGCGATCTCCGGCATGCACAACCCGGAGGCGTAGTTGGTCAGCCGGATGTAGCGGCCCAGCTCGCGCGAGGTGTCATCGAGCGCGGCCCGCATCAGCCGGAAGTTCTCCTGGGTGGCGTAGGTGCCCGCGTACCCCTCCCGGGTGGCGCCCTCCGGCACGTAGTCCAGCAGCGACTGGCCGGTCGACCGGATCACCGCGATGATGTCGGCGCCCTCTCGCGCGGCCGCCTGGGCCTGCGGGATGTCCTCGTAAATGTCCCCGGTGGCCACGATCAGGTAGATCCAGGGCATGGCGGGGTTCGAGGTGGCGGCAATCATCTTGTCCCGCTCGGCGCGCTGGGCATCGATCCGGGAAATTCCTTTTTCTACCGAACGGGCCGCGGTTTCCCGAGCCGCGTCACCCTCGTGCCCTGCGGGGAGACGGAACTTGACCAGGCCCGCGGCCGCGTCGACGGTCAGCGTGCGCAGGTCCGGGTAGCCGCCGGTCAGCATGGCGTCCCAGACCGGCAGGGCCACGCCGTGCTCAAGGCCGGTGCTCTCGCGGACCGCGTCGGCGAGCCGGTTCACCCACGGCATGCCGTCCTCGTCCGCCCCGTCCAGCCCGGCCAGCCGCAGGACGGCCCGCTCCACCGACACGGTGGTGTGCGTCTGGGCCAGCTTGGTGACCGGCTCGCCGGCCCGGCGGGCCAGCTCGCGGGCCTGGGCCACCACGGCCGGATCGAGGTTGAGCTTGCTGGTCATTCCTGGATCCTCCGCTCGAACAGGCTCCGCACCGCGGGCGTGGTGCGCAGCAGGTCCAGTGCGAACTCCGCATGTCCGGGCACGTACCCGTTCCCGACCAGCATGGTCACGTCGGCGGCCAGGCCTTCGGCGCCGAGCGCCGCGGCGCTGAACGAGGTGGCCATGGAGAAGAAGATCACCGTGCCGCCCTGCGTCGTGGACAAGATCGCGCCGCCCTCGCAGCCCGCGGCATCCACGCACACCACGGTGACGTCCGCGGGTCCGCCGACTTGCTCGACCTTGGCCGCGAGGTTCACCGGATCCCTGGCGTCGGCGGTCACGATCTCGTCGACCAGGGGGTGACGCAGCAGCAGCTCGGCCTCGGCTTCGGTGGGGACGACGCCGATCACCTTTGACGCGCCAGCCTTCTGGGCCGCAGCGGCAGAGAGGGAGCCGCTCTTGCCGGCGGCACCGATGATCGCCACCACGGCCCCTTCCTGCACCACGCGGCCGGTCAGGGCGGGGGCGCCGCAGACGTCCATGACGGCCAGGGCCAGCGGGGCCGGGAGGTCGTCGGGCAGGACGGCGGCGATCGACCGGCCGAACAGGATGGCGTGGCCGTGGCAGGGGATCTGCTCGGACCGGGCGTCCCAGCTCTCCAGGCCGTCGGTGATCTGCAGGGGGGTCAGGGTCAGCGAGACCAGGGAGGCGATGCGCTGGCCGGGGTGCAGGCCCAGCGGTGAGTCGGGGCCGGCCTTGTCGACGGTGCCGGTCAGCATGCCGCCGGAGCCGGTGACCGGGTTCTGCATCTTGCCGCGGGTGGTGATGATGTCCAGGACGGCGGCGCGGATCTTGTCCGGGTCGCTGGCGTAGGTCTCGCGGAGCTGGCGGTAGGAGGCGGCGTCCAGGTTCAGGCGGTCGACGCGGACCCGGACCTCATCGGCCGCGATCGCCGGACTCGGATCCAGTCGCCAGGCGGCCTGCGGCAAGACGCCGGGCGGATCCAGCACCCGGTGTAGCCCGAGCGGCGAGGCCGAAAACTGTGACATAGTCATGAAAATGCGGCGTCGAGATCCGGCCTTCAGTCGGACAGGAACGCCGCTTCACCTCCCCCGATAATATCAGTTAGAGTCGATATAATATTCGCATGTCCCGATTCCGACTGCTTCCCGCACCCGTCCAAGATGCGGTGCTTCGGGACCACTGCGGGCACGCACGGTACGTGTGGAATCTGGCCGTCGAGCTGCACCAGCACTGGCCCGCGGGCCGGAAGAGCGCCCCTGGCTACCTGGAGCAATGCCGACAGTTGACCGCCGCCCGGCCGGTGAACCGCGAACGTCAACTGCTTGTCTCCTTCGCCGGACGCGAGTAGCTGGAATCCTGTGCCATCAGGCAAGGACGATGCCAAGCGTGGGTCCTTCCCGCAGAGGCTAGGAAGGTCGGCTTCTGATAGCCGGCCTGCTACCACACACTAGAGTCCTCGCCTAAATACCTGAGCGTTCAGTAAGATTTCTTGTTTGACGGTCTGTTTTCTGTAATTTTTACTGCAGACGCGCTATGATACAGTAGATTTTACTGTAAGACGCTCATGCTGACCATGACGGTCGCACGGGTTGCCCGGGAAAATCTACGGTTCACTACGTTTTGTACCGCAGCTCCTTCGGTATTATCCCCGGAAGGGAGGGCTTCGTTCATGGTCTCTCAGCCGTATATATATAAGCGTCATGAGCTGGCCGAGCCCGATTGGCGCCGGTTCCCGGGCTGGGCCGAGGTGTCCGCCGCCGACTGGGAGTCCGTGCAGTGGCAGCGGTCGCACTGCGTCAAGAACGCCCGGCAGCTGAGGCAGGTCACCGGGCCGGGGCTCGTCGAGTCCTTCTTCGAGGACCTGGAGCGCGATCAGCGCGAGCGGGCGACCATGTTGATGCTGATCCCGCCGCAGATGGTCAACACTATGGTGCCGTCGGCAGCACCGGACGAGGCCGGCTTCACCGAGGCGTTCTACGCCGACCCGGTGCGCCGGTACATGATCCCGGCGTTCAGTGACCGGCGGACCGACTGGCCGTCGCACCCGTACGCGCAGCGTGACTCGCTGCACGAAGCCGAGATGTGGGCGGTGGAGGGGCTGACCCACCGCTACCCGACCAAGGTGCTGGCCGAGCTGCTGCCGACCTGCCCGCAGTACTGCGGACACTGCACCCGGATGGATCTGGTCGGCAACCCCACGGCCCAGACCGACAAGCACAAGTTCACCATGCCCCGCGAGGACCGGCTGGGCGCCATGCTGGACTACCTGCGCCGCACGCCTGGCGTGCGCGACGTGGTGGTCTCCGGCGGGGACGTGGCCAACCTGCCCTGGCCGCGGCTGGAAGGCTTCGTGGCCGCGCTGCTGGAGATCGACTCGATCCGCGACATCCGGCTGGCCAGCAAGGCGCTGATGGGGCTGCCGCAGCACTGGCTGTCCGACGAGGTACGCGCAGGCATGACCCGGCTGGCCGGCACCGCCCGCTCGCGCGGGGTGAGCATCGCTATCCACACCCACGTGAACGCGGCCCAGTCGGTGACCCCGCTGGTCGCTCAGGCCACTGCGGCCATGCTGGAGGCCGGCATCCGCGACGTGCGGAACCAGGGCGTGCTGCTGCGCGGCGTGAACGACAGCTCCGAGGCCATGCTCGACCTGTGCTTCGCCCTGCTCGACGGGGCCGCCATCATGCCCTACTACTTCTACATGTGCGACATGATCCCGGGCAGCGAGCACTGGCGGCTGGCCGTGCACGAGGCTCAGGCGCTCCAGCACGACATCATGGGCTACCTGCCCGGCTTCGCCACCCCGCGAGTGGTGTGCGACGTCCCCTACGTCGGCAAGCGCTGGGTGCACCAGGTGGCCAGGTACGACGCCGAACGCGGCATCTCCTACTGGACCAAGAACTACCAGACCGCCATCGAGGCCGACGACGAATTGGCGGTCAGCCGCGAGTACCCGTACTACGACCCGATCTACACGCTGCCCGAGTCAGGCCAGGCCTGGTGGCGGTCGCAGACCACGCGACCGCGGGCCGCCGCGGCCACGCTGCTCACGATCGCTGGTAGCGGCGGTCAAGCTCATCAAGATGCCGTCTGACCTCCGGCCATTCGGCGGCGGTGACGCTGAACCGCGCTGAGTCCCGCGGCCGCAGGTCGGCGCCGAGCCGGTGGGCACGCAGGACGCCCTCGTAGCGCAGGCCGATCCGGGCCATGGCGTCTCGCGACCGCTGGTTCCGGACGTCGGTGTGCAGGGCCACCGAGGCCACCCGCCAGACCTCGAAGGCGTGCGCGAGCATGAGCCGCTTCATCTCGGTGTTCGCGCCGGTCCTGATGGCCTTCGGGCTCAGCCACGTGTATCCGATCTCGCACGTGTCCGGTCCGGTGCGCGCGGCATTGGGAGGCCAGGCCCAGTAGCCGAAGTCGAAGAACCGGGTCGAGCCGATCACGGTGTCGTCCGCGGTCCGGACCACGGCGAACGGCACGGCCGTGCCGCCGTCCCGGGCCGCGATGGCCGCCTCGACGTACTGCCGCACGCCGTCCTCGTCCTGCGGCACCGCCGACCAGCGGTACAGCTCGGCACCGTCGGCCGCCGCGGCGGCCAGCCCGGCCACGTGCTGATGCTGCAAGGGCTCGAGCCGGATCACCTGGCCGGCCAGCGTCCCGGCCGCCGCTTTGGGTGCGGCTTCGGGTGCGACTTCGCTCCGCGACGCGCGCTCCAGGTAGCGACCGTTGGGCGAGGCGAAGCCGAACTGCCGGTACAGGCCGTGCGCGTCGGAGGTGTGCAGCAGCCAGCGCCAGCCGGCGCCCGGGCCATCCTCGATCATCATGGCCACGACGGCCTTGCCCAGCCCGGTGCCACGCTGCCCGGGCAGCACGTAGACGTCGGCCAGGTACGCGTTTCCGCCGTCGCCGAAGGCCCGGGCGAAGCCCACCATGGTCCCGGCCTGGTCGTAGGCGCCCACCACCCGCCAGGCCGCCGTGATCTGGTCCTTGATGTCCTGCGCGCCGCGCCACTTGCCCCAGTAGGCCTCGGTGGTCAAGAACGCCACCGCGGCCTCGGCGTCGACCCGGCCTGGATCGTCGTCGAGCTCGTAGTCACCGACGGTCTTACGCATTACGGCACCTCCAGTGCGGATCCCGGATCAACGTGAGCCCGATCTCGACCAGCCGCCAGCCGACCCGGTTGCGCAGCGACCCGCGGTCCCGGGTCCGGCCGGCCACCAGCGAGCCGTGGCGCGCCGCCGCGGCGGCCAGTTCCCGCTCGCGCTGGCGGAGGTACTGCTCGGCGAAGGACGAATGGGCGTGCATCTGCCTCACGCCGTTTCCAGCGCCCGCAGGGCTTGGCCGATGTCGGCGATCAGGTCATCGGCGCGTTCCACCCCCACCGAGAGCCTTATAAATGTTACAGTACAAACTGTGAACATACTGGTACGATATCGCGTGTCGGGTGGCACCGCCAAGGAAATATCGGCCAGCGTCGAAACGGGCGTCCGCGATGGCCAGCTGGCCCCCGGCGATCGGCTCCCGCCGGTCCGCGAGCTGGCCGACCAGCTCGGGGTCAGCCCGACCACGGTGGCCGCGGCCTACGGCGACCTGCGCCGGCGCGGCATTACCGCTGGTGCGGGGCGGGCCGGCACGCGCGTCCGGGGCGCTCCCCCGGTCAGCAGCCGGGGATACCTGACCGTACCGGCCGGGACCCGCGACCTGATCACCGGCGGCCCCGATCCGGCCCTGGTCCCCGACCTGCCGCTGCGGTCCGCGCCGCGGCCCGCCCGGATGTACGCGCAGGCTCCCGTCGCGCCGCGGTTGCGGCAGCTCGCCGCCGAGCAGCTGGCCGCCGACGGCATCGACGCCACCAGCCTCATGGTCACCGGCGGCACGCTGGACGGTATCGAGCGGGTGCTCGCCACCTGGCTCACGCCGTCGGACCGGGTCATCGTCGAGGATCCCGGCCACGCGGTGAGTTACGACCTGATCGCGGCCATGGGCTACACCGCGGTCCCGGTGCCCGTGGACGACCTGGGCATCCGGCCCGCCGAGCTGGGCGATGCGCTGGCCCGCGGCGCGGGGGCGGTGCTCATGACCCCGCGGGCCCAGGCCGCCACCGGCGCCGCCTGGGACGCCGGCCGGGCCGCCGAGATCGCCGGCGTGCTGCGGCGGTATCCCTCGGTCGGAGTGATCGAGGACGACCACGCCGGGCCGGTCGCCGGGGTGCCCGCCTGTTCCGCGTCGGCCGGCTTGCCGCGCTGGGTCGTCCTCCGCTCGGTGTCCAAGTCACTCGGCCCTGACCTGCGGCTCGCGGTGCTGGCCGGGGACGAGGTCACGGTGGCGCGGGTGGCGGGCCGCCAGGCGCTGGGCACCGGGTGGGTCAGTTACCAGCTGCAGGAGCTGGTCGCCGATCTGTGGTCAGATCCGGCCGCGGCGCGCGCGCTGCGCACCGCGGCGCGGGTGTACGCCAGCCGGGGCGAGGCGCTGCGCTCGGCGCTGCGCGATCACGGCATCACCGCCACCGGGCGTTCGGGCTTCACCTGCTGGGTGCGCGTTTCCGACGAGGACGGCGTGGCGTCCGCGCTGGCCGAGGCGGGCTGGGCGGTGGCTCCGGGACAGCGCTTCCGGATCGCCGCGCCGCCCGGGATCAGGATCTCCTTCGCCTCGCTAGAAGCGGCCGACGCGGCCGCGTTCGCGGCCGACGCGGCCCGGGCGCTCCGGCACCGCCCGTCCCGCCTGGACTGAAGCATGGTGGGGCTCTGGAGTGAAACCCCAGATCCATCCCGCTAGGGCGTGGTGGATTGCTGGTTTCACTCCGTTAGCGCGGGCGGGGAGCTGGCTCGCCGCTGCGGCTATCCCGGACTCGTGGTTAGCTGCGCGCGCTGAGCATGCAGAACTCGTTGCCCTCAGGGTCGGCCATGACCACCCAGCTCACCTGATCCGAGTCCTGGCCGACGTCGACCCGCCGGGCGCCGAGGGCTTCCAGCCGCCGCACCTCGGCCTCCTGGCCCTCGTCCGGCGACGGCGCCAGGTCAATGTGCAGCCGGTTCTTCAGGCTCTTCCCCTCCGGGACAGGGACGAAGATCAGTCCCGGCCCGGGCTCGGCCGGGGAAACGTCGCGGTCCGGGTCCATCGCGTGCGGCGGGACCAGGACCACCTCGTCGGCGGCTTCGTAGCCGATTCGCCAGTCCAGGACCTCTGCCCACCAGCGGGACTGCGCGACGACGTCCCGGCAGTCGACCACGACGGCGTACCAGCGGATGCTCATGGATCCGACGCTAGCTGGTCGGCTCGCGGTGCGGGGCCGGGCGGGATGGTCTTGAGCGGAATGGTGCTGAACGCGAACTCGCGCAGCGCGGCGGTCTTGGCACTGCCAGTGCCCCCGCTGCCAGTGCCCCCGCTGCCGGTCTCCCCGCTGCCGGTCTCCCCGCTGCCGGTCTCCCCGCGGTCGGCTCCGCCGAGCTGGCGCCCGCCCGCGGCCGGCTCGATGGCCAAGATGGTCAGCTGGCCGCCCGCCAGGTCATGTCCGCGGGCCCAGGCGCGTAGCGCCTCGATGACGTCGGCTACGTGATAGGCACAGGCCAGCGCCTGCCGGTAAGCCTGCTCCGGTCGCGAGGCCTCCAGCTGGATCTGGAAGCACGCCCCATGGCGGCACCTCGCGTCTGCGTCGCACGCGGCCGACGGCTCGCCGGCGAACATCATGGCCTCGGGGGGAATCATGAGCCCCCCTGGGCACCGGGGACGCCCCCACGGTCCGGTGTCCTTCGTACGGTCATGGTCGGCCGTCCCTCCCTGAGCCTGCCAAGGCATGCTGTTGGCCTGCCCGCCGTAAGCGGGAAGGCACTCCCCCGTCAATAGGATGACGGCCCGGCACCCCGAGGAAATACGGGCGTCGTTGACCGTCGGAGCAATAGTGGCCGCAACGACGTGCGGGGCGCTACCTCATTGGGAATATTCGTCTCACTTTCCACAGAAATGCGTAGTCGTGCGAATACTCTCCGTGCGAACCCGAGGTAACTCCAGGTAGTTCGCACCTCACGACCACCGGTGATACGCCTGATAAAGCTGAAAAGTTCGGGTATTTGGGCGCAAATTACCCGAACGCGCGACCGCGGCTGTCGATCTTTCCCGTTAACCCAACCAGACAGAGGGTGCGCACACTACAGGAAACGGAGCCATGTCCATAACACGGGAATTACCTCTCACATGCACGTGCATATGAACGTTTGGATTTACCGGTTATTTGGTTCATAGCCGGAACATAAGCCGGGTAGGAAGGTTCGGGCACCCGCCGCCACCCCGCTCTTCCGGGGCGCTCAACAAGATTAAAGCGATCGGGAAAGTGGTTAATGTAGGTGACGATCTCGCGAACCGGAGGTCATACCTATACCGTTGTCCCCATGACGCGGCGCACCGAGCAGATCAGCCTTCATCTCAACGCGTACCTGACCGCGCACAGCAGCCCGCCGGACGCCGTCCTGCGGGAGCTGGCCAACGAGACCGCTGACCTGTTCCCGAACGAGACCAGCCTGCAGATCGCTCCGGAGCAGGGCACCTTCATGACACTGCTCACGCAGCTGACCGGGGTGACGTCGGCCATCGAGATCGGCACCTTCACCGGTTATTCCTCGATCTGCATCGCCCGCGGCCTGGCCCCCGGCGGGAAGTTGCTGTGCTGCGATATCAGCGAGGAATGGACCTGGGTCGCGCGGAAGTACTGGGAAAAGGCCGGCCTGGATGACCGGATCGAGCTGCGCCTAGGCCCGGCCATGGACACGCTCGTTTCGCTCCCCTCCGAAGAGCTCTTCGATCTGGCCTTCATCGACGCCGACAAGAGCGGCTACCTGGGCTACTGGCGACACGTGGTACCGCGGATCCGTTCGGGCGGCCTGATCATGGTCGACAACACGTTCTCGCACGGCCGGGTGATCGATGCGGGCAACGACAATCCCGCCGTGATCGCGATCCGGGACTTCAACGACCACGCCGCCGCCGACGAACGCGTCGACCTGGTCATGGTCCCGATCGGCGACGGGCTCACCCTGGCCCGCAAGAAGTAGCGCGCGGCCGTTACAGGCTGGTCCGCAGCGCGGTTACCCGCTGGACCGCGGCGTTGAAGGTGGCCGAGTTCAGCTGACCGCTGTCCAGCGCGCTGGCCAGCGCCGAGGTGACGGCCTGACCCTCGCTGGGATCCTGCACGGAGCACAGCAGCAGGTCCATCCCGGCCTGAGCGGCGAGCACCCCTCGCTGACCGTAGCTGCCGAACGACGTCAGCGCGCCCGCCTCCAGCGCATCGGTGATGGTCACTCCCCCGAAGCCGAGCCGGCCACGCAGCTCACCCTGCACCCACGCGGTGGACAGCCCGGCCGGGTAGGTGGCATCCAGCGCCGGGTAGATGGCCCAGGACACCATGATGAGCTTGACTCCGGCCGCGATGGCCGCGGGATAGGGCACCTCATCCTTGCCGCGCAGGCCGGACAGCGACGCCGTCAGGGTGACCGGGCCGTTGTCGGTGTTCTGCGATTTCGTGGCCGATCCCAGACCCGGGAAGTGCTTGGCGGTGGCGGCCACACCGGTCTGCTGCTGCGCGGTGATGAAGGCCTGCCCGCACTCGGTCACGACCGACGCGTTGTTGCTGTAGGACCGCTGGTACTGGTCGATGAAGTTGCCCGACTTGTAGAACACGTCGAGCACCGGCGCCAGGTTGACGTTCATGCCCACGGCGGCCAGGTTCTGCCCCGCGCCGGTACCGGCCTGGCTGGCCGCCAGGGACGGGTTCGACGACTCGCCGATCTGTTTCTCCGACATGGCCGGCGCCCCGGGCAGCCGGCGGACCTCCCCGCCTTCCTGGTCGGTCATCAGCAGCAGCGGCGCCGCCACCGGGCTCTGCTTCTGCGCCTGCACCAGCTGCGCGATGACCGAGGCGATCTGGGTGTCACTGGAGACGTTGCCGCCGAAAAAGATCACCCCGGCGGCCTGTCCCGCGGTGATCGCCTGGAGCAGGGACGACGGCACGGTCAGGCCCGGGTAGGAGTAGATCACCCGCTGGCCGGCCAGCTGCAGCGACGACAGGGCGGCCTGCCGCCGGGTTTTCGAGGCCGGGTGCTGCTGGCCCGTACCGGCCGGGGCCTTGGCCATCATGCTGGCCAGCGGTGCCGCGGCCCCCAGCACGGCCATGTTCTTGAGCACGCCACGTCGGCTGGTGCCAGCTGCCGACGGGGCCGGATCGTCTCGCACGGGGTCCCCCTCCCTAGCCACATCCGGTCGGATGGGCCGCGGGAGCCAGCCTAGCCGGGGGTGACCGCCCCGCCGAGGTAAAGCGCGCCGATCTCGGGGTTCTCCAGGACCTCACGGCCGGTGCCGGACAGCCGCACCCGGCCGTTCTCCATCACCACGCCGTGGGTGGACAGCCGCAGCCCGGCACGCGCGTTCTGCTCGACGAGCAAGATCGTGGTCCCCGCCGCGTTCATCTGCCTGATCGCGTCGAACACGGTGCGCAGGATCTTCGGTGCCAGGCCCATCGACGGCTCGTCGAGCAGCAGCAGCCGCGGCTCGAGCATCAGCGCGCGGGCGAACTCGACCAGCCGCTGCTGCCCGCCGGACAGGCTGCCGGCCTTCTGCCCGGCCCACCCCGCGATCTGCGGGAAGACCTCGAACACGGCGGCCAGCCTGCGCGCGGTCAGCGCCCGATTGGACAAGATGTAGCCGCCGAGCTCTACGTTCTCGCGGACCGTCATGTCACGGAACAGGCTGTGGTTCTGCGGCACCTGCACCACACCCAGCTCCAGAACCTGACGCGTCGACCGGCCGACGAGATCCTGGCCGTCCAGCGCCATCGTCCCGAGCCGCGGTCGCAGCAGACCGCTGATCGTGGCCATGAGGGTGGACTTGCCCGCGCCGTTCGGGCCCACGACGCAGGTGATCCCGCCGTCGGGCACCTCCAGGGACACCCCGCGCAGCACGTCCCCGCCGCCGTACCCCGCCACCACACCGTCAATCTTTAGTATCGAACGGTCCGTGGTGCGGGTCGCCGGTCCACCGGCTTGCTCCGTCATCCGTCCTCCGCGGCGTCCGCGTCATCGACGATATCCTCGCCGAGGTAGGCGTCCAGAACCCGGCGGTCGGTGCGGACGATGTTCGGGCGGTCCGGCGGCCACCACGGTGCCCGAGTCGAGCACGGTGACCTGGTGGCACAGGCCCATCACGAACTCCATGTTGTGCTCGACGATCAGGAAGGTCTTGCCGGCCGCGTTCAGCTCGCGGATGCGGTCCGCGATCTGGTTCACCAGCGACAGGTTGACGCCGCCGGCCTGCTCGTCAAGCAGGACGATAGCCGGGTCCGCGACCAGCACGTAGGCCAGCTCGAGCAGCTTTCGCTGACCGTAGGACAGCGACCCGGCCAGCGAGTCGTGATAGCCCGCGATGCCCACGAACTCGAGCTGCTCGATCGCGCGCTTGCGCGCTCCGGTCCGGTGGTGCTGGGAGGCGACCAGCATGTTCTCCATCACCGTGAGGCTGGGGAAGATCCTGGTCAGCTGGAAGGTCCGCCCGATGCCCAGCGCGAACACCTTGTCCGGGGCGATGTTGGTGATCCGCCGGCCGGCGAGATACACCTCTCCCGAGTCGGCTTTGGCATAGCCGGTGATCACGTTGAACAGGGTCGTCTTGCCGGATCCGTTCGGGCCGATCAGCCCGGTCACCGTCCCCTCGCCGACCTCGATCGTGCAGGTGTCCAGGGCCCGGACGCCGCCGAACGATTTGTGCACGCCCTCGGTGCGCAGCAGCGCGCTCATCGTTTCGCCTCGCGCACCGGCGCCGCGTCCGGTTCCTGCGGCGTGGCGGGCGCCGCGGTCGGCATGGCCGCACGGCCCCTGGTGGTCAGGCGGCGGATGTACTCACCGGCGGTCGGGATGATGCCCCGCGGCACGAGCAGCACCGCCACCAGGAACACCGCCCCGAGCAGGATCTCGCTGATATAGCCGTTGGTGCTGGCGGTCATGTAGAGCTGGCCCGGCTCGATGATGAGGGCGCCCAGGACCGGGCCGGAAATGGTGCCCAGGCCGCCGAGGAACGCCATCAGCACCACAGACAGGTCGAACAGCGGGTCAAACCCGGATTGCGGCTCGACCTGGGTCAGGTAGAAGAACCAGACCGCGCCGACCAGCGCGGTGATCGCGCCGGACAAGACGAGCGCGGTCAGCTTGACCCGCATGGCGTGCACGCCCAGACCGCGGGCCCGGTCCTCGTCGTCCCTGATCGCCCGCAGTTGCAGGCCGAACCGGGAGCGGCGGATCAGCCAGGCCAGCGCGATCGTCGCCACCGCACAGGCCAGCGCGATGTAGTAGAAGGGGTTGTTGTAGGTCTGCGCCGCCCAGGGCAGGAACGGCGCATCCAGGCCGGTGGTGCCGCCGGTGAAGGAGAAGTTGAAGGCCATCAACTGAAAGATGAAGAACACCGCGATCGTGATCACGATGAAGGTGTGCCGCCTGACCCGCAGCGCGATCAGGCCGAACGGCACCGCGATCAGCGCTCCGGCCACCGCCGCCAGCGGCAGCAGGGCAAACACGGCGGTTCCGGTGACATGCCAGTCCCGGGCGGCGATGCCGAGCGTGTAGGCACCGCTGCCGAAGAACACGGCGTGGCCGAGCGAGATGTAGCCAGACAGCCCGGAGAAGATGTTCCAGGCCGATGCGACCGCGACGAAGATCAGCGCGTACACGCCGTAGTTCGTGTCCACGGGGTTCGGGAAGATCACCGGGAAGGCCACCGCGAGGGCGAGCAGGGCGACCACGAACGCGAACTGCACGCCGGTCAGCCCGCGCAGGCGCGCCAAGCCCCGGCGGCCTTCGATGTGTTCCTCGCTCACTGCGCCCGCACCGCCTTGCGGCCGAAGAAACCGGCCGGGCGGATGAGCAGCACGAGGACCAAAGCGGCGTAGAAGACCACGATTGCCCAGGTCGGCTGCCAGATGTCAACCACGGACTCGAGGGTGATCATGAAGATCGATGCCACCAGGGCGCCGCCGATGCTACCCAGGCCACCAAGGACGATGATCGCGAGCAGCCGTGAGATCAGGTCGTAGCCGCTATTGGGCGTGAAGGCGTCGGTCGCTCCGTACACCATGCCGCCGGCCGCGGTCACGGCCACGCCGATGCCGTAGGTGATGGCGGCGACGCGGCTGATATTGATGCCCACCAGCCGCGCCGCCGTCTGATCTTGCATGGTCGCGCGCACACTGCGGCCGAACTTGGTCCGGTACAGCAGCGTGTACAAGGCCGCGACCAGCGCCAGCGCGAGCGCGAAGCCGTACAGGTAGATGTAGGACAGGTAGAAGCCGAACAGGTGAACGCTCGAGGTCACGTAGGACGCGCTCAGCTGCCGAGAATCAGCCCCGAAGAACTCGTACAAGATGCCCTCGATGATCAGCGCGACCGCGTAGCTGACCAGCAGCGTCATCGATGTTCGTTCCCGGCCGCGCAGTGGCCGGATGAACGCCCACTGGATGATGACGCCGATCACGAACATGGCGGGCACGGTGACCAGCAACCCGAGGAACAGGTCGATGTGCAGCCGTGCCGCCAGTTCGTAACTGAGATAGGCGCCCAGGATGACCATGACTCCCTGAGCGATGTTGATGATGTCGAGCACGCCGAAGATCAGGGTCAGGCCAACCGCCATCAGGGCATAGACGCCGCCGACCAAGATCCCGTCGGCAATGGCCTGATAGATCTCGCGCGCCACTCAGTTTCTCCTCGGAGTTAGCTGGTCCAGGCCGGCTTGGTTGCGATGATCGCCACCGATCCGGCCTGGCCGACCGGAAGGACCTGGTTGAACGCGGTGCCGCCGCTCTGCCACTGGGAGATGAACGCCGCCGATGCGCCGTTCTCGCCGAGCGAGTCGAACTTCACCGGACCTTGCACGCTGGTCAGCGTGACGCCGCTGTGCAGGTAGCTGATGATCTTGGCGTTGTTGAAGCCGCCGGTCGCGGTGACCGCCTGGGCCATGACCTGGCCGACGGAGTAGGCCTCGGCGACGTCGGAGCTCACGCCCGACGCGTTGCCGCCGTACTTGCTGATGTACTCCTGGACCATGGCCTGGCTCGCCGAGTTGGCGTAGGCGGGGTACCAGCCGTTGGGCACCATCATCCCGACCGCGTTGCCCTTGCCCACCGCGGAGGTGAAGGCCGAGCCCTGGTCGGGGCCGGCCGCCGCGATGAACAGCTTCGGCGTGTAGTGCTGCTGCTCGAAGGCCTGCATGAACGCGGCTACGGTCGGCACGTCGGTGGAGCCGAGCACTACGATCTGCGCCTTGGAAGCGGCCACGTCGTCGGCGGGCGCCTTGTAGTCCGCGACCTCCTCCGGGAAGATCTTGGAGTACACGGTCTTGACCCCGAGCTTCTGCAGCATCTGCTGCGCGAGCTGGACCGGCGGGGTGGCGAACGGATCGTCGGCCATCGGGTAGGCGGCGGTCTTCGGCCGCTGGCTGGCCGGCAGCGACGCGATGTAGTTGACGAACGGGACCATCTCGTCCGCGATCGGCAAGCTGACGTCGAACACGTTGTGATCGGCCTGGTTCGCCGGACTGTTGAATACGGTCGGCGCGCCGCCGGCGCCCTCCACGAACGCATAGCCGTACCGGGCGGCCACCGAGGACGCCGGGGTGGTCAACAGCGATGAGAACGGCCCGAACGCGAGGCTGACGTGATCGGTGTTGAACAAGGTCTGGTAGTTGGTGACCACCTGAGTGGGCGAGCTGGCGTCGTTGAGGATCTTGAGCACCACTTGGTGACCCAGCAGGCCGCCGTGCGCGTTCACATCACTGGCCCACAGCTCATAGCCCTGCTTGTAGTTCTGCCCGTCCGTGGAAAAGTCCCCGGTCAGCGAGAGCGAGGCGCCAATGGTAATCGGTGTGCTGGAACTTGCGCTGGAGCTGGTGGTCGCGCCGGCGCTGCCGCTGCTCGAACTGCTGCTACTGCTGCAGGCCGCCAGCACGCCCACCGACAACACTGCGGCCGTGCTCAGAGCGAAGGCACGCTTGGGGAGCCAGGGAAGATTGGGTCTCACGCCTGGTTCCTCCTTCCTCCTTGTTCGGTCATTCGGGTAGATGTCTGCGTTACTCGGTGACGTCGAGCCCGTCGGGCACTTCCGCATGCTCGCTGACGAGGGTCAGCCCTGCCGACTCCGCCTGCTGCTGCAAGAGCGCAGCGAAGTCGGCATCGCCGTATCCACGTCCGACCAGGCCCTGGATGAGCTGATGGACGGTTGCCGCTACCGGCATCGGCACCTCATGTTCGCGTGCTGCGGCAAGACCAAGATCGAAGTCCTTTCGCAGCAACGTCGCGGTGAACGTGGCCTCGAAGTCCAGGTTCACGTATGCAGGCGTCTTGTATCCGGTGAACAGCGAACCCATCACACTCTGGTTAAGACAGGCAAGGAACGCCTGCCGGCTGATGCCGCTCTTTTCTGCCAAAACCGTTATCTCAGCCAGCGACTGAGCCACCACGCCGAGGAACAGGTTGTGGCACAGCTTAACGGTCCTGGCTACTTCGCCCTCGCCGACGTAGGTCACGCCACGGCCGAGCATGGTCAGGTACGGTTCCGCGATGGCAAACGCGTCGGCGGGGCCGGATACCGCGGCCGTCATCTTCCCAGCCCGCACCACCTTGGGATTGCCCATGACCGGCGCGGCGAGCAAGGCGGTACCACGGTCGGCGATCTCGGCCCGCACCCGGGCCGAGGCCTCCTCCGAAACCGTGGAGCAATCGACGAGCACCCGCGGCGCGGCTCCAGTGGAGCCGGACATCAGCCCGTCCCGGCCGAGCACCGCGGAAATCAGGTCGTCCGATGACCCGACCGTGACGAACACGATGTCTCTGGCGGCGAGTTCCGCGGCGGCACCGACAGGCTTGGCACCCAGCCTGACCAGCGGCTCCGCCCTAGCCGGCGAGCGGTTATACACGGCGACGTCACACTCGGCCGCCAGCAGCCGACGAGCCATCTCCACGCCCATGCGCCCGGTACCCAGCCAGCCGAGCCGGTGCGCATTCTCATGTCCGACCATGCCGCCAGATCCCTCCCGCCTCTGGTAACAATCGTTTGCACATGAGATTGGCCTCGCACCGCTCCGTTTGTCAATGCCAGATGGCCAATCTGTTACCAAAGCCGTACCAAACGGTTCTCAGCCGAGCCCGCCGACCCATAACGGCATGTCATCGGACCAATGGCGGGCTAGGCGGCGCCCTGGGAGGATGCCGCAGACGCGGCCGGCCGAGGCCCGTCCGGAGCCGCTCTCGCCGCGTGAGACGGGTTAGCAGGCGGGCATCCTACCGCAATCGATTGCGCCCCGTGCGGATCAAAGCGAGCCCTTCGCTGGGCCCCTCTCCAAGGGACGTTCGGCGTTATCCCTGAGCCGTCCCGCTGGCGCGGCGGGAGGCGGCCCGGCGCAGCGGTACCGGCGCCAGATGAGCGGTCCCCGCTGCGTCCTCGGCGCTGCTGTCCGCGGCCGTCCCGGCGAGTGCCGCCACGGATTTACGGACGATCAGTTCGGGCGCCAGGTAGAGGATCTTCACCGGCGCCTCACGCTCGCCGATCCGCTCGAGCAGCAGCTGGGCAGCCTCGGTCCCGAGCTGGTAGTGCGGGAACCGCACCGTGGTCAGCGGCGGCCGGAGCCGGTCGATGAACGGCATGTCGTTGAAGCCGATCACCGAGATGTCGTCCGGGCACTGCAGGCCAGCTTCGTCCAGCGCGGCGTAGCACCCCACGGCCAGCATGTCGTTGGCCGCCGCCACCGCGGTAAATCCGCCCGGCGCGGCCAGCAGTTCACGGGCGCAGCGGGTACCTTCCTCGACCGTGTAACGGCTGGAGTAGGTGACCAGGTCCTCGCGGACTTCCAGCCCATGGGCCGCCATGCCTTCCCGGAACCCCCGGAGCCGGCTCACACCGGTAGACGCCTCCTGCGGACCAGCGACGTGTGCGATGCGGGTGTGCCCGAGGCGGACCAGGTGGCTGACGGCCATCCGGGCGCCCTGCTCGTTGTCGACCGAGACCGAGGGGAAGCTGTAGTCGTTCGAGAGCCGGTTCATCAGGACGACCGGCAGGTCGGCCGCTGCCACCTCGGCGAGCAATCGATCGTGCAAGGTAGCGGTGGCCAGCACGAAGCCATCGACGTGGCGGGCTCGCATCTGTTCGAAGATCAGGCGTTCCCGGCTGGCGTCGGCGTCGGTATTGCCGATCAGGGCTACATAGCCGGCCGCGGCGAGCTTGTCTTCCAGGCCACGCACGATCGGCGGGAACAGCGGGTTGTTCAGGTCCGGAATCAGTACCCCAACCGTGTGCGAACGGCGGGTCCGCAGGCTGCGCGCGACCGGATTGGGCCGGTAGCCGAGCTTGGCGGCCGCGGCCGTCACCCGCCGAGCGGTGTCCTCGCTGACCAGGATGCGAGTCTCCGGGTTGAGCGCGCGGGACGCGGTGGCCGGATGGACACGCGCCGCGGCAGCCACATCTCGCAGGGTGGCCGGCCGGTCAGGCATTGCTCATCTTGCTCCCCCAGCACATGGCGTGGCATGTGCGCCGTACGTTGCCGCACTTCGGACGCACTAACCATATGCCCAGTGACCGCCAGGCGAACACTACCCCAATCGGTTGCCGGCCGTGGCGAGCATCGAAGGCGGCAGCAGCCGGGCCAAGATGCCGCGGTGGGTGGGAACGGCCTCGGCATGGCGCCGCTGGCCCGCTTCGGTCAGCACCACGTACACGCCGCGCCGGTCCCCCTCGCAGCCGCACCGTTCGACCAGCCCGTGCCGGGCCAGCCGGTCGACCAGGCGGGACAGCGCGCTCTGGCTCAGGTGGACGGCTTCGGCCAGGTCCTGGGCGCGGAATTTGCCATGCTCACTCTCGGCCAGCCGCTCAAGGACCTCGAAGTCGCTCACGCCCAAGCCGTGCCGCTCGCCGAGGTCACGCTCCAGCGCCGCGCACGCCGCCGCGTGGCAGGCCGCCATCTCCCGCCAAGCCGACACCACCCCGTCCGCGCTCGCCCCCGGGTCCGCGCGCACCCCGCTGTCCGCACTCACGTCGCCGGTCTCCGCCACGCCCATACGCGCATCCTAGCGCCGAAGTTATGTATTTGCAAGTGCATTAATTGTCCTTGCACCTAGTGCTTGCGCATGCATATAGTCGCACACATGACTTCATCACGTGCACTTGCTTCCTCACGTGTACTTCGCGACGACAACGGCGGCTGGACGCCACAGCTATGGGGCATTCTCTTCGTGCTCGGCGGCGCGCTGTGCCTGGACGCGCTGGACGTGTCGATGGTCGGCGTCGCGCTGCCGTCGATCCGGTCCGCGCTCGGCCTGAGCACGTCGTCACTGCAATGGATTGTCAGCGGCTACGTGCTCGGTTACGGCGGGCTGCTGCTGCTCGGCGGCCGGGCCGCCGACCTGCTGGGCCGACGGCGCGTGTTCCTGGTCGCGCTGGCCGTCTTCGCGCTGGTGTCTGTACTCGGCGGCCTGGTGAGCAGCCCGGGCCTGCTGATCGCGGCCCGGTTCGTCAAGGGCGCGGCGGCGGCATTCACCGCTCCGGCCAGCATGTCGCTGCTCACCACGACGTTCCCCGAGGGACCGATGCGCAATCGCGCGTTCAGTATCTACACGGTCTTCGGCGCCAGCGGCTTCTCGCTCGGGCTGGTGCTGTCCGGCGCCCTTACCGAGATCAGCTGGCGGTGGACCCTGCTGGTGTCCGCCCCGGTCGCGCTGGGCGTGCTGATCGCCGCCATCTTGCTCGTCCCGGCCGGTGAGCGCACCGGGCGCGGCGATCGTAAGTTCGACATCCCCGGCGCGCTCACCATCACGGCCGCGATGCTGTTGCTCGTCTACACGGTGGTATCGGCTCAGCAAGCCGGCTGGGGATCGGTCCGAACCGTCGGCTCGTTCGCCGGAGTGGCCGCTCTGGTCACGTTGTTCGCCGCCATCGAGCGGCGCAGCCGGGATCCGCTGGTGCCATTCGGCATCTTCGCCTCGGGTGCGCTACGGCGGGCCAACATCGGGGCCGTGACGCTGTTCGGCACCTATATCTCGTTCCAGTTCCTGGTTACGCAGTACTTGCAAACCCTGTCCGGCTGGTCGGCCATGTCCACCGCGCTGGCGTTCCTTCCGGCCGGCGTGATGGTGGTGGCCCTGTCCACCCGGATGGGATCTCTGCTCGGCCGGTTCGGCCCGACCCCGCTGACCGGGCTCGCCTTCACCTGCCTGGTCCTGGCCTACGCCGTGTTCCTGCGGGCCAGCGTGCACCCGGACTACCCGGCCGTGATGCTGCCCGCCACGCTGCTGGTCGGGCTGGCGTTCGGGCTCGGCTTCTCCTCGCTCAGCGTCGCTGCCACGGCCGGCGTCCCGAACGCGGAGCAAGGTCTGGCGGCCAGCCTGTTCCAGACCTCGTTCCAGGTCGGCGGGGCGGTGGTGCTGGCCATCGTGACGGCGGTGGTGGACGCCGGCGGCGCCGGCCACCTCGCTTCGGCTCCGGCCACGCTGGCCGCCTACCGGCCGGCGCTTGGCCTGATCACCGGCATCGCGGCGATCGGGATGCTAGTCGCGCTCAGCGGGCTGCGCCGCCGGCCGGCCCGGCAGGTGGGCCTGCCCGCCGACCTGGGACCGGTCGATTTTGGAGCGGCCGGCTCGGAAACGGCCGGCTTGCGGGCCGATGAGCTGGCCGCCGATGAGCTGGCCGCCGGCGATCCCGCGCCAGGCGAGCTGGTCGCCCGCCCAGCGCTGCAGCAGGCCGCTCGCGTCCCCGACCGTCCTACCAGCGCCTGACCCGCAGGACCCGATGCCAGGTCGCTAGGCCGGCGCCTTGTGCGCCGGCCTAGCGGTGCGCGGAGATGATGATCACCAGGGACGACCCGCCCTGGGCAGACCGGCCGCGGGTCTCGCTGCCAGCCGCGGCCGGGCCAGCGGCGGACGACAGGACCGTCCGGGTCCAGCTGACGTGCCAGCGCGGCAGGTGACGGCTCAGCCAGCTCGGGCCTGAGTCACGGGTCCGCCTGGTTTCCGCCGTGGTCCGGGTGAGCTCCTCGCGGCGCTGCTCGACCAGGCTCTTCGCAAGTTCCGGATGCATGATGACGGCTCCTCGTGGGTGTTCGACTCCTGATAGATACGATATATCTCGACCACGCTCGTAGTCAAGATATATCTCGAGTTTTTGGCGTGCGACGGGCTGAGCGCTCGGCGCGGGGGGATGCTGCGGCCCGGCGCGAGCCTGCGACCTGAGCGCCGCCTCGCCTCGGGCTGGTGACCCTTGAGATACGGGGTCTGTGGAGTTTTACGTTTCCGACGGCCGGCTGATTAGCGCGGCCGCGGCCGGCACCGCTCAGCGCGGGCAGGCGTGGCCGGGCGGATGGGGGCTCAACTGGGGGGCGGGAGGTCGTGGAGGGTGTGGACGGGGCCTTCGCCGCGGCCTAGTCCGGGGAGGCCGTGGGTTACCGCGTCGGTAGCTACGGCGGCGGCTTGCTGGGCCGCTTCGGCCAGGGACAGGCCGGCGGCCAGGCCGGCCGCTAGCGCCGCGGAATGAGTACAGCCGGCGCCGTGGGTGGCGGCGACCGGGCTGCGGGTGACCGGGATGGCCAGGTGGCGCGAGCCGTCGAAGAGGTGGTCGACCGGTTCGGTGCCGTGCCCCCCGGTGACCAGGGCCGCTCGCGCGCCCATGGCGACCAGGGCCTCGGCGAGCTTGGGGCGGTCCTCGGTCGGGATCTCAGTCAGGGCCTGGGCCTCCAGGAGGTTGGGCGTAACCACCGTGGCCAGCGGGAACAGCCGCGCGACCAGGGTGCCCACGGCGTCGGGCATGAGCAGCCTGCTGCCAGAACTGGCCACCATGACCGGATCGACCACCAGCGGCAGGTCCCGCGGCGCCAGCGCGTCGGCCACGGCTTCGATCAGCGGCTTGGAGAACAGCATGCCGGTCTTGGCCGCGTCCGCACCGATGTCGTCGAGGACCGCGTTGATCTGCGCGCGGACGAAGGTGGGCGGGAGTTCGTGGATGGCGGTCACGCCCACGGTGTTCTGCGCGGTGAGCGCGACGATGGCCGACATGCCGTGCACGCCGCAGCGGGCGAACGCCTTGAGGTCCGCCTGGATGCCGGCGCCGCCGCCCGAATCGGACGAGGCGATGGTCAGCGCTCTGGGTACCGGCGCGCTCATTCGGGGAGCTCCGGGCGACCATCGACGGGGCTGGACGCACGGGCGTGCCAGCGGCGGGGAATGCGCCCGGCGGTCCGGGCCGCGTACCCGGCGGAGACGGCCAGCCGCATCGCGGTGGCCATGCGCTCGGGTTCGGCGGCGCGGGTGATGGCCGAGGCGATCAGGACCGCGTCACAGCCCAGTTCCATCGCGAAGGCCGCGTCGCTGGCCGTCCCGATCCCGGCATCGAGGATGACCGGGACGCTGGCCTGGTCCACGATCATCGAGATGTTGTGCGGATTGCGCACACCGAGGCCGGACCCGATCGGGGCGCCCAGCGGCATGACCGCCGCGCAGCCGGCCCGTTCGAGCTGCCGGGCCAAGATGGGGTCGTCGTTGGTGTACGGGAGCACCACGAAGCCGTCGGCGACGAGCATCCGGGCCGCGTCCAGCAATTCCACCGGGTCGGGCAGCAGGGTGTGATCGTCGGCCACGACCTCCAGCTTGACCCAGTTGGTGCCCAGCGCCTCGCGCCCGAGCCGGGCGGTGAGCATCGCCTCGCTCGCGGTGTGGCAGCCGGCCGTGTTCGGCAAGATGGCCACCCCGGCCTGGCGCAGCATGCCCAACAGCGAGCCCGCCCCGTCACCCGCGGGCATCACGCGTCGCATGGCCACCGTGGTCAGCGCGGTGCCGGAGGCATCGAGCACCCGCCGCAGCACATCCAGGCTCTGCACTCCCCCGGTGCCCAGGATCAGCCGCGAGGCCAGCTCCTGGCCGGCCAGCGTCCACTTGTCGGCCGGGGCCACCTGGCCCAGCACGTCGATATCGGTCATCTCACCCTCCTTGCACAGCCGTGACCACCTCGACCCGGTTGCCGTCACGCAGCGCCGTGGCGGCCCAGGATCCGCGGGGCACGACGTCGCCGTTGACGGCGGCGGCGACGCCGCTGGCCAGATCGGTCACCGCGGCGACCGCTTCGGCCAGGGCGGCACCGTCGGGCAGGTCGCGCGGCTCACCGTTGAGCTTGACCTGGACGCTCATCGCGGCCCGTCCGGTGCCGTGAACCGCTGCGGCGTGAACGGCTCCCATTCCGCGGCGGGTGCCTGCCCGGCCAGCAACGCCACCACCGCATCGGCGGTCACCGGTGACATCAAGATGCCGTTGCGGTAGTGCCCGGTGGCCAGCAGCAGCCCGTCCGGACCGCACCGCCCCACCACCGGGCCGTTGTCCGGCGTGCCCGGCCGCAGTCCCACACAGGTTTCGGCCAGGATCAGCTCGCTGGTCACCGGAAGCACGCTCATCGCGTCGTGCAGCAGGTCGTGCACGGCGCCCGCGGTCACCGTCCGATCGGGGCCGCGTTCTTCCTGGGTGGCCCCCACGACCAGCTCGCCGTCGGCCCGTGGCACCAGGTACACGTCCGTGCCGCGGACGATGGCCCGGATCGTGTGGCCGAGTACCGGCGGTACCCCGTCCGGGTGCCGCAGCCGCAGCAGCTGACCCTTGACCGGCCGGATAACGCTCCGCAGCGCGCCGGGCAGCCCGTCCACCGCACCGGACCAGCATCCGGCGGCCACCACGACCTGAGCGGCGTCGATGTCTCCGCCGTCGGCGAGCCGGACCCCGCGGGCCTGCCCGCCAGCGAACCGCACCTTGGTCACCCGGTCTCGCACCGCGCGCACCTTCACCGAACGCGCCGCCTCGGCCAAAGCCATCGCGTACCGGCGGTTGTCCACCGACCAGTCGCCGCCGAACAGCACCCCGCCGTGCACGTCGGGAGCCAGGAACGGCTCCAGCGTGCGGCAGGCCCGGCTGTCCAGTTCCTCGGCGTCCAGGCTAGCCGACCGGCGGAAGGCGGTCAGCCGGACCAGCGCGGCGTAGTCATCGGGATCGTAGGCGACGGCCAGCGTCCCTTCGCGGCGCAGGCCGACCTGCTGCCCGGCCGCGGACTCCAGCTCGGCCGCGAACGAGCCGAACCGCCTGACCGCCAGCAGGTTCAGCCGGAGCAGCGCGCCCTCGCCGAACAGTGCCTCCGAGGCCGGCGCCAGCATGCCCGCCGCGACCAGCGTCGCGGCGTCGCCCTGGTCCGGGTCGACCAGCACGACGTCCAGCCCGGCGGCCGCGGCCCGCCAGGCGATGGCGGTCCCGATAACACCGCCGCCGACGACTACCACATCTGCGATCTCAGCCACGCGCACTCCCTTCGCCGGCATTACCCGGATCAGGTTCGACGGTCGGAGGCGCGTAGCCTCCCTCTCAGCCCCGGTGGGCTCCCGTAGTCAACTATCAGCTTATATCCATGATTGGAGGGCGCGGTGACCGACGAGGTGCGAGCGCGGCTGGCCGACGCACGACTCTACCTGTGCACCGACTCGCGGGGGTCGCGCGGTGACCTGGTGCCGTTCCTGGACGCGGTACTGGGCGCGGGCGTCGACATCATCCAGCTGCGCGAAAAGGGTTTGGAGGCGCGCGAGGAACTCGCCCTGCTCGAGGTGTTCGCCGACGCGTGCCAGCGGCACGGGGGCCTGCTGGCGGTGAACGACCGGGCCGACGTGGCCCTCGCGGTCGGCGCCGATGTGCTGCACCTGGGTCAGGACGACCTGCCGGTACCGGTGGCGCGGGCCATCTTGGGCCCGGGCCCGGTGATCGGGCTGAGCAGCCACAGCCCGATGCAGGCCGACGCGGCCGCGGTCGAGCCTGGTGTCGACTACTTCTGCGCGGGCCCGCTGTGGACGACGCCGACCAAGCCGGGACGCCCGTCGACCGGCCTGGGGCTGCTGGAGCACGTCGCGGGGTTGGCGCCAGCCCGGCCCTGGTTCGCGATCGGCGGCATCAGCCTGGACCGGCTCGACGAGGTGCTCGAGGCCGGGACCACCCGCGTGGTGGTGGTCCGGGCCATCACCGAGGCCGACGACCCGGCCGCCGCCGCCGCATCGTTCACCCGGCGGCTACGCGCAGGGTGATCGGATGGTCGGCGGCCTGTGTAACGATCCTGTGTAACGATGAGTTATGCGGATCGCCGGGGTGGAATCGACAGACCTGTTCGTAGGGACCGCGCAGCGCCCGCTGCAGGTCATGCGGGTGACGCTGGAGAACGACGGGCCAGGTAGTGCCCCGGACGGGGCGGCCACGGTCTACGTGCAGGGACCCGGAGTGAGGGACCCCGGGCCGTTCGGTATCACGGATTTTCACCTGGGCGAACGGAAAGACTTTGAAATCCCGGTCGAGATCGCGGTGCCCTACCAGCCGGGCAGCACGCGCCGGGTCACGCTGACGGTCGAGACCGGGTCCGGACGGACTCAGGCCGAGGCGGACATCACGGTGGCGGAGCCGGGCTGGACGATGTGGATGGTCAGCCACTTCCACTACGACCCGGTGTGGTGGAACACCCAGGGGCAGTTCGCCGAGGCCCGGCTCAGCCTGCCCGACGAGGACGGCCAGCTGCCCGATGTACGGGCCGCGTTCGAGCTGGTCAGCGCGCACCTGGACAAGGCCAGGAAGGATGACGACTACAAGTTCGTGCTGGCCGAGATCGACTACCTCAAGCCGTACTTCGACGCGTTCCCGCAGGACCGCCACGATCTGCGCGCGCTGCTGGCCGAGGGCCGGGTGGAGATCGTGGGCGGCAACTACAACGAGCCGAGCACCAACCTCATCGGTCCCGAAGCCATCATCCGTAACGCCGTGTACGGGATCGGGTTCCAGCGGGACGTGTTCGGCGGCGACCCGAGATCGGCGTGGATGCTCGACGTGTTCGGCCATGATCCGGGCTACCCGGGCCTGATGGCCGCGGCCGGGCTGACCTCCTCGGCGTGGGCGCGCGGTCCCTTCCACCAGTGGGGGCCGGCCGGGGTCGACGGCGGCAATAAGCGGATGCAGTTCGCCACCGAGTTCGAGTGGATCTCCCCAGACGGCCGCGGGCTGCTCACCGCTTACATGGCCCACCACTACGGCGCGGGCTGGCGGCTGCACACGCTGCCGGATCTGCAAGTCGCCGAGACCGAGGCCTACGGGCAGTTCCGGGCGCTGGCCCAGGTCGCGGCGACCCGGAACGTCCTGCTGCCGGTCGGCTCCGACCACGTCATCCCGGCCCGGTGGGTGACCGACGTCCACCGGAACTGGAACCAGCGGTACGTGTGGCCGCGGTTCACCACCGCGGTGCCGCGCGAGTTCTTCGCCGCCGTCCGGGCCGACGCGGGCTCGGGTGGTGCCGCGGGCGCGTGGATCACCCCGCAGACCAGGGACATGAACCCGGTGTACACCGGCAAGGACGTCTCCTACATCGACACCAAGCAGGCCCAGCGCGCCATCGAGATTGCGGTGGGCGAGGCCGAACGGCTCGGCACCTTGGCCTGGCTGGCGGGCGCGCCGTTCCCGCACGCGGCGGTGGACAAGGCGTGGCGGCTGCTGGCCTACGGCGCCCATCACGACGGCATCACCGGGGTGGAGTCCGACCAGGTGTACCTGGACCTGCTGGGCGGCTGGCGGGAGGCGTGGGAGCTCAGCTCCGGCGCCCGCCGGGACGCGGTCAGCTACCTGTCGGGGGCGGGGGCGGGGTCGGCGGCGGGAGCCGAGCGGCCGGGGCTGACCATCCGCGTATTCAACGGGCTGGCCCGGCCACGGGAGCAGATGGCCACCGCGACCGTCGCGCTGCCCGATGATGGCAGTCGCTGGATCGAGCTGCGCGACGAGGCCGGGCACCCGGTGCCAGCCCTGGCCGAGGGCGTCCGGCGGCGCGAGGACGGGTCGCTGGCCGAGCTGACGCTCACCTTCCCGGCCCGCGACGTGCCCGCCCTGGGCTACCGGACCTACCAGGTCGTCCCGGCCGACGCCGACGGCGTGGTGTCGCAGTGGCAGGAGGAGACGGAGGCGGCCTACCGCATCGAGAACGGCCGGTACGCGGTCACCATGGATCCGGCGCGGGGCGGCACGATCAGCGTCGCCGACCAGGACCGCGGCGCCCGCGTGGTCACCGGCCTGGGCAACGAGGTGGTCATCCAGGATGAGTACCCGCAGCACCCCAAGCACGGTGAGGGCCCGTGGCACCTGTCGCCTAAGGGACCGGGGACGGGTTCCTCATCGGTTCCGGCCGCGGTCCGGGTGGAGCGGTGCCCGGTCGGTTCCCGGCTGGTCGCCGCGTTCACGCTGGACGGGCTCGAGGTGACCCAGGAGACGGTGCTGTGGCAGGACACCGAGCGGGTCGAGTTCCGCACCCACGTCGACGGTTACCGCGACAAGGACCGGCTGCTGCGGGTCCGCTTCCCGGCCGACGTGCCCGGCGGGTTGCCGGTGTACCAGACGGCGACGGCGGTGATCGGCCGGCCGTTCGGGGTGGTGGACGTGGACTCGGCGGACCACTGGTACACCCTGGATAACCCGGCGCACCAGTGGTTCGGGGTCGGCTCCACGGCCCGGGTCCAGGCCGGCGGATCACCGCAGGCCGTCGGGGTGGCCGAGGTGGTTTGCCCGCCGGATCCGGACGGCGCGTTGCGGGGCGTGATCCGCGACCTCATGGTGGCGCTGGCCGCGGCCGGGGTCACCGCGACCTGCGGCCAGGCCGGCGGATCGCGGTACGGCGGGATCGACGCCGACTCCAACCTGCCCGACGTGCGGATCGCGGTAGGCGGCCCGGAGGTGAACGCGTTCACCGCCGACGTGCTGGCGGCCGCCGGGCACACGCTCCCCCACGGGGCGGCCCGGGCGTGGATACCCGCGGCGCGCGGCCGGGCTGAGGTCTTCGTGCCCAGCGCCGACGTGCGCGGGGCGTCCGACCTTCCGGTGCTGGTGGTGACGGGCAGCGGACCCGGCGGGCTGGCCGCGGCGGTCACCGCCCTCGTCGAGGACCTGGGTGACGCGGTGGTCGAAGGACTCGAGGGCGCCACCGCCTCGGGCCCGGACGCACCGCTGGCGGACCGGTCGGTGGCGCTACTGAACCGCGGCACGCCGAGCGGCGTGGTCACCACGGACGGGGTACTGCACATGGCGCTGATGCGCTCGTGCAGCGGTTGGCCGTCGCGGATCTGGATCGACGGGAGCCCCCGCACGGTGCCCGACGGCAGCTGTTTCGCCTGGCAGCACTGGAGCCACACGTTCGAGTATGCGCTGGCCGCGGGCCCGGGCGACTGGCGGAGCGCCGGTCTGCAGGCCAATGCTGAGGCGTACAACCACGACCTGATCACGCTGGCTGATGGTGGCGTGGGACCGGACGGCGCCGACTTGCTGTCGGTGGAGCCGGCGAACGTCACGCTCAGCGCGCTGAAACCCCGGGGCAATCCGCTCGCCTCCGAGCGGAGCCCGGGGCGCGGGGGCCCGGGTCGGGGAGGCACAGCGGCCGAGGTCACCGTGCGGCTGCGGGAAACCAGCGGACGGCCCGCCACGGCGCGGGTCCGGCTGGCTCAGCCGGTTTCGGCGGCCTGGCTGACCGACCTGCTCGAGGAGGCCGACGGCGCGCCGCTGCCGGTCACGGACGGCGCGGTTATTGTCGACATGCCGGCCTTCGGCACGGTGACGCTGGTGGTGCGGGCGGAATCACGCGAGCCCGCGGCCGCCGGCCTGGTCGCGGTCGAACCGGTGCAGCCGGTCTACGCACGCTACTGGCTGCACGGGAAGGGCCCGGCCCCGGCCGGCAACCTCCCGGTCGCCGTACACTTCTCCCCCACCCGCGTCGCGCTGGCCGAACCGGATACGGCCGGGCTGCTCACGCTGACCGTCGGCGCCGGGCCTGAGCCGGCCTCAGGAACGGTCGAGCTCATCCTGCCCGACGGGATCACCGTTACCTCGGAGCCGGACCTGCGCTACGACCTGGTGCCCGGCGGGTACGCGGCCTGGGACCTGACCGTGCGGGGGGCGCCGGGGACGGCCCCCGGGCGCTACTTCGCCTCGGCCCGGATCGGCGACGAGCACGGTCACGTCATCGAGGACACGGCCATGGTCGCGGTGGGTGAGCGCCGCTGGCCAGACCCGGCGCTGCCGCCCGAGGAGGCCATTGAGGTGATGCAGGCCGACTTCATCGCCGCCGCGGCCGAGATGGACGTGGCCATGCTGACCCCCGAGCTGCGGCTGGGGCCGGGCGGCGGCGGCGAGGTGCTGGTCAGCGTGACCACTCAGCTGGCGTCGCCGGCGCACGGCGAGGCGCAGCTGGTGTCGCCGTTCGGCACCTGGGCCATGCTCGGGCCGCTGGCCCAGGGCTTCAGCGTCACGGCGGGCGAGCCGACCGTGCTGCGGTTCGGGGTCACCGTGCCCCCCACGGCACGGCCCGGGGCCCGGTGGTGGGCACTGGTCAAGGTGATGTACTTCGGCCGGGTGCGGTATAGCCAGGCCATCCCGATCAGCATCGTCGCCGGCTAGAAACAAGTGCGCTGCCGGCGAACAATGTACGGTAGAAACTCGCCCTTACCCGACTTCTAACGCGCGCACCCCAGAGGACCCATGCAGTCCGCCACCGCTCTGCTCGCCGGCAACCTGCCAGCGGAGCCGAACAGCTTCATCGGCCGCGAGCGTGACCTCGCTGAGCTGGCCAAGCTGCTCAGCGAGGTGCGTGCGCTGACTCTGAGCGGTACCGGAGGGATCGGCAAGACGCGGCTCGCGGTCCAGCTGGCCCGGGAGGTGATCGGCGCGGCCGGATCCTCCGACGGCGTCGGCGCGGCCAGCTCGGAGGTGCACGGCGGGACAGGCGCCGACCTCGACGAGGCGTGGCTGGTGGAGTTGGCCGACTGGCGTGGCCCGACCGCCCAGCGGGTGGCCGCCACCATCGGCGTACGCGAGGAGCCCGGCGTGCCGCTGGCCCAGACGCTGGCCGAGGCGCTGCGGTCCCGGCACATGCTGCTCGTGCTGGACACCTGCGAGCATCAGGTCAGCGACTGCGCCACGCTCGTCCAGCTGCTGCTGGCCCGGTGCCCGTGGCTGCGGATCGTGGCCACCAGCCGGGAGCCGCTGCGAGTCCGCGGCGAGACCATCTGGCGGGTGCAGCCGCTGGATCTGCCGCCGGACGACGCGGTGGGCGACGAGCTGGCCGGTCACGAAGCCATCCGGCTGTTCGCGGCGCGCGCGGCCGGCGCCCGGCCCGGCTTCGCGCTGACCGAGGACAACGCGGCCGCGGTGGCCCGGCTGTGCCGGACGCTGGATGGCATCCCGCTGGGCATCGAGCTGTCCGCGGCCCGGGTCCGGGCGCTGTCGGTGGAGCAGATCGCCGACCGGCTGCGCGACCGGTTCCAGCTGCTCGACTCCGGCGACCGGACCGCGCCGCCCCGGCAGCAGACGCTGCGGGCCACCGTGGACTGGAGCTACGAGCTGCTGGACGAGGCCGAGCAGATCCTGCTGCGCCGGCTGGCCGTGTTCGCCGGCTGGAACCTGGACATGGCCGAGCAGGTCTGCTCGGACGAGGCCATTCCGGCCGACGCCGTCCTGGACCTGCTCATCTCCCTGATCGACAAGTCGCTAGTCGTGCTGGACGGCGAGGCGGCCGGAGACGCCAGGTACCGGCTGCTCGACACCATCCGGGAGTACGCCCTCGAGCGGCTGGCCGCCGCGGGCGAGCAGGACCAGTTGTTCCTGCGTCATCGCGACTGCATCGTGAGCCTGGTCGAGGACACCGCGCGCCGGATGTTCCGCCGGGGCGACCCGCCCTGGCCGGTGCGCCGGGCGATCTTCCGCCGCGGCATCGCCGAATACGGCAACTTCCGGATCGCGCTGGCCACGTCGCTGAGTCACGCGCACACGGCCGAGGGCTTGCGGCTGTGCACGGGGCTGCTAAATATGTGGATCCCGCACGGAGACCAGCGTGAGGCGGCCACCTGGTTCGACCGGTTCCTGGTCCAAGAGGGCGGTGAAGTGCCGCCGCAGGTCCGCGGGCAGGCTCTGGCCGGCCGGGCCGAGATCGCCTTCGACCTGCAGGACTACGACACGCTGCTGCGCACCGCGCAGCAGAGCCTGGAGATCAGCCGCGCGTGCGGCGATGACTTCACCGTGCCGAGCGCGCTGCGGACCCTGGGCCAGGCCGCGCTGCGGGCGGCCCGGTTCGCCGACGCCACCGCGCTGGTCGAGGAAGCCATCGAGGCGGCCGCGGCCTCCGGTAACGACTGGCAGGCGGGCCTCGCGCGCGCCGCTCAGGCCGCCATCGCGGTCCGCCAGAACCGGCTGAAGTCGGCGCAGCGGTCGTACGAGACGGCGCTGGAGGTGCTGGCCGACAACAACCGCTGGGGGGTAGCCCAGATCCAGTACGGGATGGGCACGCTGGCCCGGGCCCGCAGCGATGCGGACATGGCGCTGCGGCACTTCGAAGAGGCCACTCAGATCTTCCGTGAGGTCGAGGCCTGGATCGAGATCGCCCGCTGCCTAGCCGGAGTCGGTTGGGTGGCGCTGGCCCGCGGCGACCTGGACCTGGCCCGGACCCGGCTGGCCGAAAGCCTGCGGATCAACCAGGCGTGCGGCCAGCGGCTCGGCATCGCCCGCGGGCTGGAGGCGTTCGCGGCGCTGGCCGCGGCCCGGCAGCAGCCCGAGCAGGCCGCCCGGCTAGCTGGCGCCGCGACCCAGCTGCGCGAGTCGCTGGGCCAGCCGACCGGCATCGGCTCCCGAAGCGAGGAACTGCTCGAACTGGCCCGCGACCGGCTCGGCGCGGCGGCCGCGGCGGCGCTGTTCGCCGAGGGCCGCGAAATGAGCGCCGAGGACGCGGTCGGGTACGCGCTCGGCTCGCACATCGAGACGGCGGGCGGCCTTCCCGCCGGTGCGGCCCATAACGGAGTCAAGGACCCGGGCAAGCCGGGCGAGGCGGCCTGGGCCGATCCGGCCCGGCTGGCTCAGGCCCGGTCGGCCAGTCCGCTGACCGCGCGCGAGCACGAGATCGTGGTCCTCATCGCCCGGGGCCTGTCCAACCGGCAGATCGCTGATGAGCTGGTGATCAGCCCGGCCACCGCGGCGCGTCACGTGGCCAACATCTTGGCCAAGCTCGGCTTCACCTCGCGTACCCAAGTTGCCTCATGGGCCGCGCGGCACGAGCCGCCCAGCTAGCCATTCTGCGTACATGTGCACGCGGGCCGGGCTCGATCCCGGCCAAGATGCATATGGGTATGCATAGTTCGGTGCATGTGCACGCGGGTCGGCCCGGCATAGCGTTCCTATCGTCGCTAACGCACGGCACGACTGGTTCCCAAGGGGGGGTGGGAACCAGTGGAGCCCGCCGCGGCGGCCGGGCGGGTCCCGGCTCCTAGCCAGGACCCGCCTGCTGTCGCCCCCAGCGGGAGGTTCTGGTGGAACTCGAGATCCGTGCCGGAGCGGACCTGGCCGCGCCCCAGCGGGCCGTGACCGAGCACATATTGACCGTGGCCGACCAGGCGGGATACGGGGCCGCGCTCATCGACGCGGCCTCCGATGCGCCCCTGATCACGTGGCCGCAGCTTGCGCACATGGTTCGGGCCGCGGCACGCGGCCTGGCCCGGCGCGGCTTGCGGGAGGCGGACACGGCGGGGATCTTCGTCCAGGACGCGGTCAGCCACGTACTGGCGGTGCACGCCGTCCGCGCGGCCGGAGCCGTCGCCGCACCGATCCGGGCCGCCCAGTCCGCGGCCGAGGTCGCCGCCCAGCTCAAGCAGTGCCGGGCCCGCCTGCTGATCACCTCGGCCGAGCTGGCCGAGCTAGCCATCCAGGCCACCGAGCGGTCCTGGGTACGGCAGGTGTTCGCGTTCGGGGAGGCCGAGGGCACCACGCCGTTCGGCTCACTGCTGCCAGCGCCGCGGCACGGCCAGTTCCAGGCCAACGGCAACGATCACGCTGGCGGGCGGGCTCCGGCACATGCTCGTGACCTGGATGGGCTCGAACCTGATGAGCTGGCGCTGGGCGGGGCTGTGCTGCGGCTCACCTGCCGGGACGTGGTCGTGACGGCTCCGCCGTGCGGCGATCCGGAGGCCTACACGTCCCTGCTGGACCTGGCTCTCGCGGCCGGCGCGACTATTGTGGCCGCTCCGCTGCCGCAGGTCGCGGAGGCGGTCGGCGTCTACCAGGGGACCGCCGCGATCGTGCCGAGCGGGACGCAGGTTCCCGGGCTGCCCGCGGAGCGGGTGTTTCCGGTCAGCTAGCCGGAGCGGGTGCTGCCGGCGGCCGCGGCCGTAACGACACCGCTGGAATATCGGTGCCGCCATAGCGGCAGCAATGGTCCATCGGTGCCCTTGCGCTCAGCGGATCCTAGGAGGCGATTGCGGGCTCTTCCTCGCGGAGTTCGGCGGGTTGGGGGACACGCTTCCTGGTGCGGATGAGGGCCAGGATGGCCAGCAGGCTGGCCACGTCGAAGATCGCCGCCAGGCCGAACGCGGTGGCCATGCCGTGGGCGAGCACGTGCTGTCCCTGGGCCGCCGCGGTCAGGGCGGGCAGCGGTTGCCGCGCCGCGTTCCGGCTCGCGGTGCCGAACACCGCGACCAGGGCGGCTAGGCCGAGAGAGCCGCCGACCTGCTGCATCACGTTGACCATGCTCGAGGCGGCCCCGGAGTCCGCGGGCGCGACGCCGGCCAGCGACGCCGTGGTCAGCGGCACGAAGACCAGCCCCATGCCGATGCCCAGCAGCATCATCGGCCCGAACACCCCGGACCAGTACCCGGTCGCCGGCGAGACGCGCGACAGCCAGGCGAGCGAGACGATGGCGGGCACCATCCCGATGATCATGAGCGGCTTGGCGCCGAGCCGTGGCATCAGCCGCGGCGCGGTGCGCGACATGCCGAACAGCGTGGCGGTCAGCGGCAGGAAGGCCACCCCCGCGCGCAGCGGGCTGAAGCCCATGACCTGCTGCAGGAACTGGGTGAGGAAGTAGAACACGCCGAACATCCCCGCGACCAGCAGCAGCCGGGCGACGAACGAGCCCGACCGGCTCACGTCGCCGAACAGCCGCAGCGGGGTGATCGGCTGGCGGGCCCGAGCCTCGATAGCCAGGAAGGCGGCGAGCAGGCCCGCGGCGGCGGCGAACGCTCCCAGGGTCAGGTGGTCGTCCCAGCCGCTGGCCGCGGCCCGGACGAATCCGTACACCAGCAAGGCCACTCCGGTCGTGGATGTCACGGCGCCGGCCAGGTCGAACCGGCCCGTCTGACGCGGCGTCTCGGCCACGAACAGCGGTGCGATCGCCACTACCGCGATCCCGATCGGCACGTTGATGAACAGCACCCAGCGCCAGGACAGCCACTCGGTGATCACCCCGCCGAGCACCAGGCCCAGCGAGGAACCGCCGGTGATCACGCCCATGTAGATGCCGAGCGCGCGAGTCCGCTCCCGGCCCTCGGGAAAGCCGCTCACGATCAGGGCCAGCACGGCCGGGGCGGCCAGCGCGCCGCCCGCGCCCTGCACCGCGCGGGCGGCCAGCAGCATGCCGGCCGAGGTGGACAGGCCGCCCGCCAGGGAGGCCAGGGTGAACAGGCCGATACCGGCCAAGAAGACGCGGCGCCGGCCCAGGATGTCGCCCGCGCGGCCGCCGAGCAGCAGCAGTCCGCCGAACGTCAGCGTGTAACCGTTCATCACCCAGGACAGGCTGGTCCGGGTGAAATGCAAGCTGGTCAAGATATGCGGCAGCGCGATGTTGACCACTGTCGCATCGAGGATGATCATGAGCTGGGCACTGAGCATGATGGCCAACGCCACGCTGGCCCGGCTCGAAGGGCTGGTCTCATGACGGTGCGCAGCACGCGTGCGCAAAGAAGCCACAATGCCTCCATGACGATGTGGACTCCGGGCGCTCGTCGGCGCGCGGATCCTGAGGAACTTTCGGCGACCTCCGGTGGCTGACACACCGCTGGCCGGGCGGTACGATCAGGAATCAAACGGAGGTCTACTCCGGTTACTATACGGAGGCAGCCTCCGTTTTGCAACCGATTAACGCGCGGGACCCATGACCAGAGCATCTGACCAGCCCCTAGCGACGCCGGCCGAGCAGCAGCCGGCCGAGCGGCAGCGGGCTGACGCGCGGCAGAACCGCGCCCGGCTGATCACCGCGGCCACCGAGGCGTTCGCGGACAAGGGCGCCGAGGCGCCGCTGGAGGACATCGCCCGGCGCGCCGGCGTCGGTATCGGCACGCTCTACCGCCACTTCCCCAACCGCTTGGACCTGCAGGCGGCCGTGTTCCGTACCCAGGTCCGGGTGGTCTGCGAGCAGGGCGACGAACTGCTGGCGACCGGCGATCCCGCGCGCGCCTTCGCCGACTGGGCCCAGGCCTTGACCGCGTACCTGGTCACCAAGCGCGGCCTGTCCCGCGCGCTCATCGACGCGGTCGGGGCCGATTCCGAGCTGATCTCGTCGTGCTGGATGATCATGCGCGATACCACCGAGCGGCTGCTGACCAACGCGCAGCGGGCCGGGCTCATCCGCTCCGATGTCACCGCCATGGACGTGATGCGGCTGCTCCACGGGGTGGCGGTGAGCTCTGAGCGGGACCCGGACCGGATCGGGCTGCTGCTCTCGGTCACCCTCGACGGCCTGGCCGCGAAACCGGGCGACGGCCGAGCGCTCGGCCCGCCTGGAAGTCCGGAGGGCGGTGCTCGCCCCGCTTAGAAGTCCGGGGGGCGGTTCTCGTATGGCGTGCTGAGCACCACGGTGGTCCGGGTGGATACCCCGCCCAGGGTGCGGATCTGGTAGATCAGGTCCTCCAGGGCGGTCGGCGAGGCGACTCGCACCTTGAGGATGTAGTTCTCGTCACCCGCGACACTGTGACAGGCCTCGATGGCCGCCAGGTGCTCCAGCCGCTCCGGCAGGTCATCTGGGGCGGCCGCGTCGAACGGCTTGATCGACACGAAGGCGGTCAGCGGCAGGCCGACGTCATCGGGGTTGAAAATCGCGGCGTAGCCCTTGATCACGCCATCCTGCTCGAGCCTGCGCACCCGCTGATGCACCGCCGACACCGAGAGCCCGGCTTGGCGGGCCAGTTCGGTGAAGCTCATCCGCCCGTTACGGGCCAGCAGCGACACCAGCTTGCGGTCGATGTCCTCCACGTGGTCACGTTAGCGCCGTGGCCGCATCCCGGAGTCATAACGATGAAACGGAATGGTGTCGGCGTTACGAGAACGTAACCTCGCTGGCCGGGCTCTCAACCGGCCCGGCGCGCGGTCGGCACCAGGCACCGGCCGTGCGAGACTGTAGGGATGCAGCGGAACCCGGAAGAACTCTACGAACTCGGTCCCGCCGCGCCCGACATTGCGGATGCGCCGATGCTGCACTACCTCGAGGGCTTCATCGACGCGGGCAACGCCGGCCGCCTGCTCGCCGAGCACCTGCTGAGCACGCTCCCGCACGAGACGGTGGCGCGGTTCGATGCGGACCGCCTGATCGACTACCGGTCCCGGCGTCCGCTGATGATCTACGACAACAGCCACTGGGAGAGCTACGAGGCTCCCGAGCTGGCCCTGCACGTGGTCCGCGACCAGAACGACCGGCCCTTTCTGCTGCTGACCGGGCCCGAGCCTGACCACGAGTGGCAGCTGTTCACCGATGCCGTCCTCGACCTGACCGGCCGCCTCGGTGCCGGGCTGGCCGTCGGCTTCCTGGGCATCCCGGCCGGGATGCCGCACACACGGCCGCTGGGCGTGATCGCGCACGGGACGCGCGAGGACCTGCTCAGCGCGCACCAGCGGCTGCAGAGCCGGATCCAGCTGCCGGGCAGCGCGGCCGCCCTGCTCGAACTGCGGCTCGGCGAGGCCGGCCGGGACGCGCTCGGCTTCGCTGTGCAGGTGCCGCACTACCTGGCCCAGGCCGTCTACCCCCCGGCCGCGCTGGCCCTGCTGGGCTCGGTGGTCACGTCCACCGGGCTCGCGCTGCCCGACGCCGAGCTCCGCGAGGCTTCGGAACGGACCGATGAAGCGATCGAACGGCAGGTCGCCGAGTCCGCCGAGGTAGCTGAGCTGGTCCGGGCGCTGGAGCAGCAGTACGACACGGCGGCCGAGAGCGACGACGGCCCGGGCGGTGACGCCGGGGCCGCACTGCTGGGCGAGGGTGAGGCCATGCCTACCGCCGACGAACTCGCGGCCCAGTTCGAGCGCTTCCTGGCCGAGAACCAGGGCCGCATCGACCCGCCTGGCCCCCGGAGCAACGAAGGTCCGGATAGCTGATGGTTAGGTATTCTCGCAGATTATCCGACGCTAGATTATCCCGCGACTTCCTATCCCCGGTAGGGTCGGTGCATGACCACGAGCGCGCCGGAACGCACGGTACCCGACCTGAGCTTCATGCTGACCCGCGCGGCCCATGTGCTGGCCACCCGGATGACGGCCGCCTTCGCCGAGATCGGCATCACGCCGCGCGACTACTGCGTGCTGAGGCACGCCGCCGCGGGCGAGCTGACCCAGATCGAGCTGGCCCGGCTCTCCGACCTGGACAAGACCACGATGGTGGTGACCCTGGACGAGCTGCAGGAGGCCGGCTACGCCGAGCGCCGCCCGTCGCGCACCGACCGCCGGGCCCGGGTGGTCATGGTCACCGACGATGGGCTGCGACTGGTCGCGGCCGGGCACCAGATCGCCGACCGGGTCCATGCTGAAGTCCTGGCCGAGCTGTCACCGGCCAACCGCCAGGTATTCATGGGCTCGCTCAACCAGCTGGTCAGCGGGCTGCTGGCCGCACCGGTCGGCTGCGACCGCCCGGTACGGCGGCCCGTCAGGCCGGCGGCTGATCCCCACGTTCGTTCCGAAAAAGATTGTCTGTTAATAGATCATCGGCGCGGGCCTGGGCGCAACGGCGATCGTGGTAGCGGCCACGGTGCTGCGGCCTAGCCGACGACGATCAGCTCTCGCGGAGTGTTGTTGAGCCGCTCGCAGCCATCGGCGGTGCAGATCACGATGTCCTCGATCCGCGCGCCGTGCGGGCCGGGGTAGATGCCCGGTTCCACCGAGAATGCCATACCCGGCTCGAGCACTTCGCCGTTGCCGGCCACGATGTACGGGTCTTCGTGCGCCTCCAGCCCGATCCCGTGCCCGGTCCGGTGGAAGAACGCCGCACCGTACCCGGCCGCGGTGATCGGCTCGCGTGCGGCCGCGTCGATCGACTCCGCGGTCATTCCCGGCCGGACCGCGGCGCAGGCCGCCTCCTGGGCGTCGTGGAGCACCTTGTAGTACGCGGTGAACTCGGCGGGCGGATCGCCGATCGCGTAGGTGCGGGTGCTGTCCGAGCAGTACCCGGACGGCATCGCGCCGCCGATGTCCACCACCACGGCGTCGCCGGTCTCCAGCACCCGGTCCGAGACCTCGTGGTGCGGGCTGGCCGCGTTGGGTCCGGAGGCCACGATCACGAAGTCCACGGTGGCGTGGCCCGACGCCAGGATGGCCTCGGCGATGTCCGCGCCGACCTCGCGCTCGGTCCGCCCGGGCCGCAGCCAGCCGGGCACCCGCGTGTGCACCTGGTCGATGGCCTGGCCCGCTTCGCGCAGCGCCGCGACCTCGGCGGGCGTCTTCCTGATCCGCAGCGGGCGCAGCGCGCCGCTGGCCAGCGCCTGCCGCACGCTGGGCATCGCGTCACGGAGCCGCAGCACGAACAGCGCCCACATCCGGTCGGACAAGCCGACGACCGAGACGCCGGCCAGCCGGTCGGCCACCATGCGGAAGGGATCGGCCGTCTCCTCCCAGGGGACCAATTCCAGGCCCAGCGACGCGGCCGGCGAGGCCTGCGCGGCGGGCAGCTCCAGCCGCGGCACGAACAGCGCCGGGTCGCCGTGAACCGGGACGGCCAGGCAGGTCAGGCGCTCCAGTTGCTTGGCGTCATAGCCGGTGACGTAGCGCAGGTCAGGACCGGGAGTCAGGAGCACGGCGTCCAGGCCGGCGGCCCGCACGGCGTCGCGGACCAGGTCCAGGCGGCTGGCAGGGTAGAGATCCACGAATCCAACCTAGACCCGCGACACGGTGCTGAGAAACCGGCTCAGCGAGGAGCCCAGCCCCCACTGCTCACCGAGCTCGGTGAGCCGGCCGGCATCGGGCGGCACGGCGGGCAGCTGCCCGTCTATCGGGGGCAGCGGGGCGTCGTCCGCCACCCGGACCACCGACATGGCGATGTCCAGGTAGCCGCGGGCCTTCTCGAGCTTCTCCCGGCTGCCGCGGGGAAAGCCGCCATGCCCGGCGTCCAGCGCGGTGATGATGCCGTCGACGCTGCCGAACGTCCGGATCAGCGCGGCCGCGGTCTTCTCCCCCACGCCGGGCACCCCGGGCAGGCCGTCGCTCGGGTCGCCGCGCAGCGCGGCGAAGTCGGCGTAGGCGCGGCCCGGGATGTCGTACTTGGCTTGCACCGCGGCCTCGTCGATCACGTCCATGTTGAGCAGCCCGCGGACGGTGTAGATGACCCGGATGCCGCGAGCGTCGTCGACCACCTGGAACAGGTCGCGGTCGCCGGTCACCACGTCCACCGGGTCGGGCGAGCGGGCGGCCAGGGTGCCGATCACGTCGTCGGCCTCGTATCCGGGTTGCCCGGCGATGACCAGCCCGACGGCCTGCAGCACCTCCTCGATGAGCGGGACTTGCGCGGACAGCGCCGGCGGAACCTCCTCGCCGCCGTCCGCGGACAGGCGGTGGGCCTTGTAGGAGGGCACGGCCGCAACCCGGAAGGCCGGGCGCCAGTCCGCGTCCCAGCAGGCGACCAGCCGGGTCGGATGCCGGGCCCGGACCAGTCGGCTGATCATGTCGAGCAGCCCGCGCACCGCGTTGACCGGCGTGCCGTCCGGCGCCCGGACCGTCTCCGGGACGCCGAAGAACGCACGGAAGTACAGCGAGGCCGTGTCCAGCAGCATCAGCGAACCCACGCTGCCATCCTGCCACGCCGGCCCGGCGGCCCGGACCAGCAGGCGGCTCAGGGCAGCAGGACGACCTGGCCGTCGACGACCCGGATCTGCCTGCCGGGCAGCGGTCTGGTCGCCGGGCCCGCCACCACCGCGCCGTTGGTGACCTTGAACCGGCTGCCGTGGCAGGGGCAGTCGATGGTGCCGCTGGTCACCTGGTTGACCAGGCAGCCGACGTGCGTGCACACCGCGCTGAACGCCTCGAACTGACCGCGGACGGGCTGGGTCACGACCACCCGCGCCGTCTTGAAGATCTTGCCGCCGCCGACCGGGATCGCTCCCGCGGCGCCGAGCACCATGCCGGGCGCCTGCTGGTGCGTGGCCTGGCTTTGCCGACCGCCCGGCGGGGCTGAGGCCGACGGTGCCGAACCGTCGTGCGGCACCACCCCGGCCTCATCGGCGTCATACGGAACGGCCGCGGTACTGCAGCCGGCCAGCGTTGCGCCCAGGCCGGCTAGGCCCACCGCGCCGAGCAGCACCCCGCGCCTGCTCGGCCGCGAGTGCGGCTGGGATGCGCCCGGTTGCGGGCCTTGCTCCGGCATCAGCCATCCTTCGTTCGTCGAAGCGGAACCTCCCCGCGGATCCACTGTGACGGACCGCGGCGGACGCCCGCCGGATGACGGCCGGTCTCGTAAGCGGCCTGTAAGGCTCCGTCCGGGCCGGCCGGTTCGGAGCTCGGCGCCCAGTCCGCGGCCAGCGCGCGGATCCGGTCCGCGGCTTCGGGCAGGGTCAGGCCGCGGCCCACGGCCATGCCCAGCAGGTAAGCGGTCAGCGGGGCGGCGGGCCGGGCCACCGCCTGGGCCGCGTCGCGCGCCAGGTCCAGCACGGCCCGGGTCTCCGCCGAGCTCAGCGGGCCGGTGTCAAGCCCCAGCCCGGCACCGACCGTGGCTGTCCATTCCTCCAGAGTGTTCATGGCAGCCAGCGTAGGGCGTGGAGATATCGTCGGATCGTGAGGGGAACCGATCGGCACGAGCACGGTCCGCCGCCCAGCGCGGATCCGCGCTGGCTGTCCGCCGCCCTCGCGCTGATCCTGGCCTTCATGGCCGGCGAGGTGGTCGCGGGCCTGGCCGCGCACTCGCTCGCGCTGATCTCCGACGCCGCCCATATGCTGACCGACGCCGCGTCGATCGCGCTGGTGCTGATCACCGCGCGGCTGGCCGCCCGGCCGCCGGCGGGCGGATACACCTACGGGCTGACCCGCACCGAGATCTTGTCCGCCCAGGCCAACGGGATCACGCTGGTCCTGCTCGCGATCTGGCTCGGCTACACCGCCATCCGGCGCCTGGTGACGCCACCCGCGGTGACCGGCGGGACGGTGCTCGCCGTGGCGCTGGCCGGCGTGGCGGTGAACATCGCCGCGACCATGCTCATCGCCCGGGCTGCGGGCCGCGGGCAGCCGCGGAGCCTGAACCTGACCGGCGCGTTCCGGCACGTCGTCACCGACCTGTACGCGTTCATCGCTACCGCGGTAGCCGGGGCGATCATCATCCTCACCGGGTTCTCCCGGGCCGATGCGATCGCCACGCTGATCGTGGTGTCGCTGATGCTGCACGCGGGGTACGGCTTGCTCAGGGACTCCGGGCGGATATTCCTGGAGGCCGCGCCGGCCGGGCTGTCACCCGCCGTCGTGGGGGCGGCGATGGCCGGGCCGCAGGTATGCGAGGTCCATGACCTGCACATCTGGGAGATCACTTCGGGCCTGCCCGCCGCCTCGGCGCACGTCCTGGTCGCGCCCGGCTCGGACTGCCATGCGGTCCGGGCCGACCTGGAGGCCTTCTTGTCCCGTGAGTACGGGATTACCCACGCGACCCTGCAGGTCGATCATGCGGCGTCGTCGGACGGCCCGGCCACCGCGATCGTGGATGACCCCGGCACCGAACCGCACTGTGACGATGCGCACGGTCCCGCCTACCGCCCCGGCGATTTTTAGGCCGAACGGACCGGGGTGCGCGCGGCCGGTAACCGCTGGTCAGCCGCCGATGGCGGACATGGGACGGTCGGGCTGCAGGAAGGACGGGTCGTTGATGCCGTGGCCCGGCAGCTTGCCCGCTACCGCCCGGCGCCACCGGTCAGCGAGTTCGGCGTCATCGGCCCCGGCCCGCAGCGGGCCGCGCAGGTCGCTCTCGGTCCGGGCGAACAGGCAGTTCCGCACCTGGCCGTCGGCGGTCAGCCGGACCCGGTCGCAGTTCCCGCAGAACGGCCTGGTCACCGACGCGATGACGCCGACCCGGGCCGGGCCGCCGTCCACCAGGAACGCTTCGGCGGGCGCCGAGCCGCGCTGGCTCGGGTCATCGGGGGTGAGGCGGAACGCGCGGCCGAGCGCGGCCAGGATCTCATCCGCGGTCACCATCTCGGTGCGCTTCCAGCCGTGCTGGGCGTCCAGCGGCATCTGCTCGATGAAGCGCAGCTCATAACCGTGGTCAAGGCAGTACCGCAGCAGCGGGACGGCCTCGTCGTCGTTGAGGTCGCGCATCAGCACCGCGTTGACCTTGACCGGGGTCAGGCCCGCGGTGGCCGCGGCGGCCAGCCCGTCCAGCACGTCGGGCAGCCGGTCGCGGCGGGCCAGCTTGCGGAACGTCTCGGGCCGCAGCGTGTCCAGCGACACGTTGAGCCGGTCCAGCCCGGCGGCGTGCAGGGCGGCCGCGGTGCGGGCCAGCCCGATCGCGTTGGTGGTCAGCGAGATCTCCGGGCGCGGATCCAGCTCCGCGGTCCGCGCCACGATGCCGGCCAGGCCGCGGCGCAGCAACGGCTCGCCGCCGGTGAACCTGACCTCGCGGACGCCGAGCCGTTCGACCGCGACCCGGATCAGCCGTACCACCTCGTCGTCGGTGAGCAGCTCCGGGGCAGGCAGCCAGTCGAGCCCTTCGGGCGGCATGCAGTACGCGCACCGCAGGTTGCACCGATCCGTGAGCGATACGCGCAGATCGGTAGCGACCCGTCCGAAGGAGTCAGCCAGCATCGTCTTAGCCTATGCGTACTATTGGTCGCGGCCGGACATTACCGCCGCACCATGCCGTAGGCGCGTTCGGCCGGCAGGCTCACGACCAGGCGTTGGTCGCGGACCATGGCCGCCCGGTAGTCGTCCCAGTCCGGGTGCTCGCCCTGCACCGCGCGGTACAGGTCGATCAGCTCTTCGACGGCCGCGTCGTGCGGATCGCGGGCCACCGCGGACAGCTGGGCGTGCCCGTCGACCACCACGTAGGACCAGAAGTCGCCGCTGGTCACGTGGAAGCTGGCCCGGGGGTCGCGACGCAGGTTGGCCGTCTTGGCGCGGTCGTCGGTAACCGAGACCCGGATGGTCTGGGTTTCGGTGTCCCAGGCGTAGTTCACGTTGGACAGCTGCGGCCACCCGTCTTTCCTGAGGGTGACCAGCACCCCCTGGCGCCGCGCGCCGAGCAGCTCGGCAAACCCGTCGTCAATCATGACCCGTCAACAACAGCGGTCCTGGCGATGTTCCGCCGGGGTCAGCCGCGGGCGCCGCGGCGGTGACCGGTGGTCTTCTCGACCGCCATCCGCACCACGACCCGGACCGCGCCCGGCCAGTCCTCACCGGGATGGCGGCCGTCGTACTTCCAGGACAGCTGGATATCGAGCGCCCGGCCCGCGTCGGGTGTCATCGACACCCGGCCGCGCAGCTCGACGTAGTTCTCCGGGTCCGCGGAATCGATCACGGTCACGCTGACCCGCGGATCGCGCAGCATGTTCCGGTGCTTGACGCGGCCTTCCACGGTCGAGAACAGCAGGTCATCGCCGTCGTGGCCGACCCACATCACGGAGCTATGCGGGCCGCCGTCGGGATTGATGGTGGCCAGGACCGCGTAATTCTTCCCGGCGAGCAGGGCCCGGGCGTCGTCGCTGAGCGGGATACTCATGCCCGCACGGTAGCAGCGGCGCGGTCCGGGATACTGGCCCTTGGCGCTCCGCCAGGCTCGAGATGATCGCAACTTCGGAAGGAACAGTGCTCGTGACCTCAACTTCTGTCCCGTCGCTCGTCCGGCGCGGGGCCATGGCCGTGGCGGCCGGACGGGTGGCCCTTGGTGTGACCGCCCTGGCCTTTCCGTCGGTTCCGGCCCGCCCGTGGGTGGGCGCGCCGGCCGATGACATCACGGCCCGGGTATTGGGCCGGGCGCTGGGCGGCCGGGATCTGGCCCTGGGGCTGGGCGCACTGGCCGCGCTGCGGGCCCCGGCGGCCGGGGCGGGATCGGCCCGCGCCTGGGTCGCGGCGGGCGCCCTGTCCGACGCGCTGGACGTGGTGGCCAGCGTGGTGTCGTGGCGCGAACTGCCCCGGGTCACCCGGTGGCTGGTCGCCGCCTCGGCGGGTGGCGCGGCCCTGGCCGGCGCGGCCGGGGCCCTGACCCTGGGCCCGAAGGACCCGCAGTAAGCACTCAAGCGGATCGCCCTCGCCCATGGTTTCGTGGTGGTTGAGAGCATCGAACGTTCTATCGAAAATCAGTACGTGCTACCGTCAGCCGCCATGACGACGATCTCCCTGCCCGGCCAGGTGGCCCGGACGCGGCGCTTCACCTTGGGCGTGCCCGGCCAGTTCACGATCGTGCGCGACGGGACGGTGGTGCTGTTCCTGCGCAGCCGGGCGGGCGACGATCCGGTGGCGTGCCTGTGGGCGCTGGATGTGGACTCCGGGACCGAGCGGCTGCTCGCCGATCCCGCCGCGCTGCTCGCGGGAAGGCCGGCCGACATCGCCGGGTACGCCACTGACCAGGCCGGCGATCTGGTGGCCTTCGCCCTGGACGGCAGGCTGTGGACGGTGCGGGTGGCGGACGGCCAGGTTCGCGACCTGCCCGCCCAGGGTCCGGTAGCCGATCCGCGGCCGGATCCGGCCGGCCGGCGGATCGGCTACGTGTGCCAGGGCGCGCTGCGGGTGATCGAGGCGGACGGAACGAACGACCGGGTGATCGCCGCGCCGGACCAGCCTGACGTCACGTTCGGGGTCGCCGAGCACACCGGGTTCGCGGGGCCGGGCGGCCTGCGCGGGTACTGGTGGGCCCCGGATGGCGACCGGCTGCTGGTGGCCCGGGTGGATTCCGGCGGGGTGCGGAAATGGTACGTGGCCGACCCGGCCGAGCCGGACCGCGCGCCGCGGGCGGTGCGCTACGCGGCGGCCGGTACCGCCAACGCCGAGGTCACGCTATGGATCACGGAACTGGACGGCACGCGGACGCAGGCTCGCTGGGACCGGGACGCCGTGGAGTACGTGCCGGGCGCCGGCTGGGACGCGCACGGCCCCTTCGCCGTGGTGCACGCGCGACCAGCGCACCCTGCGGTTCCTCGGCATCGACCCGGTCAGCGGCGAGATCACCGTCCTGGACGAGCAGCGTGACGAGGGCTGGGTCCTGCTGATCCCGGGCGTACCTGCCCGCACCGTCTCGGGCGCGCTGGTCGCCCACGCCGACCGGGACGGCACCCGGTACCTGACCGTGGACGGCGTCCCGGTCACGCCCGCGGGCCTGCAGCTTCGGGCCGTGCTGGGCGTGGACGGCGACGAGGTGCTGTTCACCGCGTCGCGGGATCCACTGGAGACCCAGCTGTGGACCTACCGGGATGGCGACGGCATCCGGAACCTGACCGACGGGTCCGCCGTCCACGACGGCGCGCGCCGGGACGGGGCCTTGGTGCGCGTGGCCCGGGGTGCGGACCGGCCCGGCGGGCAGACCATGGTCCTGCGCGACGGGCAGCCGGGCGTGCCCGTCGATTCGCTGGCCGAACGGCCGGTGCTCCAGCTCCACGCGACCCGCCTGGTGCTCGGCCCGCGTGAATTGCGCGCCGTGCTGTACCTGCCGTCCTGGCACCGCCTGGGCCAGGGCCGGCTGCCGGTCCTGGCCGAGCCGTACGGCGGCGCGGGGCGGCAGCAGGTCACCGCCGAGCTGGACTTCCGCTGCCTGATCTCGCAGTGGTTCGCCGAGCAGGGCTTCGCCGTCCTGGCCGCGGACGGGAGCGGGACGCCCGGGCGCGGCCCCGACTGGGAGCGTGAGGTCCACGGCGACATATTCGGACCGGTGCTGCAGGATCAGGTGAGCGCCGTGCAGGAGGCCGCCCGGCTGTTTCCGGACCTGGATCTGAGCCGGGTCGGCATCCGCGGCTGGTCGTACGGCGGCGCGCTGGCCGCCTGGGCGGTGCTGTGCCGGCCAGATGTGTTCCGTGTCGCGGTGGCCGGCGCGGGCGTCACCGATCAGCGGCTGTACAACGCGTACTGGCGCGAGCGGTTCCTCGGTCATCCCGACCAGTTCCCCGAGCGCTACGAGGCCTGCTCACTGGTCCGGGCGGCACCTCAGCTGACCAGGCCGCTGCTGCTGATCCACGGCCTGGCCGACACCAACGTCTACCCGGTGAACACGCTGCGGCTGTCCAGCGCGCTGCTGGCCACCGGGCGCCCGCACGAGGTCCTGCTCCTGCCCGGGGTCGGCCACCAGGCCATGGGTCACGCCGTCACTGAGAGCCTGCTGTGGCACCAACTGCGCTTCCTGCAACGACACCTGGGCGTAGCGGGTGGCTAGCCGGCCAGCCATTGCAGCCACGCACCGTGGCCGTCGGTGAAGGCCAGCGGCGTCCGTCCGTCCTGACCGAGCACGAACGTCCCCTCAAGGAAATCGGTGAACCCCAGGCCGGGCACCACCCCGGGCGCCTCGTTGGACAGCCAGACGGCCGCCAGGCCGGCCACGGTCCGGGCGAACCGGTCCCGGTCCGGCGCCGCGACGTAGGCCAGCACCGCGGAGTGGTAGACGACCAGGGTGGCCTCGGCCGGGGCCTGGGCGGCCAGCGCGGGCAGGTCGGTGAGCAGATCGCCGCGGTGCACCGGTGGCGGATCCCGGCGGGCGGACGCGACCGCGGCGGCGAGCCGGCCCGCGCGGTCGGCCTCGCCGGGCCACACCAGGCAGGACAGCCAGCGCACGTCGTCGTCGCGGGTGACATCCAGCGGGTTGAGGTCGAGCCCGGCCCGCCAGGCGATGTCCGGTATCCGGGTCGGCCGCGGCACCGGGCCGCGCAGGGCGCAGCGCAGCGTGGGCGCGTCCGGATCGGATCCGGCGATCACGTATCCGTCGTAGTCGTAGGAGTAGCGGTCGAACAGCAAGGTCAGCCCGGCGCTGGCCCCCACCTCGATCAGGGCCAGCGGACCGGGCAGCTGGGCCAGCGCGGGCAGCAGGGTGGCGCACCGGGCGGGCTCGTTGGTCTGGGTGCGGCGGGCCAGCATCACCTGGGCCAGGTCGGTCTCCTGCCGGACCAGCGTCCGCAGCGCGCCGAGGCTGGGCGGGCCGTCCAGCAGGTACTTGGCCGCGGCGAACAGCAGGTTGGGCTGATGCTTGGGCTTCGGCAACGTGGCGACGAACGCGATGATCTCCTGGTCGTCGGCCACCGAGGCGGCCAGCGCCTCATAGAGCGGGGAACGGCCGCGCGCCTCCCGGCCGAACATCCGGTAGTTCTCCGCGATGCTGGCTCGCGGGTCAAGGCCGCCCATGGTCATGCCACGGACGCTACCCGCAGCCCGGGACGGTAGCGTCATCCCATGACGGCCATCCTCGATCACCTGGCCATCGGCACGTCGGCGCTGACCGACGGCTGGGACCTGTTCGGCGGGATCCTGGGCGGAACGTGGGTCTACGGTGATGACTCCCCCGGCTTCTGGTGGGGTCAGCTGAGCTACGCCGCCGGGCCGAAGATCGAGCTGCTCACTCCGACCGGCGGCCCCGACGCGGCGTTCCTGGAACGGTTCCTGGCCGCGCACGGCGCGGGCCCGCACCACTTCAACTTCATCGTCAGCGACATCGAGGACACGCTGGCCCGCCTGCGATCCCTCGCTCTGGAGCCGGTCGGAGTGAACCTGGACCATCCGAGCTGGAAGGAAGCGTTCCTGCACCCGCGCAGCGCCCACGGCATCGTCATCCAGGTCGCCCAGCAGGACGGCGATCCGGACCGGCCCGCGCCGCGGGAGCTGCCCGAGCCGGGGCCGCCGGCCCGCTTCGACCTCATCGAGCATCACGTCAGCGACCTCGACGGCGCGGTGCGGCTGTTCCGCGAGGCCCTGGACGGCCAGCTCGAGACCGGCGACGAGCACGCCGCCGAGCTGACCTGGCCCGGGAGCCGGCGGCTCCGGCTGGTCCGCGAGGAGGGCCTGGCCCGCGGCGGAGCGTTGCACCACGTCCGCTTCACCCGCGCGCAAGGCGCCTTCGGCCCGGCCGACCAGGACCGCGCACGCCTGCTGGCCAAACGGCTCGGCCTGACCGTCGAGCTGGCCGGCTGACCGCCGGACCTCCGGTTGGCGGAGGCGGACGGGAATCGAACCCGCCAGCGCTACAGCGCAGCGCTCACCAGTTTTGAAGACTGGGGGGACCACCAGGCGCCCAGACGCCTCCACGTCGACTCTACTGACCCCGCCCAACCCTGGCCCCGGGGGCTCACTCATAAGATGCCGAAGGGGGTCAGCGGCGAGAAAGGGAGACGCGTGAGCGCAAACGGGCATGCGTGGTGGGAAGACGCGGTGGTCTACGAGGTGTACCCGCGGAGCTTCGCCGACGCGGACGGCAACGGTGTCGGCGACCTGCCCGGGCTCCGATCTCGCCTGCCCTACCTGGCCGATCTCGGGGTGGACGCCATCTGGCTGACCCCCTTCTACCCGTCTCCGCTGGCTGACGGCGGTTACGACGTCAGCGATTACCGGTCCGTGGATCCGCTGCTCGGCAGCCTGGCCGACTACGACGGCCTGATCAAGGACGCCGAGGCGCACCAGATCCGGGTGATCGTGGACCTGGTGCCCAACCACTGCTCGAGCGCCCACCCGCTGTTCCAGGCGGCGCTGGCGGCGCGTCCGGGCAGCCCGGAGCGAGCGTGGTTCATCTTCCGGGAGGGGCGCGGCCAGGACGGGGAACTGCCGCCGAACAACTGGAAGTCGATGTTCGGCGGTCTGGCCTGGACCCGGGTGACCGAAGCCGACGGCCGGCCGGGACAGTGGTACCTGCACCTGTTCGACACCGGCCAGCCGGACTGGAACTGGCGTAACCAGGAGGTGCACACCTTCTTCGACGAGGTGATCAGGTTCTGGCTGGACCGCGGCACGGCGGGCCTGCGGGTCGACGTGGCGCACGGGATCTACAAAGACCCGGAGCTGCCCGACGACCCTGACCCGGACCACCTCTACCACCAGGTCAACGCGCCGTCGGCCTACCACCACCGGCCCGAACTGCAGCAGCTGTACCGCTCCTGGCGGATCATCCTGGATTCCTACCCGGCGGACGGGTTCCCCGGAGCGCGGACCGCGGTCGGCGAGGTCTGGGCCGACTCGCCGGCCACGCTGCGGCCGTACCTGGAGTCCCGCGGCCTGCCCCAGGTCTTCAACTTCGACCTGATCGTGGCCAGCTGGAACGTGATCGGACTGCGGCAGGCCGTCGACGGGGTCCTCGAGCTGACCGACGGATCGCGTGCGCCGTGGGTCATCGGCAACCACGACGTGCCCCGGCCGGTGAGCCGGTACGCACTAGACGAGCCCTTCGGCCGGCAGATGATCAGCCAGCTGGTGAGCCTGGGCCACGACCGCACCGAGGCCGGCGCCCGCCGGGCCCGCGCCGCGGCCCTGCTGCTGCTGGCCCTGCCCGGGTCGGCCTACATCTACCAGGGTGAGGAGCTGGGCCTGCCCGAGGTCGCGGACCTGCCCGCCGCCGCGCGCCAGGACCCGCGGTTCCGCCGCACCCACGGCGAGTCGCTCGGCCGCGACGGCTGCCGGGTGCCGCTGCCCTGGACCCAGGACGGCGCGGACTTCGGCTTCTCCGAGACCGGCTCGCCCGCGCCGTCCTGGCTCCCCCCGCCCGCGGACTGGGGCGGCTACAGCGTGCAGGCCCAAGCCAGCGACCCGGATTCGTTCCTCAGCTTGTACCGGGCGGCCCTGCGGCTGCGCCGCGAGCACCCGGCCCTGGGCCGCGGCACGCTGACCTGGCTCGATGGGCTGCCGGACGCGGGCGGCCTGCTCTGCTTCGCCCGGGAGCCGGGCTTCGTGTTCGCGGCGAACCTCGGCCAGGCCGCCGCACCGCTGCCGCCGCACCGCGACGTCTTGCTGGCCAGCGAGCCGGGCGCGGTCGGCTCCGACGGCAGCCTGCGGCCCGATACCGCGGTGTGGCTGTCCGCCTGACGGAACCGCGGCGGCCAGTAGCCTGGAGATCATGCCGAAGGTGCGGGTCCCGCGCAAGAACATCACGCCGGACGAGCTGGCCACGGTGCTGGGCCGTCGGCTGGGACCGGGCTACCAGGTCCAGGCCAACGGCACGGGCCGCGTCACCGTCCGCAAGAGCCAGCTAGCTAGCGCGAACGTCTCGATCGCCAGCACGCCCGGCGCGTCGGTGTTCCGCGTCCACGGCGGCGGGTTCCCGCTGCTGCGGGTGGCCAACACGATAGGTACCGCCCGCCGGGTGGCCGACGTGCTGCGCCGCTCCCCAGAGTTCCGCAGCCTGTAGCCACCCGGCGGGCGTCCCCCTCAGGGGAAGACGAGGTAACGGTTGGGCAGGTCGTACCGGTAGCCGGGGTTCTCCGGCGGGATGGGCGGGAAGAACGGGAAGCCCGGGTCGCTGTCGATGTCAAAGAAGTTGGTCGCGAACGCCGCGAACGGCTGGGCCGGGACGTCGACGTACACGGTGACGTTGGCCTCGTACAGCGAAGGGTCCGGGCCCAGGTTGGGCGTGGGCAGGAGGAAGAGCACCGGCGTGATCACCGCGGCCGGGCTGGCGAACACGCCCGCCTGGACCAGGTTGGTCGTGGCCCCGGTGGTCAGGTTGGTCAGGTCGAGCGTCATCCGCCAGGGCCGTGCTCCGAGCGAAACGTTCGCCGGAACCGCCCACCCGGGACCCGGGAACGGATTGGTGTAGATGAAGGCGACCAGGAAGGACAGGCTTCCCGCGGGGATGATCTTGCTCGGCGGGTAGATCAGCTGCGGGCCGGCCACCGTGACGGGGGACGTCGCGATGACGTCGAAGGCCACGTACGGAGGGCCGCCCAGGTCCGTGGTCGGGGCGCCGATGCGCGGAGCCACGCCCCCGTTCGAGTGGCCGTTGGCCTGGGCTTGGTTGCTCATGACCCGCTCGGTCAGGCGGGCCGCCTGCCCGTTGGCCCACTGAGTGGCCTGCTGCCGGGCCACCTCCTCGGACACCGGCACCCCCGTCGCCGCTGTGGCGGACGCTGCTGGGGCGTCCTCGACTGCCGTCATTTTGAACTCCTTGCGTCTGGGACAGCCCTCATACGGCTGCCCTCTGTCTTGCCTATGCGGAGGACGGACAAAGGCGACAGATACACGCCGGGACGGACTTTTTTAACCGCAGGCGGCGGCGATCGTCGGGCAGGCGCTGGGTGATACCGGCCCGGTCCAGGTACTCAAGCAGCGGGATCGCCACCCGCCGGGTGGTGCCGAGGGCCTGACGGGCCTGCGCGGCGGTGAACGGCTGGGGCAGTCCGGCCAGCGTCCGGGCCGCTTCGGCCTCGGCGCCGGGCGCCAGTACGAGCTGCTCGGTGACCCGCAGCAGCAGGCCCGCCCGCGCCGCGGCGCCGAGGGCCCGCGTGTCCAGGCCGAGCTCACGCAGCCGGCCGGCCTCCGGGGCCAGGAACGGCGTGTCGGCCAGGTCGGCCAGCACGGCGCGTACCCCGGCCATCACCTGCGGCGGCAGCGTCGGCGGCTGGACCGGCTGGCGCTGGTCAGCCAGGTACAGGTAACCGCCGTCCAGCCGTATCCGCGACGAAGCGCCCTGCGGTCCCGGCGTCCGGGCCAGGGCCTCGACCAGCGCCCGGTCCGGCAGCCGGAGGGCGGCCCGGGCCGCCTCGGGCGGCAGGCCGATGGCCAGCGGGTCACGCCGGGCGTGCGTGGCGACCATCTCGGACAGCTGACGGCGCAGCTCAGCCCAGCGGGCCGGATCGGCCAGCCAGCCGCTGGCCGTGACCGGGGCGGGCCAGGCGCCCGTGACGCCCATGGCCGCCGCCACGCCGGCCCGTAGCAGCCCGTGCCGGCGCAGCAGGTCTTCGGCCGCCGGCACGTCCGGCCAGGCGGCCAGTTCACGGCCGGCGGCCGCGGCCGCCCCGCGGCGCACCAGCGCGGGCGGCGCCACGTCGAGCACGGTCGCGCCGAAGATGGCGACGCTCGCGCTGCCCGGGTCACGCAGCAGCAGCCGGTCTCCCACGTGCAGCGGCAGCGCCTCGCGCAGCGTCAGTCTGACCAGGACCGGCCCGCCGGAATCCGGGAGCGGACCCAGCACCCGCAGCCGGGCCAAGATGCGCGCGGAGCCGATGTGCACGCTGATGTCGGGCGGCAGCCGGATGCCGGGCGGGACGGTCAGCCTGACGTCGGCCAGCTTGGTCATGGTCCAGCGGCCGGGGTCGATCAGGGCCATGCCCCGGGCGGCACCGTCCGCCGGGATACCGCGCAGGTTGAGCGCCACCCGGGCCACGGCGCTGACCGCGGTAGCGGACTCGTTCAGCGATTCGATGCCCCGGATCCGGGCCGGGCGCATGGACGGGGTGAGCAGCAGTTCCTGACCGGACCGGACGGTCCCGGCGGGCAGCGTGCCGGTCACCACCGTTCCGGCGCCCCGGATGCTGAACGACCGGTCCACCCACAGCCGGACCGGTGCGGCGGCGTCCGGCACGGGCAGCGAGGCCACCAGGCGCACCAGCGCGGACCGCAACTCGGGCAGCCCGGCGCCGGTTACCGCGCTCACCGCGACGGCCTGCACCGAACCCAGGCTGGTCGGTGCGATCCGGTCCAGTGCCTCCTGGGTGGCGGGACCGGGATCGGCCAGGTCGCAGCGGGTCACGGCGAGCAGCCCGTGCCGGATGCCGACCGCGTTGATGGCGGCCAGGTGCTCGGCCGACTGCGGCATCCAGCCGCCGTCGGCGGCCACCACGATCAGCACGGCGGGTACCGGGCCGACGCCGGCCAGCATGTTCGGGACGAACCGCTCGTGGCCCGGCACGTCCACGAACGCCACCCGCTGCCCGTCCGGCAGCGTCGTCCAGGCGAACCCCAGGGCGATCGTCAACCCCCGGCGACGCTCCTCAGCCCACCGGTCCGGCTCCATCCCAGTCAGCGCCCGCACCAGCGCCGACTTCCCATGATCCACATGCCCCGCCGTCGCGATAACCTGCACAGCCGTTCCCCAAGACCATGATCATGGCCAGAAACGGCCGCATAGAGGCCCATACTGGCCACGATCATGACGGGCCCCCACCCGCCTGGATGGCACGGACTAGGAGGTCGTCCTGTTCGGGGGGCACGGAGCGCAGGTCGAGGAGCAAGCGGCCCGCCTCCAGGCGTCCCACCACGGCGGGCAACCCGCGGCGCAGCTGGACGGCAAGCACCTCGGGCAGGCTGATCGCCGCGCTGGGCAGTTCGACTCCCGGGGCGCCGCCCCCGCCCACCGCAGCAGACGCTGGAACCACTCGCGCGTCGAGGCCAGTCGGGGGTAGACGAGCCACGATTCGTTCGGCGCGATCAAAGAGGGAAGCCGGGTCGGCGGCCAGCGCGGCGGCGACCGGCGGTACCGGGCCGGTGAGGGTCGCCTCCAGGGCGGCCAGGGTCAGCTTGTCGACCCGCAGGGCGCGGGCCAGCGGGTGGCGGGTCAGGCGGCGGACCAGGTCAGCCCGGCCGAGCAGCAGGCCGGCCTGCGGGCCGCCGAGCAGCTTGTCCCCGCTGGCGGTGACCAGGGCGGCGCCGTCGCGCAGGGCGTCCGCGGCGCTGGGCTCCTCGGGCAGCAGCGGGTGCGGGGCCAGCAGCCCGGAGCCGATGTCGAACACCACCGGCAGGCCCAGTTCGGCCAGCGCCGGGACGCCCACCGCGGCGGTGAAGCCCTCGATACGGAAGTTCGACGGGTGCACCTTGAGGATGAACGCGGTGCGCGGCCCGGCCGCCTCGGCGTAGTCGGCGGCCGTGGTCCGGTTGGTGGTGCCGACCTCGCGCAGTACCGCGCCGGTACAGGCCAGCAGGTCGGGCAGCCGGAACCGGTCGCCGATCTCGATCAGCTCGCCCCGGCTGACCACGATCTCCGGCGCCTCCGGCCGGGCCAGGGCGGTCGCCGCCAGGACCAGGGCGGCCGCGTTGTTGTTGACCACGGCCACCGCCTCGGCCGCCGGGACGGCCCGGGCCAGCGCGTCCAGCGCGCCCATGCCGCGGCGGGCGCGGACCCCGGTGGCCAGGTCGAACTCGACGTCGCAGGCCCCCGCCGCGGCCGCCATCGCGTCCACCGCCGCCGCGGACAGCGGCGCGCGGCCCAGGTTGGTGTGCACCAGCACCCCGGTCGCGTTGATCACCGGGGTCAGCCCGGCGGCCCGAGCGGGCAACTCGGCCACCGCGGTGTCCGCGACCTGCTCCGGGCCGATCAGGCCATCCCGGGCGCGCTGCTGGGCCCGGCCCACCGCCGCCTTGACCAGCGCGCGGCCCAGCCTGCGTTCCGCGGCCACCAGCCGGGGGTCGGCCAGCACCAGATCGGTGCGCGGGACCAGGCGACGGCTATCCACGTCGCGAACGATACCCCTCGGCCGGAATACCCCGCGAAGCCACGGGTAGAGGGGCGAGGTCAGGTCCGCTAATTACACGCAGATCGTTACTCACTCAGGAAGTGATGGGCATGGCTGGGATGCTGCAAATGCGGCGAAGCCGCGGGGCGGCCAGCGGGTTCCTGCTGGTCTTGCTCGGAGCTTGGGGCGCACTCATCCCCTTCATCGGACCGTATTTCCACTACGCGTACACCCCGGACACGGCCTGGACCTACACCACGGCCCGGCTGTGGCTGGAGATCCTGCCGGGCGCGGCAGTGTTCCTCGGCGGCGTCCTGCTCATGATCGCCACCGGCCGGCACGTCGCCCTGTTCGGCGCGACGCTGGCCGCGGCGGCCGGGGCCTGGTTCACCCTCGGGACCACGCTGAGCCCGCTATGGAACAACCACGTGACCCTGGGCGGTTCGCCGGCCGGCGCCACCCAGTTCAGGCAGATCATGGAGCAGCTCGGCTTCTTCACCGCGCTGGGCGTGGTTATCGTGTTCGTCGCGGCCGCGGCGTTCGGCCGGATCATGTCGGTGGCTTCGGGTATCCGGGCCATCGAGACCGCCCCGGAGGCTGAGACCGTCCCCGCCGATGAGACGGTCCCGGCCAACTCGACCCGGACCCGGTCCCTGCCGTTCCGGCGGGCGCGCACCACGACCGTTCCGGCGGCCAGGGAGGCGCGCGACGGGGAGACGGAGACCATCTCGTAGCGCACGCACTATCATCGGCTGGCACGACACCAATCGTGCCAGCCGATGTCGTGTTGCAGGCCTGACGAAAGGGACGAGCGCGGTGCGGGCAGAGCCAGCGGCGGCGGACCGCGGATCCGCGCGGGCGACAACCGCCGGTCCGCCGCGGGACGGGGCGCGGTGGCTGCTTCCGGCCGGGGCCGCGCTGCTGGTGGCCGTGCTGGCCGTCTACGTGGCCGACCTGGCCACCCACCTGTCGTCGATGGCCGCCCTGCGGGACCTGGTCGTGTACCGGAACGGCGGGCTGATCGTCCGGCACGTCGGGCCCGCCTACGACCCTCATCGGGCCTCGCCGCTGTACGACTGGACCGGGCAGAACGGGGTCCAGTTCACCTATCCCCCGTTCGCCGCGGTGGTGTTCGCGGTCGCGTCGGTGCTGTCCTGGACGGCGATGCGCTGGGCTATGACCCTGGTCAGCGTGGCCGCGCTGGGGCTGTCGCTATGGCTGGTGTTCGGCGCGCTGGGTTACGCGGACCGGCCCCGGGTGCGGCTGGGCGCCACGCTCGGGGTGTCCGCGCTGGCCCTGCTGACCGAGCCGGTCCAGCAGACGCTGGCCCTCGGGCAGGTCAACCTGCTGCTCATGCTGCTGGTGGTCGCCGACCTGCTGACCGGGCTGGACGGCCGCACCCGCTGGTGGCACGGAGTCGGCATCGGGCTAGCCGCCGGGGTGAAGCTGACCCCGCTGATCTTCATCCCCTACCTGCTGCTGATCCGCCGGTACCGGCAGGCCGCGGTGGCCGCCGGGACGTTCGTGGTCACGGTGGCGCTCGGCTACGCGGTGCTGCCCAAGGACTCCGGCAGGTACTGGGTTCACAGGCTGTTCCTGAACGCCAACCGCATCGTGTTCCTCGGCACCCGGGGCAACCAGTCGCTGCGCGGGGTGGCGACCCGGCTGGCGGGCAGCGTGACCTCCGGCACCGCGCCCTGGATCGCAGCGGCGATCCTGGTCGTGATCGCAGGCCTGGTCGCCGCAGCGATCTTGCACCGCGCCGGGCACCCGGTGGCGGGCATGCTGGCCTGCGCCCTGACCGGCCTGCTGGTCTCCCCGCTGAGCTGGGATCACCACTGGGTCTGGGTGGCCCCGGCCATCGCGCTGCTGGCTCACCTGGGCGCCCAGGCCCGTGGCGCCGTCCGGGCCGCGTGGTGGGTGGCCGCGGTCCTGGTCACGGCGACCTTCGGCGCCTGGCCGCAGCTGTGGAACCTGTCCCAGTCCGGGCTCACCCCGGCCGGGCTGTTCTGGTACGGGCCCACGCACTCCTTCGCGACCGGCGACAAGCCGTGGTACCCCGAGTTCCACTGGCACGGCCTGCAGCTGCTGGCCGGCAACAGCTTCGTGCTGGCCGGCCTGATCGGGCTGGCCGCCCTGTGCGCGGCCGCGTTCCGGATGAGGTACCGGCTTGGGCGATGAGCTCGCGCGGATGAGGGAGCGGCTGGCCAGCCGGGTGGTGGCCAGCCACCGGATCGGCAGCGAGCCCGTGGCCGCCGCGCTGCGCACCGTGCCCCGGCACCTGTTCCTGCCCGAACAGCCGCCGACGGCCGCCTACCGTGACGAGGCCATCGTGACCAAGCGGGACGAGGCGGGACAGCCGATCAGCTCCTCCTCCCAGCCCGCCATCATGGCCATCATGCTGGTTCAGCTGGGCCTGGCCCCGGGTCACCGGGTGCTGGAGATCGGCGCCGGGACCGGCTACAACGCCGCGCTGATCAGCCACATCGTCGGCCCGTCGGGCCAGGTGACCAGCGTCGACATCGACCCCGGACTGGTGAGCACGGCCCGCGAGCACCTAGCCGGCGCCGGCTTCGGTGCGGTCACCGTGACTTGCGCGGACGGCGCGGCGGGCGACCCGGAGCACGCGCCCTACGACCGGATCATCGCCACCGTGGGCGTCGCCGACCTGGCCCCGGCCTGGCTGGCGCAGGCCGCCCCGCACGCCCGGATCGTGGTGCCGCTCGACGTGCGCGGCACGCAGCTCTCGGTGGCCTTCGAGCGGGCCGGTCCGGCCGCCGGCGGGCCGTGGACGAGCCGGTCGCTGGCGCCGTGCGGGTTCATGCGGATGCGCGGCACGCTGGCCGGGCCCGAACGCGTGGTCCCGCTGGCGCCGGGCCTGTTCCTGCTGCTGCCCGACGGCACGCTGCCGGGCGATGCCGAGGTGCTGAGCGAGGCCCTCGCCGGGCCGCCCGTGTCGCATCCGGCCGGGGTCCAGGCGGGTTCGGCGCAGGTGTTCTGGGGCCTGGGCCTGTGGCTGGCCGCTCATGAGCCCCGCTTGTGCCGGCTGAACGAGGACCGGCCGGCCGGGCGGCGCCACACGCCCGGCGGGCGGCTCAGCGGGGCGCCGCTGTACGGCCCGGCCTGGCAGTCAACCGTGGGGCTGGTCGACGCCGACGGCCTGGCGATCGTCACCTCCACCACAGATGGTGACCGGTCTGGTCCGCTCACCCTGAGCGCGGCCGGGTTCGGCCCGCGGGCCGCGCAGCTGGCCGCCGAACTCGCGGCGCACGTCCGGGCCTGGGGCGATGCGGACCGTCCGGGTATCGCCGGCCTGCACGTGGACGCCTATCCGCGGGCGGCCGCGGCCGGTGCTGACCAGCCGCAGCCGCCCGGCGACGCCCTGATTATCGAACGACCCGGCACGCGGTTCGCGGTCTATCACGACTAGCCTTACAGGCGTGACGGACACCACGGGCAAGCACCTCGAGACCGAGCAGAAGTACGACGCCGCCGCCGACTTCGTCCTGCCCGACCTCGGCAGCCGGGAAGGACGCGGGAAGGCGACCGGACGGCAGCGGTTCTACCTGAGCGCCACCTACTTCGATACCGACGACCTAGACCTGATCAAGAACAAGATCACGCTGCGCCGCCGCGTCGGCGGCCCGGACGAGGGCTGGCACCTCAAGCTGCCGGTGCGCAAGGACACCAGACAGGAGATCCGCACGCCGCTCAGCGAGGGCGACACGGGTACCGTCCCGGCGGCGCTGGCCGCTCAGGTTCAGGACGTCACCGCGGGGCGGCCCCTGCACCCCATCGCCATCCTGGATACCGAACGGACCGTGGTGACACTGACCGGCAAGGCGGGCGAGCCGCTGGCCAAGGTCGCCGACGACCTGGTGACCGCCACCCGGCTGGACGAGCCCGGGGCCGAGCCGATGCGCTGGCGCGAGATCGAGGTCGAGGCGGTCGAGGGGGCCAAGGCGGAGGGCGCGATGGAGGCGGCCGGCCGGGCGCTGCGCGAGGCCGGGGCGATCCGGTCAGCGTCCGCGTCCAAGCTCGGCCGCCTGCTAGGCACCGGCTGACCCCGTTCCGGCCGCTGTTTCCCACGCCGCGGGATCCGTGGCGAGCTCAGAGGGTACTCATAGCTGATTCTGACCTTACGGTCGCATGATTCGCCTTGAATGGGAACTCAAGAGTTCGCACCAAGTGAGAACGATGGACAAAGAACCCAGACCCCGCGGGCATACTGGGCACAGATCTGATCATGACGAGTGAGCCTGAGGAACATGGATAACTACAGCCCGTCCTCCACCGCCGCGAGCGGCAAGGACGCCAGCCTTCAGCGGGCGGACGGGACCCCGGTTCGAGTACTCGTGGTCGACGACGAGCCGAGCCTGGCCGAGCTGCTGGCTAGCGTGCTGCGCTACGAAGGCTGGACGGTCAAGACCGCGGGTAACGGTGCCGATGCGGTCCGGACCGCGCGCGAGTTCCGGCCCGACGCCGTGGTGCTGGACATCATGCTGCCCGACTTCAACGGGCTGGAGGTCATGCGCCGCCTGCGGGCCGAAATCCCCCAGGTATGCGTGCTGTTCCTGACCGCGCGGGACGCGGTCGAGGACCGGGTGGCGGGCATCACGGCCGGCGGCGACGACTACGTGACCAAGCCGTTCAGCCTGGAGGAAGTGCTGGCCCGGCTGCGCGGCCTGCTGCGCCGGGCCAACCTGACCCGCAGCCACACCGAAGGGCTGCTCACGGTCGGCGACCTGACCATGGACGAGGACGCCCGCGAGGTGCGCCGGGACGGCGAGCTTATCGAGCTGACCGCGACCGAGTTCGAGCTGCTGCGGTTCCTCATGCGCAATCCGCGGCGGGTGCTGTCCAAGGCCCAGATCCTGGACCGGGTGTGGAACTACGACTTCGGCGGGCAGGCCCACGTCGTCGAGCTGTACATCAGCTATCTGCGTAAGAAGATCGACGCCGGGCGCGCCCCGCTGATCCACACCGTCCGCGGCGTCGGTTACGTCTTGAAGCCGGCCGGCTAATGCCCGCGCCCGCGGTGCGGCCGTCCGGCCGGCTGGCACGGTGGGCCCACGTGCTGTCCTTCCGGACCATCAGCGGCAAGCTCATCATCGGGCTGGTGGTGTTGTTCGGCCTGGCCAGCGTGGTGGTCAGCGTGGTCACCGCGCAGTCGCTGAGCAACTCGCTGACCGGCTCGCTGCGAGCGCAGGTCCAGGCGGCGAGCTTGACGTGGATGAGTTGCGTGGGCTCCGACGCCCACGGTCCCGGCGACGGCGGCGGCCCGGGAAACGACCCCGACGACTTCTCCCGCTGCTACAACGCGGGACAGGCCCAGGGTACGTTCCTGGCCGTCCTGGCTTCGGGCGGCAAGGTCGAGCAGTGCTACTACGTATCCGGGAAGTGCACGCTGAGCGCATCGGACCAGGCCACGCTGGCGGCGCTCCCCTCTCCCGGCGGCGGGTACCCGCCGCCGGGCAACCCGCCGACCTGTACCCGGACCCTGCTCGGCCAGCAGTTCATGTTCGCCACGGTGCCGGGCCCGGAGCACACCACGCTGGTCACCGGGCTGCCGCTGACCACGGTGAATGAGCAGATCGAGCAGGTCGAGAACACCGAGCACATGGTGTTCGCGGTGGCTCTGGGACTGGCCGTGATCCTGGGCGCCGCACTGGTCCAGTTCTCGCTGCGGCCGCTGCGCCGGGTGGCCGCCACGGCGACCAAGGTGACCGAGCTGCCGCTGGAATCGGGTGAGGTCACGCTGCCGGCCGGCGTGCCCGACACCGACCCGCGGACCGAGGTGGGCCAGGTCGGCGCGGCGTTCAACCGGATGCTGTTCCACGTCGAGCGGGCCCTGAGCCGCCGCGCGGCCAGCGAGGCCCGGCTGCGCCGGTTCGCCGCCGACGCCTCCCACGAGCTTCGCACCCCGCTGTCCGCGATCCGCGGCTACGCCGAGCTGGCCCTGCGCCACCACGGCCCGGTACCCCAAGACGTGACCCACGCGCTGACCCGGGTCCAGTCCGAGTCGGCCCGGATGAGCGTGCTGGTCGATGACCTGCTGCTGCTGGCCCGGCTGGACGCCGGGCGCCCGCTCGAACGCGAGCCGGTCGACTTGTCGCGGCTGGCCATCGACGTGACCAGCGATGCCCGCGTGGCCCGCCGGGATCACCACTGGCGGCTGGACCTGCCCAGCGACCCGATCCTGGTCCGCGGCGACGAACACCGCCTGCACCAGGTGCTGGCCAACCTGATGAGCAACGCGGGCAAGCACACCCCGCCCGGCTCCACGGTCAGCGTCGCGTTGCACGTCGAGGCGACGCCAGGGATGGGCTCGCCGGCGGCGGCGGACGGGGGGCTGGTGGAACGGGGGACCCGGCCGGCCGCGCCGCGGGTCGAGTTCAGCATCACCGACGACGGCCCCGGCATCCCCGCCGAACTGCTCCCGGATCTGTTCGAGCGCTTCACCCGGGCCGACACCTCCCGGGCGCGCGACCTGGACGCCGCGGGCAAGAGCACCGGGCTGGGCCTGGCCATCGTCGACGCGGTGGTGGCCGCGCACGGCGGCAGCATCACCGTGACCAGCCGTCCCGGCCGGACCAGGTTCGCTATCTACCTGCCGCTGCTGCCCGAGCCTGCGGACATGGCCGACATAGCGGGCTGAGCGTGTGCTAGTTCTAGGTCATGGACGGCGACCAGCAGCGATTCCTGGCCACCATGCCGCTGCACGCGATCACCTCGACCTACGGCGAGGCCGGACTGCGGGACCGGTTCGCGGTCGAGATCGCGGCCTGGGACGACGCGGACCGGCAGCGGATGGAGCGCGCCCGGGACCTGGCCGCCCGGCTGCACGCCGACGACCGGCGGGACCGTGAGCCGTACGTCAATCACCTGCTGCGGGTGGCGATCCGGATCATCTCGCACTACGGCGTGCACGACGCCGACTGTCGGCGATCTTGTAATTCCCCACTTCTGAGGGCGTAGCGATCACGTAATTCCCCACCCTGATCACGTAATTCCCCATGGGGATGGCGTGCGTGTCGGGGTGGACCTGGCCATCGAGATCGAGCAAGGTTGCCTCCCGTCGAGGACGGGGGGCCGATGGCGAGGAGAACGTTCGACGTGATCGACGTGACCGAGATACTGGTGCACTGGCATGCGGGCAGGTCGCTGAACGAGATGTCGCAGAGCCTGGGCGTGGACCGTAAGACGATCCGCAAGTACGTCGCCCCGGCGGTTGCCGCGGGCGTGTTGCCGGGCGGCAGGCGAAGAGCGAGGCTGAGTGGGCCGGGCTGGTCCGGGAGTGGTTCCCTGAGCTGGCCGACACGCGGCTGCGGCAGGTGACCTGGCCCGCGATCGGCGAGCACCACGACTACATCGTGGCCCAGGTGAAGGCCGGGGTGCGGATGTCGACGATCCACCAGCGGCTGCGGGACGAGCACGGCCTGGCCGCGAGCGTGGCGAGCTTGCGCCGTTACGTGGCGGCGAACATCGCGGAGGAGGCCCGCCGTTCGCAGGTGACGGTCTGGAGCCCGCGGCTGGCCGAGGCCGGGGAGCAGGCGCAGATCGATTACGGGATGCTGGGCCGCTGGCTCGATCCGGCGACCGGGAAGCTGCGCACCGTCTGGGCGTTCGTGATGGTGCTGGCCTGCTCACGGCACATGTTCGTCCGCCCGGTGCTGAAGATGGACCAGGCCGCCTGGACCGGGTGCCATGTCGAGGCGTTCGGGTTCTTCGGCGGCGTCCCGGCCCGCCTCGTGCCGGACAACCTGAAGACCGGGGTCGACAAGCCCGACCTTTACGACCCGAAGATCAACCGGTCCTATGCCGAGCTCGCCGCCCATTACGGCTGCCTGGTTGACCCTGCCCGCGCCCTTAAGCCACGCGACAAGGCCCGGGTCGAGCGGCCGATGCCCTATGTCCGGGACTCGTTCTGGCGGGGCCGGGAGTTCACCTCGCTGGAGCAGATGCAGGCCGGGGCCGCGCGCTGGTCAGCCGAGGTGGCCGGGCAGCGGGCGTGCCCGGCCGCTGGAGGGCGCCGCCCCGGTCTCGGTGTTCGAGGCCGTGGAGAGGGACGCGCTGCGGCCGCTGCCGGCCGGGCCGTTCGTGCTGGCCACGTGGGCGACGGCGAAGATCGGCCCGGACATCCACGCCCAGGTCGAGAAGGTGCTCTACTCGGTGCCCTGGCGGCACATCGGCAAGACCGCCGACGTCCGGATCACCGCGACGATGGTGCAGTTCTTCATCGGCGGCCAGCTGGTGAAGTCCCACCCGCGCAAGGTGAGAGGGAAGCAGACCGACTTCGGCGACTACCCGCCGGAGAAGATCGCCTTCCACATGCGCACCCCGCAATGGTGCCGCAGGCAGGCCGCCGCGATCGGCCCGGCCTGCGAGCAGGTCACCGGCGAGCTCCTCGCCGAGAACGCGCTCTACCGGCTCCGCGCCGCGCAGGGCATCATCGGGCTGGCCGACAGGCACGATCCCGGCAGGCTCGAGGCGGCCTGCGCGAAGGCGATCGCGGCCGGGGACCCGTCCTACCGGACCGTGCGGGGCATCCTCGCCGCCGGAGCCGAGCGGGACCAGCTCCCCGCCGCAGCCGGGGACGGCGGCGCCGCCGCGTTCCTGCGCGGCCCGGCGTCGTTCGCGAACGTCATCCCCATGCCCGGCTCGATCCCCAACAACGCCGTCACCGCGGTGACCGCGAACGGAGCACCGTCATGACCAGCGCCACCGTGACCGACCGCAGCGCGCTCGCGTCCGCGCTCCGGACCCTGAAGCTGTCGGGGATGCTCGCCACCCTCGACGCCCGCCTCGCCCAGGCCGGCGCCGGGGAACTCGGCCACCTGGACTTCCTCCAGGTCCTCTGCCAGGACGAGATCTCCCGCCGCGACAGCATGTCCCTGCACCGGCGGATCCGCCGCGCCCGCTTCGAGACCGAGGCCACCCTCGAGGGCTTCGACTTCACCGCATCCCCGAAGCTGCCCGCCGCCCAGATCCGCGACCTCGCCGCCCTCCGCTGGCTCGCGGCAGGCGAGTCCGTCATCCTCTACGGACCCGTGGGCGTCGGCAAGAGCCACATCGCCCAGGCCCTGGCCCACCTCGCCATCCGGGCAGGAGCCGAGGCCCGGTTCACCAAGACCAGCCGCGTCCTGGCCAGCCTGGCCGGCGGCCGCGCCGACCGCACCTGGGACCGGCGGCTCGCCGAGCTCACCCGCCCCGCCGTCCTGGTCCTGGACGACTTCGGCATGCGCGAGCTCACCGCACCCCAGGCCGACGACCTCTACGAGCTCATCACCGAGCGCGCCGGGAAATCACTGATCCTCACGTCCAACCGGGCACCCGCCGACTGGTACCCGCTGTTCCCCAACCCCGTCGTCGCCGAGTCACTCCTGGACCGGCTCATCAACAACAGCCACCAGGCCTTCATGAACGGGCCCAGCTACCGCCCGAACAAAGCACCCGCGCGTGTCATCCCCACCGGGAACACGAGCGGAAAGTAGACTAAGAACACAGCCAGGACCTGGGGAATTACCTGATCAACACCCCTGGGGAATAACGCGATCGCCCACAGCCGACGTGGTGTGCGCCGCGCTGCTGCACGACGCGGTGGAAGACCATCCCGCCGAGCTGACCGGTGACCGGGCCGATCTCCGAGGCCTCCCCGCCCAGCAGGCCGCGCTGGGCGTGCTGGCCAGGGAGTTCGGCCCGCGGGTGGCGGAGCTGGTCGGGGCGGTGACCAACCCGCCGTATGCGCCAGATCGCGACCAGGACGAGCAGTACCGCGAGCACGTGGCCGATAGCCTGCGGGCCAATCCCTGGGCCCGGGTCATCAAGGCCTCCGACTTCACCGACAACGGCGTCGGTCTCATCCACAGCACCGGGCCCCGGCTGTACCGGCTGGCCGGCAAGTACGCGCCGCTGGTCCCGGTCCTGCGGGAGCTCATCGCCCGTCCGGACACGCCGCTGGACGCCGCGGCCAAGGAGCACATCTTGGCCCAGCTCGACCGGGCCGCCGAACGCTTCGCGGCGCTGCGCGGAGACGGAGCCTAGGTGCCCGAACTCCCCGAGGTCGAGACCGCCCGCCGCCTGATCGCCGATGTCGGCCTGGGCCGGCGCATCGTCGGCGTCGACGACGCCGATACGTTCGTCTGCCGGCCGCACTCCCCCGGCGAGCTGCGTCAGGCGCTGACCGGGCGCACGCTGACCGCGGCCCACCGCCGTGGCAAGACCATGTGGTGCGAGACCTCGGGCCTGGACGGCTCGGCCGTTCCCGGTCCGGACCTCGGCCTCCACCTGGGCATGAGCGGTCGCATCGTGATCGTGGCGGCGGACGGATGGGTGGCCGAGGGCGGCGATCCGCCGGGCCGGGACGCCCAGCCGTGCAAAACCGAATGGGACCGCTTCACGCTGGAGTTCGCGGACGGCGGCCGGCTGGCTCTGTTCGATAAACGCCGGCTCGGACGTATCGTGCTCAACCCCGATATCGGCGCGCTCGGCCCGGACGCGGCGCAGATCACGCGGGACGAGTTCCGCGCCGTGCTGTCCCGCGGGGCGATCGCGGTCAAGGCCCGCCTGCTCGACCAGTCCAAGCTGGCCGGCATCGGGAACCTGCTGGCCGACGAGATCTTGTGGCAGGCCAAGGTGCGGCCCGGGCGGCCGGTCAACTACCTGCGGCGCGCGGACGTTGACCGGGTGTACCGCGCGATGCGATCGGTGCTGGACGCCGCGCTGGGCGAGGGCGGCGGCGCGCACACCGGCGACGTCATCGCGGCCCGGCGCCCGGGAGGTACCTGCCCGCGCTGCGGCAGGCCGATGGTGCACGGCACGGTCGGCGGCCGGTCCACCTGGTGGTGCTCCCGGGAGCAGGCCGCCTGACCCAGGTCCCGGCGCGCACCCGCCTGTCCTGGCGCGCACCGTCAGTCCTGGCGCGCACCGTCAGATGAGCTCGGCCAGGTCCGCGGCGGCCCGGGCCGCGCCGTCGGTTTCGACCGGCCGGTAGCGGACCGGGCGCGCGATCTCTTCGGCCATCGCGGCGGCGAGCAGGCCGGGCTCGGTTTGCCCGAAGTCCAGGCAACGGCCTGCCCCGTACTGATCCAGCCGGTGTCTGACGTGGAAGTTCTGCTCGAAATGGTGCTGCAGCGGCACATAGATGAACGGCCGTCCGCTCGCGGTGAGCTCCATCGTGGTAGTCAAGCCGCCTTGCACCACGGCGAGGTCGCAGGCCGCCAGGTGCCGGTAGAGGTCGTGCACGTACCCGTGTATCTCCAGGCCGTCCCGGGCCGGCACCGAGTCCAGCGTGCCCGGGTCGATCCTGGGCCCGGCCGCCACGATCATCCGCAGCCCCGGGATGAGCCGCCTGGCCGCCGGGAAGGCCGCCACGGCCCGGCGGAGCAAGCTGGTTCCGACGGCGGAGCCGCCCGCGGTGACCACGCAGACCTGCTCGCCGTCTTGGTAACCGAGCTCGGCCCGCAGCGCCTCGCGGTCGTCGAGCTGGCCCGCTGAGATGCCGGAGATGTAGCCGGAGAACCGGTAGTTCTGCTCGACCCAGTCGCGAATGAGCGGGAGGCCGTCGCCGAAACCGTGCGGCACCACGTCATCGGGGTTGCCGACGAAGACCGAGCGGTCCCGCAGGCTCGGGAAGCGCGCGATTTGCTCGATCATCTCAGCGTTGTAGTCCGTGGTCAGGTCCCGTTCCGCGGTGCCGCCGTCCGGCATGGGCAGCCAGCCGACGAAGTTGGTCAGCCAGGCGTAGGGCGCCCGCTTGAGTTCGGGGTTCTCGTGCAGGAAGTAGTCGATGTCCCAGGCTTCGTCGCCGACCCACAGATCGAAGGGCTCGTCGGCGATCAGGTCAGCGAAGACCATGAAGTTGCTGACCAGGATCTCGTCCATGGTCCGGATGGCCTGGAAGGCATGCAGGTCGTGCTCGGCGGCCTCGCTCTCGATATGCCCGGACTCGCTGGCCAGGAAGTCCGAGGCTAGATGGATCAGCTCGCCGCGCCGCTTCAGCAGTTCGGTGACCGGGTGCTGGGCCAGCCAGTGCACCTCCAGATCCGGCCGGAGCCGGCGCAGCTCGTCGGCGATAGCCAGGTCGCGGCGGGCGTGCCCGAGGCCGATGGGCGAGCTGGCGTAGAGCACCCGCTTGCGCCGGTGCAGGGGCCTGGTCCAGGTCTTCTGAACGGCCACGGGAGGACGGAAGCGGTCGGCGAACTCCCGGATGAGCAGGTTCGCCTGGACTGGATCACGTATGGGCGGAGCGTGACCGCCGCCGTGGATCGTCACCATGGTGCCGCCGGTCCACCGGGCCAGCGCCGCGCCGGTCTCGTGCGGCACCACCGCGTCCTGGTCCCCGTGCACGATGAGCACCGGGCAGCGCACCTGCCGGCACAGCGCCTCGGCGGCGGCGGCGCCGGGCTCGGCTACGCCCAGACCGGTTTGCAGCAGGGTCTCGGCGTTGGTATCCAGGCCCCAGGCCACCCCGTCTTCCCGCTGCTTGGTCGAATGCGGCTCGGTGAATACCTGCGACATGAAGAACTCGACCCAGCCGCGATAGTCGGCCAGCCAGTAGTGCATATTGGCCTTCGCCCAGCCCTCGTAGCTGTCCTTGGGCTCAAAGAAGTCCGGCGGGATCGGCCACGGCAGCGCCGGGCCGAACGCGACCACCCCGGCCGCCCGCCGCGGATGCCACGCCGCTAGCTGCAGCGCGTGCCGGCCGCCCATGGACAAGCCGACGACCACGGCGCGGTCCACCCCGGCCGCGTCCAGCACGGCGATCACGTCACCGACGTACTCCCGGTCCAGGTAGGCGTCCGCGGCCTGCGGCCGGTCCGCCCGGCCGTTGCCCCGGCCCTCAACGAGGACCACCCGAAACCGGCGGGCCAGGTACGGCACCTGAGCCTTCCACTGCCGGGCGTGCACGATGGCCCACGAGGTGAGCAGCACGATAGTCGGCTCGCCCGCACCGAACACCTCGTAGCCGACCTTGACCCCGTCGCGCTCGATGAAGCCCTCGACATCGGGATACCTAGCCCGCATGGCTACCTTCCCTGGGGTGGCGCCGGTCCTTTCCCGGCCGGTTGCCGAGGTAGGTGTGGAGGTGGCTGGCTAGGGTGTCGGTGTCGGCGGCGGTGCCGTGGATGTAGGTGGAGGCGCGGGTGCGGAGGACGGGCAGGCCCAGGACGTAGAGTCCGGGGGTGTCGGTGAGGACGCCGCCGTCGTGGCGGATGCGGCCGGCGTGGTCGTGGACGGGGAGGCGGAGCCAGGAGTGGTCGGGCCGGAAGCCGGTCGCCCACACGATGGTGGTGATCTGTCCGGTGGTCAGGTCGAGCTCCAGGGGGGTGTGAGGGTCGACGCGGGTGGGCGGGGGGCGGTGCGGTGGCGGCAGGTGGTCGTGGAGGCCTGCCGTGGTGGCCCATTGGTCGGCCCGGGTCAGGAGGCGGTTCATCTTCAGGTCGGCGAGTTTGCAGGTGTTGGCCAGGGAGCCGGAGAACTGGGCGGTGCCGCCGGTGATGCGGCCGAGGCGGCCGCGGATCTGGATGCCTTGCGCGGACAGGGCGTTCAGGTCGGTGGTGGTGTGGGGGGTTCCGGTGAGCTGGGGTGAGGGCAGGTGGCGGGCCCGGGTCAGGTCGTCGATCTGGTCGTAGCGTTCGGCGAGCAGGCCGGTGGCTTCCAGCCACCAGAATATGTCGCGGCCGCGGTAGCTGCGGGGCAGCCGGACGTGTTCGCCGGCGGCCAGGGTGACCGGGCGGCCGGAGCGGTGGATCTCGGCGGCCAGCTGGACGCCGGTGGCCGATGCGCCGACGACCAGGACTCCGCCGTCGGGGAGCTGGCCGGGATCGCGGTAGGACAGGGCGGTGAGGGTGGTCATCCCCGCCGGAACAGCCTGGGCAATGGCTGGGATGGCGGGCCGGGCGCAGGCCCCGGTGGCCAGGATGACGGCCTGGGCGCACAGCAGGTCGTCGCCGGCCTGGACCTGGTAGCCGCCGGGGGCGGCCCGCACGGTGTGCACGGTGGTGGCGGTGCGGACTGGTGCGTTGATCAGCTGGGCGTAATCGGCCAGGGTGGCGGCCAGGTCGGCGGCGGGCATGAACCCGTCGGGGTCATCGCCGTGGTAGGGGTGGCCGGGCAGCCGGGTCTGCCAGTTGGGGGTGAGCAGCCGCAGGGTGGGCCAGCGCTGGGTCCGCCAGGAGTTCGCCACCTCACCGCGCTCCAGGACCAGATGGTCGATGCAGCGGTCGGTGAGGCGGCGGCTCATGGCCAGCCCGGCGTGCCCGGCGCCGATGACGACGGCCGTGGTCCGGATCATGCCGGCGGACGCGGTCGGCCGGTCAGGCCAGCTCGACCAGGATCTTGGTCGGGTTGGCGACGATGTCGAAGACCGCGGAGCGTTTCTGGGACTGGGCGATGACCGCTTCGAGGTCCTCGCGGGAGGCGCCAGAATCGATGGTGAACCGGACGGTGACCGCGTTGAAGCCGTTGCGGACGCCGGGGTCGGCACCCAAGATGCCCAGGACGTTCATCTGGCCTTCGATGGTGGCGGTGACCGAGCGGAGCTGGATGCCGCGCATCTGGGCGACCGCGGCCACGCCCGCGGTCAGGCAGCCGGCCAGGGCGACCAGCACCACCTCGACCGGGGTGGCGCCGTTGTCCTCGGAGGCGAAGCACTCCGGATGGTCGATGTCGTACTCGTAGGTAGCCCGGTGGGCCTGCTCGGCGCCCAGCCCGGTGAACCCGGTCACCGTGGAATGGCTGTGCGTGCCCTTACGCCAGGTGCAGGCCGCCCGCCAGGTGAACTCGGCCGCCTCCGGCGCACCCGACAGCGCCTCCCGCGCCCCCAGCAGAGCCTGCACATTCACACCATTGTCAACGGGATTGCCAGTAACAGTCATCGGTATCTCCTGGTTGCGAGTGTCATGATGAAAACTGTTGTACGGGTGCAGGAGGTCATCCCGGTATCGGGGAATCCCCCTACATAGCCGGTACCGGGAGGGGCGATGGCAGACGCGGGTCGGCCGGTGCGCAGCGGCCTGCCGTCGCCCGCCGACCTGCTTATCGGCCGGGACGGCGAGCTGGAGGCCTTGGCGCGGATGCTGGCCCGTCCGCAGACTCGCCTGATCACGCTCACCGGACCGCCGGGCATCGGAAAGACCCGCCTCGCGGTGGCCTGCGCGTCGGCCCACGCTGGGCGCAGCGGAGGCGCACCGGTGTTCGTCGACCTGGCTCCGGTCCGGGATCCGGCGCTGGTCACGGCGGAGCTGGCGCAGGCCATGGGGGTCGAGCCGCGTGGCGGAACGGACCTGATCGGTCAGCTGGCCGCCGCGGTGGGCCATCGGGAGCAGCTCGTGGTACTGGACAACTGCGAGCATTTGCTGGCCGCCGCCCCAGACGTCGGCCGGACGCTCGCCGCCTGCCCGCGGCTGCGGATGATCGCCACCAGCCGCGAACGACTCCGGCTGTCCGCCGAGCAGGAGTTCCCGGTCCCGCCGCTGGCCATGCCCGCGCCGGCGGACGTCGCAGACCTGAGCGGCCTGGCCGCGAACCCGTCCGTGGCGCTGCTGCTGGATCGCGCGCGCCGGACCAACCCGAGCTTCGCCCTCACCGCGGCCAACGCGCTGCTGCTGGCCAGCGCGTGCGTCCGGCTCGAGGGCATGCCGCTGGCCATCGAGCTGGCCGCGGCGCGGCTGAAGGTCCTGACCCCTGGGGAGCTGGTGTTCCGGCTCGGCAGCCGGATGGAGGTGCTGGCCGGCAGCACGCGGGACGTGCCGGTCCGCCAGCGCGCGCTGCGCAACGCGATCGCCTGGAGCTACGAACTGCTCGACCCCGGCGAGCGCACGCTGTTCCGCAAGCTGTCGGTGTTCGCCGGCCGCTGGACCCTGGCCGACGCGGGCCGCGTTTGCGCGGTGACCGAGAACGACGCACTGACCATGGTGGAGTCGCTGCTCGACAAGAGCCTGATCCGGCGGCTGCCCGGCGACGAGCAGACCGCCGAGTTCTCGATGCTGGAGAGCTTGCGCGAGTACGCGGCGGAGATGCTGGCGGCCAGCGCCGAGGGCGAGCAGACGCGGGCCAGGCATGCCGAGCACTACGCCGGCCTCGCCGAGCAGTTCGAGGCGTCCCTCGGCCTGCCGGAGGAACGAACCTTGGTCCAGCGCCTGGGCCGCCACCATGCTGACCTGCGCGCCGCCCTGGACTATTGCCTGAGTGGCGAGCGGGAAGCCTGGGCGCTCTGGCTGGCCACTGCGCTCGGCTGGTACCACTACACCTTTGGCGACCTCGATCATGGCCAGGCGCTGATTAACGCGGTTCTTCCGTTGAAAGCCACCAGCGATGACGCCATCGAAGGGGCTCAGATTGGCGTGCTCATCGTGGCCGGGGTCCTGGCCTGGGCGACGGGCGAGATGAGCCAGGCCGAGAGCTTCCTGCGCAGCGCGCTCGAGCGCAGCGAAAGGCGTGGTCACGAGCGCCGCGCGGGGTTCGCGTGCGCCTTCCTGGGGCATGTGGCGCGTGCTGGCGGCCAGTGGGATGTGTCCGCCGACTGGCATCGGCGTGCCGAGGCCGAATTCCGCGGAGTGGGCAATACGCCAGGCGTGGCGTGGGCCCGGCACGACCTGGGACTGCTCGCCCGGGATCACGGCCACCTGGACAAAGCCGCGGAACTGCTGCGGGTGAGCCTGCGAGACTTTCGTGAACTGGACTATCCGTGGGCGGTGGCCTGGTCGGCGTGGGGGCTGGGCGCGACGCTGAGCGAGCAAGGCCGACTCGAGGAGGCCTGCCCGCTGCTGGCCGAGGCACTGGGGATCTACGCGGACCTCAACGACCCCCGGGGCGTCGCCCAGTGCCTGGAGGTGCTGGCCCAGGTCGCCAGTGAACGCGCGCATTACGAAAGCGCGGCCCGGCTGATCGGTGCGGCCGCGGCGCTGCGCGAGCGGGTGGCCGGCCGCCAGCTCGACACCGAGCAGGCCAGGACCCAGACCGTGGCGCAGGTGCTGACCCGGGCGCTGGGGCCGCAGGACGCTGACCTGCTCATCCACGCGGGCCGGACCATGCCTGTCGGGCAGGCCGTGGACCTGGCCATCGCGGTCGCTTCGGGCACCGCGCCGGGTGACCGGGACCGCACCCCGCAGGTTCCGCTCACCCCGCGGGAGCGGCAGGTCGCCGCGCTGGTGGCCTCGGGCCGGACCAACCGGCAGATCGGCCGGGTGCTCGGGATCTCCGAGAAGACCACCGAGGTTCACCTGCACCACGTGATGTCCAAGCTGGATGCCCGGAGCCGGGCCGAAGTGGCGGCCTGGGCCGTCACCCACCACCTGTCCGCCCCGGCCTGACGCCTAATGGTTTTCCCTCATAGCCCCTACCCGCCAGCCCGCCTACGCTGCTGGCTACCGGCCGTTTGGGGGTGCAGGTGATGCGCGCACGACTACCCGATGAGTCGGGTTACGTGGTCAACGCAGGCGTGCGGATCCACTACGAGGTGCATGGCACGGGTCAGCCGACCATCCTGCTGCTGCCTACGTGGGCGATCGTGGACTCCAGGCACTGGAAGATGCAGGTGCCGTTCCTGGCCCGCCAGTACCGGGTGATCACCTTCGATCCGCGCGGCAACGGCCGGTCCGACCGGCCCCAGAAACCCTCGGCCTATGCCGACACCGCCTTCGCGAGCGACGCCGCGGCCGTACTCGACGCGACCGGGACCGAGCGGGCAGTGCTCGCGGCGTTCTGCAGCGGCTTCCCCTGGGCGCTGCTGCTGGCGGCGGCGCAGCCGCAGCGGGTGAGCGGGATCGTGACCATCGGGCCGACGCTGCCGATCCCGCCCGCCGCCCCTTGGGAGCAAAGCGGATACTCCTTCAACGAGGTGGTCCCCAGCACCGAAGGATGGGCGAAGGAGAACCGGCACTACTGGCAGCGGGACTGGCCAGGATACGTCGAGTGGTTCATGTCCCAGATCGCCACCGAGCCGCACTCCACTAAGGCCTATGACGATCTGGTCGAGTGGGGCATGCAAACCGACGCGGCGACCATGCTGTGTGACGCCGACGCCCCGTACCAGGTCAACGACGAGCCGGCGGCGATCCGCCTGTGCCAGGCCCTGACGTGCCAGGTGCTGGTGATCGGCGGTGACCAGGACAGGATCGTGCCGCCGGAGCGCGCGCGGCGGATCGCCGAGCTGACCGGCGCCGAGCTGCTGGTGATCGAAGGCGGCGGGCACGCGCCGCACGTCCGGTACCCGGTCGTGGTGAACCACGCGATCCGCGCCTTCGTGGACAGGCTGGTCCCCCGGCGGCCCAAGCCGACCGGGTGGCAGGCGACGCACCGCCGCCCGCGGCGGGCCCTGTGGATCTCCTCCCCCATCGGACTGGGCCACGTCCAGCGTGACCTGGCCATCGCCCGGTCCCTACGGCAGCGGGAGCCGGACCTGGAGATCCACTGGTGGGCCCAGCCGCCGGTGACCGAGGTACTGGCCGGCGCGGGCGAGATCATCCACCCGGCGAGCTCCGAGCTGGTCTGCGAGTCGGCTCACTGGGAGTCCGAAGCCGCGCAGCACGACCTGCCCGCGTTCTACGCGCTGCGCCGGATGGATGAGATCTTGTGCGCGAACTACCTGCTGTTCGACGATGTGGTCCGGGACACCGAGTACGACCTGTGGGTGGGCGACGAGAGCTGGGAGATCGACTACTTCCTGCACGAGAACCCGGGGCGGAAGATCGCGCCGTACGTATTCATGACCGACGTGATCGGCTTCTTGCCCACCGACCCCGATGATCGCCGGGAAGCCGAGCTGTGCGCGGATTACAACGCCGACGCGATCGAGAAGCGCGAGCGATTCCCTCGGCTGCGCGACCTGTCCATGTTCATTGGCTCCTTCGACGAGCTGCCCGACATGTCCTTCGGGCCGGACCTGCCGGACATCCGGTCCTGGTCCAGCCGGTGGTTCACCTCGGTCCCCTATGTGCTCCCGTTCGACCCGGCCGCCTATCGTGACCGCGGACGGCTGCGCGCCCGGCTCGGCTACGCCCAGGACCAGCCGCTGCTGGTGGCCTCGGTGGGCGGCACCGCGGCCGGCGTCAGCCTGCTGGAACTGACCTGCGACGCGTTCGCGCGGCTCCGCAAGCAGGTACCGGATGTGCGGATGCTCCTGGTCACCGGGCCGCGCATCGACCCCCGGCTGCTGCCGGACATCGAGGGCATGGACAAGCGCGGCTACGTGCCCGATCTGTTCGAACACCTGGCCTGCGCCGACGCGGCCATCGTGCAGGGAGGGCTGTCCACCACCATGGAGCTGGTCGCCGCCGGGCGGCCGTTCATCTACTTCCCCCTGCGCCGTCACTGGGAACAGCAGCACTTCGTCACCCACCGGCTCGATCACTACCGGGCGGGCCTGCGGATGGACTTCACGACGGCCACCTCGGACCAGCTGGCCGCTACGATGCGATCAGCGCTAGCGCAGGCCGGTACCCGACCCGGTTACCGGCCCGTCCCGCGAGGTGGCGCGGACCGCGCCGCCGCGGCCATCGCCACACTGCTGAGAGGGCCGCGATGACCGGCACAGAAGTCCCCCAGTGGGTGATGGTCGATGAGGGCTGGGGGCATGGCGTGGTGGACTTCGCCACGCTCAGCGAGCCGGGCAACTGCCGCGAGTACGTCGCCATGCACCATCAGCTCGGCGTGGACGCCGGAGACCGGCTGCTCGACGTGGCCTGCGGGTCCGGGCTAGCGATCGAGCTGGCTCGCCTGCGCGGCGCTTCCTGCTCCGGTATCGATGCCTCGCCCCGGCTGCTAGCGGTAGCCCGCGACCGGAACCCGGACTGCGACATCAGGGTCGGCGACATGAACGCCCTGCCGTGGGATCCGGCCTCGTTCGACGTGGTGACCAGCTTCCGGGGGATCTGGGGCACCACGCCCGGCGCGGTGGGCGAGATTCACCGGGTGCTTCGGCCCGGCGGGCGGGTCGGGATCACCGTGTGGGGCCACCTGAAGGTATCGCCCGGCGCCTGGTCGATGGCCCCGTTCCGGCTGGCCGCCACCGAGAAGGTCGATAACCAGGCGGCGATGGTGTCGCTTGGCCGGCCGGGTGCCGGTGAGCAGCTGCTGGCCTCGCACGAATTCATCGATGTGCAGCGCGTGGCGGTCCCGTTCGCCTGGGAGTTCGCCGACCCGCAGGTGTACGCGCGGGCGCTGGCCGCCACCGGCCCGGCCTATGAAGCCATCCAGAACGTCGGCGAGGCCGAGTTCCATCGCGCCGCCCTCGAGCAGGCTCAATCGCATCTGCGAGATGGCCTGCCGCTGCGAGCCGAGCTCAACGTGGTGGGTTATCTGGCCCGCAAGCCCTGAGATGAGCCGCCGCCTCGCCGAGCAAGCCGATCGGCTTGACGCCGGAAACTATCCGGTCCGGTTCGCGTACCGGACCCTGTACAGCGACATGGACCCGAACCGCCATCTCAACAACGGCTCCTTTGGCCGCCTGTTCGAGGAGGGCCGGGCTGACCTGCACCACCGGGTCATCGGCAGGTCGGCCGGCGTCGGGGCGGCCGACGGGCTGATCCTGGTGCTGGCCACGATCACCATGGAGTTCCTGCGTGAGGGACGCTATCCCGGGTCGGTCGAGGTGGCTTCGGCGGTGCTGCGGGTGGGCGACTCGTCCTACGTGCTGGCCCAGGCCGCGTTCCAGGACCAGGCGTGCATCGCGCTGGCCGAGTGCGTGATGGTCAAGGCCGCCCCGGGCCCGGCGCCGGCCCGGTCCCGCTCACCGAGCCCGAACGTGACCTGCTGGCCGGCCTGGCGTTCGGCGGGACCGTGTGAACCACTCCGGGCCCTCGTTCGTTGACGTTGATCGAAGGGTCCTGCATCCGTCCAGCAGGACCGTCGGCCGACCCGGTGCTTCCGCCGTCAGGTGGGGTACCGGGTCGGTTAGCTGTTAGCGGGGCCGAGCAGCGCCTGCGTGGCCTGGACCGCGACTTCGGCAATGTCGCCGATGTCGCCGCCGTCCTCGACCGTGGTGGCGATCAGTTCGCGCAGGCCGCCGAGCAACAGGACCGCCAGCTGGCGGGACGGCGGGGCCACGCCCGCGGCTCGCAGCTCGGGGGTGTCGCTGAGGTCGTGGATGAGCACGACGAAGGCCTCGAGCGACTCGCGCTGCAGGTGCCGAGCGTCGGCGCCGAGCGACGGCAGGTCCCGGATCCAGCTCAGCGTGAGGGCCCGATCAGCTTGCGCTCCGGCGATCCATGCCTCGATGGCCTGCCGCACCTGGGCGTCCCACGGTGCGACCGGATCGACCGCGGCCGCGATCTGGCGCACCATGGCCGCGTTGGACTCCTGGAGCAGGGCGGTGAAACAGGCCTGCTTGCTGGGGAAGTGCTCGTAGAACGTACGACGCGAGGTGCGGGCGTGACGCACCACGTCCGCGACCGTCGAATCGCGGAAGCCGCCCTCGCGAATGGCCCGGGCCATGCCCTCCAGCAGCCGCCGGCGGAACTCAGAGGGCGCTGCCCCGGTCTCCGGGGTCACGACCTCGGATGGCGCGGTACTCACGGTCATCACGGTATCGCTCCTCATGCCGCAGGCTTGCCCAGCATGGTACTCTGACGTACCGTCGATTTGGTACGCCCGCGTACCGTACATCGAAGGCGCTTACCGGAGGCGCGCATGAACACCGTGACCCTGCCGGATGGTCCATCACTCCCGCGCTTCGTGCAAGGCGGCCTGGCGATCGTCGCTCCGCTGTGGATGATGCGCCGGTTCCGCGAACGCTACGGCTCCGCCTTCCAGATCAACGTCCCGATCTTCGGGGAATCCGTCGTGATCAGCGACCCGGCCGAGGTCAAGCAGCTGTTCATGACCGGTCCGGATGTCGCCGACATCCTCGATATCAACCTGGGCCTGGTGCTCGGCCCGAATTCCTTCTTCGCGATAAGCGGTGAGGCGCACCGCAAGCAGCGCAAGCTGCTGACCCCGCCGTTTCACGGCCGGCGGCTGCGTGCCTACGAGGCCATCATCGAAACCGAAGCGGTCCGCGAGATGGCGACCTGGCCGGAAGGCCGCGAGTTCGCCATGCTGGGCCCGATGATGCGTATCACGCTCAACGCGATCCTGCGGGCGGTGTTCGGGGCGGGCGGCGCCGAACTGGACGAGCTGCGCACGCTGCTCCCGTCGATGGTCAAACTCGGCTCGCGGCTCGTCGCCCTGCCGATTCCGCGCACCGATCTGGGCCGCTGGAGCCCGTGGGGCCGGGCGCACGCCTACCGCCGCGAATACGACGCGATCATCGACCGGCTTATCGCGGCCGCCCGCCAGGACCCGAGGCTGGACGAGCGTGAAGACGTGCTCGCGCTGATGCTGCGGAGCAGGTACGACGACGGTGCCGCGATGAGCCGGGACGAGATCTGCGATCAGCTGCTCACCCTGCTGAGCGCCGGGCACGAGACCACGGCGACCACGCTGGCCTGGGCGATCGAGCGGCTGCGCCGGCATCCGGCCATCCTGCGCCGGCTCGCGGACGAGGTCGACGCTGGCCAGTCCCAACTGCGGGAGGCCACGATCCTGGAGGTCCAGCGGGTTCGTCCGGTCATCGACGCGACGCTTCGTAAGGTACGCGCGCCGGGCCTGCGGCTGGGCCCGTGGACGTTCGGTGAGGGACAGGTCGTGCTGGTGAGCATCTACCTGATCCACCGGGACGAGACCTTGTTTCCCGAGCCACTCCGCTTCGACCCTGACCGCTTCATGGGCAGCAGGCCGGACAGCTATCAGTGGATCCCGTTCGGCGGCGGGGCCCGGCGATGCATCGGCGCCGCCTTCGCCCAGATGGAGATGAACGTGGTGCTGCGCACGCTGCTCCGCGACTTCATCATGGAGCCGACGACTGAACGCGGCGAACGGTGGCACTCGCGTGGCGTGGCCTACTGCCCCGCGAGGGGCGGCCGGGCCGTGGTGCACCGCCCGGCCGCGGCCGGTGACCGGGTCCACGCCGCCGCGGCAAGGAGCGCCGATGGCCAGGAATCGTAAGACCATCGCCGGACGGCCGGTGATGATCACCGGCGCCGCCTCCGGCATCGGACGAAGCCTGGCCCAGCGGCTGTCGCGCTCGGGTTCGCCGGCGGCCATCGCCGATATCGACGAGACCGGCCTGAAAGAAACCGCGAGGTCACTGCCGGGGCCCGTGCTGATCAGGGTGCTTGACGTACGGGACGCCGCGGATCAGCGCCGCTTCGCGGCCGAGGTACGCGAGTGGCTGACCTCGCTGGCGGACCGGGCTCCGCTGGCCGCTGTGTTCAACAACGCGGGCGTCGCGGTCGCTTCGTCGGTCCTGGATGCCGATCCCGGTGATGACGAGTGGCTGCGGCAGATCAACTTCGATGGCGTGGTCAACGGCACCCGCGCCTTCCTGCCCATCCTGGTCGAACAGGACAGCGGCGTGATCGTCAACACCTCCAGCGTCTTCGGCCTGGTGGGCATGCCGAACCAGAGCGCCTACTGCGCCTCGAAGTTCGCGGTGCGCGGCTTTACCGAGTCGCTGCGCCAGGAACTGCGCGGCACCGGGGTCTCCGCCGTGACCGTGCACCCGGGGGGCATCAGGACCAACATCGCCCGCAACGCGCGTATCCGGAAGGACCCGCTGGGCGCGGGCCGCAGCCATGAGCAGATGGCGGCCGACTTCGAAGCGATCACCATGACCACGCCGGACAAGGCGGCCGAGATCATCTGCCGTGGGGTCGAGCGAGGCCGGGCCCGCATCCTGGTCGGTCCCGACGCCTACGTCTTCGACGGGCTGGCCCGGATAGCGCCGATCCACTACTACGACATCATGGCCCGGTTCGAGAAGCGGCTCCGGTCACGGCAGGCGGCACAGGTATGAACGAGCACGTCGATGTGCTGATCGTCGGGGCGGGGCTGTCCGGGATCGGCGCCGCGCATCACCTGCGGACCTCGTTCCCGGACAAGACCTACGCCATCTTGGAGGCTCGGGACGTCATCGGCGGCACCTGGGATCTGTTCCGCTACCCCGGGGTGCGATCGGACTCGGACATGCACACGCTCGGCTACCGGTTCCGGCCGTGGACGCAGGCCAAGGCGATCGCGGACGGCCCGTCGATCCTGCGCTACGTCCGGGACACCGCGGCCGACGCGGGCATCGGCGAGCATGTCCGCTTCGGCCACCGGGTGGTCCGCGCCTCGTGGTCAAGCGCGACGGCGCGATGGACGGTCGAGGCGGTGCACGGCGCCGAGATCAAGACGATGACCTGCGGTTTCCTGCTGATGTGCAGCGGCTACTACCGCTATGACCAGGGGTACCTGCCGTCGTTCGCGGGTATCGGCGACTTCCGCGGTCCGGTGGTGCACCCGCAGCACTGGCCCGAGGACCTGGACTACGCGGGCAAGCGTGTCGTCGTGGTCGGCAGCGGCGCGACCGCGGTTACGCTCGTCCCGGCCCTGGCCGGGACCGCGGGACACGTGACGATGCTGCAACGCTCCCCCACCTACATCCTGCCCATGCCCGCCGAGGATGCGATCGCCACCAGACTGCGCGCGCTGCTCGGCACCCGACGCGGGTATGCCGTCACGCGCTGGAAGAACGTCCTGATGATGACGGTGATCTATAAGCTCAGCCGCCGTCGGCCCGCCATGATCCGCGGCTGGATCCGCAAGATGACCATCAAGCAACTGCCCGCGGGATATGACGTAGCCACGCACTTCAATCCGGTCTACAACCCCTGGGATCAGCGGCTGTGCCTGGTTCCCGACGGAGACCTGTTCAAGGCGATCAGCGCCGGGCGAGCCTCGGTGGTCACCGATCGCATCGTCAGGTTCACCGAACGAGGCCTGCTGCTCGAGTGCGGCACCGAGATCGAGGCCGACATCGTGGTGACCGCGACCGGCCTCCAGTTGCTTGCGCTGGGCGGCGCGCAGCTGACCGTGGATGACCGCCCGGTCCAGCTGCCCGAGACGATGGCCTACAAGGCCATGATGCTCAGCGGCGTGCCGAACTTCGCGTTCACCATCGGTTACACGAACGCCTCGTGGACCTTGAAGGCGGATCTAGTCAGCGAGTTCACCTGTCGGCTGCTGGCCTACATGGACTCCCACGGCTACGACAGCTGCGTCCCGGTCAACGAGGACCCGGACGTCACCGCCCGGCCCTTGCTCGACTTCGCGGCCGGCTACGTGCTGCGCTCCATCGATCAGTTCCCGCGATCCGGATCCCGGGCTCCGTGGCGGCTCGGCATGAGCTACGCCCGCGACGTGCTCACCCTCCGCTACGGCAAGATCAACGACGGCACGATGCGCTTCTCGCGTCTCCCCCGGGCACAAGCCCCGCCCGAGACAGCCGACGCGGAGCTGTCAGCTTCATGATGCGCAGTTGATGACGACCTTGCCGCGGGCGTGACCGTCTCGCAGGTGCCGGATGGCCGTGATGGTCTCGCTCAGCGGGTAGGTCTTGTCGATGGCCGGTGTGACCTGGCCGGACTCGATCAGCTCGGTGAGCGCGAGCAGGTCCGCCCGGTTCTCGGAGCAGAGCAGCGTGCCCAGGTGCTGGCCGGTGAACGGGAAGTGACGTCGGCGCCGTACGCCTTGGCGATCTGCACGGCGAACGTGCCGACGCCGCCGGCTGCGTGCACGCGCAGCAGCACCTCGCGGTCGCCGATCGCGGGCCGGCCAGTCTGGCCGAGCCGCAGCACGTTCTCGGCTTCGCCGTAGTTTTCTTGGATGATCGCCCGCATCGTGGTCCCCGCGGTCGTGGTGGAGGTCGTCATCAGAGTCCTTCCTGTGTCCAGGTGATACGTCCGCCGAGCACGGCGAGGGCCACGCCGGGGCTGAGCAGTCCGGCTGAGCGGTGGACCGTCACGGCCGCCTGGGTGGCGATGCCGGGAAAGTACTGCCGCCAGCCGGCGGGCAGAAGCTGGCCGAGGGTGAGGCCGCCGATGATGATCAGCGCCAGGGTGGTGGCCGCTCCCGCGGTGTGCCGGATGAGGCCGCCCAGACCGACGCCGATGACGGCGGTCAGGCTCACCGCTAACGCCCAGAAGACCATGGCCTGCACCACGCCGGGATGGCCGATGGCCACCTGGCGTGCTTGCTGGCGAAGATCCGCTGGCCGAGCTCGAAGCCGACGACGTTGCAGAGCAAAGCCACCGGGAACGCGAACGCGGCTACCGTGGCGGCCTTGGCCGCCAGCACTTGGGGGCGGCCGGGCATGGCAGTGAACGTGGCCCGGATCATCGAGCACTTCGCTGACCCGGCGGCGGGTGATGCCGTTGCTGTCCGCGAGCCAGGTCAGATGACTGCGGCGCTGCGCCCGCCGACGATGGCCTTGGCGTCCAGCAGCGCGCCGACCGACCGCAGCGGGTCGGTCAGCTCGCGGTACGGACCGGAGCTTGGCGCATCAAGGCCCAGGATCATCCGCATGGTGGCCGACTTGCCGGCCCGTTCGGGCCGAGGAAGCCGGTGACCCGGCCGGGCCGGACGACGAAGGAGGCTTCCTCGACCGCAACCGTGTGCCCGTAGCGCTTGGTGAGGTGCTGCGCCTCGATCATTGTTCGTCCTTCCCTCGAGCTGAGCGGTTCTGGCTGGCTCTTCTAGATGGCAGCCTGCGCCCGGCGGCTGAGGCGGCACTGTCGTGGCGCTGAGACGGGACCTATGGTGGCCTCATGCAGGTACGGCTGTTCGGTGGGCTCGAAGCGGTGGCTGCGGGCGTGCCGGTGCCGGTCCGCGGGGCCAAGCAGCGGGCCCTGCTGGCTCTGCTGGCGCTGCGGCCGGGGCAGCCGATCAGCGCCGACCGGCTGATCGACGTGCTGTGGGGCGACGGGCAGGCAGCGAACCCGGCCAACGCCCTGCAGGCCCAGATCGGCCAGCTGCGCCGCACCTTCGGGCCCGCCTCGGTCATCACTACCGAGGTCGGCTATGCCCTCGATCTCGGTGCCGAGGATGTCGACGTGGCCCGTTTCGAGCAGCTGGTGACGGAAGGACGGCGGCTAGCCGCCGACGGCGAGCTGGCGCCGGCGTCGGCCGCCCTGAGCGAGGCTCTCGGCCTGCGGCGGGGTGAGCCGCTGACCGAGTTCACCTATGCAGGCTTTTTTGATGCCGAACGGGCCCGGCTGGACGAGCTGACCCTGGTGGCCATCGAATCCCGGGCCGGAGCTGACCTGGTACTGGGGCGCTACGGTGAGCTCGCGGGCGAACTGGAGGCGTTGTGCCGGGAACATCCGCTCCGCGAGCGCCTATGGGAGCTGCTCATCCTCGCCCTTTACCGGGCCGGCCGGCAGGCCGAGGCCTTGCGGGCATACACGCAAATCCGTGATCGTCTGGTCGACGAGCTGGGCATCGACCCTGGCCCGGCCCTGCGGGAACTCCAGGCCCGCGTCCTGGCCCAGGATCCATCGCTCGCCCCGGCCAGCCCCATTGAGGCTCAGACGGCCACGCGGCCTAAGGCGGCTGGCAACCTGCGGGAGCGGCTGAGCAGCTTCGTCGGCCGCGACGCCGAGCTGGAACGGCTAAGCGAGGCGCTGCGCGCCAGCCGGCTCGTCACGCTGACCGGTCCCGGCGGGGCAGGCAAGACCCGCCTGGCGGTGGAGGCCGCCGCCGCGCTGCGCGACGGGTACCGAGATGGCGCCTGGCTCGTCGAGCTGGCCAGCGTCGCCGAGGCCGGCGAGGTCGCGCCTGTCGTGGCGAGCGCCCTGGAGGTCTCTGCCCTCGCGGGCCCCCAGCCTGCGGGATCGACCACGCAGCTCATCGTGCGGCAGCTGGCCGGCCGGTCGCTGGTCGTCGTCCTGGACAACTGCGAGCACGTCATCGGCGAGGCGGCGGCGCTGGCCGACACCCTGGTCGGAGCGGTGCCCGGTCTCCGGCTGATCGCCACCAGCCGGGAGCCGCTCGGCATCCCCGGCGAGGTCCTGGTGCCCGTGGGCGGGCTGGCCCCGCCGGCCGCTGTCGAGCTGTTCGCCGACCGGGCCCGAGCCGTGCGGCCCGGCTTCCACGCCGACGGGCAGGCTGGCGACGTCGTCGAGGACATCTGCCGCCGCCTCGACGGCCTGCCGCTGGCCGTCGAACTCGCCGCCGCCCGCCTTCGCGCGCTACCGCTGGCCACCCTGGCCGAACGGCTCGGCGACCGCTTCCGGCTGCTCACCGGGGGTGCCCGCACCGCCCTGCCCCGCCAGCAGACGCTCCGGGCGGTGGTGGACTGGAGCTACGACCTGCTGTTCGAGGACGAACGCCGCCTGTTCGCCCGGCTGGCGGTGTTTACTGGCGGCTGCGGCCTGACCGCGGCCGAGGCCGTTTGCGCCGACGAGCACCTGCCGGCCAGCGAGATCCTCGACGTGCTGAGCCGGCTGGTCGACAAATCCCTCGTCACCGCCTCCGGCACCGGTGCTGAGGCCCGGTTCAGCCAACTCCAGACGCTGTGGCAGTACGGCATTGAACGCCTGGGTGAATCCGGCGAAGCCGACGCCATGCGCGCCAGGCACGGCGCCTATTACCGGCAGATGGCTGAACAAGCCCACGAGGGCCTGCGCGGCGCCACCGGGACGATGTGGCGGGACCGCCTGACCGCCGAGCTGGGCAACCTGCGTGCCGCGCTCGACTGGTATATCGCAACGGACGACGCTGATGCTGCACTGTCGCTGGCGTCCGGGATGGCCTGGCTGTGGTACATCAACGGCGACTTTACCGAAGGAGCGCGCTGGCTCGGTGACGCGCTCGGCATGAGGGCGCCGTGCCGTCCCGAACTGGGAGCGACCGCCCATGTCTGGCACGGCTTCTTCGTGTGCATGTCGTCCAGCCCGGCGGCAGGCATCCTCGAATGTCAGGCGGCCGTCGCCGCGTTGCGGATCGGCGACGACCGAGTCCGCCTGGCGGAGGCGCTGGTGGTTTCTGCCGCGGTGCTGGTCCGCGCGCACGAGTTCGGCCGGTCACTCGACGTGCTGGGCCAGGCTCACGATCTGCTGGCACCGTCTGGCCACCGATGGCTCCTCGCCGCGCACGACATGGTGCGCGCCTGGAGCCTGCTGTCGTTGGGACGGCTGAACGACGCGGAGTCAGCGGCCCGTTCTAGTGTCGAAGGCTTCGATGCCCTGGGTGAGGTCTGGCTGGTGTTCTCTCCGCTGAGCACCCTGGCCGGCATCGCCGAGGCCCGGGGGGACCGCGATGGTGCCTCGGCGGCCTACGAGTCGCTCGTGGAAAGATGCCGCTCAGCCGGGCAGCGCATATACGTGCCGGAGAGTCTGGGCCGCCTGGCCGCGCTGCGGGCCGGGCAAGGCGATGACGCTGCCGCTGACCGCCTGTACGCGGATGCGATCGCCAGCAGCTTCAACCCGTGGCTGTCCGCCGACGCCATGGTCGGCCAGGCGGCGGTCGCCCGTCGCCTCGGTGACCTGCCGCGGGCCCGCGCCCTGCTCCATGCCGCGGGTGGTCACTACCGGCAGGTCGACCTGCCCTCCGGGCAGCCCCGGGTGTTCGCGGGCCTCGCATGGTGGGCCCTGGCCGTCGGGCACCTGCACGATGCCGCCTCCTTCGCCGCTGACGCCGCCCAAGCCGCCTCGGTCAGCGGGGACCCGGCCGCGCAACTCCTCGCCGATACCGCCGTGGCCGCAGTCCAGGCGATCGCTGACCCGAGCCATCCCCACATCGAAGCCTTCGTCGCCCTGGCCCGGCGGCGGGCCCAGGGTCCGGAGTATCGCTCGCTTACCGACGAACCCGACGTGACCGCGCTCGCGGCCCGCCTCACGCTCGCCGCTGGCTGAGAACTTCAGATCTAGGTAGTGCCTGCGACGAGGTCGAGGCTGACCTGCCACAGCCTGGCCGCGGTGGCGGTGTCGCGGGAGGCCGGGCTGGAGGCCTTCGGCTTGCGGCCGGCGAAGTAGGTGCCGGTGACGCCCTCGACCTCGGAGGAAGAGGCCAAGTAGATCGAGGTGGCCGCGCCCTTCTGCGGCGTCTTGAGGAAGAGCCGGATCAGGGGAAGGAAGAGCTTCAACATCGGCGAGGGATCCTCGGCGGCGAATCCAGTGCGGACCACGCCCGGATGCGCCGCGGTGGCGGTGACGCCGGTGCCGTCCAGGCGGCGGGCCAGCTCGTAGGTGAACAAGATGTTGGCCAGTTTGGATTGGCTGTAGGCCTGCTGCCCGGAGTAGCGGCGCTCCCCCTGCAGATCACCGAAGTTGATCTTTCCTGTGGCGTGGGCGCCGGAGGACACCGTCACGATCCGGGCCGGGGCGCTGGCCGTGAGCCGACCGGTGAGCAGGTCGGTGAGCAGGAACGGGGCAAGGTGGTTAACGGCGAAGGTGCGTTCCAGTCCGTCGGCGGACAGACGGCGGGTGGCCCAGAACCCGCCCACGTTGTTGACCAGCACGTCCAGCCGCGGATAGGCGGCCAGGACCTCGCGGGCCAGCCGCCGCACCTCGGCTTGGGATGACATGTCGGCGGGAAACGGGTCCACCGCGGGGTTGCCGGATGCGGCCGCGATCTCGGCGGCCGCGGCCCGGGTCCGGGCGGTGTCGCGGCCGGTGATGCCGACCCGGGCGCCCATCGCGGCCAGCCCGGTGGCGGTGGCCCGGCCGATCCCGCCGGTGCCGCCGGTGACCAGGACCGTCCGGCCGGCCATCGGGCCGGGGACGATGCCAGTCATCGGGTGTCCGGACGGAAGACGAGCACCAGCACGCGCAGGGCCAGGATCGCGGCGATCACGAGCAGGCAGTAGCCGAAGAACGCGTACAGGGTCACGGTCTTGGTAATCGCCGGTCCGCCGTGCAGGCCGAGCATCAGCACGGCCATGATGCCGGCTGTGGCGGCCAGGGCGACCAGGATGACCTGGTGCAGCAGGCCCGTGAGGTAGCGGCGGTCGGCCGGGTCGGCCAGCAGCCGGACGTTGACGCTGAGCCGTCCGGCTTCGAGCGCTCCGCCGATCCGGTCGATGCGACGGGGCAGGCGGCGCAGCGTCGGCAGCAGCGCGATCAGTTCGTCGGCCGCCGTCTTGCGCAGTACCTCCGGGCTGAACTGGGCGGCGAGCTGTCCGGCGGCGAAGCGCCGGGCTTCGGCGACGATGTCGAAACCTGGAGCCAGAGCGGTGAGCGTGCCCTCCATCGTGGCCAGCGCCCGGAACACCGCGGCGATCTCCGGTGGCACCGACAGCCCGTGCTCGGAGACGATGCGGAACAGATCGGTGAACATGGTCACGTCGGGGGTCATCCCCGGTCCGATGTGCCGGGCCAGGAACCGGCCCAGCATCCGCTCCAGGCGCGGCTCGTCTAGCTCCCCGGGCCGCTCGACCACTTCCAGCAGCGCGTCGGCTAGCCCGGCCGGGTCGCCCCGGTCCAGGGCCAGCAGCAGCCGCTGCAGCGCCGTGCGCAGCCCGGCGTCGATGCGGCCGACGGACCCGAAGTCCAGCAGCCCGAGCCCGCCGTCGGCCAGCAGCAGGACGTTGCCCGGGTGCGGGTCGGCGTGGAACGTGCCCTCCAGCATGACCTGGCGGAGCAGGCAGTCCAGCAGGCTGCGGGCCAGCGCGGCGCGCACGTCGGCGGGTGTGCGCTCGTCGATCGCGGCCAGCGGCCTTCCGTCCAGGCGCTCCATCACCAGCACCCGGGCGGTGCACAGCGGCCGGTGAGGAACCGGAATGGCGATGCCGCCGCCGCCCGACGCGGCGGCGACCGAGGTCATGTTGCGGGCCTCGATCCGCAGGTCGAGCTCCTCGCGCAGGGCGGCGGCGAATCCGGCGGCCAGCCCGGCGGCGCCGGCCGCCCGGCCCCAGCCGGTGCTGCGTTCCAGCCGGTCCGCCAGCCGCCCGGTGATATCCAGGTCCCGGTCTACGGTCTGGCTGACGTCGGGCCGGCATACCTTGACCACGACCCGGGTCCCGGATATCAAGGTCGCCGCGTGGACCTGGGCGATGGACGCGGCGGCGATCGGCTCGGGGTCGAAGCTGGCGAACACCTCGCTCACCTCAGCTCCCAGTTCGGACCGCAGCACTTGCTCGATCGCGGGCCAAGGGACCCCGGCCGCGTCGTCTTGCAGGCGGCTCAGCTCGGCGATGAACTCGGCCGGGAGAAGATCCCGGCGGGTGGACAGTACCTGTCCAAGCTTGACGAAGGTGACCCCGCCGTCCTCCATGGCCAGCCGCACCGACCGGGCCAGCCGGGCCCGGCCCCCGGGCGTGGCCAGCTCGGACCGGCGCCCGCCCCGCGCATACGGGAGCAGCCCGCGCCGCGCCAGGATCCTGCTGATCTCCCAGTAGCGGCCCGCCCGGCCCATCCGCCCTCGCGTGGCCCGCAGCACGTAGACCGGCCCGGGCACCGATCCGCTCGGCATCAGCGCCTCGGCGATGACCAGGAAGACCATGCCGACCAGCAGCGCGATGACCGCCCCGAGGATCACGAACCACAGGGCCGGCAGGGCACTGCCCTTCTTGGGAAACCCCGGACCGCCGATCATGGCCGTAACGACCGGCGAGAACACCAGCACCGCGATGATCCCGGCCGCCAGGGTCCGCAGCGCCGGCACGCGGACCCCGATCAGCCGACGCACGATAAACGCGAACAACAGCAGGGTCAGAGCAGCCCCGATGACCAGCACGGACCATGACAGAGCGGTCATGGGACGTTCAGGCCCTCGCGCGCTCGAGCACGATCACCGTCGGGGTTCTCGACTCCGCTGAGCACCTTGTAATCCATCTTCTGATCCTTTCACTGGAATCTTGCTGGCCGGACGAGCCCGATGTCACCGCGCTCGCGGCTCGCAGCTCTGGTTTCCCGCGCGACGGTTGACCTCAGCGTCACCTCAGCGTCGCGTCAGGCCAGCCACGCAGACTGAGGTTCATGCAGCCAACCCGAGGTCAGCCCTTCGGCCGGCGTGATCGCCTGGACGCCGCCGGGCCCGCCGTTGAGGACCACGGCCGCGCGGTCACCGCGAACTCGCGGGCCGCGACGTGGTACCGGCAGGCACAGCGAGCCATCGACCGTCGCGCAGCCACCACGGCGCTGCGCCGCGCCGTCGAAGCCGACCCGGCGTTCGAGCTCGCTCTGGCCGACCTCGACGCCATGACCGGAACCTCAGGCCAACGTCACCGTCGCGGGCAGATGAACTGGGAACGCCACCACGTCGAGGTGGTCCGCACCGCGGCCTCCGGCAACGCCCAGCGGGCCGCCGACCTGCTCCGCGAGCACCTCGCTGGCGTCGGGTGCGACCCTCTGGCCTTGCGGATCGTCGCCCAGATGCGCCAGTCGGCGGGAATGGACGATGGCTTCGACGACCTCGCAAGCCAACTCCCGGATTGCCATCCAGCCCGATGGCCGGGCTCTGCGTGACCGCCCTGGCCCGGGCCGCTACATCCGGAGCCGGTCCGGGAGGCATGAACCACGGCCGTTCGGAGGAAAGATCCCATCTTGAACACGATATCGAAAATCGTGTTTCATAGCTCTCGATACGCCGGTGCGGTAAAGAACGCGCGGCTCATAGGGCGTACATAAGTTCGCTTCAGCCACCGCGGAGCATGGTCGCCGATTCTCATGACCATGGAAGTTCTGCAGGTGGACATTGTGGTTCCTGTGCGCAATGAGGAGCGTGATCTCGCGCCCAGCGTGCGGCGACTGGTCGGCTATCTGCGCGAGGGTTTCCCGTTTACCGCGCGGGTCACGATCGCGGACAACGGGAGCACCGACGGCACGTGGGCCATCGCCGACCGGCTGGCCCGGGACTTCGCCGAGGTACGGGCGGTCCGCATGGAGCAGCCCGGGCGAGGGCGCGCATTGCGGGCCGTCTGGTCGGCGAGCGAGGCCGAGGTGCTCGCGTACATGGACGTCGATTTGTCGACAGATTTGAATGCGCTGCTGCCGCTGGTCGCACCGCTGTTGTCCGGTCACAGCGACGTGGCCATCGGCACGCGGCTGGGCAAGGGGTCGCGGGTGATCCGCGGGCCCAAGCGCGAGCTCATCTCCCGCTGCTACAACATGCTGCTGCGCACCTGCATGGGGGCCCGGTTCTCCGACGCCCAGTGCGGGTTCAAGGCGATCAGGCGCGAGCAGGCCCGGGCGCTGCTGCCGCTGACCCAGGACATCGGCTGGTTCTTCGACACCGAGCTGCTGGTGCTGGCCGAACGGGCCGGGCTGCGTATTCACGAGATCCCCGTGGACTGGGTCGACGACCTGGACTCGCGGGTCGACGTGGTGGCCACCGCGCTGGCTGACCTGCGCGGCATGGCGCGGCTCGGCAACGGGTTCGCGCGCGGGACGATCAAGGTCCCCCGGCTGCGGGGATCCGCGCCGGCGCCCCCGAGCGGCGGCGTCCGGCGGGCCGCCTCGGACGAGTTGCTGTTGCAGATCGCGAGCTTCGTGATCGTGGGCATCGCCTCGACGATCGCGTACGTGCTGCTCTACCTGCTGCTCCGTGGCGTCATGTCGGCCCAGGCGGCCAACGTGCTGAGCCTGCTGGTCACCGCGGTGGCCAACACCGCCGCCAACCGGCGGCTGACGTTCGGCATCAGCGGGCGGCTGCGCGCGGCCCGGCATCAGGTCAAGGGGCTGATCGCGTTCGGCATCGGGCTCGCCCTGACCTCCGGCGCGCTGGCCGCGCTGCCCGCGCACGCCAGCCGCGGCCTGGAGGTCTCGGTCCTGGTGGCCGCCAACCTCGTGGCCACCGTCATCAGATTCGTGCTGTACCGGACCTGGGTCTTCGGCAAGTCCCAGGCTGATAAAGGAGAACTAGTTGAGCGCGACCACCTCCGTAGCGAGGCATTCGATCCGCACCCGGCCCCGGCCCGCGCCGAGCCGGGCCCGGCGCCTGCTGCGCGGGCCTGATACCGATCCGCGCTGGGCGCGTCCGGCCCTGCTCGGGCTGCTGGCGCTGACCGCGCTGCTCTACCTGTGGGACCTGACCAGGAACGGCTGGGCCAACGATTTCTACGCGGCGGCGATCCAGGCCGGGACCAAGAGCTGGAAGGCGTTCTTCTTCGGCTCGTTCGACTCATCGAACTTCATCACCGTGGACAAGACGCCCGCCTCGCTGTGGGTCATGGAACTGTCCGGCCGCATCTTCGGGTTCAGCCAGTGGTCCATGCTGGTCCCCCAGGCGCTGGAGGGCATGGCCTCGGTCGGGCTGCTGTACGCGGCGGTGCGGCGGTGGTTCGGGCCGCCGGCCGGGCTGGTGGCCGGGCTCGTGCTGGCACTGACGCCGGTCGCGGCCCTGATGTTCCGGTTCAACAACCCGGACGCGCTGCTCGTGCTGCTGATGACCGCGGCCGCGTACGCGCTGGTACGCGCGATCGAGAACGGGCGGACGCGGTGGCTGGTGTTCTGCGGGGTGCTGCTGGGCTTCGCGTTCCTGGCCAAGATGCTGCAGGCGTTCCTGGTCGTGCCGGGTTTCGCGATCGCCTACCTGTGGGCCGGGACGCCGCGCGCGTGGCTGAAGCGGCTGTGGCAGACGGCGGTGATGGGTGCCGGGATCATCGTGGGCGCGGGCTGGTGGATCGCGATCGCCGAGCTGGTGCCCGCGGCTGACCGGCCCTACTTCGGCGGGTCGACCGACAACAACATCCTGCAGCTGGCCATCGGGTACAACGGCCTGGGACGGCTGGACGGCAACGAGACCGGATCCATCGGCGGTGGCGGGCCGGGCGGGTCGGGGTTCGGCGGGTCGACCGGGTTGCTGCGGCTGTTCCACACGGAGTTCGGCGGGCAGATCAGCTGGCTGCTGCCCACGGCGCTGATCTGCCTGGCCGCGATGGTGTGGGTGTCGCGGCGGGCGGTGCGCACCGACCGGATCCGGGCCGCGGCCCTGCTGTGGGGCGGCTGGGTGCTCGTCACCGGGCTGGTATTCAGTTACATGAGCGGCATCATCCACCCGTACTACATGGTGGCGCTGGCCCCCGGCATCGGCGCGCTGGTCGGCATCGGCGCGATGGCCTTGTGGCGGCATCGGCTGGGCTGGACCGGACGTTCGGTGGCGGCGGCGACGGTGCTGGTCACGGCGGTGTGGTCGTACGTGCTGCTGGACCGGACGCCGGACTGGCTGTCGTGGCTGCGCTGGGTGGTGCTGGTCGCGGGCGTGCTTTCCGCGGCGGGACTGCTCGCGAGTCCGTGGCTGTCGTTCCGGCGGGTGGTGCTGGTGCCGGTGGGGCTGGCCATGGTGGCGGGGCTGGCCGGGCCTGGCGGCCTACGCGCTGGACACGGTCAACTCCGCGCACACCGGCGCGATCCCGAGCGCGGGACCGGCCGATGTCGGGTTCGGTGGCGGGGGCGGCGGCTTTCCGGGCGGTACCCCGGCGGGCAGGCCTACCGGGACGGGTGCTCCCAGTGGTTTCGGCAATGCGAATGGTGCGGGTCGCGCGCCGGGCGGGCCGGGCGGCGCCGGCGGGCCGGGTGGGCTGGGCGGCAGTACCCAGGTCACCAGCGCGCTGGTCAAGCTGCTCGAGCAGGACGCCTCGGCTTACAAGTGGGTGGCCGCGACCGAGGGATCCGAGGGGGCGGCGCCGCTCGAGCTCGCCACCGGAGACGCGGTGATGTCCATCGGCGGGTTCAACGGCACTGATCCGTGGCCCACGCTGGCGGTGTTCAAGGAGCTGGTGGCCAGCCACGAGATCCACTACTACGTGGGCCAGGGCAGCGAGAGCTTCGGCGGCGGCCGGGGATCCTCGACCATCGCGTCCTGGGTGGCCAGCCACTTCAAGAAGGAGACCGTCGGCGGCCAGACCGTCTACGACCTCACTCAGCCAAGCAGCACGTAAGCCCAGGCCAGGCGGTCGCCACGGCCGCGTCTCCAGGGGCGTGCTCGCTCAGGCACGGCGGGCACGCCCCCTGACGACGCAACCGACCCATAGTGCGCATGCGTCCCATTTGCCCGGTCTGCGACAGCCCGGGACCCCCGGCCGGGTGTGCGTCAATTTTGTAGGTAACCAAGATCATCTTCGGGCTGAAGCTGGTCAGGCGGCTTCTGTCTGAGGGTGGGGCCTGTTGCAGATGGCTTCCTAGGCGCTGCTGGCCTCGCGGCAGCGTAGGGCGATGATGGCGTCGGCGCCGCTGGTGGGTCCAGTGCATGCCTGCCTGCACCGCTCACCAGCGGTCATGACGGCAGCATGGCCAGACTGAACGGCTGGCATCATCACCAAGAACCGAGCGACCGCCCACAGCAGGGCGGTGCAAAACATCTAGGGCGTGTCAAGGATCATCCGAGGCCCCGTCAAAGGATCAAGTGGAGCTAGGCAAGCGCTCGCCTGGCGGCTCATCCGCGCTCATCCGGGCTGTCCGGCTTTGCTTCACGTGCGGGGAATCTAGCTGAAAGCCAGGCGGACATGTCGTCATGTCCGCCGCTGACCGCGTCCAGGTCGTGAGCCCGGTTCAGGCTGCGCCCAAGCTGCGGATCGTAGGTCTCCCAGCCTGTCTCCTGTTCCAGGATGGCGAGATACGACCAGACCAGCTCCATCACCGCCCGGGCGGCTCGGCCCGTGTGCCAGTAGGCGACGGTGACGGCTAGCTCATGCGCGAATAGCGATACCTGCACGCCGGTGCCGTCCGGCCGTGTGAGTTCGATGTGGCGGTCGCTGGTGAAGCGCTCTAGCTGGGGGTCGTGGGCTTGGAGACGGTCGGCGATCCGCTCTGCCCTCGCATGCGCGGGGGGGTCGAATGAGCGATCCGCTCCCTCCATGACCAACCGCTCGTTGGCCTTGAGTACCTCGTCCCACGACTGCCCCGGCTCGCGATGGAGCAGGATGAAGTCATAGCTCATGGCAATCGGAGGCTATCGCCGTGCGACAGCACCATCAAGCAACAACTGGAACCGGGTGTGCGTCATTTTGCAGGTAACTAAGATCATCTTTGGGGTGTGCCTGGTCAGGCGGTGCGTGTCTGAGTGTGCGGGGCGTTGCAGATGGCTTCCCACTGGCTGCTGGCCTCGCGGCAGCGCAGGGCGATGATGGCGTCGGCGCCACCGGTGGTCCAGTGCATTCCTGCTTGCTTGAGCCTTTGGCCGACGACCGATTTGCAGCCGGCCTCGACGACGCCGGAGCCGACGAACAGGCCGCGTGAGCGGTACCAGTGGTAGCGCATGCGGGGCGCGTTGTTGAGGAAGTACCCGAGCTCCTTCTCGGCCTCTTCTTTCTTGACTCCTTCGAGGGGGAACTCGCCGACGGCGGCCTCGATGCCGTCGATGTAGCCGTAGTCGAGATCTTCGAGGCGGGCTTCGAGCCATTCGCCGTAGCGGTCGTTCAGCATGAACTCCAGGCAGCGGGCCAGGCTGTGCAGGTGCTGGCGAGCGTGGTAGAGGTCCACGATGCAGGTGGCCTCGGGGAACGTGGCGGCGGCGAGCTTCCAGATCCAGGCGGCGCCGTCCCCGATGATGGTCAGCTGCCGGGCGTGCTCGGCGCCGCGGCGGATCCCTTCTGCCTTGAGCAGGTCCGCGAAGACGCTGGCGGGCTCGAAGGTGGCGATGTAGCTTGAGGAGGCCCGGTCGCGGACCGGGTAGCCGCCCTTGTCCAGGGTGTGCTGGTTGAAGAAGACGGCGAGCTTGACCTCGCGGGTTCGGGCGCGGCCGTCCCCGCCCTTCCCGTCGCGGCCGGCGGTCTCCCTGGCGGTCATCGGGACGCCGGTGCCGTCGATCACGCCGTAGAGCATGTCCGGGACGGGCCGCGGCGGCATCGGGACTAGTTTCCGGCCGGCGATCAGGGCTGACCGGTCGCGGACCTGCGCGGCGTGCGCGGCGCCGCTGGCCTCGGCGGCCCGCTCGGTGCGCTTGACGGTCAGCCGCACCCCGGCCAGGTCTTCCAGCATGCAGGCGGCGCCGGCGAACGGCCCGGCCGCCGCGGCCTTGTCGTTCATCGCGGTCAGGCCCGGGGACAGGGACGTGCCCGCCACGCCGAGCTCGGCATCACGCGGCGCGAGCCCGTGCTTGCAGGTCCTGCAGTGGTACCAGGCGCGGTTCAGCGTGACCGGGCCCAGAACAGTGTCGATGACCTTGTCGCGGTAGGAGACGAATGCGGCCTCATGGCCGTTCCCGCACGGCACCGCGGGACCGCGGTGCCCCCGGCCGGCAGACAGCAGCTCCCCGAGCATGCCGCAGCCGAGCTTCAGCATCCCGGCCCGGATCACCGTCTCCGCGGCCTCCAGGCCGGCGTCCCCGCAGCCCAGCGATCGGGCGGCTTCCGCGGCCAGCCGCGTGATCTCGGCGGCTCGCTCGTCCGCGAGCGCCGCCCTCAAGAGCCCCTTTTTTCCCCTCCCGTCCCGGAGGGGTCCTCATCGCCGGCGCTGCCCGGCGTCACCGGGCGCGCGTCGCAGATCGCCTCGTTCACCTCCGTGACCTGCCCGACCAGGTCCCGGAACCGCTGGTACTCCGCGACCTCCCGCCGGATCTTCTCCAGCTCCGGGCCCGGCCTCAGGTGCCGGGCACGGGTCCGGCCGTCCGCCTTCCGCGTCAGGTTGTACTGCGGGCCGTGACCCGGATGATCCGGGGCCGCGCACGCGCAGTTCGGCTTCCCGCACTTGCGGCGCACCTCGTTCAGCGACCCGGGCCGGAAGTCCCCGACCTGGCTCAGCTCCCGGTACAGCCCGGCCCGCCGGCGTTCCAGTTCCGGCAGCTCATCGGGTCCCTCCGGCACTACAGCCGCCAACCTGAGTGTCTTCAACACTCAGATTAAGCCCGCAACCAGCCAGGAACCCAGGACCCTACGAATGTGTCGCACACCCCCCCGGCCCGACCTGGTCGATGGTCCGTCGTACCAGCAAGAGCAGGCACAATGTGCCATCAACCAGGTCACCCAGGCCATGCGACGCACGCGAGGAAAGCCCGCATTACGGACAAATGTCGCCGATGACCGGCTCACTGAAGTAGGGGCGCCGTTAACGAACCGGGCACCAGCCGCCAAATAGTTGATCTTGGATCTGATCTGGGTGAGCGGGTCAGGTCCGACGACGTTCGGGCGGGGTCGTTCGCCGCGACGTGCTGGGCGACGGCATTGACGCCGGGGCGGGCGTAGCGTTCCAGGCTGCGTACGAAGGCGTGCCGGGAGCGGGCCAGCAGGGTGGGTGTGTTGGTGCCGTTCTCGGCTTCGTGGGTGAGTTGGCTGTGGCGTAGTTGGTGCAGCGTCCAGCCGTCCAGCGCGGCGAGGTCTTCCCCTTTCACGCCGGGGTGCGCGAGGGACCGGGTCATCTGCTCGAAGATCTCGGCCGCGCGCCGGTAGGAGAGCCTTGCCCGCTTGGTGACCGGGCACAGGTCCAGGGAGGCGACCGGCCGGGTGGGTCTGCGGTCGGAGACGAACACCGGCCCTTCGGCGCGGCCGGCCAGCAGCCGCGGCAGCAGCAGCAGCGCGGCGCCCGTCTGCAGTGGATCCACTCGATCGCCCCGCCCTTGGAGATGACCCGGGCACGCTTGTTCGGCAGGTCGAGGTCGTCGACGTCGAGGGACAGGATCTCCTCGGCGCGGGCGGCGCTCTCGTAGGCCAGGCGCCACAGCGTCTTCTCGCGCAGCGGCCCGTCCAGACGGAAGAGCGCCTCGGTCTGGGAGCGCGAGAGGGCGCGGGTCTTGTCCACCGGGACCTTCGGCCGCGCCCATCCGGCGGTCGGGTCACCGGTGATCCAATTTGCGTCTTTCCACCAGCGGATCGCCGAGCGCAGTGCTAAGAGGTGTCGGGCGTAGGTCGCCGGGGCGAGGTGGTCGAAGGCGTCGGCGAACGCCGTCTTGAGCGAGACGCGACCGGGTTCGGTATCGAGCGCGGCGAGGTGCTCACCGGCCGAGCCGCGCAGCCGGAGCGTGAGCGCGGCGAAGGTCTCGCGGTACTTCTTCGCGGTGCCGCCCGTCCAGGCGCCGGGGCCGGCGGTGTGCGCGTCGATGAACGCTGCGGCGGCGCGCTCGAATCCCGGCGCCGCGTTGCCGGGGACCGCGAGAACCTGACCCACCCGTGTGACCTCCGCGCGCTTGTCGCAGGAAATGCGTACAGGTGGAGTGTGCCAGGCCCCGCCGACGACGTCCGTCCGCTCGAGGCGGCGAGCATCAGGGCGTTGCGGGCGTCAGCGGGGTTGTCGCGGGGAATCCGGCATTCCTGCGGCAATCTGCAGCCGAGCGGGAGCTCTCCCGCCCGTAGGTCGGTGATCGCGCAGTACGTGACAGCGGCCTCGGCACTGACAACAACCAAGTGCCCCCCTTTCAACCGGTGTGCTGTGCCTGTTCGGCTGACTTGCGCGGGCCAGGGTTCACCGGGCCGCTGACGGCGGACCCCGGTTGCCCGGCCTGCCCGCAGCGGCCTGGGCTACGGGCACAAGAGCTGCAGCGAAGTGTCGCCCGCTGACCATCAGGTGACCGCTGCCCGTCGGGCAATGTGTCGGATCCCAGGAAATGCTTTGAGAGCGGGCAGCCAGCCGCCGACACACCCGAACCATGCCGGAAGGAATGCGTCATGACCGTCACCGCGCCCACGGCCCCGACCGCGCCCGGGGTGCGGTCATGGTGGGGCATCCCGTACGCCACCGCCGGGCGATACCGCCGCCCGGTGCCCGCGCGCTTCGATCCGCAGCGCCGCTACGACCGCAAGGGCGTGGCCCCGGTCCAGCCCGACAGCGGCGGCTGGCTGGAGGCGGACAGCGGGACCGGGGAGGACTGCCTGAACCTGAACGTGTGGGCTCCCGCGCAGCCGGCCGGCGAGGCGCTGCCGGTGGCCGTGTACGTGTACGGCGGCGGGTTCGAGTTCGGCGCGAACACGCAGATCACCTCGAACGCCGCCGGTCTGGCCGCGTCGGGACGGGTGGTGAGCGTGTCGGTCAACTACCGGCTCGGCGCGCTGGGCGCGCTCTCGCTCTCGCAGTACGGCGGCGCTCTGGCCGAGGCCAGCAACCTCTGCCTGCAGGACGTGATCGCCGCGCTGAGCTGGGTCAAGCAGAACATCGCCTTCTTCGGCGGCGACCCGGAACAGGTCACCGTCTTCGGCCACAGCGCCGGCGCCTACACCACCCTCGCGCTGCTCGGCGCCTCCTCCGCGGATGGCCTGTACCGGCGGCTGGCCGGGTTCTCCGGCGCTCCCTCGCGCCTGATCCCGGCCTGGTGGGCGGAGGAACTGGCGGCACGGTTCGTCAGCGAGCTCGGCGTCGCGGACAACCCCGACAAGCTGATCGACCTGGACACCAACGCCCTGGTGGCCGCGCTGCACACGGTCTGCCCGACGGACCTTGGGGTGCGCGGCGGGCGGGACAACCAGGCTATCGGCATCGTGCTGGACACGCAGCAGCCCGGTGGCGTGCTGCACGCCCGCCCCATGGACGTGCTCGCCTCGGGCCGCCGCCGCGACATCGACGTGCTGTTGAGCACGGCCAGCGATGAGATGGGCTGGTGGGTGGCCAACGACCTGGAGCGGTTCGACCCGCGCAGCGTCGAGCGCGTCACCGACGAGGTCGCGCGGTGGCGTGTTGCCCGCTCGCGCGCCAAGAAGATCGTCGACACTTACGATCGGGGCAGCCTTAGTCCTGCCGAGGTGCGCGCGGCGCTGCTGACGGACTACATCTTCGCGCTGCCCGCCGCCCGCGGCGCCCTGGCCCACGCCGCCGCAGGCGGCAGCGCCCGTCTGCTCACGCTCGGGCCCGCGCAGGGCGCCAGCGCGGTGCACGGCACCGAGATGTACGCCCTGGTCGGCCAGGAGCGGCCCGGCCGCAGCGCCGAACAAGCAACCCGGGACACGCGCATCCGCGACATCGTGCTCGACTTCGCCACCGGGCAGCACGCCCGGCTGTGGCCCGCCGTCACGAACGAGCCCACCTCGGCAAGCGCCGGCAACCTCCCGTACGAGCCGACCGCCCGCTACCAGGCGGTGCTCGGGCTGTTCGAAAACATCCCCCGCCCCTAACCGCCATCCGGGGGCGCCCGGCTCTGCCTTCACATCCAGAGGTGCGAACAGTAGGGAGTTTGGTATGAGCCACCCGGCAGCAGTCGGCGACGGCGCACCGGCGAGCATGCAGGCCGTCGTGGTCACCCGTCCCGGCGGCCTGGACGCGCTGGAGATCCGGGACGTGCCGGTGCCCGCACCACGGCCCGGCTGGGTGCGGATCAAGGTCAAGGCGTTCGGCGTGAACGAATCCGAGGTCACCACCCGCAAGGGCGAGTCGGACGCCCAGGTCACCTACCCGCGCGTGCCCGGCATCGAGGCCGTCGGGGTCATCGACCAGGCCGGCGAGGGCAGCGGGCTGCGCCCGGGCCAGCAGGCGGCCACGATGATGGGCGGCATGGGCCGCGCCTTCGACGGCTCTTACGCCCAGTACGTGACCGTCCCCGCGGCGCAGGTCATCGCGTTCGAGAGCGCCCTGCCGTGGGAGGTGCTCGGCGCGCTGCCGGAGATGTTCCAGACCGCCTACGGATCCCTGAGCACCGGCTTGGCCCTGCAGGCCGGGCAGAGCGTGCTGATCCGCGGCGGCACCTCCACGGTCGGGCTGAGCGCGGCGGCGATGGCCAAGGACCTGGGCGCCACCGTCATCTCCAGCACGCGCAGCCCGGAGCGGGCCGGGGAGCTGCGGGCCATGGGCGTCGACCACCCGGTCGTGGACGACGGGGCGATCGCCGAGAAGGTGCGCGAGCTGATCCCGCACGGCGTGGACGCCGCGCTGGAACTGGTGGGCTGCACCGTGCTGCCGGACACCTTCGCCTGCGTGCGCACGCACGGCACGGTCTGCTTCACCGGCGCCCTGGCCGGCGGGTGGACGATCCCCGACTTCATCCCGTTCATGATCCCCAACGGGGTGCGGCTGACCAGCTACGCGGGCGAGGCCACCGACCTGCCCGCCGACGTGTTCCAGCGGCAGCTGCAGGCGATCGCCGACGGCCGGCTGCGGGCCCCGGTCGCGAAGGTCTACCGGGGCCTGCAGCAGGTTCGCGACGCCCAGGCCGACGTCGAGTCCGGCGCGACGCCGGGCAAGCACGTGGTGCTGCCCGACGGCTAAAGGCATCCACACCCAGATCCACGCCGGTCGATTCGCCCGGCCGCCGCGCTCGCCTCACGCACCGCTCGTGGCTTCGCGGGTCGCGAACGCGGCCGGGGTCAGGCCGGTGCGGTCGCGGAAGAAGCGGCCGAAGTTCGCCGGATCGGTGAAGCCCAGGTGGACGGCCACGGCCCGCGCGTCCCACCGGTCCGCTGCCAGCAGGCGCCGGGCCTCGAGTAGTCGCCGCTCGTCGATGAGCTCACGCACCCCGCTGCCGGTGGCGTCCCGGGCGGCGCGGCTCAACGTGCGCACGGAGCAGCCGAGCAGCTGCGCATAGTCCGCTGCCTGGTGCAGTTCGCGAAAGTGCAGCTCCAGCGCGTCGAGGAACCGCCGGTATGTCTCAGCACGGCCCGCGGCGGCCGCCGCTTGGGTCGGGGCGAGGTCCGGGGAGTTGGCCAGGCGCAGCAGCAGCGATTCCAGAAGGCTGCGCCGCAGGGCGTGATGCAGATCGAGGGGGCGGCGCCCGAGGGCGCGGTGTTCGTCCAGCAGTTGCAGGGCGGTCTGTAGCAACCAGGGCGCATCGTCGGGATGCGGGCTCAGCACGGCGGGGGCCTGGTGCGCGGTGAGCGGGGCCAGCAGGCGCGCGGTGACGGAGGTCAGCACGTGCGGTTCGAACAGGATGAACGGGCCGCGCGCGGTACCCGGCGGATGCCAGCACTGCGCGTGCCCGGGACGCACCCACAGCCACCGGCCGGGGGTGACGCTGCGTGTGACGTGGTTGACGTCGTGGAGCAGCTCGCCCTCGGTGACCCCGATCAGGTAGTGGAAGCTGGCGCGGCCCGGAAGCGGCGGGTTCCACGGCCAGTCGTCGTGTTGGGCGAAGAAGTCCTCGATGGTGTTGACCTCGAGACCGTACGGAGTGCCGACCGGGGGCCGGAAACCGTAGAGCGGAACCGCGCCCGCCCCGGCCTGCCCGCCCGCTTCGGGGTGTCGCTTGCCGACCATCACGTGTCCGCACCCTACCGCCGTTTGTGCCGGCTTCGGGGAAAAGATTGGGACGTGCCGCCGTGATCACGCGGCCTACGGCCCTCGCGCCTGCCCGCCGCGACCCAAGCACAGGAGACGCTCATGAACGGATCGACCCTGCACAAGACCGCCGCCGAGCGCGCGCAGGAACTTCCCGGAGCCCAGCTAGAGCATCCCTTCGGCCCTGACTGGGAGGTGTTCAAGGTACGCGGCAAGGTGTTCATGCTGATGACCGAGGTTCCCGGGCGGCCCGTGGTGATCCTCAAGGCGGAGCCCGGCGAGGCCCGCGCCCTGCGGGAACACAACAGCCACATCACCCTCGGCTACCACATGAACAAGAAGCACTGGATCACCCTGGAGGGCGGCCAAGGCGTCGATGCGAAGCTGGTGAAGGACCTGGTCACCGACTCCTACCTGCTCGTGGTCGCCCACCTGCCCAAGGCCGAGCAACCCGTCGACCCGCACACCTACGCCAACGCCACACCGGCGGCCCGATGAGCGTGGCCGACCACCGGCTCCAGCACGCCACGCGCCACGGCTCTCGCGCAACCCGGAACGGATCACGGTCACCGTTCACCGCGCACTGACCGTCGCGGGCCGCGACACGCACTCTGCGGCTGCAGGGACCGTCAGCGGCCGGCGTCCACGCCGATCGACAGTCGGCTGCCCAGATCCAGGCGGACCTCGCCGTAGGGGCGCACGTGCTCCCAGAACAGCGGGGTCAAAGCGCGCCGGTCGACGGGGATGAGCAGCTTCGCCCACGCTGGTTCGACCAGCACGTCCTGAGCATGAGGGTATTGACGTACACGAGACTGGCGTGCAGGATCCGCAGGCACAGGGCGGTCATCTCCACCTCCTCGCGCCGGTTGGTGGAGATTTCCCCGCTCTTGCCGTAGCAGATCACGGCGTTGGCCCGGTTCCAGGCCTCCACCACGTTCAGGCCCGATTCGATCTGGCGTTGCAGATCCCGGTCGTACAGGTACCGCGCCACGAAGATCGTTCTCTAGGCTTTACCGATCTCCAGCATCGCCTGGTAGGCGGGATGGGATGCCGAGTTGCGGAAACGGGAGAGCACGGCCTCGGTGGACGCGGTGCGCTCGTGGATCGCCGTGGCGTACTTCACGACGGTGTCGTAGTTCTCGGCGATGACCCGCCAGTTGACCGGCCCGTGCAGCGCGGGCGCGAGACGCGGGTACGGATCGCCGGCGGCCGCCGACTCCGGACGATAGAGACGCACGGCGTTGATCTGCTTGATGCGCGGCAGCAGGTCGATGTCCAGCAGCCGGGTGATGCCGAAGCCGATCAGGGACTGGCCGTGGGTGTCGGTGTAGTTGCCCTCCAGCTTCATCGTGGAGCCGTGGCGCACCGCGCCCTCGACCATGGCGGCGACCCCGGACGCGGAGGCCTTGAGCACCTGGCAGTGCACGACCACGTACTTCTCCTCCACGTGCCAGTACACCAGGATCCCGCGGCCGCCGTAACGGGCGTGCCACTCGGTGAACAGGTTCTGGTCCCAGGCGCGAAAGTGCGTGGAGTCCGAGGCCACGGCGGTGGACGCGGCACCCCACAGGCCGGTGTCACGGGCGGCGAAGGTGGCGTTGGCCAGGGCGACCGCGATCGCCTGGACGACCGGCACGGTCAGGTAGCGGCGGCGGGCGTAGCGCACCTCCCCCTCGCTGTGCGCCCCGCCCGGCGGGATCACGGCGCGGATGCCGGTGTTGGTGCCGTAGGCGTAGATCGCCAGCATCAGCCGCTTGGCCAAGACGTCCGGCGGCAGGGAGCCGGAGCCGGCCACCGAGACGACCTGGTCGAGCGCCCCGCTGCGCAGTAGCGCCTCCTTCAGGAAGTCGATCAGCGGAATGCCGGTCCAGCGACGGGTGACCTCGTGCTTGATCCGCCGCAGGTTGCGCGGCTCCGCAGCGGCCTCCAACGGGGTCAGCTTGATCGGCCCGGCCTTGCGCGGGGCGATCTGCACCCAGTCCAGGCGCGGCAGCGCGTCGTTGAGCGTGCCCAACGCGGCGGTCATCTCCTCGCGCAGGGCGGCTCCCTCCAGTCGACCAGGCCCAAGACTCGGGTGCGGCTCTCTTCGGTCAGCCGCGCGGGGATCGCCGCGAACCAGGAGCGCCCCGCCGCCCGCAGCGCATCGGCCACCATCTCATCGAGCCGGCCCTCGGTCGGCGGCTCGATGCGCTCCTCACGCAGCTTCTTGAGCAACTCCACGCACGCCGTGTGCGGATCGCGCTCCGCGCTCGTGACGTTGACCGCCAGCCAGTCGGCCAGCTTCGCGGCGTCCGCGACTGAGCATTCACGGAATCCGAGGTGGTCGCGTATCTCGCGGCGGTGCCGCTCCACACTGCGCCCGCCCTAGTCGTACAGACCCAGATCCGCCGGCGAGCACTTCACCTGCCGCGCGACGTGCTCGACCACCTCGTCAGGAAACTCGCCCCGCCCGCGCGGAAACCGGCCGTGCCGTGTGTAGAACTTCAGGATCAAAGCGAAGCCGAGTCTCGTCACCCCGTGCTTCGCGTCGACCAGGTCACGCTCCCCGCGCAGCACCGTCCAGTGCTCGACCAGCTTGTCCATCCCGGCCGGATCGCGTTTCATGGCCGCGCATCCTGCCGCACCGCCAACCCCGTGGTGTCAGAACCCATCGACCGTGACCCGACCGTTAGAACCCGAGCGAAGCCGCAGGCCAGCAGCCATGATCCACAATTTGGCGGCTGGTACCCGTTTCGTTAACGGCACCCCAAGTATGGCGAGGCATCTGATCACGTCGGCTGACGCTGGACACACCGCAAACGCGTTTTATTTGGATGCCTTCCCAGTGCGCGCGACTGAAATCAGCGGCACGTCAGGAGGTGAGCGACCTGCTTGGCGTCCAGGATCTGCAGCACCGCGCTGTTCACCGTGGTGCGGAAGGAGGCATCGTGCGCGGCCCGGGCCAGCACGGCCTGATCCATGGCGGTGGCCGCGGGCAGGCTCTGGGAGGTGATCAGGTCGCCGCCGGCGGTGAGGAAGTCGATGGCGCGGGTGGCCGGCGACAGGCCGGCCACCGCGGCCGCGGCGCCCAGGTCGTCGGAGACGACCACCCCGCTGAACTGCAGCTTGTCGCGCAGCAGGCCGCGGATGACCGGCGCGGAGAACGCCGCCAGGTGGTGCGGGTCGATGCGCTTGTAGGTGGCCAGGGCGACCATGACGAACCGGACCCCGGCGTTGATGGAGGTCCGGAACGACGTGAGATATGAGCTATCCGGGCCGGTGACGGTGTTGACCACCCCGGAGCTGTAGTCCGTGTTGCCGGCCACGCGGCCCAGACCCGGGAAGTGCTTGGCGGTGGTCGCCACGCCGGCCTGGGCCATGCCGCGGATGAACGCCACCCCGTGCGACCCGCTGGCCTGCGGGGTGTGGCCGAACTCGCGCTGCAGCGCGCCGACCGGCGCGTTCTGGCTCGCGGTGGCGCTCGGCACGACGTCCATCACCGGGGCCAGGTCGAGGTTGACGCCCGCCGACCGCAGCTGGCGGCCCCAGGCCGCGGCCTGCTGCTGCAGTTCGGCGACGGACAACTGTCCCTGGGCCAGGGCGGACGGGATCCGGTGAAGCCGGGTCCCTGCAGTTCCTGCACCTGGCCGCCCTCCTGATTGGCCGCGATGAAGAACCGGACCCCGGAGGTGGCGGAGAAGGACGCCAGCGCCTGGATGGCCTGGCTGTCCTGCTGATCCACGGCCAGGCCCGCCGCGCTGGTGCCCTGCCACAACAGGTTGCCGAAGTGATACGTCCGGACCGCCTGGGCGACGTCGGCGGCCGGTTCTCCGGCGATCCCGACCAGGAACAGCTGCCCGACCCGCTGGGCTTCGGTCATCCGGGAGAACACCTGCCGCGGGCAGGATGGCGCCGGCCCGGCCGACGCCGCGCCTGGGGCCAGGCCCGGCACCGACGCGGAGCTGGCCACGCTGGCCGACGGCGGCGGGGTCTTGCTGCTGGCCGTCCCGAGCCCGCACCCGGAACACGCCAAGGCCAGCGATACGGACCCGACGAGCAGCGCACGGGGCGGCTGGCGCCGCCTCCCGCCGTGGCCGTCGTTATCTCGCACCCGATCCGTTCTAGCCCACCCCGGAACGTCGAGCCGCGCGATTGAGGAATTATTCGCGCTTCACCGCAGCCGTAGCCGGCTCGATCGTGGGTAGTGGCCATGCTCGTGACGCTTCGCGAGCATCCCGCCGTCGACGACGCTGCGACACCCGGCCGGCCGAAGGCGGCGGTGGGCCTGCTGGCCCGGAGCTACGCCGCCGTAGTGGTCAGCCTGCGGTTGCTGATCATCGCCGGGTGGGCCGCCGCCGTGGCGGCGGCGATCGTGTTCCTGCCGCCGCTGAACCCGACCACGGGCGGGCTGTCCGAGCTGATCCCGCCCGGATCGCCAGCGGCACACGCCGAGAGCGACGCCGGCAAGCTGTTTGGCTTCCCGCTCGACGCCGCCGTCGCGGTCGTGCAACGGGATCCGCGAGGCCTGCCGAACGCAACCCAGGTCCGGGCGGTCCGCCAGGCCCTGGCCGCGGACCGGGCGGTCGGCGGCCAGCTTGGTCAGCAGGCGGCGCAGGCCGCGGGGGTGGCCGAAGCGCTGGCCCAGGCCGACCACCTGAGCGCCGCCGATCTGACCGGGCCGCTCAGCCCTGGGCCGCCGGGCGGCATCCCCGGCCTGGCCGGAGCGTTCCCGCTGCCGAACACCGCGGGCCTGCTCACGGGCACCGCGGAACACTCCACCACGATCATCACGTTCCTGTACTTCCAGCCGGGCACCTCGTTCGGCCAGCAGACCGCGGGCGCGACCGAGTACGCGCGCTGGTACTTGAACCAGCCGGGCGACCACGTGATCGGCGTGACCGGCCCGGTGCCGGCCGAGTACGCGCAGAGCCAGATCATCCAGGGCCACGTGCTGTGGGTCGAGCTGTTCACCGTGCTGGCCATCGCGCTGATCTTGGGCCTGCGGTTCCGGTCGGTCGGCGCACCGCTGGCCGCGCTGGCCTGCGCGGGCACCGCCTACGTGCTCGCGGTCCGGGTCGTGGCCTGGACGGCCCAGCGCATGGGGATCTCGCTGCCGCCCGACCTGGATCCGGTGCTCGTCGTGCTGCTGCTCGGGGTGACCACCGATTATGCGGTGTTCTTCCTGGACGGGATGCGCGCCCGGCTGGCCGAGGGCGTACCGCGGGTGGCCGCGGCGCGGCTGGCCACCGCGGAGTTCTCGCCGATCATCGCGACCGCGGGCCTGATCGTGGCGGCCGCCACCGCGTGCCTGGCGGTGGCCCGGACAGACCTGCTGCGGGCGTTCGGGCCGGGGCTGGCGCTGACCGTGCTGACCGCGATGGTGGTGTCGATGACGCTGGAGCCGGCCCTCATGGCGGTGTTCGGCGGGCTGCTGTTCCGCCGGGTTCCGTTGCGAGTGCGGCGCCGCGAGGTGGCGGCCCGGCGGCCGCGTTGGTCGGCGGCGCGGTTCGCGGCCACGCGACCCATGGCGTTGCTGATCGTCGCGGTGTGCACGGTCGGGCTGCTGGCGGCCGGGTGGGCCGCGCGGGACCTGCGCCTCGGGTCGCCGCTGATCCGGGAGCTGCCGGCCTCCACGGCTAGCGTGCGCGCCAGCACTGCCGCCGCCGACGGGTTCGCGCCCGGGATCTTGTCCCCGACCGAGATCCTGGTCATCGGCCCCGGTGTGGCCGGGCAAAGTGCGGCCCTGGCCCGACTGCAGGACGAGCTGGCCAAGCAGCCGGGCGTGGCCGAGCTGGCCGGCCCGGGCAACTTCCCCGGCGGGGCTGGTGCGTCGGGCGGGAACGGCACGTCGCTGAACCCGATGCTGGACAGTTCCGGGGGTGCGGCCCGGTTCCTGGTCGTGGAGCAGACCGACCCGCTCGACGCGACCGCGATCGGCCGGATCCGCGCACTGCAGGACCGGCTGGTCTCGCTGGGCCGGGCGGCCGGGCTGTCCGGTGTGCGGTTCGAGGTGGCGGGCCAGACCGCGCTGATCTCCGATTCAATCAACTCGGTGTTCAGCGACCTGAGCCGGGTGGCGGTCGCGATCATGGTGGTGACGCTGATCCTGCTGATGGTGTTCCTGCGCTCGCTGCTCGCGCCGGTGTACCTGCTGGCCGCCAGTGTCCTGGCCGTGTTCGCCACGCTGGGGCTGGCCTTTCTGATCTGCCGGGCCGTACTCGGGTCGGCCAGCATGGTGTACTTCGTCCCGTTCGCGGCGGGCGTGCTGCTGGTTTCGCTGGGTTCGGACTACAACGTGTTCGTGGTCGGCCGCATCTGGGAGGAGGCCAGGCGCCGGCCGGTCCCGGACGCGGTCGCGGTCGCCGCACCCGGAGCGTCGCGGGCCATCACCACGGCCGGGGTGGCGCTGGCCGCGAGCTTCGCCATGCTGGCCGTGATCCCCCTGGAGCAGTTCCGCCAGCTCGCGATCACCATGGCGCTCGGCGTCATCCTGGACGCGATCGCGGTCCGCTCCCTGCTGGTCCCGGCCCTGGTCGCGTTGTTCGGCCGGCTGGGCATGTGGCCGGCGCGGCGGCACCGGGCCTGCCCGGTCAATCCCGGCTGATGATGGCCAGCCAGGCCTGTGCGGTCGGGGTGGGGAAGATCCCGGGCACGAGCCCGAACTCGTCGGCCTGGATGGTGATGATCGTCCAGCCGGCGGCGAACGCGGCCCGCAGTTCGTCTTCGGTGACCCGCCGCGGGCCGAACGCTCCCGGCTGCCGGTCGCTGAAGCACATCAGGTACAGTCGGCCGCCCGGACGCAGCACCGAGGCCAGGCTCGCGACGTACCGGGCGCGGTTGTCGTCGTCGAAGACGTGGAACACCCCGCTGTCGATGACCGTGTCGAAGGTCAGGCCCAGATCGCCCAGGCTTAGCGCGTCGGCGACCTCGAACCGAGCCTTGATCCCGCGTGCGGCGGCCTTGTCGCGAGCCCGCTTGATGGCGGTCGGAGAGATGTCGACGCCCAGGGCGTCGGCACCCGAGGAGGCGGCCAGCAGGGTCTGCTCCCCGGTGCCGCACCCGGCGTCCAGCACCTGACCGGTCAGCAGGCCGTCGGCGGCCAGCCGGACGAAGGTCGGCTGCGGTTCGCCCAGATCCCAGGGCGCGGGCGTGCTTCCGGTATACGCGTCATCCCAGCTGGGTGTGGTCACTGACCCATTATCGCGGGCCGGGTTGATATACCGGGACTATGGCTGCCGATGAACTGTCCGGGCCGATGCGGTCGGCCGCCTCGGTCCTGCTGGCCACGCTGGACGACGAGCAGCGAGCGCTGGCCGCCCAGCCGTTCGAGGACGACGCCGCCCGCCGCTGGCTGGAGTACCGGCCGCGGCATCGGCCCGGCGCGTGCCTGGCCCAGATGAGCGGGGTTCCGCGCAAGGCCGCGCACCGGCTGCTGGCCACCGGGCTCAGCGAACACGCCTACGCGCAGGCGATGACCATTATTGCCCTGGAAGAGGTCCTAGACCGGCGGGAAGGATGGCGGCGCGGCCGCCACAGCAACGATTACTGGGTCAACGTGTTCGGCGACCCGAGCGGGGATGCCCCGTGGTCGTGGCGCTTCGAGGGGCATCACCTGTCGGTGACCATGACCGTGGCCGGCGATCGGGTCTCCCCCGCACCGGTGTTCTTCGGCGCCAACCCGGCCTGCGTCAGCTACGCCGGGCGCCCGGTATCTCGCCCGCTGGCTCCGGAAGAGGATCTGGCCCAGGCGCTGATGGACCTGATGGCCCCGGCCGAACGGGTTCTGGCCGTGGTCGCCGATCAGCCGCCAGGCGATATCCGTACCGCGACGAGCCCTCGCGCCGCGGCAGGCATCGAGCCGCTCGGCGTGGCCGCCGGGCAGCTCGGCTCCGGCCCGCGAGCGGTGCTCGGCGAGCTGGTCACGACGTACCTGGACCGGCTGCCCGCCGATCTGGCCGCGGCCGAGGCGGCTCGGCTCGCGGGCGGCGAGCTGCACTTCGCCTGGGAGGGACCGGTGCGCTCCAGCGCCCGGCATTACTACCGGGTGCAGGGCGATGACCTGCTCATCGAGTACGACACGACCAGCGACGGGAACCACGCGCACACCGTGCTGAGGCGGCCGCGCAGCGACTTCGGCGACGACATACTGGCCCAGCACTACCGGCAGGCACACTCGTGAACCGACAATGGCCAGCATGGCAACACACGTAGCACTAGTGCGCGGGATCAACGTCGGGGGCAAGAACAAGGTGCCCATGGCGGAGCTGCGCGAGGTGGTCAGCTCGCTCGGGCACACCGGGGTGACGACCTACATTCAGAGCGGGAACGTGCTGTTCACCACGGCGGAGGACGATACCGCGAAGCTGGCGCCGGCCCTGGAGGCGGCGATCACGCAGACGTTCGGGGTGAAGTCCTCCGTCGTGGTCCTGTCCCGGGACGAGCTGATCCGCATCCTGGACGCCAACCCGTACGCCGACGAGCCGAATCCGAAGTTCGTGCACGTGGTGTTCCTGAACGACGAGCTGCCGGCCGACGTGCTCGACCGGATCAAGGCCGCGGAGAGCGCATCCGCGGCCAAGGGCAGCCGGGACAGCATCACCGCGATCGGGCCGGCCCTGTTCCTGCACACCCCGGACGGCTTCGGCACCAGCGAGTTGTCCCAGGCGGTGTTCCGGATCATCGGCCCGCCGGCCAAGGCGGGCGTCGTGGCCACGGCGAGGAACTGGAGCACGTCCACCAAGCTGCTGTCCTTGTGCGAGGAGAAGTGACGGGCCGCGCGGTCCTGGTCACCGGGGCCTCCCGTGGCATCGGCCGGGCGGTGGCGCAGGCGTTCGCCGACCAGGGCGACCGGGTGGCGGTGCACCACCGCGATTCCGCGGCGCTGGCCGACCAGGTACGGGCCAGGCTGCCGGGCGACGGGCACACGGTCGTCCAGGCCGACCTGGCCGACGCGGCAGCGGTCCGGCAGATGGTGGACCAGGCCGCCGCTGACCTGGGCGGGCTGGACGTGCTGGTCAACAACGCCGGGATCTACGTGTGGCACCCGATCACCGAAGTGACCTACGAGCAGTGGCAGGAGGTGTGGGGCCAGACCATGGCGGTCAACCTCACCGGGGCCGCCAACGCGACCTGGTGCGCGGTCCAGCACATGAAGGGCACCGGCGGCCGGATCGTCAACGTGACCTCACGCGGCGCGTTCCGCGGTGAGCCGCGGCATCCCGCCTACGGGGCCAGCAAGGCCGCGCTGAACGCGTTCGGGCAGTCCATGGCACGCGCGCTGGCGCCATACGGCATCTCGGTGACCTCCGTCGCGCCCGGATACGTCGAGACCGAGATGGCCGAGGCCGACCTGAACTCCGAACGCGGCGACGAGATCCGCGGGCAGAGCCCGTTCAACCGGGTCGCGAGGCCCGAAGAGATCGCCGCCGCCGTCGTCTACCTCGCCTCCGACCAGGCCGAATGGGCCAGCGGCACCATCCTCGATCTCAACGGCGCCTCCTACCTCCGCTAATAGGGCTACCGCGCGGCTTCGCGGCTTCGCGGCTGCGCGGCGCGGCTGCGCGGCGCAAGCTGGTTTGCGGGGTCGTCACTGATAGCTCAGCAGCTACATCCCGTCACGCTGGCACCATTTGCGGGGAGTGTAGGGGCTTCGGGGAGGATCCGGTGCATCCCGCTACACCGGATCCTCCCGGAAACCCGAATATTCCCCGATAACTGCTCGAATGCGCCCGTGTGACGTGCCTTGTGTAGCTCCGGGTACTGGCGATTATCACGAGAGCACTGTTACCTGGCTGCTGGCCGCGGACTGGTAGGCCGCGTTTCTGCTGCGCCGCCCTTGACCTGGCCGCCGGAAAGGTCTTCAATTCAATAGGAAACTTTCTTATTTGATAAGTGAATATTTCCGGCCAGCAGGAACACTGAGTCGAGGAGATTTGCGCATGAAACGACACGCCGCGAGGCTGGCCGCGCTGGCTGCGGCCGCCGCCACGGTGACCATGATCGGACTGGCCGCGCCCGCGGCGCTGGCCGCGGGCAGCGCCGCCACGTCGGCCAGCGCCGCCACGTCGGCAGGTAACGCCACGGCCAGTACCGGCGGCTTCTACGGGTCCGGGCTGCCGCAGCACGTCTTTGCTCCGTACTTCGAGACCTACGACACCAGCGCCGGACCGGCCGCCTTGTCCCAGCAATCCGGGGCCCGGTACCTTTCGCTCGCGTTCCTCGAGACGGACCAGCCCGGTTCGTGCACGGCGTACTGGAACGGCAACACCAGCCAGCCGATCTCACCGGCCAGCTTCGGCAGCGACATCGCCGCCATCCAAGCCAGGGGCGGCAACGTCATCCCGTCGTTCGGCGGCTACACCGCGGACACCACCGGCACCGAACTGGCCGACAGCTGCACGGACGTCAATGCGATCGCTGAGGTCTACGAGAGCCTGATCACCACGTACAACGTGCCGCGCATCGACCTCGACGTCGAAGGCGACTCGGTAACCAACGCGGCCGGGATCAACCGGCGCAACGAGGCGGTCGCCGAGACAGAAGCCTGGGCCACGGCCCACGGGCGCAGCATCCAGTTCTCTTACACGCTGCCGACCTTCCCCACCGGGCTGCCCCCGGCCGAACTCGCCGTGCTCCAGAACGCGGTCGCGGACGGCGCCGTGATCAGCACGGTGAACCTGGAGACATTCGACTACTACATCGGCACCCAGCAGAACATGCTGACCGACACCGTATCCGCCGCCACCGCGCTGGTCGGTCAGCTGCAGACGCTCTACCCGGGCGAGCCCACGTGGCAGCTCTGGCACATGGTCGGGGTCACCGAGATGCCCGGCATCGACGACTTCGGCCCGGACGAGACGTTCACCAAGGCGCAGGCGGTGGAGCTGCTGGTCTGGGCGGACCGGATGGGGATCGGCACGCTGTCGTTCTGGGCGCTGCAACGCGACAACGGCGGCTGCCCGGGCACCAAGGGCGCCGGGACCTGCTCAGGGATCACCCAGCCGACGTGGTTCTTCAGTCACGTCTTCGAGCTCTTCGACAGGTAGAACCCGCGCCACAAGCAGCCGCTGACGACACCGAATTCCTCCGTCACCCCGCTCAAGCGGATATCCCGGAGGCAGGTAAGGCGCGGACACCGTCACCGGACGGAGCGGTGGGCAGTGCGGTCATCAGCTGGCCCCAGGCCAGTTCGGTGCCCACAGCCAGGCAACCGTCGGTGACGGCGTCGGTGCCCAGTGCGCTGACCTTGATCGCGGGCATGACAGGCGTGATCCGGTCCAGTTCGGCGGTCACCGACTCGGCGAAGCCCGGGGCCTGGCCGATTCCGCCGCCGAGCACGATCAGATCCGGGTCGACGACGGTGATCACCGCGCAGATGGTCTTGGCCACCAGGCGCGCTTCTTCGGCCACGACCGCTTGCGCGCGTCCGTCGCCGGCCGCCGCGGCCTCGAACACCCGCCGCGCCGATAGCGGTCCGCGCATCCCGCCGTGGCGCGCGGCCCGGACGATCCCGGAGGCCGAGGCCGCCGCCTCGAGCGTGCCGCGCTTACGTGCCTCGTGCTCGTCGGCGCCCGCGCCATCGGACAGCGGCATGAACGCGATCTCCCCGGCCACGCCGTGCGCGCCGCGAAGCAGCTGGCCGCCGAGGATGAGGCCCATCCGGATACCGGTGCCGATGTGCGCGAAGGCGAAGTTGTCGACCTCGCGGCCGTGGCCCAGGGCGCGTTCGGCCAGGGCGGCGGCGTTCACGTCGTTCTCCACGACCAGCGACGGCCCGAACGCCTCGCGCAACCCGGCCAGTGCCGCCGGGCGGTCCCAGCCGCGCAGCCCGCCGGTGAGCTTCATGGCGTTACGGCGCGGATCGTAGACGCCGGGACTGCCGATCACGGTCTGGGTCACCGCCGGCCGGGTCACGCCCGCGTTGGCGCACAGCAGGTCGGCCAGCTCGACCAGCTCGGCGACCCGGGCCCGGACGCTGGTGGCGTGGACTCGCAGCGAGACCTGGGTCCTGATCTCGCCGGTGAGATCCGCGATCGCGCCGCGGACGTATTCATTGCCCAGGTCCAGGCCCAGCACCAGCCCGGCGTCGGGCCGGATCTCGTACAGCCGGGCCGAACGGCCGGGCACGCCGGTCCGCTGACCGGCGATGCGGACCAGGCCGGCCCGCTCCACGTTGTCCAGGGCCAGCGACACGGTGGGCTTGGACAGGCCGGAGAAGCGGGCCAGCTCGGCTCGCGAGCAGGGGCCACGCTGGCGGATGTGCTCGAGCAGCAGCTGCTCATTCATGGCCCTGATCAGCGAGGGACGCGCCGCGAACAGGCCCGTCCCGGCGCCGTCCGGCGGTCTGTGGGCCGGCAGAGCCGAGGCCGGACGCCCACCGGACACGTTCACGCGCGCACCGTCGGACAGGGCTGTCACCACGGTCTCCTTATGGTCTGCGGCCCGGAAATCAAGACCTTGCGTCAGTTCCCCCGAGTCTTGTCTGGAGTCTTGTCGGGGGCAGATAGTTAGGATACTGTCCTAACAAACTTCGCGGAAGAGGCAACTCCCCATCGGCCAACCCGAGTTGGCCGCGGACACTCCCCCCAGCCGCGAACCCGCCCTTGGACGTGCTTTTGACGGACGTGTTCCACGGACGAAAACGGCAGTAAGGACCAACGGCATGAGACGCCTCACCACATACGGGGTCATCATCGCGGCCGGCCTGCTCGCGGTCGGCTGCGGCGCCGGCGCCGGCTCCAGTTCCGGCTCCGGTTCCGGCAACGCCAAGACATCGACAAACGCCACGCTGACCATCTCGAACGAGAACGGCGCGCTGTGGACCTGCGGCTTCAGCCCGCTCAACACGTCCGACACGCTGCTGTCGGTCGGCTTCGTCTACGAGCCGCTGGTCTACGTGAACCCCTTGCAGAGCGGCAAGACCACCCCCATGCTGGCCACCTCCTGGACCTGGGGGGCAGGTAACAAGACGCTGACGTTCACGATCCGTCAGGGCGTCAAGTGGAGCGACGGCACGCCGATGACGGCGGCGGACGTCGCCTTCACCTTCAACCTGATCAAGAAGTACCCGGCGCTGGACCTGACCGGGGTCTGGTCGGTGCTGTCCAGCGTGACCGCCAGCGGCAACACGGTCACCATGGACTTCAGCACGGCCGGCGCCGTGCCGTACTTCTACTACATCGCGGACCAGACCCCGATCGTGCCCGAGCACATCTGGTCCACCATCGCCAACCCGGCGACGAATCCCATCGGTCACCCGGTCGGCACCGGCCCGTACGTGATGAGCAAGTGCAGCCCGCAGAACATCACCTACACCGCCAACCCGCACTACTGGCAGCCCGGCGAGCCGAAGATCAAGACGATCCAGTACCCGGCCTACACCAGTAACAACACGGCCAACGACGACCTGGCCAACGGCAGCGCGCAGTGGGGCGCCCAGTACATCCCGAGCATCCAGACCTTCTACACGGCCAAGAACCCGAACTTCCACTACTGGTTCCCGCCCACGGTGAACGTGTCCCTGATCCCGAACCTGACCAACCCGCTGCTCAGCAACGTCAAGGTCCGCCAGGCCATCTCGTACGCGATCAACCGGAGCCAGGTCTCGACGATCGGCGAGTCCGGTTACGAGCCGGCCGCGAACCAGACCGGCATCGTCACGCCGACCTTCTCCAGCTCGCTGAACAACGCGGCGCTGAGCAGCTGGGGCAACGGCTACGACCCGGCGAAGGCCAAGGCGCTGCTGGCCTCGGCCGGCTTCCACCCGGGCGCGGGCGGGATCATGACCAACGCGGCCGGCCAGAAGCTGTCGTTCACCGTCATCAACGTCGGCGACTACTCCGACTGGGTCGCGTCGATGCAGGTCATCCAGCAAGATCTCAAGACGGTCGGCATCCAGGTAGCCGCGGACAACCTGTCCAACACCGACTTCGACTCCGACCTGTTCTTCGGCAAGTTCCAGCTGGCCTACTACGACCAGCAGACGTTCGGCCCGAGCGCGTACTACGAGCTGAACAACTGGCTGAACTCCGCGAACACGGCACCGATCGGCAAGACGGCGGCCAGCAACTACGAGCGATACAACAACTCGCAGACCGACGGCCTGCTCAACCAGTACGCGACCACGACCAGTACCGCGCAGCAGCAGAGCATCATGAACCAGATCCAGCAGGTCATGGTGAACCAGGTGCCGTTCATCCCGGTCACCGAGGCGGTGGACTGGTACCAGTACGACACCGGGTCCTTCACCGGCTGGCCGACGCCCAGCGATCCGTACGCCCAGCCATCCGCCTACGCCTTCCCCGACAACGAGCAGGTGCTGCTGCACCTAGCCCCGAAGTAAGTTGACCGTTGTGTGCTGGGGCCCCCGCCGGGGCCCCAGCGGCCCTGCTCACCGGAAGCCGACCAGCTTTGAGATACGTGCTGCGCCGCCTTGGTTTCTTCGTCCTGACCCTGTGGGTGGCGCTGACCCTGAACTTCCTGCTGCCGCGGCTGATGCCGGGCAACCCGGCGCTGGCCATGATGGCGAAGTTCCATGACCAGAACGCCACCCCGCAGACCCTGCACACGCTGGAGATCTTGTTCGGCGTCAACAACCAGCAGGGCCTGCTCTCCCAGTACGGCGCCTACCTGGGGCACCTGCTGACTGGCAACCTAGGCGTGTCGCTTTCTGAGTACCCGACGCCGGTCACCTCGGTCATCGGCAGCGCCATCTGGTGGACGCTGGGCCTGGTCGGCGTCGCCACCGTGCTGGGCTTCATCCTCGGCACAGGCTTGGGCATCGTGTCGGCCTGGCGCCGGGGAAGCAGGCTGGACAGCATCGTGCCGCCGACCTTCGTGATCACCTCGGCCATCCCGTACTTCTGGGTGGCGATGGTGCTGGTCCTGGTGTTCGGCATCACGCTGCACTGGTTCCCCTCCCAGGGCGGCTACTACGTCACCACGGACACGCCGGGCCTGAACTTCACCTTCTTCCAGGACGTGATCAACCACGCGTTCCTGCCCGCCGTCTCGCTGCTGATCACCACCATCGGCACCTGGATCCTGACCATGCGGAACACCATGATCACCACGCTGGCCGAGGACTACGTGCGGATGGCCAGAGCCAAGGGACTGCCGGCCCGGCGGATCATGTTCGACTACGCGGCGCGCAACGCGATCCTGCCCAACCTGACCGGCTTCGCCATGTCGCTCGGCTTCGTGGTCAGCGGCGCGATCCTGATCGAGTACGTCTTCAACTACCCGGGCGTCGGGTTCATGCTGCTGCAAGCGGTATCCGGCGAGGACTACCCGCTGATGCAGGGCCTGTTCCTGCTCATCACCGTCGCGGTGCTGGTCGCGATCCTGGTCGCGGACCTCCTCACCGCGCTGCTCGACCCGCGGACCAGGGCGGCGAGTTAGCTATGGCCATGCCAGTTTCCGGGGTCCCCACCGAGACCTCGCGCGCCCCGTTCCAGGTGCCCGCCGGCCGCGCGTTCGCCCGCGTGGGCCGGGCCGTCCGGTCCAACCGCAAGGCCACCACCGGAACCGTCCTGCTGGTGATCTTCATCCTGATCGCCCTGTTCCCCTGGGTCATCGCCCGGGACAGCCCGTCCCAGGACGCCTACGCCCCGCAGCTGGGCATCTCGACCGCCCACTTGCTCGGCACCAATCACTACGGGCAGGACTTGTTCTCTCAGCTGGTCTGGGGCACACGGAACGTGCTGATCATCGCGTTCGCGGTCGGGCTGGCCACCACCGCGATCGCGGTCCTGATCGGCGTGGCCGCTGCCTACCTCGGCGGCCTGTGGGACAGCTCGCTCAACGTGCTGACCGACGTGCTGCTGGTCATCCCGCTGTTCCCGCTGCTGATCATCATCGCCGCGTACGCCCACGGCGGAACCACGCTGGTGCTGATCGGGGCCATCACGCTGACCAGCTGGTCTTATACCGCGCGCCAGCTCAGGTCCCAGGCGCTCACGCTGCGCAACCGGGATTTCCTGGAGGCGGCCCGGGTCCGCGGCGAACGCAAGCTGTACATCATCGTGGTGGAGGTCATCCCCACCATGACCTCGCTGATCGTGGCCAGCTTCTTGACCAACGCCCTGTACGCGGTGCTGTTCGCCTCCAGCTTGCAGTTCATCGGGCTCGGCGACCCGAACACGGTGAGCTGGGGCACCACGCTGTACTGGGCGGAGAACAACGCGGCGCTGCAGACCGGCGAGCCGCTGTGGGCGATCGCGCCGGGTGCCTGCATCGCCGTGCTCGGCGCTGCCTTCGCCCTGCTGAACTACGCCTTCGACGAGATCGGGAACCCGGCCCTGCGGCCGGTGCGGAAGGTTCGCCAGAAGAGCCAGAGGAAGGGTGCCGAGCTTGCCTGACGTTCCGGTGCTCGAGGTCAGCGGCCTGTGTGTCGACTACGTCCTGGATCGAGGTGAGGTCCGGGCCGTGGACGACGTTCTCGTTCACGCTCGACCGCGGCGAGTTCCTCGGCGTGGTCGGCGAATCGGGCTGCGGGAAGTCGACGCTGCTGTTCGCCGTGGCCCAGCTGCTCTCGCCGCCCGCGCGGGTGGCCGCGGGCAGCGTCACATTCGAGGGCACCAACATGGTGGGGCTGACCGACGAGCAGCTGTCCACGATCCGCTGGCGCGACATGTCGGTGGTCATGCAGAGCGCGATGAACGCGCTGAACCCGGTCAAGTCGATCGGGGCGCAGTTCAAGGACGCGATGAAGGCGCACGGCAAGCCGACCAAGGAGGAGATCGAGACCCGGTTGGCCGAGGTCATGCGCATGGTCGGCATCGACCCGGTGCACCTGCGCAGCTATCCGCACCAGCTGTCCGGCGGCATGCGGCAGCGCTCGATGATCGCGATGGCCATGCTGTTCACCCCGGACCTGGTCATCATGGACGAGCCGACCTCGGCCCTGGACGTGGTGGCCCAGCGCTCGCTGATGATGCAGATCAAGGAACTCCAGGTGACCTACGGCTTCGCGGTCATCTTCGTCACCCACGACATGTCCTTGATCAGCCACTTCTCCGACCGGCTGATGGTGATGTACGCCGGCCAGGTGGACGAGCTGGGCGATACCCGGGCGGTGTTCGACCGGCCGCTGCACCCCTACACCCACGGCCTGCTCGAGGCCTTTCCCTCCATCCGCGGACCGAAGGTCCCGCTCAAGGGCATCCCCGGTAACCCGCCCGACCTGGGCCGGCTCCCGGCCGGGTGCCGGTTCCACCCGCGCTGCCCGCACGCGCTAGCGCGGTGCGCCGAGGTGGCGCCGGAGCTGGAAGCACTGGACCAGACGCTGGTCCGCTGCCTGCGCCGCCAGGACGGCAGCCTGCCGGTCGAGGCCGGCCACGAGGGGAGCCTGTCCCGATGACCTCGACCGAGCTGCTCCGCACCGAACACCTGACCCGGCACTTCAAGATCGGCGGCGCGCTGTCCCGCCGGACGCTGCACGCGCTGGACGACGTGAACTTCACCGTCGGCGAGCACGAGATCGTGGCCCTGGCCGGCGAGAGCGGCAGCGGCAAATCGACCACCGCCCGCCTGCTGGCCCGGATCTACGCGCCGACCAGCGGGGAGATCTACTTCGAGGGCCGGCCGGTGTCACAGATCCGCTCGCGCCGCGACCGGCTGCGCTACAGCGGCCTGGTGCCGATGGTCTTCCAGGATCCGTTCGGCTCGATGAACCCGGTGCTCCGGGTCCAGCACGGCGTGCTGCGCAGCCTCAAGCTGCACCGGCCCGAGCTGTCCGCGGCTGAGCGTTCGGCCGAAGCGGCCCGGGTGTTCGAGGCGGTCGGGCTGGGCGCCGACATGGGCGAGCGCTTCCCCTATGAGCTCAGCGGCGGGCAGCGGCAGCGGGTCGGGTTCGCCCAGGCGCTGGCCATGCGGCCCAAGCTGATCCTGGCCGACGAGCCGGTCTCGATGCTGGACGTCTCGATCCGGATCGGGCTGCTGAACCTGATGGCCGAACTGCGGGACACGATGGGCGTGTCGGTCCTGTACATCACGCACGACATCGCCAGCGCCCGGTACGTGGCGGACCGGCTGATCGTCATGTACGCGGGCCAGATCGCCGAATCGGGCCCGATCGACGAGGTGCTGGCCCACCCGCGGCACCCGTACACCCAGCTGCTGCTGTCCGCGGTGCCCGACCCGCGGGCGCCGCTGTCGGTGGCCGCCGAGACCGACCGCGGCGAGCCGCCCAAGGTCATCGACCCGGCTCCCGGCTGCCGGTTCCGCTACCGCTGCCCGCTGGCCATCGACACCTGCGCTCAGGTCACGCCGGTGCTCGCCGAGCTGGATCCGGGGCACGACGCGGCCTGCCACGTGGCCCAGGCCGCCCAGGCCACCGGGTCCGAGCCGGCCCGGGCGTTCTCATGAAGGTCACGGTGATCGGCGGCGGGTCGACGTACACGCCGGAGCTCGCGGACGGCATCGGACGGCTGCTGCCGTCGGTCTCGGAACTGGTGCTCGTGGACCCGGACCTGGACCGGCTCGCGGCCGTGGGGCCGGTCTCGGCGCGGATCATGGCCGCGCACGGGCATCCCGGCCGGGTCCGCTGGACGGCCAGCCTGGACGACGGCGCCGACGGCGCCGACGCGATCTTGTTCCAGCTGCGGATCGGCGGTCAGGCCGCCCGGCAGCGCGACGAGACCTGGCCGCCGGACTGCGGCTGCGTGGGCCAGGAGACCACCGGGGCGGGCGGCTTTGCAAAGGCGCTCCGCACCGTGCCCATAGTCCTGGATTTGGCGGAACGGGCCACCCGACGGGCTTCGCCCTCAGCGTTCATCATCGATTTCACCAACCCCGTGGGGATCGTCACCCGGGCGCTGCTGTCCGCCGGCGACCGGGCCGTCGGCCTGTGCAACGTGGCCATCGGGTTCCAGCGTCACTTCGCGGCGCTGCTCGGGATGGCGCCGGACCGGGTTCTCACTCGGGCACGTCGGCCTGAACCACCTGACCTGGGAGCGTTCGGTCCTGGTGGACGGGGCGGACGTGCTGCCCAAGCTGCTGGCCACGCATGCCGAGGACATCGCGCCGCACACCGGGATGTCGGCGGAATTCGTCCGCCACCTGGGCCTGGTGCCGTCGTACTACCTGCGCTACTACTACGCCCACGACCAGGTGGTGGCCGCCCAGCACGGGGCGGTGACCCGCGCCGAGGAAGTAGCCCGGCTGGAGACCGAACTGCTGGCCCTGTACGCCGACCCGGCCCTGGACCGCAAGCCGCCCCAGCTGGCCCAGCGCGGCGGCGCCTTCTACTCCGAGGCGGCCGTGGACCTGCTCGTCTCGCTGCGCGCTGACCGGCGCGACGTTCAGGTGGTCAACACGCTGAACGGGACCACGCTGCCGTTCCTGCCGTCCGACGCGGTGATCGAGGTGCCGGCCGTGATCGGCCGCGACGGCGCCACGCCGGTCCCGGTCGAACCCGTCGAGCCACTGCTGCGCGGGCTGATCGCCCACGTGTACGCGTACGAGGAACTCGCGCTCGAGGCGGCGCTGCACGGCGGACGCGACCGGGTGTACGACGCGCTGCTGGCGCACCCGCTGGTCGGCCAGGCCGAGGCGGCGCAGTGCCTGACCGACCGGCTGATCGCCGAGAACGCGCGCTACCTGCCGTGGGCATGAGGAGGCTGCAGATGAGACGCACCTGGACCGCGATCCTGGCCGCCGCCGGCCTCACGCTGGCCGCGGCTGTCCCCGCGGCCTCGGCCGCCACCGCTTCAACACCTGCACCTCAGGTCAGGGTGAACCAAGTGGGCTACCCGTCCGGTGGGCCGAAGATCGCGTACGTGATGCTCGCCAGGCCGGTCCGTTCGGTAAATTTCGAAATCACCACCCCCTACGGGGTGGCCTACCGGGGGACCTCGACCGACGACGTGGGGTCGTGGAACTCCTCCTACCGGGCCGTGTACCGGCTGAGTTTCTCGGGCCTGGCCACATCGGGTGAGTACCAGGTCCGGGTCCTGTCCCCCGCGGCCGCGGTCTCCCCCACCTTCACGATCGGCACCGGGGCCCAGCTTTACCGCCAGCTGGTGGACAACGCCGTGCAGTACTTCACCTCGGAGCGGGACGGCCCGGATGTGGTTTCGTCGGTCCTGGGCCGCCAGCCCGCCAACCTGACCGACGAGCGCGCCTCCATCTACGCCGATCCGTCCTACGACAGCAACGACAACCTGCTCGGCACGCTGAAGAAGATCGGCGGGCCGGTGGACGTGGCGGGCGGCTGGTTCGACGCGGGCGGCGGCTACGAGAAGTTCGCCTACACAGCTAGCTACGCCGACGCGCTGATGCTGATCGCTTCTCGCGACTTCCCCGGGTCCTACCCCGCTCTGCAGCCTGAGGCCGCCTTTGGCCTGCAGTGGATCACCAAGCTGTGGAATCCCGCGCTCAAGGTGCTGTACGCGCAGGTCGGGATCGGTAACGGCAACGCGAGCAACACCATCCAGGGCGACTACAACTTCTGGTTCCTGCCCCAGGCCGAGGACCGCATGAACGTCAGCCCGGGCGGTAATCCGGGGCCGACCGCGTACTTCGTCAAGTACCGGCCGGTGTTCGAGGCCGCGCCGCCCGGCCAGCCGGTCAGCCCAGACCTGGCCGGCCGGTTCGCCGCCGACTTCGCCCTGGGTGCGCAGCTGTCCGCGGCTAGTGATCCGGCCCAGGCCGCGCACCTGCTCGGCCTGGCCCGGGGCGTGTACGCGATGGCCAAGACCACCGACGTGGGCCAGCTGGTCACCGCGTTCCCGCACGACTACTACCCGGGCACGCAATGGAAGAGCGACATGCTGTGGGGCGCGGCCGATATCGCCCTGGCCGACGAGGCGACCGGTGCCCCGGCCGCGCAGCTGAGCGCGGATCTGGCCACCGCCGCCCGCTGGGCCCGGGCCTACATCGCCCAGGGCCAGTCCGACACCTTCAACCTGTACGACGACGGAGCGGTGGCCGAGGCCGAGCTGCTCCAAGCCATGCAGCAAGCGGACGTCCAGCCCATAGCCCCGGCCATGCTGCTGGCCGACCTGGCCGCCCAGCTGCGGACCGGCGAGGCCATGGCGGACCATGACCCGTTCGCGCTCGGTACCCAGCTCGGCGCCTCAGACGCCTCGCCGCACGCGTTCGGCCTGTTCATCACCGACGCCCTGTACCGGAAGTACGGCGGCTCGGCCGCGTTCGAGTCCTTTGCCCAGCAGCAGCTGAACTTCGCGCTGGGCGCGAACGCCTGGGGCAGCTCGTTCGTGGTCGGCGCCGGCACGGTGTTCCCGCACTGCATGCAGAGCGAGATCGCCAACCTGGCCGGCTCGCTGACCGGCACCGGCAACATCCAGCTGGGCGCGACCACCGACGGGCCGAGCAGCATCGGCAACTTCACCGGCCTGGGCACGGTCTCCGGGATGCGGGCCTGCAGCGCGGGCCAGTTCGCGCCGTTCAACAACGCCACGGCCGGTTACGAGGACAACGTGGTGTCCTGGCCGTCGGTCGAACCCGCCGATGATTACACCGCCGCGTCCCTGTTCGCGTTCGCCCTGGGCGGGGATCAGGGTTCCGGCCTTGGCTGAGTCCTTCTCCGCCAATCCGCTGCTGCCGCGGTCCGCGCGGCCTGGACCGCAGCAGCTCAAGCCAGCCGTACTGGCCATCGACGGCGGGAACAGCAAGACCGACGTGGCCCTGGTGGCCGGCGACGGCACGCTGCTGGCCGCCGCCCGCGGTCCGGGCATCAACGCTCACGACGTCGGGGTCGACCAGACCGTGCTGGTCCTGGACGCCGTGGTCAAGCAGGCCGCTGCCCAGCTGACCGGACACTACCGGACCGACGGTACGGGCTGGGTGGCGATGCACACCGTGGCCTGCCTGGCCAACGCCGACCTGCCCGAGGAGGAGGCCGAGCACGCCGCGGCGGTCCAGACCCAGGGCTGGAGCCCGGCGGCGACCGTGGTCAACGACACCTTCGCCATCTTGCGGTCCGGACTATCCGATCGCGTGCATCCGCACTGGGGCGTGGCCGTGGTGTGCGGCGCGGGCATCAACGCCGTGGGCGTCGCGCCGGATGGCCAGGTGACCAGGTACCTGGCCCTGGGCACGATCTCTGGCGACTGGGGCGGCGGCTACGGCCTCGGGCTGGAAGTGCTCTGGCACGCGATCCGGGCCGAAGACGGCCGCGGCCCGGCCACCACGCTGGGCGGCTACCTGACCGGCCACTTCGGCGTGGACCGGGTGGAGGAGATCACCCTCGGCATCCACAAGGGCAAGATCAACGACGACGAGCTGATCGGCCTCGCGCCGCTCCTGCTGCAGGCCGCCGACGAGGGCGACCCGGTAGCGCGGACGGTGGTGAACCGCCTGGCCGATGAGATCTCGGTCATGGCGATAACCGCCATGCGGCGCCTTGATCTCACCGGCCAGGCCACCCCGATCATCCTCGGCGGCGGGGTCATCACCGCTCGCAACCCATTGCTGATGGACAGCATCGCCCGGCAGCTCGCCGAGGCCGCCCCGCGCGCGCAGGTCCGCGTGATCGACGTACCGCCGGTGGTGGGTGCCGCGCTGCTGGGCCTGGACCACGTGCACGCCCCGGCCGCGGCCGAATCGCGGCTGCGCGCCGCTTACGACGAGTCGCGGGCCTGATCAGGCCACGGCCAGCGCGGCGTCGGCGGTCTCGAGGTCCTTGAAGAACCGGCGATGCACGCGCAGGGTCTCGCCGCCTGCCGGGATGCGGTGCCACACGCCGGTGCCCGGGCCCAGCCGCGTGGACCGGGGTAGTTCGGTGACCACGCCGCGGGCCTTCTTCAGGCTGGCCTGGCCCGCGTCCAGGACCACGATCCGGCTCGGCGTGACCGCGATGATCCGGTACTTGTTCAGGCCCAGGAAGACAAACACACCGGTCAGCGCGGCCAGCCACGCGCTGGCCGTCTGCGCGCCGATCACCGTTTGGATAGGCTCGCCGGGCCGCAGGTACTGATCAGCCGGGCCAGTAGGAACAGCGCAGGCCGGTGTGCACGGTCTGGCGCAGGTGCTCACCCAGGATCGGATCCGCCTCCTCGACCCGGGCCAGGGCCCGGCGGATGGCCTTGCCGACGGCGACCCGGGCGCGTTCGCCCTGGTCGGGGAAGGATCGCACGCGGCCGCCGAACCCCGCCGCGCTGGCCAGCTGGGCGACGAGCCAGTCCCGTTCGGCCTGCGCGGCCCCGCGGCCTTCTTCGTCGTCCGGGTCTCGCCGGTCAAGCTCGGCGTCCAGCCGCTTCAGCCGGTTCCGGTACTCGGTGATCGCCGCCTGATCCAGTACGGGATGCGCCGAACCGCCGTCGCCGGCCGTGCCCAGCGCGGACAGGCCGGCGGCCAGTTCGGCGGCCAGGATCTCCTGGCGGGGGTTGGCCACCAGCACGGCCAGGTGGGTCATCCCGATGCTGTCCTCCATCAAGATGCTGCGATCCCGCCAGGACAGGCGCCACTTCCGGCCCGCCCGCTGGCACTGCGCGGCCTGTCCGGCCGGCGCGCGGGCCCCGTCATCCAAGGCGGGCAAGCCCAGCGCCGCCGCCTCGCCCGCGGCCGTCTTCAGCTCGCCTCGCGCGGCGTCGGCGTCACCCGGCTGACCGCGGCGCCGGTAGACCTGGGCCAGCCGATGCCGGGAGGCCACCACGGCCGGCCAGTGAGCCAGGGCCAGGTTCTGCTGGACGGCGGCCCGCAGGTGATCGATGGCCCGGTCCAGGTGCCCGCAGGTCAGCGAGGCCACCCCGAGGGCATGATGCACCGATCCGAAGCAGGTAATGCCGAGGCTGCCCACCATAGGCAGGGCGGCGTACGGCCGGACCAGCTCGTAGGCCCGGTCCGCCACGTCGGCGTCACCGAGCAGCGCGGCGGTCTCCACGATGCCATTCATCGTCCCGAGCCAGCTGCTGGAGCGCGGCAGGCCGGTCAGATCGCTGCCGCACAGGGCCTTGAGCGAGCTGGCCGCCGTCCGCAGGTCGCCGCTCTGGGCCGCGGCGACGGCCAGCGCGGCGACCGCTGAATTGTCCACCGCGGACAGGTCCGGGGAGTGCTCCCGGTCCCGGAGCACCGGCAGCAGTTCGGCCAGCCGACCCTGATACCAGCGGATCGTCACCAGCTGGGCGCCGGACCACCATTCATGGTCGATGTCCCCGGCCGCCGCGCCGACCGTGGCACAGACCCGGGCCAGGGTCTCCGCGTCATCGAGGCGGCCAGCGCGAATGGCCAGCATCACGTCAATAGCGCTGACGACGAACGCGACGGCCAGGTGGTTCTGCTGTTCGAGCTGATCCCGCAGCTCACCCAGGTACCGGCCGGCGTGCGGGTCGCCCGCTGAATACGCGTCCACGGTCTGCCACAACAAGCCCATGAGCAGGTCGCTGCGGCGCCTGGTCCGGAAGCTGGCCTTGACCAGCTCAACCGCCAGGCCCCGGCGCCGGGAGACGTCGTGCGGGCCCAGCAGGCAGTGGTGGGCCAGGCTCAGCGCCTCGGCCAGGAGTTCCGGATCGGCGGCGGCCCGGGCCGCGTCCAGCTCGGCCCAGATCGCCTCGTGCCCGCCCTGGACGTAGTCCGACTCCCCCGCCAGCCGGGTGCGGATGCGCATGGCCAAAGATGACGAAGGATCGAGCAGCGACAGCGCGTGCTCCAGCCGGGCCTGGAACAGCGCCGCGCCGGTCACGGTCCGGCGCTCAGAAACCCACAGCCCGGCCAGGCCCAGCGCGGCCAGCGCCGTGGCCTGCACGTCACCAGCCCGCTCGGCGAGCTGGTAGGCCTGTTCGAAGCTCTGGCGGCTGGCCCGCAGGTCACCGTCCACCTCACGGGCGCGGGCCCCGGCCGCGAGCGCGGCAGCCAGCCCGCCGACCGGATCAGCGACGAGCTCCAGCCGACGAGCAGGCGTCGCCTGGCCCGCCTCACCGCTCATAAAGGAGAATCTATAAGTCGCCGATCCCCACCGTCGAGACCTCGGCCATCCGGGTCACCAGGGATAGGATTGGGCGGATCGCGAGCGGGCAGGCCACGGCCAAGGGGGGTTAGTGACTGACGAGGGAGACTGGCGGACCACCTTCCGGCCCGACATTCCCAGCGCGGCCCGGATCTATGATTACCTGCTCGGCGGCAAGGACAACTACCCGGCGGACCGGGCGGTGGCCGAGTCGATGATCGCCCAGCTGCCGAACGTACAGCTCGCAGTCAAATGGAACCGGGCCTTCCTGCGCCGGGTGGTCCGCTACCTGATTAACGAGGTCGGCATCCGGCAGATCGTGGACGTCGGGGCCGGACTGCCCAGCGTGGGCAACACCCACGAAATCGCCCGGGACGCCAACCCGGACACCAGGGTGGTCTACGTCGACCACGATCCGGTGGTCCTGGCCCATGCCCGGTCCATGCTGCACAACGTGCCGAACACCGCGATCATCGAGCAGGACCTGCTGGAACCCGATGAGATCCTGGGCGACCCGGCGCTACGGAGCCTGATCGACTTCCGCGAGCCCACGGCGTTCCTGTTCCTGTCCATCTTGCATTTCGTCTCCGACGAGTCCGATCCGGCGGCCCTGATCGCCGCACTGCTCGACCCATTCCCGGACGGCAGCCACGTCGCCATCTCACACGCCACACCGGATACCGTTCCCGAGGTCCACGACGTGGAGCGGGTCTTCGACGAGGCGACCGAGCAAGCCCACGTGCGCAGCCGCTGCGAGGTCAGGAAGCTCGTGGCGGGGATGGATGTGGTCGAGCCCGGCCTGACCTGGCCGCCCGAGTGGCGACCGGAGCCCGGCGACGAGGTCCCGGCCAACGCCGCCGAATCGTATTACTGCGTCGTGGTGGCTCGGAAGCCTTAGGTACCGTCGGCTTCCCGGCTGGCCGTCCCTGGCGTGGCGGCCGACGGCTCGGCGCTGGCCAGATGCCGGTCGGCGTTCTCCCCGAGCAGGGCCCGGGACAGCTTAGAGAGCAGGTCGCCCAGCTCCGCGTACTCCTCGGGCGACCAGTCGGCGAGCAGCTCGCGCAGCCCCTCGCGCCGGGCCGCGAACAGCCGGTCGGCGGCCTGGCGGCCGGAGTCGGTGAGCACCAGTGTCCCGTTGGAGCGCACCACCATGCCTTCGGAGACCAGGCGGTCCACGTAGGGCCGGCCGTAGTCCACGGTTACGTCGGCCTGCCGGGCCAAGTCCTCCCCCGCGACCGGACCCTGCTTGGCCAGCCGGGTCAAGATCCAGCTGCTGCCGGCGGGCAGGTCCAGCCCGGCCCGCTCGGTCAGCCGTTCGTAGCCGCGCCGCCGCAGGTCCGCGCCGCCCAGCCGGGTCAGCGACCGTTCCACCTCATCGACCGAGGTCCGGGCGGTCGGGGCCGCCCCGAGTCCTTCGCCCAGCCCGGCGGAGTTGATGGCCCGCAACGGCACCTCACGCAGGAACCAGGACAGCACGAACGCCACCAGCGCGACCGGGAGCGCATAAAGAAACACCGGATGCAGCGCCAGCGAGTATGCGTGCTGGACGTCAGCCCGGATCGCGGTCGGCAGCCTCTTCAGCAGGGCGGGGTCGGCCTGGGCACTGGACAGCTTGAATCCCGGCGGCACCCGCACGCCGCGCAGCGCCGCGGCCAGCTCGACGACCAGCCGGTTGGAGAAGATCGCGCCGAACACCGATACGCCGAACGACCCGCCGATGCTGCGGAAGAACGTCGTGCCGGACGTGGCAGCGCCCAGGTCGGCGAAGTCGACCGAGTTCTGCACCGCGATGACCAGAACCTGGAGGATCAGGCCCAGCGAGGTGCCGAGCACGAAGAAATACACGGACGTGACCGTGGTGGAGGTGTGCTCGTCCAGCCGGGACAGCAGGAACAGCGCGACGGCGAGCAACCCGGTGCCGATGATCGGGTAGATCTTGTACCGGCCGGTCCTGGCGATCAGCTGACCGCTGCCGACCGAGGTCAGCAGCAGCCCGAGGACCTGCGGGAGCAGGTAAACGCCGGACACGGTTGGCGAGACGCCGTGTACCACCTGCAGGAACAGCGGCAAGAAGGAGACGGTGCCGAACAGCGCGAACCCCGCCGCGAGGCTGATCCCCGCGCTCACGTTGAACACCGAATTCCGGAACAGCCGCAGCGGTAGCACCGGCTCGGCGGCGTACCGGGCGGAGACCCACCAGCCCGCGAGGAGCAGCACGGACCCGGCGAACAGCCCGATGATCACTCCTGAGCCCCACGGGTAGGTGGTACCGCCCCAGGAGGTAGCCAGGACGACGCAGGTGGCGAAGCCGGCCAGCAGCGTCGCGCCCAGGTAGTCGATCTGATGATGGCGCTTGGCCGAGCTGGCGGGCAGGACCACGGTGATCACGACCAGCGCGAGCGCGCCGATCGGCAGGTTGATGTAGAACACCCACCGCCAGGACAGGTTGTCCACGAAGAACCCGCCCAGCAGCGGGCCGATGACGCTCGAGACCCCGAACACGGCCCCGAACGCGCCCTGGTACTTGCCGCGCTCTCGCGGCGGGACGACGTTGCCGATGATGGCCTGGGCCAGCACGATCAGGCCGCCGCCACCGATGCCCTGCACGGCGCGGAACGCGATCAGCTGGAACATGCTGTGCGCCAGCCCAGACAGCGCCGAGCCGATCAGGAAGATGACGATCGCGGCGATGAACAGGTACTTGCGGCCGTACTGGTCGCCGAGCTTGCCCCAAACCTGGGTGGTCGCCGTGGTCGCGAGGATGTAGGCCGTGACCACCCAGGAAAGGTGGGACAGGCCGCCCAGATCGCTGACGATGGTCGGCAATGCGGTGGCCACGATCGTCTGGTCCAGCGCGGCCAGCAGCACGGCCAGCATCAGCGCGCTGTAGATGACCACCAGCCCGCGCGTTTGCCCCGGCTGCTGGGGCTGCCCTATCTGGCTGGCCACGCGGGCGTCTCCATTCAGCGAAAGCGATTCCCTGTTACCGGAATAAAAGTATTCCCGGGCCGGCCCTTGGCGGGCAGGCCCGGGAATGCCGGAACCGCGGGTCTACATCCCGGAGATATCGCTCTCGGACAAGACGATGACGTGCCACGCCCCGTCCAGGCCGTTGCCCTTGGTGCTGAGCGCGGGCGCACCGACGAAGGTGTACAACGGGTAACCGTTGTAGGTGATCTGCTTGGCCCCGCCTGCCCCGGTGACCGTGCTGAACGAACCGGGGAAGGTGTCGGCCGGGCCGGCCTTGGGCATCCCCGTGACCGGCGCCCAGACCGCGGCGCAGGAACCGGTACAGGTCGGCGCTCCGCCCTTGGTGTCCTTGGCGTAGGTGTACACGACGATGCCGTCGGCCTTGGCCATCACCCAGCCGAGGTTCGACCTCTCCACGATGAGGACGGTCGTGCCCACCGGCGGGAACGAGACGGCGCTGCTCGGCTGGGCCTGGGCCGTCTGCTTGGGTGCCGAGCTGGAGTGCGTCGACCCGGCGCTCGCCGGCGACGTCGACGTCGATGACGACGACGTGGACGACCCGGTGCCAGACGACGAGGACGTGGTGCCCTGGGCCGCCGTGCTCGGGGCCGCGCCCGTGCTCGAGGTCGAACTTGACGACGATCCCCCGCACGCGGTCAGCAGCAGTGCCAGCGAGGCAAACCCGGTAGCTATCGTCCACCGGCTCTTGCGCATAACGTGACTCTCTCCTTACCGGGCAATCAGCCGAAGCTGGCCACGACATCCTTCGACGAGAGCTTGATCACGTGCCACTGGCCGCCATCGCCCTTGGTGCTCAGCGCCCCCGCGCCCTTGAGGATGTAGAGCGGATGGCCGTTGTACGTGATCTGCTTGCCGCCATTGGCCATGGTCACCGTGCCAAGCGTGCCGGGCAGCGTATCAGCCGGCCCGGCCTGGGGATTCCCGGTCACCGCGCCCCACAGGGACGCGCACGAGCCGGTGCAGTTCGAAGGCTTGCCCTTGGCGTCGGCCCCGTAGGTGTACACCACCAGGCCGTTGGCCTCAGCAAGCACCCAGCCCAGCTTGGAGCGCTCGATGATCAGGACCTGGGTCCCCGGCGAAGGAAGGTCAGACGCACCCGCGGAGGGCTGGCCTGCGGCATTCGCGGTCGAGCCCGGGTTAGTCGCGGCTGACGACGATGACGACGACGACGATCCCCCACATGCGGTCAGCAGCAGTACCAGCGAGCTGATCCCCGCAGCGGCTACCGCCCACCCGCTCTTGCGCATAACGTCTCTCCATTCAAATGTTCCATGGGGTTTGACCCGTTCCCGATACGCCGGAAACGTACCAGACCGCCGGCCTAGCCGGTGGCCACTTAGTCTCTACTTAGTCATCCGGGCGCACAGCCACGCGAGCGACAGCGGATAACGGTATTCGATGCTCCCGTGCCCGGCGTCGAACAGCTCAAAATGAACCAGTTCGTCGGCGACACCGACGTCCCGGAGGGCGGCGCGGAACGCCTCGGCACCGAGGTCTAGATGGTACTCATCCCGGGTTCCGGCGTCGATCCAGATGGCCCGCAGTCCGCGGAGGGCCTCCGCGTGCGCTGGCACCATCCGGACCGGGTCCCAGTCCAGCCATCGTTGCCAGACGGCTGAGCGGAGTACCCCGGTCCCCGGGTCGAACGGCAGGTCCACCGTACCGTCCGGCTGCGCGGAGAAGCATGCCGCCACGCCGAGCACCTCGAGCAGGACCATGTCCTCTTCCCTGGTGAAGGCCACCCGGGAGGAGAAGTCCTGCCACCAGCGCCAGATGTCGCCGTCGTAGCGGCGCAGGTGCCGCACGGCGGCCGAGAACGCGGGCAGATAGCTGTACTCGTACAATGTGTCGCCCGCATGCGTGGCCAGCGCTCCGAACAGGTCGGGGCGGAGCATGGGCGTGATCATCGCACCGAATCCGCCGCTCGATTTGCCCATGATGGCCCGGTACGCGGGGTCGGGCCGCGTCCGGTAACGCGCGTCCACCCACGGCACGACCTCGTCGCACAGGTACGAGTGGTAGCGGCCGGTGGCCGGCGAATCCACGAACTGGCTGCCGCCGTACTTGCTCCACGCGTCGACGTACACCACGATCGCGGGCGGGACGTCCCCGGTGGCGAACATCGCGTCGGCCGCTTCGGGGAACGGCAGCCGGTAGGCGGTCCGGTTCCGCCACATGGCCAGGTTCCCCGTGTAGCCCTGAATCACGTAGACCGCGGGGTACCGGCGCTCAGGATCGTCGTCGTAGCCCGGCGGCAGGTAGACCAGCAGCGGCCGCTCATGCGGATCGCCGGGCGGGTTGCCGCGCAGCAGGTCGCTGGTGATGACGCGCTCGTCGATGCGGCCGGCGAGATCGGCGGACCAGGGCAGCACGGTGCTCCTCCTAGCGGTCTTCCTAGCGGACGGACTCCCTAGCCTACGAGGTGACCGAGGATGGCCGCGGTGACCGGGCCGGGGGTCTGGTACGGCGCCAGGTGCGACGTGCCGCGGATGACCCTCAGCCGCGAGTCCGCGATGCCCAGCGCGGTCCGTGCCCCCTGCCCAGGCGGGGCGGCCGGATCCTGCGCGCCCCCCAGGACCAGCGTCGGTGCCTTGATCGCGCCCAGCGCGGGCGCCAGATCCAGGTCGGCGATGGCCTGCGCGCAGCCCGCGTACCCCTGCGGGTCGGTGCCGAGCAGCATGTCCAGCACCGCCGCGACGGCCTCGGGGCGGCGGGCCAGGAAGTCCGGCGTGAACCAGCGCGGCGGGACCATCTCGGCGATCGCGGCCATCCCGGCCGAACGAACCAGCGCGGCCCGGTCGAGCCAGGCCTGCCGGTTCGGCATGGGAGACAGGGCCGCACAGCACACGACCAAGGAGGAGATGCGTTCCGGCGCGTTGGCGGCCAGCCACAGGCCGATCATGCCGCCGATGGAGATACCGCAGTACGCGGCGGTGGTGACGTCGTGGTCCTGCATGAGGTCCAGTACGTCGGCGCCGAGTTCGGCGATCGAGTAGGGCCCGGGCGGGGCGGCCGAGCGAGCCCCGGGCTCGCCGTGCCCGCGCAGTTCGAACCGGAGCAGCCGGAAATGCCTGCCGAGCACGGGTACCTGCGCCGCCCAGATGGCCCGGGTGGTCCCGATCGGGTTGCCCAGCACCAGGACCGGCGCGCCGGGCGGCCCGTCCAGCGAAGCGGCCAGCCTAGACATCGAAGAAGACCGTCTCGCGTTCTCCTTGCAGCCAGATGTCGAACCTGAGCTCACCTTCGGGCTCGGGCACCGCGATCAACGTGGCCCGCCGGGCCGGCTCGGTGATCGAGGACAGCACCGGGTCGACCGCGTTGGCGGTCTGCTCGTCGGGGAAGTACAGCCTGGTCACCACCCGGTCCAGCAGGCCGCGCGCGAACACCGACACGTCCAGGTGCGGCGCCTCGATGTTGCCGTCGGGGGTGGGCAGCGGGCCGGGTTTGAGGGTCACGATGCGGTACGACCCATCCGGAGCGGTCGGGCACCGGCCGAAGCCGCGGAACCCGTGGTAGCCGCCGCGCGTGGCGCCACGCGGGTCGTCCGGGTGGGCGAACCGCCCGTCCGGCCCGGCCTGCCAGGTCTCGACCAGCCCGTCGGGGACGATGTTCCCGGCGCCGTCGTACATCCGGCCGACGATGGTGATGGCCCCCGGGGTGCCTTCCGGCACCACGTACGGGCCGTCGGGCCACGGCAGCCGCATCGAGAAGTAAGGCCCCACGGTCTGCGAGGGAGTTATCCCGAGCACGCGCCGCTCCTCGCTCATTCGAAAACCGACGCGGTCCGCCCGCGCAGCACGATGTCCCAGGTGTAGCCGAGCGCCCATTCGGGCTGGGTCAGGTCCATGTCCAAGCTGGCGACCATCCGCTGCCGGGCCTGCTCCTCGGGTACCGAGTTGAAGATCGGGTCCAGGGGCAGCAGCGGGTCGCCCGGGAAGTACATCTGGGTGACCAGGCGCTGGGTGAACGCCCGGCCGAACAGCGAGAAGTGGATATGCGCCGGACGCCAGGCGTTGTAGTGATTCCCCCATGGGTATGCGCCCGGCTGGATGGTGACGAACCGGTACCGGCCCGCCGCGTCGGTGATGGCTCGCCCGATCCCGTCGAAGTTCGGGTCCAGCGGCGCCGGGTGGTGCTCGCGTGAGTGCCGGTAGCGCCCGCCCGCGTTGGTCTGCCAGATCTCGATCAGCGTGTCGGGTACCGGCCGTCCGTCGGAGTCGAGCACCCGCCCGGCCAGGATGATCCGCTGTCCCTGCGGCTCGCCGGCGCGCTGGGTGGTCAGGTCCGCATCGGTGGCGGTGATCAGGTCGTCGCCGAGCAGCGGACCGGTCACCTCGGTAAGCCGGTGCGGCAGCAGGACCAGCGGGCGCTTGGGGTGGCGCAGCGCGGCCGAGCGGTACCCGGTGAAGTCCAGCGGCGGGTGCACCCCCGACGGGCGCTCATAGGAAGGCAGGACGAGCTCGCCGGTGCCGGTGAACGACGTCGTCGAAACCTCAGTGGTCATTGGTGCTCCCTATCTTCTCCCCCAAGCCCGCCCTTGAGACTGCGCAGCGCGTCGAGTTCGGCCGGCGTGGGCCCGGCGATGATGTCCGGATCCGCGGCCACGGCCAGGTCCCAGCCGGTTCGCTCCTTGGCCGCCGCCGCCGAGACGCCGGGGAACAGGCCGGTCAAGGTGAACTCGAACGTCACCGGATCGGGCTCGAGGACACCTAGATCGGTAATGATCTTCTTCGGCCCGGCTCCGGTTAGTCCGAGCCGCTCGCGGTCCCCCGGACCCGATCCGTAGCCCACCGACGTGACGAAGTCCACCCGCTCCACGAACGACCGGGCACTCTGCCTGACCACCGCGATCACCTCGCGGCAGGAGGCGGCGATCTCCGGCGCCCCGCCGGCCCCGGGCAGGCGCACTCGGGGGTGCTCGTAGGCGCCGCCGATGACGGTGGTGTTGATGTTGCCGAACTTGTCGATCTGGGCGGCCCCGAGGAATCCGACGTCGATGCGCCCGGGCTGCAGCCAGTAGTTGAAGATCTCGGGCACGCTGACCACGGCGTCGGCGGTCTCGGCCAGGATGCCGTCGCCGATCGACAGCGGCAGCGCGGTCGGCTTGGCGCCGATCGTGCCGGACTCATAGATCAGCACCAGACCCGGCGCGTGCGTGGCCCGGGCCAGGTTCGCGGCCGCGCTGGGCAGCCCGATTCCGACGAAGCAGGTCATGCCGTCACGCAGCGCTCGGGAAGCGGCCACGGTCATCATCTCGTCGGCCGTATAGGTCAGCTCGCTCAGCGCCGTGGGGTCGGCGCTCGCCTGGCCGGTCATGACTGTCCCGCGGGCACCGCGTAGACGCGCTCGTCCAGCCAGCGGGTGAACGCGTCGCGATCGCGCCCGATCGCGTCCCAGGCCACGTAGTAGTCGTTGTCCCGGACCGAGTACCCGAGCGCGTAGGACGGGTGCGCTCCCCCCGGCACCTGGGCCACGTAGCTCACCGTCCAGCCGGGCAGCACCACCGCCCCGGGCCGAGGGTCGAGCTGGTCCACGATCTCCTCGACCGTGACCACCGACCGCTGCGCGGCCAGCACCGCCTCTTTCTGCACGCCCGCGATCCCCCACAACTGAACGTTTCCCGACCGGTCGGCGCGCTGGGCGTGGATGACGGCCACATCCGGCCGGATGGCGGCCACCGCGGTCAGCGTTTCACCGGTGAACGGGCAGGTGATGGGCTTGATCGTCGGTGCCGAGCCGTGATCCGCGTTGACCGATTCCAGCCCGGTGCCGTTGTATCCGCGCAGCACCGCGAACGGCAGGCCGGCCGCGCCGGCTACGTACCGGTTGGCCATCCCGGCGTGGCTGTGCTCCTCGATCTCCAGCGGAGCGGGCCAGGCGTGCTCCACCGCGTCCCGGAACCGGTGCAGCGATCCCACCCCCGGGTTGCCACCCCAGGAGAAGATCAGCTTGCCCGCGCAGCCGGCCCCGATGAGCTGGTCGTAGATCAGGTCCGGCGTCATCCTGATCAGGGTGAGGTCGCGACGCCGCTGCCTGATCACCTCATGTCCGGCGGCGAACGGGATCAGGTGCGTGAACCCCTCCATGGCCACGACGTCCCCGTCGTGAATCGCCCGCTCCACGGCTTCGGCGAGTGTGACGATCTCCGCCATTTCGCTCCAAGTCTGTTCGCTTAGCAAAACGATACCGCCTCAGCGCCCGCCATAAGTACAGACGTTCGCATGTCGGACGACCCGCCCTGCCCCGAGCGCAACTCCGCAGCTAGCGGGCCTACAACGGCTCCCTGCCCAGGAACGGTCCAAGCACGCACGGAGTGAAACCCCGGATCCACCACGCTCTAGCGCGGGCGGAGCGGAAGCGGCGGGGCGGGCGGAGGCGGGGCGGTTACTCGCCGGCGCCGGACTCCGACAGGATGCGCTGGGCGACGGCGAAGGCGCGGTTAGCCGCTGGGACGCCTGCGTACACGGCGACCTGGAGCAAGACCTCCCGGATCTGCTCGGGGGTCAGGCCGTTGCGCAGCGCGGCTCGCACGTGCATGGCCAGCTCGTTCTCATGCCCCAGGGCGGCCAGCATGGCCAGGGTGATCATGCTGCGCTCGGCGCGCGACAGGCCCGGCCGCGACCATACATCGCCCCAGGCGCAGCGGGTGATGAAGTCATGGAACGGCTCGGTGAACGAGGTGGTGGTGGCCACCGCCCGGTCGACGTGCGCATCCCCGAGCACCGCCCGCCGGACGGTCATGCCCTGCCGTGCCCGCTCCTCGTCATCCATGGTCATCTCCCTCGGAAAGCTGAGCCTGATGGGCCCGCAGCGCGGCCGTGACGAAGGCATCGGCGGCGCCCAGGTAGCCGGCCGGCTCGAGGGCCGATTCGATCTGCTCCGGCGTGATACCCGCCGCGGCCAGCCGGCCCTCGAGCTTGGGCACGGACAGCAGCACGTCGCGCAGCGGCAGGCCTGCGCTCACCGCCCGCTGGCCCGCCTCGGCCACCAGGTCGTGGGCCTGAGCCCCGCCGAGCACGCCGGCCAGCAGCGACGTGACGTGCTCGGCGAGCGGCAGGTCCTTAGTGGCGGCCAGGTTGGCCGCCATCCGGGCGGTGTCCACGTCGAGTCCGGTGAGCAGCTCGGCCGCCCAGCTGGCCGCCGATCCGGTCAGCCGCAGCAGCGCGGTCAGCGGCTCCCATTCGGCGTGCCACGCCCCGGCGGCGCGCTGCATTTCCTGCTCGCCGCTCGCGATCAAGGTGGCGACCAGGCCCGGCGCCTGTTTGGTACAGCCGAGGATGGCGATCGCCGCCACCGGATTGCGCTTGTGGGGCATGGCGGAAGATCCGCCGCGCCGCGGGGAGGCGGCGTCGCGGGGGCCGGGCTCGCCGCTGCCCTCGCTGACCTCGCCGATCTCGGACTGGGCGAGCAGCGTGACGTCCCGCGCGATCTTGCCGAGCGCCGCGGTGACGCGGGCCAGCGCGGTGGCCAGGTCGATGACCCGCAACCGGTCGGTGTGCCAGGGCAGCACCGGCCGGGCCAGACCCAGTTCCTCGGCCAGCAGCGCGACCACGCGCGGGCCGTCCTCGCCGAGCGGGGCCAAGGTGCCGGCCGCGCCGCCGAACTGCACCGCCAGCCGCTGGGCACTGACCGCGGCCAGGCCGGCCCGGGCCTCATCCAGGCTGATCAGCCAGCCCGCCGCGACCAGCCCGAAGGTGACCGGGACGGCCTGCTGCAGGAGCGTGCGGCCGATCATGATCGTGGAGCGGTGCGCGTCGGCCAGCCCGGCGGCTGCGGTCGCGGCCTGCTCCAGGTCGGCCAGCATCACCTCGATGGCCCGGCGGGCCAGCAGCATAGCGGCCGTGTCCACGATGTCCTGGCTGGTCGCGCCCTTGTGCACGGCGCCCGCCGCGGTCTGCGGGACGCGCCGGGCCAGGGCCCGGGCCAGGGCCGGAACCGGGTTCCCGGTCAGCGCCGCGAGCTCGCCGAGCTCCGCGGCGTCGAAGTTCGCGGCCCGGGCCACTTCGGTGACCGCCGCACCCGAACCCGCGGGGGCCAGGCCCGCCCGCTCCAGGGCCCGGGCCAGCCCGGCCTCGGCGTCGAGCATGGCCTGCAGCCAAGCGGCATCGCTGGTATCGGCGCCGCCTCGGGCGAAGACCCCGCCGAACAGCCCCCGCGCGTTCGGCTCCTCATGGTCGGCCATATCCGGACCAGTCCTCTCCCTCATGTCCGGCACCACCCTAGACCCCGCCCTGGGCCCCATCCGCGTGATCACGGGTACCCACCCCACCGCACTTCAGCCGCCCGGCCCGATGATCTATGGTCTGAAATATGACCGAGCATGTACCAGCGGAATCCCGGCTGCCGCAGCGTCGCAGCCTTGTCACCGAGATCCCCGGACCCGCTTCCCGCGAGCTACAGGCCCGCCGTGAGCGCGCGGTGGCCCGCGGGGTCAGCACCGTGCTGCCGGTGTTCGTCACCGACGCCGGCGGCGGCGTCATCGTGGACGCCGACGGCAACTCCCTGATCGACTTCGGCGCCGGGATCGCAGTGGTCTCGGTCGGCAACGCGGCGCCCCGGGTGTCCGCGCGGGTGGCCGAGCAGGCGAGCCGGTTCACCCACACCTGCTTCATGGTGACCCCGTACCAGGGCTACGTGGAGGTGTGCGAAGAGCTGGGCCGGCGCACCCCGGGCAGCTATGAGAAGCGGTCCGCGCTGTTCAACTCCGGCGCCGAGGCGGTGGAGAATGCGGTGAAGATCGCCCGGCACTACACCCGGCGCCAGGCCGTCGTCGCGTTTGACCACGGCTACCACGGGCGCACCAACCTGACCATGGCGCTGACCGCCAAGAACATGCCGTACAAGGACAAGTTCGGGCCGTTCGCGGGCGAGATCTACCGGATGCCGATGGCCTATCCGCTGCGCTGGCCGGGCGGCCCGGAGGCGTGTAAGGCCAACGCCCTGGACATGGTCAAGACGCTGATCCACACCCAGGTCGGCGAGGACAACCTGGCCGCGGTGATCATCGAGCCGATCCAGGGCGAGGGCGGGTTCGTGGTCCCGCCGGACGGCTTCTTGCCCGGGCTGGCCGAGTTCTGCCGGGAGCACGGGATCGTGTTCATCGCCGACGAGATCCAGACCGGATTCTGCCGGACCGGCGACTGGTTCGCCTGCGACCACGAGGCCGTGGTCCCGGACCTGGTCACCACGGCCAAGGGCATGGCCGGCGGGCTGCCGCTGGCCGGGGTCACCGGGCGGGCCGAGATCATGGATTCGGTGCACGTGGGCGGCCTGGGCGGCACCTACGGTGGCAACCCGGTGGCGTGTGCGGCCGCGCTCGGCGCGATCGAGACCATGGCCGCCGAGGACCTGGCCGCCAAGGCTCGCCGGATCGGTGAGGTCATGCTGCCCCGGCTGCACAAGCTGGCCGAGACCTACCCGGTGATCGCCGACGTCCGCGGCCGCGGCGCGATGCTGGCCATCGAGATGACCAAGCCGGGCACGCTGGACCCGGACCCGGCCACCACCTCGGCCGTGGCCAGGGCCTGCCACCAGGCCGGGCTGGTCACCTTGACCTGCGGCACCTTCGGCAACGTGATCCGGTTCCTGCCGCCGCTGGTCATCGGCGAGGAGCTGCTCGACGAGGGCCTGTCCATCCTCGAGGACGCCTTCGCCTCCGTCGGCGGGTGAGGTCAGCGCAGGAGCAGCTCGGCCGCCTGGTCATGGCGGCCGAGCCCCGGCCGTTCTGGCTCGATGAGCCCGGGGCGCCGCCGGCCCGGGCTCCGCTGCACGGTGAGGCCGCCGCCGACCTGGTGGTGATCGGCGGCGGGTTCACCGGCTTGTGGACCGCCCTGCTAGCCAAAGAGTCTTTTCCCGAACGGTCCGTGGTGCTTGCCGAGGGTCACCGGATCGGCTGGGCGGCCACCGGGCGCAACGGCGGGTTCTGCGACGCGAGCCTGACCCACGGCGCGGTCAACGGGCAGGCGCGGTTCCCCGCTGAATACGCCACCCTGCAGCGTCTCGGCATGGAGAACCTGGACGCGATCCAGGCCGCGGTGGACCGGCACGGCATCGACTGCGACTTCGAGCGGACCGGCTCCCTCGCGGTGGCCACCGAGGAGTACCAGGTCGACGGGCTCCGCGCAGTGGCCGACGGCGACGGCGGCACCTTCTTGGACGGCGACGCCGTGCGCGCCGAGGTGAACTCGCCGACGTACCTGGCCGGGCTATGGGACAAGCAGGGCACGGCCATGGTCCAGCCCGCCCGGCTGGCCTGGGGCCTGGCCGCGGCGTGCGAGCGGCTGGGCGTGCGTATCTTCGAGGACACCCCGGCCGCCGGCCTGGCGGACGGCGGGGACGGCCTGGCCGTCCGGACCCAGGACGGGGTGTTGCGGGGCAGCCAGGTGGCCCTGGGCACCGGCGCGTTCCCCGCGCTGGTGCGCCGGCTGCGACCGTACGTGGTGCCGGTCTACGACTACGTGCTGATGACCGAGCCGCTCAGCGCGGCGCAGCGGGCCGCGATCGGCTGGGCCAACCGGCAGGGCATCGGCGATTCGGCCAACCAGTTCCACTACTACCGGCTGACCGCGGACGACCGGATCCTGTGGGGCGGCTACGACGCCATCTACCACTTCGGCCGCGGCATCCGCGCCGCCTACGATCAGCGCCCGGCCACCTTCGTGACCCTGGCCGAGCACTTCTTCGCCACGTTCCCGCAACTGGAAGGGATCGGGTTCAGCCACCGGTGGGGCGGCGTGATCGACACCTGCAGCCGGTTCTGCGCGTTCTTCGGCACCGCCCACCGCGGCCGGGTGGCCTACGCACTGGGTTACACCGGGCTGGGCGTGGGCGCCAGCCGGTTCGGCGCCCGGGTCATGCTCGACCTGCTGAGCGCCGAACAAACCGAGTTGACCAGGCTGAACCTGGTGCGCAGCAAACCCGTCCCGTTCCCGCCCGAACCACTGGCCTACCTGGGCATCGAGGCCACCCGCCGGTCACTGGCCCAGGCCGACCGCCACGCGGGCCGGCGCAACCTGTGGCTGCGGGCCCTGGACGCCGTCGGCCTAGGTTTCGACTCCTAGCGCTCGGACTCCCGGCGCCTGGACTCCTAGCCTTCGGGCTCCGCGGCTGGCTCACGGGCGGCCCGGCTCAGCGCCTTGGCCCGGACGATATCCGCGTCCCGCGGGTCCAGCGGCAGGAGCACTGCATCGGCTCGGTCGCGACGGTACTTCGGCCGTTCGATCCGGATCTGCTTCACGCTTACCTCCCAAGAACAAGCCTGCCTGGGACGTGCACACGAGCCAATGAGGGTGCCATCAGTGTTCGTGGTCAGGATCTCCCCCGTGCGAGCCTCCGGCTAACCTCCTGTGTGCCCTGTTCTGCGCGGCGAGCAGCGGGATGGCGGCGATCTTCTCCTGCGTCAGATCCTCCCAGCGGATGCCGACGGCCGGCCGAGGCTCATGCCGAGGACGGCAGTCGATCACCCGGCCGGCCGTGACGATCAGGTCGACCGGCACGTCGTGGCTGGTCAGCGGGATGGTCCCGGCCTCGACCAGCTGGAGTTCGTGGACCGTGGTGACACAGACGGTGTCGGGTCCGATCAGGCCGGCCGCGGTGGCCAGGGCGAACTCCAGGTCGGCGAATCCGCCGCCCTTACCCAGCCGCGCGCCGTCGGCCGCGACGGCGACGCTGCCCATCACCACCAGGTCGACCGGGGACAGGTCGGCCAGCGCGACCCGCCGGGCCGATCGTGACGCGCCGCTGATCGAGGCCGCTTTGCGGGGCGGCTCGGCCAGGTGGTCCGGATCGAGTGCGAAGAACGGCTCGGCCTCGGCCAGCCGGGGCACGGCCATGTACACGGTCTTGCCGTCCTCCAGCGCGCGCTGGCGCACCGGAAGCTGGGCGGAGTCGGGATTAGCCTTCAGCGTGCCGGCCGCCTGCCAGGCCGACGTGCCGCGTAGCCGCTCGGCGGCCGCTTCGGCGCCGGTGAAGTTCGGGATCCGCCCGACGGCGCCGGGGAACCGGGCCACCTTGGCCGCGCGCATCGCCGACCAGACCTCCTGCCGCAGGGCGGCCTTGGCGGCCAGCACCTCAGGCGGGCCGCCGGCATCGCGATCATGGCGGGGAACGGAGCGGGGCATTTTCGTATCCTCACAGGGCCTGGAGCAGCGCCGCCGTCAGGTCGGCGGGGCTGAGCGCGACCGGGTTGCCCTTCATGCTGCTCGAGACCGCCGCCTGGGCCGCGATGTCGTCGACCTGCCCCGGCCCGAGACCGAATGCGGCCAGGCCGGGCACGTGGAGCAGGCGCAGCGTTTCGCGGATCCAGGCCAGGCCGTCCTCGACCGACGCGGCGGGGCTGCCGGTGAGCAGCCGGGCCGCCTCGGTATACCGGTTCAGGAGGTCGGCGCCCGAAGGCGCGGACCGGGCCGCGCGGACGTTGGCTTCGATCACCGGAGCCAGTAGCGCGGCGCAGGCCACGCCGTGGGGCACGTCCGCGGTCCCCCCGATCACTCCGGCCAGGCCGTGCACCGCCCCCAGCTTGGCGTTGGCCAGCGCCATCCCGCCGAGCAGGCTGCAGGTGGCCATGTCGGATCGCGCGGTCAGGTCAGCGCCGTCGGCGTAGGCGGCCCGCAGGCCGGCGCCGCGCGGCGCAGCCCTTCGCGGGCCAGACCGTCGGTCAGCGGGGTGGCCTGGGCCGACACGAACGGCTCCAGGCACTGGGTGAGGGCGTCCAGGCCGCTGGCCGCGGTGACCGCCGGCGGGCAGGAGACGGTGAGCAGCGGGTCGACCAGGGCCACCCGGGGGATCATCAGCGGGCTGCGCAGGCTGGCCTTGACCCGGTGCGCGGGAACCGTGAGCACCGCGTTGGCGGTCACCTCCGCCCCGGTGCCCGCGGTGGTGGGTACCGCCACCAAGGGCACTGAGGCCCGGGTGATGGCCTGCCCGGCGCCGACCACCTCCAGGTAATCCAGCGGGTCACCGCCGTTGGCCACCAGCATGGCCACGGCCTTGGCGGTATCGATGACGCTGCCGCCGCCGATCGCGGCGATCACGTCGGCGCGCTGGGCACGGGCGATCTTGACCGCTTCCCGGACCAGTTCGACCGTCGGCTCGCCGCCCACCGGGAACACCGCGGCCCCCCGGTCCAGGCTGGCCAGCAGGGCGTTATGACGGGTCGGGTCCGTCCCCTTGACCACCAGGAACCGGGACCCGAGCCCGGCCAGCACGCCCGGCAGGTCCCGGGACCGGCCGGGACCGGCCACGATGCGCCCGGCGGTGGCGAACTCGAAACTCAGCTCCACGGCCCCTCGCTCGCCCAGCCCGGGCTGCCGACCGGGAAAACGGCCGAGTAGCGGACCGATTGCCGTGGCTCGGCCATCATCTCGGCGACCGTGTCACGCCAGGTCGCGTAGTGCGGGGTCAGCTTGTGGGCGGCGGAGGCCTCGTCGTCCCGGTAGACCTCGACCAGCACCGCGTGCGCCGGGTCGGCCTGATCCTGGATGACGTCGAAGCGCAGCACGCCTGGTTCGGCCAGCGACGCGCGGGCGTTGATCACGGTGGCGGCCAGGAAATCCCCGACCCGGTCCGGGCGGATCCGGACATGAACATGAACGACCAGCATGTGCTCATCCTGCTACGGTCATCAGCGTGACGGCGATCGAGTTCGAAGAACGGGACCTGCAGGCCAGCGTGCCCGACGTGGCCGCGGGCGGGGCCTGGACCCGGGTGCGGCTGCGCTGGCGGCGGGATCCGCTCACCGGGGCCAGCGCGCGCATCTTGACCGGCGTAAAGCTCCAGCCGTCGACCCGGCCCGACCTGTCCCAACTCACCGCCAAGCCCGCGTTCTGCCCGTTCGACAGCGAACACCTCGACCGGGCGACCGTACCGTTTCCGGCCGAGCTCACCGAGGAGGGCCGCATCCGGGTCGGCCGCGCGGTCGTGGTGCCGAACATCATGGCCTACGCCACCCACAGCGCGGTCGGCATCTACGACCCGGAGCAGCATTTCACCGACCTGGAGGAGATGACGCCAGCTCTGGTGGGCGACGCGCTGACCGCGATGGTCCGGCACGCCCGGGCGGTGCGGCGGTTCGACCCGACCGCCCAGTGGAGCTCGATCAACGCCAACTACCTGCCGCCCGCGGGCTCCTCGCTGGTCCATCCGCACCTGCAGTCCGCCCACGACGCGCACGGCCTGACCGGCCAGCGGCTGCTGGTGGAACGGTCCGTGGCCTGGACGCAGCGGCACGGGTCGTACTGGGCGGCGCTGGTCGAGCAGGAGGCCGGCGGTCCGAGGTGGGTCGGGCAGATCGGCCGGGTGGCCTGGCTGACCCCGTTCGCGCCGACCGGGTTCGGCGAGGTGTGGGGTGTGGTCGCGGACGCCGCGGACGTGACCGAGCTGACCGACGAGGACTGCCGGGCCTTGGGCCAGGGCCTATCCCAGGTGCTGGCGGGCTACCGGGCCTGGAACCTGGCCTCGTTCAACTTCGGCCTGATCGGCGGCGGTCCGCACGCCCGCGAGGCGGGCCACCACGTGGTGCTCAAGGTCCTCAGCCGGTCCAACCCGGAGCCGGTCTACCGCAGCGACGCCACCTACTTCGAGCGGATCTGGGGCGAGGCCCTGATCGACCTGAGTCCGGAGGAAGTGGCCGAGGCCGTCGGGGCCAGGTTCTAAGCCACGCACAGCTTCTGATCCACACACAGGCGGACCACCAGCACGTCGAGCAGGCGGGTGTCGCTCGGCACCGCGGCCTGCGCCAGGTGCTCGATCCGCCAGGCCGCGAACGTCTCACGGATGACCGCCTCGTCTATCTCGTTGCGCTGGCCCGCGGTCCGCAGGCTGGCCCGCAGCAGCAGCTTCCCGCCGGGCCGCAGCACCCGGCCGAGTTCGGCGGCGTACCGCGGCCGGTCGCCCGGGGCCAGGTAGTGGAAACAGCCGCGATCCAGGGCGGCGTCCAGGGTGTGCCGGGCGAACGGCAGCCGGCACACGTCGGCGCGGGCGAACGCGGCCCCGCGGTGCTGGACGGCGGCCCTGGCCAGCGCCGCCGCTGACAAGTCGAGCCCGGCGACCTGCCAGCCGCGGCTGGTCAGGTAGCCGGCCTCGCTGCCCAGGCCCGACCCGAGGTCGACGGCCCGGCCGGCCCGGGGCAGCCAGCCGTCCTCGAGCGCCGCCACCAGCTCGGGAGAGGGCCGCGACAGATGCCACCAGCGGTACGTACCGTCGGCGTAGTGGTCGGCCATGATCCTAGTCTGACCACCCGCTGGGCCGGCCGGGAACCCGTCCGCCATTTGCGGGGCGGCCCGAAGTACGGCAGCGTTACCCTAGCTATCGACCGATCCCCGGAGTATTCATGCCGCCGAAACCGCTGGAGACCGGCGATCCCCAGGTCCTGGGCCGGTTCGAGCTGCTGGGCCGGCTCGGCGAGGGCGGCCAGGGCATCGTGTACCTGGGCCGTGGCCCCGGCCCAGGCGAAGAGCGCGTCGCGGTCAAGGTGCTGAGGTCCACGGCGGACGCCTCGGTCCTGGAGCGGCTGGCCCGCGAGCTCGACGCGATCCACGCCGTCCAGCCGTTCGTCACCGCCCGCGTCATCGAGGCCTCGACCGAGGGCGAGCGCCGCTACATCGTCAGCGAGTTCATCGACGGCCCGTCCCTTCAGGAACGCGTCGACGACCGGGGCCCGCTGCCCGAGGGCGAGCTGCAACGGCTGGCGGTGGGCACGGCCACCGCGCTGACCGCGATCCACGGCGCGGGGGTGGTGCACCGCGACTTCAAGCCCGCCAACGTCCTGCTCGGCCCGGACGGCCCGCGCGTGGTCGACTTCGGCATCGCCCGGCTGATCGACGTCGCGACGATGACCAGCGGGGTGATCGGAACACCGTCCTACATGTCGCCCGAGCAGCTGTCCGGCGCCCGGCCGACCAGCGCGGTGGATATCTTCGCGTGGGCGGTGACCATGGTCTACGCGGCCGCCGGCCGCCCCGCGTTCAGCGGCGACAGCGTCATGGCGGTCATGCACCGCATCTTGACCGAGCAGCCGGACACCAGCGGCGTGCCGGCGTTCCTGCTCCCGGTGCTCAGGGACTGCCTGAACAAGGATCCGCGGGCCCGGCCGAGCGCCCGCGATCTGCTGCTCCGCCTGATCGACCCGTCGCAGCAGCGAGACGACGTGCCCGTCCGGACCGGCCCGGTCCGCGACCTGCCGGGTGCGACGGCGCCGCAGGACGTCCCGGCGCAGTACGTCCCACCACCGGCCACCGGGCCCACGACCTGGCCGCGGCCCGAGCCGCGACGGTCCCGGCGAGGACCGGTCCTGGCCGCGGGCGGCGCCGCGGTGGCGGTGGCCGTCATCGTCGCGGCGGTGCTGCTGCTCACCCGGGGGTCACCGCCCAGCCATACCCTGAACGCCGGCGGCACCAGCAGCTCGGCCGGGACGGTCAGCGCATCGGCGGCCAGTCAGGCCAGTACGTCAGCCTCGCCCTCGGCCTCGGCCTCGGCCCAGCCCGGCGGATCGACCATCCCGGCCGCGTTCGCGGGCACCTGGAGCGGCACCGCGACCATGGCCGCGACCGCGCTGCCCAGCCTCGGGCTGTCCAACAGCATCAGCTTCACGCTGGTCAACGGCGGGACCACCGCCGCCGAGGTCAACGGCTCGTGCATCAACACGCTCACCTTGACCCGGGCCACGGCCACCGTCCTGACCTTCAGCGAGCCCACCACCGTCCAGTGCGAGGGCGGGACGGTGACGTTCACGCGGCACGGCGGGAAGCTGGCCTACCTGTGGATCGGCGGCGGCGAGCAGAACACCGCCACGCTGCGCAAGAAGTAGTCACGGCGGCAGGAACGATGGCCCGTTCGGCAGAAAAGAATTTTGACATACTGCACGCATGAGCAGTCTGAGTTACTCCGAGTCCATCGTGGTGGCCCGCTCGCCGGAAGACCTGTACGACATGGTTGCCGACGTGACCCGTATGGGCGAGTGGAGCCCGGTCTGCAAGACCTGCTGGTGGGACAACGGGCCAGGCGCGCAGCCGGGCGCCTGGTTCACCGGGCGTAACGAGCTGCCCGAACGGACCTGGGAGACCCGCTCCCTGGTGGTGGCGGCCGACCGGGGCCGGGAGTTCGCCTTCGTGGTCGGCGGCTCGTGGGTGCGGTGGGCTTACACCTTCACCCCGGTGGACGGCGGGACGCAGGTCACCGAGTCATGGGAGTTCCTGCCCGACGGCGTGACCAGGTTCCACAACCGGTTCGGCAGCGACGCCCCGGCCCAGATCGCCGACCGCACCCTGGCCGCGCGCCAGGGCATCCCGGTGACCTTGGCCGCGCTCAAGAAGCACGCCGAATCGGCATGACCGCACGGGCGCGTCGCAGGGCGCCGCGCCAGATGTTGCGGCGGTTCCGGGCCCGGCCGGTGCCCTTGGTGCGATCCAGCGCGTCGAGTTCGGCCATGTCCCGCGGTGACAAGGCGAAGTCGAAGATCTGCGCGTTCTCCACGATCCGCTCCTGGTGCGTCGACTTGGGGATGACCAGCAGATCGTGCTGGAGGCACCAGCGCAGCAGCACCTGGGCTGGCGTCCGGTCCACCCGGCCCGCGACCTGCCGCACCACCGGGTGAGCCAGGTACTGACCGGTCCCCAGCGAGCTGTACGCCTCGACCAGCACGTCTCGCTGACGGCACGCATCGAGCAGGGCCCGGCGGTAGTCCACCGGGCTGAACTGGACCTGGTTGACGACCGGCGCGATCGTGGCCGCGGCCAGCACGGCGGTCAGGTCGCTCACCCCGAAGTTAGAAATTCCGATGGACCGGGCCAGTCCCCGCTCGTGGCAGCGCTGCATGCCGGGCCAGGCCCAGACCGGACCGTTCTGCGGCCAGTGCACCAGGTAGAGGTCGACCTGGTCGACGCCGAGCCGGCGCAGGCTCTGCTCGGCCGCGGCCACCGGGTCCTGATGGGCCGGATAGAACTTGGTGGTGATGAACACCTCCTCGCGAGGCACGCCGGACTCGCGCAGTGCCCGCCCCACGCTCTCCTCGTTTCCGTAAACCTGGGCCGTGTCGATATGGCGATATCCCGTCTCCAGGGCCCAGCGCACCGCGTTAACGCAGGTAGGCCCGTCCGGCACCTGCCAGACGCCCAGGCCGAGCACGGGCATCTGATAGCCGTCCGCCAGGATCCGGCCGCGCCCGTCCGCCGTGAGTTCGCCGACCGCCATGGATGTTCCTCCTACGCGTAGCCTGGCCGCATGGACTATCGAACTCTAGGGAACAGCGGCTGCGCCGTGTCGAGCCTGGGCCTGGGAACGATGACGTTCGGCGTGGAATCCGACGAGACCGTCGCGCATCGCCAGCTTGACCGCTTCGTCGAGGCGGGCGGCACGCTGGTGGACACGGCGGACGTGTACGGCAGCGGACGGTCCGAACAGATCATCGGCCGCTGGTTGGCGAGCCGCCCCGTCGAGGTCACCGAGCCGGTGGTGCTGGCCACCAAGGGCCGTTTCGGGCTGGCCGGCGACCGCTCGCCGAATGGCGCCGGGCTGTCCGCCCGCCACCTGACCCGGGCGCTGGAGGCCTCCTTGAGCCGGCTCGGCCTGGACACGGTGGATCTGTACCAGGTTCACGCGTTCGACGCGCTGACCCCGATGGAGGAGACGCTGCGCACGCTGGACCAATTCGTCCGGGCGGGCAAGATCCGCTACTACGGGCTGTCGAACTTCACCGGCTGGCAGCTGACCAAGACCGTGCACCTGGCCCGGGCGCTGAACGTGGCCGGCCCGGTGACCCTGCAGCCGCAGTACAGCCTGCTGGCGCGCGAGATCGAGTGGGAGATCGTGCCGGCCGCGCTCGACGCCGGCATGGGCTTGCTGCCGTGGAGCCCGCTCGGTGGCGGCTGGCTGTCCGGCAAGTACCGGCGTGACCAGCGCCCGACCGGCACGACCCGGCTGGGTGATGACCCGAACCGGGGCATGGAGGCCTACGACCGCCGTGGCACCGACCGGACCTGGCGCGTCATCGACGCGGTCCAGAAGGTCGCCGAGGATCGCGGCGTGTCCATGGCCGAGGTCGCGCTGGCCTGGGTGACCGCCCGGCCCGGGGTCAGCTCGACGATCCTGGGCGCCCGGACGCTGGACCAGCTCGAGGTCAACTTGCGTTCGGCCGAGCTGCACCTGACCGCGACCGAGGCCGCCGAGCTGGATGCCGCCAGCGATCCGCACCCGGTTGACTACCCCTACGGTGAGCTGGGCGTAGACCAGCGCTCCCGCACACTGGGGGGATAACCCCCCGGTCGGTTATGCCAGGACGGCCCCATTGGATCGCGCTTTCTTCGGGAGCAGGCTCAGGTTAAGGAGAAAACCGGGCGCGATGAGGCTCACCATGGGGCCAGGACAGAACCACTTCGGTGCCAGCCTCTTCGAGGCCGCCGACGCGCTGTTCGTGTCGCCGCTGCAGGGCTCGCAGGCGCCGACTACGGATCAGATCCAGCAGGCTATGGATGCCGCGGTCCAGGCGTTCGGCCACTCCGGATGCATGGGACGGGTAGCGCAGGAGTTCGGCGACCACCCGGAGGTCGCGGCGCCCCGGATGCGCTGGGCTCGCCAGACGCTGGCCGGCGTGGCGTTCCGCGTCCGCCTGGCCGCCTGACCGACGGGTCCGCGGCAGGCCACGCCGTGTTCGGCGTGGCCCGAATGAGGTGCGCGTGTACTCGGCCCGCTCTATCGGCTCGGGGATGCCGCTAAGCCCGGCGGGTGGCGTACGGACATGGTGCCGGCGTGGCATCAGGCAGTTCATGGTGAGGACGGGAGGCCCAGGATGCCGTCCGGACGCAGCCCGTATGTGGTGGATCCCGGGTTTCACCTCCCTCTAGTGTGGTGAAAGCCGGGATCCACCACGTTGCGCGGGCCGGATGGATGGTTGCACAGTTGGTGCGTTCACCTGACTACCGGCAATAGCGGCATCAGCTACGCCAGTCGGCGACAGCCCGCGCCGAGGACGTTGCGGGCCGGGATGAAGCCCCACTGGCGGGAGTCGCTGCTGCGAGGCCCGTCGCCGAGCACCACCACCGCTCGCGGCGGCACCGTGTCGGTTCCGCCCACCGCCTCGCGGACCGCGTTGGGGACGGGATCGCCGGGTAGCGCGGCGACGCGCTTGACGATCCACTTATCCCGGGCGGCACCGGTCAGCCAGGCGGGCCGGCGGCGCTCGCCGAGATCGGGTTCGCGGAAGATGACGAGCTGGCCGCGCCGCAGCTGCCGCAGCCCGCAGCGGCGGCAGAGCAGCCGGTCACCGTCGGCCAGATCTGGTTCCATGCTGGGCCCGTACACCGTGACCACCGCGTACCGCCAGCGCAGCAGCGCGGCCGCCGTGGTCAAGGCGGCCAGAGTCACCGCGGCCGAGCGGATCATCGCTCCGGTTCTCGGCTCGCCATGGCCAGGCCGTCCCGGTCCGCGGGGGCGAGATCGTCGTACCCCGCGGCCTGGAGCGTGAACAGGTTCGCGTACTGCCCGCCGGCCGTCATCAGCTCGGCGTGCGTGCCCTGCTCCGCGACCACGCCGTCGGAAATAACCACGATCTGGCCGGCCGCGCGGACCGACGCCAGCCGGTGCGAGATCAGCACGCAGGTGCGGCCCTGCTGAACCTGGGTGAGCGTCGAGTTGACCTCGTGCTCGGCCGCCGCGTCCAGGCTCGACATCGGCTCGTCCACGATCAGCAGGTCCCGGTCCGGCGCGCAGCAGCGCCCGGGCGAGCGCGATGCGCTGGCGCTGACCGCCGGACAGGGCGACGCCCGCGTGCGCGGCACCCTGCGCCGAATTCGAGAAGAACACGCGGGAGAGCATGGTGTCATAGCCGTGCGGCAGCCGGGAGATCTGCGCGTCGATCCCGGCCAGGGCCGACGCGCGGCGCACGGCCTCCCCGTCCTGCAGCGCGTTCAGGTCGCCCACGCCGATGTTTTCCGCGGCGGTCAGCTCGTAGGACATGTAGTCCTGGAACACACCGGTGATCCGCTGGCGCAGGGCCGCCGGGTCCAGGTCGCGGATGTCCGCGCCGTCCCAGCGGATGCTCCCCCGCTCCGGGTCGTACAGCCGGCACAGCAGCTTGACCAGCGTGCTCTTGCCCGAGCCGTTCAGGCCGACCAGCGCTACATGAGCGCCCGCCGGGATGAACATGCTGACCCCGCGCAGCACCCACGGGTGTGACTGGTCGTAGCGGAACCACACGTCCTCGACGGATATGCCGTGCCGCAGCGCCGGCACCGGCCGCAGGGGGTGCGTGACCGGCAGATCCGGCGGGGCCGACACCACGTCCGCGTAGGCGCCGAAGAGCGTGACCGACTGGGTGACGTTGCCCGCCGCCGTCGCGATCTGGTACATCGCTCCCTGCATGGTCACCGCGGCCATCACGAACAGGCTGACGTTGCCCACCGGCATGTGCCCGGCGATAACCTGGCCCACCACCCATGCCAGGCCGCCCGTGACGACGGCGGCGCTCAGCGTGGCCATGACGGACTCCAGCCGCAGTTCGCGGCGGTCCAGGTGACGTTCGCTCGCAGTTGACCGCCTGCAGGTCGGCCAGCATCCGGCCGCGCAGGAACCCGCCGAGCCCGAACAGCCTGACCTCCTTGGCCGCCACCGCGTCGGTGAGCAGCGTGCCGTAGGTCAGCTGCCGGCGCGCACCAGGTAGGTGTTCTTCATCCGCGAGCAGGGCCTGGCGGCGGGCGATGGCCAGGCTCGCCGTCGATGGCCAGCACCGCGATCGCGGCGGTCAGCAGGGCCAGCACCGGATTGATCACGACCAAGGTGATCATGAATGTGACGGCGGTGATCACCGCCTGGCCGATGCCCATCGCCGAGTTGATCATGCTGCTGGCGGAGGACTGCGCGAGCTGCGTGGTGAGCTGCAGCTTGTCGGCGAAGGCCGGGGATTCGAACCGCGCGATGCCGGGCCACGATCGAGGCGGCCGCGTAGGCCCGGTCATAGACCGTGACACCCACCTTGCGGCGCAGGTTGGCCTGCGCGTACTGCTGAGCCTGCGGGACCACCGCGGCGGCGACCCCGGCGGCACCCAGCGCCAGCACCAGCAGCAGGTCGCTACCGCCCAGTCCCGGATGGGTCCGGGCGGCGCTGGACGCGCCCAGCGGGACCAGCACATCGAGCAGGTCACGCTGCAGCCATGCCGTCGCCGGGGAGATGAGCCCCGCCGCCAGCGCGGCGACCAGCAGGCTGGCGATTCAGCGCCGGGGATGCCGACCACACCACCGCCACCGCGGTACGCGCCACCCGGGTCCGGGCCGCGCCAGCCGGGGCCGGAACCCCGGCGTATCAGCCTGCGGACCGCCATGGCGTTCGGCCGGGGGTCTGCTGATGGCGGCGACCGACGGACCGCTCGCGACGACCTTCCCGTCCGGGTCGAGCAGGTAGATGGATGGAAAGGCGTGGGCCGACAGGGCCTGGGCGATCGGCCCGCGTGCCTCTTCCCGGAACACCGTCGCCTTGTCGGCGAGCTGGGCCACGAACTCGTCGGCCTGCGGGGCGTTGCCGACGACCACGGCGAGCACCCGTTCCGGTCCCCCGTATTCGACCGCTCGCCGGGCGAACACGGGTACCTGCTCCTGGCATGGCTCGCAGCTCGCGGAGAACAGCGCGACCACACTTCGCTGCCCGCGTAGATCATTAAGTGAGACCCGGTCGCCGTCGATGGTCAGGGCTTCGAAGTTCGGCAGCTGGGTGCCCGGTACCAGCCAGGGCAGGCGGCCCGATCCGGTGGCCTGGTCCGCGAACTGGCGCACCCAGCGGACCAGCAGCAGGACCAGCAGCAGGTCGGCCAGCGCGAGCACGCCGACGAACACCACCGCAGCGGACATCAGTGCACCGCCGGGCGGTGCATCGTGGTGCCCATCGCGGGACTGGGCGGTGGCCGGAACAGGGCGGCGACATCGGCGAAGAAGATGATCAGCGCGGCGCCGGCCAGCCCGCCGATGGCCGCCAGGGCGCCCTGCGCCGGGTCCGGCGTCCCGGCACTGGCCACGGCGCTGGCTGTCCCGGTCACCGCGGCCGCCAGCAGCAGCGCGTTCCTGGCTACTTGCAGGCGACCCAGCGGTTCGGACGACGAACCGAAACAATGACAGGGCTTGCGTGACCCGCGCTGGACGGCCACGGCCAGGCCGACGGTGAGCGCCAGGCACAGCGCCGACGCCGCGGCCAGGCCGCCGGGCGCGGTCGCAGGAAGGGCGGCGAGTATGACCACGGCGGCCTCCGCCCCGGTCAGCGCGATCGGCGCCCAGGTCCGGCGCAGCGGCCGCAGCGGAAGCCCGGCCAGCCACGACGAGTACGACAGCCACGCCGCGCGGCTGCGAACCTTGGTGACGACCGAGACGGTGAACACGGTGGCGACCAGGACTCGGCAGGCCAGTGAGGTGTCATAGGCCAGTGTCATAGCGATCCTTAGGGTTGAGTACCGGCGCGGCGGGCACCAGGAATCCAGTGCCCGCCGCGTGCTGCGCGGGCCGCGCGGGGCTGGCTACCTCGCTAGCACTTGCAGTGATGCCACCCCGAGCAGATGCCCTTGCCGAAGCAGCTCAGACGGCAGTGGCGGCACGAGTACCCGCCGCCTCCGTAGATGCGCTCGCTGCACCACGTGCTTTCACCGACACACGCCGCCGCGGCTGTCCGGGGCAGCAGGCTCTCGACCCGTTCCAGAAGCAGGGTCTTTATTCCGCTCATCGGCACCTCCTGAGTGTCTTACGAAGCGTTAGCCGACATGCTGCCCCCGTGTCCTCCCGCGCCGCTCCCGGCGCGGTGCCGGTCCGCTACCGATTCGCTGCTGACCTGGTAACCAATGCGCTACCTGGGCCTATGCCGCCGGTCCGGCCGATGACATGCTGCGGTTCATGACTGAGGTAGATCCCGGCACCATCCGGTGCGACGATCCGGTGTTCATCTTGACCGCCAGCCGGTCCGGGTCGACACTGCTGCGATTCATCCTGGACACTCACCCGGACTTCGCGTGCCCACCGGAGACGATGATCACGGCCGCGTGCGTGGCCTTGCTGCGCAGCTGGGACATCTTGGAAAACGCCGGTTCAGGCCAGCAGCGGCTGGTCTCTGAGCCGACCCGGCTGCCCGCCGACGCGGTGGACACCGTCCGCGGCATGGTGGACCACATCTACGGTCGCTACCTCGCCCGCCGCGGCAAGCCGCGCTGGTGCGACAAGTCACTGGACAGCCTGCTCAACGCGGAACTGCTGGCCGAGCTCTACCCGCGGGCCCGTTTCATCTGCCTGTACCGGCATTGCATGGACGTGATCGCCTCGGGGATCGAGGCCTGCCCCTGGGGGGTCAGCCGGTTTGGTTTCGACCCTTATGTAGCCCAGAATCCGGGCAACTCCGTGGCCGCCATCGGGAGCTACTGGGCCGACAACGTCGGGGCCATCCTGGCCTTCGAGCAGACCGCGCCGGACCGCTGTCACCGGATCCGCTACGAAGACCTGGCCACGTCGCCGGAGGAGGTGACGGCAGACCTGATCAGCTTCCTGGGTGCCGCGCCAGCGCCCGGAATCACCGCGGCATGCTTCGAGACCCCGCACGAGGGCGATGGCCCGGGCGACGAGAAGATCTGGTTCACTACCAAGATCAACGCGGAAACGATGGGCCGCGGCGTGAACGTACCGGCGGCCGCGCTGCCCTTGTCGGTGCGCGAGCAGGTCAACCAGATCCTGGGCAAGCTCGGGTACCGGCAGGTCAGCGACGAGTGGAGCAACGTGACCGGTCCCGTGGACCCCCGGTTGCCCGAGACCGTCGGCGCCTCCGCCAGGCCGCAGGCCCAGGCGGCCCCCGCGCCCGCCGTGCTCGGGGCGCTGCGGGAACGGATCGGCTCGCGGCCGCCGGCCGATGCGGACATACCGTCGCGCCGCTGGCCCGCGGTGGCCGGGCACACGATCCGGCTGGTCGTCGCCGACGAGGGGCGTCATGGCGAATTGAGCTGGACGTTCCCGCCGGTACCGCTACAGGACGCCGACTGCGACGCTGAGCCGGTAGCGACGATGATCGGCGGCTCGCAGGTCTGGCAGGCGCTGCTCGACGGCACCGCTAACGTCGTGGTCGAGATCCACAACGGAAGGCTGCGCTGCGTGAACCGGCGCGACGCCTACCGCCTACGGTCCGACGAGATGCATGCCATCGCCTGGCTGCTGGGCCTGGCTCAGGTTCCGCTCACCCAGCAGCCCGCCTGAGCTGCTGCGTGATCACGTGCTAACCGAGCGCTAGCCAAGCGCTAGCCCCGGCCCAGACACTGAAAATGCTATGCGCGTCAACATTCTGGGCCCGGTTGAGATCACTCACGATGGACACCAGGTTCCGTTGTTCGGGCGCCATCAGCGGGCTCTCGTGGCCGCGTTGGCCAGCGAGATAGGCCGGGTGATACCGGCCGGTCGGCTGATCGATACGCTCTGGGGCGACCAGCCTCCGGCCTCTCCTCAGACCAAGCTGCAGGGATATGTGTCGGCTGTGCGCAAGGGTTTCAAGCGGCTCAAACTCAACGGCGTCAGCCCTTCCTGGCCACTGATCACCCGGGCGCCCGGCTACCTGTTCAGCGCCGACAACGTGACGGTCGATCTGTTCGACTACCGGATGCTGACTCAGCTGGCCGCTCACGAGCTGGAGGCCGGCCAGTTCATGGCGGCGTCGACCCATCTCGGGCAGGCCCTGGCGATGTGGCGCGGCCCGGCCTACGCCGACGCCCGGACTCGGGTGCTGTCCGCGATGGCCGCCGCGCTCGAGAGCGGACGGCTGCTGGCGATCGAGCGCAAGGCCGGATGCGACCTGCGGCTCGGCCGCCACGACGAGGTCACGCAGGAACTCGGCCTGATCCTGGCCGCTTACCCGGCGCGGGAGGGCGTGCGGGCCGCGTTGATGCTGGCCCTGTACCGAAGCGGCTGCCGGGCTGAAGCGCTGGAGTCATACCGGGCCGGGCGCCAGGTGCTGCGCGATCAGCTCGGCATCGACCCGGGCCCCGTGCTGCGGCGGCTGCACGAGCTGATCTTGCGCGACGACCCGCTGCTGGCCACGCCGGGCCTGGTCGCGGGGCTGGCCGAGAGCCCACATGTGGAGAGCGAGGCCAGGTAGTTACCACTGGACTGAGTCAGGGATCGGGAGGGGTTTCATGCCACCACGACTTGAATTCAGCCTGCTGGGGCCGCTGCTGGTGCGCGGTGGCGGTGCGGTCATACCGGTCTCGGTAGGCCGCCAGCGCGCCTTGCTGGTGGCGCTGCTGCTGAACAGCGGCCGGATCATGACCGTGGAGGAGCTGATTGACGTGCTGTGGGGCGCCACCCCGCCGACCTCGGCCACGGCCACCCTCTACAACTACGTCAAGCGGTTGCGCCAGGCGCTGGGAGATTCCGATCACTCGCGAATCCGCACCGCGCCGCGCGGCTACGCCATCGTGCTGGGTTCGGGCGAACTCGACCTGCACCGGTTCGAGCGGCTGCTGCGCAACGCGCGGGCCGCGCTGGGGGCAGGCGCGTGGGATGACGCCGCGGCGCAGGCTCGGGCCGGGCTTTCGCTGTGGCGAGGAGAGCCGCTGGCGGATACGGGTTCGGAGACCCTGGCGCGGCAAGAGCTTCCCCGGCTGACCGAGATGCGGCTCCAAGCGCTCGAGGTACGCCTGGAGGCGGAGTTGCGCCTCGGGCGCCATGCCGAGGCCGTCCCCGAGCTGCGGCAACTGGTCCGCGCCCATCCGCTGCGCGAACAGTGGCATGCGCTGCTGATGACGGCCTTGTACACGTCGGACCGGCAGGCCGAAGCCCTGGCCGTGTACCGGGATCTGCATCAGCTGCTGGCTGTCGAGCTGGGCGTAGGGCCGAGCACCCGGCTGCGCGAGCTGCACCGATGGATCCTGAACGGCAACCACGCGGGGGCGGCGCACGCCGATCATGCCCGGCCGTCGCTGGTCGTGTTCCATGCCGCTGACCAGCGGCAGGGTCGTTACCGGCGGGCCCTGGACCGGTACCGGCAGTCGCTGGCCGTGTTCCGGGAGGTCGGCGCGGTGAGCGGGCAGGCCGTGGCGCTCAACGGGGTCGGCGAGGCGCTGCTGGCCGCCGGGCAGCCGTTCGACGCCTGTGCCCGGCACGCCGATGCGCTGGCCGTGGCCGAACAGATCTGCAACCGGTACGAGCAGGCCCGGGCGCACGATGGCCTGGGCCGCGCCTGGCAGGCCCTGGGCCAACCGGACCGGGCGCGCGCCCATTGGCAGCAAGCCCTGGACCTGTACTCGTGGCTGGGTGTCCCGGAAGCCGATCAGGTCCGGATCCTGCTCCGGGAGGGCGCGTAATCGCGGTCAGCGCAGGCCCATGACGGACTCGGAGACCGAGCGGGGGTCGCGGGAATGCCAGGCGCCACGGGCCACGGCGGCCAGGAAGCGGTCGACGGCCCGGTTGAACACGTCAGGTTCCTCCAGGTTGGCGGTGTGGCCGGTGCGGGGCAGGACGGCCAGGCCCGCGGCGGGGATGGCCCGCTTGAGCATCAGCGCGGGTTCCAGGCAGCCGTCGTCCTCGTCGCCCACCAGGACCAAGACCGGGGTGCGCACCTGGGCCAGTTCGTCGGTCAGCGCGTACAGCGACGGCCGGGCGGCCTGCACGCCGCGCATGGTCAGCGCGCTGCCCAGGTCCGAATGGCCGGCCAGCGCGGCGGCGAACTCGGCCCAGCCGCGCGGGTTCTTGTTCTGGAACTGGACCCGGGCCGGGCCGACCGCGTACCGCTCAGCGACCTTGGCCGCGCCCTCGGCGGCGAACGCCGCGGCGGTCAGCATCGACTCGTTGCGGAACGCCTCGGCGCGTTCGGGCTGGGCGCCGTACCCGGCCCCGGCGACCACCGCGGACCGGACCCGGTCCGGATGCGACATGACCAGGTGCAGCGCGGTGAATCCGCCCATCGACAACCCGACTACGTGGGCCCGGTCGATGCCCAGGCGGTCGAGCACCGCGATCGCGTCCGCGACCGCCCGGGCCTGGGAGTAGGCGGCGGGGTCGGTGGGCACGGCCGAGGGCGGGTAGCCGCGGGCGGCGTAGGTGACGCAGCGGTAGGCGCCGGAGAAGAACCGGATCTGCGGCTCCCAGCTGCGGTGATCGCCGGCGAACTCGTGAATGAAGACCAGTGGCTCCCCTTGGCCGGCTTCCTCGGCGTGCAGCGTGACGCCGTCATCGGTCACGATCGCGGCCATGTCTGCTCCCTGACGCTCACGGGCTCGTATCGGTCTCTTTTACCGGATCTGCGCCCATGATGTGCTGGTAAGTCCGCGCCGAGGCGCCCGCGGCGTCGCCGGCGGCCAGGGCGCTGAGGATCTCGTCGTGCTGGCGGGCGGACTCGGCGTGGGTCCGGGTGACCCGGGGGCCGCCGTGCAGCGAGGCCCACATCAGCCGCATCAGCGACAGCAGCAGCGGGCTTCCGGCGCAGGAGTAGACGGTGAAGTGGAACTCCCGGTTCAGCTCGGCGTAGGCCGGATCGTCATCGGCCAGCGCCCGCATCTGCTCGTTCAGGTCGCGCAGCCGGGCCAGGCCGGCCGCGTCGATCTTGCGCGCCGCCAGCGACGCGCCCAGCGACTCCAGGGCCGCCCGGATCTGGAAGTTCTCCTCCAGATGGCCCAGCTCGGGCGCGGCCACGGTGAAGCCGCGGTGCGTGTCGCAGACCAGCAGTCCCTCGGACTCCAGCCGCCGCATCGCCTCCCGGACCGGGGTCTGGCTGACCCCGAACCGCCCGGCCAGGTCCCGCTGGCGCAGCTGCTCCCCGGCGGCCAGCTCACCGGTGATGACCAGCTCGCGGATGAGCGCGGCGACCAGGTTGGTCTTGCTCACGTAACCCGCAGCGGTCATGGCGGGCCTCCGCCAGGGCCCGGACCCGGGCCGGGGTCAGGGGTAGCTGGCCGACCCCGCCGGCCAGGCCGAGCGCGTCCCGGACCGCGTTGGCCACCGCGGCGCCCGCCGCGCTGACGCCGCCCTCCCCCGCGCCCATCACGCCCAGCGGGTTACCGGGCGACGGTGCGTCCTGGCAGACCAGCAGGTCGACCGGCGGGACTTCGGCCGCGGTCGGCAGCCGGTACTCGATGAACGTGATGGCCTGGGGCTGGCCGTCCTCGTCGTAGCCGAACTCCTCGAACAGCGCGCCGCCGATGCCCTGGGCCACGCCGCCCCGCAGCTGGCCCTCGACCAGCGTCGGGTTGACCGCCCGGCCGACCTCGTAGGCGACCAGGTAGCGCAGCACCCGGACCTGGCCGGTGCCCGGGTCGACGGCTACCACCGCGGCGTGCGCCCCGTACGGGTAGGTCATGTGCGAGACCTCGAAGCGCCGGCGTGCGGACAGGCCGGCCGGCTCGCCCGGTTCTAGGTAACGGCTGGCCGCCCCGGCCGCAGCAGCGAGCTCGGCCAGGCTGACCTGGGCGGAGGGGTCGCCACGGACCGCGACGATGCCGTCGCGGACGTCCAGGTCCTCCGGGGCGGCCTCCAGGATCCGCGCGGCGAGCTCGACCGCGCGCTCCCGGACCGCGGCCGCGGCCTGGTGCACCGCGCTGCCGCCCACCACCGTGGTCCGGGAGGCCCAGGACCCGGAGCCGAACGGCTGAGCCACCGTGTCGCCGGTGGTGACGTGCACCATCCCGGGGTCGACGCCGAGCGCGTCCGCGGCGATCTGGGCCAGCACGGTCTCGATGCCCTGCCCGAACGAAGTACCGCCGGCGTACACGTGCACGACACCGGACTTGCTGACCGTCACGTCCGCGGTTTCCTGGGGTCCGAGCCCGCTCTTCTCCACGAACAGGGCCAGGCCGAAGCCGCGCCGGGTGCCGGTGTCCGGCTCGGCGGTTTCGGCGGCCAGCGCCCGGTAGCCGAGCCGGTCGGCTTCGCGGACGGCCGCGGCGAGCAGGGCCGGGTAGTCGCCGGTATCCAGGATCAGGTCGGTGCCCAAGGTAGCGATCGGGCGGCGGTGCGGGATCTCCTGCCGGGTCAGCAGGTTGCGCCGACGGAGCTCGATCCGGTCCAGGCCGAGCTGGTCGGCGGCCACGTCGAGCAGGTGCTCACGGGCCGCGGTGCCCTCGAACCGGCCCGGGGCCCGGTAGGTGCCGCACGGCGTCTTGTTGGTCAGCACGACCCGGATCCGGCCTCGGTAGGCGGGTACCCGGTAGGGTCCGGGCAGCATGGCCACGGTGAGCTCGGGGACCGCCACCCCGTGGGTGCGGCAGTAGGCGCCGTTGTCGTGCACGACGTCGTTGGCCAGGGCCAGGATCCGGCCTTCCTGGTCGAGGGCGACGGCGATGCGGTGCTGCTGCTGGCGGGAGTGGTTGACCGCGACCAGGTGCTCGGCCCGGTCCTCGGCCCACTTGACCGGGCAGCCAAGCCGGCGGGCCAGCCACGGGACCAGGAAGTCCTCGGGATAGAACTCGCCCCTGACCCCGAAGCCGCCGCCCGCGTCGACGCCGTGCACGTGGATCAGCGTCTCGTCCAGGCCGAGCATCCGGGCCAGCAGGTCGCGATTGAACACCGGCACCTTGGTCATGCCGAAGATGTCTAGCGATCCGCGGCCCGGGTCGGGAACGGCCAGCAGGCAGCGGGGCTCGAGCGGCACCCCGCTGTGCCGGCCGATGGCCAGCTCGATCCGGACCACGTGCCGGGCGGTGGCGAAGGCGGCGTCCACGTCGCCGTAGCCCCGGGTCAGCTCAGCCGCGGGCGCGCCGTCCGCGGTCCCGGCTTCGAGCACCACGGCCCGTTCGGAAATATCGATTTCCACCAGTTCGGCGGCGTCCTCGCAGGCGTACGGATCCTGGCCGACCACCACCGCCAGGGGCTCGCCCACGTAGCGGACCGTGGTCCGGGCCAGCACCGGCTGCAGGCAGGCCGACAGGTCGGGGCCGGGCACGGTGAGCCGGACCGGGATGACCAGGCCGGGCGGAAGGTCGGCGGCGGTGATCACGGTCGTGATACCTGGTGCCTTCGCGGCCAGCGTGACGTCCACGTGGCGGAGGTCACCGTGGGCGCTGGGCGACCGGACGATCCGAGCCCAGAGCTGGCCGGGGGCGCTGATGTCGTCGCCGAACCGGCCTCGGCCGCGCAGCAGCCGCGGATCCTCCTTGCGAGCCAGGCGGGCGCCGATCGCGCTCACGGGCTGTCCTGCGGCCGGCGACGGGCCCGTGCGGTGGCCACCACCGCCTCGACGATGCCCTGGTAACCGGTGCAGCGGCACAGGTTCGAGGCGACCAGTTCGCGCGCTCGGTCCGGGTCGAGGTCGGCGGCTCCGGCCTCGGCCTCGGCCTCGGAAAGGTAGGCCTCGATGAGCATGAGGAAGCCGGGCGTGCAGAACCCGCACTGCAGCGCGTGGTGGTCGCTGAACGCCTGCTGCAGGTCCGACAACGCGTCGCCGTCGGCCAGGCCCTCCACGGTGCGGACGTCGGCGCCGTCGGCCTGCACGCCGAACACCAGGCAGGCCCGGGCCGGCTGGCCGTCCAGGATGACCGTGCACGCGCCGCAGATGCCGTGCTCGCAGCCCAGGTGGGTGCCGGTGTAGCCCAGGTCGTGGCGCAGCATGTCGGCCAGCGTCCGGCGGGCCTCGACCACCAGCTGGTGGTGACGGCCGTTGACCCGCAGCGTAATCGCGTGCATGTCCTTCACCAGCTACCTCCCAGGGCGGCGCTCAGGTCCTGCGGCAGCACCGGGATGTGGTCGAAGGCCACGCCGGCCTGGGCCAGCGCGTCGTTGATCGCGCCCAGCACGGCCGCCGGGGCGCCGATCGTGCCGCCCTCTCCCATCCCCTTGGCCCCGGTCTCGCTGAACCGGGACGGCGTTCTGCAGGTGGACCACGTTGATGTCGCACAACTCCGCCGCGGTGGGCGCCAGGTAGTCCATCAGCGTGGTGGTGACCGGCTGGCCGTCCGGGTCGAAGCAGAGTCGCTCCAGCAGCGCGGCCGCCACGCCCTGGGCGACGCCGCCGCGGACCTGACCGTCCACCACGACCGGGTTGATGACCACGCCGCAGTCCTCGACGACCAGGTAGCGGTGCAGCCGGATCGCGCAGGTGCCCGGGTCGATGACCACCATGGCCGCGTGGCAGGCGTTGGAGAACGTGCCGGGCGGGTCGTACGTGGCGCGTGCCTCCAGACCGTAGCGCAGCTCCTCGGTCAGCCGTTGAGCCTGGAAGTGGACGATCCGGGCCAGCTCGGCGATGGGCACGGCGGCGGCCGCGTCGCCCCGGATCCGGGCCGTACCCTCGGCCAGTTCCACGTCGGCCGGGCTGGCCTCGAGCAGTTGCGCGGCCACGTTCCTCAGCTGCGCGGCCACCTGATCCGCGGCCCGTCCGGCGGCGCCGCCGCCGATCACCACCGAGCGGCTCCCCCAGGTCCCCCAGCCGTAGGAGGCCAGGTCGGTGTCGCCCTGGCGGAGCCGGACCTGATCGGGGTGCACGCCCAGCCGGTCGGCGACGATCTGCGCGAACGTGGTCTCGTGGCCCTGACCGTGGCCGCAGGTACCGGTGGTGACGATGACCTCGCCGGTCGGGTCCATCCGGACCAGGGCGGTGTCGTAGCCGGGCGTCATCCGCATCCGGCGCTGGGACATGGTGGGCGTGCCGTAGGCGGTGCGTTCGGAGAAGCACGAGTAGCCGATGCCCGCGAGCTGGCCGTTCTCCCGGAGGCGGTCCCGCTCGGCGGGCCACTTGCGGTCGTGGACCCGAGCTTCGGCCAGGTCCAGGGCCTCCCGGTAGCTGCCCTCGTCGTAGGTGATCTGGTTAACGCCGGTGTAGGGGAACTCGCCCGGGCTGATCAGGTTGCGCCGCCGGACGTGCAGCGGGTCCAGGTCCAGAGCGGCCGCGGCCTTGTCCATGAGCCGCTCCATGACCAGCACGATCTGCGGCCGGGACACGCCCCGGTAGGGCGCGGCGGGAGCCTTGTTGGTAGCGAAGGCCCGGCCGCGGGCGCGGTAGGCGGGCACCTTGTAGACCCCGGGCAGTTCGGTCGCGGCCATCAGCGGCTCGACCGCGCAGGTGAACGGGAACACCGAGTACGCGCCGGTGTCGCAGTCGATCTCGGCGTCCAGGGCCAGGATCCGCCCGTCGGCGTCGAACGCGGCGCGCACCCGGTAGCGCTGCTCGTGGCCGTGGAACGCGGCGGTCAGGTTCTCCTGGCGGTCCTCGGCCCAGCGCACCGGGCGGCGCAGCCGCAGCGCGGCGGCGGCCACCGCCACCTCCTCCCGGCCGACCACGCACTTGAGCCCGAACCCCCCGCCGACGTCCGGGGCGATGACCCGGACCGAACGCTCGGGGAGGTTCAGCGCCTGCGCGATGCCGGACCGGACCTGGTGCGGGACCTGGGTGGATACGTGCACCACCAGCTGGTCGTCGCGGTCGTCCCACTCGGCCAGACAGGCGCGGCCCTCCAGCGGCAGCGCGGCCACCCGGGCGCTGGCGAAGGTCGCGGTCACGGTCAGCGGTGCGGCGGCGAAGATGGCGTCCAGCCGGTCGTCGTCGAACATCAGCAGGTCGACCAGCCGGTTACCGGCCGCCTGCTCGTGCAGCCGGGGCGCGGCCGGGTCCTGCGCCCGTTCGATGCCGGTCACCGCGGCCAGCGGCGCCCAGTCCGTCTCGACCAGCTCGGCCGCGTCCTCGGCCCGGTAAGGGTCATCGGCGATCACCACGGCCACCGGCTCGCCGACGAACCGGACCGTGTCCCCGGCCAGGATGGGCATCGCGGTGGGCACGAACTCCGCTCGCTCCAGCATGGCCAGCAGGCAGGGATGGCCCAAGCTGGCCGCGGTCAGCACGGCCACCACGCCGTCGGTCTGGATCGCGGCCTGCGCGTCGACGGCGTTGAGGCGGGCATGGGCGTGCGGGCTGCGCACGAACGCGGCGTGCAGCAGGCCGGGCCGGTCCAGGTCAGCGGTAAACCGGCCCCGGCCGAGCAGCATCCGGCGGTCTTCCTTACGCGGCACCGCGGCGCCGATCCACGGGCTCACGGGCCACGCTCACCGGCGTCGGCGCCAGCTTCGGGGCTGGCTTCCGCGCTGGCTCGGGCGCTGGCTTCGGCCAGGGCCCGGGCGACCAGGGTGGCGGTCAGCCGGCGGCGGTACTCGCCGCTGCCGTGGGTGTCATCGGCCGGATCGACCTGGGTCGCCGCGTGCTCGCCCATGGCCTGCCAGGTGGCCGCGACGGCGGGCTGTCCGGTCAGGGCGTCGGCCCGCACCTGGACCGGCCGCGGGCCGACGCCGCCGAGCACCACCGTTGCGGACCGGCAGACGCCGTTGGTGATGTCTACCGAGGCGGCGGCGGCGACGACCGCGAAGTCGCCCTGGCGCGGGGCGAACTCGGTGAGCACGGCGTGCGGTGCCGGACGCGGGAACCACAGCTCGGTGATCATCTCCTCGGGGTCCGCCGCGGTGGTGTAGTAGCCCTGGAAGAACTCCGCGGCCGGGACCTCGCGCTGCCCCCGCGGGCCGGTCAGCACCACCCGGGCGCCGAGCAGGACCGCGAGCAGGCACCATTCCGAGGCCGGATCCGCGTGCGCGATGCTGCCGCCGAACGTGCCACGGCTGCGGATCGGATAGTGCCCGATCCATCGCGCCGACCGGGGCAGCACGCCGAAGCCGCTGGTCACGGCGGGGTCTCGGCTCGTCTCGACGGTGCGGTGCGTGGTCAGCGCCCCGATGCGCAACCCGTCACGGTCCGCCCGCAGGTAAGACAGCCCGGTTATCTTGGTGACGTCGATGAGCGCCGAGGGCCGGGCCAGGCGGAAGTTCATCATCGGCACCAGGCTGAGCCCGCCGGCCAAGATCTTGGCCTCGTCGCCGAGTTCGGCGAGCAGGCCGACCGCCTCATCCACGCTATGCGCTCGGTGGTAGGCGAACGGCGCTGGCTTCACCTTGGCTGGCTCCCGAGAGTGCTCTGGTCCATTTGGTATACCATATTTCAGACCTTCTGGGAGCCCGCATGCCACATGATCAGCTGCTGGTCGAGCACCATCCCGCCGGTTACCGCCGGCTGCGCCTGGCCCGGCCGGAACGGCGCAACGCGCTGGACCCGGCGCTGATGGCCGCGATCCGGGACGAGCTCGCCGCCGAACCGGGGACACCCGCCGTACTCGGCAGCACCGACCCCCAGGTGTTCTGTGCGGGGGCCGATCTGACCATTTCTGATGCCGAACGGTCCGTGGTTTCAGATCTGGTCTATGACTGCTGCCAGACCATAGTGACCAGGCCCGGACCGGTCATCGCGGTGCTCGGCGGGGCGGCCGTGGGTGGCGGGGCGCAGCTGGCCGCGGCCTGCGATTTCCGGATCGCCGGACCGGGCGCGCGGTTCCGCTGGACCGGGCCGCCCGGCCTGGACCTGGCCGTGGGCGCCTGGCTGCTGCCCGACCTGGTTGGCCGGGGCGCGGCGCTGGACCTCGTGCTGACCGGCCGCTGGCTGGAAGCGGCCGAGGCGCTCGCGCTCGGGCTGGTGAACCGGGTCACCGACGACCCGGAGCGGGCCGGCGGGCAGATCGCCGTGGACCTGGCCGCTCGCGGAACCGGCGGCGGTGCGGGCGGTGGAGTCAAGGCGGTGATGTCGGCCGGCGGGCTGCTGGACCGGCTGCGCGCCGAGCGAGAGGTCAACCGGGCAGCCTGGGCCCGGGTAACCGGCGTTGGCTAGCGGTTACGAACAGTGGAGCCGGGGCGGCTGGCGGGAGCACGCACCAGGCCTGGCCGACGTCGCGGCGTTCGCGGCCGGGCTGGACGGGGAGACGATCCCCGCGCTGGCCGCCGCGTCGGCGGCCAGCGAGCCGGGACGGGTCGCGGTCAGCGTGGACGGCCAGGCCGTCACCCACGCCGAACTGGACGACGGGGCGGGCCGGGTGGCGGCGTGGCTGGCCCGGCGGATCCGGCCCGGTGACCGGGTGCTGCTCGCGGCGGCCGCCAGCGTCGGCTTCGTGCGCTGCTACCTGGGTGCGCTGCGGGCCGGCGCGGTGGTGGTGCTGGCCAACCCGGGCTACACCGCGGCCGAGTTCGCTCACCTGGCCGACGACTCGGGGGCGGTGCTCGCCCTGGCCGACCCGGCGCCGGCCCGGGTCCTGGGCTCGCTGCCGGCGGTAGGCATCGAGGACCTGCCCGAGTACGGCACCGCGGCGTCCGGCGTAACCCCCGGGCCGCACGATGTGGCCGTGCTGGCCTATACGTCGGGGACCACCGGGCGGCCCAAAGGGGTGCCGCTGACCCACGGTCAGCTGGCTGCCTCGATCCGCTCGGCGATGGCGGCCTGGCGCTGGACCGCCGGCGACGTGCTGGCCCACGCGCTGCCGCTGCACCATCAGCATGGCCTGAGCGGCCTGCACGCGGCGCTGATCGCGGGCGGCACGGTACATATCCGGTCCCGGTTCTCCCCCGCGGACCTGGTTCGAGACGATCGCGGATACGCAGGCCACCGTGCTGTTCGGGGTACCCACCGTATACCAGGCCCTGATGTCGGCCGGCGTCTCGCTGGAGGCGTTGCGGGGCTTGCGGCTGGCCGTGTGCGGCTCGGCCCCGCTGAACCCCGCGCTCGCGCAGCGGCTGGCCTCTTCGCTCGGCAGCGTGCCGCTGATCAGGTACGGCACCACCGAGACCGGGCTGAACGTCTCCAACCCGGTGCAGGACCGGCACGGGGACACGGTGGGCGTGCCGCTGCCGGGCGTGCTGGTGCGCATCGGCGATGCGGCTGAGCTGGGCTTGGACGGCGAGATCCAGCTGCGGGGACCGCAGGTGTTCGGCGGTTACTGGCGCGACCCGGCCGCCAGCGGCACCGCGTTCACCCCGGACGGCTGGTTCCGCACGGGAGACATCGGGGCCGTCGACCCCGTCACCGGGCACCTGCGGATCCGCGGCCGGACCAAGGAGCTGATCATCACCGGCGGGCTGAACGTCTACCCGCGTGAGGTGGAGATCGTGCTCGAGGAGCACCCGTCGGTGGCCGAAGCGGCGGTGGCGGGCGTCCCGCACGAACGCTGGGGCGAGCAGGTGACCGCCTGGGTGGTGCTACGCCACGGGCACGAGTTCGACGAGGCCGCCCTGATCGCGTACGCCCGGGAGCGGCTGGCCGCCTACAAGTGCCCCAAGCAGGTCTTCCAGCGGACGGCCCTGCCCCGCAACCACGTGGGCAAGGTCGTCCGCAGCGAGCTGCTGCGTTAGGCCGGGGGCGCGGGCGGGCGGACGGCCTGGACCTGGGTGGTCTGGGCGACCAGGCGCTCGGCGGAGTCGAACAGGCTGGTCTGGGCGGTGACCGTGGTCCGGCCGCGGTGTAGCGGGACCGCCACCGCGCGGACCGATCCGCTGCTGACCGGGCGGAACAGCTGGGTGGTAGAGGTGATCGTGGCCGTGGTGGCGCCTTCGGGCAGGCCGAGGAAGGCCACCAGCGCGCCAACCGAGTCGGCCAGGGACATCAGCACGCCGCCGTGCATGATCCCGCCCGAGGTGCACAACTGCGGCGCCCAGTCCAGGCGCGCGACCACCCGGTGGGGAGTGGCCTCGTCCAGCAGCAGGCCAAGCTGACCAGCGAAGGGCATGAGCGCGACCAGGGCTTCCAGGTCAGCAGACATGACGCAGAGCTTAGCCCGGACGGATCTGATACGAATGGCGGCGTGACACGCGAGGGGCCATTCTGGGATGTGATGGAAGGACGGGTGGCACCGCCGCCGGCGGCGGTGCTGCTCGGCTGGGAGCTGCTGTCGGTCGACCCGGAGGCCGGGACGATCGAGGTCGCGTTCACCGCGACCGAGCAGTTTCTGAACCCGATCGGCGTGGTCCAGGGCGGTTTCCTAGCCGCGATGCTGGACGACACGCTGGGCCCGGCGCTGGTGGCCACGCTCGGCCCGGGCCAGTTCGCGCCCACCGCGGACCTGCATGTGCAGTTCCTGCGCTCGGCGCGGCCGGGACGGTTCCGCGGACGCGGCCGGGTCGTCCGGCGGGGTAAGGACATCGCGTTCACCGCGGGGGAACTGCTCGATGAGTCCGGCCAGATCGTGGCGACCGCGACCGCGACGGCTCAGATCCGCGCTCAGCGCACCTGAGTCAGCTCATTTGATCAGCTTCTGGATCTCGCGGAACTTCGGGTGCTGGGCATCACGGAGCCATTCGAACAGAACCATCTCGGAGGTCACGATCTCTGCGCCGTGCTGCCGGGCCCGGTCGATCGCGGCGCTCCGGTCGGCCGGGTCGCGCGAGCCGACCGCGTCCGCGACCATCAGCACCCGGTGCCCGCTCGGCAGCAGGCCGAGCACCGTCTGCAGGACGCAGACGTGCGCCTCGACGCCGGCCACGACGATCTCGCTGACCCCGGCGGGCAGGAACGTGGCGAAGCCCGGATCGGCCTTCGCCGAGAAGGTGGTCTTAGTCAGGACCGCGCCCGGGTAGTCGGCTAGCTGGGCCACGGTCGAGCCCAGGCCGGCCGGATACTGCTCGGTCGCGCGGATCGGCACGTTCAGCAGCTGGGCCGCCTCGGCCAGTCGCGCGGCCCGGGCCACCACGAACTGGCCATCGTGGATGACGGGTACGAGGCGTTCTTGCAGGTCGATCAGGAGCAGGACGGTACTTTCCGCGGTGAGCAGCACGCCATCGACGCTACTGCATGACGGCGGGCTGGTCACCGCCCAACGCGACCGTCAGGCGTCGACCAGCGGCACCGCTTTATGGTGATGCACTTCGAGATAGCGGCGGGTCATGAGCAAAGCGGCGATCCCGTCACCGACCGCGGAACCCAGTTGTTTGGTGGACCCCGAGCGGACATCGCCCGCGGCGAACACCCCGGCCATGGACGTCTCCATGGTGGGGCTGGTCACCAGGAATCCGCCGGTGTCACGCTTCACGTCCTCACCCAGGAACGTGTTGTTGGGCTTGAGCCCGATGAACACGAAGACCGCGGCGGCCGGGAAGCGCAGCTTCTCCTGGCTCTTGCGGTCGCGGGCCACCACCGCGGCGAACCGGCCCCGGCCGCCCTCCAGCTCGAGGATGTCAAGTCCGGTGTGGATGTTGAACTGCGGGTCGGACCGAACCCGCTCTTGGAGCACGGGCGAGGCGGTGAGGTCTGAGTGGGTCAGGACCCGGACCTTCTTGGTGAACTCGGACAGGTGCAGTCCCTCCTCCAGGGCCGAGTTGCCGCCCCCGATAACCAGGACCTCGTCGGCCCCCTTGTAGAAGGGCCCGTCGCAGGTGGCGCAGAAGTGGACGCCCGCGCCGATGAGATCCTCCTCGCCAGGGACGTCGAGGCGCCGGTAGGTCGAGCCGGTCGCCACGATGACCGCGTGGGACGTGAGCTGCTGACCCGACGACAGCGAGGTGACCAGGTCGTCGTGCTCGCGCTCCACGGCGGTGACCGAGACCGCCGACAGCAGTTCCACGCCGTACTGGCGAGCCTGGGTCACGAACCGGTCAGCCAGCTCGGCGCCGGAGATGCCGTCGGGGAACCCCGGGTAGTTGTCGATCCGGTCGCTGATCCCGGCCTGGCCGCCGAGAGCGTTGGCCTCCACGACGACCGCGTCGATGCCCTCCCGGGCGGCGTAGATGGCAGCGGCCAGCCCGGCCGGGCCACCGCCCACGATGACCAGGTCGTAGGCCGACCGGTCGGCCTCCAGGGTCAGTCCGATACGGCGAGCCAGGGCCTCGTCGCTCGGATTCACCTCGTGAGTCCCGTCTGGGTAGACCACCGTGGGGATGATCTGCCCGCCGTTCTGCAGCTCCTTGAGCAGCTCGATGGCCTCGGGGCGCGCGTCGATGTCGACAAAGGCATAGCGCACCCGGTGCGCGGCGAGGAACTTCTTGACCCGCTTGCAGTGCGGGCACCACGCGGCCCCGTACACGGTCATGACCGGCTTGTCCGCAGAGTTCATCGCCCCACCCGGATCCTAGGCCCCGCTTCGGAGGCTGCGAGCATGCTATTCGACCTGGCGGACCGCTAAGGGGAGCAGCCGGATCCCGTAACGTGGCCTCGGGTCCGGCGACGATGGTCAGCGAGCGCGTATCACCGTCCGCCGTTCCTTTGGCCGGCCGCGGGTCGACCGCGAGCGCGACCGCGGCCTCGCTGCTCAGGGCTAGACCCTGGGCCCACAGCCCGGGATACGGCGGATCCACCCAGGTGACGCGCGGCGGAGAGGTGCTTCTCGGTCCGGGCCGACGGCAGCGGCGGCACTCCGGCGGACTCCCGCAGCGCCGCGGCCGCCGCGGCCAGCTGCACCGCTCGCTCGGGCTGCTGGTCCTGGACCGCCAGCGTCGCGAAGGCCTCGAGCCCGCGGGCCACGCCAATCCGGGTGCCGGTCGCCTGGCTGAGTTCGATGCTGTTGGTCAGGTGGCGCCTGGCCTGCTCGATCGAGCCGAGGTCCAGGGCCACCCGGCCCAGGCCAGCCAGGCACCGCGCGATCTCGGGCCGGGCGCCGATCTCCTCCAGGATGGCCAGCGCCTCCACATAGCGGTCGTGCGCCTCGCCCGGATGACCGCGCAACCGGGCCAGGTCGGCCAGGCCGAGCAGGACCCGGGCCACGCCCCACTGCTGGTCGATGTGCCGCATGACGCTGACCGAGGTGCTGGCCAGCCGCTCGGCCTCGCCCAGCAGGCCCGCCCGGGCCGCGATCGCGGCCTTGGTACCCAGAACGTAACCCTCGTTCCAGCCGTCCCCGGCCGCCTGGGCCAGGACCAGGGCCTGATCGGCGCGCGCACTCGCTTCGTCCGCACGCCCGGTCTGCAGGGCGATCTCGCACAGCAGGTTCAGGGCCGTCGAGGCCCAGAAGTCGTCATGCATCTGGCGGCACAACGCGAGTCCTTCCTCGGCCAGGGCTTCGGCCGCGGCGGGGTCGCTGGCCGTAGCCAGCTGGGCCCGCGCCACCAGGGCCGCCCCGCGGACCTGCGGCGCCGGCGTCGGCACGTCAAGGCCCAGGAAGGAGTCCAGCCACTCACCGCCCTCGGCGAAGGTGCCCCAGACGAGCCAGCGCGGGCTGACCGCGATGCAGATCCGCAGGCCGATCTCGGCCTCGTCGTGGGCCAGGCACCAGCTGAGGACCTGATAGATGTTGCCCTCGTCCACGATGTAGCGACGCGAACAATCCACCCGGTCCGACCATGGGACCGGCACCTGAGCCATCCCGACGGCGAGGTTCCGTTCCGCGGTGACCAGGGTGTAGTCGCGGAGCACGAGCTGGAGCCGACCCGACTCCCCGGTGTCGGCCAGGCGTGCTGCCGCGTACTCCCGGATGGTGTCGAGCATCCGGTATCGGGCCTGGCCGAGAGCCTCGGGCTCGACCAGGATCAGCGACTTGTCGACCAACGCGCCGACCAGGCCGGGCACGTCGCCCGGCAGGACCTCCTCATCGGAGCAGACCTGCTCGGCCATCTCCAGCGACCATCCCGCGAAGACTGACAGCCGCCGGAAGAGTGTCTGCTCTCGATCGGTGAGCAGCGCGTAGCTCCAGTCGATGGTGGCGCGCAGGGTGCGCTGGCGAGGCGAGGCAGACCGGTCGCCGGCGATCAGCAGCGCGAACCGGTTGCCCAGCCGGGCGCAGATCTGCTCCACCGACAGCACTCGGACCCACGCGGCCGCCAGCTCGATGGCCAGCGGCAGGCCATCCAGCGCCCGGCAGATCGCGGCGACGGCCGTCACGTTGCCGGGACCGACGCTGAACCCCGGGGAAGAGGCGGCCGCTCGCTCGGTAAAGAGCCGGATGGCCTCGTTGTGCTCCGCGGTTTTGGATCCCGGGCCGGACATCGCGGACAGCGGTGGTACCCGCCAGACCGTCTCGCCCGGGACACGCAGCGGCTCCCGGCTAGTGATCAGCAGCCTGAGCCCGGGCGAACTGGCCAGCAGCTGACGAGCGACCTGAGCACACGCGTCGATCATGTGCTCGCAGTTGTCCAGGGCCAGCAGCAACCGACGGCGCCGCAGCACGTCGGCCAGGGTCTCCAGCAGGGGGCGTCCGGGTTCCTCGCTGACGCCGAGCGCGGCCGCCACGCGCGAGATGACCAGATCGGGCTGCCGCAGGTCGGCCAGTTCGATGAACCACGCTCCGTCGGGGAACTCACGCGTCATCGAGGCCAGCAACCGCAGCGCCAGCCGGGTTTTCCCGATTCCGCCCGGCCCGCTCAAGGTCAGCACCCGCGTCGAATAGACCAGCCGGCGCAGCTCGTCGAGCTCGCGCTCACGGCCGACGAAGCTGTTCGGTTCCTCGGGCAGGTGCGCCTGGATGGTGACTACCTCGTTTCGGCTGAGCGCAAGCGAACACGATCAGAGTAAACCTCAGTGCGCGCTCAGGAAATTCGCTGATTCAGGCGGCCGACGGGGACTACGGGACGGTGCTTATGCTGTGCTGCGGAGGTGATGCCGGATGAGCGCCGATGTATCCTCCCCGGCTGCGGCCGTCCCGGGGCTAACCCGCAGTGACCCGCACGGCCCGGTATTCGATTACATCGCCAAGGAGGGCAAGCGCCGGACGATCACCGTCACCGACCACGCCGTCCGGTCTGTGGTGCAAGCGCTGGTCAGCAGCGACAACACGTCAGAGTCGCTGTTCTGCTTCCAGGACGGGGCGGCATGGCGGCCCTTGCGTTCACACGAGGTGAGCAGCTACATCGCCACCCGCGCGGGCGGCCACTTCACCGCTAAAGAATTCCGTACCTGGAACGCCACCGTGCTGATGGCGTTGCTGCTGGCGAACGCCGAGCCGGCCCCCACCGCGCGGGGCCGCAAGAGCACAGTCACCGCCGCCATCCGCGGGGTGGCGGACTGGCTGGGAGACACCCCGGCCGTGGCGCGCGCTTCCTACATCGACTCCCGGGTGATCAGCTGGTACAGCTCCGACGGTCAGCTAACCGCCATCCCCCGGCTGCCCGCCGTGCTGCCTGCCTCCGCCGAAGCCGAGATCGCCGTTGCCGCGCTGCTGGCCAGCGACCCCGCGGCGCGGTCCTGAGCTAGTCCGAGGCCGCGGGCTACCGAACGGGAGGTGGCGTGCCCTCCGCGGTGGCGGCCAGGTCCATATCCCAGCTGCAGGCCAGGCAGGCCTGCCGGAAGGCCGACCGGGCGAACTCCAGCGCGGCCGCGTGCGGGTGCGGGTACGACCGGACGTCGTCCCAGTCCAGGACGTACTCGCCCAGGGCCGGATCCCAGCGCGCGGCGGCGGGCGACACGGACAGGTCCGAGAAGCCGGGCGGGGCGGGGTGGGCGTAGGCGTAGAACGCCGCCTTGGGATAGCGGGCGTCGCCCGGCCACCAGCCGATGGCGACTTCCTGAGAATCCATCGCGTTACGCATGATGAAGTCCTGCGCTGGCGGGTCGGCGGAAACCCCTGAGAACAGGCTCACGGCCAGATCGAACGAGCCCCACCACGCGTTCACCGGGGTCGAGCGGCCGCGGTACGGGGCGCGGTAGGCGGCTAGGACCAGTGCGGCCTGGGTCGCCGCGGCGAAATAGCGATCCACTTCGTCCGGGTCGTAGTGCGCGTGCTCGGTGTCGGTGTCCAGCGGCGCGCTCCACGGCACTTCCTGCGGCGTCGGGTCGATCCGTACCGGGCCGCCGAGGCGGGCGACGGCGGCCAGAACGTCCCTGGTCACCTCCCCCACCGGCCGGTTCGGGGTCAGCGCGACCTGCTCGGACGGTCCGGCGCTGTGCTCGACCAGCGCCAGATGGCGCCTCAGGTCGAGCGCGACAACCAGTGCGCCCGAGCCGTCGGGCGCGGGCAGCGGTGCGCTTTCCCAGCCGCGCGCGGTCAGGCGCAGCGCCGCGTGCTGCAACTGGGGCTCAGGCGGCGCGAGCCGGACCGCCAGCTTGCCGAGTACCTGGGTATGAGCGTGCAGGGTGTCGCACGTGGCACGCCACTCGCCGTAGGAAACCGAGGGCCAGGCTGAGACCATGGCTGGCAGGCTACCGGGACCGTGACCGCGCGAGTAATCCGGGCCCCGATAGGTTCGGGGACGTGAAGGAGAACCCATGATCATGCCGATGGCGGGCCGCATCGTGGCCGCCGTGATCGGCGGCCTGCTCGTGGTCACGTCGGCAGCCAGCGTCATCGGGACGCTGATCGTGTCCCGGTCGGTCAGCAGCCGCCTGACGCGGTGGGTGGACCGGATGGTCGGCTGGGCCTACGAGCTGGTGGTGAAGCGGTTCGCCGATTCCCCGCGGGACAGCACGGAACGCCGCCAGGCGGCGTACCAGCGGCGCGACCAGCTGCTCGCGACCCAGGCGGCGGCGATCTTGCTGATGCAGCTGGCGGCGTGGCTCGTCGTGGCCTACGTCGGGTTCGCGCTGCTGCTGTGGCCGTTCGCCACCCGCGGGGTAGTGTCCGCCTTCGTCGACGCTGGGTCCTCGCTGTTCACGCTGGGCTTCGCGGTGCCCAGCGGGGCGGTGCCAGCCGTGATCGTGTTCCTGGCCGCCGCGACCGGCCTGGTGATCCTCACGCTGCAGATCGCCTACCTGCCGACTCTGTACGCGGCGTTCAACCGCCGGGAGACCGAGATAGCGCTGCTCAACGCCCGGGGCGGCTTCCCGGCCTGGGGTCCGGAGCTACTGGCCCGCACCCACTTCGGGCTGGGCTCGGGCATGTCGACGCTGGACACGATGCCCGCGCTGTACGCGCAGTGGGAACGCTGGGCCTCCGACGTGGCCGAGAGCCACACCACGTACCTGCAGCTGGTGCGGTTCCGCTCGCCGCAGCCGCTGTCGTCGTGGGTGACCTCGCTGCTGTCGGTGCTGGACTCGGCGGCGCTGTTCCTGTCCCTGTCCCCCAAGGCCGCGCCGGTGGTCCCGGCCCGGCTGTGCCTGCGCAGCGGCTTCTCGTGCTTCAACCGGATCGGCCGGGCGATGGGCTTCGACATCCCGCTGGAGTCCGACCCGGCCGCCGGGATCAGCCTGACCTACGACGAGTTCCTGGAGGCCGTGAACCGGATGCGCGAGGTCGACTTCCCGATCGAGCGCGATCCCGAGGAGGCGTGGCCGGACTTCGTCGGATGGCGGGTCAACTACGAGCGGGCGGCCTACGCCGTGGCCGCCGCCGTCTACGCGGTGCCAGCCAAGTGGTCCGGGCCGCGCAAGCACGCGGTGGAGGAGATCGCGCCCATCCGCCCGGGGGCCGGGCGCCCGCCCAAGTAGGTCAGGGCTTCTCCGGGTCGACGTCGCGGGCCAGGAAGTCGGCGTGGGTCTCGCGCCGGACGACCAGGCGTGCCTGCCCATCCCGGCAGAACACCACCGGCGGGCGCATGGCGCCGTTGTAGTTGTTGGCCATCGTGAAGCAGTAGGCGCCGGTTGCCGCTACGGCGACCAGGTCGCCGGGCCGCGGGTCCCGCAGCGGTACGCCGCTGATCAGCCGGTCGCCCGATTCGCAGTGCCGCCCGACCAGCTCGACGGGTTCGCCGCCGCCGACCCGGCTGGTCACGGTGGCCTCGAAGCGCTGGCCGTACAGGGCCACCTCCATGTTGTCAGCCATGCCGCCGTCCACGGCCACGAACCGCGGACCGGAGCCCTTGACCGAGATCACCCGGTACACCGTCACCCCGAACGGCGCGACCAGGCTCCGGCCGGGCTCGATGATGATCCGCGCGCCGGCCGGGAGATGACGGCGCGCCGCGGCGGCCAGCGCCGCGATCCAGTCCTGCGGGGACGGCGGGTCATCGTCGTAGGTGTAGCGGACCCCGAGCCCGCCGCCCAGGTTGTAGACAGCGAACTCGCCCAGCCCGGCCAGCGCCTCCACCTCCCGGGCGTACGGCTCGGTGTCCAGGATCTGCGAGCCGATGTGCGCATGCACGCCGTCCAGGCGCAGCTTGTCGCTGTGCCGCAGCCGGGCGATGGCGGCCCGGGCGGCGGGCATCGGCAACCCGAACTTGGACCCGGCGTGGCCGGTGGCCACGGCCTCGTAGGTGTTGGGCCGGACGCCCGGGATCACCCGGACCAGCACCGGCTGCTCGGCACGGGCCAGCTCCTCCAGCCGGTCGATGTCGTCGGTGTTGTCGATGACGATCAGGCCGACCCCCGCGTCGATCGCCATCTGGAGCTCCGCCGGGGTCTTGGCGTTCCCGTGCATGACGATCAGCGCGGGGTCGACTCCGCCGGCCAGGGCCATGATCAGCTCACCGGCGCCGGCCATGTCCACGCCGATGCCTTCTGCGGCCATCAGCCGGTAGGTGGCGGTGCACGGGAAGGCCTTGGAGGCGAAGACCATCCGGGAGCTGGGCCATTCGGTCTCCAGAGCCTGCCGGTACCGGCGGACCTGGGAGCGGATGGCGTCCTCGGCCACCACGTACAGCGGCGTACCCCAGCGGGCGGCCAGGTCGGCCAGCCGGCATCCGCCGACCACCAGCTCACCGTCCGGGTCCACGGCTGAGCCCGGCGGGAACAGGCCCAGAATATCGAGGGTGGTCTGGGGCACGGCGTCTCCATCGGGTCAGAAATGCTCGGCGACGCTCGGGCCGAGGCGGCTGCGGACAACGCAGAAGGCCAGGTTAATCAGGGCTTACGTCCGACCGCACACCAGGATCCCGAGGCGGGGCGAGCCTATCTCAGTATTCATGACAATGCTCTTACGGAGAGCGGACGCGCCTGCTTCGCGCGTTGAGGAACGGAACAATCGTCACATCTCGCGCGCTTCCGAACACACGGGGCATTCGAGGCTGCTGTTACCCGAAGGAAGACGGAGGTACAGCGGTGAGTGTGTGGTCGTGGCTCCGGCTGACGGTGTGCGTGTGGCTGCTGCGTAAGGCGGTCAAGGGCACGGCATGGCTGCTCGGCCTGATTGTCGTGGTCGCGGTCTGGCCGCTCACGGCGGTCACGCTGGGCGGGTATGCCGCCGGGTGGTGGCGGGGCTGGCCGCCTGCCCGGCTGCGCCGGGCGGCCGTCTGGTCATTGGTCGCCGTGCCGGTCTGGCTGGCCACCGTGGCCACCCATGCGATTGCGCCGCGGTCCGCCGCCCTGGCCGACGTCCGGGCCTGGGCCTCCGGCTGGCCGCCACATCTGACGCCGCTGGGCGCGGCCCGCATCTTCGTCCCGCTGACCCCGGTCACGCTCCCAGCCGGGCTTGCCCTGGCCGCCGCGCCTGTGGGCGTGGCGGAATTACACCGTCACCGCCGGCCTAGCCGGTGCCACGCCCTCGGCGCCGGTCAGATTCGACGCCCGGCAGTGGCGGCGGCAGGTCCGTACCGCCAAGGGCCTGAATGACGCGCCCGGCGCCGTCCCGCTCCGCGGCCGGGGCGGGACGATTCCGATCGGCGGCACCATCCGCGCGATCGGGCCCGACTGGGATCCCGTCTTCAGCCTCCCGGCCACCGCGCTCACCCGGCACATGGTGATCGTCGGCGCGACCGGCAGCGGGAAGACGAACTTGATGATCAGGACATGGGCGGGCTGGTTCACCGCGACCTTAGACGCGGCCCAGGCCGGTCGCGGGAAATGGCCGCTGCTGGTGGTGCTGGACTGCAAGGGCGGCCAGGACTCCCGCCGCAAGGCCGACCGGACACGCCGGCTGCTGTACGGGGCGGGCGCCCACCGGGTCATGGTCTGGCCCGATGAGGCCCGGCTGTCCCTGTGGGACCTGCCGGCCCAGGACCTGGCCGTCCTGCTGTACCAGATGATCGACACCGGCACCGGCGCGGCCGCCTACTACGCGGATATCATGCAGGCGGTCCTGACCCTGGCCGTCACCGCGCCCGGCGGGCCGCCGTACAACGCCACCGCGTTCCTGGACCGGCTGGACGCGAAATGGCTGGCCCGGGCGTGGAGCGACGGCCGTCACCGCCGGGAGGCGGCCCTGGTCCACGCGGCCACCAGGCACCTGCCCGACATCCAGTTGCGGTACGCCACCCTGCTGGAACGCCTCGGCCCGGCGCTGGACGGGCCCGGCAACCTGGCCGACGCGGACGCCTGGTACTTCATCCTGGAGGGCACCCGTGAACCCTCAGTGGCCCAGGCCCAGGCCATGGCGCTGACCGAACTGGCTGCCCACGCCGCGACCGGACTCAATAACGAGCCGCGGGCCATCCTGCTCGCCGCCGACGACTACTCGGCCGTGTCCAGCCGGGTGCCGCTGTCCAACCTGTACGAGCGGGGCCGGTCGCTGGGCATCGGCGTCCAGGTCTCCGCCCAGTCCTGGCAGGGCCTGGGCTGGAACGACGACGAGCGATACCGGATCGCGGCGACCGCCGACGGCGGCATCTGGGTGATGCGCACGCCGTATCCGGAACCGCTGACCGAACTGGCTGGCACCCACCGGGTGCTGGACACCGCCCGCAAGCTCATCGGGCACCACTGGGGCAAGGAGCGCACCACCCGGCTACAGCGGGCCAGCACCGCCGATCCGGAGCTCATCCGCCGCCTCGACGTCGGACAGGCCTGCTACATCAACCACGGCGCGGCCACCTTCGTTCAGGTCGCCCGGCCCAAGCCATCGCCGCTGACCCTGCTGCCGCCATCCGCGCCGAAGCCGGGAGCTGCTCGGTGAGCCCGAACCCGAACCCGTTCGCGGTGCTCGGCCTGCCCGAACGCCCCGACCTGGACGACGAGACGGTCCGCGCCGCGTGGCGCGCGATCGCCACCGCTACCCATCCCGACCGCCCCGGCGGCGGGGACCTGGCCCGGTATACCCAGGCCAGCGCGGCCTTCGCCGAGCTGCGGACCCCGTGGAGCCGGTCGGAAGCCTACGCCGACCTGGTTGACCAGGCCCGGCGGGACGGCCGTTACGACGCCTACCCCGACGCCTACCTCGACGCCTACCCCGACGGCTTGGCCGACGGCGCCGATCCGGGCGCCGATCCGGGTACCGAACCACTGCCCGTCATCCCCAGCGCCTCGGCCGGGTCTGGTCCGCGCTGGCCCGGGAAACTGCTGCTCGCCCTGGTCTGGCTCCCGGCCCGGATCCAGCGCGGACGCCCGCTGCGCCTGCTCATCCGAACCGCGCTCGCCGCCAGCCTGTCGCTGGCCGTCCTGGCCCTGATTCCCGGCAACCCCTCGGCTCCGGCCGACATCGCCGTGCTGATCACCTGGTTCGTCCTGACCGGCCGCAAAGACCTGGCGCCGCCGCCGGAGCGCTAGCCGTCGACTACCGCGATACCGGTCAAATGACTTGTTCGGCTCCGACCGGCAGGCCGGCGCGGGCGGCGTTGTCCCAGTCGTCGTCGACGTGGACGACCTGCCGTCCGGCCCGGTCCAGAATCGATGCGCCGATGGAGGCACGGAAGCCGCTCGCGCAGTGCACCCACACCTCGCCGGCCGGCACTTCGGCGGTGCGCCGCTCGAGCTCCCAGAACGGAATGTGCACGGCGCCGTCCAGATGGCTCCGCTGCCATTCGTCTGGCCGCCGGACGTCGAGGACGACCTTGCCGGGCTGGTCCCATTCGGCGGCCAGTGCGCCGAAGTCGGCCACCCGGTAACTGGCCATGGTCCCGCCCAGCGCGAGATCCTGGGTCGGTCCGGTAGCGGCGGCGGCCAGCTGATCGATGCCGATCCGGGTCAGCTGGAGCTGCGCCTCGGCCACCTGCTCCGGGCGGTCACCGATCACGGTGAGCGGAGCACCCCAGGCAATGGTCCAGCCCAGGTAGGTACTGAACGGGTCACCGAGCTCGATGGAGATGGTTCCGGGCAGGTGAGCACGCGCGAAGGCCCGGCGTTCGCGCAGGTCGACGATCCACTCCCCGGCGTTGATGCGCCGGCGCAGCTCGGCCGGGTCGGCCGGAACGGGCTGGGTCAGGCCGGCGGGCCGCGGACCCTGCCGGTTCATCGGACCCATGTGGGCGTAGTACCGGGGATAGGCGGTCAGCCCACCGATCAGCTCGGCGACGAAGGCGGTCTCCTCGCTCCGCAAGGCTACGTTGACCTGGCGCTCGTGCCCGATCGTGGACGACGTGCCGGACGTCGGCGTGGCCGAGCAGAAGCTCCCGAAGCCGTGAGTCGGATAGACCTCGACGTCATCGGCCAGTTCGGCGGCCAGGCGGTGCACCGAGCGGTACTGCGCCCGGGTCAGCGGCTCGGTTTGCTCCGGGCTGATCAGGTCCGTCCGGCCGACCGCACCGTAGAGCATGGACCCGCCGGTGAACACCGCGACCAGGTCCCCGCCGGTCTCGCCCAGCACGTAGGCCAGGTGACCGGGGGTGTGCCCCGGGGTGTGCACGGCGGTCACGGTCAGGGACCCGGTGACGAGCCGGTCATTATCCCGAACGGCCAGGCGCTCGAAGCTGACCTCCTCGGACGCCGCGACCACGTAGGCGGCGCCCGCCTGGCGAGCCAGCGCGAGGCCGCCGGTGACGTAGTCGTTGTGGATGTGGGTCTCCAGCACGTGGGTGATCCGCACCTGAGCAGCCTGCGCGACGGCCAGGACCCGGTCGATGTCACGCTGCGGATCCACCACCACCGCGTAAGCCCCGTCGTGGATCAGGTAACTGCGGTCGCCCAGCGCGGGCGTCTGAATCGTCACGATCTCGGGCATCGGGTACCCCCTTGTCTTTCTCAGTCCAGGCCGAGGGTCGCGATGAGCAGACGGGCCGAGGCGCCGCCTGTCTCGATGGCGGCCTCGAGCGCCGCGGGTATGTCCAGGTCGGTCGCGAGGAGACGGCGGACTTCGGCGACCCCGTGCTGGCTCGCCTGGTCGGTGCGGCCCGCCGCCCGGTACAGGTCGGCCAGCCGGGCCGCGGCGGTCTCCAGGAGCACCGGATGATAGTCCCAGTCCGCGGCCCAGGGCCGGTCGAGGATCATCAGCCGCAGCGTGGCCGCGGTGTAGTCAGCGAGCAGGTCCGCGACCAGCACCAGGTTGCCGACCGACTTGGCCATCTTGACGCCGTCGACGGTCACCACGCCGGCGTGCAGCCATCCGCGCGCATAGGGACTGACCCCGGTAAACGCTTCGGCCATGGCCGAATGGTAGGCATGATGCGGGAAGCGCAGGTCCTTTCCGCCCGCATGCACGTCCACGCCCACGCCGAAGGTGGACAGGGCCATGGCCACGCATTCGGCGTGCCACCCTGGACGGCCCGGTCCCCACGGCGAATCCCAGGCCGGGTGACCCGGCTCCGCGGCCTGCCAGACGGCGGCGTCCAGCGGGTCATCCTTGGCGGGGTCGTCCGGCCGGCCCGCGTACTCCCCGGACAGCCGCAGCGCCTCGGCGCCGGTCCAGGCCCGCCGCGGCGGCGGCCGCCTGGCCGCGGAAGTAGACGCTGCCGTTTCGTTCGTACGCCCGGCCGACCGCCATCAGGCCCTGAGCCAGCCGGACCACGTGCTCGACGTACCGGTGCGCGCGTGGTTCGTGCCGGGGCGGCCGCACGTTGAGCGTGGCCAGGTCGTGCTCGAAGTGGAACTGCTGAATGGCCGCGAACGTGTCGTACGGCGCGCTGGCCCGGGAGGCCGCGGCATCGAGCACGTCGTCGACGTCGGTGACGTTGCGGCAGACCTCGGATTCCACGCCCAGCAGGCGGAGCACCCGGACCAGCGCGTCGACCCAGACGAACGTCGCCGCGTGCCCGAGATGGGTGACGTCATAAGGCGTGATCCCGCACACGTAGATGCGCGCCCGGTCCAGCATCGGCATCCGGCGGCCCGCGATAACCGGCGCGGCCAGCGCGGGTCCGGGCCCGACGGCGTGATCATCTGTCATGTACTTAGTGTCGGCCATCGGGCCGGCGCGGCGTACAGTATCCAGCCGCCGGCCTGGTTATGTTCAGAAGCATGTTCGAGCACGGCGACATTCTGGACGGGCTGAACGAACAGCAGCGGCGGGCGGCGACGCACGAGGCCGGGCCGCTGCTGGTACTAGCCGGGGCGGGTACCGGCAAGACGCGGACCCTGGTCGCGCGGGCGGCCTGGCTGCGGGACAACCTGGGCCTGCAGCCCAGCCGGATCCTGCTGCTGACCTTTACCCGCCGGGCCGCCAGCGAGATGCTGGCCCGGGCCGCCACCACTGGAAACGGCTCGTCAGAGCGGATCTACGGCGGCACGTTTCACGCCATCGCGCACAAGATCATCCGCCAGCACGCCGAGTCGTTCGCGCTGCCGCCGCAGTTCACCATCGTGGACCAGTCCGACGCCACCGAGATTATGGATGTGCTGCGTTCGGAGCACGGCCTGGCCGAGGCGGGTCAGCGGGCCCCTCGCGCGGCGACGTGCGCCGACATCTATACCAGGTGCGTGAACACCGGACGTCCGATCAGCGAGGTGGTGGCGGCCAGCTTCCCGTGGTGCGTCTCGTTCACCAGCGAGCTGGCCGACCTGTTCCGGACCTACGCCGCGCGCAAGCGCGCCCGGCACCTGCTGGACTTTGACGACCTGCTGCTGCTGTGGCAGGCGGCGCTGGCCGATCCGGCGGCGGGGCCGGTGCTGCGCGGCATGTTCGACGCGGTCCTGGTCGATGAGTATCAAGACGTCAACGCGGTCCAGGCCAGCATCGTGCGGCTGCTGCAGCCCGACGGGAAGCAGCTCACCTGCGTGGGCGACGACGCGCAGGCCATCTACGGGTTCCGCGGCGCCGATCCGGCGCACCTGCGCCAGCTGACCGCCGACTACCCCGGCCTCGAGGTCATCCGCCTGGACCGCAACTACCGGTCCCGGCAGGGCGTGCTCGATCTGGCCAACCTCATCCGCCCGTCTGCGCCGGGCCTGGGTCTGACCCTGACCGGCGACCGCGGCGCCGGGATGGCGCCACTGCTGGTCCGCTGCCACGACGAGGCCACCCAGGCCCGGGAGATCTGCGCCCGGATTCTGGCCTCGGTTGAGGACGGCGCGACGCTGCGCGATCAGGCCGTGCTGGTCCGGGCCGGCCATCACAGCGACACCCTGGAGATCGAGCTCGGCGCGCGCAAGATTCCGTTCGTGAAGTTCGGCGGCCTGCGGTTCACCGACACCGCCCACGTCCGGGACTTCCTGGCCGCCGCGCGGATCCTGGCCAATCCCGCTGACGACCTGGCCTGGTTCCGGCTGCTCCGGCTGCACGACGGCATCGGCCCCAGCCACGCCCGTCGCGTCCTGGCCATGATGGCCACCGAGCCGGGCCTGGCGCCGCCGCACTGGCCGCAGGCGGCCGAGGCGGCACCCGCCCGATCCCGGCGCGCCCTGGCCGCCACGCTCAGTCAGCTCGCGGCGGCCGGCGCCTCGGCCCCTGGCGCTTCGGCGGCCGGTGCTTCGGCCGCGGCCCAGGCCGAAGCGGTCGTGACGATCCTGGACCCGCTGATTCGCGCCCGCTACCCCGACGCCACGGCCCGGCTGGCCGACCTGCGACGCCTGGCCGACGCCGCCGCGGGGCAGCCGTCGCTGCACGACGCGCTGGCCGAGCTGACCCTGGATCCCCCCGTCTCCGCTTCTGACCTGGCCGGGCGTCCTCGCCTGGACGAGGACTACCTGACCATCTCCACCATCCACGCGGCCAAGGGCCTGGAATGGCCTATCGTGCACGTACCCCACCTGGTCGACGGCGCGCTGCCCAGCGACATGGCGCTGGGTGACCCCGATGGCCTGGCCGAAGAACATCGCCTGTTCTATGTCGCCCTGACCCGGGCCCGCGATCACCTGTACCTGTACGCGCCGCTGCGGCTGCACCTGCACCGCCGGGGCCGGGACGACCGGCACGGCTTCGGCCAGCTCACCCGCTTCCTGGACGGCGACGCGCTGGCCGCCTGCGACAACGCCACCGCGGCCCCGCCCGCTCCGGTCCTGCCCGTCGTCGGCCCGATCAGGGTCCAGGTCGACGCCGCGCTCGGCGCCCTGTGGGACCGCTGAGTTCTGCGCTCCCGCTCTCTTCCGCGCGGGCTCCCGCTCTCTTCCGCGCGGGCTCCCGCTCCCTTCCGCTCTGCGCTCCCGCTCCCTTCCGCGCGGGTTCGCGCTGTGGCCGGGTTGCCGGCGGTGCTGGCGTTTCAAGGGAGTGCAGCGTGCTTCGTGGTGCGCTGCTCCTGCGAAGCCTAGGGTGGTGGAACCCGGGTTTGACCACCCTTGGGTGTGGTGGATGGCGGGTTTCACTCCGGTCGCGCCAGATGCGCTCGCCTGCTCCGGCTACGTGGAGAGCCCGGACCCGGATTTGACCGTGCTAGCGGGCCATGCCGCTTGGCTTGACGGATCGCGAGCCGGGTGACCACCTCACAAGCTGAACTTCAGCCACACCGGTACTCACCTGCACCACGGTTCGCAGACCCGGATCCGCCGGAACCCGATGAACCCCGGGGTTCATCGGGTTCTAGCCCGCTGGATGTCCAGGTTCATCTGGTACGGGCACGAGTTTCACCACATTGGGACCGCAGTTCTGGCGTCCCGTCTCATCGTGAGATGCGTCGCGCCACTTTGGCACCAGGGCCGACATGACCGCGCCTGCGACCAGGGCGAGCAAGCCGGCGGGCGAATCGGGACCTTCCGCACGGTTGATATTTGGTATACCATCCAGCCACCATTGAGGAAGAAGCGGGTGCTTGGACCGTCGCGGCGGGAGCGGCGGCGAGGCCCGCCGCCGCCGCGGCCGGGAACAGGCCGACCGGGCCTGGCGCTTTAGCAAGGCGGAAGGGGTTGCGGTGGATCTGCGGCTAGCGGGGAAAGTAGCCTTCGTGACCGGCGCGAGCCAGGGCATCGGGCGCTGCGTGGCCGAGCACCTGGCCCGCGAGGGCTGCGACCTGGTCATCACCGCCCGCACCGCGGGGCCGCTGGAAGCCGCGGCCGGGAAGATCTCCGCCGAGACCGGCCGGGCCGTGCTGCCGCTGGCCGGTGACATGAGCGTGACCGCCGACGTGCAGCGCTGCGTCGATGCCGCGCTGGAGCGGTTCGACGCCATCGACATCCTAGTCACCTGCGCGGGCAGTTCCCCCGGCGGCCTGCTGGAGGACCTGACCGAAGAGCAGTGGCTGGCCAGCCTCAACCTGAAGTTCATGGGTTACGTGCGGACGGTCCGCGCGGTCATCCCGCACATGCGCCAGCGCGGCCAGGGCGCGATCGTGCTGGTGGTCGGCAACGACGGGCTCAAGCCGAGTTACTGGGAGATGACCGCCGGCGCGGCCAACGCGGCGGACATCAACTTCGCGTCCTCGGTGGCCGAACAGTACGGCCGGTACGGGGTGCGCATCAACACCGTCAACCCGGGTCCGGTGAACACCGACCGGTGGGACACGCTGGAGAAGGCCTTCGCCCGGGACAAGGGCGTCAGCCAGGAGCGCGCGCACGAACTGGCCGAACGGTCCATCCCGTTCGGCCGCATCTGCGAGCCGGAGGAGGTCGCGGCGCTGGTCACGTTCCTGGCCTCGCCGCTGGCCAGCTTCATCAACGGCGCTCACATCCCTGTCGATGGGGCGCAGCGAAAAGCCATCATGGACCTGTGAGGTAGCCCAGTTAAGGAGCACGGCTATGACTGACGCCACCGCCGCGGAGGTGCGGCCACTTCACGTCGAGATGAACGGGATCAACGTCATCTCCGAGAACGAGCGCAAGGGCCACCCGCGCGACCTGTTCTGGCCCTGGTTCGCGGCGAACATCTCGGTGCTGGGCCTGAGCTACGGCTCGTTCGAGCTGGGCTTCGGCATCTCGTTCTGGCAGGCGCTGATCGTCGGCGTGGTCGGGATCGTGCTGTCCTTCCTGGCCTGCGGGTTCATCGCGGTCGCGGGCAAGCGCGGCTCGGCGCCGACCATGGTGCTGAGCCGGGCCGCGTTCGGGGTGAACGGCAACAAGCTGCCCACGGTGATCTCCTGGCTGCTGACCGTGGGCTGGGAGACCGTGCTGGTCATCCTGGCCACGCTGGCTACCGCGACCGTGTTCCACCGGGTGGGCGTGGGCGGCGGCGACGGGACCAAGGTGATCGCGCTGATCGTGGTGGTGGCGCTGACCATCTTCGGCGGAGTGATGGGCTTCGACCTGATCATGCGGCTGCAGACCTGGATCACGGTGGTGACCGGGGTGTTCACCATCGTGTTCATCGCGCTGGTGGCAGACAAGATCCACTGGCATACCGTGTCCGCGATCCACGGCGGCACGACCCAGGACCTCATCGGGGCGCTGGTGTTCACCATGACCGGCTTCGGGCTCGGCTGGGTGAACTGCGCGGCGGATTACTCGCGCTATCTGCCGCGGCGGTCCTCCGGAGGGGGCGTGATCGGCTGGACCACCTTCGCGTCCTCCATCGCCCCCATCTTCCTGCTGGTGTTCGGCCTGCTGCTGGCCGGCTCGTCCAGCAGCCTGAGCTCGGCGATCGGCGCCGACCCGATCGGGGCCCTGACCACGCTGCTGCCGACCTGGTTCCTGGTGCCGTTCGCGATCGTGGCCGTGCTCGGCCTGATCGGCGGCTCGATACTCGACATCTACTCCTCTGGGCTGGCCATGCTCACCCTCGGCGTCCGGATCCCCCGGTACGCAGCCGCCCTGATCGACGGCACGGTGATGACGGCGGGCACCATCTACGTGGTGTTCTTCACGACCAACTTCATCGGCCAGTTCGAGGGCTTCCTGATCACGCTGGGGGTGCCGATCGCGGCCTGGTGCGGGGTCATGCTGGCCGACATCGCGCTGCGGCGCCGCGATTACGCCGAGCCCGAGCTGTTTACCACGGCCGGCCGGTACGGCGACATCCGGTGGGGCCCGGTCGCGGCCGTCGTGGTGGCCACCGCGATCGGCTGGGGCCTGGTGACGAACACCGCGGCGAGCTGGCTGAAGTGGCAGGGTTACCTGCTCGGCCCGTTCGGCCTGGGCGGCAAGAGCGGGGCCTGGGCGTTCGCCAACCTCGGCGTGCTGATCGCGCTGGCCATCGGTTTCGTGGCCCACCTGGTGTTGGGCCGGGCGGATGTGCGGGCCGAGGAGGCGGCGCCGCTTCAGGCCGCCGCGGTCGCCGGGGCCTGACCGTCGGGGCCCGCCGGAACCAACGAACCGATAAACATGTCCGGCTAGCTGTTCATTTGCCGGGTATATGCCGTTTACCCTGGCCGTATGGGGATGGCGACGATCGGCCCACCGCGGAGTTTGCCGGTACCGCGGGCCGGTGAGAGCGCGGCCGTCCGGCGTCGCCGGCGCTGGAAGCGGTGGCATCAGGGCATGTTGTGGCTGCTGACGGTGGTCACGACCGGGGTCCTGCTGCTCATCGCGGGGTTCGTCAAGGAGATCTCCAAGACGCCGACGGTGGCCCGGCCCGCCGCGCTGATCGCGAGCGCGCGGCACGCCAAGCCGACGGCGGCGCTCCGGCCTTCGCCGGCTGTGACTCGAGACGTTGCCGATGCTTCCTCGGGCTTGTCGTACGAGCAGCTTTCCTCGCCGTGGCAGCAGGGCTGCCCGGGGATCCTGCACACCCCCATGTTCACCTGGACCGCGGGTGAACACGCCGTGGCCGGACAGGTCAACATCGGCGGGACGATGTTCGACTGGCACGGGAACGCCTGCTCGGGCCAGCTTCAGCAGCAGTTCGCCTATACCGGCCCGGGCGACCTGGGGTCGGTGACGATGGGGGTGGCCGACGCGGTTGAACCGGCCTACTACGCCGGGCTAGTTCACGACCGCACGATCCAGGCCAGCTCCGCGCTGCAGGTCAGCGGGCATCAGGCCTGGGAGGTCAGGTTCCTGATGACCTACCCGGACGCCACCGGGGAGGGCCTGGCCTGGACCAGCGAGCAGGGCGCGGTGGTGGTCGTCGACCGCGGCGCCGGCCAGGAACCGGCCGTGTTCTACGCCTCCGTCCCGAGCAACCTCGGGACTTCGGACGTCGCCGCGCTGGTCAGTTCGCTCCGCCTCGGTCACTGATCGCTGCGCGAGGCCAGGCTCAGCCCTGGCTGACGGTGATGTCGCCGCCGCCGCTGTCGATGCTGATGCGGTGGGGGGAGTTCGGGTCGTCCAGCGACTGCGGGTAGGTGGTGTTGCCGCCCGACAGGTCGGGGGTGGAGATGTCGTACTTGGTGCCGCCTGGCGGCAGGATCACCGTCACGTCGCCCCCCTCGGCGGTGATGGTGATGCTCGTCGGGACCTGGGTGAAGGCCAGGGTGACATCCCCGCCGCCCGACTGGACGACCGACGTAGCCGCGGTCACGCCGGTGGCGTCTACATCACCGCCCTCGGTGAGCAGCTGGAAATTACCCGTGAGGCCGGTGGCGGACATGTCCCCGCCGCCGCTGTCCATCCGCATGGTGCCGCTGCCGGTCCAGTCGCCCGCGTTGATGTTGCCGCCCTCGGTGTCGACCACCAGGCTGCCGGTCAGCCCGTCAGCGGTCAGGTCGCCGCCGCCGGAGTCCAGCTGCAGGTTCCCGCTCAGGTTGCTGACGTTCACGTTGCCGCCGGCGGCCCACAGCGTCATGCCGCTGGAGAAATCGGACGCCGTGATGTCGCCGCCGTTGCTCCACAGCGCGACGCCGGTCTGTGCCGGGACGTCGACGTTGGCGTTGACCCCGCAGTTACCGTTGAAGTTGGCACTGCAGTCCAGGGCGAAGTTCGCGCCGTCAGAGGTGGTGAACTCACTGATGCTCGGGCGGGCCAGGCCGTACTGGACGGTTCCGGTCAGCCGCGCGACGTCGCGGGCCGGGCCCTGGCGCAAGGTGACGTTGCCCGCGTTGACATTCAGCGCCAGCTGGCCGTGGTGCACGGGAATCGCGTAGCTGAACGGGTAACTCCCGCGGGCTACGGCGGCCACCAGGCTGAAGCCGGTCCAGCCGATCAGGGCCAGCGCCACTGGCACCGCGACCGCGAGGGCCACCCAGCGGCCCGGCGTCATGCGCAAAGGGCCCAGCGTGCCCGGCATGCGAGCCGGGGCTCCGGGGGTCGGCCCGGTAGTGGACATGAAGGTCATCGTGTTACCCCGTTCATCCCGTTCCGAGGTAGCGCAGCACGGCGAGCACGCGACGATGGTCGCGGTCGCCGGGCGCCAGCCCGAGTTTGGTGAAGATGTTGTTGATGTGCTTCTCGACCGCGCCCCCGCCGACGACCAGCGTGTCGGCGATGGCGGCGTTGGACCGGCCTTCGGCCATGAGGGCGAGCACCTCGCGCTCGCGCGGGGTGAGTTCGCCGAGTGGGTGGCGGCTGCGGGCCAGCAGCTGGGCCACGACCTCGGGGTCCAGCGCGCTCCCGCCGTCGGCCACCCGGGTTAGCGCGTCGAGGAAGTCGGCCACGTCCGCCACCCGGTCCTTCAGCAGGTAGCCGACGCCGTGCGGGCGGCCGGAGATCAGTTCGGTCGCGTACCGCTCCTCTACCCACTGGGACAGCACCAGCACGCCGATCTTGGGCCAGCGGTCCCGGACCACCAAGGCGGCGCGCAGTCCCTCGTCGGTGAACGTGGGTGGCATCCGCACGTCGACGACCACCGCATCCGGGGTGTGCTCGGCCACGGCCCGCAGGAACCCTTCGGCCTCGCCCGCGACCGCGGCCACCTCGTGACCGGCCTCGGTGAGCAGGCGGGTCAGCCCTTCGCGCAGCAGGACCGAATCCTCCGCGATGGCTACCCGCATGGCAGCTCCGCCGCGATGATGGTCGGGCCGCCGGACGGGGACTCCACGGTCAGCCGGCCATCGACGCCGGACACCCGGTCGGCCAGCCCGGACAGGCCCGGGCCAGCGAGGCTCGCGCCGCCGATGCCGTCGTCGCTGATCATGACGGTGAGCGTCCCAGGGAAACCGTGGCCCTCCACCACGACCTTGGCGTGGCTGGCCCGGGAGTGCTTGGCCACGTTGGTCAGCGCCTCGGCCACCATGAAGTAGGCCACGGCCTCGATGGAGGCCTTGGGCCGGACCGGCACGTCGACGTGCACGTCGACCGGGATCGGACACAGCGCGGCCAGGCCGGACAGGGCCGCGTCCAGGCCGCGGTCGGTGAGCACCGGCGGGTGCACACCGCGGACCAGGTTGCGCAGTTCGGTGAGGGCTTCCTTGGCCTGGGCATGCGCCTGATCGACCAGTTCGCGGGCGGCGTCGAGGTCATCGGCGAACCTGGCCTTGGCCCGGCCGAGTTCCATGGCCAGCGCGACCAGCCGCTGCTGGGCGCCGTCGTGCAGGTCACGCTCGATCCGGCGTCGTTCCGCCTCGGCCGCGTCCACCACCCGTTCCCGGCTGATCTCCAGCTCGGTGACGCGGGCGGCCAGGTCCCGGCGCGGGCCGAGCAGCATACGGGCGAGCGCCGTGTCGGCGTTGGCCAGACCGCGGGTCAGCTGCGGCGCGGCCAGCAGGACCAGCACGCCGAGGGCGGCGGAAATGGTCAGTTCGGCCCTGGTATGCAGCACCGTGTCGGCAATGGTGGGGCCGCCCTCGGGCAACGACCAGGCGTAGAGCGGGAGGGTCAGCAGGACCAGCCCGAGCGCCCAGGCCAGGACGCTGGTGAACGCCGCGAATGCGCTGACCGGCAGCCGCACCAGCGCGTAGCCGATCTCGGCCCAGGTCGCGCTCTCCCGCCACGTGTGCCAGCGCGGGACGATGCCCCACCGGTAACCGACCCGGCCCGGCGAGCCCGGAGCGGGCCAGGCCGGGATTTGCACTCCGGCCAGGAGGGCGAACCGGGCCCGCTCGGCGCGGGCGAACCAGTCGGCCAGCCGCAGCGTCACGCCCAGCAGCGGGAGCCCGGCCAGCGCGAAAAACAGCCCGCCAGCGCCGAAGCCCAGCCCGAACGTGACGATGAAGATGGCGGCGAAGCCGAGGACCAGGCCGGCCAAGTGCTGGGTCATGGCGAGCCAGGTGCGCGCCGACACCAGGTCGCGAAGGAGGAACATGGCACTGACGCTATGACAACACCAGCCGGTCGGCCATAAGCCCTGCCCCCCGGATCGGGGTGAGGCTAACCCCACCACGATCCGGGCACGCACCACGGCCCGTTCGGCCGAAAATGTTTTTAGGTGTTCGTCGGGAAGCCGAGGTTGACGCCGCCGTGGCTCGGGTCGAGCCAGCGGGAGGTGACTACCTTGCCCCGGGTGTAGAAGTGGATGCCTTCGGTGCCATGCACGTGCGTGTCGCCGAACAGCGAGGCCTTCCAGCCGCCGAATGAGTAGTAGGCCATCGGAACCGGGATCGGCACATTCACCCCGATCATGCCGATCTCGGCCTCGGACACGAACCGGCGGGCCGCTCCCCCGTCGTTGGTGAACACGGCGGTGCCGTTGCCGTACGGGCTGGTGTTCACCAGCTCGACGGCCTCCTCGTAGGAGGGCGCGCGCAGGACGCTGAGCACCGGGCCGAAGATCTCGTCGGTGTAGCAGCTCATCTGCGGGGCCACGTGATCCAGAACGCTCGGGCCGAGCCAGAATCCCCCACCCACCTCCCCTGCCCCCTTCACTCCGCCGATGATCGGATGCACGCGGCCGTCCACGGCCAGCGTGGCGCCCTCACGGACGCCGCTGTCCAGGTAGGAGGCCACCTTGTCGCGGTGCGGACCGGTGACCAGGGGGCCCATCTCGGATCGTTCGTCGGTGCCGGGACCCACACGCAGGTTCGCGATCCGGTCCTTGATCTTGCCGACCAGCTCGTCGCCGATCGGGTCGACGGCCACCACCGCGGAGATCGCCATGCAGCGCTCCCCCGCCGAGCCGAACCCGGCCGAGGTCGCGGCGTCGGCGGCCAGGTCCAGGTCAGCGTCGGGCAGCACCACCATGTGGTTCTTGGCGCCGCCGAGCGCCTGGACGCGCTTGCCGTTGGCCGTGCCAGTTTCGTAGACGTAACGGGCGATGGGCGTGGAGCCGACGAAGCTGACCGCTTTAATGCCTTCGTGAGCCAGGATGGCGTCGACGGCCACCTTGTCACCCTGGACCACGTTGAACACGCCGTCGGGCAGGCCGGCCTCGGCCCACAGCGCGGCAATGAGCAGCGACGCGGACGGGTCCTTCTCCGAAGGTTTCAGCACGAACGTGTTGCCGCACGCGATGGCCAGCGGGAACATCCACATCGGCACCATGGCCGGGAAGTTGAACGGCGTGATGCCCGCCACCACGCCGACCGGCTGGCGGATCGAGTAGGAATCGACGTTGGTGGAGACGTTCTCCGAGTAGCCGCCCTTGAGCAGATGCGGGATACCGCAGGCGAACTCGACGACCTCCAGGCCGCGAGCTACTTCGCCCGCGGCGTCGGCGGCCACCTTGCCATGCTCCTCGGTGATCAGCTGGGCCAGCTCGGTCACGTGGTCGCGGACCAGCTCGCGGAACGCGAACAAGGTGGTTGCGCGCTTGGCCAGGCTGACCCGGCGCCAGGTCGTGAACGCGTCCTGGGCGGCGGCGACCGCCAGGTCGACCTCGGCCGGACTGGCGAAGTCGACCCGGCCGGTGACCTGCCCGGTCGCCGGGTCGTACACGTCGCCGTGCCGCTCGGCCTCACCGTCCCAGGGCTTGCCGCCGATCCAGTGGGTGATGTGCTTGCTCACTTACTCGCCTCTTCGTTGACGGCCTGCAGGGCGTCGACGAGGATGCCCAGGCCTTCCTTGGCCTCGGCCTCGCTCAGGGTCAGCGGCGGAGCCATCCGCAGCGTCGACCCGTACAGGCCGCCCTTGCCGACCAGCAGCCCCCGCTGCTTGGTGGCCTCGAGCATCCGCCCGGCCAGGGCCGGGCTGGCCTGCTTGGTACCTGGGTCGACCAGGTTGACGGCGAACATCAGGCCCCTGCCGCGCACCTCGCCGACGATGTTGAGCTGCGCGGCCGCTTCCCTGAGCCCGCTGATGATCAGTTCGCCGGTCACAGCGGCGTTGTGCTGCAGGTCGTGGGACAGCACGTAGTCCAGGGTGGCGTTGCCCGCGGCCGTCGCGACCGGGTTGCCGCCGAAGGTGGAGATGCCGTTGCCGCGGATGCCGTCGAGCAGTTCGGCGCGGGCCACCACGCCGCCGACGGCGAAGCCGTTGCCCAGCCCCTTGGCGAACGTCATGGCGTCCGGGGTGATCCCGTGGGCGGCGATCCCCCAGAAGTGCTGGCCGGTGCGGCCCCAGCCGGTCTGCACCTCATCGGAGATGAGCAGGATGCCGTGCTCGTCGAGTACTTCCTTGTACGCGGCGAGCAGGCCGTCGGGGGCCATGGTGAAGCCGCCCACGCCCTGGATCGGCTCGGCCAGCAGGCACCCGACGTCGGCCGGGTGAATGCCGCTGGTCAGCAGGGCCTTGAGATCGTCCACGCAGGCCTTGATGTAGTCGGCATCGGACAGGCGGGCGTAGGGGCCAAGGTGCCGGTCGGTGCCATGCAGATAATGAGTGCCGAACGGGTCGTGGCTCGACATCTTCCAGGCCGCCACACCGGTCACCGACACGGCGCCGAACGAACGGCCGTGATAGCTCCCCCGCATGGCTAGGACCTGATTGGCCTGGCGCGCGGTCAGGCAGGCCAGCAGCGCGGTCTCATTGGCCTCGGTGCCGGAGTTGGTGAAGAAGACCTTGGCGTTCGGGATGCCGGACAGCTTGGCGATCTTTTCGGCCAGCTCGATCTGGTTGCGGATGAGGTACAGCGTCGAGGTGTGCACCACCCCGCTGGCGATCTGCCGTTCGACCGCGTCCCGGACCTCGGGGACGTCGTAGCCGAGCATGTTGGTCAAGATGCCGGCGAAGAAGTCCAGGTAGCTGCGACCCTGACCGTCGGTGACGCGGCAGCCCTGGCCGCTCACGATCTCGATCGGCTCGTCGTAGTAAATCCCGACCCAGTTGGGGATGACCGCGCGATGGCGGGCGAGGAGCTCAGACATGGTCTCTAGTGTCCTCTCCCTGACCGAGCGGACGGAAGTTACATCGTGTCTGCGATTGAGATTGACTTCATACACTGTGTAAATGCTGCCGTCGCTGGGCGAAGTGCTCGCTATGGAGGCTTGCCGTCGCGGCCGTCCGCAGGTTGTGGCCGGTGCCGACCAGCTGGATACGCCGGTCCGCTGGGTGCATGCCATGGAGCTCACCGACGTGGCCCGCCTGCTGCGGGGCGGGGAGCTGGTGCTCAGCACCGGGATCGCCCTGCCCGACGACGACCGGCTGCTGGCGGCCTACGTGACCGAACTGGCCGACGTCGGGGTGGCCGGCCTGGCCCTGGAACTCGGCCGTCGCTACGCCGAGTCGCTTCCTGCCGCGCTGGTCACCGCGGCCAGGCAGGCCGGGCTGCCGCTGATCGCGTTCACCCGCGAGGTCGCGTTCGTCGAGATCACCGAGGCGGTGCACGCCCGGATCATCGATGCTCAGCTCGACGAGCTGCGGGTCTCCGAGCGGCTGCACGAGATGTTCACCGAGCTGTCCGTGGCTGGTGCCTCTCCCGAAGAGATCGTCCGGCAGGCCGCGACGCTGGCCGGACGGCCGGTGATCCTGGCCGACCTGTCGCACCGGGTGCTGGCCTTCTCACCGGGCGGCGGCGACCCGGGACAGCTGCTGAGCGGGTTCGCCGCGCGCAGCCGGGCGGTACGCGGCCCGGGCCGGACCTTCTACGACGAGGCCTCGCGCTGGCTGGTGACCCCGGTGGGCGCTCGAGGCGAGGACTGGGGGCGGGTGATCCTGGTCTGTTCCGGGCCGCCGTCGCCGACCGACACCGTGCTGATCGAGCGGGCAGCCACCACGCTGGCGCTGGCGCGGCTGCTCACGCGGCACCGGGAGAGCCTGGAACGCCAAGCCCACCGCACGCTGATCAGCGGCATTATCTCTCAGGCGCACACCGATCCCGCCGAGGCCGCGGTCCGGGCGCGCGCGCTCGGCGTCCCGGTCGACGGGCGTCAGCTCATCGGTATCGTGCTGCGGTTCCGCGATCCGGCGCTTTCCGGTTCCGGCGTTTCCGGTCCGGGCGTTTCCGGTCCGGGCGTTTCCGGTCCGGGCGGGGCGCTCGGCATGCCGGCCCACGCCCGGGTGCTGGACCTGGCCGACACGACGGCCTCCGCGTGCCGGGCCGAGCGGATTCCGTCGCTGGTCGGCACGCTGGATGACGACCGCGCCGGGGCGATGCTCTCGCTCGGCCCGCAGGTGGAGCCGGACGACGTGCTGACCAGGCTGGCCACCCGGATCAGGGACCGGGCCGGGCTGGAACCGGAGGTGCTGGTCATCGGGGTGGGCGCCACGGCCGGGTCGATCCGGGACGTCCGCCGCTCGTTCCTGGAGGCCAGCCAGGTCGCCGACGTGGCCGCGTCACGCCCCGAGGACCGCGATCCCGCGCTGTTCTACCGGCTGCCCGACCTGCGCCTGCGCGGCCTGCTGCACCTGCTGCGCGACGACCCGCGGCTGCAGACCTTCGTCGAGCGCGAGCTCGGCGCGCTGCTGGCCGCCGACTCTGGCACCGACCTGATCGGCGTGCTGACCGCCTACCTGGCGGCCGGTGGTAACAAGGCCGAGGCGGCCAAGGCCTCGCACCTGGCCCGGCCCACGTTCTACGAGCGGCTGCGCCGGATCGAGCGCATCTGCGGCACCGACCTGAGCTCGGCCGAGTCGCGGACTTCCCTGCACGTAGCCCTGCTCGCCCTCGACGCCGCCGGTACCACCCCGGCCTGAGCTTGAAGTTAGCCGGAGCAGCCGACCGCGGCCGACGCGAGCGGAGTGCGCGAGCGGCCGACGCGAGCGGAGTGAAACTGGCAATCCACCACGCCCTACGGTGGTGGAACCCGGGTTTCACCACCCTAGGCTTCGCGGGAGCAGCGCACCACGAGGCACGCTGCGCTGCCTGGCAACGCCAGCACCACCGGTAACCCCGGCCGCGGCGCGAACCCGCGTGACCTGCCACAAGCAGCCGCTGACCACACCGCATTGCTCAGTCACTCCGCCTAATGCATACCGGACCCGGATTTCACTCTGCCGCAACGACGCGCACCGGACGACGTGGGTGCCACAACGACGCGGTTGCGGCAAGGTACGCTGACCCTATATAGAGTTCTTGACTGCTGCTGAGCGCCTATTTAGAGTTCTTGTATGGCGTTTCGGCTGACGGTGCAGGTGCTGCTGGTATTGCAGGCGCTGTTGCGCGAGCCGGGGCGGGAACGGTACGGGCTGGAGCTGTCCGAGGAGACCGGGCTGATGCCCGGCACGGCCTATCCGATCCTGCTGCGGCTGGAGAGTCAGGGGTGGGTGACCAGTCGGTGGGAGGACGTCGATCCGCAGGCCGAGAAGCGTCCGGCGCGGCGGTACTACCGGCTGACCGCGAACGGAGCCGCGCAGGCCAGCGCAGCCGCGGCGGGCGCGCGCCGACCCCGAGGCGCCGCTCTGCGTGGCCTGGCCAGTGAAGGCGGGACGGCATGACGCTGCCCGACTATCCCGTACCGGCGAGACGCAAGCAGGTCGTTCTGGTGATCGGCGCCTTGACCAGCTTGGGTTTCGGGGCGTGGGCGGTGCTGACCGGCCCGCCGCTGCACGTGCCGGGATTCATTGCCCTGGCGTTCGTGGGCATCGGCAACCTGGCCGTCATCTACGTCGCCTGGCCGAGCACCGAAGGGTTCTTGCTGCGTAAGCGCCTGGCCTGGCCGTGGTCGCGGACCAGGCGGACACGGACTGCCCGGTGCGGCCACGTCGGGCGCGCCTGCCGGGCCGGTATCGACGGCGGCGGGCGGCTGGCCGGTGCTTCGCGCGGTGTCCCGGCTGATGCCGGCGGCGGCGGGGCGCCGGTGGCTGGCCGAGGCGCACAGCGTGCTGTTCGAGGCGGCCAGCGGGCAGCGAGGGAAGGCAGTGCGCAGTTACCTGTGGTCCGCGCCCAGGCTGATCGTGCTGATGTGGCTTAGCGAGCTGTTCCGCAGCACCCGGCGGCCGCGGTAGCAGCCCCCGGGCCCGGGCGTCAGCCGGCGCCTGCGAGCGGCCGGGGAGGCGTCGCGGGCGAAACGGCCGGCTTGCTGCAGGGCCTGGGCGGCCTCGGGCAGGAAGCTCCAGAAGATGTGGAAGTCGTGGGTGTCGACCGGGAACAGCTCGAAGTGCGCGGCCACTCCGCAGTCCTGGGCGTGATCGGTGAGCTCGCGGGCCTCATCGAGGAGCGGGTCGCCGGTGGCGGCCTGGATCAGCATCGGCGGCAGGCCGCTCAGATCCGCGTCCAGCGGGTTGACCATCGGATCGCCGGCCGGATGCCCAGCCAGGTAGAGGCCGGAGGCGGCATGCCTAATCTCGTCGAGATCGCTCGGCGGGTGGTCCCGCCCGGCCGCGGTCATGTCGATCCACGGGCAGAACAGAATCGCCCCGGCCGGCCCGGGTAGATCCTGCTGCTTGAGGCTGAGCAGCAATGACATAACCAGGCTGCAGCCTGACGAGTCACCGGCCACCATGATCCTGGCCGCGCCCCGGTCCAGCAGCCAGCGATAGGCGCGCACCGCGTCCTGCACCGCGGCCGGGAAGGGGTGCTCCGGGGCCAGCCGGTAGTCGGGCACCACCACGCCGGTGTCGGCCTGCTCGGCCAGTGCGCCGGCCAGCGGCCGGTAGCCGAAAGCCGACCCGGCGATATGGCCGCCGCCATGCAGGTAGAGCACGGTGGCGGGTTCGTCGGACCGCGGCGTGAGCATCAGGCCGGGCACTCCCCCGGCGTTCAGCGGCCGCACCGTGAGGCCGGCCGGAGGCTCGAACTGTCCATGCAGGCCCTCGTAGGCGGTCCGTAGTTCCTGCAGGTCAGCCGTGTCGACCTCGGCGAAGGCGGCCCAGTGCCGGGCGATCCGGCCCAGCAGCTCGCCACCCACCGAGCGGGTCGCGTTGACCGCTTCGTCGACGTCGCGCAGCAGGCTCCGGGCCCGGTCGAGCAGGGCCTCGCCGGCCACCGTGAGCTCGACGCGGTGGGTCGAACGCCGCAGCAGGTCACAACCGACCAGGCGTTCCAGGCTGCGGATCTGGCGGCTCAGCGCGGGCTGGGACAGGTACAGGCGCGCCGCAGCCCGGCCGAAGTTCAGCTCGTCGGCGACCGCGACGAACGCGCGCAGGTGCCGCAGCTCGATGGCGTCCGGCGCCTGAGGCAGGGATAGGACCTCAGCGTTCTCCTCGTCCATAGACCGATTATCGCCCGTTATCACCCGCCGGACCCGCTCGTGGTCATGCCGGTTATGCACGACTGTCATGCGCACTCGGCCTTTCCCTTCGCGGTGGTCCAGGTGCCAACGTGTAAGGCATGTCCGCTAACCGGATCGCCGACCTGCAGCTCAGGGGCAGCACCAGCCCGCTCCCGGTACGCGTTTACTGGCCCGCCCGGCGCGGGCCGCGGCCGGGGCCTCTGCTGGTGTTCTGCATGGTGGGCGCCGGCGCGGACACGCGGGCCGAGGCCACGTGCCAGAGCCTGTCCGCGGACCTTGGCGTCGTGGTACTGGCCGTGTCCTGCGTGACGGACGCGCAGGACGGTACGACCGTGCTGGAGTGGGCCGCCGAGCACGCAGCCGAACTCGGCGGCGATCCCGGACGGCTCCTGGTGGCCGGCCAGGGCCCGGGAAGCCTCATCGCGACCGCCGTCGCGGCGCAGGCACAAGCGGCCAGGTGGCCTGCCGTGACGCTGGTCACCGGACACAGCGGCACTGGCCTGTCCGAAGCCGTCCGGCACTCGCTGTCCGCCGCTGAGCGATGAATACCGGCGACCGCCATCGTCGATTCAGTTGAATGACTCACGTAAGGAGACCGAGATGCACGACACGACTGAGCTTCCGGAGCTGGCCGAGCCCGCGCTCGGCCCGTCAGCCGACCGGTCCCGCTGGCTAGCCCTGGTGGTGCTGTGCACCGGAATGCTGATGATCGTCCTGGACGCCACCATCGTGAACGTGGCGCTCCCGTCCGTTCAGGCTGAGCTCGGCTTCTCCCAGACCGGGCTGGCCTGGGTGGTCAACGCCTACCTGATCGCGTTCGGCGGCCTGCTGCTGTTCGCCGGGCGGCTGGGCGACCTGGCCGGGCGCCGCAAGGTCTTCCTGGCCGGGCTCGCCGTCTTCACGGTGGCCTCCATGGTGTGCGGGCTGGCCCAGAACCAGGAGATGCTGGTGAGCGCGCGGTTCGTGCAGGGCATCGGCGGGGCGCTGACCTCGGCCGTGATCCTGGGCGTGATCGTGACCCTGTTCCCCGAACCGCGTGACATGGCCAAGGCGATCGGCGTATACGCGTTCGTCGCGTCCGCCGGCGGCGCCGTGGGCCTGCTGGCCGGCGGCATCTTGACCCAGGCCATCAACTGGCACTGGATCTTCTTCGTGAACCTGCCGATCGGCGTGGTCACCGCGGCGCTCGCGCTGCGGGTCGTCCCAGCAGACCAGGGCAGCGGACTGCGCCAGGGCGCGGACGTGCTGGGTGCCGTGCTCATCACCGGCGCGATGATGCTGGGCGTGTTCACCATCGTCAAGCCGGCCGCTGAAGACGGGTGGCTGGCCGCCCGGACGCTGACCTTCGGCGCCGTCACGCTGGCCCTGCTGGCCGGCTTCGTCGTCCGCCAGCTGACCGCGCGGCACCCGCTCATGCCGTTGCGCATGCTGACCACCCGCAAGATCGCCGCCGCGAACCTGATCCAGGTGCTCAGCGTGGCGGGCATGTTCGGCATGTTCTTCCTGGGCGCGCTGTACCTGCGCCGCATCCTGGGTTACGACCCGCTGCAGATCGGACTGGCGTTCCTGCCCGTCGCGGTGGTCATGGGCGCGCTGTCGGTCCGGTACACCGACCGGCTGGCCGCGCGGTTCAACGCCCGAGCCGTGCTGATCGGCGGGCTGGTCCTGATCGCCGCCGCGCTCGTCTTGTTCGCCCAGGCGCCGGTCCACGGCGGGTTCGTGATCCACGACCTGCCGGTCATGGTGCTGATGGGTGCGGGCGCCGGGCTGGCCTTCCCCGCGCTGATGACCGTGGCCATGGCCGGGGCCACGCCGGCCGACGCGGGCCTGGCCTCCGGCCTGGTCAACACCACCGCTCAGGTGGGCGGGGCGCTCGGGCTGGCCGTGCTGGCCACGGTGTCGGCGGGTCGCACCAGCGCCCTCGCGGCCCGCGGGGAGGGCACTTTGGCCGCCCTGACCGACGGCTATCACCTGGCCTTCTGGATCGCGGCCGGCCTAGTCGCGGTGGCCATCGCGGTGGCCGGGACCGTGCTGCGCTCGGCCGACTGAGGCGCCGCCACCCCTCTTTAGCCCAGGCTCCACTTCGCTTATGGTGCTCATAGGCGAAGTGGAGCCTTTCGTGTCCGAGCCACGCGATGAACTCGCTGACGTCATCAGCAGCGGCGGTGCGGATTTCGGCGCGTTCGCGACGGCGCACTGGCCGGTCTTGGTCCGGCTCGGCACCGAGCTGACCGGGGACCAGGCCACGGCCGTGGAGCTGGCCCAGACCGCGCTGGCCAGGACGTCGCTGGTCTGGTGGCGGGTCAGCCGGACGGCCGACCCGGTCCAGTACGCCCGGCGCGCCCTGATCCGCGCGGGCACCCGCGTCCGCCCGCGACCATCAGGCGCCGCGGCCGAGCCGCAGCCATCGGTGCAGCCGCTACCGCCGGTCCGGCTGGACCAGATCGGCCTGCGGGCCAGGCGCATCCGGTCGCGGCGAGCCCGGATCGCCGCGATTCCGGTGCTGGCCGGGGCGGTGGCCGCGGCCGCGCTGCTCATTCCCGGCTCGCGCCCGGCGGCCCGTCCCGTGGCCGCGGCCGCGGCCCAGATATCGGTGATCACCAACTCGACGGCGGGCCTCGGGTCCGGCGCGTTCGCGGGCGGCACCGCGGACGGACGGCCGTGGCAGCTGGCCGTGCAGGATATCGCCGACCCCGGCTTCCGGTGCGTGCCCGCAGTCAGCATCGACGGCCAGGACGCCGCACCGCTGTTCGCCGAGGGGAATCCGCTACGGCGATCACCGGTCGGTGATCCGGCGTTCGTCACGCTCGGATCCGATCTGCCGGGCGCCGGATTCGCGTTCGTCCAGGTTCCCGCCGATGCCGACTGGCTCTGGGCCGATCCGGTGGGCGGCTTCCAGCTCGGCGTGGCGCCAGTCACGGTAACCGCGTGCGGGCAGCAGTTCCGGCTGGCCGGCTTCGCCTATCCCCTGACCGCGACGCTGCGGATCCACCTGAGCTTCCGCGATCGTCCCGCGGGCAGCTACGCGGCGCCGACCGCGCTGTCCGCGCCCCGCCCCTCGGTGGACAACCCGCAGGTGGCTGGCATCTGGCAGAGTCCGGATACGGCCCAGGACCCGATGGCCTCGGGCACGATCGCCTCCGGGAACGCGTTCGGCGACCGCTGGTCGATCCGCGTCACGTTCGGCAAGGCCGGGGACTGCTTCAGCCTCAGCGCGTCGCCGCCGGCCGGAAGCACCGGAAACGGGCTCTGGCAGGCGGCCTGCGGGCCGATCAGTACCCCGCAGGGCCCTAGCACGGTCATGGTGCTGCCGCTCGGCTCACCTCATCCCGGCGTGGTCGGGGTGGGCTACGCGATCTCGGTCGGCTCCGCCACCGATCATCTGACCGCCGAGCTGTCCGACGGCTCTAACGTGTCGGCGCAGCCGCTGATGGTGGACGGGCGGAAGTACGCCGCGTTCTTCATCCCCGGCGGGCTGCACATATTCTGGCTGAACTGGATCGCCGCCACCGGCCAGCCGATCGCGGGCTTCACCGGGCTGCCCGGCCACGGCTACCTGCAGTTCTGGCCGAACGGCGTGCCGGCCATGAAGACCGAGGACGGGCCGCCAGGCTGGGCCAACTAGGCGTTATTCAATCGGCTGCCGGGCGACTGCCGACGGCTCGCGCCCGGCGAAGAGCCAGCCGCCGGCCGCGGCGATCAGCGGCAGCCCGATCATCAGGATGAGCACGTCACTGAGCGGCACGTCGCCGAACATGACGGACAGGCTGCTATGAGTCCAGGCCAGCCCGGCGATCACCGCGGCGGCCATGCCGAGGATCGCGCCGAGCAGCCCCAGGGCAGCGGCGGTCGCCGCGGTGATCATCCGCCGGGTCGCGGCGCTGGCCCCGGTGGCGGCGAGCGTGCGCAGGTCCGGCGCGGTCTCGCTGCGGATCAGGCCGACCGAGGCGGCCAGCACGCCGAACGCGATCACGATGCCGAGCGCGGTGGCCCCGCCGGCGAGCTGGCCGGGACTCGGTCCGCTGGCCTTGGTCTCGACGGTCACCTGGTTGGCGAGCGCGAACTGGCGCACGGCGTTGAGCTGCGTGGCGGTGAGCGGGGCCGGTGCCTGGATCAGCCAGCCGCTCAGGCTGGACTGCAGGTGGTACTTGCGCACCGCGTACTCGGTGATCACCGTGTTCGGCTCGGAGGCGCCGCCGGGCAGGCTGGCGACCGTCTGGATCACCGGGTTGGCCAGGCAGCTGTTACGCACCGTGCAGGGCGGCGGGGTGGGCGGGCTCGCGGAGTTGCAGTTACCTGTGCACGCGCCGTACAGGCCCCAGGTCATTTCCATGCGCGGCAGGCCGGCCAGCCCCGGCCGCATGGTCAGGACGTCGGTGCCGGGGGCGATCTGGCTAGCCTTGATCCCGTACGTGGTGAGCAGCTGCGGGGTGGCCACGTACACGTTGCCGTTGAAATTGTCGTGGTCCGGCGCACCCGCCTGCTGCAGTCCGGCTGCCGATTCCAGCGGCAGCGCGGACTGCGCGCGCAGGCTGGCGGCCAGGCCATTCACCCGCCCGCTCAGGCTGGCCACCTGAGCGCTGCTGAGCTGCGTCATCATGCCGCCGTTCTGGTAACTCGTGTAGACGATCAGCCGGCTGCCGGACAAATTGGGGCCGGACCAGGTGAGCGGGTTGTCGTACTTGATGCTGGCGACGATGCAGATCGCCGTGCCCAGGAACACGGCGAACGTGACCGCGGCCAGCGCGGCCCCGGACCGGGCCCGGTAGCGGACCAGGTCGCGCAGCGCGATCCGGACCGCGACCGGCAGCCGCGGTCGTGCCGCGACGGTCAGCACGCTGATGGCCAGGCCCGCAACGCCGGCCGCGAACACGATGACGCCAGGCACGGCGGAGCGATGCACCGCCTTCGGCTCCGCGGGGCGACCGGACAGCGCGGCTACCACCGGCACCGCGGTCACCGTCCGGGCCGGGCGGCGGGCCGCCAGCACCGACGTCGCGACCGCGAACACCACCCCAAGAGCGAACGCCCACCACGGCAGGTTGGTCCCGTCGATGACGTGCCCGGCGGCCTGCTGCAGCGCCGGCACGTACGCGAACCAGGCGGCCAGGCCCAGTATCGTGCCGGCCAGTGCCCCGGCCACGCCGACCGCCAGGCCGTCGGCGATCAGGACCAGGCGCAGCTGGCGCTCGGTCGCGCCGACCGCGCTGAGCATCCCGAGGCCGCGCAGCCGACGCTGGGCCAGCACCGAGAAACTGGCCATCGACACCAGGCCGATGAACGCCAGTCCGAGCACCTCCACCACCAGGACGAGGACCGCCGGCGAGGATCCGCTCTCATGGCCAGCGGGGACGGACACCGTGGCCGCCGGGACACCCGGCAGGGTTCCGTTGGCGCTGTTGAGAACCTGCTGCGCCACGGCCGAGCCGAGCAGCATGATCACCTGGCTGGGGTGCGAGACCTGGCCCGGGGCGACCAGCGCGAACTCATCGGCCAGGTTGCTCGGATCCTGCACGATGCCGGTTACCCGCCAGGTCGTCCCGGCGGCCCGCCAGGTGCCGCCCACGTGCGCGCCGTACAGGCTGGCGACCTGGCTGGTCAGCGCGACCTGGCCGGGACCGGCCGGGTAACTGCCGCTGACCAGCCCGAGCAGCGGAGCGGTGTAGTGCCCGTACAGGCTCTCGGCACGCAGTTGCACCGGCTGGGTGGTCCCGGTCGTGAGGTCCTGATTCTCGACGACATCGGCGGGGCCCCAGCGCTCACCGATGGTGGCGATGTCGGTGGCCAGCCGCGGATCGGTCCCGGGCAGCGTGACCGACCCGGCAGCGGTGCCGAATGTGGCGTAGTTCGGGTCGCTGAGCTGCGCGTTCGTGATGACGCTGGCACCCCAGATCGTCGCGGCGACCGCCACGGTGAGCAGGGCGAGCACGAACAGTTGCTGGCGCCATTCACGGCGGAACAGCCGCCAGCCCCAGCGGAACACCGCGCGGCGGGCGACGATGCCGCTGCCCTCGGCCGCGTCCAGGTCGGGGGGCTCGCGCAGCGCGATACTCACCGGACCTGGCCTGGCATGAGCAGGGATTCAGGGCCGGCCGGCCGGGTGGTCTGACCGGTCAGCCGCCCGTCGCGCAGGAGCACTATCCGGTCGGCCCAGGCGGCCATGTGCGCGTCGTGGGTCACCACCACCGCGGCCAGCCCTTGCTGACATGCCTCGTGCAGCAGCCGCATCACCTCACCGGCATTCACCGAGTCCAGAGCGCCGGACGGCTCGTCGGCCAGCAGCATCCGGCGGTCTCCCACCACCGCGCGGGCGATCGCCACCCGCTGCCGCTCGCCGCCGGACAGCTGATCGGGGAACCGGTACGCCTGGTCGGCCACCCCGAGCGCCGCCAGCGCGGTCAGCGCGGCTGCGCGCGCCTTCGGCACCGCAACGCCGTCCAGTTCCAGCGGCAGGGCGGCGTTCTCGGCGGCGGTCAGCCCGGGCAGCAGGTTGAAATCCTGGAACACGTACCCGATGACCCGGCGCCGGAGCCGGGCCTTGCGCGCCCGCGGCATCCCGGCCAGCGCCATGCCGCAGACCAGCACCTCTCCGCTGGTGGGTTCCTCGAGGCTTCCGGCGATGCTCAGCAAGGTGGACTTGCCCGACCCGCTGGGCCCCATCACCGCCACCATCTCCCGGCCCGCACCGACAGGTCAACCCCGTCCAGCGCGTGCACCGTGGCCGGCTCCTGACCGTAGCTCTTCGACACGCCGCGCAGCTCCAGCACGCTTTGTTCGCCCTGTTCCGGCCGGCTCATCGCCTGGCCCCCAGCCGGCGAAGCTGCGGAGCCGGAGCCGACGCCCGGGCGGGAACGGGCCGGGGCGGCTCGGCGGCCGCCCGCGCCAGGCGAACATCCGCGGCGTCCAGCCACCGGATCGCCGCGTCCAGCCGGAACAGCTCGGAATCCACCACCAGCGCCAGGCTCAGGTCATCGCGGGCCTCGCCCTCTTTCAGCCGGGTCCACTGCTGCATCAGCTCGAGCAGGTACAGGCGGTGCGCCTGGATCACCTCGTGCGCGTCGGTGCCCGGCACCCGCGCCGCCACCAGCACCTTCATCACCAGCTCGTCGCGGGGCGGGGAGGTCAGGTCCGGCGGCGTGTGCAGCCAGGCGGTCAGCGCCTCCCCGCCGGCCGCCGTGATCCGGAACCGCTTCTGGGGGCCGTCCTGGCCGGTGCCGTCGGATTCGACCAGCCCGTCACGCTCCAGCAGGCCCAGCGTCTTGTACACCTGGCCGACGTTCAGCGGCCACACCTCGCCCGTCCCGGCCTCGAACTCCTCGCGCAACTGCAGCCCGTACTTCGGCCCCTCCGACAGCAGCGCCAGCAAGGCGTGCGGGACGCTCATGACCTGACCATGCCCGACATCATGTCGAGTATAATACCCGGCATATTCTAGTCTGGCAACGCCAGCTTCTGCCGGGGCGGTAGGGCCCGGCTAGGCGTCGAGGACCTGGCCGGCCCGCTGGACGACGGGAGCCTCGCTGCTCCACGGGAAGTTGATCCAGCGATCGGTGCGCTTCCAAACGTAGTCGCACTTGATCAGCGACCGCGGCTTCTCGTAGATCACCGCCGACCGCACGTCGTCCACATGGTCCTTGATGAACCGGTAGACCAGCTCCATGGTCTGGCCCGAGTCGGCCACGTCGTCGGCGATCAGCACCTTCTTGGCCGAGAAGTCGACCGCGCTGGGCACCGGCGGCAGCATGACCGGCATGTCCAGCGTGGTACCGACGCCGTCGTAGAACTCGACGTTCATCACGTGCAGGTTCTTGACCGCCAGCGCGTAGCCGAGGGAAGCGGCCAGGAACAGGCCGCCCCGCGCGATGGACAAGATCAGATCCGGCTCGAAACCGTCGGCCGCGATGGCCACCGCCAGCTCCCGGGACGCCGTGCCGAACGTCTGCCAGGTCAGGTTCTCACGCTCGTCGTCCATAACCGCTCTCATCGCCCGTGGTCCTGATGCCCATCGTTTCACGGGGGCATGCTCCGCTGAAGATGAGGTCATGCAACGATCCAGCCATCTACCGTGCTCTTAGGTGATGTGGAGCCGGTGGTGACCAATCCTCGCGACGAGCTTGCCGCTGCCCCCGACGTCATCGGCGCCGACGATGACAGGGAGTTCAGCGCGTTCGCGGCCTCCCGCTGGCCGGGGCTGGTCCGGCTGGCGTTCGGTCTCACCGGGGACCGCTGGCTGGCCGAGGACCTCGCTCAGGCCACGCTGGCCCGGGCCTACGTGGCCTGGCGGCGGGTCAGACGGGCCGACGACCCGGACGCCTACCTGCGCCGCATCCTGGTCAACTCGAGCAACCGCCGGTTCCGCCGGCGCCGGGTGGCCGAACAGCCCGGCGACCCGCCGGAGACACCGGTCGACGGTCCGGCCAACTTGGTCGGCGAGCGGGCCGCGCTGCTGGCCGCGCTGCGCCTGCTGCCGCCCCGGCAGCGCGCGGTGATCGTGCTGCGGTACTGGTCCGACCTGACCGACGCGCAGATCGCCGCGACCCTGGGCTGCTCGGCGGGCACGGTGCGCAGCCAGCTGTCGCGGGCCCTGGCCAAGCTCCGGGAGAACCCGGCCCTGGGAGAAGGGGATGACCGATGACCGCGACCGAAGACCGCGACCTGCGGCGGGCGCTGCACGGCACGCTGCAGGCCGTACCGCCGTCGACCGCGCCGCTCGAAGCGATCATCCGGCGCGGCAAGGTCATCCGCCTGCGGCGTGCGGGCGCCGCCGCCGGCGCGCTGGCGCTGGCCGGGATCATCGCCGTGACGAGCCTAGCGCTGCGGTCCGGCCAGCCGCCGGCCGTTCCGGCCGCCGCCCCGGCCGTCACCGCCGGGCCCGGCGGGGTGTTCGCCAGCGGGATCGCGGACGGACACCCGTGGCGGCTGGCGGTCCAGGACATCGCGGACCCAGGGTCGCGGTGCGTGCCCGCGGTCGTGCTCAACGGCACCGACGCCGATCCGGTGTATCCGACCCCGGGAAACGCGGCCTCCGTGGCCCCGGGCCAGGCCGTACGCGGGGTGGCCTTCGCGTTCATCCAGCTGCCCGCCAGCGTCGGCGGGGTCGTCGTGAACGGCCACCAGAACCTCCCGGCGGTCATCGTGAACGCCTGCGGGCACCGTTACCACCTGGTCGGCGTCTCGTACTCGCTAGCCGGGCCGCTCCGGATCACCCTGGCCAAGCCCTACCCGGGCTGGCCAGCCGACGTCTTCGTGCCCACGCCGACCACGCAGGACGAAGGCCTCTGGATCAACGGCGACACCGCCGAGGGAGCGCCGGCGCCGGCCATCATGGCCTCGGCCACCCTGGCCTCGGGCACGCTCCCGGGCGGCTCGGGCTGGATCATCAAGCTGCAGTTCGGGCCCGGCGGCGACTGCTACGTGTTCGCGAGCTCGCTCGGCGGCACCCAGATGGGCTACTGCGGCCCGGTCAGCATCCCGGCCGGGCCGGAGACCATCATGGCGTTGTCCCTCGGCTTCGGCGCGCCCGGCGTGGGCGCCGTCGGGTACGCCATCCAGGTCAGCCCGGGCACCGCCCGGGTCAGGGCGGTGCTCGACAACGGCTCGTCCGTGCTGGCCACGCCGCGGATGGTGGACGGCCGGAAGTATGTGGCGTTCGTCGTCCCCTCACCCCGTTCCCTGCACCGCCTGATCTGGCTCGACGCCGCCAACCAGGTCATAGCGAGCACGACCGCCGTACCGCTGTACGGATACACCCAGTTCCAGCCCTGAACCTTGGCCGACGGGATTCTCTGACTAAAGTCAGAGAATGGACTCAGAGATGATCGAGCAGGTCCGGCGGTTCAACCGGACCGTGACGCAGCGGATCGGTGCGCTGGACGACGCGTTCCTGGCCCGCGGCCGGCCGCTCGGGCAGGCCCGGCTACTGTGGGAGATCGGCCCGGAGGGCAGCGACGTCCGGCGGCTGCGCGCCCGGCTGGACGTGGACTCCGGCTACCTGAGCCGGCTGCTGCGGTCACTGGAGAGCGACGAGCTGGTCCGCGTCGAGCCGAGTGAGGCGGACGGACGGGTGCGGACGGCCCGGCTGACCCGCCGCGGCCACACCGAGAAGGCCGAACTCGACCGGCTCTCCGATGACTCCGCCGCGGCTCTGCTCGAACCGCTGAGCCCGCGGCAACGCGACCGGCTGATCGCCGCGATGGCCGAGGTCGAGCGGCTCTTGCTGGCCTCGGCGATCCAGATTGGCGTGTGCGACCCTCGGCACCCGGACGCGCGCCGGGCGGTGCAGGCCTATCAAACCGAGCTGTCGTCGCGATTCGAGGAGGGCTTCGACCCTGCCCGGGGCATCTCGGCCACCGACGAGGAGGTGTCACCGCCCGCGGGGTTGTTCCTGCTCGCCACCTTGTACGCCGAGCCGGTTGGGTGCGGGGTGCTCAAGTTCCACCCGGACGCGTCGGCCCATCTCAAGCGCATGTGGGTCGCCCGGGGGGTCCGCGGGCTAGGACTGGGGCGTCGGCTGCTGGCCGAACTGGAGGCGCAGGCGGTGGCCCACGGCGCCCGCACGCTCCAGCTGGAAACCCACAACGCCCTGAACGAGGCGATCGGCCTGTACCGGACAGCCGGCTACCACGAGGTCCCGGCGTTCAACGACGAACCCTACGCCCACCACTGGTTCGAGAAGACGATCGGCGCCTAACGGGACCCGGCTTCGCGGGCCGCGACCTCGAGCCGGTTCCGGTACGCCGCCCACCACGCCTGGTCGCCCGGCGCGAGGCTGCCGTTGTCCTGCCGCAGCCCGGTCGCTCCGTCGATGAGCTCGCGGACGATGTCGGCCTGCCCGGCGTGCCGGTCGGTCTCGGCGATCATGTGCACCAGGATCCGGTGCAGCGTGACCTCGCCGCGCTCCTGTGGCCACCAGGGCACGTGGCCGATCGCGTCCAGCGTCAGCGTGCTGATGGTGGCGTCCGAGTGCGCCCAGACCCGGTGGTACAGACCGACGATGTCTGCCCGTGACTCCTCGGGGGCGGCCCACATGTCCGCGTTGGGCTCAGCCCCTTCCTCCAGCCACGGCAGCCGCTCGCTGAACGGCCGGCCGAAGGTCTCGCCGAAGTACCCGAGCTCCACGCTGGCCAGATGCTTGACCAGGCCGAGCAGGTTGGTTCCGGTCGCCACCATCGGGCGGCGCACGTTGTACTCGGACAACCCGTCGAGCTTCCACACCATGGCCTCACGCGCCACCTGGAGGTAACTCCGCAGGTCGCCCTTGGGATCTCGATCGATCATGCCCGCCATCAGGCCAGCCGGGCCGGATGGCGGCACTCGCCCCAGTCCGGATGCTCACCGGAGATCGACCGGCAGTAGTCCACGAGCGACTCGACGGCCTCCGGCACGTCCAGCACGAAGTCCAACAGCTCGTCCAGCGTTACTGCGGTGTTCACCGCGATCTGGGGGCTCACGGAACCCACGGTAGCAATGGCCACCATCCCTTGACCGAGCCGGAGCCCGAAGCCGAGGATGGCGGTATGTCGGAGCTGCCATCGTGGGCACGCGACGCGCTGGCCGGGGTCTACGATCCGTGCTGCCAGGAGAAGGGCATCTCGGTCATCGATATGGGCCTGGTGCGCTCGGTCGAGGTCGATGACGGGGTGGCCAAGGTCGAGCTGCTGCTGACCTCGGGCTGGTGCCCGTTCGCGGCTACCGTGCTCACCCAGGTGAAAGAGCAAATCCTCAAGGCGCCGGACATCCGCGACGCCGACGTGTCGATCGTCTGGGACGAAGCCTGGACCACCGACCGGCTGTCGCCGCGGGCCCGGAGCATCCTGCGGTTCCTGCCGCCGCCCTCGGCCGTGGCTGACCGGGACGCCTATATCGCCGCCCACAGTCTCCCCAAGGAGTAACCGCCATGATCGACGATGCCTTCGTTTTCGACTGCGTGGCGCACGTGTTCAACTTCGATCCCAAGAACGCGTTCGGCCAGGCGGGCCTGATGTTCGACAACCACCTGTACGCGTTCCACAACGCGCTGACCCCCGAGACCGACCGGCACAAGCTGCCCGCCGAGGAGTTCCTGCGGGAGTGGACGCCCTCGGACGTCCGCAAGATGGTGTTCGAGGAATCCGACACCGACATGCTGGTCGCCATGCCGCTGCCGTTGACCGACCTGTTCCGCGACGGCCTGTCGCCGTGGGAGGCGTGCGCCGATCTGGCCGGCCGCGATCCCAACCGGACCGTGTTCTGGGGCTCAGTGAACCCGCTCGAGGGGCGCAAGGCGCTGGACCTGATGGAGCGCCAGGTCGGGGAGTTCGGCGCGCGGGCGTTCAAGTTCTACAACGTCCGCTACGACTACGGGTCGCCGTACCCGTGGCGCATGGATGACCCGAAGATCGCGTTCCCGATCTTCGAGAAGGCCCAAGAACTCGGGGTCAACCTGATCGGCGTGCACAAGGGTGTCCCGCTCGGCCCGCAGCCCATCGAACACACCCAGACCTGGGACATGGACGGCGCGGCGGCCAACTTCCCCGACATCAACTTCGTCATCTACCACGTCGGGCTGCCGTTCCTCGACGAGACCTGCTGGCAGCTCATCCGGTACCCGAACCTGTACGCCTCGATCGCGGCCACGATCAACTTCGTGGTCCGGGCCCCCCGGATGTTCGCCGAGATCATCGGCAAGCTGCTGTTCTGGTGCGGCGAGGACAAGATCATTTACGGCTCGGAGGCGCCGCTGTTCCACCCGCAGTGGGCGCTGCGGGCGTTCATGGACTTCCAGATCCCGCAGGACCTGTGCGACGGCTACGGCTACCCGCAGCTCACCGACCAGGCCAAGCGCAAGATCCTGGGTGAGAACCTGCTCCGCCTGCACGGCATGACCCTGGAAGAAGCCAAAGCCCAGGTGGCCAGCACAGGCTAGCCGCGAAACCGGCATAGCCGATCGCCGTAACGGTTCCCGGACGCCTCGTGTCTACAGTTGGGCTCGCTCCCGCGCCCACCGACGGCCAGGAGCTTCGGTTAGGGCTCGGGGGTGCGCAGGCCGGGCGGGAGCAGTTCGGCGGGGAGGTTCTGGTAGGCGACCGGGACCAGCCAGCGGCGGATGGCCGCCGTGCCGACCGAGGTGTAGGCGGGCACGGTGGTGGCCGGCCACGGGCCGCCGTGGTGCTGGGCGGCGACCACGGCCACGCCGGTCGGCCAGCCGTTGAACACGATCCGCCCGGCCACCTGCTCCAGCACCGCGACCACCTGGCGGGCCAGGTCCAGGTCCTCGGGCGATCCGGGGTCGGCGTGCACCGTGCCGACCAGGTTCCCGGCCAGGGCGGCCAGCACCGGGAGCACGTCGGCCACCGACGGGTAGGTGATGACCAACCCGGCCGGGCCGAACCGCTCGCGTGACAGCACCGCGAGATCGGCGGCGAACTCCTTCAACGTGAGCTGGAACACCCGCGGGGTGGCGCCCCACGGGCCCGGCCCCGGCTGCCCTGCGGCCAGGGCGCTGACGCCCGGATGATCCTCGGCCTCGGCCACCGCGTCCTCGTAGCCGGTGAAGATCCGGCCGGACAGCATCGGGCCGCCCGCCGAAGCGCCGACCGCCTCGGCGATCGCCGACAGCAGCCCCACGTCCTCGGGAACGAACAGCAGGCCGGGGTTGGTGCAGAACTGGCCGGTGCCCAGGGTCAGCGACCCGGCGTATCCGGTGGCGACCTCGGCGGGACGGGCGAACGCGGCCCCGGGCAGGACCACGCCGGGGTTGACCGAGCCGAGCTCGCCGTAGAACGGGATCGGGACCGGCCGCTCCGCGCAGATCCGGGCCAGGGCCAGCCCGCCCGCGGTGGAGCCGGTGAACCCGGCCGCGGCGATGTCGGGGTGCTGGAGCAGCCGCAGGCCGGCCTGTATCCCGTGCACCAGGCCGAACACCCCGTCGGGCGCGCCGGCCGAGGCCAGCGCCGCGCTGACCACCTCGGCGGTCACGTCGGAGGTGACCGGATGGGCCTCGTGTGCCTTCACTACCACCGGACACCCCGCCGCTAGCGCGGAGGCGGTGTCGCCGCCCGCCACCGAGAACGCGAACGGGAAGTTGGATGCCCCGAACACGGCCACCGGCCCGACCGGCCGGTTGATCCGCCGCAGGTCGGGGATCACGCCCTCGGCGTGGGTCACCACCGCGTCCTCGAAGCTGCCGTTATGCAGCACGCCCGCGAACATCCGGAGCTGGGTCGTGGTGCGGGCCACCTCGCCAGTGAGCCGCTCCCCGCCCAGCGCCGTCTCGGTGTCCGCGATCGCGGCCAGCTCGCCGGCCCGCTCGTCCAGCGCGTCGGCCACCGCCTCCAGCGCCCGGGCCCGCAGGGCCAGCGCCGTCCCGGCCCCCCACGCGGGCGCCGCGGCCACCGCCGCGGCCACGATCGCATCGACCTCGGCGTCGGCCGTCTCGGCGACCGGCTCCCCCACCGGCTCTCCGGTTCGCGGGTCAAACCCCTGGATCATGTGGTCACCTTACTTCGGGTCGGGCTCGGGGTTGGGGGCGCGCTTGGCCAGGAAGCCGAAGTCGCAGCCTTGGTTGGCTTGGGTGATGTGTTCGCTGAACAAGGCGCCGTAACCGCGCTCGAACTTCGGAGCGGGGGGTTCCCATTGCTCGCGTCGTTGAGCCAAGGTCCGTTCGGGCACATTCAAAGAAAGCTCGCGGGCGCCGACGTCCAAGGTGATGAGGTCCCCGGCCTGGACCAGAGCCAGGGGTCCCCCGACGAACGACTCAGGCGCCACATGCAGCACGCAGGCCCCGTAGCTAGTCCCGCTCATCCGGGCGTCGGAGATCCGCACCATGTCGCGCACGCCCTGGGCCAGCAGGTAGTCGGGGATGGGCAGCATGCCGTACTCGGGCATGCCGGGGCCGCCCTTGGGACCAGCGTTGCGCAGGACCAGCACCGAGTCGGGAGTGATGTTCAGCGCCGGGTCGTTGATGCGTTCTTGCAGCTCGTGGTAGTTGTCGAAGACGACCGCGGGGCCGGTGTGCTTGAGCAGGCGCGGTTCGGCGGCGATGTGCTTGACGACCGCGCCGTCGGGCGCCAGGTTCCCGCGCAGCACCGCGACCCCGCCCTCGGCGGCCAGCGCGGTGTCCGGGCCGCGGATGACGTCATCGTCGTGCACGGCCGCGTCAGTAATATTTTGGCCGAACGGGCCGTCGTTTACCGTGGTCCGGTCCAGGTGCAGCGCTCCGGGGACCTTCGCCAGCTGGCCGAGCAGCGCGGGCAGGCCGCCGGCGTAGTAGAAGTCCTCCATCAGGTACTTCCCGCTGGGCCGGACGTTGGCCAGCCAGGGCACCCGGCGGGAGATCGCGTCGAAGTCGTCCAGGGTCAGGTCCACCCCGGCCCGGCCGGCCATCGCGATCAGGTGAATGAACGCGTTGGTCGAGCCGCCGAGCGCGAGCACGGTGGCCACCGCGTCCTCGAACGCCTCCCGGGTCAGGATCTGGTCCGGGGTCAGGTCCGTCCAGGCCATGGCCACGATGCGCCGGCCGGTGGCGGCGGCCATCCGGTAGTGCGCGGAGTCGACCGCCGGGATGGAGGCCATCCCGGTCAAGGTCATGCCCAGGGCCTCGGCGGCCGAGGTCATCGTGGAGGCGGTCCCCATGGTCATGCAGTGGCCCGGCGAGCGGGCGATGCCGCACTCCAGGTCGGCCAGCTCGCAGTCGCCGACCAGTCCGGCCCGGGCGTCGTCCCAGAACTTCCACACGTCGGTGCCGCTGCCCACCGCCTGCCCGCGGAAATTGCCGCGCAGCATCGGGCCCGCGGTCAGGTAGATGGCCGGGATGTTGGCGCTGGCCGCGCCCATGAGCAGGGCGGGGGTGGTCTTGTCGCAGCCGCCCATCAGGACCGCGCCGTCGGCCGGGTAGGAGCGCAGCAGTTCCTCGGTCTCCATGGCCAGCAGGTTCCGGTACATCATCGGCGTCGGCTTCTGGAACGTCTCGCTGAGCGTGGCGACCGGCATCTCGACCGGGAAGCCGCCCGCCTCCAGCACGCCCCGCTTGACCTGTTCGGCCCGCTGGCGCAGGTGCATGTGGCACGGGTTCAGCTCGGACCAGGTGTTCAGGATGAGGATGAGCGGCTTGCCCAGGTGCTCCTCGGCGTCCACGCCGAGCTGACGCATCCGGGAGCGGTGGCCGAAGGCCCGCAGGCCCGAGGTCCGCTCACCGCCGAACCAGCGGTAGCTGCGGAGCTCATCGGGTTGCTTCACTTCATGCCCCAGGAGGCCAGGATCCCGCCGATCTCGGCCTTGATGGGTTCGGGCAGGGGACGGCTGGGCGGGCGGACGTCGGCGCGGCACAGGCCCAGCTGGGCCAGCGCCTCCTTGACCACGCTCACGTTGTCGGCGCTGGCGTCGGCCAAGCGCAGCTCTTCGAACCGGCGGGCGCTCTCCCAGGCCTGCATCGCGGCCGCGAAGTCGTTCTCGCGCAGCGCCTGGAGCATGGCCCGGGCCAGGGTGGGACTGACGTTGGCCAGGCCGGAGGTGAAGCCGCGCGCGCCGACCGCCCAGAACGGGGGAGCGGTGAGCTCGGCCGCGCCGGCCAGCCAGGCCAGCCGGTCCAGTCCGGCGTCGCGGGCCACGGCGGCGAACTTGGTCGCGTCGCGGACGCCGTACTTGACCCCGATGACGTTCGGGCTCCGTTCGGCGAGCTTGGCGATGTGGTGACCGGTACGCCGCTCGTCCCTGATGTAGAGCACGACGCCCAGGTCCGGGACCGCGTCCGCGATCGCGGCGTGGTAGTCGATCCAGCCTTCGGCCGACACGTACGGGTGGACCGGCTGGTGGATCATGATCATGCCAGCGCCGTGATCCTGAGCGTGCCGGGCCGCCTCGATCGCGCTCGCGATGTCGTGGCCCACGCCGGCCAGGACTTCGGCGCGGCCAGTGGCCACCTTGGCCGCGGTCTCCAGGGCCTGCCTGGCTTCGGCCGGGCTGAGCGCGTAGAACTCGCCGGTATTGCCGTTCGGGGTGATGACGGAGATCCCTGCCTCGATCAGCCTGTCGGTCAGCGTCGCGTAGGTGTCCCAGTCGGCGTTCCCGTCGGCTTGGTAGGGCGTCACGGGTACGACGACGACGGTGGCTAGGGCGTGGCGCAGGGTGGCGGCGGTGTCCGGAACGAGGGTCATGCGTCCGACCCTACATTCGGCCCTCGCGCGCGCGGGTCGGGGTTAGGGTGGGGTTAGCACGTGGTTGCGCCTAGGGTTCCGCCGGCCGTCCGTTCGGCTGCGACCACAATCAGGGCGGCCGGGACTGGACCGAGCGGCGCCGCGATCCGGGAGCCGAGGTCCCTGCGGGCCCGGCTGACGGAGAACACCTGACGGGATAAAAGCCCTGAGGGCTCCTGTTCAGCCTTGCCTGAGGAGCCCCATTGGACCCGTCGAACACCTTCTCCCTGACCGTCACCCTGGCGGTCCTGGCCGCAGCCGTCACTCATGCCGCCTGGAACGCCATCGCGCACGGCATCAAGGACCAGACGCTCGCGTTCGCGCTGATCGGCATCGGCGGAGCGGGGGTATCGGTCCCGCTGGTCATCGTGGCCGCGCTGCCCCGCTCGGCGAGCTGGCCGTACCTGCTCGGCTCGATCGCGATCCACGTGTTCTACAACTTGCTGCTCATGCAGTGCTACCGGCTGGGTGAGTTCAGCCAGGTCTACCCGCTGGCCCGCGGCATCTCCCCGTTGGTGGTGACGATCCTGGCCGCCGCGTTCGTGCACGAGCACCTGTCGCTTTACCAGCTCGGCGGGGTTGTCGTGGTATCGGCGGGGCTGGCCTTCCTGGTCTTCGCGGGGGGCCATCCGGGCCGGGGCGCGTTCCTGGCCGCGGTGGGGACCGGGCTGACCATCGCGGCCTACACCACGGTGGATGGCGTCGGGGTGCGGGCCTCGGCCAGCCCGGTCGGCTACATCGGCTGGCTGATCCTGCTGGAGAGCCTGTGCGTGCCGCTGTTCGCGGCGGTTCGGCGGCGCGACGTGCTGCTCAAGCAGCCGCGGCGGATCCTGCTGGCCGGCCTGGCCGCCGGGGCGCTGAGCGTGCTGGCCTACGGCCTGGTGCTGTGGGCGCAGACCAAGGGCGCGCTGGCTCCGATCGCCGCGTTGCGAGAGACCAGCGTGATCTTCGGCGCGATCATCGGCACGCTGGTCTTCCGCGAGCCGTTCGGCCGGACCCGGATCACGGCCACGATCTTGGTCGTGGCCGGCATCGTCCTGCTCAACGTGACCTAACGCTCGCCGCTGGGATGGTAAGCAGGGCTCCCAGCTCGACCTGCGGCCTGGCGGGCGCTGGTCGGTGGCCTTCCAGGTGCCGGACGGGCCGGCGTTCAAGGAGGAGCGGGTGATCACGGCGGTCGAGCGGGCCCGCCGGCTGGCCTACGACATGACCGCGGTGTACCAGGACGCTCCCGGCTTCAGCACCACCGTAGAGGTCACGGTTCACGCCGCACCGGACGGCCACCGGGTTCGCCTGACCCAGCAGGGCTTCCCCACCGTGGAGGTCCGCGATGACTTCGCAGGCGCGTGGCCAGACGTCCTCGACGAGCTGGCCCGCCGGGTGTCGCGGCATTAGCTCGCGCCGAGCAGGTCGGCCACGTGCGGACATGAAGGTGCCCGGCGGTGCAGGGTTCCGCCGGGCACCCGCGGTCGATATCCGATCGACCTGTTCCTACCCAGGGGAACGACGCGTATACGGAAATGGATCGAAAAATACTGCCTCACGTAAGTATTTCGTCACAATCAGGAATCGTGACGGCTGGCGCGGCCGCGAGCCTGGCCGCGGTGTCCCATCTGCCAGACTTCAGCCATGCAGGCGGTCGAAGGGAAGAGGTTATGGTGGAGCCTTATCAAGCGCTGGGCCTGGTGCCCACCATGCGCGGCATCCGGCACCGCGGCGAGATACAGGTGAACATCGAGCACCTGTCGCACCTGATCAAGGCCGCGTCGTGGTTGTCCAGCCTGGATCTGCCGGTGCGGCTGATCGCCATCCCGGAAGGTGCCCTGCAGGGCTTCAACGACGAGGTCCTCGACCTGGACCACGAGACGTTCGCCCGTGAGTGCGCCATCGACATCCCTGGCCCGGAGACCGACGCGCTCGGCGCGCTCGCCCGCCAGTGGAACGCGTTCGTGATGGCCCAGGCCAAGGCCCGCCATCCGGAGTTCCCGGGCCGCTTCTTCAACGTCGGCTTCGTGCTCAGCCCCGAAGGCGAGGTGGTCCTGCGCCATCACAAGGTGGTCCCGCTGCTGCCGGTCGAGCACTCGGTGACCCCGCATAACGTCTGGGACCGGTGGATCGAGCTGTACGGCCGCAACCTGGACGCGTTCTACCCGGTGGCCGACACCGAGATCGGCCGGGCTCGGGTTCTTGATGGCCAACGAGGGCTCCTACCCGGAGAACGCCCGCGGCCTGGCCATGAACGGCGCCGAGGTGGTCTACCGCGGCCCGTACCCGCACCCGCACGTCGGCAACGGCCTGTTCGAGATCCAGAACCGCGCCCGGGCGCTGGACAACAACTTCTACCTGATCGCCACCAACGTCGGCACGTACTACCTGCATACCGACTCCGACGTCCCGATCGACACGTTCGGCGGCGGGTCCGCGGTGATCGACTACCGGGGCCAGATCGTCGGCCGGCACGACTACAGCGGCGGATCATCGTGGGTGGCCGGGACGGTCGACGTCGAGGCGCTGCGCAAGTTCCGGGCCAGTGCCCAGTGGGACAACTGGATCAAGGACCTGACCACCGAGCAGTACCAGCTCATCTACGAGAACCCGGTCTACCCGAAGAACCTCTACCTGGACCGCGCTCCGTACACCCATGCCGAGTACCGGCGCGAGGTCATCGACAAGCAGATCGAGATGATGCACGAGCGCGACATCTGGCGGCGCCCCGGCCAGGGGTAGCATTCGGTCTGTACCGCACCGGTAGCGGCCTCCGTCGATCCGTATTTCGCATGCCCAGGAGGCCTGCCCATGTCGTCGATCCAGGTGCGGCCGTTCCGCCGCAGCGACCGGGATCAGCTCACCCAGCTCGTCAACGCCCACGCCGGGGCGGTCGTCCCGGGGCTGAGCGTGTCGGTGAACACCGTGCTGGCTTCGCTGGAACGCCAGTCCGGGGAGTTCATTGAGGATCCGTGGGTCGCCGAACGGGTCACGCTGGTCGCCGAGCAGCAGGACCGGGTGGCAGCCGCCGCGCACCTGCTCCGGTACTTCTGCGATGAGCGGGCGGGCGTGACCGCGCGCGACCTCGGGGACATCAGCTGGCTGCTCTACTGGGCCCGCACGCCGTTGGAGACGTTCTCCGGTACCGAACGGCTGGCCCGCGCCGCGGGCTGGGCCGACGTCGGCAACCTGCAGGTCAGCGAGCCGTACCGCCGCCGCGGGGTCGGGTCGTGGCTGCTCGGCCAGGCGGCCGGCTGGCTGGAGCTGGCTCACATCGACCGGCTGCTGGACTACGCCTGGCTCGACGGAACCGATCCGGGCGGGGTCAGCTACGAGGACTACCGGGCGTTCCTCCCGGCCGTAGGCTTCCGCGAGCTCACCCGCACCCAGCGCGGCTGGACTCGGGGACCCGAGCGACGGCGAAAACGGACTGGCCGAAGGGCGGACGGACCAGCTCCTCGGCGGCGCGGGTGACCGGGAGGACGAACCGGTCGTAGAGCTTGACCATCGTCCCTTCCTTGGGCGTCAGCCGGAACACGCTGGTGGCCATGTAGTAGCCGATCAGGCCCAGCGCGTTGGCGTAGCGCAGCTGCTCGATGGTCAGCCCCGCCTCGGTCAGCGCGGCGCGCATGCTCTTCTTGGTGTACCGCCGGACGTGCCCGGTCGCGATGTCCACCGGGCTCATGGCGAACGGGAAGGCCGGCACGATCAGCACGATCCGGCCGCCGGGTCGCACCAGCCGGGCCATGCTGCGCAGCGCCTCGACGTGGTCCTCGATGTGCTCGAGGACGTTGTACGACACCGCGCCGGAGTACGTGCTCACCTCCTCGGTGGGCAGCAGCATCTGCCGGATGTCCACGCTCTGGTGCTGCTCGAGCCGCTCCTTGAGCGCCACCAGGCGACCCGGATCGGCTTCGGTCGCGGTGAAGCGCCTGAAGTGCTGAGCCCATTCCAGCGCGTAGTCTCCCAGGCCGCTGCCGATCTCGATCGGGTCATCACCGAGGAACGGCAGGGCAAGCTCGACGAACCACCGGCGGTGGTTCACGGCGGTCGCGAGGCCCTCGAGGACCTCGGACTGCACGCGCTGATCTCCGTTGATTCGCGTCATCTGCCACTCCAGGCTAAGGCAGCTTTGCTGATCCTGACCGACGAAATAGCTTGGTCTGTCTTGCTAACGAGCGAACTTCGCAACCTTAGCGGATGGCCGTGCGTGATTGGTGGAAAGGCACGTACCCGTGTCCTGACCAGATAAGCTCGCCCGGGTGGGCACGCCGGGGGCCGCCCAGGCCATCGACCAGCAGCAGACCGCACCGGAGCGGTCCGCGGTCCGGCTCAGGCCGCGATGGGCTGATGCCGCCGCCGTGGTGTCGTACCTCGCGCTCGCGCTGTGGGTTACCTCCGGGATGTGGCGTCACGTCGGCGGGCTGGCCATGGTGACCGGCGGTTCGGACGTCCACTTCTTCGAGTGGGCCCTGGTCCACGCGACCCGGATCTTCACGCACGGCGAGAACCCGCTGTTCTCCCCCCAGCTGAACGCGCCGAACGGCGTGAACATGATGGCCAACACCGGGCTGCTCGGCCTGACCGTGCCGCTGGTCCCGGTGACCCTGCTGTTCGGACCCGCGGTGGCCTTGACCCTCATGCTCACCGGCGGCCTGGCCGCCACCGCATGGGCCTGGTACCACGTGCTGTCCCGGCACGTCGTGGCCGGCTGCTGGCCGGCGGCGCTGATCGGCGGCCTGTTCGCCGGCTTCGCGCCCGGCATGGTCAACCAGGTGAACGGCCACCCGGACCTGGGCTGCCAGTTCCTGATCCCGTTCATCTTGTGGCGGGCCATCACGCTGCGCAGCGTGCGCGACGGCGTGGTGCTTGGCCTGCTGGTCACCTGGCAGGCGTTCCTCAACGAGGAACTGCTGTTCCAGATCACGCTGGCGGTCGCGATCTTCGCGGTGATCTACGCGATATTCCGCCCGGCCGAGGTGCGCGAACGGATCAGGCCGTTCCTGACTGGCCTGGGGCCGGCCGTGCTCACGGCCGGGGTGTTGCTGGCCTACCCGCTGTGGTTCCAGTTCGACGGCCCGCAGAGCTACCGGGGCCTGCCCGAGCTGGTGCTCGGCTACGGCACCGACGTGCGGGCGTTCGCGGCGTTCGCCCAGTCGTCGCTGGTCCGGCACGGCGCCTCGCACAGCAGTTACGGCGGGCCGCCGGAGGAGAACACGTTCTTCGGCCCGCTGCTGCTCGTCGCCCTGGCGCTGATGGTGGTCTGGCTGTGGCGGCGGGTCGCGGTCCGCGCGCTGGCCGCGGTCGCGCTCGTGTTCGCGGTGCTGTCGCTGGGCCGGACGGTGAAGGTCGGCGGCCATACCGTGGTGCAGCACGGGCCGATGAGCCTGCTGGACCACGTGCAGCTGTTCGACAGCGTGGTACCCACCCGGTTCGGCCTCGGGCTGGTCCCGGTGATCGCCATCCTGCTCGCGTTCTCGGTCCAGGCGGCGGCCAGCGCGTCCCGCGCCCGGCTGCGGTACGGCTGGACGCTGGTGCTGGCCGCGGCGCTGCTGCCGATCGCGCCCACACCGGTGCTGGCCGAGCAAGCGGCGCCGGTACCAGCGTTTTTCACCAGCGGGCAGTGGCGCCCGTACGTGAGCGGTGACCAGTCGGTCTTCATCGTGGACTCGGTCTTCTGGGTTGGTTCGTTCAGCACGATGAGCTGGGACAACGCCACCGGGCAGGGGTTCCGGATGGTCGGCGGGTACTTCCTCGGGCCGTTCCCCCACGCCCCGGGGAACTACGGGCCGCCGCGCCGCCCGACCACCGAGCTGCTCATCAACGTCGCGCAGTACGGCGCTAGCACCCGGATCACCGCCGCGCAGCGGGCCGCGTTCCGGGCCGACGTGCAGTACTGGGACGCCGCGATCGTGGTGCTCAGCCCGCGGGCGCCGCACTATGACCAGCTGCGGCGCGTCATGAACCAGCTGACCGGGCAACCCGCCCGACAGGTTCCCGGCGCTGTGGTCTGGGACGTCCGAGCGCTGTTGAGCTAGTCGCCGATGTAGCTCATCACGTGCTTGATGCGGGTGTAGTCCTCGAAGCCGTACATGGACAGGTCCTTGCCGTACCCCGAGTGCTTGAAGCCGCCGTGCGGCATCTCGGCCACGATCGGGATGTGGGTGTTGATCCACACCGCGCCGAAGTCCAGGCGCTTGGCCATCCGCATGGCGCGGCCGTGGTTCTTGGTCCACACGCTCGAGGCCAGCCCGTACTGGACGCCGTTGGCCCAGCGGACGGCCTCGTCCTCATCGGAGAAACGCTGGACGGTGATGACCGGGCCGAAGATCTCGTCCTGGATCATCTCGTCGTCCTGGTGCAGGCCGGCCACCACGGTCGGGGCGTACAGGTAACCGCGCTCCCCCACCCGGTGGCCGCCGGCGACCAGCTGGGAGTGATCGGGCCGGCGCTCGAGGAAACCATGCACGCGGACCAGCTGGTTCGAGTTGTTCAGCGGGCCGAAGTACGCGTCGGGCACGTCCAGGCCGCCGGTGACGGTGCTCTCGGCCTGCTCGCCGAGCGCGGCGGTCAGGTCCGCGGCGATGCCCGGCGCGGCCAGTACCCGGGTGGCCGCGGTGCAGTCCTGCCCGGCGTTGAAGTAACCCGCGCCGGCGATCCCCTCGGCCGCGGCGGCCACGTCCGCGTCGTCGAACACCACGACCGGCGCCTTGCCGCCCAGCTCGAGGTGCACGCGCTTGAGGTCGTCGGCGGCGGCGCGCGCCACCTCCATGCCGGCCCGGACCGAGCCGGTGATCGAGACCATGCTGGGCGTCTTGTGCGCGACCAGTTCGCGGCCGGTGTCACGGTCGCCGCAGATCACGTTGAACACGCCCGGCGGCAGGAACTCGGCGGCGATCTCGGCCAGCAGCACGGTGGAGGCCGGCGTGGTGTCGGACGGCTTGAGCACCACGGTGTTGCCCGCGGCGATGGCCGGCGCGAACTTCCACACCGCCATCATCATCGGGTAGTTCCACGGGGTGACCTGGGCGCACACGCCGATCGGCTCGCGCCGGATCATCGAGGTGTGGTCCTTCAGGTACTCGCCCGCGCTGCGGCCCTCCAGGACCCGGGCGGCGCCGGCGAAGAACCGGATCTGGTCCACCGCGGGCGGGATCTCCTCTGACCTGGTCAGGGCGACCGGCTTGCCCGTGTTGCGGGTCTCGGCCTCGACCAGCTCGTCGGCCCGGGCCTCAATGGCGTCGGCGATCCTGAACAGGGCCAGGCTGCGCTCGGAGGGGGTAGCGTCCCGCCAGCCCGCGAACGCGTTCGCCGCCGCCTGCATCGCGGCGTCCACGTCCGCCCGGCCGGACACCGGCGCGTGCGCGTAGACCTCGCCGGTACTGGGATCGATCACGTCGCTGGTACGGCCATCGCCGGCCTCGGTGAACTTGCCGTTGACGAAATTCTGCAGCGTACGGTCCGTCATGGTGACGAGCTTCGCAGAGGTGGACTATCTCCACAAGTGAATCAGTTGCTATCTTTACATATAGCTACGAAATCAGTTGGCCTAAACGCGGATGTGGTGCCGGTGGGACATCGCATCCGGGAGCAGGAGGCGACCGCATGGCGCACAGCGCGAGGACGCTCCCCGTCCAGGGCCCTTCTGGTGTCGTGCCCGACGATATTTCCAAGCAGATCATCGAGCAGCTGCAAGAGGACGGCAGGCGGTCCTACGCCGCGATCGGCAAGGCGGTCGGGCTGTCCGAGGCCGCAGTCCGGCAGCGGGTCCAGCGCCTGCAGGACTCCGGCGTCATGCAGATCGTGGCGGTCACCGACCCGCTCACGCTGGGCTTCCATCGTCAGGCCATGATCGCCATCAAGACCGACGGCGACCTGGAGAAGGTGGCCGACCAGCTAGCCGGCATCGACGAGATCGACTACGTGGTCATCTCGGCCGGGTCGTTCGACGTGCTGGCCGAGGTGGTCTGCGAGGACGACGACCACCTGCTGGAGATCTTGAGCAGGGTCCGTGCGGTCCCGTGTGTCACCAGTACAGAAACCTTCGTCTACCTAAAACTCCGTAAGCAGACCTACTCCTGGGGAACAAGATGACCTCCTCCCTCGACGCCATCACCAACGAACAGGAAGCGGCCAAGCGAAACCTGTGGCTGCACTTCACCCGGATGTCCACCTATGCCGACCACGAGGTCCCGGTGATCGTCCGCGGCTCGGGAGCTTACGTCTACGACCAGCACGGACGGCGTTACCTGGACGGGCTGTCCGGCCTGTTCGTGAGCCAGGTCGGCCACGGCCGGCAGGAGATCGCCGAGGCGGGCGCGCGGCAGGCATCCGAGCTCGCGTACTTCCCGCTGTGGTCCTACGCCCATCCCAAGGCCATCGAACTGGCCCAGCGGCTGGCCGAACTGGCGCCCGGTGACCTGAACCGGGTCTTCTTCACCACTAGCGGCTCGGAGGCGGTCGAGTCGGCGTGGAAGCTGGCTAAGCAGTACTTCAAGCTGACCGGCCAGCCCGAGCGGTACAAGGTGATCAGCCGCGAGATCGCGTACCACGGAACCTCGATGGGCGCCCTGTCCGTCACCGGCCTGGCCGACATCAAGTACCCGTTCGAGCCGGTCACGCCGGGCGGCGTCCGGGTACCGAACACCAACTTCTACCGGGCGCCCGCGTTCGTGCGCGATGATCTGGAGGAGTTCGGCAGGTGGGCCGCGGATGAGATCGAGCGGGCCATTCTCCGCGAGGGCCCCAAGTCGGTCGCCGCGGTCTTCCTGGAGCCGGTGCAGAATTCCGGTGGCTGCTTCCCGCCCCCGCCCGGCTATTTCCAGCGCGTCCGGGAGATCTGCGACCGGTACGGCGTGCTGCTCGTCTCCGACGAGGTGATCTGCGCGTTCGGCCGGCTCGGCTACTACTTCGGATCCGAGCGCTACGGCTACCAGCCGGACATCATCACCTTCGCCAAGGGCGTCACCTCCGGCTACGCGCCGCTCGGCGGGATGCTGGTCAGCGACGCGCTGATGGAGCCGTTCACCGAGGGCACGGCCACCTTCCTGCACGGCATCACGTTCGCCGGCCACCCGGTGTCCACCGCGGTGGCGCTGGCCAACCTGGACATCTTCGAGAAGGAAGACCTGCTGGGCAACGTCCGGGCCAACGAGGCGAAGTTCCGCGCCACCTTGGAGAAGCTCGCCGACCTGCCCATCGTCGGCGAGGTCCGGGGCGCGGGCTACTTCTACGGCATCGAACTGGTCAAGGACAAGGCCACCCGGGAGACCTTCAACGACGACGAGTCCGAGCGGCTGCTGCGCGGGTTCTTGTCCCACGCGCTGTTCGACGCCGGGCTGGTGTGCCGGGCCGACGACCGCGGCGACCCGGTCATCCAGCTTGCCCCGCCGCTGATCTGCGGGCCGGAGCACTTCGAGGAGATCGAGGGGATCCTGCGGGGCGTCCTGACCGAAGCCTGGACGCGCCTGTGAGCGCGGCCGGCCGGGTTCCGTCGCTCAGGTAACACTGTTTCATCGGAACGTCTTGCCAGGACGTTCCGCGTCGCCATCTGGCGTTTACTCGGCTGCTTTACCTTTCCGTTATGCCGGCCAACTCAGGTGACACACGACCATCACGGTCTCATGTCTCACGCCGCCAGGTGCTCGCCGCCGGCGGAACGGGGCTGCTCGCGGCGGGCGGCGACGGCACTCCCGAGCAGATCCACCTCACCTGGGGCGAGAACCCTTCCACCAACGTCGTCGTCTCCTGGGCCTCCCCCGAACCGGCGGCCCGGCCCCGGGTCCGGATCGGCCAGCGGCTCATCCCGGGCGAACCGCGCGCCTACCGTTCACCGCGACCTTCCGGACCGCCCCGCACGGCCGGGCGGCGTTCCGCTTCACCAGCTTCGGCGACCTGGCCACGCCGAACACCGACTGGGTACTGTCCTACGGGCAAAGCGCCTACGCGGTCGACGCGGTCGAGTCCTTCCAGCCGCTGTTCCACCTGCTGAACGGCGACCTGTGCTACGCGGACCTCAACCCCACGGTCCAGCCCGGGGTGGTGGCGCGACTTCGGCAACAACAACCAGACCTCGGCGGCCAGCCGGCCCTGGATGCCGTGCCTGGGCAACCACGAGGTGGAATTCGACAACGGCCCGCAGGGGTTCACCTCCTACCTGACCCGCTACACGCTGCCGGACAACGACGTGCCCGGCTTCGGCGGCCGGTGGTACAGCTTCCGCACCGGGTCCGTGCTGTTCGTCTCCCTCGACGCCGACGACGTGGTGTACCAGGACGCGGGCGCGTTCGTGGCCGGCCCCGCGGCGCTGATTCCGGCGGCCGGCCCGGGCAACCCGGCCATCGAGCCCGGGACCTCGTTCTACCTGCGCGGCTACTCCGGTGGCGCACAGACCGCGTGGCTGGAACGGACGCTGGCGGCGGCCCGGCGCGATGACGCGGTCGACTGGATCATCGTGCAGATGCACCAGTGCGCCTGCTCCTCCTCGGCCACCGGGAACGGTTCCGACCTCGGCATCCGCCAGCAGTGGCTGCCGCTGTTCGACCGGTACGAGGTCGACCTGGTGCTCAACGGGCACGACCACGATTACGAGCGGTCCTTCCCGGTACGGGGCACCGACGCCAACGTCGGCCGCGAAATCGCTACCGGGGCGGTGGTCGACACCCTGCGGCCGCACCCGGTCACGACCACGGACAACGGCGTGTTCGACACCAGCCATGGCACCGTGCACCTCATCCTGGGCTGCGGCGGCACCGACGCGACCGAGGACGCCACCTGGTCGGCCAAGCGTGACACGTCGACCGGCTACGGGATCGCCGTATTCGACGTGAACCCGGACCCCGAGGATTTCGGCGGCCACACCAGCATCACGGTCACCCAGTACCACGCGGCGGGCGCGGACCCGGTCAGCCCCGCCACCGGCATGAAGGGCGCGCCGACCGCGGACTACACCAAGTTCGAGACCTTCACCCTGGTCCGCCCGCGCTCCTGACCGGCCGGGTGGACTCAGGCCCGCGCTAGGGTACCGGCGGCCGCTTCGGGCTGGTCTCCTGGGACGGCATGGCGTTGGCGGTGGGCAGCGGGTAGTCGATGCCCAGGTCGAGCGTGCCGGCCAGCGAGTTGAGCACCGCCTGCTCGGCCAGGGCGGTCGGACCGAGCGAGGTCGGCGGCAGCGCCGGCACGCTGGTGTCCGACGATTTGGCCAGCGCGAGCGCGCCGGTCAGGTCGCCGGTCACGCTGCGCCGCCAGGGCGACAGGTTGGGCACCTCCACGCCGAACCTGGTCTCGATGAAACGCAGCAGCGAGGTGTGATCGAACCGGTCCGAGCATACGTAGCCACCCCGGCTGAACGGCGAGACGACCAGCGCGGGAACGCGGAACCCGAGGCCGACCGGGCCGTTGATGCCGCCCGCGGCGGCGGGCAGGTTCCCGGTGAGCCACTCCCCCTCGGTCCCGGGCGGCGGGGTCAGCGGCGGCACATGATCGAAGAACCCGCCGTTCTCGTCGTGCGTGACGAACAGGACGGTCTGCGCCCACACCGCCGGGTTGGACACCAGCGCGGACAGGATGCTGTTGATGAAATACTCACCGTAGCCGGGTGGCGCGGCCGGGTGCTCGCACTCGGCCAGCGGCGGCATGATCCACGACACCGACGGCAGCTTGTTCGCCCGGATGTCCTGACCGAAGTCATCCAGGTCCGGGGTCAGTCCGCGGCCGACCAGTTCGGCCCCGGTGACCGAGAACGGGTTGTTGAACGCCTTGAAGTAGGGCAGCGGGCTGAGCGCGAGCTCGCTGAGCCGGTCGTTGTAGACCTTCCAGCTCACCCCCGCGGCCTGCAGCCGTTCCGGCATCGTCTCCCAGCTCAGCTTGCCGTACTCGGCGATCCGGTCGCCGAACGTCTCAACGACCGGGCCGCCGGCCGTCCCGGCCGGATCGATGGTGGCCGACATGCTCATCAGCCGGTTGGAGTCGGTCGGACCCAGCACCGAGCTGAAGTAGGCGTCGCACACGGTGAACGCGTCCGCGAGCGCGTAGTAGAAGGGCAAGTCAGCACGGGCGTAGTAGCCCATGGTGACCGGGCCGTGGGCGGCGCCGTCGACGCTGACGTGGGTGGCCACGAACTTGTCCATGGCACCGCCGTTCCAGCTGTCGTGCTGGGCCGCCCAGGTGTGCGAGATGTCGTTGGTGGTCTGGCCGTCCCGCAGCGGCGGATCGCTGGACAGCCGGAACGGCTCCAGGTAGCCGGCCAGGCTGGGCCCCCTCCCCGGCTGATATCCGGACTGGCCGAACACCCCACGGAGGGCATCAGGGTCGGAGAAGCCGCGCACCCCGGACATCGTGCCGAAGTAGTGGTCGAACGACCGGTTCTCCTGCATCAAGATCACCACGTGCTGGACGTCGCTCAGGCTGGCCGGCCCGGCGGACCCGCTGGCCGCCTGGTCGATCAGCCTGGACTGCGCCCCGGACAACTCGGCCATGGACCACCTCCGTGGGGGACGTTCCGGGCCAAGGATACGGTCGGGGAATGGACATTCTGGTGATCGGGGCCGGGGTCTGCGGCCTGACGACCGGGATCTGCCTGGCCGAGGCCGGGCTGAGCGTGACGATCAGGACGGCAGCCCCGCCCGAGCGGACCACCTCGGTGGCGGCGGGCGCGGTCTGGGGGGCGGTCCGGACCGGTCCGCCGGAGCGGGTCCTGGGCTGGGCCCGGACCGGGCTGGAGGCCTTGTCCAAGCTGGCCGCCGAGCCGGGCACGGGAGTGCGGATGGTCAGCGGCCAGGAGGTCGGCCGGTCCGCGTTCGAGCCCTACTACTGGATGGGGCTGCTGTCCGACCTGCGACCATGCCAGGAATCCGAGCTGCCCGAGGGCCTGGCCCACGGCTGGCACTACACGGCCCCGCTGGCCACCATGCCGGTCTACCTGGAGTACCTGCGGGCCAGGTTCGAGCGGGCCTCCGGCACCCTCGAGGTGGCGGCCGTCCGGTCGCTGGCCGACCTGGCCGGCGCGGCCCCGGTGGTGGTCAACTGCTCGGGCGTGTACGCCCGCCACCTGGTGCCCGACCCTGAGATGACGCCGGTGCGCGGCCAGGTGGTGATCGCCGCCAACCCCGGCATCGAGCAGTTCTACATCAACCGGGACGAAGAGCCGCCCTGGATCACGTACCTGTTTCCGCACGGCGACACGGTTCTGCTCGGCGGCACGAACGAGGAAGGCGACTGGGCTGAAGAGCCAAAACCTTCTATCGCCGAACGGATCGTGGCTCAGTGCGCCGCGATCGATCCTCGCCTGCGCGGGGCGGAGATCCTCGGGCACCGCGTCGGCCTGCGGCCGTGCCGACCCGAGGTGCGCCTGGAGTCAGAGCCGCTCGGCAGCGGCGTGCTGTGGCACAACTACGGGCACGGCGGGGCCGGCGTCTCCCTGTCCTGGGGCTGCGCCGCCGAGCTGGCCGCCCAGATCGTCTAGCGGTCGAGCTGGGCGGCCAGGCGGGCCGGGGCGATGGTCCGGTAGGCGTCCTGGCATAGCTCGGCGATCTCGGTCCAGTCCGGATCGCGGTCGAGCCGGACGCCGATCCAGCCGCGGCCGCCGACGTAGGGCGGGCGGAAGAACCGATCGGGAGCCGAGGCGGTCAGCTCGGCCTGGGCCCCGGGCGGCGCGGCGCACCACAGATGGGGAAACTGGTTCTGGTGGTGGCCATCGGCCCACAGCGTCACGAAGGAGCTCTTGTCACGGACGAACCAGGCGGGCGTGCCGTGGCTGGGCCGCTCGGTGACCTCGGGCAGCGCCAGGCAGATCGCGCGCATGCGCTCGGCCAGGTCATCAGTCATGTCCTGCCTCCGTTTCCGGCCGCCGTACCGGGCACCCCGCCGCGACGGCAAGCGTTGTCATGGTAGGCCCATGTCCGAGCTAGCGCTGTTGTCCAAGCCGGTGCTGCTGCGCCGCATCGCCCTGACCGCGATCGCGGCCATGGCGGCTTTGTCGTACACCTGGGCCCTGGGGCAGGGCACGCTGGAGTACTACTACGGCGCGGCCGTGCGCAGCATGTCGATGAGCTGGCACGACTTCATCTTCGGCGCCTTCGATCCGGCGGGCACGATCACCCTGGACAAGCTGCCGGGGGCGTTCTGGTTCCAGGCGCTGTCCGTGCGCGCGTTCGGCTTTCACCCGTGGGCCTTGGTGCTCCCGCAGGTCATCGAGGGGGTCCTGACCGTCCTGGTGCTGTACCGGGCGGTGACCCGGCTGGCGGGCCCGGCGGCCGGCCTGATCGCCGCGCTGTTGCTGGCGGTCAGCCCGGCTGCCGTGGCCCTGGACCGCGGGAACATCTCCGACTCGCTGATGATCTTGCTGCTGGTGCTGGCGGCCGACGCGGTGTCGGCGGCCATCGCGGACCAGCCCGGGCGCTTCGGCCGGCTCGGCGGCCCGTGGGGCCGGCTGATCCTGGCCGGCATGTGGGTCGGGCTGGCCTTCCAGGCCAAGATGATCGAGGCCTGGATGGTGTTGCCCGCGCTGGGCCTGGCCTACCTGCTGGCCGGGCCCGGGTCGGTGATCCGCCGCCTGGGACAGCTGGTCGTCGGGGGCCTGGTGGCCGGGCTCGTCTCAGTGGCCTGGATGACCGGGGTGTCACTGGTGCCGGCCGCGGACCGTCCCTACGTCGACGGCAGCCACGACGATTCGATCTTCGAGCAGGTGTTCAGCTATAACGGGTTCGGCCGGTTCGGCGACCAGACCCCGCTCCAGCTGCTGGCCGGGACGCTGAGACCGGGCACCCCGCTGCCCACGCCGGCGGCCACGCCGGACCGGCTGCTGCGCGCCGACCTGGGCCGCGACACCGGCTGGCTGATCCCCGCCGCCGCGGCGGTGGCGCTGTGGGGGCTGGCCGCCCGGCGCCGGGCGCCCCGCACCGACCCGCTGCGCGCCTGCCTGGTCCTGTGGGGTGCCTGGCTGGTGACGCTGTTCGCGGTCTTCTCGGTGATCACCACGATCAACGCCTATTACACCGCGGCGTTGTCGCCGCCCGTGGCGGCCATCATCGGGGCGGGCGCCGTCGCCGCGTGGTCCGCGGAACGGACCGCCATCACCCGTCCGATCGGCCTGGCGCTGGTGGTGGCGGGCACGGCCGCCTACACGGTCTGGCTGCTGTCCTCCTCCGGTGCCCGCCGGCCCGGCTGGCTGGTGCCGGTCATCATCGCGGTCGCGCTGGCCGCGATCGGCGTGAGCGTCTGGTCGCTGCTGGCCCGCCGGGCCAGCGTGTGGGCCGCGGCCCTGGCCGCGGGCCTGATCTCGGTGGCCCTGGCTCCGGCCGCGGCTTCGGTCAGCCTGGCGGCCAGCCGCCAGGGCGCCTTTGACACCCCGTTCGAGCCGGCCCGGACGGCGCAAGCCGTCGACACCGCCGCCCAGGTGGTGGCGAACGCGAACATCGCCGGCCTGCAAGCGCTGCAGCAGGGCTCGCCCTACCTGCTGGCCGCGCAGACCGCGGTGCTGCCGTCGCTGGTTATCTACGACACCGGGACCGAAGCGCTTCCGATCGGCGGGCTGACCGGCACCACGCCTTCCCCGACCCTGGGCCAGCTGCAAGCCGACATCCGGGCCGGCCAGTTCCATGTGGCGTGGGTGGTCACCGACACTGACCCGCGGCTGAAGTGGATTGTCGCGCACTGCACCAAGCTGGCCAAACGGCTCTACATCTGCGAGCCCTCGGACACCGGCTGAGGCCGCGCCGTTACGCTGTCGCCCATGAGGTTCGCGATCGCCATCCCGCAGTTCTACTCCGACGGCGAATTCGATCCCGCGGCGTTCCGGGCCTACCTGACCCGGGCCGAGGAGCTGGGTTTTGACAGCGCGTGGACGCAGGAACAGCTGCTCGGGTGGTGGAACCAGTTCGCGCCGATCGAGGCGATGACCTACGCGGCCGCGTGCACGCAGCGGCTGCGCCTGGGCTGCGTGGTGTTCGTGTCCACGCTGTACAGCCCGGTCCACCTGGCCAAGAGCCTGAGCACGCTGGACCAGCTCAGCCGGGGCCGGATCGAGGTCGGCGTGGGTACCGGCGGACCCGACCGGCCGTTCGCCGCCTTCGGCATGGACCGGCGGCGCTACGTGGCCCGGTTCAGCGAGGGCATCGAGCTGATGAAGGCACTGTGGACCCAGCCCCGCGTCACCTTCGATGGCGAGTTCTGGCAGCTCCAGGACGAGGCCATGGAACCCAAGCCGTTCCAGAAGCCATACCCGCCGCTGTGGTTCGGCGCGGCCAGCCAGACCGCCCTGCGGCGCGCGGTGCGGCTGGGAGACGGGTTCTTCGGCGCCGGGGCGGCGCCCACGGCCAGGTTCGCCGAGCAGGTCGCGGTGGTGCGGGCCGCGCTGGCCGAAGCCGGGCGGCCCGCGGAGAGCTTCCCTATCGCCAAGCGTGTGTACGTGGCCATCGATCATGACGCCGGACGGGCCCGGGCGCGGATCAACGCCGCGCTGACCGCGCTTTACGGGCGGCGGGTGGAGGCCATCGAAGCCGCGGCGGTGGCCGGGACGACCGCCGACTGCGTCCGCGAGCTGCGCCAGGTCGCCGACGCTGGCGCCGAACTGATCCTGTGTACGGCACTGTTCGACCAGGCCGAGCACATGGAGCAGCTCGCCTCGGCGGTCATTCCCGAGCTCGGGTAACACAGGTCCCGGTCAGCCCACGCCTGGGCCGGTGCGGGCTGGCATCAGGGCCTGCAGCATGGCGATCACGGCCGGGTAGCCCACGGCGGTCCAGTCCAGGGTGAGCAGGCCGTACGGCTCCGGGGCGCCCCAGTAGTTCTGGATGGTGGTGGTTCCCGGAGTGCAGCTCTGGCCGTGCGTCGGGTTCAGCGCCCACCAGCACCAGTCCACGTCGGATTCGTTCAGCCAGGCCTGGACGTTGGCCCACCAGGAGCCGCCGCCGCCCGGGGCCGACAGCGCGCTGGCCGTGTCCCCGAACTCGCCGACCCATACCGGAGCGATCCCCTCGTTGAGGATGTACCCGCCGTTCGTGGTCATCTGCTGGATGTAGGCCGCCTGCGACTGGCCGTTGGGGTGGCTGGACCAGGAGTAGTCGTGCATGCTGTACACGAGCTTGTTCGGCTCGGTGAGCTGGATCGGGTGGCTGCCCACGCCGGTCAGGTCCCCGGCGTAGTTCAAGCCCTCGCAGATGATCAGCAAGTGCGGGTTGACCTGGTGGATCAAGTTGCCCACCGCGGTGTACATGGCGGCAAAGTCGGTCTCCGCCGCGCTGCCCCAGGCCGGGCCGAGATTGTTCCCGCCCACGGTCGCGTGACGCGGCTCGTTCTTGATGTCCATGGCGGCGACCAGCGGGTCCGCGGCGTACCGCTGCGTCATCTGCGGCCAGATCGAGGTGAACTTCGCGGCCGCCCAGCGGTCGTTGAACCACAGGCCGTTGGTGTCGTCGTTGGCGCAGCACCAGCCGGAGTCGAGCAGGTGAACGTTAGGGATGACGATCAGGCCCTGGTCGGTGAGGGCCTTGACGCAGGCGTCGTAGACCTGGATCGGCGTCGACCCGTGCAGGTCGGGGTTCTGCAGGAGATACTGATCGGCGACCGGGGTGGTCTGCTCGGTCATCCACAAGCTGAACGGGAAGCGCACGCAGTTGAACCCCTGCTTGGCGATGAGCTCGGCAATGGCGTTGCGGTCGTTGCAGTCCAGCCCGACGGGCACCCCCATGTCCTCGCTGGCGCCGTACCAGTTGACTCCGGCCAGCTTGACCCGGTTTCCGTGCGCGTCGACGATGTACCGGCCGTTCGTCGACAACGGCGTAGCAATAGGCAATCCCGTCACCGCCATTCCCCTTGGGCTCCTCGACCGCGGTCCGGACGCACGAACCACGGTCCGTTCGGCAGAAAGTCTTTCATTAAGGTAAGAACATGCGGATTGGTTTCGGTGCCCCGGTGGCCGGGGCGTGGGCGACCCCCGGGTACCTGACCACCTTTGCCCGGCGGGCCGAGGACGCGGGCTACGCGTCACTGTGGAGCTTCCAGCGGCTGCTGGTACCGGAGGGTTCCGGGATGGAGCCGACGTACCACAGCGTGCTCGACCCGCTCGTGGCGCTCGGGTACCTGGCCGCGAGCACGTCGCGGATCCGGCTCGGCACGGCCACGATCTGCCTGCCGTTCGTCTCCCCTACGCTGCTGGCCAAGCAGGCCACCACCGTGGACGTGCTGTCCGGCGGGCGGCTCGACCTGGGCCTGGGCATCGGATGGATGCCCGAGGAGTTCACCGCGACGGGCGCGACCACGGCCCGGCGCGGCGCGCGAGCCGAGGAGTTCCTGGCCGTGCTGCGCACCTTGTGGTCCGATGAGGTCAGCTCGTTCGACGGTGAGTTCTACACCATCCCGGCCGGGCGCCAGGATCCCCGCCCGGTGCAGCGGCCGGCACCGCCAGTGCTGCTGGGCGGCATGTCGCGTCCGGCCATGGAGCGGGCGGGACGGATCGCGGACGGCTGGATCACCTCCAGCCGCGCCGACCTATCCAAGATCGCCGAGTCGGTCGGCGTGATCCGGGCGGCGGCGTCGGCGGCGGGCCGCGACCCGGACGCGCTGCGCATCGTGTGCCGCGGGGTGGTGCTGGCCGGGGCTTCGGCCGACGGGCCCGATGACCGCCTGCGGCTCCTGTCGGGCAGCTTCGCGCAGATCCGCGAGGACACTGCCTGGCTCGGCGAGCAGGGCGTGACCGAGGTGTTCTACGACCTGAACTGGGATCCGCAGGTCGGCTCCCCCTCGGTAGAACCGCAGGCCGCCGCCGCCCGCGCCGAGGAGATCCTGACCGAACTAGCACCGCGCTAACCCGCGCCCGCCTCCCCGCCTCCCCGCCCCCCGCCCCCCGCCTCCCCGCGCCCCGCCTCCCCGCGCCCCCCGCGCGCCCGGTGTCGTCGCGGCGCGGCTTCGTTCGGCGTCGTCGCGGCGCGGGCGGAGTGAAACCACCCTAGGCCTCGCGGGATTAGCGCACCAGGAAGCACGCTGTGCTCCCTGGCAACGCCAGCACGACCGGTAACCCGGCTGCGGCGCGAACCCCGCGCGACTGCGTATCGGACCGGGGCTTCATCTCATTGAGGCTTGTTGAAAGTGTAGTACATCTGCTATCTTTCGTTGCGGGGTCGATATACGGGGTGACGGATGACTGGTGATCGGGAGTTCGCGGTGGACGTCCGTGAGCTGCGGATGCGGTACGGGCGAACCGATGTGCTGCACGGGGTGACGTTCGCGGCGCGGCGCGGCGAGGTGCTGGCTCTGCTCGGACCCAACGGGGCGGGCAAGACGACGACGATCGAGATTCTGGAAGGCTTCCGGATGCGTTCGGCGGGCCAGGTCAGCGTGCTGGGGACCGATCCGGCGCACGGCGGCGAGGCCTGGCGGGCCAGGATCGGGGTGGTCCAGCAGTCCTGGCGCGACCACGCCAAGTGGCGGGTCCGCGAGCTGCTCGCCCACCTGGGCCGCTACTACGCGCCGTATGCCACGGCGGAGGTGGCGCGGCCCTGGGATCCCGATGAGCTACTGGCCACCGTCGGGCTGATCGAGCTGGCCGGCCGGAAGATCCGGCGCCTGTCCGGTGGTCAGCGGCGTCGCCTCGACGTGGCCATCGGCATCGTCGGCCGCCCGGAGCTGCTGTTCCTCGACGAGCCGACCGCGGGGTTCGACCCGGAGGCCAGGCGCGACTTCCACGACCTGGTGCACCGCCTGTCCGATCTGGATTCCACGACGATCGTGCTGACCACGCATGATCTCGACGAGGCCGAGAAGCTGGCCGATCGCATCTTGATCCTGGCGGGCGGTCGGATCGTGGCCGACGGCTCCGCCGACGAGCTGTCGCGCCGGATGTCGACCCAGGCGGAGGTGAGGTGGAGTCGCGACGGGCAGCGGTTCGTGCACTCGGCCGATGATCCGACCCGGTTCGTGCGTGAGCTGTTCCGGCAGTACGGCGAGTCCGTCGAGGAGCTCGAGGTGCGGCGGGCCAGCCTGGAGGACACCTACATGGCCCTGGTGCGGCGGGTTGAGGCAGGGGCCGATCCGGCGCATGAGGTGGCCCGCAAGTTCTCGGTGGTGGCCGGATGAACGCCCGGATGAACGTGCAGTGGGCAACGGTGCGCGCGGGCTGGCAGCGCGGCCGGATCGAACTCAGGCACACCTACACCGACGCCGACACCCTGATCCCGACGATCATCGTCCTCGGGGGCTTCATCTTGGCCATGGTGTTCACCCGGCGGACGACGGTGCCGGGCACGCACTTCTCCCTCGGGACCATGATGCTGGTCAGCATTCTGGGCATGAACATCGGCGTCAACGGGCTGGCCACGATGGGCGGGCTGCTGGCCGCCGAACGCGAGGACGGGACCTTGCTGCGGGCCAAGGCCATTCCCAACGGGATGGCCGGTTACCTGATCGGCAAGATCGTCGCCGTGTCCGGGGTCATCTTGATCGGCGTGTCGAGCACGCTGATCTTCGGGTCATTCCTGTTCCACGGCCTGGCTCTGGGCAACCTCATGGCCTGGCTGACGCTGATCTGGGTGCTGGCGCTCGGGCTCGTGGCCACGCTGCCGATCGGCGCCATTCTGGGATCGTTGTTCCCGAGTGCCCGCAGCGCCGGGCTGATCACGCTGTTCATCGGCGGGATCGCCGCGGTGTCCGGGATCTTCTACCCGATCACCCACCTGCCGACGGTGCTGCAGTGGGTCGGGCAGGTCTTCCCGCTGTACTGGCTGGGACTGGGGATGCGCTCGGCCCTGCTGCCGGCGCAGCCTGGCCTCGGTCGAAATCGGCCACTCGTGGCGGCATCTGGCCACGTTCGGCGTGCTGGGCGCGTGGGCGGTGGCGGGGCTGCTCGTCGCGCCGGTACTGCTGCGGCGGGTGGCCCGGCACGAGTCGGGGTCGGCGGTGGCCGCGCGCCGCGAGAAGGCCATGCTTCGGATTCAGTGAGGACGGGTAGCGGTGAGTGAGGTCATCTACAACCGGATCGCGGTGCTGCGGGCCGAGCGGGGCATCTCCCGCCGGCAGCTGGCCGAGGCGCTCGGCGTGCATTACCAGACGGTGGGTTACCTGGAGCGCGGTGAGTACAGCCCCAGCCTGTACCTGGCCTTGCGGATCGCCGAGCACTTCGAGGTCTCGGTCGAGGTGGTGTTCTCCACCGAGCCGTTCCCGCGGATCGGCAGCGCGTCTGATACCGAGCGGTCAGCGTCCTAGGGCTGGGCCACCAGGCCCTCGCGGTGGGCGATGGCGGCGGCCTCGGTCCGGCTGGCCGCGCCGAGCTTGCCCAAGATGTTCGACACGTGCACGCTGGCCGTCTTGGGCGCGATGAACAGCACCGAGGCGATTTCCCGGTTGCTGCGGCCCGCGGCGATGAGCCGGAGCACCTCGCGTTCCCGGCTGGTCAGCGAGGTGAGCACGGCGCCGTCGGGGAGGTCGGGCGCGGTGCCGATCCGGGCCCGGCGGGCCAGGTCGTCCAGCGCCCGGCGCAGCGGCTTGGCCGCGAGCCGGTCCGCCGTGTGGGCCGCGAGCCGCCACTGCTCTTCGGCCTGGTCGCGCTGGCCGGTCTCGGCCAGCGCCTCGGCCAGCCGCCACCGGGTCCGGGCGATCTCATAGCAGTAGCCGGGGCCGAACGCGTCCAGGACCGCCTGCCAGGCCTGCGGGCTATTGTCGCCCGCGGCCCGCCGGTATTCGGCCTCGGCGCGGGCCAGCCAGCCACGGCCCTCGGGGCCCAGGATGAACTTGGGTCGCTTGGGGAACGCCGCTCCCTGGCGGGCGATGTCGATCAGCTCGGCGGCCGCGGCCGCCTCGGCGCGGGCCGTCTCGTCGTCACCGCTGGCCCGGGCGTGTACCGCCCGGTCGGCGCGGGCGGCCAGGGCGACCGCCGCGGGCCGGATGACCGACGGGGAGTGGCCCCACGGCGCGACGTCGTCGATGTCGATCGCGGCCTGGGTCTCGGCCAGGGCCTGATCGGTGCCGCCCTGCCACAGCGCGTGCTCGCCGAGCAGGCCGCGCGCGATGAACGGGTCCCAGCCGCGGACCGACCAGAACGGCTCGATCCAGGCGCGCCGCTCCTCCACGGCCGGGTTGCCACGCGCGACGTCGATGAACAGGGCCATCGAGGACAGGTAGGCCTCGGGCGAGATGGTGACGCGGACCGGGAAGCCGTCGGCGATCTCCTGCGCGTGATCCCACTTGCCGTCCGCGAAGTGGCACTGGAAGTGCAAGTGCTGCAGGTCCACGCCGTACGGGGACATGTCGAGCCCGGTCTGGATGGCCCGCTTGGTACCCTCGTGGGCCACGGCTCCGCCGAGGGCCAGGTCGCCCCGCTCCAGGTGGGCCCGGGCCAGATGGTAGGCGGAGCGCAGCTCGACGCCGAGCATCATGGTCTCTCGGGCCTGCTTGTGCGCCGCGGTCAGTACCTTGATCGCCTCGTCGTTGCGGCCTTCGCGGTTGGTCATGAACCCCACCGTCACCAGCGCGTCGGCTTCGACCCAGGACGCGTCGGCGGCGCGGGCGGCGGCGATCCCGCGCTCGGCCCACTCCCGGGCCACGCCGAAGTCCTCCTCAACGATCTGGGCGTAGGCGTACGTGGTCAGCGCCCGTGCGTACTGCCAGCTCGGCGGGTCGGCGGGCGTGGCCTCGACGGTGGCCCGCGCGACCTCCAGGGCCTCGGCGGGTGCCTTGGGATCGTCGATGAGCATCAGGTGGAAGGCGAGCCGCTCGCCGATCCTGCTGGCCAGCTTGGCGTCTAGCTCGAGGCCCTGCTCGTTCTGGGCGGCCAGGACCTGGCGCAGCCGCCGGAGCAGGTGCACGGCACGCTCGGTGTCACCGCTGTCCGCCGCGTTGGTCGCGGACTTCAGGCCGAGCTTGCCCCGGGCCATGCCGGCCGTCTTCTCCGGTTCGGTGACTCGCTCCCACAGGGCGAGGGCCTGGTCGTAGTGGCGGTGCGCCTCGGCTGGCGCGCCCAGCTTCTCCGCTTCCTCTCCGGCCCGTACCGAGGCGGCGAACGCACCGGGAATGTCGTGGCTGGCCAGGCAGTGCTGGGCGAGTTCGGCAGCCGTACCTGGCATGGTCAGCCGCTGCTCGTCGGATAGCAGCGAGCACATGGTGGCGTGCAGCCTGGTCCGCTCCCCCGGCAGCAGATCCGCGTAGACGGCCTCGCGGAGCAGCGCGTGGCGGAAGACGTAGCCCTCGGTGCCGTGCGGCACCAGCAGCTGGTGGGTGACCGCCTCTCTCACCGCGGCCTCGTATTCGGCGGCGGCCAGGCCCGACGCGGCCCGCACCAGCTCGTCGTCGGCCTTGCGTCCGGCCACCGCGGCCGCGCGCAGCACCCGCTGGGTGGCGTCGGACAGCTGCTCGACCCGGTTGAGCAGCAGGGCGGCCAGCCCCGCGGGCAGGACGCGGTCCTCGCCGTGATCGGTCCGGACCGAGGCGGCGAGCAGTTCCTCGGCGTAGTAGGCATTGCCCTCGGCCCGAGCCACGATGTCGTTCAGCTCGGTCGCCTCGAGGCGGACCGGTGCCGCGGCGGTCAGGTGCTCGGCCAGCGCCGAGGGCTCCAGCGGAGACAGCTCGACGGCGATCACGCTGGGCAACCGCAACAGTTCGGCCACCACGGGGCGGAGCGGATGGCGCCGGTGCAGGTCATCGGTCCGATAGCTGCCGACCAGGGCGACCCGCTCGCGGTGCAGCATCCGGGACAGGAAGGTGACCAGGTCACGAGTGGAGGCGTCGGCCCAGTGCAGGTCCTCCAGCACGAGCAGCACGGGCGCGGCGGCGGCCAGCTCGGCGAGCAGGCCGAGCACGCCGCCGAACATCTGCTGACGGGCCAGGCCCGAACGGTCGGAGTCGGCGGCGATGGGCCCCTCGCCGCCCTCGGGCAGCAGCCTGCTCAGCGCCGGCCGGGAACTGAGCGCGTCGCGGACCCCGGTGGATTGGGCCGCGCTGCGCAGCGCGTCGGCCAGCGGCAGGTACGGCACGCTGTCGCCCAGCTCGGCGCACTGTCCGGATAGCACGGTGAAGCCCCGGCCGCCGGCCAGCCGGGTCACCTCGCTGATCAGCCGGGTCTTACCCACGCCTGCGTCGCCACTGACCAGCGCGACCACCGACCGGCCCGCCTCGGCGTCATCGAGCAGGGTGAGCAGGCGGCCGAGCTCGCCGTCTCGCCCAACCATGCGCCCAGCTGACATCCGTAGCACCACGTGTTCGAGTATTCCATCCGGCGCCGACATTTCCGATTCGTTAAGCCGTGGGCTGTACGCTGCCTCATATGAGTCAGGGGTTGCGGCTGGTCCGGGGGGATGCGCTGTCGGGCAGCACCGCTCAGACCGGCGGCATGATCCGTACCGCGGCCATCTCCGGCGATCAGGTCGGGGCGCAGGCGCTGTGGATGGGGCGGACGGTGGTGCGGCCGGGTGTCTCCTCCGGGGACCACCACCACGGAGAGTCCGAGACGGGCATCTACGTGGTGTCCGGACATCCGGTGTTCGTGTTCCGTGACCCGGACAGCGGATCGCTGGTCCGGCTGGAGACCTCACCGGGCGACTACGTTCGGGTCCCGCCGCACGTTCCGCACCGCGAGGAGAACCCGTCTCCCGACACCGAGGCGGTGGTGGTGATCGCCCGGTCGACCCAGGAAGCCATCGTGGTCAACGTCCCGGCGTTGTAGATGGACGTACCCGATGAACTGGTGCAGACCGCCGTCGATATCGCTCGGGCGGCCAGCAGCGTGGCTGCTCAGCGGTTCCTCGAAGGCGTACCGGTCAGCAAGAAAGCAGACGGCACTGATGTAACCCCGGCTGACGTGGAAGTAGAAGAGCTGATCCGGTCACGGATCGCCGACCGCTTCCCCGGGGACGGCTTGACCGGCGAAGAACTGGAGGATACGCCCGGGACCACCGGCCGCCGCTGGGTCATCGACCCGATCAACGGGACCTCCGCCTTCGCCCTGCGCATCCCGATGTTCAACGTGCTGCTGGCCGTCGAGGACGACGAGGGCAGCGCGGTCAGCGTGTTCAGCTACCCGATGAGCCAGGACCTGATCTACGCGGCCCGCGGCCTCGGCTGCTGGTATCAGATCGGCGACGGCCCGCCACGGCGCCTGTCCGTGAGCAGCCTCGAGCACCCGCGCGGCGCTTGGGTAGAGGCGATCAACCCGGCCACCTGGTCGGAGGAACTGCTGGTGAGGCTGCACCGGGAGGTCCTGCTCCTGCCGGGCACCAAGGGCACGCTGGACGTGGCTTCCGGCCTGACCGACGCGTTGATCATCGCCGGCCTGGCGATGGGCTACGAGGACATCGCGCCGATCCCGCTGCTCATCACCGAAGCTGGCGGGCGCGTCTCGGACCTGCACGGCAACGACGTGCTGACCGGGAACGGGACCGTTCTGGCCAGCAATGGCCGGCTGCACGACGCGCTGCTGGACCTGGTCAGGGACGTGCCATCGGGGCGCGATTACCAATCCCTGATCCAGGCCCGGCGCTAACCGGTGGGACCTCACAAGCCGGTCGCGCCGTCGATGGCCTGGCGGATCAGGTCGGCATGGCCGTTGTGCCGCGCGTACTCCTCCACCAGGTGCTGCAACATCCATCGCATCGAGATGGTCTGCTCGTTGAAGGTGAAGGTGTCATCCAGCTTCGCGCTGTCCAGCACGGCATCGACGGCCCGGCACTCAGCCCGGTAGAGCGCGAAGTCCTCCTGCGCGCCGGCCGGATCGGCCTCCTCGAAATCGGCGCTCGGGGTATCGGAGCGGTAGTACAGGTCAGGTATCTGCTCACCGTGAAAGGTCTGCCTGACCCATCCGCGCTCGGTGTCGCTCATGTGCCGGACCAGGCCGAGCAGGCAGAGGTTCGACGGCGGCACGGAGCGCTCGGCCAGCCGCGCGGCGTCCAGCCCGGCGCATTTGCTCAGCAGAGTGGCCCGGTGCCAGTCGAGCCAATCGCGGAGCATCTCCCGTTCGGGATCGTTGCGGCGCGCCGGATAGCCATCGGAACGCCCGATCTCAGGTGCGGTCCAGGTCACCGCCGCAGCCTACGGCAAGATGAACCGTTCTACGGCGTTGGCGAAGCCCTCGTCCTGGTTAGACGTGGTGACACGGCGGGCGGCTTCCTGAACCTCGTGGCTGGCGTTGCCCATGGCGATGCTGAGCCCGGAGTGGGCGAACATGAGCACGTCGTTGGGCTGGTCGCCGATCGTGGCGATCTGCTCAGCGGGGATCTGGTAGGTCCGGGACAGGTACTGGGCCACGGCCCCCTTGTTGGCGTCGGGATTGGTGACATCGGCGTAGTACGGCTGGGACCTGGCCGCCGACACGTGGTCACCGAAGCGCTCGCGCACCGCGTCCACCCCCTTCTGGACCGCGTTGTAGTCATCGCTCACCCCGGTGATCTTGGCCACCGCGTCCGATACTGAGGCGAAATTGCCGGTCACCGTCGGGTCGAACTTGACCGTCCAGGACTCGCGGGCCACGTGCGGCGCCTTCGGGTCGTGGATGTACCAGTCGGCGCCTCGGTAAACCCACACGTCCAGTCCGTGGGTACCGAGCAGCTCGATCACCGTCGGCGTCACCTCGTCGGGGATGGTCTGCTGCTCGATCACCGACATGTCGGGATGCACGTACACACCGCCGTTGAAGGCGGCAATCGGCATGGTCAGATGGAGCGGCTCGACGAGCATCGACATGCCGCGGGGCGGACGGCCGCTGGTGATGGCGAACAGTATCCCGGCCTGCCCGAGCTTCTCGACCGCGGCGATGGCCCGATCGGTGAGGACCTTGTCCTGGGTTACCAGCGTGCCGTCGACGTCGGCGAGCAGCAGTCGAATGGGCGGGGCCATGATGCCTCCAGTGTGATCCGGCCGTGCGGTCAGGAGCTTGTCGACGGGTGCTTGAAGTCGGTCCGGTCGGCTGATTGGCCGCGGCCCACGATCACCGTCGCCACCAGCCGGGGCGGAAACAGGCCGTGGTCGACGACCCCGGGCGTGGCCGACAGCCGGGCGGCCAGCGTGGCCGGGTCATCGACCAGCCCGTGGTAGTCCGCGATCACGCCGCCGTCCGGGCTGAGCGGCACGTCGCGCGGCGAGGCCGGCGCGACCCGGCGCATGGTGGCGCGCAGCCCGAAGGAGAGCAATTCCAGGGGGATCGGGCTGTGCAGAGCCTCGACCGGCTTGGTCGAGTCGGCGATGACGACGAACCGGTCCGCGGCCGCGGCGATGATCTTCTCCCGGGTGTGCGCGCCACCGCCCCCCTTGACCAGCCAGCCGTCCGGCGCAATCTGGTCCGCGCCGTCGATAGCGATGTCGAAACGATCGATGCTCGCGACGTCCTCGATGCGCAGGCCGAGCTCACGAGCGACGCGTTCGGTGCGGGGCGACGTGGCCGCACAGACGATGTCCAGCGATCGACGGGCCAGGGCCGGGAGCAGGAACGCCACCGTCGAGCCGGTGCCGAGCCCGACGGTCATGCCGTTCTCGACCAGTTCCGCGGCCGCCTCCGCGGCGACCTGCTTCTCCCGCTCGATGCCCTGCGGATCTTCTGGGCCGCCCGCCGCCGGATCCTCAGGTGGCGGCACGGTCGGCCATCACCAGGGAAGCGGCAGCCTCGACGCGGCCCGCCGGGATCGTGGTGTCACCGGCCAGGAGCTTGGCCAGCGGATCTTTTTTATCCGCGCCGGTGACCAGCCACAGGATCTGCCGGGCCCGGGCCAGCGCTGGGTAGGTCAGCGTCATCCGCACCCGGTCCTGGTACGGCTGGGTCAGGGCCACCAGGCGGTCGGTGACGGACAGGACCGGATCACCCGGAACCAGCGAGGCGGTGTGCCCGTCGGGGCCCAGGCCCAGGTGGACCAGGTTGAAATACTCCGGCAGCACGGCCGCGTAGCTGGCGGCCGCGGCGACCAGATCGCTGTCGTTGACCGGCATGGGCCGCACCTGCGCCGGGGCCGAGCCCAGCGCCTTGGTCAGGTGGGTCAGGTTCCGGTCGGGGTCATCAGGCGGCGCCACGCGCTCGTCCACCTGGTAGATGACCATCGCGGCCCACGGGACCGTCTCCGAGGCCAGCTCGGCGAACATGGCCCAGGGCGTGTGGCCGCCGCTGACCGCGAAGTGGAAACTTGCGTGGTCCGCAACCGCGGCGCGGGCGCGTTCGGCCACGAAAGCCGCGCCCGCGCGGGCTACGGCATCAGGATCGGCCAGAGTTTGGAGTTCGTGGTGCATATCGCTCCCTACTGTCTGCCAGGGGGCCATGCGTGCGGGTCACGACCAAACGTCATTATTGCGCGGGCCGTCGGCGCGCCTTAACCGGAGGCGGCGCGGAGCTGACGGTAGCCGCGCGGGCTGACCCCGCGGGCGCGCTTGAACGCCGCGCTGAACGCGAACGCGCTGCTGCGCGGCGCTCCGGCCGGTCAGCCTCGCCGGGTGCCAGCGCATCCCGCGAACTCGGTCACGTGGCGCTGACCGATCGCGCGGTGGTGGTCTGCTGGCCCGGGTCGATGCCGAAGGCGATGATCCGGGTGGGCTGGATGCGGACGATCGTGTCCTCGAACTGCTCGCCGAAGGCCTTGCCGCCCGAGCCGACCACGGTGGCGGTCCCGCGGATCTCGATCATGCGGGGCTGCCACGGCGGGAGCACGTCGTCGACCACGATGGTGGCCCGGCCGGTTCGCTGGACGTCGCGGAGCTTCTTGGTCTGGCTCATCCGCATGCCGCCCACGTCGATGGCGTCGTGCTCGGCGTTGTAGCGGAACGAGGTCGGCACCACGTGAGGCTGGCCGTCCGCACCCACGGTGGCGATGCGGCCCAGGCGCTGGCTGCCGAGGTATTCAAGTTCGGAGTCGGTGAACACGCTCATGCCCGGCTAACCGGCGGCCCCGGTGCGGCATTCCGCGACACGCCGCGCCGGGCGCGCCGTCCCGGTTGCGGTGGCGATTTCTGGCTGACCGACCGCGCTAGTCGGGGTGCCGCTCGTCGTAGCGGCGGGTCCGCTTGACCGCGGCCCGGCTGCGCTTGGCCGCCAAGCGCCGCTCGTTGGCGGCCCGGCCGGGCCGGGTCGGGATACGCGGGCGCGGTGGCCGGGCGATGGCGTCCCGGAGCAGGTCAGCGAGCCGGGCTCGGGCACCCTGCCGGTTGGCGTGCTGGCTGCGCTGCTCGGAGGCGACCACGGTGAGCACACCGTCGGCCAGCCGGCCGGCCAGGCGCTCGGTCGCCCTGGCCCGCGCCCACTGCGGGAGCACAGCCGAGTGCTCCACGTCGAAGGAGAGCTCGACCCGGCTGTCGGTGGTGTTGACCGACTGCCCGCCCGGACCCGATGAGCGGGAGAAGCGCTCGTGCAGTTCGGCGGCGGGGATCACCAGCCAGTTATTCACCTGGAGGTCGTCAGGCACGCCTTAGCTTCTCCTGCCGCGCGGTGGATCAGGCCAGGTCGGCCACGAGGTCGTGCACCGGCTTGCGGCGCCCGGTGTAGAACGGGATCTCCAGCCGGGTGTGCCGCCGCGCTTCCGAGCCGCGCAGGTGCCGCATCAGGTCCAGGATCCGGTGCAGTTCGTCGGCCTCGAAGGCGAGTATCCACTCATAGTCGTTGAGCGTGAAGCACGGCACCGTGTTGGCCCGGACGTCGGGGTAATCGCGAGCCATCATCCCGTGCTCGGCGAGCATGGTGCGGCGTTCGGCGGGATCAAGCAGGTACCAGTCGTAGGAACGGACGAACGGATACACGCTCACGAAGGCTCGCGGCTCTTCGTCGGCGAGATAGGCCGGGATGTGCCCCTTATTGAACTCGGCGGGGCGGTGCACGGCCATCACGGACCAGACCGGCTGGCTGCATCGGCCCAGCCGGGTCCGGCGGAAGCGGACGTACAGCTCCTGGAGGTCATCCGAGGTCGGCGCGACCCACCAGAACATGAAGTCGGCGTCCGCCCGGAACCCTTGCACGTCATAGCAGCCGCGGGTCACGATGCCCTTGGCCGCCGCCTGGCCGAACAGGTCATCTACCTCAGCCGAGGCGTTCCCGCGGCCGCCCGCGTCCAATCCGGCCCGGTCACTCACCCGGAATACCGACCACATCGTGTACCGGATCTGTTCGTTGAGGTCGCGCGCCTTGGGCTTGCTGGCCGTCTTGGTAACCTCGCTCGTCTCTTGTTCGTCAGCCATGTGACTATTGTCGGCCACCGCGGAGGAACTCCATCACCTGGCTGGCCGCCGCGCGAGCCGTAGCGACGCAGGCGGGTATGCCGACTCCCTCGTAGGCCGCTCCGCACACGGCCAGCCCCGGCTGAGCGGCCACGGCCGCCCGGATCCGCGCCACCCGGTCCAGATGCCCGACCGTGTACTGCGGCAACCCGCCACCCCACCGGGAGATGCGGTGGGCGACCGGAACGCCGCGCACTCCGGTCGCCGCGGCGAGTTCGGCGGCAGCCAGCGCGGCCAGGTCCTCATCGGATCGCTGAAGCAGCGCCTCCTCGCCGATCCGGCCGACCGAGCAGCGCACAAGCTCCAGCGGCTCGGCACCGGCCGCCGCCGCGTCGGCCAGGTGGGGCCACTTGACGCTGGAGAAGGTGACCGCCTTGACCGCACGTCCGTCCACGGCCGGGACCAGGTACCCGCTCCAGCCGCGCGCGGCCAGGCCGCCCCCGGGAAACGCCGACCGCGGATAGGCGAGCGTGACGATGGCCATGCTGGCGTAGCTGATCTCACCGAAGGCCCCCACGGCGGCCGCCGCGCCCGGCACCCCCTCGAGCAGCCGGGCGGCCGGCCGCGCGGGCACGGCCAGGATCACCGCGTCGGCGTCGATTACTTCCTCTGCGGCCGCCGACCCGACAGTAAGCTGCCAGCGGGATCCGGTGCCCGAAGCGTCCGGAGCCGGGGACAGGGCGCGGGTCATCGCGGCGGTCCGGACCTCCGCGCCGGACGCCTTGGCCACGAAGGCGGGCAGCTGCCCCAGGCCCCCGGCCAAGGTGGTGAACACCGTTCCGTCCGACCGGGTGCCGGACGGCGCCCGCGCCGGGTCGCCGGCCGGAGCCGGGGGTGGCAGCAGCGAGGCCGCCGCATGCGCGAGCGACCGGTAATGGCGCGACGCGCTGGCCAGCGCGGGCATGGTCGCGTCGAAGGACAGGTCGGCCGAACGTCCGGCGTAGACCCCGCCGAGCAGCGGGTCGACCAGCCGGTCGACGACCTCCGCGCCGAACCGGGCGCCGACGAAATCCGCGACCGCCACGTCACCGTCTCGTGCCGTCGGCGGCAGCTCGAGGTCCTGGCTGGCCCGGGTCGCCCCGTCGTGGGACACCACGCCCGAACGGGCCAGTTCGGCCAGGTCGGACGGGACGCCCATGAACTGGCGCCGGGGCAGTGCGTGCAGCGCGCCGAGGGTCCAGATGGCCGAGGACGTGGTCCCCGGCGCGACCCGCTCATCGGCCAGCCCGACCTCCGCGATGAGGCCGGTGCCTTCCGGCCGGGTGACCAGCAGCGCCTCGGCGCCCTCGTCCACCGCGACGCCGGCCACCTCCGAGACGGACAGCTTGCCGCCCAGCCGGGGCGACCCCTCGAGCACGGTCACCCGCACCGGTTCATCGCGGAGGAAGAACGCCGCCGCCAGCCCGGCGATCCCGCCGCCCACGATCACCACGTGCGGTCGCGCCGTGGAAGGGTTCATGACTCCAGCCTGGCAGACGCTCGTAACCATGGTGCGGCCGGATCGTGACCACCGCCGCGGAACCGGCCGGCCGATACCGCCGTCACACCGCCATGTTGAACACATGGAGCATGAACCGCCGACCCGCGCGGACCAGCCGTACGCGATTCGGCGTGGTCGGCCTGGCGATCGGCGGTGCCGTGCTCGCCGGGGGAACGCTGGCCGGATGCTCAGGCAACTCGGCCAGTTCGAGCGCCGCGTCATCCGGAGTAGCCGCGGTGGCGCCCGTGGCCGGCATCGGCACCCCGGCCCGCTCGGCCGCCGGCGGGACCAGCGGGCAGGCGGCCAGCGCGGGCACTACCGCCCAGCTGGTGCCCGCCAGCTCGATCATCTACACCGCGCAGCTGACCGTCCGGGCCGCGAACGTCGGCTCGGCCGCGGCCAAAGCCGCGCAGCTCGCCCAAGGCGTAGGCGGCTACGTCTCGAACGAGACCACCTCGGCCGACCCGGATCACCCGTCGCAGGCTACCGCGACCGTTCAGCTGAAGATCCCGGTCGCGTCCTACCCGGCTGCGCTGGGCCAGCTCGCGGGCAGCCTGGGCACTCAGCTGTCGCTGCAGGAACAGGCTCAGGACGTCACCCAGCAGGTGGCCGACGTGAACAGCCAGGTCGCCTCGGACCAGGCGGCCATCGTCCAGCTACGGGCGCTGCTCTCGCACGCCGGCTCGGTCGGTGACCTGCTCAGCGTGCAGAACCAGATCAACAGCGAGGAATCCGCGCTGGAAGCGATGCAGGCTCAGCAGCGGGCGCTCAGCCACGAGACCAGCTACGCCACGGTGACCCTGGCCATCGTGGGCCCGAAGGCCACGCCCGTCCCGCACCCGCGTAAGGCGCCGCCGTCGCTGGCCGACGGGCTCGGCGCCGGCTGGCACGCGCTCAAGGTGTCGCTGTCCTGGGCGCTGGCCTTCCTCGGGGCCGCCGCGCCGTTCGCGGCCATCATGGCCATCGCCGGATTCGCGATCTACCGGGCCCGGCGGTGGCTGCTGCGTCGCAGGCCCGCGCCGCGTCCGGCCGGCCCGGAGAACTAGTGCGGGTTTGCCGGGCCGGGACCGCCAACCCCGGCCCGGTGCCGGGATCGGCTGCCGGGTAGCGTCCTGGCTATGACGGACAATCCGGGATGGCAGCCACGGCACGACGATCCGCTGCTCATTTTGGCCATGGATCACCGCGCCTCGTTCGGCAAGACCCTGTTCGAGGTCAAGAACGATGACCCCGACCCCGACCAGTTGGCCGCGATGCAGGCGGCCAAGCGGCTGATCTTCGCGGGACTGCGGGCGGCGCTGCCCTCACTGTCCTTCGGACGGGCCGGAGTGCTGGTCGACGAGCGGTACGGCCAGGACGTGATCGACGACGCTCAGCGGGGCGAGCCGCCCGTCGTGCTGGCCATCCCGGTCGAGGCCAGCGGGCACGACTGGTTCACCCTGGAATGGGGCGATCAGTGGCTGTCCCACGTCGAGACGATCAAACCCGATTACGCCAAGGTGCTGGTCCGCGACAACCCCGACTTCGACCCGGCCCAGCGCGAGCAGCAGTTCGAACGGCTGGCTCAGGTCAGCTCCGGGTTGCGCGGGATCGGCGTACCGCTGCTGTATGAGCTGCTGGTACCCGCGACCGATTCTCAGCTCGACCGGGCCGGCCACGACGCGGGCGCCTACGACCGCGACGTGCGGCCCGGCCTGGTCGTGCAGGTGATCGCGGACAACCAGGCGCACGGCGTGGAGCCCACGTTGTGGAAGGTCGAGGGACTGGAAACCGCCGAGGCGGCCCAGCAGGTCGCCGGCCAGGCCCGGGCCGGGGCCGGCCCGCCGACCTCATCGTGCTGGGCCGGGACGCGCCCGCGGAGCGCCTGGATCACTGGCTCGAGGTGGCCAGCCAGGTCAGCGCCTTCGTGGGCTTCGCCATCGGCCGCAGCATCTGGGAAGACGCGATACGTGACTACGAGGCCTCAACCCGCGACGAGGCGGCCGCTACCGCCGCGCGCGACCAGATCACCCAGCGCTATCTAGGCTTCGTCGCCCACTGGAAGCCATAGCTTTCCATGATCACGAAGACTTTTAGGTCCTATAGGGGCTGTTGCAGTTTCTTGCGGCGAGCGGATGCGGGCGGCGCCTCCAGCGCTGATGTGCCGGGTGAGGGTCAGGCGCGTGGTTTGCGGGCATGCGGTGGCCCGGTCGCGGGGTGCGCGACCGGGCCGGCAGGTGCTGTTTCAGCTGATGGCAGCCAGCAGCCGGAGGTTGCCCGCGAGGCCGGCGAAGAGGAACTCGCTGGTGGCGTTGGGCAGGCCGCGGAGGCTGAAGCGGCGCAGTCCGCCCTGGTCTTTGAGGCTGGCGTGCAGGCCTTCGACGTCGGGGGCGCGGCGCTTGTAGAGCGCGCGGCCTTCGGGGGTGGCCAGCCGGTGCGCGTTGGCCTGCACCGGGGTGGCATCGGCGGGCGGCGGGCCGTCGGCGGGTTCGTGCCGTGCCAGGTCGCGGGTCTTGCCGTCGGCGAACAGCCGGTCCGGGCCGGGCGCGGCCAGGTTCGCCTCGCTGTGGTAGCCAGCGTCGGCGACGAAGACGCCGATGCCGCTGGTCATGGCGGCATGGCAGGCGGCGGCATCGTGGCCGGGGCTGTGCTTTTCCTCCTCCGGCAGGGTGCACATCCGGCCGTGGCATTGCGCGAGCAGGGCGGGGTGGGCGGCGTGGGCGGCGTGCGCGGCGGCGACGACGGCGGCGCCCTTCCCCGCCACCGCGGCGAGCCGCTGGGCCTGCCGGGCGTCGCCGGTGTCCTGGCAGGCGTACCCGCCGAGCATGAGCCGGTCATCGGCGGCGGCGTCCTGGCAGTTGTAGCCCTGGGTGAACCCGCCGCCGCGCACCGGCAGCAGCCGGGAGTCCGGGTCGGTGACGTTGCGCCGCGGCTGCGGCTGCGGCCGCTGGTCCGTCCCGTCCCCGGCGGCCTCCGCCTCCGCTGCGGCGTCCGCGGCGGCCCGCAGCTCCGCCAGCCGGACGCGGGCCTTGCGGGCCTTCTTGCCGGTGCCGGGAGCGACCGGGGGGCGGGTAACCCGCTGCCCGGCGGCGCGGCGCGCCTGCCAGTCCGCGAGCGTGGCCTGCTCCGCGGCGAGGGCCTCCTCCAGCCGCAGCCGCGCGGCGGCCAGCGCCACCGCGGCCGGGGGCCGGCCCGTCACCGTGCCGGCCGCCACCGCCTGCAGGTAGGCCTGCCCCTGCTCGCGGGCGGCGGCCTCGGCGGCCTCCCGCTCTGCCGCCAGCTCTTCCAGGCAGGCCAGCACCCGCCCGGCCCGCGACCGCGGATCCGGGCCCGGCGCCGTGTCGGCGCCCAGCAGCAGGTCGGTGCCGGGCAGCACGCCCTTGTCCGCGTCCTCGTCCGCCGCGGCGCTCCTGGCGCCCGCCATCACCTGCCCGGCGAGCTTGCGCAGCCCGGCCTCGGTCCGGCTGGCCTGCTTCGACGCGTTCGCGGCGATCTTGACCCCGTCGCCGGCCACCACGCCCAGCCGCCCCAGCCCCGCGCACGCGCACACGCCCAGCACCCGGTAGAACAGGTCCTCCGCCAGGCCCGCCTGCGCGAACAGGTGCCGGCGGAACCGGGAGAACGTGGTGTGGTCCGGGACCAGCCGCCCGCACGCGACCCGGAACGTCGCGTCGTACCGGCACCGGTCCTCCACCGCCCGGGTGGACAGCACCCCGCGCAGGTACGCATACATCCACACGGTCAGCAGCATCACCGGGTCATACCGGGCCGGGCCGGCCGCCGACCCCTTCTCCGTCGGCGGCACCAGCCGGGCGGCCAGGTCCCGCGTCATGAGCCGCTCGACCGCGCCGATCACGACCCGGACAGCATGATCCTCCGGCACCCAGTCGAGCATGTTATGAGGCAAAAGCATCTCAGCATCACGGTCAACCGGTCTGAACTGGTGTGCCATAAACCAATCCTGCCAGCAATAACACCCGAAATCCCGGAAACCCGAATATGCAACAGCCCCTATAGCGTATAAAACCCTTCGTGATCATGAAGAAGTCGAAAAGAGCCGCGACCGATGGGACGCGTGAGGCTGAAGAGGGCTGAGCGGCTGAGCGCTAGCTTCCTAGGCTTCGGGCTGGATGGACTGGGCGTGCACTAGGTCGGTGAGGCGGGCCAGGACGCCGGGGTCGGTCTCCGGCAGCACGCCGTGGCCCAGGTTGAACACGTGGCCCTCGGCGGTGCGCCCGCGCACCAGCACGTCCTTGGCCCGCTCCTCGACCACGTCCCAGGGGGCGAGCAGGATCGCGGGGTCCAGGTTGCCCTGCAGGGCCTTGCCTGGTTCCACCCGCCGGACGGCCTCGTCCAGCGGGATGCGCCAGTCGACCCCGACCACGTCCGCGCCGGCCTCCCCCATCAGGCCGAGGAGCTCGCCGGTACCCACGCCGAAGTGAATGCGCGGCACGCCGGTGGCGGCCAGCGCGCTGAAGATCCGGCTGGTGTGCGGCAAGATCGCGTGCCGGTAGTCGTCCGGGCCGACCGCGCCGACCCAGGAGTCGAACAGCTGGATCGCCGAGGCTCCCGCCGCGACCTGGATCTGCAGGAACGAGATGGTGATGTCGGCAAGCCGGCCGAGCAGTGCGTGCCACAGCGCGGGGTTGCCGTACATCAGCGCCTTGGTCTTGTCGTGGTTCTTCGACGGGCCGCCCTCGACCAGGTAGGACGCGAGCGTGAACGGACCGCCCGCGAAGCCGATCAGCGGGCGGCTGTCCAGCTCGGCGACCAGCATCCGGACCGCTTCGGTCACGTAGGGCACGTCATCGGGCTCCAGCGGGCGCAGCCGCCCCAGGTCCGCGGCGGTCCGGATCGGGGTGGCCACGACCGGCCCGATGCCCGCCTTGATGTCGACGTCGATGCCCACCGCGCGCAACGGGACCACGATGTCGCTGAACAAGATGGCCGCGTCCACGTCGTAGCGCCGCATTGGCTGCAGGGTGATCTCGGTGATCAGATCGGGGCGCGAGCACGAATCGAGCATCGAGACGGCCTCGCGCAACTTGCGGTACTCGGGCAGCGAACGCCCGGCCTGGCGCATGTACCAGACCGGCGTGTAGGGAACCGGCTCCCTGCGGCAGGCCTGGATGAAGGGGGATTTCTCCTGGCGCACGGTCACGTCTGGGATCGTCTCACATAGCTGCACGTCGGGGATCGTTTCATAGCAGAGCGTGGTCCCCTCTCGAGACACGCCGCCCGAGATCCCACGAATCGGCCGGGCCGCATGTCACTATCGGCAGCAACCCCTATTTAATCCGCTGCTAGTCCGTGTCCCGCGCCGAGGAGGTCGCCAGGATGATCCAGCTGACCAGGTTGTGCACCGGATGCGGCGACGAGCGGCCGTTCGAGCAGTTGCACGCGGAGCCGGAGAGCTGCCCGGATGTCCCGGACGGCGAGTGCCCGGAGTGGGGTTGCCCGGCCTGCGGCGAAGCGTTGTTCATCGGCCTGCCGGTGCGCGAACGCGTCACCAGCGCTACCGAGTCCCGGGCCGCGTAGCCGGACAAACCGATCCCGACTGGTTCTAGGCTGAATCTGAACCGGTTTAACTCGCATGAAACACGGTGTTTCAGCATGAAACTACGCGACGCTGCGTGAGAAGCGGATGAGCGACACGTACGCTCGGGTCATGAGGCCGGCTGACGAGCCAGGAAAGCGGCGCGCGACGCGATCGGGAGCGGGACGACGATCGGGGGCGACGCCCGGCCTGGCGGCGGCACCCGCGCCGGCCGAACGCGCGCCGGCACCAGAGGAACCGCCCGCGGACCACGCCGCCAGCCCCGCGGAGGCCACCTTCGCCGCGGCCGCGGCCGCGTTCTTGGCGGGCCGTGACGCTCAGACCGAGCGCGGGTTCTGTTTCGAGGACGTGCCCGCGCCCAAACGCCTGGCCCCGTACGCCTCGGCCATCGCCGCGACGGTCCAGCGGGACGACGCCGACGTGGCCTGGGGACGGCTGGTGCTGCTCTATGACCCGGACGGGCAGGATGGCTGGGACGGCGCGTTCCGGCTGGTGGCCTACATCCGGGCCGACGTGGATCCGGAAATGGCGGCCGACCCGCTGCTCGGCGAGGTCGGCTGGAGCTGGCTGTCCGAAGCGCTGGACGCGCACGTGCCCGGGTACGCGGTGCCGAGCGGCACGGTGACCCGGGTGATCACCGAAGGCTTCGGCGCCAAGCGGGACGAGCTGCCGCTCACCGGGTTCGAGCTGCGTGCGTCCTGGTCGCCCGCCGGACCGGGAAACCGCGCCGACGACGGCGATCTGGACACCTTGGACTTGTCGGCGCACATCTCGGCCTGGTGCGACTGCTTGTCCGCCGCGGCCGGCCTGGAACCGCCTGGCACCCGGGCGCTGCGGCCGCCGAGGCGAGGGTGACCGCGGATAGTGAGGTCGACGGGACCGGCGTACCCGTCCCGTTGCTCGAACCTCGCGATGGCCTGCCCCCGGTGGTCGCCACCGACGACGCCCTGGCCGAGGCCGTCGGCAGGCTGGCCCACGGCACCGGGCCGGTCGCGGTCGACGCCGAACGAGCCTCGGGGTATCGCTACGGGCAACGCGCCTACCTGGTCCAGCTGCGACGCGCCGGGGCGGGCACGATACTCATCGACCCCATCGGCTGCCCCGACCTGTCCGGGGTGGACGCCGCGGTGCGCGAGGCGGAAGCCATCTTGCACGCGGCCTCGCAAGACCTGCCCTGCCTGTCCGAGGTCGGCTTCCGGCCGCGCCACCTGTTCGACACCGAACTGGCCGGGCGGCTGCTCGGCTACCCCCGGGTGGCCCTGGGCACCCTGGTCGAGGAGGTGCTCGGCTTCCACCTGGAGAAGGGCCACTCGGCGGCGGACTGGTCGGCCCGGCCGCTGCGCGAGGAACTGCTGCGCTACGCGGCCCTGGACGTCGAGGTCCTGATCGAGCTGCGCGACGCGCTCGCGGCCGAACTGGCCGAACAAGGCAAGACCGAGTGGGCCCGCCAGGAGTTCACGGCGGCGCTGGCCATGCGGCCGACCACGGTACGGCCGGATCCGTGGCGGCGCACCTCGGGCATCCACCGGGTCCAGTCCCGGCGCGGGCTGGCCGTGGTGCGTGAGCTGTGGTCCGCGCGGGACCGGATCGCCCAGGCCGCGGACCTGTCGCCCCGGCGGGTCCTGCCCGACAGCGCGATCATCGAGGCGGCCCGGACCTTCCCGGCCAACCATCTGGCGCTGTCCCGGATCAGCGGCTTCGTCGGCCGCCAGGCCCGGCGCCACGAGAAGGAATGGCTGGCCGCCGTGACCGAAGCGCGGACCAGCGCCGACGCCGACCTGCCCGACCCCACCGGCGGGGCGGTACCCGGCGGGCCGCCGCCCGCGCACCGCTGGGCCGAGCGCGACCCGGCAGCCGCGGCCCGGCTGGCCGCGACCCGCGCCGTGGTGACCGCGATCGCCGAAGCCAACCGGCTGCCGGTGGAGAACCTGCTGGCGCCCGACACGCTGCGCAGGCTCAGCTGGGATCCGCCGCAGCCGGCCGACGCCGGAACGGTTAGCCTTGCTCTCTCCGGGTACGGAGCACGACCTTGGCAGGTCGAGCTCACCGCGGGGCCCCTGGCCGAGGCACTGACCGCCGGGGAGGCGGAGGCACAGAAACCAGGAGACGGCTGAGCATGGGCATTCTCGCGAGCGCGATCCCCACGGTGGCGTCTGGGGCCGCGCCGCTGCCCGGCTTTCTCAACTCCCTGGCCGGCCCGCTCGATCACTACGGGTACGGGGCCATCGCCCTGCTGCTGTTGCTGGAGAACATCGGCGTGCCGGTCGTTCCCGGCGAGCTCGCGCTGATCGGCGGGGCCATCTTCGCCGGCACCGGCCGGGCTGGGCTGAACGTGGTCCTGGTCGGCGTGGTGGCGGTCGTGGTGGTGATCGCCGGGGCCGAGATCGGCTACCTGATCGGCAAGTACGCGGGCCGCGAACTGATCCTGCGCTACGGCAAGTACGTCCTGATCAAACCGCACCACCTGGACCGGGCCGAGGCCATCGTCTCGCGCTACGGCGGCTTCGTGGTGGTCATCGCCCGCTACATCGTCGGGCTGCGCGAGGCCAACGGGATCATCGCGGGCATCACCGAGATGCGCTGGTTCACGTTCTTGATCTTCAACGCGATCGGGGCCTGCGCCTGGGTGGCCACCTGGCTGACGCTGGGCTACGTGGCCGGGGACCACATCGCGGCGATCTACGCCAACGTCAACCGCTACTTCCTCTACCTGCTGATCGTCCTGGTGGTGCTGCTCGCGATGTACATCGGCCGTCGGCTGCTACGCCGCCGCCGGGCGGCCGGGACTCATGAGGAACCCGTAGTGCCCGAGAAAGTCGAAACACGCGAGGACTCTGAGGTTTCCGAGAACCCTGAGGAAACTGAGGTGTCTGAGGAAGCTGGGGCCCATGTGGACGTGGCGTCCGAGGTTCAGCCTAAGAGCTCGTAGCGATCCAGGGCCGCCAGCGCGCCCGCGCCGACGTGCAGGACCAGGAAGCCGCCCTTGGGCAGCGACGGGTCGAATCCCCCCGGCATCGGCGCGCCGAGCACCGAGCACGCGGCGGCCAGCGCCAGCGGCAGGTTCTCCCGGTGCAGGCAGGCGACCACGGGCTGACCGCCGGCCACGAGGTTGCGGAACAAGTGCCGGAGCGTGTCAGTGCGGTCCGTTCGGTCCAAAAAAGACTCGGTGCCGCGGCCGGACACGGCCAGAACGGCCTTGGCCTCGACGGACCCGCCGAATCCCTCGGCGTACGGGCGCACGCTCTCGGTACACCGCATGGCCGGCGAGCTGATCACCCGGGCGCGCGGGGCGAAGCAGGCCAGCAGGTCGGCCAGCAGCAGCGCGTCGAGCATGCCCGCGCCGTCCAGCGGGCGCAGCAGGTCCGGCCCGGCCCAGTGGTCCTTACGGCCGGCCGAGGCGTGCCGGACCAGGATCAGCGGCACCGTGGCCCGCGGCTGCAGCCGGGCGATCACGTCGGCGTCATGGGGGTAGCTGAGCCGGTCCAGCAACTGCGGCCGCGGCACCCAGGCCACCGCGTCGATCTCGTGGCTGGCCTTGGCCTCGTCGTGCGCGGCCAGCGCCGCCCAGTAGTCGACCTGCTTGGACCGGCCCCGGGCCAGGTACTCCACGGTCGCCAGCCGGGGGCCGAGCACCGGGCGCACGCTGGTCTCCTCCAGGACCTCGCGGACCGCGGTGAGCAAGACGTGCTCTCCAGGCTCGCGTTTGCCCTTGGGCAGCGACCAGTCGTCGTACTTGGACCGGTGCACCAGCAGCACGTCGATGCCGTGGACGGCCGGGCGCCACAGCACCGCGCCCGCCGAATGGATGTCCGCGCTCACCGACGGGAACTGCCCAGGCGCACGGCCCGGCTAGCTGCACCAGCCGACCGGTAAACCCGACTCATCGGCCGATCGGACCCGGCGTTCCCGGACCAGGGTCTCCTGGATGTCCCGCAGCGGATTGCCGTTCTCGTCCCGGCTGTGCCGGGTCCAGTACCCGTCGTGGTTCATCCACCAGGACGACGTGCCTTCGTCCATGCCCAGGTCGAGCAGGCCGTGCAGCCGCCGCTGGTGGGCCGGGTCGGTGACCACGACCAGCAGTTCCACCCGGCGGTCCAGGTTGCGGTGCATCATGTCCGCGCTGCCGAACCAGACCTGGCTGTCCTCGTCCTCCCCCGTGCCGAACGCGTAGATCCGCGAGTGTTCGAGGAACCGGCCAAGCACGCTGCGGACCCTGATGTTCTCGGACAACCCGGCAATACCGGGGCGCAGCGCGCAGATGCCGCGGATCCACAGGTCGACGCGGACTCCGGCCTGGGAGGCCCGGTAGAGCGCGTCGACCACTACCTCGTCGACCAGCGCGTTGGACTTGAACACGATCCGGGCGGGCAGCCCGGCCCGGCTCCGTTCGGCCTGGCGGTCGATCCGGCGCACGATGCCGTCGCGCATCTCCTCGGGCGCGACCAGCAGCCTGCGGTAGGAGCCGGTGCGGCTGTAGCCGGTCAGGTGGTTGAACAGGGCGGTGACGTCCTCGCCGACCGCCGGATCGGCGGTGAGCAGGCCGAAGTCCTCGTACAGCCGCGCGGTGGTCGGATGGTAGTTGCCGGTGCCCAGGTGGCAGTACCGGCGCAGCGTCCCGTCGGCCTCCTGCCGCACGATCAGCGCCATCTTGCAGTGTGTCTTGAGACCCACGAAGCCGTATACGACATGGCAGCCCGCCTGCTCGAGCTTGCGGGCCCAGGCGATGTTAGCCCGCTCGTCGAACCGGGCCTTGATCTCGACTACCACCACGACTTGCTTGCCCGCCTCGGCCGCCTCTATGAGCGCGTCCACGATCGGCGACTGGCCGCTGGTCCGGTAGAGCGTCTGCTTGATGGCCAGCACACCGGGGTCCTCGGCGGCCTCCTCAATGAGGCGCTCGACGGAGGCGGCGAACGAGTCGTAGGGGTGCTGGACCAGGATGTCGCGCTCGGCGATGGCGCTGAACAGGCTGGTGTCCTGCAGGATCTCCCGGGTCGACGGGACGAACGCCGGGTAGCGCAGCTCGCCGATGTTCAGGTCGGCGATGGCCGACAGCCCGCTCAGGTCCAGCGGCCCCGGCACCCGGTACACCGCGCGGCGGTCGATGTCCAGCTCGGTGACCAGCCGCTCCAGCACGTCGGCTGACATGGTGTCCTCGACCTCGAGCCGGACCGCGGGCTCGAACCGGCGCCGGACCAGTTCCCGCTCCATGGCCTGGAGCAGGTTCTCGGTGATGTCCTCGTCGACCTCTAGGTCCCTGATCCGGGTAACCCGGAAGGCGTGCTGCTCGAGGACCTCGACCCCGCCGAACAGGTCGGTCATGTGGGCGGCGATCACGTCCTCGATCGGGACGAACCGGTGCTGCGCCACGGCCAGGAACCTGGGCAGCAGCGGCGGCACCTTGACCCGCGCGAAGATGGTCGACTCGGTCCGGGGGTCAGCGATCATGACGGCCAGGTTGAGCGACAGGCCCGAGATGAACGGGAACGGGTGGGACGGGTCCACCACCAGCGGGGTAAGGACCGGGTAGATGCGCTGGCGGAACAGCTCGCTGAGGCCGTCCCGCTCGCCGCTGGACAGCTCCTTCCAGCGCAGGATCTCGATCTGGCGCTCGCCCAGTTCGGGGTTGATCCGCTCGCTGAACGCCCGGGCGTGCCGCACGGTCAGCTGGCCGGCCAGCTCCAGGGTGTTTTCCAGCACCTGCCTGGGCAGCCGCACCCCGGCGCCCTCGACCGGGAAGCCGGCCACCATCCGGCGGACCAGCCCGGCCACCCGGACCATGAAGAACTCGTCCAGGTTGTTGGCGAAGATGGCCAGGAACCGCACGCGTTCGAGGAGCGGGACGGATTCGTCTTCGGCCAGTTCGAGCACGCGCTCATTGAACCTGAGCCAGCTTTCCTCGCGGTCCAGGTAACGCTCGTCGGGCAAGTTGCCGTCCTCCCCCTCGCCCCCCAGGGCGGCCGGGCCAGCCTCGGCTAGCGGCGCCGTGTCGCGCGCTCGCTGGTACCGGCCATCGTACGGGCCGCCGGCCGGAGAGGCACCCGCCTGGCTCATACCCATGACACCCATTCTCCCCGCCCGGAGATGGACCGGAAACGCCCGGAACCCTTTATAACCCTTAAACCCTTTTTCCGAACGGCCATTGTGACAGCCCGCAGTCATGGCTTTTGTGCTGGTCGTGGCGACCCGCCTGCCCTGCGGTTATGCTCAGGGCACAGGAATCCCGGGGATGCCGGCGCGTGGCTGGATGGCCTGCACGCTGAGGAATTCCGGGCCCTTCTTCGAGCAGGCGGGCAGGCGAATGGGCACCAACGCGGGCCGTACCTGGTCGGGCGGCGTGACCCGCAGTCCGGCCACGGTCACCTGCACGCACGCGGTCCGCTGGAACGTCTGGATGCTGGCCACCAGGAGCACCGCGTGCGCCGTCTGCCCGGGCGCCAGCATCACCGGCCGCGGGCGGACCGAGGTGTCGTGCGCCGCCATGCTGCCGATCTGGGTTCCGGCCAGCCCCTGGCCGGCGTAGGCCGACACCTGGGGGTAGCCGTACAGGCTGCACGCCCGGGCCGAGACGTTGGTGAACTCCAGGGTGTAGTAGGTACCGCCGGGCGCGGGGTGGCCCCCGGTGCCGGTGACCGACGCTCCCCCGCCCTGGGCCAGGCCGAGCCACGCCTCCAGGCCGGACGTGGCGCACGGGCTCTGGGTCAAGTTCTCCGACAGCGCGACGTGCGCGGGACCGACCGGGGCGCGGCTGAGCGTGACCGCAAGCGCGGCAGTTCCGGCGAAGGCCACCACCGCGATCGCGCGCCACGCGACATGACCGTACTTTGTCACCGCGGACCCCATCTGGCGATGCCTGGACGATCCCCGCGCGAGATCGCGCTAATCCTGTACCTACAGTTTTAGTTCCCTTCGAGCCGATTTCCTAGACCTATCCGTTTTGCGTAATTCCGAGACCGACGGTCCGCGGGTATCGTGACCGGGTGGGTGGTGCTGCTGGGCCCTCGGGGCCGGTGCCGCTGCGGCGGAACCGAGGCTTCCAGCTGCTGTGGAGCGGCCAGGCGGTCTCGCTGCTCGGCTCGCAGACCTCGAAGATCGCCTATCCGCTGCTGGTCCTGGCCATGACCGGCTCGCCGGCCAAGGCGGGGATCGCCGGCTTCGCGGCCATGCTGGGTTACCTGTTGTTCCCGCTGCCGGCGGGCGGCCTGGCCGATCGGCACGACCGCAAGCGGATCATGATCGGCTGCGACGTCATCCGGCTGGTCGCGGTGGGGAGCATCGCCGTAGCCGGCTGGGCCGCGCACATCACCTACGTCCAGGTGCTGGTCGCCGGGTTCGCCGAGGGCTCGGCGGGCGTGTTCTTCGGCGTGGCCCAGCGTGCCGCGCTGCCCATGCTGGTCCATCCGTCCCAGCGCTCGCTGGCCGTCTCGCAGAACGAGGCGCGGCAGAACGCGGCGCAACTGGTGGGCCCGGCGCTGGGCGGCGGGCTGTTCGGGCTGTCCCGGGCCGCGCCGTTCGCCGCGGACGCACTGTCCTATCTGGCCTCCCTGGTCACGCTGCCGTTCATCAAGACACCGATGCAGGCGCCGTCTGCCGCAGGCCCGGCGCGGCGGAAGCTGCGAGCCGAGCTCGGCGAAGGGCTGGCCTTTACCTGGCACCAGCCGTTCCTGCGCTACAGCTCGTTCTTCGCCGCCGTGGTGAACATCCTGCTCCAGGTCCTGACCCTGAGCCTGATCGTGCTGGCCAGGCACGACGGGGCGTCGCCGGCCGAGATCGGCGTCATCGTGGGGTGCATGGGCGCTGGCGGTCTGGTCGGCGCGTTCATCGCGCCCTGGTTCCAGCGGCGGATCCCGGCCGGGATCGCCATTACCGGCGTGATGTGGCTGTGGGCCGTCCTGCTGGCGCTGATCGTGGTGGTGCGTGCGCCGCTGTGGCTGTGCCCGATCGTGGCGGTGTTCGGCTTCGCGGGGCCGGGCTGGAACGTCTCGGTGCAGACCTACCGGATGCAGATCACGCCCAACGAACTACTCGGCCGGACCAGCAGCGTGGCCCTGCAGGTCGCGTGGGGCGTGATCCCGCTCGGGTCGCTGCTGGCCGGCTTCCTGCTGCAGGCCATGTCGCCGTCCGCCGCGATGACCGTGATCGCCGTGGGGATGGCGGTCACGGCCATCGCCGCCACCGTGCTCGCGCCGGTCCGCGACGCGGGCCGGCGCACCCCGGGCGCGTCCGGCCCGACGGCCGGTGCCGCCGGTGCCGCCGCTCAGCCCGCTAGCTGAGCGTCGTTCGCCGCGGCGCCCAGGTCGGCGGCGAAGGCGGCCAGGTCGAGCAGGTGGAGCAGCGCGTCGCACCACCGCTCGCCCGGCGGCCGCTCGTCAAAGTGGCCCAGGCACTCGTTGGCCGCGTCCAGGATGGCCCGCAGCACCGCGCTGTCGTGGCTGCGCATGTCCGCACCTACGGGCAGAGCCTGTACTTGCTGCGCGTCCTGTTCTGGCTGGCCGTCTAGGATGGCCGCCGCCTTGCGGGCCAGGGTCAGCCCCAGCGTCGCGGCCAGCAGCAGCCTTTGCATCATCAGGACGCCATTGTGGTCTGTCATCTCCGGTTGCCTCTCCATCGTCCACGGTGGCCGTCCCGCCTTCGCCACCATGATGCGGATCAGCACCGACATTCTCGAGCGCTAGGGTTGACGCAAGCGGCGGATATATACATCTGGGGGGACTATGGATCCGTTTATCCTGGCCACGGCTTGTCGTAACTGCCTGGTCAGCTGCCGTCGGGTCGGCATGCGGACCAGATGGCCGTGCGGTTGTGCAGCTTGACCCGCTCGCCGCGGCCCAGGTTCTGGGCCAGCTGGGCTTCGGCGTTCTCGATGCGCAGCCACTCGTCGTAGGAGACGGGCGCGATTCCGCGGCCGGCGAAGACGGTCGCGAGTGGCCAGTCGGCGGCATCCGCGCCAGCCGCCGCGTCGGCGCCTGCCCCGGCCGTCACGGGCGCGTCGGGGAACTTGAGCAGGCCGGCCCGCGGCAGCTGCGTGTCGCCCGGGGCCGGGCCGCCGGCCAGGTCCTCGAACAGGCTCCGGACCGTCTCGGCGGCGTCGGACTTGTTGGTGCCGATCACGCCGGTCGGGCCGCGCTTGAGCCAGCCGGCCACGTACTCCCCGGGCAGCGGGACGCCGTCGGGGCCGAGGACGCGGCCCAGGGCGTTCGGCACGACCGAGGCCCGGTCATCGAACGGGACATCCGGCAGCGGGACGCTCTGGTATCCCACCGAACGCAGCACCATCTGCGCGTCCAGCGTCTCGAACTGCCCGGTGCCGGCGAGCTTCCCGTCGGGGCCGATCGCCGTTCGCTCCAGGGTGATACCACGGACCCGTTCGGTCCCGAGGATCTCTACCGGCTTCAGCCAGAAGCGGACGATCAGCCGGCGTGAGTGCCCGGAGGGAGCGGGACCGGCGTTCTCGCCTTCGGCCCACTTGGAGATGGCGACCAGGTTGCCGCGCACCCGCCGGTCAGCCTCGGCCAGCGCAACCCCCTCGCCGGAAGAATCGAACGCGTTCAGATCTGCTTCATCGCCGTGCACCACGATCTCGACGCCGGGCAGTTCGCCCAGCTCACGCAGTTCCTTGGTGGTGAACTTGGCGTACGCGGGCCCGCGCCGGCCGATCATGTGGACCTCGCGCACCTTGCTGGCGTACAAGGCGTCCAGGACCGGCTGCGGCACGTCGGTGGCGTGCAGTTCGGCCGGGTCACGGGCCAGGATCCGGGCCACGTCGACGGCGACGTTGCCCACGCCGATCACGGCCACCGACTCGGCGTCCAGGGTGAACGCGCTGGAATCCACGTCCGGGTGACCGCAGTACCAGTTCACGAAGTCAGTGGCGGCGTAGCTTCCGGGCAGGTCCTCGCCCGGGATGCCGAGCCGCCGGTCGCGCATGGCCCCGGTCGCGTAGATCACCGCGTCGTAGGCCGAGACCAGTTCGTCGCGGGTGACGTCCTCGCCGAGGTGGACCCCGCCCAGGAAGCGGACGCCGGGGCTCTCCAGGACCTTGCGCAGGTACTGCGCGATCGACTTTATCGACTTATGGTCAGGCGCCACGCCGTAGCGGACCAGGCCGTACGGGGTGGGCAGGCGGTCGATGACGTCGACCCGCACGGACACCGGCGTGGGCAACGCGGCGGCCTGCTTGACCAGGGCTTCGGCGGCATAAAGGCCAGCCGGACCAGAGCCGATGACGGCGACGTTGAGCATAAAGCCTTACGCTACTCGACCTGTGCTTCCTCGTGGGCCTCGGTAGAAGTCCGGCGGGCCACGGCTTCGGTGATCCGCAGAGCCAGCTGCTGGGAGGTCAGGCCCGCCTCGTCGAGGATCTCATCGCGCGATCCGTGCGAGAGGAACTCCTGGGGCAGTCCCAGCGTCTTGACCGGCACGTCCACGTCGTGGTCGCGGAGCAGCCTGGCGACCGCGTCACCGAAGCCGCCAACCCGCCCGTTGTCCTCGATGGTGGCGACCAGCCGGTGGCGCCGGGCCGCGCCGACCAGGGCCTCGTCGACCGGCTTGGTCCAGCGCGGGTCCACGACGGTGACGCCGATCCCGTGCCCGGCCAGCCGGTCCGCCACGTCGAGCCCGGTCAGCGCCATCGGGCCGGCTCCGACCAGCAGCACGTCCGGGCCCAGGCCGTCGCCGGGTTCGCGCAGCACGTCCATGCTGCCCAGCTTGGCGATGGCCTCGACCTCGCCGCCCACCTTGCCCTTGGGGAACCGGACCGCGGTCGGCCCGTCGGACACGTCGACCGCCTCGTTGAGCAGTTCGACGATCCGCTTGGCATCGCGCGGCGCGGCGATCTTCATGCCCGGGACCAGCTGCAGGATCGACCCGTCCCACATGCCGTGGTGGCTGGCCCCGTCCGGGCCGGTCACCCCGGCGCGGTCCAGTACGAACGTGACCGGGAGCTGGTGCAGGGCCACGTCCATCAGCGCCTGGTCGAAGGCCCGGTTCAGGAACGTCGAGTAGATGGCCACCACCGGGTGCATCCCGCCCATGGCCAGGCCCGCGGCGCTGGTCACCGCGTGCTGCTCGGCAATGCCCACGTCATAGACCCGGCCCGGGTAGACCGCCGCGAACTGAGCCAGGCCGACCGGGTACAGCATCGCGGCGGTGATCGCGACCACGTCCGGCCGCCGGGCGCCGATGGACAGCATCTCGTCGCCGAACACCCGGCTCCACGTCCCTGGCTGAGCGCCGGCCGCGGGTACCTGGTGCAGGCAGTCGATCTCGTTCTGCTCGGCCGCCGCGTAGCCGAACCCCTTCTTGGTGATCGCGTGCACGATCACCGGCCCGCCGAAGTCCTTGGCGTGCCGCAGCGCGGTCTCCACCAGCCGCTCGTCGTGGCCGTCGATGGGGCCGACGTACTTGATACCCAGGTCCTCAAACATGACCTGCGGCTGCAGGACGTCCTTGATGCCCTTCTTGATGCCGTGCAGCGTGCCGTAGATCGGCGCGCCGACCAGCGGGGTACGCGACAGCGTGGTCTTGATGTAGTCCAGCACGTGCTCGTACCGCGGGTTGGTGCGGATCTTGGCCAGGTGCTCGGCCAGGCCGCCAATCGTCGGCTGGTAGGACCAGCCGTTGTCGTTGACGATCATGACCAGCCGGGAGTCCTTGGCGGAGGCGATGTTGTTCAGCGCCTCCCAGGCCATCCCGCCGGTCAGCGCCCCGTCGCCGATCAGCGCGACGACCGTGCGGTCCGGCTCGCCGCGCAGCTTGTAGGCCTTGGCCAGGCCGTCGGCGTAGGACAGGCTGGTCGAGGCGTGCGAGTTCTCTACCAGGTCATGCTCGGACTCGGCCCGGCTCGGGTAGCCGGTCAGGCCGCCGCGCTGGCGCAGCGTCTCGAACTGCGAGAACCGCCCGGTCAGCAGCTTGTGCACGTAGGACTGGTGGCCGGTGTCGAAGACGATCTTGTCGTTGGGCGAGTCGAACACCCGGTGAATCGCGATGGTCAGCTCGACCACGCCGAGGTTCGGGCCCAGATGACCGCTGGTCTTGGCCACCGTCGGTCCCTGTGCCCATTCGATGAGGACGTCGCGGATCTCTCCGGCCAGGCGGGTGAGCTGATCCTGGCTCAGCCTCTTCAGGTCCTCGGGGCCGTTTATGCACTCCAGCAGGGTCACGTCGGTTTGCTCCTCGGGTGCTGTGCGGGCCTGGCGGGGAAGCACGATGGAGCCGAGTCTACGGCGGCGCTGTTCAGATAGCGCGCGGCGCGGGCTTGGTCTCCGACACGCGCGTCGGGTTTGGCCGGTTTCCCCCGACCGACAAGACGAGCGGCCGGGCGGCGAAAATGCCCACCACGAGCCCGAAGCCGCACAGTACGAGCAGCACCGCGACCGGGATGTTCCAGGCCCCGGTGGCCGAGTGCAACAGCCCCAGTTCCAGCGGTCCGGCGCTGGCCACCAGGTAGCCGGCGGACTGCGAGAAGGCGGACAGCGAGGCCGCCGCGCCCGGATCGGGCGCCCGCGCCATCATGAAGAAGATGGCCAGCGCGAGGCAGGCGCCCTGGCCGACACCGAGGACCAGAACCCAGGCTGCGACGCTGCCCACCGGGGCCCACAGCGAGCCGGCCAGACCGACGCCCATCGCGGCCATGCTGGGCACGACCAGCGCGCGCTGGTCCGGCGAGCGGTGCGCCAGCATCGGCACGACCAGTGCGCCGACCAGGTTGCCCACGCCCATCAGGGCCAGCAGGTTACCCGCCGTGACCGCCGAGGTGCCCCGGTCCTGCAACAGGGTCGGCAGCCAGGACAACGCCGCGTAGTACAGCAGGCTCTGCAGCCCCATGAACCCCATGACCTGCCAGGCCAGTGCGTACCTGTGCACCTTGATATGAGCCGACCGGGCCGCCGGCCCGGGGCTGGAAACCGCTCGGACGCCGGCCGTCCGGTAGCGCAACTGCGGCAGCCACAGCAGCATGGCCAACGCGGCCGGCGCCGCCCACACCCCCATCGCGAGTCCCAGCGAATCGCCGGAGGCGTGGTACAGCGGCACGGCGAGCAGCGCGGCGATGATCCCCCCGACGCACAGGGCGGTCAGGTACGTGCTGATCAGGGCACCGGCCCGGCCCGGGCTGCGTCGCTTGATCATGCTGGACAGCAGGACGTTCAAGATGGCGATCGCGCTGGCCGCCAGCACGGTGCCCGGGAACAGCATGACGTCCGGGGCCAGGCCGCGCGCCAGCAGTCCCACGGTCAGCACGCCCAGCGCGACCAGCAGGATCACTTCCTCCCCGAACCGCCGGTTCAGCCAGGCCGCGAAGGCGGCCGCCGCGCCGAAGAAGATCACCGGCGTGGCCGCGAGCAGCGACAACTCGGGCGACGAGAGGTGCAGCCGGGTCTGCAGATCAGGGAACAGCGGCGGCAGGTTAGTGACCGCGGTACGCAGGTTGAACCCGGCCGCCGTCACAGCGACGACGAGCAGCGGGGTCTGGTAGGACCGGCGGAGACCGGTGGCGCGATGTTCGGCCATCAGCAAGTAAAGGCATCTGGATGGGAAAATAATCCTTTAGCCGAACGAACCATCCTGCGTGCGCCTGGTCAGCCATATCACGGGATGAGCAGCAGCTTGCCGGTGGTCTTGCGGGCGGCCAGGTCCTGCTGGGCCTGGACCGCGTCGGCCAGCGGGTACCGGCCGCCGATCCGCACGTGGAGCTGACCCGCAGCGATCCAGTCGAAGACCTCGCCGGCCCGCCAGCGCAATTCCTCGGGGTCGGCGATGTAGTGCGCCAGGGTGGGCCGGGTGGCGAACAGCGATCCTCCGCTGTTGAGCCGCTGGATGTCGAACGGCGGCACCTGCCCGCTGGCCGCCCCGTAGACCACCAGCATGCCGCGCGGCCGCAGCGAGGCCAGGCTGTCGTCGAAGGTGGCCCGGCCGACGCCGTCGTATACCACGTGCGCGCCCACGCCGCCGGTGACCTCCGCGACCACGGCGCGGAGCTGGTCGTAGCCGGCGACGTGGTCCGCGCCCGCCTCGCGGGCCAGGGCGTGCTTCTCGCCGTCCGGGCCGCCCGAGGCGGTGGCGATCACGATCCCGCCGCGCTGCTTGATCATCTGGGTCAGCAGCAGCCCGACCCGCCGGCCGCCGCGTGCACCACGGTCACGTCCCCGGCCCGCACCGGATAGGTGCTGGCGGCCAGGTAGTGCGCGGTCATCCCCTGCAAGATCGAGGCCGCGGCGAGCTCGGTGCTGATCCCGTCCGGCACCGGGACCACCCGGTCGGCGGGCAGCGCGACCTGCTCGGCGTAGCTGGCCGGGCCGACCCAGGCCACCCGGTCGCCGACGGCCAGCCCCGTGACGTCCGGGCCGACGGCGATGACCGCTCCGGCGCCCTCTCCGCCGGTCACGAACGGCAGCGGAGGACGGTAACCGCCCACCCCCTCCCGCTGGTAGATGTCCATGTAGTTGACGCCGGCCGCGGCGACCTCGGCCACGATCTGGCCGGGCCCGGCCTGCGGAGCCGGATGCTCGACCAGGTTCAGTACCTCTGGCCCGCCCCGCTGCTCGATCAAAATCACGCGCATATGCTCCTCCTTCGGCCGCCCCGGATCAGCTTGGCACAAGCCTGTGTGGTTCAAATCCGCTGGTCCCAGATTTGAACACGTTCAAATTTGCTGATCGGCGGGCGCCGTCGGTCGCTGACCGTAGGGTGTCGGCCATGCGCAGCACCAAGGGTGAGCAGACGCGGGCCGCGATCGCGGAGGTCGCGCTGCGTATGTTCCGCGAGTCCTCCCCCACCCGCAACGCCGCGATCGCGTTGTACGCCGAGGTGATCGCCGGATCACGCATCCGGGTCCCGGCCGTATTGCGGAACCGGCTGCCGGAACTGCTGTGGCTGTACGCGATGGGAATAGTGCTGTACTGGGTGCACGACACCTCGCCGGGGTGCGAGAAAACCTACCGGCTCATTGACTCGACGGCGCCCCTGGCCGAGCGCCTGATCCGGCTGGCCCGGCTTCCGGGGCTGCGGTCCCTGACCCAGCGGCTGCTGCGGGTCGCCGACGACGTGCTGCGCTAACGTCCGGCCACCTGGGTCGCGGAACGCGGGCCAGGTCGGGCCGGTCCAGGTCGGGCCCGTCCGGCTCGGTCCGTTGGGTCAGGCGCCGGGTCAGGGCCAGCCAGCCGAGCAGCCCGAACGGGTAGAGGAAGTAGCCGAAGCGGACATTCGGTCCGAGCAGGAACATCAGCGTCAGGCCGATGGTCAGCCGCCAGATCGCCGCGGGCACGTCCCGCGGCGGCCGGATGACCAGCGAGACCGCCACGGCCAGCCCGGCGGCCAGCAGCAGGGCGACCGAGACCACGTGCCCCGTGCTCCCGGTCGAGGTGAGCAGATGGCCGGGCAGCAGGCTCTCGGCGGGCGTCTTGTAGTGGGTCAGGCCGAGCGGGAACAGTACGCTGTTCTGGATCAGCGCCGCGGCCGCGTCGCGCTCGAATAGCACGGCCGGCGCGAGCAGGGCGATCACGGCCAGGACCGCAACCAGCACGGCGGCCAGGAACCGCCAGGCGGTACGCGCGCCGTCCCGGGCGGCGAACATCGCGGCCATGACCGGAACCGCGAGCCACGCGGTGGACTTCAGGTCGCAGGCGGCGCCGAGCGCGATGCCGGCCCCGACGCTCCGTCCGGTGCTGGCCCGCACGCCCGGGGGAACGGTACTCAGGGCCAGCGCCAGCAGCATGAACGCCAGCACGGGCGGATCGGTCGTGATCACCGCCAGGTTGAGCCCGATGACCGGCGAGGCGACCGCGACCGCGGTAGCCAGCAGAGCGTCGTGCCGGGAGTCCGGCATCGCGACGCGAAAGGCGACGGCCAGCACGGCCACGGTCCCGATGGCCAGCCACACGCCCGCGTTCCCGGCCAAGCCGCCCAGCCCGGCGGCGTGCGGCAGGCCGAACAAGGTCATGACCGGCAGGTAGGGGTTATAGGACAGCCAGCCGCCGATCTGGGCGCTGGTCAGATAGGGCGAGCCGTGATGCAGCAGCAGCGACGCGGATCGCTCGATGACCATCATGCCGTCTTCGAGCCGGTAGGAGACCGACAGCCACAGCAGCGGGGCCACCACGGCCAGCGCCACCGACGCGATTGCCGCGGGGGTACGGGCCCCCCAGCGCCACAAGATGACTAGAGCCGCGGCGTAGCCGCACGCCGCCCAGATGGCCCAGACCTGATCCTCGCCCGCCGATCCGATGGCGTCGGCCACCGCGTAGAGGCCGAACAGGGCGTAGGCCAAGATGAGCCGACGACGATCGAGCCAGGGCCGCAGCCCGCGACCAGGCTCGTGAATGGCCAAAGGCCGAACCGAGGTGAGCGTGCCCACTCCGCCACCCGTTCTTGCGTGGTCCACGTCCATGTCCTGCTTCAGCTGATCTCTCATCCGGTTCCCCGTGAACCTTGAAAGAAGCTGCCCTTCAATATATGCAGCAAACGCTAAGCGGGCATAGCGGGCCTCGTCAGGCTGGTCGCGGGTTACCCGAAACCCCGGCCGGGAACTGCCTGGAGATCAGCTCGGCCCGGATCGATTCCAGGTGCGAGGTAGTCCCGGCCGCCGGACCCGGGCCGGACGAGACCGGGACGGTGACCCCGGCGAGCACGTCGTCGGTCCGCGCGGTGCTGAGCGTGAACACGTCGCCAAACCCGGGCGCCGCCGCGTCGCGTGCGGTCAGCGCGGATAGGTTCCAGCGCTGCTCGACCGTCTTCAGCACGGAGGTGTGATCCAGCGGCGTCCCGCCAGCCGGCACCCGGTATACCGTGCCCGGCGCGATCAGCGGGGAGACCAGGACGGTCGGGACCCGGACCCCGAACCGGTCGAAGCCGAAGCTGAACTCCCCGGTGTCGTGGTCCGGCGGGACCGCGCCCCAGGGCGGCGGCACGTGGTCGTAGCAGCCACCGTGCTCGTCGTAGGTGATGACCAGCAAAGTTCCCGGCCAGCCCGGCCCGCCGCGCAAGGCCTCGTAGACATCGTGGATGAGCTGTTCGCCCAGCGCCACGTCGTAGTTGGGATGCTGGCTGTTGCCCGTGGAGCTCCAGCTCGGCTCGAGGAACGTATAAGCGGGCAGCGTGTCGGCCGCCGCGGCGGCCTGGAAGTCGGTGAACCGGCCGAAGTGGCTGGCGTCCGCCGTGCTGATCTGGGTGAACGTGTTCTTGGTGAGCGGCTCGGCGTCGTAACCGTAGATCGCCCAGCCGAGGTTCGCCGCCTGGAGCAGGCCGAAGATGGTAGGTGAGGAGAACGTGTGGGTCTTGTCGTCCATGTGCCCCTGGCTGGTCGCCGCGCAGGCAAAGGCCCGGTTGGGCAGCGTCTCGGTCGGTACCGACGAGAACCACTGGTCACAGACGGCGTAGCCCTTGGCCAGTGCGGACAACACGGGCAGCGCCTCGGGCGTGAAGCAGCCCATGATGTCGCCCTCGACGGTGCCGGCCACGATCGGCCAGCTGCCGGTCGTCTCCTTCGATTCCCAGCCCAGGGTGTAGGCGTAATCCGCGACGAAACCCTGGCCGGTAGCCGCCTGACCGGACGAGGCCGGGCCGTTGTTGTTGCCGTAAAGCTCGCTGTTGGTGGCCATGTAGCCTTCGCCGGGATCGGCGCCAGGCATGTAGTACGCGTTGGGCGTGGTCGGCTCGATCTTGAACACGGTGACCAGCTGGCCGTTAGACCCCGGGTTGGACTCGCTCCCGGTCAGCCCGTCGAACGGCTGACCCGACGGGGACACGTTGCCGGGATACAGGTACCCGAGCATGTGATCGAATGAGCGGTTCTCCAGCATCAACACCACGACGTGCTCTATCGCAGCCAGGCCGCTGCCGTTGGCCATCGCGACACCCTCCCCTTGGTTTGCACCGGTGGCTCCCGAGGCGGAAAACCGGTCAAACACTACCGTTCGCCGTCAGCCGGCTGTAGGGGATTGGCCCTCTGGACCTCGTCCGGCCGCGAGTAGGCTTCCCGGAGGATTCCCCCGATACGAGCGGCAGCAACGGAGACGCAATCATGGACACCAGCCCGGATCAGTGGATCGGCGCGCTGCGGCACTCCCATGACCGACTGCAAGGACTGGTCGAACCGCTCGGCCTGGATCAGCTGGAGCAGCTGTCGTACGCCAGCGAGTGGTCGATCGCCCAGGTGCTCTCCCACCTCGGCTCCGGGGCCGAGATCTTCGGCCTGTTCCTGCAGGCGGGACTGATCGGACAGGACCCGCCCGGCCGGGACGAGTTCGGCCCCATCTGGCACACCTGGAACACCAAGGATCCGCAGGCTCAGGCCACGGACGGCTTGCGGGCTGACGAGCTCGCCGTGGAACGGTTCGAGTCGCTGGATCCCGACCAGGTCAAGCTGCGGCTGCAACTGTTCGGCATGGACATGGACCTGGGCGGCCTGGCCCGGATGCGCGTCAGCGAGCACGCCATCCACACCTGGGATGTCGCGGTGGCGCTCGACCCGTCCGCGACGGTCGCGCCGGATGCCGTGAGCCTGCTCATCGACACGGTCGGCCAGCTCGCGGCCAGGTCCGCCAAGCCGGACGGGAAGCAGCGCCGGCTGGCGATCTCCACGACCGACCCCGAGCGGCATTTCGTCTTGGAGACCGGCGCGGGAGTCAGCCTGACCGAGGCCGACCAGTCGGACGTCGCGGCCGGGCTGCCCACGCTGCGCCTGCCGGCCGAGGCGTTCGTCCGCCTGGTTTACGGCCGGCTCGGCCCGCACCACACCCCGCCGGTGGAAGCCGACGGGGTGGACCTGGATGACCTGCGCTCGATCTTCCCCGGTTTCTGACCCCGCAGGCTAGTGCCCGCTCAGGTCGGCGCGGCGGACGCGGATCGTGGCCAGCGCGATCAGCAGGGTGACCAGGGCGATTCCCGAGGCAACCAGGAAGGCGCGGTCGAAGCCGACGGCTAGTGCGTGCTGGTAGGCCGTCCGCCAGGCGGCCGTCCCGGCCACGCGGGCATGGGCGCGGGCGCCGTCGGCGACCACCGTCCAGGCCACGGTGCCCAGCACCGCCAGGCCGATGGATCCGCCTACCTGCCGGCCGACGTTGAGCAGGCTGGCGGCCACCCCGGATTCGGCCGGATCGACGTGAGCCATGGCGACCAGCGGCAGCGGGACGAACAGCAGGCCGAGCCCGGCCCCCGTGACCAGGCTCGGCCCGAGCAGTCCGCTGGTGTACGTGCTGTGCTCGGTCAGCCGAGACAGCCAGCACAGGCCTCCGGCACCGGCGGCCCCGCCGACCAGCAGCAACGGACGCGCGCCGATGCGCGGCACGAGCGTGGCGGCGGCGGCCGAGGCGGCTAGCAGCACGGCGGTCAGCGGCAGGAACGCCAGTCCGGTCCGCAGCGCGGAGTAGCTCCAGACGGTCTGTACGAAGTAGTTGATGAAGAAGAACACGCCGAAGATAGCGGTCCCTACGCCCAGCATGATGAGGTTCGCGCCGAGCCGGTCGCGCTGACGCAGCAGCCGCACCGGCAGCAGCGCGTCGCGGCTGCGCGTCTCGATGACCGCGAACGCGGCGAGCAGGACCGCCCCGGCGGTCAGGGCGGCCAAGACCTGGGCGTCACCCCAGTGCGATGTACCGTCCGAGCTGGTAGCGGCGTTGGACAGGCCGTAGACGAGCGCGGCGACGCCGCCGGTTCCGGTGATGGCGCCGGGCAGGTCGAACCGGCCGGGCCGACGGGCGGGCTCGGGCAGCGCGACCAGGGCGGCGAGCGCCACGGCGATGCAGATCGGGACGTTCACGAACATCACCCAGCGCCACGTGGTGTAGGTAACCAGGAGGCCTCCGGCGAGCAGCCCGACCGCGCCGCCGGCCCCGCTCATTGCGGCGTACACGCCCATGGCCCGGCTGCGGGGCGGGCCTGCGGGGAACGTCGTGGCGATCAGCGCCAGCGCGGTGGGCGCGACGATGGCGCCGCCGGCGCCCTGGACTGCCCGGGCCGCCAGCAGCCAGGCCTGCGAGGTGGCGAACCCGCCGGCCAGCGACGCGACGGAGAACAGCAGCAGGCCGGCCACGAACATCCGGCGCCGGCCGAGCAGGTCGCCGGCCCGGCCGCCGAGCAGCAGTAGGCCGCCGAACGTCAGGGCGTACGCGTTGGTCACCCATTCCAGGCCGTTGCCGGAGAATCCGAGCGCGGCCTGGATGTGCGGCTGCGCGACGGTGACGATGCTCGCGTCCAGCACGACCATCAGCTGGGCGGCCGCGATGACGAGCAAGGCCACGCCCGGGTGGCGGCGGTCGTTACGGGTATCGGCCGGACCGATTGCGGAAGATGTCATTGCCATACCTGCGATGGTGCCGGCTGGGCGGCCCGCCGTCGTCGGGCACTGGAGGTGACTTCTACCTGGTCAGCCGGGAGGCGGTCGGGCGCTGGTGTACCACTGCGGAAGTAGCTGGCCATGCCTCCCGGGGGCGGATGCGCTCGCGAGCAGGACGCGTACGCTCGGAGAATGCGCACGGATCGGGGTCGGCGGAGGTTCTACGCGGCCGGATGGCTCATCTCGGCGGGCGTGATGGTCGTGACGGCGCGCATGTGGCAGCTGCACGTCCGTGAGGTCGAGCAGCGCGCCGAAGAGGCGGTGCGGACCAGGGATGAGGCCGCCCAGCGCCGGGCGATGCAGGAGCGGCTGCGCATCGCCCGCGAGCTGCACGATTCCCTGACCCACAGCATCTCGGTGATCCAGGTTCAAGCCGGCGTGGCGGTGCACCTGGCCCAGAAGCATGGCGAAGAGGTCCCGCCCGCGCTGCTGGCCATCCAGGAGGCCAGCACGGACGCGGTCCGGGAACTGCGCGCGACGCTCGGCGTACTGCGCAGCGCGGAAGACAGCGACGGCAGCGGCCTGAGTCAGCTGCACAACCTGGTGGCCCGCGCGCAGACGGCTGGCCTGCCGGTAACGCTTACCGTGACCGGCGCCACGCGGCTGCTGCCGCCCGAGGTGGATCAGGCCGCCTACCGTATCGTCCAGGAGGCCCTGACCAACGTGAGCCGTCACGCTGGCCAGGCCTGCGCTTCAATCCACCTGCACTACCTGCCGGAAGCGCTCTCGATCCAGATCGACGACGACGGACCGGGCACCATAACTGGTACTGATGTCCGGCCGTCAGGTCCTGGGCTGGGCCTGGTCGGCATGCGGGAACGGGTGTCCGCGCTCGGCGGCCGGCTCCAGGCCGGACCGCGGAACGGCGGCGGCTTCCGGGTGCACGCCGAACTCCCCGCGCGGACGGCGTCGTGATCAGGATCTTGCTGGCCGACGACCAGGCGCTGATCCGCAGCGGCATCCGGTCACTGCTCGAAGCCGAGGACGACATCGAGGTGGTCGCCGAGGCCGCCGACGGGCAGCACGCGGTCGCGCTGACGCGCGAGCACCGACCGGACATCGCGCTCATGGACATTCAGATGCCGGTGCTCGACGGGCTCGAGGCCACCAGGCAGATCGTCGCGGACGAGCGGCTGGATCATGTGCGCGTGGTGATCTTGACCAACTTCGGGCTGGACGAATACATCTTCCGCGCGCTGCGGGCGGGCGCGGCCGGGTTCCTGCTGAAGGACGCCCCGCCGGCCGAGTTGCTGCAGGCGCTGCGGGTCGTCATGCACGGGGATGCGCTACTGTCTCCCGCCGTGACCCGCCGCCTGATCAGCGAGTTCGTCGCCCGGCCGCCGGACGCGGTGGCCGCGGTGGGGATGGAGACGCTGACCAACCGGGAACGGGAGGTGGTGGCCCTGGTCGCGCACGGCCTGTCCAACGACGAGATCGCCGAGGCCATGGTGCTCAGTCCGGCCACGGCCAAGACCCACGTCAGCCGGGCCATGATCAAGCTCGGCGCCCGTGACCGGGCGCAGCTTGTCGTGTTCGCCTACCAGACCGGCCTGGTCGCCCCGCGCGCCACCGGGCCGGGCCTTGGTCATTTCAGGCAGGCCTGAGCGCGCCGATCGCGACGGTGGCGTTCAGCTCCTCCGAGGTGGTGATCCGCGGGGTCAGGCCGCTGGTCTCGAAGGCGGCGGCGGCCAGCGGGACCTGGCGCTCGCTGATCTCTATCAGCAGGTGGCCGCCGGGGGCCAGCCAGTGCGGCGCTCCGGCCGCCACGCGCCGCAGCAGCTCCAGCCCGTCCGGCCCGCCGTCCAGCGCGACCCGGGGCTCGTGGTCCCGGGCCTCGGGCGGGAGGAACTCGATGTCCCCGGTAGGCACGTAGGGCACATTGGCGGTCAGGATCTGGACCCGGCCTCGAAGTCGAGCGGGTAGCGGCTGGTACAGATCACCCTGGTAGACCTGCCTGGGTACGTTGCGGCGCGCGCAGGCGACGGCGGCCGGGTCGATGTCGGCGGCGTATACCTCGGCCCGGTCCACGGCCGCGGCCAGCGCGGCACCGATCGCACCCGCGCCGCAGCACAGGTCAACGACGACAGCATCAGGACTGGCCAGCCCTATCGCCTGCTGAACCAGGAACTCGGTGCGGCGGCGGGGCACGAAGACGCCGGGGTCTACGGCGATCCGCAGCCCGCAGAACTCGGCCCAACCGATGACCTGCTCAAGCGGCAGCCCGGCAACCCGGCGTTCGACCATCTCGTCGAGTTCTTCCGGGGTCCGGGCGGCGGCGATGATCAGCCGGGCTTCGTCCTCGGCGAAGACGCAGCCCGCGGCGCGCAGCCGGGCCACGACCAAGGGCTCAGGCACGTGGCACGCGGCGGTAACGGAGGTAGGTGGTCTGGGAGGGGAACGTCCGGGTCTCGAGCAGTTCCAGCTCGATCCGGCGATCCAGCGCCGGGAAGTACGGGGTACCGGCGCCCAGCACGACCGGCCTGACGAACAGCCGGTACTCGTCAATCAGGTCCAGCTTGATCAACGTAGCGGCCAGGCCCGGGCCGCCCACTGATATCACCCCGTCCCCGGGCGCTTCCCTGAGCTTGGCCACCTCGTCGGCCACGTCGCCGCTGGCTAGCCGGGCGTGGCCCTGGACCTCGCCGAGCGTGGTGGAGAACACGACCTTCGGGATGGCGTTCCAGATCCGGGCGAACTCGAGCTCATCCGGACCGGACGGGGCCGCCTCGGGGTCTCCCCACACCAGCATGGCCTCGTACAGTCCCCGGCCCATCAGCTCCACGCCGATGTGGCGCGTCTGCTGCACGTGGAACCGGAACAGCTCCGCATCTGGCGACGTCCAGCCAATGTCGCCGCCCGGTCCGGCGGTGAAGCCGTCCAGCGACACGCTCATCGAGTAGATCACCGTGCGCATCATGGTCTCCCCGTGGTCAGAATTGATCCATGTCCGTACAGATCAGGCCGCCGCGTCCCGGCGACGGCGAGGGCATGGCTCGCGTGTGGCTCAGCGCCGGAGCCTACTACGCCGATCTTGATCCGGTGCATTTCCAGCTGCCCTCGGCCGCAGGCCTGGCCGAATCCTTCGAAGCCGGCCCCAGGCCACGCGGGCAGGACACACTGCAGCTTGTCGCGGAGCTGGATGGCGAGGTCGCCGGGTGGGTGACAGCGCACATCGAGCGCCCGGCGGCCAGCACCGCCTACCAGTTTGTCCGTGAGTCCGGCTGGACACGGCTGTTCGTCGATGCTGTGGTCGTCGACCAGGGGCTGTGGCGTCACGGGATCGGGACCGCGCTGCTGGAGGCGGCCGAGTCCTGGGGGCGCGGCCAAGGTGCCGACGTGGTCCGCCTCGACACCTATGCGGAGGGCCCGGTAGCCGTGCCGTTTTACGAACGGCACGGCTACCAGCGACGGTCGATCCTGTTCCAGAAGCCCCTGTCCTAGTAGGAACTGAGTTAACCGGCGGCGCGCAGGGAGCGCAGCACGTACTGCATGATGCCGCCGTTCCGGTAGTACTCGGCCTCCCCCGGGGTGTCGATCCGGACGACCGCGCGGAATTGTTTGCCGTCGGCTGTCACCACGACTTCGTTCGGCATATGTCCGTTATTCATTTCTTCGATGCCGCGGACGTCGAAGGTCTCGCGCCCGGTCAGCCCGAGCGAGGCGGCGGACTCCCCCGGCCGGTACTGCAGCGGCAGGACGCCCATGCCGATCAGGTTGGACCGGTGGATCCGCTCGAAGGACTCGACCAGGACGGCGCGCACGCCCAGCAGCAGGGTGCCCTTGGCCGCCCAGTCGCGGGACGAGCCCGAGCCGTATTCCTTGCCGCCGAGCACGACCAGCGGAGTGCCCTCATCGATGTAGCGGCGGGAGGCGTCGTAGATCGACATCTGCTCGCCGTCCTTGACCGTCACGCCGCCCTCGGTGCCCGGCGCGAGCTGGTTGCGCAGCCGGATATTGGCGAACGTGCCGCGGATCATGACCTCGTGGTTGCCGCGCCGCGACCCGTAGGAGTTGAAGTCCTTGCGTTCGACGCCGTGCTCGGTCAGGTACAGCCCGGCCGGGCTGTCGGTCTTGATCGCGCCAGCCGGCGAGATGTGGTCGGTGGTCACCGAGTCGCCCAGCATGGCCAGCACCTTCGCGCCGGTGATGTCGGTAACCGGCTCCGGCTCGGCCGCCATCTCGTCGAAGTACGGCGGGCGGCGCACGTAGGTCGACGCCTCGTCCCAGGCGAAGGTCTCGCCCGGGGGGACGTCCAGCTCGCGCCAGTTGTCGTCGCCGCTGAAGACGTCGGCGTAGTCGCGGGTGAACATCTCCTTGGCCACCGCGTGCTGGACCACGTCGGCGATCTCTTCCGGCGACGGCCAGATGTCGGCCAGGTAGACCGGCTTGCCTTCGGGATCGGAGCCGAGCGGCTCGCGGGCCAGGTCGATGTCCATCGTCCCGGCCAGCGCGTAGGCGACCACCAGTGGCGGGGAGGCCAGGTAATTCAGCTTGACGTCGGGGTTGATCCGGCCCTCGAAGTTCCGGTTACCCGACAGCACGGCAGCCACGGCCAGGTCGCTGTCGTTGACCGCCTCGCTGATTGCGGGCGGCAGCGGGCCGGAGTTCCCGATGCAGGTGGTGCAGCCGTAGCCGACCAGGTTGAACCCGAGCTTGTCCAGGTAGGGCAGCAGCCCGGCGCGCTCGTAGTAGTCCATGACCACCTTGGACCCGGGCGCGAGCGTGGTCTTGACCCACGGCTTGCGGTTCAGGCCTCGGTCCACTGCCTTGCGGGCCAGCAGCGCGGCGCCGACCATGACCGAGGGATTGGAGGTGTTGGTGCACGAGGTGATGGCCGCGATCACCACGCTGCCGTGATCGACGCTGGTCGTGGTGCCGTCCTCCAGCGTGACCTGCACCGGGTTCGAGGCGCGGGTGCCGTCACCCGCCGCGACCGGATCGGAGGCCGGGAAGGTGCCGTCCAGGCCGTTGTCCAGGCTGGCTTCGGCCACGTAGTTGGGCAGCGCGTCACGGAACGCGGTCTTGGCGTCGGACAGCGTGATCCGGTCCTGCGGGCGCTTGGGACCCGCGATGGACGGCACCACGGTGGACAGGTCAAGGGTGAGCTCCTCGGAGTAGCGCGGCTCGCGCGCCGGGTCGTGCCACAGGCCCTGCTCCTTGGCGTAGGCCTCAACCAGCGCGAGTTGCTCCCGCGGCCGGCCGGTCAGGGTCAGGTAGTCCATCGTGTTCTGGTCGATGGGGAAGATCGCGCAGGTCGACCCGAACTCCGGGGACATGTTGCCGATGGTGGCCCGGTTGGCGACCGGCACCGCGGCCACGCCCTCGCCGTAGAACTCGACGAACTTGCCCACCACGCCGTGCTTACGAAGCAGCTCGGTGATGGTGAGGACCAGGTCGGTCGCGGTCGCGCCACTGGGCAGCTCACCGGTCAGCCGGAATCCGACCACCTTGGGGATCAGCATGGACACCGGCTGGCCGAGCATGGCGGCCTCGGCCTCGATGCCGCCGACGCCCCAGCCCAGCACGCCCAGACCGTTCTGCATGGTGGTGTGCGAGTCGGTGCCCAGGCAGGTGTCGGGGTAGGCGACACCGTCGCGGCTCATCACGACCCGGGCCAGGTACTCGATGTTGACCTGGTGCACGATGCCGGTGCCGGGCGGCACCACCTTGAACTGGCTGAACGCCTCCTGGCCCCAGCGCAGGAAGCCGAACCGCTCCCGGTTGCGCTGGAACTCGATCTCCACGTTCCTGGTGAATGCGTCGGGCTGGCCGAACACGTCGGCCACCACCGAGTGGTCGATGACCAGCTCGGCGGGAATGAGCGGGTTGATCTTGGTCGCGTCACCGCCCAGCGCCTGCATGGCCTCGCGCATGGCGGCCAGGTCGACGACGGCCGGGACGCCGGTCAGGTCCTGCAGGATCACCCGGGCCGGGGTGAACTGGATCTCGGTGTCCGGCTCCTTGGCAGGGTCCCAGCTGGCCACGGCCCGGACGTGGTCGGCGGTGATGTTGGCGCCGTCCTCGTTGCGGAGCAGGTTCTCGAGCAGGATCTTCAGGCTGTACGGGAGGCTGTCGGATCCTTCCGCCGCATCCAGCCGGTAGATCTCGTACGTGCCGCCTGCGACCTCAAGCGCCGCCCGGCTGCCCAAGCTGTTCTCGGTCATCGTCCCGGAGCCTCCTCGCTCGTCCCGGCTAGGCGTTCCAGCCTACAGTATCTCGATATCAAGCTACTTTACCAACCCGCGGCTTGGCTCACCGAGGTTGCCGGCTTCGCCGCTTACTAGGATGAATTCCGTATCCAGGAGTCTGCGGCCCGGTCTGTGGCCCGGAGAGGACGTCACCGCAATGCGTTTCGCGATCAAGACCCGGCCCGAACACCAGACGTGGGAAGAACTCCGTGACGCGTGGCTCGCGGCCGACGAGATCCCGCTGTTCGAGTCGGCCTGGAACTGGGATCACTTCTACCCGCTGACCGAGCCCTACGACGGGCCCAACTTCGAGGCCTGGACCATGCTGGCCGCGATGGCCCAGGCCACCCGGCGGATCCGGATCGGCTGCCAGGTCACCGGCATGATCTACCGGCACCCGGCGGTCCTGGCCAATATGGCCGCGACCGTCGACATCATCTCCGGCGGCCGGCTGGAACTGGGCCTGGGCGCCGGGTGGAACCAGATGGAATGCGACGCCTACGGCATCGACCTGCCGCCGCTGAAGGAACGCTTCGACCGCTTCGACGAGGGCGTCGAGGCCATCGTCCGGCTGCTGAGCCAGCCCGTCACCACCTTCGCCGGCCAATACGTCAAGCTCACCGAGGCCAGGTGCGAGCCGAAGCCGGTCCAGCAGCCGCACCCGCCGGTCACCATCGGCGGCCGGGGCAAGAAGCGGACGCTACGCACGGTGGCGCGCTGGGCCCAGCAGTGGAACGCCATCGCCGAGAGCTCGGAGCAGTGGCTCGAGCTCAAGGAGGTGCTCGCCGGGCACTGCGATGCGATCGGGCGCGACGTGAACGAGATCACGTGTTCGGTCAACATGCGCATCAACCCGGATGGGGACCTGGAACCCGTGATCGCGGCGGCGACCGCCTACCGCGAGGTCGGCGTCGACCTGGTCATCGTGAACCTGCCGCATCACCCGAAGCCCGATTCACTCAAGCCACTAGCCGAGGCGCTCGGCCCGCTAGCGTAAGCAGTCCTGCGGATCCCGCGGATTTTGCGTTTCGGCGAGCCGGGCGTGAACGGCGCGGCTGGCGTCGGCCATCGCGGGCGGCACGCCGAGTTCGGTGAGCATGGCCGCGGCCGCGCCCATCTCGGCGGTCCGGCGCACGGCGTGCCGGGCCGTGCCATCGACGAAGCGCGCCACGCTGCCCGCGTCCGCGTCGGTGAGCTCGGCTTCGATGTGCTCGCGGAGCCACTGCTCATGCCCGGCGGCGCGGGCCGCCTCGAGGGCCTCGACGATCGCCGTGGCCATACCCTTGTAGAACACGCTGCGCAGCAGCTTCTTGGTGGCCGCGAGCCCGGCCGGACCGGCTAGCACCTCAAGGTCAGCGCCCAGCGGGACGAGCAGGCGGGCGTAGCGCTCGGCGCCGTCCCCGCTGGCCAGCATGGGCACGCGCAGGCCACGCCCGGGGACGGGCGCCATCATCGCGACGTCGGCGAACGGGATGTCGCCGACGTCGGCGATGCTGGCTAGCTCCCGTTTGACGGCCGGCGCGGCGGTGTTGAGGTCCGCCCACAGCGTGCCGGAACCGAGGCCGGCTCGCCCGGCCTGGAAGGCGTCCACCGCGGCCTTGGCGCTGTTCACGCTCAACACCAGGTCCGCGCCGCGGGCCGCCTCCGCCTCGCTGCCGCACTCGGTGATGCCGGGTCCCGAGGCGACCGCCGGATCGTAACCGCGGACCACAGCGCCCGCGGTCACCAGATCCCGCGCGATCAGCGAACCAGCCTCCCCCAGGCCGAGCACCGCGATGGTCAGCGGCGGTCCGGGCGGGTTCACCATGTGCCGGGTGGCTCCGCGCGGACGGCCGCGCCTTCCGGCGGGGTGGGTTCGCCGCTGGTCACGCCCGGACCGGGACGGGGCGCCTCGGTGTCCAGACCCTGACCGTCACCAGGATCGGCCCCGCCCGCCTGGGCCGTGGTGGACTGCCTGAAGTAGTCGCTGATCAGCTCGCGCTGCTGGGCCAGGAGCTGGTCGAAGTGTTTGTCCACGTTCTGTTCGCCGATCGCTTCGGCGGTCAGGTACAGATCCTTGAGCTGCTCGAGCTTGCGCGCCTGGGCTTGCTCCGGCGGCTCAGCACGGCCGGCCCCGGCCGCGTGCGGTGCATCTGGCGGTGGTTCGGCGGCCGGCAGCTGGTCAGCCAGCGCGCGGGAAGGCTGCAGCGGCTCGAACGGGCCGCGGGCCTGCTCATGTTCCGGAGCGGGATCCTCGGCCAGCAGGTCATACCAGTAGGCGGCGTCGTCCGTGGCGGGCCGCCGGGGCGACGAGGGTGGCGGCACCGGCTCGCTGACGTCCCGGTACACGAATACGTCCCGGTCCGCGGCCGCCCCGGGGTGCGCCGGATCGGCCGGGCGGGCGTTCGGCTGGCCCCGGCCAGGCCCATCGGCGGGCCTGATGACCTGGGCGTACCCGCCGTCGAAGGGTGCGCCGGGGCCGACTGGAGCCGGTCCCGGGCCGCTCGCTCCCGGGCCGGCTGGCCTCGGTGGGCCGGAAGGCGGCGGACCGGAAGGTGGCGGAGCGGCGGGCGGTCGCCACCCAGGGCTCGGACCATAGCCGGGCGCTGACGGCCGGGCCGTTCCGCCTCCGGGTCCTAGACCTGGCCCGGGCGGTCCGGGGCGTGCGGCGCGAGGAGGACGACCGGGATCGAAGGGCGGCACCGGGGCATCAGGCCGCCGGGGATCGCGGGGCGGAGCCGCGTCACGCGGGGGGTTTCCCGGCCACGGCGCCGCACCGGGCCGCGGCGGGTAGGCGTCACGGAGTGGCGGGCCGTCCCGGAACGGCGCGCCGGAGCGGTCGGCCCGGGTCTCGCGGGGCGCGCCCGCGCCGCGCGGCGGGAAGGGCTCGCGCGGCGGCCCCGCGTCACGCGGCGGGAAGGGCTCGCGCGGCGGCCCCGCGTCACGCGGCGGGAAGGGCTCGCCGGGCCTGGTCCGGCCCGGGGATGACATGGGCGGCGGCTGGGGCATCCGGCCGGCCGGACCTGAGCCCGGGGGCGGGCCTGGGCGGCCACCTGGCCCCGGGGGCGGGCTCCAGCTGGCACCTGGCCCCGGCGCTGGGCGCACTCCGGCCTGGTATCCGGGCGACGGCGTGGGCGCCATGCGGCTCGCGGCAGGCCGCGGCTCGTTCGGGCCACCGCGGGAGGGACCCCCGGCCGCCGGCGGCCGGAACGTCTCGCGAGCGCCCGGTGATCCCGGCGGCCACATCGGGCCTTCCGCGCTCTCGAAGTCAGGGGACCTGGCCGAGCCCGGCGGGCGCGCTTCGCGGGGAACGTCGATCAGCCCGCCCGGCGTATACACCGACGTCGGGTCCAGCACGCCGCGCCGCTCGCGACCCGGCCGGTGGGACGAGGCGGCCCGGCGCCGGTGACCGGCGGCCCGGCGGCGGCCGCGTTTTGCGGAACGCCCGCCCCGCACGGACATCAACAGCAACAAGGCCACCAGGCCCAGGACGAGCCCGGCTACGCTCACGGCCCCGCCCACGCTGGTAGCGTGGGCGCCGAAGCGCCGCCCGGTCAGGCGGGTTGCCGCTACCACGACGCCCGCCACGACCAATACGGCGCTGACCACCGCCAGGGTGGTGACGAGCCGCACCCTCCCGGGAGAGGCGGTATCAGAGCGCACCGCTCAACGATCGCATCGCGGTATGCCCCCCGCAAGCCATACGGCCAGGTCTGACCATTACAACTTGCCTTCAGCCGGTCACCGGAAGCGTTCGCGCGGGGCACTGCCGGGTCGGCGTACGCGCCGACGATACGTTGGGGCTATGACGACTCAGGCGGATAAGGCACGCCAGTTCCTAGCGCTGCACCGAGCGGGCCAACCGCTCCTGCTGCCCAACCCGTGGGACCTCGGATCAGCCCGGCTGCTCGCCTCGCTGGGCTTCCAGGCGCTGGCCACCACGAGCTCAGGCTTCGCCGCCTCGCTGGGCCGCAACGACGGCTCGGTGAGCAGCCAGGAGGCCTTGGTCCATGCCGCGGTTATCGTGGCGGCGACCGGCCTGCCGGTCTCGGCCGACCTGGAGAACGCCTTCGCGGACGAGCCGGACGCAGTTGCCGAGACCATCCGGGGCGCCATCGAGGTCGGCCTGGCGGGCGGCTCCGTGGAGGACTTCACCGGGCGCCCGGACGACCCGATCTACGACGTTGGCCTGGCCACCGAGCGGGTGGCCGCGGCCGCGCAGGCCGCCCACGCGGGACCGGTTCCCTTCGTGTTCACCGCCCGGGCCGAGAATTACCTGCACGGACGGCCGGATCTGGCCGACACCATCGCCCGGTTGCAGGCCTACCAGGAGGCCGGTGCCGACGTGCTGTACGCGCCCGGCCTGCGCGACATCGCCGACATCCGCCTGCTGATCCGCGAGGTGGACCGGCCGGTCAACGTGCTGGCCATCGCCGGCGCGCCGCCCGTGTCCGAACTGGCCGAGGCGGGCGTGAGCCGGATCTCGGTCGGCGGCTCGTTCGCGTTTGCCGCCTTCGGCGCCCTGGTCAGCGCGGCGACCGAACTGCGTGACCAGGGCACTTACGGCTACCAGGTGGCCAGCGCTGTCGGGCGGCAGGCCATCCAGGGCGCCTTCGGCTGAGACCTAGAACTGCGGGACCACGTCCGACGCGATGAGGGCCAGGTGATCCAGGTCGCTCATATCGAGCACCTGCAGGTAGATCCGTTCGGCCCCGGCCTCGGCGTACTGCGCGATCTTGGCCACGACCTCGCCTGGCGTGCCGCCCACGCCGTGTTCACGCAGGTCGGCGGGCTCCTGGCCGATCGCGGCGGCCCGGCGGCGGAACTCGGCTTCGTCCTTCCCGCAGCACACGGTCTGGGCAACCGAATAGGTCATGGAGGACGGGTAACGCCCGGCGGCCTCGCAGGCCTCGCGGACGCGGCCGAACACGGCGGCTGACTCGGCCACCGACTCGAACGGCACGTTGAACTCGTCCGCGAACCGGGCCGCCAGCCGGGGCGTGCGGCGGGCGCCGGTGCCGCCGATCAGAACCGGCGGCCGCGGTCGCTGCGCGGGCTTGGGCAGGGCCGGTGAGTCCGTCACCCGGTAGTGCGCCCCGTCGAAGGAGAACGTCTGGCCCTCGGGCGTCCCCCACAGGCCGGTAATGACCGCGAGCTGTTCTTCGAGTATGTCGAAGCGCTCGCTCACCGTCGGGAACGGTATCCCGTAGGCCGCGTGTTCAGTCTCGAACCAGCCGCTCCCGAGGCCGAACTCGATCCGTCCGCCGCTCATCTGGTCCACCTGGGCCACCGTGATGGCCAGCGGACCGGGCAGCCGGAACGTGGCCGCGCTCATCAGCGTGCCGAGCCGGATGCGGCTGGTCTCGACGGCCAGGGCCGCCAGGGTCGCCCACGAGTCGGTCGGGCCGGGCAGCCCGGACACCTCGCCCATCTTCAGGTAGTGATCGGATCTGAAGAAGGCATCGAACCCGAGTTCCTCAGCGGCCAGCGCCACGCTGCGCTGGGTCTGGTAGTCGGCGCCCTGCTGGGGCTCGGTGAAGATCCGGAATCTCATGGTTCCATCCTGCCAGCAGGCGATCCGCCATCTGGACCGCACGGCCCGAAGAACCGGTTCCAGCTCACCTCGCCCGCGCCGGTGCGCTGGCCGAGCCAGCCGACGCCGGTCCGCAGATAGCACGGAGCCAGGGTGCCCGGGGCCATGGCCGGGCGCACCGCCTCGATGATGACCGCGATGGCCCGGCCGGAGCCGAGACACTCCTCGCCCGCCCGCATGGCCCGGCCGCGGTCGTCGGTGATGCCCATGGCGACCGACGAGCCGGACGCGCCGCTGAGCGCCGTCCACGAGTAGAAGATCAAGATCATCATGACCTGCCCTGGGTTCTGACTCCGCGCCGTTGCGGGACCCTCGCGCCCCTGCCGGTTTCCGACGTTAACGCACTATTGATTTCTCGTCTAATCTCGACTAGTGTCGAAGCGTTGCGATTGGCAATATTGCCAATCGAGTACGGTACGAGAGTGTCGATAAGTGACGAATCGGACCCAAGAGCCTACGTGCGCTTGGCCGCCCTATTGCGCCGGCAGATTGCCGAGGGAACCCTCGCGCCCGGCATGCCGACGCCGTCCATCACCACCTTGAGCCAGCAGTACGGACATGCCCGTCAGACGTGCGCCAAGGCGCTGCGGGTGCTGGAAGACGAGGGCCTGCTCGTGCGTATCCCCGGGCTCGGCTATTACGTTAAGGGAACATCCGGCGCCGAGACGCCGGCCTAGCCGTACCTGTCTGGAGGCACGTTGAAGCTACTGCTGGTCGGCGCGCCGGGCAGCGGCAAGGGGACGCAGGGTAAGGCGCTGGCCGCGCTCTACGGCATCGAGCACATCTCCTCCGGGGAGGTGCTCCGGGTCGAGGTCCGGGCCGGCACCCCGCTCGGCCGCGAGGTGGCCGCCTATCAGCGCCGCGGTGACCTGGTCCCGGACGACGTCGTCTTCAACCTGCTCATCCCCGCCGTGGCCGCCGCCACCGCCCGCGGCGGGTACATCCTGGACGGGTTCCCCCGTACGGTCCCCCAGGCCGAGCGCGCGGCCGACGTCGCCTCTCGGCTGGACCTGAGCCTGGACGCGGCCATCTACCTGAACGTGCCCGAGCCGGTGCTGCTGGAGCGGCTGATGGCCCGGGCCCGCCCGGACGACACGGCTGAGGTGATCAAGCACCGGCTCGAGGTGTTCGCCGACACCACCCGGCCGCTCATCGCCTACTACCGCCAGCGGCGAGGCATCCTGCTCGAGGTAGAGGGCGGCCAGCCGCCCGAAGCCATCACCGCCGAGATCAAGGCCCGGCTGGCTGATCGCTGACCCCACCCGCAGTTAGGGTGGCCACGCACTCGACGTGGTGGGTCATGGGAAAGGCGTCGAACGCGCGCAAGTCGTCCAGCGACCAGCCTCGCGCGGTCAGCAGCGCGATGTCACGCGCCAGCGTGGCCGGGTCGCAAGATACGTAGGCCAGGCGGCCGGCCCCGCTGCTGGATGCGCTGAGGTACTCGATGACCTCGCGGGCCAGCCCGGACCGGGGCGGATCGGCCACCGCCAGCCGCGCGGGCGGCAGCCCGCCCCTGGCCAGCACGGTCGCCACGTCGCCCTTGTGCACCCGGGCCCACGGGCATTCGCGCAGGTTGTGCCGGGCGTCGCGGACCGCCGCGTCGTCGGCCTCCACGCCGACGACCGCCCCGCCCGGCCCCACCACCGGGGCCAGGGCCCCGGCGAACAGGCCCGCGCCGCAGTACAGGTCCAGGGCCACGTCGCCCGGCCGCGGCTGCAGGCTGGCCAGGACCGCGGTGGTGAGCACATCAGCCGCGGCCGGGTGCACTTGCCAGAACGCCCCGGCGCTGACCCGCCAGTCCCGGCCCGCCGCGTGCTGGCCGAGGTAGCCACGGCCGCGCAACGGGGTCAGGCGGTGGCCGGCGCGGCGGAGGACCGCATCCGCCGCGATCTCCTCGATTGATTCCGAACGGACCGTGGTTCGGGCGGCCCGGACCGGCGAGACGATCACGGCGCGTTCGGCCGATCCGGTGGCCACCAGCGCTTCGACCGAAGCCTGCCCGGGCCACCGGCGGCTGGTCAGGCCCAGGTCGGTGATGGCCGGGTGCGCGATCAGGCACTCCCCCACGTCGATGACCCGATGCGACCGGTGGGCGCGCAGCCCGGCCACGCCGTCGTCTCGCACGGCGAACTGCACCCGGGTCCGCCAGCCCAGGCCGGACCCTTGATGGCCTGCGTCGTCCTGGTCGCCGGGCAGGGGTTCCACGGTGATCTCCAGGTCCAGGCCCGCCATCCGCCTGAGCTGCTGACGGATCACCGCGGCCTTGAGCGAGCGCTGGGCGGGCAACGTGGCGTGCTGCCAGTCACAGCCGCCACAGCCGTCCGGACGTGCGTGCGGGCAGGGCGGTACGACCCGGTCGGGCGAGGGGGTCAAGATCTCCACCGCCTCGGCCCGGGCCAGCCGGGAGGTGACCTCGGTGACGCGGGCCATGACTCGCTCCCCGGGCAGCGCGTGGCGCACGAACAAGACCGGTCCGTCGGCCGGCCGGGCGACGCACCATCCGCCGTGCGCCACGTCGGTGGCCGTCACCTCGATGACCTGACCGGTGTGGTAATTCATGTGTCGCATTCTCCTGAGTAAGGGCATACCTTTGGCGAGGCGCCCCTCATCGGGGACCCCCGCTGATCTGGAGGGACGGTCGTGCACATCGTGATCATGGGCTGCGGGCGGGTCGGGTCCACGCTGGCCCACATTCTCGAGGACCGGGGCAACAGCATCGCGGTCATCGACCGGGACCCCGAAGCGTTCCGCAGGCTCCGGTCGTCCTTCAAGGGCGACAAGATTACCGGCATCGGCTTCGACCGCACCGTCTTGACCCAGGCCGGAACCGAGCAAGCGGACGCCTTCGCCGCGGTCAGTAGCGGGGACAACTCCAACATCCTCTCGGCCCGGGTGGCCCGCGAGGTCTTCGGTGTCCAGCGGGTCGCGGCCCGGATCTACGACCCGCGCCGGGCCGAAGTCTACGAGCGCCTGGGCATTCCTACCGTGGCCACGGTGCGCTGGACCGCCGACCAGATGCTGCGCAAGCTGCTCCCGGAGGGCGCCGAGCCGCTCTGGCGGGACCCCACGGGGAAGATCGTGCTGGCTGAGGTGGCCTTCTCACCGCACTGGATCGGCGAGCAGGTCAAGTCGATCGAGGCCAGCACGACGACCCGGATCGTGTTTATCGACCGGCTCGGCCAGGCGTTCGTGCCGGACGGCGGAACGGTCTTGCAGGAAGGTGACGTGATCCACGTCCTGGTCAGGGAAGATGACATGGACCGGATCGCCGCGACGTTCGCGGTGCGGGGAGGGGGCCACTGATGCGCGTCGCGATAGCCGGTGCCGGGGCGGTCGGCCGCTCCATCGCCACCGAACTGCTCGAGAACGGCCACGAGGTGCTGCTCATCGACCACGACCCCAAGGCGATCGCGGTCGAGGCTGTGCCGCGGGCCGAATGGCTGCTCGCCGACGCGTGCGAGATCAGCTCCCTGGACGACGCCCAGCTGTACCGGTGCAACGTGGTCATCGCGGCGACCGGCGACGACAAGGCGAACCTGGTCGTGGCGCTGCTGGCCAAGACGGAGTACGGGGTACCCCGGGTCGTGGCCCGGGTGAATCATCCGGGCAACGAATGGCTGTACAACGAGTCATGGGGCGTCGACGTCGCGGTTTCCACCCCACGGCTGCTGTCCGCCCTGGTCGAGGAGGCGGTCAGCGTCGGCGACCTGGTGCGCCTGATGACCTTCGGGCAGAGCGAGGCCAGCCTGGTCGAGCTGACCATGCCCGCCGACGCGCCGCTGGTCGGGCAGCGCGTCGGCGGCATCAACTGGCCCTCGGACACTTCGCTGGTGGCCATCTTGCGCGAGGGCCGGGTGCTGGTCCCGCATTCCGATGACCCGCTGCAGGCCGGCGACGAGCTGTTCTTCGTGACCAGTGAGGACGTCGAGGAGGAACTCGCGCGCCTGCTCAGCGCTAACGAGTCTCAGCGCTAACGAGTCTCAGCGCTAACGAGTCTCGGTGAACTCCGGGCCGCGGTCGAAGGGGTTCAGGTCGGTCCGGAACCGGTTCTCCTCCGCGGCCGCGGCGGCCTGCTGCTCCTCGAAGGCCTGCTGAGCCTCCGGCGGGAGCCGCAGTTCCAGGATGTCCCGCGGCGGTACCGGGTGCTCGCCGCGTACCACAACGATGTCCCGGAATACCTCCTCGAGCAGGGCGGCGGCCTCGCCCCCACCCACCTCCCCTTCCCCCTTCATGGCCGCCGGACCGGTAAACAGGCCGCGCAGGAACCAGCGCGGGCCGTCGACGCCCACGAACCGGACCAGCCGCATCCCGGAGGCGGGCTGTCCGGGCTCGGCAGGCACCCGGGCCATCAGCTCGGTGCCGAACGACCCGTGGATCTCCTGGGTGTCCCCGCCCGCCTCGCCCACTTCCCTGGCGATGTCGGCCCGGACGTCGTCCCACAGCGTGGCCCGGCGGGCCGCGGCAAACGCCTGCACCTGCATCTCGCTGTCCTCGTGCCGGATGGTCACCCAGGCACCGTGCTGATCGGCCATGACGAGCTGGATCTCATGCTCCGGGCCCATGGGCACCTGCAGACTGCCCAGGTCGACCCGCTCCCGCGGCGGAAAAGACTCCCCCGCGTCCCATGGGCCGTCACCGGCCGGCGAGCTCACCTCAGACGGCTCGTCATCGGTCCACTCGTCCTCGTACTCATCATCGGCCAGCCCGGGGTCACTGACCTCAGGCTCGTTGCGACGCCGACGAAACACTGCACACGCTCCTTCTAGTTCTCGCTCATGACCGCGGCCCGGCCGTGGCCGCCGGTCGAGCCGAAGCCGCCGTCGCCGCGCACCGAGCCCGGGAGCACCTCTACCTCATGGAAGACGGCTCGCTCGACCCGCTGGATGACCAACTGCGCGATCCGGTCTCCGCGCTTGAAGCTGACCGGGTGGTCCCGGTCGGTGTTCAGCAGCGTCACCTTGATCTCGCCGCGGTAGCCCGCGTCGACCGTCCCTGGCGCGTTGACCAGCGTCACGCCGTGCTTGGCGGCCAGGCCCGAACGGGGATGCACGAACGCCGCGTACCCATCGGGCAGCGCGATGGCCAGCCCCGTTCCCACCAGCGCCCGCTCACCCGGGCCCAGCTCGACGTCCTCGGCCGCGGTCAGGTCCGCGCCCGCGTCCCCCGGATGGGCGTAGGAGGGCCACGGGACGCCGGGATCCAGCCGCTTGATCAGCACGTCGGGTTCGGCCGGCAACGAAGACTCCTTGATCTGCACACAGGGTGAGGGTGGCGCGACATCCGGGCGCTGCCGCCCATAGTATTTCTACCCCCAAGCCCACCCTACGTGTCGCCTGGACCGAGATCCTCGGGATCGTCGCGGCGCATCTCGGGCAGGGCCCGGGTGATCACGGCCACGATGGGTACCGCGACCACCGCTCCGGGGACGCCGGCCAGGACCCCTCCGGCCGCCAGGGAGAGGATAACCGCCAGCGGGTGCAGCCGGATCATCTTCCCGACGACCTGCGGCTGGAGCAGGTGGGCTTCCAGCTGGTCCTCGATGATCAAGATCCCGAGCAGGACCACCGCGTCGACCCAGCCCTTGGTGGCCAGGGTGACCACGATAGCCAGCGTGCCGGCCACCAGCAGCCCTACCAGCGGGACGAAAGCGGCCAGGAACACCACCACGGCGAGCGGCACCGCGAGCGGGACGCCCATGATCGACAGCGCCACGCCGACCACGAGGGCGTGGATGGCCGCGATGATGACGGTACCGCGCATGTAGTACACCATGACCAGCCAGGAGGCGTGCCCGGCCCGGTCCATCCGGCGCGCGGTGTCCACCCGCATCGCGCCCAGCAGCCAGCTCCAGATCCGCTCTCCATCCTTGATCAGGAAGAACGTGACGAACAGCATGAGGACCAGGCCGCCGAAAAACTCCGAGGCGATCTTGCCTCCGGTCACCACGGTGCCCTCTACCAGGCTCTTGTGCTTGCTGAGGTAGCTGGGAATGTTGTTCAGGTACTTCTGGACGTTGTTGCTCTTGAGGTGGAACGGCGGCCCGGCCAGCCAGTGCTGTACCTGCGCGGTGGTGTGCTTGGCCTCGGACAGCAGGCTCGGGTAGTCCGCGCTCACCCGGTTGGCCACCAGGGTGACCAGCCCGCCGATCACGATGAAGGCCACGAGCAGGGTGATCCAGGTCGCGGCCAGCGCGGGCAGCCCGGCCCGGCGCAACCGGGAGGTCAGCGGCTGGAGCAGCGCGGTCAGCAGCAGGGCCGCGATGCACGGCACCACGACGATGTACAAAATGCCCAGCACGCGCGCGGTCAGATAGATGACGACGGCCAGCAGCAGCAGCCGCCAGCCCCAGGCGGCTCCCGTGGCCAGCCAACTCGGCACCCGGCTCTGTTCAGGAACACTCAGGCGCAGATCACGCCGGGTGGCTCGCTCGCGGACCGGTTCGCTATCGTTGTTCAGCTCGCGGACGACCGCGCCGCGGGCGATCTGTTCCTTCACCTCGGTGCCCTGAGCGATCCGCTCTTCTTCCCCGCCCCCGTTGTCGGCCATAGCCACTTGGCTACCGCTTTCGGCGCGTTTTACTCCGGTTTCGCGCTGGTTGCTGCCCGCCTGCCAGGTCGTGGTGAGCCATTGCCTGGCTTCCCGGCCGACCCGCCGCACGCCCCCGCGCCACGATTCCATCGGACCAACTACTCTCGACTGCATGCTCGATTACCGCGAACGGCTTTACGTACCGCTCGCCTGGTGGCTGCTTTCCGTGCCCATCGTGCTCATCCTTGGCGGCACACTGTACGCCGGCCTGCCCTGGCCCTGGCCGATCATCATCTTCGGAGGCCTGGCGGTGGGGTGCGCGGCGCTGCTGATCGCCTTCGGAGCGGGCACGGTCGAGGTCAGCGACGGAGCGGTGCGAGCCGGGACGGCGGCTCTGCCGCTGGCGGCGATCGGCAACGTCGTCATCCTCGACGCGAAGCAGACCGCTCGGTTGCGCGGCCCCCGGGTCCATCCGGCGGCGCACTTTTATTCGCGACCCTACCTCAAGGAATCCGTTTACCTGGCGGTCGATCCGGCCGCCTCGACGCAGGCCCAGGTCCCGTACTGGCTGATCGGCAGCAGGCGTCCCGCGGAACTCGCCGCGGTCCTCGAACGGTGCCGGATTCGAGGCGGGCACGAGCCGGTGGCATGATTGCGCGAACGGGCGAGGGGCGCGTTAACCGCCGTGAGCCGGGTAAAGGGTGGCCCCGGGCGGTTCAAGGGCGGCTTGAGGGCGGTTACAAGGAGGCAGCGGGATGGCTGACAGGAAAGTAGACATCGGCACGAAGATCACCAGCGCGGTAGCGGCTATGGCGGCCGCCTTCGTAGCGCGCAAGGTGATCACCTTGGTCTGGACCAAGGCCACCGGCAAGGAGCCGCCCACTCATCCCGAGGATCCGCGGGTGGCGCTGCGTGAGGCGCTCAGCTGGTCCATGCTGACCGGCATCGCCACCGAGGCCGCGAGGCTGCTCGCGACCCGGGCTGCGGCACGCAGAACGTACAGCGGACCGGACTGCGAGCCTGCCAACGCCGCGGACAGCTAAACTGCGGGGCCGCCACGGGGGGTCGCCCCCCGTGGCTAAGCCGCGCACTCCCGGCAGACAAGCTGGCCATTACGGTCTTCGGCAAGCTGACTCCGGTGGTGCACCAGGAAGCACCGCGAACACGTGAACTCATCGGCCTGACGCGGGATCACCCGGAACGAGAGTTCCTCGTTCGACAAGTCAGCCCCCGGTAGCTCCAGGGATTCAGCAACGTCGTCGGGGTCAAGATCGATCGTGCTCGATGACTTGTCCATCCGGCGCGCCTGAAGCTCCTGAAGGCTGTCCTCAGTCAGGTCGTCGTCCGTCTTCCGCGGGCTGTCGTAATCGGTAGCCATCTGAGTACTCCATCCCCCTTCATCCGTAGTGCGCAATCGCTGCGCGGTTGTAACGCTTTCAAGGCCCTAGTTGTGCCCGATTCCGGCGGAGAATTCTTACACGTTCGCGCCCAGCGCACACGCGCCACGCCGAAACCCTTGACGCGTCCTAATACGGGCTGGTCAGGCAGTTGGTTCACGACCCCCGCGGCGCGTCGCGTTCCGGATCCAGCCTGGTCAGGAAGGTTTCCAGATAATGGAACAGATCGGGCCCGGCGGCCACGGTCATGGCGGTGCTCTCCGGCCGCCCGGACAGGCCGCCGACCAGCGCGCCGGCCTCCCGGGCGATCAGGCCGCCGGCCGCATAGTCCCAGTAGTTCAGGCCACGCTCGAAAAACGCATCCAGCCGGCCCGCGGCGACCGAGCACAGGTCGACGGCGGCGGATCCGCCGCGCCGGATGTCCCGTACCTGGGGCAGCAGGGCCGCTACGACCTCACCTTGGATCCGGCGGCGCCCCGAATCATAGCCGAAGCCGGTACCGACCAGCGCCTGGACGAGCGCCACGCCGGAATTGCAGCGCAACGCGACGGCCGTCTTGGGGCCTGCGTCCCGGTGCAGCCAGGCGCCCTGGCCCGCCACCGCCGTGAACGTCTCACCGAACCTGGGCACCTCCACCACCCCGGCCACGATCGTGCCATCGACCTCGGCGGCGATCGAAACGGCCCAGTCCGGCAGGCCGTAGAGGTAGTTGACCGTCCCGTCGAGCGGATCGACCACCCAGCGCACCGGGGCCTGGCCCTCGACGGCATCCGCCGCCCCCGAGCCACCGTCGGTCTGACCGCCTTCCTCGCCCAAGATGGCGTCACCGGGCCGGATAGCACGGATCCGCTCGGTGATCAGCGCCTCGGACCGCCGGTCCATCTCGGTCACCACGTCGGTCGGGCTCGACTTGGTGTCGACGATCTCCGGACGTTCATCACCGCGCCACGACGCCAGCAGCCGTCCCGCCTCGCCCGCCGCATCCACCGCAATACGCAGCAACGCCCCGGGATCGGTCACCGCGAGCCGCCACAGCACTGCGCCGGGCAGGTCTGGCTCGGCACGCCCATCTCCCCCAGTGCCGGATAATCCGAAACCGTAGTATCCAGACTCGGGGTATCCGGATATGGGTTATCCGGTTGGGCTAGCCGTTCCTGGACCAGTTCGGTGATCATCGACGCGAAGCGCGGGCTGGCGCTGGGCGTGGCGGCCCGGGCGAACGCGAGGCCGAGGGCGTCGGCCGTCTCGGCTGCTTCGACGTCCAGGTCGTGCCGGACCTCCATGTGATCGGACACGAATCCGACCGGGATCACTACCACGGCCTGGGTTCCCGACTTGGCCAGGTCAGCCAGGTGGTCGCGCACATCGGGTTCGAGCCAGGGCTGTGACGGCGGGCCGCTGCGGCTCTGGAAGGCCAGCGACCATGGCCATGGCTGCGTCCCCGCCCCGGTCCGTTCGGCAATGAGCCGGGCGGCCTCGGTCAGCTCGGCTACGTAGCGGCCCCGGTTCCCGGGCGGCCCGCTGGTCTCGGCCATGGCCAGCGGGATGCTGTGCGCGGTGAACACCAGGTGGGCGCCGCCTTGCAGGTCAGCGGGCAGCGTGGCCAGCGCCGTGCGCGCGTTCGCGGCGAAGGGCTCGATGAAGCCCGGATGGTTGAAGAACCGCCTGATCTTGTCGATCCGAGGAGCGTCGGGACCGACAGCCGCGCGGGCCCGTTCGATGTCGTCCAGGTACTGCCTGCAGCTGGAGTAGGAGCTGTAGGCCGAGGTCACGAACGCGACGGCGCGCCGGACGCCATCTTGGGTCATGGCCCGGACCGTGTTGGTCAGGTAGGGCGTCCAGTTCCGGTTCCCCCAGTACAGCGGCAGCTCCAGGCCGCTGGCCGCGAAGTCCGCCCGCACCGCGGACAGCAAGTCCCGGCACTGCTGATTGATCGGGCTCACGCCGCCGAACGCGTAGTAGTGCTCAGCCACACCGGCGAGCCGTTCGGGAGGGACGTTCCGCCCGCGGGTCACGTTGGCCAGGAACGGCAGCACGTCGTCGGGGCCTTCCGGACCGCCGAACGAGACGAGCAGGAACGCGTCGTAGGACGGCATGCCTCCATCCAACCAGGGCCGCCGGGTTGCTTTGCCCGCCGGGGACCGCAGGCGAGACCGGCACCCAAAACCGGTTGTAACGGTCCGATATCGTGATGATCATGGGGCACCACGACCGATGACGCGGGTTGACGACACCCGCCGTACCATCGGTCGCTCCCCGGCACGCGGGCTGCGCGGTCCGCTGCGGCCCTACGCGGACATCTTCGGGATTCCCGGGGCCTGGCGCTTCTCGCTGGCCGGGGTCATCGGGCGGATGCCGATGGCGATGTTCGCGCTCGGCACCGTCCTGCTCATCTCGGCCGCGACCGGCAAGTACGGCGTGGCCGGTGCGGTGTCCGCGGTCGGCTCGCTGGGATACGCGTTCACCTCGCCCCAGATCGCGAGGCTGGTCGATACCCGGGGCCAGCGACGGATCCTGCTCCCGCTGCTCACCGTGTTCACCACCTCGACCACCGCCCTGATCCTGACCGTCGAGCTACACGCACCGACCTGGGCCGTGTTCGTGACCGGCGCGATCGCGGGTGCGACCATGCCGTCGCTGGGCACGCTGGTCCGGGCCCGGTGGAGCGTCCTGCTGGCCGGCTCGCCGAGTCTGCATACCGCGTTCTCGTTCGAGTCGGTCGCCGACGAGCTGTGCTTCGTCATCGGGCCGGCCGCGGTGACGCTGCTGGCCACCCAGGTGTTCCCGGCCGCCGGAGTGGGCGCGGCGGCGCTGCTGTGCCTGGCCGGCACGTTGTGGTTCGCGGCCCAGCACGGGACCGAACCCGAGGTCATACGAGCCGCTGGGGCCGCCCGGCACACCGGACGGGGCCAGGGGCCGCCCGCACCCGGCCTGGTCGTGCTGGCCCCGCTGTACTTCCTGCTGGGCGCGATGTTCGTGTCCGTGGATCTGAGCACGGTTTCCTTCGCCCAGCACTTCGGGCACAAGCCGCTGGCCGGGTTCATCCTCGGCACGTACGCGCTGGGCAGCGCGACCGGCGGACTGTGGTACGGGTCCCGGCAGTGGCGTGCTCCGGTCGAGACCAGGTTCGCGGTGACCCTGGTGGTGACCGTGCTGGGCGTGGCCACGTTCTGGGCCCAGCCCAACCTGATCACGCTGACCTGCGGGCTCTACCTGTGCGGGCTGACCATCGCGCCGACGCTGATCGCCGGGTTTAGCCTGCTCGAGGCGCAGGCCAAGCCGGGGCGGCGCACCGAGGCCATGTCCTGGCTGTCCAGCGGCATCGGGGTCGGCCTGGCCGCGGGCTCGTCCGTGGTCGGTTTCCTCCTGGACGCGCACGGGCCGCGGGTGGGATACGCGTTCGCCGCCGCGTGCGGCGGGGCGGCCGCGGTGACCTGCCTGCTCGGCCTGCGCCGCCTGCGCGCACCGCGGTTCGCCACCTGACGCGGCTGCTTACAGCGCCTTCGCGAGGTCGAACTCGTTACCTTCTGGGTCAGTCATCAGCGTCCAGGTGTACCCGTATTCGTCTCGGTCAGCGACGCGGGTGGCGCCGAGCTCGACGAGTCGCGCGATCTCGGCTTCCGGGTCCGCCGCGACCACGTCCAGGTGCACGGTTCTTGACCGTCTTCGACTCCGGCACACTGGCGAACAACCAGGTGGGGTCGGCATCGCGCTCGATCGGTCCCCATCCCGCCCGGTCCCGGCGTCCGTGAAATCCGCTGGCGAACTCCCACGACGCCCCCGGATCGAGCGGGCGCCCGATCGCCGCGGACCAGAAGCGGCCCACCACCAGAGCGTCGAGGCAGTCGGATACCACGCACCCGATCTTGACCGTCATCGAACCTCCCGCGCATCCGTGTCCATCTTGCGACTCCAGACGCTACCGCCACGCCACAAGCGCCGGTTTCCGTGTCGATGGTGCCGCTGTACCTGCTAGAGGGTGTTGGCTTAGGGCTCCAGCCGTCCGGCCGGTTCAGGGCGCCGTCTGATGATCGGAGCCACCACATCGCTCCCCCCAAGATCACCAGCACCAGTTACCGGGAGGATCCGGGCTTGCGGGAGTATCTGGTGCATCCCAGTGCCCCGGATCCACCCCGGAACCCGGATCCACCCCCGGAAATGGTGCAGCAGGGGCGAGTGGGACTCCAGAGCACCTAGCCATCACCCCAGGCAGGACCGCACCGGCAGACCCGGGCCACGCCACTGGGTGCGCCATCATGATGGGAAGAGTTGGTACCACGGCACCATCGACCTCCATCGGGCCGGGGCAGCGTACGGCTAGGCGTTGTTGCGGGCGTACTCGTTGGCTAGGGAGAGCACTTCGCTGACGTACCAGGTCGCGTGGTTATAGGCGAAGATCGCCCCGGACAGCGTGGCGGCGTTGCCCCCGCCAGCGGCGCACAACAGGCGGGCGGCCGACGGCACGGCGTCGTAGGCGTTCCAGATGACCGGCGGGCCGGTCTGACCGAAGCCCACGGTGCCCCACATCGCCCAGGTGGAGGGGAGGAACTGCATAGGCCCTTCGGCTCCCGCGCTCGACGGGCCTTCGTTGGCGCCGTCGCCACTCTCGATCTGGGCGATCGCGGCCAGCACGGTCCAGGACATGCCTGGGCAGTACTTGGCGGCCGAGGCCTTGAACAGGTCGATCCAGTTGGCCGGCACGCCCGCCGGGGCGTTCGGCTCGACCGGCAGGTTCCCCGCTGTGGCCAGGGTGTAGCGCACCAGGTTGACCACCTGGCCGTGCTGGCCCAGGACCACCTGAACCTGCGTCTTCAGCGAGGCCAGATTGGCCTGCGGCGCGTTGATCAGGACGGCGAAGTTCTTGGCCAGCCCGAGTTGCGCGGACCGGGTCAGGTTCACGATCGCGTCGGCACCGGGCACGCTGAGCGCGGTCGACCCGCCGAACGGTAGCTGCTCGGCGATCGCTGCCGAGACCGGGTAAGACTTCCCGGGCTTGAAGCCGAGGCTCTTGGCCGCGGCGCCGGTGCTGATCAGCTGGCCCTTGCTCAGGTTGGACCAGACCGTTGCCGAGCTCGCCGTGGCCAGCGGCGTCCAGGGCCGGAAGGCCTGCGGCGAGACGCCGAGCACGTTGACGCTCTTCCCGTTGACCGTGACCTTGCCGCCGTTGACGGGCAGCACCGCCGCCGCGCCACCCAGTTTCTTGATCTGGGCCAGCTGGGCCGGGGTGATCCCGCCTGGCACCGCGGCGATCAGGTCCGGGACGAACTGCTGCCGGGCCGCGGCCGCAGCGGGCCCAGCGGACTGGGAGGCGGCCGGGGAACCCGAGGTCGCGGGGGATCCGCTAGCCGTCGCGGGATCAGGTACGGGATCCGCCGCGACGTGCGAAGAGGGGGGACCGCCGGCCGGTGAGGCGACCGCCGCGTCGGCGGCCAGAACCGCCGATCCGGCTACGCTCAACGACAACGCGGCCGCGGTCGCGACTATCCGGGCAGTTCGGCGCAAGGGGAACGACAGCACAATGTATATGACGATATAAAACGCTCTCCGCCAACAGAAACCCTCGGACCAACTTCTTAAACAGATCTTCAGCTTTCCTAAACCGGGCATCAGGGAGAGAACTCATGCCGGACAGCGCGGCGCACGTGCCGGTCATCGCGGTCGCCAGCGGGAAGGGCGGGGTCGGGAAGACGACGGTCGCGGTGAACCTGGCCCTGGCCCTGACCGCCCAAGGCTACCGGACCGGCCTGGTGGACGCCGACCTGTACGGTCCCGACGTGCCGCGGATGATGGGCCTGCGGCGGCGCGCCGAGGCCGGCCACGTCACGTTGTTCGCCCGGCCCGGCGCGCCCGACGCGCGGCTCCAGACGGTCAGCCAGCATGGGGTCCAGCTCGCCTCGGCCGCGTTCCTGCTCGGCGAGAACCAGGGTCTGGGGATCAGCGGCGGCATCGCCCAGCTGCTCACCCGCCGGCTGCTGGCCGACACCGACTGGGACGGTCTGGACTACCTGGTCATGGATCTCCCGCCCGGCACGGCCGACATCCAGCAGTTCGTGTTCGCCTTGTCCGGCCGGGCGCTGTACGTGCTGGTCGTGGTCACGCCCCAGGTGATGGCGCACCAGGATGCGCGCAGGCTGCTCGCCCACCTCACCCCGCGGCGGGCCGCGGCCGGGGCCAGGACCGAAGTGGCCGGCGTAGAGAACATGAGCGGCCAGGTCTGCCCCGGCTGCGGCCAGCTCACGCCGCTGTTCCCCGAGGCTCCCGAACCGGACAGCATCTGGGGCCTGATCCCGAAGCTGGCCAGCATCCCGTTCAGCTACCAGGCCGCGCGCGACGCCGACCAGGGACGGCCGGTCATGCTGACCGGCGCGGTCCCCGAGCAGGTCGCCGCGTACCAGCTGGTCGCCGAGCAGGTCCGCAAGCGCCTCGCCGACCTGTGAGGGCCCCGACCTGTGAGGGCCCCGACCTGTGAGGGCCCCGACCTGTGAGGGCGCCGACCTGTGAAGGCAGGGTCAGGAGACGGGAGCGAACCGGATGTCGTGCAGCGCCCCGGGGGCGCAGAACCCGAGCATGCGCTCGCCTTCCGCGCCCACCTGAGCTTGCTCCCGCGTGGATCCGAACATCTCGATGGTCAGCGTGGCCGCGCTCTTGGTCCGGGCCAGCCGCCACATCCCGGCCACGAACCCGTCGACCAGGACCGAACCGGGGAAGATCCCGTTGGAGGTGGACAGCCGGGCGAAACTCTCGGCGCTGACCACCCGGCTGCGGTCGCCGTGCGAGAGCAGCAGGTTGTCGAACTCAGCGATCAGCCGGACCGGGGCGGGCGCCTCGGCGTCCGGGCGCGGGGCCGACGGCAGGTCGAACAGCTCGGCGCCCTGCTCGTCGCGGAAGGTGACCAGGGAGGGCCGCAGCTCCTCCAGGACCGCACGCAACCCGGTCAGCCCGGACCAGGCCTGGACATCGCGGACCGTGGCCGGGCCGAACGCGCCCAGGTATCTGTTCACCAGTTTCGGCAGCGTCAGCGGGTCCTGGTGCGGCGCGCCCGGCTCGAGCCAGCGCTCGGCCGAGGTGTGCAGGGACTGCCCGGACCGGCCCCAGACGGCGCGCGGCGGCAGCTGCACGAGCGGCACGCAGGCCCGTACGGCCTGGGCGAGCGCGGCGCGCGGATACTGCGGCCAGCGCTGGGCCAGGCGCTCGCCGAGCGTGCTGAACGTCATCGGCTGGCCTTCCACCAGGTCCCGCCCGGCCACGGCCACGGCGGCCAGGTCCGCCCCGGGCAGCTGCTTACCGAACGAACCGCGCAGACCGCGCTCGAGCACCGGCTGGACCAGCCGGCGCACCGGCAGGCAATCCCGGGCCGACACGGCGTGGATGGTCCCGCGCATCACGGCGATCCGGACCACCCCGCGATCGGTGATGAGGTCAGCCAGGTCATCGGGCCGGAAACCGCCCAGCCGGGACCATAGGCCGTAATAGGGCGGGAACGGCGCCTGAGCCTGCAGCCCGACCAGATGCTCGATAGCCTGGATCACCGTGGCCCGCCTGCTGGCCGCCTCATCGGGCAGCTCAGGGCGGTCGAGCAGCAGCTGCCGACTGAGCAGGGCGCGGTTCAGGGCGCGTCGGCTCAGCATCTCCTGACCGCTCACCGCACGAAGGCTAGCAGTGGCGCCGTTGGGCCGAATGTAGGGCAGTTTCGACACGGAAGGCTACGCTCTTGCTATGAACCAGGAGGCAAGCCGCGGCCCCGCCAACGCCGCGTCGCGCGGGACCGGGCGGCCACCGAAGAAACAGCTAGCCAGACCCTCACTAGGCGGCGGTGCCCCCGCTCAGGACCGTGAGCTGCGAGCACAGGGCCGCGAGACGGTCCGCCGGCTGCTCGAGGCGGGCATGGTCGAGTTCGAGAACCGGGGCTTTCACGGCGTGCGCGTCGACGACGTGGTGCGCCGGGCCGGCATCTCGCATGGCACGTTCTACCTTTATTTCTCCAACAAGGAAGACCTGTTCAAGGCGCTGCTGAAGGACGCCTTGCACGACATGGAGATCGTGGCGGGTGACTTTCCTGTGGTCACCAGCGATCAGACCGGGCTGACCGTGCTGCGCCAGTGGGTGCGCAAGTTCTTCCGGGCCTACGCGGCGCACGCCACCGTGATCCGCATCCTCAGCCAGGCCGACCTGGTGCCGGAGGAGGTGTTCGGCGACGGGCTGCAGCTGTTCTTCAGCATCGCGGAGTCGATGACCACCGGCATGACCGCCGCGGCCGAGGCCGCCGGGAAGCACCAGGACCGCGCCGAGCTGACCGCGGTGGCCTGCCTGATGATGCTCGAGCGGGTGAACTACCTGATCAGCGCCGAGGTCCAGCTCCCCGAAGACGAGATGGCTGACCGGATCGCGGACATCATGTTCGCCGCCTTCGGACTCAACGTCTGAGCACTCAACGTCTGAGCTCGGCCACGGCGGCGAGCGCCGCGCGGGCGGCCGGGACATTGTGCACGCGGAACACGCGGGCGCCGAGCCAGGCGCAGACGGCCAGGGCTGCGATCGTGCCCTCGGCGCGCTGGTCGACCGGCAGGTCCAGGGTTTCGCCGATGAAATCCTTGTCCGCCACCGCGACCAGCACCGGCCAGCCGGTACCGGTCAGCTCACCGAGCCGCCGGGTGATCTCCAGCGATTGCCAGGTGTTCTTGCCGAAGTCGTGGGCCGGATCCACGAGAATGGCGGACGGACTGACCCCTGATACCACGGCCCGTTCGGCATAATCGGCGACGTAGGCGGTCAGTTCGCGCACCACATCGTGATACGCGGGCCGGTGCGGCCGGGTGCGGGGCGGCAGGCGGCCCGCGTGCGAGCAGACCAGCCCGATCCGGTGCCGGGCCGCCACCTTGGCGAGCCGCGGATCCACGCCGCCCCAGGCGTCGTTGAGCAGGTCCGCCCCAGCCTGGGCGACCACCTCGCCGACCTCGGCCCGCCAGGTGTCAACGCTAATCACCACGTCCGGGTGCCGTTCGCGGACCGCAGCGACCAGGCCCGCCACCCGGTCGATCTCCGTGGCCGGGCCCACCTCCTCGCCCGGGCCGGCCTTCACCCCGCCGATGTCGACGATCTCGGCCCCGTCGGCCACCGCCTGGCTGGCCGCGTCCAGCGCGGCGCCGAACGCCGCGGTGATCCCGCGGTCGAAGAACGAGTCGGGCGTCCGGTTGACCACCGCCATGATGGCCAGCGAGCCGTGGTCCCACTCCCGGTTTCTGAGCCGGAGAGTCCCCAGGCCTGTCACGGGTAGGAGGCTATAGCACTGGCTGGCTTCGGGAAGAATCTCTACGTGCGATTTCTCAACGGGACGGCCCCCGAGCATGACCTGACCTACAGCGACGTCTTCATGGTGCCGAGCCGGTCGGGCGTCGGTTCCCGGCTGGACGTGGACCTGGGCACCACGGACGGCAGCGGCGCCACCATCCCCATCGTGACGGCCAACATGACCGCGGTATCGGGACGGCGGATGGCCGAGACCGTCGCCCGCCGCGGCGGCGTCGCCGTGTTGCCCCAGGACATCCCGGCTGACGTGGTGGCCGACGTGATCGCCTGGGTGAAGTCCCGGGATCTGGTGGTGGAGACCGCGCTGACGCTGGCGCCGAGCGACACCGCGGGCGACGCGCTGAGCCTGCTGCCCAAGCGGGCCCACAACGCGGTGGTGGTGGTTGAGGATGGACGGCCGGTAGGCGTGGTCACCGAGGCCGACTGCCTGGGCATGGACCGGTTCACCCAGCTGAGCCACGTGATGTCGGCCGACCCGTTCACGCTGCCGGCCGGGACGCCGCCGGAGCGGGCGTTCGGGCTGCTGCACGAGGGACGGCACCGGCTGGCCCCGGTGGTCGACGGCGCCGGCCGCTGCCTGGGCATCATGACCCGGACCGGGGCGCTGCGCGCGACGCTGTACTCCCCCGCCGTCGACGCGGCGGGACGGCTGCGGGTCGGCGCCGCCATCGGCGTGAACGGCGACGTGGCGGCCAAGGCCAAGTTGCTGCTCGACGCGGGAGCCGACGTACTGGTGGTGGACACCGCGCACGGGCACCAGGAGAAGATGATCTGCGCGCTGAAGGCCGTCCGCGATCTGGGGCCCGCGGTTCCGGTGGTGGCGGGCAACGTGGTCACCGCGGCCGGGGTGGCCGACCTGGTGGCCGCGGGAGCGGACATCGTCAAGGTAGGCGTGGGCCCGGGCGCGATGTGTACCACCCGGATGATGACCGGGGTGGGCAGGCCGCAGTTCTCCGCGGTCCTGGAGTGCGCCGAGCAGGCCCGGGCGCTGGGCGCGTCGGTCTGGGCCGACGGCGGGGTCCGGCACCCGCGGGACGTGGCGCTGGCGCTGGCCGCGGGCGCCTCGAACGTGATGATCGGATCCTGGTTCGCGGGGACCTACGAATCCCCCGGCGACACGTTCCGCTCCGCCGAGGGGCGGCTGTACAAGGAGAGCTTCGGGATGGCCTCGGCGCGGGCGGTGCGGCTGCGTTCGGCCAGCGACTCGCCGTTCGAGCGGGCGCGCAAGGAACTGTTCGAAGAGGGCATCTCCTCGGCGCGCATGTACCTGGATCCGGTGCGGCCGGGCGTGGAGGACCTGATCGACATGATCGTGGCCGGGCTGCGCTCCTCGTGCACCTACGCCGGGGCGCGGGACCTGGCCGAGTTCGCCGACCGGGCGGTGGTGGGCGTGCAGAGCGCGTCCGGCTACAGCGAGGGCATGCCGGTCCCGACGAGCTGGTGACTCAGCCCGTGGCGTTCAGCCAGCGGACGGGGGCGCCATCGGCGGCGCGGCGGAAGGGCTCGAGCTCGTTGTCCCAGGCCGTGCCCAGCAGCCGGCCGAGCTCGTCCTCCAGGGACGCCTGGCCGCCGCGGGCCATCGCGGCGCGCAGCCGGTTCTCCGGCACCACGATGTCGCCGTTGGCCGCGGTCACGGCGGTGAAGGTCCCCAGGTCGGGCGTGTAGCAGTGCCGGACGCCGTCACACCCGGGTGAGCTGTCCTCGGTGACCTCGAACCGGAGCCGGTTCCACCCGGCCAGCTCGGACGCGATCGCTCCCGCGGTGCCTGGCCGCGCCTGCCAGGTGAGCTCGGCCCGCAGCGACCCCGGAGAGGCCGGCTGGCCGACCCAGGGCATGCTTACGGGCGCCCCCACAATCCGCTCTACTGCCCACTCCACGTGGGAGCAGAGCGCCGGGGGCGCGGAATGAACGTACAGAACACCTTGTGCGGACACCGTGCCTCCTAAGACGAGGTTCGCCTTCCCCAGCGGCCTCGCTCAGTTGGGCACGGACTGCCCTATGTATTCTGCCTCATGCCCGCCGCCAACACCAGCTCTTCGGCCAGGAAGACCACGTGAATTCGCAAACATGACCAGGGCCGCGGCCACGGCGACGGCCAGCGCGGCCCAGGCCACGTAGTCGCCGAGCCGGTCGTAGATGGTCCGGACCGAGGCGGCGGGCAGCCCCAGCCGGACGGTCAGCACCCCGTGCTGGTCCTGGCCCATCCAGGCCAGCAGCCGGCCCCGCGCGTCGTAGGCGACGGTGTCGCCGGTCAGCGTGGCCTGGACCACCGGCCGGCCGGTCTCGGCCGCGCGGACCGCCCCCAGCGAGGCATGCTGATCCGGTCCCCAGGTGCCCTGGAAGGTCGAAGTCTCCGACTGGTACACGATCAGCTGCGCGCCCTGGTCGGTGTCGACCCGGGCCATGTCGGGAAACGCGGACTCAAAACAGATCAGCACGCCGATCGGCAGCGATCGGCCCTGCCGGTCGGTCGGGTACAGCAGGTGCGCGCCGGGCCCGGGGTACATGTTCGACGACGCTGCCCGGCTGATCTTGGTCAGCCAGCCGAGCTGCTGCCGGAACGGTATGTACTCACCGAACGGGACCAGCCGGGTCTTGATGTAGATGCCCTTGATCCCGGTGGGACTGACCAGAACCGACCACTTCTCGTGGCCCTTGCCGGGCGCCGTGGTGTCCTGGTTGACCAGCAGGTCGGCCCCGTTGGCCGCGGACAGCGCCTCGAACTGGCGCAGGGTAGCGGCGTACCTGGCCTGGGTGAGGTCGACCCCGATGCTGCTCTCGCCCCAGACGATCAGGTCGGGCTGGACCCCGGCCAGCCGGCCCGACTGGCTGAGCTGGGCGGTCAGCGTCTGCGACGCGTGCGCCTGCAGGCTCGCATTGCTGACCAGGCCCGGCTGGACCATGGCGATGGTGACGTAGCGGACGGCCGGGTGGGCCGGGGTGAGCGCGAAGGCCAGCGACCCGCCGCCGACGCTGACCAGCCCGGCGGCCACGCCCAGGGCGGCCAGCCCCGAGCGCCAGGAGGACCCGGGCAGGACCGCCGCGCCGACCCGCGGCAGGGACTCCAGCAGCAGCACGATAGCCACGTTGGTCAGCACGAGCGCGAAGCTGATCAGCCAGACCCCGCCCACGGAGGCCAGCGCGAGGATCACGGGATGCTGCCACTGGCTGGCCCCGAACACCGCCCACGGACCGCCCAGCGCCTGCCAGGACCGCAGCCACTCGGTGAGCAGCCAGCAGCTGGGCACCACGACCAGGGCGGCCGGCGCCCGTGGCCAGCTGAGCGGGGGCCGCAGCAGCTTCTGCGCGGCCACCCCGAACGGCACCCACAGCACCCCGAAGACCGCGGCGACCAAGAGCACGCCGGGCCCGATCTCCGGCGCCATCCAGTACAGGGCCGCGAGCAGATAACCGGCGCCCAGCCACCAGGCGCGGACCCCGCCCTCGCGCGCGGTGGGTGCCCTGACGATCAGCACCAGCCCGGGGACGAGCCCGAACCAGGCCAGGAACTCCAGGTTGGCGTCGGGGAAGGTGAGCACGAGCAGCGCGCCGCAGAGCAGCATCACTCCCCGGATCGACCAGATCCACCGGACCGGCCTCATCAGCGCACCGCGCAGCCCCACGTTCTCATTGTCGGCCGTCGGGGGCACCTGGCGCGACACGGGGTCCGGTCAGGGGCTGCCGCCCATCTCACTGATCATGCTGTCCCGATCCAGACCATGCGCCTGGGCGAATGCCTCCAGCCGGTCGACAGGGACCGGATCGGGCAGGACACGCTCGGCCTCGTCGGCCAGCTGGGTAAATCCCGTTCGGCGCATGATCGCCACGATTTCCTGCCTGGAATACTGCATCTCGGCCACCGGATTCTCTCGTCGGGTCTAGTTGTTGCCGCGACCGAAGATGCGCATTGCCGCTCCTCTCCTGACCGCCACGACGTTCGCGGTCTCACCCTAGGGCCTGCACGGCGTCTTCGGTCAGCCCGGCCAGGCTGGGCAGCACCACGCTGGCCCGGGCCAGGGCGTCGGGGTCCGGCGGGTAGTCGGGCTGCGGGATCGCGATGACTCGCAGGGCCGCCGCGGCCGCCGAGCGGAGCCCGTTGGAGGAATCCTCCACCGCCGCGCAGTCCGGCTGCGGGCAACCCAGCTCGGCGGTGACGGCCAGGTAGATATCCGGGGCCGGCTTGCCCCGGGCCACCTGCTCGGTCGACTTCACCACCGAGAAGCACGAGCGCAGGCCGGCCGCATCCAGCACGGTCTCGATCAGCGTGGCGGGCGCCGAACTGGCCACGGCCAGCGGCCAGCGCGCGGCCATCCGGTGCACCGCGTCCACCGCGCCGTCCATGAGGGGCACGTGCTCGGTGTAGCGGGCGGTCATTCGGTCGATGACCTCGCGGGCCACCTGGTCCGGGGGCAAGCCGACCCCCAGGTCCTGGCTCAGGTACCTGGCCCATTCCGGCGTGCTCATGCCCATGAGCCGGTGCTGGGCGTCGGGAGCCCAGTGGCCGCCCCGCTCGGCGACCAGGCCCCGGCGGACCTCCTCCCAGACCGGCTCGGAGTCGACCAGCACCCCGTCCAGGTCGAACACGACCGCCTGGATCACGGCTAGGCGCGGGAGGTGGCTTCGGTCAGGGCGCGGGAGACCAGGACACGGGCCAGATGTTCCCGGTACTCGCGGCTGGCGCGGATGTCGGAGGCCGCGCTGGTGCCGTCGGCGGCGTGGGCGGCGGCGTCGGCAGGTGACGCGCCGTCGGCCAGGGCCGCTTCGACCGTGGCCGCGCGCAGCGGGGTACCGCCCATGTTGACCAGCGCGACCTGGCTGCCCTGGACGGCCACGCCGACGATGGCCCAGTCGATGGCGCGCTGGGTGAACTTCTGGAAGGACCAGCCCGCGGCGGCGGGCTTGGGCACCCGGATCTCGGTGAGCAGTTCCTCCGGCTCGAGCACCGTCTCGAACAGGCCCTGGAAGAACTCGCCGATGCCGATCTCCCGGGTGCCGTCGGGGCCGCGGGCCACCAGCGTGGCGTCCAGCGCCAGCAGCACCGCGGGCAGATCCGAGGCGGGGTCGGCGTGCGCGACCGAACCGCCGATCGTGCCGCGGTGCCGGACCTGCGGGTCGCCGACCTGCCCGGCCGCGTGCGCGAGCAGCGGCAGCTCACGAGCCAGCAGGTCGGAGTGCTGGACGTCGTGGTGCCTGGTCAGCGCGCCGATCGCGACGTATGAGCCCTGATCGGTGATGTAGGACAGGTCACGCAGGCCGCTCAGGTCGATAATCACCTCGGGGGCGGCCAGGTGAAGCTTCATCAGGGGCAGCAGTGAATGGCCGCCCGCCAGGTATTTGGCGTCGTCGCCGTACTCGACGGCCAGGTCGCAGGCCTCCTTGGCCGAACCGGCCCGCTTGTAGGTGAACACCGACGGGATCACGCCGACACCTCCGAGGCGGCCAGGGCGGCCCGGACGATGTTGTGGTAACCGGTGCACCGGCACAGGTTGCCCTCCAGCCCGGTCCGCACCTGTTCCTCGGTGGGGTGCGGGTTCTCCTTGAGCAGCGACACGATGGCCATCACCATGCCCGGCGTGCAAAAGCCGCACTGCAGGCCGTGCTGCTCGTGGAAGGCGCGCTGCACCGGGTGCATCGTGCCGTTGCTGGCCAGGCCCTCCACGGTGGTGATCTCGTGCCCGCTGGCCTGGGCGGCCAGCACCGTGCACGATTTCACCGACTCGCCGTCGAGCAGTACCGTGCAGGCCCCGCAGGAGGTGGTGTCACAGCCAACGTTGGTCGCGGTGAGGTCGGCCACGTCGCGCAGGAAGTGCACGAGCAGCATGCGGTCCTCCACGTCCGCGGTGATCTTCTCGCCGTTGACCGTCAGGTCGACCTTCACTGGTCACTCGCTTTCGATGCCTCGTTGATCGCTGTCCATACTCGCTGCGGGGTGGCCGGCATGTCGATGTGCCGGATCCCCAGGTGGGATAGCGCATCGATGACCCCGTTCTGGATGGCCGGAGTGGAGCCGATCGTCCCGGCCTCGCCGATGCCCTTGGCGCCCAGCGGGTTCAGGTCGGTCGGCGTCTCGCTGGCGGCCAGCTCGAAGCTGGGCAGGTCGGGTGCGGAGATGGCCGCGTAGTCGGCCAGCGTGGAGGTCAGCGGGTTGCCGTCCGCGTCGTAGAGCACCTCTTCGAACAGGGCCTGGGCCGCGCCCTGGGCGATCCCGCCGTGCCGCTGGCCCTCGGCCAGGACCGGGTTCAGCACCGGGCCCGCGTCATCCACGGTGACGTGCCGGAGCATCTTGACCTGGCCGGTTTCGGTGTCGACCTCGACCACCGAGACGTGCGCGCCGAACGGGAACGTGGGCCGCTCCGCGGTGAAGCTCACGTCGGCGATCAGGCTGCCGCCGCTGGCGTGCCCGGCCACCTGGGCCCAGGACAAGGCGGTGTCCGGGTCACCGCGGACCTGCCATAGCCCGGTGGCGGTGTCGAGCACCACGTCGGCCGTGGCTGCTTCGAGCATCGCCGCCGCCTGGTGCCGGGCCTCGTCCTTGACCTCGAGCGCGGCCTTGTGCACGGCCGAGCCGCCCAGCTGCAACGATCGCGAGCCATAGGTCCCGACCCCGACCGGGATCAGGTCGGTGTCGCCGTGGATGACCGTGACCTGGTCCATCGGGATGCCCAGCTCGTCCTGCACGAGCATGGCCCACGCGGTGTGGTGCCCCTGGCCGTGCGCCGAGCTTCCGGTGTAGACGACGGCCGTGCCGTCGTCCCTCACCTCGACCTTGGCCGTCTCGCCGGCCCCCGCGTCGGCCGCGGTGATCTCCACGTAGGCGGACACGCCGATGCCGAGCTGGCGGGTGTCGCCGCTCGCGCGCCGGCGCCGCTGCTCCTCGCGGAGCTGGTCGTAGCCGGCCGCGGCCAGCACCTTGTCCAGCGCTTCCTCATACCGCCCGGAATCGTAGAGCGCGCCGGTCTTGGTCTGGAACGGGAACTGGTCGGCCGGGACGAAGTTCCGCCGCCGGACCTCGGCTGGGTCCATGCCGATCTCCGCGGCGAACAGGTCGACCGCGCGCTCCACGGCCGCGGTGGCCTCGGGGCGCCCGGCGCCGCGATAGGCGCTGATCGGGGTGGCGTTGGTGACGGCCTGGCGAAATCCGGTCTGCACCTCGGGGATGTCGTAGACGCCCGGGGCCATCAGGCAGGTCAGGCTGGGCAGGAGCAGGCCGATGCGCCCGTAGGCGCCGGCATCCTGGATGACGTCGATCCGGTAGGCCAGGATGCGGCCGTCGCGGTTCCCGCCGATCTTGACGTGCTGGAGCTGGGCGCGGCCCTGAGTCATGCCGACCAGGTTCTCGCTGCGCGTCTCGGCCCAGCGCAGCGCCCGGCCGGTCTTGCGGGCGGCCCAGGCCACCACGATCGCGTCCCGGTCGATGCCGACCTTGGCCCCGAAGCCGCCGCCCACGTCGGGCACGATCACGCGGATCTGGTCCGGAGCCATGCCCAGCGCGCCGGCCAGGATGCAGCCGGCACAGCTGCGCGTTCTGCGAGCTGTGCCACACGGTCAGCTTGCCGCCGGCGTAGCTGGCCGCGGTGGCCCGGCTCTCCATCGGCAGGCAGGCCACCCGCTGGTTGACGATGTCGTGCTCGACGACCACCTCGCACGCCTCGAACGGGGCGTCATCGGCGGGCACCGGGTGGGTGGCCATGACGTTGGTCCCGGCCGCGGGGAACAGCAGCGTCTCATCGCTGATCGCGGCGGCCGGGCCGACCACCGCGGGCAGCGGGTCGTAGTCCACGCTGACCAGGTCGGCGGCATCTTCGCCCTGGTAAGGGTTGTCGCTGATGACCACCGCGACCGGCTCGCCCACGTACCGGACGGTGTCCACCGCGAGCAGCGGCTCGGCCCACACGCCGCCGATCGGCGCAGGCGCCTCGCTGGGCTCGCCGGCGGCCTCGGGCGGCGGCGGGGTCAGGTCGTCCATGTCACCGGCGGTCAGCACCGCGATCACGCCCGGCTCGGCCAGCGCGTCGCTGGTGTCGATGCCGGTGATGCGCGCGTGGGCCACGGGGCTGCGCACGAAGGTCAGCCGGGCCGCCGCGTTCAGTTCCGGGGTCCGCAGGTCATCCACGTACACCCCGCCCGCGGTCAGCAGCCGCGGATCCTCGGTCCGGATAACCCGGGTCCCCATGATGCTCATCGAACCTCCGCAGCTTGGCCTCGGTCTGGCCTGTAGGCAATTATGACCGACCAGGCCAGGCAGGTGACGAAGCCCTGCCCCAACGGCCACAGGACCGGTTCGCTCAAATGAGTTAGCGTCGAAACCATGCTAGACGCCGCATACTGGACAACCCGCCTCGGCGAACTGGCTCGGCAGGCGCGCGTACCCGGCGCCGTGCTCGGCATCTGGGCCGACGGGCAAGAGATCTTGGCCGCCCACGGAGTGCTCAATCGGGCCACCCGCGTGCGGGTCAGCACCGATTCGGTGTTCCAGGTCGGGTCCATCACCAAGCTCTGGACCGCCACCATGATCATGCAGCTGATCGACGAGGGCCTGCTGTCGCTGGACACGACCGTCGCGCAGGCGCTGCCGGGCCTGCGGCTGGGCGCCGCGGATCTCGCGGAGCAGGTCACGGTGGCCCATCTGCTCACCCACACCAGCGGGATCGACGGGGACATCTTCACCGACACCGGCCGCGGCGACGACTGCGTGGCGCGTTACGTCGACCTGCTCGACCGGGCCTCCTCGGCGTTCCCGCCGGGCACGGGATACTCCTACTGCAACAGCGGCTGGGTGGTGCTCGGCCGGATGATCGAGGTACTCGACGGCCGGTCCTGGGACGATTCGCTCCGGGAAAGGCTGTGCACGCCGCTGGAGCTGGCCAAGACCGTCACCCTGCCCGAGGAGGCGATCTTGCACCGGGCCGCGGTCGGGCACCGCGCCGGGGGCGCCCGGGTCCAGGTCTGGGGGCTGCCACGCAGTGTCGGCCCGGCCGGCTTGATCACCGCCGCACCGCACGACCTGCTCACGTTCGCCCGGTTCCACCTCGACGGCGGAGTGGCGCCGGACGGCAAGCGGCTGCTCAGCGAGGCGTCGGTGGCGGCCATGCAGGAGCCTCGGGAGGCGATCCCGGACATCAGCACGTCCGGCGCGGCCATCGGGCTAGGCTGGCGGGTCTACCGCTGGGACGGCCATACGATCGTCGGGCACGACGGCGACACCATCGGTCAGTCCGCGTACCTGCGGGTCGACCCGCGGGCCCACGTTGCCGCGTGCCTGCTGACCAACTCCGGGCAGTCCGCGTCCCTGAAGCGGGGGGTGTTCGCGGAGGTGTTCGGGACGCTGGTGGGAGTCAGCATGCCACCGCCTCCCCGGCCGTTCGCGGTGGGCCCGGCCGAGCTCGACCTCGAGCGGCACGCCGGCCGCTACGAGCGCTCGTCGCGACGATTCGACGTCTCGGTCCGCCATAGCGTGCTGCACCTGCTGCTGACCGCCACCGGCGAGCTGGCCACCCTCGCTGAAGCTCAGCCGGAGGATCTGATCTTGTATCCGGCCGACGCCTCCGGCGCGAACTTCGTCTGCCGCTCATACGAGCACGAGCCGTGGGCTCCGGTGACTTTCGGCCAGCTGACCGACGGAACCCCGTACGTGTTCGCCGGCGGCCGGGTCACGCCTCGCGTCCCATGACCCGCGGGTGGTCCCGCCAGGCCGGCATGGTGGCCATGTAGTGGAGCGTCTGGCGCTCGATGTCCTGCCTGCTCGCGTCCGGCTGGCGCCGCGCCTGCCAGCCGACCATCCGCTCGAAGCGGACGTTGAAGGACTGCAGGGCGCCGTGCTCGTCGGTGCAGTAGCCGCAGTAGCGTCCGGTCTCGATGGGCATGCCGCAGCTCTCGCAGGTCGTGGCGGGAGTCATGAGTGATCCTCCTGGGTGTTCGGGAATGGCGGGACCGGCCTGGAAGAGCTCCGCGAACCGTTCGGCCTGCGCTCGTTCCTCGGTCACGCCACCAGGGTGCCGACCAGGGAATCCATCGTCAATCCCGATGGATCACGAGGCAGGCTGGAACGTGGCGGCGAAGACCTGGAAGTAGTGGTAGTAAGCGTTCCAGTCGCTGACCGGCGTCGACCAGTACAGCGCGTAGGCATGACGCGCGTTGGCCAGCACATTCCGGTTCAGTACCTCGACCTCGACGCCGTCCCGATCGTAGGTGAACTGCCAGTCGGCCGCCTGCTCGGCCTGCGGATACGAGACCGCCGCCAGGCGTATCAGGTGGTAGTCCGGATAGCTGCTCTGGCGGGCGGCAGCTTGCTGCTGCCAGTCGGCCAGCGCGTTGGGCTGGGGCTGGTCGGACTGGTCGATAAGCAAGAAGATGCCGCCGTTGGCCGGATCGCGGACGTACACGTAGTGGCCAACATGCTGGATCTGCCAGCCCGCCGGGACCGCGATGGAAAAACCAGTGGAATTGGTGAAGCGGTAGTACCCGCTCGGCACCGTGCCCGGGCTGCCGCCGGACGCCGCCGGCGAACTGGCCGACGCCGGCGGTGACGGCTGGGACGAAGCCGAAGCCGAAGCGGGAGCCGACCGGGAGGCTGAGGCCCGGGCGGAGGATCCGGCCGCGGTCTTCGACGGTGGTTGCCGACTTGCCTGGTGACCGACGATCTCGAAGAAGGCCAGCGCGACGGCGGCCGCGACGATCGCGATGCCCAGGACGGCGAGCAGCGCGGCCCAGGTTCCGCGGGACCGCCGCGGGCTGCTCAGCCGGCGCCTCGGTTCAGCGGACATCGGCCCGGTCTCGGCAGGCATCAGTCCGGCTAGCGGCCCAGGCTCGGCGGCGGCCCTGGGATCGGCGGGCGGCTCGGGCTCGGCAGCGACGGCCGACGGAACCGGCTCGGCAGCGACTGGCGCGGCAGCGACTGGCGCGGCAGCGACTGGCGCGGCGAGGGGCATGGGCTCCGAGACGACCGGTTCGGCTAGCGACACGGTCCGGGCGGTCCTGTCCTCCGCTATGACGCTTCGCAGCATTCGCTCCGCCTGGGCCGAATCCAAGCGGGTATCCGGATCCTTGCGGAGCAGGCCGTCGATGACCGGCTCAAGGGGGCCCGCGCGGAGGAACGGATCAGGTTCGTCGGTGACCACGGCCGTCAAAGTGGCCAGCGCACCTGGCCGGTCGAAGGGCGGCCGTCCCTCTACCGCCGTGTACAGCGAGGCACCCAGGCCCCACAGGTCTGCGGGGATGCCAGCCGGGTGGCCGTGAGCCCGCTCGGGGGAAAGGTAGGCCGGCGAGCCGATCAAGATCCCCGACGTGGTCGAGGTCGGGCTGTCGACCGCCTTCGCGATGCCGAAGTCGGTCAGGACGATGCGGTCCTCCGCGCCGAGCAAGATGTTGGTCGGTTTCACGTCGCGGTGCACGACGCCGGCCTCATGAGCCGCTCGCAGCCCGGCCAGGACGCCCAGGCCGATCCGGGCCACCTGAGCGGGCGGCAGCGGCCCGCGGTCACGGATGGCGTCGCGCAGCGACCCGAACGGCACGAATTCCATCACGATGACCGGACGGCCATCGTCTTCGACGATGTCGAACACGCCGACGACGTTCGGGTGGCGGAGCCGGGCGGCCATCTGCGCCTCCCGTACGGCGCGGCGCCGGCCCGCTTCCTGTTCATCCTGCTCCATCTCCGGAGGCAGGGTGATCTCCTTGACCGCCACATCACGGGCGAGCAGTTCATCGCGCGCGCGCCAGACCGTGCCCATCCCGCCGCGGCCGAGGACGGCACCAAGCCGGTACCGTCCGGCAATGAGTCGTTCCGGCTCAGGCGCGGACATTTCTGGCGACTACCCGGGCACGAGGCACTAACACGCGAACCGAGGCGGTTAGATGAGCATGTTCCGTCACGTGCGGGACGCTGAGGAGGACCCGGCTGAACGCTACCGTCGGCGAGATCGTTTCCGTGCTGGCCCTGCTCGCCGTGCTGGCCTGGGCGGTGACCAGGCCGCGCGGCTGGCCGGAGGCGGTCGTGGCGGTTCCGGCCGCGGTCATCCTGATCGCCGCGGGCGCGATCCCGGCGGCCGATGCGGGTGCGGAAGCCCGGACGCTGGCCCCGGTGATCGGCTTCCTGATCGCGATCTTGGTGCTGGCCCACCTGTGCGACGACGACGGCCTGTTCCGGGCCTGCGGGGCGTGGATGGCGCGCTCGGCCGGGGGCCGTCCGCGCAGGCTCCTGGCCCTGGTGTTCGTGACCGCGGCGGTGACCACCGCCGTGCTGAGCCTGGACACCACGGTGGTGCTGCTCACCCCGGTGGTATTCGCCACCGCGGCCCGGTTGCGGGTGCGGTCCCGGCCGCATGTGTACGCGTGCACGCACCTGGCCAACTCCGCGTCCCTGCTGCTGCCCGTGTCCAACCTGACTAACCTGCTGGCCTTCGCGGCCAGCGGGCTGGCCTTCGGCCGTTTCGCGGAGCTGATGGCGCTGCCCTGGCTGGCCGTCATCGGCACCGAGTACGCGGTGTTCGGCCGGTTCTTCGCCTCGGACCTGAGGTCCGCGCCGGACGCGCCGCCGCAGGACGCCGGGCCGGCGGCGTTGCCGGTCTTCACCGTGATCGTGGTGGCGCTGACGCTGGCCGGGTTCGTGGCCGCATCGGCCGCCGGGATGAGCCCCGCCTGGGCGGCGCTGGCCGGCGCGGCGGTGCTGGCCGGCCGGGCCCTGGCCCGGCGGCGGACCACCCCGCTCGGGCTGCTGCGCGCCGCCGACCTGCCGTTCGCGCTGTTCGTGCTGGGGCTGGGCATCGTGGTCCAGGCCGTGGTCGGCAACGGACTCGGCACCGCGCTGCGGCCGCTGCTGCCCGCCGGGACGTCGCTGCCCGCGCTGCTGGCCATCGCGGCGCTGGCCGCCGTGCTGGCCAACGTCTGCAACAACCTGCCCGCCGTCCTGGTCCTGCTGCCGCTGACCGCGGCCTCCGGCGGCGGCGCGGTGCTGGCCATGCTGCTCGGCGTCAACATCGGCCCGAACCTCACCTACACCGGCTCGCTGGCCACCCTGCTGTGGCGCCGCACCCTGCGCCACCACGGCTCACCCCCGGATCTGGGGGAATTCACCCGGCTGGGCCTGCTCACCGTGCCGGCCGGGCTCGTCATCGCGGTCCTGGCCCTGTGGGCGGGCCTTCGGCTGCTGGGAGGCTGATCAACATTGACCGACAGTGACACCACGCTTCGTTCCGTCATCATCTGGGTCGAGGAGGGGACGTGGCGGGCCACCGTGGACGCGGCCCTCAGCCTGGCGCCGGCCCCGGCCCGGTACACGCTGCTGCACGTCACTCCGGCTGCCGCGGCCGACGCCGCGCGCGGCGCCTACCTGGGGTTGCTCGGCCGTGGCGGGCCCGACCCGAGCGCGCGGTTCGAGGAACTGGCCGCGTCCGCGGCGGCCGACCTGCTGGCGGCGGCCGCGCATCGGCTCGGGCGGCCGTGCGAACGGCTAGAAATTCAGGATCATCCCGAACGGGCCGTGGTGGCTGCTGCCGTCCATGCGGATCTGCTCATCGTGGCGCGTGACGGCGACCGGTCCCGGCTCGGCCCCAAGAGCCTGGGCCGGGCTACCCGCTTTGTCGTTGATCATGCCGCGTGTCCGGTCCTGCTGGTCTGGCCGGAACCCGCGCCGGACCTCGGCACCATGCCGCCGCCGCCACATCACCCTCACCATGGCAGCCGGTGAGCCGGGAAACCCGGACAGGCAGGACGACTGCTTGTAGCATCTCCTTCACGAAGCGTAGCGAAGTGGGGTAGGGGGTTGGGGCTGACATGGCGGACATGACCGGTGAGACCCGCGTGGTCGCCCTGGACAGGCCGTGGCCAGACGATATCGCCAGCCGCGGCGGCGACCTGCTGGATGTGGTGTTCGGCTGGACGGACTTCACCAGGCTGCGCCGGCTGGTCACGGGCCAGTGCGCGGCGGCCGGGCTGGCCGGGTCCCGGCTGGATGACTTCGTGCTGGCCATCCACGAGATCGCCGCCAACGCGATCGTGCACGCGGGCGCGGGCGGCCGGCTGACCCTGCGCCGGGCGGCCAACGGCCTACGCTGCCTGATCACCGACCACGCGCCCTGCGCCGGGGACGATCCCGGGCCGGCGAACTGGGTGCCGCGCGCGCGGGACGGGTCGGGGTGCGAGCCGGCCACTACCGAGACCGGGCGGGGGCTGTGGCTCGCCGCCCAGCTGGCCGATGAGCTCAGCATCACCTCGGGACCGGACAGCACGATCGTGGCGCTGTACATTCGCTTCGAGTAGCACGTCAACTTGCGGTTGACGATGCTTCATCCGTCAACCTATAGTTGACGCATGGAGCAGATGCCAGTACGACTCGATGACCTCATTACCTACGTCAGGAGCCAGGATGGGACGGCGCTTGACCACGTGTCGTCGGCCATGGGGCTCTCCGAGCACCTCGGTGAGCTGGCCGACCACCTGATCGGGCACTTCGTGGACCAGGCCCGCAAGGCGGGCGCGTCCTGGACCGAGATCGGCCAGTCCATGGGCGTCACCAAGCAGGCGGCCCAGAAGCGCTTCGTGCCCAAGGCGGAGGAACTGGCCGTGCCGCCGGACGAGGCCGGCTGGCAGGCCGCGCTGGCCGAGGCCTTCCGGGCTCATCCCTTCTCCCGCTTTACCCTGCGAGCCAGAAGCTCGATCAAGGCGGCGGCCGAGGAAGCCCGCCAGCGCCGGCATTACTTTGTCTCTCCCGAGCACCTGGCCCTCGGCCTGCTGCACGAGCCGGAAGGCTTGGCCGCCCAGGCCATCGTGGAGCTGGGCGTGCCGTTGGACGAGGCGCGCGAAGCGCTGGTCGCGGTGCTTCCGGCCGACGGGACGGACGAGCCTGACTCGGACAAGCTCCCGTTCACCCCGGGAGCTAAAAGGACCATGGCCATGGCCGTGCGGGAGGCGCTGCGGCTGGGGCACAACTACATCGGGACCGAGCACATCCTGCTGGGCTCGCTCGAAGATTCCGTGGACACCGCGGGCGGCGTGCTGATCGGGCTGGGCATCACGCGCGAGCGCGTGCAGCCGTGGCTCAGCAACGCGTTGGAGCGCCTGGCCGAGGAAAAGCGGCGCGCGGCCAGCTGACGGTTAACCAGCTGATCCTGCTAGCGGGCCGTTCGCCGGCTGACCGGGTGGCCTGCGGGCGGCGCCGGGCGGCGGGGTCGGCCAGGACCGGCGGCGCCCAGCCCGCGTCGGCGGGGTTCAGGTTCACGCCCGGCGCGACGATCTGGTCGATCCGGTCCAGGATGTCGTCATCGAGCGTCACGCTCGCGCCGGCCAGCAGGTCGGTGAGCTGGTCCGTGGTGCGCGGGCCGATGATCGCCGAGGTCACCGCCGGGTTCGCGATGACGAAGGCCAGCGCCAGGTGGGTCAGCGAGCAGCCCGCGTCGGCCGCGATCTTGATCAGTTCCTCGACCGCGGCCAGCTTGGCCTGGTTCCCGGGCAGCGCCAGGTCGAAGCGCTGCGGTATCCGCTGCGCCCGGCCCTTGGTCATGTCCACGCCGGTGTCGCGGCGGATCCGGCCGGTCAGCCAGCCGCCGGCCAGCGGGCTCCAGGCGATGACGCCCATGCCGTACTTCTGGCAGGTCGGCAGCACGTTCGCCTCGATGCCGCGTACGAAGATCGAGTAGGGCGGCTGCTCGCAGCGGAACCGCTCCCGGCCGCGGCTGGCCGCTACCCACTGAGCCTCGACGATCTGCTCGGCGGGGAACGTGGACGACCCGATCGCGCGCACCTTGCCGCTGTGCACCAGATCGGACAGGGCGGACAGGGTCTCGTCGATGTCGGTGTCCGGATCGGGCCGGTGCATCTGGTACAGGTCGATGTGGTCGGTCTGCAGCCGCCGCAGGCTGTTCTCCACCTCGCGGATGATCCAGCGGCGCGAGTTACCCCGCATGTTCGGGTCCTGGCCCATCGGGCTGTGCGCCTTGGTGGCCAGCACTACGTCGTCGCGGCGGCCGTGTAGCGCCTTACCGACGATCTCCTCCGACTCCCCCGCCGAGTACACGTCCGCGGTGTCGATGAAGTTGATGCCACCGTCCAGGGCGGCGTGAATGATCCGGGCGCTGTCCTCGTGATCGGGATTGCCCCACGCGCCGAACATCATCGCGCCGAGGCAGTACGGGCTCACCGTGATCCCGGTTCCGCCGAGCGTCCGCATCCGCATCCCTGGCCCACCTTCCGTCGCGTTGTTTGATCTCAGCCTATGGCCCTTCCATCGTTGATAAAGGCAGGTATATCGTTGACCTAGGCAACGACTTGATTGGGGATGAGATGAGCGACGCGGCGGTGGCGGCGGTGCGGGAGTTCAACCGGTTCTACACGAACAGCACCGGGCTGCTGCGCGGGAAGTACCTGGATACGCCGTACTCGCTCACCGAGGCCCGGATCTTGTTCGAGCTGGGGCAGCGCGAGGCCAGCGAGGTCACCGGCCTGCGACGCACGGTCGACATCGACGCGGGCTACCTGAGCCGGATCTTGTCCCGGTTCGAGGCCGACGGGCTGATCGCCAGGCAGCGCTCGGCCGAGGACGGGCGCCGGCAGGTCATCCAGCTGACCGAGGCCGGGCGTTCGGTGGTGACGGGCCTGGACCGCAGGTCTGCCGCGCAGACCCGGGACCTGCTGACCGCGGTGGCGGACGAGAACCGGCACCGGCTGCTGGAGGCCATGCGCATCATCACCGAGATACTGTCCGAGGCGCCGGAGCCGCGCGGATATGTGCTGCGGGCACCGCAGGCGGGCGACATGGGCTGGGTGGTGCAGCGGAACGGGGCGCTGTACGCCGAGGAGTTCGGCTGGGACGCCAGCTACGAGGCGCTGGTGGCCAGGATCGTGGCGGACTACGTCGACCACCGGGATCCGCAGTGCGAGGCGGCCTGGATCGCCGAGGTCGACGGGATACGCGCCGGATGCGTGTTCTGCGTGCGCGAGAACGCCACGACCGCACGGCTTCGGCTGCTGCTGGTCGAGCCGTGGGCCCGGGGCCTCGGGATCGGGGGGCGCCTGGTCGAGGAGGTGCTCCGGTTCGCCCGCCGGGTCGGGTACGCCGACATCACGCTGTGGACCAACGACGTGCTGGCCGACGCCCGGCGGATCTACCAGCGAGCCGGCTTCACCTTGGACGACGAGAACCGTCACCACCGCTTCGGCCACGACCTGGTGGGTCAGAACTGGTCCCGCCGCCTGTAAGGGACGGGACCAGCCTCAGCGCACGCGGCGGATCAGCCACCACAGACAGCATCCGGCCAGCGCCAGAGCCAGGGCCGCGAAGATCCCGGTCTCTACCCACTGGAAGGTCCAAAAGCGGCTGGCGGGCTCGTAGCTGACCAGTTCCCGGAGGTGGAACCGCGCGATCGCGGCTAGGCAGGCCTGGTAGTTAGAGCCCGCGCAAGCCGGGGTAACCGCGGCGTGGAACGGCTGGCCGGCGGTGTCGATGACCCGGCTGGACAGGATCCAGGCTCCCTGCTGGCTGAGCGTGGGCACGGCCTGCACGTTCATGACGCCGTCTTTGACGGGCATTCCGGTGATGCTGCCGAGGTTGAGCGGCACGATGGCCTGGACGGGCGGGATGAGGTGTGCCCGGACCCATTCGGCCCAGGCGAACTGGAGCACGGCGAACTCAGTCACGATCGAGGTCACCGACGACGGCCCGGGCGCCGAGGCGGCGCTCGCCATGATCAGCGTGCTGATCGCCGACGACCAGGAGCTGGTGCGTGAGGGCCTGCGGATGATGCTCGAGGCCGAGCCGGACCTGTGCGTCGCGGGTGAGGCCGGGACCGGGCGTCACGCCCTGGCCCAGGCCCGGCGGCTCGATCCGGACGTCATCTTGATGGACGTCCGGATGCCCGAACTGGACGGGATCGAGGCTACCGGCCAGCTGGTCCGCGGCGGCTGCCGGGCCCGGATCTTGATGCTGACCACGTTCAACCTGGACGAGTACGTATACCGCGCGATGAAGGCCGGCGCCAGCGGCTTCCTGCTCAAGGACGCCAGCCGTGACCAGCTGGCCAGCGCGGTGCGGACCGTGGCGGCGGGCCAGGCGCTGCTGGCGCCCGCCATCACCCGGCGGCTGATCGAGGACTTCTGCCGCGGGCCCGCGCCCGGCGCGGGTGGCCCGGGTGCTGGCCAAGCTGGACCTGCGGGACCGGGTGCAGATCGCGGTGTACTCCTACGAGAACGGAATCGTCCGGCCCGGGCAGCGCGAACGGTCGTGAACGTGACGGGCCGCCGCCCCCGGATGGGGCGGCGGCCCGTGATCGTCTGGCGACGTCAGGGGTTGGGCCAGTGCTCCAGGGACGGCTTGGCCAGCGGCCAGCCGCCGCCCGCCAGCCTGGCCTTGACCCGGTTGACGTCGGCGTCGGTGGGCGCATGGTGGTCGGTCACCTGGGCGATGGCCTTGCGGATCGCTTCGGCCGATTCCGGCTTGCTCTGGTTGGCCAGTTCGTCCGCGATCGCGTTCAGTTCGTCGTTGGTCAGCTGGCTGCCGAGCAACGCGAACAGCGGAATGTAGTCGACGTCGGGCACGCCCTCGGGGTAACCAGCACGCAGCCATTCGATGATCTTGCCCAGAACAGGAGGTAGTGCCATGTCTTCCAACCTCTCGTTGGCTGGCCCGGTGGTGGTTACTTCTTGGCGGGGCGGGGTGGCCGATCTGGTACACCTCAAAAATGCACCAGCCCAGGGCGGACAGGATGACCAGGGCGATGATCACGGCGATGATCAGGCCGAGGACGTTACCGCCGTACAGGTGATCATCGTCGGTGCCGGTGCCTGCCGTGCCGCCGCCCACTCCGGCCATCGCGGCCTGCACCCGGGCACCGGGCCAGGCCAGGGCGCGCAGGCCGACGGCGAACAGGGCGGGCAGCCCGGCCCCGGCGATCAGGCCGTAGACCACGATCTTCCACAGTGCTTGGTAGTTGATCCAGGACATGGTTTGCTTCCCCGTTCCCTTAGGCCGCGGCGGCGGGCTGCGGCTCGACCGGGGCGACCCCGCCCTGCCATTCGTCGTTGACGTTGTTGTGGTCCACCTTGCTGCCTCGGGACCGCCAGTAGATCACCGCGACCACCGCGAGCAGGATGAGCAGGTCCACGATCACGCCCGCCGTGCCGCCGATCGCCCGGGCCAGGGCGTCGGCTCCCGCTCCCACGATCGCCGCGGACGGGAGGGTGAACACCCACGCGGTGGCCATCCGGCCGGCCACGTTCCAGCGGACGTCGGCGCCCTTCTTGCCGAGCCCGGTACCGATGATCGAGCCGGTGGCGACGTGGGTGGTGGACAGCGAGTAGCCGAAGCTGCTGGACAGCAGGATGACCGCGGCCGAGGCGGACTCGGCGGCCATGCCCTGCGGTGACTCGATCTCGACCAGCCCCTTGCCCAGGGTGCGGATGACCCGCCAGCCGCCGATGTAGGTGCCGAGGCTGATGGCCAGGGCGCAGGCCAGGATGACCCAGAACGGCGCGTTCGACTTGACGTGCAGCGTGCCGTTGGCGATCAGGGCCAAGGTGATGACGCCCATCGTCTTCTGGGCGTCGTTGGTGCCGTGCGCCAGGGACACCATGCACGCCGAGGCGACCTGCCCGACGCGGAATCCGTGTTTTCGGCCCGAGTCGGTCAGGCCCCGGCTGATCCGGTACACCAGCCAGGTGCCGGTCGCCGCGACCAGGACCGCGATGATGGGCGAGAAGACGGCCGGCAGCACGACCTTGGAGACCAGGCCCTTCCACAGCACGGCGTGTCCGCCGGCCGCGGCGATCGTGGCGCCGATGACCCCGCCGATGAGCGCGTGCGACGAACTGGACGGGATGCCGAACAGCCAGGTGACCAGGTTCCAGGTGATCCCGCCGGCCAGCCCGGCCGCCACCACGGTCAGCGTCACCAGCTTGGTGCTGACCAGGCCGCTGGCGATGGTGGCCGCCACGGCCAGGGACAGGAACGCCCCGACGAGATTGAGCAGGCCTGACAACGCGACGGCGACCCTGGGTTCGAGCGCTTTGGTGGCGATCGAGGTTGCCATGGCATTGCCCGTGTCATGGAAGCCGTTGGTGAAGTCGAAGCCGAGAGCGGTGATGACCACCAACACGAGAATCGCAGTATTCCCCACGGCTCTAGAGTCCTCACCAGCGATGTTCGTGTCGAGAGGGGGCGCAAACAATTTAGCGATTGTCACCATCTGATCAGCCAAAGTTCATCTGAGTACGGGTTTAGAGAGTGATATGGCCAGTTTTGTAGGCTTTTACGCAAGTGCGGCGCACCGTTATGGCATCGCCTCGTTCGGGGGTGGTGGTACCCATCCCGACCGGTTCGGTCACGGTCGTCATCACCGCGATCGTAGGGATGCGCGGACCATCCTCGCTCTTCTGGGCGAAGGACAGCATTGTCGGCCTCCCTTACCTCGAGTACGCGGCATTCGCCAGGTGGTGGGTCGGAGGAATCCTGCTGGACCCGAGCCAGCTCGTCGCCATGCAGAATGCGCTCGGATCCTCGGCCATCGATATGCAGTGGATGTACCCGCTGGCCGCCGGCGGCGTCGGCGCGGGCGGGGTGCAGGCCTTGCTCGACAACCTCAACCGGGCGAATACGGTCCCGGTCGCCCTGACCGGCGAGCTCGCGCCCGCCGTGAGCACGGTCTCGGTCACCACGCCGCTGATTCCGGTGCTGTCCGCGTTCCTGGCCACCCAGGCCGCGGTGCAGACCGTGCTGCTCCTGCTGTTCGTGAGCCTGATCGTGGTCGGCGCGGCGGTGATCCTGCTGGCGGCCGGAATGATCGCCGCCCGGCGGGCCGACGATCTAGGGCTGCTTCGCTCCCGCGGAGCATCGGTGCGCCAAGTCGCGGCGCTGATGCTGCGCGGCACCGCGCTGGTGGCCGTGCTGGCCGCGCTGGCCGGCGCGGGACTCGCGGTCGCGGTGGCCGGCCCGGCTGATGTCTCGTCCGGGCTGGGCCTGGCGCTAGCCGCGATTACGGTGGTCACCGCGCTGGCCGGGCCGCCGCTGATCGCGGCCTGGCAGCAGCGCCGGGCCCGGTCCGGGCCAGCCATCGCGTCCCGTAGCTATCCGGGGCGCGAAGACCGGACCAGGTCGCGTATCGCCTGGCTGCGCCGCCTGGTCGCCGAGGTGACCGCGGTAGCGGCCTCGGTGGCCGGGTTGGTGGTCCTGCACGGCCAAGATGTCCCGGCCGGCGGCGGGACCAACTGGTACCTGGCGGCCACCCCGGTGCTGGTGGCCGTCCCGGTGGTGATCATCGTGCTGCGGCTGTACCCGCTGGCCGTCCGGGGCCTGCTCCGGGCATCGGGCCGGCGAGCGGGGGCGACCGGGTTCGTGGCCCTGGCGGGCGCGGCGCGCTCCTCGCTGACCGGGGTGCTGCCCGCCTTCGCGCTGGTCCTCGCGCTCAGCCTGGCCGCCTTCGCGGGCATGGTCGAACAGGCCATCACCCGGGGTGAGGTCGCGGCGTCGTGGCAGGCCGCCGGGGCGGACGTGGCCATCAACGCGACGTCCGCCCCGGTCACCCCCGCGGCGGAGCAGGCGATCGCGGCCGTACCGGGAGTGCGGCACCTGACCGCGACCTGGAACACCGGCTGGACCACGCCGGGCGGCCAGCCGGTCACGCTGGTCGCCGTGGATCCGGCCAGCTACGCGGCCTTGCTGGCCAGCACTCCGTTCCCCGCCGTTCCGCTGGCCAAGCTCGGCCCCGGGTACGGGACCGCGGTGTCCGGCACGGAAACGGTGCCGGTGCTGGCCTCCCCGGCCGCGGTGGCCAGCCTCGGCGCGAGGACCGCGCAGCTTTCCCCGCCGGTGGCCATCGGGCCGATCCGGGTGGGGGTCGCGGGAACGGTAACGAGCATCCCGGGGCAGCCCCGGGGGAGCGCGTTCCTGATCATGCCGATCCGGCGGCTGCCCGGCCCGCGCGGCGTGCCCGCGGTCAACCGGATCTGGATTACCGGCTCGGGGATCAGTATCGCCGCGATGTCCGCGGTCATCTTGAGGCAGTTGCCGGGAGCAAGCGCCACGTTCCGTTCGGCCGAATTGGCGACCTTGACCGGTTCGCCGCTGCAGCATGGCGCCGGCCTTCTGTTGCCGCTGACCATCGCCACCGCGAGCGGGTTCGGGCTGTTCATCCTGCTGCTCGGGACGGCTCTGGGCGCGCCGGACCGGGCGCTGACCCTGGCCCGGCTGACCGTCATGGGCCACCAGCGGGCGACCAGGCTGGTGCTGCTCGAGGCGCTGCCCGCCGTGGTGGTGGCGGTCGCCGCGGGCGCCGCCTGCGCGCTGGCCCTGCCGCCGCTGGTCGGTTCGGCGCTGGACCTGTCCGTGTTCACCGGTTCGGGCGCGCCGGTCATGGTGCGGCCGGACTGGGTCTCGCTGGGCCTGCCGGCCGCCGCGGCGCTGGTCCTCACCGCGGTGGCGCTGGCTACCGAGGCGCGCCAGCTGAGCCGACGGGGCGTGACCAGGATGCTGCGCGCGCAGTGAGCCCCGGGGTCAGCCGCCGATGGCGACCGGGCGCGCGGGGTCGGTGATCCAGTTGGACCATGAGCCCACGTAGAGGGCGGCCGGGATACCCGCCAGCGCTAGCGCGAGAACCTCGTGCGCCGCGGTAACGCCCGAGCCGCAGTAGGCGCCGACGTCGCTGACCGCGCCGAAGGCCGCGAAGCGGTCCGCAAGGTCAGCGGGGCCGCGGAAGGTGCCGTCCGGGTTGAGGTTGGCGGCGGTCGGCGCGCTGACCGCGCCGGGGATATGACCGGCCACCGGGTCGACGGGCTCGTGCTCGCCCCGGTACCGCTCCCCCGCCCGCGCGTCGAGCAGCAGCCCGGTACGGGCCAGCTGCGCGGCGCCTTCCGCGTCCAGGACCGGCAGGTGCCCCGGCCGCGCGATGAACGTACCCGGATCGGCGGCCGGATCGGCCTGGCTCACCGGTAGCCCGGCCGCCAGCCAGGCCTGGTAACCGCCGTCGAGCACCCGCACGTCCGGGTGCCCGTAGTAGCGCAGCAGCCACCAGCCGCGGGCGGCGGCCGTGGCGTCCCGGTCGTCGTACAGGACCACCGGGTGATCCTCGCTCACCCCGGCCGCGCACATCGCGGCCTGGAAAGCCGCCGGGGCGGGCAGCGGGTGGCGGCCGGCCGGGCCGGGCGGAGCGGCCAGGTCGCGGTCGAGATCGATGAAGACCGCGCCCGGCAGATGACCCTCCCGGTAGCTATCCAGCCCGGGCGGACCGCCCAGGCGCCACCGGACGTCCAGCAGCACGGGCCCAGGCTGGCCGGCCAGTTCCTCGCCCAGTTCCTTGGCCAGTTCCTTGGCCAGGGCCGCGGGCGAGACCAGCAGGCTGCCCGGACCGGTCATAGGACGGTGTAGCTCAGCGCGGGCACGAGCTGGTCGGCGGCGGTCAGCGAACCGTGCATGCCGACCAGCGCGGACTCCCGCGGCTCGGTCTTGGTGGCGACGATGGCCAGCGATCCGACCGGCGCGGCCACCACATCGCCGATCCGATCGGCCAGGCTCGGGTCTACCGGACCGAACCAGCCCTCCTTGATCGCCTCGTCCCTGGACATCACCCAGGCCCGGTCGCCGAGCACCTCGCGCCAGGTAGCCAGGACGTCCCCCGCGGCACCGGGCTCCGCATAGATGTGGCGGGCTCGCGCCTCGCCGCCGAGCACCGCCAGGCCGGCCCGGAGCTCGGGCAGCTCGTCCACGTCGATCCGGTCCTCCGGGCCGACATCGACCATGCCGTGGTCGGCCGTCACGTACAGGCAAGTCTGCGAAGGCAGCGCGCTGGCCAGCTGTTCGGCCAGCTTGTCCACGTGGGCCAGCTGGTAGTACCACGCATCCGAGCTGACCCCGAACCCGTGCCCGGTGTTGTCCAGGTCGCCGTGGTACACGGTCACCAACGCTCGCCCGTTTTCGGTGGCCGCGGCGGCCCCCTGCTCGGCCAGGGCACCCATGCTGTCGGCCGGGCGGTAGGTCGCGCCGCGCATCGTCGCGACGGTCAGGCCCGTGCCGCGGAACGCGCCCTGGGCGACGTGGAACGCCGCGATCCCGGCCTCGGTGGCTCGCTCGTAGATGGTGGGCAGGGCCTGCCACTGGCGCGGATCGACCCGCGAATCCCAGCGCAAGGCGTTGAGCAGGATGTCCTCCCCCGGCACCAGGACCTTGTAGCCAAGCATGCCGTGCTGGCCGGGCGGCCGGCCGGTACACAGCGAGGCGAGGCTGGTGACGGTGGTAGCCGGGAAACCCGCCGTGATCGGCCTGGAGTTGCGCGCGAGTTCGGACAGGAACGGCGCGGCCGCGGGATGAGCCCGGAGCAGTTCCCAGCCGAGCCCGTCCACGATCAGCAGGCACGCGCGCTGAGCGGGAGCCAGGTTGAGGACGTTGTGCTCGGGAGGCGCTTCGGGATCTAGGGACGCGAGAATCGACGAAGACAAATCGGCCAGGGTCGCGGTGCCATAGGACGGCACGATCGGCGACTGTCTCGGCTCGAGCGTCATGCGGGAATCCTCATCTGCTACTCGTGGGGGCCAGGTGCGCGTCTTGCCGGAACATCGTGCCACTGGGCGGGCGTCAGCGGCAAAACAATGGCCAAACCCTCAGCTATCCGACAGCTGCGACGCTAACGGGCGGCCGCGGTGGCGTCGGAGAGCACCCGGGCGAAGCTCAGCAGCTGCCGCACGGGTTCCTCGCCGTCGGCATCCTGGCTGACCCGCAGGGAGAAATCGTCGGCCGTGATCGTGCCCAGGTAGCCGTGGTCGGCTTCGCAGCTCTCATCGCCGCAGTGGGCCGGCTCGAGTTCGAGGTGGGACAGCGCATTCCAGCCGATGGTCAGCATGACCTCCGACGGGACGGTGACCCCCGGTACGTAGGCGGCCGGGTCGGGGACCACGCGGGTCAGGGCCACGGAGGAGATCTGGCCGAAGCGGATCGCCTCGGTGCTTGTCTCGGCGCGCGGCCGGCTGTCGGCGTCCTCGGCCGGGTGCTCGTCGGTGTGCGAGTACACCAACCGGGTCGGGGTGAGCACCAGCACGGTCATGTGCCGGCGTACCTCCATGCCGGGATCGAAGATCGCGTCGTGATGGACGATGTAGGCGGTGACCGCTTCCGATCCCAGTGCCGAGGCCACCGCGTCAGATACCAGGCCCGGATAGTAGCCACTGCGCTCGATCGCGGCCCGCAGGCCGTCGGCCGTGACTCGACTTTCCCTCATGCTCCCATCCTGCACCGTCCGGGCGGATGCTTCGCCCTCGGGAACAGAATCCACGCCGGCGCTTAGACGGTCTCTCGGCGTCCGGGCGGCGCTGGCGGCTGGGGCGGCGCTGGCGGCCATGGCGCCGCGATCCCGGCCAGGTGCAGCAGGCTCTGTTCCTCCGGCTCGGGCAGCGACATCGCGCTGGAACTCGGCGCCGGCTTGGGCCTGCGTGGCTTGCGCGGTCCGGCGCCGCCGCCCCGCCCCCGGTAGACGATCAGGCCGTTCACCGGATCGGGTACGCCGTCCAGGGCCGAACGCACCGCGGGCAGCGCGCGGAACGCCTCCCACTGCGCGTCGGAGTCGAAGAGCACCTCGAACACCACGCCGTAACGGTGTTCGTGCCACTCCCAATAGACGGCCCCGTTGGTGAGCGCGGCCTCGATGAGTTCGTCCTGGTAGGAGTCTTTCCAGCGGCGGGCGGGCAGTTCCGCCGCATCGAAGACCTCGATTGACCACCACTCGGACACGCCTATCCCACCGCCATCCGGTTACGTCATTCCCATATGTCATGCCTTTGTCATAGCCCGTCAGCTTTTGCTGTCTATTGAGATAGTACGTCTTTTAGCGGCCTGCCGATAGGCTCCGTCGGCATGAGATGGAGCGGGCTGAGGCTGTCAGCGACGTTGCTGACGATCATCCGGGTGCCTGGCCCGGTGGCCGAGCCCGACCGGCGCACGGCGGCCGCGGCCATGGCGTGGGCGCCGGCCGTGGGACTGGCGCTCGGCGCCCTGATGGCGGTGGTGCTCGTGGTGGCCGACCGGTTGTTCGGCACCGGCCCGCTGACCTCGGCGGGCCTGTCGGTGGCCGCGCTTGCCCTACTGACTCGAGGGCTGCATCTGGACGGCCTGGCCGACCTGGCGGACGGCCTGGGCAGTGGCCAGCCCGCGGCGCGGGCGCTGGAGATCATGCGGCGCTCGGACATCGGGCCGTTCGGCATCGTGACGCTCGTCCTGACCCTGGTTATTCAGGTCGGAGCGCTCGCGCATGCCGAGGCGGCCGGGGGCGGCCGGGGACCCGAGGCGCTGATCGCGGCGGTGGTCACCGGCCGGGTGGCGCTCATGTGGGCCTGCCGCCGGGGCGTGCCCCCGGCGCGGCCGGAAGGCCTCGGCGCGCTGGTGGCCGGGACGGTCCGGCCGGTGGTGGCCACTTTGATCACCCTGGTCGTGCTGGCGCCCTGTTCGGCGGTGGCGGTCGGCGAGCCGTCCGGCTGGACGCTGCCACTGGCCGTTTTGGCTGGCCTGACCGCCGCTTTCGTCCTGCAGCGGCACGCGGTGCGGCGGCTGGGCGGCATCACCGGCGATGTCCTGGGCGCACTCATCGAGGTGGCGACCACTATCACCTTGGTGGTAGCCGCGATGGGACCGCGAGCGTAGCGATACTGGATAAGCACCCATCTAGGAAGGGCCGCCGATGCCATCGACCCACGAGGTGTCCAACCAGCCGCCGGTTCTGTCCGGGCACGACGTCGCCGCCGATCCCGCCATGCTCAGCGCGCTACACCGCGAAGGCGCGGGCTGGGCCGAGGAGTCCGTCCGCGAACTCGGTGTCCTGGCCGGTTCGGCCCAGGCGCAGGAGTGGGGTCGTCAGGCGAACGAGCATCCGCCGGCGCTGCGGACCTACGACCGCTTCGGGCACCGCATCGACGAGGTGGAGTTTCACCCGGCCTGGCATTCGCTGGTGACCGTCGCGGTCACGCACGGCCTGCACGCCGCGCCGTGGCGGGATCCGCGGCAGGGCGCGCACGTGGCCCGGGCCGCGGGCTTTTACGTGTGGGGTTCGGCCGACGCAGGGCACTGCTGCCCGATCTCGATGACCTACGCCATCGTCCCCGCGCTGCGGCACGCGCCCTCTCTGGCCGGACGGTACGAGCCGCTGCTGGCCGCCCGGTCCTACGATTTCGGGCTCTGTGCACCCGATGGCAAGCAGGGGCTGCTGGCCGGCATGTCGATGACCGAGAAGCAGGGCGGCTCCGATGTCCGGGCCAATACCACCCGGGCGGTTCCGGCCGGAGACGGGCTCTTCACGCTGACCGGGCACAAGTGGTTCACCTCGGCCCCGATGGGCGACCTGTTCATGGTGCTCGCACAGGCGCCCGGCGGCCTTTCCTGCTTCCTGCTCCCCCGGGTGCTGCCGGACGGCAGCCGGAACGGCATGCGGCTGCAACGGCTCAAGGACAAGCTCGGCAACCGGTCGAACGCGTCGGCCGAGGTCGAGTACGACGAGGCGCTCGCGTGGCTGGTCGGTGAGGAAGGCCGCGGGGTCCGCACCATTATCGAGATGGTGAACATGACCCGGCTGGACTGTGTGCTCGGAACCGCGACGGGGATGCGTGCCGGCGTCACGCTCGCGGCCCACCACGCCGGTTACCGGATGGCGTTCGGCCGCACGCTGGCTGAGCAGCCCCTGATGGCTAACGTTCTGGCCGACCTGGCCATCGAGTCGGAGGCGACCACGACTGCGGTCTTCCGGCTGGCCGGGGCGACCGATCGCGCGGCTTCTGGCGACGAACAGGAGGCCGCGTTCCGGCGGCTGGCGCTGGCGGCCACCAAGTACTGGGTCTGCAAGCGGGCTCCGGCGCACGCCGCCGAGGCGCTGGAATGCCTGGGCGGCAACGGATACGTGGAGGAGTCCGGGATGCCGCGCCTGTACCGGGAGGCGCCGCTGCAGTCGATCTGGGAGGGCTCGGGCAACGTGGCCGCACTCGACGCGCTGCGGGCGCTGACCAGGCAGCCCGAAACCGCCGAGGCGTTCTTCGCCGAACTCAACCAGGCTGCCGGCGCCGACCGTCGCCTGGACCAGGCCATCGCCCGGCTGCGCAAGGAGGTCAGCGACCCGGCCGAGGAGCGGGCCCGCTTCCTGGCCGAAGCCATGGCGCTGGCCCTGCAGGGGGCACTGCTAGTTCGCTACGGGGACCCGGCCGTGGCCGACGCGTTCGTGGCGTCCCGGCTCGGCGACGGGCTTTCCGACTGGGGCCACGCCTACGGCACGCTGCCTTCTGGCGCCGACACGACCGCCATCGTCAGCCGGGTCACGCCCCAGATCCCCCAGTGACCGACGTCCTGGACCGGCCCTCGCCAGGGCCGGACCTGACTGTTCCTTATGGTCCGCTGCCCGAGCAGGTCATCGACCTCCGGCTGCCGCCGGCTGGGCAGGTGGCGGCGGGGCGGCCGCTGATCGTGCTGGTCCACGGAGGGTTCTGGCGGCCCGCCTACGACCGGCGCCATCTCGGGCCGATGGCCAGCGCCCTCGCGGCGGCCGGATGCGTGGTCGCGGTGCCCGAATACCGCCGTGCCGGAATGGCCGAAGAGGGATGGACGGGGCCGTTCAACGACATCGCCTCGGCCCTGGATCAGGTCGCGGCGATCGCCGGCCCGCACGGCGCGGACACCAGCCGGATCACCTGGGCGGGCCACTCCGCAGGCGGTCACCTAGTCCTGTGGGCCGCGGGCCGGCCGGGATTGCCGCCCGGATCGTCATGGCGGGGATCCTCGGGGTCAAGCCCGCCCACGCATGTCGTGTCGCTGGCCGGGTGTAGCTCATTGCGGCTATGTGCGGAATGGAATCTCGGGGCGGGAGCCGTACGCGCCTTGATGGGCGGCGGACCAGAGGATGTTCCCGCACGCTACGCGGTGGCTGATCCCGCCGCGCTGCCCGCCCCGCCCATGCCCGTCACCCTGGTACACGGCGTTGAGGACGACACGGTGCCGTTGCGAATGAGTCAGCTGTTCACCGCGGGTCGACTGGTGGAAATTCCGGGAGCCGGCCACTTCGACCTCATCGATCCGCAAAGCCGCGCGTGGCCTCGCGTCCTATCGATCCTGGCCGGTACCGGTAAGTGAGAACTTCGCCGGGCCGATCCTCCGGTTATGGCGGTGGATTCGGGCTCCGTGGTTGATTTCGGGTACTAGAGTCCCCCTGGATCAACCACGAAATGGGACCGGGGGCACGCTGTCTGGTATGCGAAGCTCCAGGAGGAGCTGTGCCCTTCTGCGGTCATCGGTCGCAGAAGGGCACAGCATCGGTTTACGGGCCGCGATGCTCGATCGGCGGGAGTTAAGGTTGTGCCGAGGGTACGGCGCACACAGGCTGGTGTCCGATTAGCCGCCAGCCGAACCGCGGCCAAGACTAGTTCCCGGTGGCGGCCCGGAACCGGACCACCAATTCGGCAGGCACGCGGCCACGATCCTTGACCTCGATACCTTGCGCCTTTGCCCACTCTCGAACTTCGGTGGTGTTGACCCCGCTGGCCGAGGCCCGGCGCCCGCTTCGAGCCGGGCGGCGGGCCGCTCCCGAACTCCGCCGCGCGGCGTCGATGTACTTGGACAAAGACTTACGCAGCGCGTCGGCGTGCTTTGCGTTCAGATCAATCTCATACTCGGCACCATCCAGCGCAAAGCGGACGGTGCCCTCAGCCTCACTGCCATCGATGTCATCGATGAACAGCGTCTGGATCTTCTGGGCCACGTGTGCTCCGTTTCTCTCGTTTAATTGTGGACTAGATTAGACGATAGACGGCCGATAAGCACACCCTGGGTCGCACACTGAAAATACGTGTCGTTCGATGAAGGATGATCCCGGTCATCTCGATGGCCCGCGGCGATGGGTTGAAGTGACGATCGGTATGCGAGCGCATACTTCAAGCCGAAGCGCACCACTTGGACGCCCGTCGACGTCATTCTGGTCATGGACGGGACCGCATGGCCCGATCGCCGCTTTGCCGGCCGGCGAGTCATCCCCGCGCTGATCCGGACACCCGTTCACTAATAGTGCGTTAGCCGTACACCTAGCCGACCTGCGACTGCCCACTGCACCGATGTGATCACGGCATGCGAGCACCGAGCGCGGTCAGCCCGGCCAGCGGCCGGGCTGACCTTGGCCGGCCAGTCATCCCTCGACTCATCTCGACCGGAATGCACGTGCATTCCGGTCACTATTAATGCCCTATCGCAAAATGAGAACGACCCCTCGCTACAGGTAGTCAGTTCGGGCGAACCGGACGACTCTCGCATCCCGCCTGCCACAGCCCAGTATGCCTAAACGGTTGCTTTCGGTCTGATCGTTCTTGCCGCAGATTTCGACGATCATTACCGATATTCCGGGCGAGCACATCGCAAACTACCGAGCGTTACTGTATCGGCGCATAACCGGAGAGTGCTAACCGGGTTTGATTTGCTCGCCCTCACGCAATTGCGTCCAGGTCTTGCCGCTGCGCACACTGGCTGGCTGTTCCTTGACGACATCGGAACCCGGCCGGGCGTCCTCGTCCCGGACCTTGATCAGGATCCAGCGCTTCGGCCCGGTCCTCGTCAGCGCGAAGCCGCCCGACAACTTGTGGCCGTGCAGGACGAAAGAGAGGTGGCCCGGCTCGTCGCGGACCATCTCCGCGGTTCCCTCATCCCAGATAATCACCGCGCCGGTCCCGCGCCGCTGGCCGTGGTGGACGCCCTCGAATTCACCGGCGGCCAGGGAATGATCCTCGACCGGCACCGCCAGCCGCCGCACAGCCGGGTCCAGCGAGGGCCCCTTGGGGACCGCCCACGACCGAAGCACCTCCCCGACCTGCAACCGAAAGTCAAAGTGCAGCGTCGTCGCGTCATGCTGCTGCACCACGAAGCGCACCGGGTCGGCCACGCTCCCCAGTATGGTCCTTGGGCCGAGCCGACCGCCTAGCGGTCTGTCGGGGCGCCTGCCCATCGTTCCGCGATGCGGAAATTACCGCGGATGATCCGACTTGCGCGGAAACTTTGTCCAACTGGGGTTGCACGGATCGACCACGCAAGTCGGATACTCCACGCAAATGTGATTCCGGGACTTACGAGCAGCACGAGCACAGCGTGCGCTAGCCGGAGGGCTGATCAGCTCGTCGGCCGAGTCCAGGTCGACAGCGACATCTCACTGGATCGGGGGCGGCATTCCACATTGGCGACGCAGCTGGGCAACCTCGTCAATCAGCCGAGGCAGATAGTTGCGTGCTGCCGCGATGAAATCAAGATCCGACGTTGATGCAGGTCCTGAGTCTCGGGTTACGTACATATCTTCATCGCGATCATCGTCACGACCGATCATGATGAAGCTGTCCCCGGCGCCGTGGTCTCGCCCTTCGGCCATCGCACGCCATGGCGCGGGCGTGGCGGAGGCGCAGATCCGTCGAAGCTCGCTGAGCTCGGCGTCACTTACGTGATCTTCGTTCATTGATTCCAGGGATTCTTGATAGTCGGCGTGAAGAGCTCGCTGAACTGGTCGGGAGTACAGCCTCCGATGAGACAGTGATACGAACTTTTGCCGGGCGAGTCAGCCTGTATCGAGCCACCGGCAGCTCGGATGCTACCCACATCCGTGACGCCGATCTGCTTGTTCGGGATGGCTCGGGCCAAGTCCTCGATCGACCGCGCAGGCGCACTCTGGACAGAAACGTTATAGACCTTGCCCGCTGCATCAAGGGTAGCTCCGCTGGCGTGCTTAAAGCGTTCGGGCGTATTGACCCCACCACGCACCACCAGGGTTTGGTCAGGGAAGCGGTTATCCCCCGGACCGCAGGACATGAGGCCGAGGGGGTCGATTTGGAGGAGGGGGTTGGGGACGTAGGCGTGCGGATTCGGCGCCAGGGCTAGGCCGAGGGGGTCCGGGGTGAGATAGCTGCCCGTCACGGGGTCGTAGTAGCGCTGCTGGTTGTAGTGCAGGCCGGTCTCGGGGTCGTGGTACTGGCCGGGGAAGCGCAGCGGGGTGGCGGCACCGCTGGGGTGCCACAGGGTGCCGCCCCACAGGGTGTGCTGCTGGTACCCGGCGACGGTCCCGTCGGCGGCGATCAGTTCGGCGGGCATGCCCACCTGGTCGGCGATGATGGCGTAGGAACCGCTCGTCGATGGCCTGCTGCGCGGTGCCGGCAGACACGTGCTCGGACTGGGTCAGCGGAGTGAACGTGCCGGGCCGGTAGTCCCAGGTCACGCGGCGCCGCTGGCCGGGCTCCGGGCCGCCGGCGGATTCCTCGGCCAGGACGGCGCCGTCCCAGGTGAACGTGGTCTCCTCGGCCGGGGCGCCGGACGGGTCGAAGCGCTGCTTGGCGATGCGGCGGCCCAGCGGGTCGTAGCGGTAGCGCCAGGTGCTGCCGTCCGGAGTGGTGACCGCGGTCAGCCGGTCGTCGGCGTCCCACCGGTAGGACCAGATGGCGGGCGGCCCCGAGGTCTGCGCCCGCTGCCGCTGGATGACGCGGCCCTGCCGGTCGTGCCGGTAGCGGACGGTCCCGGCGCTGGTGATCGAGCGTGCCGGTGCGGTCGCGCGGGCCCTGCAGGTCGGCAGACAGCCAGCGGCCAGCGGCGCCGGGCGGCGGCGCGCTCCACTGGGCCGAGGCGACGTTGCCCGCCGGGTCGTAGCGGTACCGCTCGGCCCAGCTGGGCGCCGGTCACCGCGGTGACCCGGCCGGCGTCATCCAGGGTGAACCGGCGCGCGCCGGCCAGCAGGTCATCGACGCCGGCCAGGCACCCGCCGGCCCGGTAGGCGTAGGCGCGGCGGGCCAGCGACCGAACCGGCCTGCGGCGGACCGGTCCAAGGCGTGGCGCCGGCATCCCGCGGGGCGGTGCCAGTACCTGGAGTGCGAGCTGGCCAGCGGTGTCCCAGTCCTGGGTCAGCGCCAGGCCCCGGGCAGGTCGCGGCGGGTCTCCCGGCCCGCCTGGTCATAGCCGAACCCGACTACCTGCCCGCCGGCTGTCGAGCCGCACCGGCCGCCCGGCGTGCGTCGTAGGTCCAGCGCTCCTGCGCACCGCCCGGGGTGACGCGGCGGGTGCGGCGGCCGGCCAGGTCGTAGGAGGACAGCACGGTCGGTCGTTGCAGGTCTCGGCGGTGACCCGGCCGAGCGGATCGCGGGTGAACCGGAGCTCGGCGTCGGGGCTGGCCGCCCGCACCAGCCGGCCCGCCGCGTCGTACCCGAAGGTGGTCACCGCCTCGACCGGCCACGCGGCGGACCAGCCGGCCGAGTTCGTCGTAGCCGCAGCTGACCTCCTGGCCGACGGCGTTGACCCGGCCGGTCAGCTGCCCGGCCGGATCGTAGGCGTACCGGGTGACGGCTCCGTTGAAGTCGGTCTCGGCCACCACCCGGCCGGCCGCGTCGTAGTCGTACCGCCACGTCAGGCCGCTCCGGGTGACCGTGGTCAGCCGCAGCGCGTGGTCGTAGCCGAACTCGGTCCGAGCGCCGTCCGGCCCGGTGACCGCGGTCAGCCGGTCGAACGGCCCGTACTCGTACCTGGTCTGCTCGCCGGACGGGCTGAGGTAGGTGACCAGGTTGCCCTCGGCGTCGTACTCGCGCCGTTCGCTGCTGCCGTCGGGGAACACCCGGCCGGCCAGCTGCCCGTCGGCCGTCCAGGTCAGCGTCGGTGACCGCCCCGTCGGGCGCGGTCACCGAGGTCACCCGGCCGGCCGCGTCCCGGGTGCAGCGCGTGCGGCCGCCGCTCGGGACCGGTCACCGCCGCCGGCAGGCCCGCCGGGTCGCATTCCACCGTGGTGACCGCGCCGAGCGGGCCGGTGACCGAGGCCAGGTGACCGCGCTGGTCATAGCCGTAGGACGTGACGGCCTGGTCCGGCGCGATCTGCCGGACCAGGTTGCCGCGCGCGTCGTACTCCTGCCGCCAGCTGGCTCCGCCGGCTCCTCGAGCCCGGTCAGCAGGCCCGCCGCGTCGTAGCGGGCCCGGACCTGGCTGCCGTCCGGCCGGGTGAGGCAGGTGAGGTTGCCGTGCTCGTCGTAGCCGTACCGGGTCAGGCGGCCCAGCGGATCGGCGCGGGCGGTCACCCGGCCGTACTCGTCGTACCACAGGTGGGTCACGTGGCCCAGCGGGTCGGTCACCGCGGTCACCCGGGACGACGCGTCCAGCTGGTAGATGGTCACCGCCCCGGCCGCGTCCGTCCACCAGGTCACCCGGTCGCTGTAGGCGAACCGCCCGGACATGACCCCGCCCGGACCGGTAGCCTGCGACGCACCGGCCCGCTCGTCGTAGGAGTACCGGTAGGAGATCCCGTTGCGGTCCTGCCAGCCGGTCAGCCGGCCTTCCGCGTCGTAGCTGAACCGCAGCGCCCGGCCTGAGCCGTTGACCACCCCAGCCAGGTTGCCGGCCGGGTCGTATCGGTACCCGGCTCAGCCGCTCCTCCCCCGCCGAGGTCGCCAGCCGAAGCTCCGCGACCCGCCCGCCGGACATCACGACCCGGACGCGGTACCCGCCGGAGTGCGTGATCCAGGCTGGCTCACCCCGCTCGGTGTAGCCGAACCGGATCTGGCTCCCGCGCCGGTCGGTCACGCATGACCAGCGGCAGCTCGGCGCTGCGGCCCTCGAACCGCCGCACCAGACCGGCCTGCGGGTCGGTGACCGTGAACGCGCCGTCACCGGCGCGCGCCAGCCGCCACCTCGGCCCGGTCACCGGCAGCCCGGTCAGCGGCACCGGCCCGTCCTGGGCCGGTACGGCACGACCAGGACAGAACACGCCCGTCCGCGAACACGCCGACGATCCGGTCCGGGCCGATCCGCAGCCGCTGATCGAGGCTGGACGCCCACGACGACCCGAACCACCGTCCCGCCCGCCACGAGGACCGGTAGGCCCGGCTCGATGACCAGCGGGAGCACCCCGGGCAGCGACACGTCGTCCTGGAACAGCAGCACATCCCCGGTGGCCACGTCGACCGGGTCGGCGGCCTGCGGAATGTCCGCCGGGGACCGCGCCGCCAAGGCCGGATCGGCGGCCTGCGTCCCAGGACCCGCGGGTCGATCGGGTCGGCGCGACCGTGTCCGCGCGCAACCGCGGCGGGCGGTCGGTGTCCGCGGCTCTGGGCTGCGGCACCCACGTATCCCGGGACGCGCCAGCACGTCGTCGGCCACCTCGGAGAACCGGTCGTTCACCGGCCGGCCTGCCTGGTCAGGCGGCCCGCGGCAGCTGGCGAGCACCGCGGCAGCATGCCCCGGCCGCGCCGCGCACCGGTCCGCGGCCGGCACCAGCGGCCGACGGTCACCGGCTCGGACCGGGCGCCCGCCGAACCGGGCCGGGCCCAGCCCGCAACCCCGCCCGGGCCAGCTCCGAAGGGCCATGCCCCGGTCCATCGAGAACCTGCCTGCCATCCGGCCACCTCCAACCGCGCTTGCCCATACTTCGGATCACGGCCGCTGCATGGGTGCCCGGTTCAGCCGGGATTTCTTACCTTTTCCGAACGGACCGTGGTGCGACCCGCTCGGTAGACGATGGACACAGGCCGGCCTGATCGCGGGACAGTCTGCGGATGGGCGAGATCGACGAGGCCGAACTGCTCAGCGTGGGGCAGCGCGGCGCGGTGCTCGACGGGATGGCCGACGGCCGCAAGCGCATCGTGCCAGCGGCCGTGCTGCGGACGGTGCTGCCATGAGCTCAAGGACCAGATCGATCCCCGCGGGCTGCGGCTGACCAACGCCATCGTGACCGGCGAGCTGGACCTCACCGGGCTGGTGGTGCCGTTCCCCCTCCGGTTCGAGGGATGTGAGTTCGACACCGCGCCCGGTGGTCGAGGGAGCGCAGCTTTTCGAGCTGGCGCTGACCGGTTCCCCACGCCTGCCCGGCCTGCTCGGCAACGGCCTGCGGCTGCGCCGGGACCTGGACCTGTCCCGGTCGCACATCGCCGGGGCGTACTGGACGAGCGCGAGCACGTCCAAGCGGGCCGCGGTCTGGCTGTGCGAGTCGGAGATCGGCGGCCGGCTGCTGTGCCTGGACACCGTCATCGACGGCCAGGGCGACCGGGCCATCCAGGCCGACCGGATCCGCGTCGGCGGCGCGGTCCGGCTGCTGGACCAGTTCCACTCGCGACGGCGAGATCAGGCTGATCGGGGCGCGGATCAGCGGCACGCTCGACCTGACCGGAGCGCACATCGTGGCCCCGCGCGGGCCGGCGCTCAACCTCGAGGACGCGGTCCTCGAGGGCAGCATGTTCCTGATCGAGAGCTCGGCCGGGCGCCGGCCGGAAATCCGCGGCGGCATCGCCATGGGCAGCGCACGCATCGCCGGGCGGCTGCTCATCCGCAACGCGACCATCGAGCCGCCGGCCGACGCGCCGAAATTCAGCACCCGCGGGCGACCGTGACCGCCGCCGCAGCGCTCGACGCCTCCGGCCTCTCGGTCGGCGGCGAGGTGATCCTCGCCGAGCCGCTGCGAGGTATCAGGCCGGATCGACATGTCGATCGGCACGGTGAGCAACGTGTCGGTGGGCGCGGGGTGCGTGCTGCGCGCACCCGGCCAGACGGCGCTGGACCTGACCAACTCCGAGATCCGCGCCGACCTGTGGCTCGGACCGGGACGCCGTGGTGGAAGGCACCATCCGGCTGGCCGGGGCCGTCATCCACGGCACGCTCGCGCTCAAAGGCCAGCTGAGCCAGCCCGAGCGCCGGTCCCTGGTGGGAGCCACCGCGGTGACCGTCGACGGCGACGTCGCGATGGAGGGCCTGCGCACCGAGGGCGGCCGGGTCAACTTCCGCGGCGCCACGCTGGGCAGCCTGGCCGCCGACGGCGCCCAGCTGCACAATCCCGGCGGCTACTCGGTCAGCCTCAACCAGGCCCGGGTCAAGGGATCGGTACGGCTGGTCGACGGATTCACCTCCACCGGTCTGGTCGTGCTGAACCGGAGCGTCATCGACGGCCGCCTGCAGCTCAACGCGGGCTCGTTCATCTGTCCTGCCCCCGGCTACCACAACGTGCATGGCCACGCCATCGAGGCCATCTCCGCGAACGTCCGCGGCGGCATGGATCTGGGCTGGCAGACCGTCTCGCCGAGCGTGGACTTCACCGAAGCGAGCACCACGTTCCTGGCCGACGACCCGGCCCTGTGGCCGTCGAGCTTCACCATCGCCGGGCTGACCTACGAGCGATTCGAGCGGCCGCAGGGCGCGCCGCCCGAGCCGATCTGGGATCAGGCGGCCCGGTGCGCCTGGCTGGGTCGCCAGACCCAGTTCGACTCCGGGCCCTACGAGCAGGCGGCCCGGGTGTTCCGCCAGCACGGCTACGCCGAGCGAGGCCGAGCAGATCCTGATGGCCGAGCGCCGTCACGCCCGGCAGGTCAGCCAGGCGAACGCGGCCTGGCCGCGCCGGGCCGCGGCCGCCAGCTACGCCGCGATCGGCTACGGGTACCGGCCGCGGGCGGGTGCTGTGGGCCCTGGCCTTGCTGCTCCTGCTGGTCGTGGGCTCGCTGGAGCTGCCCGCCGGCCGGGCCACGCTGCGCGCGACCAACGGCAGCGGCAGCCGTGTACTCCACCAGCGGGCTGCTAGCGGGCTCCGTGCCGGCCGCGGCGGGCCGGCGAAGCTGGATTCGTGCGGCGACGGCGAAGTCCGGTGCTTCAGCCCGGTGCTGTACGCGATCGACATCGTGGTCCCGCTGATCTCGCTCGACCAGCGGTCGACCTGGTATCCCGACCCGCACGTTTCCGGTGGGCAGCCTGATGCTGTGGTGGCTGAACCTGGCCACCTTGCTCGGCTGGGTGCTGTCCTCGATCTTCGTGCTGTCCCTGACCCGGCTGTCCCGCAGTACGTGACCCGCTGCCAGAATGACGCTGGTGGACCTTGAAGCCTTTGAGCTGGTATTGCTGCGGACGTCGCCGGACGCGCCGTTCTACGACGACGCCGAACTGGCCCGCATCCAGGCCGAGCACCTCGCTCTGCCCGCCCGCCACGATGAGCAAGCCGGGCCGGGCGGTCACGGTGTGAGCCGGGTAGTCAGGATTCCTGGGCGATCAGGTTGTACAGGTCGGCCGGGCTGATCAGGTTCGGATACTGCAGGCCCTGCTTCCAGATGCAGGCCCGCGTACGCATAGCAGTCGGCAACTAGCGCCGAGCACACCCGCCAGTGATCCTCGCGGAACACCGCGTCGAGTTCCTGGCCGTTGCGCAGCTTCAACACCTCCAGCGCGAAGCCGACGTAGGCCGGGTAGTCGTACGGGCAGCCGATCAGGGCGTGCGCCCGGGCGATGATGGCGTCGCGCGCGGCGTCCGTCGAGCGGATAGCGGACGTTCCACACCGCGTCGGGATGTGAATCGGCCGAGGAGACCCGGGCCGCCGGCGGCTCAGCCTCGATGATCTGGCCGTTGCCGACGTAGACGAAGGCGTGCCCGGCCCACGACTCGGTCGCGTGCCTGATGAGCTCGCCGGTGATGCCCGAGCCGTGGCTGACGCCGTAACAGCCGGGCAGCACGATGTCCCCGTTCGCGGCGGTGTACGGAGCCAGCGTCGAGCCGACGGGCGAGACCGGGATTTCGGCGGTCACGGTCATGGTGTCCCCCTTTGGGTGGTGCCTCACCCGTGCAGAGGGCCGGTCCGGGCCGCTGATCCGATAGTTACCAAGCTGTGATCAAGGAGCCGTTGTCGGATCGGCGTCCCGGCAGTCTTAGCGACGGGACCAGTTGACCTAATCGTTGATTGAAGGGTTGGAAACACATGAGCATTAAGGTTCGCAGCGCCGCGCTGATCACGTTGGCCGCCGCCGCGGTGGCCGGCTGCACGCAGGCCGCGATCGCGGCCCCGGCCGCCGCCCCGTCCTGGCACATCGTCAAGCGGATCAACTACAACGGCTCCAACGGCGTCGTCACCGCGGTCACCGCGGTCGGCCAGAACGATGGCTGGGCATTTGACGGCTACTCCCGGGCGACCGCCTGGGAACGGAACGGATCGACCTGGACGCAGGTCCCGTTCCCCAGCCGGAACAACGAGATGGTCGTCGCGGCCGACGCGAGCTCGGCCACCAACGTCTGGGCGTTCACCCAGGAGTTCGGCCAGTCCCGGGCGCTGCGCTGGAACGGCCAGCATTGGACGGTGCTGGGTCTTTCTCCCGCTCGATCGGCGGTGGTGTGGTGCTCAGCCCGTCTAATGTCTGGGTGTTCGGCACGCCGGACGTGCCTGGCGCCGACCTGGGCGCGTGGCACTACAACGGCCGCACCTGGACCAAGGTCGCGTCCGGCGACAAACTGGAAGGCGGCAGCGGACTGTCGGCCAGCGACATCTGGGCCTTTGACGGCGCGGACGTGGCGCACTGGAACGGGTCGACCTGGACCCGGACGTCGGTGGCTACCCTGCTGCCCGCCCGGCAGCAGCTGAACGACCCGGCCGTGACCGGGATCTACGAGCAGTCCAAGCACAGCGTCTACGCGATCGCGAACGGGCGGCTGCAGGACGAGGGCGGCCCGCTGGCCATCTTGCACTGGAACGGCTCAACCTGGTCCAAGGTGGCCGGAGGCAACTTCGGGTTCGGCGAGCTCCAGCAGGTCAGCCCGGACGGCAACGGCGGGCTGTGGCTGCCCATGCCGGGGGCCGGCAGCCAGAAATCCTACGTGCTGCACTACTCGCACGGGCACCTGACCCAGGCCGCGCTGCCCGGCGGCCCGACCAAGATCACCGTCGACACGGTGGCGCTCATCCCGAGCACCACCGAACTGCTGGGCGGCGGCAACACTCACGCGTCCTCCGATGAGGGGACCGACGTGGTGGGTGTCGTGCTGCAGTACGGCGCCTGAGCGAAGGTGCTCCTGCCCCGGGTGGCACGTCCCGCCACCCGGGGGCGCTTGGTTTGCTTGCGTGTTGTTACCGGGCTAGCGTGCCAGGCATGGCAGCGGACGGGCGTCGGCACATCATCGCGATCGGCGGCGGCATGCTTGCGCCGGAGGGCCAGGTACCGGTCCACCTGGCGAACGCCTTGCGGTTGACCGGGCAGCGTGAGCCCCGGCTTTGCGTACTGAACACGGCGGGCGGGGACGACCCGCGGTGGACGCTGGCCATGTACGACCGGCTGGCCGGGCAGCCGGTCCGGGTCAGTCACCTGGCCCTGTTCCCGATGCCGAACGTCCGCGACCCCGAGGACCTGCTGCTGTCCCAGGACGTGATCTTCATCGGCGGCGGCAGCGTAGCCAACATGCTGGCCGTGTGGCGGGTGCACGGGCTCGACGTGATCTTGCGCAAGGCCTGGCAGGCCGGCATCGTGCTGGCCGGGTCGAGCGCCGGCGGCATCTGCTGGTTCGAGGGCGGGACCACCGATTCGTTCGGGCGCGACCTGCGGGTCTTTACCGACGGGCTGGGTTTGCTGCCCGGTAGCTACTGCCCGCACTACAACTCCGAGCCGGGCCGGGCGCCCGCTGTACCACCGGCTGGTCGCCGACGGCACCCTGCCCGGCGGGATCGCCTGCGACGACGGGGCCGCGGCGCACTTCACCGACGACACGCTGACCGAGCTGATCGCCGACCGCCCCACCTCGGTCGCCTACCGCGTCACCCCCTCCGCCGCCTCCGTCACAGAAACCCCACTGCTAACCCGCTGCCTGAACCCGGACGCTTCCGCAGCGGAGTGAAACCCGGGATCCACCACGCTAGAGGGAGGTGGAACCCGGGATCCACCACCCTTGGGATGGGGGCGAGCGGCGGGACGGCGGGGGCGAGCGGCGGGACGGCGGGACGGCGGGGCTAGCGGCAGGACGGCGGGCTAGCGGCGGGACAGTCTCTACCCACGGGTGGAGGGCGAGTTCTAGCTGCGGGGGGACGCGGGGGGCGAGAGCGGGCGGCAGCATCGGGGGTATGGATAAGCCGCAGGTAGTGACCGTACGAGGGCTACGCAAGGCGTACGGGGATCGCGTGGTGGTGGACGGGCTGGACCTCGACGTCGCCGCCGGAGAAATCGTGGGGCTGATCGGCGCCAACGGGGCCGGGAAGACCACCACCGTCGAATGCATCCAGGGGCTGCGCAGGCCAGACGGCGGCACGATCCGGGTGCTCGGCTACGACCCGGCTACGCAGGCCGATGAGCTGAGACCGCTGATCGGCAGCCAGCTGCAGGACTCGGCGCTGCCGGACCGGCTGCGAGTGGCCGAGGCAGTCACGCTGTTCGGCACCGCGCGGGCCCGGGACGGCGACGAGCTGCTCGAGCGGTTCGGGCTGGCCCAGCGGCGGCGGTCGGCGTTCGCCTCGCTGAGCGGCGGGGAACGGCAGCGGCTGTTCCTGGTCCTGGCGCTGCTGAACCGGCCGCGGCTGGTCATTCTCGACGAGCTGACCCAAGGGCTGGACCCGGCGGCGCGCCGCGACGTGTGGGACGCGGTGCGCCAGCTGCATGACGAGGGCACCACGGTGCTGCTCGTGACCCACGAGATGGACGAGGCCGAGGCGCTGTGCGGCCGGGTCGTGGCGATGCGCGGGGGACGCGTACTCGACACGGGGGCGCCGGCGGACCTGGTGGATCGGCACGCCGGGACGGCGACGATCCGCTTCAGCATGCCGGACGTTCCGGCGCCGCTGCTGGACCAGGTCCGCCGGCTCGACGGGGTGCAGGAGGTGACCCGGGCCGGGGCCCGCATCACCGTGCGCGGCGCCCGGCCGGTCATCGCGCACGTCGGGGCAGCCCTGGTGCGCTGGGGCACGGTGCCCGCCGACCTGAGCGTGCACGTGCCGAGCCTGGAGGACGCGCTGCTCGGCCTGCTAGACGGTACCGAGATAGCAGCCGAACACAGGGAACTGGTGGGAGGAAGACGATGAACACCGCTGCGGGACGGCTCATCCGGGCCGAGCTGAAACTGATGACCCGCGATCCGCTCGTGCTGACGTTCGTGTTCGCGTTCCCGGTCGTGACCATGCTGATCATCGGCGGGGCGTTCGGAACCAGGCCGAACGCCGGTTTCGATAACACCAACCCGGCGCACTGGTACGTGGCCTCCTACCTGACGGTGGTCATCGCCGCGGTGGGGCTGGTCATGCTGCCGGTACACCTGGCGTCCTACCGGGAGCGCGGGGTGCTGCGCCGGTTCGCCGCCGCGGGCTTCAGCCGCTGGTCGTTCGCGCTCGCGCAGCTGGTGACCGGGCTGATCACCACCGCGGTGGCGTGCGCGCTGCTGCTGGCGGTGGCCGCCCCGGTCTACGGCGTACCCGCGCTGCACGACGGCTGGCGGGTCGCGGTGGCGCTGGCGTTCGGCGCGGTGGGCTTCGTGAGCCTGGGCGTGCTGCTGGGCACCCTGCTACCGTCGGCCCGGTCGGCTCAGGCGGTCGGGCTGCTGTTGTTCTTCCCGTCGTTCCTGCTGGGCGCGGGCGGGCCGCCGCCCCACGTGATGGGCTCCGCGGTCCGGGACGTCGCGGGCCCGCTGCCGCTCACGCTGCTGACCAACGCGGTCCGCGGGCCCTGGCTCGGCCTGGGCCCGGCCACCGGGTCGCTGATCGCCCTGATCGGGCTGACCGTGGCGTTCACCGTCGTCGCCGCCCGGCGCGCGGTCCTGTGACGGCAGCCGGCCCGCACATAGGATCTGCGACATGAGCACCAGCGGCCCAGCGGAGCTCGTGCGAGGCCGGGTCAAGTGGATAGCGGTCGCCGGGTTCGCCGCGATCGTCGTGGGCGGGGCGGTGCCGGCCTACCTGGGCGTCCCGGCCGTGACGGCCGCGGCCGTGGTCGCGGTGGCGGCGGCCGCGGCGCTGGTCTTCACCGGGCGGTTCCCGCTGCTGGCCGCGGGGGTGGCCACGGCCGCCATCGCGGTCGAGGGCGACGGCTTCTCCAGCGACATCGCCTGGTTCGCGGCCTGCCTGCTGGCCGGGTGGTGCGTGATCGTGGTCAGCCGGCGGGTCGGGCTGATCTACTGGGCCGCCACCATGATCTTGTTCGCCGTCGAATGGCTGTGGGTCAGGCACGACCCCGGCTGGGCCGCCTGGCTGGCGGGCAGCAGCCTGACCGTACTGTGCGCGCTGCTGATCCAGCACCAGATCGACCTGAACGCCCGGCTGCGGGCGGCCCAGGCCGGGCTGGCCGAGCAGGCCAGGACCGCCGAGCGCAACCGCATCGCCCGCGAACTGCATGACGTCATCGGGCACACGCTGGTGGTCTCCCTGCTGCATGTGCAGAGCGCGCGGCTGGCCGTGGCCCACGACCCAGCCGACGCCGAGCGGGCGCTGGCCGAGGCCGAACGGCTGGGCCGGGAGTGCCTGGCCGAGGTCCGGTCGGCGGTCGGGGTGCTCCGCGAGGGCGAACCGGCAGGCCAGGCGACCATGGCGCCGCTGCCCGGCGTCGAGGGACTGTCCGCCCTGGTGGAGCGGTTCCGGTCCGCGGGCGCGGATATCACGCTGACCGTGCAGGGCGATACCGGCGCCCTGCCCGCGACCACGGGCCTGGCCGTGTACCGGATCGCGCAGGAGGCGCTGACCAATGCGGCCAAGCACGCGCCGGGCGCGCCGACCGCGCTGCGGCTGTGCGTGGACGCCCGGCGGGTCATGCTCACCGCGGACAGCTCCGGCCGGCCCGGCACCGGCGCCGGGCTGGGCGTAGTCAGCATGCGCGAGCGCGCCGAATCGCTCGGCGGGACCTGCGAGGCGGGCCCGGGCGGCCGGGGCTGGCTGGTCCGGGCCACGCTCCCCCTGGGCGCCGCCTCGTGATCCGGGTGCTGCTGGTCGACGACCAGGAGCTGGTCCGGACCGGGCTGCGGGGCATCTTGCGCGAGCCGTTCGGCTTCGAGGTGGTGGGTGAATGCGCCCACGGCGGCGAGGTCCCCGCGGCGGTCGCGACCCTGGCCCCCGACATCGTGCTGATGGACGTGCGGATGCCCTTGGTGGACGGCGTGCAGGCCACCCGCGAGCTGCGGATACGGGAGGACAGCCCGCCGGTGCTGGCCCTGACCACGTTCGACGATGACGAGGTGCTGGCCGGCATGTTGCGGGCCGGCGCGGCTGGCTTCGTGCTCAAGGGGGTGCCCGCCGAGGACCTGCAGCGGGCGGTGCGGGCGGTCGCCGAAGGCGGCGCGTGGCTCGACCCGGCGGTCACCGCGCGGGTCCTGGCCATCTACCGGTCGGCACCACCGACGCCCGGCAAGGCCGTCCAGGCCGACTTGGACGCCCTGACCAGCCGCGAGCGAGAGGTGCTCGCGCTCATCGGCCGCGGCAAGACCAACGGCGAGATCGCCGCCGACCTGTTCGTCAGCGAGGGAACGGTCAAGACGCACATCAACCACGTGTTCACCAAACTGCGGCTCCGGGACCGGGCCGCGGCCGTGGTGTTCGCCTTCGACCACGACCTGGTACCGCGAGACTAGCGCTTGCCGGCCGTCGCGCGGCGCAGCGACCAGGCCAGTGCGGCGAAGGCGGCCAGCGGGAGCAGCCACCAGGCGTTGACCCCGGCGACGTGGGCGAGCAGCGCGGTGACGGCCAGCGCGATGACCACCAGCGCAGCGACCTGCCAGTCATCGCCGATCACGAAGTCATACCAGAACGCCCCGAAGGACTTCAGCGCGCGCATCATCGGCCCGTCACCTCTTCCGATTCCGTAGCCGGGGCCGGGCCCGTAGCCGGGGACCCCGCGGCGAGCTGATGCGTACGGCGCAGCCAGGCGGCGTAGCCGAGCGAGGTCAGCGCCACCACCGGCACCAGCACCAGCAGCGCCGCGTCATGGCCCGGCCAGCTCACCCCGGCGCCTTCGGCTCCCCAGAACGTGCCGAACGAGGTGAGCATGATCCCGACCAAGAACTTCAGCGCGTTCTCCGGCACCTTTGCCAGCGGCGCGCGCACCGCGATCCCGGTCACGGTCACCACGACCACCGCGATCGCCGCGCCCACTACCGCGGCGCCCAGATTGCGCTGGTTGTCGCCGAAGGTGATCACGATGAACACGACCTCGAGTCCTTCGAGCAGGACCCCCTTGAAGGCCAGGGTGAACGCGTACCAGTCGCCGATGCCGCGCTTGGCCTGCTCGGGAGCGGCCTTGGCCGCGGCGACCTCGCGCAGGTAGGCGCTGGCCTCGTCGTGCAGCGCCTTGTACCCGGCGGCCCGCAGGATGGCCTTGCGCAGCCACTGCAGTCCGAAGATGGCCAGCAGAGCGCCGACCACCAGTCGCAGCGCGGTCAGCGGCAGCAGCGTGATCGTCGGTCCGAGCACGCCGACGATGGCGGCCAGCACCAGCAGCGCGGCCGCCATGCCTTGGAAGGTGGACCGCCACTGCCTGGTCAGGCCCGCCGCGAGCACGATGGTCAGCGCCTCGATGGCCTCCACCGCGCACGCGACGAAGACGGTCAGCACGAGGGGAAGCGCCGCTGTCACCAGGCCTCCTTCAGTTCGGACACAATGGTCGGGTGACCGACAAGACGGCCGAGAAGTCTGAGAGCACCGGCTGGCTGGTGCTCATCTACCGCGTCCCGCCCGAGCCAACCCGGCTGCGGGCCACGGTATGGCGCCGGATCAAGAGTCTGGGCGCCATCTACCTGCAGAACTCCGCCGCCGCGCTGCCGGCCAGCGCCGCCACCGAACGGGCGTTGCGCAAGCTGCGCCGGGAGATCCTCGACATGTCCGGGACGGCGATCTTGCTCTCGTGCGACGTGCTGGCCGGCGAGGCCGACGTGCGCAGCGCGTTCCAGGCGGCCAGGAACGACGAGTACGAGGAGATCGTTGACCGCTGCGAGGACTTCCTGCGCCAGGTGCAGAAGGAGTACACGGATAACCACTTCACCTACGCCGAGCTCGAGGAGAACGAGGTCGACCTGGTCAAGCTGCGTAACTGGTTCGCCAAGGTGCGAGACCGGGACGCCTTCGACGCGGACGGCCGGCAGGCGGCGGAGAAGGCGCTGGAGGGGTGCGAGCAATCGCTGGAGGCCTATGCCGCCCGAGTGTACGCCGAGGAAGGCGAGAGCCGGTGAGCACCGGCCCGGTACCGCGCGCACAGCCCGCTCCTAACCATGATTCCTTCTGATTGCAACCGTCGTTAGCTTATAGCACTAACCATGGTTAATTCCATTTCGTGACCGTTGCTTCATCCCCGGTCAACTTCTGGACCACCGGCGGACGTTCCTCTTCGCGCTCGAGCGCCGCCTCGGGCTGCCACGTCGTCGTCCTCGGCAACTGCCTCGGCCGCGGCGGCCAGCAAGGTCACGCTGGTCGTGTACTCGGCGCAGGGTCGAGCCGCCCGACGGCGAAAGCTTCCGGGCCCGTGCGCCGCTGGCCCCGCTGGCCGGGCCGGATGCGCTGGTCATGATCCGTCCCACCGGGGTCAAACTGACCGTGAACGGCTCGGACGAGCGTCATCTGTCCGGCCGCGTCACCGATGTGGCGTTCCGCGGCCGCGGCTACGAGCACGCCATCGACATCAACGGGAACACCCGGCTGACGGCGTCTTCTCCGAAGTCCGGGCCGTCCGAGGGGAGATCGTCGGCCTGCGCATGGATCCGGCCGGCTGTCACCTGTTCCCGGCCGAACCCTAAAGACATTTCTGCCGAACGGGCCGTGGTTCGTGCCGTTTGCTACGTTCTGACCAGCAGAAACACGGTCAAGCTGGGGACGTGCCTGACTTCGGTGAGCCGGTAACGGCCCCGCAGCAGGGCGGCCTGCGGCCGGGTCAGGGCGGCGTACGGGTTGCGCAGGTAGCCGCTGCCCACGATCCAGATCCGCGGGGCCAGGGCGTTCAGGTCCAGGCATCGGGCCGGGTCCTGGCACGGGACCGGGTACAGCCGGCCCGCCTGCGCGGCGGTCCGCTCGATGAACAGCTGATGCGGCAGCGCGGTACCCGGCCGCAGGTCTTGGGCCAGGTAGTACTGGAGGCCGTAGCCGATCATCAGCCAGCGCACCTGGCCCGCCTGGCTCTGGTACACGATGGCGTCCCGGGGCCGCTCCGATCGGGCGACCACCTGTGCGGCCTGCACGTAGCCCAGGTAGGAGCCGCCGACGCCGACCGGATAGGTCGGCCAGCTGTGCGCTCCGGGCGAGCGGATCACCTGCTGGTCGCCCGCGCCGAGGACGGCGATAAGCACCACCCCTACCGCGGCCAGCCTCAGGTCCAGGTTGCTCAGTGCGATCCCGGCCAGCACCGCCCAGGCCGCGACGGTCAGCAGCAGGTACCGGGGGAAGAAGTAGGAGTACGGGCCCTGGGAGGCCAGCCATACCGCGACCACCGGCACGACGGCGATCGCGGTCATGAGCGCTGCCTGACGCCAGGCCACCGCCCAGGCCAGGATGGCCAGGACGATCAGCGCGGCCGCCACCGAGGTGGCATAGAACAGGTTCCGGCTGAAGAAGGAGAAGGCCGTCAGGTCGATCCCCGGCCGGGCTATCCACTTCACCTGGTCGGCCGCCTGGGCCGAGCCGAGCAGGACCAGGGGCAGGCAGACCAGCAGTCCGCCCGCCGCGGCGGCCGCGAACCACAGCTGACGGTTGTCCCGGTCCTGATGCCAGCGCACCGCGACCGCCGCGGCGTGGCCGGTGACGACCGACAGGGCCACCAGGTCGACGTAGCCGAGCAGCGCCAGGCAACCGGCGTAGGCCAGCCAGCGGCGCGGCGAGGGCCGGTCCAGGGCGCGCAGCAGAAGCAGGGTGGCCACGGTGGCCACCAGTACCTCGAGGGAGTAGAACCGGATCTCCTGAGCGAACCGGGAGACGCTCGGCACCAGCGCGAACACCAGCCCGGACAGTACGCCGGCCCGCATGCCCGCCAGCCTGCGGCCGACCAGGGTGACGCACGCCGCGGCGGCGGCCATGGTCAGCACGGACAGGCTGCGCATGGCGTCGACCGAGTCCCCGAAGGCCATAATCCAGACGTGCAGGAGCAGGTAGTAGGCCAGCTGGGTGGCGCCGGTGTGGCGCGCGGTCGCGATCAGGCTCGACAGCGGTCGGGTCCCGAACGACCAGCTGGCCAGCTCGTCCCGCCACAGCTCCGGCCGCCCGAGCTGGTAGCAGCCGAGGATCACGGTGAGCAGCGCGGGCCAGCACCAGGGAACCCGGGCCGCCCAGCCCAGCAGGCTCGCGCCCGGCGGAGGCAGCCGGTCGGCCAGCGCCAGGGACGGCACGGGAGTCGTGCTTTGCCGCGGATATCCGACTACGGTCATGCACCATCCACCTGGATCGGGGGACCCGTCACTGCCTGGGTCAGCCTACGGCCGGATCCGCCGCCCTCCGGGCGGGACTTACGCGGCGTCACGGATATTTCATATTTGCGTTTAAGTACCGGCGACGCCGGTCACCGGCGGATGTGCCCTCACTTGCGGATATACAGGCCGCCCTGCGGGACGTTGCCGGTACCCGGGTTGCCGTTGGGCAGGCCGATGAGCCGGAAGTGGGCGGTGAAGTAGGCGTACAGCGCGGGAGTCCAGGCGATCCGCGCGCCGGTGTAGCCGTTGTTGCCGACCAGCCAGACGTACCGGGCCTGGTCGAACGCCTGTTGCCAGACTTGCGTGTCGGCTTGCAGCGCCCCCGGGCCGGCCGCGAAATCCTTGCCGCGGGTGGTGGCGATCAGCGTCCCGACCGTGTTGACGATGGCCGGGCAGCCCGGTGAGCTGGCGCTGAACCGGTCGATCGTGATCGTGGCCGCGACAGTGTCGGTCAGGACGCAGGCGCCGGGCGGGATGAGCGCGCTGGCCGCAGACACGTCCCGGGCCGGGTACAGCTTGGTCACCGCGTAGCCGTCGGCCGCCGCCATGGCGGCGATGAGCAGCGCGGCGACGGCCGCAGTCACCGCGACCGGCCGGATCCGGCGCGGTGCCTTCTCGAGCTGTTCGCGCCGTGCGGCTCCGGCCGCGAAGAACCGCGCCGCGGACAGGGCCAGCAGGACGACCAGGAACGGCGCGGCGAACGCCGCGTAGTGCACGTACCATTCCGACGGCGAGAACAGCATCCCGGTCACTACGAACGTGCTGATCAGCGCGAACCAGTCCAGCGCGGTGGCCCGCAGGCCGGCCCGCCGGGCGCGCAGCCAGGCGATGACCACCAGCAGGAGCAGCACCGCGGCCGCCGTCAGGCTGGCCCAGATCCGCGGGTTCACGCCGATGCTGGATAGCCCGACCAGGCCGGTGATGTCGGCCACCCGGGGGTTCGGCCCCACCCGCCCGTGCGTGGCCTGGACCAGCTCGGAGACGAACACGGTACGGCCGAAGCCGCTGGGAGACAGGATCTCGAACGGCAGGCACGGCACCACCACCCCGACCACGAACCCGCCCAGGAACGACATACGGCCCCGTTTGACGCGCAGGCAAACCAGCCAGGCCACGAGCGCCGGGAGGCCAGCCCAGATCTTGACCGCGGCGCCCAAGCCGAAGCAGAGGCCCGACCAGAACGCGCGGCGTCCGCCGCCTGGGGCCGCCTCACCCGCCACCCGGTCACCGTCGAACAGCAGTACCGCTCCCAGCAGGCAGAACAGGTTCAGCCACGGCTCCAGGAACAGGGACTGCGAGGCGTTCAGCGCGGCCGGAAAGACCGCGTAGCCGCCGCTGGCCAGCCCTGCCGCCAGCGGGCCCCGGTGCCGGACGAGCAGGCCGGCCAGGACCACGTTGGCGGTGTCCGCGCCCACGGTGAGCACCCGGCCCGCGCCCAGGGCCCACGCGCTGCCGAACGCCTTGCTACCCAGCGCGGCGGGGACCATCAGCAGCATCGAACCGGGCGGCTGGACCATGGCGAAGTCCCGGTACGGGATCACCCCGTTGACCAGGCGCAGCGCGTTACCGATGTACACCCCGTCGTCGTACTGGGTGAATCCGGTCAGGTAACCCGGCCGGGTCAGCTGGAAGACCCGCAGGCCCAGGCCGAGCAGGGCGGCGATCGCGATGACCGCGCCCGGGCGCAGCGGCCAAGCCGCCGCGCGGACCGGGCGTGCGGGTACGGTCCGGGTACCGGCTGTCCCGGTCGCCGGCGGCATTCCCACGCCGAATCCGCCTTTCAGGCCCTCTACCCTGCTGCCAGGGTCTGCGCACGTGCAACCTTATCGACGAACCACGGGTGCGATTCGTTCGCCGACGCAGCCGACTGCTTGCTGATGGTAGTGGGGCTGGGTCACCAGGAGGGCCGGAACGCTAGCACATGCCCTACGATCAGCAGGATGACGGTCACTCTGCTTACCAGCCAGTCAACGCCGACGGCAACCGATGCGGACGCCCTCGTGATCGGAATATTCCAGGGCCCGGATAACCCCGTTCCGGTCCCGGATATCGACGACATCGACCTCATGGCCGCCCTGACCGCGCTCGGCGCGACGGGCAAGCCGGAGGAGGTCACCAAGATCCCAACTAGCGGTCGCATCCCGGCTCCGGTCGTGGTGGCCGTGGGCCTGGGCGCCGACCGCGCTACCGGGGCGGACCGTCAGTCCTACCTGGAACGACTACGGCGCGCGGCCGGGACCGCGACCCGCGAGCTCACCTCGGGTCCGGCCCGGCGCATCGCCGTGGCCCTGCCGGCCGGCGATCCGGACGAGGCCGAGGCGATCGCGCTGGGGGCACTGCTCGGCAGCTACGCGTTCCGCAAGTACCGGACCGCCGGCGCCGCACCCGGTGACGTGGAAATCACCGTGCACACCGCCCACGACACCGCCGCCGACCGGGCCCGGATCCTGGCCGCCGCGATGACGCTGGTCCGTGACCTGGTCAACACCGCGCCCGCGGACATGGTCCCGGCCGACCTGGCCGCGGCCGCCGAGCAGACGGCTCGCAGCAGTGGCCTGGGCGTCCAGGTCCTGGACGAGAACGAGCTGGCCAAAGGGGAGTACGGCGGCATCTTGGCGGTCGGCATGGGCTCGGCGCACCCGCCCCGGCTGGTCCGGCTCGAGTACACCCACCCGGAGGCGACCAGCACCGTGGTCTTCGCGGGCAAGGGGATCACGTTCGACTCCGGCGGCCTGTCGCTGAAGCCGCCGAAGGCCATGGAGACGATGAAGGCCGACATGAGCGGTGCCGCGGCGGTACTGGGCGCGCTCCAGGCCATCGCCGCACTCGGCCCGGCGGTGAACGTGGTCGGCTACCTGCCGCTGGCCGAGAACATGCCCGGCGGCGGGGCTCAGCGTCCCTCCGACGTCATCACCATCCACGGCGGCAAGACGGTGGAGGTGCTGAACACCGACGCCGAGGGACGCCTGGTGCTCGCCGACGCGCTGGCCCGCTCGGGCGCCGACGGGCCGGCTCTGCTGATCGACGTGGCCACCTTGACCGGCGCGGCGACGGTCGCCCTGGGCAACCGGACGTCCGGTGTGATGGCCACCGACGAGGCGCTGGCCGCGCAGGTCGCCGAGTCGGCCAAGCGGGCAGGCGAGGCGATGTGGCCGATGCCGCTGCCCGAGGACCTGCGCAAGGGGCTGGACTCCGCCGTCGCGGACATCGCCAACGTGTCCGGGGACCGGGCCGGCGGCATGCTGGTCGCCGGGCTGTTCCTGCGCGAGTTCGTGCCGGACGGCGTCCGCTGGGCTCATCTGGACATCGCCGGGCCTGCCTTCAATGACGGCGGCGCTTACGGGTACACCCCCAAGGGCGGCACCGGGGCGGCGGTCCGGACGCTGGTGCAGGTCGCATTGGACGTAGCGGACGGCAGTCTGGCCTGAGGCGCGTAGGTAGGGTTAAGGTACGCCGACTAAGGAGGCTCGAGGGGTGGCAGCCGGGAATGAGCAGGGCAGCTACGACATCGTCGTGCTCGGGGGCGGCAGCGGCGGGTACGCCTGCGCGCTGCGCGCGGCCGAGCTCGGCAAGCGCGTGGCGCTGATCGAGAAGGACAAGGTTGGCGGGACCTGCCTGCACCGCGGCTGCATCCCGACCAAGGCACTGCTGCACGCGGCCGAGATTGCGGACCAGTCCCGGGAGAGCGCCAAGTTCGGGGTCAGGACCGCGTTCGAGGGCATCGACGTGCCGGGCGTGCAGAAGTACAAGAACTCGGTGGTCGACCGGCTCTGGCGGGGCCTGCAGTCGACCATCTCGGCCCGGAAGATCGACACCATCGAGGGCTCGGGCCGGCTCGAATCGCCGACCTCGGTCCGGGTCGGCGACACCGTTTACCAGGCCGAGCACGTGGTGCTGGCCACCGGGTCGGTGCCGCGTAGCCTGCCCGGGCTCGAGATCGACGGCACCCGCGTCATCACCTCAGATGACGCGCTACAGCTGGACCGGGTGCCCGAGTCGGTGGTCATCCTGGGCGGCGGCGTGATCGGGGTGGAGTTCGCGAGCGTGTGGCGGTCGTTCGGCGCCGAGGTGACGATCGTGGAGATGCTGCCCCAGTTGCTGCCGCTGGAAGACGAGACCAGCGCGCAGGTGCTGCAGCGAGCGTTCCGCCGTCGCGGCATCCGCTCCGAGCTCAACAGCGTCTTCGAGTCGGTCAAGCACACTGATACCGGCGTCACGGTCACCCTGGAGGGCGGCAAGACCATCGATGCCGACCTGCTGCTGGTGGCGGTGGGCCGCGGTCCGGTGTCGTCCGGCCTCGGTTACGAGGAGAACGGCGTGACGCTGGAGCGCGGTTTCGTGACCGTGGATCCGCTGTGCCGGACCAACGTGCCCTCGATCTCGGCGGTCGGCGACCTCATCAACACCCCCCAGCTCGCGCACGTCGGCTTCGCGGAGGGGATCCTGGTCGCCGAGCGGGTCAGCGGGCTGGACGTCACCCCGATCGACTACGACGGCGTGCCGCGCATCACCTACAGCGATCCCGAGGTCGCGTCGGTGGGTCTGACCTCGGCGCAGGTGGCGGAGCGCCGGCTCGAGGTGGTCGAGGTCAACTACCCGCTCGGCGCGAACGGCAAGAGCGTCATCTTGCAGACCCAGGGCGTGGCGAAGGTCATCGCCGAGGCCGGTCCCGACGGGTCCGGTCCTGGCCGCGTGCTCGGCATCCACTTGGTCGGCAGCCGCGTGGGCGAGCTCATCGCCGAGGGTCAGCTGATCTACAACTGGGACGCGGAGCCTTCCGACGTGGCCCAGCTCATTCATCCGCATCCGACGCAGTCCGAGATCATCGGCGAAGCGCACCTGGCGCTGGCCGGCAAGCCCCTGCACTTCCACGCTTAAAAGGAGTCACGAGAATGTCGGTCTCGGTATCCATGCCGCAGCTCGGTGAGAGTGTCACCGAGGGCACCGTCACGCGCTGGCTGAAGAAGGAAGGCGAGCGCGTGGAGGTGGATGAGCCCCTCCTTGAGGTGTCGACGGACAAGGTGGACACCGAGATTCCCTCCCCCGCGTCCGGGATCCTGCGCTCCATCGCGGTCGACGAGGACGAGACGGTCGCGGTCGGCGCCCAGCTAGCCGTCATTGAGGACAGCGAGACCAGCGACGCCGCGCCGGCCGAGGCCAGCCCGCCGGCCCGGAGGACACCTCGGCGCAGCCCGCGGCCGCTGAGCCCGCCCCGGAGGCCGCCGAGCCCGCCCCGGAGGCCGCCGAGGCCGCCGAGGCCGCGCCAGCGGGCTCGGCCGAGCCCGCACCGGCCGCCGCCAGCTCCGACGGCTGGAACGCGCCCAACTACGCTCCGCCCGCACCGAGCGGGCAGACCCCCGGTTATGCCCCGCCGCCCGCCTACGGCCAACGTCCGGCCTACGAACCGCCAGCCGCTCAGTCACAGCCCTACGCGGAGCCGGCCAGCCAGACTCCGGCCGCCTCGCCTCCCGTCGCGGCGCCCCCGCCCGCCCAGGCCGCACCGGCGGCCGAGACCGCGGCCCCGGTGGCCGACGAGCAGTACCCGGAGCCGACTCCGCTGCCCGGGGCCGGCGAGGCCCCCTACGTCACGCCGCTGGTCCGCAAGCTCGCCGCTGAGCACGCGGTCAACCTGGAAACCGTTACCGGGACCGGGGTCGGCGGCCGGATCCGCAAGCAGGACGTCATCGAGGCCGCCCGGACGCAGCGCGCACCCGCAGCCGCACCTCCGTCCGCACCCGCAGCCGCACCTCCGTCCGCACCCGCAGCCGCGCCTGCGGACACGCCGGCGGCCGTGGCGCCCCAGCAGGCCCAGCGGGTCCCCGACGAGGCGGCCCCGGCCGCTTCGCAGGGCCAGTCCGCCGCCGCTCCGGAACCCCGGCGGGCCGCGGTGGTTCCGTCCGCGCTGCGTGGCACCACCCAGCGGATGTCCCGGCCCCGGCAGGTGATCGCCCAGCGGATGGTCGAGTCGCTGCGGACCTCCGCGCAGCTCACCACCGTGGTCGAGGCCGACGTGACGGCCATCGCCAGGCTGCGTGACCGGGCCAAGGCCGACTTCGAGGCCCGGGAAGGCGTCAAGCTGAGCTTCCTCCCGTTCTTCGCGCTGGCCGCCGTGGAGGCACTCAAGGTGCACCCCAAGCTCAACGCGGTGATCGACGGGGACCAGGTCACCTACCACGACGCTGAGCACCTCGGGGTGGCGGTCGACACCGAACGCGGGCTGATGGTGCCCGTGATCCACAACGCCGGTGACCTGAACATCGGCGGCCTGGCCCGCAAGATCGGTGACCTGGCTCAGCGCACCCGGTCCGGACAGGTCGGCCCGGACGAGCTGGCCGGCGGCACGTTCACGCTGACCAACACCGGCAGCCGCGGCGCGCTGTTCGACACACCCATCATCAACCAGCCTCAGGTCGCCATCCTCGGCACCGGCATCGTGGTCCGCCGCCCGGTCGTGGTGGAGGATCCGGCGCTCGGTGAGGTGATCGCGGTGCGCTCGATGGTTTACCTAGCGCTGACCTACGACCACCGGCTGGTCGACGGCGCCGACGCCGCCCGCTTCCTGACCACGGTCAAGAACCGGCTGGAAGAAGGGGCCTTCGAGACCGAGCTCGGGTTGTAACCGGCCTGGATGAAGGTCGCCGTAACCGGCTCGTCCGGTTTGATCGGGACCGCGCTGGTGGCCAGCCTCCACTCGGACGGCCATCAGGTGATCAGGCTGGTCCGGCAGGCGCCGAGGTCCGAGGACGAGGTGCGCTGGGACCCGCGGGCCGCCGACGCGGGCCTGGACGCTGAGCACGGCGCGCTGGAAGGTCTCGACGCGTGCGTGCACCTGGCCGGCGCAGGGGTGGCCAGCAAGCGCTGGACGGCCAGGTATAAGGTGGAGATCCGGGCCAGCCGGGTGCTCGGCACCCGCGCGCTGGCCGGGGCCCTGGCCCGCCTCGACCGGCGGCCCGCCACGCTGGTGGCGGCCTCGGCCATCGGCTTTTACGGCGAGACCGACGGTCGCGAGGTGGACGAGTCCGCCCCGGCCGGGACGACGTTCCTGGCCCGGCTGGTCCACGACTGGGAGGCGGCCGCGGACCCGGCCGCCGAGGCCGGCATCCGGGTCGTTCATCCGCGCAGCGGTCTGGTCCTGACCCCGGCCGGCGGCTTGCTGGGCCTGCTGCTGCCCCTGGCCCGGCTCGGCCTGTGCCCGCGGTTCGCGTCGGGCACTCAGGCGATGAGCTGGATCTCGCTGGCCGACGAGATCGGCGCGATCCGGTTCCTGATCGACCGTCAGGACCTCAGCGGGCCGATCAACGTCACCGCCCCGGAGCCGGTGACCAATTCCGCCTTCACCGCGGCGCTGCACGCGGCGGCGGGACGCCACGATCCGCGCTGGCTGCGGGTACCTGGCCCGCTGCTGCGCCTGGGCCTGGGCCAGGCCTCGGTCGAGCTGCTGACCAGTAACCGGGTGATCCCCAAGCGGCTGACCGCGGCCGGTTACCCGTTCCGCTATCCCGATCTGCCCGCGGCCCTGGCCGCGGGCTGAACCGGGTCGTTTGTTCCGCGCACTAGTGATCTGGGCACATCTTCCTTCGTGAAACCAACACGGGGATTGATCACGACCGTCGTTACGTTCCTGACCGGCTCCGCCCTGGTGCCGCTGCTGGCCGCGCCGGCCAGCGCCACGGGCTCCGGGGTCAGCTGCACGTCGTCGTCGCATCACGCGCTGGCGGCCCGCCTGGACCACGATATCGATCATGCGCTGCACGGCCGCGCGTCCTTCGCCGCGATCGGCGTGGAGGATCCCGGCCAGGGCCTGCGGTGCTGGCTCAACGGCTCGGCGCACTTCGACTCGGCCAGCGTGGTGAAGGTGACCATCCTCAGCGCGCTGCTGCGCAAGGCCCAGGAGCAGCGTCGGCATCTGACCCGGACCGAGCAGGCGCTGGCCACGGAGATGATCACCGAGTCGGACAACGACGCCGCCTCGGACCTGTGGGACGACGTGGGCCGGTACGACCTGCAGCACTTCCTGGACCTCGCGCGCATGACCCAGACGGACCTGGGCCCGGGCCCCTACTGGGGCCTGACCCGGATCACCGCCTACAACGAGACGCTCCTGCTGTGGCTGCTGCTGGACCGGAACTCGGTCCTCGACACGTCCTCGCGGGACTACGTACTGGACCTGATGGCCCGGGTCATCCCGTCGCAGCGGTGGGGCGTTCCCGTCGGCGCGCCGACCAGCCTGACCGTGCACGTCAAGAACGGCTGGCTCCCGCTGTACCCGTACGGCTGGCGCATCAACAGCATCGGCGCCTTCACCGAGCGCGGCGGCGACTACAGCATCGTGGTGCTGACCCAGGGCAATCCGACCATGACCTACGGGATCGACACCATCGAGGCGGTGGCCAAGGTGGTCAACCGCGACCTGAACCCAAGCGCCAGATCACGCGTCCCGGCACCCGCGCCCGCCGCGTCGTGGAACACGCCCGACGAGCCCGTCCCCGCCGTAGCGGACACCCCGTAGCCTGCCCTCTAGGATTCGGACCGTGGGTTACCTGCCCGGCATGTGGCATGACTTCGCGGTCGCGGTGGCCGGCCTGGCCGGCGCGCTGACCGGGCTGCTGTTCGTCGCGCTGTCGATCAAGAGCCAGGCTCTGGCCGGATCGGTCAGCCTGCGGTCCCGTGCCGCCCAGACCCTGGTCCTGTTCATGACCGCGGCGATCGCCGCGATCATGGCGCCCCAGCCCGCGCCCGCGGTGGGCGCCGAACTGCTGGCCCTCGCCGCTTGTGTCGGGGATCGCGCTGCTCGTCCTGGACCGGCGAGCCGGGCACGATCCGGGCAACGGCGTGACCCGGTACATCGAGCGTGCCTCGCCCAACACGGTGACCGCCGTCCTGGTCGGCGTGGCCGGGCTCACCTTCTTGATCAAGGCGGTCGGCGGCCCTGTACTGGATGATCCCGGCCGTACTAGCCGGCCTGATCGGCGGCGTCATCAACGCCTGGCTGTTCCTGCTCAAGCTGCCCGGCTGAACGTAACTCGCGTCACATCGAACAAGCCTTTGCTCGTTGATGTGATCATGAATTATTATCGGAATTACCTGGCTCGGGGGTGGCGTAAGCGCTTATATGTGTCGTAGCCTGGTGGCTCAGTCACGGTTTGTCATAGCGGGTGGGGGCTCGATATGAGCGTTTTGACGGAGACTTGATGACGCAGCCACTGGACCCAAGCCAGCAAAAGCTAAATGATGCGCAGGCGGAACTTTACGAAGCGCAGGCACAGCAAGCGAGGTTTTCTTCGCTTGTACCCGACCTTACTAAAGTCGCTAGCGGCGCGCTCGATACTAGCAACGACAAGGCCGGGATGGCCAGCGCATTGTCGTTTGTAGCGATGAAGCATGCCGCCCAGCGCGCCTGCCGGTCGCTGCGTGAAAAGATCGGCGACATGTCCACGCTAAGGCTTCTGGTCACCGTCGAGCCAAATCTGGCCACGAGTTCCTCGGCCGGGGTGGACGTCGCCTTCGAACTGGACCAGCTGAACAAGCGCGCCGAAGACCTGCTGAAGGCGTATCCGCCGAAGCCGGCCAACGCGGCACACATCGTGGGCGTGACCGCTATCGGCCTGGCGGCCGCCGCTCTGCCCGGCGTGCTGTCGCTGTTCGCCAAGCACGACACGCTGGTCACCGGCACCGTGGCCGCCAACGATCAAGCGGCGGTGGCAGCGGTCTGTGGTGCTCTGCTCAGTCAGCAAAATGGCCCGCAGCTCAAATCCGACACGTTTCAGCGCGCCGTTCGGGGGCCCTTGTACCACCAGGCGGACCAACTCGCGGTCAACTTGGCCCGGCTTCAATCCCTGGACGAAGCCGCGACCACGCAAGACGTCAAGGATCTGATCAAGCTCATCGAAAATACGCTGGCCGCCATCACCTCGGTACCCAAGGGCGGCACGCTTTCACCACTCGCAGCGGCGAGCTTCTGGGATAACGCCTTCGGTGGACAAAACCCGATCACGCACATCTTGCTGGTGAAAAGCGAGACGGGCGGCACGGCCGAGTTCTTCGAGCAAAGGCAGCTGGTCAGCGACCGGGCGTTCCTCACCGCCACGGCCAGCGTCACCTATATGCTTATCGACGCGGCAAGTGTCATTCGCGCAGCCGGCACGGAGAGCGCTACCGTGCAAATGCACGGCAAGATCGACGAGATAATGACAGCATCGATAATCAAGGATGCCTCGGCCTGATCACCGGCTGGCCGGGGGTCAGGCCAGGGTAGCGATGGCGGAGACGATCAGGTCCCAGAAACGGGCGGCGTCCAGGTGGACGGCGACCTGGGCGTTGGGCGGGCGTTCGGTCACCCGGTGCAGGTCGATGACGGTCGCGCCTCTGGTGTACGTGCCGGTGAGCTCGACGGCCACGTTCGCGGTGACGGTGCTGACCAGCGTGGGGTCGATGACCCGGGCCACCGCGACCGGATCGTGCAGGGGCGGCGCGTCAAAGCCGAACGAGCGCTGGTAGCGGCCCGCGAAGAAGGTCAGCAGGTCGACGCAGATCCGAGCCAGCGGCGTGCCCAGCGCCGCGATCCGGGCCAGCACGTCGGCGGTGGCCAGGGCCTGGTGCGTGACGTTGAGCCCGCACCAGGTGAGCGGCAGGCCGGCGCCCGCCACGATGTCGGCCGCCTCGGGGTCCACGTACACGTTGAACTCGGCGTACGGGGTGACGTTGCCGCGCTCGGTCGAGCCGCCCATCACCACGATCTGGTCCAGGTGCCCGGCCACGTCCGGGTGGACGAGCAGCAGGGCCGCGACGTTGGTCAGCGGACCGGTGGCCACCAGGGTGACAGGCAGGCCCGCCCCCAGGATCGCCCGGTACATGAACTCGACCGCGCCCGCCGACTCGACCGGGACCGTGGGCTCGCCAAATGCCGGCCCGTCCAGACCGGACTCGCCGTGGATATTCGCGGCCACGCGCAGTCGGCCGTGCAGTGGCTCGGCTCGGCCAGCGGCGATGGGGACCGAGGTGATCCCGGCCGCCGTGCACACCCGGCGGGCGTTCAGCGTGGTCTTGGGCAGCGTCTGGTTACCCGCCACCGTGGTGAGGCCGATCAGGTCGATCGCCGGGCTGGCCGCGGCCAGCATGATGGCAAAGGCGTCGTCATGGCCTGGATCGCAGTCGAGCAGGACGGGGACGGCCATCAGCTCCCGCCCTGGGGCAGGAAGATGCCCAGCGGTTGGGCCACCAGACGGGCGACGTGACCGGATTCGTCCAGCTCGAACTCGGCGGTGACGGCGGGCTGGCCCTTGAGGCCGAACCGCAGGCCGCGGCCCGAGGGCTCCAGTTCGAAGGGCGGCGCACCGGGGGTGGTGACGGTCAGCACGTCCGCCCCGCGCAAGGCGACCACGATCTCGATCGGGCCCATGGCGTAGGTGCCGGTCAGGCGGCGGAGCACCTCCGGATCGCGCGCCGAAGCGTCGGGTCGACGGTCGAAGCGCAACGGCCCGGTCAGCGGCTCGAACGGGACGGTGAGCGCGGTGATATCGCCGTCTGGGTCGGACCAGAACATGAGCGGGAACACGTGGGACTGGTCGCCAAGCTCGTGCCACTCCAGGTCGAACGTTTCGTAGTGACGATGGCTCAGACTCAGGTCCAAGGTGCCCAGGCGCGGCCGGAGCACGCCGCCGTCCAGGGTGATGGTGAGCGTGCCGTAGCCCGGATGCTCGTACTCCCCCGCGTAGGCCTCCAGCGGCCGGGGCAGCGAAGCGTCGGGCACGACGCGGCGCACCTCACGGGCCTCACGCATCCCAGCCACGACCGTGTCGTAACGCGGCTTGAAGCTGGAGAACCAGTCCACCGGCTCCAGGCCGAGCAGCTCATCGAGGATGCGGTAGGCCACGACCGGCGTCATCGCGCTGGAGGTGCTGTTGGTCATCACGGCCACGCCGATGCCGTCGTCGGGCAGCAGCATGCACTCGGTCAAGAACCCGTCGATGCCGCCGCCGTGTTCGATGAGCCGGTGCTCGCGGTAGCGGCCGACGAACCAGCCCAGGCCGTAAGCGTGCCGAGTGGAGGCGGGGAAGGTCCGGTCCTCGGGCAGGACGATGTGCGGCTCGTGCTGGCGCGCCACCGTGCCCGCGGACATGACCTGCTGGCCGTCCAGCTGTCCGCCGCCCAGCTGGGCCAGCAGCCAGCGGGACAGGTCGGCGGCGCACGAGTTGATCGCGCCGGCCGGCGCCAGGGCGTTGACGGGCCGCTGGGGCACCGGCACCACGACGCCCTGGCGGCGCTCGTACGCGGTGGCGTGATCCGGGTCGGCGCTCATCGCGTCGACCGACATGTTCGACCGGTCCATGCCCAGCGCGGTCAGCAGACGGCCGCGCAGGAAGTCCTCCCAGGTGGTACCGGAGACCGCCGCCACCGCGTGCCCGGCCATCAGGTAGCCAAGATTGCAGTACTGGAACGCCTGGCGCAGGTCCTTGCTGAGGGGCAGGTAACGCAAGCGGCGGATGATCTCGGCCCGGGACCGGTCCGGGTGACCGAGCCAGACCATCTCGTGACGGGGCAGGCCGGACCGGTGTGACAGCAGGTCGACGACGGTCAGCCGGTCGGTCACCGCGGGGTCGTGCAGGAGGATCTCCGGCACGTATTCGCGCAGCGGCCGCTCCCACTCCAGCAGGCCGTCGTCGACCAGGGCGCCGACCGTGGCCGCGGTGAAGGCCTTGGTGGTGGACCCGATGGCGAACAGCGTGTCCGCGGTGACCGGAAGCCTGGCCTCCAGGTCGCGGTGCCCCCACCCGGCGGCCAGGACGACCTTTCCGTCCTTGACGGCGGCCGCGGCGCAGCCCGGGACTTCCCAGGCGGTCAGCTGTTCGGCGACGAAGCGGTCGATGCTCCATGACTCTTTTCTGGGCATGTCCCTTATTCTGGCGGGCTCGCCAGTCAGGTGATCAGGTAGGTGCCGTCGGCCTGCGGTTCCAGCTGGTCGGCGTCGATGACGAACGAGGTCCCGTCGGTGAGCTCGATCAGCAGGCGGTTGCCCGGCATGACCTGGGTGCGGCCGAGCTGGCCGGGCGCCGGTATCCAGCAGGCGCACCCAGTTCGTGCCGTCCACGGTGGCGAAGGCGCCGCCGAGTCCGGCGGCGAAACGCCGCCCCGGGTGGAACGGATCGAACTTCATATCGGTGAGGATGACGTCGAGGTGGTCGCCCTGGCCGTCGTCGTCCTCGCCGCGGTCGGCGGGGATGAGGCCGCCGCAGGTGAGCTGCTGCTCCAGCTTCGCGTCGACGGTGCCTGGCCCGCGCCGCCGCCGGGGACCAGCGGCTGCCAGCTGGTCAGGCCCTCGGTCCATTTCCAGAGCCCGGCTGCGCTCATCGCCGCCCACGTAGAACACGGTGCCGCTATGCCCGCCGGAGGCCTGCACGATGCCGATGTCGGGATCGGGCAGGAATGGTCCCTGCTGCTGCACGGGCCCGTCATCGCCGTACCCGAAGTTCGGGATGACGAACAGCGCCGGCTGCGTGAAGGTCCCGTCATCATTTGTTCAAGGCGACGTACACCCCGGCCTCGCCGAACCCCACGATGTCGGCCAGGCCGTTCCCGGTCAGGTCGGCCAGGAACCGCGGATTGCGGTCCACGAGCCACCGGGCGGAATCCGGGCCCACGGCGACCGATGGCACGCAGAAACCGCCCACGGCTCCCGGTACCCCGAACTGGCCCTCAGCTGGCTGGTCCCACTGGAGCTGCGACCACGACACGCCGCCGTTTTCCGAGATCCACAGGTCGCTCGACAGCGATCCGGCGAATACCAGCTCTCGTCATCGGAGCTGTCCATCGAGAGCATCCGCCCGGTCACGAACCGCTGCGCTGGGATCGACGTATTGGCCAGCGTCGGGCTGACGTCGGAGATGATGGCCACGGGATGCTCCAAGAGCGCAGGAAGTGGTGATTTGAACCGGTCGGAATCCATGTTCTAGGCCGGATCCGGGCGGGTGTCCAGAACCAGCCATAGGCGGCGTATCGCTCAGGACGGACGGCGGTAGAGTTCGGTCGCCAGTGCGACCGCGGCGTGCGTGGAGGGGTGCGGGTCGTGGCGGCGCCAGATCATCTGCACGACGATCGGCGGGGCGTCACGCAGCGGACGGAAGACCACGCCGTCGCGGCGGTACTGGGCGGTGGTGCCCTCGGGGGTGATCCCGACGCCGCCGCCGGCCGCGATCACCGCCAGCCAGTCATCGATGTCGCGGGTGTCCTGGAGCCGGGGCTGCGCGCCGGCGGCCACAGGTCCGGGGTGGTGGTCCCGGTGCGCCGGTCGACGAGCACGGTGCGCTGCGCGACCTCGTTCGAGCCGGATGGAGCGGCGCCGGGCCCACGGGTCGTCGGCGGCCAGGGCACAGTAGCGGCGCTCGTGACCCACGATGGCCCCGGCGAAGCGGTTGCTGTCCACGTCGGTGCGCAACACCGCCACGTCACACAGGCCTTCGGCCAGGCCACCGGTGGCCGAGTTGGTGCGGATCAGCTGCAGTTCGATGTCCGGGTACCGGTCCGCCCAGCGGAGCTGGAACTCGCGGGTGTGGCGGCCCATGGCCGACCACGGATGGCCGATGCGGAGCGTGGTATGCCCGGTGGTCGCCTCGGCGACCAGGTTGTCCGCGGCGGCCAGGACCTGCCTGGCCTGGGCTAGGGCGTGCACGCCGGCCGTGGTCGGGGTGATGCTGCGGCTGGTGCGGTGCAGCAGCCGGACGCCGAGCACCTGCTCCAAGGCGATCAGGTTCCGCGACACGGCGGCTTGCGAGATGCCGAGCTCGATGGCGGCGTCGGTGAAGGTGCCCGCGTCCACGATCGCGACCAGGCAACGCAGGTGCCGCAGCTCCAGATCCATGATCCCAGCGTATAGTTGCCTCGATTCATGCATTTTGCGTATGGATGCGCCGGGGCCATGCTGCTAGGCATGCAGGGTAACCGCCTCACCGGCATCGAGCTGATGACCGGCAGCGCCGCGTCCAATCAGCTCGGCGCGGCCACCGCCGCGCTGGCCTTTCCGGTCCTCGGGCCTGCCGGAGTGGTCGCGGTCCGGCAGTGGGTGGCGGCCGCCGTGCTGCTCGGCACCGTCCGGCCGAGGTTCGCGTCGTTCACCCGGGAGCAGTGGCGCCCGGTTCTGGCCCTGGCGCTGATCTTCGCCACCATGAACCTGTCGCTATACCTGGCTATCGACCGGATCGGCCTGGGTCTGGCGGTGACCCTGGAGTTCCTCGGCCCGCTATCGGTGGCGCTGCTGAGCTCGCGCCGGGTCATCGACCTGGGCTGCGCGCTCGTCGCGGGTACCGCGGCCGTCGTGCTGGCCCGGCCGCAGCCGAGCACCGATTACGCCGGCATCGGCCTGGCCGTGCTGGCGGCCTGCTGCTGGGCGGGGTACATCCTGGTCAACCGGGTGGTGGGGGCGAGGTTGCCGGGCTCGCAGGGCCCCGCGGCGGCGGCCGGCCTGTCCGCCCTGCTCTATATCCCGGTCGGCATCTGGGTCCTGGCCAGCCATCCGGTGACGGTGACGGCGCTGGGCCGGGCGGCCACGGCCGGACTGCTGTGCTCGGCGGTCCCCATGGTCGCCGACCTGCTCGCGCTGCGGCGGGTCCCGATCCGGTTCTTCGGGGTGTTCATGAGCGTCAACCCGGTGTTCGCGGCGCTGACCGGGCTGGTGGTCCTGGGCCAGTCCCTGGCGTGGGCGGACTGGCTGGCGATCGCCGCCATCGTGACCGCCAACGGGGTCAGCGTCAGCTCCGGCCGGTAGGGCACGATGGGGACATGACATCCAGCTTCGACGGCAATCCCGAGGACGAATACTCCGACGACGAGTACGCGGACCACGACGCGGAGGATCGCGAGCAGCCCGCCACGCCGACCGGAATACCCGACGACGAGCCCGTGGACGACGTCCTGGAACAGCGCCAAGAGGTCCCGTACGGCGAGGACGACGAACGCTAGTATCCCGCGCCTGAAATTCGTGCTAAATACTTTGCCAGTGAGTCCAGGATCTCGTCGGCGGTCTTGGCCCACCTGAAGGGTCGGGGATTCTGGTTCCAGTGCTCGATCCAGGCGCGGATGTCGGCTTCCAGGGCCTGCACGCTTTTGTGCACGCCGCGGCGGATCTTCTGGGCGGTCAGGTACCCGAACCACCGCTCGACCTGGTTGATCCACGACGATCCGGTCGGGGTGAAGTGCAGGCAGAACCGGGGGTGGCGGGCCAGCCAGGCCTGGATGACGGGGGCCTTGTGCGTGGACAGGTTGTCGCAGACCAGGTGCACCTGGAGCCCGGCGGGCACGGCCTTGTCGATCTGGACCAGGAACTTCTTGAACTCAGCGGCCCGGTGATGGCGGCGCAGCTGGGAGATCACGGTGCCGTCGGCGATGTTGAACGCGGCGAACAGGTCGGTCGTGCCGTGCCGGACATAGTCGTGGCTGCGGCGCTCGGGCACGCCGGGCATCATCGGCAGCACCGGCTGGGACCGGTCCAGCGCCTGGATGCCCGATTTCTCATCCACGCACAGCACCACCGCCTTCTCCGGCGGGTGGTGGTACAGGCCGACCACGTCGACGACCTTGTCCACGAACAGCGGGTCGGCGGACAGCTTGAACGTGCCGGCGAAGTGCGGCTTGAGATCGAACTTGCGCCAGATCCGCCCGATCGTGGACTTACTGAGCCCGGACCGCTCGGCCATCGAGGCCCGCGACCAGTGCGTCGCGTCCGGCGGCATCTCCTCCAGCGTGGCGGTGATGACCTCCTCCACCTTGTCCAGCAGGATCGACGGCGGCCGGCCCGGCCGCGGCTCGTCGTCCAGCCCGTCGCACCGCTGCGCGGCGAACCGTCTGCGCCACTTGCTCACCGTGTTCTCATCGACCCGCAAGTCCGCAGCCACCTGCTTATTCGAAGCCCCGTCCGCGCAGGCCAGCACGATCTTGGCCCGCAGCGCCAGCGCCTGGCCGGTCCTGGCCCGCCGCGCCCACCGGTTCAGCTGATCCCGCTCCTGCCCGGTCAGCACCAGCTCAGCGACCGGACGGCCAGGCCGGTCATGATCAGCCAGCCCCGCCAGGCCCTCCTCAGCGAACCGCCGCCGCCACTTGCGCACCGTCATCCGCGTCGACCCCAGCTCCGCAGCCACCCGCGCCACACCCGACCCCGGCTCCGCGCACGCCAGCACGATCCGCGCCCGCTCCGCCCGCCACGGCAACCCGCCCTCTAACCAGCGGACAAGCTCCGCACGATCCTCATCCGTCAGCACCAGCGGCACGGCCATCTGAGTCTGCGACATGCCACCAGGCTACAGACCTAACCCGTAAATCTCAGGCGCGTGATACTAGTGTGCTGCGCCTGAAGTTCGATTGGTTATTCTTGCTTGGTTGCAGGTGGGCCTGTACCAAGCTTGGCGAGGTAGTCGGCAAGCGAATTCAGGATCTCGTCTGCGGTCTTGGTCCAGGTGAACGGCCTGGGGTTGTCGTTCCAGGTGGCGATCCAGCCCCTGATGTCGTTCTCCAGGGCCGGCACCGAGGTGTGGGCGCCGCGGCGGATCAGCTTGTCGGTCAGCAGGCCGAACCAGCGCTCGACCTGGTTCATCCAGGACGAGCCGGTCGGGGTGAAGTGGACGTGGAACCGCGGGTGCCGGGTCAGCCACGTCTTGATCTCGGCAGTGTTGTGAGTGGCGTAGTTGTCGCAGACCAGGTGCACCTCAAGGTCAGCCGGCACCGCCTTGTCGATGGCGGTCAGGAACTTGCGGAACTCGATCGCCCGGTGGCGGCGGTGCAGTTCGCTGATCACCGTGCCGTCGGCGATGTTGAACGCGGCGAACAAGCTGGTGATGCCGTGCCGCAGGTAGTCATGGGTACGCCGCTCGGGCATGCCCGGCATCATCGGCAGCACCGGCTGGGACCGGTCCAGCGCCTGGATCTGGCTCTTCTCATCCACGCACAGCACCACCGCCTTGTCCGGCGGGTCGTGGTAGAGCCCGACGACGTCGACGACTTTCTCCACGAAGAACGGGTCGGCGGACAGCTTGAAGGAGTCCTGCAGGTGCGGCTTGAGGTCGAATTTCTTCCAGATCCGGCCGATGGTCGACTTGCTCAGCCCTGAGTGCTTAGCCATCGAGGCCCGCGACCAGTGCGTGTCCTTACCTGGCGTGCTCTCCAGCGTGGCCACGATCACGTCCTCGACCTGGTCCAGCAGGATCGACGGCGGCCGGCCGGGCCGCGGCTCATCATGCAGGCCTGCCAGCCGCCCGGCGATGAACCGGGCCCGCCACCGCTCCACCGTCGTCTCATCGACACCCAGATCCGCGGCGGCCTCCTTATTCGTCCCGCCCTCCGCGCAGCGCAGCACGATCTTCGCCCGCATCGCCAGGTACTGGGCCGTCTTCGCGCGCCGGGCCCACCGGACCAGCTGAGCCCGTTCCGACTCATCCAGCACCAGTTCCGCCTTGCGCCGCCCGACCGGCGCAGCGTCATCCAGCCCGGCCAGCCGGTCCACGGCGAACTGGCGCCGCCACTTGGATACCGACTTGACCGCCACCCCCAGCGCCCGCGCAGCCCCCGCATTAGACATCCCCTCGGCACACGCCAGGATGATCCGGGCCCGGTCAGCCCGCCAGCGCCCCGGCAGCCCCGCCCGGCGCACCAGTTCCGCGCGCTCATCTTCAGACAGCACGATCACGGCAGCAGAAGGACCCGAATGCGGCATGTCCGGCAGACTAGCAGAAATAACCCTCAGAACTTCAGACGCAGCACACTAGTGCGCTGGCCATAAACGTTCACCGGGTTGGTGACAGGCGGCGGTGATTGCTTTCACACTCGATCGTGTGAATAGATCGAGTGGCGGGAGGGCGTGATGGCGGAGCCGGTGCGGGCGCGGCGGCTGACTGATCAGGAGGGGCAGCGGCTGCAGCAGATCGTGCGGCGGGGCAAGCACGGGTCGGTCCGGGTGCGGCGGGCGATGATCATCATGGCGTCGGCCTCGGGCACGCTGGTCCCGGCGATCGCGCGGCTGGTCGCCGCGGATGAGGACACGGTGCGGGACGTGATCCACCTGTTTAACCAGAAGGGCCTGGCGGCGCTGGACCCTCGGTGGGCGGGAGGCCGTCCCCGCCTGATCAGTGACGAGGCCATCGAGGTGATCGTCGCGGCGGCCAGGACCCGGCCGGAGAAGCTGGGCCAGCCGTTCACCCGGTGGAGCCTGCGCAAGCTGGCTGACTATTTAGCCCGCCATCCTGACCGGCCGGTGATCATCGGGCGGGAGCGGCTGCGGCAGATCCTGCACGCGCGCGGGATCAGCTTCCAGCGGACCCGAACCTGGAAAGAGTCCCGGGATCCGGACCGGGACGCCAAGCTGGACCGGATCGAGTACGTGACCAGGCATTACCCGGACCGCTGTTTTGCCTTTGACCAGTTCGGGCCGCTGTCCATCCGCCCGTGCCACGGGGCCTGCTGGGCGAAACGCAAACACCCGGCCCGGCTGCGGGCGACCTATCACCGGACCCACGGCATCCGCTATTTCCACGGCTGCTACTGCGTGGGCGATGACCAGCTGTGGGGCGTGGTCCGCGAGCACAAGGGCGCCGGTCACACCCTGGCCGCGCTGAAGTCGATCCGGGCGGCCCGGCCGGGCGGGTACCGGCTGTTCGTGATCTTGGACAACCTGGCGGCGAACAAGACCCCGGCGATCCGCCGCTGGGCCAGGCGGGAGAACGTCGAGCTGTGCCTGACGCCGACGAACGCGTCCTGGGCCAACCCGATTGAGGCGCACTTCGGTCCGTTGCGGACCTTTGTCATGGGCAACTCCGACCATCCGAACCACCCCGCGCTGGCCCGCAGGCTGCAGGCCTACCTCCGCTGGCGTAACGCTCATGCCCGCCACCCCGACGTGCTGGCCGCCCAGCGCCGCGAACGAGCCCGCATCCGCAGCGAGCGCCAGCAACGCTGGGGCCGCCCGAAGCCTAAAGCCGCATAACCAACCCGGTGAACGTTGGTAGCCAGCGCACTAGGTAGCTAAGGAGTCGAGCTCGTCGCCGAGGGACTGGGCGATACCGAGGCGCTCGGAGAGGGCGACGGGCTGGGACTGGAGCTGGCGGACGACGACGCGCTCGGACTCGGACTGACCGACGGGGATGCGCTGGTGGAGGTCGTCGCGGACGGCGAGCTCGACGGCGTGCTGGAGGCCGAGTGCGACGGGCTGGCCGGAGCCGAGCTGCCTTGCGCCGGACCGACCAGGTTGGGGGGCTGCGCCGCGTGGCCGGAGAACAGCAGGGCGACGGCGGCGATGGCCACGCCCAGCACGGCCACCGCTCCCCCGGTGGCCACCCCGGCCGCGAACGAGCGCCGGTCCCGGCGGTACTCGGTGCGCCGCCGATCACGCAGTTCGGCGGGCAGCGCGGCCCGGCGGGCGGCCCAGCTGTTGACCGGGGCCGCGGCCAAGCCCAGGGTGGGAAACAGCAGCAGGCCGGCCAGCAGCGGCCCGCTGAGCTGGTGGTACTTGGTCAGGGCGCCCGCGATCCCGGCGAAGCCGAACACGGCCAGGATCGACTCGGCCCAGTTGCCGCGCAGCGCCTCCCACCACCTGGTGCGCTCGCTGGTCTTCGGGGTGCGCAGGAACGCGGCCTTCTTGGCGAATAGCGCCAGGACCGAGGCGCGCGCCACCACCAGCGAGGTGGACTGCCAGATGAAGAACGCGCCGAGGGCGTCCCGCCAGGTCGCGCCGGTGCCGCGGCGCAGCAGGGCTATGGCGCGAACGAGGCCGAGCAAGACCATCACCGGGACGGCCGCGACCAGGAAGATGGTCAGCTTGCGGAACAGCTGGCCGCCGCCGGTGGCCAGGTTGAACGCCCCGGCCAGCAGGAAGATCAGGAACAGCAGGCCGAGCAGGTCCCCGTACCACTGCAGCGCGCCGGCCAGGTAGGACCAGCGCTGGCCGCCGGACAGGTGGTTGGCCTGGGTCTCCCGGCCGGGCAGCATCGAGCGCCAGTGCATGCGCAGGATCTGGATGCCGCCGAAGCACCACCGGTAGCGCTGGCCCTTGAGCGCCTCGAAGGTCAGTGGCATGATGCCGTGGCCGAACGTCTCGTCCACGTGCTGCCCGTGCCAGCCGGCCCGCAGCAGGCGCAGCGACAGTTCGGCGTCCTCGGTGATGCACCATTCGTCCCAGCCGCCGAGTTCGTCGAGCGCCACCCGGCGGATCAGCCCCATGGTGCCGGCGAAGATGGCCCCGTCGTGCTCGTTGCGGGACGGCTGGGACACGGCGAAGAAGTAGTTGTAGGAGTAGTAGAGCCGCCGGTAGTACCGGGCCTGCTGCCAGTCGCGGTAGTCCTGCGGCGACTGGACGAAGCCGACCCACGGGTCGGCGAACGCGGGCGCGCAGCGGCGCAGCCATCCGGGATCGACCTGGTAGTCGGAGTCGACGATGCCGATCACCTCGGCCTCTGGTGAGGTCATCTGGCGCAGCGCGTAGTTCAGCGCGCCGGACTTGTACCCCGGCCAGTCGGCTAGGTGCGCGAACTTGACCGCGTGCCGGTCGCACCAGGCCTGCACCGGCCGCCACAGGTCCTCATCGTCGGTGTTGTCGTCGATCACGATGACCTCGTAGCGCGGGTAGTCCAGCCGCAGCAGCGAGCGCAGCGTCTCGATGACCATGTCCGGCGGCTCGTTGTGGGCCGGCACGTGCAAGCTGATCATGGGCAGCTCGCCGTCCGGCACGGACAACCTGGTCCGGCGGGTGATCCGGCGGCGCCAGTGCTCGGTGCCCAGCGCGTCGCACAGCTCCCACAGGTACGCGCAGCTCAGCATGGCCGCGAAGATCTCGAGCAGCCAGAGCACCACGCCGCCCACGGTGCTGGCGGGCCCGAGGTTGCTGTCGAAGGTCCACTCGATCGCGTAGATCAGGTAGACCACGAACAAGAACACGGTCGAGGACCAGCACAGGTGAGCGCGGGCCGACCAGCGCCTGGTCACCGGCAGCCAGACCAGGCTGGCGACCACTACCCCGGCCGCCCCGGCCAGCAGGTTGTGCTCGGTCGCGCCGATCAGCCGCAGCACGCCGGCCACCGCCGCGGCCAGCACCGCCGTGCCGATCACGGCCAGGATGACCCGCCGGGCCGCGGGCCAGGCGCCGCCGCCGCGATCGACGAGCCGCGCGGGTACGAACAAGGCCGCTGAGCCGAGTGGCGCCGCGATCAGCGCGGCGAGCAAGATCGCCTGAAGCATGCGGTCCCTTAACCGGAGCACCTGGGCGGATGGTTTCCGATTTCGGCTGCCACCCGGGCAAACGTGGAGTAATCCTAACGGCACGAACTCCGGTCCGTTCGGCCGAAAAGAAAAAGGTTCGGCGGTCCGGGTTCAGGTGTCGGGCTGCAGGACGATGTTGAAATGGGCGCGCGCGGGCTGGGCCGGGTCGGCGGCCGGGGTGAACTCGGTGATCAGGCTCTTCTTCACCGCGAACACCGCGTCGGATTCGATGTAGGGGCTGCCGGCCACGAAGATGTGCGTGGTCAGCGGGCGGTGCCCGGCGGCGGTGACGATGAAGTGGACGTGCGCCGGGCGGTAGGGGTGGCGTCTGGTCGCGTCCAGCAGCGTGCCGACCGGGCCGTCGGTCGGGATCGGGTAGTAGTTGGGCACGACGGTGCGGAACCAGTACGCACCGTCGGAGTCAGCGGTGAACAGGCCCCGGCCGTTGCCCGGCGGCTGCACGTCCGGCTGCTGGACGTCGTAGAAACCCTGGTCGTCGGCCTGCCACACGTCCAGTACGGCGCCCGGTAGCGGGGTGCCATCGGCGGACCGGACCCGGCCTTCGAGGACGCACTGCGGGCCGGTGCCGGCCAGGTCGATGGTGTCGCCCAGCGCCCGGGGCGGGGAGGCGACCATGTGGAACGGGCCGAGCACGGTGGACTCGGTGGCGGTGCTGCCCGTCCGGTTATTGATCGTCTCGACCAGCATGGAGATGCCGAGGACGTCGGAAAGCAAGATGAATTCCTGCCGCTGGTCGTCGCACTGGTGACCGGTGGCGGTGAGAAACTCGATGGCCCGCTGCCACTCGGCGATGGTCGGCTCGGTGTCCCGCACGAAGGCGTGCAGGTGCCGGACCAGGCTGGTCAGCAGCTCGCGCAGGCGGGGGTCCGGGGTGGCGGCGAAGCTCTCGATGACCGCGTTGGCCGCGGTCTCCTCAGTGAAGTCGGTGGCCATGACGGCCAGGGTAAGTCCGCCCTGGGCCGCAGGTACAGGTCGGAGGTCGGGCCGAGGTGCTGGAGCTTGTCGGGGTTGACCACCGAGCGCACCGCCTGGACCTGGCCGTGGGCGATGTCCAGGGCGAACACGCTGGCCACCCGGCCGGTGACGTCGTAGACCACCGCGCCGGGCTGCCCGTTGACCAGGGCCGGTACGGCGTAGACGCCCTCCTTCTGGGCCCGGCGGAACAGCCCGAGCAGGAACCGGGCGACCCGTTCGGGCCCGTGCAGTGGGTCGCGCATAGCCTGGCCCTTGCCGCCGCCGTCGCCGACCGTGACCACGTCGGGGGCCAGCAGCTGGAGCAGGCTGTTCAGGTCGCCGCCGGCGGCCGCTTCGAAGAAGCGGCGGGCCACCTCGTCGCGCTGCTCGCGGGAGGCCTCGAACCGCGGCTTGCCCTCGTCCACGTGATGGCGGGCGCGGACGAAGATCTGACGGCAGTTCGCCTCGGACTTGCCGGTGATCTCGGCGATCTCGCGGTAGTCGTAGCCGAATACCTCGTGGAGCAGGAACACGGCGCGTTCGGTCGGCGACAGGCTTTCCAGCAAGACCAGGAACGCCATGGACAGGGAATCGGACATCTCGGCGCGCTCCGCGGGATCCGGGGCGGCCGCGGGGCCTAGGTCGCCCGTGACGAGTGGTTCGGGTAGCCAAGCGCCCACGTAGGCTTCCCGGCGCACCCGAGCGGACCGCAGGTGGCTGATGGCCAGCCGGGTGGTGATCGTGGCCAGGTAGGCCTTGGGCGTGGCGATGCTCTCGCCCTCGTGCAGCGCGCGGGTCAGCCGCAGGAAGGCCTCCTGGACGATGTCCTCGGCGTCGCCGATGCTCCCGGTCATCCGGTAGGCAATGGAGAACATCAGCGGCTTGAACTCCAGGTAGTCGGCCGCGGTGCGGTTCATGCTTGGTTCCTCCCTGGGCGGGGGGGCCAGACCTGTGAGAGGGGGCCGAGGTGGCGGAGCTTGTCCGGGTTGGCCACGGCCCGGATGGCCTGGATCTGGCCGTCGAGCACGTCGAGCGCGATGACCCCGATGAGGCCGCCGCCGGCGTCCCTGGCCACCAGGCCCGGCTGCCCGTTGACCCAGGCCGCCTGGAGTTCGACGCCGACCCGCGCGGTTCGGGTGATCTGAAAGCGGAGCAACCTGGCCACCCGGTCGCGGCCGACCGCCGGCAAGACGCCCGCCAGATCGCCCAGGCCGCCACTATCGCCGTCGAACAGCACGTCCGGAGCCAGCCGTTCGATCAGGCCGCTCATGTCGCCGCCCCGCGCCGCGGCCAGGAACAGGCTGGTCAGCTCCTCGCCCTCGGCGCGAGAGGTCTCGAACCGCGGCCGTCCCTCGTCGATGCGGTGCCGGGCGCGGGCGAAGATCTGCCGGCAGGCGGCTTCGGTCTTGCCGGTGACGTCGGCGATCTCCGGGTATCCGTAGCCGAAGACCTCGCGGAGCAGGAACACGGCGCGTTCGGGCGGGGACAGGCTTTCCAGCAAGATCAGGAACGCCATGGACAGGGAATCGCTGGTCTCGGCCAGCTCAGCGGGACCGGGCGCGGCGTCGGCGCCGCCGTCGCTTAGGAGCGGCTCGGGGAGCCAGGTGCCGACGTATGCTTCGCGGCGGACCCGGGCCGAACGCAGGTGGTCGATCGCCAGCCGGGTGGTGATCGTGGCCAGGTACGCCTTCTGGTTGTCGGCCTGTTCGTCGTTGGCCGCTTTCGTCGCTTTCGCTGCTTTCGTCGCGCGGAGGAAGGCTTCTTGCACGATGTCCTCGGCGTCGCCGACGCTGCCGGTCATCCGGTAGGCGATCGAGAACATCAGCGGGCGGTACCGGGTGAAGTCGGCGGCGTCCATGGCTCTCCCCTTTGCGCTCTCCTGCGCGCTTTCCTTAAGACGAGGGGCGGTCCCCGGCTGTGACAGGGTCGGCTTGCGGCCGGAACCGGGATGGGAAGCACTCCTCCAGGCCGGCCGCGAACAGCGGTATCCGCCACAGCGGCGGCGCGGGCCCGGCGAAGCCGGACAGCTCCATGATGGTCCGGACGCTGACCCGGACCAGCCGCCGCGCCGCGGCGAACATCAAGAAGGCGAGCGGCAGCTCGGCTAGTACGGCGGACAGGACGCTCTCGGTGAAGCCACTGGAGCCGTAGTTCAGGGTCAGGTCAAACCATGCGTCGCAGACCAGCAGCGTGCCGGTGATGATCATGAGGAAGATGACGATCTGGCGCTGGTGCCAGGCCGCCCAGGCGGTGCCGGCGAAGCCGAGCAACTCGGCGACGTCCAACCCGACCCAGACCGCCCGCCAGTCGCTGGAGGTGTAGCGTACGGGCAGGTACAGCAGCAGGATCGCGATCCAGCCCGCGAGCCCGATGCAGCAGGCCATCATGACCAGCAGTCCGAACCGGCGGCGCCGCCGCAGGTTCGGGTCGAGCAGCGCGAGCGGCGGGTCGATGACAGCCAGGACCCGGGACAGCTCGCGCCGTTCCTCGCGTGTCATCCGGCGTAGTTCGGCCTCATTGATCACGCTGTTCATTCTGCGCCGGGCGTCTCCCCGCGTGCCTGCGGGCCGGCTCGCGATGCCTAAGTTGCGGGGCGGTGGGCGCGGGCTCGGGGCAGGGCTTCGTCCAGGCCGTGCCCGGACAGGGGGGTGCGGCGCAGCGAGTAGGCCGGGTCGCCGGCCGGGCCGCGGGTGCCGGCCGGGACGGCTTCCCGCGTTCTCGCGGCGGCCGGGGCGGCGGGGGCGCGCAAGCTGGCCTCGACCGTGGCCCGCAGCAGGCGGCGCGCTCCGGCGAAGGCCAGGAAGGCCAGCGGCAGCTCGGCCAGGAAGGCGGAGGCGAGGCTGATCCACAGGTCGCCGGTGGCCGTCGAGGTACCGACGTCGAACCACGCGTCGCAGCACAGCATGGTGCCGATGCCCACCAGCAGCAGGATCAGCACCTGGCGTTCGCGCCAGATGGCCCAGGCGACCGCGGCGAACCCCGCGAGCAGGAACACGTCGAAGTTCACCCAGACGGCACGCCAGTGGTGCGCGTTGAAGTGGCGCGGCAAGGTCGCCGCGATGACCACGATCCAGCCGGCCAGGATGACACAGCACGCGGCCGCGACGAACAGCGCCAGCCGGCGCTGACGGCGCAGTTTGGCGTCGGCGAGGTACGGGTTGGGATAATCGCCGGGGGGCGGGTTGCGGTCGAGTTCGGCAAGAACCCGTCCCAGGTGCCGTCGTTCGTCCAGGCTCATGCGGCGTACTTCAGCCTCGTCTATCACTCCTCAATTGTGCTGGCCGCCCGGGAGTGATCGCGCTCATGGCCCGCGTAAGCTGGGGAAAGTGAGTGAGCTTGTTTTCCTGGTCGCCGGGGCCGCCCCGGTCGACTACGTGGACGGCTGGGATCTGCAGCGGCGCATCCACGCGCGGCGGGTGGCCGATGAGGTTCCCGATAGCTGCCTGCTGCTCGAGCACGAGCCGGTGTACACGGCGGGCAAGCGGACGGCCGCGTCTGACCGGCCGTTCGGGGATCCCGGAGCGCCGGTCATCGACGTGGATCGCGGCGGGAAGATCACCTGGCACGGTCCGGGGCAACTGACCGGCTACCCGATCGTCAAGCTCCACGAGCCGATGGATGTGGTCGCCTACGTGCGGGCGCTGGAAGAGGCGATGATCCGGACCTGCGCCGAGTTCGGGGTGAGCGCGGTTCGCGTGGCCGGGCGCAGCGGCGCCTGGGTCGAGGGTAGCCCGGACCGCAAGGTGGGGGCGATCGGCGCCCGGGTGGCCCGCGGGGTCACCATGCACGGGCTCGCGCTGAACTGCGACTGCGATCTGTCCTGGTACGACCGCATCGTCCCGTGCGGCATCCGGGACGCCGGCGTGACCACGCTATCGGCGGAAACCGGGCGCCCGGTCACGGTCGCCGAGGTGACGCCGCTGCTGGAACGGCACCTGGCCGACGTTCTGGGGTACTCGGCCCGGCGGCGCGTGGATGACGCCGCCGTCCTCACCGAAGCCGTGCTGACTTAGGGTTAGGATCCGCTGCTCAGCGACTTCAGGATCAGCGCGCGCTGCTGAGCCGCCCCGGGTGCGGGCGCCGACCGGCGCGACGGGGGCTGGTAGGGCTGCGGCGGGTAGTTCAGCCGTTCCAGGCGCAGCGCGGCCAGGGGCTCGGGCAGCGGCAGCTGGGCGAAGCTGGCCGGCCACTTCGCCCCGTCGTAACCGATCCCCAGGTCGCAGTGGTGGAGCTCCACCTCGACCAGGCGCCGGGTGAGGAGCCCGCTGGCCGGGAACCGCTCGGAATCCAGCATCTGAACGTCGAACGACCAGACTTCACCGGGCAGCTGCCGGATGATGGTGCGCAACGCCATGGCCGAGTCGGCCAGATCGTTCATCAGCTCCCGCTGCGCCTGCGCCGCGCTGGCCTCGATGTCGTCGTCGCGGGCCTGCGCGCTGGCGTAGGCCGTTCGCTGCTGCTGGGCTCGCGCCCGGATCAGCAGATCGCGCATCGCGTCGGCGTTGCGAGCGATGTGGGCTAGGACGTGGGCCCTGCTCCACCCCGGCAGCAGGGACGCCGCCCGCAGGTCCGCCTCGGGCAGGATCCGGGCGTCGTCGAGCAAACGCTGGGTGGCCTGATCGAGCTGATCGTTCAGCTGGCGTAGCGCGGCGTCCATCTACTCACTGTAAGTCGGCGCCGAACACCTCGCCGATCACTTCGGTGACCTCGTATCCGGGCAGGTCATTCATGGTGCTCAAGATCATGTCATTCCCCTTGGTCAGCTTTCCCGGGCAGCAACATACCCTGGAGGGGTGGTACTGGCACCGGAGGGCCGGCGCATGTTGCGCCTGGAGGCCCGCAACGCCGAGGTCCCGATCGAGCGCAAGCCGCCGTGGATCAAGACGCGGCTGCGCACCGGTCCCTCGTATACCGAGCTGAAGAACCTGGTGCACAGCGAGGGCTTGCACACGGTGTGCGAAGAGGCCGGCTGTCCGAACATCTTCGAGTGCTGGGAGGATCGCGAGGCCACCTTCCTCATCGGCGGCGACCAGTGCACCCGGCGGTGTGACTTCTGCCAGATCGACACGGGCAAGCCCGCGCCGCTGGACGAGGGCGAGCCGCTGCGGGTGGCCGAGTCGGTCGCCGCGATGGGCCTGAAGTACGCGACCGTGACCGGCGTGGCGCGCGATGACCTGCCCGACGGCGGGGCCTGGCTTTACGCGCAGACCTGCCGCGAGATCCACGCCTTGGTGGCCGGCTGCGGTGTCGAGCTGCTGATCCCCGACTTCAACGCTTCGCCGGACCGGCTGGCCGAGGTGTTCTCGGCGGCGCCGGAAGTCCTCGCGCACAACATCGAGACCGTGCCGCGGATCTTCCGGCGGATCAGGCCCGGCTTCCGCTACCCGCGGTCGCTGGAGGTGCTGCGCGCGGCCCGTTCGGCGGCCCTGGTCACCAAGTCCAACCTGATCCTGGGCATGGGCGAGGAGCGGCACGAGGTCACCGAGGCCATGCGGGATCTGCGCGCGGTCGGCTGTGAGCTGCTGACCATCACCCAGTACCTGCGGCCGACGCCGCGGCACCATCCGGTGGAGCGGTGGGTCAAGCCCGAGGAGTTCGTCGAACTGCGCTCCGAAGCACTGGAACTCGGGTTCGCCGGGGTCATGTCCGGGCCGCTGGTGCGCTCCTCCTACCGCGCTGGGCGGCTCTACGCGCAAGCCATCGAGCAGCGCGCGGACCTAACCGGTACGCGGTAAGCGAACCGGCGACACGCTAGCTGGCGTTCGGGTCCGGACGGTTTCTGTCCGGGGCGCGGGAACCGTATGCTGCGGAGCATGGCACGCATGTCGAGAAAGTCCGCCTCCGCTGACCAAGCTGCCGCGATGGAGAGCGCCGCGGACATGGCCAATGCCGGGCGGCTGAAGCAGATACGCATGGTGGCCGGCCTGGTGCACCGCGCTAACCCGCGGGCGCTGCCGATCGTGTTCGGCAGCGCGCTCGGCATCATCGCCGTGCTGGGGGTCGTCGGGTGGCTGACCGGCCTGCTGGCGCTGCTTATCCCGCTCGGGGTGATCATCGGGCTGCTGGTCGCGATGATCCTGTTCGGCCGGTTCGCCCAGTCGGCCCAGTACTCGGCGATCGAGGGCCAGCCCGGCGCGGCGGCCGCGGTGCTGGAAAACATGCGTGGTAACTGGACGGTGACGCCCGCTATCGCCGCGAACCGCAACATGGACGTCGTGCACCGCACGGTGGGCAGGCCGGGCGTCATCCTGGTCGGCGAGGGCTCCCCCACCCGGCTGGCCAGCCTGCTGGCCGCGGAGAAGAAGCGAGTCGCCCGGGTGGCCTACGAGGTGCCGATCTTCGAGTTCCAGGTCGGGAACGAGGAAGGTCAGATCCTGCTGGCCAAGCTGCAGCGCAAGATCATGCGGCTGCCGCGCAACCTCAAGCCCGCCGCGATCAGCGACCTCAACCACCGGCTCAGGGCCTTGCAGCCGTCGCTGCAGGCCCCCAAGGGACCCATCCCGAGGAACGTCAGGCAGCCCAAGATGCCGAGGCCCAAGACTCGCTAACCGCGGCTAGATCCGCACCACGATCGTGTTGGCGGCCCGGTCGTGCAGGCCGCGCAGGTCGCGGTCGGTGAGCAGCGGCGGGACCACGGTGAGCAGGATCGCCGTGCGGACCAGGGCCCAGCCGAAGCCGATCTGGCCACCGCCGATGCGGATCGCGCGGATGCCGACCAGGCGCTTGCCGACCGTGCTCCCGCCCAGCGCGGTCAAGATGTAGACCTCAACAGCGAAGACGGCGATCGTCCAGAACTGCGATTTAGTCAGCCAGTACGCGATAGCCATGCTGAGCAGCCAGTCGATGAACAGCGCGAGGACCCGGCGAGGCATGCTGGCCACCGATCCCGGGCCGCGCTCGGGCAAGCCGAACTGCTGGCCGGGGTAGGCTTCGGCCTTGGTCTTCGTGGGGGTAGCCACCTCACCACGGTATCCGTTCGGGCGCGTAACGCGAGCGGCGGGCGGCCCAAGCGCCATAATGGGTGGCCTTGAGCGGGCTGGCGAGCCGTAACATCCGCGAAACACACCAGACACGGCGCGGAAATTGCCGGCGGCTACCGTCCCAATCGCGTGCCTTTGAGAACCAAAAGCTTGCCCTGGAGGGTTGATGTTCAGCAGTGCCGAAGAAGTCCTTCGCTTCATCGCGGAGGAAAACGTGGACTTCATCGACGTCAGGTTCTGTGACCTGCCGGGCACGATGCAGCACTTCACGGTGCCGGCCTCGGCGTTCAGCGAGGACGTCTTCACCGATGGCCTCATGTTCGACGGCTCGTCCATCCGCGGGTTCCAGCAGATCCACGAGTCCGACATGCAGCTGATGCCCGACCCGGCCACCGCCTACCTGGACCCGTTCCGGGCGCACAAGACGCTGAACCTCACCTTCTTCGTGCACGACCCGCTGACCGGCGCGCCTTACACCAGGGACCCCCGCAACGTCGCCCGCAAGGCCCAGGACTACCTGCGCGGCACCGGGATCGGCGACACCGCCTTCTTCGGCCCGGAGGCCGAGTTCTACATCTTCGACTCGGCGCGCTTCTCCACTTCGGCCAACGAGGGCTACTACCACATCGACTCCAAGGAAGGCGCCTGGAACAGCGGCAAGGACGAGGTTGGCGGCAACCTCGCCTACAAGCCTCGGTACAAGGGCGGTTACTTCCCGGTCCCGCCGATGGACCACTACACCGACCTGCGCTCGGAGATGGTCTCCAACCTGATCAAGGTCGGCATCGAGGTCGAGATGCAGCACCACGAGGTCGGCACGGCCGGGCAGGCCGAGATCGACATCCGGTTCGGCCCGCTGCTGGCCATGGCCGACAAGCTGATGACCTACAAGTACGTGATCAAGTCCACCGCCCTGGCCGCGGGCAAGACCGTGACGTTCATGCCCAAGCCGCTGTTCGGCGACAACGGCAACGGCATGCACTGCCACCAGTCGATCTGGAAGGACGGCGCGCCGCTGTTCTACGACGAGGTAGGCTACGCCGGCCTGTCGGACACCGGCCGTTACTACATCGGCGGCCTGCTCAAGCACGCGCCTTCGCTGCTGGCCTTCACCAACCCGACGGCGAACTCCTACCACCGCCTGGTGCCCGGCTTCGAGGCCCCGGTCAACCTGGTCTACTCACAGCGGAACCGCTCGGCCTGCGCCCGGATCCCGATCACCGGCACCAACCCCAAGGCTAAGCGGGTAGAGTTCCGCGTCCCGGACCCGTCGGCCAACCCGTACCTGGCGTTCGCCGCGATGCTGATGGCGGGCCTGGACGGGATCAAGAACAAGATCGAGCCGCCGGAGCCGGTGGACAAGGACCTGTACGAGCTGCCGCCGGACGAGGCGTCCGCCATCCCGCAGGTCCCCGGATCGCTGGACGCGGTGCTCGACACCCTGGAGGCGGACCATTCGTTCCTCACCGAGGGCGGCGTGTTCACCGACGACCTGATCGAGACCTGGCTGGACTACAAGCGGACCGCCGAACTCGACCAGCTCCGGCTGCGCCCGCACCCGCACGAGTTCGAGCTCTACTACGACGTCTGACGCTTAAAGCTGGTATGACCTGCGGTTTCGCGCAGTAGCCCGCTCTATCGCCCAGGGCGAGAGCTGGCGACCATCGACGCCTGTCAGCAGGGTGCCGTGACGCCCATACTGGGTGATCTGCGCGGGCAACTCGGTGGCGAGTGACACCGGGATCGGAACCGGGGTCCGGGAGATCTTGGTCTTGAGTTCTTCGGCGGGGTACTGCACCTGCGGATGAACGATTCCTCGCATGAAGTCGACATCTCCAGGCCGCAGACCGCATGTCTCCGCGAGACGCAACCCGACGAACGCGCCAAGAAGAACGGCGAGCCTGATACGAGCCGGGAACAGGTCGTACAGCTCCCATGCCTGCTCGGTGGTGGCTACATACACCCTTTGTTGTGGCAGACGCGGCGAGGTGCGCCGCGAGCATGGTGACCTCGCCAGCAAGCCATCATGAACGGCATCATTCATAACCTGCGCCATTCTGGCATGGAGCGCGTATATGTACGAGTCTTCCAGATTTTCTTCGCGCAAACGTGCCATCCATGCACGGACTTGTGACGGCCGGATGCTGCCAAGCGGATATTGCCCGAACTCCATGATAATTCTGCGTATATGGACCTGTGCTTGCCTTACCGTCGAAGGCCGGTGAGCGCCATAGCCTTCAAGGCGGCCCCATGGGGCCGCTCGCGCCGCTGAAGACCAGGCAGTCACCAGGCCGCGGCGGATTTGACAAGGGAACCCTCGCAGCGGCCCTCATCGGGCTCATGCGGGCAGGCCAGAAGCCCGCCCCATCCGCAAACAAGCGTACGGGCCGCCGCCCCTTGTCAAATCCGCCGCTCCGTCTCGCGTGGAGCGTGCGCGTCGGCGGCCAGGATCTGGGACTGTGGTACCAGAACCTTGCGATTAACGTCGCAAACTACGCCAAAGGCGCATGCGAGGACTTCGACCGGGAAACTCACCCTTGCGGCCGCAACTGAGGGCTACCTCACCACGGCGTTGCCTGCGGTCGTGGCAGCATCGCGAGGGTGGTTCGCTGCCACCACCATGCCTTGCGGGCAGTGTTCTCGACTAATGTTACTGACTTGTAGGTAGGTTCACCGAGCGACGCTGACCTTCCAAGGGGTAAAGTTCCCGGACCTGTTACGATGGGCTTTATGAAATGGCAAGCTACCGTTTATCTAATTTGCGGATTTATAGGAGCCGGTAAGACGACTTTTGCAAAGAAGCTAGAAGAAAGAACCGGAGCAGTGAGAATCACGAAAGACGAGTGGTCAATTCGTCTGATCGGAAACAATCCTGCAATCGATGGGTATGCCGAGTGGGATGCAAAGATCACCGGACTGTCGCGAGATTTTGCATTTTACCTTGCAGGAAAAGGGATTGACGTCATTATGGACGAAGGATTCTGGGCAAGAGAAGAACGAGAGCAGTTGAAACGGCGAATACGCGCAATAGGTGCTAAGGTGGTAATGTACTACTTAAAACTCCAATAGAAGAAATACGAGAACGAGTTATTGAAAGAAACAATAATCTCGCGAAAGAATCTTTTGAGATTAGCCGAGAAATGTTGGATGGTTATCTGGTGGGTTGGCAGCCTCCCGGTGAAGATGAACATTACCTTCTAGCCGGTGAGTTGAAATAGTCCAAGCAGCCCCTCTACGAGGGGGGACGGCCGCGGGATTGGTCGTCGTTAGGCATGAGAGCGACCTCGCCGGGGCACATCGGGGGCACAACAGCGCGAGATCTGCCAGAAGACGCTGAGAACTGCCGAGATCTCAGCAGCAGGTCAGACGGTATGCCAAGTACATCGACCCAAGTCACGGCTGCCCGGACACAAGAACCCGGCCTACAGGCCGACTTATCCCCGGAGCGGCGCCTTTGGTGCCCGGCCTAGAGGCGGCATCACCCAGACGTCCCGGGCTGGGGTTTTGTTATAGGCCGACCTTGCTTGCAGCGTATTCGGCCTGCGCCTGGGTGAAGCCGCTGCCCGCACTGGACGTGAGCTGCTGAATCAAGCTCGTCTGACTGAACCCCCCAGCTGCATGTAGCCCTTGGCGGCATCGACGGCCTGTGCGTCCCAGTCGGGATGGAGGTAATTGATGGCGTATTCGGCCTGCGCCTGGGTGAAGCCGCTGCCCGCACCGGATGTGAGCTGCTGGAGCAGCCCCTGCTCGCTAAAGCCCTGCCCCTCGGTGAGGTAGCCATTAGCGGCATCAACGGCCTGCTGCTGCGCGCCCGTTATCGACGGGCCAGCCGGAGCAGCGGACGTGCTCGGAGCCGCGCTGGCCGCGGATGACACCGCTGCTGACGGGGATACGGCGCTGCTCTCAGCCCCTGTGTTCGCAGCCGGAGTTGAGGGCTTGTTCGACGCGGACGCGGCGGCGATGATCACGATAAGCACGCCGACCGCCATCAGCCCGGTGAGCACCTTGTGCCGGGCGAGCCAAGATTTCCGCTTCGGCTGGGGCTGCTGCGGCATGAAGGGCGGCTGCTGCCCGGGCGGAACTTGCGGTGGGTACTGCTGGTTCTGCGGAGGCCAAGGCTGGCCGTAAGGCTGCCGCTGGCTGCCCTGGGCCCCATCCCATGGTGGTGCTCGCTGTGGGTACTGCTGGCCGCCTGGTCCCTGGAGCAATGAAATCCCAGCTCAGCGGCATGATCGCAGGTAGTGCCGTCGCCTCCAAAAGTTCGAGCTCTACTACGACGTCTGACCGCTATACGGGTCGCGACCCGCGCCGTTGCTTGATGGCGGCGCGGGTCGAATCGTCCCTGCCCAGTGGTCGCTCCCGAGCCAGCTGCGGTGTTTGACGGGCGGCAGGTCGGGCAGCTCAGCGGTCATGTTCGAAGCAGAAAACATCCGTGACTGGCGCGATTATGACGTGGTTGACCCAGATGGCGGCAAGATCGGCCAGCTGGAGGCCGTCTACGTTGATACCGGCACCGACGCGCCCGCGTTCCTCTCGGTCAAGACCGGGATGATCGGGCGGCACCGGCTGACCTTCGTCCCGCTGAATGGCGCCACTGTCGCGCCTTCCCACGTACGCGTCGCCTACCCGAAGAAACAGGTCAAGGGCGCCTTGGAGATCGACACCGACGGCGAGTTGGCCGCGACCGACGAGCCCGGCCTGTTCGAGCACTACGGACTGGCCTACCAGCCCGGTGCCAGCGGCGAGCGCCGCCTGGCCAGGCGCTAACCGTGATCTTGTTCCTGCTGCTGATCATCGCGGCCATAGCACTGGGCATCATCGGCTTTGTCGTCAAGGGCCTGTTGTACCTGCTGATCATCGGCGTCATCGTCTTCCTGGCCGACCTGATCTTTTTTGGCGCCCGCCTACGCGGCGGACGGCGGCGGCCTGCCCGCTGATCATGAACGGGAACATCCAGTGAACCCGCTCACGCCCGCGCGGAAGATGATGACCGCGCTGGACCGCTGGCAACGGCGGAACCGGTGGACCGGCGTGCCCTACGCGGTGCTGAAAAAGTTCGGCGACGACAACGCCAACCTGCTGGTCGTGGCGCTGGCCTGGTACGGGTTCACCGCCATCTTCCCGCTGCTGCTGGTCGTAGTCACACTGCTCGGATTCATCGGAGCGCAGTCAATCGGCTCGGACGTCATCCGCACGCTGCACCAGTTCCCGGTCGTCGGCTCCAGCTTCAACCCGGCCAACAGCAGCGCGCTGCACGGTAGCGGCCTGGGCCTGGTGATCGGCCTGATCGGCCTGCTATACGGCGCTCAGGGCGTAACCCAGACGGCACAGCAAGCCATGGCCACGGTGTGGTACATCCCCCAAACCCAGCGCACCGGCTTCATGCCCCGGCTGGGGCGCAGCCTGGGCGGCCTGTTCATCATCGGTGCCGCATTCGTCATCAACGCCTTTGTCACCACCTACGCCACCGGCGCCACCGCCAGTTATGCCATTCGGGTGCCGATCCTGATCGGCCTGGTGGTGATCAATGTCGGACTGTACTTCGCCAGTTTCACGGTGCTGACCGCCAAGGCAATAGGCCCGCGCGGGCTGCTCCCCGGGGCGATCCTCGGCGCAATTGGATTCACCGCGCTGATCACGGTCGGCACGGGCCTCATGACCCACCAACTCAAGAACGCCTCGGCGACTTACGGAACATTCGGCACGGTCATCGGCATTGTGGCCTTCCTCCTGCTGCTGGCCAAGCTCAGCATGTATGCCGCGGAACTGAACCCCGTGCTAGCCCGCTCTCTGTACCCGCGGGCACTGCCGCTGGGCGGCGAGCCCACCGCCGCCGACCGGAAGGTACTTAGCGACCTCGTTCATGCTGAGCGGCGCCGCGACGACCAGGCCATCGGAGTTGGCTTCGGCGACGACGCTCCGGCCCAGGCCGCATCGGACGCCACCCGGCAGGCCGGCGACGTCTAGGAGTCGCCGTCCGCGGTCCCGGCCGCCATCCGGGCGCGGAGCTCGGCCTGCTTCCCGGCAATCCACTCGGCCAGGTCCACGCCGTTCCGCTCGAGTTCCATGGCGAGATGGGCGCCGATGGTGGCAGTGAAGCCGCCCAGGTAGACCTGCCACGGCACACCGCCCAGCACGCTTTCCTCGACGTGTCCCAGGATCGCCTTGCGGCCCACCTCGTCGCCGTTGAACACCGCGGCGAGCAGGGCCAGGGCGTCGGCCTCGACGTCGCTGCGCGGTGGGCGGGGCGGGGGCTGCGGCGGGCTGCTCATAGCGGATCAGCCTAGCGCGGGCTAGCCGATCAGCTCGATTAGCTGGCGTAGCTCGCCGGCGACCTGACCGGGCTCGGTCAGCAGCGCGAGGTGGTGGCTCGGCAGCTGTCTCACCGGCCAGCCGAGCTCGCGGGCACGGTCGGCATCGTCTTGGTACGGCGCGCTGAGCTGCAGGTAGCCGCCGGGTGCGGTGGGCCAGCCGGGCGCGGGCGGCTGAACTTCCTCCAGCATGGCCATCGGCAGGCGGGGACACCCGGCTGCGAACTGCTGGCGGATAGCCGGATCGGGGAGAAGCGCAGCCAGTTGCTCCTCGCCCCACCACTGCGACCACGGCGGCAGCCAGCCCTGCGGGTCGGCTCGGCCACGCAGCCAGGCGGCCAGATCGGGCTGCATGGTGGCCATCCAGGAGCGCCCTGGCGCGGGCAGCCGGGCGTCGACGAAGACGTAGCCCCGGACCGCCTCGCCCAACAGCATCCCGGCCGTGGCCAGCAATGGCCCGGCGCGGCTGTGCCCGATGAGGATCGCGGGCTGGCCGGCCGCGTTATCGGCGATCAGCTGGGCTTGGCGCAGGTGATACGGCGGTCCCGCCGCGACCGCTCCGGCCAGGTCGGGGACGGCGACCGCATATCCGGCCGCGGCCAAGTCAGCCGCGGCTGGCGCCCAGGTTCCGCAGCCGACGAGCGGGCTATGAACCAGCAGCAGCCGAGCTTGCACGCCCTATTGGTATCACCCGGGGGTCAGCTGGCCGTGGTGACCAGCGGATCGCGGCGATCTGACGACCCAGACCCCGGCTGCTCCCGGTGAGGAAGACCTTCGGCATAGCTCCGTCCCTTCACGAGTTAACACAACATCGCCAACCCGGTACCGGCCCTGGCCGAGCTCTACGCCTCCGACCCGGCCCTGGCCCAAGCGTGCGTGGACCTGACCCCCCGGCTGCGCCGCACCGCGGAAATCCTCCTCGCCGGACTGATCCCAAGCCGACACTTATTTAATCCGCGAGTCATAACTACAATGTCGGGTTAAAGCGGGACACGCGCCGTGGGGGGAAACATGAGTACGAACACTCCACCGAGTACATTAACGGGTGAGACAAACAGTCCGCGCAAGCGTCCGAATAAGACGTTGGTCTCCTGGCTCAAGGTGGCATCCTCAATGGCGTCGGCACTGGCCGTGCTGGTTGCGATATGGGTCGCGACCCAAGGCCAGGTAACGATCGACCGCAGTGTCCGGGCCACCCTGCAGCAATCGGAAGACGCCCAGTTGTCTACCGCCATCACGGCGATCGGCTCCGATAATACGGCCGAGGAGATTGCCGGACTCCTGCTGCTGGCCCGCAATACGGATAACCGGTTCGCCCTCATGGGCGACGCCCAGGAATCGCCGACCGACGTGTTCGGCGACTACACGACGGCGCTGCAGATTCTTAGCGGCTACCTGAGTAGCCACGGCGAGCAGTACCTGATGAGCCTGAGCTCGCAGGCCGCGGCGACGTTCGGCCGGGGTTATGGTTACCCGCCTGCGCCGGGGCTCCCCCTCGATATCATCTACGCGGCCGACCAGGTCCGGTACCTGTTCGGCACCGACGTAGCCCACGACGTAACCTCGCTCACCACCGGTGAAGTCCCCGCCATCGACCTTTCGAACGACGAGCTGAATGGTCAGTCTTGGAGTCACGTCGACTTCGCCTGGGTCGTTGCCTATATGGCCGGAATAGACCTGCGCGGTGCAGATCTAACCGACTCACAGTGGAGCAAGCACTCAGATCTGGCCAGAGCCTATCTGCAATGCTCGGACCTCGAGGGCGCGAACTTCCAAGGCGCCAACCTACGGAACGCCGATCTGAGCGGCGCTAACGTCAATGGCGCCAACTTCAAGGGCGCGGACCTGCGGGGCGCGATACTCACGTCGATGTACGGAACGGCTACGTGGCCGCGGCGCACAGGTGTGTCCACTCTCCCCGCCGCTGGCTGGAATCAGGGTGCGTGTCTGCGCGATAAGACCCTCTGGCGCGGGCAACCAGCGGCTCCGCCGACCACCGGTCACTGATCCTGACGCTATGTCCACCGCCCGGGGTTGAGTCGGCCTGCGGTTGGCGAGTGGCTCATGGGTGCGTTTGCTCGGGGGTGAGTGGCTGCCTTCCGGAGTCAGCGTCCGTTAGGCCCGGGGCGGTCGCACCTCGTCTGCCTCGCCGTCCCCATATGACCCACCTGGCCCGCTCCTGCTGAGCCGCCCAACGACGTCGTTGCCGCAACGACGCGCACCCAACGACATGGCTGCCACAACGACGCTGCTGAGATCAGCCCACCGGCTGGCTCCCTCCGAGAGAAACACACCCATGGCCCGTTGCTGCGAGCACCCCAGTGGGATCGGGGTGAGTTGCGTCCGGCAAGGTGGTGTACTGACCGGCCCCGTTGATGGGCGTGGCGCAGGCGTGTAAGGCGGCCACCGCGTGATTCTTTGGAAGACCTCTCACAGTGCTTCTGAAGGAGACACGACGGTGACCGCTCCCAGCAGTATCGACCCTGCCCGCTTCCTGCACGACCAGCTGGAGTCCGCGTCGCCGGACCTGCTGCGCTCGATGCTGGCCACCTTCATCAACGCGCTGATGTCGGCGGAGGCCGACGCGATGTGCGGCGCCCCGTACGGGATGCCGGGCCCGGACCGGGTCAACGTCCGCAACGGCTACCGGCACCGGGACTTCGACACCCGCGCCGGGACCCTGGACGTGGCCATCCCGAAGCTGCGCTCGGGCTCCTATTTCCCGGACTGGCTGCTGGAACGCCGGCGCCGCGCCGAGGCGGCCCTGACTTCGGTGGTGGCGACCTGCTACCTGCTCGGGGTCTCCACCCGGCGGATGGAGAAGCTGGCGGAGACTCTCGGGATCACCCGGCTGAGCAAGTCGCAGGTCAGCGAGATGGCTCGGGACCTGGACGGGCAGGTGGAAGCGTTCCGGACCCGGCCGCTGGACGCCGGGCCCTACACCTTTGTCGCCGCGGACGCGCTGGTGCTCAAGGTCCGCGAGGGCGGCCGGGTCGTCAACGTCCACGCCCTGCTGGCAGCCGGGGTGAACAGCGACGGGCACCGGGAGATCCTGGGCCTGCAGGTCACCTCGGCTGAGGACGGCGCCGGATGGCTCGGGTTCTTCCGGGACCTGACCGCCCGCGGCCTGACCGGAGTCCGGCTCGTCACCTCCGACGCCCACCGCGGCCTGACCGACGCCATCGGCGCGACCCTGCCCGGCGCCAGCTGGCAAAGATGCCGCACCCACTACGCCGCCAACTTGATGTCCGTCACCCCGAAAGCGTCCTGGCCCTGGGTCAAGACCCTGCTGCACTCGGTCTATGACCAGCCCGACGCCGCCAGCGTCCACGACCAGTACGACCGGCTCACCGACGCGATCGCCGCCAAGCTCCCCAAGGTCGCCGCCCACCTGGACGCCGCCCGCGCCGATGTCCTGGCCTTCACCGCCTTCCCCAAGGAACTGTGGCGCCAGATCTGGTCCAATAATCCCCAGGAACGGCTGAACCGCGAGATCCGCCGGCGGACCGACGTCGTCGGGATCTTCCCCGGCCGCGACGCCCTGATCCGCCTCGTCGGCGCCGTCCTGGCCGAACAGCACGACGAATGGACCGAAGGACGGCGCTACCTCGGCCTGGACATCCTGACCCGATCCCGCATCACCCTCGCACCCACCGCCACGGAGGTAACCCCCGACAACGACATCCCCGCGCTCAGCGCCTAACCCAACCCAAAAGAATCACGCGCTAACCGCGAAACACCACGCCGCAGGACTTGACCTCGGGGTGCAGGCCGTGTTGCCGCCCAGGCCGGAAGCTGGCGTGTGCCGGGCGTAGCTGTCGCGTTTGTTCAAGACCGTGCTACCTGGGCGTAGCTAGAGTGAAGGATGCCCCAGACCGAACCGGCCGCAGAACTCAGCGAAGGATTCAGTGAGCCCGGCGCCGCAGCCCGGCCGTGGGCCGAGGTAGCCGGGATTTTGTCGGACGCCGAGATGTTCTGGCTGTCCACCGTGCGCCGTGACGGGCGGCCGCACGTCACACCGCTGCCGGCCATCTGGCTCGACGGGATGCTTCACTTCTGCGCTGGCGCCCATGAGCAGAAGGCCGAGAACCTGCGGTCCAGCCCGCGCTGCGTTCTGAGCACCGGCGCCAACCAGTTCCGGTCGGGGCTCGATGTGGTGGTCGAGGGGACCGCCGCCCGCGTCACCGGCCCGCCCCAGCTTCAACGCCTGGCCGCGATCTGGAAGTCCAAGCTCGACTGGAACTTCCAGGTGACCGACGGCGGGTTCCGCGATCCCGCCGGCCGGGCTGGGCTCGTGTTCGCCGTCAAGCCCTCCAAGGTCCTGGCGTTCGGCAAGAGCCCGTACAGCCAGACCCGCTACCGCTTCCCCGCCTGAAGACACCCGCGGGGCCCCGGCGACGTCATGTCCGTTTTCCGCCAGTGACGAGGCGGCTGGCGCCATAGCTTGAAGTTATGGACGAGATGGCACGGAACGAGCCGCGGGATGACCGGCGGGCTTCAGGGATTGCCGTGGCCGACGGTACTACTGGGGTGGCTGTCGCTGACGAGATACCAGCGGAGGCCGGGCGAGGGGCGCGACGGCGAGCGGCTTGGGCGCTGACCGCGCTGCTCGGAGCGATGTTCCTGGGGAACGTGGATGTGGCGATCGCCAACGTGGCGGGGCCGTCGATCCGGACCGGGCTGCACGCCAGCGGCGGGCAGTTGGAGCTCATCGTCTCCGGGTACACGCTGGCCTACGCGGTGCTGCTGGTGACCTGCGCCCGGCTGGGCCAGGCACGCGGGTACCGGAAGATGTTCCTGGCCGGGCTGGCCGGGTTCACGGTGGCCTCACTGGCCTGCGCGCTCGCGCCGAACGCGCTCACCTTGGTCATCGCGCGGATCGCGGCGGGCGGTACCGCGGCGCTGATGGCCTCGCAGGTGCTGACCGGGATCCAGCTCGGCTTCGGCGGCCGGGCCCGCGCCCGGGCACTCGGGCTGTACGCGCTGGTGCTGTCGGCGGGCGCGGTGGCCGGGCAGAGCCTGGGCGGGCTGCTGATCTCGGCGGACGTAGCGGGCACCACGTGGCGGCCGGCATTCGGGGTGAACATCCCGATCGGACTGGCGCTGCTGTGGCTGGCCTGGCGGTACCTGCCGGCCGATGGGACGCGAACCAGCAGCCGGGTGCGGCTGGATCTGGCCGGGGTGGCAACGCTGTCGGCCGCGTTGGTCCTGCTCGTGCTGCCCTTGGTCCTCGGGCCCGGCGAGGGCTGGCCGGCCTGGACCTGGGCTTGCCTGGCCGCGAGCGTGCCCGCCTTCGCGTTGCTCTGGTTCGCCGAACGCCGCCAGGGACAGCCGCTGGTCGACCCGAGGCTGCTGGCCCGGCGGCCGGTCGGCTGGGGCCTGGCCTCGCAGGCGGCCTGCACGGCCACCTACTTCGCGATCCTGTTCACCTTGGCGCTGTACCTGCAGCAGGGGCTGGGCAAGAGCCCGGCCTACTCCGGCCTGGCCCTGGTGTCGTGGGTGGCGGCGTTCGGCGTGCCGGGTCCGGTGCTCGGCCGGTTCTCGGGCCGGGTCCGCGCGCTGGCCGCTCCGGCCGGGTCGCTGATCCTGGCCGCCGGGTTCGCCGGGCTCGCGGTCAGCCTGCTGGCCGGTGACACCGGCGCGGTCACGCTGATGGCGCTGCTCGGGGTGGCCGGGCTGGGCCTGGGCACCGCGTTCACCGGCATGCTCAGCCACCTGACCAGTTCGGTGTCTGGCGAGCACGCCGCCGCGCTGAGCGGCTTGTTCAACACGGCCACCCGGGCCGGCGGGGTGATCGGCACCGCCGCGTTCGGCACCATCTACCTGGCCCTGGTCCACCACGCCGGGCAGGCCGTGCACGCCTTCGCCGTGCTCAACTTCGCGCTGGCCGCCACCGCGCTGACCGCGACGGCCATGGCCGTGGTGTCGGTCCGGCGGCCCTGATCCGGCACCACATAAGGAGACACGATGGCAGTCACGCATGCGCCCGGACGGTACGTCGAGGTCCGCGGGCACCGGCTGTGGGTGGAAACCGAAGGCGACGGGCCGCCGTTGCTGCTGCTGGCCGGGCTCGGGCCGGCCGGATCACACGTGATCTTCCACCCGTTCTTCACCGGCTTCTCCTACGGCGGGCTGCTCGGCCAGGCGCTGGCCCTGAAGCACCCGGACAAGCTGCGGTCGCTGATCATCGCCAACAGCCTGCACAGCCCGGAGATGTGGCAGGCCAATCACGCCAACATCAACGCCGAACTCGCCCGGCAGGATCCCGACGTCTGGGACCAGATCACCGCGCTGCGGTCGGCCGGACACCCGTCGACGGACCCGGAGCTGGCCGCGTTGTTCGCGACGGCGGCGCGGCTGGTCCGGTTTCACAACCCGGACCACGCCTCGCTGCTGGCCACCGAGCCGGGGGTCCGGAACCTGGAGCTCTATCCGGTGTTCGTCGGCGCGGACGTGGACTTCATCATCGGCGGGCAGGTGGCGCGGATCCCGGACTTCCGGCCCCGGCTGAAGGAGATCACCGTCCCGGTCATGGTGCTGGCTGGGCGGTACGACCGGGCGCTCTACCCCCGGCTGCAACGGCAGTTCACCGAGTTCGACCCGCGGATCCGGCTGGAGTTCTGCGAGCGCAGCGGCTCGTTCTCCCACGTCGAGGAGCCCGAGGCAGTGTTCGCGCTGGTCCGCGAGTTCACCGGTCAATAACCTCGCGCAGCAAGGCGGCGACTTCGGGGCTGGGTGGCGTGGAGTCATCGGGATCGAGCGTGACGTCCGCGGTAGCGGCTCCGGCGTCGAGCAGGGCCTGGACGGTAGCGATCCAGTCGGCGCGAGGGTTGGTGGCGGACCGTTGGCCGCTGCCGACCATGGCCCAGCCCAGCGGTGCGCTGTTCCAGGTGGCGTCGCGGGCTTCGAGGTCGGCGCCGCGGGCCAGCAGCAGCCGGACTGCGTCGGCGCTGCCTGCGTAGGCGGCGGTGTGCAGGGCCGTGCCACCGTGGTCGTCGCCGCGGGCGTCGACCGGGAAGCCGACGTCGAGCATCAGGGCGAGCGCCGCGTTTTGCCCGGTCTCCGCGGCGCGGATCAGCGCGGCGGCCTGCCGGGTTTCACCGAGGCGGCCGGTCAGGCCCGGGTCCCGGGCCAGTTGCTCGAAGACGGCGTCCCGGTCGGCATCCTGGAGGGCGGCCAGGAACTGGTCGGCATCGGTGGTGTCGTCGGCGGCACCGTAGCGGCGCAGCAGATCGGCCAGATCCACGCGACCCTCGACGCGGGCCAGGGTGTAGGGCGAGCGCCCGCCGGCGCCAGGCCGCCCCGGGTCGGCGCCGTGGACCAGCAGCAGCTCGACCAGTTCGGCCGAACACCCCGACCGGACCGCCTCGTACAACGCCGAGGCGGGAGCGCCGCCGTCGTCGGCGTAATGGTTGGGATCGGCTCCGGCCTCGAGCAGCAGCCGCACCCCCTGCGTGTCGTCCTGGCTGATCGGCGCGGCGAGCGCCATCTCGGCCGTCCCGGCCAGGTCAGGAACATGGCTCAGCATCATCCGCAGGCTCTGGTGATCGTCGCCGCCGAACCCGGCCAGGTACAGGTCGTGGTCGTCAGGCTCGGCGCCGAGCTCCAGCAGCAGCGCCACGACCGGCGGGTTGGTCGCGCCGGCCACCGCACAGCGCAGCGGGGTCCAGCCGCCGCGGCCGCGCTGCCCGCCGGACCGGCCGACCGGATCGGCTCCGGCGTCCAGTAGCAGCCGGGCCACCGCCACCAGGCCGTCGGCCCGGGCCGGGTCGAGCCGGTTCCACTGCGAGGCGCACGCCGCGTGCAGCGCCGTCCAGCCGGTCCGGGCGTCGATGCGGGTGGCCGCGCCGGGATCGCGGGCGAGCTCGGCCCGAACCCGGTCGGCGTCGCCCAGGACCACCGCGGTGGCCACGTTGTACCCGGCCAGTTCGGGGTTGGCGGCCAGCATCCGGGCCGCGCGCCCGGTCCAGTCGCGGATGCTGGCCTCGCAGAACATCTCGGCCTGCCGGGCCAGGTCGATGGTCCGGGCCTGTACCTCGGTCTTGAGCCGGGCCCAGCTGGCGAAGCCGTACTCGCGGGCCAGGGTCAGCTGCGCGCTGGCCAGGGTCGGCGCGGCGGAAATCGCCTGGATGCGGCCGACGGCCGCGGGGTCGCCCGCCTGCGCGGCGCGCAGCAGGTCACGGGCCTGGCGGCGCAGGTGGTCCAGGCTGGGGCGGACCGGAAGCTCGGCCATGACGTTTCCTTCACCGGCCTGCGATCCGCGCGGCGGGCCGAGGAGGGAGATGGCCTGAACGACGTGCCAGTGAACAGAAGAGGTGGACTAGGTCCTGCCCGCGGATCCGGAGGCACCCTCTCGCGCCACGGCCACGGTAACCATCGCAGCCGGGCCATGTCCAGCACCGGTCGGCGACGAGTCATGCCGGGCGGTGGTATCAGACCGATATAGACCAAGGTCAGCAGCCGGTCAGGAATACGTACCTCATACTCTGCACGCTACGGCGGCAGCGTTCCGGAAGCGTTACGGTACGGCGCGAAACGGCGCTATCGTCCAATCATGCCGCGACCGGACCGAAGCAACGCCCTCGATCACGTCGTCGTGATCATGTTCGAGAACCGCTCGTTCGACAACCTGCTCGGCCGCCTGTACCAGCCGGGCGACGTGGCCTCATTCGAGGGCGTGGCGGGCCTGGATCTGTCCAACCCGGTCCCGGACTGGGCGGTGGACGCCGGCTCGGGGACCACACCCCGGCTCATCCCGTACACGACGGCCGCGGACTGGAACACCCCCTCCCCCGACCCGGGAGAGGAGTATCCGCACGTCAACACCCAGTTGTTCGGCGTCATCGACCCGCCGTCCAACGGCGGCATGGTGATTCAGCACATCGCGCCCCCGTACAACGCGCCGGCCAACCCCGCACAGCGGCCCACCATGGACGGGTTCATCGCCGACTACATCAGCGCGTTCATGGCCGAGATGGGCCGGCCGCCGGTCTACGAGGAATACGCGCAGATCATGACCGGCTACGCACCCTTCCAGGTGCCGGTCACCTCGGCGCTGGCCCGGGGGTTCGCGACCTTCGATCACTGGTTCTGCGAGGTGCCGTCGCAGACGTTCCCCAACCGGTCGTTCTTCCACGCGGCCACCTCGTCGGGGTTCGTGGTCAACATGGAACCCGCCGCGGCCTTCCCGCTCCGCAACGACGCCGCGACCATCTTCGAGCGGCTCGAGGCCCGGGGCCTGTCCTGGCGGGTCTACTGCGATCCGCCGAGCCACATCTCGCTGACCGGCGTCATCCACGCGCCCCGCCTGCACGAGCGCTGGGCGACGAACTTCGTCACCACCGACCGGTTCCTGGAGGACGCGGAAACCGGGCAGCTGCCGGCGTACTCGTTCATCGAGCCCAACCTGCTGTACGGGCACAACGACATGCACCCGGCCTTCGACGCGCTGTTCCCCGGAGTGGACCTGGATCCGCCCTCGGCCCTGCTGGGCGGCGAGGCGCTGCTGGCCAAGATCTACGACGCGATCCGCTGTTCGGCCTCGCCCACCGGGTCGAACGCCTACAACACACTGTTCATGGTCACCTTCGACGAGCACGGCGGGACCTACGACCACGTCCCGCCGCCCGCCGTGCCGCCCCCGGACCCGAACGCCCCGCCCGGGCAGATGGGTTTCCGCTTCGACCGTTCCGGCGTGCGGGTGCCCGCCATCGCCGTCTCGCCGTGGATCGGTGAGCGCACAGTGATCAACGACCAGTACCGGCACACCTCGGTGATCCGGACGCTCCGGGAGCGCTGGCAGCTGGGCGCCCCGCTGACCGCTCGCGACGCGTTCGCCCCGGACCTGGCGCCGATCCTGTCCCTGGAGGTCCCGCGGGACCCGGCTGACTGGCCCGACGTCGCGCCGCGGCCGGTGCCCCCGTTCGACCCGGCGCGCGTCCCGCTCGAGGCCCGGCTGAAGGGCCTGTGCAAGGCGGCCTGTTTCCCGGTCCTGGCCCTGGCCAAAGACATGGGCCTGCCCGCCCCGGACATCGACCAGGACGAGGCGATCGGGCGCGCCGACGCCATCGCGCTGATCGACGAGGTATTCGGGCACATGTTCCCCGGCCTGCACACGAACTGACCTGGTCCGATGAGCACCTCGTTCACCGGTCACGAAGAGCGCTGGCAGGCGCGGCTGGGCAAGCTGAGAGACGTGGTGCGCCAGGAACTGGTGGCACGCCAGTTGGCCGCGGAACTGCCATCACCGGCCGTTCGGATCATCGATCTTGGCTGCGGTCAGGGGACACAGGCCATCCGGCTCGCGCGGCGCGGGTATGAGGTGACCGGGGTGGATGCGTCCGCCGACCTGCTGGCGCGCTTCGAGCAGGACCTGGCCGCCGAGCCGGCCGAGGTCCGCGCCCGGGTGCGGGTCGAGCGCGGGCTGATCGAGAATTGGGCCGAACGGTCCGGGGTTCGTGCCGCCGACGCCGTGCTGTGCCACGGGGTGCTGATGTACGCCGCCGATCCCGATCCGCTGTTGCGTGCCGTGGCCGCGCTGACCGCGCCCGGCGGGATGGCCTCGCTGCTGGTCCGCAACGGCGACGCGCTGGCCATGCGGCCGGGCCTGCTCGGGGACTGGGCGGCGTGCGCCACCGGGTTCAACTCGGTCACCTACGCGAACCGGATCGGCGTCACCGCCCGGGCCGACCGGCTGGCCGACCTGACCGCTCGGCTGGCGGGCCTGGGGCTGGACGTCGCCGCCTGGTACGGCGTGCGGGTGTTCACCGACACCGCGTCCGGCGACACCGAACCGCCGCCGGACCTGGACGCCCTGCTGACCTGCGAGGAACGCGCCGGCCGCACCGATCCCTACCGGCAGGTGGCCGCCCTGCTGCACGTGATCGCCCGGCGGCCGGGCTAGGGTGAAACCGTGCGGCTCACGGTGCTCGGCGGGTGCGGAGCCTGGCCAGCGGCCGGCCAGGCGTGCAGCGGCTACCTGGTCGAACACGACGGGTTCCGGCTGCTGACCGACCCCGGATACGCGATCTTGCCGCGCCTGCTCCAGATCATGGCAGCCGACCGGGTGGACGCGGTGCTGGTCAGCCACGGGCATCCCGATCATTGCGCCGACCTGAACCCGCTGCTGCGGGCCAGGACGCTGCGCGATGACCGGCCGCCCGCGCCCGCGCTGCCGGTGTACGCGCCGCCGGACGCCCTGCGGGCCGTTCTCGCGCTGGACCGGCCCGGCATGCTGGACCACGCCTATGTCCAGCACGATTTCGATCCCGGGGACGAGTTCAGCGTCGGGCCGTTCGGCGTCCACAGCTGGCTGCTCCCCCACTTCGTGCCGAACGCCGGGTTGCGCCTGGAAGCCGGCGGCCAGACCCTGGCCTATACCGGAGACAGCGGGCCCAGCCCCGATCTGCACCGGCTGGCGCGCGGCGCCGACCTGCTGCTGGCCGAGGCTTCGTGTGCCCGGGAGGTGCCGGCCGACTCGGCGCGCTACCTGTCCAGCGCGAGCCAGGCCGGGCATCTGGCCGGCAAGGCGGGGGCCGGGCAGCTCATCTTGACCCATCTGATCCCGGGAACCGACCCGGACGACGCTCTGCTGGCCGCCGCGGAGGGTTACGCCGGGCCGGTCGGGGTCGCTTCCCCTGGTCTCGCCGTCGAGGTGGACCGGTGAGTCAGCCGACCGGGACCAGGGTCAGGTAGGCCAGACCGAGCAGGCCGCGGTAGCCGCGCAGCCAGTACGAGCGGTGCTCATCGACGCGCTGCCTGATCTCGGCGGCCTGGGGGTGATCGGGGTGGCTGGCGAGCCACTCCTCCTCGTCAGCCTGGTAGCCCGACTCGAACTCCTCCCACTCCTGGGCGCTGGCCGTCTCGATCCAGGCCGGGCGGAACCCGGCCTCGACGGCGAGATCGGCGATCTTGGCCAGGTCGGGGAATTCCCCCGCGGTGATGCCGGGCCACATGGCGGCCAGTTCGGCCTCGGTGGGCGGATGCTCCCAGAATCCATCGCCGAACAGCACCCGGCCGCCGGGCGTGACCAGCTGGCGCAGGGCGGACAGGGCCGCCGCGATGTGGCCGGGCGGCTGGACGTCGGTGACCGCCTGGCTGGCTCCCACACTGAGCACGAGGTCGGCGGGCCCTCGGGTGGTTCCGATGCCCGATTCGCGGATGAAGCTAACCCGGTCGGCCAGGCCGCGCGCGTGGGCGGCCGCGCGGCCGCGGGCCAGGTCATCCTCGTCGAGGTCGACGCCGACGCCGGTCGCCTCGGGTGCCGCGGCCAAAACACGCAGCATCAGTTCGCCCCACCCGCAACCGATGTCGAGCACCGTGCGCGGTCCAGTCCGGGTCAGGCGCTCGGTCAGCTGGACGGCACGGGCCTGCGACAACGGCCCGTGGAAGGTCAACTGACTCATGGGCACCGGCGGATCTGCGTGGGCCATAACGGACCCAACGTAGCAGGCAAACGCAGTTGGACTGGCGCGCCCGGCAGCTTAAGGTAAGTACTGCTGTGGGAGACAACGAGATCATTGAGCGGATTGACGCGTTCTGCGAACGCTGTCCCGCGTCGCCGGGCCCGGGGCGACGAACGTGGCCCTCTGGTGATCTTCGTGCCCACCGGCTCAGGGTGGCCGTACTACGCCCGGCCCAAGCGCGGACCGCGGCCGCCGGTCACCGCGGCCGACATCCGAGCGGTACGCGCCCGGCAGCGAGAGCTGATCATTCCCGAATCGTTCGAGTGGATCGAGCAGAGCGCGCCCGAGATGGCCGCGGCCGCCACCGAGGCGGGCCTGGAGGTCCAGGCCCACCCGCTGATGGTGCTGGCCGAGCCGACGCCGGTTCCGCCGCTGCCGCCCGGCATCACGGTGCGGATCGTCGTCCCCGAGGAGGCCGAACTCGACCGGGTGTGGGCCGTGCCGACGGTGGCGTTCAGTCATCCGGGCACCGCCGTGGGCGAGGCCGGCCCAGCCGAGCGAGACAAGATCGCCGCGGACCACGACGGCGGCACGATCGCCATGCTGCGCGAGCGGGTGCGCTCCGGGCACTCGGTGCTGGCCGCCGCGTTCGGCCCGGATGGCCCGGTCGCGGCGGGAAGCTGCCAGGCGGTGGACAGCGTGGCCGAGATCACCGGCGTCGGGGTGCTGCCCACGGCGCGCCGCCAGGGCCTGGGCGCGGCGGTCACCGCGCTGCTGGCCGTCGATGCCCGGGAGCGCGGTGTACAGACCGTCTTCCTGTCCGCCAGTGACGCCGCGGTGGCGCGGGTCTACGCCCGGATCGGCTTCCGCGAGATCGGCACCGCCATGATCGCCGAGCCCGCCCGCTAGCAGCTAGGGTCGTGACGTGCTGTCACGGTGGCAGGGCGGGTTCGCGGCGGGCGTGGTCACGCTGCTGGTCGTGGATCAGGTGGTCCGGCTCCGCCAGCTCAACGACCGGTCCCGGGCCGTGGCCTCCGACGAGTTCCGCGCGTACATGAACATGCTGCTGGTCGGGGCGCCGGTCCTGATCGACGAGAAGATCTCCAGGAACTTCCTCGAGCAGGCCCAGCGCCTGGGCGGGGAGATGGCGCGTGAGCTGACCGCGATCGGCAATGCGGCGGGCACGGCTGGCGGGTCCGGCTCGGGCAAAGTATCGCCGAGCCGGCTCGACCACGCCGTGCGAGAGCTGCGCGACGCCTCGACCCCCCTGCTGGCCGCGCTGGACCCGGAGACCCGGGCCGCGGTCCGGGGCGACGCATCCGCGTAACCCGCGGTCGCTAATCGGCCAGATCGGTGCGCGGGTGGTCACACCTGCGCAAAAGTCACGGCTGGGACCGTAACCCGCCGGTTAGGCTGCCGCCGTCTTGGGGTGCTATTGGCACGTGGGGGTGGAGGGATTTGGGCGACTTCGAGGAGGTCGTGCGGCTTCAGGCGGGGATCCGTGAGTGGCTGCTGCATACCGCCCGCAACGGCCGTCACGAACTGCGCGGCATCTCGGCTCCGGGGGTGGTGCCGCTGCTGTGCGCGGCCGCGTTCGGGCCGACGCTGACCGAGGCCGCCGACCTAGGCGGTACCGCGGCGGTGGCCACGATCGGCGTCCTGACCTCGGTCGGGGCCAGCGCCCTGGGCGACGTCAGCTGTGGCAGCCGGCCACCGGCCAGCGGCTCGGCGCCGGGCTGCCCGCGGCCGGGAACGGGCGGTACCGAGCCGTGGCGTTCAGTCCGGACGGCACGCTACTGGTCACCCTGGGCGCGGACGGCACCGCGCGGATCTGGAATGTGACCAGCCAGCAACAGGTCGGTGCGCCGATGACCGTCGACGCTCCGGGCCGGACTGGCGGGGCGGTGGCGTTCAGCCCGGCCGGCCGGACCCTGGTCACGGTGAGCGCCAGCGGCCAGGCCCAGTTGTGGAGCGTGGCCACCGGCCAGCGGCTCGGCCACCCGATGGCGGCCGGGCCGGGCACGACCGTGCTGGCGTTCAGCGCGAACGGCGCCAAGCTGGCCACGGCGGGCGGCGACGGCAACGTCCGGCTGTGGGACGTGGCCACCCAGCAGGAGATCGGCACAGCCATGACCGCCGACGCCCAGCCGGTGTACGCGGCGGCGTTCGGCTCCGGCGGCGGCACGCTGGTCACCGCGGGTGGCGACGGTACGGCCCGGGTATGGAACGTGGCTTTCCCGGCCAGCCTGCCGCAGGGCGCGTGCGACATCGCCGATGTATCGCTTACCCGGCAGCAATGGGCCGATTACGCTGGAACCGAGCCATTCCAGCAGGTCTGCCCCGCGGGGTAGCCCAGAGCACGACGGGACGTCGCCATCGGCATCAGGGGCAGGCATTCGTCGGGAGGGCGCGTGAGCACCCCGGCGCTGTTCGCGGCGGGCGGGGTCGTCCTGCTGGTGGCCGCGTGCATCGCCGCGGTAATCACGCTGCGGGGGTCGGGCGGGCGGACGCCTGGGCCCGCGGCTGCCGCTACCGTGGCCCGCACCGGCGCCGCCGGTCTTTCCGGCCATCCGCCGACCCCGAGCGCCGCGGCGGGGTCGAGCTCACCCGTGCCCCGGCCCTCGGCCGCGCATCAAGATCCGCTCGGCTCGACGGCCGCCGCCTACGTTTCGTCCCGGTCCGGCAGCGTGCTGGCCGCGGTCTACGACCTGCGCAGCGGCCAGACCTGGCACCTTGGCCAGGGCCAGCCGCAGGACGAGGCGAGCGTGGTCAAGGTCGACGTGCTGGAGACGCTGCTGGCCGAGCGGAGCCGAAGCGGCACCGGGCTGTCGGCCAGCGACCAGTCGCTGGCCGAGCAGATGATCGAGGACAGCGACAACGGCGCGGCGACCAGCCTGTGGGACGAGGTCGGCGGCCCGAGCAGCATCAAGGCGTTCAACACCTCGGCCGGGCTGGCTGACACGGCGCCGTCTACGTGCGTGAACTGCCCCGGCTTCCCGTGGCCGGGATGGGGTCTGACCACCACGATCCCGGCTGACCAGCTCGCCCTGCTGCGGACGCTGGTCGAGCCGAACTCACTGCTGACCAATACGGCGCGCAACTACGCCCTGTCGCTGATGGAAAACGTCACGCCCGATCAGCGGTGGGGGGTCTCGGGCGGCGTCCCGGCCCAGGTGACCGTGGCGCTGAAGAACGGCTGGCTCCCGCTGAACAGCGCGAATACCGACTGGCAGATCAACAGCGAGGGCTGGATCTCCGGTAGCGGCCGGGACTACCTGATCGCCGTGCTGACCACCGGGAATCCCAGCGAGCAGTACGGCATCGACACGATCAACCAGCTGGCCGCCATGGTGTGGAACGCCATGGCCTGAGCGATCGACCTCAGAGTTGGTTCCACTGGTAGGCGGGCAGCCCGTACTTCGTCGCGATCGGGTCCCAGAGCCCGGCGAACGTCTTCTTGCCGATGGTGGCCTGATTGTCGGGCCCGGTGGCCGCCTGCGCGTTGGGATCGGTCTGGTTGTTCGCGGTGCAGCCGTTAGCGATCTCGTCCTGGGCCCACTGCGCGTAATCCTGATCGGCCTTGATCGAGTTCTGCCACGCGCTGGTCAGCGCGGCCAGCATCGGAGCCGACAGCGCCGGACGACCCGGCAGGCTGGCCAGTCGTCCGAGCAGGTTCTGCCGCGAGGTGACCGCGCTGGCGAAGGTCTGCGGGTCCCGGCGCAGGTTCGGCCCGCAACCCATGACGTCGTTGGCCGCCGCCACGATGGAGCTGCGGTCGGTGACGCTCTGGGCCAGGAGCCCGGCCAGGCCCTGGGCCGCTGCCTCCTGCGCGGGCTCGCCGGCCGACTTCGAGGTTGAGGCCGAGGCCGAGGTCGTGGGGATAGGCGGCGGGACGGTCCCGCGCTGCAGCGGGTGCGCGATCAGCATCACCGCCGCGGTGATCCCGCCCGCGGCCAGGAAGACCACCAGGCCGATGATCAGGGCACGCAGCCGTCGCGGCCGGTTCGGCCGGTTCGGAGGCGGCCCGGGCCGGGCCCGCCGCGCCGGCGCGGCGGGCGGTTGGTACAGCACGGGCGCGGCCTGGTAGACCGGCGCGCCCTGGTAGACCGGTGCGGGCTGGTGGGCTTGGGTGGGCTGGTACATCGCGGACGGCTGGTGGACGGGCGCCGACTCCGCCCGTTCGGGGCGGACGTCTCCGCACACGATGCAGAACTGGACACCCGGCCGGTATTGGTGACCGCAATCTCGTCCGGTAAGGGCCATCGCCATCTCCCTGCGCCGTGTCGCTGGCAACTGCCCCTTGTGACGTCGGTAGGCGTGTCACGGTTGGCAGCTCCCGTTTCTAGTGTCCCAGTTGAGACATTTGCCGCTGCTTCATATGAGACGGGCAAGCGAGCCGCGATATTAGCGGGCAGGCCTGTACCACGATGCGGGAAGCGATGCGCTCGCTCGATCACTTCTCCCGCTATGTGGGTGACACCGTAAGTCCGTCGGGGGCCAGGTCGCGGGCGGGTGAGTAGATCGCCAAGCCGAAGGAGTGGGCGAGCCGCCGTAGCGGAGCCGGAACAGCGGGATCTGCTCGCCGCCGGGCAGCACGCCGGTGATGTAGGCGATGGCGGGCATGTGCCTCATTGTGCCGCGCGGCGACATCGGGCCTGGTTATGAACCCGTGCCGGGAGCGGATTAGCCAGCGGTGATTCCCGGGAGCTGCCATGCCGCTGCCCTGCGCGGTGCCGGTCACGCTGACCGCCGTTGAGCGCGACGCGCTGAAAGAACGCGCTCGCGGCGCGAAGACGGCGCACCGGGATTGGCTGCGAGCGCAGGTCGTGTCGTAGCGCTAGCCTGCCAGCTGCCCGCCGCGACCGGGGTCCCGCTGTCGCGCTGGACCGGGCCGGAACTGCTGGCCGAACTGACCCGTGGCTAGAACCGGGCCTGTCCGTTCTGCTCAGATGGTCTTCATGAACGACGAGCTGCGTGCGGAGCTGCTCCGGCGGGTAGCGGCCGACCAGCAGGGCCGCCACGCTCTCGATGCCGAGGCGACGCGGGCGGCCGACAGCGAGAACCTGCCGTGGCTGCGGCAGGTGATCACCGGTGCCGGCTGGCCGGGGAAGTCCCTGGTGGGTGAGGACGGCGCGCAGGCCGCATGGCTGCTCGCGCAGCACGCCGACAGCGACCCGGCGTTCCAGCGCCGGTGCCTGGACCTGCTGACCGCCGCCGCGAAGCGCGGCGAGGCCACCATCGTGCAGCAGGCATACCTCACCGACCGGGTCTTGCTGCACGAAGGCAAGCCGCAGGAGTACGGCACGCAGGCCATCGCCAGGGACGGCCGGTTCGAGCCGAGGAAACTGCGTGACCCGGACCACGTCGACCAGCGGCGCGCCACCGTCGGGCTCGGCCCCCTGGCCGGCTACCTGGCCACAATGGCCGAGCACCACGCACCGAAGCCAATGCGGGTGCCCTGCCCGGCCTGCCAGGCGACTATCGAGGCCTGGCCGCCGGACGCAGGCGATACCCGCACCGCGACCTGCCCGCAATGCGGCCAGGCGATCACCTTCCGCACGGCGCGCTGAACCCTGAAGCACCCGACGAACTTATGGCGCTACCCACTAATCCAGGACTCTGCAACCCGCGTGTCGTTCCCAGAAAATGTCAGTATTTCGGGGTAAAATCGAACTCAGAGCCTAGAGACTTATCTCTGGTCGAACGGGTCATCCTGCGAGCTCCCCGGCAAGGGAGGTGAGGCCCAGATGAACACCCCGGTCCCGGCAAGCTCTGGTGACGCGATGGAGATGGTCCTCACCGGGCTGGCCTACCTGACCGGCGCCGATCCGACCGCTCTGGCCGCTCAGGCTCAGGCCGACTGCCTGCAGGGCTTGGAGCGGGCCGATGCTATGAGCACGGCGGCGCGGGCCTGGTTCCTGGGTGCGTTTACCGCCGGCCAGGGATACACCGAGGACGCCGATTACAGCCCAACCGCGTGGCTGATTAATCGCACCCGGGTGACCAAGGGCGCCGCCCGCGGCCACATGGGCTGGGCGCGCCGCGTCCTCGCGCATCCGCGAATCGCGGCGGCACTTGCCGAGGGGACGGTGCTGACCGAATCGATGGCCCGCACCGTGTGCGGGTGGACCGACAAACTCCCTCGGGAATGCCGCGACGACGCCGACGACATCCTGATCGCCGCTGCGCGGGCGGGTGCCTACCGGGAAGACCTGGCCGTGCTGGCGGCGGAGATCTACGCCCGGTCCCTGCCAGCTCCCGAGGACGATCCCGATCCGGACTTCGAGGACCGGCAGGTCCGGGTGGAGACGACGTTCGCCGGAGCAGGTGTCTTGTCCGGAGATCTGACGCCGGAGTGCACGGCGATCGTGACCACGGTTCTGGATGCCTTGTCGGCGCCGATGGGCGCAGAAGACACCAGGACCCGGGAGCAGCGTTACCATGACGCGCTGCAAGAGGCGATGCGACGGCTGGCCGCCAGTAACCTGCTGCCCGAGCGGGCCGGGCAGCCGGTCAAGGCCTGGATCCACGTCTCCCTGGCCGAGCTGCGCGCAATGGACGACGGTTCGCTGCTGGAGACCGAGTGGATCACGGAGATGCGGATCCGGTGGGCCGCCCATCGCGCACAGGCGGCCGAAGGTTCCGGCAGTGACGGCGGGGCCTGGCTGGACGGCGACGCTGCCCACGCGGTGACCTGCGACGCCACCGTCGTCCCGTTCGTCACCGGCGACGTGAACCCCGCCGTCCTAGACGACCTGGTCAACTTGTGCCTGCAGCTAGCCGGCCATGGCCCGCGCTGCACACCGCGGGCGGACCGCGAGCCCGCCGCGGCCCCCGCCGCTCCGGCCCCGGCCGGGCTGGCGCTGCTGTCGGACATGTCCCAGGAAGCCATCCGCCAAGCCATCATCCGCAGGGCCGCTGACCTCATGTCCGGCCCCGGCGGCCTGGCGAGCTTCCTGCGGACCCAGCAGCTCGGCGCCCGCCTGGCCGGGCCCAGCCTGCCCCTGGACATCGGGTACGCCGAGACGATCCCGGCCGGGATCCGCAACGCGGTGATCCTGCGAGACAAGAAGTGCCGATGGGCCGGCGGCTGCAACCAGCCCGCGGCCGCCTGCGAAGTCCACCACGTCAAGCACAAAGCCAACGGCGGCAAGACCAGCACCAAGGACTGCGTCCTGCTCTGCTCGTTCCACCACCAGGTGGTGATTCACCGCTGGGGCTGGACCTTGGTGCTGAACCCCGACGGGACGACCACCGCGTGGAACCCGGATCGGACCAAGGTCCTGCACAGCCACGGACCACCCGCCCGGGCCGGCTAGACGCCTGCAGTTAGCTGGCAGCCGGGCCGCGCTGGCGGGCCAGCGCGGCCGGGGTCAGACCGGCCAGGGCCCGGCATTCCCGGGTCAGGTGCGCCTGGTCGGCGAAGCCGGCCTCGGCGGCCAGAACAGCCAGGTCGTGAGCGTCTTGGCCGCTAGGCAGGCCGACGTCTATCCGGGCCACGAAGCGGCGGAAGCGCAGCACCCGCTGCAGGGTCTTGGGGCCGTATCCGACCACCGTATGGCAGCGGCGGCGCAGCTGCCGCGGGCTCAGGCCCACCTCCGCCGCGACATCTTCGGCCTGGGCTCGCGGGTCGGCCAGCAGGACCGCGGCCCGAGCCGCGGCCGGATCGGGGTTCCCGTCCGCGACGAGCGCACCGGCCAGGTCCAGCGCGCGGGTCATCGCCGTATCGGGGTCGAGCGTGGCCGGCAGCCGCCCGGCGTCACGACGGCGCAGATCGGCCAGGTCGACGCGCTGGTCGCGGAGCTCGCTGAGCGGCAGGCCCAGCGCCGGACCGCCAGCCGAGGGCCGGAAACGCACGCCGATGACCACAACGCCGGGCTGCAGCACGGCCCGGACCGGACCGGTGTCCGGACCTGCGACGTATGCGCCGCGGCCTTGTTCCCAGATCAGGTCGCTGCACGCGTCGGGCAGGACCAGGGTGTCCCGGCCGGCGGCTCCGTCCGGAGCAACCTGCGCCCACAGGCACGCGACGGCGTGGGCCAGCGCGGCCGGGGCCGGCCATTCCCGGTAGCCCGTCGGCAGGTCACGTACGCGCACCCAGCCAGCATGCCACGGCGGTGGCCGTTTCGTTCAATACGCAGGCGCCAGCCCGTGCTGTGATAGGCCCATGAACGCTCCTGACTTCGATGCCGCCGCCACCTTTATCGCCGCCAACGCCAGGGTCGTCGACCGCCGGCGGTTCAGCCGGCTGTTCGGCGATGACGACGCCGGACCGGTGCGGGACGCGGTGGCCGCTTACCGCAACCAGGACGGCGGGTTCGGCCACGCCCTGGAACCCGACTGTCGCGCCCCGGGCAGCCAGCCGCTGGCGGTCGAAATGGCGCTGCGGATCATGGACGAGACCGACGCGTGGGACGAGGCCCTAGCCCGCGGCGCCTGCGACTGGCTCGCCGCGGTGGCGCCCGCCGAGGGCGGCGCCGCGGCGGCCGAGCCGACGATGACCGGCTGGCCGCACGCGCCGTGGTGGGGTCCCGAGGATGGACATCCCGCCTCGATCATCACCACCGGGCTGCTCGCGGGCAGGCTGAACGCCCGCGGGGTGCGCCATCCCTGGCTCGACCGGGCCACCGACCTGATGTGGACCAGGATCGACGTCCTGGGCAGTTCGGGCGGCGCCGAGCTGCACGGCGGACCGCACGGCGAGTACGAGATCCTCGCCGTACTCGCCTTCCTGCAGGACGCACCGGACCGAGACCGGGCGCGAGAGGTGTTCGGCCAGGTCGGCCCGCTGATCCTCGAACGGAAGATGGTGGCCCTGGATCCGGATGCCGCGGGCGAGGTGCATACTCCGCTCGACTACGCACCCCTGCCGGATTCGCTGGCCCGCGCGCTGTTCGACGAGGCCACGATCAAGGCGCACCTGGACCACCTGGCCCAGGCCCAGCGCGACGACGGCGGCTGGACGTTCAACTGGCTGGCCTGGTCACCGGCCGCGGAACGAGAATGGCGCGGCTTCCTGACCGTGGACGCGTTGCGGGTGCTGCGCGCCAACGGGTATCTGGCCCAGCCCTAGAACACCAGCCGTAGCGCATCAGCCGTAGAACAGAGGCTCCATGACCGTGCGGGCCCGGCGGGCGGCGCGGCGGTAGTCCTGCTCTAGAGCCTGCGCGGCGTCGCCGGGCGGGTAGCCGAGCAGGCGGGCCACGGCGGTCAGCTCCCCGTGCCGGGTCGGGAGCGTGTCGCCGGGGCGGCCGCGGACCAGGACGATCGCGTTCCTGATCCGCGCGGCGAGCTGCCAGGCGGCCATGAGCGCGGCCGCGTCGTCGGCGCCCAGCAGGCCGTCATGCACCGCCGCGGCCATGGCCTGACCGGTCCGGGTGGTGCGCAGCGCGGGCACCGCATGGGCGTGCTTCAGCTGGAGCAGCTGGATCGCCCATTCCACGTCGGAAAGGCCGCCGGGGCCCAGCTTGACGTGCAGCGCCCGGTCCGCGCCGCGCGGGATCCGCTCGGCCTCCATCCGGGCCTTGATGCGACGGATCTCGCGCAGGGCGCCCGCGTCGATGCCGTCCAGCGGGTAGCGGAACTCGCTGATCATCCGCATGAACCGCTCAGCCACCTCGGCATCCCCCGCGGCCGGCTCAGCACGCAGCAGGGCCTGCGACTCCCACGGCGCAGAGCGATTCCGGTAGTAGGCCCGGTATGCCGCCAGCGTGCGCACCAGTGGGCCCTGCCGGCCGTCCGGCCGCAGGTCGGCGTCTATCACCAGCGGCGGGTCGGGCACCGGCAGGGCCAGCAGGCGCCGCAGCTCAGACGCGATGGCGTGCGCGGCATCGGAGGCCGCCCGTTCCGGCTGGCCCGGGATCGGATCGTGCACGAACAGGACGTCCGCGTCGCTACCGTAACCGCATTCGTGGCCGCCGAACCGGCCCATCGCGATCACGGCGAGCCTGGTCGGCATCGGCCGCCGCAGCTCCGCGGCGACCTTCCTGATGGCCACGTCCAGCGCGACCTGCACCGTGGCATGAGTCGCGCTGGTCAGCGCCTCCGCGGTGGCATCCAGATCGGCCGTGACGCCCAAAACGTCGGCGGCAGCGATCCGGAGCAGCTCGCGGCGCCGGACCGAGCGGATCGCCGACACCGCGGCCTCGGCGTCCTCGTCGTAGCGCTGGGCCGCCGCCATCATCTCGGTGCGCAGCGCGGCGGGCCCGCGCGCCGCGAGCTCGGCGTCGTCGCCGAACATCGCCACCGCGTCCGGCGCGCGCAGCAGCAGGCCGGTCGCGTACCGGCTGGACGCCAGGACGTGCGCCATCCGCTCGGCGGCCTTGGTCTCATCCCGCAGCAGCCGCAGGTACCACGGGCTCTCTCCCAGCGCCTCGCTGACCTGGCGGAAGGCCAGCAGGCCCGCGTCGGGCTCGGCGGCATCGGCGAACCAGCCCAGCAGGACCGGCAGCAGGGTGCGCTGGATCGCCGCCCGCCGGGAAACCCCCGTGGTCAGCGCGTCGATGTGGCGCAGCGCGCCTGCCGGGTCGACGTAGCCGAGCGCCTCGAGCCGGGCCCTGGCCTCTTCCGGCGTCAGCCGGGCCGCGTCCGACGGGAGCCGGGCCACCGCGTCCAGCAGCGGCCGGTAGAACAGCTTCTCGTGCAGCCGCCGCACCTGCCGGGCGTGCCGCCGCCACAGGGCGTCGAACTCGACCGCCGGATCGCTGCGGCTGGTGGCCGAGGGCGGGTACCACGATCCGTTCGGCAGATCAAAAGAACGCATCGCCCGGCCGAGCCTGCGAAGTACGGCGGGGTCCTCAGGCAGGGTGTGGGTCCGGCTGAGGCGGTGCAGTTGCAGCAGGTGCTCGGTGCGGCGCAGGAACCGGTAGGCGGCGGCCAGCTCGTCGGCGTCGGCGCGGCCGACGTACCCGCCCGCGGCCAGCGCGGCCAGCGCGGCCAGGGTCGCTGGTGCGCGCAGCGTCTCGTCCGTGCGGCCGTGTACCAGTTGCAGGAGCTGAACGGCGAACTCGATGTCGCGCAGCCCGCCGGGGCCGAGCTTCAGTTCGCGCCCGGCCTGCCGGGCGGGCAGCGATTGTTCGACCCGGCGGCGCATGGCCTGGGTGTCCTCGACGAAGTGCTCCCGGCGCGCCGCTTGCCAGACCAGCGGGGCGAAGGTGTCGGCGTAGGCCTGGCCGAGGGCCATGTCGCCGGCCACCGGCCGGGCCTTGAGCAGGGCCTGGAACTCCCAGGTCTTGGCCCAGCGCTCGTAGTAGGCCCGGTGGCTGGCCAGGGTGCGGACCAGCGGGCCCTGGCGGCCTTCGGGCCGCAGGTTCGGGTCGACGGGGAAGATACTGCCCTCGGGGGTGGACCGGGCGCACACGCCGATCAGGCCGGCGGCCAGGCGGCTGGCGGTGGCCAGCGCCGAGGTCTCGGGCCCGCTGCCGGTGACCGGCTCCGCCACGAAGATCACGTCGACGTCGCTGGCGTAGTTCAGCTCGCGGGCGCCGCACTTACCCATGGCCACCACGGCCAGCCGGCACGGCGCCGACCCGGGAGGCAGCTCGGACCGGGCCACGGCGAGCGCCGCCTCGAGGACGGCCGCCGCGATGTCGGCCAGTTCCTCGGCCACCTCCTCCATGCTGGCCACCGCGGTCATGTCGCGGGCGGCCAGGTCCAGCAGCCGGCGCCGGTACGCCGCGGCCAGCGCGGCGGCCGGATCCGTTGTGGCGTCCGTGCTCTGGCTCACCGGCTCGGCGTGGCGCGGGTTGGCCCCGACCGCCTGCAGCATCTGCTCGCGCAGCTCGGCCGGGCCGGGGCGGGCGGCGTCGCCCCGCAGGAGCTGGGCGTCCTCGGGGTGCCGGGTCAGGTGATCGGCCAGCCCGGCGCTGACGCCCAGGACGGCGGTCAGCCGGTCACGGAAGTCGGGTTCGTCGCGCAGGGCCGGCCGCAGGGCTTCGCGGTCATCGGTGGCGCCGAACACCCGGGCCAGCCCGGTCAGGGCCAGGTCGGGATCGGCCGCGCCGGCCAGCGCGGTCAGCAGCGGGTCGTGGCCCGGCTCGGTTCCCGCGTCCTGCGGATCGATGCCCAGGTCGGTGAGCAGCAGGCGCTCGGCCCGCGCCGCGTCCGCGAAACCCAGCCGGGCCAGCCGCCCGGCCAACGTCGTCCGCGAGCCGCTCATCCCAGCAAACTAACTGATCGCGGGCGGATAATAGAGCGGTGAAGAACCTGTACATCGCGGGCAAGTGGACGCCGGCCTCGGACGAGGGCACGTCACAGACCATTAACCCGTTCGACGCGACCCCGCTGGAGACGCTGGCCGAGGCGTCGCCGGTGGACGTCGACGCGGCCGTGGCGGCGGCCCGGGAGGCGTTCGATACCGGCCCGTGGCGCCGGTCCACGATGACCGAACGCACCGCGCTGCTCAGCCGTATCGCCGAGTTCCTGCAGCGCGATCGCGAGCAGCTGGCCCACACCGAGAGCCTGGACACCGGCAAGACGCTGAACGAGGCGCGGGCCGACGTGGACGACACCACCGCGGTGTTCCGGTACTACGCGGGGATGGCGGGCTCGCACGCGGGCCGGGTGGTCGATCCGGGCCGGGCAGGCGTGGTCAGCCGGATCACGCACGAGCCGGTCGGGGTGTGCGCGCTGATCGCGCCGTGGAACTACCCGCTGCTGCAGGTCTCCTGGAAGCTCGCGCCCGCGCTGGCCGCGGGCAACACGACGGTGGTCAAGCCCAGCGAGCTGACCCCGCTGTCCACGGTGGCGCTGGTCGGGCTGTTCGAGGAGGCCGGGATCCCGCCGGGGGTGCTGAACCTGCTGCTCGGCCAGGGCGGGACGGCGGGCCAGGCGCTGGTCGCGCACCCGGGCGTGGACCTGATCTCGTTCACCGGCGGGCTGGCCACCGGCGAGCAGATCATGGCCTCGGCGGCGCGCGGGGTGCGGCGGGTGGCGCTCGAGCTGGGCGGCAAGAACCCGAACATCGTCTTTGACGACACGGACTTCGACACCGTGGTCGACAACGCGCTGACCGCGGCGTTCCTGCATTCCGGGCAGGTGTGCTCGGCCGGGGCCCGGCTGATCGTGCAAGACCACCTGCACGACAGCTTCGTCGCCGAACTGTCCGCCCGGGCGGACCGGATCCGGCTGGGCAGCGGCCTGGACCCCGACACCGAGTGCGGTCCGCTGATCTCCGCGGCGCACCGGGCCAAGGTCGAGCGGTACATCGCCCTGGGGCTGGCCGAGGGCGCGTCGCTGCGGGCCGGCGGCGGGGAGCCGTCGGTGCCCGCGCTGGCCCGGGGATTCTTCCTGCGGCCGACGGTGTTCGCCGACTGCCGCCGGGAGATGACGATCGTGCAGGACGAGGTGTTCGGCCCGGTGGTGACCGTCGAGCGGTTCAGCACCGAGGACGAGGCGATCGCGCTGGGCAACGACACCGCGTACGGGCTGGCGGGCGCGGTGTGGACTTCGGACGCGGGACGCGCCGAGCGGGTGGCCGGAGCGCTGCGCCACGGCACGATCTGGATCAACGACTACCATCCGTACCTGCCGCAGGCGGAGTGGGGCGGCTTCGGCCGGTCCGGGATCGGCCGCGAGCTCGGCCCGTCGGGCCTGGATGAGTACCAGGAGCGCAAGCACATCTACCACAACACCAACCCGGCTCCCGCGCGCTGGTTCTCGGGGTAGCCGCAGCTTCCGGATCCCGCGCTGGTTCTCGAGAGCAGCTCCGTCCCCTAAAATCGCGTCCGCCCCATACGTCAAGCCTGGCCAACCGTTGGGGCCGCTCCGCGTCGCTTGATGGGTGAGAGCCCTACACGTCAATGGGATTGTCGCCTGTGAGCGAACGCCATCGCTGGTCCGGTCCGGGTGCTCTGGGGGGTGTGGTAGGCAGTGGGCATGGTCGATCTCATTCCGCGCAAGGTGCTGTTCGGCAACCCGGAGCGCGTCAATCCGCACATCTCCCCCGACGGCACCCGGCTGGCCTGGATCGCGCCGAACGACGGGGTGCTCAACGTCTGGGTCGCGCCGATCGGGGCCTCCGGCGTGGACTGGGATGCCGCGCGGGTGGTGACCGACGACACCGACCGTGGGATCCGGGCTTACACCTGGGCGCGGGACGACCGGCACCTGCTGTATGTGCAGGACACCGGCGGCGACGAGAACTGGCGGCTGTACGACGTCGACCTCGAGACAAACACCAAGCGTGACCTGACGCCGTTCGAGGGCATCCAGGCCCGGATCATCGCCACCCGCAAGAGCCACCGCGACGAGGTTCTGGTCGGCATGAACCGGGAGAACCCGCAGCTGCACGACGTCTTCCGGCTGGACCTGAAGACCGGGGAGCTGACCAAGCTGATCGAGAACCCCGGTTACGCGGGCTGGCTGGCGGACGAGGACATGGTGGTCCGCGGCGCGCTCAACCCGCTGCCCGGGGGCGGCTTCGACCTGCTGGTCCGCGACGATGCCGACGGCGACTGGCGGACGCTGTTCACCATCTCGGCCGACGACGCGCCGAATACGGACGTGCTGTCCTTCACCGGTGACGGGAAGTCGCTGATCGCCATCAGCTCGCTCGGGGTGGACACCGGCCAGCTGGTCCGGATCGACCTAAGTTCGGGCGCACAGCAGGTGCTGCTCGCGGATCCCGACGCGGACGTGACCGGCGCGGTACTGCACCCGGACACGCGGGAACCGCAGATCGCGCTGGTGCTCAAGGACCGGACCGAGTACCAGGTGCTCGACCCGGCGGTGCAGGCCGATTTTGACGCGGTCCGGGCGCTTGACTCGGGCGACCCGAACTTGATCGGCCGGGACGAGGCCAACACGACCTGGCTGGTGGCGTTCACCAACGACGCCGACCCGGCCCGGTACCACGCCTTCCACCGGGCCACCCGCACGGGTCGCTTCCTGTTCGAGAGCCGTCCCGAGCTGGAGCGCTACGACACGGCCCAGATGGAGCCGTTCTCATTCACCTCGCGCGACGGGCTGACCGTGCACGGCTACGTCACCTTCCCGCCCGGCGCCGAACGGTCCGGGCTGCCCGCCGTCCTGGACGTGCACGGCGGCCCGCAGGTCCGCGACGTGTGGGGCTGGAACCCCGAGGCTCAGTGGTTCGCGAACCGCGGCTACATGTCCATCCAGGTGAACTACCGCGGCTCCACCGGCTACGGCAAGGCGTTCGTCAACGCCGGGGACCGCGAGTGGGGCGCCAAGATGCACGACGACCTGATCGATGCGGTCGGATACGTGGTGGACCAGGGCTGGGCCGATAAGGACCGGATCGCGATCTACGGCGGCTCCTACGGCGGCTACGCGGCCCTGGTCGGCGCGGCGTTCACCCCGGACGTGTTCCGCTGCGCGGTGGACATCGTCGGCCCGTCCAACCTGCAGACGCTGCTCGAGACGATCCCGCCGTACTGGGCACCGGCCAGGGCTCAGCTTTACAAGCGGGTCGGCAACCCCGAGACGGACCAGGAGTTCTTGTGGTCCCGCTCGCCGCTGTCCCGGGCCCATGACATCCGCATCCCGCTGCTGATCGCCCAGGGCGCCAACGACCCGCGGGTCAAGCAGGCCGAGTCGGAGCAGATCGTCGCGGCGCTGGCCGAGGCCGGGATCGATTACGAGTACCTGTTGTTCCCCGACGAGGGCCACGGCTTCGCCAAGCCGGAGAACCGGATCAAGTTCTACGCGGCGGCCGAGCGCTTCCTGGCCAAGTACCTGGGCGGCCGCTTCGAGGAGTGACGCGGAAGGTCAGAGCATCGGGAGGTAGCGGCTCAGCTCGTACTCGGTGACCTGGCGGCGGTACTCCTGCCACTCCTCGCGCTTGTTGCGCAGGAAGAAGTCGAAGACGTGCTCCCCCAGCGTCTCGGCGACCAGTTCGCTGTCCTGCATGACCTTGATGGCCTGGTCCAGGTCCTGGGGCAGCGGCCGGATGCCGAGCGCGCGGCGTTCGGCGGAGGTCAGCGCCCACACGTCGTCCTCGGCGCCGTCCGGCAGCTCGTAGTCGCCTTCGATGCCCTTCAGCCCGGCGGCCAGGATCACCGCGAAGGCCAGGTACGGGTTGCAGGCGGCGTCCAGCGAGCGGAACTCCACCCGGGTGGAGTTCCCCTTCTGCGGCTTGTACATCGGCACCCGGACCAGGGCCGAACGGTTGTTGTGGCCCCAGCACACGTAGGCCGGGGCTTCCCCGCCCGCCCCGGCGGTCCGCTCCTCCGCGCCCCACAGGCGCTTGTAGGAGTTCACCCACTGGTTGCAGACCGCGGTGATCTCCGGCGCGTGCTGGAGCAGGCCGGCCATGAACGCGCGGGCCGTCTTGGACAGCTGAAACTCCGCGCCCGCCTCGTAGAACGCGTTCTTGTCGCCCTCGAACAGCGACACGTGGGTGTGCATGCCGGAGCCGGGATGGTCGGTGAACGGCTTGGGCATGAACGTGGCGTACACGCCCTGCTCGATGGCCACCTCCTTCATGACCAAGCGGAACGACATGACGTTGTCGGCGGTGGTCAGCGCGTCGGCGTAGCGCAGGTCGATCTCCTGCTGCCCGGGCGCGCCCTCGTGGTGGCTGTACTCCACCGAGATGCCCATCGATTCGAGCATGGTGATCGCGGTACGGCGGAAGTCGTGGGCGATGCTGTGCGGGGTGTGGTCGTAGTAGCCGCCGGTGTCGATCGGCCGTGGCCGCCCGCCCGGCTCGGGCCGCTCCCGGAGCAGGAAGAACTCGATCTCCGGGTGGGCGTAGAAGGTGAAGCCGAGCTCCGAGGCGCGGGCCAGGTTGCGCTTGAGCACCCAGCGCGGGTCGGCGTAGGACGGCGAGCCGTCGGGCAGCAGGATGTCGCAGAACATCCGGGCCACGCCCGGGTACTCCCCGCGCCAGGGCAGCAGCTGGAACGTCGAGGGGTCCGGCCGGGCGATCATGTCGGCCTCGTAGACCCGCGCGAAGCCCTCGATCGCGGAGCCGTCGAAGCCGATCCCGTCGGCGAACGCGCCCTCCAGTTCGGCGGGGGCGACCGCTACCGACTTCAGGGTGCCGAGCACGTCGGTGAACCAGAGCCGGACGAACCTGATGTCCCGCTCCTCCAGCGTGCGCAGCACGAACTCTTCCTGCCTGTCCACGGCTACCACCCTAGACGCTCTGTCGTTCCTGGCCATCCGGTGTGAGTCTGCCCGGCCGGTGTTTCGGCCAGGTTACGGCCTAGGCTGGAAGCGTGACGAAGCTGAGGATCGCGCTGGCCCAGGTCAATGCCACGGTCGGGGACCTGGGCGGGAACGCGGAGCGGATCGTGGCGTGGACTCGGCAGGCCGCCGAGCGCGCGGCCCGGGTGGTGGTGTTTCCCGAGATGATGCTGACCGGGTACCCGGTGGAGGATCTCGCGCTGCGGGCCTCGTTCGTGGAGGCGTCGATCGCGACGCTGCATGCGGTGGCGGCCCGGCTGGAGGCCGAAGGGCTGGGCGGGATCGCCGTGGTCACCGGATACCTGGACCGGCGGAGCGACCTGGCCGCGCGGACCGGGCTGCCTGCCGGCGCACCGCAGGACGCGGCCGCGCTGCTCTACGGGGGCCGGGTGGTCATCACCTCGGCCAAGCATCACCTGCCGAACTACGGGGTGTTCGACGAGTTCCGGTACTTCGTGCCGGGCGACACGCTGCCGGTGTTCCGGGTGCCGGCCGCGGACGGGACGAGCGTGGAGGTCGCGATCGCGATCTGCGAGGACCTGTGGCAGGACGGCGGGCCGGTCTCGGTGTGCCGACGGTCGGGAGCGGGCCTGCTGGTGGTGCCGAACGCCTCGCCCTACGAGCGCGGCAAGGACGATGTGCGGCTGGACCTGGTGGTGCGGCGGGCCCGCGAGGCGGGGTCCGCGCTGGCCTACGCCAACATGGTCGGCGGGCAGGACGAGCTGGTCTTCGACGGCGACTCGATCCTGGTCGCCGCGGACGGCACGCTGCTGGCCCGCGGGCCGCAGTTCGAGGAGGCGCTGGTCGTCGCCGACCTGGACCTGCCCGCCGCGCCGCCTGGTGAGGTGCCGGGCGACCAGCCGGTGGACGCGCAGGACGGCACGGTGATCACGATCAAGCGCGTGTCGCTGCCGGACGCGTCCGTGCCGCCGGCCAGCGCCCGGCCGCAGGACACCGAGGGCCCGTTCTGGCCGCGGCTGTCGGATCCGGCCGAGGTGTACGCGGCGCTGGTGACCGGGGTCCGGGACTACGTGGTCAAGAACGGGTTCCGGTCCGCGATCCTGGCGCTGTCGGGCGGCATCGACTCGGCGCTGACCGCGACGATCGCGGTTGACGCGATCGGAGCGGACAACGTGCACGTGGTGCTGATGCCCAGCCGCTACTCCTCCGAGCACTCGGTCAGCGACGCCGAGGACCTGGTCAAGCTGCAGGGTGTGCACGCGGTGACGATCCCGATCGCCTCGATGGTGGACGCCTTCACCAAGGAACTGACTCCGGCCGGGTTCCCCGAGACCGGGCTGCCCGCCGAGAACCTGCAGGCCCGGGTGCGTGGCGTGGTGCTGATGGGGCTGTCCAACGCGGGCGGCCACCTGGTCCTGACCACCGGCAACAAGAGCGAGCTGGCGGCCGGCTACTCGACCCTGTACGGTGACTCGGCCTGCGGGTTCGCGCCGATCAAGGACGTGTTCAAGACGATGGTCTGGGAGCTGTCCCGGTGGCGGAACGCCGAGGCGGTCCGGCAGGGGCTGACCCCGCCGATCCCGGAGAACTCCATCAGCAAGCCGCCGAGCGCCGAGCTCTCCCCCGGGCAGCTCGACACCGACTCGCTGCCGACGTACGAGGTACTCGACGCGCTGCTCGACGACTACGTGGAAAAGGACATGGGCACCGCCGAGCTGATCGCGGCCGGTCACGACCCGGCGCTGGTCGAGCGGGTCACCCGGATGGTCGACACGGCTGAGTACAAGCGGCGGCAGTACCCGCCCGGGCCGAAGATCAGCCAGAAGAACTTCGGCCGGGACCGGCGGCTGCCGATCACCAACCGCTGGCGGGAGCACTGCGGGCCGGCGTGATCGCGGGCCTGCCGCTACGGTATGGGTGTGGCTGAGGAAACGTTTGCGACAGACACGCCGCCCACCCTGGCAGCCATCTTCACGCCCGACCAGCCTCCGGAACGGCTCGCCGCGGTGGCCGCGGCGGCCGAAACGGGCGGCCTGGAGCAGCTGTGGGTGTGGGAGGACTGCTTCAAGGAAAGCGGTATCGCCACGGCGGCCGCGGTCCTGGCCACCACCAGCCGGCTGCAGGTCGCGATCAGCCTGCTGCCGGTGCCGCTGCGCAACGTGGCGCTGACCGCGATGGAGATCGCCACGCTGGCCCGGCTGTTCCCCGGCCGGCTGACCGTCGGCGTCGGGCACGGGGTGCTGGACTGGATGGGCCAGGTGGGCGCGCGGGTCGAATCGCCTATGACGCTGCTGCGCGAGTACACCGCGGCCCTGCACGCGCTCCTGCAGGGCCAGCGGGTGACCACGCAGGGCCGTTACGTGCACCTGGACGACGTGGCCCTGGACTGGCCGCCGCTGGAAGTGCCGTCGCTGCTGATCGGGGGCATGCGCCCGCGCACCCTGGCGCTGGCCGGCGAACTCGCCGACGGGGTGATCATCCCGAGTGGCTACTCCCCCGCCGAGATCAGCGCCGCGGTCGGGCATTTCCGCGAGGGCCGTTCGGACCGGACCGACGGGGACGTGGCGGTGTTCGTGAACGTGCCCGCGGGCGCTCCCGCGGCCGACATCGCGGCCACGGTCCGCGAGTACGCCGGGGCCGGCGCCACTCACGTGGCGGTCAGCGCCGGTGAGGACGGGACGGATCTGGAGCCGTTCGTCGCTTTGCTGGCCGGCCAGGTCAAGCCGCTGCTCAGCTGAACAGCAGCACCGCGTAGGCGGCCAGCCAGTGGGTGACCATGTAATCGTCGGCCACCACGTGCGGCAGGGACGCCTCGGCGTGCCGGTGCGCGGCGGCGATGCAGACCGGCCCGCGCGGGTCGTCCGCGGGCAGGGTCTCGGCCAGCCGCCGCCAGCACCAGGCGCGGCTGAGGTTGAGCCCGTGCAGGTGCGCGATCTGCCCGTCGCTGGAGTCCGAGACCACGGCCGGGGTGAACAGCGCGAACGAGCTGTTGGCGTGCACCCCGACCCGGATCGGGTAGGTGGCCCGGGGCAGCCAGTCAAGGAAGTTCTCGGTGAGCGCGGCGGCCAGCGGCTCCATGGCCGCGGCCCAGCGCCGGGCGTCTACGTCGCCGGGCCAGGTGGCCAGCTCATGGGTCAGGGTCAGCGCCCAGCCCCAGCCGTAGTGCCGAAGCCCGGTTCCGCTCAGCCGGGCGTAGTCGGCCTCCCGGGCCAGGCCGTCCGGGGTGAACTGGGCATCGAGCACGGACCTGATCTCGGCCGCGGGCACCGCGTCGGCGGCCACCCGCAGCAGCCGGACCAGGACCCAGTGCATCTCCACGCAGGAGTGCCAGTCGAAGCTGCCGTAGAACACCGGGGTCCGGTCCCGGGGCCGGGACGGGAACTGGCCCGGCGCGGTCATCAGCGCCGAGACCAGGTTAGGGAACTCCCGGCTGATGTTTTCCAGCGCCAGCCGGGCGTATCCGCCGACCTCCGGACCCAGCCGGTCGAGCCATTGCGCCGCCAGGTCCACCGCGGCCGCTCAGCTCCGGACCGACAGGCCCAGCAGCAGACCGTCGACCAAGCGGGTCGCGAAGTCACGGTCGAACGTGCGGTCCGGAGTCTTCTCGTGCGCCATGATGACGCCGGTCAGCGTGAGCATGGCGATCTCGACATCAGTGTCGGGGCGCAGCTCGCCGGTCTTGATGCCGCGGCGGATGACCTCGCGCATCGCCTCGCGCCGCGGCTCGACGACCGTCTCCTTGTACCGAGCCATCAGCCGCGGGTACTTCTCCCCCTCGCCCAGCAGCAGCGCGTACCGCCGGGCCTTGCGCGGGTCGGCCTTGTCCGCGCACATCACCTCGACCATCGCCAGCAGGTCGTCGCGGACGCTGACGCCCTGGGGCTCGGGGAACGGGGACTTCAGCGAGCCGAACGCGGCGAGCAGCAGCTCCTCCTTGTTCGGCCAGCGGCGGTAGATCGTGGCCTTGCCGACCCCCGCGCGGGCGGCGACGGCCTCGACGCAGACCCCGTTGAAGCCCTGCTCGGCGAACAGGTCGAGCGTGGCCTCGATGATGGCCTGCTCGGCCTGCTCGCTACGCGGCCGGCCGGGCCGGCGAGGTTCGCTCGCCTGCCCGGTCTGCGTGTCAGTGCTTGCGGTGTCCGGGCCAGGCCCCTGATCCAGGATCACGGGCTGCATGACTGCTCATCCCTCTCGGCTAGCGGTGTTGAGCACGGTCTGTTCCATTATGGCCAGCTCGGGCTCATCGGAGTCCACGCTCGGCGCCGCGATCTCCGGGACCGGTTGCGGCTTGCCGGGCATCCAGCGCAGCACCACGAAGCCGCCGGCGAGCGCGAGCGCCGCGGCGATCGCGGTGGTGATGTGCATGGCGTGGACGAACGCGTCGTTCGCCGGGCCGAGCAGCGACCGTCCGGCCGGGCCGAGCTGCTGGGCCACCGCCTGGGTGGCGGTGATCGAGGACGACGCCGCCGACCTCGCCGCGGCGGGCAGACCGGTCAGCGCGGGGCTGAGCGAGTTGCGGTAGAACTCGGCCAGGATCGAGCCCAGGATCGCGACGCTGAGCGCGACCGCGACCTGGCGTGAGGTGTTGGTCAGCGCGGAACCCGCGCCGGCCCGCTCGCGCGGCACCACGTCCATGACCGCTGCCGTGGCGGCCGGCATGACGACGCCCATCGCCGCACCCTGGATGCCGAAGAACACCGCGAGGATCCAGATCGGGCTGGCCGTGCCGAGCGTGGCGTACGCCGCGATGGCGGCAGCCATGACGAACATGCCCGTCGCGCCCGCTGCCTTGGCCCCGTACCGCGTCACCAGCCTGGCACTGCGCGGCGAGAGCAGCAGCTGTCCGGCCGCGAACGGCACGGTCAGCAGGCCGGCGTCCAGCGGGCTGTAGCCGCGGACGTTCTGCAGATAGAAGCTGATGAAGAAGAAGACGCCGCCCATACCGAAGAACACCAGGCCGATCGCGCCCACCGACGCCGACAGCCGCCGGTCACGGAACAGCCGCACGTCCAGCGACGGGTGCGCGATCCGCGTCTCGTACCAGGCGAAGACCGCGAGGATGGCCAGGCCGCCCGCGACTGGGCCGAGCACGTCCGGACGCACCCAGGAGCCGGTGTCGCCGCCCTGCACGATGCCGTACACCAGCGTGATCAAGCCCGCGATGGACAGCAGCACGCCCACGTAGTCGATCCCGCCCGCCTCGCGGTTGCGGGATTCCGGCACCAGGATCGCGACGGCGATGACGCCGATGACGGTCACCGGCACGTTGATGAGGAAGACCGAGCCCCACCAGAAGTGGTCCAGCAGCAGGCCGCCCAGCACCGGGCCGGCGGCGATGCCGATGCCCACGGCCATGGCCCACAGGCCGATGGCGCGCGGCCGCTCGGCCGGCTCGAAGACGTTGGAGATGATGGAGAGTGTCTGCGGCATGACGGCCGCGCCGCCCAGGCCCATCGCGGCCCGCGCGAAGATCAGCTGCTCGGGCGAGCGTGAGTAGGCGGAGAGCAGCGAGGCGATGCCGAACAGCACCAGCCCGATCATGAGCATGCGCTTGCGGCCGACCTTGTCGCCGATCACGCCGAACGTGAACAGCAGGCCGGCGAAGACGAGGGTGTAAGAGTTGATCGCCCACTCGAGCTGGCTCTGGCTAGCGCCGAGGCCCCCGCGCGGCTCGGCGATAGTCTTCAGCGCCACGTTGAGCACCGTGTTGTCGATGACAATGGCGAGCAGCCCGACGATCAGCACGCTGAGGATGACCCAGCGGCGACGGTAAATCGTCTGCGAATCCATGTGTCCCTTCCGGATCACTTGTTGGTCCGGGGCAAGCCCCGGGCCCCCGCGAAAGTCTGAGTGCGGAACCGGGAAGGCCACCGGCCATCAAGGTGTTGCCATGATCGAGACCTCTGGGCTCCGCCACTATCGATACGGAACAGTCTCGTATCGGAATCTATTTCCGGCGGCAGCCTGTGATCCAGGTCACATCTAGGGTGCGGGTCCCGCGACCTATTTTTTTTGGCCGAACGGGCCGTGGTGCGTGTTACGGGAGGACGTCAGCTTGGCGGAGGAGGCCGGAGGACGGGTCGACGACCAGGGCCAGGGTGAGGGTGGCGTGCTCGCCGACTAGTTCCACGGCGACCGCGGCGCCGCCGTCGCCGGCTCGGTAGGCGCCGAGGCGGGCGGGTCCGGCCCAGACCGCGGCCATCCGCAGGCGGCGGGCCAGCAATCCGGCGTCCACCGGGTCAGCCACCGGGATCGAGTCCGGCCAGTCGCGTTCGGCGCCGTTCAGCCAGGCCACGACGGCGGCCAGCGTGTCACCCAGCGGTGTGCCGGCCATGGGCGGCACGGCCAAGGTGAGCGACTGCACACGCGGTGGCCGTTCCGGATTCAGCTGGATCTGGACCTGGACCACGCCGCGCTCGCCGGCCAGCCACCACCGGCAGTGGGCGGGCGTGTCGAACTGGGAGTGGCGGTCCTGGTCGTCAGCGAAGTCCCCGATGCGCTCGCGGACCATGGCGATGACTTCCTGACGCTCGTCGAACGGCGCGTCCTGCGCCACGTTAGGCGAGAACAGCCGGGACGCCTGGGCGTCGTCCCATGACCGCAGCAGGCCGTTGACCGCTTCCCGCGCGGCCCGCGTCTCCGGCCACGGGCCGGCCTGGGGCGCGAGGGCCACGCTGTAACCGGACCTGGGTCCCTCGTGGTGGCGCAGTGCGGCGTCCAGCAGGCGGGTGGTCAGCGTCATCATGCCGGCGTAGGTGCTGTTGCCCAGCGCGACGACGCCGAGGCCCGAGGCCGGATGCCAGCGCATGTTGCTGCCGAATCCGGGGTAACCGCCGCTGTGGCTGACGATCCGGCCGAAGGCCGGGTGCTCCTCCACGAACAGGCCGAACCCGTAGGCCGACAGCGCGGGGGCCACTTCCCCGGGGAAGGCGGCCGGCTTGTCCCAGCCGGTCAGCACCTGCGGCAACTGCATTTCCCGCCGGGTGGCCAGGCGGATCGGGTGTGCGCGGTCGGCCTCAGGGGCGCCCGGCGGGAAGGCGGCCGCGAAGCCGGTCACCCAGCGGGCCAGGTCGGTCACGCAGCTGAAGATCCCGCCCATCGGGGCGAACGCGCCGGCCGCGTCGAAGGCCACTTCCGCCCACCCGTCGGGCGTGCGCCGGTAGCCGCGGGCGACGCCCGCGAGCTCGCGGCCCGGCAGGCCGGGATGCTCGAACTCCTCCGCCTCGTACCCGCTGCGCAGCATGCCGAGCGGATGGAGCAGGCGATGGCGGACGTAGTCCGGGTAGGCCGCGCCGGTGACCGCGGTGATGACCCGGCCCAGGATCGCGTAACCGAGGTTGGAGTACTCGAACCGGGTCCCCGGCGCCCAGCTGAAGCGCACGCCGCGGGACAAGAAGGCGGCGAACTCCTCCAGCGGCAGGCCCTGCTGACGGTCTCCCCACGGGTCATCGGTCGGGAAGCCCGCCGTCATGGTGAGCAGGTGCCGGATCGACACGCGCGCCGAGTCAGGCGTCACCGACGGCCAGCCGCGCAGCTCGGGGACGTATTCCTTGGCCGGGTCGTCGAGCTTCAGCGCCCCGTCGTCGTGCAGCGCGAGGATCGCGGAGGCGGTGAAGCTCTTGGTCATGGAGGCGATCCGGAATACCGTGTCGGCGTCCGGCGGCGGTCCGCCGAGGTGCCGCTCGCCGAGCCCGGCCGCGTGGACCAGCTCGCCGCCGACCACGATCCCGTAGGTCAGCCCGGGCTGTCCGCCACGCTCCTGATAGCTCGCCGCCAGCCGGTCCACATTCGCGAAATCGATCACCGGCCCAGTCTTCCAGAACCGGCTGGCTATACCATCGCACACCGCCTGCATGCCATCATTGATCACGTCCGGGTACGCCGTGAGGGCGACACGAGGCATGGAGGTTGGTGACGATGTCACAAGAAACTGCTGCATCCGGGGGGACGCTGTACGGCGGGACCGGCCCGGGGCGCCGGGTGACCGTCCGCGACATCGCGGCGGCGAAGGCCCGCGGTGAGAAGTGGCCGATGCTCACCGCCTACGACGCGCTTACCGCGGGGATCTTCGACCGGGCCGGAATTCCGGTCCTGCTGGTCGGCGATTCGGCCGCGATGGTGGTCTACGGCCATGACACCACGATCCCGGTCACCGTCGATGACCTGATCCCGCTGACCGCCGCGGTGGTGCGCGGCACCAGCCGGGCGCTGGTGGTGGCCGACCTGCCGTTCGGCTCCTACCAGGCTTCCCCCGCTGCGGCGCTGGCCGCCGCGACCCGCTTCCTGAAGGAGACCGGCGCGCACGCGGTCAAGCTGGAAGGCGGGGAACGGGTCGCGCACCAGGTCGAGGAGCTGGTCGCGGCCGGCATCCCGGTGATGGCGCACATCGGCCTGACCCCGCAGTCGGTCAACGCCTTCGGCGGGTACCGGGTGCAGGGCCGCGGCGAGGACGGCCAGCGGCTGCTGCACGACGCCAAGGTGCTGGAGGCGGCAGGCGCGTTCGCGGTGGTGCTGGAGTGCGTGCCGTCTACGCTGGCCGCGCAGGTGACCAAGGCGCTGGCCATCCCCACCATCGGGATCGGCGGCGGCCCGGACTGCGACGCCCAGGTCCTGGTCTGGCAGGACATGGCGGGCCTGACCCCCCGCACGGCCAAGTTCGTCAAGCGGTACGCCGACCTGGCCACCATGCTCGGCCAGGCCGCGACTGCGTTCGCCGGGGACGTCGCGTCGGGCACCTTCCCGGACGAGGAGCACTCCTACCGCTAAGCTCCGGTAACGCAGAAAGGAGCAGGCGATGGAGCCGATGCCGGAGGACTGGGACAGGGCCATCGCGGTGGTGGCGCACCCCGACGATCTGGAGTACGGGGTGGCCTCGGCCATCGCCCGCTGGACCGGGCAGGGCAAGCAGGTTACCTATCTGCTGGCCACCAAGGGCGAGGCCGGCATCGCGGGCATGGCTCCGGATCAGGTCGCGCCGCTGCGGATGGAGGAGGAACGGCGCAGCGCCGAGGTGGTGGGCGTGCACCGGGTGATGTTCCTGGACCACCCCGACGGGCTGGTGGAGTATGGCGTGCCGCTGCGCCGGGAGCTGGCCACCGTGTTCCGCCAGGTGGACCCGCAGGTCGTCATCACGACCAGCTTCGACCTGACCTGGGGTGAAGATGGCCCGGTCAACCATGCCGACCATCGCGCGGTCGGGCTGGCCGTGCTGGATGCCTGCCGGGACGCGGCCAACGAGTGGGTCTTCCCCGGCGCCGGGCCGCGATGCACCGGGATCCGGGATGCCTACGTGGCCACCACGGGCAACCCGACCCACTTCGTGGACGTAACCGGCACTATCGGGGCGGGCGTCGAGTCGCTGCGCGCGCACCAGGCGTACATCGACGGCCTGGGCGGCGAATTTGATCCGGATGAGTTCCTGCGGAACCTGGCCGGCTATGTCGGGCTGGGCGCCGGATGCGAATACGCCGTCGCTTTCCACCGTTATCCGGTGGGTTAGACATAAACGAGGGCCCCCTCCATGTATGAGATGGAGGGGGCCTCGTCGGCACCATCGAACCAGGCCGGCCGGTTGCCCGGCCTTACCAGCCCTACGGGCCGCCCGCCAGGGCCAGGTACCAGCGCGAAAGGCCAGTTTCCCGGTCTTTCCCGCCTCCCGGAGTTGCCCCCGGATGGTTCCCGTTTCCAACGGTGAGGTATTTCTATCGCCTTGACGAACGCGGCGCAAGGGCTTTACGCAGGTAATTTTTGTTCTTTTTATAATCCACATTATTTCCACAGATCGCGGCCGGTTTTCCGCAGCTGATGGCCGTTATCCACGGCATAATTCACAGGTCGTCCACAGATTACCGCGGGTAACTCCGGAAATACCCTAATGGGTGTCTTCGGGATTGCGGCCCAGGTTCAGCAGGCGCGCTTCGAGCTTGGCCCAGGTCCGGCTCCAGTCCGCGATCGGGCCGAGGACCTGCTCCAGGACGGCCAGGCCCTGCAGCTTCTCGGCGCTGGCGCGCAGCTGAGCGATGAGCTCCTGGACCAGGGCCGGAACCGGGCCCGGAATGCTGTGCTCTGAATCGGCCATGCACGCCGTCCTTCCGGGAAACGCGGCGCGGTTGCTGCCAGCAGCCTTACTGGCGGCCGCGGGTCCAGCGCGGCTTACGCTTGTCCAGGAACGCCCGCATCCCCTCCCGCGCGTCGGGCAGCTGGCTGGTCGCCGCCATGACCTCGATCGCGTAGGCGTAGGCCTTGGGCTGGTCCAGGTCGATCTGGGCGTACAGCGCCTGCTTGCCGATGCCCTTGCTGTCCGCCGACCCGCGGGTGACCCGCTCCAGGAGGTCCTGCACGGCGCTGTCGAGCTGCGCGGCCGGGACCACCCGGTTGACCAGCCCCCAGTCCAGCGCGGTGCGCGCGTCGATGACGTCGCCCGACATGGCCAGCTCTGCGGCCCGCTTGCGCCCGACGTTCCGGGCGATCGCCACCATGGGAGTGTGGCAGAACCAGCCGCCCTTGCCGCCGGGCGCGGCGAAGCCGGCGTCCTCGCTGGCCACGGCCAGGTCCGTGCTGGCCACCAGCTGGCATCCGGCCGCCGTGGCCAGCCCGTGCACCCGTGCCACGACCGGCTGGGGCACCTGCTGGATCAGCGTCATCAGCTCGGTGCAGGTCATCAGCAGCGAGCGGACGCCGGGCAGGTCAGCGCCGGCGACATCGGCGAAGTCGTGCCCGGCGCTGAACACCGGCCCGTTACCGGCCAGCACGATGCCCAGGGCGTCACTGCCGCCGACCTCGGTGAATGCGGCGATCAGCTCGCGCATGTGCTCCAGCGACAGGGCGTTGCGCCGCTGCGGCCGGTTCATGGTAATGGTGGCGAACTCGCCGGACCGGTCGACCAGGATGTACTCGAACCCCATGACCAGCAGCTTACGCCGCCCTTCGGTCAGGCGATCGCCCCGGCGAGCAGGGAGACCTGTTCCGGCCGGGACGAGGTTGGCACGAAGATGATCTCGTCGCAACCGCTGGCCTCGAACGCCGCGACGTAGGACTTGACCATCTCCGGGCTGGTCGCCGCGCCGGACGCGATCATGCTGGCCACGTCGCCGAGCCAGGCGTAGTAGTGCAGGATGTAGCCTTCGGCCTGGCTGCGGGCCTCGGGTCCGAGCCCGTAGTAGGCCAGGGTGAGCTTGCGCGGCCGGTTCGTGCGGCCCGCCTCCTGCCAGGCCTGATCCACAGCCACCGAAGCCTGGGCGAACATGTCCGGCGTGCCGCCGCCCATGATCCAGCCGTCGGCGATCCGGGCGGCCCGGCGGAAGCTGGCTTCGGTGGCGCCGCCCAGGATGATCTCCGGGCCGCCGGGCCGGGCGGGCTCGGGCCCGATCGCGCCCGCGGTGCCGAACTCCTCGCCGGACCACACTCGCCGCATCATGGCCACCTGCTCCTCGAGCCGGTGCCCGCGACCCTGGGTGCTCACCCCGCTGGCGGCGAAGTCGTCCTCCCGGCCGCCCAGGCCCAGGCCCAGCACCAGGCGTCCGCCGGAGAGGCGGTCCAGTGAGGCCGCCTGCTTGGCGAACAGGGCCGTGTTCGTGTACAGCGGCGCCAGCAGCACGCTCGTGGTCAGCCGGATCCGGCTGGTCACCGCGGCAGCGGCGCTGAGGGCGACCAGTTCCTCGTAGTTCGGGTACACGAGCCTGCCGATCGTGCCCAGGGTGCTGAACCCAGCATCCTCGGCGTGCCTGGCCCAGTCGATGAGGGTCCGGCCTTCGGTGCCGGGAACCGCGTTGGGCAGGCCGATTCCGATGTCCATGCCAAAACCTCCACAGGCTTGTCCTGTTTTTGCCGTCGAATGCAGCAGCTTTCAACCAATCCAAGCACTGTGGCCAGGTCCGTGTACGGTCAGGACGCTGATCCGGCGCCCCCGCGACCGGATCAGCCGCGCCAGCGGAAGAACGCGATGGCGAGCAGATAGGTCAGGCCGCTGACCGCGAGCAGCCAGCCGTAGGGGTTTCCGCTCCGGCCCTGGGCGATCTGGACTAGCCAGGCCACGATCATGGTGATGAGCACGACCAGGCCCGCGAACGCGGTCGCGCGCAGGTCGATCTGGGCGAAGCGCTCGTCGCGGCCGACGGTCAGGCCCCGGACGGTCTCGCTGCGCCCGGTCAGCACCAGGATGAGCAGGCCGAACACCGCAAACAGGCCGAGCGAGACCAGGCCCGCGACAAGCTGCCCGCCCAGCCAGGTAACCAGGAAAATGACCACCCCCAGCCCGAGGCTGAACAGCGGCAGCAGCCACCGGGAGCACGTGATGGCCCGGCTAACATCCTTGATCATCGAACATCTCCTCCACCGTGACCCCGAAGTAACGCGCCAGCGCCATGGCCAGCGGCAGCGAGGGAGTGTAGCGCCCGGTCTCGATCGAGTTGATCGTCTGCCGGGACACCCCCATCGCCTCGGCGAGCTGGCCTTGAGCCATGTCCCGCTCGGTCCGCAGAGTGCGCACGAGGTTCTTCATCGCCTCGGGGACAGCCACCGACGGCTGGCATCCCGCTTCATCCCGAGCCTCCTCCTGTCAAGTCAACTTGTCATAGACAAGCTAGCTTGACATTCATCGTCTGTCAAGCATGCTTGTCATTTCGCTGATTCGGCCTGCCCGGGATCCACCACGCCCAAGCGTGGTGAACCCCCGGATCCACCACCTCACGCGAAGCGGAACGCAGGCGCCGCGGCGGGGTGCGCGGGGGACGGGGTGCGGGGGTGCGGGGTGCGGGGTGCGGCGAGAGGGTGGGCGCGGGGTGCGGCGGCGGGGTTACTTGATGAGGAGGATGATGCCGGCGATTAGGGCTAGGACGGCGAGGGCGCCGGTGACGCGGCGGCCGTAGGGCCAGACCCGGGGCTCGGCTCGCAGGCCGAGGATGAACTGGCGGGCCAGGGTGTAGGCGGCCAGGCCGACCACGGCGACCGGGCCGGATCGCGCGAGGCCGTCGACCAGGACGACGATCAGGACCGCGGCCCCGGCGACGAAGGCGGACAGCGCCTCCAGGAGCTGGGCGGGAGCCCGGCGGCAGCCCAGTCGGCGGTCCGAGGACCACACGCCCCACCGGGCCGCGGTAGGGCGGCCGGTGCAGCAACCGGCCCAGAAGCACCCGGGCCGGCCGATGGACATGCCGATGAGCAGCGCGGGCGCGGCGGCGGCCAGGTAGGCCCCGGCCGGGATGCCCGGGCCCGCGAGGGCCGCCGCGGCGACCACTACCGCCGCTCCGGCCACGAAGCCCTGGATGCACCAGCCGTCGAACTTCTTGCCGCGGTGCACGGCGACATACCAGGCCTTCCCGCCGATCACGCCCGCGATGATGGCGATCACCGAGAACAGCATCGGGCGGAACAAGGCGTAGTGGCCGTGGCTGAGCAGCAGCGCTTCCAGGCCCAGGCCGATCAGGACGCCCAGGCCGACCAGGGTGGCGTAGGCGAACCGGATGACTCCGGGCACCTCGCTGCGCAGCAGGGTCGAGGTGCGGATGCTGGCCGGGGGCTCGGGCGGGATGCCGACCCGGCGGGGCGCGGGCACCCGGTAGACGTCGGCCGGGTCGCGCCCGGGCGGCGGATAGGTCCGGTAGGTTCGGCCGCCGGTCCGCATGACCGAGCGCGCGGACACCACCCATTCGCCCGGGTTGACGCCGCGGACTTCGGCGGTGATGGCCACTGGCCCGCTGCCCGGGACGATCCCTTCGACGGTCTCCTCGTGCCAGAACGAATCACCAGGCTGAGCCTTGCCGGTTACGTCGTTCCGGCGGCCGGAGAAGCGGATCGTGGCGCTGAACGGCTCACCGGACTCACCGGGATCGAGCCAGTAGGTCGGGGTGAGCAGTTCCTCGACGGCCTTGGCCGCCCACTTAGGCATGTCGTCGTCGGACTCGGCGGCCGGCGTTTCCGGCTCGGCGGGCTCCGGCGGGCGCTCGGGCTGGTCAGGGGGCTGGACACTAACCGCTTGCACGGGCCGGGGCGGGGCGGAGGCGGAGACGGGCGGGAGCAGGTTGGCGTATTCGGCCGCTTTGCGGTCGCGGGTGGTCTTTGCTGAGGTCAGGCCGGCTGGGAGCTGCTGCTCCTGCGTCTCGTCCGCCGGGGCCGGGCGGGGCCGCTGCTGCGCGGCGCGGACGGCGGGGTTTCCGCTCCGGTTGCCCTTCTTGTTCCTCTTGGTCGGCGGCATCGTCTTCCTTCTCCGGCTGGCATCACATCGTCGCCGTCCAGACCGGCCGAATGCTGGACGGGTCGTTGCGTGCGGATGATGTCTCGATGAAGACCACGCGATGGCGGCGTGAACGCCCTGGGCTTACTGCGGCTGCCGTCCATTTTATCGGTTTACGCCCGGCTCGGGCGCGGGCCGGCTTCCCTGGGGGCACGCACCACGGCCCGTTCGGCAAAAAGGTCTTAGATGTCAGTGATCCGGAGTCCGGCGTGCGCCTTGTAGCGGCGGTTGATGGAGACCAGGTTGGCGGTCAGGGCCTCGATCTGGGCGCAGTTGCGCAGGCGGCCCGCGTAGATGCCGCGCACGCCGGGAATCCGGCCGGCCAGGGCCTGCACCAGTTCGGTGGCGTCGCGGTTGTCGCCCAGCACCAGCACGTCCAGATCGATGCTCTCCACCTCGGGATCCAGCAGCAGGACCGCTGACACGTGGTGGAAGGCCGCGACCACCCGGCTGTCCGGGAGCAGCGCGGCGGCCTGCTGGGCGGCGCTGCCTTCGGGCACGGGCAGCGGGTAGGCGCCGCGCTCGTCGAAGCCGAGCGGGTTCACGCAGTCGACCACGATCTTGCCGGCCAGCTGCGGACCGAGCGAGGACAGCAGGTCACCATGGCCGTCGTAAGGAACCGCGGCGATCACCACGCCGGCTTCCCGGGCCGCGTCGCGGTTGGCCATGCCCTGCACGTGGTGGCCGAGCAGGCTGGCCACGCTCCGGGCCCGTTCCTCGCTGCGGGAGCCGATGATCACCGGGTGCCCGGCTCGCGCGAACCTGAAGGCCAGGCCGCGGCCCTGGTCCCCGGTGCCGCCAAGGATGCCGATGACCAGGCCGTCAACGGACGGGGCTTCGCGCTCAGTCATGCCCTTGATATTGCCAGACCCGAGGTTCCGCACGTCACGCGGCCCTTTTCCACGACACAACACTGTCCGTGCCGATATGGCTGCGCAGAAGCACGTTCAGGAGGCACCATAGGTACGTGGACGCGAACCAAGTGGCCACTCTCCGTGCGCTACTAGCCCCCACGGGATGGCTCGAACGGACCCTCGCCTTCGCGCGCGGACTGCGGAAGGCGACCCGGACGCCGGGCGGACTGCTGCTGGTCGGCACCCCGGCCGAAGAGCCCTGGCACCTCACCGCGCACCTGGACGAGGAAAGCCGGCTGTCCGGGATCCCCGAGCTGATGCCGACGCTCGTACGCTGGCAGGTCCCCGACGGCGCACCGCCGCACCTGCGGGTCGGCCTGGAGCGGCTGGAGGCGGCCCAGCGGGGCGAGACGGTGTTCGTGGTCACCCCGGAGACGGCGCCGGTCCCGCTGCTCGAGCGGGTCAGTGACGCGCGGCGGGACGGCGCCACGATCTTCACCCTCGACCAGGGCGATCCGGAACTGGACGCGCTGGCCCACGAGACGATGACGATCGCGCCGGGACCGGGGGTGCCCGGAATCGTGTCCTTCGGGGCGGCCCAGCACCTGATCAGCGCGGCCTGCGGCGAGGTCGGCCGGGACGGGGATCTGGCGGCCAGCACCGGGCAGCGGCCGGGTACGCCCGGCTACCAGCGGTACCGCCCGGGCGTGCGCGGGCTCAGGGACCGCGTGGCGCACCTGCTGGACGTGGTGAGCGGACCCGCGTCTTAGCCTTACTCGTCCTGGGCCTTACGCGTCCAGGGTCAAGACCATCGTCGGGCGCTCGATGATGTGGTCTTGCCGCAGCGGCCGCACCGCGGTGCCGATGGCGAAGAACTCGGTGGTGTGCGAGCCCCAGGTGTGGCTGTGCTGGCGTAGCTGCACGCCGACGATGCCCTCGGCGTGCAGCGCCTCGGCTTCGGCCTGCATGCGGCTCATAGCCAGCTCACGGGCGTCGTAGAGGGCCTGAGTGAACTGCTCGATCTCCACGTTCCGGCCGATGTTGCCCATCTTGGCGCCCATCTTCTGGTGCGCTATGTGGTACACGCACGAGCCCATGACCATGCCCAGCGGGGCGTAGCCGGCCCGGATCAAGGTCCAGAAGTCCTGCCCGGACAGGTCCGAGGTGAACGGCTGGTTCTTGTTGTTGCGCCAGTTGTCTACGCCTCCGCCGCCGGCGCCCTCCTCGGCCTTGACCGCGGTGCCGACCGCGATGAACTCGGCGATGTCGGCGCCGAACTCCTTCATCTCCACGTCGAGCCGGACGCCGACGATCCCGTCGGCGTGCAGCGCGTCGGCCTCGGCCTCCATCCGGGTCATGGCCAGCTCGCGGGCGTGATACATGGCCTGGGACAGCACGTCGAGTTCCTGGTTGCGCCCCCACCGGCCGACCTGGAGGCCGACGTGGTAGATCGAGCTGCCCAGGACCAGGCCGAGCGGCCGGAAGCCGACCTCCCGGACCAGCAGAAACTCGTTGACCGACAGGTCCGAGGTGAAAATCGAGCCGGGCTTGCCGGGCTCCAGCTCGGCCAGGCGGCGCATGGCGTCCTGCGAAACGCCGGCGGCATTCAGCTCGGTGGCGATGTTCCCCTGGTCGGTCATGGGCCTATCTCCTATATCCGGATGCGCGCCGCCTGGCGGCGCTGCGGGTCGAGCGACATGATGGCGAGGGTACGTCCGCTGTGCTGCTGCTCGGAGCGCGCGAACCGGACGATGGCGGTGCCGATGGTAGTGGCCTCGACGATGTGGTCGCGGCGGCCCTCCATGGCCGGGCATTCCCGTTCCCGGACCCGCAGGTCCATGTCGGCGATGACCACGCCCTCGCCGCCGAGCCGCTGGACGTCGCGTTCCAGTTGCAGCCGGGCGTCGTGGCGGGCGTCGTTGACCAGCTCGGTGTAGCCGTTGACCTCGGCGTTCCCCGATCCCCAGCGGGTCTGGCCGACGGTCAGCCAGTCGTCGTGCCGGGATCCGATCGAGATGCCGAGGGCCAGACCAGCGGGCGCCCAGCCCTTCATGATCAGCTTGGCGAAATCCTGCCCGGACAGATCGGAAGTGAAGGAAATCCGGCTGTGGCCCCGCCGGTCCTTGTTCCAGTTGGCCATGGGCGGGACCCCGGGCGAGCGGACGGCGGTGCCGATGGCCTTGAACTCCAGGCCGCCCGCCGGGAACATCCCGATGGTCAGCCGGACGCCGACCACGCCGTGCCCGCCGAGTTCGTCGCACTCGGTGGTCATCCGGTCGATGGCCTTGTGCCGCGCCTGGTACATCGTCTGGACCAGCGGGGCGAACGAGCCGAAGCCGCCCTGGCTCGACACCTGGGTGACAGTACGGGCGGGGGCGCCGTAACCCCAGGCCCCCCAGGCGCCCGGGCAGTTGTAGCCGCCGGTGTAGCCGATGTTATACACGGCGGCGCCGAGCACCTGGCCGACCGGCTCGAAGCCGACACTGCGGATCGCGGCGAACTCGTCGGAGGTCAGCGCGGAGCCCCACGTGCCACTGGCCCGCATTTCCTTCATCCGGGCTTCGGCCGCTGGGGGCAGCTTCTCGCTCACCCCTCTAGCCTAGCCCTGAGATTCCCATTCCTCGTTCCGGCGCTGCACAGTTTCCAGCGCGCGGGCCGCCTCCTCCTGGGTGGCGAAGGGACCCAGCCGGTCCTTGCCCGGGGTCGGTCCGTCGTCGTCCTCCACGCTGTGGGTCTTGAGGCTGTACCACCATCGCTTCTCATCGTTCATGCACATTAGACTCGCAAAGCATGGCGACAGTGCTTCATCCGGGTCGGCTTTCACCCACCCGCCAGGTTCCCGCGGACATCACGCGGCCGGAGTACGTGGGCAAAAAGCACCCCAGGACCGGGGAGCAGGACGTCAAGACGCCCGAGATCATTGCCCGGATGCGGGTGGCCAGCAAGCTGGCCGCCCAGGCCCTGCAGGCCGTGGGAGCCGCGGTGGCCCCGGGTGTCACGACCGACTACCTGGACCAGGTGGGTCACGACTACCTGGTCAGCCACGGCGCGTACCCCAGCACACTCGGGTACCGCGGTTACCCGAAGTCGCTATGCACCTCGCTGAACGAGGTGATCTGTCACGGCATCCCGGACGACACGTTGATCAACGACGGCAACATCGTCAACGTCGACATCACCGCTTACATCGGCGGCGTGCACGGGGACACCAACGCGACATTCCTGGCCGGTGCCGTCGACGAGGAGTCGCGGCTGCTGGTCGAGCGCACCCACGAGGCGATGATGCGCGGCATCCGCGCGGTGGCGCCCGGCCGTCCGCTGAACGCCGTCGGGCGGGTGATCGAGTCGTACGCCCGGCGGTTCGGCTACGGGGTGGTGCGGGACTTTACCGGGCACGGGATCGGCCGGACGTTCCATTCCGGGCTGATCGTGCCGCACTATGACGACCCGCACAGCGACGTGATCATGGAACCGGGGATGACGTTCACCATCGAGCCCATGCTCACCCTGGGCACGATCGACTACGACGTCTGGCCGGACGGCTGGACGGCGGTGACCAAGGACCGCAAGCGCACCGCCCAGTTCGAGCACACCATCCTAGTCACCGAGGACGGCCACGAGATCCTCACGGTGCCGTAACGCGGGGCCCTTATATGGGTGACTTCGCGTTCGACGCGGACACGTCCGTGGTTGCTTCTGGCCCGCTTCCCGGCTCGTTTGACGCCTCGCTCGCCGGGCGGTGGAACGGGACCAACGGCGCGGTCAACGGCGGGTACATGCTGGCCACCTGCCTGCGAGCGCTCGGCCTGGTGATGCCGTTTCCCGATCCGCTCGTGGTGTCCGGCTTCTTCCTGCGACCCGGGACGCCCGGCCCGGCCACGGTCCGCACCTCGGTGGCGCGCAGCGGGTGGAGTTCCGGTCCGCGTCGCTGCCGGGGTGGTTCCGGGGTGCGCCGACCGGACGGCCCGTCAGCGAGTTCTGGATGCGGTTCGCGGACGGCCGGGAGGCTGACCTTTACTCGCTGCCGCTGCTGGTCGACTCGACCGCGCCGTGCTGGAGCTCGGCCTGACCTCGACCACCGTGCAGCTCACCGTGCACCTGCGCGCGCACCCGGCGCCCGGCTGGCTGGCCTGCCGAGCGAGGGCGCGGTTCGTCAGCGGCGGCTACCACGAAGAGGACTTCGAGCTGTGGGACTCGGCCGGCGTGCTGGTGGCCCAGTCCCGGCAGCTGGCCATGCTGTTGCCGGTGTCACGTGGTTTTACGCGTCTCGGCGTGCAGGCTGATCGAATAGCCGGTGCCCCGGCCCCGCAGGGCATGCCCGGCCTTGCCCGTGTCCTTGCCCGTGTCCTTGGCCGTGCACGCGGACCGGGCCGGGGCGCAGCACCGCGCTGGCCGGCGTCCCGTCGGTCGCTTCACCGGCGATCATCGTGGCCACGTCGCAGTCACAGGTGCGCCCGGCGTCGCCGGGCGGCATGATCACCAGCCAGGCCCGGTAGCTCGCGGCCTCTTCGACCATGATCTGGACGGAACGGCCCGGCTCGAAGCGGACCAGACCCCACCAGCGCTCGGGGGTGTCCGCGAGGGACCGGCAGGCAGGCCAGGGTGCCGAGCGTATCGGCGGCGAGGCTCTCGGGCGGCGCGGTTTCCCCGCTCTGTGCGGGGACGAGCAGGACGGCTTCGGCGAGCCGGGCGATCTCCGGAGCGACAGACATGTCGGCGATCAACGGAACATCCTTCGTGAGCTTAGATCGGGGTCATGGACCCCGGTGGCGACAACGGTCAGCTGAGAGTCGTTGTCAGCAACAACACGAAGGACAGAACACACGCAGCATCAGGTCGGCGACCCCGGTATGGTCGCCGAATTCGCGGGCTGCGCGGCCTGGCATGGGCGATAGCATACACGGCGCGTGACGGCCGGGTCGACGTTTACGCCTCAGCGTGTGTCGTCCAGGCGCTGGGCCGCGGTGCGGGCCGATTCGGCAGAGACGCCGTCGCTTTCGCCGTCGCTGGCCCAGACCGCCGCGCACAACGCTCGCAGGCCGTCGATGCGCTCCCCGTGGCCGTCCAGGTCGAGCTGGTCCCCGTCCCGGCGCGCCGTCCAGCCGCCGCAGCGGTACGTCCCGTCCTGGGCGCTGACCTCGGGATGCGGCCCGAGGAGCCCGGCCAGATCCTCGGCCAGATAGGTGGGGCGCTGCATGGGGGGCGCGAGGATGGCCTGCACCGGGCTGGTCACCCCGGTCAGCACGAGCAGGCTATCGGCGCCGGCCCGTTGCGCGCTCTCGATGTCGGTGTCCAGCCGGTCGCCGACCACCAAGGGGTGCTTGGCGGCGGTCCGCAGTACCGACTCATGGTGCAGCGGCGGCTCGGGCTTGCCCGCCACCAGCGGCTTGACGCCGGTCGCGGTGGCGATCACCTGGATGAACGACCCGTTACCAGGCGCGGGTCCACTCCGGGTCGGCAGGGTGAGGTCGGCGTTGGACGCCAGGAACAGGGCGCCGGCGCGCACGGCCAGACCGCCCTGCTCCAGCAGCGAGTAGCTGATATCGGGCGCGTAGCCCTGCACCACGGCCCGTGGCCGGTCCGCGGCGGTGCTGACCGGGCGCAGGCCGCGCTCGCGCAGTGCCACCCGCAGGCCGCTACCCCCGACCACCAGGACCGGCGCGCCGACGGGCAGGCGCTCGGCGAGCATCCGCGCGGCGGCCTGGGCCGAGGTCACCACGTCCCGCGCGGTGGCCGGGACACCGAAGCTGGTCAGCAGTGCGGCGATGGCGGCCGGGGTGCGGGAGGCGTTGTTCGTCACGTAGGCCAGGCGCATACCCGCCGCCTCGGCCTTGCGGAGCGCCTCGGGCGCGCCGGGGATCGCGGCCCCGCCCAGGTAGACGGTGCCGTCGAGGTCGAGCAGCGCGACGTCGTAGGCGGTGTCGAGCGGTTCGGTGCTACCGCGCAGCGCGGGTGTCATCGCTGGTTATCCGACGCGTTGTCCGACGCGCTATGCGGCGCGTTATCCGGCGTCTTATCCGGCGCGGCGTCGGCCTGGGCGCGCAGGGTGGCCCGGACCGATCGCAGGGCCGCGGTGTAGTGCGCTTCGTCGGGCCGCATGGCGGCGGCCAGGGCCAGGTATTCGGCCGCGGCCGCGGGATGCCCGGTCCGGGCCAGGGACAACCCCAGGCCGAAGTGCGCATAGTCGTCAGACGGGCTCGCTTCGACGATCAACCGGAAGTTCTCGGCCGCTTCGGCGTACCGGCCCGCGTCGAACTGGGCCCGGGCCAGGGCCTCGCGCACGCTCCGGGAAGCCGGCTCGGCGGCCGAGGCGCGCTCCAGCACCTGGGCCGCGGCCGCCGGGCTACCGTTGCCGAGAAGTTCCATTCCGCGTTGATACCAGGCGTGCACATCTCCTTCAGGAAGGGCCTGGCCAGGGAAGTTTTCCTCCGAACGGGAATCACCGCGGGCGCTCGATCCTTCTGACATGTGTGCAGACCCTTCCGTCCGACTCTGGTTCCGGCCTCGTGCTGGCACCCTTTCGCGGTATCCGTTATGCCCGTGACCGGGTGAGCGGCATCGCAAACGTCACCTCCCCACCGTACGACGTGATCAGCGGAGGCATCCTCGAGCACCTGCGGGCGGCCGACCCGCATAATATTGTCCGCCTCATCCTGCCAGGCGAGGACGCCGGCGCGAGCCGAGCCGCGGCCGGCCTGCTGCGCGAGTGGCTATCGGCGGGCGTGCTGATCAGGGACCGGGTGCCCGCCCTGTACCTGTACGAGCAGGCCGACGAGGCTTCGTCGTGGCTCCAGCGCGGCATCATCAGCCTGGTCCGGCTCGGGTCGCCGCAGGCGGCGGGCATCCTGCCGCACGAGGGCGTCATGCCGGGCCTGGTGGCCGACCGGAAGGAGCTGATGGCGGCCACGCGGTCCAACCTGGAGCCGATCTTCTTGATCTACGACGGCGAGAGCGCTGGTGGTCAGGGCGGCCCTACGGCCACCGAGATCGTCGATCACGTGGCGGCCGAGCACACGCCGATCGTGTCGATCACGACTGACGACGGCGTGACCCACCGGCTGTGGCGGCTCGGCCAGCCCGACGAGCAGGACGCCATCGTGGCCGACCTGGAGGGGCGCCGCGCCCTGATCGCCGACGGCCACCACCGGTACGCCGCCTACCTGGACCTGCAGGCCGAAGTCCGGGCGTCCGGGCACGGCGCCGGACCCTGGGACTACGGGCTGGCCTTCCTGGTCGACTCCGACGCTTACCCGCCGCGGCTGGGCCCGATCCACCGGGTGCTACCGGGCCTGGGGCCAGAGCGCGCCGCGGAGCTGGCCAAGGCCGCGTTCACCGTGCACGAGATGGCCGCGGGCACCTCCCTGGCCAAGGCGCTCGACTGCCTGGCCAAGGCCGGGCGCGAGGGGACCGCGTTCTTGCTGGCCGGGGGGTCGGCCGAGGCGCCCGGTTTCTGGCTGCTCAACCATCCGGACCCGGTGCAGGTCGCGACGTCGATGCCGGATGGCGCCTCCGCGTCCTGGCGGTGCCTGGACGCGTCGGTGATGCAGCAACTGCTGATCGGACGCCTGTGGGGCATCGCCGATAGCGAGCGTGACGTGTTGATCAATCATGACGCGACCGAGGCGGTCCGCGTGGCGATCAGCACGGGGGCGACCGCCGTCATCTGCAACCCGGCCTCGTTCGACTCGGTTATCCAGATCGCCGCGCAGGGCGAGCGGGTGCCGCGCAAGTCCACGTCGTTCGGTCCCAAGCCGCGCACCGGGCTGGTCCTGCGCACCTTCGGCCCGGCCGGCTGAGCCCGGGCGTCTGCGACAATGGCCCGGTGGAGGATGACATCACCCCGCTGGGTCACGAAGTGTTCCAGATCGACACCCGGATGGCCGGGTACGAGGGGATCACGGCGGGCTACCTGATTCGCGGCGAGCGGCCGTGCCTGGTGGAAACCGGGACCGCGCTGTCCGCTCCGGTGGTCCGGGACGCCCTGGCCCGGCTCGGCGTCGGCGCCGCGGATATGGCCACCGTGGTGGTGACGCACATTCACCTGGACCACGCGGGCGGCGCCGGCGACATCGCGGCCATGTATCCGGCGGCCCAGATCGTGGTCCATCAGCGGGGCGCACGTCACCTGGCCGACCCGAGCAGGCTCATGGCCGGCGCCCGGCAGGTCTACGGCGACGCGCTCGACCGCTTGTTCGGTGTGCTCGTGCCCGTCCCGGCCGACCGCATCGTGGCCCTGGAGGACACCGGGACCATTGACCTGGGCGGCGGTCGCCGCCTGGACAGCTACTACTCCCCCGGCCACGCCAAGCACCACGTGGGCCTGGTCGACTCCGACACCGGAGACCTGTACACCGGCGACGCGGCCGGGGTCTACATCCCCGACACCGGAGACCTCCGGCCCGCCACCCCGCCACCCGACTTCGACCTGCAGACCGCGCTGGCGACCGTGCAGCGGTTCGCCGCGCTGCGGCCGACCCGGCTGCTGTTCAGCCACTACGGACCGGTCACCGAGGTGGAGCCGACGCTAGAGCGGTCCGCGGAGGAGATCCGGCTGTGGGTGGAGGAGACGCGCCGCGCCCGCACCGCGGGCTTGGACCTGGACCACGCCGTCGCCATGGTGGTCGAGCGCACCAAGAGCCGTTATGCGGCGCTAGCCCCGGACGCCGATCCCGCGCTGGCCGTGAAGATCGACCGGATCAGCGGAAGCGCCCTCAACGTCAGCGGGATCATGTACTGGCTGGATCAGGCCGAGGCGGCGCGCCCGACCATGTCGTTACGCGGCTGCCGCTTCGAGTTCGGAACGAGCGGTCAGCAGCAGGTCATCGAGCGGCCGCCGGACGCGCGGCGCGGCCTCGCGGCTGGCCAAGGGTTCAGGCAGGTCGGCGGAGCTGCCGGGCAGGCCGACAGCCAGGATGACGACCGGGGTCAGGGTGTCGTCGAGGCCGAACGCAGCGCGGACGGCGGCGCTGTCGAAGCCGCCCATCTGATGCACGCGGAGCCCGTCGGCCTGTGCTTGAGTGACGAGCGCGGCGACGGCCTGACCGGTGTCGTACAGGGCCCAGGGGCGCGGATCGCCTTGTTCGGTCGCGGTGGCGGCCGCGACCAGGATCAGCGCGCTGGCCCGGCCCGCCCAGGCCTGGTTGCCGGGGGCCAAGGCGCCGAACAGCCGATTGTGGGCATCCTGGCCGCGCCGGGTGACCAGGAATCGCCACGGCTGGCTGTTACCAGAGGACGGGGCCCAGCGGGCCGCCTCCAGCAGCGCGGTCACGGCCTGGTCATCGAGTTCGTGCGCCTGGTCGAACGCGCGCGGACTCCACCGCTCGGCGAGCAGCGGATGCACCGGGACCGACGTGCTGGCGGTCTTGGTCATTGGATGACGTGTCATGCACCTGCCAACATGAATGACACGTCATTAATTCCGGCGTACCATGAGCCGATGGCCGACCAGTGGCTGACCGCGGACGAGCAGCGCGCCTGGCGCGCCTACCTGCGCGTAGGAACGATGCTGACCGCTCGGCTGAACCGGATGCTCCAGGCGGACTGCGGACTTTCGCTGTCGGAGTACGAGGTGCTCGTGGCACTCAGCGAGGTGCCCGGCGGCACGCTCCGCCCGTTCCAGCTCCGGCTGGCGCTGAACTGGGAGCAGAGCAGGCTCTCGCACATGCTGTCCCGGATGAGCCGTCGCGGCTTCGTCGCCAGGCGCGATTGCGCCGATGACCGGCGCGGCGCCGTGGTCGTCCTGACCTCGGCTGGTCGTGCGGCGATCGAAGCCGCCGCGCCCGGGCACGTGGCCGCCGTCCGGCGGCTGGTCTTCGATCAGATGGACAGCGCGCGGTGCGCGGCGTTCGGGCAGACGTTCGAGGCCATCCTGGCCGCGCTGGAGGACTCCGAACCGCGTTTATCCGCCCTTTGTATCCGTCCTAGAAGGCGGACCGGTTGGTGCTACGGTCGTCGTCGACCAGGTGGGCGTCATAGACCGCGGCCCGGGCCAGCCGGCGCCACGGACGGGCCTTGATCACGGCGATGTCGATGAATTCCGGCTGGTTGTCGAGGTCGGCGACGGCTAGTGCCGACTGCCCGTCGTCCGGGCAGCGTGCCACCCAGCGGCCGTCCGGAGCGATGATCCCCGCGGGTGCGGCCGTGCTGTGCGGTGCGGACATGGCGAAGCTGACCCACAGGCCGTTGGCGGCGGCGTGAGCCTGCGCCTCGATGGCGAAAGCCGCCGTCCCCTCGGGGGTCTGGCCTGCCCCGGTGGACAGCAGAACGCCGTCGACGCCGAGGTACTCGTATTCGGCGAATACTTCGGGCAAATGGATCTCGATGCCCATCGCGCAGCCGAATCGCAGGCCAGCGACCTCGAAGGTGACCGGACTGGAGCCGGGCGCGCGTACGTGTGCGACAGCTTGGTGTTCGACAGCATGCGCTCGTCGTAGCGGGTGACCAGTTCACCCCGGTCCGAGATCACGTACGGCCAGGCTCCAGTCCGCCGGCCCGACCTGCGCTGACCCGGCGACAAACATGGTCCGCGTGTGCGGGGCACAGGTGGCGCCCTCGGGGAAGTGGACGATCTGCGCCCCGGTCCGATGAGCCTGGGCCATCAGTTCGCGGATATCGCGGCTGCTGCGGCGCAGCTGGCTGGCGTCGCGGGGATCGTGGCCCACCGCGACCTGCGCCGCGGCCAGCATTACGGGGTTCGTGTCAACTCCTCAGCTCGGCGCGTCGGCGCCGTCCAGCTCGTCGCCTTCGCCTTCGCCGTCTTCGCCTTCGTCCTCCTCGCCTTCGTCGCCTTCGCCGCCTTCGTCGTCCTCGTCGGCGAGATCTTCGAACTCGACGCCGTCGATCAGATCGAGACGCTCGGCCGCGTCGGTTTCACCGTTGGGGTCGGCCGCGGCGGCGCGAGCGAACGCGTCCCGGGCTTCGTTGGTGCGTCCGGCATCGAGGAGCGCATCCGCATAAGCGTAGAAGAGCCGGGCCGACCAGGGGCGCAGCTGCCCGCGGGTCAGCTCGGGCACCTGCAGGGCGACCACGGCGGCGTCCGCGAGTCCCTGATCCCGGCGGATCCCGGACTCGACGATGCGGAGCTCGATCTGGGTGGCGCGGTCGAGGGTGCTGCTGTCGGCCTCGCGAATCAGGGCCAGCGCCCGGTCCGGCCGGCCCAGGGCGCGCTCGCTGTCGGCCATCATCGGAAGGTAGTCGTCCCGTCCGGTCATCCGCCGCGCGGCTCGTAGCTCAGCCAGGGCTTCGGCCCATCGTCCGGTCTGGTAGGCGGCGATCCCGGTCACCTCCCTGACCACGCCCACGCGGGCCGCGAGGCGCTTGGCCACCTGGGCGTATTCGTAGCCTTGCTCGGGGTTCGCGGCCATTCCCGCGGCGACCAGGTAACGGGCCACGGTGTCGGCCAGTTCGTTCGGCAGGCTGTGCAGCTGGGCGCGCGCCTCGCGGTCGAGTTGAGCGGCAGTGATGGTGTCCGGGAGGCGGGGGCCGCTTTCCCGTGGCGCGTTCTCGCGGGAACTCTCGCGGGGCCCGGCCTCTCGGGATCGGTAGCTCGCGCCCTCTCGAGGGCGGTACCCGGTTCCTTCTCGGGGGCGGTAGCTTTCGCCTTGTCGGGGTCGGTAGCTGGAGCCCTCTCGGCGTCGGTAGCCGGAGCTGTCGCCGTCCGTCGCTCCGGTCCGGGGGCCGCGGGCCGCGTAGTCCGATCCGGTCCTCGCGGTCCGGGTACGGTCCGCGCCGGGCCGGCTTGTCTGGGTACGGTCGGTCCTAGGCCTGCCGATACTGGTGCGGTCCGCGCCAGGTCGGGCGGTGCGGTCCGCGCCAGGTCGGGCGGTGCGGTCCGCGCCAGGTCGGGCGGTGCGGTTACGGTCCGTTGCGGGTCTACCGGTCCGGGGACGGCCGGATGAGGCTCGTTCGGAGGTGCGCTCGTCGTCCGGCTCGCGTACGGGGCGATCTGGCGCGCCGTCCCACGAGCGGCGGCCAGCTCCGGTGGAGCCTCGCCGATCCCGGGCCTCACCCGAGCGCGTCTGCGGACCTCGATCCGTCCGGGCCGTGGTCCGGCTGGTCCCGTCGGTACCGGGCCGACCCGAAGTCCGGCGTGCTCCATCGCCAAATGGCCGTGACGCGGCCGGGCGGGCTCCTTCCCGCGCGGGCGGTCGAGCGGTCCGGCGCGCTCCGTCGGGCGCGGACGAGCGCCCGGTCCGGGTCGTTCCTTCAGCCGCGGCCGGACGTGCGGTCCGATGAGTTCCTTCGGTGGTGGCCGGCCGTGCGGTGCGACGCGGCCCGTCCCCGGTCGGGGTGCTGGAGCCACGCCGGGGGCCGTCACCCGGTTTAGTGTCCCGGCCGGTCCCACGCTCACGCGCTGGCCCGCCACGACTAGTACCGGCCGTGCCGCGACCGCTGCGCGGCTCTTGTGCGGGGCGGCCGGAGGCCGTCCGGCCCCGGCCATAGCTGGCCGAACCACTGGAGCCGGAGCTAGCGGAGCCGCTGGTTCCGGCCGACCGAGGCCTGCTCGGCGTCTTTGCGGTTCCGGTTCGAGTCGTCCTGGGGGCGCTGCGGCCGCTACCGGTACGACCGCCGCCGCTTGTCCCACGGCCCTTGGGCGTTCCGCGTTCCTCAGCCACGCCAACCAACCTCCAGCTTCTGCCACCAACAGTACCCAGACAAACGAAGAGGGCCGCTCAACCATATAGGGAGCGACCCTCTTCAAAGATGCCCGGCGGCGTCCTACTCTCCCACGCGGTCCCCCGCGCAGTACCATCGGCGCTGAAGAGCTTAACTTCCGGGTTCGGAATGGGACCGGGTGTTTCCCCTTCGCTATAACCGCCGAAACTCTATTGAGATGTCACCGGCCCTAGGTGCGGGCCTGAATGGCGACCGTATCTCGGGAACCGCACAGTGGACGCAAAATCAAAATGAAGTAGAAGCCAAGCCACTCGGCCTATTAGTACCGGTCAGCTGCACACGTTGCCGTGCTTCCACCTCCGGCCTATCAACCCAGTCGTCTAGCTGGGGGCCTTACCTGGTTAACCCAGAGAGAGACCTCATCTTGAGGCGAGCTTCCCGCTTAGATGCTTTCAGCGGTTATCCCTTCCGAACGTAGCAAACCAGCCGTGCTCTTGGCAGAACAACTGGCACACCAGAGGTTCGTCCGTCCCGGTCCTCTCGTACTAGGGACAGCCCCTCTCAAGTCTCCTGCGCGCGCAGCGGATAGGGACCGAACTGTCTCACGACGTTCTAAACCCAGCTCGCGTACCGCTTTAATGGGCGAACAGCCCAACCCTTGGGACCTGCTCCAGCCCCAGGATGCGACGAGCCGACATCGAGGTGCCAAACCATCCCGTCGATATGGACTCTTGGGGAAGATCAGCCTGTTATCCCCGGGGTACCTTTTAGCCGTTAAGCGACGGCGCTTCCACATGCCACCGCCGGATCACTAGTCCCAGCTTTCGCTCCTGCTCGACATGTCTGTCTCACAGTCAAGCACCCTTGTGCACTTGCACTCGACACCTGGTTGCCGACCAGGCTGAGGGTACCTTTGGGCGCCTCCGTTACCTTTTGGGAGGCAACCGCCCCAGTTAAACTACCCACCAGACACTGTCCCTGATCCGGATCACGGACCTAGGTTAGACATCCAGAACGACCAGAGTGGTATTTCACCGATGACTCCACCAGCACTAGCGTGCCCGCTTCACAGTCTCCCACCTATCCTACACAAGACGTCCCAAACACCAATGTCAAGCTGCAGTGAAGGTCCCGGGGTCTTTCCGTCCTGCTGCGCGTAACGAGCATCTTTACTCGTAGTGCAATTTCGCCGGGTCCGTGGTTGAGACAGTGGAGAAGTCGTTACGCCATTCGTGCAGGTCGGAACTTACCCGACAAGGAATTTCGCTACCTTAGGATGGTTATAGTTACCACCGCCGTTTACCGGCGCTTAAGTTCTGAGCTTCGCAACCCGAAGGCCACTAACCCGTCCCCTTAACGTTCCGGCACCGGGCAGGCGTCAGACCGTATACGTCGTCTTGCGACTTTGCACGGTCCTGTGTTTTTAGTAAACAGTCGCTTCTCCCTGGTATGTGCCACCGCGCCTAGCTCAGGGGGCAAGCCCCGTCACCGGACACGGTTCCCCTTCTCCCAAAGTTACGGGGATAATTTGCCTAGTTCCTTAACCACGGTTCACCCGATCGCCTTGGTATTCTCTACCTGACCACCTGAGTCGGTTTGGGGTACGGGCCGCTTAAGTGCTCGCTGCGAGGTTTTTCTTGGCAGCATGGGATTACTCACTTCACCAAAATCGGCTCGGCGTCAGGTCTCAGGCTATGTGACGTGCGGATTTGCCTACACGTCGCCCTACACCCTTACTCCGGGACAACCATCGCCCGGTAGAGCTACCCTCCTGCGTCACCCCTTCAGCTTGCCTACTACCAGTCTGGTTCGCACGATCAACCGGATCAGCCCCGAAGGGCTCCCCGGCGTCAGGTGCTTAGCATCGCTAGCCTCGGCATTGGCGCACTTACGCGGGTACGGGAATATCAACCCGTTGTCCATCGACTACGCCTGTCGGCCTCGCCTTAGGTCCCGACTTACCCTGGGCGGATTAGCCTGCCCCAGGAACCCTTGGTCATTCGGCGGAGGGGTTTCTCACCCCTCTTTCGCTACTCATGCCTGCATTCTCACTCGTGTAGCATCCACAGCTGGATCACTCCGCTGCTTCCCTTGCCACACGACGCTCCCCTACCCACCCGCGCACCTGGACCCTGAAGGAGCCAGAGGCCGCAGTCTAGGCATCCGTAGCCGAAGTCGCGGTGGCCAAGACCGCCATCCACTTTAACCATAGAGGGCCGGGCGATCGCGCGAGTGTCACAGCTTCGGCGGTGTGCTTGAGCCCCGCTAAATTGTCGGCGCAGAATCACTTGACCAGTGAGCTATTACGCACTCTTTCAAGGGTGGCTGCTTCTAAGCCAACCTCCTGGTTGTCTCTGCAACTCCACATCCTTTCCCACTTAGCACACGCTTAGGGGCCTTAGCTGGTGATCTGGGTTGTTTCCCTCTCGACTACGAACCTTATCGCCCGCAGTCTCACTGCCGCGCTCTCACTTACCGGCATTCGGAGTTTGGCTGACTTCAGTAAGCTTGTCGGCCCCCTAGGCCAACCAGTAGCTCTACCTCCGGTAAGAAACACGCAACGCTGCACCTAAATGCATTTCGGGGAGAACCAGCTATCACGGAGTTTGATTGGCCTTTCACCCCTACCCACAGGTCATCCCCCAGGTTTTCAACCCTGGTGGGTTCGGTCCTCCACGCGGTCTTACCCGCGCTTCAACCTGCCCATGGGTAGATCACTCCGCTTCGGGTCTACAACATGCGACTCAACGCCCTATTCAGACTCGCTTTCGCTACGGCTGCCCCTCACGGGTTAACCTTGCCACATATCGTAACTCGCAGGCTCATTCTTCAAAAGGCACGCGGTCACTTCACGTCTGCCGAAGCCGAACGCTCCCACGGCTTGTAGGCACACGGTTTCAGGTACTATTTCACGACCCCTCACCGGGGTGCTTTTCACCTTTCCCTCACGGTACTGGTTCACTATCGGTCACCAGGGAGTATTTAGGCTTAGGAGGTGGTCCTCCCGGATTCACACGGAATTTCACGGGCTCCGTGCTACTTGGGATACCGCTCGAGAGTCGTTTAGGTTTCGCGTACGGGGGTATCACCCTCTATACCGACGCTTTCCAACGTCTTCCGCTACCCAAACGATTTGTAACTCTCTGCCAGATCAGCAGCTCTGACTGAGCGGTCCCGCTACCCCGGCCACGCAACGCCTGCTAGCTTTAGCACGTGACTGGTTTGGCCTCTTCCCTTTTCGCTCACCACTACTCAGGGAATCGCGGTTGCTTTCTCTTCCTGCGGGTACTGAGATGTTTCACTTCCCCGCGTTACCTCCACCTGCCCTATGTGTTCAGGCAGGGGTGACGGGCAATTACGCCCTATCAGGTTTCCCTATTCGGAAATCCCCGGATCAATGTCTGGTTGCCGACTTCCCGGGGCTTATCGCAGGCTCCAACGTCCTTCTTCGGCTCCTGGTGCCAAGGCATCCACCGTGTGCCCTTATTAACTTGGCGACTACAATTGATGCTCGCGTCCACTGTGCAGTTCTCAAGATACGGGCGGTCCCGGCACGCACACCGCCGCATTCGCGGCGGGGCGTTCCGGTCCGAGAGGACGGCTCAACGCCCGTTCCCTCAGGACCCAACAGCGTGCTCGGCCAGGCCGTACCGCCGCCACCCTTCCAGTCCCGAGAGGACCGTACTAACTGGCTTGAGTGACGAACTTGACCGAATAACCAGTGCTCCACAGTGAGCTGCCATCTTGGGACACTCGCCCAAGACATGGCTCTGGACGCGACCCTCGAGAGGACCGCGCCAGCTGCTCCTTAGAAAGGAGGTGATCCAGCCGCACCTTCCGGTACGGCTACCTTGTTACGACTTCGTCCCAATCGCAAACCCCACCTTCGACGGCTCCCTCCCTTACGGGTTAGGCCACCGGCTTCGGGTGTTGCCTACTTTCGTGACGTGACGGGCGGTGTGTACAAGGCCCGGGAACGTATTCACCGCGACGTTGCTGATTCGCGATTACTAGCGACTCCGACTTCATGGGGTCGAGTTGCAGACCCCAATCCGAACTGAGACCGGCTTTTTGGGATTCGCTCCACCTTGCGGTCTCGCAACCCTTTGTACCGGCCATTGTAGCATGTTTGCAGCCCAAGACATAAGGGGCATGAGGACTTGACGTCATCCCCACCTTCCTCCGAGTTGACCCCGGCAGTCTCCTATGAGTCCCCGGCATTACCCGCTGGCAACATAGGACGAGGGTTGCGCTCGTTGCGGGACTTAACCCAACATCTCACGACACGAGCTGACGACAGCCATGCACCACCTGTGCAGGACCCTTACGGACACCGTATCTCTACGGCTTTTCCCTGCATGTCAAACCTTGGTAAGGTTCTTCGCGTTGCGTCGAATTAAGCAACATGCTCCGCCGCTTGTGCGGGCCCCCGTCAATTCCTTTGAGTTTTAGCCTTGCGGCCGTACTCCCCAGGCGGGGCGCTTAATGCGTTAGCTGCGGCACGGAATCCGTGGAAGGATCCCACACCTAGCGCCCAACGTTTACAGCGTGGACTACCAGGGTATCTAATCCTGTTCGCTCCCCACGCTTTCGCTCCTCAGCGTCAGGTAAGGCCCAGAGAACCGCCTTCGCCACCGGTGTTCCTCCTGATATCTGCGCATTTCACCGCTACACCAGGAATTCCATTCTCCCCTACCTACCTCTAGTCTGCCCGTATCCACTGCAGGCTCGGGGTTAAGCCCCGAGATTTCACAGCGGACGCAACAGACCGCCTACGAGCTCTTTACGCCCAATAATTCCGGACAACGCTTGCGCCCTACGTGTTACCGCGGCTGCTGGCACGTAGTTAGCCGGCGCTTCTTCTGCAGGTACCGTCACTCTCGCTTCGTCCCTGCTGAAAGGGGTTTACAACCCGAAGGCCTTCATCCCCCACGCGGCGTCGCTGCGTCAGGCTTTCGCCCATTGCGCAATATTCCCCACTGCTGCCTCCCGTAGGAGTCTGGGCCGTGTCTCAGTCCCAGTGTGGCCGGTCGCCCTCTCAGGCCGGCTACCCGTCGTCGCCTTGGTAGGCCGTTACCCCACCAACAAGCTGATAGGCCGCGAGCCCATCCCTAGCCGGAATCCTTTCCACCACGACAGATGTCTAAAGTGGTCGTATCTGGTATTAATCCCGGTTTCCCGGAGCTATCCCAGAGCTAGGGGCAGGTTACTCACGTGTTACTCACCCGTTCGCCGCTCGAGTACCCCGAAGGGCCTTTCCGCTCGACTTGCATGTGTTAAGCACGCCGCCAGCGTTCGTCCTGAGCCAGGATCAAACTCTCCGTTGATGTCTATTAACAACCGCTCGCTTACGCGAAGCGGATTGTTGACATGAGAGTGCCTCCGCGACGACCTTGCGGTCGACACGGAAGCGATCATGGCCGCCGTTAGTGAGGTCAAGTCCGTACGAATACGGAGCCGCCCCACTGACGGGGTTTGTGCTTTAAATGCACTGGCTTTTAGCACGCTGTTGAGTTCTCAAGGAGCGGACGCACACCTTCGACGGACTCTCATCCGTCTCCAGGGCAACCTCTGTAACTTACCAGGCGAAGTACCCTTCGTCAACTCAGTTCGCCAGAACTTTGCCAACTCTTGGACTTGCCCTGACCTCCAGGGTAGCCTCAACCTCGGACCATCGCGCACAGCGTGAGGCCCTAGCTAGAAGGACTTCCTGGTGGCGCCGCGGGACCTGGCACTTTCGCGTCCATCCCCTCGCGGCAAGAAGAACTCTAGGGGTGCTCCGCGCCTTCGTCAAATCGAATCGCGATACTCGTTGTTAACCCAGGTCAGACACGGTGTGACCAAACGTGTACGCACAGTCGCGAGCCTGGGGCCGGGCCGAAGGCGCCGGCAATTGCCCAGCTAGCAAACGCGACAACCGGCTCAGACAATGGCCAGAACGCCTTTCCGCGCGAACGTGAGCAAGCCGTAGTGAAACCGGGCTTTCACCACGCTAGAGCGCAGTGAAAGCCCGGTTTCATTCGGCGAGTGGGCGGACGCGTGCGGAGCGGGCGCGGGGCGAGCGGGCGCGGGGCGAGCGGGCGCGGGGCGAGCTTGCGGAGCGGGCGCGGGCGTGCGTGGGGAGCGGGCAGGCGCGGGGCGAGCGGGCGCGGGGCGAGCGGGGCGAGCGGGGCGAGCGGAGTGAAACTGGCAATCCACCACACCCAAGGGCAATGCCGCTTAGCTTAAGTTGATCTTGGTTTTGTGGCGGCTTCTGCGGCGGTGGGTGGCCGGGGCGGGGCATGATCGCGGGTCATGACGCAGACTGGCGTGGTGGCCGGGGGTTCGCTGACGGACTGGATGTCGCTGGGGGTGCTGGCGGCGGCGGTGCCGCGGGACGCGGTTGATGACGCTGTGGCGGTGACCGGGAAGGGCGCGCGGCGGGCCGGGGGGAAGCTGCCGCCGCATGTGGTGGTCTACCTGGTGATGGCGCTGGCGCTGTTCGCCACCGAGGTCTATGAGGAGGTCGCGGCCCGGCTGACGGGGACGCTGCGGGGGTGGGGGGCCTGGGAGGACGGCTGGGAGGTGCCGACCTCGGGCGGGATCACCCAGGCCCGGCAGCGGCTGGGTGCTGAGCCGATGGCGGAGCTGTTCTGGCAGGTGGCCCGGCCGGTCGCGGATCTGGACACGGCGGGGGCGTTCTTGGGGTCGTGGCGGCTGATGTCGGTGGACGGGATGGAGTGGGATGTCCCGGACACGGCGGCGAACCGGGCGGTGTTCGGGGCTAAGGGCGGCCCGGACGGGTCGGCGTTCCCGAAGGCGCGGGTGGTGACGGTGGCCGAGTGCGCCTCGCATGCGGCGGTGCTGGCCGCGGTCGGGCCGTCGGCGGCCGGGAAGGGCACCGGTGAGCAGGCGCTGGCCCGGCCGCTGCTGGCGCAGCTGGAACCGGGCTGGCTGCTGATCGCGGACCGGGGGTTTTACTCCTGGGCGGACTGGTGCACCGCGGCAGATACCGGGGCGGCGCTGCTGTGGCGGGTCAAGGCCAATATCGGGCTGCCGGTGCTGGAGCTGCTGCCGGACGGGTCCTGGCGGTCGGTGCTGATCAACCCGAAGGTCCTGGGGAACACGCGGGAAACCCTGCTGGAGGCCGCGGCCCGCGGGGAGGACCTGGACCCCGCCGCGGGCCGGTATATCCGGGTGATCGAGTACGAGGTCACCGACCGGGACGGGGACGATGAGCTGATCGCGCTGGTCACCACGATCACCGACCCGCGGCAGGCCTCCGCGGCGCAGCTGGCGCAGGCTTATCACCAGCGGTGGGAGCACGAGACCGGCAATGCCCAGCTCAAGACGTCGCTGCGCGGACCGGGGCAGGTGCTGCGCTCGCAGTCCCCGGCGATGGCCGAGCAGGAGATCTGGGGTTACCTGCTGACCCATTACGCGATCAGCGCGCTGATCTGCACCGCTGCCACCGCGGCCGGCCTGGACCCGGACCGGGTCAAGTTCACCCGCACGCTGCGGATCATCCGCCGGGCCGCCGGCCCGGCTTTCCCCCCTGACCAGTCCGCGCCGCGGCTGGCCCAGGTCCTGGCCGAGATCACCCGGCCCCGCAACCTGAACCCGCCGCGCCGGCACCGGACCTATCCCCGCGCCGTCAAACGGGCCAGGCACAACGCCTACCGCGTCAAACGCCCCGCCGATACCGGCACCCGTCACCACGGGCCGCCCACAATCCGGCTCGCCAACCCGGTAACCGCCCAGGTCGCAGCATGATCAACTTAAGCTAAGCGGCATTGCACCCAAGGTGGTGGAACCCGGGTTCCACCCACCCTTGGCTTCGCGGGAGCGGCGCACCACCAAGCACGCTGCGCTCCCATGCAACGCCAGCACCACCAGTAACCGAGCTGCGGCGCGAACCCGCGCAACCTGCCCAAAGCAGCCGCTGACCATGCAGCATTCCCAGTGACTCCGCTCGACTGCATACCCGGAGCCAGTTGGATTCGGCGAGCGTGCGGGGGCGGCGGGCCGAGCGGCTGGGTCCGGGCGTACGGGGCGGGGCGGGCGTACGGAGCGGGCGGGGCGGAGCGGGCGTACGGCGGGGCTTGGGTTCAGCGGACGACTTCGATGGCGCCTACGTTGCGCTTGCCGACGCGCAGGATGAGGAAGCGGCCGTGCAGCAGGTCATCCGCGCCGGGAACCGCATCCTCCGAGGTCACCTTGCGGTTGTTGAGGTAGGCGCCGCCCTCGGAGATCTCCCGGCGGGCGGCGGACTTGCTGGACATGATCTTGGCCTCGGCCATCAGGTCCACCACGGTCGGCAGGCTGCGCCGCTCGCGAAAATCCGGACCGAAGGCACCTCGGCGACGGCCGCCTCCAGGGTTCGCTCGTCGACCTCGCCCAGGTCGCTACGGCCGAACAGGGCCTGGCTGGCGGCGATCGCGCGGTGGCACTCCTGCGCGCCGTGCACCAGCGTGGTGACCTCCTCGGCCAGCGCGCGCTGAGCCGCCCGCGCGGCGGGTCGCGCTACGCTTTCAGCGATCAGGCCCTCGATCTCCGCACGGGACCTGAAGCTGTAGACCCGCAGCAAACCGGGCACCTCGACGTCGGCCACGTTGAGCCAGAACTGGTAGAACGCGTACGGCGACATCAGATCGGCGCTGAGCCAGATCGCGCCGCCCTCGGTCTTGCCGTACTTGGTGCCGTCCGCCTTGGTGATCAGCGGAATGGCCAGGGCGTGCACGGACGCGCCCTCGACCCACCTGATCAAGTTCACCCCGGCGACCAGGTTTCCCCACTGGTCGCTGCCGCCGAGCTGCAGGGTGCAGCCGTACCGCCGGTAAAGCTCCAGGAAGTCCATGGCCTGCAGCAGCTGGTAGCTGAACTCGGTGAAGCTGAGCCCGCCGCCCTCGAGCCTGGCCTTGACCGACTCGCGGTCCAGCATCCGGTTGACCGAGAAGTGCTTGCCGATGTCGCGCAGGAAGTCGAGCACGGCCATCGGCCCGGTCCATTCCAGGTTGCTAACGATCAGCGCGCTGGACTCACCGGCGTCGAAGTCGAGGAACCTGGACTCCTCGGCGCGGATCCGCTCTACCCAGTGGGCCACGGTTTCGCGCGGGTTCAGCGCCCGCTCGGCCGACTTGCCGCTCGGATCGCCGATCAGCCCGGTGGCCCCGCCGACCAGCCCGAGCGGCCGGTGCCCGGCCAGCTGAAGCCGGCGCATGGTCAGCAGCAGGGCCAGGTTGCCGATGTGCAGGCCGGGAGCGGTCGGGTCGAAGCCGGCGTAGAAGGTGACCGGGCCGGAATTCAGCGCATTGCGCAACTCGTCGAGATCGGTCGTGTCGGCGAGCAGGCCCCGCCAGGAGAGTTCGTCGATGATGTCGTCCACGCCTGCATGGTGCCATCGATGGGCCGCTAGGGGGTAACCAGTTTGCGCCGCCTGGGGACGGCGGGCCGGTACACCGAGACGGTCGGATCCCCCTCGATCCAGAACCGCCACGGCACTTCGGCGGCTCGGGAGACTCCGACCCGGGGCCCGGTGAGGATCGTTCGGGGGGGTTCGGGGGGGTCGTCCCCCCGGGCTAGCACAGCTTCTGCCGAACGGGCCGTGGTGCTCGCGTCCGGCCATCGCATCCGCAGCGGCGAGGAGGGGACGCAGACGTCCACGCCGTCCAGCGACCGGTCGATGTCGAGCGCCTGGCACAGCCGGGCCGGCCCGCGGGCCAGATCCCGGAAGGCATCGTGCCTTGCCCCGGCTGCGCCGGATGCGGGCTAGCTGCTCGCCCTCGATGATCCGGCCCGCCCGGAACAGGACGGCGGAGGCGCTGCCGTTCCCCGCGCAGACTACGTTCACGCAGAAGTGCATGCCGTAGGTGAAGTACACGTAGGCATGCCCGGGCGGGCCGAACATCACCGCGTTGCGCGCCGTCTTCCCGCGGTAGGAGTGCGAGGCGGGATCGCTGGCCCCTGCGTACGCCTCGACCTCGGTGAGCTCGACCGCGACCACGCCGGCTTCGGTCTGGTGCTCCAGCACGCAGCCGAGCAGATCCGGCGCGACCGGAACGGACAGCCGGGCGAAGAACTCCCGGGCAATGAGGGTCACGGGCCGGACGCTAGCTAGTCGTCCCGGCCGCCCAGCCGGCGTGCTCGTCGACCGTGGCGCGCAGCGCGACGATCTGCTCGGCGACGCGCTCTGGCGCCGTCCCCCCGTAGCCCTTGCGGGCGGCCAGGGCGCCCTCCACGGTGAGCACCTCGCGGACGTCGGGCGTCAGGTGCTCGGAGACCTTGGCCAGGTCGGCGTCGCTCACGTCGGCCAGATCGCAGTCGTGCACCTGGCACCACACCACCAGGTGGCCGACCACCTCGTGCGCCTCACGGAACGGGACGCCCCGGCGGACCAGGTACTCGGCCAGATCGGTAGCCAGCGTGAACCCGACCGAGGCGCCGCGGCGCAGCCGTTCCGGATTGACCCGTAGCGTCGCGATCAGGCCCGCCATCGCGGGCAGCACGAGCAGGAGGGTGTCAACCGCGTCGAAGACGGGCTCCTTGTCTTCCTGCAGATCCCGGTTGTAGGTCAGCGGCAGGCCCTTCAGCGTGGTGAGCAGGCCGGTCAGCCCGCCGATCAGGCGGCCCGCCTTGCCGCGGGCCAGCTCGGCCACGTCCGGGTTCTTCTTCTGCGGCATGATCGAGGATCCGGTGGCGTAGGCGTCATCGATCTCGACCCAGCCGAACTCCTGCGAGGACCACAGCACGATCTCCTCGCCCAGCCGGGACAGGTGCACGCCGATCAGTGCCGCGTCGAAGCAGAACTCGACGGCGAAGTCCCGGTCGCTGACCGCGTCCATGGAGTTCGGCGCGGCCGCGTCGAAGCCCAGCTCGGCGGCGAGCAGCTGCGGGTCAACCGGCAGGGACGACCCGGCCAGCGCGCCGGAGCCGAGCGGGCTGATCGCCGCGCGCCGGTCCCAGTCGCGCAGCCGGCTCACGTCGCGGACGAAGGCCTGGACGTGCGCGAGCAACTGCTGGCCGAACAGCACCGGCTGAGCGTGCTGCAGATGGGTCATGCCGGGCGCGGGCACGTCCCCGCTAGCGGCGGCCTGGTCGACCAGCGCGCTCTCCAGCTCGGCCAGCCTGCTGGCGATGAACCGGGCATGGTCGCGCAGGTACAGGCGCAGGTCGGTGGCGATCTGGTCGTTGCGGCTGCGGCCGGCCCGCAGCTTGCCGCCCAGCGCGCCGAGCCGTTCCAGCAGCCCGCGCTCCAGCGCCGTGTGCACGTCCTCATCGGCCACCGTGGGCCGGAACGAGCCGTCCGCGCAGGCCCGGTCGAGCTCGTCGAGCGCCTTGAGCATGGCGCCCAGCTCGGCGTCGCTGAGCAGGCCGGCGCGGTGCAGCACGCGGGCGTGCGCCCGGGAGGCACGCAGGTCGTACCGGGCCAGCCGCCAGTCGAACTGGACGCTGACCGACAGCCGCGCCAGCGCATCCGCGGGCCCGGCGGAAAAGCGCCCGCCCCACAGCCGCGTCCCGGGCCCGGAGGATTCCGCCGCGGCCTGCTCCTCTGCTTCCACAGTCACCCTTTCTACCGCAGCCGGTCACCCTATTGGTCGGTACGTGGGCGGCAGGCTCCTCGAATCATCGTCTGCGCTGGGCGAGGCGGCTGAGCTCGGCCGCCAGGGCGTCGCCGCCCGCGGGATCGCGCGCGATGACCAGGACGGTGTCGTCGCCGGCCACCGTGCCGAGGATCGCGGGCAGGGCCGCGTGGTCGATGACCGAGGCCAGGAACTGCGCCGCCCCGGCCGGCGTCCTGAGGACCACCAGGTTGGCGCTGGCCTCGGCCGAAGTCAGCAGCTCCCCCAGGTACCGGGCCAGCCGGGTGGGCGGCGCGACCTCGGCGGGACGCTCATCCCGGTCCGGTTCAGGGCCGATCGGGCCCAGTGTGCCGCCGGGACGCGAGCCGGGTCCGCCGGGCTCCTCGGGCAGGGCATAGACCAGGGCGCCGCCCACCGCGCGCAGCCGGACCACCCCGAGCTCGTCGAGGTCGCGGGACAGGGTGGCCTGGGTCACGTGCACGCTGGCGTACCGCTCGAGCAGATCGGCCAGTTCCTCCTGGGACCGGACTTGCTCCCGGGCCAGGATGGCCGCGATCCGCGCCTGGCGGGCGGTCTTGGTCACCGTGGTCACGTCTGCTCCAAGAGCCAGGCGATCAGCGCCTTCTGCGCGTGCAGCCGGTTCTCGGCCTGCTCCCAGACCACGCTGTTCGGGCCGTCGATCACCTCGGCGCTGATCTCCTGCCCGCGGTGGGCGGGCAGGCAGTGCAGCACCAGGCAGCCGGGGTTGGCCAGGGCCAGCTTGGCCTGGTCCAGACGGTACGGCTCGAGCACCACCTGCCGTTCGGCCGCCATGGCCTCTTGCCCCATGGAGGCCCACACGTCGGTGGCGATAATGTCGGCGCCCGCGCACGCCGCCGCGGGGTCGGTACAGACCTCGGCTCCGCCGCCCGTCTGGGCGGCGATCTGCTGCGCCGCGGCCAGCACGGCGGGGTCCGGATGCACGGACTGCGGAGCGCCGATGCACACCCGCAGCCCGGCGGTGACCCCGCCGAGCAGGTAGGAGTGCGACATGTTGCTCGAGCCATCGCCCAGGAAGGTGAGCTTGCGGCCGGCCAGCGAGCCGCAGTGGGCCCGGCCGGTCTGCAGGTCGGCCAGGACCTGGCAGGGGTGGAACTGGTCGGTGAGCGCGTTGATCACGGGCACGGCCGAGGCCGAGGCCAGCGCCTCGAGGCGATCTTGCTCGAAGGTCCGCCAGGCTACGGCGGCCACCTGCCGGGACAGGACCCGGGCCACGTCCTCGATCGTCTCGCCGCGGCCGAAGTGGGTGGACTGGCTGTCGATGACCAGCGGGTAGCCGCCCAGTTCGGCGATGCCCACCGAGAAGGAAACCCGGGTCCGCAGCGACGGCTTGTCGAACAGCACGGCCACGGCCCGCGGCCCGGCCAGCGTCTGGTAGCCGAACCTGTCCTTCTTCATGGCGTCGGCCAGGTCGAGGACCCCGGCCTGCTCGGCCGGGCTGAGATCGTCATCACGCAGGAAGTGCTTGGGCATCACACGGTCTCCTGATCGAGGATGGCGGGCCAGGCGGCGAGGAACTCCTCCGCCTCGGCGGGACTGAGAATCAGCGGCGGAGCCAGCCGGATCGCGTCCGGCTGAACCGTGTTGACCAGGAAGCCGGCCCGGCGGGCGGCTGCCTCGACGTCGGCGGCCCGGTCGGCGGTCAGCGCCACGGCTAGCCACAGCCCGCGGCCGCGCACGCCCGCCACCAGCGGGTGCCGGACCGTGCGCAGGCCGGCCGTGAGCCGCTCCCCCACCGCCTGTGCCTGGGCCAGCAGCCCGTCGCGTTCGATGGTGTCCAGCACGGCGAGAGCGGCGGCGCAGGCGACCGGGTTGCCGCCGAACGTCGAGCCGTGGTCGCCCTTGGCGAACCCGGTGCCGCACCGGCCGAAGCCGATGCACGCACCGATCGGCAGCCCGCCGCCCAGCCCCTTGGCCAGGGTCAGCACGTCGGGGCGGATGCCTTCGGCCTGGTGGGCGAACCAGGCGCCGGTCCGGCCGATGGCGCTTTGGATCTCGTCGATCACGAGCAGCGTGCCGGCCTGGTCGCAGGCCTCGCGGGCCGCGCGCAGGTAGCCCTCGGGCGCGGGCACCACGCCGCCCTCGCCCAGGGCGGGCTCGAGGAAGGCGGCGGCGCAGTCGGGTCCGAGCGCGGCGCGCAGCGCGGCGGCGTCGCCGAACGGGACGAAGCGCACGGTCAGTCCGAACGGCCCGAACGGCTCGCGGATGGACGCCTTGCCGGTCAGCGCGAGCGAGCCCATGGTCCGGCCGTGGAAGCCGTGCTCGGCGGCCACGATCACCGGACGGTCCGGGCCGGCGCAGCGCCGCACCAGCTTGATGGCCGCCTCGTTGGCCTCGGTCCCCGAGTTGGCGAAGAACACGCGAGCATCCGCGTCGAGCAGCGCGAGCAGGCGCTCGGCGAGTTCGATCTCGGGTTCGTGCAGGAACAGGTTGGAGGTGTGCGCGACCTGGGCGACCTGGCGGGTGACCGCCTCGACCAGGGCCGGGTGAGCGTGCCCGAGCGAGCTGACCGCGATCCCGGCGATCAGGTCCAGGTACTCCCGCCCGTCCGGGTCCCATACCCGGCAGCCGGCGCCGCGGCGGATCGCGACCGGGGGCACGCCGTAGTTCGGCATCAAGGCCGCGGCGAATCGCCTTTGCAGCGTCGCTGTCTCGCTTCGCTCGGGGGCTTCGGTCTGGCTCACCGCTGACCTCCTTCGGACAGGACCATGGTGCCGATGCCGGCGTCGGTGAAGATCTCGAGCAGGACGGCGTGGCTGAGGCGGCCGTCCAGGACGTGAGCCTGCGGGACGCCGCCGCGGACCGCGGTCAGGCAGGCTTCCATCTTGGGAATCATGCCAGCCGACAGCCCCGGCAGCAGACGTTCGAGTTCGCCGGCCGACAGTTCGCTGATCACCTCGGTCGAGGAGGGCCAGTCCCGGTACAGGCCGGCCACGTCGGTGAGCACCACGAGCTTGGCCGCGCCCAGCGCCACCGCCAGCGCGGCCGCCGCGGTGTCCGCGTTGACGTTGTAGACCTCGCCGTCCGCGCCGCCCGCCACGCTGGAGACGACCGGGATGCGACCGTCGGCCAGCAGCGCCTCGACCACGCCGGGGCGGGTGGCGACGATCTCGCCGACCAGGCCGATATCGACCTGCTCGCCGTCGACGATGGCCGCCTTGCGGATCGCGGTGAACGTGCTCGCGTCCTGCCCGGAGATACCCACGGCGAACGGCCCGTGCCGGTTGATCAGGCCCACGATGTCCTTGTTGACCTTGCCGGACAGGACCATCCGGACCACTTCCATGGCCTCGGGTGTGGTGACCCGGAGCCCGGCGGTGAACGCCGACTCCACGCCGAGCCGGTCCAGTTGCTCGGTGATCTGCGGGCCGCCGCCGTGGACCACGACCGGGCGCAGCCCGGCGTAACGGAGAAACACCAGGTCCTGCGCGAAGGCCAGCCGCAGCGCCTCGTCGGCCATGGCGTGCCCGCCGTACTTGACCACCACGGTCTGGCCGTGGAACCGGTTGAGCCAGGGCAGCGCCTCGATCAGCGTCGCCGCCTTGGCGGACGCGTCCGCCACCCTCACGTCGAATACGCGCTGTTCTCGTGCACGTAGGCGGCGGTCAGGTCGGTGGTCAAGATGACCGCGGACTGCGGGCCCGCGGATAGGTCGACGGTGATCGTGACGTCCTTCGGGGCCAGGTTGACCTTGCCGCGGTCGTCGCCCGCGGCGCCGTGGCGACAGACCCACACGCCGTTGACGGCCACGTTCAGCCGGTCGGGCTCGAACACCGCGTCGGTGGTCCCGACCGCGGCCAGGATCCGGCCCCAGTTGGGGTCCTCGCCGCCGATGGCGCACCTGACCAGGTTGTTCCGGGCGATGGCCCGGCCCACCGTGATCGCATCCTGCTCGCTGGCCGCGCCGACGACCTCGATGCTGATCATCTTCTGCGCGCCCTCGGCGTCGAGCTGAAGCTGGCGGGCCAGATCGGCACACACCTCGGTCAGCGTCACGGTGAACTCGCGTAGGTCGGGGCGGATCCCGGTGGCACCGCTGGCCATCAGCAGCACCGTGTCGTTGGTGGACATGCAGCCGTCGGTGTCCAGCCGGTCGAAGGTCTCGGCCACCGCCGATCGCAGCGCGGTGTCAAGGTCGTCGGGCGGCAGATCGGCGTCGGTGGTCAGCACGCACAACATGGTGGCCAGGGCCGGGGCGATCATCCCGGCGCCCTTGGCCATGCCGCCGATGGCCCAGGGGGGACGGGGGGACCGGTAGTCCCCCCGTTCGGGGGGGTCTGGGGGGGCCGTCCCCCCGAGGCAACACTGCGGAAAGAGATCTTGACGACGGTGTCGGTGGTCCGGATCGCATCGGCGGCGAACAGGCCGCCCGCGCGGGACACCACGGCGACCGCGGCGTCCACACCGGGCAGCAGCTTGTCCATCGGCAGCCGCTCGCCGATCAGGCCCGTCGAGCAGACGGCGATCTCACCGGGCGAGTCGTCGATCGCCTTGGCCAGGTGTTCGGCGGTGGCGTGCGTGTCCTGGAAGCCGGCCGCGCCGGTGCAGGCGTTGGCTCCGCCGGAGTTGAGCACCACGGCCCGCACCCGTCCGCCGCTGACCACCTGCCGGGTCCACAGCACCGGTGCGGCCTGGATCCGGTTGGCGGTGAACACCGCGGCCGCGGCGCGGGACGGCCCGTCGTTCAGGACCACGGCGATGTCGGGCAGGCCGGATTCCTTCAGGCCGGCCGCTACCCCGGCGGCCCGGAATCCCTGCGGTGCGGTAACGCTCATGGCGACACTCCGTAGGCGGTCAGGCCCGCGGTTTCCGGCAGGCCGAGCATAAGGTTGGCGATCTGGATGGCCTGACCCGCCGCGCCCTTGCCCAGGTTGTCCAGGGCACAGACGGCGATCGCGCGGCCGGCGTGGGTGTCCGCCGACACCTGCAGGTGGGCGGCATTGGACCCCGTGGTCGGGCCGGTGCTGGGCCAGTTCCCCTCGGCCAGCAGGTGCACGAAGGGCGCTTCGTGGTAGGCCGCGCCCAGGGCGTCCCGCAGCTGAGCTCCGGCGCCGGGCGAGGCCAGCCGCGCCGTGCAGGTGGCGAGGATGCCGCGAGGCATCGGGGCCAGCGTCGGGGTGAATGACAGGGTTACCGGACCGGACGCGGGTACCACGGCCCGTTCGGAAGAAAGGGCTTGCTCTATTTCGGGGATGTGCCGGTGCGTGCCAGCCACCTGATACGCCGACATCGACCCCATGACCTCCGTGGCCAGCAGGTCCGGCCGCGGCGAGCGGCCCGCGCCCGACGTGCCGGACGCGGCCACGATCACGATGTCGGCGGGCTCGACCAGGCCGGCCGCCAGCAGCGGAGCCAGCGCCAAGATGGCCGCGGTGGCGTAGCAGCCGGGGGCGGCCACCCAGGACGATCCAGCGATGGCGGTCCGGGCGCCAGACAACTCGGGCAGCCCGTAGGTCCAGCGGCCAGCGTGCGGCGTCGGGTAGTACCGAGCCCAGGCCTGCGGGTCGGCCAGCCTGAAGTCCGCGGCCAGGTCGACGACCTTAAGCTGAGCCGGGAGCTCGGCGGCCAGCCGCGCCGATTCTCCATGGGGCAGCGCGGTGAACAGCAGGTCGGCGTCGGCCAGCCGTGTGGGGTCGGCCGGGACGAAGACGCTGTCCCGCAGGCCCGGGTGGCCGGTGAGCTGCGGGTGCAGCGCGGTTACGCTGGTCCCGGCGCTGCCGTGCGCGGCGACCGGGCCGATCTCCAGGTCCGGATGACCGGCCAGCAGCCGGAGGAGCTCACCGCCCGCGTAGCCACTGGCTCCCGCGACCGCCACCCTCGCGCCCATGTGCCGCCGACCCCTTCCGCTTTTGGAATAGTATTCACTATACCGCATGAATATACAACAAGTATGAGGCATAGGGTTGAGCAGATGGAGTGGGAGGGGGCAGCCCGGGTGGCCCGAGTGGCCCGGGTGGCCGGCTCGCTGGCGCTGCTGGCGGGCGGCGCGGGCGTGCTGGCCGGCTGTGCGTCCGCGGCGGCCGCGGGTGCCGGACCGGGGGCGACCTGCGGCACGGCGCACACCGCGGCGAGCGTGCCGGTGGTCATCAAGGTGGCTAAGGGCACGGTGAACTGCGGCACCGCGATGCAGGTCGAGAACGAGTACGCAGCCAAGATCAAGGACGGGCAGGTCCGGGGCAACGGGGGCGGCGCGCCGGTCACGGTGAGCGGGTGGACCTGCCAGGGCTACCCCACGCCTGAGGTGCTGAGCACGGGCAACACGTCGCAGTGCCGCATGGGCGGCGCCGCGATCGTGGCGGTACTTCCGGTGTCGACGCCCGGGGCCACGGTCACCACGGGCTAGCGGCTCGCCCTGGTCAGGAGGTCAGGGCGCGGCGGAAGACGCTCGGCTCCGCGGGAGCCTGGTTGTCGCGATCGCCGCCATCGACGCCGCTGACCGCGCTCAGGCCGCGGGTGGTGCTGATCATCTGAACCTGGTCCCGGCCGCCCCCTTTCGCCCGGTACAGCGCGGCATCGGCCGCCGACATCAGCTGGGGGAACGTGCGCTGGGTGCCGGCATCCAGTGCGGCCACCCCGATCGACACCGTGACCTGCACGCGCTCCCCGCCCGCGGCACCGGGCGCGATGATGGACATCGCGGCGATGGCCGACCGGACCCGCTCGGCCAGCCGGAGGGCATCGACCGATCGGATCTGCGGCAGGAGCAGGGAGAACTCCTCACCGCCAAACCGTCCGGCCGAGTCGTAGTCGCGAAGCTGGCTGGACACCGTGCGGGCGATCTCCTTGAGCACCTGGTCACCCACGAGGTGCCCATAGGTGTCGTTGATGACCTTGAACCGGTCGATGTCCAGCATGGCGATGGCCAGCGGGCTCTTGGTGCGGACGGCGCGGGCGACTTCGGCGGTGGCCTGGTGCTCCCAGGTCGTCGCGTTGAGCAAGCCGGTCTTGGCGTCGAGCCGCAAGTCCTGGACCAGCCGGGCGTGGCGCAGGGAGCGCTGCAGCAAGGTGATGAACGGGTACGCGAAGACCAGGGCGATGATGCTGGCCGCTACGCAGAAGCTGACGATCACCGCCACACACAGTTCGGTGACGTCGTTGTACATCGTCTCCCGGACGAACTGCTCGTCGCGCAGCCGGGCGCTCGGATTCGCGGTCTTGATCGCGGGCCAGATCAGGGCCTGGTTGACCGTCCACTGGATGGCCGCACCGACCGCGGCGATCAGCATCCAGGCGAGGGCGTGGCTGGCCGGGTGGGCGGCCCCGCCTGGTATCAGCCGGATCAGGCCGTGGAAGACCAGAGCGGCGGCGACGTAACTCAGCCCGATGGCGGCGGCGCTGAATACCCGCCGGTACGGCGGGCCGCGGTGGATCCGCCACTGGGTCAGCGCGAACCGGACGATGGGCAGGAGCGGCACGTAGACCAGTGGGAGCAGTAGGGCCGCGGGCAGTTCCCAGGTCGCGTAGACGTCCTTGACCATGCCGTTGTTCTCGCCGGCCCGACGGGTCCGCTCGACGGTGGTGGCGCTGCAGGCCAGCAACCCGGCGAACAGCTCAAGGTCATGCAGGTGCAAGGGGGCCGTGCTGGCCGCCAGCCCGAGGACGACGGCGTCCGCGAGCACGACGGCAACCACGAGCGCGAGCAGCCGGTGCGGAAGCTTCCAGATCGGCCAGTCTGCAACATGCCAGATCGGCCAGTCCCGGACCGCGGTGCTTCGCTCGTGGAGGGGGCGAGCTGGTGTCTGTTTGGCAGCCACGAGCACCTTGAACCTGTGTGGGGGGCGACACGTACCACCTAGTGTCCCGGATTATCGGGACATCGGCTGCCGAACGTCAAAATTCGGCTACTCAACGAGGTTATTCGCTGCCCAAGTTGGTTACGGAACGTGATTCTTGAATTGCTCTACGTGGATAATTGCAGATGGGAGCGCGAGATGCCGGATATTTCGCAATTGCATACCCGCTGTTCTCTGTCATCCGTTATGCTCCGCGACTTGACTTGGTAGTAACTAGCCGCCCGAGAGGAGTCATCGTGCGTACCACCAGCTGGATCTGAACCCATATCCACCAGGCATCACAGTCGGCTTGGCCCTCGAAGGGAGGCACGCGGCATGCGCACCACGAGCTGGATCTGACGAGTTATCCCGCACATCTAGTGCCGCGGCAGCCTCGGTCTGCCTGCTTGGGTTACCACCGTGGCCACCGGGACGAGGCCACCGCCCCGCCGACGTCTGGCCGGCCTGCCCCATCATCATCGTGGGTCGTTACCCATACTCGGGCGAGGACTTTGACCCACGATCACGCCAGGCGGATGGCCCGCTGATCAGGAGCTCTGCGCCCGGCGGAATACGCTCGGGGTGTCCTCGTGGGCGCTGGCGCCGCGGTCTCCGGCGGCAGTTCCCGGGCCGCTGGCCGCGCTCAGGCCCCTGGTAGTGCTGATCATCTGCACCTGGTCCCGGCCGCCGCCCTTGGCCCGGTACAGGGCGGCATCGGCCGCCGCCACCAGTTCGGAGAGCTCGCGCGTACTGCCGCTGTCCAGGGCCGCGACGCCGATCGAGACCGTTACCTGCACCCGTTCGCCGCCGGTGGCGCCCGGCGCGATAACGCTCAGAGCTGCGATGTTAGCGCGCACACGTTCCGCGATGCGGAACGCGTCCACGGCGCGCGTCTGGGGCAACAGCAGCGAGAACTCCTCACCGCCGAACCGCCCGGCCAGGTCGTAGTCGCGCAGCAGGTTGTTGAGGGCGTTCGCGATCTCCTTCAGCACCTGGTCCCCGACCAGGTGACCGTAGGTGTCATTGATGTTCTTGAACTTGTCGATGTCCACCATCGCGATGGCCAGCGGCGATTGGGTGCGCACCGCGCGGACGACCTCCGCCGCCGCTTCACGCTCCCAGGTCGCCGCGTTCAGCAGCCCGGTCTTGGAATCGTTACGCGAGTCGCTGACCAGTTGGACGTGGCTCAGCGAACGCTGGAGCAGGATGACGACGGGCAGGGCGGCCAGGGCTAGTACCGGAGCCCCGGCCACGCCGAAGGTGACCAGGACCGCGATGCAGATCTCGGCCGCGTCGTTGTAGAGCTGCTCGCCGTTGAGGAACGTTTCGCGGATCCCGGCGGCCCGGTTCGTGGCCTTGACCGCCGTCATGACCAGGGCGTCGTTCAGGACCAGCTTGATCACGGCGCTGAGGACGACGAGCAAGGTCCACACCGTGCCGCGGCTGACGCCCGTTCCCGCCCCGTGCGGGGCCACGGCCCACAGGCTGTGGAAGGTGAAGGACGCGGCGCCGTAGGACAGGCCCACCGCAGCGGCGGTGAACACGCGGCGGTGCAGGAGCGCCTGCCGGACCCGCCACTGGGTCAGCGCGGTCTGGGCGAGCGGGACGACGAGCGCGAAGAACGGCGGGAGCAGGATGGCCACCGGCAGTTCCCAGACGCCTTGGACGTCCTTGACCATGCCGCCTTTTTCTCCGGCCTTCCTGGTCATCTCGACCGCGGCTACCGTGCAGCCCAGCAGCAGCCCGAACAGGCCGAGGTTATGTTCGGAGAAGTCGGTTGTCAGCGCCGTGACGCCGATGGCGGCCAGCGCCGCGGTCACCACCGCGATGACGTAGGCGGTGAGCCAGCGCGGCAGGGTCCAGAGCGGCCAGTCACCGATGCCCTTCGCCTGGCGCGCCAGATGGCGAGCCGTGCGCATCAGTGCCTCACTCATACGGCCTGCAGCCTCGCCACCTACATAGAAGTTGTATGCCCTATTCTCTCCCATTTTCGGCGCGGGAGAGCGCAAACCGTGAAAACCCGGCTACTCACTGGTAGAACAGTACCCTCTTTGCTGGCCTTCTTCCTCACGGGACCGCTCAACGGCACGAAAGCTGCCGCCAGTCACCTTAGATTCAGAATCATTTCCGACATTAGGTGCAAACTACCTCCTGTTCGCAATTCCGGGCACAATGGGTAGTCGCGGCGCCTGACTATGGGTGCGACAGGGCGGACCGGGAGCACCGCCAGCCACGCCGGGGTGAACCACGACCCCGGATCGAACGTTTACATTAGTCACTTAGAGGATTTATATGATCACATAGAGCGCCGACTCGGCCTGTCCGATCACAGGCCGGACCGCGCTTCTCTTCCCCGGTCGCTCCCAACCCTTCCCCGGCGCCGATCTGCAAGAAGGGAGCCTCGCCATGCGCGACACCAAGTGGACCTGAGCCCCGGCCGCCCACCCGGCCGCCGCCCGCACGAAAGGAGCACCGCCATGCGCGACACCAAGTGGACCTAAGGCCCGACCGCTGACCCGATCACTTGCACGAAAGGAGCACCCGCGATGCGCGACACCAAGTGGACCTGAGCCCTAGCCGCCCACCCATTCGCCAGCCCGCACGAAAGGAGCCCCGCCATGCGCGACACCAAGTGGACCTGACTGTAAGCGTGCCGATGGCGCACGCTCGTCAGCTGGGTCGCGGCCTCGGGCCGCGCTGATGGCGAGCACCACCGCCGCCACGGCGCCGATGGCGCCAAATACCGCGATACCCCGGGCCGGAGAGTGGTGTTCCGCCGCAGCCCCGGCCAGGATCATGACGATGCCCTGACCTAGGCTCATCGCGGCTTGAGCCACGCCAAAGGCCTGGCTGCGCTGTTCTTGCGGCGCCGCGCTGACAAAGGCGGCGTTGGCGGCCAGCTGGTAGGAGGCGAACAGTCCGGACGCGAACAAGACCAGCAAAGAGGCGGAAAGGCCCGGTTCCCAGAAAAACAAGACGAGAACCGCGCATGCGGAGATAGCTAGCGGGCCCATGGAGCGCAGCCGCGTCACGGGAGCGACGAAGCGGCTGAAGATGATCGCCCCGACCGTCTGCCCGAGGCAGTTGGCAGCCAGGATCACGCCCAGGGCGGCAGCGCCGCCGCCGAGCGCATGAGCGAGCGGGGCGGCCACGCCCTCGGGCGCGCTGTAGAACGCGGCGAGCAGGCCGAAGAACATCGGCGTGCGCAACGCAGGACGCGCCAGGACGATCCGGGTACCGGCGAAGATGTCGGTCAGCCGGGATCGCTCGGAGCGGCGCCCAGGTGCCTGAGCCGGTCGCGCGCGCACCCAGGCGCGGACGATGAGGGCCGAGCCGGCGAAGGTCGCCGCGTCGATGACCAGTGATTTCCAGGTACCGAAGACGCCGACCAGCGTGCCGCCCACGCCGAAGCCGAGGACCTGGGCGAACTGATATGTGGTCAGCGTCACCGCGGTCCCCAGCACATAGCGGTCTCCGCTGAGCACGTCGGGGAAGATCGCCGCGCGCGCCGAGGAGAACGGCGCCTCGGTGAGCGTCACCACGAACAACAAAGCCACCATGGCACCCAGCGGTACCCCCGGCAGCGCCATGATCAGGACCAGCCCGCACCGGATCAGGTCGCATACGATCATGACGCTTCGGCGTGGGTACCGATCGGCGAGCCAGGCCAGGGTGAGGCCGCCGATGAAGGTCGGCACGATGCTGACCACGAATGTGACCGCCGCGAGAAACGCTAACCTGGTCCGGTCGTAGACCAGGACGGTCAGCGCAACGCGTGCGAGTTGGTCCCCGACCACCGACAACAGCTGAGCCATCCACAACGCCCGGAACTCCGCGACCGCGAATACCTCGCGGAATGGGGTCCTCGCGGCCTGCTCCGTGGCACTCCCGCGGGCCACCGCGTTCCTCGTTATGTCGTCCTCCGGCTCAGCTCACGCTGCGGTCTTCGGTAACCACATCCTGACCGACAGTTGCCTCCTTTTGCAAACAGACCAGGCTAGTCGGCCAAAGCCGGACATCCCGGGCCCGGGCGGCTACCACGGCTGGATGCACGCCCAGCTCGGCTGGGGTCCACTGCCCGGCCGGGCGACGGTCTGGCTCGGCCATGGCGCCGCCTGGCCCGGTGTCGTGCGCTCAGCCGCTGCGCAGGACCGCGCCGACCCGTCGCTGCGCTTCGGCGACCGCTGCCTCGCGAGCATCGGCGGTCTCACCCGCGGTCAGCGTCCGGTCTGGAGCGCGGAAGCGCAGCGTGTAGGCCAGCGACTTGCGGTCCTCGCCGATCTGGGCTCCGGTGTAGACGTCGAACAGCCGGACGCTCTCGAGCAGGTCCGCTGGCGCGCCGGCCACCAGCGCCGCCTCCACGTCGGCGGCGGCCACCGAGGCATCCACGATCAGCGCGACATCCTGAATAGCTAGCGGATAGGCCGACAGCTCGGGAGCTTGGACCGCGCCGCGGCTCTCCGCCGCGGCGAACAGGACCGACAGGTCCAGTTCCATGGCGCAGGTCCGGTCGGACAGGCCGAAGGCCTGGATCACCCGTGGGTGTAGCTCCCCGGCGTGTCCGGCCAGCCACTCGCGCGCTTGCCCGTCGCCGTCGTCGGGCCCCACCCGGACGTAAATCGCGGCGCAGCGGCCCGGGTGCCAGGGTGCGTACTTGTCCGCCCGGATGTCGAGCGGCACCCGGCAGATCCGGCCGACCGAGCGGGCCGCCTCGATCGCGTCCTCCCACGACGCCGCGCGGCCCGGGCCCCACCAGCCCTCCAGCTCGCGCGCGCCGGCCAGGACCGCCGCGATCCGCTGCGGTTGGTCCGGCAGGGCGGCCTCCAGGGTGGCCAGTCCGGCCACGGTCGGGCCGCGGTCCACAGCCAGGATCGGCGCGGCGGGTGCGGCCCCCGGTCGCGGCCGGAAGACCTGGCCGATCTCGAACAGGGCCGCGTCCGCGAATCCCCGGCCGATGTTTCTGGCCAGGACCCGGAACAGCCCGGGCAGCAGCGTGGTCCGCAGCAGCGGCTCGTCCTCACTGAGCGGGTTGGCCACCACGACCGCCGGACGGCGCAGGTCCTCAGGCGGCAGCCCGAGCCGGTCCGCGTCCAGCCGCGACGCGAATGGCCAGGACAGGACCTCGACGTAACCCGCTTCGGCCAGCGTCCGGCCCATTGACCGGCGCAGCCGCTGCCGCAGCGTCAGCCCGCGGCCAGCCAGCGCCCGGGGCATCCGGCTCGGGATGTTCTCGTAGCCCTCCAGCCGGATCACCTCCTCGGCCAGGTCGGCCGGGTCGGTCAGATCGGGCCGCCACGAGGGCGGCGTGACGTCCAGCACGGACACCGACGCCTGCGCGGCGGCCGGCTCCGGGGCGGCATCGTCTGCCGCAGACCTGACCCGCCAGGGGGCGACGGTCGGCGCGGCGGCGCGGGTCTGGACCACCGTGCAGCCCACCTCGCGCAGCCGGCGGACCACGGCGTCCCGGCCGTACACCACGCCCGCCACCCGGTCCGGATAGTCCACGGCCATCGAGATCACCGCGGTGGCCACGTCGGCCTGGGCGTGCGTGCAGCCCGGTACCACGCTGGCGCCGCCCAGCCCGGCCAGCAAGGCGACCGCCTTGGCCGTGGCGCGCAGCGGCAGCTCACGGTCGACGCCGCGCTCGAACCGGTAGGACGCCTCGCTGTGCAGCTTGTGACGGCGGCTCATCTTGGCCGTGCCCCGGGCATCGAAGTGAGCGGCTTCGATCACCAGGTCGGTGGAGCGGTCGTCGATCTCGGTGGACAGGCCGCCCATGGTCCCGGCCATGGAGATGGGCCCGGATGAGTCGGTGATCAGGATGTCCTGCGGATCCAGGGTCCTGACCACGTGATCCAGGGTCTCCAGCCGCTCCCCCGCCCGGGCCCGCCGGACCACGATCTCGCCGTCCAGCTTGGACCGGTCGAAGGCGTGCAGCGGCTGGCCGAGCTCCAGCATCAGGTAGTTGGTCACGTCCACGGCCAGCGACACGGGCCGCACCGCGCACCGGGCCAGCCGGACTCGCATCCACAGCGGGGTGGGGGCCTGCGGGGAGAAGCTCTGTACCTCGCGCAGGACGAACCGGTCGCAGGCGGTCGGATCGTCGATCCGGGCCGGGTAGATATCCGGTCCGACGAAGTCCAGCGGGCCGCCGAGCAGCGTCGCGTCGGGCAGCGCGGTGGTGGCCGGATCGGTGAAGGGCACGTTGTACGCGCTGGCCAGCTCGCGGGCCAGGCCGCGCACGGATACCGCGTACCCGCGGTCGGGCGTGACCGCGATCTCCAGCAGCTCGTCGCGCAGGTGCGCGTAGGCCACGAAGTCCGCGCCCAGCGGGGCGTCCGGCGGCAGCACGATGATGCCGGTGTGGTCGTCGCCGATGGCCAGCTCGCTGGCCGAGCAGATCATCCCCTCGGAGATATGACCGTAGGTCCGGCGCGCGCCGATCTCGAACCCGCCGGGCAGCACCGCCCCGGGCAGCGCGAGCGCGACCCGGTCGCCCACCTCGAAGTTGGCCGCGCCGCAGATCACCCCGGACGCCTCGTCGGGCGGGGCGTCGAGCTGCGCCTCGGAGACCGCGACCCGGCAGTACCTGATCGGCTTCTTCAGCCCGGTCAGCTCCTCGATCGACAGCACCTGGGCGATGACCACGCCGCGGATGTCGTGCCCCACCGACTCCAGCGACTCGACCTCCAGGCCCGCGGCGGTGAACCGCCGGGCCACCTCGGTCACGTCGACGGGCTCGGGCAGCCGCGCGTACTCGCGCAGCCAGGAAAGAGGTACTCGCATGTCAGATCTCCATCCCGAACTCCCGGCTGAACCGGACGTCGCCGTCTACCGCGTCCCTGATCTCGGTCAGCCCGTGCGCGATCATCAGGCTGCGCTCGATGCCCAGGCCGAAGGCGAAGCCGCTGTACCGGTCGGGGTCGATGCCGCAGGCCACCAGCACCCGGGGGTTGACCATGCCGCAGCCGGCGATCTCGATCCAGCCCTGCGAGCGGCATACCCGGCACGGATCGCCGCCCGGCTTGGCCGAAGCGCCGCGGCAGACATGGCATTCCATGGACACGTCGCCGGACGGCTCGGTGAACGGGAAGTAGTCGGGCCGGAAGCGGGTCCGCAGCCCGACGCCGAACATGGCGTCCACGAAGGCCTGGATCGCCCCGCGCAGGTCGGCCATGGTCAGGCCCTCGTCGACCGCGAGCCCCTCGATCTGATGGAACACCGGGCTGTGCGTGGCGTCGAGCGGATCGTGCCGGTAGGTGCGGCCGGGGCTGACCACGTACAACGGCAGCGGGCGGGTCAGCATCGACCTGATCTGGACCGGCGAGGTCTGCGTGCGCAGCACCATGCCGGACTTGGTTTGCGGTCCGGCCGGGCTCGCGATAAAGATCGTGTCCTGGGCGTCGCGGGCCGGGTGGTCCGGGAGCATGTTGAGCGCGTCGAAGTTGTACCACTCGGCTTCGACCTCAGGCCCCTCCGCGACCTCGTAGCCCATGGCCACGAACACGTCGGACAAGCGGTCGGCGAGCATGGTCACCGGATGCCGGGCTCCGGGCGGGATCCGGTCACCGGGCAGGGTCACGTCCACCGCCTCGGTGATCAGCACCCGCCGGTCACGGTCGGCCTCGAGCTGGGTCTGACGCTGCTTGATCGCCTCGCGCAGCTGAGCTCGGGCAGCGCCCACTCGCCGCCCGGCCTCGGCGCGCTCCTGCGGCGGCAACGCACCGATCCCGGCGCTGGCCAGGGCCAGCGGCGAGCGGTCGCCGTCGTGCGCGAGCCGCGCGGCCTTCAGCTCGTCCAGCGTCCCGGCCGCGGCGACGGCCGCCAGGGCCTGGTCCAGGGCCCGGGCCACCTGTTCGGCGGCCACCGGGACCGGCTGGTCGTTTTCGTTCTCTGCGGACATGAAGGGTCCTGCTTCCTGCGGGCCGTACTAAAACTTCTGCTCTGCTGGGGTTCCGGCGGATCTTTGTACCGAACGAACGGTGGTGGCAGCCCACGTTAATCGCGGATTGCCGGGTGGCTAGACCCGCGGCGGCAGCCGCAAGGCCTGCGGCGCGAGGGGCGTACAAGCGCCCGCCATCGCGATGTGGATAGCCCGAAGGGACACTACCGTACCCGGCCCCGACGCGTAGCCGCCGGGCGACGCGCTCAGCCCGCGGCGGTCCCCGCGGGCACGATAAATCGGAATTCGGCGCCGCCGCCCGGGGCGCGCCATACGCCGATCGTGCCGCCGTGCGCCTCGACCAGACCCTTGACGATGTAGAGCCCGAGACCAGTGCCGCCCCGGCGCTTGCCGCGCCAGAACCGGCGGAACACCCGGGGCGCGACCTCCGGGGAGATCCCCTCGCCCTGGTCCCGCACGGAGACGGCGGCCGCGTCGGGCGCGCCGGCCGCATCGTCTTCTATCCGTGCTGGTTCCACCACGATAGTCACGATACCAGCGCCATGCCGGACGGCGTTTTCGACCAGGTTGCCGAGGATCTGGTCGATCTTGTCGGCGTCCAGCCACGTCTCGGGCAGGCCGCTGCACACCTCGAGGCGGAATCGATCTTCGGGGTCGCCGGCCGCGACCCGGCCCGCGATGGTCTTGCGGGCCCGGTCGGGCAGGTCCACCAGTTGCCGGTGCACCTCCATCCGGCCGGACTCGATCCGGGATACGTCGAGCAGTTCGGTGATGAGCCTGGTCACCCGGTCCGCGTCGGCGTTGACCGTCTCCAGCATCACGCGCTTCTGATCGTCGGTGAACCGCCCCCACTTGTTCAGCAGCGTGGCGGTGAAGCCCTTGACGCTGGTCAGCGGCGAGCGCAGCTCGTGCGCGACGGTCGAGACGAGCTCGGCGCGGCTGCGGTCCAGCCGCTCGCGCTGTTCGGCGCCGCGCAGGCTGATGACCAGCCGTCGCACCGTGCACGACCGGCTCGCCCCAGGCTGCAGATCGCGTTCGCGGACGTAGCCGATGGAGACCAGGACCTCGGTCCCGTCCGTCAGGTACAGCGAACGCTCCGGGTGCCGGGTGCGGGTGGGCAGGCCATGGTAGGGATCGGCATAGACCCACCAGTCCCGGTCCTCGCTGTCCCGCAACGGCAGCACGTCGAACACGAACTTGCCGATTACTTCGGCTGGGTCCAGCCCGGTCAGGCGGGCCGCGACCCGGTTGAACACGATGATGCGGCCGGTCTCATCGGCCACCACCACGCCATCCGGCAACTCATCGGCGAAGACCAGGCTTCCGATCGGGACGGGCCCTTCCGAGACGACGCTGCTGGAAGCATCACGACCATCGATGGTCTCGCGGTGCGGTGTGGGCGATGCCGCACCGCTCGCTATGTGCTCGTCCACTTCAGCGAAGCCTCCGTCCGGCGATACCGCACGATAAACGTCCGGCGGCCGGATGTGGTCACGGTTTGGGTGACGGATTGTGATCAGACTCTAGCGCTTAAACCGTCCTCGTGACAGTCCTGAGACGTGAATTCTCAATGTTGTAGCCCAAATACACTATGCCACCAGATGTTACTTACGTACTATTGCGTCCCATTACAGCGTGTACTCGCTGCGCACGCGCGGACGCGTAGAGACACACCGCAGCCGCGGCGGCCAGATTAAGGCTCTCGGCCCGTCCGTAGATCGGTACCGCGACCGGCTCATCGGCCAGCGCGACCAGCTCGGGCGGCAATCCCCACGCCTCGTTGCCGAACATCCACGCGGTCGGCTCGCCCAGCCGGGCTTGGATGTCCGGATCGTCCAGCGACCGTCCGGCCCGCCCGTCCGCGGCCACGATGCGCAGTCCGGCCGCGCGCATAGCGGCCACCGCCTCCTCCAGGCGTGCCCCGGCCACCACGGGCAGATGGAACAGGCTGCCGGCCGAGGCCCGGACGCACTTGCCGTTGTACGGGTCGACCGACGCGTCGGCGAACACCACGGCCTGGGCGCCGGCCGCGTCGGCGGTGCGCAGTACGGTCCCGGCGTTGCCCGGGTCCCGGACGTTGACCAGCAGGGTGACCAGAAGGGGTGCGGGCTGGGTCACCGCGGCCAGCGGGACGTCGACGAACCCGCACACCGCCAGCAGGCCCTGCGGGGTCACCGTCTGGGCCAGCTCTTCCATTACTTCCCCGCTCACCACGTGCACCGGCACGCCCGCGCGTTCGGCGGTGGTGACCAGGTCCTGGTGCCTGCCGCGCGCGGGCACGGTCACAAACAGGTCGCTGACCCTGGCTCCGCAGCTGAGCGCCTCCGCGACGGCTTGCGGGCCCTCCGCGAGGAAGGCCCGCTCCCGCTGCCGGAACGCACGCTTGGTCAGCCGTCTCGCCGCTTTGAGCCGCGGCGAATGGACTCCCGCGTACGTGATGTCAGGCGACACTGAGGTCAGGCACCACGGCCTTACGCGGCCGCGGAACCTGAGGCGTCGGGCAGGGCCTTCTTGGCCACCTCGACCAGGGCCGAGAAGGCCGCCTCGTCCGCGACGGCCAGTTCGGCCAGCATCCGCCGGTCGACCTCGACGCCGGCGACCCGCAGGCCCTGCACGAATCGGTTGTAGGTCATCCCGTTAGCCCGAGCCGCGGCGTTGATCCGCTGGATCCACAGCCGCCGGAAGTTGCCCTTGCGGTCCTTGCGGTCGCGGTAGGCGTAGGTCATCGAGTGGAGGACCTGCTCCTTGGCCTTGCGATACAGCCGTGACCGCTGGCCCCGGTAGCCGCTGGCCCGTTCGAGGACAACCTTGCGCTTCTTGTGGGCGTTGGTCGCCCGCTTCACGCGTGCCATCGTTGTTCTGTCTCCCTCGCGCGAGCCGGGCTACTTGCCCAGCAGCTTCTTGATCTCCTTGACGTCGCTCGGGGCGAGCGTCACTTCGTCGTAAAGCCGTCGCGTCAGGCGAGACGACTTGTGCTCGAACATGTGGTTGCGGTTGGCGCGGCGGCGCATCACCTTGCCGGTGCCGGTCAGCCGGAATCGCTTCCCGGCGCCGCTGTGTGTCTTCATCTTCGGCATGGTCGCCGTCGTCTCCGTTTCTCGTTCTATTACCGCGGGGTTGACCGCGGTCGCTAAGGCACGCAGCACCCACCGTCCCCGGCACCGCGGCCCGCTGGACCTGGCCGCCGGGGATTGGTCCGGCCGGTGCTGCTACCGGCTAGGCCGGACCCGGTACCGCGGCACCGTCGGCGGCGGGCTCGCTTACCACGGGCTCGCTGACTACGGGGTCGCTCGCTGCGGGCTCAGCCGCGGCTGGCGCGGCTGGACGCGGGCTGGGCACGGACTTGCTGTGCGACTGCCCGGCGTGTGCCTTGGTTTCGCTCTTCTTCTTGTGCGGGCCGATCACCATGATCATGTTCCGCCCGTCCTGCTTAGGCTGCGACTCCACAAAGCCGAGCTCTTCCACGTCTCCGGCGAGACGCTGCAGCAACCGGAAGCCTAGTTCGGGCCGTGACTGCTCACGTCCACGGAACATGATCGTCACCTTGACCTTGTCCCCCGCCTTGAGGAACCGCTCGACGTGGCCCTTTTTGGTGCCGTAGTCGTGCGGGTCGATCTTCGGCCGGAGCTTGATCTCCTTGACGATCGTCTGCGTCTGGTTCTTGCGTGACTCCCTGGCCTTGACCGCGGCTTCGTACTTGAACTTGCCGTAGTCCATGAGCTTGGCCACGGGGGGCCGGGCAGTCGGGGCGACCTCGACCAGGTCGAGATCGGCTTCCTGAGCTAGCTTGAGTGCGTCGTTGATCGAGACGATCCCGATCTGCTCACCCTTCGGGCCGACCAGCCGGACCTCGGGAGAGCGGATGCGCTCGTTGATGCGTGCTTCGGCGCTGATGTGACCTCCTTGGGCCTATCTCCCGCCGTCGGCGCTTCCGGCGGCGATATGTGCTCGCCCCCGGTACTCCCCCGTGCCGCGCCTGCCGCTAAGACCGACGCCGCACACGAGAAAGCCCCGCGAGCGATGCGCTTCGCGGGGCAACCACAACAACGGCGCCGCCCCCTAAATCCCTGAGGGAATGCGCCGTGCCAACTAAGACCCAGCGGCGCACGTGCTCCCGCACGTATCATCGCTGGGACTTCTGGCCAGACCCGCCTGCCTTGGCGTTAACCAGGCCGGCTGGGTGGGAGGTGGTCCTCCGCTTCGCGCGCCCGGCACCGAGGCGCCGAGCTGTAACAACTAACCCTAACAGCACTAAGACGTCAAGCGGTATTCCCGCCACGCCAGGATGAGCTTCCTGGATGCATTCATGCTATTGGTGTTTCGGTGCACTCCCAGCCAGCCCTGCGAGCGACCAGGCTTGCCGCGTTTGAGCGCCTGCACGCTGAGGGGCGCCAGGCCGTGCTGACAGGTACCCACCAGGCCGAACGGGCTCCGGTCAGCGACGGTCCGCGATGGGCGGTCGGCGCAATACTGCGGCCCGATCCGTCCGCGGCACAGGCCATCGAACAGGTGGCCAGGGCTGCCGCCGCCGTCACCGGCGCGAACCACTGGCTCGCAGGTGCCTCGCGTAGCTCGCACTTGTCCCTGCGGCGGCACCTGGAACAGCGTCGCAGGCCCATCCCGGCTGATGCTGCCGCCGATGACCTGGCCGCCGCATTCGACGCCGCGCTGCACGCCCAGGGATGGCACGAAGCGGGATCCACGCCCGCTCTGTGGTACGTCAACCTGGTGTACTTCACCGGGCCGGTCCGTACCGCGGGTGAGCTGACCGCCTGGATCGAAGCCCGCCGGCAGATGCCGGTGACCGATGTCCGGGTCACCCAGATGCAGATCGCCCGATGGCAGCACACCAGCACCGGCATGCTGCCGGTCGTCCTCGCGTCAGCCAGCCTGCCATGAGGTCAGACCTGGCCCTTAACGGCAATCCCCCCCAGCCCCATCCGCCCCGCACGACCCGGCAGTCCCGGCATGGTAGCGATGGCAGCGACACCGATGGAGCACCGGTGTCGCTATGGCGGCAGCAATGCTCCACCGGTGTCGTTCTGTCAGACGTCTGCCGCTAGTTGAGGACGCGGCGGGTGAAGGTGCGGGTGCCCAGGTAGCTGAAGACCACCGTGCCGCCGATCAGCGCGAGCAGCACGCCCCAGATGGGCATGTGGCCGAGGACCGGGGTGAGCACGGCGCGCAGGCCCTCGGACATGTACACCATCGGGTTGACCAGGACCGCGATCTGCAGCCAGCGGATGTGGTGCAGGGCCGACCAAGGGTAGTAGACGCAGCCCAGCATGGTGGCGGGCAGCAAGATCACCGCGAACAGCATCTGCATCTTGCGCGGGTCCATGATCGTGCCGAGCAGCAGGCCGAGCGACGAGGTCAGCAGCGACGCGAAGACCAAGATGACCAGGAACAGCGCCCAGTTGGTCAGGTGCACGTGCGGAGCCTGCCCGGCGGCGTGCACGAACAGCACGATCGGCAAGACGATGAGCGCGCCGACGAACGACTGAACCGCGCCGGCCACGATCTTCTGGATGGCCAGCACCCGGATCGGTACTGGGGCGAGCGCCCGGTCCTCGATCGTGCGCTGCCAGGAGAACTCCATCACCAGCGGGAACGTCACGGCCATGATGCCCTGCATGAGCAGCATGGAGGCCATCAGCCCGGGCACCAAGATGGTGGCGAAGTTGATGCCGCCCTTGACCGCGGCGCCGGTCGCCGCCGCGCCGCCGCCCAGGTTGAAGCCGCCGCCGATCTTGGGGAACACGTAGGCGAAGACGAAGACGAACAGCAGCGGCTGCATGACCGCCCGGGTGAAGGTGGCCACGGCGTTGCGCCGCAGGACCCGGAACTCCCGGGCCATCATGGCGTTGAACGTCTTGAGCAGGGTCGGCCGCGGCACCGGCGCTTCGGCGATCAGCGCCGCGATGTCGGCCGATGAGGGCGCGCCACCGGGCTCGGCGACCTCGATAGGGGCTCGGCGCGTGGTAGTCGTCATTCCCGGTACTCCCGTCCGGTCAGGGTGAGGAACACAGTCTCCAGGCTGGGCTTGAGCTGGGTCGCGTCGCGTACGGTCAGTCCGGCGGCCGATCCGGCGGTGACGAGTTCGCCGAGCACGCCCTCGGGTTCACGGGTGAAGACCCGGACGAAGTCGCCGCCGGATTCCACCTTGCTGACGCCCGGACGGTCGGCCAGTCCGGTCCGCTCGGCCAGGCCCTCGGGAACATGGTCTTCGTACCGGACGGTGATCACCGTCTCGGCGCCCGCGCCGTCCTTCAGCTCGTTCACGGTCCCGTGGGCCAGCACCTCGCCATGGTCGATGACGGCGATCTGCTCGCACAGCGCCTCGGCTTCTTCCATGTAGTGGGTGGTCAGCAGGATGGTCTGGCCCTCGGCGTGCAGCACGCGCAGGATGTCCCACAGGTTGACCCGGGTCTGCGGGTCCAGGCCGGCCGTCGGCTCGTCCAGGAACAGCACGTCCGGCCGGTGCACCAGCGCCCGGGCGATGAGCAGCCGCCGGGCCTGCCCGCCGGACAGGTCGGTGGACATCGCCTTGCGCCGGTCGGCCAGACCGAACACCTCGAGCAGCTGGGTGGCGCGCCGCGAGGCCTCGCGCAGGCTCAGGCCGAAGAACCGGCTGCGGAACTCCAGGTTCTCGGCCACGGTGAGCTGCATGTCCAGGGTGTTGTTCTGGGTCACCACCCCGATCCGGCGCTTGACCCCGACCGGATCGGACACCACGTCCAGGCCGGACACCCAGGCCCGGCCGCCCGTGGGCAGGATCAGCGTGGTCAGCATGCCGATGGTGGTGGACTTGCCGGCCCCGTTCGGCCCGAGCAGGCCGAAGAACTGGCCGGAGCCGACCGACAGGTCGATGCCGCGCACGGCGGGTACGTCCCCGCGGGACGACTTGTAGGTCTTGCGCAGGTCCTCGGTGCGTATCGCGTACCCCGATGTGCCATTCCCCGATGTCGAGGTCATGGATGTCGCGGTCATGGCGTCAACCTATGTTGACGAGGGGCTGGTGTCAACTTGGATTGACACCAGCTCTGGCGGCCCCGTATCACCGGCCTCGCTCCTTCCTGGTCAGCTCGCTGAACTGACTGATCATGTCGATGAAGAACTTGCGGATGACCGCCTCGTCGGCCGGGTCCACGAAGTCGAACGCATCCCGCCAGTACGGTCCCACAACGGTGACGTACTCCTCGCAGATCTGGCGGCCCTGGTCGGTGACGTACAGCCTGACCACCCGCCGGTCCGCCGGATCCTGGCGCCGCTCCACGTAGCCCTCGCGCACCAGCGTGTCGACCACGGAGGTAAGCGTGCCAGGTGAGGACCAGCCGCGGGCCGCCACGTCGCTGGACTTGAGGCCGTCCCCGGCCAGCAATACGCGCAGCACGCCGAGCCCGGCCGGGCTGATCCGCAGGCCCGCTTGGACCAGAGTGCCCGCGAAAAAGACGCCCATGATCCGAGAGGCGGCCAACAGCAACGTATGTAGCGGCGCGTCCTGCGGAATGCCGTCCGCCGGATCGCCCCAGATCCACCCCGCGCCATGGCCGTGAGCCAGGCCCGGGCCGCATTCGCCGACCGGCTGACCGCCGTCCGCCATCTCCTGGGGCTCCGGCGGCCGCCCCGATTTCCCTGGCGGCGCCGCCCCGGCCACGTCGACCTCGTGCACGTCGCTAGTTTCCCGTCCGAGCTACTTCCATGTCAAATCATTTGAGATCAAAATATCGCGGCATCGGATCACCAAGAACAGGAGGGGCGCTGGAGCAGGTGGGGCGTAAGGGATGACGTGGGGTTCGCGTAGGTGGCCTACGGCACTCTAGAGGGGCTCTAGGCTTGGGCGAAGTGAGCAGCGTCACGAGCGAGCAGGGGCAGTCGCTCCCAGACGAGTCAGCCCCGCCCGCATCCGCACCCGGCCGTCGCACCGCGAGCTGGGCTCCATGGCTGGTCATGGGCTGCTACCTGGCCGCTGCCTACGCCCTGACCTGGCGGCTTTGGGCCGACCCCGGGAGCCGGATGGTGAGCGGCAACCCCGGCGACGTGAACCTGGTGGCCTGGTTCATGCGGTACAGCGCGACCGCGATCTCGCACGGCCGGGTCCCGGCGCTGGTCACGACCGGGTTGGATGCGCCGCAGGGCATCAGCTTGATGTGGAACGCGTCGATGCTACTGCCCGGGATCGTGCTGGCCCCGGTGACGCTGCTGGCCGGCCCCTGGACCAGCCTCACCCTGCTGCTGACCTTGGGTTTCGCGGGTTCGGCGGCCAGCTTGTTCTGGGTGCTGCGGTGGTGGGGGGCCAGTATCCCCGCGGCGACGGCGGGCGGCCTGGTCTACGGGTTCTCCCCGGCGCTGGTCGCCACCAGCATGGGTCACTTCCAGCTCCAGTTCGCCGTGCTGCCGCCGCTGATCATCCATGTGCTGCTGCGGATCCTCACCGGCCGCGGCAGTGCCGTGCGCGCTGGCGTGGGGCTGGGCCTGCTGACCGCCGCCCAGCTGTTCATCGGGGAAGAAGTCCTGGTCGACACGGCCATCGCCGCCGTGATCGTCGTCGTGCTGCTCGTCCTCACCCGCCCGCGCACTACCGTCGAGGCGATCCGCGGCCGGGTTCGCACGGTCACGGCCGGATTCGGCGTGGCGGGCGCGGTCGTGCTCCTGACCTGCGGATACGCGCTATGGGAGCAGTTTCGCGGCCCGCTCGCCTCGCACGGCAGCCCGTGGTCGGTCGCCACCTTCCATACCTACCTGTACGCCTTCGTCACCCCGTCCGGGTCGCTGCTGTTCCACACCGCGGCCAGCGCGGCAGCGGCTGCGGGCTACCCCGAGCCCCGGCCCGAATACCTCGCCTACCTGGGCTGGCCGCTGCTCGTCCTCGCGATCGTGGCCGCGGTGGGCTGCTGGCGGGACCCGAAGGTCCGGCTGACCGCGTTGACCTTCGCGGCGCTCGAACTGTTCTCGCTCGGGGCGGCCAGCGTGCCCGTCCACGGGGTCCGGTACCCGGGGGCACTGCTGCCCTGGCACTGGCTGCAGGGCTTGCCGGTGCTGGCCGACGCCCTGCCGGACCGTCTCTGCATTCTCGCGGACGGCGCGGTCGCGGCCCTGCTCGCCTTTGCCCTGGACCGGGCGCGCGGTCCGGCCCGAGCCTGGGGCTGGCGGGGATACGCGGCCGCCACCGTGCTGGTCCTGGCCATCGTGCCCCTGGTGCCGTTGCCGCTCCCGGCCGCCACCGTCAGCCCGGCCCCGGCAGGCTGGCAGCAGGCCTTCGCCCGGCTGGGACTGGCCGCCCACGCGGACGTGCTGGTCATCCCCGACCTACGGGACGGGATGGGCTGGCAGGCCGAGACGGGTGTGCCCGGCTCGATGGTCGGCGGCGGTGCGGTTATCGCGCCCAACCGGAGCGGTCAGGCCACGAGTTACATCTACAACCGGCGGCCGACCGTGAAGTACCTCGAGGCGCTCTACACCGGGACGCCGCGCGGACGCCCGCCCTCGCCCGCGCAGTTGCGCGCCGACCTGGCGTACTGGCATCTGGCCGCGATCCTCGCCGTCACCACACCGACCTCGCGGCTCGGGCGCTATCTGGCCGCCACCTTCGGCCCGCCGGTCATCGAGGCCGGCGATGTGCTCGCGTGGCCGCACCCCGCACTGCAGGCGACCGGTAGGTTAGCTCCGTTACGGAGGGAAGGGGACGCATGTCTGGCCTGGACACGATCGTCATCACCGGCGGAGCCGGATTCCTCGGCTCGCACCTCTGCGAACGGCTGCTGGCCGACGGCTGTTCGGTGATCTGCCTGGATAACTTCTGTACCGGCACGCCGGCCAACGTGGCCCACCTGATCGAGAACCCCGCGTTCCGGCTGATGCGCTACGACGTGACCGAATATCTCTACGTGGGCGGCCCGGTGGACGCGGTGCTCCACTTCGCCTCCCCGGCGAGCCCGGTCGACTACCTCGAGCTACCGATCGAAACGCTCAAGGTCGGCTCGATCGGGACCATCCACGCGCTGGGCCTGGCCCGGGAGAAGGACGCGCGCTTCCTGCTCGCCTCCACCTCCGAGGTCTACGGCGATCCGCTGGTCCATCCGCAGGGCGAGGACTACTGGGGCAACGTCAACCCGGTCGGCCCGCGCGGCGTCTACGACGAGGCGAAACGCTTCTCCGAGGCGCTGACCGTGGCCTACAGCAAGAACCACAAGGTGGATACGAAGATCGTGCGCATCTTCAACACCTACGGTCCGCGGATGCGACCCGACGACGGCCGGGCCATCCCCACGTTCATCAACCAGGCGCTGCGCGGCGAGCCGATCACGGTGTCCGGCGACGGCCGCCAGACCCGGTCGGTCTGCTACGTCAGCGACCTGGTGGAGGGCATCTTGAGGCTGCTGCGGTCATCACATCCCGGCCCGATGAACATCGGGAACCCGGCCGAACTTCCGGTGCTGGAACTGGCCGAGACCATCCGGCGCATGACCGGGTCGCGGTCGCCGATCAACTTCATCCCGCGGCCCCAGGACGATCCGATGGTGCGACAACCCCGGATCGACCTGGCCCATGAGGTCCTGGGCTGGAAACCCCAGGTCGGCCTGGAAGAAGGCCTGAGCCGCACCATCGAGTGGTTCCGGGAGCGTGCGGCATGAGCGACGCGGTGAAGCTTTCCATCTTGATGCCGGTGTACAACGAGGCCAAGACCGTGCAGGCCGTGCTCAAGCGAGTGCTCGACGTCCGCTTCCCCTGTCAGGTGGAGGTGGTGATCGTCGACGACGCGAGCATCGACGGCACCGCCGAGATCATCGACCAGTTCCACGACGAGCGGCTGATCAAGCTGCGGCACCCGGCCAACCGGGGCAAGAGCGCCGCGATCCGGACCGCCACCGCGGCGGCCACCGGTGATTTCATCGTGCCGCTGGACGCGGACCTGGAGTATCAGCCGGAAGAGATCCCCAGGCTGCTCGAACCGGTGCTGAGCGGAGACGCGGACGTGGTCTACGGCAGCCGGACCTTCGGCAGCCACTCGGCGTACTCGTTCTGGTACGTGATGGGCAACAAGGCCCTGACCACCTTCGCGAACGTCCTGTTCAACGCGTATATCGCCGATCTGGAGACTTGCTACAAGCTGATGCCGCTCGATCTGCTCCGCAGCCTGAACGTCACCACGGAAGGCTTCGGCATGGAGGCCGAGATCACCGGCAAGCTGCTGGCTCGCCGGATCCGCCCGTTCGAGGTGCCGATCACCTACCGGGCTCGCAGCCGCGAGGAAGGGAAGAAGATCACCTGGCGGGACGGGGTGCAGGCGATCTGGATCCTGGCCCGGATCCGCCTGGGGCGCCCGCGTAAGTGACGGCCAGCCCTGGCACTTAGCCGGACGCCGGCCGGTAGACCGACGCTCCGCCGGCCCGGTAGCTGAACGTAAAGCCGGTCGCCGACAGATAGCGCAACAGGGCCGGGCTGGGTTTGGGCAGCCAGACCAGGACCCAGCCGACGTGCAGGGTGCGCAGGTCGGCCCGGGCCGACGCGATCTGCGCGGGCGTTCTCGCCCGGCCCTGCTGGGCCTGGTTGAGCTGGGCGTAGAACGACTGCCGCTCGATCGCCGTGACGGTCCGGGTGGGCACCCAGGAGGTGTAGCAGACCGCCCGGGGATGCCCGTCAGCGGTGGCGATGAGGATGGCCTGGGTGGTGGGCGGCTCGCCGTAGAAGGGCAGGTTGTACAGCCCGAACGGGACGTCGACGACGACCGACCCGGAATGGTCGGCGGCGATCGGGCGATCCAGCGCGGGCAGTGTGGTGGGCATGGCCGGGACGCCTCCCGGACTGCCCGACCAGCCGGCCTCCAGGGCCCCGAGCGCCGCCACCAGCAGGATCACCGGCCAGGCCCGCGACCGGGCCAGCCAGTCCACCGCGGCTCCGGCCAGCAGGGCCGCGCCGACCAGCCCGAGCAGCGCGAGCCGGTCGGCCTCGCGGAAGATGGACAGCCCAGGGGTCCGCAGGAACCAGGTGTACGGCATCAGGGCCGATACCCGCAGGCCGTCCCAGTTCTGGGCCAGCGGTACGTACACGTGCCTGCCGACGTCCAGCACCGGGCCGAGCGCCAGCGCGGCGCCGCCCAGCCAGAGCAGCGCGAGCAGCCACGCGCTGCGCCGGCGCCAGCTGGCCAGCAGGCCCAGCACCGCGAGCAGGCTGAGCAGCACGCCGAAGGTGTTGAGCGTTTCCAGATGAGTGCGGGAGGTGTAGATGTGGCCGAGCCCGGCCAGCCCGTCATTGACCAGCCGGGGCGACGGCGCGAACAGGCTGGGCAGGTCGGCGACCCAGGTGGTGTACCCGTACGCCGTCGCCGGAGCGGCCGTCCCGCCCGCGCGGGCCTGCTGGACCATGGCCACCAGCTGCGGGCTGGCCACCACGATGGCGGTCACCGCGGCGACGGCCAGCACCTTGAGCCGGGTCAGCACGCCGGACTGGTCGCGTGCCGCCAGCAGCCACGGGATCAGGGCCAGCACGGCCACGATCACGGCCATGACCACCGATTCCTGATTGACCAGCGCCGAGGCACCCAGCACCACGCCCAGGATCACGGCCCGGCCGATCGTCGGACCCCGGCGCAACCTGACCGCCGCCTCGAGGGCCACCGGCAGGAACAGCGTGCCGTACGCGATATTGATGTGGTACCAGGCCTGGTAGGTCAGCATCCCCGACAGCCCGAAGAACGCGCCGGCCGCGATCGCGCCGATCCGGGTGGGCAGCCACAGCCGGGCGGCCCGGTACATGGCATAGCAGGCCAGGCCGGGCAGCAGGATATTCAGCAGGTTGTAGGAGGCCGACGGGCCGAAGACCAGCGTGACCGGGGTCATCAGCACACCGAGCAGCGGCACCAGGGTCTGGTAGCCCAGCTGGAGCCCGACCGGCGCGGCCAGGTAGGTCGTGTACCACGGATTGTGCAGGCCGACCACCTGGTGCGCTACCCACCACATGTCCCATACGTAAATGGACACGTCCCGGCTGACCGGCAGCTTGCCGGTCAGATAGGACCCCAGCGGCCAGGTCACCGCGACCCCGGCGGCCAGGAACGCGGCCAGGACCAGCACCTCCCGCGCCCATGGGCGGGCGGCCGCGGCCCGCAAGCGCTGCGGCGCGCGGGCAGCTAGTCCAGGCCTGCTAGCGGTTTGCCCCTCAATCATTACCGGCAGCCTAGTCGTCGGCAACGAGTAGAGTCGTGCGGTGCCACGGACTCAGACGGACAAGCGCGCCGCCGGACTTCTCGGCCGCGGATGCGGAACTCGCGGCCACGCTTGACAACCTGGACGGCGCGGATAACTACGCGAGCTGGATCTTCGAGCTCATCGCGCCGCACCTGGGCGCCGAGGTGCTGGAGGTCGGCGCCGGGCACGGGACGTTCACCGAGATGCTGGTCCCGCGGACCACCCGGGTGGTCGCCTCGGACATCTCCGAGCGGTGCGTCGGCAGGCTGCGCGAACGGTTCTCCGGCACGCGATCCGTGCATATCCTGCACGGATCGGTCGATGAGGCGGCCGCGCTCGGTCCCTTCGACAGCGTGCTCATGATCAACGTGCTCGAGCACATCGAAGACGACGACGGGGCCCTGCGGGAGATCGCCGACCGGCTGCTGCGCCCCGGCGGACGAATCGTCCTGTGGGTGCCCGCGTTCGCGTTGCTCTACAGCGACTTCGACCGGAAAATCGGTCACTACCGCCGCTACCGCCGGCCCGGTTTGCGGGCGCGGCTCGAGCAGGCCGGGTATGAGGTGCGGGACATCCGGTACGTCAACGCCGTCGGCGCGGTGGCGTGGCTGGTACTGGCCCGGATGTTGCGCCGCACGCCCACGCAGGGCACGCCGGTCAAGGTCTTCGACAGATACTTCGTTCCCGTGCTCGAGCGGCTGGAGCGGCGGTGGCACCCGCCCTTCGGTCAGTCCGTGCTGGCGATCGCGACCCGGCCCGCGAAATAGCACCGGCATCCTAGCTGTGGGATGAGATTCAGCGAGGCGCTCGTGCTGCTGGCCGCCGGGACGGCGGGCGGCATCTTCAGCACGGTGGTGGCCATCGCGTCGCTGGTGACCTATCCCGTGCTGCTCGCGCTGGGCGTGCCGCCGCTGGCGGCCAACATGACCAACACCGTCTCGCTCGTGCTCACCGGGGCCGGCTCGGTGGCCGCGTCCGGGCCGGAACTGGCCGGCCAGGGTCGGCGGGTACTGCGGCTGGGCGCGGTCACCGCGCTCGGCGGCGGCGCCGGGGCCGCGGTGCTGCTGCTCACCCCAGCCAGCGCGTTCACGGTGGTGGTCCCGGTGCTGATCGGGGGCGCGTCGCTGGTCCTGCTGCTTCAGCCCAAGATCACCCTGCTCACGCCGCCCGCGGTAATGGACACTCGGCACCGGCTGGCCCTGGGCGCGGCGCTGTTCGCGGTGGCCTTGTACGTCGGGTACTTCGGCGCGGCCGCGGGAGTCCTGCTCCTGGTGGTGCTCAGTGCCGCGATCCCCGAGCCACTGGTCCGGGTCAACGCGATCAAGAACGCGGTGTCCGGGATGGCTAATGCCCTGGCCGCGGTGTGCTTCGCGCTGTTCGGCGACGTGCGCTGGAAGCTGGTGATCCCGCTCGCGGCCGGCTTCCTGATCGGCGGCTGGATCGGGCCCAAGATCGCCCGCCGGGTCCCCGCCGAGGTGTTCCGCGTCTTCGTCAGCCTGTGCGGGCTTGGGCTGGCGGTAAAGCTGGGCATCAGCGCGTATCACTAACGCCCCTGAGGGCTCCGTAAATATAAGGTAAGTGCGCTCATCGTGCGACCTGGCATGACAAAATCCTTCACACACCCATCCGGGATGGTTTACTCTGTGCTAGTGAGTCGGCACACGGGGTGACCCAGGTGCCGACGGCGGTGGTCAACTCGCGCTGATCGGCAAGCCCGGTATGGGGCACGGGCGGTTTTCCGCGCGGGCAGAAAAAGGAGCTCGACGATGCTGGTACTCATTATTGTCATAATCGCGGTCGGCTACCTGGTGTCGCTGCGCATTCACCCGCTTCGCAAATGCCCGCGCTGCAACATGAGCGGCAGGCACTTCGGCACCTTCTTCACCGGCTCGTACCGGCGCTGCCGCAGGTGCCAAGGACGCGGTCAGCTGGACCGGGTCGGCACGCAGGTCTTCTACGGCGGGACCAAGGGCACCGGGGTCTTCCCGGACAAGAAGTAGGCGCGAATTCACGGCTCGCGACCCCGCCCGCGGACCGGCTCGCCCGTTAGGGCGTGACGATGACCTTGCCCACCACGCCGGCCTCGGCCGCCTCCTGTGCCGCCACGATGTCGGCCAGCGGGAACTTGTGCACCGGCAGGCCGGTGAGGTCGCCCGCGGCCAGCGCCGCGGTGATGTCCTGCGCGGTCCGCTCCAGCACCGCCCTCGGCACACCGTAGAGCAGGACGAACCTGAGGATCACGTTGGCCGTCATGCAGCCCCGGACGGGCAGGACCGGATCGGTGGCCTCGGCGGCGTAGGTCACGACCGTGGTCCCGGCGTGGGCCACGGCCAGGTCGAGGGCGAGGTTCGCACCCAGCGCCACCTCGATCACCCGGTCCACGGCCGGGGCGAACGCGCGAACCTGTTCGGCCGCGTCCCCGGTGCGGTAGTTCACCACCAGGTCAGCACCGGCCTTCTCGGCCAGCGCCGCCTTTTCGGGGCTGCTCACGGTGCTGACCACACGAGCCCCGGCCCGTTTGGCCAATTCAATAGTGAAATGACCGACCGCGCCTGCACCTCCGGCCACCAGTACGGTCTGGCCCTGGACGGGACCGTCCGAGAACAGGCAGTAGTGCGCGGTCATGGCCGGTACGCCGAGGGTGGCACCCAGGTCGAACGAGGCACCGTCGGGCAGCGGCACGGCCTGCTGCTCGGGCACCACGGTCCACTCAGCGGCGGTCCCCCAGCGCCGTCCGGCCGACGCGAACCACAGCCACACCCGCTCGCCCACGCGGCCCGGGTTGACCCCGGGGCCGACCGCCTCGATGATGCCCGCGCCGTCCATGTGCGGGACCTGGAAGCCGTCGATGGGGCGCGGGGTCATTCCCGCGCGGGACTTGGTGTCGGTGGGGTTGATGCCCGAGGCCCGCACCCGGATCAGGACCTCCCCCGGCCCCGGCTGCGGCCGCTCGACCTCCTCGACCTGCAGCACCTCGGCCGCGGGTCCCGTCTGCCGGTACAACGCTGCGATCATGGATGCAGCGTAGCTCCCTTGAACACCTTGTCCACGGCGTTACGCGGCCCGTGCAGGGCCAGGCCGGCGAACTCCAGGTCAGCCGCGAGCACGGCGCGCACCACGGCCCGGTTGTCGTCGTCGTTGCCGGTCTGGAACATGTCCATGGTGTACACCGCCATCGGCATCGCGCGGGCCAGCGCTCGCTGGTGCGCCTGACTGAGGGCCGGCCCGTCAGCGGCGTAGACCACGACCGGCTGGCGGAACAGCTCCAGGTAGGTGTTCCCCGATCCGTCCTCATACGGCTTGCCCATGACGTCGGGAGCGGCGGCGGCGATCGCGCTGGCCAGGAACGCGGTCACGTTCAGCTTCTGCCACTGCTCGAGGTCGGCGCGCACGGCGATGGCGATCTTGGTGTCGAAACGTATGGTCACCGGGACTAGCGTGGTCCGGCCGGGCGGCCGGGTATTGAACGCTGGAGCGGGCCAGGGCTGCGACAATGGAGTGTGGCTGACCGCTCCTCGTCGTCGGACTGGGCCCGGTACTGGCGCGCGGATGGCCTGCCGGTGGAGGCGATGCACGCGCACTTCACCTCGCACGTGTACCACCGGCACAGCCACGAGAGCTACTCGTTCGGCGTGACCGAGACCGGGGCCCAGGCGTTCACCTGCCGGCACGGGAGCCACGTCAGCGGCCCGGGCATGGTGATGGCCTTCAACCCCGACGACCCGCACGACGGCCACGCGGCGCAGGCCGGCGGGTTCACCTACCGGATGGTGCACATCTGGCCCGAATTCTTCGCCAGCCTGGCCGGGCCGGCCGACCGCTGCCCCTGTTCCGCACGCCGGTGCTGGCCGATCCGGTCATGGCCCGGTCGTTGCGCGGGCTGCACCGGACCCTTACCGCACCGGCCAGCGACCTAGAGCGGTACGAGCGGCTCACCGCGACGGCCCGGTTGCTGGTCCGGCACGCCTCCCGGCGCGGCCCGGGCGGCCCGCCCGGGCCAGGATCCGATCCAGCCCTGGCCGCGCGGATCCGCGCGCTCATCCACGACGCCGGCCCCGCCGCGGACCTGACCGCCGACGATCTGGCCGGGGCCGCCGGGTGCAGCAGGTACGCCGCCTACCGGGCCTTCCAGGCGGCGTACGGGCTTGCGCCCAGCGACTACCAGCGCCAGGTGCGGGTCCATGCCGCGCGCGAGCTGCTGTCCAGGGGCGCGTCGCCGGCCACGGCCGCGGTGGAGGCCGGATTCGCCGACCAGGCCCACCTGACCCGCTGGTTCCGCCGTTACTACGGAATCACCCCCGGCGCGTACCGAAGCGCGCTCCTCCCCCAGGCAGGTGCGCGATGAGCGCCAGCGCGTGGAGCACGATCGCCAGCCTGGCCACCGCGCTGGGCACGCTGATCCTGGCCGTGGCCACGTTCTCGGCGGTCAGGTCGTCGAACCTGATGGCCAAGGTCGCCCAGCAGCAATTCCTGGTCCAGCTGCGCCCGGTGCTGACCACCTCCCGACGCGAAGATGCGCCCCTCAAGGTCAACTTCGGCGACACCAAGTGGGTGCGGATCCCGGGCGGCGGCGCGGTCGGCGAGGTCGGCCCCGGCGAGGGGTCGCTGGGGCCGGACACCCCGGTCGTGTTCCTGGCCATCGCGCTGCGCAACGCGGGCCACGGCATCGCGGTGCTGCACGGCTGGCATTTCTACCCGGACTGGCACCGCGACGTGGAGCATGCTCCGCTGGCGGAGTTCCAGCGGCAGAACCGGGACCTGTACATCCCGGTCGGTGACGTCGGGTTCTGGCAAGGGGCGTACCGCGAAACCGGCCAGGCCGGGTACGACGAGGCGCGGAAGGTCATCGAGGCCCGTCAGCCGTGGACCGTGGAACTGCTCTACGGCGACCACGAGGGCGGGCAGCGGGTGATCAGCCGGTTCACCATGCTGCCGGTCAGGAACCCGCCTTCGTCGGAGGCTGACCCGGAACCGGCGGCCGAGCCGCGCTGGCTGGCCACGGCCAGCCGCCATTGGAACATCGACCGGCCCGACCCTAGGTGAACTTGCCGTCACGCACAGGAAACTCGCAGGATCGGCTCGGCAACTTCTGACCGACTTTGCAGGTGTACCTCTGGTACTGTCGCAGTCTCTCCATCACAATTAGGTATCGGCCCGAGTCCGAAAACGACAGAATCTGTGGCAAACCGAGGCGGTGACGGGAGCAGGTGCGGTTGCGAGCTGGGCGGCACCCGGCCGTCCGTGACGGTGAGGAGCCGCGCACCGGGCACGATAGCGGCCCGCGCAAGCGGGCTCGCCGATTCCCCCGGACGCCGACCGCGGCCGCGATCATCACCGCGCTGACCGTCGGCGTGGTGGTCACGGTGACCCCGGCCGATGGCGCGGCTGGCGACATCGCCTCCAGTTTCGCGCGCGCCGTCCGGAACCTGGTCTCGGGCTCGCAGAACGGGCAGCAGTTCACGGGCACCCCGGCGGTCGGAGCCCTGTTCACCACGTCCAAGGGCCGGCTCAGCAAGCACTTCTGCACGGCGAGCGTGATTGGCGGCCCGCACGGCGACCTGGTCATCACCGCCGCGCACTGCGTCAGCGGCACCTCGGATATTGCCTTCGTGCCCGGCTACGACCGCGGTCAGGCTCCCTACGGCATCTGGACCGTGACCAAGGTCTATACGGACCGGTCGTGGCAAACCTCGTCCAGTCCGGACGACGATGTGGCCATCCTGCGGGTGAGCCAATCCGGCTCGATCGTGCCGATCGAGGACGTGACCGGAGCCGAAACGCTCAAAACCGGCACCCAGGCCCGTCAGCTGGTCGACGTGATCGGCTACCCCGACACCGGCAACCAGCCGATTTCCTGCCGGAACTGGACCCGGGAACCGATGTCCCATCAGCTCGAGTTCGACTGCGGCGGTTATACCGACGGGACCAGCGGCGGCCCTTTCCTAGCTGACGTCAACCCGCTGAGCGGGCAGGGTACGGTGATCGGCGTCATCGGCGGCTATGAGCAGGGCGGACTGACCCCGCAGGTCTCGTACTCGTCCATGTTCGAAGCCAACATCGCGACCCTGTACCAGCAGGCGGTGGCCGGCGGCTGAGTGGTCTAGGCGGTTTGTCTAGCTCCGGGCCGGGGGCGGGACGATCTGGTCGATCTCGGCTAGCTCGCCAGCGGACGGAATCCACTCCGCGGCCGCCGCGTTCGCCTTGACCTGTTCGGCCGTCATCGCCCCGGCGATGACCGACGAGCAGCCGGGCTGAGCGGCCAGGGCGCCGATGGCCACCTCCAGGACCGAGACCCCGTGCTGGTCGGCCCAGGTAATCAGCTCCTCGACCTTGGCCAGCTTGCCCTCGGTGACGTAGCCCGCGCGGCCCGCCAGCCGGCTGGCCGCCGGGACCGGCTGGCCGCGCCGGATCTTGCCGGTCAGCAGGCCGTTGGCCAGCGGAAAGTAGGGCAGCACGCCCACGCCGAAGTGCCGGGCCGCGGGCACCACCTCGGCCTCGGCCGCCCGCTTCAGCAGCGACCAGTGATTCTGGGCGGAGACGAACGGCGCGTGGCCGCCGATGGTAGCCAGATGGGCCGCGTCGGCGAGCTGCCAGCCGGAGAAGTTGGAGTGGCCCAGGTACCGGACCTTGCCCTCGGCCACCAGTTCATCCAGCGCCGCGATGGTCTCCGCCACGGGCGTCACCGGATCCGGTGTGTGCAGCTGGTACAGGTCGATGTAGTCGGTGCGCAGCCGCCGCAAGGACTCGGTCACGGCCCGCCGGATGTAGGCCCGGCCGCCCTTGGCCCCCGCGGCCGGCCCGTAGCCCATGTCGGCATTCTGGTGGCCGAACTTGGTGGCCAAGACGACCTGGTCCCGACGTCGGCCGAGAATCTCACCGAGCGCGCGCTCCGACCCGCCGGCCCCGCCATAAGTGTCCGACGTGTCGAACAGGGTGATCCCGGCGTCGATGGCGGCATCCACCACCGCCCGTGTCCCGTCGAGGTCCAGGCGGCCACCGAAGTTGTTACAGCCCAGCCCGGCCACCGATACCAGCAGTCCCGATTCGCCCAACGGCCTATAGCGCATGGACCCATTTTATGGATTCGCTCAGCTCTATGCCTGAATCCGATAAGACCATTAGAACGACGGAACGGACCGTAGTTATCCGCCTCCCTTACGCGGCCATCGCTGGGGGACCACGAGCGCGTCGTGGTAACCGCCGCGGGGCCGCTCCCGGCGTGGCCCGGAGCTATGGGGCGCGGTTCACGTAGACGACGGGTCGGCGACCATGGTCACCGGGGGTTGTGCGGCCTGCGTGATGTGGGCGGCTTCACGAATATTCGGTAGCTACGCGGAGACATGACAACTGTCTCCCGGTCGCCATGATAATTGTCATGGCCGTGCTGGAGATAGGCGCAAATTCGCGCTGAACGCGGAATGTCCGCCCGGAATGCGATCCGCCGGTGACCGCGATCTGGCGGCCGTGGCGAAGCATCAGGGCCCGTGGACTACCGCCGCCCATCGGGGAAGTTTTCTTTCGTTGTTTCCGTTCTTTTGCTCTGTGTCTTTAGCTATGATCACGAGCCGCCGATCCGGGCCGGGAGCGACGGCCGCCCTCGCCGTCCAGGCGGTCTCACCGGGCGTTTTGGGGTTTTCAGCGCCCGGGACATTGGGGGTTATAGGGCATCCGGGGCGCCTGAACGGATAACCGCCCGGGTGCGGATCGGGTCAGTGCCAGCCTGCCCGGCCGCCTGAAGAACGATCACGAGCCGCCTCAAGGCCAGGCCCGGCAAAGGCCTTTGGCTAGACAGAAGTGTCCCGCTAAGCGAGGCCAGACAGTCGATATTGGGGGGTGGCATGCAATCCCACGTGGGATATCATCTCGTTTATCGAAGTTCGAGATGGCAACACGTTGCCACGCAATTGCGTACTACAATTACGTGGCAGCAACCTGGGAGGCGTCGTGCCAGAGGCAACGGAAGGGCCAACTGTGCTGCGCATCCTGCTTGGCACCCAGTTGCGCCGGCTCCGCGAGAGCCGGGGGATCAGCGCGCAAGCCGCGGCCAAGGCAATCCGCGGGTCGGAGTCCAAGATCAGCCGGATCGAACTGGGCCGCAACGCCATCCGCGAGATCGACGTCCTCGACCTGCTCACCTTCTACGGTGTCGGCCCGGTCGAGCGCGAGCAGCTGCTGACCCTGGCCGAGCAGGCTAACCGCCCCGGCTGGTGGCACCGGTTCAACGACATCCTGCCCGACTGGTTCCAGTCCTACGTCGGGATGGAAGAGGCGGCCACCTCCATCCGTGTCTATGAGCCGCAGTTCGTCCCGGGCCTGCTGCAGATCCCGACCTATACGGCCGCCGTGCTGGCGGTCTGCGACATTCCCCTCGGTGAGGCCGAGCGGCACGTCATCTTGCGCAAGGAACGGCAGCGGCGGTTCATGGAAGGCCGGCTCAAGCTGTGGGCCATCATCGAGGAGACCGCCCTGCGCCGCCCGGTGGGCAGCAAGGAGATCCTGCGTGATCAGCTCCGCTACCTGATCAGCCTGAGCAACCGGCCGAACTTCACCCTGCAGATCATCCCGGCCGGGATGGGCGGCCACGCGGTGCCCAGCGGGTTCACCATCTTGCGGTTCTCCGAGCCGGACCTTCCGGACGTGGCTTACCTGGAACATCTCACCAGCGCGCTTTACTTCGACAAGAAATCCGAGGTCGACCGCTACCTGCTGGCCATGGAGCGGCTGAGCATCGTGGCCGCCAAGCCCAACCACACCATGGGCATCTTGACCGCGATCGTCGACGAGCTGGAGGAAGAGCTATAGCGGCCCGCACCGCCGGTCTTGTGCCCCCGTCTCGTGTCCCGGCCTTGGGGATGTCCTGTCCTGGTCGCGGACATGCGGAGGGCGGTGGCCCGGCCGGGCCACCGCCCTCCCCTTCCCCCCAGCTCTATGTCTGTGGTGATAGCTGGTCTGTGGTGATAGCTGGTCTGTGTTGATGGCTGGAACAGGGCGCTCAGCCAGGAAGGTCGAACTCCCCGTTCTTGGCGCCGATGAGGAAACACTCCCACTCGTGCCGGTTGAACACGTGCGGGGTCTTGCTGCGGTCCTTGGTATCGCGGACCGCTACACCTCCTTCGGGAAGGTGCGCAATTTCCACGCAGCCAGCTGCGCTGCTTGCGCTGCTCTTAAACCAGCGCAGGCCGTCGAGGTCGGTGTCCATCCGCCCTCTCCTTTCGGGTTGATTGTGCGGCATCTCTCAGGTGACGTGCAGGTCAGGTGAGATGCTCCAGTACTTCCTGGATCAACTCCACTGAGGCGGCCGGGGAAAGAGCGGCCGCGCGCATCCGGTCAAACGCCTCGGCGCACATACGGACCTCGCGCTCCTTCTCCAGGTAGATCATGCCGCCCACGGATTCGGTGTAGGCGACATCGGAGTCGCCGCGCTCGGGGAACTCCAGAATGGAGAACGGTCCGATCAGGCCCGCGTGCGCACCCGATTCGAAGCCAAGAATCTGCAGGGTCACGTTGGCCCACCGGCTGGCCTGGATCAGGTGCTCCAGCTGGGGGGCCATGACCTTGGCTCCGCCGATGTTCCGCCTGATCGCGCCCTCGTCGAGAATGAGCCACAGGTCAAGCGGCGGATCTTGGTCCAGCAACCGCTGCCGCTGCATCCGCAGGTCTACCACCCGGGTTATCTGTTCCTCACTGTCCCTGGGTCGCAGCTCGCGCAGGACGGCCACGGCGTACTCGGTGGTCTGCAGCAAGCCATGGACCACGTCGGTCTCGTAGGTGCGCAGCCCGTTGGCCTCGGCTTCCAGGCCGACGTAAATGTCGAAGCCGCTGGGCAGGACGTCGTCGTAGATCGACCACCAGCCCTTACGGTGACCCTCGCGCGCCATGTCGATGAGCACCTTGCGCGCGCCCGGGTCGTCGACCTTATACATGTCGAGCATGGCCATCAGGTACGCCGACTTGGTTGGCGCCTTGCCGGTCTCGATGCGGGACAAGGTTGAGGGCGCGAGGCTGAGTTCCTCAGCCACTTCCTCGAGCTTGAGCGAGTGGCCTTCACGAAGACGACGAAGCTCGGCACCGAGCCTGCGCCTACGGACAGTAGGACCAAGTGGCACCGGAGCTCACCTCCCCATGCGCTCCACCGAGCCAGCCAGAAGGCTGGGACGATGCGAATGACCGAGTCCGCTCACGTGCATCGGAGCGTATGCAGAACACTCCGCATCGTCTGTGACAAGTCAGTACGATACCGCACCGACAGCAGGTTTGAAATCCCATCTAGGATTTCATGCAAGAAATTTGCTCTACGCACTTGCATGCCGGGCACTCTCGGCCTCATCATCGGGTTTGACGCTAGGCCGACGGCCAGTTGAAAGGTACAAATTAGGACAATTTAGCAAGCTGGGTGCGGGGCCAGGTAGAGGCCTTCATTCGTATTTGCCGGCGATTGACCGGAATGCGAAGATCTCTCCGGCCGCTCAGCGGTTAGCCTGTCCGATGCTGATTTAGGCGGTAAATGGCGATTATGCGTACCACGGCGACAAGTGCCCCTGAGGGGACGCCCGGAGCGGGCCAGCCCTCGCGACTTCTGGTCGCGAACCGGTAAGACCATCTCGGTGATAGTGGGAGGCACTCGACATGGAAACGCCCGCTGACAGTTCCCGATTTCCGGGGCCCGGGGCCGAGCGGAAGCGGGGAGACGCGAGAACCCCCGGGACGCGGGGCGCCGCGGGGACAAGGGGCGCCGCGGGGCACAGCATCGGACCGCGAGGCGCGGCCGGAAACTCGCGCGCCACGGTGCTCGGTTCGCTGACCATCCCGGGGCGCCCGGAACAGGTCGGCCTGGCCCGGGCGTTCGTGGCCCGGACGCTCGGTACCAACCAGGTCGGCGCGGACAGCGACGCGGCGACCTTACTGACGTCCGAGATCGTCACCAATGCCATCCAGCACACCAAGTCCGGCGTGGACGGCGGAACCGTCACCATCGTGGTCATCGGCGTATCGCGCGGCGTGCTAGTCGAAATCATCGACGACGGCTCCGCGGGTACCCCGGTGGTGAAGGGTGACCTGTACGCGGCCGAGGGACACGGGCTGTTCCTGGTCCAGCACCTGGCCTCGCAGTGGGGCTACCTGCGGGACTCGGCCGGCACCACGGTCTGGTTTCACCTGCCCGCGGCCTACGATCCCCAGCAGGCCAGCGGGCGACCCGGCTCGACGGCCGGCCGTGACGTCGAGGTCCCCGCGCAACCCGATGCGTTCTTCACCAGCACCCAGCCCTACCGGACCCGGCCGACCCACCTGTGGGCCGTGACCACGCCTCCCGCCACCGCGCCCGCCTAAGCCGAAGGGTGGGATTGTTGGGCAGAATGCGGGGATGAGCGAAGTTTCGCGGTCGTGGGGGTCGGGGCCGGGAGTGATCACGCCGGATGGGTGTGCGGTCGATTTCTATGCGCTGATGCCGGACTTGGGCGAGGCGGCCATCGTGCATGAGGCGGCCGGGGACGGAGCGTCGATTCTCGAGCTTGGCTCGGGGGCCGGGCGGGTCACGCATCCGCTGGTCGGGCTGGGTCATCATGTCGTGGCGGTGGATGAGTCGCCGGAGATGCTGGCTCACGTGCGGGATGCCGAGACGGTATGCGCGCGGATCCAGGATCTGGCGCTGGGACGTCGGTTCGGCGCGGTGCTGCTGCCCTCGCACCTGATCAACGCAGACCACCAGACCAGGAGGATGTTCCTGGACGTCTGCCGGCTCCACGTGGCCGATGACGGATGTGTGATCGTGCAGCAGCACAGCCCGGACTGGTTCGCGGCCGCGCAGGACGGCGAGGTGACCCGGGACGGGGTCATCTACCGGCTTCGCGACGTGTCGCGGCCCGCGCCGAACCAGGTCTCGGCCACGGTGGAGTACCTGGTCGGGGAGCAGTGCTGGACGCAGACGTTCACCACCACGCGCCTGGACCAGGCCGAGCTGACGGCCTCGCTCGGCGCGGCGGGGCTACGGCTGGACCGGTACCTGACCGAGAACCAGGCCTGGTTCCGCGCGGTCCCGGTCAGCGTCCCGGCTGAGGGCTAACCGCCGCTCTTGCGGCGGAACGACCGTCGGCTGACGGCGGGCCCGTGCGCGCCGTGCACCCGGCCGGTGTCCTGCGCGCCTTCCGCGCTGGCGTGGGCGCTGCGCTTGCGGTCCAGCGCCTCGCGGAACTTGCGTTTGACCTCGTCGAGGTCGGATTCGGTGTCGGTGGTCTTGGCCTCGGGGCCCGGCTGCCCGTCTTGTTCGGGTGCAGCCTCGGCTCCGGATTGCTCTACAGCCATGCGGACCTCCCTGGGCGTGAAGCGTAGCTACCACCATACTGGCGACATGACCCGAGCGCCCGGGAGGCGGACGGCGCAGGCCCCGCCCGACCGCGTTGACGGAGCCCACGGCCGTGCCGAGCTGCTGCGTGATGCCGACCGGCGGACGGCGTGGATGCTGCTGGTGGACGGCGTCCCGCAGTCGCACGTCGACCTGGATGACCCGCGCTACCTGGACTTCGAGTACGTAAGGCGGCTGGGGCACGTCATCGACACGGTGGCGCCCGCGAGCCAGCCGCTGCGCGTGCTGCACCTGGGCGCGGGAGCGCTGACCCTGGCCCGGTACGTGGCGGCGACCCGGCCTGGCTCACCGCAGCTGGCCGTGGACATCGACGCCGCGCTGATCGATCTGATCCGGCTCAGGCTCCCGCTGCGCGGGGTCCGGGTCCGGATCGGTGACGCCCGGCAGGTGCTGGAGCGGCTGCGGGCCGGCTCATACGACATGGTCATCGCGGACGTGTTCGCCGGAGGACGGACCCCGGCCCATCTGACCTCGGTGGAGTTCGTGGCGGCCGTGCGCCGGGTACTGCGCGACGGCGGGATATACGCCGCCAACGTGGCGGACGGCGCACCGCTGGCCCACGCCCGGGCGCAGGTCGCGACGGCGCGGGCGGTGTTCGCGGAGGTCGGCCTGATCGCCGAACCGGGGGTGCTGCGGGGCCGCAGGTTCGGCAACCTGGTGCTGATGGCGAGTACCGAACGGCTGCCGGTCGAGGTACTGACCCGGCTGACGGCGGGCGATCCGATGCCGAGCCGGGTGGTGGCTGGCCAGGACCTGACCCGGTTCGTGGCCGGCACGAAGGCGGTTACCGACCAGGACGCCCGCCCATCCCCCGCTCCCCCGCCGGAGACGTTCGCCTGGTTAGCGGCGGCGCTGTTAGCGGCGGCGCTGTTAGCGGCGGCGCTGTTAGCGGCGGCGCTGGGCGCGCGCGGCGGGACGGCGGCCCGGGCGTGGATCGCGCTTGGCCCTGACTCGGACCGAGACCTGGACCGGGCTGCCCTCGAAGCCGAACTCCTCGCGCAGCCGCCGCTCGACGAACCGGCGGTAGGCCGCCTCGAGGAACCCGGAGGCGAACAGGACGAAGTGCGGCGGCCGGATCCCGGCCTGGGTGGCGAACAGGATCTTCGGCTGCTTGCCACCGCGTACCGGCGGCGGGGTGGCGGCGACCAGACCGGTCAGCCAGGCGTTCAGCCTGCCCGTCGGGACTCGGGTCTCCCAGCCGGCCAGCGCCTTCTCCAGTGCGGGCACCAACCGGTCGGTGTGCCGCCCGGTGGCCGCGGAGATGTTGACCCGGGGCGCCCAGCGGGCGGTGTACAACTGCCGTTCGATCTCCCGCTCCAGGTAGTGCTGCCGTTCCTCTTCGACCAGGTCCCACTTGTTGTAGGCGATGACCAGAGCCCGGCCCGCCTCGATGACCATGGAGACGATCCGCAGGTCCTGCTCGGTCAGCGGCTCGCTGGCGTCGATCAGGACCACGGCCACCTCGGCTCGGTCCAGCGCCCCGGCGGTCCGCAGCGCCGCGTAGTAGTCCGCGCCCTGGTTCTCCCGGAACCGGCGCCTGATGCCGGCCGTGTCCACGAAGCGCCAGATCGTGCCGCCCAGCTCGATGAGCTCGTCGACCGGGTCCCGGGTCGTGCCGGCGACCGCGTCGACCAGCGACCGCTGATGCCCGGCCAGCTGGTTGAGCAGGCTGGACTTGCCGACGTTGGGACGGCCGAGGAGGGCGACCCGGCGCGGCCCGCCTTCGGTTTCGTCGGCTTCCTTGGGCGCGTCGGGCAAAGCGTCGAGGATCACGTCGAGCAGGTCACCGCTCCCCCGCCCGTGCAGCGCGCTGACCGGCACCGGCTCGCCCAGCCCCAGCGACCACAGCGCGGTGGCTTCGGACTCGGCCTTGGTGTCGTCGACCTTGTTGGCCGCGACCACGACCGGCTTTCCGGCCTTGCGCAGCACCGCGGCGACTGCGGCGTCGGCGTCGGTCACTCCGACGGTGGCGTCCACCACGAACAGGACCGCGTTGGCGGCGTCGACGGCCACCCGGGCCTGCCCGGCCACTCGGGCGGCCAGGCTCTCGGTGCCCTCCACGGAGGGTTCCCAGCCGCCGGTGTCAACCAGCGTGAAGGACCGTCCGCGCCAGATGGCGTCGTAGGTGACCCGGTCCCTGGTCACCCCAGGGGTGTCTTCCACGACCGCCTGCCGGCTGCCCAGGATGCGGTTGACCAGCGTGGACTTACCCACGTTGGGCCGGCCCACGACAGCCAGCACGGGCACGGAACCGGGCACGGAGATAGAGAAAGGCTCGCTCATTGGTGTCTGCTCTTTGCTAGAAGATCTGCTGGCGCGGGGACGGCACGCCGGCGCGCTCACGGGCCAGCCGGACGATGATGTCGATCACCCGGTCCAGGTCCAGCGCGGTGGAATCGATTTCCACCGCGTCGTGGGCCTTGCCGCTCTGGGCCGCGTCCAGGCGGTCACGGCGGTCCTGCTCGACCTGGGTGGTGCTGGCCGACCGGCTAGTCTCAGCGGCCCGCCGGTCGGCCCGGGCGCCGCTGTCGGCGGTAAGGTACACCTTGACCTGGGCGTCGGGCGCGACCACGGTGCCGATGTCGCGTCCCTCGGCGACGATCCCGTCCGCTTGGGCGATGATGTCCCGCTGCTGCGCGATCAGGCGCACGCGGACCCGCGGCACCGCGGCCACGGCGCTCACCACGCTGGTCACCTCTCGAGTCCTGATCGCCGCGGACACGTCGGCGCCGTTGACCCGGGTCCACGGCGCACGCGGATCGGTGCCGACCTCGATGACCGGTTCGACGGCCAGCTCAGCAATCAGGCCGACATCGCTTACCGCCACCCCTCGCTCGAGCAGCCACCAGGTCAAGGCGCGGTACATGGACCCGGTGTCCAGGTACTGGAAGCCCAGGGCGATCGCCGCGCCCCGGGAGGCGCTCGACTTGCCCGCACCCGAAGGCCCGTCGACCGCCACGACGAGCCTCGGTCTACCGCCTGTCTCACTCTTCTCGGGTATGTCGCTCTCCAGGCTTACGGACGCATCCACCCGTGCGATGGTACCGGGGGACGAGGGGTGCAGGAACGGCCTGGTCCTACCGGCGGACCGGCCAGCCGCCTGCCTCCAGGGCATCGAGCAGCACGCTGGCCTCGGCGGGGCGTACGGAAAGTTCGGCGACGCCGACCGGCAGGCCGGGCGAGTGCTCGATCCGCACGTCCTCGATGTTGACGCCCGCCGCACCGGTCGCGTCGAACAGCCGGGCCAGCTCGCCGGGCTGGTCGGGAATGACCACCTGGACCACGGCGAACTCGCCGGCCACACCGCCATGCTTGCCGGGGATCCGGGCCACGCCCGCCTGGCCGCGGTCCAGCAGCGTGGCGACGGCCTTGTCCGAGTCGCCGTCCTCGGCCAGCACGCGGGCCGCCTCGGCCAGGTCGGTGGCCACCGCGGCCAGGACCTCGGCCACCGGGGCGGCGTTGGCGGACAGGATCTGGGTCCACAGCGCGGTATCGCCGGCGGCGATCCGGGTTACGTCCCGTAGCCCCTGTCCAGCCAGGTCCAGGGCCTCACCGGGGGCGTCCTCCAGCCGGGCCGCCATGGCCGCGGCCACCAGGTGCGGGGCGTGCGAGATGAGCGCGACCCAGCGGTCGTGCGCGGCCGGGTCGGTCCGGAGCGGGATCGCGCCGCAGGCGCGCACCATATCCGTGACGGCCTGGACGGCCCGGTTGGAGGTCTCGGGCAGCGGGCACAGCGCCCAGGTACGGCCGAGGAACAGGTCAGCGCGGGCCGCCGCCGGGCCGTGCTTCTCCCGGCCGGCCAGCGGATGGCCGGGAACGTAGCTCGTTACGTCGCAGCGGTGATCCCGGACTTGGGCTACGGGAAGCTGCTTCACGCTAGCCACGTCGGTGTAGGCGTGGGCCAGGTTCCGCGATTGTGCCCTGGCCAGGGTGGCGGCGACGGCGGCTGGCGGCACCGCGATGACCGCCACATCGGCCGGGGCGTCGATGGTGTCGGGGAGCGGGTCCCCCGCACCGAGGTCGGCGGCGAGCCGGGCGACCGCGGGGTCGGAGTCGGTCAGCCAGACGGTCGATCCCTGCTCGCGCAGGGCCAGAGCGATCGAGGTGCCGATCAGGCCGGTGCCGACGACGGCGATTTTCACTGCGCTACTTTCACTGGGCTATGTCCAGCCGGAGGGCGGCCGCGCCCCGCAGGTAGACGTGCTGGATCGCGGACCGCGGGCGATCGGTATCGACATGCGCCATCAGCCGGACCACACGGGGCATGGCCCCGGGCACGGCGATCTCCGAGGCGCAGATCAGCGGCACATCATGAAAGCCGAGCTTGCGCGCGGCCAGGGCCGGAAACTCGGCGGTGAGGTCCGGCGTCGCGGTGAACAGCACGCTGATCACGTCGTCGGTGGTGAGCTCGTTGCGCGCCATGACCTCGTTCACGAGCTCGGTGGTGCCCTCGAGTATCGCGGCGCGGTCGTCGCCGTCGATCTGCACCGCGCCGCGTACCGCCCTGACCGTCATTCTCGCTTCTCCCTCCTGCGCCACACGTTACAGCGCCAGCTTGCTCACAGGCCGACGGCCGCGTACAGCTCGCCGATCTCCCTGGTGGTCAGGTCGCGCGAGGCGCCCGGCTTGAGGTTGCCGAGCCGGATCGGGCCCACGTCGGTGCGGACCAGGCGGCTGACCGGGTGACCGGTTTCGGCCAGCATCCTCCTGACGATGTGCTTGCGACCCTCGTGCAGGGTGATCTCGACCAGCGCGCGGTTGCCGGACCGGTCGACCACCCGGAACCGGTCGGCGCTGGCCACGCCGTCGTCCAGTTCGATGCCGGTCTGCAGGCGCCGGCCGAGGTCCTTCGGCAGCGGGCCGGTGACTTCAGCCAGGTAGGTCTTGGCCACCTCGAAACTGGGGTGGGCCAACCGGTGGGCGAGCTCGCCGTCATTGGTGAGCAGCATCAGGCCCTCGGTGTCGTAGTCCAGCCGGCCGATGTGGAACAGGCGCTCGCCCCGGTCGCCCAGATAGTCGGTCACCGTCTTGCGGCCACGGTCGTCCGACATGGCGGTGAGCACCTTGGGCGGCTTGTTGAAGGCCAGGTAGACCAGGCCGGGCTTGGCCGGGATGCGCTTGCCGTCCACCTTGATCACCTGGTGTTCGGGGTCGACCCGCGCGCCGAACCGGCGGACCGTCTGCCCGTCGACTTCGACCCGGCCCGCGCCGATCATCTCCTCGCAGTGCCGGCGGCTGCCGATCCCCACATCGGCCAGGACCTTCTGCAGCCGGACCCCGCCGGGGACGTCGGTCAGGCTGTCGCGGTCGTCCTCGTCGTCGTAGTCCTGGTCGTCGTCGACGTCACGGTCGGGCGTTCTCATTCTCGATGTCCTCGATGTCCTCAGGCAGGAACGGCGCGAGGTCCGGCAGGTCCTCCAGGCTGGGCAGGCCCAGCCGCTCCAGGAAGTACCCGGTGGTGCGGTACAGGATGGCACCGGTCTCGGCGTCGGTGCCGGTCTCCTCGACCAGGCCGCGCAGCACCAGGGTGCGCATCACGCTATCGCAGTTGACCCCGCGGACGGCCGAGACGCGAGCCCGGCTGACCGGCTGGCGGTACGCCACCACGGCCAGGGTCTCCAGCGCGGCCTGGGTCAGCCGGACCTCTTGGCCGTCGCTGACGAACCGCTCCACCAGCGGCGCGCAGTCCTCACGGGTGTAGAACCGCCAGCCGCCGGCGATCTCGCGCAGATCAAAGCCGCGGCCACCGGATTTGTATTCCTCGGCTAGGTCGTGCAGGACCGCTCCGACCTCGTTCCGCGGGCGTTCGAGAACCTGGGCCAGCACCACGAGCGGCACCGGCTCGTCGGCGACCAGCAGGATCGCTTCCAGGCTCGCTCGCAGGCCCGGGCCACCGGTTTCCTCGGCCTCGGCTTCACTGTGTTCAGTACTCATCTGGTTCGTCACTTTCGGTCAGCTCACTGACGCTACCACCGGTCCAGGTCACGTAGAGCTCCCCGAGCGGGGCGACCTGCTCGAAGGCCACCGCGTCCTCCCGGTACAGCTCGAGCACGGCCAGGAACGACGCGACGACCTCGTAGCCGCCCTGGGCGTTCGCGGTCAGCTGGCGGAAGCTAGCCCGGCCGATGTCCTTGAGCAGGGCCGCGATGATGCGGGCCTGGTCCCTGACGCTGATCACCGGGAAGTGGATGTGCTCGGTCGAGACCTTCGGCAGTGGCTTGGGCGCGAGCGTCAGCGCGGCCAGCCGAGCGAACTCGGCGGGGCCGAGACCGAGGAGCACCTCGGGGAGGAGTTCGGCGAAGCGCGGCTCGAGCGGGACCCGTCTGGGGAAGCGCCGGGCGGCGGCGGTCATCCGGGCGGCGAACACGCCCGCCACTTCCTTGTACGCGCGGTACTGAAGCAGCCTGGCGAATAGCAGGTCCCGGGCCTCGAGCAGGGCCAGGTCTTCCTCGTCCTCGACTTCGCCACTCGGGAGCAGGCGGGCGGCCTTGAGGTCGAGCAGGGTAGCCGCGACGACCAGGAAGTAACTGACCTGATCCAGGTCCCAGCCGTCGGAGCGTTCTGAGATATAGCCGATGAACTCGTCGGTGACTTGGGACAACGCGACTTCGGTGATGTCCAGCTTGTGTTTGGAGATCAGCGCGAGCAACAGGTCGAACGGGCCCTCGAACACGTCGAGGTGGACCTCGAAGCCGGGCGTGCTAGGCGGGGTCCGGGCTGCGCCCTCGCCGTCCACCGTGTCGTCCACGTTCACAGTCATGACGGTAGCGCCATGGCGAGGTTAGCCGACCGATTCGGCGGTTCCGGTCGTGGTCTCGGTTTCCACGGCCGCGACCCCGTCTTCGGTGTTCGCGACCTTGTTGGCCGTGACAATGCGGCGGGCCAGCAGGCTCTCCTTGCCTCGCGCGTCCAGGTCAGCGAGCAGCACGGCGATCCCTTCGCGGACGATGCGGCCGCGGTCGGCGGCAGCGCCGTACCGCAGCAGGGCCAGCCGGGCACGTTCCAGGTCAAGCAGTTCCTCGGCGGACAGGTAGACGGTGATCTTCTGGGTGTGCCGCTCCCGGCCACTGGCCCGGCGCAGATCGCCGTCGTCCGGGCCGGGAGCGGCGGGTCGCAGCAGCTCCGCTACCCCGGGCAGGCTTACCCTCCGTGATCGTCCCCTGCCTGCCGCCACCGCTCCAGTACCTCCTTGGCCAGCTCCCGGTAGGAATTCGCCCCCATTGATCCGGAATCGAAGCTGGTAATAGGCTCTCCAGCCACCGTAGCGTCCGGGAACCTCACCGTGCGGTTGATTACAGTATGAAAAACCTTGTCGCCGAATCCATTGACGATGCTGGCCAGGACCTCGCGGGTGTGCAGAGTGCGCGAGTCGTACATGGTGGCCAGAAGGCCATCAATGGCTAGCTTCGTGTTCAGGCGACGCGAAACCTTGTCGATAGTCTCCATCAGCAGGGCCACGCCGCGCATCGCGAAGTACTCGCACTCGAGCGGGATGAGCACGCCGTTGGCGGCCGCGAGCGCGTTGACGGTCAGCAGGCCCAGCGACGGCTGGCAGTCGATCATGATCACGTCGTACTCGGGCAGCAGCGGCTCGAGGACTCCGCCGAGCACGTACTCCCGGCCGACCTCGTGCACCAGCTGGACCTCGGCGCCGGAGAGGTCGATGTTGCTCGGCAGCAAGTCCATGCCGTTGACACCGGTCTTGTACAGCACATCGTGCGCGGTGACGTCGCGCTCCATGAGCAGGTTGTAGACGGTGTTGTCGATGTCGTGTGGCTGGATGCCCAGCCCGACCGAGAGCGCTCCCTGCGGGTCGAAGTCGACCAGCAGGACCCGGCGCCCCTGCTCGGCCAGGGCCGCGCCAAGGTTGATAGTGGTGGTCGTCTTGCCGACGCCGCCCTTCTGGTTGCAGACGGCCATCGTGCGAGCGGGGCCGTGCTCCATCAGCGGCTCGGGGTCGGGAAAAGCTGAGAACGGCCTCCCGGTCGGACCCAGCTCTCCTGCCTGAGGCTCTGCTATACGGGATGCTGCCACAAGCACTAACCTCCTGGGCTAACTCCGCGACGTTGCCCACGGAACCTGGATTCGGACTCTAGGGCTTAGGTCTGGCGCCGGCAAGCTGACGCGCCGTTTGCGCCCGATATCCGACCGACAAGATTAGCGGCGGCGGCCAGAGGCCGGCTGGGCCTCGCGGCATTGACCCGCCGCGAGGCCCAGCCTGGCCGCGGTTAGCGGCCGGTGCCTCGACTCGGGTCAGCAGCCGTCGTAGGCCGACCAGTTGGACTGGCCGCCGGCCGCGATCGCGTTGTTGAACACCGCGTTCTGCTCGCTCGCGCTGGCGCTGCCGAAGTCCGCTGGGTTACCGCCGTACGCAGCCCAGGTCGACGCGCTGAACTGGTACAGGCCGTAGTGGCCGGTCCCGTTCATGACCTGGGAGCTACCGCCGGACTCGCGGGCGATCACGCACTGCTGGAACGACCCGCCCGCCACTGCGCCGCTGCTCACGACCGCAGTGCTCTGCGCGTCGACCGGAGCGGCGGTCTCCGTGACCGGAGCCGGTGCCGGATCTAGCTGTCCGGGCGCGCCGGGAATCCGGGCCGCGTAGCGGGGACCTTCAGCACCTGGCCGGGCTCGATGTCGTTCGCCCAGCGGACCTTGCTGTGGTTGGCCCAGAACAGCACCGGCCAGGCGTCCTGGTTGTGATACAGGTGTCCGGCGATCGAGGACAAGGAGTCACCCGAGTGGACGGTGTACGAGGACGGCAGGTTAGAACCGGCCTGCTGGTGCCCGGCCTGCTGGCTGGCTTGCTCGGCCTGCTTGATCGCCGAGACCAGCTGCGCCGACGTCGGGCCCAGATGGCTGACGTCTGCCGTTACGGCGGGATTCGCGGTCCCCTGGGTCGCCGACGGGTCGGCTAGCGCCTGCGGTGCCATGCAGAACGCCGCGGCCACGCCAGCCAGCGCGGGCGCGGCGACCATCGGCAGCAGACGCGAGGTCCGGATACGAGAGTGTTTCCTGTGGCAGCCCAAAGGGCTCCTTTCCGTGCTGGGCGCGCTCACTGGGAATGCGGCCCAACATGCGAGCAGCCTCCGGAGCGCCTGACTCGGGGGAGCCTACGTGCTGAGATCCGGTATTTCGGTCAAACGGGCCAGAACTCGTCAAATCGGTTTTTGATTGCTAAACTGCCGAACCAACGTCTCAGAAGTCACATCAGTAACTATGACAACGAGAGTCGCAGATGCTTGTGGCTTCATGTTGTGGTTTGTTAGTCACGATCCGTGTCGAGCGCGGCTTATGCCGGGCCTCGCCTCTGCAGCCGACGACACGACGATTGTCGAACGGCGTGTCGGCGTGCTGCGAGACGTGTTTTTCGCTACTGTTTTCGACGTAGAGACTTTCTTCCGAACGGACCGTGGTTCATGCCCGAGACACCCGCTTCCGCCGGCCACCCGTCGCTGTGGTCCCCTGACTGGCAGCTGATGCCTGCCAGTGCGGACTGGGATGAGGGCTACCTGGAGGCGATGGCCGAGGATGAGGACCCCGGCGACCTTGATGAGTACGTGGACCCGGATAACGCGCCGCCAGCTGGGCTGGATGACGCGGGGCTGGTGGCCCTGGTCGCTGAGGCCCGGGAACTGGTCGCGGATCAGGCCGCGGCCGCTGCCGAGGCGGCGAGGTCCGGACAGGCTCCGGTACGCGCCATGCTGGAGGCCGTGAGCGGCGGGCGGCGTGGCCCGGGGATGCCCGGGTCGGTTGAGTCGTTTCCCGGGGAGCGCAGGGGCCGGGCGTCGGGGTTCGCGTCCGGTCAGCCGCTAGATACCGCGCCGGGTGGCGCGGTGCTGGCGTCATTCCTGGAGGATGCGGCCGGGGAGGACGACCGGTATCGGGGCGCCTGTGATGATGAGCTGCTCGGGGTGATCTGCGGCTGGGGGCGGGCCGAGGCGAGCAGCTGTGCCCGCCAGCACGCCGCGATCGCCGAGTTCATCCGGCGCCGCCCGGCCCCGGGCTGTGCGGTGATCGGCCCGGCGCGGATGCCGGAGCACATCGAAGAATTCGCCGCCCGGGAGCTGGGCGCGGTGCTCGGCGTCTGCGCGGGTGACGCCGAGGAGATGCTGGACCTGGCCTGGTGCCTGGAGGTGAACCTGCCCGGTACCAGGGCGTTGTTCCGCACCGGGATCCTCAGCCGGGCCAAGGCCGCCATCATCGCCAATGCCACCGACCTGATGGATCCGGCCGAAGCGCGAGCCGCCGAGGCCATGGTGCTGGACCGGGCCGGGTCGCTGACCCCGGCCCAGCTGCGGGCCGCGATCAAGCGGGCGGTCATGGCGGTCAATCCGGGCCAGGCCCGCAAGCGCCGCGAGCATGCGGCGAAGCGGACCCGGGTGGAGCGGTGGTCCGAGGACTCCGGAAACGCGGGCCTGGCCGGCCGCGAGCTGTCCCCCGCCGAAGTGCTCGCCGCCGACCAGCGGGTCACCGCCTGGGCCAAGGAGCTCGGCAAGGCGGGGCTGGCGGGCGGGATGGACGCGCTCAGAGCCCGCGCCTACCTGGACCTGCTGCTCGGCATCGACTCCCGGCCGCTCGGCCAGGGCACCGGCGGCAGCAGCGAACCCCAGCCCCACGAGCCGGGCCAGGCGCCGGTGCCAGGCCCAGGTCCGGGCCCGGGCGGGCCGGCGGCCGGGATGATCCCGCCCGGGTTCGCCGGGCATGTCAACCTCACGGTGCCCGCGGCCACCTTGATCAGCTGGGCGGACCGGCCCGGCGAGCTGGACAGCCTCGGGCCGATCGACCCCGACCTGGCCCGCGACCTGGCCGCGGCCGCGGCCCGTAACCCCCGGTCAACCTGGTGCGTGACGGTCACCGACCGCCTCGGGCACGCCGTCGGGCACGGCTGCGCCGGGCCAGCCAAACGGCGACAACGCGACGGGCACGACCCGCCATCCAGCAACCCCGGGTTCACCTTCACCCCCGCCTGCCGCCCGGGCACCTGGCGGTTCACCACCGGGCAACAGGACTACACCGTCCAGATCGAGTCCCTGTCCACGGATTCCTGTGACCACCGGCACCAGGCCCGAGGCCACGATCCCGGGGTCAAGCTCCGGCACCTGACCGAAGTCCGCTATGCCACGTGCACCGGACCTGGCTGCCGGCGGCCTGCCTCCCGGTGTGACTTCGAGCACAACACGCCGTACGAAGCGGGCGGGCGGACGTGTCTGTGTAACGGGAATCCGAAGTGCCGGCACGATCACCGGCTCAAGCAGGACCCGCGCTGGAAGGCCGAGCAACTGGCGGACGGCAGCATCCGCTGGACCATGCCATCGGGACGGCAGTACACCACCGAACCGACTCGGTACCCGATCTAAGAGGTAGCAGGCCCCCAGGCGGATACGGACAGACTCGGCCTGGGGGCGTCGCTTTATCGGAACGGAGCTAACTGTGGACCGCCGCTGAGTGCAGGACCTGGTTGATCGCCGCGATGATCACGTTGGCCGCTCCGTCGATCGCCTGCGCTACCGGACTCGATGGGTTATCGAGCTGGCCGGCGATCTGCGCCGCGGACAGGCCGGCCAGGACCTGCGGATCGTACTGTGCCCCAGCCAGGACGTACTGGTTCCCGATGTCGAGGAAGGGCACGGCCCCTGACTGGTCCGCGCTGTTGACGTAGGGCGGGACGTCGTAGCTGGCGATGAGCTTGGCGTCCAGTGTGGTCTGCGGCTGCAGCGGGTGGCCGACATTGTCGGTCAGCTCGGTGGTGCTCAGCGTCAGGTCCGTGCTGCGGTAGTGGGCCGCGCGAAACGACAAGGTGGCGGTGTTCGGGTAAATGTCGGTGGCCGAGGATTTGGTAATGCCGAGCTCAGTCCAGGTGCCGAAGTGGGACAGGGCTACGGTCAAGGCCCAGCGTTCGGCCGCGCAGAACGGGCAGGACTCCTCGCTGACGAAGACGATTTCCGGCTTTCCTTCGGCGGTCAATACCGGCCCGGGCGCCTTGACCTTCTCCAGCAAAGTGACCGCCTGACTGGTGTTCACCTGGGCCAGGGTGGCGGTCGGCACCGTGGTGACCTGCCGTACGACGGCCGCGGGCGCGAGCGATTCGCTCGCGGTCCGGTGCACGGGACTCGCGGTCAGTTTGACCGCGATCAGGGCCACCACGATCCCCAGCACCGCGGTGATCGCTCCGCCCGCGATCAAGAACCGGCGGCGCGCTTCGGCGCGCTTACGCGCGGCCCGCTCGGCGGCGATTCGTTCGCGGGCGCGCTGCCTGGGTGGGGTTGCTTTGGCGCGTACCGGCTTACCAGCCGTACGCCGAATCCGGTTATCAGCCATCTGCTTTCCTAACGTGATTAGGACTTCCTGAGGGCCAAGGCCGCTAGCGGACGGGACGGAGCGGCCGGTTCTGGTCATTTCGGCTTGCGGTCCGCCTGGGCCGCCGGGGCAGCGCAGTGCGGTACCGGTATGCAGCACTTATCCGGGTCTGCCAGGCGCCCCAGCCCGCCGCGAGGAGGATGATCAGCGTTTCCACGCTGAGTGCGGCGATGCCCAGCGGGCACTGCCAGTTGCCGACGTCGCCGTGATCGCCGAGGAACCCGCCGGACAGGGAGCGGGTCAGTACGTAGCCGCCCATGGCCGCGACGCCCACCCCGCCCGCGGCCGCCCACACCAGCCAGTGAGAACGGATGATCAGGACCGCGCCCGCCAGGATCGCGACCGCGATGATCCCGAGGTATCCGATACCCACCAGCGGGGTCGGACCCAGCGTGCCCGGCAGGTCAACGACGTGAATCACCGCCAGGGCCGCGAGGGCTACGGTCGCGACCATCCGGGCCGCCACGTCCGAGTCCTGGGCCGGCCGGGACTGGCCAAGACAACCAATCATCAGCATCCTCCTGTTGTCTGCATCTTGCTCTTCCATCTACTAAGACGGCTAGTAGGTGGCGGAAGTTCGAGATCAGGAGCAGATCCCGGTGCGACGTACGTCACATGGGTCAGGCGCGGGGTGCAGGGGGCGGCGGAGTATCAGGCGCGGGGTGCAGGGGGCGGCGGAGTCTCAGGCGTGCGGAACGCGTCCCAGTGCGAGCGCCAGGACGGCCGGAGCCAAGGCCACGGTTACCCCTAGCCGCCTTCATCTGACTGGTCGCGGGCCTGGTCGAGGGCCTGCTGCAGCAGCTTTACGTGGTGCGGGCTCATCTGGAGCACGAAGTGGGCCAGCGCCGTTCGCCGGTCCGTGCTGTGCCGAGCGCGTCGTTCATCAGCGCGGCGGTGTAGGCCGACCGGGAGCTGGTGGGCTCGTATCGCCAAGCCCGGCCGTCCCGCTCCCGGCGCAGCCAGCCCTTGCGGTGCAGGTTCTCCATCACCGTCACCACGGCGGTGCAGGCCAGCGGCCGGTCGCGGCACAGGTCATCGACCACCTCGCGGACCAGGCCGGACGGCCCCACGCCCACAGCCGGTCCATGATCAGGCTTCCAGCTCGCCGAACTGCCGCATCCTCGCTCGCAGGCCTGACCGGGCCGAAGGCAGGGACAGCTATCTACTACCACGCATAGCATATGACAACGGTTCAGGCGCCGTGGGCGGCGAGGGTGAAGCGGCGGTCGGGGACGGGACTGCCGCAGGCCAGGTCGGCGGCGATCTCGCCGGTGAGCGGGGCGAACTTGGCACCGTGGCCGGAGCAGGCCGAACACACCACGAACGGGCCTCGCCGGTCGAGGATGAAGTCCTCGGTCGGCGTGGAAGTGTACAGGCAGGTGACCTCGCCCACTGGGTCCGGGTCGAGGCCGGGAACCAGGTCGCGGACGAACGCGCGGACTCGCTCCCGGCTGGCCGGGCTGACGATCCCGTCGCGGCCGTCAGCCGTGGTGATCTTGTCGTGGCCATGCTCGCCGAGCTTGGCCGCCCCAGGGACCTGGCCGTCCCTCCCGGCTGGCAGCCCGTAAAACGCGGCCTCGCCACGGTAGATGAAGGTCGGCCAGGGCCCCGCGCCGGCGTGCGGCGCGAAATGGAAGGCCTGCTGCTGGGTCACCACCAGCGGCGGCAGCGGGACCTGCCCGCCGAGCAGGGGTTCGGCCCACGCGCCGACGGCTACCACCACGGTGGGCGCCTGCCACGAGCGGTCGGCGGTCCGCACCACGGCCTCGTCCCCGGCGGGCGAGATGCTCAGGACCGGCGACTCGTAGTTGATCTGCACCCCGTGGGCCGTGGCCAGCGCGCGCATCGCGGCCATAGCGCGCTCCGCGTCGATCACCCCGGCATCGGGGTGGTACATGACCGGGTCGTTCCCGAATGCCAGGCCGGGCCAGCGCTCGGCGGCCGCCGCGGGCGCTATCAGCTCGGCTGGCACGCCGGACTCTCGCAGGATCTCGTACATCTTTTCCTGCTCGAGAGCCGGGCCGTAGTCGAGCCCGCCCGTCGGCAGCACGAACTCCTCCCCCGCCTCGTCGGCCAGCTGGCGCCACCGCCGCTGCGCCTCGCCGGTCAGCCGGACGTATAGCGGATCCAGGTACGCGCGCCGGAAGATCCGGGCACTGCCATGCGAGCTGCCGCGCCGGTGCCCGGGCTCGAAGGCCTCCAGGACTACCGCCGATCGTCCGCGGCGGGCCAGCGCCCAGGCCGTCGCCGACCCGGCCAGCCCGGCTCCGATGATCACCACGTCGACCCGGTCAGCGCTCATGGTTCAACCGTACGTCGGCGCTCACCCGGGCCAGTGGTTCAACCGTACGTCGGCGCTCACCCGGGCCGGTGGTTCAACCGTACGTCGGGCGCTCAGCCGGGCCAGTCGGGCCGGCGGCCGAGCAGCGCGACGATCTGGTCCAGCGGGCCGCCGCTGGACGCGGCGACGCGGGGCGCGAACGCCGCCCCGGGCCGCCGCCGTCTGTCTCCGTCCGGCACCGCGCGGGCGATCGGCAGAGCCGCCGCGAGCACGTCGGGCTCGAGGTCGTAGCCTCGCCCGAGCGCCCGGGCGACGTCCCAGCCGTGCACCACGTAGTCCACGAAGTGGAATCCGATCGCCTCCTCGGCCGGGAAGCGCAGCTCGGGGCTGATCTCCGGCAGCACGAAGTACCCGGCCCGTACGCTCGCCGCGGCGAACGCGGTGATGACGCGCTCCGCCGCGGCGGCGTACTCCCCTGCCGGGTCGGCCACTGGCGCCCCTGTTTGCCAGTGGACGAGATCCGCGCCGTCTCCCGCGGCCGCGGCGGCGAAGCCGTTGTGCTGCGCCGTCATGTGCGCGAGCAGGTCGGCCAGCGTCCAGTCGGCACACGGCGTCGGCCGGGTGAGATCCGCGGCGCTCGCGTGCGACATGAGCTGGACGCTAGCCCGCACGGCCCGAGCGTCCAGTTGCACAATGTCTTGGTTAGGCACAGCGTCTTGGTTAGGCACAGCTGCGTATGCCTCCTCATATGGTATGATCGCTCATATCGTATGAGGGAGTTTATTATCTGCGCAACCCTGTTATTATTCCGGCACGATGAGCGCGTTCCCTGACGACCGGAGGGACCTCGCCGCGATGTTCGCGCCTGTGACCAGGACGCTAATCGCGCGCGAGGAGCCAGTGCTGCTCGCGCACGACCTCTCGATGTGGGGGTACATCGTGCTCACCGCGCTGGTCGAGCAGCCGGTGCGGACCCAGGCCGCCCTGGCCCAGGCCATCAATGCGGACAAGAGCCGGATCATCAGCGTGCTGGACGAACTGCAGGACCGCGGGCTGATCCGCCGCCAGCCGGACGAGGCCGACCGGCGCGTGCACCTGCTCTCGCTGACCCCGGCCGGGGACAAGCTGCGGCGCTCGGTGGAGGCCGCCATCCGCCGCCGGGAAGAGGAGGTCCTGGCCATGCTGGCGCCCGGGGACCGGGATGCGTTCCTGCGGTCCCTCAAGGCGCTGTACGAGCACCGGGATGAGAGCATGAGGGGCTAGACACACCAGGGTCCAGCTCCGGAGGTAACCGCAGTGCAGCTCGGCCTGCAGATTCCCGACTTCACCACCCCCGGCGGCCCGGGGCGCCTGGGCGCCGACCTGGGTACCGTGGCCCGTACCGCGGACGAGGCGGGCTTCGACTTCATTGCCGTCATGGACCACTTCTTCCAGATCGGCGCGATCGGCGCGGTCGAACGCGAGATGCTCGAGGCCTACACCACGCTCGGCTACCTGGCCGCGTGCACGTCCCGGGCCAAGCTGCTGACCCTGGTCACCGGGACCGTGTACCGGCATCCAGGAATCCTGGCCAAGACCGTGACCACGCTGGACGTGCTGTCCGGCGGGCGGGCCTGGCTCGGCGTCGGGGCGGCCTGGAACGAGCAGGAGTCGCGCGGGCTGGGCATCCCGTTCCCGCCGGTCGCCGAGCGGTTCGAGCGGCTCGAGGAGACGCTGCAGATCTGCCGGCAGATGTGGCGCGGCGACGAAAGCCCGTACCACGGCGTGCACTACCAGCTGGAACGTCCGATCAACTCACCGCAGGCCCTGACCAGGCCGCATCCGCCGATCATGATCGGGGGCGGCGGGGAGCGCAAGACACTGCGCCTGGTGGCCCAGTACGCGGACGCCTGCAACCTGTTCCCGACTCCCGACCTGGCGCACAAGCTCGACGTGCTGCGGGCGCACTGCGAGGCGGTGGGCCGCGACTACCACGCGATCACCAAGACCTGCTACTTCATCTTCGACGTAGGTGAGAAGGGCGAGAAGGCGGCCGAGGTGGTCGACCAGCTCGGCCGGCTCGCGGATATGGGTTTCCAGGCGGCGATCGGCTCGGTGGCCAACGTGTGGCAGGTGACTCCGCTCGAGGTCATCGCCTCAGACGTCATCCCGGCGGTCGCGGGTCTGTAACACGCGCTCGGCGTTGGCGTCCGTGACGGCGGTGGCCATGGGATCGTCGCCTCGGGCGGACAGGCCGTCGAGGATGCCGGGGATGTCGGCGGCGGGGCGGTTCTGGCTGAGCTTGGCCTTGGCCTCGATCCGGGTGATCTGCAGTTCGAGGCCGACGATGGCGCGCAGCTGGCCCTCGATGAACCGACGCGGCGCGTCGTCCACCGACCAGGGCAGGTGCTGTCCGGGCGAGGCCAGCCGGGCCGCTTCGTGCTTGGCGGTGAGCCGCCGGACGACGTCCTCCACCCACCCGGGGTCGTCATGGACCAGGAGCCGCCCGTACACGTGGGCGGTGACGTAGTTCCAGGTGGGGACGACCCGGCCGTGCTCGGCCTTGGCCGCGTACCAGGACGGGGACACGTAGGCGTCGGGGCCGCGGACGATGGCCAGCGACTCGCCGTGGGCCGGCTTGCGCCACTGGTCGTTATTGCGGGCCACATGCCCGTACAGGGCACCGTGCTCGCCGGCCGACGGCACGTAGGCGAACGGCAGCATGGTGGCCAGCAGGCCGTCATCGGTCAGCGTGATCAGGTCGGCGGCGCCGTGCTGGGCCAGCAGGTCCTCCACAGCGGCGTGGTCAATGGCGAAGTGAGCCGGAATGTACATGTTCCCAGGTTAGATCCCGAAAGACCGGTTGAGGCCCGACCACACCGCGTCGTAGTCCTGCTGCCGGTGGCCGGCCCGCATGGCCTGCTGGGTGGGGATGATCATCCAGCGGCTCTCGAACATGAAGGCCAGCGTGCCGTCGACCTTCTGCGGGGCTAGCTCGGCGGTGCTGGCCCGAGCATAGGTCTCGGCGTCCGGGCCGTGCGAGGTGAAGGTGTTGTGCAGGCTGGCACCGCCCGGCACGAACCCCTCGGCCTTGGCGTCGTAGACGCCGTGGACCAGGCCCATGAACTCGGACATGACGTTGCGGTGATACCAGGGCGGGCGGAAGGTATCCTCGCCGACCAGCCAGCGCGGCGGAAAGATCACGAAGTCGACGTTGGCCAGGCCGGCCAGCTCACTGGGTGAGGTCAGCACGGTGAAGATGGACGGATCCGGGTGGTCGAAGCTGATCGTGCCGATGACCATGAAGTTGGCCGTGTCGTACTTGTAGGGGGCGTAGTTCCCGTGCCAGGCGACCACGTCCAGCGGCGAGTGGTCGTACTCGGCGGCCCACAGGTTGCCGCCGAACTTCTGTACCACCTGCACCGGGCCGGCGGTGTCTTCGTAGCGGGCCGTGGGAGCCAGGAAGTCGCGCTCGTTGGCCAGGCCGTTGGCGCCGATCGGGCCGCGTTCGGGCAGCGTGAACGGGGCACCGAAGTTCTCGCACAGGTAGCCGCGGACGGGCCCGGCGGGCAGCTCGACCCGGAACCTGATGCCGCGCGGGATGACCGCGATCTCGCCGGGCCGCACGGCCAGCGGACCGAGCTCGGTGTGCAGGGTGATCGGGCCCGCTTCAGGCACGAACAGCAGTTCGCCGTCGGAGTCGACGAAGTACCGGGTGGTCATCGACCGGTTCGCGGCGTAGATGTGCACGGCCATCCCGTTGCGGGTGCGCAGGTCACCGTTACCGGCCACGGTGTAGAGCCCGTCGATGAAGTCGGTGTCCCCGGTCGGCATCGGCAGGGGATCCCAGCGCAGGCGGTTGGGATCGGGCTCAATCTCGTCGAACGGGGTGCCGCGGACGGTTCCGTGGCCGATCCGGGTGAATCGGGGGTGCGCGGCCGACGGCATGATCCGGTATACCCAGGTCCGGCGGTTGACCGACCGCGGCTGGGTGAACGCGGTGCCGCTGAGCTGCTCGGCGTATAGACCGAGCGGCGCCCGCTGGGGCGAGTTACGCCCCTCGGGCAGCGCGCCCTTCACGGCCTCGCTGACGAACTCGTTTCCGAACCCGGCCTGGTAGATGTACTCGCTCACTCCCCCATCAAATCACCGATCGGTCATGACTCGGCGATGTGCATCCTGATCACGGAATCGAAGTCGGGATCGGGAGTCAGGCCCAGCCAGGCGGCGCGGTCGGCCTGGACGCGGGCGGGCCAGGTGGCGAACATCCGGGCCACCGCTGGGTCGATCTCCCAGTCGATCAGCGCGCTGACCTGCGGCCCGGCCACCCGGGTGAGGGCGGCGGCCATGTCCGCGACGGTCAGGGTGAGCGCGGGCATGGTGAGCGCGTTACGGCCGCCCCAGGCCTGGTCGGAGGACGTGGCGGCGCACAGCAGCGCGGCGATGGCCTTGGCCGGGGAGGCCAGGGCCACCTGGGTGGCCGGGTCGACCGGGCAGACGGCGCGCTGGCCGGCCAGCGGCTCCCGGACGATGCCGGACAGGAAACCCGAGGCCGCGGCGTTGGGACGGCCCGGGCGCACGCTGACCGTCATCAGGCGCACGGCCCGGCCGTTCAGGAAACCCTTGCGCGTGTAGTCGGCCAGCAGGTACTCGCACATGACCTTCTGGGTGCCGTAGCTGGTCTGCGGGGTGGGCCAGGTGGCATCGGTGATGACCGTCTGAGCGGAGCCGCCGAAGACGGCGACCGAGCTGGAGAACACCAGCACCGGGGTCGTGCCGAGCGCGCGGCAGGCGGCCAGCAGCGCCTCGGTCGCCTGCAGGTTGGCCCGCAGGCCGAGACCGAAGTCGGCCTCGCACTCGCCACTGACCGCTGCGGCCAGGTGAAAGACGACCTCGGCGCCGTCCAGCGCGTCCCGGGCCGCGGCCACGTTGTCCAGCAGGTCGGCGAGGTCGCCGCGAACCACGGCCACGCGGGAGTCGGCGGCCAGGTCCGGGGGCGCGGGCGCCCGGTCGATCAGGGTCAGCCGGGACAACGCCCGCGGTGGCCCGCCCGCGACGGGCAGAGCACCGGCCGCCAGCAGCTCGCGGGCCAGCCGCGCACCCAGAAAACCGGCACCGCCGGTCACCACCACATGCATCCCGGCATCCTACGTGCCGGGTCCGGCGGCGCTGGTCACGACCCATGCATCCCCGGATGCTACGTGCGCGTCCGGCGGCGGGGAATTACCGGCCGGATCGCTTGGCCGGGGTCAGGCGGCGCAGCCGGAGGATCTCGGTGTCCCGCGCCTGCAGCACCGGCTCGATGACGTTCATGGCCGCGTGCACGGCCAGCTCGGGATCTCCGGGGACGCCATAACGCAGGAAACTGCGGGCCAGCGCGCGCCGGAGCCGCTGGGCGGTGACGGCCAGCAGATCCGGCGGATCCGACAGGCCATCGCGCTTGGTGCGGCCCGCGGGACCACGCGGGCTGGCCCGGCGGGACCGGCCGGGGGGACGGGCCGCGCGGCGGCCGGGAACCGCGACCGGTGCGGGCTCGTCCTCATCTGGCACGCAGAACAGCGGAGTCATCACCCACGGTTGCGGGGCCGGTGCGGCGGCACGCCGCTTTGGTATGGTCGGCTCCGGGAGCATCGGCGTGGCCTTCCTATCTGGAATGTCTGCACAGCGCTGATGCTCCCTCTTTAATCCCCTCGTGTCACAGATGTCCAGGTCACACGGCGTGTCACCCGCGCTCCGTAGCGTCTTCCCCGGTTCGGCCCGTAGCGTAGTGCGCATGCAACCAGGGCCAGGGCCGCAGTGGCGTCCGCTTAACCGCCACGACAGCCAATTCGCGGAGCAAATGGTGGAGCGGGCCGCCGAGCTGGCGCGTGACTCCCACGCCCGGACCCGGCACGCCGCGGTACTGGTCAAGGACGGCAGCATGCTGGGCTGGGGTACCAACGGGGTGCCGTTCCCAGGGGAAGACCACTGCTACTGCAAGGCCGGCGAGTTCGGCGATCACGATCAGTGCCGGACCCATGCCGAGCAGCGGGCGATCACCCTGGCCCGGGAAGGGGACGGCTGGCGGATGCTGCCGGGAGCAAAGCTGATCTACGTGCGGCTCGAGCCCGACGACGACTCGGTCCGGCTGGACGAGCCGCATTTCTGCGCGCGGTGCAGCCGCCTGGCCCTGTCCCTGGGCATAGCGGAGTGGATCTTCACCCTGTCGGCGGGCCTGGTCGGATACGAGGCCGCCGAATACGACAAGATCGCCCAGCTGCGCTGGTAGCCGGGCTCAGTGCAGCTGGCCGGAGGCGTTGAGGTCGTCGAAGAGCAGCTGGTCGACCGGCGGGACGCGGGAGCGATCCGCGTAGCAGAACCAGGCCAGCTCGTCGATCTCGCTGCTGGGGGCGAGCGTGCCGGTGTACTCGGCGGTGTAGCAGCTCATCCGGACCTGGCCGGCCTGGTAGGTGCAGACGTGCTGGACCGTCTCGGGCAGCAGCGTGACCGTGAGCTCCTCGGCGATCTCGCGCCGCAGGGTCTGCAGGTCGGTTTCGGCGCCTTCGCGCTTCCCGCCGGGGATGTAGAACACGCCCTTGGCCCGGGGCCGGGCGCACAGGATCCGGCCGTGCTCCAGCTTGACCCAGGCCACGGTATCGATCACGGGGTCGATCACGACCGGAACGATACTGCTCAGTCTGGGACCAGGACCACGCGCGGGCCGGATTCGGCCGAGGCGGTCCAGGCCGACGTCACGTCGGACAGCGGGAAGGTGCGGAACGGCACCTGGACCGAGCCGTCGGCGATGAGCTGGATGTAGCGCGGGAGCTGAGCCTTGATCTCGGCCGCCGGGACTGCAGCCGGCTCCGCTGCCCGAGATGGTCAGCTTCCGGCTGCGCAGCACCGCGGAGGGTACCGCGGCCTCGGCGCCGGCCAGCGCACCGATCTGGACGTACTTGATGTCCGCGGCATCCTCGCCCAGGCCGCTGCGGGCCAGGGCGGCAAAGGCGGTCTCGGCCACCGATCCCCACACGAAGTCGAGCACCAGGCCGGGCGCGTCCCCGTCCAGGACCGTGGCCAGCGCCTGCGCGTCGGCGGCGCAGTCGCCGGTGAGCGGGACCGGCTCCGCGCCCGCCGCAGCGGCCCGGTCCAGCCCCGGCCGGCTGCGCCCGGCGCCCACCACGCGCCCGGCGCCCAGCAGCCGGGCGTTCTGCGCGGCCAGGAAGCCGGACAGGCCAGTCACACCGAGGATCAGCACGGTGGCGAGCTTCCCGGCCTCGGCCAGCCGGGCCTGCAGCGGCAGCCAGGAGGCCATGCCCGGATTGATACCCGCGGCGACGGCCTCGGGCGAGGCTCCGTCGGGCAGCGGGAACCGCATCGCGTCGGGCGAGGCGATGCGCTCGGCGAAGGTGCCGTAGGGCGGCGGGGCCGAGGACGTGAAGACGAGGTGGCCGTCCGCGGCGCGGGCCACCGCGTTGAGACCGGGGACGAGCGGGTAGGCCCCGGCGCTGCCGTAGTGCCGGCCGGCCGCCACCGACCGGGTGACGTGGTGAATGCCGGCGGCCACCAGGTCCACGACCTGCTGACCGGGGCCGGCCGTCGGCTCGGCGAAATCGCCGTAAACCGGCAGGGCGCCCGCTGAGGGCATGATCGCCGCTTTCATCCCGGCCTCCTTAACGTTGTTAAGTGCCGCTATTCAGCATGCCTTAACACTGTTAAACTGTCAAACCATGCCCGCCGGACTGACCAAGGCCGCCATCGTCCAGGCCGCGCTCGACCTGCTGGACGAGACCGGAATGGATGGCCTCACGGTGCGCGCCCTGGCCGCCCGGCTGGGGGTCCAGGCGCCCGCGCTGTACTGGCACGTGCGGAACAAGCAGGCGCTGCTGGACGAGATGGCCACCCAGATCTGGCGGCAGATCGGTGACGTGATGGCCGCACTGCCCGCCGACCTGCCCTGGCGCGAGGTAATACGGACCTACGCCGTGACCGTGCGCACCGAACTGCTCGGGCACCGCGACGGGGCCAAGGCGTTCAGCGGGACCACGCTGACCGACCCGGAGGTGGTCCGGCGGCAGGAGATCACCTTCGCCGCCCTGACCGGCCAGGGGTTCACGCTGGCCGACGCCACCCGGGGCCTGGTCCTGCTGCACGACTTCACCATCGGCTTCTGCGTGGAGGAGCAGGCGGTCAGCCAGGCGATCGCGGCCGGGGACGAGCGCTACTCCCTGGCCCGGCGGGCCGAGCTAGTCGGCGAGGAGCAGGCGCCGCTGGCGGTCGAGGCCGGCGCGGTCATTTTCGGCGACCCCGAGGCCCGGTTTACCGACCTGGTTGAGCTGTTGCTGGACTCTGTGGCGCGGATGCGCTTACCGGGGGGATTGAGTAATGGGATGCTGGATGGACCGGCGAGTGGAGGTGAGCAGTGGCGGACAAGTGGCTGACGTTCGACTGCTACGGGACGATCGCGGACTGGAACACCGGCATGGCCGGCCCGCTGGAGAAGGTGGCGGGCCGGGACGCCTGCCGGCTGCTGGCCGCGTACCACCAGGCCGAGCTCGAGCTCGAGGCGGCCCCGGGCTGGATGCCTTACCGCGAGGTGCTGACCGCGGGACTGGCTTCGGCGGCCCGGCACGAGGGGATCACCCTGCCTGACGGGGGCGAGGCAACGTTCGTTCAGGCCTGGCCGCAGATGCCGGTGTTCGAGGACGCCGGGCCCGCGCTGGCGGCACTGCGCGGGGAAGGCTGGCGGCTGGCCATCTTGACCAACTGCGACGACGACCTGTTCGCCACCACCCGGCCGCACCTGCCGGTGCCGTTCGACCTGGTCGTCACCGCCCAGCAGGTGGGCAGCTACAAGCCGGACCTCGGGCACTTCCGGGCGTTCGCCGACCAGACCTCGGTGACCCCGTTTAACTGGATCCACGTGGCCAACAGCTGGGTGCACGACATGCTCCCGGCGGCCCGGATGGGCCTGCGCAAGGTATGGGTCGACCGGGACGGCACCGGGCATCCGGCCAAGCTGGCCGAACGCCGGGTGACGAGCATGCGCCGACTCCCGGAGGCGGTCGCCGACGTCAGCGCCATCGTGCCGCGCTGACCCGTGCGCTAAGCCGAGCTCAGGGACGCAGGGACTCAGGGACTCAGGGACTCAGGGACTCAGGGGACCGGAGAAGGCCGGGCTGTCGCTGGTGCAGCTGGCGGCGGCGGTGATGCCGTTGTTGGACTGGGCCAGGCTGGCGATGGCCGACGCGCTAGGGCTGGCGCCGGGGCTGGTGCTGGCTGAGCCGCCTGGGGTGGCCGAGGTGCTGGGGGTGGCCGACGGGCGGGCGGTGGCGCCGACGGTGGCAGTGGCCGTCGCTCCTGGGCTAGCCGTGGACAAGCCGCTGAAGTCCGAACCGAGGATCAGCTCGACCGTACCCGGGGCCAGGGTGCCGTCCTGCAGATCGGTGACGTTGGTCAGCTGCTGCTTGAGGGTGTTCACCGCGGCCATGTCCGCGGACGAGGCGTATTCGATCACCGAGTTGGTGTACGCGAAGCTGGGCGCGTCCCCCGTGCCGGTCACGTCGAAGCCCCGGCTGGTCAGTCCGGCGGCGGCCTGAACGGCAACACCGGGCGAACCGGACCCGTTCAGGATCTTGACCTTGACATTGGACGGGCTGGTGGTCAGCACCTGCGCCGAACCCGAGGTCGGCGAGGCCGACGGGGCGACCTTGACCTTGGGCACGGTCACGTCGTGCGCGATGGCCGAGAACACCTCATTGGCTTGCGGCTGCGCGAACTGGACCCGGGCGCTGGGGTCCGCCTGCCAGGCCTGGTTCGGCGCGGTGATGAACTGGACGTCCTTGCTCGACACGTTGCGCAGGCTCTCGGCGATACCTACCAGGTCCGAGACGCTCATGTTGTTGTCGGTGGTCATGGAGGCGGCGGCGTCGGTGACCACCGAGAGCAGGCGGAGCGGGTTGGACAGTAGTCCGCTGCTCAGTACGCCTTTCACGACCTGCGCGGACATGAACTGGTCACGCTGGATGCGCTCCAGGTCCGACCCGGTGCCGATGTCCTCCCGGGTCCGCCAGAAGGCCAGCGCCTGGATCCCGGTGATGTGGTGCTCGCCGGCGGGCAGGGTGAGACCGGATACCGGGTCGTTGACGTGGTACGGGACGCAGACGTTGACGCCGCCCAGGTCGTTGACGACCTTGACGAAGCCGAGCATGCCGATCCCGATGAAGTGGTCGATGTAGATACCGGTCTGCTGCTCGACCGTCTTCCACAGGCAGGCCGGTCCGCCCGCCTGAAGCAGTGAGTTGATCTGCACGTAGGAGTTCGGGTCGGCCAGCTGGCCGGCGAAGCCGGGACCGCTGTCGCACTGGTACATCGGCACCATGGTGTCGCGCGGGATGCTCATCACGGTCACCAGGTGACGGCCGGGTGACAGGTGGATGATCATGATGGTGTCGGTATTGTCGGTCTGATCGTTCCCGGTATGCAGGATGTACTGCTGGTGCGCGTCCAGGCCCTTCCGGCTGTCGTCGCCGTAGACCAGGATGTTCTCCGAGTTCGTGCTGTAATCGGGCGGACGCTGGCCGAGTTCGGATCCCGGAACGGTAACCCGGGTGATGCTGTCGTAAACGGCGCGGTATTTCAGATAGGCAGTTAGCGTCCCCGCGGCGAGAATGACCACCGCCGCGACGGCAACCCAGCGGAGCACGTGCCGCTTGCCCTCTCGCGGCGCTCGGCTCCTCGTGAGCGCCATGCCTGACCTCCCGCTGCGACTGGGTAGGCCAGTCCCATGTCCAACGGATAAAACACAGCCTGCAGTTCCCCGAAATGCTACCCAGCAACGTTTGTAACAACCGCGCCGGGCACTGGAGTTAATGTCCCGGTAAGGGGCTTCTAAACCGGGGAGTCAGCCGCGGAAAGGCGGCGCAGCGCGGCGCGGACCAGCGCCGGGTCGGTGGTGGTCCAGAACGGCGGCAGCGAGGTGCGCAGGAAGTCGCCGTACCGCGCCGTCACCAGCCGGGGATCGAGCACCGCGACCACCCCGCGATCGGTCATCGTGCGCAGCAGCCGGCCGGCGCCCTGGGCCAGCAGCAGCGCCGCCTGCGCGGCTGCCACGGTCATGAACCCGTTGCCACCGCGCGCCGCCACCGCGCGCTGCCGGGCCGAGGACAGCGGATCGTCGGGGCGCGGGAACGGGATCCGGTCGATGACCACCAGCCGCAGCGAAGGCCCTGGCACGTCCACGCCCTGCCACAGGGACAACGTGCCGAACAGGCAGGTCGGCTCGTCCTCGGCGAACTGCCTGACCAGCTGGGCCGTGACGTCATCACCCTGGCACAAAAGCGGCTGCTTGACACGTTCGCGCAGGGCACCGGCCGCCTGAACCGCGGCGCGCATGGAGGAAAACAGGCCGAGGGTGCGACCTCCCGCGGCCTCGATCAGCTCCTCGAGCTCGGTCAGGTAGGCCTCGGGCAAGGCGTCCCGGCCCGGTGGCGGCAGCTGCCGGGCCACGTACAAGATGCCGCTGCGCGGGTGATCGAACGGGGAGCCCACGTCCAGGCCGGTCCAGGAGAGCTGGTCGTCTCGGGGAAGGTTGAGGCCCCACTGGTTAGCCAGGGGATTGAAGGATCCGCCCAGGGCGAGCGTGGCCGAGGTCAAGGTGACGGTGTGCTCGCCGAACAACCGGTCCCGCAGCACCGGGCCGACCTCCAGCGGCGCCACCCGCAGGGTGGGCGGCCGCCGGGCGTCGTCGGTGAACGGCCGGTCCAGCCAGACGACCTCCCCCCGGTCGGCGACCTGGTCGGCGAAGACGGCCAGGACCCGGCCGGCGGTCTGCTGCAGGTCGTCGAGGGACGACAGCGCCATGCGGGCGGTGGCCAGCCGGGCGGGGTCGTCGTCGCCCAGGCTCGCCGCGCTGGCGGTGATCGCGTCGGTGCAGGCCTTGGCCGCGTCCTGGAGCGACTTCAGCGTCGCGGCGAGCGTATCGGCCAAGGTGTCCATCCGGCCGGCCGGAGCGTCGATGAGGTCCACGGTGAGCGCACCGGCCGCCTGGCGCAGCTGATCGGCCACGGCCGAGGCGCCACCCTCCCCCGTCCCCGCATCGGTCAGGCGGGCGGCGCGGCGGGCGACCACCTCAACCGCCGCACCGGACAGCTCGCCGGTGGTGGCCGAGGTGACCCGGTTGACCAGGTCGTGGGCCTCGTCGATGATCACCACGTCGTGCTCGGGCAGTACCTCGATGTCGGAGGTCGCGTCGATGGCCAGCAGCGCGTGGTTGGTGACCACGACGTGCGCCTTGGCCGCCACCTCCCGGGCCTTCTCGGCGAAACAGCGTGAGCCGAACGGGCACCGCCCGGCGCCGATGCACTCCTGCGCGCTGACCGCGACCTGACGCCAGGCCGCTTCGGGCACGCCGGGCACCAGCTCGTCCCGGTCCCCGGTGGCGGTTTGTTCGGCCCACTCGTGCAGCCGCTTGACCTGGCGGCCCAGCGGCGAGGATGGCCCGCCCGCCGAATCGGACACAGCGACTGGCTCGAACAGCCCGTCTTGCGGGTCCTCGGCCGGGCCGCCCTTCTGCCGGTGCAGGCACAGGTAGTTGCGGCGGCCCTTCAAGATGGCGAAGGCCGGCTCCTGGCCGAGCAGCGGCTGCAGCGCGGCGCCCAGGCGCGGCAGGTCACGGTCGATCAGCTGACGCTGCAGCGCGATGGTGGCCGTGGCCACCACCACGGTGGTGCGGGTGATCATCGCGTGCCGGATGGCCGGTACCAGGTAGGCCAGCGACTTCCCGGTGCCGGTGCCGGCCTGGACGGCCAGGTGCTCGCCGGACTCGATGGCCTGCTGGACGGCCTCGGCCATGGCCACCTGACCGGGCCGTTCCGCACCGCCGATGCCCGCCACCGCGGCGGCGAGCAGTTCGGTTACCGAGGGAACGTCCCCTGAATCGAGGGCGCCTGCTGACACGGTCGGAACGCTACCTCGCGCAGACCGGTGCGGCGACCAGGCCGGGCCCGGACCTGGTGGGCGCGGCGTGTCAAGATGGACGTTCGGCCGCCGGGGTGGCGTGATGGTGACCCCGGGGGCAGGTACGACGGCCGTTCGGATAAATTCTGTTTCTTGTGAGTATTGCCGAGCTTTTGACCGATGCCTTCGGGCGCGTGCAGGAGACCGTCCACGAGGCGGTCGAGGGTCTGTCCGACGCCCAGCTGGCCGCCCGCCTGGACCAGGACGCGAACTCGATCGCCTGGCTGTGCTGGCACCTGGCCCGGGTCCAGGACGATCACGTGGCCGGCGCGTTCGGCGTGGATCAGGTGTGGCCCGGCTTCATGGAGCGCTTCGGGCTGCCGTTCGGGCCGGGTGCGATCGGCTACGGAGACAGCTCGGCGGACGTGGCGCTGGTGCGCGTGTCGGCCGGGTTGCTCCTGGACTACCACGATGCGGTGCACGAGCAGACGGTGGCGCTGGTGTCGGGGATCACCGACGCGGACCTGCCGCGGGTGGTCGACGAGCGGTGGGACCCGCCGGTAACCCTGAGCGTCCGGCTGGTCAGCGTGATCTCGGACTGTCTGCAGCATGCCGGGCAGGCCGCGTTCATCCGCGGCATCTTGCTGCGCGCGGGTTAGGTCAGCGGGCCGCGGCGAGCAGGTCGCGCTGATGCCGTGCGCACCAGCGGCGGGCTCGGGAGGCCGGCTCGGCCACCGCGTCCCAGTGGTCGGCGAAGCCCTGATGGCCCGCGGCCGCGGCCTCGGTCACGATCGCGTAGGTCCAGTCGTGGTTGGCCAGCACGGCCTCGGCCACCAGGCGGCGGTCGGCGCGGCGCAGCCCGCTGGCCTCCAGCAGGATGCGGAACCGCTCCAGCGTGCGGCCCTGGCGGCTGTCGGTGATGTCCGCCTCGTCCTGCAGCGGCGCCCAGTAGCGCGCGGTCGCGGCGAAGTCCCAGATGGCGCTGCCCGGCCCGGCCCAGTCGAAGTCGATCAGCGCTACGGCCCGGCCGTCGCGGAAGACCAGGTTGGCCGGATGGGCGTCGTTGTGGCTGACCAGGCCGGTGCGGAAGCGAGCCGGGATCGGTCGCGGCCACTGATACCCGGACGGGTCGAAGGAGGCGGCGGCCTGGTGATAGCGGCGCAGCAGGTCGGCCAGGCTGACCAGGGCGGCGTCGGTCAGCGTGTCCTCGGGCAGCGGCGGGACGGCGGCCTGGCCGTCGATGTAGGTCAGGGTCTCGGTGTCCGGGCCTGCCGCCAGGACCCGGGGCGCGCCGTCGAAGCCGACCTGAACCAGGTGCGCGAGCAGGGCGTGGGTCGCGGGCCAGCAGGGCGCGGTCGGCCGGCGTACGGTGTTGCCCACCCGGACGACCAGCCCGCGGTTGGCCGTCCCGCCGGGGAGCGGCCGCGGGCTAAGACCCGTGGCCGGCTGCGGAACCAGCACTGAGCATCGCTCGGGCGAGACTCGCATGGGTGACCAGACCATGGACCAGCCCTCCTCGGATCGCGGCGCAGACCGCAGGGCCCTTGGCCACGCCCCACGCGACCGCCAGCACAAACGGGATCCGTTCGAGCGCCGGGCCGGGTGTGACGATCATGCGGCTGTCCAGCGGGGTGGCCAGCGGCCGGCCGTCCTCGCCGATGAACACCCCGGCCACCTCGGCGATGACGCCCAGGCCGGCCTGGGCGTCGCGTTCGGCCGCGGTGACGGCGTCGTAGATGGTGGACATCCCCGGCGCCCAGGCCCCGATCGCGACCACGGCAATGGTCACCGACGGGACCAGGGCGAAGGCCTCGGCGATGTCGCTCTGGCGGCGGATGGCCGCGGCCGTCTGCGCGTCGTCCAGGACCATCGGAGCGTAGAACACGTGGGCCGGACCACCGCCGACCCGGGCCACGCTGCGGACCAGGTCGAGGAGGTCCCGGCCGTCAGGCGGCGGCACCGCCCCGGTGAGCTGGACGATCGGGCACGGCGGGATCTGGGTCAGCGCCGCCGCGAGTCCGCTCAGCGTCCGTGACCAGGACATGCCGAGCACGTCGCCGGGGGTGATGAGGTCCATCAGGGCCTGTCCGGACGCCTCCCCCAGCCGGTGCCGCAACACGGCCTGCTCATCGTCGGGGAAGTTGAACACGAACGCGTGCCGAAGCCCGAAGGCCGAGCACAACTCGGCCGACAAGGCCGCGTCCAGGCTGCCGCCGGGCAGCCCGATCTCGATCCGGACCATGCCCGCGGCCAGGGCCGAATCGAGCAGTCGCGCGACCCGGAACCGGCTGATCCCCAGCCGGTCGGCGATGTCCACTTTGGAGACGCCCTCGAGGTAGTACTGCCGCGCGACCCGGGCGGCCAGGACAACCTCGGACGGGCGGTCAGCCGACAAGCCGGCCATATACCCCTCCCGTACAGCTCATCTAGCCGCTCATTTGAGCATCCAGATCTCATATTTGCAGCTTTTCTTGACTTTGCCTAGCTACGGGCTCACTGTGAGTTCATGTCCATATGAGCGTAACCCGCTCAAATGAGCATACGCAGGGTCCCTCCGGCATCACTTGCCCCCGTCCCTCCCGCCAGAAGGTCCTCACCGTTGTGGAGGTTGGTTCATGAGTTCCCCCCCGTTCAAGCTCCGCACGCTCGGGGTAGTCGGCTCCGTAGCTGCCCTAGTGGCACTGGCCGCCTGCTCGAGCGGCGGCGGCTCCAGCAGCGGCGGTAACGCCAACAGCAGTTCCGGCACGGTGACCGTGGCGGTGGTGTCCAACCCGCTGATCACCGGCCAGATGATCCCGCTAACCCAGTCGGTGTTCGAGAAACAGAACCCCGGGATCACGGTCAAGTTCGCCACCTATACCGAAGGTGACCTGCGGGCCGCGATCGAGAAGGACGTCAGCACGCATTCCAACGCATTCAACGTGATCATGATCGGCCCGTACGAGGCGCCACTGTTCGCCAAGAACGGCTGGCTGACCGACCTGACCAGCACATACATCAACAGCGACGCGAGCTATGACGCCTCGGACCTGCTGCCGTCCATCGCCAAGGCACTGTCCTACAAGAACGACCTGTACGCGGTGCCGTTCTACGGCGAGTCCTCGATGCTGTACTACCGCACCGACCTGTTCAAGGCCGCCGGGCTGACCATGCCGCAGCACCCGACCTGGGCGCAGGTGCAGAGTTTCGCGGCCAAGCTCAACGTGCCCGGCAAGCAGTCCGGGATCTGCCTGCGCGGCCTGGCCGGCTGGGGCGACAACATGGCCGCCCTGGACACGGTGGTGAACACCTTCGGCGGTGAGTGGTTCAACATGAACTGGCAGCCGCAGCTGACCTCGCCGGCGTTCGAGGCGGCGACCAACTTCTACGTCAACCTGGTCCGCCATTACGGCGAGCCCGGCGCGTCCTCGGACAGCTTCAACCAGCTGCTCACGCTGTACGGGCAGGGCAAGTGCGCGATGTGGTACGACGCCACGGTCGCGGCGACCTCGATCGCCACCACCTACCCGTCGATGGCCTCGAACACCGGCTACGCGTTCGCGCCGGTGGACAAGACCCAATCCTCCGGGTGGCTGTGGACCTGGTCGCTGGGCATCCCGCAGGGCACGTCCAACGCCGGCGCGGCGTGGAAGTTCGTGTCCTGGGCCACCTCCAAGCAGTACGACTCGCTGGTCGCGCAGAAGTACGGCTGGGCCGCGGTACCCCCGGGCACCAGGAGCTCGCTGTACAGCAACCCGTCCTACCTCGCGGCGGCCAAGGCGTTCGCGCCGATCACCATCGCGTCGATCGACGGCACCGACCCTGATCACCCGACCGTGAACCCGGTGCCCTACATCGGCGTGCAGTACGTCGACATACCGCAGTTCGAGAGCCTCGGGGTCGCGGTCGGCCAGCAGATCGCGGGGGCGATCGCCGGCACAGAATCGGTGAGCCAGGCCCTGCAGACGTCGCAGTCGGACGCCTCGCAGTACAGCCCGTCGGAGCTGTCAGCCGGTTAGGCACTCCCGCGGTGAGCCGGGCTCCTGCGGAGCCCGGCTCGGCCGGGCTCCGCAGGCTTGGGGGCGGCCCGGCTCACCAGGGACCCGCGGTTCGTTAGGAGGACTTGCCAGTGGCCGTCGTCGACACAAGCACGGTGCCCGTCTCGCAGACCGGGGTCCGGCCGCGGGGGGCCGCCCGCCGGGAGGCCTGGCAGCGGCGCCTGCCGCTGCTGCCGGCGCTGATCTACACGATCGTGGTGACTCAGGTCCCGTTCCTGGTGACGCTGTGGTACAGCTTCCAGAACTACTTCTTCGACGTCCCGGGCGGCGCGCACTGGACCGGGCTGAGCAACTACAAGACGGTCTTCACCAACGCGGCGTTCCGCAGCGCGCTGTGGCGTTCGGTGCTCATGACCGTCATCGCCGTGCTGGTGGCGATGATCCTGGGAGTGGCCTTCGCGCTGCTGCTGGACCGCAAGTTCATCGGCCGCAGCATCGTCCGGACGCTGATCATCACGCCGTTCCTGGTCATGCCCGCGGCCGCGGCGCTGATCTGGGCCGGCCCGATGCTCGACCCGAGCTTCGGGCTGCTGAACTACCTGCTGCAGCCGTTCGGCGTGCATCACGTGGCCTGGCTGTCCACGCACGCGCTCGGCTCGGTGATCGTAGTCATGATCTGGCAGTGGACCCCGTTCATGACGCTCATCGTGCTGGCCGGGCTGCAGGGTCAGCCGGCCGAGACGCTGGAGGCGGCCAAGGTCGACGGGGCCGGCGCGCTGGCCACCTTCCGTGAGCTGACCCTGCCGCACCTTCGGCCCTACATCGAGCTCGGCATCCTGCTGGGCTCGATCTACCTGGTCAACGTGTTCGACGCGGTACGGCTGATGACCAACGGCGGCCCAGGGACCGAAACCACCAACCTGCCCTTCTACCTGTACCAGCAGGTGAACAACGCCTTCGACGTGGGCGGAGCGGCCGCGACCGGGGTGGTCACCGTCGTCTTGACCATCATCGTGGCCACCTTCGCGCTGCGCATGTTCGCCCGGGTCTTCCAGTTCGAGGAGGCGTCGTCTTGAGTGCGGTTTCAGCTGATAGCCGCCGGCCCGCCGGGCTGCGGATCCGGGAGATGTCGAACACGGTGGGCTGGGGCATCGTGGCCTGGGTGGTGGGGATCGCGTTCTTCCTGCCCGTGCTGTGGATGGTGATCACCGCGTTCAAGCCGGAGTCGGCCGCCGAGACCTGGCCGCCCAGGTTCACCTTCAGTCCCACGCTGTCGCAGTTCCGGCTGGTGTTCTCCGGCTGGGGTCCGTACGTGACCCATTCGGCGGTCGCGACCATCGGGTCCACGATCCTGGTCCTGCTGCTGGGGGTGCCTGCCGCGTACGCGCTGGCGGTGCACCCGGTCAAGCGGTGGCGGGACGGGCTGTTCTTCTTCATCTCGACCAAGATGTTGCCCATCGTGGCCGCGATCGGACCGCTGTACGTCATCGCGCTCAAGACGCACCTGCTGGACAGCATCTGGCTGCTGATCATCTTGTACACCGCGATGAACCTGCCGCTGGCCATCTGGATGATCCGGTCGTTCATGCTCGAGGTGCCCAGCGAGATGCTGGAGGCGGCGCGGCTGGACGGGGCCGGACGGATCCGGGAGATGACCGAGGTGATCATGCCGGTGGTCTCACCAGGGCTGGTGTCGACCGCGCTGATCTGCGTCATCTTCGCCTGGAACGAGCTGTTCCTGGCGCTCAACCTGACCGTTACCAACGCGGTCACCCTGCCGATGTTCCTGATCAGCTCGGTCCCCCAGGAAGGGCTGTACATCGCGCACCTGTCCGCGGCGGCCACGGTGGCCTCCGTCCCGGTCATCCTGGTCGGCTGGATCGCGCAGCGGTCCCTGGTCCGCGGCCTGTCGATGGGAGCGATCAAGTGATTCCGATGTCGTGCCTGGTGAGTGGAGGTCAGTGGTGGGAGGACTGTGATGGCTGAGGTCAACTACGTGTCGGCGACCAGGGTCTACACCAAGGACGCGCCGGCCGCGGTGGACGCGCTGGACCTGGGCATCAAGGACGGCGAGTTCATGGTCCTGGTCGGCCCGTCCGGCTCGGGGAAGACCACCGCGCTGCGGATGCTGGCCGGGCTGGAGCCGCTGGACGGCGGGCGCATCGAGATCGGCGAGAAGGACGTCACCTGGGTGCCGCCCAAGGACCGGGACATCGCGATGGTGTTCCAGAACTACGCCCTGTACCCGAGCAAGACCGTCGCGGAGAACATGGGCTTCGCGCTGAAGATGCAGCACGTGCCCAAGGACGAGCGCGACCGCCGGGTCCGCGAGGCGGCCAAGCTGCTGGACCTGGACGACCAGCTGCTCAGCCGCAAGCCCAAGGCGCTGTCCGGCGGGCAGCGGCAGCGGGTGGCCATGGGCCGGGCCATCGTGCGCGAACCCCGGGTGTTCCTGATGGACGAGCCGCTATCGAACCTGGACGCCAAGCTGCGCGTGCAGACCCGCGCCCAGATCGCCGAGTTGCAGCGCCGCCTGGGGATCACCACCGTCTACGTGACCCACGACCAGGTTGAGGCCATGACCATGGGGAACCGGGTGGCGGTTCTGGCGGGCGGCAAGCTCCAGCAGTGCGACACCCCGCGCCAGCTCTACGACAACCCGGTGAACCAGTTCGTGGCCGGGTTCATCGGCTCGCCGTCGATGAACCTGCAGACGGTCTCGCTCATCGAGGGCGGCGCCCGGCTCGGCGGGACGGTGATCCCGCTGCCCACCGCGGTACGGACCGCGGCCAGCCAGGCCGATCTGCGCGAGCTGGTGCTCGGCATCCGCCCCGAGCACATGCACCTGGCCGACGCCACCGGGGACATCAAGGGCGAGGTGATGCTGGTCGAAGAGCTGGGCGCCGACGCCCTGCTGCACGTCCGGCTGGCCGAGAGCGGCAACCAGGTAGTGGCGCGCACCGAGGGACGCAAACCCCCGGCCCCGGGTCAGGAGGTCACCTTCCGCGTCCAGCCCGATGACGTGTTCGCGTTCAATCCGGTGACCGGAGCCCGGCTTGTCGGCTGAACCACAGCCCCCAGCCGGACGGGCCCTGTCCGCGCGGACGCTGGCGTACTGGCGCGACCGGCTGCCGGTGCCGGCTTACGACCGCGGCCTGGTCATCCCGGGCGTGGTGCATGTCGGTGTGGGCGGCTTCCACCGCGCGCACCAGGCCATGTACCACGACCGGCTGCTGAGCCAGGGCGCGGCGCGGGACTGGGGCATCTGCGGGGTCGGGATCATGGCCGCCGACCTGCGGATGAAGCAGGTCCTCGAAGCGCAGGACGGCCTGTACACGCTGGTCATCAAGCACAGCGACGGGACCTACGAGCCGCGGGTGATCGGCTCGATCGTGGAGTACCTGTTCGCGCCCGACGATCCGGAGGCAGTCATCGAGCGGATGGCGGCGTCCTCCACCAAGATCGTCTCGTTGACGATTACCGAAGGCGGCTACAACCTGAGCGACGTCACCGGGGAGTTCGACGTGACCAACCCGGACGTGCTCGCCGACCTGGAACCTGGCGCGGTGCCGCGGACGGCGTTCGGCCTGATCACCGAGGCGCTGCGCCGCCGCTGGCAGCGGGGGCTGGCCCCGTTCACGGTCATGTCCTGCGACAACCTGCAGGGCAACGGGTACCTCAGCAAGCGGGTGTTCACCGCGTTCGCACGGCTGCGGGATCCGGAGCTGGGCGAGTGGGTGGCTCAGGAGGGCCTGTTCCCTAACTCGATGGTGGACCGCATTACCCCGGTGACCACCGACGCCGACCGGGCCGAGGTCCGGGAGCGCTTCGGCATCGAGGACCAGTGGCCGGTGGTGTGCGAGCCGTACACCCAGTGGGTGCTGGAGGACTCCTTCACCGCGGGCCGGCCGCCGTACGAGCAGGTCGGGGTGCAGGTCGTCGACCAGGTCGAACCGTATGAGCTGATGAAGCTGCGGCTGCTCAACGCGAGCCATCAGGCCATGGCCTACTTCGGCTATCTATGCGGCTACCGGCTGGTGCACGAGGCCGCGCAGGACCCGCTGTTCCAGGCCTTCCTGCTCGGCTACATGGACATCGAGGCCACGCCCACGCTGGCGCCGGTGCCGGGGGTCGATCTGGACGGGTACAAGCACACGCTGCTCGAGCGCTTTAGTAACCCGCAGGTCCGGGACACCATCGCCCGGTTGTGCGCGGAGAGCTCTGACCGGATCCCGAAATGGCTGCTGCCGGTGGTGCGCGCGCAACTGGCGGCGGGCGGAGAGATCCGGCGTTCGGCCGCGGTGGTGGCGAGCTGGGCCCGGTACGCGGAGGGCGTCGACGAGGAAGGCCAGCAGATCGAGGTGGTGGACCGGCTGCGGGACACGCTTATGCCGTTGGCTCGCCGTCAGTACGAGGACCCGGACGCGTTCATCGCCAACCGGGACGTGTTTGGCGACCTGGCTGACCAGAAGCCGTTCGTGGCCGCGTACCGGGCCGCGCTGGCCTCGCTGCACCAGCGCGGGGCGTGGGCCACCCTGGAGTCCCTGGTCTCACTCGGTGCATGACTCGTAGGGGTGTTCGTCGACGGCGGGCCCCTCGATGGCCAGCAGGAGATTCCTGAGGTCCTCGCACATGCGCTCGATGGCGGCCGGGTCGGCCTGCCCGAGCAGGCGCTTCTCGGCGGTGGTGTGGATGGCGAGGATTCGGTCGGCGTGCCGCTGCCCGGCCTCGGTCAACGTGACCAGGACCTGACGCCGGTCCGCCGGATCGACGTCGCGGCGGACCCAGCCCTGCTTCTCCAGCCGGGCCACCCGGTTGGTGATCGCACCGGCGGTGACCTGAGAACCACGCAGCAGCGCGCCGGCGCTCAGCCGCTGCCCAGGCGCGCGGCGCAGGGCCAGCAAGACCTCGAGCTCCCAGACCTCGATGCCCTCGGCGGCCAGTTCGCGGCGCAGCTCGCGCTCGACGTGGTTGGCCAGCCGGCGCAGCCGCACGCTGAGCTTCTTGGTCGCGGCGTCCAGGCCGGAATCCTGCTCGCCGAGCAGGTCCACGAGGACGTCGGCCCGATCCCGGACGCCCGGCGCCGTGGAGACGTTAGCCCGATCCCGGACGCCCGGCGCCGTGGAGACGTTAGCCCGATCCCGGACGCCGCGTGGTGCCGCGGGGGCACCCACATCTCGCGCCGCGTCGGTGGTCATCTGGTTACTATAACTCTTCAATGTTGAAATGTTTTGACAGTTCGGGTGGGCTATTGCATAGCTTTAACCTTAAAGTATTTAGGGTTAAGTCAACCGGCGCGGAGGCGGTCATGCGGTCTGGCGGTTCGGCCGATTCGGGGTGGCGCGGTGAGTGACTACGGCCACGAGCTCGCGTTCGGCGTCTTCCTCACCCCGGCCAGCGAGCAGCCGCAGCGCGCGGTGGAGCTGGCCCAGCTGGCCGAAGCGACCGGCCTGGACCTGGTCACCTTCCAGGATCACCCGTACCAGCCGGGGTTCGTGGACACCTGGACGCTGATGTCCTACGTGGCGGCCCGGACCCAGCGCATCGCGCTGGCGGGCAACGTGCTGAACCTGCCGCTGCGCCAGCCGGCCGTCCTGGCCCGCAGCGTGGCCAGCCTGGATCTGCTCAGCGGCAGCCGGGTCGAGCTCGGCATCGGCGCGGGCGGCTTCTGGGATGCGATCGAGGCCATGGGCGGGCGCCGGCTCGGCCCGGGCCAGGCGGTGGACGCGCTCGGCGAGGCGATCGAGATCATCCGCCAGATGTGGGACACCGGCACCCGCGGCGGCGTCCGGTTCGACGGCTCGTACTACCGGGTCGCCGGGGCCAAGCGCGGGCCGGCCCCGGCGCATCGCGTCTCGATCTGGGTGGGAGCCTACCGGCCGCGGATGCTGAGCCTGACCGGTCGCCTGGCCGACGGTTGGCTGCCCTCGCTGAGCTACCTGCAGCCGGGCCAGCTGACCGAGGGCAACGCGCGCATCGACCAGGCCGCGGCCGACGCGGGACGGGCGCCGGAGGACGTGCGGCGGCTGCTCAACATCGGCGCGCTGAGCGGGTCAGCCGCGCACTGGGCCGAGCGGCTGGGCGAGCTGGCCCTGACCAAGGGGATCGGCACCTTCATCCTGGCCAGCGACGACCCCGACACCATCCGCAGGTTCGCGGCGGAAGTGGCGCCTGCCGTGCGCGAGCAGGTGGCGGCGGCTCGGGCCGGTGTTCCGGCTCCTGTTCCGGCTCCTGCTCCGGCTCCTGCTCCGGTTCCCTCCCGCGCCTCGGTGGGGCCAGGAGTGCAGCCGACGGCAGACGACGGGACGCGGTTCAGCGAGCAGCGGCTCTGGGATGAGGCGGCCCGGCCGACCCGGCCCGCTCCCCCGCCGGACGCGCGCTACTCGCGGCCGGCCGCGCGGCCAGCGCCGATCTGGTCGCGGTGCACGACATGCTCCGCGCCGAGCTGGCCACGGTCCGCGACCTCATCGTCCAGGTGCAGAAGGGGACCATCGAGGCGGCGCGGGCCCGGTCTGAGCTGAATCAGATGACCATGCGGCAGAACAACTGGACGGTCGGCGCCTACTGCCAGAGCTATTGCCGGGTCGTCACCCAGCATCACTCGCTGGAGGACGCGGCCGTCTTCCCCTACCTGCGGTCCCGCGACCGTGGCCTCGGCCCGGTCCTGGACCGGCTGCAAGACGAGCACCGGGTCATTCACGGGGTGCTGGACGCGGTCGACCGCGCGCTAGTGAACTACATCAGCGAGGCCGACGACGCCAGCGAGCTGACCGAAGCGGCCGACCTGCTCACCGATACCCTGCTCTCCCATCTTGCTTACGAAGAACGAGAGCTCATTGATCCGCTCGCGCGTTACGGTTTCTACGGTTTCGACCTGGGCTAACACCGAGCTGGCCAGGAATACCGCAAGCGTTGCGCGACGCTACGGCGCCGTGAATAATATTCGCAGTGTGGCGATGGCCAGCCGGCCGTCGCCTTCCCAGGGTCCAGAGACGCGGCCCGCCCTCCAGCCATGATGGGCGGTGGTCGCCGTGTCCCAAGAGCACTATCCGGTGAAGCGGACCGGTCGCACCGCAGTGGTGACTCTCCCCGCAGAGATCGACATCACCAACGCCGACCAGGTACGCGAGGACCTGCTATCGGTGGTCAATCAGGGTGCGGACCTGCTGGTCGCCGACCTGAGCCGGACCACCTTCTGTGACTCAGCCGGGGTAGGTGCCCTGGCTCGCACCTTCCGCCGCGCTGAGGCCAATCAAAGCGAGATGCGTCTGGTCGTCGGCACGTCAGCGGTCAGACGGGTGCTGGAGCTTACCGGTGTCGATCGGCTGCTGGACGTTTATTCCAGCGTGGCCGCGGCGCTGGATTCAGCGGCTGGTCGTGACATTGCTCTGGGGGGGAATGTCACGACCAGCGCCGATAGCGACGGCGGAGCGGCCTAAGGGAGACCGTTAGCTGGTTATTATCCGGTCAATCGTCTTCGAAGGCCGGCGACGGCTGCGGGGCTCGCCGCTGACACTGGTAACGATGGCACTGGCAATGCCCCGCAATTTACGTTGCTCTTTTGCGAAGCGGACCGCAGTACGGCGAAGGCATGGGCCTGCGTCCACTTTTCCCGGGCCATGACTATTCCGAGCGCCTGATCGATCACGGTGCGCGAGGCAAGTGACGAACGCAACTGCTCAATCAGTGGACAGATTGGCCCGATATGTCGGTGATGGTGTAATACGGCGGCTAGCCGGGATGGCGCGGGGCCATCCATCGCTCCAGGCGCCGCTGGGCATCCTCGTCTCCGAGTTCGGCTCGCAGGCGAATCAGCCTCACGTCGTGTTGCCTGGCCAGCCAGATCGTCAGTGGCTCTTCGTGGCCAATAACGAGTTCTCGCAGCTCATCCAGGCGCCCATGATCGGCCAGCCACTCAGCCAGTGCTTCCAGGGCGGGGTAACTCCCACTGGCCGCACGCTCGCGCAACTCGTCGAGGCGGTCGGCGTCCGGCAGCCAGCGGGCCAGCCACAGGTCGGCCACGTCGTCTCCGGTATCGGCAAGCGGCCGGATGATCTCGATGGCTTCCTGAGTCCTGCCGCGGTCAGCTAGCCAGCTAGCCAGCTGCCTCCTGGCGTGCTCATCCCCGGTCTCGGCCCGTTCGCGGAGTTCCCCGGGCCGGTCGTCCTCGGCCAGCCGGTAGGCCCGCCACCATCGTTCCGCGTCCTCGGCGGTGTCCCTCAGCGGTTGAGTCATCGCAGTCCAGCATACGCCCGGCCCGACCACGATTTACTCAGCGCCGGAGGCCGCAGACCCGGACCGGCCATTGACAGTTCCGCTATCAATATGATATCATGTTGATAGATGAACTGGCATTACGGCCAGCAGGAGGTATCGCGATGAACGCACCAAATGGCAACACCGGACCCAGAGGCTTGCGCGGATGGTGGGCATCTCCCCCGCGACGCGGCATGCAGCGCCTGATCAACCCGTGGGAGTTCCGGCACCTGCGCTTCTTTGGGGTCGCGCGTGTCGTCGGCGGCAGCACCGCGGGCGCCGCGGGCGTCATATGCCTGGCCTACGGCGTCTATCCGTGGGCGGCTTTCTTCCTGGCTCTCGCGGCGGCGAACCTCGCGGGCGGCTACTGGTTCCTCAGCATCGACCGGTCCATAGCGGTCCAAGCCTGAGCCGGGTCAGAGCGGCCCGTAGCACGCCGTATCGTGGCCGGCCTGGAAGGCCCAGTAGCGGTCGCCGTATGACCAGTGCCACCACTCGGCGGGGTAGTTGATGAAACCGGCGGCACTCATGGCGGCGGCCAGGCTTTCCCGATGATGCCGGGCTTCCTGGTTCACCGGGGCGGCGGTGCGGGAGCCATCGCCGGACTGGTTGAATCCCCATCCCATGTCCAGGCTGCGGCCATCGCGGAGCAGCACGACATCCATGGCCCCTCCGGTGCTGTGCGGCGGGGCGATACCCGGCGGGGCGACGAAGCGCGCGCTTTCACGCTCGAGTTCTTCCCGGCTGAGCTCGGGCCGACTGGTCCGCAGCCGGTCAAGGTGCAATTCCCACAAATGCCGCTGGACCCAGATCGGGCGCCAGCCCTCGCCGCGCAGGCCCCACCTGCGCTGCTTCCCGGCCAGACAGTTGTATTGCACCCGGGCGGGACCGGCGATGTTTCAGTTCAGCCCGGACCACAGGTAATGGGCGGCGATGGCGAGGGCGAAAATGCCGACGGTGCGGCGGATCAGGGTGTCCGGGAGCCGGGACTGCATCCGGGCACCAGTGTAGCCGCCGGCGATGCCGCCAAGGCCGAGCGCCAAGCCAGTGGGCCAGTTCGGGGCCACCGGGTTCTTGCTGATGGACAAGATGGTGAACGTGATCACGCCTCCCATCGACGTCACGAAGGTGGAGGCGAGGGCGGCGGGGGCGACTTCGGAGGCCGGGCGGCCGGATCCGATCAAGAGAGGTGACAAGATCGAGCCACCGCCGATGCCGTAGATGCCGCCGACGCAGCCGGTCAGGCAGGCCAGGACGATCATTACGGGGGCCGGGATCTGGCGGACCGGGCGCGGCGGGTCGTGATCGCGGCCGGGCCGGGTGACGGCTAGCCAGATGCCGAGCGGCAGCAGCAGGGCGGAGACCAGCAGGTCGAAGACGCGAGGGCCGGGGACCAGGTTGACGCGGATCACCGATCCGGCGATCACGCCGGGCAATGTCCCGGTGATCAGGAGCAGGGCCAGGCGGCCGCCGGTCTGGTGCTGGCGCCGGTACCGGTACAGCGCCCCTGGGGTGGAGACCACGTTGTAGAGCAGGTTGGTGGGGGTGACGGCCGGACTTGGCGTACCCAGCACGCTGACCTGGAACGGGAGCAGCAGGACCGCCCCGGAGATGCCCGCCGGGGTGGCTACGGCGGAGACGGTAAAGGCCGCGGCCAGGGCCACGGCCTCGGTCCACCCAGCGCCGAGCACGTGGCCACAGTAACCGGGGCCGGACCGGCTGCGTACCCTATGACCGGCAAGTTTGCGCAGGTAAACCGCTGTTAGCGGGCGGGTGTGTCCGACCGGATGGTCGGCTAACCCGCCACATCGACCAGACCAGGACCCGGCCGCGTTCCGGCCCGGCGACGCACTGACCGCGGGTGAAGCCGGGCAGCCGTGTGCCGACGACGGTCGCGCAGGCTTAGGCAGCCGATCATCCGCTCGATCGCCACACGGCCGCCTGCCCACTCATACAGTGATGGCGTCTCGCCCATGCCCAGGACTGTGTTAATCGCGATGCCGGGCAGGGCGCCGTCTTCGACCGTTACGGGCGGGCGGCCTGCGTTTGACCAGTTCCGTTCATGACCGATACCGGATGCTCCGGCCGGCTGTGTCCGGGGCGTTCGAGCACCGGACCGGCCGTCATGCTCGCGACCTTTCCGCACTTGGGACAGGCCCCCGCGTCGCCATTGAACGAGAAGAGGCGACCGCAAAAGCACGCCACATTAGTCATCGTCGATTCCTTCCTTTCTCTGCGCCCGCTGCGATGCGGCGAGGGACCAGGCGCCATACCGGGTGCAGCATGCGCCGCCGTGGCGCGGCTGCGGGCTTGGACGGGCATCGCCAGCCAGCCGGCCCGGCTACGGCCTGGTCTCGAATACGGCGTTGAAGCCCATCAGCTTCTCCACGTCGATAGCGGGCTGCTCGGCAGTGGTCATCTGGGCCCTCCTCGTGGAGCTGAGTTCCTGACCGGAACGTAAGGGCCGTCTGGCCTCCCTCGCTTCCGGGAAGGCCCCTAGGCCGCACCTCGGCGGGCATAGCTTCGTACCGGGTAGGTCCGTAGGATCGCTGACATGTTGCTCGGGCGTGACCAGGAGCAGCAGTCACTCGTCCTGCTGCTTGAGGATGCGCGCGCGGGCCGCAGCGGTGTGCTCGCCGTGGCCGGGGAGGCCGGCATCGGCAAGTCGGCGCTGCTCGCCTACGCCGAGGAGCAGGCGGTCGGCATGCACGTGCTCCGGGCCCGCGGGGTGCAGTCGGAGGCCCAGATCCCGTTCGCCGGCTTGCTCGAGCTGCTGCGGCCGGCGCTGTCCTGGATCGAGCAGATCCCTGACCCGCAGGCGGCGGCGCTGGAGAGCGCGCTCGCGCTGCGGCCGGCCGCCAGCGCGCCGGGCCGCTTCGCCGTGGGTGCGGCGACCCTCAGCTTGCTCGCTGCCTATTCGGAGGAAACCCCGGTAGCCGTACTGGTAGATGACGCACACTGGCTCGACGGGTCGAGCGCGGATGCCATGCTTTTCGCGTTCCGCCGCCTCGTCGCCGATCCTGTCGCGGTCGTACTGGCCGTGCGCCAGGGCGAGCCGTCACTGCTTGACGGCGCCGACCTGCCGGCCCTGCGCCTGGCTGGCCTGGACCGGGGTTCGGCCGCCGAGTTGCTCAGGCGCCAGGCAGACGAGCCACTGAGCCGCGAGCTAGCCGATCGCCTCCACCATGAGACCGGCGGGAACCCGCTGGCGCTCCTGGAGCTCGGCCATGAGCGCCAGCGCTTGGCTGGCCTGCCGCCGGGCGCGCCTCTCGCGGCCGGGACGAGCGTCGCTCGGGTGTACCTCCAGCGCTCGCGGAATCTTCCGGCTCGCACCCGGGCCGCTCTTGTCCTTGCCTCCGCTATCGACGGCGGCGACGTGCCGGTGCTAGCCCGCGCCGCGCCAATGCTCGAGCTGAACCTCGCCGACCTTGTTCCCGCCGAGGCCGCGGCTCTCATCACGGTGGGCGATTCCCGCGTGGAGTTCCGGCATCCGCTCGCCCGCTCGGCCATCTACGGCGACGCCCCAGCCGACCAGCGGCGTGCGGTGCACCGCGCTGTGGCCAGCGCTCTGCCAGATACCGAGGCCGACCGCCGGGCCTGGCATCTCGCGCTGGCCGCCTTCGGCGCCGACGATGCCGCATCGTCGGCGCTCGAGCAGGCGGGGCAGCGCGCCTACCAGCGCAGCGCCTACGACGTCGCGTCGCGAGCGTACGAACGCGCGGCCCTGCTGGCCCTGGACGAGGCCCGGCAGGGCCGGCTGATGTACGCCGCGGCCGACGCCGCGTGGCTCGGCGGACTCGCCGATCGTGCCGTATCCCTGCTGAACCAGTCAGTCCGGCACGTGTCCGAGCCGGGTCTGGCCGTCGCCATCGAGCACCTCCGCGGCCACATCGCCATCCACCGCGGACCCGTTACCGGAGGGCAGCAGATCCTCCTGGCCGCCGCCGGCCAAGCCGCGCCGGTCAATCCGGAACGAGCCGTCGTGATGCTCGCCGAAGCGGCGTACGCGTCTTTTACCGCGGGCGATGCCGCGACCATGCTCTTGGCCGCCCAACGGGTCGCCTCGCTCGCCGCGCCCGACCCGAACGGCCGTATCGCGTTCTTCATGCTGATCACGCGGGGCATGGCGCTGATCTTCTCGGGCCAAGACGAACCCGGCGCGCCGGCCCTCCGCAAGGCTGTCGAAGTGCTCGAGCGCTCGGACGAACTCCGGGATGAGCCCCGCCTGCTGGCCTGGGCGGCCATGGGGTCGATCTGGCTGCGCGAGGCGGACATCGGACGAGCCCTTATGTATCGTGCGCTCGATGCGGCCCGCAGCAAATCCGCGATCGGAGCGCTGCCCTTCATGCTCCTCCACGTAGCGGCCGATCAGGCGGGAACGGATCGATGGGCCGAAGCTCAAGCCGGCTTTCACGAAGCGATCGACCTGGCCAGGGAAACCGGTCAGCATGGCGACCTCGGCCTGGCGCTGGCCTTCTCCGCCCGGCTCGAAGCCAGGCTGGGCCGGTCAGAACAGAGCCGCACGCATGCTGAGGAAGCGCTGACCCTGTCTCGCAAGCTGAGCCTGGGCCTGGCAGAAGTGTGGGCCATCGCTGCCCTGGGTGACCTTGAGCTAGGCCAGGGCCGACCCGAAGCCGCGCTGGCTCATTTCGAGGAGCAGGATGCCGTGCTGCGCTCGCGCGGCATCCAGGACGCCGACCTGTCCCCAGTGCCGGAACTTGTCGAGATCTACCTGCGCCTGGGGCGCGGACCAGAGGCCGCCAAGGTAGCCGGAGACTTCACCCGCGACGCGAATATCAAAGGCCAGCCCTGGGCGCTGGCACGCGCCGCGCGATGCCGCGCGCAACTCGCCGCCGAGGGCGAGTCCGGTCCTTACTTCGAAACCGCGCTGGCCCTGCACGGCCAGACCGCGGACGCCTTCGAGACCGCCCGCACGCACCTGGCCTACGGTGCACGCCTGCGGCGGGAGCGCCAACGGCTCCGGGCCCGCGACGAACTCCGTGCCGCGGTGGACATGTTCGACCACCTCGGCGCCGCCCCGTGGTCAGAGACGGCGCGGGCCGAGCTCGCCGCCACCGGCGAGACCGCGCGGCGGCGGGACGCGACCACCCTCAATGACCTGACCCCTCAGGAACTCCAGATCGCGCTGAGCCTGGCTGACGGCCGTACGACCAAGGAGACTGCCGCCGCCTTGTTCCTGAGCCCGAAGACCATCGAGTATCACCTGCGCAGCGTGTACCGAAAGCTCTCCGTCGGATCGCGGAGCGAGCTCAAGGCGGCCCTGGACCGGCTCACGGCCCGATTACCGGGCCCGCCCGGTCTACAACGCCAAGTCCGGGTGCCCGGCGCAGCATGTCCATCCGAGGTATAGCGCCAGATGGAGCGTTCTGCACCAACACCCGGTCTGCCGGAATGAAACGGTGAGGGATTTTGCGTCTGCCGTCCCCGGTCACACGCGCCATCATGTCCTGCCACACGGTCGCCGGCGTACCGATCCCCGAAACCCTGGCTCACCAGGTCGGACCCGGACCGCTCCAAGACGATGACGTCGTGGCCGGCCCGATGCAAGAGCGCCGCCGTCGCGCAGCCGGCGATCGATCCCCCGATAATGCCGACTCTCATGCCTGCCGCCCCCCAACCCCTTTTGGAGCGCCACCCGGGAGGTGATGGTAATCCGTCACTTTAGCGGCGTCCACAGCCGCATCAGCCTCCGAGGAACGGACAAACGTTGCCGGTCGCGGCACCGCATCAAGCCCTCGTCTAGCCCGGTGCCATCGTCGTCGCTGGTGATAAGGATGCCCCAGCCGTCGCCGAAGTCGTCGATATTGTCGACAAGCCGGCCGGCCGGGTGATCCACCTTCGCATCCTGCCGGGCTGCTCGAGGACTACCAGGCAGTTATCCGGCGGGCGGTCATACCGGCCTGACCGCGCTCCCGGACTGGGAAGATGATCTCCCAAATTCCTCCCCATACGGCAACAGCTCCCATCCCCTGCGTGGGATGAGAGCTGTCCATATGGGCTCTGAACTGGGGTTATATATGTGGGCGATACTGGGATCGAACCAGTGACCTCCTCGGTGTGAACGAGGCGCTCTCCCGCTGAGCCAATCGCCCGCCGCTGACCGGCGCTGTCCGCTGGAGCCGAAGCCCAAGGCGGCCTTGTCCCCGGCGCTCCCATAGGGTAGCGCATCTTCGCGCCGCCCGGCACATGGCCGGGGGCCGGGGCCTCGGGGTCCCGTCGGGCTGGTGTCTCGGGGACGCCATCCGGGGTTCGCCCGGTAGCTACCGCGGCGATCCTGGCCGGACACGGCAGGGCCCCGTAGCCGGTGACGCTGCGTAATGACAAACTCCTGCAATCGTACGCATCGGAACGCCTTTAATCACGCTCAGTATTGTTACTCAAACGCTTTGTAGATTGGGGCATGAGATAAGCGTGACGGGCTATGCAATCGACACGCGGAAACACTAAACTGCTGCAACATCGTCGACCTAGCTGAGCGGCGTTTGTCCAGGTCAAGGCGGCGATGTGGGCTCGTCAGCGGGTAAGGCACGAAAGGCGCAAAACGGGATGCAGATAACCTGGGAAATCTTCACCCTCCGTGTGCGCTCCAGTTACCAGTCAGCCGCGTCTTATCAGCAGAGCCCGTGCGTCTGGGAGCCGGGAAAGTAGGGGTGGGAAGCAGATGAACCGAAGTAGCAGCACTACGATCTCGGCCGAGCTGGGTCTGAGGCTTGTCGTCCCACAGCAAACGATTGTCCCCCTTGTGGCCAGTCTGTACTACAGCGGCCGGGATCCTTATGCGGTTCGTATGGCGTTCCACGTGGGTACCGATGAGCCGGTCGAGTGGATCTTCGCCAGGGACTTGCTGGCTGCGGGGATCGAGTCACGCCAGGGCGAGGGCGACGTGCAGGTCTGGCCGTCGGCACGGTCGTGCGCCGAGACCGACGGCCTGGACGTGATCGGAGCCGCCGACACCGAGGGCACGGTCCTGAACATCGAACTATCCTCCCCGTTCGGCCAGGCGCACTTCGAAGCGCCGGCCCGGGCCATGGCGGCCTTCCTCCAGCGGACCTATCAGATCGTCCAGGCCGGCCACGAGAGTGACTACATCGACATCGAAACCGAACTCAACGACTTGCTGCGCCAGGCCTGACCAACCCCCTAAACCCCGGCCCGCTCCCCCGTGGTGGGCCGGGGTTTTACTTTGTGCGCGGTCAGCACGAACGTAGTGAAACCCCACATCCACTGCGTAAGAGCGTGGTGAAACCCCGGTCCGGGATACCCGCTTAAGCGGAGTGACTGAGGAATGCGGTGTCGTCAGCGGCTGCTTCTGGCAGGCCACACGGGTTCGCGCCGCAGCCGGGTTACCGGTGGTGTTGGCGTTGCCAGGGAGCACAGCGTGCTTCGTGGTGCGCTACTCCCGCGAAGCCTGGGGTGGTGAAACCCGGGTTCCACCACCCTTGGGTGTGGTGGATTACGGGTTTCACTCCGCTCGCGCCGGCCGCAGCCGGCTACTCCGGTTAAGTGGATAGCCCGGACCCCGGTTTCATTCAACTGGTTCCGGTGCTGACGGTGGAGGCGGCGGGGGCGGGGACGGCAGGGTGAAGGTGAGGAGGGCGCGGGTGCCGTGGGGGCCGGAGCGGAGGTCCAGGTGATCGGCGACCTGCCGGACCAGCCACAGGCCGTGGCCCTCCTCGGCGGACCAGGGATCCGCCTTATCCACCGCGGCGGGGGTGTCCGGCGATCCGCCGTCCACGACCTCGCAGGTCAAGCCGGCGGGCAGCTTCCACATCCGCAGGCGGCCGTGGCCGGCGCCGTGCGCGACGGCGTTGGCGGCCAGTTCGTGGACGGCCAGCATCACGTCCTCAGCCCGGTCCTCGGACAGCCCGGCTCGCCCGGCGTGGACCTGCACGGCCGATCGCAGCGCGTACAAGGTACCGACGTCAAACTCCTGCTCCAAGGCGGGCGGCTGGGTACCTGCCTGGCTAGCCCGGGCGGCTCCCGCGTCGGGCTCGGTTAGGAAGGCGTCATCAGCCATCGCCTACGACCAGGCTCACCGTCGTCATCTACCAGCAGCGCCCGACGGTAAACCGCCGCCCTACACAAGCGTGGGGAAGCCGTCGGCCGCCACCTGGCACAGCTGCGGCAACAGGGCGTCCACCGCCGTGATCTGCTCGGCCACCTCCCGGTCGACGTCCATCCGCGGCACCGACGCCCGCACCGCGTCGTGCACGGCCCGCAGCGGCTCGCTGGGTCCGGCGATGTCGGCCCGCAGGTCGATACCCTGGGTAGCGCAGCAGATCTCCACGGCCAGGCACGTGCGCACGTTGGCCACCACCTCGCGCAGCTTGCGCACCGAAGTCCAGCCCATCGACACGTGATCTTCCTGCTTGCCCGAGGTCGGGATGGTGTCCACGCTGGCCGGGTGCGCGAGCACCTTGTTCTCGCTGACCAGGGAGGCCGCGGTGTACTGGGCCAGCATGAACCCGGAGTTGGTCCCGGCCGCCGGAGCCAGGAACGGCGGCAGGCCACGGGAGAACGCCGGGTCCAGCATCCGGTCGACCCGCCGCTCGCTGATCGAGGCGAGCTCGGCCAGAGCCATGGCCAGCATGTCCGCGGCGAACGCGAGCGGCTCGCCGTGGAAGTTACCCGTGGTCATGACCTCGCCGTCGGGCACGATGACCGGGTTGTCGACCACGGCACCGAGCTCGGTGGTGATCACCTGCCGGGCGAAGCCGAGTACGTCCCGCACCGCGCCGTGCACCTGCGGCGCGCAGCGCAGGCAGTAGGCGTCCTGCACCGCGTGCCTGCTGTGGCGGTGGCTGGCCAGCAGCGGCGACCCGGCCAGCAGGCCGCGCAGGTTGGCCGCACTGACCAGCTGGCCCGGATGGGGCCGCAGGGCCTGGACCCGCTCGTCGTAGGGCCGGTCGGTGCCGAGCAGCGCCTCGATCGACAGCGCGCAGGCCACGTCGGCCGCCTGGACCAGCATGTCGGCGTCGTGGACCGAGAACGCGAGCAGGGCCTGCATGGGTTCGGTCCCGTTGACCAGCGACAACCCCTCCTTGGGGGCCAGGCTGAGCGGCTGAAGCCCATGCTCCTCCAAGACCTCGGCGGCCGGGCGGCCCGCGGTGGCATCGCCGGGGACACGGAGCCGGCCCTCACCTATGAGCGGCTGAGCCAGGTGCGCCAGCTGGGCCAGGTCGCCCGAGGCGCCGACCGAGCCCTTGCCCGGGATGACCGGCAGCAGGTCGAGCGCGAGCAACTCGAGCAGCCGGGCGGGCAGCTCGACCCGCACCCCCGAATAACCGGCCGCCAGCGTCCGGGCCCGCAGCAGCAGCACGGCCCGCACCGTCTGGTCGTCCAGCGGCGTGCCGGTCGCGGCCGCGTGCGAGCGCACGATCGCGCCCTGCAGGGTAGTCAGGTCGGCCTCCCCGATCGGCGTGTCGACCAGCGCGCCGAACCCGGTGTTCACCCCGTACACCGGCGCGCCGCCACTGAGCGCCTGCACGACGACCGAGCGGCTGAACTCCATCCGCTGCGCCACGTCCGGGCCCAGGCTGGCCCGCGCCTGCCCGCGGGCCACGGCTACCACGTCGTCGATCGTCAGCGCGCTTCCGTCCACCATGACTTCTCGCATGATCGGTAGCTTCCCACGTCCCGCACGCATCGATGATTCGGCCCCACCGCAAATATCCCGGGCCTAGCGTGAGCGCCATGATCACATGCGTCATCCAGTACACGCTCGACCCGCACGCCATCGAGGATTTCGAGAAGTACGCCACCACGTGGCCGCCCATCATCGCGCGCTGCGGAGGCGAGCTGACCGGCTACTACCTGCCCAAAGAGGGCGCCAACGACTGGGCCGTCGCGCTGATCGACTTCGAATCGCTGGCCGCCTACGAGCAGTACCGAGCCCGGCTGGCCGCCGACCCCGAAGCCCAGGCCAACGTGGCCTTCGTCCGGAAGGCCCGAGCCATCCTGGCTGAACGCAGGTCGTTCCTACGGAAGGTCTAGCCCGAACGTATCGGCCAGACCCTGCGCGCCCGCCGCGGTGATCAGCACACTGCGGCGGCGCGCGCCGCGGGCGATCCAGCCCAGGTCGAACAGCCGGGCGGTGATCGCGGCGGCCAGCGCCCCGTTCAGGTGCCCGCGGCGCTGGGTCCAGTCGATGCACTCGCCCGCGAAGCTCCGCCGTGACCGCCGTACTTCGAGGACATTGATGCCGAACGAAGCCAGCGTTCTTGCTCCGGCCCCGGTAACTACGAAGCGAGTGCTGGCGCTGTCACCATGGTCCGTTCGGCTCAAAGATTTTGATTCCAGCAGGGCGTCGAGCAGGGCCACCCCGGCGCGGCCGGCCAGGTGGTCATAACAGGTGCGGGCCTCGGCCAGCGCGACCGCCTCGCGCGACTGGCGCAGGCTGCGGACCGGCAGGGCCGGGCTGATCAGGCCGATCGCCTCCAGCGCGGCGGCCACCTCGTGGCCGGACAGCCGGTAGTACCGGTGCCGGCCCTTCCTGGCCACCGCGATCATGTTCCCTTCCAGGAGCTTGGCCAGATGGAAGCTGGCCGTGGCGGCGCTGACGCCGGCCAGCCGGGCCAGTTCCCCGGCCGCGAGCGGGCGGCCGGCCAGCAGGGCGCGCAGCATCGCGGCCCGCGTCGGGTCGGCCATAAGCGCGGCGGCCTGGGCGATGTCGGTGTCGTAGGCAGCGCCGTCGGACGGGACGCGCTGGGCCGGTGCGGACATATTTCGACCGTAGCCCAAGTAACCTTCGACGATGATCGAAGCATGGCTGATAACCCTGCTAACCTGGTCGTCGCCGGTGTGGAGCGTTGCCTGGAGTACGCCGCTACCTGGCTCGCCTGGGACGGCCGGCCGATCGCGGGCACCGTCGACGGGGCCCCGAACGTGTGGACGCCGGCCAAGGCGCTGCGCCGGATCAACGATCACCTGGTCGATCACCTGCACGAGGTCGCCGCGCTGCTGGCCGGGGCCGAACCCATGCCGGACCAGTGGCACGGCCGGTTCGTCACCCTCGACGCGGACTGGGCGCGGCTGGCCGAGGCCGATTTCGACGAGGCGCGATCCCGGCTGCGCCGGCTGGCCCGCAGCTACGTGCTGACGTACGAAGTGGCTGGTCCGCAGGCCTGGGACGAGCCCCGCGACCCGGCCTGGACGCTGCGCGAGATCGCCGAGCACGTGTCGCATGTAGACGCATATGCCGAAGAAGTCGGCCGGCTGATGTGAACTCGTGGCGGGCTTTGAGTTTGCGCCGGCCGCAGGATCGGCTACAGTTCTGAACGCACCCCGGGTGCGCGCGGACGTGGCTCAGTTGGTAGAGCATCACCTTGCCAAGGTGAGGGTCGCGGGTTCGAATCCCGTCGTCCGCTCTGAGGCTCCGAATGCCCTTGCGGCAGTGTCCTTTGTGACGGTGGCCTTCGTGGCGGAGTGGCCGAGTGGCTTAGGCAAGGGCCTGCAAAGCCCTGTACACGGGTTCGATTCCCGTCTCCGCCTCCATGATCTACTGTCCTGGCCCCGGCGCGGGCCGGGCGCCCGGCCGGACCAGGCCGGTCTCGTAAGCCATGACCACCACCTGAACCCGGTCGCGCAGCCCGAGCTTGGCCAGGATCCGCCCGACGTGGGATTTGACCGTCGCCTCGGACACGTACAAGGCGGCGGCGATCTCCGCGTTGGACAGGCCGTGGGCCACGGACACCAGGACCTCACGCTCGCGTTCGGTCAGGGCGGACAGCTGCGGGTAGGTCTGGTCGCGCTGGTCCGCGGACAGCGGCAGGACCTGGGCGTACTCCTCGAGCAGGCGCTTGGTGACCCGAGGCGAGACGACTGCGTCGCCCGCGGCGACGGTCCGGATGGCGGCGACCAGCTCGGCCGGGCGGACGTCCTTGAGCAGGAAGCCGCTGGCGCCAGCCCGCAGCGCGCCGAAGGCGTACTCATCGAGGTCGAAGGTGGTCAGCACGAGCACCCGGACCTGGCCGTCGGCGGCGGTGATGCGCCGGGTGGCCTCGATGCCGTCCGTGCCCGGCATCCGGATGTCCATCAGCACCACGTCCGGATCGTGGCGGCGGGCCTGGTCGGCGGCCTCCTCCCCGTCCCCGGCCTCGGCGACCACGGTCAGGTCGCCCTCGGCCTCCAGGATCATCCGGAAGCCGCGCCGTAGCAGCGGCTGGTCGTCAGCGAGCAGGACGCGGATGCTCATACCGGTACCGTTCCGTTCATCTTGGGCCGCAAGGTGGCCTCGACCAGCCAGCCGCCGTGGTCGGCCGGGCCCGCGTGCAGCGCGCCGTGGTGCAGGGCGGCGCGTTCCCGCATGCCGTCGATGCCGTGGCCCTGGACGTTCGGAACGGCCGGGAGGCCGTCATCAGCCACCTGGATCCGCACCTCAGGCTCGTCGTAGCTGATCGTGACCCAGGCGTGCTGGGCGGCGGCGTGGCGGAGCGTGTTGGTCAGTGCCTCCTGGACGATGCGGTACGCGGTCAGCTCGGCGGCGGCGCCGAGCGGGAATGGACTGCCGTTGACCGACAGGCTGACGGCCAGCCCGGTGGCCCGGATCCGCTCCACCAGCGCGGTGAGCTGGTCGACGCCGGGCTGCGGGGGCTGGGGGGTCTTCGGGCCGCGGCCGGCTCGTCGGTGCGCAGCACGCCCAGCATGGCCCGCATGTCCGAGAGCGCGTGCCGGCCGACCTCGGAGACTTCGGCCATGGCGTCGGCGCCCTGGCCCGGATCGGCCCGGCTGACCAGCGCGGCGGCGTCGGCCAAGGTGATGACCACCGACAGGCTGTGCGACACGATGTCGTGCAGTTCCCGGGCGATCCGGGTCCGCTCGGCGGCCGCCGCGATAGTGGCCTGCTGATCCCGCTCGATCTCCAGGCGCCGGGCACGCTCGTCCATCCAGGCCAGGTAGCGGCTGCCCGAGGCGGCCGTCATCCCGGCGAACAGCGCGGCCACCACCATGGCGGTGAGGAACAGCAGCGAGCGCGGCAGCGTCCCGGCCGGCTCCCACCTGACCGCGGCCATGATCGCGCCGGCTTCGATCACTCCGGCGGCGAGCAGGGCCCTGATCCGGGACTGGTGAGCTGCCACTGTGTACAGCACGACCAGCAGGGCGATGTCGCCCAGCAGCGGGAAGCCCAGCAGCCACTGGCCAAAACCGATGGCGCTGGCGGCCAGGAACACCGTGACCGGCCAGACCCGGCGGACGGCGAGCAGGCCGATCAACGCGGCCTGGACCAGTCCGGATCGCAGGTCACCGAAGCCCGACTGGGCCAGCCACACCGTGCACAGGGCCAGCAGCACCGCGGCGACCAGCGCGTCGACGGTCAGCGGATGGGCATGCGCGATGCGCCGGCCCTGGCCGAATAGGCTGCGGGTGATCTCGTCCGGAGGCTGAAGTCCCGGAGGAAGTTCGGTCATAGTGCCCAATGTGCATCCTTCGTGGTCACTTACCGGCAGCGTACCGCCTTCGCCGCCGCCCAGCCCGCCGCCTGCGCGGCATCGTCGCTGGTCACGTGCACCTGACTACCTGGTCTCCGACCTGAGGATGAGCCGGGCCGGGCAGATTTCGTCCTGCGGGCGGTCCCGCGGGCGGGGTGACACCGCATACGTTCGGCATGTCGTCACCGACGTGGGGAGGGACGTTGTCTGCTGAGCTGCCGCCGCTGCTCGACCGTGGCCTGCGCTTGGCACGCGTGGATTTCGCTCCCGCCCATGGCCAGCCTGCTCCGGTCCGGCTGGTGCTGGCGTCGGTGCTGTCGGTGGCCGGGTCGCTGCTGGCCGACGCGCTGCTGGTGCTGATCGGGACCGCGGTTTTCCCCTCGACCAAGGGGTACGGGCACTTCCAGTTCTCCGACTACGCCAAGCTGACCGTCATCGGCGTGGTCATCGCCTGTGTGGCCTGGCCCGTGGTGACCCGGGTCAGCTCGGCGCCACGATGGCTGTTCTTCCGGCTGGCCATCCTGGTCACCCTGGTCTTGTGGCTGCCGGACCTGTACATCCTGCACGGGGGCGCTCCGGGCCGGGCGGTCGCGGTCCTGATGATGATGCACGTGGCCATCGCCCTGGTCACCTACAACTGCCTAGTACACATCGCGCCGGTTCGCTTTGCTGGTCCGGTCGGCCTGCACGCGAGGCCGGCGGGCTCCCCTACCGATCGTTACGCGAGACGCGGGAGCTGACGTTCATGCCGAGCCGCACTCGGGGGTTCTTTCCTGAACCCGTCGCCGCCAAGGTGCCGGAGATCACCCTGCTGTTCTGGGTGATCAAGATCCTCACCACGGCCGGCGGCGAGGCCACATCGGATTACCTGGCCCTGGACCTGGGCAGCCGCCTGGAGGCGGGCTGCATAGAGGCCGGAATCTTCGTGGTCGCCCTGGTGTGGCAGTTCAGGACGCGGCGCTATGTGGCCGCGGCCTACTGGCTGCTGGCTTACGCCATCGCCATCTTCGGCACCGGCGTGGCTGATGCCATGCACCTGTTCGTCGGCATCCCGTACGCGGGCACTACGGTCCTGTGGGCCGTGGTGCTCGCGGCCATCTTCTGGCTGTGGTACCGCAGCGAGCACACGCTGTCGATCCACAGCATCCTCACCCAGCGGCGCGAGGTCTACTACTGGTGCGTGGTGTTCGCCACCTTCGCGCTCGGCACCGCACTGGGCGACTTCACCGCCGCGTCGCTGCACCTGGGCTACCTGGCCTCGGGGATCATGTTCTTCGTCATCATCTTGATCCCGGCCCTAGGCTGGTCGCGGCTCGGACTCAACTCGGTGGTGGCGTTCTGGTTCGCCTACGTGGTGACCCGGCCGCTGGGCGCCTCGTTCGCGGACTACTTCAGCAAGCCGCACTCGCTGAGCGGGGCCAACTACGGCGACGCCACCGTGGCCGTGATCACTACTTTGTTGGTGGCGGTCTTGGTCGGCTACCTGACCGTGACCCGGCGCGACATCCAGCCGCCGGTGCCCGCTGAAGCAGGACGGTTTGCGGCGGTTAGTGATGATGCTGTGAGGTAGATAGACAGCATGGTCAGGATTCGGCGCTGGGTCGTTGGCAAGCGCAAAAAGATCGTTTGGTCCGAGCCGCAGTTGCCGCCGTACGTCAAGATCAACCCGGACAGCCCGCCCGGGGTCGGCGAGGGACTCCAGCCCGGCGACATGTCCATGGGCGCCGTGGCCCAGGAGTTCCTGTTGTCCGACGAAGGCGAGGACGAGGCTCCCGTCTGAGTCGCTCGGCGTCCCGGGAGCAGGTTGATGGTGCCGCCGTGCCCGCTAGGAACGCCTTGAGTAACTCCACATCGGCAGCCACTCACTCACCACGCAAAGGCCCTCGCCAACCGAAACTATGGCTCGCTGTGACGGTTGGGACCGTTACAGCGGGCCATTGTCACGGTTCCGCCCGCCGTCCCCGCCCGGATCAAACCGGGCGAGGACGCTGCTCAGGTGAGCTGGGCGCGGATGGCCTCCAGGGCGGTCTTGATGTTCTCGACCGAATTCGCGTAGGAGAAGCGCAGGAAGCCCTCGCCGTAGGGGCCGAAGGCGGTGCCGCCCAGGGCAGCCACTCCGGCCTCGGTCAGCAGCCGGGCTTGGAGCTGGGCGGAGGTCTGGCCGGTGCCGGTGATGTTGGGGAAGACGTAGAACGCACCCTGCGGCTCCAGGCAGCTGATGCCCGGAATGTCGTTCAGGCCGGCCACGATGATGTCCCGGCGACGGCGGAACTCCGCGACCATGTCGTCGACCGGCTGCCACGGGCCCTCCAGCGCGGCGATCGCCGCGTACTGGCTGAACGCCGAGGTGCACGACACCGAGTTGATGGCCAGCCGGGTGATGGGCTCGACCAGCGCGGGCGGGAAGACGCCGAAGCCGAGCCGCCAGCCGGTCATGGCGAAGGTCTTGGACCAGCCGTCGAGCAAGATGGTGCGCTCGGTCATGCCATCCACGTCAAGGACGCTGGGCGGCCGTTCCCCAGGGCCATCGGCGCCGTAGCGGATGGCCCAGTACACCTCGTCGGTGAGCACGGTCAGGTCGTGCCGCATCGCGATCTCCGCGATCGCCTCGCAGTCCTCGCGGGTCAGCGCGCTGCCGCACGGGTTGTGCGGCGAGTTGATGATCAGCAGCTTGGACCGCTCGGTGACCAGGCCGGCCAGTTCATCGGTGTCGATGCGGAAGCCGTTGCGCTCGCGCAACGGAACCGGGACGGGTTTCGCTCCGGCGAACGAGGTGATCGACTCGTACATCGGGAAGCCGGGGTCCGGGCAGAGCACCTCGTCGCCCTCGTTGGCCAGGGCGAGGATGGTGAAGAACATGATCGGCTTGGCACCCGGGGTCACCACTACCCGGTCCGAGGTGGTGTGCAGCCGACCGGTCCGCTCGAGGAAGGCGGCCACGGCCTCGCGCAGCGCGGGAATGCCGGGCGCGGGCACGTAGTGGGTCTGGCCAGCCCGCAGCGCCTCCACCGCGCCCTCGACGATGTGCTCGGCGGTCGGGAAGTCGGGTTCGCCGATTTCCAGGTGAATGATCTTGTGGCCTGCGGCCTCCATGGCCCTGGCCCGGGCGAGGACTTCGAAGGCCGACTCGGTGCCGAGCCTGCCCATCCGATCTGCCAGCCGGAACTCTGTCATGGCCTGATGATAAATCTGTGACCGTTTTGCGGTAAGGGTCAGGAGTGTCGTTATCTTGTGATCTTGTCCGCAGCCGGGTCGACACGTCACTCTAGAGGTCGGTGCAGCACGAGGAGGTGCGGGGAATGGGCGATAGGCCCGTGGCGCGGTCGGGCAGTGGATTGGACACCGGGCAGCTTCTTGCTGCCGCGGAGGCCGATTTTGCCCGGTACGAGGTGGTCAAGGACCTGATCGACGAGTGCATCGACCTGTCCCTGAACTACCGGCAGAGCGGGCACCCCGGCGGTTCCCGGTCCAAGGTGCACATGATGGTCGCGCTGCTGCTGTCCGGGGCCATGCGCTGGGACGTGCTGCGGCCGTGGCGGCGGTTCGGCGATCGGTTCGTGCTGTCCGCGGGGCACACTGTGCCCCTGGTGTACGCGACGCTGGCGGTGCTGAACGAGGCCATGCGGGCCCGTTTCGACATGTCCGGGGATTCCTCGTTCGCGTTTCCCGACGACGGGCGCTGGGCGCTGACCTGGGAGTGGCTGCTCCGCCTGCGCAGGCACGGCGGGTTGCCCGGACACGCGGAGATGGAAGGCCGCACGCTGTTCCTGAAGTTCAACACCGGGCCGTCCGGGCACGGCATGCCGCCTGCCGCGGGCGAGGCGCTGGCCCTCAAGCTGTCCGGAGCCGACCAGGTCAAGGTGTTCGTGTTCGAGGGCGAGGGCGGCCTCACCCCCGGCTCGGCGCACGAGACCAAGAACACTGCGTGGGGCCTCGGCCTGGACAACCTGGTCTTCATGGTCGACTGGAACGATTTCGGCATCGACCCGCGGGCGGCCTCCAGCGTGGTGGCCGGAACGCCGGTGGACTGGTTCGCGCCCTACGGCTGGCGAGTGACCGGGACCGAGCATGGCATGCAGTGGGGCCCGGTCACCCAGACCGTGCTTTCGGCGGCCTGCGACCCGGGTTCGACGCCCACGATGGCCTGGTTCGTCACCCAGAAGGGCCGCGGGTACGGCAAGGTGGACGCGGCCAGTCACGGTACGCCCTTCCCGATGAACGCTGAGCAGTTCTGGACGGTCCGCAAGCAGTTCATGGAGCGCTACGGCGTGACCTACGAGGGCGTGGACTCCCCCGCCCCGGCCGACCCCGCGACGGTTCAGGCGCAGGCCAGCGCCAACCTGGGCATTGCCATGAGCGTGCTACGCCGCGACGAGGAACTGGTGACCTGGCTGTCGGACCGGCTGGCGGCCATCGCGTCGACGGTGCCGGAGTCGCTGGCCGGGTTCCGGCTCGGCCGGTCCGAGGTCTTTTCCGACCGGCGGATCTTCGACGTGGCGAACTACCCGGACAGCATGTGGAAGAAGCCTGGCGAGAAGGCGCCGAACCGGGCCGGGCTGGGCGCCTGGGCGGCGTACGTGAACACGCTCGCGCTACGCGACTACGGCCGCCCGCTGTTCATCGCGGCCTCGGCCGACCTGGCCGAGTCGACCAACATCGCCGGGTTCGGCCATGACTACGGCGGCCTGCCGGGCACCGGCTGGTACGAGCGGTCCTCGAATCCCCACGGGGCGCTGCTGCCCACCGAGATCACCGAGTTCACCAACGCCGGGATGATGGCCGGGCTGGCCACGGTCAACCTTTCGTCCGATCCCTTTGCCGAGTTCGACGGGTTCTGGGGGGCGTGCTCGACCTACGGCTCGTTCTCCTACCTGAAGTACGGGCCGATGCGGCTGTTCAGCCAGCTGGCTCAGGACACCGAGCTGAAGGTGGGCAAGGTGCTGTGGATCGCGGGCCACTCGGGACCGGAGACGGCCGAGGACTCCCGCACCCACTTCGGCATCTTCTCCATCGGCGTCACCCAGCTGTTCCCCGAGGGGCACATAATCGACCTGCACCCGTGGGAGTACAACGAGGTTCCGGTCATGCTGGGCGCGGCCTTCGGGCTCGACGTGCCGATCGTGGCCCTGCACCTGACCCGTCCGCCGGTGGAGATTCCCGACCGCGAGGCGCTGGGCATCCCATCTCACCTAGAGGCGGCGCGCGGCGCCTACGTGCTGCGCGAGTACCGACCGGATCAGCCGCGTGGCGGGACGGTCTTCGTCCGCGGCACGATGCCGATCCGGAACGTGGTCAACGTCCTGCCGCTGCTTTCCGACCGGGGCATCAACGTGAAGATCGTGGCCGCACTGAGCCCGCAGTTGTTCGCGCGCCAGCCGTCGTCCTACCGGGAATCGGTGGCTTCGGCCGCGGACCGGCTGGACGGCATGGTCATCACCAATGGCGCGTTCAAGCTGATGCGCGAGTGGGCGGACGGACCGCTGACCAGGGATTACTCACTGTCCTCGGACTGGGACGACCGGTGGCGGACCGGCGGTTCGGTGGCCGAGGTCATCGAGGAAGCGCACCTGGACGAGGCGCACATTCTGGCCGCGCTGGAGCGGTTCGCGGCTTCGCGGCCCGAGCGGCTACGCCGGATTCGGGAGATAGTGGACGGCGCCTGAGGAGTACCGATCCGGTATACGCCATGCGAGTTTTCGGAGCATCTTTGGAAGACGACGGTCGCGATTGTCAAATAGCCTCATCCAGGCCATCCTGCTGGTCTCTTTAATTTCGACTGGAATTTCGAAATAGCCCTGTCGATACGGGCCGTGTCTGATAACACTCTCGTACATGAACGTGGAAGTGATGGTACCGAGGCCGGAACAGCTCTCGCTCATCGCTTCCTTGAAGGCCGGCGCCTCTACCAGTCGCGCCGCAATGATGATTGCCTCACCAGAGACTCCCATCCTGTCACTGGTCACTGGTCCGACTTCGACGGCAACCCGCAGCTGGATCTGGGCAGAATTGGGGTAGACGCGGTTGTGCTCCTTGAGTGCCGGAGGTAGCTCTTGGTGTAGGTGTGCCACGACTTCCTGGGTAGGAACGCTCGGCGCTACGACCGTGAGCAGACCATCACCCCTGTCATACCATGACCACACCTTAGGCAGGTCTTTCAGGACCATATGCGTTACGCTAAAGAGCGCGTCCCGGATAATCCGACGGTCTGTGTCAGTACGCCATTTGGCTCCGAACCCCATGACATCGCTGAGCATAACGGTACATATCTCACCGTTATAGGTGTTGGAGCCCATTCCTAGTACGTTCAACCTCGCCCCTTCCTGTATTTGACACAAAGACGGTAGGCTCGGCACCTACCGGCCCCGACGGATCGCACTTCGGGCAGCCGAAAGGTACTACGCGAGCACTCGGGCCGTTGCCAGATGGCGCTAGGCAGACGTAGTTGACGCGCCTGAGGTTCAGCCGAAACTGATCTCGTCGTTCTTGATTCGATGGGTAAGCCCGAACCACTGAGCCGGAGCGACCTTAAGGACCGCACCTGTCCGGTCCTGGGAATCTCTAGCCAGAACAAGGGAGTCCGATTTAGCAACTTCGACACATTCGCCGGCTCCGGCGCTTGCGGTGCTCTTACGCCAATTCAACCCCGAATACTCGTCCTGCTGTGCAACCATTTCTGCGCTCTCCGCTCGTCTGACTGCGAAGCCCCTGCGGCTCACAGCAGCATGCCGCAACCTATCGGAAGACTCCCACGCCCGCCAGAGGGTTTTCAAAACGTGATCAAGATCCTTCATGCAAGTACTACACACCGCAGAACAGGCCTGGCGTCAGAGCGTCTTCGGCAGGCAGCATTTAATCTAAGTGCACCTAAATATGGCACATCTCTTGTAAAGTAAATTTTCTTTACGCGACCCCAAAAAGCGCATTCTCTGTCATTTCTGTCGCAGCGCTCCTTATGAGCTTTATCGACTCCTCAGCTGACAGCGCGTCTTCGATTAGGTCCTCGAAGTACCCGGCGAACTGGACTACCCGGGGATCGTCGCCTGAGCTTATGACCGGCGAGCGATCCGCATCTAGAACAAGCATGTCGGAAAGCCCTGCCTCGAACTCAAACAGGATGAACGGGTCGATGATCCCCGGGTGCGCCCCCGCATCGAACGGAACCACGCGGACCGTTACCAGGTGGTCTCGCTCGACCCGGTCAGCGATACTGCGGAGCTGGTTAGGCATGATGGCCCGATTCCGCTTGATCCCGACGTGACGGCGGATCACGCCCTCGTCGAGAACGAAGTATTGGCGCGGCGGGGACGACCGGCGCGCCAGCTCCGACTGGCGTTGCATACGGAGTCGCACCATCGACTCAACCGCCTTCGGCGCGACTGGACCCACAGTTGTCACCACCTCGGCGTACTCCGCGGTTTGCAGGAGGCCGGGCACGACTGACAGCTGGAACTGCCGGATGAAGGCCGCTCCCGCCTCGAACCCTATGTAGCTGAGGTAGTCCGCGGAGACGTCGTTCTTATATGTGTCCCACCAACCCGGTTCTTTGGCTCCCCGGTTAAGGGTCTGCAGCCGCTCCCGGTGACTCTCTGATGTGACGCCGTACATAGTGAGCAGAGCGCCGAGATCCACCATGGTGATCGAACTGGCTCCGCCTTCCACCCTGATGAGCTTGGACGGTGACCACTCGAGCGACCCAGCGACATGCTGCTGGGTCAGCCCTCGCTCCTTGCGCAGACGGACTAGCTCAGCGCGGAGGAGGGCGCTTTGGATGACCGGCCCCTGATCACTGGCCATGGCGGCATGCCACCTCAGAGGGTTAGTGAAGTTGCGAAAGTTAACAATGCCACATCGCAGCATGCAAGCTCCCAGTGTAGCTTCTCTCAGCTCAGAATGTAACACCTTGTGACCATCACTTAGGCCCGAGAGCTTGCCGCACAGGCGTTGTAGCGGGCTTACATCATGCGAGAGTAATCGTCTTGCTACCTGTCAAATTGACGTATAACAGGTCACGTCGTTGCTTTCTGGTATATGGCCACCCCGCATGCTACCGTTAGATTGTCGCGATTCAAGGATCAGGCCGGTCGTGTCCGTCGCCCGTCTCGTGTCCGAAGCGCGACCAGCGATGGGGCGGCTGGGTGCCGAGCCGATCTGCACTCATCCTGAGGACAGATAGGGGGCACCTTCCATGCCGGGAATCCCAGAGGACTCCTTTAAGTCCGATGCCCAGTCGGCTGGCCGATGTTGTGGAAGGCGGGGGCATGCTGCCCCAACCGCATGACATCCGGCACCTCCCGTACGCAGGTGCCCTCGAGAACCAGGTCGCTGGATCTCCATCCCATGAGCTCGGGACAAAATTTCAGCGGGATACCGGGGCGACCGTCTTCTGGGAGGCGCTAAACCCGGTTGAACGGGACGCGTTCAGGTTCTACGCGGACCAGCGGACATTTGCGGCAGGCGCCACGCTCATGCGGGAGGGTGAGCAGGCCGATCATGTGATCGTGATACTCAGCGGCCATACGAAGATATGTGTCGACGAGGATGGCACGGAGCACATTCTGGCTGTTCGTGGCCCAGGCCAGCTGGTAGGTGAGCGCGCAGCGTTGGAAGTAAGCGTGCGCTCCGCCAGCGTGATCGCACTCGAGACCGTGCAGGCGCTCGTAGCGCTGACGAGAGACTTCGCGGCCTTTGTCACTGGTCACCCAAGAGTGCTGGCCATCGTCGAACAGCAGGTTGACCGGCTCACTAGGCAGCCCACCGAGTACACGTCAGACAACGCTAGCAACGATCCTGCTGTTCAAGGAGCCACGGCCGACTGGCCTGGTCTTCCTGTTTCGATGGAGCGGACAGCGCAGCACCCGCAGTTGCTGACTGGGGAAAACTGCACCATTCTGCTCAGCGATGTTGTCGGATTCGGCGCCAAGTCGCGCACCGACGAAGACCGCCGCATCATCAGGGAGGCACTCTTCAGCATTACGCACATGGTCTTGCAGGACCTACCTAATGCGTGGTCGTGGGATGACCGGGGTGACGGCCTGCTGACGGTGATATCCCCCGGCGTTCCCACAGCGAAGGTCGTCGCGCATCTTCACAAAGAACTGCCCGCAGCGCTCGAAGAACACAACCGCGGTTACCCGGAGTCAGCCAAGATCCAGCTGCGGGCCGCAATCAACGTCGGACCGGTGATCAGCGACAGGATGGGCGTGTCCGGCGAGGCGATCATCCATGTGGCCCGGCTGGTTGAGGCTTCGGTATTCAAGGACGCGATGAAGGACAGCGGAGCAAGCTTGGGCATCATTGCATCGCCGTTTATATATAACAGCGTGATCAGGCATGGCCCGCACCTGGAGGGATATTCGAAGATTCTGGTGGAGGTCAAGGAGTTTCGCACGGCGGCCTGGATGAAGCTGTTCGACCGGCCGCTGGCGTCTGGTGATGGCGACTAGGAGAGCGGGAGGCCCATGATCAGGGAGTCCCATAGCTCGCCGCTGGCCCGCCGGTAGTGCTTGACGCGGCGGCCTTCCTCGACGAAGCCGTACTTGCGGTACAGGGCGATCCCGGCCGTGTTGTGCGCGAACACCTCGAGGGAGAGCTTGTGCAGGCCGTGGTCGCGGGCCCAGGCGATGGCGGCCTGGATCAGGGCCGATCCGACCCCGCGGCCCCGCCAGTCCCGGTCGACCAGCATCCCGAACTCCCCGAAGCCGTGCCGGCTGACCTCGACGTGGATCATCCCGATGACCTGGTCACCGGCCACCGCGACCATCGAGCCGCCGATGCTGGCGGTGAACTGGGCGGTCCGCGCGCCGACGTCGACCGGCGGCTCACTGGCGATCCCGGTCCGCTCCTCGGCGACGGCGGCGAACAACTCGGCCATCGGGCACGCGTCGGCCACCGTCGCCGGGCGGACGGTGAACGGCACCGTCACGACACGTCCAGGATGAAGCGAGCGGCCGGGCTGAGGGCGGCCAGGGTCTGCGGCCGGATGTACTTCTGCTGGTCCAGTTGCTGACCAGCATTGCCCCGGCGGGTGAAGTAGGAGTGCAGGGCACGGCGCGGCCGGTCGCTACGGTTCAGCGTGCCGCCGTGCCACAGGTGGCTGTTGAACACGACGACCGTGCCGGCCGGGCCGGTGACCAGGACCTCGTCGGGGTGCGAGGCGCCTGGGTCGGTCAGCGCCAGACGCGGCACGGTGCGAGCCCGGTGCGAGCCAGGCACCACCCGGGTGGCGCCGTTGCTGGCGGTGAAGTCGTCCAGCAGCCAGATCGCGTTACAGACCTGGTAGTCATCGGGCTCGACCGGGCCGCCCCAGTCGGTGTGCAGGTTCTGGTGGCCCTGGCCGGGCAGCGCGGCCCGGAAGTTCAGGGAGGAGAGCTTGAAGTCACCGAGCACGTGGGCCATGCAGGCCAGCAGCCGGGCGTCGGTGAAGCAGGGCCGGAACATGTCGCCCTTGTTGACCAGGTCGGCCAGCCGGTCGGTGCCCGCCTCCTGGTGGACCTCGATCCCGGCCTGGTCGCCCTCGGTAGCCAGCAGTTCGGCCAGCCGGGCTCGGATCGCCTCTAGCTGCGGCCCGTCCAGGACGCCCGGCAGGGGCGCGTAACCGTCGCGGTCGAGCCGTTCGGCCGTCTGCGCGTCCAAGGTGGATTCGGTGACACCGAGGTCGGCGAGCGCGGTCGCCATATCCATGGTCACGACGATACCGACTACGTCGCGTGAAACGCGATTAGCTACCGAATCCGTAGACTTCTCGTTAACTGGCTGCCGAATCCGTGGTGAACGCCGATCTCCCCCCGGTGAATCCCCCTGAGATTCCCCCACTCCCCCGGCGGAACACCTCGCCGACGGGGAGACGGTGGACGCGGAGCGGGGATCCGCAGAGTACCGGCCCGAGCGGAGAGGATCGAAATGAACAGGCTGAACCACACCGACGCACAGTGCGCGGCCCTCTTCGTGCCGGGCTTGCCACGATCGGACGCCCTGACCGGCGACGCGGTCGCCGAGGCGGTGCAGCGCAGTGTGCGACGGTTCGGCGTCCGCGGCTGCGCGGGCCGGATGGCCCAGGAGTTCGGTGATCACCCTGAGGCAGCCATGGATCGCATGCGGTGGGTCCGTGAGCTAGTCACCAGGTCGTCCGCCCGGAACATGCAGCGCGCTGCCTGACCGGCGCCAGGCCGGCTACGGCGGCCATCGGAGATCTTGAACTGAACAGCAAGTGCGGAGGTGGATCGTGGGTACCTGGCAGCGGCGGTTGCTTTGGACCGACCGGAGGTTACGGTGGGGTAGCCGCAAGGCATGTGCACATACGAGATCGAATGGCAGCCTAAGGTGGCCCGTGACGCGTGCACCCTGGCTGCCTGCTTGCCCGACGACGGCCTCGACCTGGCCGGCTGATCAGCGCGCTGCAGCGACAGCCGGTCACTGCCTCGCGGGTGTACCGCATCGCGGAATTCGCGCAGACCGTGGACCCCGGGCAGACCGCGGTCGCCGGTTACCTCCGGCGTACGCCGGAGGCCGGTTCGGCGGAGATCTGGATGATCGGGGCGTCGAGCGCGCACACCCAGCGGCTGCCTGAGGCGTTCGGCCAGTCCGGTGCGGGCCTGCACTTCGCGACCGCGGACCTGTCCGCACCGGCGGGCATCGATCTCGCCCGCGGCCTGCTGCGCCCCTACGCCTGCGACCTGGTCGTCATCGATGCCCAGGTGACCGTGCTGACCGCCGCCTCGTGGGCCCAGCTCCGACGGCTACTCCTGCCCGGCGGCCTGGTCCTGGTCCGGCATCCTGACCCTGAATTCGCGCACCCGGGGCCGGGATGGTCGAAGGTGGGCACTGGCCCGCACGGCGTGGTGTGGGCCGCGCCCCGCGGACTGTTCGACGACGGGGGCGCCGAACTCCAGGGCCCGCGCTGGGTCCTGGCTGGCGAGGCGTCCATGGGTGAGGTGTGGGCGCCTTGGCGGCGGCCCGGCAGGGACAGGCCTGCGAGCCGTGCCGGCTGACGGTCATTACCTGCCGGGCCACCATGGACATGCGGACACTGCGGGAGGGACTGCTCTGGGGAGCGGCTCGGGCGCTGGGCCGCGAACTCGACCCGGCGCGACGGCTTGACGTACGGCTCGTGGACATCGGCGGACCCGGGGATCTGCCGATGCTGCGCTGGCTAGCCCGGCACGATGTCCCAGAGAACGCGCTGGCCATCCGCAAGGGCCGCCTGTACGCGCTGCGTCTCATGCGCCGACTGGAAACGGACGCCGCTCTGGTGGTGTCGGCATAGATTTCAATCAGCGAGTCAGGGCGCTCGCGGCGGCCTGCGCGTACAGTTCCGCGGCCCGCCAGCAGTACCAGGCCAGCACCGACCGGTAGGGCCGGTACGGGTCACCGAGCGGCTCGAGTTCGCGCGCGGTCGGCGTCGGGACCTGCCAAGCCAGCCCGTAGCCACGCCGGATGCCCAGGTCGCCCACCGGCCATACGTCGAGGCGGCGGAGCTGGAACAGCAGAAACATCTCCGATGTCCACCGCCCGATGCCGCGGACGGTCGACAGCCGGGCGATGATCTGCTCATCGCTTTCCCTGGCCAGGCCGCGTGGCGACAGGACGACGGTGCCGTCCAGCACCTTGGCCGCCAGGTCTCGCAGCGAGGCCACCTTGGCCCGGGACAGGCCGACCGTGCGGAGTGTTTCATCGGACAGCGCGATCAGCGCCTCGGGCTGCACGTCCCCGCCGAGCGCGGCGATGAGCCGACCGTGGATGGCGGCCGCGGCACGCCCGGCCAGCTGCTGATAGACGACGGCCCGGACCAGGGTGGCGAAGTGCGACTCCTGCGGGCGGCTCAGCCGGGGTGGCCCGGTCTGCGCCAGGAGCCCGGCGATGACGGGATCCCGGTCGGCCAGGACGCGAGCCGCGGCGGTGAAGCTCACCTTCCGCGGCGGCGAGACGTCGACGGTCGCGCTCATGTTCCCAGTGTGACGCACCATGCGGCGCTAGAACCGGGGGTGGGTTGCCGTGGGCTGGGCGGGCCGGCTGGGATGGGGTTATGCCGGATCACTCGAACATCACGCATCCCCTCCTGCGCCTCGGCCAGCTTCCGCTCGGCCCGGATCTCCGTGGCCTGGCCCCCGGCACGGCCGAGTCGGGCCTAGTGGCGACGGCCACCGTCGCGCCGCCCGATTCATCAACCAGCCGGTCCTATGCGTGGGACGTGGCCTGGGCCGACGCCGTCCGCGAAGCCAGTCAGCAGGGCGCCGACGCGTATACGGCCCAGTCGCTGGAACGGGGCGCGATGTCCATCGCGGGCGGCCGTACGCAGGTGGTGGTCGCGGCGCACGGCGAGACGGTGCTGACCTGGCCGCTCGCCTCCGGCACCGGCCCCAGCTCGGTGCGCGTCGGGCCCCTTCCGCACCTGCTGGAAGTGGCCGACGACGCGGCTCGGCGGCCGGCCTACGTGGTGGTGCTGGCCGACCGGCACGGCACCGATGTCATCGTGCACGAGGCAGGTGATCACGTTCCGGCTCGGCCCTTCGAGGTCGGGTCTCGTCCTGGCACGCAACACGATCCTCATCCGGACCGGCCGCCCGCGGAGCACCATGGCGAACGGCATCTGACCGACAGCGAGCCGGAAAGCGGTGGCCAGCTCAACGCCGAATTCATCGCTGCCCGGGTGGCCGACGCCGCGGACAGCGTGGCCGCGCACATCGTATTCGGTGCGGGTGATCAGCACATCCTCGACGCCATCTCGGGTCATCTGGGCGAGACGATCGGGCCAGTGACGACCATCGCGGGCGGCCGCGCCGCGAACGGCCTGGACGAGCACCTCAGCGCGGGCCTCGACGCGGCTCTGGGCGAGATCACCAGTGCGGCCATCGCCGCGGTCGGGGACCTGCTGTCCTCACGTGCCGAAGGGCCGAGTCCGGCCGCGGTACGCGGCATCAACGCCGTGGCCGAACAGCTGGCCGAACAGCAGGTGGCTGTGCTGTTCGTAGCGGCCGACGTGGCCCGGGACACAGCCGCGGGCTCGAGTTACCGGATCGGCAGCCGGCCGACCGAGTTCCTGGTCGACGACGACACCGGCGTCGAGGTGCCGCTGGAGGACGGCCTGGTCTGGGCCGCGGTGCACCAAGATGCGATCGTCGTCCAGCTGCCGGACCGAACCGGCCCGCTAGCTGGAGAACCGGCCGCCGCGCTGCTACGACGCGGTTAGCCCGGCTGGCGCTCAGACCTGGGCGATCCGGGAGTGCACCGGATACTGCGTCGGCGGCGACGCGACGCGCACGATCAGGCCGACCAGGACGCCGAACAGAAAGCCGAAGACGTGCGCAAGGTAGGCCACCGAGCCCGCGCCGGAAGCTGCGTACCCCGCTGAGTAGGCCCACTGCAGCAGGAACCACCCGCCCAGGACCAGCCACGCGGGCAGCCGGAGCGGGATGAAGAACAGAAACGGCACCAGCGACCAGACCTTGGCTCGCGGGAAAATCACCAGGTAGGCGCCCAGCACGCCGGCGATGGCCCCGGACGCGCCAACGAGCGGTTCGACCGAGGAGTGGTTGGCGAACGCGAACCCGTACGCGGCGACGTAACCGGAGAGCAGGTAGAACAGCAGGTACGGGATCTTGCGGAACCTGTCCTCGATGTTGTTGCCGAAGATGACCAGGAACAACATGTTGCCCAGCAGGTGCAACCAGCCCTCGTGAATGAACATCGAGAACAGGACGGACAGCGGCGGCGATTTGTCGTACGTCGGCCGGCTGACGTAGCAGGTGTTCGGGTTAGGCCCGGGCTGGCCGGTCGCGACCTGGGTCAGCTGGTGATCGGTGGTCAGCTCGCGCGGGATCACCGCGTAGTGATCGAAGAACGCCTGCTGACTGCACAGCTGGGCGGTCGAGGTCGCGCCCGTGATGGAGTTCCTCGACCCAGGAGTGAGGAACAGCACGATAAAGCACGCCGCGACCAGGCCGTACGTCACCCACGGCGTCCGGCGAACCGGATTGATGTCGTGAACCGGCAGGACCACGCTCCAAGGTTCTCACGCTAGGGCGCGAGAAGCCGCTCCAGCCGGGAGATGGTCTCCAGCAGATTGGCCTCGGACGTGGCCTCGCGCGCCTGCGCCAGCGACAGCCAGCGCAGCGGGGCGTGCTCGTTTTCTGCCCGGGCCGCCTGCGGGGTGTGGGTGGCCATGAAGTAGCGCAGGTCGGCGTGCTGATGGGCCGGCTCGCCCTTACCCGCAGGGACGTCGACGATGACCAGCTGGCGGAGTTGCGCATCCGGCCAGGGCACCAGATCGGTCAGCCCCGTTTCCTCCGCCGCTTCCCGCAGGGCGATGGCCAGCGGGTCGCTCTCCCCCGGGTCGCCGTGGCCGCCCACCTGCAGCCAGGCCTGCGCCCGCTGGTGCCAGCGCAGGAGCACTCGGGCGGTTTCCGGGTGCACGATCAGCGCCGACGCGGTGACGTGCAGCGGAAGCTCTCGGCGCCACGGGTCACCTACTGTCTCGGCCAGGTCCCGTACTCGCGGTAGGTCGGCCGTCTCGGCTTCGCCTTCGGCGTGGTACTGGTCGAGGAGAACGGCCAGCGGTGATGGGGAGGTCGGAGAACCCACAGCAGGCGATCGTACTCTCGGCTCACACTCCGAACAGGAACGGCAGACGACCGGGGACGCCGGGGGTGCAGGCGAAGATGTCGCCGGCGTGGGGCTGGTCGGCTCGTTCGGCGGGGGTTAGGCCTTCCGAGGCGCAGGTCACGTAGAGGGTGGCGAGGTCGGGGCCGCCGAAGGCGGCCGAGGTGACCTGGCGGGCGGGCAGGCGGACTACGGTGTCGAGGCGGCCGTCGGGGGTGTAGCGGCGCAGTTCGCCGGCGCCCCACACGGCCAGCCAGACGCAGCCTTCGGCGTCGAGAGTGAGGCCGTCGGGGCTGCCATCGGCCTTCGGGATGGTCACGAAGGGACGGCGGCCGGACAGGGTGCCGGTGTCCGGGTCGGTGTCGAACAGATCTACCCGGCCGCTGATGCTGTCCGCGTAGTAGAACAGCCTCCGGTCGTCGGTCCAGTCCAGGCCGTTGGACAGGCTGACGTCGCCGAACAACTCCGTGACCGTACCGTCCGGGCTGAGCCGGTACAGGCTGCCCGGCGGCCTGCCGGACTCGTCCCAGGCCATCGTGCCGGCGATGAAGTTACTCCAGGGGTCCGGCTTGCCGTCGTTGAAGCGGATGGCCTGGTCGACGGAGAAGCCGGGCACGCGGGTCAGATGATCGCCGTTGTCACCGGCCAGCGCGAAACCGTCGGCCAGGGCCAGGACCAGGCCGCCGTCGCGGGTCAGGCCGACGGCGCCGACCGGGTTGCCCGCGTCGAACCAGGTGCGCGTGCCGGTGCCGGGATCGATCGCGTGGACGTGACCGGCCAGGATGTCGACCCACCAGAGCAGGCCGCGGCTGGCGTCCCAGACCGGGCCTTCGGCCAGCTCGCACTGCGCGGGTACGGCTAGGTCGGCGTCGAGCACTCTGGTCATGGTGCGGCCTCCGGGTTGATGTCGAGCATGACCTTGCCGCGCGGACCGGAGTTCTTGGGTCCAGACCGCAGCGCCTCGTAGGCGTCAGCGTAGGCCTCAAGGGGGAACCGGTGGGTGATCAGCGCGCCGGGGCTGATCTGGCCGGCGCTGAGCAACGCGGTGACCTCGGCGAAGGCGGCCGAGGTGTAGGCGAAGCTCGCGCTGATCAGCAGGTCGTTGTTGACCGCGTCGTCGATGCGGAACGCGGCGCTGACGTCGTTTCCGGCCAGGCCGACCAAGACCACCCGGCCGCCGCGGCGGGCCAGGCCGAGCGCGCGCTCGACCGCGGCCGCGGACCCCGCCGCCTCGATGACCAGGTCGAAACGGGTGTCCGGATCCTCAGTGGTGAATCCGGTCGCGCCGAGCGACTTGGCCAGGCCGGCCTGGGCGGGGCGCTGGCCGCACACGATCAGCTCGGCGGGTGAGTAGAGCCGCAGCAGGTGCGCGGTGAGCAGGGCCAGCGTGCCGTCGCCGACGACCGCGACCCGCTCGCCCGGCCGGGGCTGGCCGCGGCCGATGGCCCGCCAGGCCACGGCGGCGGGCTCGGCCAGCGCCGCCTCCAGCAGGCTGACCGAGCCGGCCAGCACGTGGACCACCTGCGCTGGGAGGAGCACCTGGTCGGCGGCGGTCCCGGCCCGGGTGAAGCCGAGCTCGTCGTAGACCACGCACAGGTTGGTGTGGCCTTGCACGCACTCGGCACAGTCGCGGTCCGGGATGATGCCTTCGGCGATGATCGGCTGGCCGGGTTCCAGGCCGGTCACCTCCGGGCCCACGGCCTCGATCACGCCCGACCATTCATGCCCGGGGACCAGCGGATAACGCACGTAGGCCGGGTCGACCAGGCCGGCCAGTAGTTCCAGGTCGGTGCCGCAGATCCCGGTGTGCACCGGGCGGGCCACCACCTCGCCGGGGCCGGGGGCCAGCTCGGAAACATGCCGCAGGGCGATCGAACCGGGCTCGGTGATGACCAGGGCGCGCCGGTCAGCCATGGAAGATCGCCCCGCGCTCCCCGAACGTGGGGCCGCCGAGGGCCACGGTGATCTGGTCAGCGGCGTCCCGGAGGGTCAGGCCGAGCTCGTCCATCCGCCAGGTCGGCCGGTTCAGCTTCAGCCCGGTGCCGCTGATCGCGGCCACCCGCTCGCCGTTGCGATCGAAGATCGCCGCCCCCACGCAGAACACCCCTTCGGAGTCCTCCTCGTCATCGATCGTGTAACCGCGGGCCGCGCTCAGCTCGAGATCGCGCAGTAGGGCATCGGGATCGGTAATGGTGCGCTCGGTGCGGACCGGCATGCCGGCCTCCAGGGCCAGGGCCCGGGCCTGCTCGCGCGGCAGCGTGGCGAGCAGCGCCTTCCCGGCCGACGTGCAGTGCGGGTACTCCCGCTTACCCAGGTAGCTCGCGAAACGGACGCTGCCCGGGGCGTCGATCCGGGCGGTGACCACGGCGTAGGGCCCGTCGGGCACCACCAGGCGGGTGGTCAGCCCGGTAGCGTCGGTGACCGACTGCAGCACCGGCATGGCCAGGCTGATCAGCGGGGACTGCACCTCGGCCGCGTCGCCCAGCGTGGCCAGGGCCATGCCCAGCCGGTAGCGCCGGGTTAGCCGGGTGCCGGAGTCCGCCACGTAGCCGCGGGCGATCAGCGTCTGCAGCAGGGCAAACGCGCTGCTCTTGGAGACCGAGATCTGGTCGGCGAGCTCGGTCAGCGTCATGCCACCCGGACCGGCCGCGGCCAGCAGTTCCAGGGTGTCCAGCGCCCGCTCGACGCCGTGCAGCCGGTAACGCTGTGCGTCAGGTTCCCCGGGTGCTGGTTCGGCCACGACAAGTTCCCTTCTTCCACGAAGTGTTCGGTATAGCAGAATAGCCGGGTAGCTATTGACAAGCATCGGACCCTGCCGTGTCATTGTGTCACGATAATTCGGATCTAGAGAAAAGTTTTCGGTAGAGCCGAATACCACGGACCGTTCGGCATAAATAAAGAAGGGGTGCGGACGGATGGAGTGGGTCGGCGAGGTATTCGACGGGCTCGGGGTCACCGGCCAGCCGCGCGCGTCCGCCTTCCCGGACGGGGCGGCGTTCCGGATCGAGATCCCGAGCGTCGAGGGACCGCGCGTGCTGGAGGCCGTGCTACGCGCGGCCGAGGCCGAGGGCATTACGGTCAACCGGGTCTCCCAGGGCAGCGGCGCGGTGCTGCTGCGGGCCAGCGAGCTGCGGGACATGGCCCAGGCCGGGCTGGACGCGGGGATCGAGGTGTGCCTGTTCGTCGGGCCGCGCGAGCGGTACGGCATCGGCGCCCACGCCCGGTCCGCCGACGGGCGGGCCCACGGGGACCAGGTGCGCGGGCTGCGCCAGCTGTCCTACGCGCTGGAGGACGTGCTGCGGGCGACCGAGGCGGGGATCCGTAGCTTTCTGGTCGCCGACCTGGGGCTACTGCGGGCGGTGACGCAGGCCCAGGCGCGGGGCGCGCTGCCGGCCGGGCTGGTGTGGAAGGTGTCGGCCAGCATGTCGCCGACCAACCCGGTGACGCTCCAGGTCCTGGAGGACATGGGCGCCAGCACGGTCAACATCCCGGCCGACGTGACGCTGGCCGAGCTAGCCGAGATGCGGGCGGCGGTCAGCCTGCCGCTCGACCTGTACGTGGAGTCCCCCGACGGGCTGGGCGGCGTGGTGCGCGGCCAGGAGCTGGGCGACCTGGTCCGGGCCGGGGCGCCGCTGTACGCGAAGTTCGGGCTGAGCAACGCCCAGGCGATCTACCCCAGCGGGCACCACTTGGAGGCGGTGGCCTGCGCGAACGCGACTGAGAAGGTGCACCGCGCGGCGGTTGCGCTGGAATGGCTCGAGCGGCTGTCACCGGGGCTGGTTCAGTCCAAGCCGGGGGCGACCGGGCTGGGCCTTCCGGTCCGATGAGTTCGGCTGAGGTCGAGGCCAAGCTAGACCGGGTGCGCGGGTGGCTGACCGGTACCGGCTACGGCGGGGCCCTGTTCACCAGCCAGCCCGGGGTGGCCTGGGTGACCGGCGGCCTGCAGGACCGGGTGGTCCGCAACGAGGAACCCGCGCTGGTGTGGGCCCTGGTCACCGAGACCGCCGCGTTCTTGATCACGACCAACATCGAGCAGCCGCGGCTGGCGGCCGAGGCCGACCTGGGCGGTTTCGAGCTGCACGCGGTGCCCTGGTACAGCTCGGGCGGGCTGGCCGAGGTGGCCGAGGGCCTGGCCGACGGGCACAAGCTGACCGAGGCCCCGGCCGCGCTGCGGATGCCGCTGACCGGTTATGAGCAGGAACGGCTCGCGGCGCTCGGGGCCGACTGCGCACAGGGTGCGGGGCGGCCCGATCGGCTTTGTCCCGGTCAGCAACACCGCCGACTGGCCGGTCACCGCGACTGGCCGCCCGGCCATCTTGCCCATCTAACGTCGCCCGAAAGGTTCCGCGTTCATGACTGCTCCAGGGTTGCGAGAAAGATCGGTCGGACTGCGCGGTGACTGGATCGCGTCCATCACCAATGTGGCACCCACCGCCGCCACCACGCTGACCATGGCCGCGCTGATCGGCGCGTCGGGCCTGGCCTCGCCGCTGGCCCTGCTGATCGCGGGGGCGGCCATGCTGTGCTGCGCGGTGGCCTACCACAGGCTGAACAACTGGCAGGCCTCGGCGGCCGCGCCGGTGGAGTGGGTGGCGCGCGGCCTGTCCCCCGTCATCGGGTTCGCGGTCGGGATCTTGGTGCTGATGACCGCGCTGACCTCGAACATCGGCAACATCACGCTGATCGGGTCGACCGTGCTGTCGCTGATCGCGCCCAGCCAGACCAACAACAAGCCGCTGACCTGGATAGTGGCCACGGTCATCTGCCTGCTGGTGGTGGCCATCGCGGTGCTCGGGGTCCGGCTGACCATCCGGTTCGAAGGCTGGGTGATCCTGGCCGAGTACATGATCATCGCGTCGCTGGCCATCTGGGGGCTGGAGACCGAGCTCACGTCGCACGGTCACGGGATCACCGCGCCGGCCTGGTCGTGGTTTTCTGTGTCCCACGCCCCGGGCGGGTCGACCGGGCTGATCGCGGGCGTGGTGATCGCGACGTTCCTGCTCGGCGGCTGGGACTCGCCTATCTACCTGGGCGATGAGCAGAAGCAGCGGCGTGATCCGGGGCGTTCGGTCCTGATCTCGATCACGTTCTGCACGTTGTGGGTGATCTTCCTGTTCATCTGCCTGCAGGGTCTCGCGCCTGCCTCGGCGATCACGAAGAACTCAGCTAACGTCCTGCCGTACCTGGCCGGGACGCTGGGACCGAACGTGTTCGTCGATCTGGTGGCGCTCGCGGTCATCGCCTCGTTCGCGACCACGATCCAGTCGCAGATCGTGGACGGCAGCCGGATCATGTTCGGCATGGGGCGGGACCGCACCGTGCCCCCCGCGCTGGGGCGGGTCAACTCACGGTTCCGGACGCCGGTGGCCGGGCTAGTGGTGATGGGCGTGATCCCGATCATCGCCTTGGTGCTGTATCTGGCCTCGTCCAGCTTGCAGAAGACGATCGTCTACATCGACTCGACCGGCGGGCTGTTGTTCGCGGGCTACTACGTGGTGATCTCGCTGTACAGCATCTGGTACTACCGCACCGTGTTGTTCCGTGACGTGCGCGAGTTCGTGCTCGGGCTGCTACTGCCGTTGGTGGGCGCGGGAACGCTGGTGTACGTGATCGTCAAGTCGCTGCCGGGTACCGCCGCCCCGGTGAAGATCATCGCGCTGGTCCTGTTCCTGGTCGGCATTCCGCTGGCCTGGCTGTCCAAGGCGATCACGCGGGCGCCGTTCTTCACCACGCGGCGGGAGCGGTACTCCGAGCAGCCGCCGCAGCCCGTGGGGTCGGGCAGGTCTTGAGGTCTGATGCGGAGTGGGGGCGGCTGGAGACGTGCCTGGGGCGAGGGCTGGGCGCGTGCAACACGATGGGCACCGCGTCCACGATGGCGATCATGGCCGAGACGCCCAGCCAGGGCGTGACCGGCGGGGGTGGCCGGTGCTGCACCGGATGCATGTTTTGCAGGCGCCGGAGGGGTGTGACTACGACTTCCTGCGGCCTCGTACGCCCGAGGACCTGACCTTCGTGGAGCCCGTGATCGGCCGGTCGTACAGCTTTCCGGCGGCGGTCGTAGGGTTGGGCCATGCCCGACATGTCCCGGCAGGAGTGCGCGGCGGCGGTGGTGGGCGGCCCGACCACCGTGCTCGACCTCGGCGGCCTGCGCATCGTCAGCGATCCGACATTCGATGAGCCCGGCCCGCACGGCTACCTGACCAAGACCGCTGGCCCGGCGGTCGCGGAAGACCAGCTCGGAGCGGTCGACCTGGCGCTGATCAGCCACGACAACCATCCGGACAACCTCGACGACCGCGGGCGGACCCTGGCTATGGCGGTCCCGCTGGTGCTCACCACCCGCAGTGGCGCGGGACGCCTCGGGGGCCGGCCATAGGTCTGGCTCCGTGGGCTGACTCTACTGTGGACCGGCCGGATGGCGGCTCGCTGACCGTGACTGCGGTCCCGGCCGTCCACGGTCCGGAAGACGCGGAACGGGATCCCGATGGCTTCGTCAACTGCGAGGTCATCGGCTTCGTCCTTTCGGGCGATGGCCTGCCCACCGTCTACATCAGCGGCGACAACGCCTCGATCCGGACCGTGGCCGAGATCGCACAGCGCATCGGCGGCATCGACGCGGCGGTGCTGCACGCCGGCGCCGCCCGGGTTGGGAGCAAGTTCCGCGACCGCGCCCTGAGCCTGGACAGCGTCAGGGCGGCGGCCGCGGCGGCCATCATCGACGCGGCGGTGGTCGTCCCGGCGCACTACGACGGCTGGGCTCACTTCAGCGAGGGACGCGACGACCTGGCCCGAGCCTTCGATGACGCCGGCCTGAGCGGACGGCTACGGCTCGCCGACCACGGGACCTGGATCCCGCTGCGGTCCTGACGTTAGCTCGCGAAGAAGCGGTACGAGCCCACCTCGGTGAGCTCTTCCACGACGGGCGCTTGGTCGACGCGGTCGGCGATGCCGGCCTGGAATTCACCGAAGGCCTTGACCGTCAGTAGCGGGCTGGGGTCCTGGCGGACCTGAACGATGTGCACGAACGACACCTGATCATTAAGACGGAACGTGGCGTAGCTCACGCCGTCGGGCTGGGTGCGGTGCAGTTCGGCGTAGACCGCCTCGACGAGCTTGGCGTTGGCCTCGGTCTGGTCGGGCTTGGTCTGATAGCGGATGAGGCGCTGGTACATGGTCATCTCCTGGTTACGTTTCTTACCGGGCCTTTACTGGGTCAGACACGCGGCGGGGCGGAAGCTGAGCGATGACTTTCCGGGGCGGGCGGGGTCCGTACGGATGGGAGAGGTGGGTGGTTCGTCGTGGAGACGGTGCTGGACAGGGCCCGGGCGGGAGATGACCGGGCGTTCGGTGAACTGACCGATCCGTTCATGGGCGAGCTTCGACTGCACTGTTACCGGATCCTCGGCTCGGTGCACGACGCCGAGGATGTTCTGCAGGAGACGCTGGTCGCGGCGTGGCGGGGGCTGGCCGGTTTCGAGGAGCGGTCATCGCTGCGCACCTGGCTGTACCGGATCGCCACCAACCGGTGCCTGAACTCATTGCGGGCCAGCGCACGCCGCTCTTTGCCGGTGCCGACGGAGCCGCCGTGGGCGGCCGAGCCGACCCGGCGAGGCGAGCCGCTGTGGCTCACGCCCTATCCGGATGACCTGCTCGACGACGTGCCGGATCTGGGCGTCGGCCCGGAGGCACGGTACGAAGCCAAGGAGACGATCGCGCTGGCGTTCGTCACGGCCGTCCAGCGCCTGCCGGCCCGGCAGCGGGCGGTCCTGGTCCTTCGGGACGTGCTCGGCTTCCGGTCCGGGGAGGTCGCCGGCATGCTCTCGGTGAGCGAGGCTTCGGTGAACAGCGCGCTGCAGCGGGCGCGCGCCACCATGTCGCGGTCGCTGCCTCGCGCGTCCCTGCCCCGCTCCGTACATGAGCGGGATGTGGCGGAGCGGTTCGCGACGGCGTTCGCGGGCGGCGACGTCGACGGCGTGGTGGCGATGCTCACCGACGACGCGTGGTTCACCATGCCGCCGGTGGCGCTGGAGTATCAGGGACCGGTGGCCATCGCTGCTTTCCTGCGGTCCACTGCTGTGTGGCGGGGGGCGCGGGGGTATCGGCTGGTCGCGACGGGGGCGAACGGGCAGCCGGCGTTCGGGTTGTACGTGGAGGACTCGTCGTGCGGGTCGAGGTTCCTGGGGCACGGGATGATCGTGCTTACGTTGCGAGGGGATCGGATCTCGGCGATTATCCGGTTCATCGATGAGGGTGTGATGGGGATGTTCGGGCTGCCGATGACGCTGGATAGCTAGCTTTGCGCGGGTGGTGGCCTGGTTGGCGACGCGCGGAGGGGTGCTGGCTCTGGTAGCATCTCGGCGAGGTACTCGGGCCGTTAGCTCAGCGGGAGAGCGCTTCCCTGACACGGAAGAGGTCACTGGTTCAAATCCAGTACGGCCCACCTAGTGTGACCTGGCCTTTCTTTTTCCCGGCCCTACCAGGTAGCTCTGCGGCCCTACAACTAGCCGTATAGCGAGGGCGAAGACATTCCCAGGTCACAGGACCGCCGGTGCGAGCGGTCATCGGCGCAGACGGGCACAAGCCGCCCACATTTGCGGTGTCGAAGTGATTTAGCGCTTGGTGGAGGAGGAAGCGCTCCCCGGTTCAGGATTGCCTACTATCGTCCGTCGGTGATCGTGGGAGCCAAGCGGGAGCCATCGGCGGCTGGCACGGGCCACATGAGGCTGCTGCACCGTTCGACTCCGGGGGTTCACTAGGGAGCTAGCTACGCCTAGCTACCTCGGACAACGCGAGACCCTCGTTCGCATCGAAAGGGTCAGGACCTCAAATCCGCTCAGCTCCACCGCGTCCAGGCAGCAATACACGCCGGCCGCCGCGAGGGGTGGTAGCTGCGAGCAGCCGTAACCGTGCGGGTTGCCCTGTCTCGTCGACCCCAGCGTCACCGCGGCTCGCAGGCTGGGCGGGCGAGCTCGGCGGTCACCCGGTCGAGCATGCGGCGGTGGATGGCGTCAGCGTCCTCTTCCCAGCCGAACACGCACACCGCGGCGATGCCGTCGAAGGCGACATCGCGCAGCGCGGTGAAAGTCTGGTCCCAGTCGAGGTCGCCGTGGCCGATCTCGTTGTGCTGGTGCACCCGGGCGTCCACGCCGGGCGGGTTCACGATGTACCGGTTGCCGACGTTGGCCCGGTGGTTGTAGCAGTCGGCCACATGGACGTGGGTCAGCTTGGGAGCGGCGTAGGAGATCATCGTGCGGATGTCGCCGGCGCCGTCGGACAGGTGGAACGCGTGCGGGATGCAGAAGCAGTAGTTGATCCACGGCCGGTTCAGTCCGCGGACGATCTGCACCGCGTCGTCGTTGCGCTCGGCGAAGTCGTAGGGGTGGGCTTCGATGTTGAGCTGAAGGCCGTACTGCTCGAACAGCGGGATCAGCTCCTCCATCGAGTGGTAGAAGGCGTGCTCGGACTTCAGCGGCTGGTTCGGGTCGCCGGACAGCTCGGTCATGATCACCGGGCACTCCAGGCCGTCGGCGATCTCCAGCAACCGCCTCCAGTTGCGGACCTGGGCTTGCCGCTCCTGTTCATCGGGAGCCGACCAGTTGAAGACCGGGACCAGTGACGCGATGCGGACCCCGGTCTCCTTTACCGCCTGGTTCACCTCGGTGACCATCGCGTCGTCGGCTTTGGGGTAACGGTGCCAGAAGAACCAGTCCGCCCGCGGCGACAGTTCCAGGTACTCATAGCCCAGGTCGGCGGCCTTACGCAGCTCGTCGGCGACCGACATGCTCGCGTGGTACATCGCCGGATCCAGTGCGATCTTCATTATCACCTCCTCTACATCTTGGCGGCGGCGGCGTGGAGGTTCCCGGCGGCGAGGGCCAGACCCTCCGTGCGGGAGTAGCTGGCGTCCTCGTGCTCGATGTTGACCACCATCTCGGAGTCGATCTCGGCCAGAGCCCGGAGGAACTCCGTCCAGTACTCCAGATCGTGGCCGGTGCCGACCGCGACGAACCGCCAGGCCGGGTCGTCAGGCCAGCTGGTGCACCAGTAACCGATGCCGGTGGGCGTCTTGCCTTCGGCACCGGCGGGCACCGTGCCGAACATCGTGTCCAGGACGCCGCGGATGGCCACCCCGGGCTCGATGCGGGCGTCCTTGGCGGCGGCGTGGAAGACCAGCGGCCCCAGCCAGCGAATGCACGCGACGACGTCCATGCCCTGCCACATCAGGTGCGACGGATCCATTTCGGCGCCGATGTTGGCAGCGCCGGTCAGGTCCACCAGCTTGCGCAGCGTGACGGGGGAGAACACCAGGTTGTGCGGGTGCATCTCGATGGCCACCCGCACGCCGCCGGCCCGGGCCAGGGCGTCGATCTCACTCCAGTACCGGGCGGCGACGTCCCACTGGTAGCCCAGGACCTCCAGGTACACGCCGTCCCACGGGTTGACCACCCAGGACGGGTACCGGGCGCCCGGGTCGGAGCCGGGGGTGCCCGACATCGTCACGACGGTGCGGACCCCGAGCAGGCCGGCCAGCTCGATCGTCCGGCGCAGGTCATCGTCGTGCTTGGGGCCGACGCCGGGCAGTGGGTTGAGCGGGTTACCGTTGCAGTTCAGGCCGGTCAGCTCCATGTCCCGGCGGGAGAACTCGGCCAGGTAGTCGCGGCGGGCCTGTTCCGAGGCCAGCAGCGCGTCGACGTGGCAGTGCGGGGAGGGGATGAAGCCGCCGGTGTTGACCTCCACCGAGGTCAGGCCTTCGGCCCTGAGCACCTCCAGGGCTTCGGCGAGCGGACGGTCGTGCAGGCAGGCGGTGTAAGCACCCAGCTTGAGCGGCATGATCAGGTTCCCACCTGACGGATCAGGACCCGTAGACGCCGGCGGGCGCCTGGTGCGTCAGGTGCCCGGCGTCGCGCGAGCGGAATTCGTCTTCCAGTTCCTCCAGGGTGCGGCCGCGAGTTTCCGGGGCGAACTTGATGCAGAACAGCAGGGAGATCACGTTGATCCCGGCGAAGATCCCGAACGTCCCGGACGACCCGAGGTTGGTGATCATGTACGGGAAGACGTAGGAGATGACCGTGTTGATCGACCACAGGAAGAACACGGCGATGCCCATGCAGTAGCCCCGGATGGTCATCGGGAAGATCTCCGACAGCATCAGCCAGATCAAGGTGCCGATGAACGTCTGGACGAAGAAGACGAACAGCATGATGAAGACCAGGATGAGGTAGCTGCGGATGGTCGACTCCGGGAGCTTGAACATGATCGCCAGGAGAACGTCGGAGCCCGCGACTCCGCTGAACCCGATCATCAGCAACGGGCGCCTGTTCTTGATGCCCAGCAAGTAGATGCCCAGGAGCGTCCCGATCACCCCGATCGCGCCGATGAAGATCGTCGAGATCAGCGAGGCGCTGGTACCCAGGCCGGTGGACTTCAGGATGGTCGGAGCATAGTACTCGGCCGTGTTGATGCCAGTCAGCTGCTGCACCAGGGCCAGGCCGATGCCGATGAACAGAATCCGGCGCATCCACGGGTAGGCGGCCAGGTCCCGTCGCGCGGCCCCCCGATCCTCCTTCAGGTCCCGCTCGGCGTGCGCCTTGACGATGTTGAACTCCTCCGCCGCCTCGGCCGGACCACGGCTCAGAGCGAGCACCCGCTGAGCGTCATCCAGCCGCCCCTTGATGGCGTACCAGCGCGGCGAGTCCGGCAGGAAGAACATGCCGATGAACAGCGCGACCGCGGGAACCGCGGCGACGGCCAGCATGATCCGCCACACGCTCTGGCTGTGGGACACCGAATTGATCAGCTCGTTGATCCCGAAGGCGATGAACTGGCCGCCGACGATCATCAGCTCGTTGATGGTCGTCATCCGGCCGCGCCGGTGAGCGGGGGCCATCTCCGACAGGTACATCGGCACGGTCGCCGCGGCGGCGCCCACGGCTAGGCCCAGCACGACCCGCGACGCGTAGATGAGCGGCAGGGTGGGCGAGAATCCGCTGCCGATCGCGCCGAGGAAGAACACCACCGCGTAGATCCGCATGCTGGTCCTGCGGCCGATCGCATCGGCCAGCCGGCCCCCTATTCCAGCCCCGATGATCGCCCCGAACAGCAGCGAGGTGACCACGAACGTCTGCTCGGTCTGGCTGAGATGAAGGTCCTTCCCGATGAACAGCAACGCACCGGAAATTACGCCCGTGTCGTAGCCGAAGCACAGGCCCCCCAGCGTGGAGATCACCGTCAGCTTGGTCAGGTAGCGCCTATGCGCAGGGCTCAGTGTCTCCTGATGGGGCGTGGCCACAGAGTCCCGTCTCGGATCCGCTTCATGCATCGACGTCTCATCCCTTCTGTTCGACGCGCCATAGCAGAGCTATGCCGCCAAGCGTGAGGTTGTTCGCCGAGCAGCGGAAGACCTGCGCACCGAGCCGGGCAATCTCGGACAGAATCACCTAACAATCCGGCCGCCCGGCCCCGCTTACCTGGGAAAAGCATTCAATTGGAAATTGGATTGTTTGCTCATTGTTTGGCAATCCCGTGTCTGTTCAAGGTTAATTTCCCTGGACATTCAAGCGGCTGTGCGCAATCGTTGAATAGGCCCGAAGGAAGGCTATACCATGAATCCATTCAGTGATTTGTCGCGCATACTGCTCGGTACCGCCCCGGACTCGTGGGGGGTGTGTTCGCCGAGGACCGGCACCGGGTGACCTGGCGTCAGTATCTTGACGAGGTCGCTAAGGCGGGCTACGTCTGGACCGAGCTAGGCCCGCAGGGATTCCTTCCGCAGGATCCCGCGCGGCTGCGGGACGAACTCGGCCGGCGCGGCCTGAAGGTCTGCGGTGGCACCGTTTTCGCCGGGTCACAAAGGACGGGATGCGCTGAAGAAGGCCATCGATGACTTCGGCCGGGAGGCGCGTCTGCTGACCGAGGTCGGCGCCGAGGGACCCGGTGCAGTTGCCGGAGCAGTACACCGACATGCACACTGGCGCGGCGACCGAACCCGGCGCGCTGGACGAACAGCAGTGGAAGCACCTGGTGGCGGGCACCAACGAGCTGGGCAAGGTGATGGGTGAGGAATACGGCGTCGAGCTGGTCTTCCACCCGCACGTCGACACCCATGTGGACACGCAGGAGCGCATCGTGTCTTCCTGGCCGAGACTCGCCGACCCGCGGTACGTGAACCTCTGCCTGGACACCGGGCATGTTGCCGACCGCCACGGCGACAACGTTGAGATCGTGCAGCGGTTCGGCGACCGGGTTACCTACGTTCACCTCAAGCAGGTGGACCCGGCGGTGCGGGACCGGGCGGTGGCGGAGAAGCTGCCGTTGTCCGAGGCCGTCAAGCTGGGCGTGATGCTCGAACCGCCCTACGGGCTGCCCGCGATGCCTCCGCTGCTGCACGCGCTGGCCGACCTGGACCGGGACATCTTCGCCGTCATCGAGCAGGACCTCTACCCGGTCGAGGCGGACGTGCCGCTGCCCATCGCCGCGCGTACCGCCGGTGATTCTGTCGCCTGCGGCCTGGGCCCGGCCCGCCGGTGGCCGTACCGTCCCGCCGAGGAAAGGGCCGAAGGGAGGACGGACCGGTGACCCTCAAGCTCGGCGTCATCGGCGTCGGCCTGATCGGCCAGGACCACATCCGCCGGATCACCAGCGTGCTTTCCGGAGCGCGGGTCGCGGCGGTCACCGACGTCGACCTGGACCTGGGCCAGCAGTGTGGCCGGGCGGCCGCGCGGCGCAGCCGTCCACCAGACCGGCCAGGACCTCATCGCCGACAAGGGCATCGACGCCGTCGTGGTGACCTCCTGGGGCGGCACCCACGAGGAATACGTGCTGGCTGCGATTAAGGCCGGCAAGCATGTTTTCTGCGAAAAGCCGCTGGCCACCACCCGTGAGGCCTGCGACCGGATCGTCGACGCCGAAGCCGCCGCCTGCCTGCGCCTGGTCATGGTCGGTTTCATGCGCCGCTTCGACCGCGGCTACCAGGCCATGAAACAGACACTGGCCCGCGGCGACATCGGTGCTCCCCTGCTCTTCCACTCCGCGCACCGCAATCTCGGCCGTGCCCGTCCGGCGTCGACACCGACGGCGTCACTGTCTACACCTGCGTGCACGACATCGACATCGCGCGCTGGCTGCTCGATGCCGAGGTCGCGGCCGTTCAGGCCTTCGCGCCGCGACGCAGCTCGCACGCGGCCGGGCACCTGCAGGACCCGCTCGTGCTGATGCTGGAGATGACCAACGGCGCGCTGACCGACGTGGAAGCGGCGGTCAACATCGCCTACGGCTACGACATCCGCGGCGAGATCGTCGCGGAG
>CAWBDS010000013.1:0-445260 GCA_963787645.1 uncultured Actinomycetes bacterium | reverse complement strand
GCTCGGGGATGACGCGCTGTCGATGGCGTCGGCGCGGTACAGCAGGGGCTGGCAGCGCAGGCGGCGGCCGATCTCGCGAGCCTCCACCACGGCCGGGGCGGCGGCGTCGGTGTCGTCGTCTTTGGTCAGGTACTCGGCGTAGTCCAGCAGGCCGTGGGCCAGGTGGTACGGGGTGCCCCGCTCGCGCAGGCTGGTCAGGGCGGCCTCGAACGACGCCGCGGCGCCCTGGTCGCCGTCGGCGGCGGCCAGCCGGGCCCGGGCCAGGTCACGCTCGGCCCGCAGCATCGGGGCGATCTGCCCCGGCTGGTAGGAGTCGAGCAGGGAGAGCATTTCGCGCGCGGCGGCAACGTCCCGCAGCTCGTACGCGGCGCGAGCGGCCAGGGTCCAGGCCCACCGCTGGTCCTCGGCGCTGACCCCGAGCACGGGCACGTGCCCGAGCGTGCCGCGGGCGTGACGCAGCGCGTCGGCAGGCTGGCGGCGGGCGGCGGCGGCGGCCGCCTCGAGCAGGCTGATCATCAACCTGGTCTGCAGGTCCTCGCTGGTCCGCAGGTCGCCCAGGCCGGCGAGCATAGTACTGGCGGTGCTGGCGTCGCCGCGCAGCGCGGCCAGCAGGCCCCGATAGCACGACAGCAGCGGAAGATCCTGCAGTACATCGGAATTGGCGGTCTGGCTCAGTTCCTGATCGGCGGCATCCCAGTGGCCGAGCATCAGCAGGGCCTGGATCAGGTTCCCGGTCGCGATGGCCAGGCCGTCCCGCTCTCCGGCCCGGCGGAGATGGCCGATGGCCGACCGCGCCGACTCCACGGCCGCGGACGGGTCGGTGGTCGTGATCGAGTCGGTCAAGTTGACCAGGGCAATGCCGAGCTTGGAGCTATCGTCGGCCAAGGTGGCGAGCCGCGCGCTTTCCCGGAAGTACGCGGTGGCCTGGGGCCGGCGGCCGCCGATGCCGTGGTAGACCCCGCGGACCCGGAACAAGCCGCTGAGCAGGCTGGTGTCGACGTCGAGGGACTGGCCGAGGCTGATCGCCTCGGCGGACAGCCGCTCGGCGTCGGCCGACCCGGCGAAGACCTCCAGGACGGCCAGGTCCTGCAGGACCTGCACGGTGTCGGTGTCGGGATCGGTCCGCAGGACCTCGAGCGCGGCCGTGAGCTGATCGCGTCCCTCGGCCACGCGTCCCCATGAGGTCAGCGCCCGCCCGGCGATACCCTGGGCCCGCGCCGCGGCGCGGACCTGGCCACGGCCCTGGTACTGGTCACTGGCCTGCCCGGCAAAGTCGATGGCCGCGGCGTAGTGCCCGCTGGCCACCGCCGCCCCGGCGGCGCGTTCCCAGAGGCTGGCCGCGTCCGGCCACCGGCTGGCGGGCCCGTCGCCGTCCGCCGGGCCGGAGAGGGTCAGCTCGGCGGCGGAAGCATAGCTGGTCGCTGCCTGGCCAGGGGCACCGGTGCGCTTGGCCCGGTCGCCCGCCCGGATCAGGGCCACGATGGCCTGACCGCGGATCTCGGTGGCGTCGGGATCATCGGGGATGGCGTTCAGCGCGTCCAGGTAGTGCCGGGCCACGACGTCGATGACCTCTTCCCCGTCGCCGGGGAAGGCGGTCCGCAGGTGCCCGGCCACGGTGAGGTGGCGCGTCTTGCGGTCACGGCGGGACAGGATGTCGTAGGCCACCTGGCGCAGCATCTCCTGGGAGAAGCGGTAGCTGCCGCGCTCCGGCGACAGCGGGTCCGCGGACACGCTCAGCACCTCGCGGTGTACCAGTTCAGCCAGCGCGGCCCGCACCGACGGCTCGTCTCGCCCGCAGATCGCGATCAGCGCCTCGGCGGGGAAGCTGCTGCCCAGCACCGCGGCGTCGCTGACCAGCCGGCGCACGCCGGGGTCCAGGGCGTCCAGCCGAGCGGCCAGCAGCGCGTGCAGGCTGTCCGGGACGATCAGTTCCCCGACATCGCCGGTCAGCCGGTAGACCCCCTCGACCGGCCGCACGATGTCCCGATCGACCAGCGACCGGACCGTCTCCACCGCGAACAGCGGTATCCCCTGGGCCTGCGCGGTGATCTTGGCCCGGGCCGGCGGCGGCATTCCCGGCACCAGCGCGTCCACCAGCGTGTCCATCGACGCCTCGTCGAGCGGATCCAAGGTGAGCGTGCTGCGGTTGCGCCCGGTGCCGAGCCCGGGCCGGACCTGGCCAAGCTCGGGGCGCGCGAACACCAGCACGTACACGGGCAGGTTCCGCGTCCAGTCGATGAGGTAGTCCAGGAAATCAAGCAGGCCCGCGTCGGCGTACTGCGCGTCCTCGACCATCAGGACCAGCGTCTGGACCGCCGCCAGGCGTTCGAAGAACAGGCGCCAGCCCGCGAACAGCTCCTCGCGGGACAAGCCGGACCCGCTGTCCCCGGCGAAGGGGACGCCGAGCAGCCGGCTCAGCCGCGTGCCGGCGTACGCCCGTTCGCCTGGATCGGCGACGAACCGGTCCAGGCCGTCCTGCAGCTTGGCCGCGGCGACCTCCGCGGGGTCTTCCTCGGCGATGCCCAGACGCTGCCGGACGATCTCAGCCAGGGCCCAGAACGCCACTCCCTCGCCGTAGGACAGGCACCGGCCGCGGTGCCACCACAGCTCCTGCGCCAGGCCGTCGGCGTACTTCTCGAACTCCCAGCCCAGCCGGGACTTGCCCACCCCGGCCGGGCCGGAGATCAGCACCAGCCGCGGCACCCGGCGTTCGGCGGTGGCGTGGAACAGTTCCCGGACCGTGCGCAGTTCCGCGTCCCGCCCGGTCAGCGGCGCCTCCAGGCCGTCCATCCGCTGGCTGCCGCCGACCCAGGACAGAACCCGCGTGGCCCGCCACAGTTCCTGCGGCTCGGTCTTGCCCTTCAGCTGATGCGACCCGGCCTCGGCAAACCCGATCGCGCTGCCCGCCAGCCGGTGGGTGGCCGCGTCCACCAGGACCTGGCCGGCCGCGGCGACCGATTGCACGCGGGCCGCGGTATTTACCGCGTCGCCGGCGACCATGCCCTCGCCCACCGCTCCCAAGCTGACCGCCACCTCGCCGGTCACCACGCCCGCCCGGGCCGCCAGGCCCGGCACGGCGGCCTCGGCGCCCAGTGTCTCCACCGCGGCCACCAGGTCCAGCGCGGCGCGTACGGCGCGCTCCGCGTCCCCTTCGGTAGCCGCCGGGGTGCCCCAGACCGCCATGACGGCGTCGCCGATGAACTTCTCGATCGTTCCGCCGTACCGGCCGATAATGGTCCGGGCGACGGCGAAGTACTGGGTGAGCAGCTCGCGCACGGCCTCGGGGTCCCGCGACTCCGACAGCGGGGTGAAGCCCACGACATCGCAGAACAGCACGGAGCACACCCGCCGCTCGGCCACCGGGTCCGGACCGTATCCGGGACCGCCCGCGATCGCCGGCCCCGCGGTCGAGGGACGCACGGCCGCGGCCACCGGCGAACCGCAGGCACGGCAAAAGCGCTTGCCGGGAGTAAGCGGCTCACCGCACGCCGGGCACCCGCCTACGGCGGCCCCGCAATCCCCACAGAAACGGTCGCCCTCTCCCAGGGACGCACCGCACTGCCCGCACGTCACCCAAACGTGCTTACGCTAGCGCCATCAGGACTGTCAAGCCGAGCAGCTCGCTAGGCTTGGGCGGTGCGGCTGACATTCTGCGGGGTCCGCGGGTCGACACCGGCTCCCGGTGCGGAGTTCGTCCGGTACGGCGGCCATACCTCCTGCGTGGCGGTGGCCCACGACGAGGCTTCGGCGCCCACGCTGATCCTCGACGTGGGCACCGGGGTACGGCAGGTCACCGGGCTGCTGGGCGGCCAGGCATTCACCGGCACGATCTTGCTCACCCACCTGCACTGGGACCACGTCCAGGGTCTGCCCTTCTTCCGCGGCGGAGACCGCGACGACGCCCGGGTGAGCCTGCTGCTTCCCGACCAGCAGGACGGCGTGGACGCCGAGCAAGTCCTAGGCCGGGCCATGTCTCCGCCGCACTTCCCGATCCGCCCCAGCCAGCTGCGGGGCCGCTGGAGCTTCGGCACGATCTCGCCCGGTCAGCTCGAGACCGTCGGGTTTACCGTCCAGGTGCGCGAGATTCCGCACAAGGGCGGCCGGACGCTCGGGTACCGGGTCAGCGACGGGCGTTCGGCGGCGGCCTACATCACCGATCACTGCCCGACCGCGCTCGGCCCGGGCCCGGACGGCTGGGGTGAGTACCACGCCGCCGCCATGGAACTGGCCGCGGACGCGGACGTAGTCATACACGACGCGCAGCTGCTGGCCGAGGAGGTGGCGGCCGAGGCGGCGTTCGGGCACGCCGCAGCCGACTACTCGGTGGCGCTGGCCAAGCGGGCGGGAGCTCGGCAGGTGGTGCTGTTCCACCATCGGCCGGACCGGACCGACGACGCGCTCGACCAGGTGGCGCGGCGATTCGCCGCGGCGCCGGTCCCGGTTATGGTCGCCGCGGAGGGAAAGACGCTTTACCTATAAGGTCAGGACCGCGCTTTACCTGGACTCGGCGTCGCGAACGCGCTGCACCATCAATTCGAGCAGCGCCCACGCCGTTTCCGGGTGTTCCATAGCGAACGGCCGGAAGACCCAGGCGGTGAACAGCAGGCAGCGCAGCTCCGTTTCGGCGGTAATCGTGGCCGACCGGTAGGAATGGTCGATCAGCGCCATCTCGCCGAAATAGTCGCCGGGGCCCAGCTTGCGAGCGGCTTTGCCGTGGACATCGACGGCCGCCTCACCCTCGACGATGACGCCGAAAGTGACGCCGCTCTCATCTTGTTCGGTAAGCACCGCCCCGGCCGGAAATGTCCGCTCGTGCGCGTTAGTCGCGAGCCTGGCCAAGTCCTTCTTCGAAAGCATCGAGAACAACGGGACCTTAGCAAGTACCTCTTGAGGCGTCGTCATGCCACGATGCTACGCGCACGTCTCGGTGCTAACCAGGATCTTCCTGGGGCGTTCGGTCTCCATGTGATCACGGTGACCCGAACCGGCCCAGCGCGTCCGGCTGTTTCACCGCGATGGCCCGGTCGTGCATCTCGATCCAGCCGCGCCGCTCGAAGCCGCGCAGCGCCGCGTTGACGCTCTGCCGGGTGCTCCCGGCCTGGTGGGCCAGTTCTTCCTGGCTCATCCGGGGCTCGATGACCCCGTCGTCGCCCCGGGGCTGGCTGAGCAGGATCTTCGCGACCCGGCGCGGCAGATCAAGGAAGACCAGGTCGGCGGTGGCCTCGGTCAGGCGGCGCAGCGTGGCCGCAAGGGAAGTGGTCAGCGCATCGGCCGCCGCCGGGACCCGCGCGCAGATGTCCCGGATCGTGTCGCGCGGGATCAGCAGCAGCTGGCATTCCTCCAGGGTCTCGGCGTCCGCGGACCGGGGGCCGCCGTCGACCACCCCCAGCTCGCCGAGCAGGCCGCCGGGGTGGATGACGGCCAGCGTCAGCTCGCCGCCGTCCGCCGAGCGGGCGGTGACCTTGACCCGGCCGGAGATAACCACGATCACGGTGTCACCCGGATCGCTAGTGGTGAACACCACCTGGCCGCGGCGGAAGCGCCGCAGCCGGGAGGCCGCGACGATGGCCTCGAGGTCTTCGGCTGGCACCGCGCGAAGCAGGCTGGTCTCGCGCAGGACGCCGGTCACGTCAGCGGTCATGGTCAGATCCCTAGCATGATAGTCCGGATCGCCCCGGTAGTAGCCTGGCGTGGCCGTGCCCACCGGCCATACCCAGGAGGAGCGATGGAGACCTTGCTGCCCGGCATCGCGCTCGAGCGGGTGCCGACCAGCCGGCTGACCACGGCGACGCTGTCGGTCACCGGCCGGACCGGGCCGCCGGTGCTGTTCGTGCACGGCAACGTCTCGTCCTCGCTGTGCTGGCAGCCGGCCATGCTGGCCCTGCCCGAGTCGTACCGGCCGCTGGCCATTGACCTGCGCGGGTTCGGTGACACCGATCCCGAACCAGTGGACGCGACCCGCGGGCTGCGGGATTACGCGGACGACCTGGCGGCCGCGATCGAGGCGCTCGAGCTGGACGCGGTGCACCTGGTCGGCTGGAGCATGGGCGGCGGCGTGGTCCTGCAGTACCTGGCCGACCGGCCCGGGACGCATCGGATCGCCTCACTGACACTGGTCGACCCGGTGTCGCCGTTCGGGTTCGGCGGGACCAGGGGCACCGATGGCGAGCTGTGCGACCCGCAGGGCGCGGGCTCGGGAGGCGGTGGCGCCAACCCGGAGTTCGTCGAGCGGCTGGCCGGCCAGGACCGCGGCGAGGCCAGCGTGCTGTCACCCCGGAACGTGCTACTGGCCCACTACGTCAAGCCGCCCTACGTGCCGGAGCACCTGGACATCTTCGTGGAGTCCATGCTGTCCACCCGGGTCGGCGAGGACTACTACCCGGGGGACTCGCGGCCCGCGGCGGGATGGCCGGGCTTCGCGCCGGGCGACCACGGCGTGCTCAACACGATGGCGCCCACCCACTTCCGGATCGAGGACCTGTCCGGCGTGCACCCCAAACCGCCGGTGCTGTGGCTGCGCGGCGCCGACGACGTCATCGTCTCGGACACCTCGCTCTACGACCTGGCTTACCTCGGCTCGCTCGGCGCGGTGCCCGGCTGGCCCGGAGCGGAGACCTGGCCACCCCAGCCGATGGTGGCCCAGACCCGCGGCGTGCTGGATGGGTACGCCGCGGCCGGCGGCCGCTTCCGCGAGGTGGTGATCGCGGACTCCGGCCACGGCCCGCACCTAGACCAGCCGGAACGGTTCCAGGCCGAGCTGGCCGGGCAGCTGGCCGCTTCGTAAGTGCGGCTACGCGGTTCGCCGGCCGCCGTCGCCGGGCTCGATGCCGTGCTCGCGGAGCAGGTCGGTAAGCCGGGCCACCTCGGCTCGCAGCCGGCGGATCTCGTCATCGCGCGGCTCGAGTTTGCGCACCCGGTGCGGCGCGGCGCCGGCCGGGCCGTGCTCGCCCAGCACCGCGGTGATCGCGCCGCGAACCTCGCGCTCCCCCGCGCCCAGGCTGGCCAGGGCCTGGGCCGGCCGGTCGTCACTCGCGTGGAACAGGGCCGGCAGGATGTGCTCGGTCCCGATGTAGTCGTGTCCGTGGGCCACCGCCTCGCCCACCGCGCGCGGCATGAGCCGCATGGGCAGCGGCAGCTCCCCCTCGGGCGGGACCGGCGGCGGACGCTGGCCAGTGATCCGCGCGACCTGGTCGCGCACGGCCTGCGGGCCGATCCCGAGGCGTTTCAGCGCCCGGGCGGCTACCCCCTGGTCCGCGCTGACCAGGGCCAGCAGGAACTGCTCGGGTCCGGGCGCGCCGAGGCCGAGCCGGTCGGCCTCGGCGCGCGCCAGGACCACTACCTGACCGGCATCGTCGGTGAACGGGAGCATGCCGGTGACCCGGGTGAAGACGCCGGCCTGGCGCTTGGGGTTGAGGGCTCGCAATCGCCGGGTGACCCGCAGTGTGCGCATGGGCGCCTCCTTCGCAGGCGGGGCGGAATAGGGGATCAGCCGGGCCGACAACCAGGCGGCCGCGTCGGCGGGAGTCACCCGCCTGGCGGCCAGGCCCTCGATGACCGCCAGGGTGGCTTCGGGCGGGTCCAGATCGGCCCGCCAGCCGTTCAGGGCCAGGAACTGCAGGGCCGCCGCCACCGCGACCCGCTCGTTTTGCCCAGGGAACGGGCGATGGCGGAGCAGCGCCCCGATCAGCAGGACCGCGGCACGTGCTGATTCGGCCGGTTCCGCCTCGATCAGCTCCGGCTCGGGCGCCCTGGCCTGGGCTAGAGCCGTCCGTGCCGCGGGCAGGTCGACCAGGTCCAGCGTGGTGTCCGGACTGAGGCCGAGCACCTGCCCGGCGATCACCACCAGGTCGGCGAGGTCAACGGTGATCATGGCTGGTCGTCCCGGAGCAGGTCGAACAGGCGCTGGTGCCGGGCGAGGTTCTCCTCCAGGAGACGACGGAACCGCCGGTCCTTACGGCGCGCCTCGACCAGGTCGGCGATCGCCTCACGCGCCACATCGGACACCGACCGGCCCTCCACCTCGGCGACCGCGGCCAGGCGCTCGGCCAGCGCGGGGTCCAGCCGCAGCACCATGTTCTTGGTCCGGGTGCTCCCGGCCTCCACGGGTTGAGTCATAGTGGTATCAAGATATCAAGATGTCCGACGGATGACAAGGAGCCGGGACCGAGCCGTGTAGATCACGCCGGAGCGGGCAGGAGGCGGTATTCCGAGCACCGACAAATCACATATTCCGGAGGAGAGATCCACCGTGACCGCGATACCGGACATCACGCTGAACAACGGCCAGCAGATCCCCCAGTTCGGCTTCGGCGTCTTCCTGGTCAAGCCGGAGGACACCGTGGCCGCGGTGAGCACTGCGCTGCAGGCCGGCTACCGGCACATCGACACGGCCGAGATGTACGGCAACGAGCAAGAGGTCGGCGAGGCGATCAGGCGGTCCGGCCTGGACCGCGGCGAGGTCTACGTGACCAGCAAGCTGAGCAACGACGCGCATGAGCCCGACGACGCCCGCCGGGCGTTCGACGAGACGCTGAAGGCGCTGGGCTCGGACTACGTCGACCTGTTCCTGATCCACTGGCCGCTGCCGACCAGGTACGGCGGCGACTACGTGTCGACCTGGCGGACCCTGGAGGAGTTCTACCGGGACGGGCGGGCGCGGTCCATCGGCGTGTCCAACTTCCAGCCGCATCACCTGCGCCGGCTGCACGGCGAGAGCGAGATCATCCCGGCGGTCGACCAGATCGAGGTCAACCCCTACCTGACCCAGGACGAGCTGCGGGCGTTCTGCGCCGAGCATCAGATCGCAGTCGAGGCCTGGTCGCCGCTCGGCCAGGGCAACGTCCTGGACGACCCCGAGATCGTGGCCATCGCCCGCCGGGCGGCCAAGACCCCGGCTCAGGTGGTCCTGCGCTGGCACCTGCAGCGCGGCGACATCATCTTCCCCAAGTCGACCACGCCGGGGCGGATCCGGGAAAACATCGACATCTTCGACTTCGGCCTGTCCGCGGCCGAGGTCGAGGTGATCAGCGCGCTCAACCGGGACGAGCGGACCGGCGCCGACCCGGACACGTTCGACATGGTTCGAGCTAGGCGGTCCAGGCCACCGGGAGGCGCTTGACGCCGCGCTGGAAGTTGGACCGCAGGTAGGACGGCGGGCCCGCGGAGCCGAGGGTGGACGTTCGGGCCAGGACCTCGGTGAACAGCGCGTTGATCTGCACGCGGGCCAGGTGGGCGCCCAGGCAGAAGTGCGGGCCGTGGCCGAATACCAGGTGCGGGTTCGGCTGGCGGCCGATGTCGAACCGGCCGGGATCGGCGAACACGGCATCGTCGCGGTTGGCCGAGGTGAAGGAGACCACCACCTTGTCACCGGCCCGGATCGGCTGCGCGCCGATCCGGGTATCCGCGGTGGCGGTGCGGCGGAAGGTCATGACCGGCGTCCACCAGCGCAGCATCTCCTCGACCGCCGACGGCATCAGGGCCGGTTCGGCACGCAGGTCCCGCTGCGCCGCCGGGTGCTCGATCAGCGCGATGCACGCGCCGGGCAGCCCGTTGCGCACCGTCTCGTTCCCGGCCACGGCGAACAGCCAGAACATGTTCTCGAACTCGGCCACCGACACCTGGCCGCCGTCCTCGTCGGACTGCGCCAGCAGGATCGACATCACGTCGTCCCCGGGGCGGCGCCGCTTCTCCTGCGCGAGCAGGTGGGCGTAGGCGTACAGGTCGGGCATGCCCTCGCGGGTGCGGGGGTCGGGCAGCCGGCCGTCCCGGTCCGGGGCCGGCCGCACGGCAAGCGCCTCGGCGGCCATCGGCGTGCCCCGGCCGGGGTCGAATTCGGCCGAGGAGGCGTAGTCGGGGTCCTGGTAGCCGATGACCCGGTTGGACCAGTCGAACAGCAGCCAGCGGTCCTGCTCCGGGACGCCGAGCACGTCGGCCAGGGTGAGCAGGGGCAGGTCGGCGGCCACGTCCTTGGCGAAGTCGACCTCGCCGCGCGGGCCGGTGAAGATCCGGTCGCAGATGGCCCGCGCGTGCCCGCGGATCCGGTCCTCCAGCTTGGCCACGGCGCGCGGGGTGAACGAGCGGCTCAGCAGCCGCCGCAGCCGGGCGTGCTCGGGAGGATCCATGTTGAGCATCATCCGCCGCACGTAGCCGAGCGCCTGCGGCGTGGCCGGGTCCCGGATCTGCGTCGCGCCGAGCGCGGAGGAGAACAACGCGGGCCGCTTCAGCACCGCTTCGGTGTCGGCGTGCCGGAGCACCAGCCAGAACCCCGGGCCTTCCGGCCAGCCCAGGACCGGGATCTCCGGAACCCACGCGACCGGGCCGGCCTGGCGCAGCCGGGCCAGGGCGTCGAACGGCACCCCGTCGGTGTAGGTGGCCGGGTCGAAGATGAGCTCGGTGTCCGGCCGGGCCGGCGTCAATCGCGCCCCAGGAACTCCTCGATCGATGTCGCGAGCGACACCGGGGACTCGAACATCGGGTAGTGCCCGGCGTCGGGCAAGATGGTCAGCTCGGCGTCGGGGAAGAAGACCCGCCAGGTCTGCTCCATGACGTCCGCGGACATCGCCGGGTCGTTGACGCCGACGATCAGCTTGACCGGGGTGGCGGTGCCGACCTTGGCCTGGGCGCTGAAGTCGGCTCGGGCCCAGGCCTGCAGGTAGGCGGTGAACGCCTCGAGCGTCGAGTCGTCCAGCGAGTGCTGCACCACGCGGTTGATGAACGTCTTGGTCAGCTTGTTACCAGTGGTGAGGTCGATGATCGCGGCCCGGTTGGCGGGATTCTCCGGCGCGCCGGAGAACAGCGCCCAGCTCTGCTCGTCGAAGGGCACCGCGCCGGCCGGCACGGCGTTCAGGCCGACCAGCGCGCGCACCCGGTCCGGGGCGGCCAGCAGCATCCGGTGGCCGAACTTGGCGCCCATCGAGTGCCCGACCACCGAGAACCGGTCCCAGCCGAGGTCGTCGGCCACGGCGAGCGCGTCGGCGGCCGCCTCGTCGACGGTAAACTCCCCGGCCACGCCCTGACGGTCGCCGTAGCCGCGCAGGTCCATGAACACGTAGGTGTAGGCCGACCCGTCCAGGAACTCGGGCAGCGAACCCCAGCCGCGCGCCGAGCCGAACCAGCCGTGGATGGCCAGCACGTGGTGATCCCCGGATCCCACGGTTACATACGAACTCGTCACGCTGGCCTCCCGCACGGCGTTATCTGGTGGTGCCGACTCTAGCCGGGTAGTGCCAACACCAGGATCAGCAGGCTCTCAGCATGGCAGCGGGTCCGGGCGCAGGCTGATGTCATGACCACTACAACTGATCCACTGGTGCGGGATCCGGTCACCGCCGCGCGAGGGCGCTGGCTCATGCTGATCGTGCTGCTGGCCGGGCAGTTCATGGCGTTGCTCGACGTGACGATCGTCAACGTGGCGATGCCCACGATCGGGCGGTCGCTGCACGCCTCCGGGGCCGAACTCCAGCTGGTCGTGGCCGGATACACGGTGAGCTACGCGATGATGCTGATCACCGGCGCGCGGCTGGGTGACCTGTACGGGCGCAGGCGGATGTTCTTGGCCGGGGTGGCCGTGTTTACCCTGGCCTCGCTGGCCTGCGGGGTCGCGCCCGGCATCGGGGTGCTGATCGGGGCCAGGTTCGTCCAGGGGGCGGGCGCGGCGGCGATGATGCCGCAGATCATGAGCGTCATCCAGGTCCGGTTCGACGGCGCGGCCCGGGCCCGGGCGCTGAGCGCGTACACGGCCGTGCTGTCCTCCGGGTTCGTGGCCGGTCAGGTGATCGGCGGGGTGCTGGTCACCGCGAACCTGTTCGGCCAGACGTGGCGGCCGGTGTTCCTGGTCAACGTGCCGATCGGGCTAGCCGTGCTGGCCCTGGTGCCGCGCGCGGTCCCGCGGGACGAGCCGGAACGGCGGCGGCAACTGGACCTGGCCGGGCTGGCCATCGCGGTGCCCGCGGTGTTCCTGGTGGTGCTGCCGCTGATGCTGGGTCACCAGGAGAACTGGCCGGGCTGGGTGTTCGCGTGCCTCGCGCTCGGGCTCGTGCTGGCCGCGGTGTTCGTGGGCGTGGAGCGGCGGATCGCGGACCGGGGCGGCGATCCCCTGCTCAACCTGGCCGTGCTGCGCGCACCGGGCCTGGTGCCGGGCCTGGCCGCGGTGGCCGTGCTGATGATCACCTACGGCGGCTTCCTGTTCAGCTTCGCGCTGCACCTGCAGTCCGGGCTGGGCGACACCGCGCTGCGCGCCGGGCCTGACCTTCGCGCCGTGCGCGCTGGTGTTCGGAGCGTGCGGGTACTTCTGGCGGCGGCTGCCCGCTTCCTGGCATCCCCTGCTCGCCCCGCTGGGCTGCCTGGCGGCGGCGGGCGGCTACCTGGCCGTCGCGTCGATCCTGCGCTCGGGCGGCTCGGGCGGGGTGGCGTTGCAGGCCGGGCTGGTCGTCACCGGCGCCGCGCTGGCCCTCGGGTTCAGCCCGCTGGTCACCCACGCCCTGGTCCGGGTGCCGCTGCGGCACGCGGCGGACGCCAGCGGGCTGCTGACCACGACGATCCAGCTCGGGCAGGCGATCGGGGTGGCGACGTTCGGCAGCTTGTTCCTGACCTTGGATGACGGCCGCGGCGCCACGACCGCGGCGATCTCCGGGCACGCGCTGGCCGTCACGATGAGCTGGCTGGCCGTGAGCCACCGTGCTGGCCGGATCCGCTGGCGGCGGGCAGTCCCGGCTGGGCCCGGCGTGGTCGACTAGGCGCGCGGCAGGGTGAGGGTCATCTCGGTGCCCTGGCCCGGCTCGCTGCGCGCGGTGAGCTGCCCGTCATGGGCCCGGGCGAGTTCGGCGGCCACGGCCAGGCCGATGCCGCTGCCGGAGGTCTGCGCGGCCTGGCGGCCGCGCCAGAACCGGTCGAAGATGCGGGGCAGTTCGTCGGCGGGAATGCCGGTACCGGTGTCGGTGACGGTCAGCCCGGCGGCGGCCCCCGGCGGGCCGGCCTCGATGGTGACGCGGCCGCCCGCCGCGGTGAACTTCAGCGCGTTGGTGAGCAGGTTGGTGATGACCTGGTGCAGCCAGCGCGGGTCGGCGTCGATGCCGGCCGGGGTGAGGTGCCGCTCCAGGGTGATCCCGGCCGCCTCGAACTGGCCGGCCAGGCTGTCGGCCGCCGTGGCGGCCAGCTCGGCCAGGTCGCACGGGCGCCGGGTCAGGTGCAGGGCGGCGGCGTCGGCGGCGGCCAGGGTCTGCAGGTCGCCGACCATGCGGGCCAGCCGCAGCACCTCATCGCGCAGCGAGGCCAGCTGGTCCGGGGTCGGCTCGGTGATCCCGTCGAGCAGGGCCTCGTGCCCGGCCTGCAGGACCGCGACCGGGGTGCGCAGCTCGTGGGCCACGTCGGCGACCAGGTCACGGCGCAGCTGATCCTGCCGGTCCCGGGTGTCGGCCATCTGGTCGAACGCGGTGGCCAGCTCGCGCAGCTCGCTGGGCGCGGACCACGGCGCCGACCCGGGCAGTCGCGTTCGCCGCGGGCCATGGCCCGGGTCACCGCGATGATCCGCTCCACCGGCCGGGTGATCCGGCGGGCCATGGCCAGGCCGGTGAGCAGGGCCAGCACCGCGGCCAGCCCGGCGGCGCCGAAGATGGCCTGGAGCAGGTCGGACTGCAGCGCATGGTCGGCGCTGGCCAGCCCGGAATTGGTGAACCGGACGACCACCTGCCCGACCCGGTCCCGGCCATCCAGCACCGGCGCACTGAGCTGCGGGGCGCTCGGCTGGGCGGCGAAGCCCGCCGAAGCGATCACGACCTGGCCGGACTGATCGCGGATCTCGGCTTCGGCCCCGGTGCGGGTAGCCAGGTCCAGCACCGGGGACAGGTCGGCCGAGCTCCAGCTGTCGTCGCGGTCCCAGGCGGCCGTCGCGGCGGCCGTGATCGCGCTGGTCAGGTCGGTGCGCTGCTGACTGGTCAGGGACGAGACGTCCGCCGCGGCGAGCGCCGCGGTGAGCCCGGCGAGCAGGGCCACCGCGGCCAGCGCGACCGACAGGAAGGCCAGCGCCAGCCGCAGGCCGAGGGTGCTGCCGCGGAACGCGAAGACCGGCGCCGGGCCGGCGTCACTCATCGCGGGTCAAGCCCAGCCGGTACCCGCCGCCCAGGACGGTCTGCACGATCTGCGGCCGGGCCGGGTCCTCCTCGATCTTGCGGCGCAGGTTCTTCACGTGCGAGTCAACGGTGCGCTCGTAGCCCTCGAACTCGTACCCGCGAACCCGGTTGATCAACTCGAACCGTGAGTACACCCGGCCCGGGCACACTGGCCAGCGCGCCCAGGATGCCCCACTCGGTCGGGGTCAGGTCGGCCGCGGTGCCGCGCACCACCACCTCGTGCCGGGGCGTGTCGATGAGCAGGGTCCCGCCGCCGTAGCTGACCGGGCCCGGGGCGGCGACCGGGGTGCCGCGCCGCAGGATGGCCTGGACGCGCAGGACCAGCTCGCGCGGGCTGAACGGCTTGGTGACGTAGTCGTCGGCGCCGAGTTCCAGGCCGGCGATCCGGTCCTCCTCGCCCGCCTTGGCGGTCAGCATCAAGATGGGCACCGAACCGGCGGCGCGCAGCTCGCGGGCCACGGTCTCGCCGGGCACGTCCGGCAGACCGAGGTCGAGCACCACCAGGTCCGGCGCGGCCGAGGCCGCCAGGGTGATCGCTTCCGCCCCCGAGCTGGTGGACAGCACGGCCAGGCCCGGCCCGCTCCAGATAGGACCGAACCAGCTCGCGCAGCTTGCGCTCGTCCTCCACCAGCAGCACCGTCGCCGTCATCCCTGCTCACCCCGCCTGTCCGCCGTGCCGATCACTCCATGATTCCCGCCCGGGGCCTGCCGGGCGAGCCCCGCCGCGCCTCCACGTGAACATCACAGCGGCTTCACCCGCCGTGCGCCGCCATCCGGTGTCCTAACAGCACGGGAGGGACCGAGGATACGACGCGGGAAGGAGGCCCACGTGACGGCGACCAGCCTGCTGATTCTGGTTCCCTGGCTGGTCTTCGCGGCGGGGCTGATCGCCATCGGACTGCGCCTGCTGGTGGTCCGGCGGGGTCGGCGCCGATGACCGACCTCGGGAGCCCACGTTCTCCACACAAACCACACAAAGCGCGCATATGGTCGCCACCGCGACCGGCTGAGGTGGGCTGACGGGGGCCAGCGGCGGGCGCGGGTCATCTGGACTTGAGCCGGCGGGTGCGGGGGCCCGGCTCAGAACCGGACGACCCGGTCCCAGCCGGGCGGCTGGAAGGGGACCGGAGGCGTGCAGCACGGCCCGTTCGGCTAAAAGATCTTTGATCCCGAACGAACCGTGGCTCGTGCGCCGGCAGTGGTCCAGACCGCCGCGGTCCGACATGATGATCTGGTGATGAACCGCGGCGAACCGGGCACGGTGGCGTTCCCGGTAGCGGCCGACGGGCGCCGGAGCACCTCGGCGCTGGGCCGGGCCGTGGTCGCCGACGCGCTGCGCGGGGTCGATGCGGCCGGGGCTGGCGCCGCCGAGCGGGAGGCCAACTGGCGCACGGGTTACCCGGCGCACTTCCGTGCGCTGGTGCAGGCGGGGCTGGGGGCCCGGTCCGCCGCCGTATCGATGGCCCGGGACGGGCTGGCCTCACTGCACGGGCGGATGCGGGTCACCGGCCGCGACGGTGCGGAAGCCGCGCTTGACCAGCTGGCCGACGCGCCCGCGCGGGGCGGGCTGGCCACGGTCACGGTGACGGGCACGGGACCGGCCGAGCGGGAGCTGTCGGTGCCCTACCGCGGGGAGCGGCTGCGTGGCGACGCGCTGGCGCGCCAGCTCGAGGCGTGGGTGAGCGGCGGGGTCATCGAACCGTCGTGCGCGGACGCCGTGCGGGCGGTAGCGGCGCGGCCCGACTGGCTGGCCGTGCCGGGCCGGACCGTGGTGGTGCTCGGCGCGGGCGCCGAGATCGGGCCGCTGCCGGTGCTGCTGAGCTGGGGCGTGCGGGTGATCGGGGTGGACCTGCCCCGGCCGGATATCTGGCAGCGGGTGCTGGCCGAGGCCAGGCGCGGCGCGGGGACCCTGCTGGTGCCCGCCGCCGCGGGCGACGCCGACCTGGCGCAGCGGGCCGGGCTGAACCTCACCGAGGACATCGCGGGCGTGGCCGACTGGCTGGCCGCCGTCGACGGCCCGCTGGTGCTGGGCAACTACGTCTACGCCGACGGCGCGGCCAACGTGCTGCTGGCCAGCGCGGTCGACGCGCTGACCGTACGCGTGGGCGCCGTGCGGGACGACGTTGCGCTCGCGTTCCTGGCCACGCCGACCGACGTGTTCGCGGTCCCGGCCGACGCGGTCGCGCAGTCGGCCCGGGCCTACGCGGCCCGGTCCCCCGCGGCCAAGCTCGGCAGCTGGCCGTTGCGCGCGCTGTCCGCCGGGCGGATGCTGCGCCGCGCCTATCCGCCCGGCGCCGACCCCGGCATCTGCGACAGCCTGATCCCGCAGCAGGGACCCAACTACGCCCTGGCCAAGCGGATCCACCGCTGGCGCGCGACGGTAGCCCGCGATACCGGAACGCCGGTGTCGATGAACGTGGCTCCGCCGACCCGCACCCGGTCGGTGCTGAAGAACCGGGCGCTGGCCGCGGCCTACATCGGCGCGCCCCGGTTCGGCGTGGAGGTGTTCGAGCCCGCCACCACCCAGACGCTGATGGCCGCCCTGCTCGTGCATGACCTGCAGGCCGGCGGCCCGGCCCAGGCGTATCCCTGGCAGGACGAGGCGCACGCGGCCGCCCACGGCGGGCTGTGGCGGATCGCCTACGCGCCGCGCAGCGCGCTGACCATCGCCGCGCTGCTGGGCTACGGCGCGGCCCGCCGCTTAGTTCGGGGTGGCCGGGGTCAGCGCGCGGCGGCCGATGGCCTTTTGCAGCGCGGACTTGTCCAGCGGCGGCGGCGCGGTCTGCACAGCCAGCGCGCGGACAACACGTCATAGGCATCGTCCATGACCTCGCCCTCTCGCCGGTGTGGCAATAGATGAATAATGTCCCGCTGGCGATGCTTGTCCGGCGCGCCACGCGGGGTATGCGGTCCGGCGGTCTCGGTACGGGCAGGCGACGGCGATACACCGGAATGTCCTGGGGTCGGCCGGGCAAGGTAGCCAGGAGGACCAGTTTCGGCGGAAGGAGCTGATTATGCGCCAGGTCGTGGTGACCGGGGGCGGGACCGGGATCGGGCTGGCGGTGGCCGGCGAGTTCGTGCGGGCGGGAGACAGCGTGACGGTCACCGGCCGGCGGGAGCACGTCCTGAAGGAAGCGGTCGACCGGTTGGTGACCGCCGGGGCGGGCGGGGCCGCAGGGTACGCCTGCTTTGACGCCAGCGATCCGGCGGCGGTCCTGGCGGCGCTGGAACTGCTGCCGGCCCGCGTCGACGTGCTGGTCAACAACGCCGGGGGCAATACCGACTTCGACCGGGAACCGGTCCGGGCCGGTGACCTGGCCGGGCTGGCCGCAGCGTGGCAGGCCAACCTCGACGCTAACCTGCTGTCCGCAGTCCTGGTCACCGCCGCGCTCATGCCCCGGCTCGCGCCGGACGCGAGGATCATCTCGGTCAGCTCGATCGCCGCGCGCCGCGGCGCCGGTTCGTACGGCGCGGCCAAGGCGGCCGTGGAGGCCTGGACCGCGGACGTCGCGACCGAACTGGGGCCGCGCGGCATCACGGCGAACGTGGTGTCTCCAGGCCTGACCGTGGGCAGCGAATTCTTCCGGGACGGCCTGACCGACGCGCGGCGCGAGCACCTGGTCGCGCAGACCCGCACCGGCCGGGCCGGAACCACGGCGGACGTGGCCGCGACGATCATGTTCCTCGCCTCACCCGCGGCCGGGCACCTGACCGGGCAGGTCATCCACGTCAACGGCGGCGCCTACCTGGGCCGGTGAACCAGCCCGGCCGGTGAGGGGGGCGCGCAGGAGCAGAGCGGCGAGCACCGTGGCCGCGCCCGCGGCAGCCATCGCGCCTCCGGCGCCGAAGGCCAGGGCCAACCCGCCCGCGACCGGCGGGACTAGGCCCTGTCCGGTCATCATCCCGGTGGAGTTCAGGCCGAACGCCTGGCCTCGCAGCCGGGCCGGCAGGCTGTCCAGGAAGGCCTGCTGGATGCCCAGCGCGTAGGCGAAGCCGACGCCGCACCCGAACATGATCAGCCCGGCCAGCGGCAACGGCGGGCGGAAGGCGAGCGCGAGCAGCGGCACGCCCATGGCCACCGCGAGCGGGAAGGCCAGCCGCCGGCGCACGGGCGGCCGGCAGAAGCGGCCGACGATCACGTCACCGAGCAGCATCCCAGCTGGGGTGGCCGCCAGCAACGGGCTGGCCGCGCTGGCCGGCAGGCCCAGCGACCCGGCGTAGGGCACGATCAGGGATTCGGCCCCGGTGACCAGCCAGGCGGGCAGCCACTGCGCGAGCAGCAGGCCGCGTACGGTCCGGTCCGCGAGCAGTTGCCGGTTGCCGGACATGGTGGCGCGCATGACCCCGCGCCGGGCCGGGCCGGCTGGGGCGTCCGAGCGGGCGGGCCGGGGCCGCAGGCCGAGCCGGGCGACGAGCGCGGCGGCCAGCAGGGACAGGCCCGCGGCCAGCAGCAGCCGGCGGGCGGGCAGCGCGGCCAGGATCGCGCCGCCCAGACCCAGGCCGATGATCTGGGTGGCCGAGCCGGTCACGCTGAACACCGAACGGCCCAGCACGTAGCGGTCCCCGTTCAGCACGTCGGGCAGCACGGCGGAGTTCGCGGCGGTAAATACCGGGGTGACGGTGGCCACGGCGGCGACCAGAGCCAGCATGGCCGGAACCGGCAGGCCCGGCCACAGTCCGATGACCAGCCCAGGGACGGCCCGGGTCAGCAGGCCGGCCGCGATCACCAGCCGCGGCGGCAGCCGGTCGGCCAGCGCGGTGAACAGCGCGCCGCCCAGCGCCTGGGGGGCAAAGCCCATGCTGAACGCGAGCGCGGTCCAGAACGCGGACCGGGTTCTGGGCATAGACCAGCACCGACAGGCCGAGGATCTCGAACTCGAAGCCGAGCACGAACATCAGCAGCGTGGCGAACAGCACGCGGAACTCCACGGCCGCGAACACCGACCGGTAGGTGGCGGGCACGGCCGCCGGGGCCGGGCTCCGGCGGGAGCGACTCGTGGCAGCGGTCATAGGCCCAGGGTGCGCGGCGGGCGGTCCGCGGAGTAATCTTTCGTCACAGGACGAAAGATCAGGGCGGTGACGCTGCGGATCGACGTGGACAACGAGGACCTGACCAGGAGCCGGTTCGCGGTCTCACCACTGTGGGAACTGAGCCACGCGCTGCGGCTGCTGGCCAAGCCACCCGACGCGTCCGTGTTGCGTCCCTGGCTGACCCGGGCCCGCGACCGGTATCAGGCGCTGGCCCGCGAGGCGGACATCGGCGTGATCCTCGCGTTGCTGCCGCCGGGCTATGGCGCGGACTTCCTGACGCCCGTCCCGACGGGGGTGTCGGCCACCATCGGCGACCTGCTCGACCAGGTCCGGTCGACTGCGATCGAGCAAGCTCACCGGGAGGTCCGCGCGGCGCTGCGACGTCAGGAGCGGGTCGACCCGCGGATCGAGCGCATCTTGACCGGTGACCGGGTAACCGAGTACGTGGCCGACGTGCTGACGTCCGCCTGGCAGGCGCTGCTCGAGCCGGAGTGGCCCACGCTGCGGGCCATCCTGGAACGCGACGTGGTGTACCGGGCCGGGCAGCTGACCTCCCGGGGCTGGGCCGCCGCGCTGGGCGATCTGCATCCGGAGCTGGCCTGGGAACACGGCCAGATCGTGCTCAGCCGGATGGCCTACGAGCAGGACGCCGCGCTGGGCGGGCGGGGGCTGCTGTTCGTGCCGTCGGTGTTCATCTGGCCGAAGCTCGCCCTGGGCCTGGACCCGCCCTGGCCGCCGGCCCTGATCTACCCGGCGCGCGGGGTGGCCGCGCTGTGGGAGCGGCCCGGCCGGGTGCGGTCCGGGCCAGCCGCGGCGGGCACCGCGCTCGACCGGCTGCTTGGCTCCTCGCGCGCCGCCATCTTGGTCGCGCTGGAGGAGCCGGCCAGTACCACCCAGCTGGTGGCCACGCTGAGCCAGTCGCTCGGAGCCATCGGCGATCATCTGGTCGTGCTGCGCGAGGCGGGCCTGATCAGCCGGGCCCGGTCCGGTCGTTCGGTCCTGTACCGGCGCACTCCCGTCGGCGACGCCCTGGTGGCCGCCGACGGGAGGGCCTGAGGTCCGCGCCTAGCCGGGCAGCGCGCGCCGCGGGCGCCCCGTGCGCCGGCCGGGCCAGGCCCGGTCGCCCAGCAGGGTCAAGGCGGCGGGGACCAGGATGCCGCGCACCACCGTGGCATCGATGAGGACCGCCGCCGCGGTGCCGATACCCAGGATCTTCAGGTCGACCAGCGAGAGGGTGGCGAAGATGGAGAACACCGCCACCATGATCAGGGCGGCGCTGGTCACCACGCCGGCACTGGAGGCGATGCCGTCCACGACCGCCTCCCGCGGGGTCGCGCCCCGGGACCACAGCTCGCGGATCCGGCTCAGGATGAACACGTGGTAGTCCATGCTGATCCCGAACAGGAACACGAACATGAACAGCGGTACCCAGGAGATGATCCCGCCGAACGAGGTGTAGCCCAGCAGGTGCTGCAGCCGCCCGTCCTGGAAGATCAGCGTGATCAGCCCGTAGGCGGCGCCGACCGACAGCAGGTTGAGCAGCACCGAGACCAGGGAGATCCCGACCGACCGGAACGCGATCATGAGCAGCACGAAGGCCAGCGCGGCCACCGCGCCCAGGACCACCGGGGTTCGGTCGTGCAGCTGGTGGGTGAAGTCGTACTCGCCGGCCGTATCCCCGGTCACCGCGTAGCTGATCTGGGGCACCCGGCCCAGCGTGGCGGGCAGGATCTGGTTGCGCAGGGTGAGCAAGGCCTGGTCGGATAGTGCGTCCGACCCGTGACCGGCCAGCGGGACGTCAATCAGCAACGCCCCGTGGCCGACGGGTGCGGCCGTGACCGGCGTGCGGATCGGGCCGGCGGCCGCTGCGCGCCCCTGTAGCGCGGCGACCGCGGCCAGGACCTTCGGCCCGGTGGCGCCCGGACCCGTGACCACGACCTCGGCGGGCGACGGGGTCTGCGGGAAGGCCCGCTGGATCGCCGCCGTGGTCGCGATGACCGGCTGGCCGGGCGGCACGTCCACGGCCGGCTCCCCCAGCCGCATGCCCAGCGCGGGCGCGGCCAGCGCGAGCAGGGCCAGCGCGGCCGTGACGCCCCAGCGGGCCGGGTGCGCGACCACCCGGCGGACCAGCGCGGCCCACAGCCGGGACGGGCGGGCGGCGGCCCGGCCGCGGCCCAGGAACGGGATCCGGCCCCAGTCGGCTCGCCGGCCCAGCCAGGACAGCAGCGCCGGAAGCACGGTGAGCGACCCGGCCACCGCTATGCCGACCACCGCGATGGTGCCGAGGGCGATGCCGGTGAACAGGTCGATGTCGGTCAGGAACAGCCCGCCCATGGCGATCATGACGGTCAGACCGGACACCAGGATCGAGCGCCCGGACGTGCCCGCCGCGATGCGCAGCGCCTCGGGGAAGGACCGGCCCCGGGCGCGTTCCTCCCGCTCCCGGCGCAGGTAGAACAGCGAGTAGTCGACGCCGACCGCCATCCCGACGATCAGCACCACCTCGGCGGTGGAACCGCCTACCGGCAGCCAGTGACTGGAGATCGTCACCACGGCCAGGGCGGCGATGACCGCCGAGGCGGCGAGCAGGATCGGGATGCCCGCCGCGACCAGGGCGCCGAACACCACCAGCAGCAGGATCAGCGTGACCGGCACCGAGGTCGCCTCGGCCTGGCGGAAGTCCAGAGAGTCATCGACCGCCCGGCTCATGCTCGCGTCGCCGGCCTCGGCCACCAGCAGGTCCGGATGCCGGGCCTGCACGGCGGCCACCGCGCGCTGGTCGGCCGCCACGGCCTGATCCTGGTCGCTGGTGCTACCGGGCACGACGAACGTGACCAGCGCGCTGCGCCCGTCCGCCGACACCAGCGGCTGGCCACCCGGCCGCCGGGTGTCCCCGGTGAGCGGCGACTGGATGTGCGCGGCGTCCTTGGGCATGGCGGCCAAGGCGGTCGCCACCTGCTGCGCGACCTGCCGCAGGTCCGCGTCGCGGGCGAAGGTCCGGCCGGGCGTCCGCGCCTGGATCAGCACCTGTTCGGAGGCCGAGCCGTAGTAGCCGGGCGCCGCCTGGTGCAGGGCCCGCTCGGCCTGGCCCGCCTGGCCCGGATCATAGCTGGGCAGGTTCTTGCTGCCCAGGGCCTGGGCGGCCACGAACAGCACGGCGACCAGCGTGAGCCAGCCGAACACCGCTGTTTTCCGGTGCCGGACGCTCCACCCGGCGATCCGCTCGACGACCGGTCCGCGACGTGGCGGGGCGGGCGCCCCCGTTTCGGCGGGGCTCTGACTCCGCCCGCCTGATTCAGGCAATACTTGAGACAGCGACTGGCGCATCATGGCCTCTTTCTGTTGCGAGCGGACTGAGCAGCTATCCGATGTGAGCGGTCGTTTCCTGGCCCCACCCGTGAGCTAGACCCTCATGGGTGGGGCTGCCAGGACGGTCCGTTCGGCCGATAAGAGCCGGGAGCGGGCCGGGGCGCTGGAGCAGGCCCTTGGCCGGTGCCAGCGGGTCTTCCGGCGTCCGGAGCAGGGTCCGGGCGACGGCGGCGTGCGTACGCGCGGTCAGGGCCAGCACGTAGCTGAACGGCACCAGCAGGAGCAGGCAGACCAGGGCGGTGAGCAGCGCCTTGGGCAGCGTGTCGACGTAGACGCCGACCGCGCCGTGGCCCGAGGGGCCGTTAGGGAAGTAGCCGAGCTGGACGCCGTGCACGGTCAGGCCGTGCGGATAGTGGTTGACCGGAGCCCAGTACCACAGCGGCAGGGTGACCCCGGCGGCCAGGGTGAGCCAGATGGCCAGCACCAGGCAGCCGAGGATGGCCAATGGAAGGAACATGCCCACCAGGTAGGCGAACTCGCGCCAGGTGGCCGTGTCCGTCCAGTAGGCGCGGGCCCGGGCGCGCAGGCCGGCGGGGGCTTCATCGGGCTCGCGGTAGCGATGCTCGACGGGCTCGCCGGACGCGGCGCGCAGCCGGGTGCGCTCGGACTGCGCGCAGGCGTGGATGATTCCGGCCGCCGCGACCAGTAGCGGTATCCCGGCCAGGGTGATCGAGAGGGCGGCGGCCGTGGTCACCGCGGCCAGCGCCGCGCCGAACAGCAGCCAGCCCATGACCTGGTAGGCGAGCAGGTACCACAGGGCACGTCCGGTGCTGGCCCACCAGGCGGGCCGCAGCGGATGGCCGGCCAACCGCAGCCGGTTCATCCGACGTCCCGCATCAGTTGTTCCACCGCGCTGACGTGCTCGGTGAGCTTGGCTAGCTGGTCACGCAGTTCGGCCTGGTTGGCCACGGCCTCTTCGGCGAGCTTGCGGTACGAGGCCATGGCCACCGCATCCGCGCGGTGCCGCTGCAACCGGAAGTACCAGCCGACGATCGCGGCCAGAGCCGCGAAGATCGGCACGAAGATGGCCAGCAGGACGCCGACTACCGTGTAGTTCGTGCCACCGCCGGAGGCCAGGATGTGTGCCGCGGTCATTGGTCGCTCTCTCTCATGTCGGTTTCGCCTTTCTGGGTGCTTCCGTCGGCTTTCTGGGTGCTTCCGTCGGCCTGGCCCGCCTCGTCGGCCTTCAGGGTGGCCACGATCGTCTCGGCGGTCACGCGGAGCTCGAACGGGGCCAGCTGGAAGTACTTCATCGCCTTGCCGTCCTCCGACAGCTCCAGCTGTCCGGTGACCATCCCGGCTTTTTCCAGCCGGTCCAAGTGCATGTAGAGCAGCGGCCTGGACATGTCCAGCCTGCGAGCCAGCTCGCTGACGTGTACCCGGCCGCCCGCGAGTTCGGCGACGATCCGCAGTCGCAGGGGGTGGGCCACGGCGGTGAGCATCGCCAGCAGCTCCTCAGTGGTCAGGTCGGGCTCCCTAGTCGGCATTTCATCTGTAAGGTAGAACTTACAGGTGACGGTTGCGCCTGTCAACGCGGCTTTGGCCTGCGGTCAGGCTTTGGCCTGCGGTCAGGCTTTCGCGGGCTGGCGTTCAGGCTTCCGCGGTTGAGGCCTTTCGGCTTGCCGTCCGATGGATCGCGATATATCGTGGAGGCACCTGGGATTCCCCGGTTCTTGCTACGGAGGGCACGATGGCATCGGGATACAACGTGCGCGTCGGGGACGCCGACCGCGAGGCGACGGCAGCGCAGCTGCGCGATCACTATGCGGATGGCCGGCTGACGCTGGACGAGCTGAACGAGCGCCTGGATCAGACGTTCGCGGCCAAGACCAGGGACGACCTCAACACCGTGACGCGCGACCTGCCGCACGTGGCACGGCCGCTCACCGACGCACCGGCCGCGGGCTTCAGCAACACGGCCTGGCCGGGGCCGGCCTGGCCAGGACCGACGGGGCGCTCTGACTGGGACTACAGCAGCGGGGGCGGCCGCCGGTACGGGCGCGCGGCCTTCGCGCCGCTGCTGGTGCTGATGTGGGTGGCGCTGGTGTTCGGCGCGGTGTCGCTGTTCGGCATCGGCGGCGGGGACCGCCCGCTGGCCATCGTCCTGCTCATCGCGGCGTTCGCGTTCATCAAGCGGCTGTTCGGGTTCGCCGGGCGGCGGCGGGGTGCGGGCGGTGGGCGCGGTCCGAGGGGCCCGCGGCGGAGCTCACGCGGTCCGCGGTTCTGACCCACGGGTCCGCGGTTCTGACCCACGGCGACTGGCCGGCTGTTCAGCTCGCCGGCTGCCGGATGCCGATTCTCTGCTCAGCCGGGTTCCGCGCCGGGCCGCGCCGCCTTATCGTGGAGTACAGGTAGTCGGCTTGGCGAACCCGGAAACCCGATGACGAGGCGATACGACGTCCGAACCGGAATGCTAGAACACGATCCCGACGCGGGGCTGCCGCGTGAACAGCTGATGCCGGGATGGCGTGTGCCCGGGGCCAGCCGCTATGACTACGACCTGCGGATCGGCGACGCCGAACGCGACGCGACCATGGCTCAGCTGCGAGACCATTTCGTGGCCGGCCGACTGACCTTGGACGAGCTGACCGAGCGCATCGACCTGGCGCTGGCCGCCAAGACCCAGGGCCATATTGACGCCCTGATGGCCGACCTGCCGCGCCCCCGCCGATCCCCGCGCGGTCAACCATCCCAGCCGGCCTCCGACACCGACGCCGGTCGCTTCCTGGTGTTCGCGCTGCTGCTGTTCGCACTGGCCACCTGGATCCTGATCATGGCGTGGATGTCCCGGCACGCCTACTACGGCGGGCAGTATCCGTTCCCCGGCCCCGGGCACTAACTGACTACTGGACGCGGAGCAGGCCGGTGACGGCGCGGCGGCGGGAGCGGATGGTCTGGATGGTCAAGGTCGCGGCGATCAGGAGCACGATGGCCGCGCAGGGCAGCGCGAGGGCGGTCACGTCGGGCCGGTAGCTGACCGATGCTCCCGGGCCGGTGAATACGGACAGGTCCAGGGCGGGGCCGATCAGGGCGGGCAGGGCCAGCGCGCAGCCGAGGGCGGCGGCGAACGCGGCCAGCACCGCGGGCAGGGCCATGAGCAGGACCAGGCGGGTGTCGCGGTCATAGCCCATGACGGTCAGCCGGGCCAAGGTCAGTTCCCGGTCCCGGGCGCCCAGGGCCAGCCCGAAGATCAAGTTGAGCAGGGCCAGCCCGGCGCCGATCACCGCGGTCAGCGTCATCAGCAGCGCCGCCGCGTGCTGCAGCGGCGCGCTGCCCAGCCCGGTCAGCACGTCGCTGCGGAACGACAGCGTCGCGGGCGGCAGGTCCCGGCCGACCAGCCGGGACAGCGCGGTGTGATTGACGTGCGTGCCGGTGACCAGGCCCAAGTTGGGCGCCGGGTGGCCCAAGGGGCCGGGCAGGGTCCGCTGCGGCATCAGCACGAACAGGCCCCCGGCGGGCTCGGCCGGAGTACGGGCGACGATCCCGGCCACCCGGATCCGTATCGGGCCCATGAGGTACTGCGAGCTGATCTGCACGGCACCGGACCCCAGGATGGCGGCCGCGGACGGCGAGGCCAGCACCGGGATGACCGTGGCGGCGGTGACCGGGGCGCTGTCCGCGGGACCGAACGCGCTCACCGGGATACCCGGGAACGGGGTGTCGGCGGTCAGCGCGGCGTAGCTCGCGGGGTCGACGGCGGCCACGTTGAGCTGGTGCTGCCCGAATGAGGTCTGCCAGGTGGTGGTCCACACCGCGGTGCTGTGCCGCACGCCCGGGACCGCGGCGATCGCGTTCTGCACCTGGGGGGTGATGTCGTAGGCGGTACCGTTGGTGTCGATGGTGGCGTCGGCGCCGGTGACCTGCCAGGAGTAGTTCACCTGGCCGTCGGTGATGGAGCCGTTGATCATCCCGCCGAACGCGGCCAGGGTCAGCGCCAGGACCAGCGTGAAAGCGGGCAGCGCGGTAGCCGTCCGCCGTTCGATGGCCCCGGCCAGGCCGACGTACCCGGCGACCCCGCCGCGCCGGCGCCGCCAGACGGGCAGCAGCGCGCGGATGGCCAGCGGGTACACCAGCATCGCGATCAGCGCGGCCGGGACGGCGACCAGGACCGGGGCCACGGTCAGGTACCAGTTGGTGACCCCGGCGGTGGACACGCCCTGGCCGCGGAGCACGAGCAGGCCCGCGGCCGCCCCGCCGCACAGCGTCACCCCGGCTACCACCCGCCGCTGGGCGGCCAGCGAAGCCCGCCGGGTCTTAGTTTCCGGGGTCAAGATCAACGCTGGGTTAACCACCGGGGCGGGCCGCCGGAACCGCCACACCGCGATCAGCGGCGGGCCGGCCAGGGCAACCGCGAGCACGGCGGCGGCCTGCTTCCAGCCGTCGGCCAAGCTGGTACCGGGCACGACCGCCAGCACCAGCGCCACCCCGATCACCGCGGCCGGGACCACCGCGGGCACCACGCCGGCCAGGACCCGGGCCGCGACCTGGCGGCTGGAGGCACCCCGGTGCCGGAGCATGATCAACTCGTCGTCCCGGCGGGCGACCAAGATCGCGGCCGCCAGCACGATGACCAGCACCACGATCACGGCCAGGCTGGCGAACAGCAGGAGCAGCACGGAAAGGACCGCGGCCTGGGCGGAGACGAAGGCGGTCAGCGTGCCGGTCATCGGCTGACTGACCGCTAGGTCGGCCGCCGCCGACTCCATTAGCGCATAGGGCGACGCGGCGGCGATGGCCAGGTTGTTGACGAACGCCTGGGCCTGATCCGCGGTCACCCCGCTGACGTCGACCGGGAATTCCCAGTCAAGTTGCATATTGTCGCAGGTCACGGCGAAGACTGGGCAGAAGGCGCTCTGCACGGCGGCCAGCTGGCCGGGATTGGCCAGGACCGCGCCTTCCAGGGTGAACTGGCCGGTCTTCAGGTTCTGCAGCAGGTCCGGAGCGGTGGCCAGCGGATCCGCGGTCCAGAACGTGGCCGCCGGATCACGCTCACGGACGACCGCGGTGACCTCCAGCCGGACCGGGTCGCCAGGGCCCTGCAGCACCACGCGGGAGCCCGCATGCAGGCCGTAGCGCGCCGCGGTCTGCTCGGTGATGGTCACGCCGATTGCATCGGCCGGGATGGCTGTGACCTGCCCGGCGATGATCTGGACATCGGGCGGCAACTGGTCGCGGTAGATCACCTCGAGGGCCGGCTGGAATCCATCCGCCATGCGGGCCGTTCCCGAAATGACGTTATGCACCGCGGTGGTCAGAGAGGTCCAGCTGCCCTGGGCGATTGGCACCGAGGCGGCCAGGCCGACGCTGATGTCGGCGGTAGCGGATGACAGGTCGTCCTCGGTAAGCAGCGGCTGGCCGGCATAATCCTCGCTGAACTGGTTCCAGCTGGCGCTGACTTGGATGGCGGTGCCCAGCGGCCCGAACCGGTTCAGCGCCTGGTGCAGCGCCTCGGTCCGCAGCCGCAGGCTGATCGCGGGCCCGGCCAGCCCGGCGAACACGCACCCGCACACCAGCAGGGCCAGTGCCAGCGTGCCGCCCGCCGCGACGCCCGCGGCCCGGCCGCGCCCCCGGTGCCCTGGTCCTCTCCTGATAATCCGACTATCCAGCCGGGACCAATCGGGCGGAAGTGCGGCAGGGAATCTGTTGCCTTACTGTGCCTTGCCGAGCTGTTTCCACCGTGGCCGGCGCATCAGCTGGTGGCCAGCGCGCGGAGCGGCACGACCAGGTAGCGGTAGTCCGGGACGGCCTGATCACCGGCTCCCGGGCTGCCAGTGATCAGGGCAGGCTTCGTCGCGCTGGTGAACTGCAGGCGGATGCGGCCCTCCGCGGCGGCCGGGTTCCCGTCCCGCTCGGCTTTACCTCGGCTGCGGGTCTCGCCTTCCGAGGTGCCCGGGCCCGGCGAAGCGGGAGGGGCGCCAGTGGCCGTGGTCAGCGCCGCGATGAGGCCGTCGAGCAGGTACTGCGGGCTGAACGCGATCGCGGCCTCCTGGCCGGCGAAGTCGGCGGCGACGGTCTCCCGGGCTCGCGCCTGGCCCTTGGTGCCCGCCTCGATGGTGACCCGGCCCAGCTCGAACGACAGCCGGACCGAGCTGCCCCGCTCGGCGACCAGCGCAACCCGTTTGACCGCCTCGGTGAGCGAGACGGCTGGCATGTCGGCGCAGCTGCCGAAGTCAGCCGGGAACTTGGAGCTGTACTTGATGTATTCTCCCGCGATCAGCCGCGTGGTCAGCCGTCGCCCGCCCGACTCGAACCCGATCATCGCGTCGGCCGCCCGCAGCGAGCCCGCCGAATCGGAGCCGGCGTTCTTCTTGGTCCCGGTCCCGTCCGTGCCGCGGGTCAGGATCCGGACCGGTACGCCCGGCGCCATCATCCGGGCCGCGTCGGCCAGGGTCTTGGCCGGGACCAGGAGCGTACCGTCGGTCCCGGGGCGGGCGGGATTCCAGTCCAGCTCCCGGATGGCCAGCCGGTACCGGTCGGTGGCCACCAACGTGATCATGTCATCGGAGATCTCGACGTTCACTCCGGTGATGACGGGCAACGTGTCGTCCCGGCTGGCCGCCGGGGTGATCTGGCCGATGGCCGTGGCGAACACGCCGCCGTCCACGGTGCCGACCAGGCGGGGCAGCTCAGGAAGCCGCGGGTACTCCCCGATGGGCAGTGTGACTAGGTTGAACGACGCGGGCCCGCAGGTCAGGGTCACGTCGTCCTTGTCGTCGACCTCCACGGGGTGCCCCGGCAGGCTGCGGGTGATCTCGGCCAGCAGCCGCCCGGGCACCAGGACCGTCCCCGCCTCGGTAACGTCCGCGTCGATGTTGATCCGGGCCGATACCTCGTAGTCGAAGCAGGACAGGGTCAGCCCGTCCGCCGCGGCCTGGAGCAAGAGCCCGGACAGCACCGGGAGCACCGGTCGGGACGGCAGCGAGCGGGCTATCCAGGCGACCGCCTCAGCCAGCGCGTCGCGCTCCACCACGAACCGCATCCCTGCGCCTCCATCCCGGATAGCCATCGGCCTTCATACGCATATTCGCATGAGGCACTGACATTCCCGGGCGTTCCGAGGAGACGGCCGGTAGTTGGTAAGGCCGGACGGCGCGGGGTCAGGTGATCAGACCAGGCGGCGCGGCGTCCAGGGTGGCCTGGATCGCCTTGATCAGCGCCCGGGCCGAGTCCGCGGTGAGCTCAACCGCGACCCGGGCCGCGGGCCCGGCACCGGGGTCCAGGAAGTCGATGTTGAGGGTGTGCTCGGCGGGCGCGTGCACCGGGTGATCGAAGTACACGCTCGCGTCGGTGACGCTGAACCAGCCGGCTGGCCCCTTCCCGCTACCGGTGATCGAGACCTTCTCCGTCAGATACGTGCACATCGCGGCTCCTCTCGGCTTCCGACCCTAACAGGTACGCCGCGGCCGACCGGCGACCGGGCGGAATGAAAGACTTACGGCATGACCTACGTAGCTGCCGACGACCGGTACACCAAGACTCCCTACCGCCGCTGCGGGCGCAGTGGTGTGCTGCTGCCCGAAATCTCACTCGGGCTGTGGCAGAACTTCGGGGACGGCAAGCCGATCGAGGACCAGCGCGCGATCATCCACCGGGCGTTCGATCTGGGTGTCACGCACTTCGATCTGGCCAACAACTACGGGCCGCCCTACGGCAGCGCGGAGATCAACTTCGGCCGGGTCATGCGCGAGGACCTACGGCCCTACCGCGACGAGCTGATCATCTCGACCAAGGCCGGTTACGACATGTGGCCCGGCCCGTACGGCGACCACGGCTCCCGCAAGTACCTGCTGGCCAGCCTGGATCAGTCGCTGCGCCGGATGGGCCTGGAGTACGTGGACATCTTCTACTCCCACCGCTTCGACCCCGATACGCCGCTCGAGGAGACGATGAGCGCGCTGGACACCGCCATCCGGTCGGGCAAGGCGCTGTACGTGGGTATTTCTTCATATTCGGCCGAACGGACCGAAGAGGCAGTGGCCCTGCTACGTCAGATGGGCGACCGGTTGCTGATCCACCAGCCCTCGTACTCGATGCTGAACCGCTGGATCGAGGGCGGCCTGCTGGACGTGCTCGGCCGCGAAGGCGTGGGCTGCATCGCGTTCTCGCCGCTGGCGCAGGGCGTGCTTACCGGCAAGTACCTGGACGGCGTGCCGGCCGGCTCGCGGGCCAGCCTGAACGGCTCGCTGTCCTCCGACCAGATCGCGCCGGCCACGCTGGCCCACGTCCGCGCGCTGTACGAGATCGCCAGGTCCCGGGGGCAGACGCTGGCCCAGATGGCGCTGTCCTGGGTGCTGCGGGACCCGCGGGTGACCTCGGCGCTGATTGGTGCGAGCAGCGTGGCTCAGCTGGAGGAAAACCTGGCTGCGGCCGCGCATACCGAGTTCAGCACCGACGAACTGGCCGCCATCGACCGCGACGCGGTCGAAACCGGCCTCAACATCTGGGCCGCCTCCAGCGCCGAATGAGCGCGTTCAAACGAAGTGAACCCGGGTCCGGGGTATCCATTTGGCCCGGAGTAGCCGGTCGCGGCCGACGCGAGCGGAGTGGAACCGGTAATCCACCACACCCAAGGGGCACCCAAGGGTGGTGGAACCCGGGTTTCACCACCCTCGGCTGCGCGGGAGCAGCGCACCACCAAGCACTCTGTGTTCCCTGGCAACGCCAGCACCACCAGTAACCCAGCCGCGGCGCGAACCCGCGCGACCTGCCAAAAGCAGCCCCTGACTACACCGCATTCCGCGGGCTGGGGCGCGGGGCGGCCTGGGGCGCGGGGCGGGCTGGGGCGCGGGGCGGGCTGGGGCGCGGGGCGGGCTGGGGCGCGGGGCGGGCTGGGGCGGGCTAGGACAGGTAGCGGTTGAACCAGGTGAAGATGCGGGTCCAGCCGTCGGTGGCGGCTTCGGGGCGGTAGGCGGGGCGGTTCACCGAGAAGAACGCGTGCCCGGCGCCCTCGTAGGAGTGGAACTCGTACGTCTTGCCCTGGGCCTTCAGCTCCTGTTCGAGCTCGTCGACCTGTTCCGGGGACGGGTGCTGGTCGTCCGCGCCGAACAGGCCGAGGAGCGGGCAGGACAGGTCCTTGATCAGGTGCTTGATGGGGCCGACCTTCAGCGGCATGCCCTCGGGCGGGGATCCGACCACGAACGCGCCGTAGCAGTCCACCGCGGCGTCCAGCGGCAGGCTTACCGCGGCCAGGACCGACTGGCGTCCGCCGGAGCAGTAGCCGATCACGCCGATCTTGCCATTGGCGGAGGTCAGCCCGCGCAGGTAGGCCGCGGCCCCGGCCACGTCCCCGACCAGCCGGGCGTCCGGTCCGCCGCCCTGCGCGCGGGCAGCCGCGGCGGCGTCGTCCGGGCTGGCTCCGGGAGGCGTCGTACATCGGCTCCCCTTCGTTAGCGGCGCTAAGATCGTATCGCCGGTCAGACGGGCAGCCGGACCAGGGTCAGGAAGAAGTTGTCGATCTGGCGGATCGCGTCGATGAAATGCTCGAAGTCGACCGGCTTGCTGACGAACGCGTTGGCGTGCAGCGAGTAGCTGCGCACGATGTCCTCCTCGGCGCGCGAGGTGGTCAGCATGATCACCGGGATCATGAGCAGGTCCGGATCCTGCTTGAGCTCGGCGAGCACCTCCAGGCCGCTGCGGCGGGGCAGGTTGACGTCGAGCAGGATCAGCCCGGGGCGCGGGGCGTCGGCATAAGGTCCGGCCTGCTGCAGGAACTGCATGGCCTGGTCGCCGTCGGAGACGACGTGCAGGCGGTTGCCGATCTTGTAGTACTCGAACGCTTCCCGGGTCATGAGGACGTCGCCTTCGTCGTCCTCGACCAGGAGCACGTCTATCACCCTGGAGTCATCACACACGGTTATCGGCTTTCTCGTCTGGTTGGTCGGCGGGCGAGGCCTCGAAAGGCTCCTCGACTTCGGGGGTCATGGTTTCCTGCGGCATCGGCAAGGTGAAGTAGAACCGCGTGCCATCGGTGAACGTGGTGTCGAGCCAGATCCGGCCGCCAAAGTACTCGATGATCTTGCGGGTCATGGCCAGGCCGATGCCGGTGCCGGCATAGGCGCTGCGCTCGTGCAGCCGCTGGAAGATCACGAAGATGCGCTCAGCGTACTGCGGCTCGATCCCGATCCCGTTGTCGCTGAAGGAGAACAGCCAGAACGGCTCGTCACGGCGGACCGTGATCACCACCCGCGGTGGCTTGCCGCCGCTGAACTTCAGCGCGTTGCTGAGCAGGTTCTGGAACACCGCGATCAGCAGCGGCAGCTCAGCCAGGACCAGCGGCAGGTGGCCGGTCTCGATGGTGGCGCCGGTCTGCTCGATCTGCTCGGCCAGGTTGGCCCGCGCCTGGGTGAGCGCCGCATCGCTGGAGATCAGGGCCGGCTCGCGGTCGGACCGGCCGACCCGGCTGTAGGAGAGCAGGTCGTTGATCAGTGCCTGCATGCGCTTGGCGCCGTCCACCGCGAACTCGATGTACTGGTCGGCCCGGGCGTCCAGTTGCCCGGCGTACCGTCGCTGCAGCAGTTGGGTGAAACTGGCCACCTTGCGCAGCGGTTCCTGCAGGTCGTGCGATGCGACGTAGGCGAACTGCTCGAGCTCGGAGTTGGAGCGCTGGAGCTCGGTGGCGTGCTCCTGCAAGATCGCGTTGGCGTCCTGCGTCGCGGAGAGCTCCTGCAAGATGCGCTCGCGCATGGTGTTCACGTCGGCGGCCAGATGGGTCACCTCTCGCGGGCCGCGCACGGTGACCTCGTGGGCGAAGTCGCCGCCGGCCACCCGGCGGACCTGGGCGGCCAGCCCGTGCAGCGGCCGGATCGCGGCGCCGCGCAGGCCCAGCGCGAGCAGGACGACGATGACGGCCAGGCCGATCGCGATGGCCACGAACACCGCGTCCAGGGTGTTGCCCGCGTCGTTCAAGGCGGCCACCGCGCTGCTCCGGGCGCCGCTCACGTCGGCATGGAGCACGGCCACCTTGACCCGCAACGCATCGAAGTCCGCCTTGCCGGCGACGACATCCGGGCTGACCACGGGTTTCTTGGCCTGGTTCACCTGGCTGATCGTCGGTTCCGCGTAGTGGGTCCGCCAGTAGTGCGCCGCGGTGATCACGCTGTTGAGGTCGCTGGTCGTGGCCCGCGGCAGCTGAGACGCCAGCCCGCGCAAGCTGGCGATCGCGGCTTTCTCCGTGGCGGCGCCCTGGGTATAGGGAGCCAGGAAGCTCTGCTGGGCGCTGAGCGCGAAACCGCGGACGCCGGTCTCCTGGTTGACCAGCGCATCGTCCAGCAGTTGCGCCTGCAGGGTGGCGGGATCGATGACACCTACCAATCGGTTTCGCGCGTCGCCCAGGCCGACCAGCGCCGTTGCGCCCGCGGCCACGGCGGCCAGGGAGAACAGCAGCAGGGCCAGCACGGCTACGCTCACGATGCGGCTGAGCGGCCAGCGCCGCCGCGCATCCTCCGGTTTCACCCCGCTCATCGGTGCGGGGAGTAGCTGAGCGCGAGGACGGCCAGGTCGTCGTCCAGGTCTCCGCCGTTGAGCTGGCGGACCTGCTCGATCACCCGGTCCAGCAGGATGTCGTCGGCGGCCGCCGGGCCGGCCGGGCCGGCCTCGCCGTTGCCCGCGGCCCGCAGCGCCGTCCGGATCAGGTCCATCAGGCCTTCGCTGCCCAGCCGTTCGGAGCCCTTCCCGATCCGGCCCTCGATCAGCCCGTCGGTGTACAGCAGCACCGACCAGCCGCCGTCCAGCGCGACCTGGGTCCCCGGCCAGTGCTGGACCCGGCCCAGGCCCAGCGGAGGCGCCGTCGGGGTCTGCAGCTCCCGCACGCCGTCCCGGGTGACCAGCAGCGGCGGCAGGTGGCCCGCCATCCGCACCCAGCCCGTCGCGCGACCGGGGGCCACCGAGATCATGCACATGGTGGCGAACATCGTGTCGTCCTGCCGCTCGTGCTCGAGCAGCTGGTTCAAGGTGACCAGGATCTCGTCGGCGGGCCGCCCGGCCAGCACCAGCGTGCGCCAGGCCACCCGCAGGCACACGCCCAGGGCGGCCTCGGCCGGGCCGCGGCCGCAGACGTCACCGATGAGGCCGTGCACCCAGCCGTCGGCCGCCTCGACCACATCGTAGAAGTCCCCGCCGAGCAGATGCTGCTGCCCGCCGGCCAGGCAGCGCGACGATACACTCAGCCGCGCGTCGGCCAGCAGCGGCGAGGGCAGCAGGCCGCGTTCCAGGCGCGCGTTCTCCTGGGCCAGGACCTGGGCGACGCGCAGTTCCCGCTGCGCCTCCTCGGCCCGGCGCCGCTCGACCGCGTAGCGGATCACGCGGTGCAGCATGTGCCCGGCGACCTCGCCCTTGACCAGGTAATCCTGGGCACCGGACCGGACCGCCTGCTCGCCGAGGTGCTCGTTCGCCTCGCCGGTGAGGACCACGATGGCCGCTTCGGGCTCGATGCGCAGCAGCTGGCGCAGGCCCTGCAGGCCCTGGGAGTCGGGCAGGCCGAGATCGAGCAGCACGCACGCGGCCTCGGAGACCATGGTTGTGGCCTGGCCGAGCGAGCGCGCGCGCCGGACGAGGACCGAGGCGCCCACCTCTCGCAGCAGTTCCTCCACGAGCAGGGCGTCACCGTCGTCGTCCTCAACGAGCAGCAGGACAGGGGCCTGATCGCGGCCGGTTGCAGCGGCCGCGGTGTCAAGCTCGGCGTTACTTGTCATCGGAACCTACATCCGGAGTAGCTGGCGGACGGACGTCGGATACCCAATATTCGCGGACATACCATCATGCCCGCGCACCGCATGATCGCAAGACGCCCGACGCGCCGCATCAGATGCTTGACGCTGGTGGCAGGCCAGGTAGAGCCTCTGAGGCCATAGTGCCGGATGACGTCCGGGCGATCAGCCCGGGCCGGGGTAAACGTGACGGCCCTGAAGACAACACAACTTAATCGAGCTTGCCGAGGCCTCTTGCCGGGCCCGGTGCACAGAGTTATGAACAATTTATCCCAATACCTATCGGTATCCGACGGGAGCACGAGAATGAGGGCACGATTGCACACGCGCCGGGGGGCGAGAGGACTGCTCGGATTGCTGAGCGCGGTCACTTTGCTGTTCGGCGTGGCCTGGGCGAGCGGCGTACCGGCCGCGGCCAGCGTGGCCGGATCTTCCGCCAAGTACACCCCGGCCGCGCGGGGTGAGCTGGACTGCAACGGGTTCAGCCCGGTGCAGAAGCCGCTGCGGCTGTTCAATTGCACCGACGTCCGCGGCAGCAAGAAGGCGAACGCCAACACCTGGGGCGGCCGGTTCTACGACAACGGCCACTACATCGGGCACGACGAGCCCGACACCGACTTCCTGTCCAGCACGCCCGGCTCGGGCGGCAACGTGTCCTGGTCGCTCACCCTGGGCAAGGACCCGAAGGCGGCGCCGACCGCCGCCCACCCCGGGCACGACGTCGCGGACTGGTTCGAACTGACCCCCGCGCCCTGGTTCTCGATGGACCTGTGCGACCCCAACTCCTACCCGCTGACGGCGTGCACGCCGCGATCGGATTCGAACGCTCCTACCTGCCTCTACGCGACCTGCGTCAGCGGCGTCGGCGGCGGGTCGGCGTTCATGGAGATGCAGTTCTACCCGCCGGGTGAGGCACCGTTCGCGGACAACCTCAGCTGTGACAACAAGCACTGGTGCGCGGCCCTGACCATCGACAGCCTGGAGTGCAACGCGGGCTTCCAGTCCTGCAACAACGACTGCGAGGAACCGGTCAACTTCGCCTTCATCCAGCGGGACGGGGTGCCGACCGGGCCCCCGTCGCCGCAGGACGCCGACCTGTCCACCGAGGTGCCGAACAAGCAGACGCTGCTCATGAACCCCGGCGATCAGGTCACGTTCCATATGTGGGACGCGCCGGTACCCAGGGGCCGCGGTAAGGCCTTCGAGGTGTACATGGACGACCTGACCACGCACCAGACGGGATACATGCAGGCGTCCGGGGCCAACGGCTTCATGACCACCTCCAGCGCTGACTGCTCGGGCACGGCGTTCAACTTCCAGCCGGAATACAACACGGCCAAGGCCGGCAACATCAGCCCGTGGGGCGCGGGCCTGGAGGACATCAGCACCGAGTTCGAGACCGGCCACTGGGAGGCCTGCACCTCGCTGGCCGACCCGATCGCCAACACCCTCGACCCGAACGACAACAGCCCCATGTATAACGAGTGCGAAGGCCCGTACGAGAACGCGGGCCCGGCGGACAGCAACACGCCCGAGACCGGCGACTCGCCGTGCTACTACGCGGGTGCCACTCACCCCGGCTATAACGGGGCCGGCACGTCCACGCCGCCGAACAAGCTGACCGGCTGCCTGGACAGCCTGCTCCAGAACGGCGACCTGGACTTCGACGGATCCCCGTACTGGAAGGAATGGCCGACCGGCCCCACGCCGACCAGCCGGTTCCCGTCCTCGTTCGTGGAACAGTTCCCGACCACGAACGGCAGCCAGTACGCGCAGTACTTCTTCCAGACCGACGTCGCCCTGAGCGAGTACCAGTGCGGCGGCGGTGACTACGCCGACGCCAGCAGCAGCGCGAAGGGCTGCACGGTCCCGCCGGCGGGAACCGGGTCACTTCTACCCGTACTGGAGCCAGGTCCAGCACCACGGCGCCTGCGCGCTGGAGTTCGGCAACGTCTCCTCGGGGCCGGCCTGACCGACTTCGGCCAGGACAAGCAGTACGGGAAGGATCAGTTCGCCCTGCTCGGTTATCCGCAGTTCTTCGGCCGGACGTACACCAACCCGTGCGCGACATAGCAGCGAATTAACGGTTCGGCAACGGGCCCCCAGCCGTGACGGCTGGGGGCCCGTTTTCTTGTGGTACATCAGACGTTCGGCGGCGACTGGATAAATCACCAAATCGCAAGATTTTGCAGCACAAGTTGGTGAAGCCACTGGCGCCAATCGCCCCAACAGGACTATGAAGCTATTTGTCGGATACTGACCGTAATCCGACATGACTACAAGTCGAGGGGACGATTGCAGGTGCCTGGATCGAGATTGAAAGTCCTGCTGCCGCTGCTGACCGCGGTAGGGCTGCTGTTCGGCATCGCCTGGACGAGCGGCATACCCGCACAAGCCGCACCGGCGGCCAAGGCGTCGGCCAGCGGCATCAGCTTCAAGCCGAACGCTAGGGGCGAGCTGGACTGCAACGGCTTCAGCGCCACCGGGCAGAAGGCGGTGCGGGGCACGATGAACTGCACCGACATCCGGGGCGCCAGCAAGGCCAACTCCAACACCTGGGGCGGCCGGTTCTACGACAACGGCCACTACATCGGGCACGACGAGCCCGACACCGACTTCCTGTCCAGCACCCCCGGGTCTGGCGGCAACGTGTCCTGGTCGCTCACCCTGGGCAAGGACCCGAAGGCGGCGCCCACCGACGCCAACCCGGGCCATGACGTGTCGAACTGGTTCGAGCTGACCCCGGCGCCGTGGTTCTCGATGGCGCTGTGCGACCCCAACTCGTTCCCGGAGGCGGCCTGCACGCCGAACTCGGACAGCAACGCCCCGACCTGCGTCAGCCCGGATTGCGTCAGCGGCCTCGGCGGTGGCTCGGCGTTCATGGAGATGCAGTTCTACCCGCCGGGCAACCCGCCGTTCGCGGACAGCGAGAGCTGCGACGGCACGCACTGGTGCGCGGCCCTGACCATCGACAGCCTGGAGTGCACCGCGGCCTTCCAGTCCTGTAACACCAACTGCGAGGAACCGGTCAACTTCGCCTTCATCCAGCGCGACGGGGTGCCGACCGGGCCGCCGTCACCGCAGGACGCGGACACCAGCACGTTCGTGAACAACAGGGAGACCCTGCTGATGAACGCGGGCGACAGGATCACCTTCCACATGTACGACGCGCCCGCGTCGGGCGGTGGTCACGCCTTCGAGGTGGTCATGGACGACCTCACCACGCACCAAAGCGGCTACATGCAGGCCTCGGCGGCTAACGGCTTCCACACCACCTCGGCCGCTGACTGCTCAGGCACGCCGTTCAACTTCCAGCCGGAATACAACACGGCCAAGGCCGGCAACATCAACCCGTGGGGCGCGGACCAGGTCGACATCAGCACCGAGTTCGAGACCGGCCACTGGGAGGCGTGCACGTCGCTGGGCGACAAGCTCTCCTCCAACCCGCTCGACCCGAGCGACACGAACGCCGTCTACAACGAGTGCAACGGCCCGTACGAGAACGTCGGGACGCCCGACAGCCAGACGCCGGAAGCCGGTGAGGCGCCCTGCTACTACGCGGGCTCCACTCATCCGGGCTTCGACGGACCCGGAACCTCAACCGATCCGGACCGGTTGACCGGCTGCCAGGACACCATCTTCCAGAACGGCGACCTCGACTTCGACGGGACCCCGTACTGGACCGAGTGGCCGACCGGGCTCAGGCCCAACATTTATCCGTCGAGCTTCCTGGAGTCGTTCCCGACCAGCAACGGACGCCAGTACTCGCAGTTCTACTTCCAGACCGACGTGGCGCTGAGCGAGTACCAGTGCGGCGGCGGCAACTACGCCAACGCGGCCAGCACCGCGGCCGGCTGCACGGTGCCGCCGCAGGGACCGGGCGGGTTCTACCCCTACTGGACCCAGGTCGGGACGGGCGGCGCCTGCTCGTTCGAGTTCGGCAACGTCACCAACGGGCTGTTCGCCAACACCTACGGCAAGGACGCCCAGTACGGGACCGACCAGTTCGCCAAGTACGGTTACCCGCAGTTCATCGGGCCGATACACAACAACCCGTGCGCGGCGGCCTTCTATTAGAGGTTCCCGCTTACCGAGTAGGGACGGGCCCCAGCCGCCGGCTGGGGCCCGTTCTGCTGTCCGCGATCAGACGGCTTGCGGGAAGCGGAACACCCGGTGCGGGTCGTACTTCGCCTTGACCTGGGTGAGCCGGGTGTAGTTGGCGCCGTAATAGGCCTGCTGCCAGTTGGACAGGCTGGGGTCGATGTAGTTCTGGTAGGCCTGGCCGCTGGCGTAGGGGCGCATGGACTGCCAGAAGGACTGCTGCCACGCGTGCTGGCGCGCCACCGCGGCGGACGGGGAACCGGCCGGCCAGGTGGTGGTGTACTGGGCGTCGAACAGCCCGTTGCGGTGGACGAACGCGGTCGCGCCGGGCGCGACCCGGTTGATCGCGCCGCCGAGCGCGTCGAGCGCGATCCCGCCCGAGGCGCCGGACGCGCCGGCCACCCGTTGGAAGTTCTCCACCCCGGCCAGCATGGTCCCGATCCCGTGGCTGCTCAGCGGCTTGGTGAAGAAGTCGGACTTGGCGTATTCCGAGGCCCGGGAGAGCTGTCCCGCGGAGGTCTGGGTGGGCAGGTGGCACTCGCTGACCGACAGGCTCGCGCAGCCCGCCTCGACCAGCATGGCGTGCAGCCAGCTGGTGCTCTCCAGGAACGGCGAGGACGGATCGGAGCCGACCGCGGCATACAGCTTGTCCAGCTGGGCCGCCGCGCCGCTCACCGAGCCCAGGTAGGTCCCGCCCACCTGGATGGACGGGACCGAGCCGCCAGGCGCCGCGGACAGGTGCAGGTTGGACCAGAGCTGGTCCGGGGCGTGCGGCGCCCAGGACTGCCAGCCCGCGATGACCCGATCGGCCCGCGACCACGGCCAGGACAAGAAGAACAGGCAGATGGCGCCGGCCGGATGGGTGGTGAAGGTGAACGAGGTGACCACGCCGAAGTTGCCGCCGCCCCCGCCGCGGCAGGCCCAGAACAGGTCGGAGTTGGTGTGCGCGTTGGCGGTGCGGATCTGCCCGTCGGCCGTGACGACCTGCATGGACGTCACGTTGTCGCAGGTCAGGCCGTAGGCTCGGCCCACCACGCCGATCCCGCCGCCCAGGGTCAGGCCGGAGATGCCCACCGTCGGGCAGGAGCCGCCGGGCACCGCACGGCCGTGCGCCGCGAGCCCGTTGTAGAAGTCGATCAGCCGGGTGCCCGCGCCCACGGTCGCGCTGCCGCCGCTGACGTTCACCCCGGCCATCCGGGTGACGTCGATGATCAGGCCGCTGGTCGAGGACCAGCCCGCGTAGCTGTGCCCGCCGCAGCGGGCGGCCACCGGGATGCCGAACTTGCGGACGAAGGCCAGGCTGGTCGCCACGTCGTGCGGGTTGCGGCAGTAGGCGACCCCGGCCGGGTGCAGCGAGTCGAAGCGCGGGTCGAACAGTTCCTTGGCCGTGGTGTAGCCGGCCTGGCCGGGGCGGACCAGCGGCCCGGACAGGTCGCGGGCCAGCGCCGTCCAGTCGGCGGCCTGAGGCGGCCCGGAGGCCGCGCTGGCCCCGGCGGACCTGGCCGCGCCACCGGTCGAGTCCAGGCTGGCCGTCACCGCGCTGCCGCTCGCCGTGGACGCGCTCGTCCCGCTGCACGCCGACAAGAGCGAGACGCCGCCCGCCGCGGCGGCGAACCCGAGGAACGCGCGCCGGCCTGGTACCTGGCTACCCTGGTCTCCGCCTTCGGTCATCGCGGCGCTCCTCCCCTTTGCTGGCGATCGTGACCCTCCCAGTGTGAGCGTCGTGGGTAAAGACGCCGCAACGCGGCCGGCAGTTGGTTCCGGTTCGCCGTGAGCGAAGCCAAATGGGCTGAATATTCACTTGCCGATGCCGACGCGGGGCAATATGGTTGAGTTACTCAACTATTGAGAGAGTCACGCAATAGAAGAGAAGCACAGCGGAGAAGCACAGCGGAGAAACACGGAGGAGGTGAGTATGGATGGATGAGCCGCTAAGCAGCGCCACGGTCCTGGACGCCGAACCGGTCCCGCACGCGATGCCGCTGGCCGCGGGGGTCGGCGCGGGCGTCGACGACGATCTGAACCAGCAGATCACGGACACCTTCGGTGACCTCTTCCGGCATGCTCACGATCTCGGCCAGGTCATCGCGGCCGAACTCGGGCTGTCGGTGAGCGATACCAAGGCCCTGCTCATGCTCGAGGCACCGATGACGATGAAGGACCTGGGGCTGCGGATGGGCTGTGACCCTTCCTTCGTCACCTCGGTCGCGGACGCGCTGGAGAAGCACGGCCTGGCCCGCCGCGAACCGTCCCTGCGGGACCGGCGGAGCAAGAACCTGGTCCTGACGCCGGAAGGCGTGGCGCTGCGCGACCGGCTCTGCGGCGAAATGGCAGCCCGGGCGCCGTGGTGCACCACGCTGGACGTCAGCGAGCGCAGGTGCCTGCTGGGGCTGATGCGGAAGATGCTCGGATCACGGGGCGGGAGGTGATTGTGTCACAACCGTGGCGGCTGTCTCGTCATGACCGATGACCGTCCAGCCGCACGATCGTCACACCGATGACGACCACACGGGAGAGGAAGACACGTAACGGGGGCTGATACCTCGGTCCGTTCGGCCGAAAAATGGTTTAAAAAAATTGCACGGACGGCGCGTGACCACGACACCTGACCGGTCACGGCGTTAGTTCAGTGCGCCTTCTAAAGCTTAGGGAGACACACCTTGTCCGCCACACCAGACACCGGGCAGCACGGCGCGCTCGACGGCGCCTTGCCCCCGGAGGTCAGTACCGCGGCGGTGCCGGTCGGCGCCTCGCCAACCTCGGGGACCGCCGGACCACCGCGGCGGCTTGGCCTGGCCCTCGCCGTCATCGCGACGGCCCAGCTCATGGTCGTGCTCGACGCGACCATCGTCAACGTCGCCCTCCCCCACATCCAGACCGCGCTGGGCTTCTCCGGCACCAACCTGGAATGGGTCGTCAACGCGTACGCGCTGGCGTTCGGCGGGCTGCTTCTGCTCGGCGGAAGGTCCGGCGACCTACTGGGGCGCCGCCGGATCTTCATCGCCGGCCTCCTGCTGTTCTCGCTGGCTTCGCTGGTCGGCGGGTTCGCCACCAACCAGGAATGGCTGCTCACCGCGCGCGTGGTGCAAGGCATCGGCGGCGCCTTCGCCGCGCCCACGGCCTTGTCGCTGATCGCCGTCACCTTCCCCGAGGGCCCGCCGCGCAACCGCGCGATGGGCGTGTACGCGGCGATGAGCGTGGCCGGCGGCGCGGTCGGCCTGATCGCCGGCGGCTTGCTGGTCCAGTACCTCGACTGGCGCTGGGTGCTGTTCGTCAACGTGCCGATCGGCCTCGTGGTCGCGTTCCTGGCCATGCGCGTACTGCCGGAGTCGCAGCGGCGGCGGGGGCAGTTCGACCTGCCGGGCGCGATTACCGGCTCGCTCGGCCTGGGCGCGCTGGTCTACGGCCTTTCCTACGCGGCGACCACCCCGAACGGGGTGTCGCACTGGGGCGACACCAAGGTGATCGTGTCCCTGGTGGCGTCGGTGGTGCTGCTGGTGTCGTTCGGCTTCATCGAGGTGCACAGCAAGCAGGCGCTGGTGCCGATGCGGGTGCTGCGCAGCCGCGACCGGACCGGTTCTTACATCATCAGCTTGTGCGTGGGCACCGCGCTGTTTGGCATGTTCTTCTTCCTTACGCTGTTCGTGCAGAACGTGTGGGGGTACAGCGCGCTGAAGACCGGCCTGGCCTACCTGCCGATGATCACCATGGTCATGGTGGCGTCCGGGATAGCGTCGCAGCTGGTCACCCGGATCGGCGCCCGCCCGCTGATGCTGGCCGGAAGCGTCATCTCGACCGGCGGGTTGTTCTGGCTGTCCCGGATCAACGAGAACAGCCACTACGTCTCCGGGCTGCTCGGGCCGATGCTGGTCACCGCGCTCGGCATGGGGCTGATCTTCGTGCCGCTCTCGCTGGTTTCGCTGACCAAGGTGGCCGACAACGACGCCGGCGTGGCGTCGTCGCTGCTGAACGTCGGCCAGCAGGTCGGCGGGTCGATCGGACTCGCGATCTTGGGCACGGTGGCCTGGAGCGCGGTGGCAACCAGCATCCACTCGCAGGTCGCCGCGGCGGCCAAGCACGCGGTCGGGCACCTGACGGCGGCCCAGCAGGCCGCGGCGACCAGGGCCATCACCGACCACGCGTACTCGGTCGGATTCTCTAAGGGGTACGTGGTCTCGGCCGGGATCGCGGTCCTCGGGCTGCTGATCACGATTCTCGCGATCCGGGTCAAGCGCGAGGACCTGTCCGGGATCAACCCGATGGCGGCGCCCACCGACTAAATCCTGCGGTTTTACCGGGCCCCGCGGTGTCGTGCCGCGGGGCCTTGCCGTTTAGCATGCTTTGTCATGGCGCCAGGACTGCTGTTTGTGTACACCGACGTGGGGACGGGTCCCGTAGCGGAGGCGGAGTACCACGACTGGTACGACCACGAGCACGGGCCAGCCCGGCTGACGGTGCCGGGCCTGACCGCCGCGTGCCGGTACCAGGCGCTGGATGACCAGGCGCCGCGGTGGCTCGCGCTGTACGAGCTTGCCGGTACCGAAGTGCTGGAGAGCGCGGAGTACCAGGCGGTGGTGCAGGGCGGCAGCGAGCGGGACAAGTTCATCATGTCGCACCTGGCCACCTTGGACCGGCGGATCTACATGCAGCTCAGCGAGGAGGGAACGGCGGACTCCGCGGGGCCCGCGCCGGTGATCCTCGCGGTGGCCAACGTGGTGCCCGAGCAGGCCGTGCACGACATGACCGCGTGGTATGAGCAGGAACACATCCCGATGCTGCTGGCGGTGCCCGGCTGGAGGCGGATCCGGCGGTTCCGGCTGGTCGGTCCAGCTCCCTTGGAGGGGCCCGGCGTCGGCTTCCTCTCGCTGCATGACCTGGACGGTCCTTCGGTGCTGGAGGAGCCCGGGTACCGGGCGGCGGCCAGCACGCCGTGGCGGGACCGGATCGTGGCCGGGGCGTTGCGCCGGGAACGTCGCGTACTCGGCTTTCGCAATGCTTTCTCCTGAACCTCTGGCGTGCCTAGACTTGCCGCGTGCCATCTATCACCGACCCGGAGGTTCGCGCGTTCCTGCTGGCGGGGACGCGGACCGGCAAGCTGAGCTGACCGTCGTGACCTCCGGTTCTGGCGGCGTGCGGCGCCGCGCGGTGATCGGTGCGATCTCGGTCGCGGTGAGCTCGGCGGCCGTGCTGGGCGCCGAGGGCTGCACCTCCTCGGCTTCGTCCACGGTCCGGACGCTGCGCTTTTTTTCCGCGCATCAGGCTTCGGTGATCGAGGACGCGACCGCGCGGATCGCTCCCGGGCCGTCCGACGACCCGGCCGAGGCCGGGCACCCGGGGGCCCGCGAGGCCGACGTGACCAGCTACATCGACCTGATGCTGGGCGCGCTCGGCGCGCTCGACGACGCCGCCCCGGTGGTCTTCGCCGGCGGTCCGTGGAGCAACCGGCACACGTCCGGACCCGATCTGATGGCCCGGTTCACCGACCTGGATCCGGTCGCGCGTATCGCCTGGCGACGGCGGCTGCAGGGCTGGCAGGGCCAGTACCGCACGGGCATCGCCACGCTGGACCGGCTGGCCGGCGGCGACTTCACCAAGGCGAGCCACGCGAAACAGGACAAGATCCTGGCCATGTCGCCGGTGAGCTCGTTCACCGCGCTGCTGTTCGAGCACACCATCGAGGGGCTGTACTCAGCGCCGGAATACGGCGGCAACCAGGGCCTGGCCGGCTGGAAGGACATCAAGTTCCCCGGCGATATCCAGCCGCGTGGTTACTCGCCGCAGGAGGTATCGCAGTCGGACGGGCCGGATCCGGTCGATAACACCGGGATCGTGGCCGAGGTGCTCAAGCTGCTCGGCGACCTGTGATGACCAAGGCGGTGGTGATCGGCAGCGGCGCGGGCGGCTCGCTGGCCGCGATGGTGCTCGCGCAGGCCGGGTGGCAGGTGGTGGTCCTGGAGAAGGGGCCCAACCACTTCTCGAACCTGGCCGGCCAGGGGCCGATCGGCACGGACTTCGGCAACGACAGCCTGGCCATGATCGTGCGCAACTACCCGGGCCCGGACCCGGAGGTGTACCCGCGCACCTGGCGGCCGGTCGGGGTGGCGGCCAACCAGTTCACCGGGAGCGTAGACGAACTGCCCCAGGTGGTCGGCGGCGGGACCATCCACTGGGACGCCAAGGTACCCAGGTTCTGGGACCTGGACTTCCAGCAGCTGTCCGCGCTGGGCCCGGTGCCGGGCGCTGACGTGGCCGACTGGCCGTTCAGCTACGCCGATATCGCGCCCTATTACGACGAGGTGGAGCAGCTCATCGGCGTCCAGGGCGACGTCACGGCATTCCCCGACATCGTGCGCAAGCACGCCCCGCGCGGCGCGCAGTACCCGATGGCGCCGGGCCCGCAGATGCGCGCGTCGCTGGCCGTGGCGGCGGGTGCCTCCGCGGTGGGCATGCACCCGTTCCCGTTCCCGATGGCGGCCAACTCAGTCAGCGGCTACAACGGCCAGCACGCCTGCAACAACTGCGGGTTCTGCAGCAGCTTCGGCTGCCCGGTGATGGCCCGGCCGTCGGCGCTGGTCCCGCTGCGGGTGGCGCTGCGGACCGGGCGGGTGACGTTGCAGCCCTCGACCATGGTCACGTCCGTGGTGTGGTCCGGGTCGGGCGCCACGGCCCGCGCTTCGGGGGTGCGGTGGGTCCGGATGACCGCATCGGGGCCCGTACAGGGCGTCGAGGACGCCGATGTCGTGGTGATGGCGGCCTCGGCCATCGAGACGGTGCGCCTGGCGTTGCTGTCCTCGTTCCCCGACGCCAGCGGGAAACTGGGCCGGCGGATGATGTTCCACGCGTTCATCGACGGCACGGCCATCTTCCTCGAAGAGCGGATGCACGCTTACCGGGGCCGTTCGGTCACGCAGTGCGTGGAGGACGCCGTCGATCCGGACTTCCCGGGGGCCCGGGCGTTCGCGCGCGCGCACGGGCTGCCCTACCTGCGCGGCGGCCTGATGGAGCTGGGCGGCAGCCAGGACCCGATCAGCGAGGCGCAGTCCTACCAGACGCTGCTCAGCCTGCTCGGCTCCGCTCGGCCGTTCGGCACCCAGTTCAAGCAGCTCATGCGGGCCTCGCTGCTGCGCGACCGGCTGGCGGGCTGCTCGTTCATCGGCCACGACCTGCCCTACCTGAACCACACGGTGACCCTGGATCCCGCCGTGCGCGACGTGTTCGGCCTGCCGGTGGCCCAGATCACCTGGAGCGCCGGCCCGCATGAGCAGGTGGCCCAGGACTTCTGGATCCCGCGGCTGCGGCAGATGCTGTTGAAGGCGGGCGCTGGGGTGGCCCTGGCCGTGCCCGCCACGGAGAACAGCGGGGGCCTGCCCACCGGGAACCACATCATGGGCGGGATGATGATGGGCGCTTCGCCCGCTTCGAGCGTCACTGACGCCTACGGGCGGGTGCACGGGCTCGACAACGTGTACGTGGCCGACGGGTCGGTGTTCGTCACCTCGGGCGCGCACAACCCGACGAACACGATCATGGCGGTGGCGCTGCGCAACATGCGTCACCTGGCTGGGACTGGCGGGGCCACGACCGGGTAGGGGATCGTCCATGAAGAAGCTTCTGGAGCTCCTGGTCTGTTTCCTCCACCCGCTGGCGGTGATCCTGATGTGGATCGATCTCGCGGGGCGCACTGACCTGTCCGGCGGGCAGAAGCTGGCCTGGGGACTGTTCGGGCTGATCCCGCTGGTGCCGTTCGTGTACGTGCTGACCGGCGGCGATCTGTGGTGAGCTGAGGCGCTTCGGCTTCCACTTCGGCGGCCGGGCGCGGCACCTGTCACGAATAGCGACGATATAGGCGCGGAGAGCGACTATTATCTGGGGGACCGGTCGTTTTCGTGAGCGGGTGCGTGATGGACTTTGCGATGCAGCTGCTGCGCGGCCTGCAGGCCTGGCAGATTACCGAGTTCCCGCGGCTCGCTGGCCGGGAGCAGGCCGTCGGTCAGGATCGAAGCGATCTGGGCGCGGCGCAGCGGCTGCAGGCGTTGGTGTCGGCGTTCCACTGCGGCGGGCCGGTGGCGTTCGGCTGGTTGCGGGAGCGCGCGGGCGGTCCGGTGCGGGTGCTAGCCGCCGGCCCGGCCTTGGGCGGCGCCGGGGACGGCGGTCGGATAGTGCTGGCCTTTCCGCCCGGTGCCCGGGCTCAGCCGCTGGGGCCCGGGCAGGTACCGGGCATGCTGGGCCTGATGCCCTGTTGGATGCGGCTGGCCGGTATCGCCGATGCCCTGCTGGCTGACCATGACGAGACGGGCCGACCGGACCGGGAGGCTAGGCCGTCGCTGGAGGACGGGCTGATGTCGGTCTGGTCCGGCCCCTTTGCCTGGCTCGTACTCGCCGAACCGGTAACATCCGCTCAGCTCAGCGACCTGGTTGAACAGGTCGCCCTGGCGCAGCTGAGCCCGCAGCGCTCGGACGGTCCGCTGGCTCAGCTGACCGCGCAACGGCTGTCGGCCCGCCATGCCGAGCTGCGCCAGGGCACCGCGACCGGGCTGTGGCAGATCCGCGTCGCGGCCGGCGGCCTGACCCCGGCCGCCGCGGCCCAGATCGCCGGCCTGCTGTGCGCCTCGACCGATCTGGACCGGCTGCCCTACGCCTTGGCCCCGGTACCTGGCTGCGCCGGGCTGGCGGAGACGCTCGACGGCGCCCTGGCTGATTGCGATCCCGGCCTTGAGGCGCCGGCCTGGCCGTTCTGTGCCTCCTCTAAGCTCCTGGCCACGCTGGCCCGGTCCCCGGCGCGCGAACTGCCCGGGATCCGCCTCGTGCTGCGGCCTGATTTCGACGTCACCCCCGAGACCGGTGTGGCGGGGACTGACGGGGAGCCGGCGGTGCCGTTGGGGACCGTGCTGGACTGGAACCGGGTGGCGGCCGGGGAACTGGCGGTTCCGCGGGCGTCGCTGAACCGGCACGCGTTCGTCTGCGGCGCGACCGGTGCCGGGAAGTCCCAGACCGTCCGCGGCCTGCTCGAGGCGGCCACCGCGGCGGGTATCCCGTGGCTGGTCGTCGAGCCCGCCAAGGCCGAATACCGGCTGATGGCCGCGCGGCTGCCCGGCACGCAGGTGATCCGCATCCGGCCGGGCGACCTGGGCGACCCGCCCGCCGGGATCAACCCGCTCGAGCCCGCGCCCGGCCCGGACGGCACCCGGTTTGGTCTGCAGACCCACGCCGACCTGGTCCGGGCGCTGTTCCTGGCCGCGTTCGAAGCCGACGAGCCGTTTCCCCAGGTCCTGGCGGCGGCCTTGACCCGGTGCTACGAGGACGCGGGCTGGGACCTGGTCACCGGCGAGCCAGCCAGTCCCGGCCTGCGACCCGGCTACCCGGCATTGGAGGACCTGCAGTCCACCGCGCTAGACGTGGTCAACGAGATCGGCTACGGCCGGGAGATCACCGACAACGTCCGCGGCTTCGTCACCGTACGCATCTCCAGCCTGCGTCAGGGCACCACGGGCCGGTTCCTGCAAGGCGGCCATCCGCTGGACTTCGCCGCGCTGCTGGACGCCAACGTGGTGCTCGAGATCGAGGAGGTCGGGGACGACCGGGACAAGGCCTTCCTGATGGGCACGGTGCTGATCCGCCTGGTCGAGCACCTGCGCCTGCGGCAGCGGGCCGAAGGTTTTACCGCGCCGCGGTTGCGGCATCTGTCGGTGTTCGAAGAAGCCCACCGGCTGCTCCGCCAGCCGCGGGGCCAGGTCGCCGGTCCGGCCGCCCATGCGGTCGAGATGTTCGCCGGGCTGCTGGCCGAGATCCGCGCCTACGGCGAGGGGCTGATCATTGCCGAGCAGATCCCGGCCAAGCTGGTTCCCGACGTGATCAAGAACACCGCGGTCAAGATCGTGCACCGGCTGCCGGCCGCCGACGACCGCGAAGCCGTCGGCGCGACCATGAACCTGACCGAGGACCAGTCCGCCTACCTGGTCACCCTCACGCCCGGCGAGGCCGCGGTGTTCACCGACGGGATGGACTACCCCGTGCTGACCCGGATGCCCGACGGCACCAGCCGTGAGATCGGCAATCGCGCGCCGACGGCCTCCCCGGCGTCGTTGATCGCTTCCCGCAGCCCGACCTGCGGCCCGTCCTGCCAGACCGCACCGTGCACGCTATGGCAGGTCCGTGCCGCCCAGCGCGCCGCGATCGGCGATCCGCGGCTCACCTTGTGGGCCGAACTATCCGTGCTGGCCCACCTGACCGGCTGGCTCATGCCCATGCCCGGCCCGGCCTTCGCTACCGCCCTGGCCGCGATGCCGTCTCGGCTCCGGGACTGCGCCATCTCCCACGCGGTTGATGCCGCGGTCGCCGCGCGCATCCCGGTCATCTCCTCGCGTATCGGCGGCCCCGCCCTGGCCACTCACGTCACCGCGGCCATGCACGCCGCCGCCGACGGCGGCCGGTGGCTCTGCGACCAGCACGAACCTCAGTGGCTGGCCCCGCCGTACCGGTGGGCGCTGGTCCTGGACAGCCTGCAGTCCCTGGACCGCCGCGACCCCGCCGCCGGCCCGCACCCCCGGACCGCCGAATGGGAGGCGACCTATGGCCGTGCCCTGCCGGGCCAGACCTGCGTCAGCCAGCTCCAGACCGTCCAGCGCTGGTACGACACGGACCAGCGGGACCAGCGGCAGGTCCGCGCGGTGGCCTACGGGACCCGGCCAGCCAGTGCCATCGAGCAGGCTGTCGGAGCCCGCTGCAGCGACCCGGACTGGCCTCAGTGCCTGGCCGACACGCTAGCGGCCTTCCACGACTGCCGCTGGCCATCGGACTACCTGCGGCCCGCGGTTACGGCATGAACAGGCCAGCCAGGGCGCTAGGCCGCGCCCTCACCTGAGTCGATACCGTGCTCGCGCAGAATCGCGCGCAGCCGGTCCAGTTCGGCGTTCACCCGGCCCAGTTCCCCGGCCAGTGACAGCCGTTCAGCGGCGTCCTGTGACCATTGCGTCTCCCGGGCGGCGCGGGAGGAGGTCAGCTCATTCTCCTGGTCCCGCAGCGCGGCGGCGGCTTCGAAGTCCTGGCGGCCCACCGCGGCTTCCTTATCCCGGCGCACCTTTCTGATCTCGCGATCCAGCTGCTCCAGGTCTGGCTGCATACCCACCCAGCGTTCGATCGCCGCCAGCCGATCAGCCAGCGCATCGATCCGGGCCAGAGCGTCATCGGGCAGCTGACCTCGCACCCGCCGGCCCATCCGCGAGCCTGCCACGGCCACGCGGACCGGACCCGCGAACCCGTGCAGCTGCTGGATCACCCGCTGGCGCACCCGGTTCGGGTCCGCGCCCAGCCGCACGAGCACCTGTGCGGCCACGCCGTCACCCTCGCGGACCAAAGCGAGCAGGATGTGTTCGGTCCCGACGTTGTGGTAGCCCAGCAAGCCGGATTCCCGGTGGGCCAGCTCCAGCACCTTCTTGGCCCGGGGCGTGAACGGGACGTGGTCGATCGCAGGCCCGTCGCCCGGGCCGATTATCTCCTCGACCTGCTGCCGCACCGCCGTCAGGCTGATCCCCATCGACTCCAGCGCCTTGGCCGCGCCGCTCTCGCCTTCCCCGATCAGTCCCAGCAGAAGGTGTTCGGTGCCGACGTAGTTGTGGTTCAGGGTTCGTGCTTGTTCTTGCGCCCGCACCACAGCGCGGCGCGCCCCGTCGGTAAACCGCTCGAACATGGCTCGCGCCGCCTTTCCCACCGGTTCCAGGCTACCTCGATGACGGATGGCGCCGGTGCCCGGCGGACCGCATAGGCTCTTGCGGTGGCCTGGCCGGGCCAGCCGCACTGTTACCTGAGAGCAACTAGAGGCGAGGATGAGCATGAGCGTTACCAGGCCGGAGGTCGACTTCCCCGGCGGCGAGCCGCCGGCCGAACTGCAGATCACCGACATCTGGGAAGGAAACGGTGACGTTGCGGAGCCTGGCGATCTGGTCACGGTGCACTACGTCGGGGTGGCCTACTCCACCGGAGAGGAATTCGACGCCAGCTGGAACCGAGGCGATCCGCTGCGGTTCGAGCTCGGCGCCGGGCGCGTCATCGCCGGCTGGGACCAAGGCCTGCAGGGCATGAAGGCCGGCGGCCGCCGTCAGCTGATCATCCCGCCGGACCTGGCCTACGGAGAGCGTGGCGCGGGAAGCGCGATCGCGCCGGGCGAGACCCTCATCTTCGTCTGCGACCTGATCTCGACCTGACCATCCCGGCCGCGGCGTGCGTGGCCCGGCCTCGAACCAGGTCGCGGCGGACAAGCCAGCGGGCCTTGCCGCCGCGCCAGGCCGGTCTGGCTGACCCGGCGGAAGCCGTGTGCCTCGAACAACCGGACCGTGCCCACGTAGCCGCTGGTCTGGTCGATGCGGTCGCCGCCGGGATCAACCGGATAGCCTTCCAGGCGGCCACCTCGCCGTCGACATAGGCCAGGACACCGGGACCTGGTTCGCTCTGGCACAGCGCGCGCATATGCGCGATCCGGCCGGGCATGTCGAGGCTCGAGTTGCGGTACGCCATGCAGACGCATCCACCGCCGCCCGGCTTGCGCGGCACCATGAACGACGCGAAGTCGTCCCATCGCCCGATGGCCGGCCGCACCTCAATTCCCACCTGCCGAGAATAGTTCCGGCCTGATCACTTCGCCCGGTAGGCGCAGCGCTAGGTAACGGCGCCTTTCATTCCGGACGGAACGGGAGAATCACCGGCCGTTCGGAATGAAAGGCCACCTCGGGGGGATGAGGGTGGCCATGACGGACGCCGAGGTGGTGATCGCGGGCGGGGGCCTGGCCGGGCTGAGCGCCGCCGCGCGGCTGCATCGCGCCGGGGTGACGGCCACCATTTGCGAGGCAGGTGACGACATCGGCGGCCGCGTCCGCACCGACCGCACCGACGGTTTTCTATTGGACCGCGGATTCCAGGTGCTGCTGCCCGCTTATCCCGAACTGCGTCGGCTAGACGATCTCGGCGCGCTGCGGCTGCGGCCGTTCCGGCGCGGAGTCCTGGCCATGACCGGCGCGGGCCGCCAGTGGCTGACCGGCCCGTGGCACGGACAGCAGGCCGCAGCAGGGCTGGCCCGGTTCCTACGTGGGCATGGCGCCGACGGAGCGGCGCTGGCTGCCTTGTCGCTGCGTGACACGATCCTGCCCAGTTCAGCGATCCGCGGTGCCGACCCGGCCGCCACCACCGGCGAAGAGCTGCGCGACCGGTTCTCCGGGGCCACCATCGCCGAGGTGCTGCGGCCGTTCCTGGCCGGGGTGTTCCTCGACCCGTCCCTGGACCCTCCCGCACGGCTGTTCCACCTGCTCTGGCGATGTTTCCTGCGCGGTGGCGCGGCGATACCCGAAGCCGGCATGCAGGCACTGCCCCGTCAGTTGGCGGCCCGCTTGCCGCCCGGCGTAGTCCGGACCGGGACCAGGATCACGCACGTCGGCGACTCGGGCGTGCGAACCGCGGCCGGGGAGGACATCCCGGCCAGGGCCGTCGTGATCGCCGCTGACGGCGACACCGCGGCGATGCTGGCCCCCGGGCTGCCCGCGCCGCAGTGGCATGCGGTCACCACCTTTTACTACCGGCTCCCGGCATCGCCCCTGCACGCGCCGGCCCTGATCATCGACGGGCTGGACGAGCTGCTGCTCAATACCGTCGTGCTCAGCGACGTCTCCCCCAGCTATGCTCCGGCCGGCGCTGCCCTGGTCGCCGCGTCCGTACCCGGTCGCGCTGACCCCACCCTCGAACCCAGGGTCCGGGCTCGGCTGGCCCGGCTGTACGACACCAGCACCCGCGACTGGGAGCTGCTGGAAACCTACGCGATCCCGCGCGCCCTGCCGGTCTTGCGCGCGGCCGCGCCGCTGGCCCGCCCGGTACGGCTCGCCCCCGGCCGCTACGTCTGCGGTGACCACCGCGACACCCCGTCCATCCAGGGGGCCCTGGTTTCCGGACGGCGCGCCGCCGACGCCGTCCTGGCCGACCTGCGCGGACCCGCGTCCCGCCGGTAAACCCGTCCGGAACTCGGCGCCTGAGGTAACCTGAGCCCGCTTGGCCGCGGGGCGCCGCAGCGGGCGGTTGCGGTTGGCCGCGGTCAGGTGTGAGGAGGCCTGATGACGGTGCACATTGACGAGGAGGCGCTGCGGTCAAGCGTGCAGCGGCTGCGTGAAGCGGCGTTCGATGCTGACGTAGTTGGTGTCGATGAAGCGCACCGTCAATTCGGTCCACGACGTTTTCGGCTACGGCGGCGCCGGCATCATGTTCATCACCGAGTCCGGCGAGCTTACTTACGTGGCTGCCTCGGACGAGGCGAGCCGCCAGCTGGAGGAAGCTCAGGCGGCCGTGGGCCAGGGGCCTTGCTATGAGTCCTACGTCTACGCGCGCGAGGTGGTGAGCAGCGACCTGCACGCTGACGACCGCTGGCCGGACCTGCGGACCCGGCTGTCGGCCCGGCTGCGGGCGGTAGCCGGCATCCCGCTGCTTCTTGGCGGCAGTCCGGTCGGCACGCTGAACGTCTACCGCGACGAGCCCGTCGAGTGGGACAGATCGGACATCAATGCGCTGATCGCCTACGGGGGGCTGGTCGGAGAAGTCCTGGCCGCGGCGCTCGTGGCCGAAAAGCGCAGCATCGTCGCTGACCAGCTGCAGTATGCCCTGGATTACCGGGTGGTCATCGAGCGCGCCGTCGGCTACCTGATGGGTGCCCATCAGCTGGATCCGGTGACCGCCTTCGACGCGCTGCGCAGGCGGGCACGCGATTCACGTCGGCGTGTCGCCGACGTGGCCACCGAGGTCCTGGGCGGGACCACCGGACCGGCCAGTGATGATCGAGTCGGCGACCTGCGCCCCTCGGACCTGGGCCTGACCGGGCTGGCCGGGCCGGAGGCCGTTCCGGCTGTATAGCGTCGTCCTGTGTTTGCGGAGATACCGCCAACAAGGTAAATTTCAGCAGGTTCCGCCGTGTGTCCGCGGATCGCACCTTCTGGAGGTGACGGTTTGTGGCACGTGTGTCTCGTGGTCAGGATGGGCCCAGCGCGCCGGAATATCCGTATTTTCGTCAGCCTTGTGGCTGCCCATTGCTGCTGGTAACAGGCATTGGACGTGGACGATGACCCCGTCTGATTATCTGGCCATCACCGCCGAACACGACGGGCAGCGGTACGTGCTGCGCCTGAAGGGCGAGCTCGATGTTTGCAATAAGGAGCAGCTGCGCCGGGCCGTCAGCATCGCCTTGGAGGACGACGTCCCGCTGCTGGTGATGGATCTGTCAGCGCTCGCGTTCATGGACTGCAGCGGCCTTTCGGTCCTGGCCTGGGCGCAAGAGCGCCTGATCGCGCAACGGCGTCAGCTCCGCGTAACCGGCTGCCAGCCCATCGTGCGGCGGCTGATTTCCCTGACGGGTCTTGAGACTTACCTGCACCTGAGCGTGCCGATGCCCCGGCCGCCCGGATCCCGCTAGGCGGGACGCTGGACACCAGGTCAGCGGCGAGCCTGACGGTTATGCATGGCCGGGATCGAGCAAACGCCGCATTGGCTGACCTGTGACCTCGGCGATCAGGTCGTAGTCGCTGTCGACGTGCAGCACCTCGGCTCCGTGCAGTTCGGCGGTCGCGGCGATGATCAGGTCCGGGATCGGACGCCTGTGGCCATTGCCGCGATGCCGGGCCAGCAACCGCTGGACCTCCAGCGCCCGGTCCATCGTCGCCTGGCTGACCGGCAGCCACTCTAGTGCTCGCTGGCCCGCGAGCAACGCCTCCAGTCCTTTCTGGTCCCGCGCGGAGTAGCAGATCTCCAGTGCGGTCATGTGGCACGCGGCGATGACGTTCGCGCTGCGCAGCGCCAGGAACGCGGCCCGGGCGCGGGGATCTCGCCTGGCCCATTCCAGCGCGGACTTATCCGCGAGCAGCACGCTCAACCGCGTCCGCCGTCCCGCCACGCCCCGCGCAGCGCCTCATCGGACAGATCGGTGCCCGTCTTGTCGAGGATCTCGAGCATGCGGGCCGCGGCCCGCTGGTTCGCCACGCGGCGCAGCGCGGCGTTTACGGTCGCCACCTTGCTCGTTGTACCGAGTTCCTCGCTCGCCAGCGACAGCGCCTCGTCATCCAGGTCAACAACCGTCCTCGACATCAGATCCTCCACAATAGCGATGCCTGTTGCCGAGATTATTCTATATCAACTAGCATATTCGAACGACATAATCAAAGCAGGCAATTCCATCGCTCCGCTGTCTCGCCGCGCGTGGACCGCATGAAGCGTGAGCTGGTCGCCGACGCCGTCGCGCCCGGGGCGGGCGGGACCTGGGCGGCGGACCGTTTCCGCGGATCGTTCCCGGGCAGGGGGCGTGGCGAGTTTGCCAGCCGGGCAATGATGTGGAGGCGTATATGACCAGCGTGTCCCTGCCGGATCCGGCGGTCCGCCGGGTTTCGTCGCCGCGGGTCGACGCCCGCGCGCTGGAGCGGGCGCTGCGGGAGCGGACCGGCGGCGAGGTCCGGTTCGACGCGGGCAGCCGCGCCGCGTACAGCACCGACGCTTCGAACTACCGACAGGTGCCGATTGGGGTGGTGGTCCCGCACGGCGTGGACGACGCGGTGGCGGCGGTCGCGGTGTGCCGGGAGTTCGGCGCGCCGGTGGTGTCCCGGGGCGGCGGCACCAGCCTGGCCGGGCAGACGTGCAACGTGGCGGTGGTCATTGACTGGTCCAAGTACTGCCACAACCTGGTCTCGGTCGACCCGGACGAGCAGACCTGCGTGGTCGAGCCGGGCATCGTGCTGGACGAGCTCAACGCGCAGCTGGCTTCTTACGGGCTGATGTTCGGCCCGCGGCCGGCCACGCACGACCACTGCACGCTGGGCGGCATGATCGGCAACAACTCATGCGGGGCGACCGCGCAGGCCTACGGCAAGACGGCGGACAACGTCCTGCGGCTGGAGGTGCTGACCGCGGACGGCGAGCGATTCTGGGCAGGGCCGACCTCGGAGTCGGAGTACGCGGCGATCGTCGCGGCTGGCGGGCGGCGGGCGGCCATCTACCGTTCATTGCGCGAGCTATCGGAATCGTGCGCTGGCCTGGTCCGGGAGCGCTACCCGCGGATCCCGCGGCGAGTGTCGGGGTACAACCTGGACTCGCTGCTGCCCGAGCAGGGCTTCGACGTGGCCCGGGCGCTGACCGGCAGCGAGAGCACGCTGGTCACGATCCTGCACGCCGAGCTGCAGCTGGTCCCGGCGCCGACCGCCCGGACGCTGGTGGTGCTCGGGTACCCGGACATCTTCCGGGCCGCCGACGCCGCGCCGTCGATCGCCCCGCACCGGCCCGAGCAGCTGGAGGGCATCGACGAACGGCTGATCACGTTCGAGCGCGAGCGGCGGATGAATCCCCCGGCGCTGCGGCTGCTGCCCGACGGGCAGGGCTGGCTGATGGTCATCTTCGCCGGGGATTCGCAGGAGGAGGCCGACGGCCGAGCTCGGGCCCTGATCGACGACTTGCGCGGTACGCCGCACGAGCCGTCGGTGCGGTTCTACGACGATCCATCGCACGAGGCCGAACTGGCCGATGTGCGCGAGGTGGCGCTGGGGGCCACCGCGCGGCCGCCGGACATGCCCGACACCTGGGAAGGGTGGGAGGACTCCGCGGTGCCGCCGGAGCGGCTGGGCGACTACCTGCGGGACCTGAGCAAGCTGTATGAGGAGTTCGGCTATTCGGGGTCGGCGCTGTACGGACACTTCGGACACGGGTGCGTGCACACCAGGATCCCGTTCGACCTGGTGACCGTGGATGGCATCGCGACGTTCCGCCGGTTCATCGAGCGCGCCGCGGACCTGGTGGTGTCGTACGGGGGGTCGTTCTCTGGGGAGCACGGCGACGGCCAGTCGCGTGGGGAGCTGCTGGGCCGGATGTTCGGCCCCGAGCTCGTCGAGGCGTTCGGGCGGCTCAAGGCGATCTTCGACCCGGACAACCTGATGAACCCGGGCAAGGTGGTGGCGCCGTACCGGCTGGATGAGAACCTGCGGCTAGGCGCGTCGTGGACGCCCCGGGACTACGACTCGCACTTCGCGTATCCGGACGACGACGGCCGGTTCGAGCGCGCGGTGATGCGGTGCGTGGGCGTCGGTAAGTGCCGGCGAGTGCAGGGGGAAGGGGAGGCGGGCGGGGGAGTTATGTGCCCGTCGTACATGGTCACTCGCGAGGAGGAGCACTCCACCCGGGGCCGGAGCCGGCTGCTGTTCGAGATGCTGGAGGGGCACGCCGACTCCCCGGTGACGGCGGGCTGGCGGTCCACCGAGGTGCGCGACGCGCTGGATTTGTGCCTGGCCTGCAAGGGCTGCAAGAAGGACTGCCCGGCCGAGGTGGACATGGCCACCATGAAGGCGGAGTTCCTGGCCCACCACTACGCCGGGCGGCTGCGCCCGCGGGCGCACTACTCGATGGGCTGGCTGCCCGCCGCGGCTCAGCTCGCCTCCCGGGCGCCGGGGCTGGTCAACGCGGTGACGCAGGCCCCGTTGCTGCGTTCCTTGGTGACCGCGGCGGGCGGGATCGACCGACGGCGGCGGATTCCGCTGTTCGCCTCGCAGACGCTGCAGGCGTGGATGGCGGGGCACGATCCCGGGGTGTCAGGGCTGCGCGGTGAAGTTTTGCTGTGGCCGGACACGTTCACCAACCATCTCGCGCCCGGCATCGGTCAGGCTGCGGTCGAGGTGCTGGAGGCGGCGGGCTGGCGGGTCATCGTGCCTACTCAGCCGGTGTGCTGCGGGCTGACCTGGATCTCCACCGGGCAGCTGGCCACGGCCCGGCGGGTGCTGCGGCGGACCGTGGACGTTCTGGCCCCGTATTTGCAGCGCGGGGTCAAGGTGGTGGGGCTGGAGCCGAGCTGCACGGCGGTGTTCCGGTCCGACGCGGGCGAGCTGATGCCCGGGGACCGCGACGTGCAGCGGCTCCGGCAGCAGACCGTCACGCTGGCCGAACTGCTGCGCGATCACACCGACGGCTGGCAGCCGCCGCGGCTGGGCGGGCAGGCGATCGCGCAGACCCACTGCCACCAGCACGCGATCATGGGCTACGACGCGGACCAGGCGCTGCTGCGCGACGCCGGGGTCGACCTGGACGTGCTGGACTCGGGCTGCTGCGGGCTGGCCGGGAACTTCGGCTTTGAGGCCGGCCACTTCGACGTGTCCCGGGCGTGCGGCGAGCGGGTACTGCTGCCCGCGGTGCGGTCCGCTTCGGCGGAAACGCTGGTGCTGGCGGACGGGTTCAGCTGCCGGACGCAGATCGAGCAGGGCGGCACCGGGCGTACGCCGGTGCACCTGGCCGAGGTCCTGGCGGCGGGGCTGCGGGGTGCTGGGCAGCAGCCGGTCCGGGTCCGGCCGTCCCGGCCCGCGGCGCCGGGGGTGGCTGACTACGTGCGGCTCGGGGCGGGGGCGGCCGGCGTGGCCGGCTTGGCTGCTGGTGCGGCGGCCTGGCGGAGGCGCGTCAGGGAGTCAGCAGCGGGCGCATGAAGGTGCGCTCGTAACGCAGGACACAGCCGGATTCGTCGCGGATGCGGTCGGCGGCGAGGAACTCGGGGTCCACGCCGAACAGCTCCCGGTAGGCCTCGTACCTGGCCAAGGACGGGAATGAGAACAAGGCGAGCGCGCGGTCGCTCGCGCCCTCAGCGGTCATGAAGGGAACGCAAACGGTCTTTGGTTGACACGGGCGGGTTGATGCTGGCCGCCGTGCTTGTTCACCAGGCCGATCCAGGCGCGGGCGAACTGCTCGAAAGCGGCGATCTGGCGGGGATCGATGGTGTACTCCACGACGCAGGTGATCATCGCCTCAGCGTAGGTCGGGGTAGCCGGACATGATTAGCTCGCGCCAAAGCGGAAAACTAATGGCGATGTCAGGCTTCAAGAGCTTCGTCCTGCGTGGCAACCTGGTCGAACTGGCCGTCGCGGTTGTGATCGGTACCCAGTTCAGTAACCTGGTCAAGCAGTTCGTCTCCTCGTTCGTCGACCCTCTGCTCTCGCTGGTGGGCGGTACGCCGAACTTCAGGCTTAGCGGTCCCGGCGCTCGTTGAAGCGGTTCGCGGCGGCCCGGCCCAGGGTGGTCAGGCGATCGAACGCCGGTCTGGAAAAGGCCGGATTCAGCTCATGTCCGGGGATGCCGTCGTCGCCTGCCCCCGACGGTGAGGTTCCCGGCGCCGGAAGAGCCAGCCGCTGCGTCAGATGGAGGATCCGGCTGGTCAGCTCGGGCGCGAGGCCGGCCAGCCGGGAGACGAGCTGGCCGGCCGGAGTCAAGATGATCTCGGGGCGGCCGCGGCGGATCGCCTCGATGATCTGGCGGGCGGCCCGGTCGGCGTCCATGGAGAGCAGCGGCAGGCTAGCGCCCAGCGCGAACCAGGTGAACTCCTTCCCGGCCTGTCCGGTGAAGCGGGCTTGCTCATGGGATCCGGTGCGCATCAGCCCGGGCACCACGGTGGTGACCGTTACCGGGCCGGGGCCGAGTTCGGCACGGAGTCCTTCGGAGAAGCCGACGGCGGCGAACTTGGCGGTGCTGTACGGCAGCAGGTGCGGGACGCTCATCTTGCCGCCGATCGAGGCGACGGTGACGATCCGGCCATGACCTTGACCTCGCATCACGGGCAACGCCGCCAGCGCCAGGCGGACGGGCGCGAGCGCCATGGTGTTCAGCGCGGTTTCGTAGTGCGCTATCTCGGCCGCTTGTACCGGGCCGACCTGGATGATCCCGGCGTTGCTGATCAGGATGTCGAGCCGGCCGTAGCGCTCGACCGCCGTATCAATCAGCAGCTGCGCCGCCCCCGCGTCGGTCACGTCGCAGGGCACGGCGGTGACCTCGGCACCCGCCGCGCGCAGCTGTCCGGCCGCGCGCTCCAGCTCGGCGGGGTCGCGGGCGCAGATGACCAGCGGGCACGAGTGGCGGGCAAGCTCACGGGCCAGCAGCAGACCAAGGCCACGAGACGCGCCGGTGATCAGCGCCACCTCGCCGCGGATGTCGTCCGGGGTTGTCATGGCTGTGCACGCTTCCCGTGCGTTCGGCCGGGAAACCGGAACTTCTCGCGGTCCTGAGGTGAATTTCCCGGCCCGGACGGGCAGACAGGCGCGAATCAGGAACAAGGCCGACGGCTGCATCAAGGTCGTCCTGCAGCCCTAGCTGGCCGGGTTATCGCCGGCGCCAGATTCCGACCACGACGGCGCCCGCGATGAGCGCGCCGACGGCGATGATCAGCGGTGTGCGGTACGTTCTGGCGCCTTCGACTCCCTGCCGCCGCACCTGATTCGTCGCGTCTTTCGCGCGGTGGCTCAGCTCGCTCGCCTTGGCCTGCGCTCGCGCTTTGACGTCCGTCTTCGCCACCAGTTGCTCGACTGTCCGGCCGAGTTCGTCGCGGGTCTGCTCGATCGCCGTCTTCAACTGCTCAGGGTCGTCCGGGGAAGTGGGCCCGCTGGTCATCGATGTGTCCTTTCCTTGATTTCGTCAACGTCGGCCTTGACGCTTTCGACTGCCTCCGCCGGGACGGGCGGCGTGGCCTGGCGCAGCTTGGACCGGCCCATCAGCGCGGCCATCCCGGCCACGGCCAGCAGGGCCACGCCGATGATCAGCGCCGAGAGCCATGGCGCCAGCACCCTGCTGATGGCGATGATGGCGCAGGCGATAAGGCAGCCGAGCCCGTACAGCGCGATCACGCCGCCGCCACCCATCATCCCCGCGCCGATTCCGGCCTGCTTGCCCTTACGGGTCATCTCCAGCTGGGCCAGCTTCAGCTCATCCCGGACCAGGGTCGATACTTGCTCAGACATCAGCTTGATCAGCTCGCCCGTCGATCGCTCTGGTACATCGGAAATCTGGTCCACGATCTTGCCCCTCGACTAGGTGAGCCGCCCGCCTACCCGGCCGCCCGGCGTATAACCTCGCCGGCGGTTGGAATGCAGGGCGTCGGGTAGCAAGTCCCGCCATGCAAGAAGACAGGCAACGGTGGATGCCGGACGCCGACTGGTCGGACTGGCGCTCCTGGCTGCAGCGTCTGGCCGCGATCGACTGGGCCGCGATCGACTGGGCCACCGTCGACTGGGGCGCGGGCTCTTGGCCGGATACCCCGTGGCAGCGCGGGCCGCAGGCGGATGAGGCCATCCCGCTGACGATGCGGGCGTTCGAGGACGACGAGGGGATGGCTGGGCACCTCCGTGCGGTCTGGCCCGCGTTCCGCCGGTGGTGGCAGGACGGCGCGAACGCCCGGCCGGGCCTCGAGGAGGCCAAGGTGCGGCTCGAGCAGCACATGCCCGAACTGGTTCCGACGTGGCAGCGGTTGACCGCCGTGCTCGGCGAGGACCCGGTGGCCGGGGCCGCGCTGGCGCTGTGGAACCCGCCGCCGTTCCTGACCGGCTGCTCACAGGCCGCCGTGCTACCCGGCGGCCCGGCGCTGGTCAGGAACTACGACTGGGACTACCGGCTGTTCGACGCCACGGTGGCCAGGACCGAATTCGGCGGCCGACGGGTACTGGGCATGCTGGACTGCCTGTGGGGGCTGCTGGACGGGGTCAACGACGCCGGGCTCGCCCTGTCCCTCACCTTCGGAGGACGCCCGCAGGTCGGCGAGGGCTTCGGCATCCCGCTGGTGATCCGGTACGTGCTGCAGGTCTGCGAGACGGTCAAGCAGGCCGTGCAGGTGCTGCGCCGGATCCCGGTGCACATGTCCTACAACGTCACCGCGCTGGACCGCGGCGGCAGCCGGGCCACGGTCTACCTGGCACCGGACCGCCCGGCGCACGTCACCGGGCGGGCCGTGGCCACCAACCACCAGGAGCAGGTGGAATGGGCACCCTACGCGGCCGCGATCCGGACGGTCGAACGGCAGGAGCAGCTGGAGGAGCTGCTCGCGGCCGGGGCCGACGTCGCGTCCGTGGCGGCCGCGTTGCTGCGGCCGCCGCTGTACGCCACCAAGTTCGGGGCGGGCTTCGGTACCCTCTACACCGCCGAGTACCGGCCCGCCGAAGGCCTCGCCCGGTACTACTGGCCCGGCCAGTCCTGGACGCACGCCCTGGACCACCTCGGGCCCGGCAGCATCTCGGTCCGGCTCAGCCCGTCTTAGCCGCCAGGAAGCTCCTTAGGTTGGGCGGCGCGATCCAGTCCGGCCGACCCGGAGGCGGCCGGATGGCTGATGACCCGGCTCGCGGCGCGGGCCCGCAGTTCTTCGAGCTGGTCAGCCTGGCTCCTGGCCGTGGCGATGAGCTCGTCCAGGTGGCCGGCGTCGAGCCGCGGGTCGGTGTCCGCCAAGATCCGCAGCGTGCGCCAGCCGGCCGCCTTGCCCTCGACGCTCAGCCGCAGCATCTCCAGTTCCTCCAGGTCGCTCAGCGGGGACCGGCCAAGGAGACGGCCGTTGAACTTCAGCCTGCCGATCTTCTCGCCGATCCAGGCGGCGATGACCTTGTAGCTGCGCACCTCGACGCCGAGCGAGGCCATGAGGGTCAGCAGGGCCGAGCGGTCCTGCGCGATCTCGGTCGCGATCCGGCTGAGCGGGACGCCTTCCTCGCGGCCGCGGTACGAGCTGGCCATCCGGCTGGCCAGCTCGCTGCCGGCCGTGGCACCGGCCAGGTGATCGTTGAGGTAGACGCCGAGCATGTCCTGCCGGGACGGGCCGGCGTCCTTAGTGATCGCTGTGTTGGTCATGATTCCTCCTAAGGGTTAGTCCCGCGCGCGCCGGCGACCTTCTCGGCGATGCCGGCCTGGCGCGGCCAGAACCGCAGCCCGGCGCAGCGGGACAAGAAGTCCGCGGCAGAAAGCCGGTCGAGGTCGGCGAAGCCGTCGTCCATCAGCGGAGTCAGCCCGGCCGCGTCGAACAGCGGCGTGGCGTCGCCGGTGTAACCGATGAACTTGCAGTGGGCGTAGGCGTCGGCCACGAAGTCGCGGGCCGCGGGCAGGGCGGCCAGCAGCGGCGTGCCTTGCGTGGCCGCGAGAACGACGACCGCGTTATAGAGCACCGAGGGGGCGCCGTCGATCTTCTGGTCGGCCGGCACCGGCTGCCCGTCGCTGGTCTCGACGCCGCCGACCGCGGGCGCGATGAGCTCCACCGTGACCTGGGCCTGCTCGGCCGCTGAGGTCAGCTCGGCCAGCTTGGCCGCGTCCGCGCCGTCGGTGACCAGGATGCCGAGCTTACGGCCGGCGAAGCTGTCCGGGCCGTTGGCCAGGATGCTCAGCGCCGGGGAGGGGGCTAGGTCGCGGACCGGCTCGCGCGCCGCGGGCAGGGCATCCGGCAGCTGGGCCAAGCCCAGGCCGTCGGCGACCGAGCCGGCCAGGTTCTCGTCCACGTTGCGCAGCGCGGCCACCATCCTGGTGCGGATGGCGGTGCGTTCGCACTTGCTCAGCTCGAAGACGAACGCGTCGATGATGTGCTGCTGCTCGATCTCGTTCTGGCTGACGAAGAACTGCCGCGCCTGGCTGTAGTGGTCGGCGAAGCTCTCCGGGCGCAGCCGCCGCTTGGGCCCGGCCTGGTCGCCCTGGCCGTCCGGGAAGGTGCGGAAGCCCGCGACCGGGTCCTCACGGGGACCCGGCGGGTCCTGGGAGTTCGGCTCGTAGTTGACCCGGCCCTGGGGGTTGGTCATGGCCATATGACCGTCCTGCTGGAAGTGCGCGATCGGGCACTTGGGCGCGTTGACCGGCAAGTGGGTGAAGTTGGGGCTGCCCAGCCGCTTGAGCTGGGTGTCCAGGTAGGAGAAGTTGCGGCCCTGCAGCAGCGGGTCGTTGGTGAAGTCGATGCCGGGCACGATGTTCTGGGTGCAGAACGCGACCTGCTCGGTCTCGGCGAAGAAGTTGTCCACCACCCGGTCCAGGACTAGCCGCCCGACCCGGCGAACCGGGACCTCCTCCTCGGGAATGATCTTGGTCGGGTCGAGGATGTCGAAGGCGAACCGGTCGGCGAACTCGTCGTCGAACAGCTGCAGGCCCAGCTCCCACTCGGGAAAGTCGCCCTGGGTGATGGCGTCCCACAGGTCACGGCGGTGGAAGTCGGGGTCGGCGCCGTTGATCTTGACCGCCTCGTTCCACACCACCGACTGCAGGCCCGGCTTCGGCTTCCAGTGGAACTTGACGAACGTCGAGCGCCCCTCGGCGTTCACCAGCCGGAAGGTGTGCACGCCGAAGCCCTCCATGAACCGGAACGAGCGCGGGATGGCCCGGTCGGACATGATCCACAGCAGCATGTGGGTGGACTCGGGCATCAGCGACGCGAAGTCCCAGAAGTTGTCGTGCGCCGTCTGGGCCTGCGGGAAGCCCCGGTCGGGCTCCTGCTTGGCCGCGTGGACCAGGTCCGGGAACTTGATCGCGTCCTGGATGAAGAAGACCGGGATGTTGTTCCCGACCAGGTCCCAGTTGCCCTCCCGGGTATAGAACTTGGTGGCGAAGCCGCGCACGTCGCGGGCCAGGTCACTGGAACCCTTGTTACCGGCCACGGTGGAGAACCGGACGAACACGGGGGTGCGCAGGCCCGTCTCGCGGAACGGGTCGGCGCGGGTGAGATCGGTCAGCGGCTCGTAGTTCTCGAAATACCCGTGCGCACCATAGCCGCGAGCGTGGACGACACGCTCGGGGATCCGCTCGTGGTCGAAGTGGAAGATCTTCTCCCGGAAGGCGAAGTCCTCCAGCGCGCTGGGGCCGCGCTCCCCGGACCGGAGGGTGTTCTGGTCGTCCGACACCACCGTGCCCTGCTGGGTAGTCAGCCGCGGGGCACCCTCTGCCGCGATCTGGTGAATCTCACCGCCGTGGCCACGCTCGACCCGCTGATCGCCGTACTGCACGCCCTGGTCGCTCGTTGCACTGCTGGTCGCGGGCTTCTCCTTGCTGGTCGCGGGCTTCTTACTGCTCGTGGTCTTCTTGCTGTTCGCCATGGTCCCCTCCTATGGCCTGTTGGACCGCGGCTCGATCCCGCGGCGGGACAGGGAATCGTCTGAATGGAAGCGATGCCCTACCCGCAGCTGCGGCCGCGACACATGCCCAGATCGCCGGTTTTCGGCAGCGGGCAGACTTGGCGAAAAGGCTGAGTACCAGATCCGTTATGACTGAGTCATATCGGGTATCTGCTCAAATATGAGTGAGTCATATTCGCGGGCCGCCAACTTGCTCGGCGGGCTCGCACTGGCCGTGGCCGACAGGATCCGGCTGGCCACGGAACAGGAAGCTGACCGGCTCGCGGGAGCCGAGCCAGCCGCGCTGGTGACGCTCGCCCACTATCCCGGCCAGTCGGTGACGACCCTGGGCCAGACGCTGAGCCTGACGCATTCGGGGGCCGTGCGCCTGGCTGACCGGCTGGAGGCAGACGGCCTGGTGCGGCGCAGCAGCCGTGGCCCGGGCCGGACGCTGGCCCTGTACCTGACCGAAGCCGGGCGGCACTCGTCCGGGCAGGTGCTCGCCCGGCGGCGAGCCGTCGTAGAGGAGCTCGTCGCGGGCCTGGACGCGGCTGAGGTGGCGGGGCTGGAGCAGCTGGCGGGACGGCTGCTGGCCGCGGCCACCACCGACCGGGCCAGCACGCGTCGGCTATGCCGCCTGTGCGACGAACCGCTGTGCGCCGACGGCCCGGGCTGCCCGGTCGACCAAGCCGCGGCTTCCTGACCAGTGCCAGGCGTCAGGTACCTCGATATCCTCCGGTTGCCGGGGACGGCGCGGCTACTGGGGCCAGCGCTCATAGGCCGCATCCCGGACAGCATCGCCGCCACGGGCACCGTCATCCTGGTGCGTTCGGTGACCGGCTCTTACACTGCGGCGGGGCTGGCGGCCGGAGCCTTCGGCCTCGGCACCGCAGCCTCAGCGCCGCTGGCCGGGCGCGCCCTGGACCGGCTTGGCCAGCGGCGCGTCCTGCCCGCGCTGGCCGTGGCTTTCGCTACTGTCGTGACGGTTCTGGTGCTGGCCAGCGGCAGGCTGGGGGCCGGCGGCCTGACCGCGCTGGCCGCGATCGCGGGACTGACGCGGCCGCCCATCGAGGCTGCGCTGCGCGCGACGTGGCCCCGCCTGGTCCCTGCCGGTCAACTCGATTCGGCGTATGCGCTGGACTCGACCGCTCAGGAGCTGATCTGGATCGCCGGACCGGTGCTGCTTGCGGTGCTTCTGGCGGTCGGCGGCCCGCGGCTTCCCCTGCTCGCATGCGCGGTCACGTGTGCCGCTGGTACCGCGGCATACGCCGCGAACCGGCGGCTGGCCGTCGGTGACCGCAACGCCGCGGATCCTGCAGCGCCCAGTCCGCTGCGCTGCTCGCGACTGCGCGCGTTGCTGGTGGCCACCGTCTGCTATGGCGCGGCTGCGGGGATCCTCAACCTGGCCTTGGTGGCCTTCGCTGCCGCGCACGGCAACGTCGCCTGGGCCGGGATCCTGGTGGCTATCTGGGGCGCCGGCAGCCTGGTCGGCGGCGTGGCTTACGGCAGCCGGAACTGGTCGGGGGCCGTCGAAACACGGGCGATGAGCTGCCTGGCGCTATTCGGGGCCTGCTTGATGGTCCTAGCGGCTGCGCCCAGCCTGGCGGTCCTGGCCGTGCTCATGATCCCCCTCGGGCTGCCGCTGTCGCCCTGGCTAGGATCGCTGAGCGCCTCGGTCCAGCACGCCGTCCCAGCCGCCAGCTCCGCCGAGGCGTTCGCCTGGACCTTCGCCGCAGTCACCGCGGGCATGTCCGGCGGTAATGCGGTAGCCGGGGTGATCACTCAGAACGCAACCCCGCAAGCCGCGTTCCTGTCCGGCGGAGCACTCGCCCTAACGGGCGCGTCATTCGGCGCGGTCCGGCTCCGGGCAGCGCAGCAAGGGTCCGGGCGTCGCGTACCGCGTTAGCGTTGCCGTCGTTGTTGAAATAGACGAACACGTCCAGGCCGGCCAGGTCCCATTCCAGGATCCGGTCCGCCCACCACCTCAGGTCGGCGCGCGAGTAGGAACCGGAGTACAGGTGACGATGATCCGGGCCGTGCATCCGCACGTAGACGAAATCGGTGGTGGCCCGCAGCACGCATGGCAGATCCGCCCCGCTCATCACGCAGTACGCGGCCCGGTGCGCGGCCAGCAGCGCGAAGATCTCCTCGCAATGCCAGCTGCGGTGCCGGAACTCCACCGCCACCCGCATCCAGCCCGGGACCAGCCCGAGGAAATACGCCAGCCGGGCGTCATCACGCGGCAGCGAGGGCGGCAGCTGGACCAGGAGCACCGACCGCTTGCCGCCCAGCTCGTGCCAGCCCGCCGCGATGCGTCCCACCCATGCTTCTGGCGCGTACAGCTTGCGGGCGTGGGTCAGCCCGCGGGGGGCCTTGACCGACAACCGGAAGCCGTCGGGCAACCTGTCCCGCCAGCTGCTGAACGCTGCGGGCCGGGGCCAGCGGTAGAAGCTGCTGTTCAGCTCGGCGGTAGGAAAGACGGCCGCATAGGCGGCGAGCCGGTCACGGGCAGGAAGTCCCGGCGGGTACAGCTCGGGGTGCCAGTGGTCGTAGCTCCATCCGGACGTCCCGATCCTGATAACCAACGGGACCTGTCACCTAGCGGCGATCACGAGGCGGGTTCCCGAGTCACCGTCTTTGACGTCCACGGGGCAAAACGTGTCAGGACTCGTCATGGCATTCTCCAGGACTTCAGGTCCGATCCGACCCGGCCCTGATGCCCGCGACCGCCCAGGCCAAACAGCGACCCAGCTGGATGAATCTGGGAGACCGCATCCGATGCGAACCGTCCCGAACCTGGGCAGCGGCGCCCACGTTTGTACCCCACGTGACCGGGTAGCGGGCAGTGCCAAGGCGGGGGTGAGAAGCACTAGATGCAAACATCGGGAGGCGACTATGGCGAATGAATCCGGACCCCAGGCAGGGGCCGAAGGCGTCGCAGAAGACGTGAAGGGTCGAGCCAAGGAAGCGGTCGGGGCCGTAAGCGGCAACGAATCGCTGACGCAAGAAGGCCAGGCCCAGCAGGACAAGGCCGAGGCGCTGCGTGATACGGCCGCCAAGGAGGCCGAGGCGGAAAAGGCCCGAGCGCAAGCCGCAGCGGCCGAGGCAGAACAGCGGTCTCATCAGTAGGACCCGCACAGAGCAGAGACTCTCGGATCCGTCGCGGACCGAGAGTCTCTGGCTGCACAGACTGACCGCACACCTTGGGTCGTTCCCTACCGCCTGCGAGGATGCCGTGAGACTCCGCAAAACCGTCGTCGTGGACCGGCCGCTCCAGGCCGTCTTCGACTATCTCGCTGACTTCACCACCACCACGGAGTGGGATCCGGGCACGGTGTCCACCGTCCGGGAGCAGGGCGACGGCGGAGTCGGCACCGCCTACCGCAACACCTCCGAGTTCCTCGGCCGCACGACCGAACTGCGGTATGTCGTGCAAGAACTCGTACCGGCCCAGCGGATCAGGCTCCGCGGCGAGAATAAGACGGTCGCCGCCACCGACACGATGAGCGTCCGCCAGGTTGACAGCGGCACCGAGGTGACCTACGCCGCCGAGTTCGCCTTCAAGGGCACGGCCCGTTTCCTGGCCCCGCTGCTCCGGCCCGCCCTCGAACGCCTCGGCCGCCAGGCCGAGACCGGCCTGCGCCAGGCTCTGCTGCGGCTCTGACCTCGCCTATCCCAGCGATCATGCCTCTCTTGTCTCACCGGCGCCCGAGGAAGCCCCGGAGCGCTGAGGCGAGCTCATCGGGGGCCTGCTCGGCCTGGTGATGCCCGGAATGGATCGGGCGGCTGCGCAGCTGGCCGGCCGTCCACGGCCGCCAGATCGCCTCGGGGTCGCCGTGGATGTCCAGGTCGTCGTCGGTCGAGACAAGCAGGAGCATCGGGCACCGGATCTGCCGGCCCGCGGCCCGGTCGGCTTCCTCGTGGGCCCGGTCAACGCGCAAGCCGGCCCGGTAGTCCTCGCACATGCCGTGCACGACGGCCGGGTCACCGAAGGCGGCCCACACGTCGGCGTGGTTGCCCTCCCCCATCTCGGCCGGGGGCGGGGTCCGGTACCAGCGGCCAGGATCGGCGCTGATGAACGCCTCGGCCGGCTTGTCGGTCTGGCCCAGGAACCACCAGTGCCACCAGGTCCGCACGAAAGGCTCGTTCAGCCGCTCCAGGTGCTCGATCACTGGCAGGCCATCCATGACCACCAGCCGCGTCACGGCATCCGGGTGATCCATGGCCGTGCGGAAAGCCACCAACGCGCCCCGGTCATGGCCCACCACCGCGAACCGGTCATGGCCCAGGTGGCGCATGAGCGCCACCACGTCACCGGCCATCGCCCGCTTGGACGACTGCGCATGATCGGGCGCGTCCGCCGGCAGCGTGGACTGGCCGTACCCGCGCAAGTCAGGGCAGACCACGAAGAACGAGTCCGACAGCTGCGGCGCTACCCGGTGCCAGGTCGTGTGCGTGCGGGGATGGCCATGCAGCAGCACCACCGGCTCCCCGCCGCCGCCGTACCGCACCCGGAGCGTCACCTCGCCGACATCGACCCGGTCCAACTGGAAACCACTGAACATCAGCCGCACCTACCCAGGCCGGCCAGAACGAACCCAGGCGTTTGAGACCGCCGACGGCGGGGCAGCACTGGTCGTTGCTGTTGGCGACGACGACACGGAGGATCTGTGATGGCCAAGGTGGGCTACACGCTGATGACCGAGCAGGCTGGCCCGAAGGACCTGGTGCGGTGGGCGGCACGAGCCGAGGAGGTCGGCTTCGACCTGCTGGTCAGCAGCGACCACTACTTCCCGTGGGTGGACGAGCAGGGCCACGCGCCCAACGCCTGGGTGACGCTGGGCGCGGTGGCCCAGGTGACCGAGCGGGCGGAGTTGATGACGTACGTCACCTGCCCGACGATGCGGTATCACCCGGCCGTGGTGGCCCAGCAGGCGGCGACCCTGGCCGTGCTGAGCGAGGGCCGGTTCACCCTGGGGCTCGGCGCCGGGGAGAACCTCAACGAGCACGTCATCGGGGAAGGCTGGCCCGACGCGGACCAGCGTCAGGAGATGCTCGCCGAGGCGGTGCACATCATCCGGGCCCTGCTGGACGGTGGGTACGTCAACTTCGACGGCGCTCATTTCCGGGTCGACGCGGCCAGGATCTGGGACCTGCCCGACCGTCCGGTGCCGCTGGGCATCGCGGTGTCCGGACGGCAGTCATGTGAGCTGTTCGGGCCGCTGGGCGACGTCATGATCGCGGTCGAGCCGGACAGCTCCCTGGCGGAGTGGTGGGACGCCGCCTCGGACACCGGGCGGCCCGCGCGAAAGGTCGGCCAGATGCCGATCTGCTGGGGTCCGGACCGGGACGAATGCATCCGGCGGGCCCACGAGCAGTTCCGGTGGTTCGGCGGCGGCTGGAAGGTCAACGCGGAACTGCCCAGCACGGCGGGCTTCGCCGGCGCCACCAGCTTCGTCCGGCCCGAGGACGTGGCCGACTCGATTCCCTGCGGCGATTCGGTGGACGCGGTGGCCGAAGCGGCGGGAGCGTTCTTCAAGGCGGGGTTCACCGACCTGGCCCTAGTCCAGATCGGCGGCACCGAGGCGGAGCAGGACCGGTTCTTCGCGGCCGCACCGGAACTTATCACCGCGTTGAAGGAAACCATGGCGTCATCCTGAACGCCGTCGACCAGATACGCCCTACCCGAAGCCAGAACAAACGCGAGCCGTTTGGAACACTCCGCCTGGGTAGGAGGGCGACGCTGTGGAAGCTGCGGAGGGGGATGATATGAGCCGATCGGTGAAGGCGGCGCTGTTCGACGTGGACGGCACCCTGGTGGACACGAATTATCTGCACGCGGTGACCTGGTGGGAAGCGTTCGCCCAGGCCGATTACCACGTAGCGATGGCGGACATCCACCGGGCGATCGGGATGGGTTCGGACCAGATGCTCGATAAGCTGCTCCCGGCCGGACGCGACAAGGACGCCGACACGGATGTGCGGGCGGCGCACAGCACCTTGTACGCCACGTACCGGTCCCGGCTGCGGCCGCTGCCGGGTGCCGGGGATCTGCTGCGGGCATGTAAGCAGCGAGGGCTGGCGGTGGTACTAGCCAGTTCGGCCGACGAGCCCGAGTTCCATGCGTTGCGCGCTGCCCTGGACGCCGAGGACGCGATCGATGCGGCTACCTTCGCCGGGGATGTCGAGTCCAGCAAGCCCGCCCCGGACCTTATCCAGGTGGCGCTGGAGAGGGCCGGCGTGCCGGCGGATGAGGCAGTATTCACCGGCGACACGGTTTGGGACATGCAGGCCTGCCAGAAGGCCGGGGTCCCGTGCATCGGCCTGCTGAGCGGCGGCATCAGCGGCGATGAGCTCATCGCGGCCGGGGCGGCTGAGGTCTACCCGGGCCCAGCTGACCTGCTCGCGGCCCTCCGCGGCAGCTTGCTCGGCGGCTAGAGGCTCGTCCTTCGAGCACGCCCAACCGGGTGCCCACGTGCCGTAGTAACCGTCCGGCAGTATCTGGTCCGGACCGTGACACCACGGCCCGTTCGGCATAATTCAATCTTTTTACCGAACGGGCCGTGGTGCCCGCCGCCGGCCGGTGCCAGCGACTGGGCGGGCCGGCCGGACGATCAGTCGCCGCGGCCGGTCACCTTGTCGCGCGCCTTGTCCGTCATGGCCGTGACCGGCCCAGCCGCCTTGAGCACGCCGGACGAGGGCGGCGTGTGCGGGTGCGGGCGGGTAGGTGCGGTCTTCTTGCCCTCGGCGATCTGGGTGCCCAGCTCGGCGGCCCGCTCGGTGTTCAGCGCCGTGCGCAGCCCGGGCCATACCGCGGTCTCCTCGAACTGGATGTGCTCCCGGGCGGCCCCGATGAACGCGGCGAGCAGGTTCTCGAACTCGGCGTCACCGGCGTCGAGCTTGTCCAGCTTGGCCAGGACTTCCTTGGCTTGCTGCTCCTGGCCGATGGCCTGGTCGGCCAGCGTGTCACCATCGGCCACGTGATCGCGCACGACCGGCCAGAAGTACATCTCCTCCAGCGCCTCGTGCTTGGACTCCTCGATGATGAGCTGCTCGGTCATCTTCGCGCGCAGCGCCAGCTGATCCTTGCTGGCCCCGGTGATCTGGCTCGGCCCTTTCTCCAGTTCGGCGAGCATCCGCTTGACCTCCTGGTGGTCCTGACTCAAGACCGTGAACACGTCCGCCATCTGTCCTCCTTGATTCCGGCTGTCCGCGTGGCCGGTCTCCCTGCCCTCCTGGGCAGGGATAAACCGCCGTCGGTAAAGGAGCGCGGCGTGGGCCCCCCGGCCGGCCGCTGGGACTGACCCTGCGGCGGGCCGGTCGGGCGTAGACCGCTGACGACGAGCAGCCTGCCGAACAGAGTTGGCTTGATGCTGGTCAGGCGATGACGGCGTCGATCGTCTTTTTCAGCGCACTGGGCTGGGCAGGCGACTTAGAGACCGCGCGGATAGGCGCGATCTGCGGGGGTTTCGGCGTGTCCTGGGGCGGGTGCAGGCACAGGTTCCGTGATCATCGGAGTTTCCACGCTTCGTAGTCACTGGAGTCCCTGTGCCTGCCATACCATCATGGCTGCTGGAGCCCCTCTGGGACCAGTTCGCCGCGCTGCTTCCCGACCGCCCGCGCTATGCCCCCTCCCATCCGCTCGGCTGCCATCGGCCCCGGGTCTGCGATCGGATCGTCTTCGAAAAACTGATTCAGGTCCTGCGGTTCGGCTGCTCATATGAGTCGATAGCCGACTGCTCCTGCGGTGCCACCACGCTCCGCGAGCGCCGCAGCGAGTGGATCAGGGCCGGGATCTTCGCGGAGCTGAAGAAGATCGCCCGCGAGTCCTATGACCGGATCGTCGGCCTGGTCCTGGAGGAACTCGCGGTCGACGGCTGCGTCACCAAGGCGCCCGGCGGCGGGCAGTGCGCCGGCCCGAGCCCCGTTGACCGGCGGAAACTCGGCATGAAACGGTCCTTGCTGGTCGAGGGCCGCGGCATCCCGCTCGGCCGGGTCCTCGCGCCGGCGAACCGGCACGACTCCCCGCTGCTCGCACCCACGCTGGACAAACTCGATGACCTCGGGCCACTGCCTGATGACATCACCGTCCACCTCGACGCCGGCTACGACTCGCAGAAAACCCGCGACGAGCTGGAAACCCGCGGCCTGGAAGGCGAAATCGCGCACAAGGGCGCCAAGGCGCCCATCCAGGCCGGGCAGCGCTGGCACGTCGAGCGGACCAACGCCTGGCACAACAGCTTCAACCGGCTGCAGCGCTGCTACGAGCGCAACGAGGACGTCATCGACGCGTTCTTCGACCTCGCCGACGCCATCATCACCGTCCGCCGGCTGATCCGCGAGGCATGGACGCTGTACCGATGGGACACCCGGCCAGCGAATCGACCATAACCGAATCACCTATCCGCGCGGTCTCTTAGCTTGTTATTTAACCCTTCTGCCTGCGGGCTTTTCTTCTTGGGCTGGTCTCGCTTGACGGTCTTACCCACGTCGTGGCGGGTGGCCGGGTGCCGGTTCGCCGATCCGGGCGGCCGGCCGGGGCCGGGTTTGCCGGGTTTCGGCGCGCTGGCCAGGCCGGGCAGTATCTGGCGGATGTTCCGGAACCCCCGGCGGACCCGGGCAGGGGTCAGGCGGCCGGGCGGGCAGGGCCGCTGCCAGGGCAGCCGGATGTCGGCGGCCAGGGGGCGGGCGAGGTAGAGCTGGGCGCAGCAGGCGATGATCAGCCAGGTCCAGCGGTCGGCGGCGGCCGGGTCACGAAGCTTAGGCCGGGTCCAGCCGAGAACCTGCTTGAGGAAACGGAACGTGTGCTCAAGATCAAATCGCCGCAAGAACGCCTGCCAGGTCCGGTCGACCTCCTGCGCTGAGGTGCCGGCGCGGGAGGACCACAGCCATAGCGGTTCGGCGTCGCGCTGGCCAGGCAGGTGATCAACCTGGAGCCGGATAAGGGTGCCCTCGATGACCGGCAGCTCGCCGTGGTGGTCCTCCCATCCGGCGCGGGCGGCCAGCCGCTGGTGCAGCCGGCCCCAGGCCATGGCGGTCGCGGTGCCGTACCGGGTGGTCGTGGTGATGGTGGTCACCGCCGGGACGGGCCAGGTCGCCGGGTCTGCGAGCTTGAGCACGGCACCGTGCCGGGGCGGCCGCCCTCCCGTGCCGGCCGGGCGGGCCGGACGCGGCGGAGCAGGCAAGTACATGACCCGGTCGCTGCGCAGCCGGCCCGTGACCTCCACCGGGAGATCGGCCAGCAGCCAGGCCAGCCGGGTCAGGTCATAACCGGAGTCCAAGACGGCCAGGATGTCCGGGTCGCCCTCGCGCCAGTGCCCGGCCTCGATCAGGCGCAGCACGACCTCGCGGACCTGCGCGGCGGTCACCGCGGTCACGTCATCGGCCGGCCCCAGCCGGACCGCATCCAGCGGCAGCGTCCAGGAAGTACGGCCCCGCTCCAGCGCCGCCACCACAGAGTACGGCCACCCGGGAATCAGCTGCGCGTTCCCCTTGCCCCGCGCGTAGCAGTGACAGAACAGCCGCTCCGGGCTGGTCTCCGCGTCCGGCCGCAGCCAGTTACTGACATCCACCGCCAGCCGGATCCGCCCATCAGGCCAGGCCGGCAGCGGCAGGCCCGCCAGCGCCCGGCACAGCCGCCCGATCCGGATTTCCCCGCAGTTCAGCGCGTCGTACACCGAGCCATGGCCACGGCGGCACTCCGGCTCCAGCGACAACTCCGCCAGCATGTGCACCCGATACTGCCCGCACAGCAGAGCATCGCACACCTCGAACAGGGCATCCCGCCGCCTGCCCAGGCACCAGTACAGCTCCCGGCGGAACCCAGCCAGCAGCCCCCGCGCCTGATCTGCGCCATCCCCAGCATCGCCACCATCAGCCCACGCCATACTGAAAGCCACGGCCACCGCCATCGTCATCGCCAAGTTCTGTGAGAGGAACCCGACGATGATGACGCGGTGGCCGTCTGCTACCACTGCGACACACCGGACAACAACGACAGAACATGGCGACAAGGACAGCAGAGGTTAAATAACAAGCTTAGGCGCTTTCTTCCTGGCCTGCTCGAGTTCGGCCCCGATTTCCTGAAGCTGCTTGCGCCTGAGGCCGGCCCGCACGCGCCGTGGATAACTGTCAGCGGCTGGGCCTGTCAGCGTTCTTGATCCATGGTCCGGTCGCGGATATGCCGGGCCTCTCCTACCCGCCGTTGCTCCAGATCGTTCAGCTTGCGGGTATCGCGCAACTCAGCGAAGGGCTCGACGTCATCCGGCAGTCCGGCGCGGACGGCGCGTTCGCGCTGGGCTTCGGCGTTGAACTCCGCGCCGAGCAGGATCGCGATGTTGGAGATCCACAACCAGACCAGGAAAATGATGACGGTGGCGAGCGATCCATAGGTCTTGTTGTAAGAGCCCGAGAAGCTGACGTACAGGGCGAACGCTCCGGAGGCGATCAGCCAGATGGTGACGGCGATGACGCCGCCCGCCGAGATCCACCGGAAGGCGGGTTGCCTGACGTTGGGGCTGGCTTTGTACAGCAGCGAGATCATCGCGCTGACGATGATCAGCAGCACCGGCCATTTCGCGATGTCCCAGATCAGCACGGCGGCGTGGCCGATGCCGAAGGCCGTGCCGACCTGGTTCGCGATCGGCCCGGTCAGCACCACGATCGCAGCGGCGATCACGAGCATGATGACGAGCGCGAGCGTGGTGAGCGCGCGGACCGGAACGGTCTTCCAGATCGGGCGGCCCTCGTCGACGTCGTAGATGGCGTTCGAGGCGCGCATGAACGCCGCGACGTAGCCCGACGCGGACCACAGGGCGACCAGCAGGCCGATGATTCCCGCGATCCCGGCGAGGCCCGCCTTACCCTGAACCTGGCTGACGACGCCTTTCAGGAAGGTGTGCACAGCGCCGGGGGCGACCTGGCCGAGGTTGCTGAGTACCTGCTGGGTGGTGGATGTGCCGAGCAGTCCGAGGACGGACACCAGGACCAGGATGGCCGGGAACAGGGCGAGCACGCCGAAGTAGGTCAGCGCGGCGGCGCGGTCGGTGATGTCATCGTGCTTGAACTCGCGGACGGCGCGCTTCAAGATGGCCAGCCACCCCGCCCTGGGCATGTCAGTGAGTTTCCGCGGCGGGTGGCCGGTCGGCTCGGTCGCCGGAGCGGCGTTGCCGTGCTTGCCGCCGGAACCAGCTCGGCCGGCCATCACCGGCTCCGCCCGCAGCCCGGGGACCGCTGCCTCGTGCCCTTGTACTCAGTTGCCTCGTTCTTCCTCATAACCCTCCCTCTCGCCGCCCGCGCGTCGACAGCGGCCGTGGTGATAAGCCGATACGGCTCACGCGCCTACCCCTCGCTACCGCTTCCAACCGGTCTACCGAAATCCCCGTGCGGAGCCCACCGGCCAGGCCGCGACTAGCTTGCCGGCGACCGGCGGATGCATGTGTCCACGCCAGCCGGACCGCTATTTAGCTCCGGGGTGGAGCCAGCCACGGGCCAGGCGTTCCAGTGGATGCGACCGGATCCCGGAGGGTGCCAGCACGATGCCGTCGGCCCGGACCGTCGGGGACGGCAGGGGCCGGCCGTCCTGCGCCGCCCGTACCAGGTCAGCCATCCGCGATTGGATGTTCCGGTAGAAGCGTTCCTGCGTCCGCCGGCCGAACAGCCAGAACCCCAGGCGGATGACCGGGTTACCGATCGGCGCGGGCCGGGAGTACCCAGCGACGCGGAACGTCACCCGGCCGGTGCCTAGGTTCTTGATCACCTCGTAGCTCAGCCGGCCTTGCTCCAGATGGCCCTGGAGCGTCTGGTAGCACCAGCCCCATACTTGCGCTGGGCCGTCGCCGGCGGCGCGTTGTTCGTCGATGACGCCGGTGATCCGGACGCCGACGTAAAAGCGCAAGCCGTAAAAGCGCGCCTCGAGCAGCATGTCGCGGCCGAGCAGCCCGCTGCCCTGCCGGTAGACGCCGCGCAGGATCCTGGCGTCGGCGAACTCGTACTCGCTCACCAGATGGCAGGCGATCTCCCAGGGACCGCCGGGTTCGGGCGGCCCGGGGCCTTCGCGGCCGATCAGCGTGGCGGCGGAGTCGACGTGCCAGTGTCCCTCGACGATCTCGGATCCGGCTTCCGGAGCCCGCGCCGGATCGTAGTTGATCTGCAGCCCGGGCAGTTCATCGAGCGTGGCGCCTTCGTCAACTCGTGCGAGGAGCTGCCCGCGCACTAACTGGGCGTCCTTCAGCGAGTCGCCGATAAGCCAGAACATCGGCGGCCACAGGCCGACGAACAAGGCCCGGCGTTCGGCGTTACCGCGCTCATCTTGATCGACGGTCTTGGCCCGGATCCACAGACCGATACACAAGCCGACCGACCCCAGCGAAGCCGCGTACAGGTGCGTGCTGCGTACTCCGGCTTTCCGCACGGCCTGGCTAGCCGTCATCAGTTACCTCCTGGCTACCTCGGTAAGAAGCGGCGGCTGCCCGCTGTGCGAGCATTTACTCATGGCGACGATAAGCCGTTCAGCCCGGCTGCGGACTCTGCTGGGCTGGCCGCTCGGGATTGCGGTGGTCAGCTGGCGCTACATGTGGCGCACCACTCCCCTGCACCGCTCAGAGGAGCCCGGCACGCGGGCCGACTTGCCCGACCCGGTCCACGGCCCTGGCGGGCAGTCCGCCGGACAGCAAACACTCGAGATGGGCGTCGGCCCGGTGCTGCACCGCTCGTATGCCGTCCGGATCACCGGCAGCAGCATGACCCCGGCGGCACTGGTCGACCTGGTCGCGCAGAGGCTCAACCAGGTGTCACCGGAGATGGCGGTGTTCCGCAAGACCCGCGGCACGGCAAGTGCCCTGCGCCTAAGCGATGAGTTCGTGGTCCATATGCCCGGCCCGTGGGACGGCCCGGTGCGGGTGGTGCGCCGCGACCCGGCCGCCTTCCGGCTCGCCACCCTGGACGGCCACCTGGAAGCGGGCGAAATCGAGTTCCGGGCCGAGCCGGACGGCGACACCCTCCGCTTCGAGATCGAATCCTGGGCCCGCGCCGGGGACCGGCTAGCGGCCCTGCTCTACAACAGGCTGCGGCTGGCCAAAGAGATCCAGCTCAACATGTGGTCCCACTTCTGCATTAGGACTGCAGCCCTGGCCGGTGGCCGCCCCCAGGGCGGCATCACCATCCGCACCCGCTGGGTCACCTGGCCTGAGCAGACTGGAAGCGACGGGTAAGTACGGCCGCCTGAATGACCATGACAAGTCGTGGGTTTAGGACCGCACGCATCAGGTAGCCGAATGGGCGACCCGCGGGGGATATGGATCAGCGGTGGACGCTATGGCCCGGGTCGCTCCCCCCGGTTATCGATGCTTGACTTATTTAGCATTGCTTGATATAGTTAGCATAACGAATCCGGAACCACTGAATTCGGACATCACGAAGGGTTACATATGACTAGCACCACCGAGCGCTACCGCGCCGCGGCGAGCCAGTCGGCCAGCACGGTAGAGAAGATCGCCGACTTCTGGGCGCAGGGATCGCAACGGCTGACTGACCGCATGCTTCCGGGCCTGCCGCAGGTCAACCTGGTCCCGATCGTCGAGCGGTACTTCGACTTCGTGCAGCGGACGGTGGATATCAGCCGTGACCTCACGATCAAGTGGGCGGAGACCGCGGGCACCCTATCTGGCGCCGTCCGCGAGCAGGCCGAGTCCGTCGGCGGCCGGGTCCGCGAGCAGGCCGAGTCGACCCGCGACTTCGTGCACGAGCAGGCCGACCAGGCCGAGCAGGCCGCCCGCGAGCAGGCCGACAAGGCCGAGCAGGCCGAGAAGGAGCTGGCCCGCGAGGCTCGCAAGGCCGAGCGCGAGCAGGCCAAGCACGCGCATGACCAGGCCCGCGAGCGCTACGAGGGTCTGACCAAGGCCGAGCTGAGCGATCTGCTGGAGCAGCGTCACCTGCCCAAGACGGGCACCGTCGATGAGCTCGTGGAGCGCCTGGCCGAGGCGGACGGCAAGTAATCACCCGGGCCGCCCGCTCACGCTAAGACGCCGGCACCCAGCAGATTCTGCTGGGTGCCGGCGTCATTTACGCGGAATGGGCCGGGGGCGAAGTGGGTAGACGCGTCAGCCACGGCGCATCCGAGCGCCGGTGCCGAAGGAGGCTGACATGCCCAGAGGAGCTAGCCCGAAGCGGGAACGGCAATACGAGCACATCAAGGACAGCGCCAAGCAGCGTGGCGAGAGCACCAAGCGAGCAGAGGAGATCGCGGCGCGCACGGTGAACAAGGAGCGTGCCCGGTCGGGCGAGGCCAAGACGGCCAGCCGCACGTCGACCCAGGACATATCCTCGTCCCGGCGCGGCGGGCTGCGCTCGCACAGCGGTGCTGGCGGCCCGACCTATGAGCAGCTCTACGCCGAGGCCCGCAGGCGGAACATCAAGGGCCGTTCGTCCATGAACAAGGCCCAGCTGGCGCGGGCCCTCGGCCGCTGACCTGGCCGGCGTATCCGGGTCGTTACGGGGTGCCGAGCAGGCGGGCGAACGGGCCCTTGTCCTCCTCAACGGCGTCCCCGGTCCGCAGGGCCCAGCCGTCGATGGACTCCAGGCTGATCCGCCACGGACCCTCGGAGGCGTCGTTACCGGCTCGCAGGTGCAGGTGGTGGTCGGACTCGGCTTCGGTGTCACTGGCGTACTCCTTGCCGAGCAGACCCGAGCTTGGCTCCAGCGCGCTCATCAGCGGGTTCCCGGCGACCAGCTCGCTGAAGTACCTGCTCTCGGCGATGAGGGTCCCGGTCAAGGTCGTGCCGTGCACGGACACGGTGACGGGCACCGCGGCCTGCGCGGACTCGTTGACCGCCCGGACCAGCTGGCGGAGAACGGGGTCGACGTCGTGCTTGGCCATGTGAATCACTCCTTCTGGGGGTCAGGGAGACTCGCCCCTACCCAGGTCCGGCCAGCGAAACCCCGTCCCGCTCATCACGCAGATTTCCTGGATCCCGTTTTCTTCCGCTCCGGCTTCTTGGCGGGCGCCTTCCGGCCCGAGCCCTTCCGGCCCGAGCCCTTCCGGCCCGTGCCCTTCCTGGCCGCCTGGACACTCGACTGCAAGGCCTCGGACAGGTCGACGACGTTGGTCGCGGCCGGGGCCTCCGGCGCCAGCCGGACCTTCTTTTTATGCTTTTTTGCCTCGATCAGGTCGTTGACCCGGTCGGTGTAGGTGTCGCGGTAGTCCGAGGGCTTCCACTTCCCGCTCATCGCGTCGATCAGCTGGCGGGCCATGCTCAGCTCCTGCCGGGACAGCTTGACCCGTCCCGGCAGATCCGGGATCTGCTGCGCGGGGTCGCGGACCTCGTCGGCAAAGAACAGGGTCTCCAGGACGAGGATGTCGCGGTCGGCGCGGACCGCCGCCAGGTACTCCCGGCCACGCATGACGAAGCTGGCGATGGCGGCCTTATCCGCCTTTTCCATCGCCTCTCGCAGCAGGGCGTAGAGCTTCCCGGTCTCATCGCCCCCCGGTCCCAGGAAGTAGGCCTTGTTGAAGTAAAGGGGATCGATGTCGCCGGCGTCGACGAACGCGTGGATGTCCATCAGCCGGGACCTGCCCGGGGCCACCGAATCGAGCTCGTCCTGGTCGAGGAGGACGTAGTCGCCGCCGACGTCCGCGCCCTTGACGATGTCGGAGTACTCGACCTCATCGCCGGTGCGCTCGTTGACTCGCTGGTATCGGATGCGGTCGGCGGTGCCCTCCTCGAACTGGTGGAACACCGGCCCGTGTGACTCGGTCGCGGTGTACAGCTCCACCGGAACGGACACCAGCCCGAACGACAGCACCCCGGACCAGATCGCGCGCGCCATCTCGCATCTCCTTCCCTACAATTCGGAACCAGCTTCGCCGGGCAGCGCTTGTTTGCTGAGCCGTCGCAGTGCGGGCAGGCTGACCAGGGCAAACGGCATCGGCAGCCACAGGGTCAGGGCCCGGTAGGCGAACGTCCCGGCCACGGCGACCGCGAGCGGCGCTCCGCAGGTCCAGATCGTGACCGGCAGGATCAGGGTCATGGTGCCCGCCCCCGCGAGCGGCGTGACGCGGCGGGTGAATACCATCCCGGTGCAAAAGCCGCAGACCAGCGCTGCCCAGTCCATGGTGAGCCCGAACGCCGCCAGCCCCGCCCAGACCGCGAAGATCTCCGCGGCCCAGAACGTGAGCATGCCGCCCAGCGCGCTGCGGTGCCGCAGCGGCCGGCGGAACAGCGCCGTGGCCAGCCGGATCGAATCCAGGAACACCGACGCGTACCCGCGCCATCCGGGCCCGTCCCGCAGCCGGGAGGCGTACCGTTCGGCGGCCCAGACAGCGAGCACGGCCGCGGGTACCGGGATGATCGCCCACGGCCACGTGACGTCCGCCCCGGGAAGGGCCAGGCCCCGGAACACGACGAACAGCGACGCCGCGCAGCCGAACAGGGCCAGGACCCCCTGCTCCATGCCGCCCAGCGTCGCGGCCCGGACGTAGGAGTCGCGGCGGTCCGCACCGGCCTGCTGCAGAGCCAGGTCGCCCGGCGTGCGGCCGCCATGGGAGAAGAAACCGCTGAACCCGGTCATCACCACGGCCAGCAGCGTGCCGCGGGGCAGCCGGTAACCGCCCTCGGCGCGGAAAATGCCGCGGTAGGCCGCGTGGTATCCGGCGAACGAGACGCACAGGGCACCGACCATCGCGGCCAGCCAGGGCCAATCCACGCGGCTCAGGACCGACCGCACCGCGCCGAAGCCGGCCACGTAGGACAGGCCGGTCCCGGCCACCACGTCCAGCAGTCCCGCCGCCGCGATAAGCCCGGCCAGTTCCAGGCTGCGCCAGTCTACGAGCGGGCGCGGCCGCCAGCGCAGCGCCCGCGGCCGGCCGACCGTTCCCGCGCTGATCGGTTTATCTCTCGCCGAGCGCGCGGGCGAGCTCGGCCCGCCCCATCTTGGACCGCCCCGGTAGATCGCGCCGCTTGGCGAGCTCGTAGAGCTCGGCTCGACTTTTGGGGCTATCGCCGCCGGGCCGCTTGCGCTGGGCCGCGGCCCCCTGCTGGTCCAGCGCGGTCCGGGTCTGCTCCGACACGTGGGCGATCGTCTGCATCGATGTGTCCGCGTCCTGCGCCTTGGTGACGTTCTTCAGTGCTGCCCTGGTCTGCTTGCCTGTCGCCATCGTGCCTCCTGGGTCTAGACGTAGTGGTCAAGAGCGGTAAGCGTGGCGTAGGTCGCCGCGCCATAACCCAGGTGCGGAACGATGTCGCTGGCCCAATCGGCCGCGGCCCAGTCACCGGGCTTGGTCAGGCCGAGCGCGACCAGTGGGCCGTCGGCTCCGGCCATGGCCAGCGCGCCGAGCGCGACGCAGGCTAGCGGCGCGGGGATGCTGGTCAGCACCGGCCGGGCGAAGGCCGCGGCCACACCGACGACCGCACCGGTCATGATGCCGGCCAGCGGTCCCAGCCCGGCCAGCCGGTTGTCGTGATCGTCGCCCTGGCCAGGCACCTGCACGCCTGCCTTGTCCGCGAGCTGCTCAACGGCCTGCGACGGAGTGTTGCTGGCCGGGCGAGCACGGACGGCCATATCGAGGTAGGTCAGGGCGTTGAGCATGGTGACCCCGGCGGCGCCGGCGGCCATGCCGTGGCCGAGCGTTCTCCAGATTGTCATGTGTTCTCCCTCTGCCGAACAATGCGATCCCGATCACCCGTATCGCTCATCGCGCGGCCCCACTTCCCGGCCCGCACCGGCCCAAACGGTTTGGGCGACGGTCCTGCGGGGAGCGAGCCTGGGTAGCAGGCCGGACCGATCGAGAGGAGGCGTGATGGCCACCGAGAAGCAGAAGGAAGCCGCTCGCCGGAACATCGTCAAGGCCCGGGAGGCGCAAAGCGCCCGGGCGAAAGGCAAGAACGTTCCGCGCAGCGGCGAAGGCATGAGCACCGCGGAGAAGGACAAGCTGGCCGACCAGAAGTTCGCGTTCCCTGACGAACGCAAGGAGCCGCTGACCGACGCCCGGCACGTGCGCAACGCGATCGCCCGGTTCAATCAGGTCGAGGGGGTCAGCGACGCGGAGCGGGACAAGGCGTGGCGGCGGATCCTGGCTGCGGCCAAGCGCTATGACGTCGAGGTCTCCGAGTCCAGCTGGCGCGAACTGGCCAAGGGCGGCAAGGATCGCAAGCGCTAGGCCGAGGCCAGCAGATCCAGGACGGCCTGTTCGGCCCGGCCCCGAGTGGCCAGGTCGCCGAAATCGCAGCCTTCGCCCAGCTCGCCGAGTGCAGCCGCGATCGTCCGGCCGTCCTGGTACAGGTCGATGACGCGGGGGTCGATGTAGGAGGCTCTGGCCACCGCGGGGGTGTTCCCCAGGTACTCGGCGACTTCCTTGACCACGCGGACGATGGCGCGCTGGCGCGCGGTATCGCGGTCGGCGGATTCGGACACGGCCAGGCCCACGGCGGCCAGGACAGTCGCGTGCCAGGTGCGGAAGTCTTTGGCGGTGTAGTCGCCGCCGGATATCTCGCGGAGGTAGTCGTTGATGTCCGCGGCGCTGACGTCGTGCCAGCCTGAGCCGACCCGGTAGGCCAGCAGCTGGTCGCCGCCGCCGTCCCGCCGCCGCAAGCTCCGCACCGCGGCGCACACCTGGTCCTCCGCGACCGCCTGCTCACGCTGCTTGGCGCCCTTGGCCAGGTACTCGAACACGAGCTGGCCCCTGGCCAGCCTCACGTGGTCCTTCCTGATCGTGGCCAGGCCGAAGGTTCCGTTCTGCTCGGCGTACTCTTCGCCGCCCGAACGGAAGAAACCCAGATCGATGAGGCGGATCGCAGCGGCCAGGACGCGTTCCCGGCCCAGGCCTCGGGTGTCCAAATGGTGGCCTACGGCCTCGCGGATGGCCGGCAGGGCGGCCCCGAAGTGCTCGACCCGGTGGTGCTTGTCCTGATCCCGCTGCTGGCGCCACAGATCGTGGTACCGGTATTGCCGGCGTCCGGCCGCGTCGGTGCCGAGGGCCTGGATGTGGCCCTGCGGGTCGGTACAGATCCAGACGTCCTGCCAAGCAGGCGGGAGGACCAGGGCCTTGATCCGGGCCAGCGTTCGCGGGTCGGTGAGAGTCGTGCCGTCCGCGCCGAGGTAGCTGAAGCCCCGCCCGCAGCGCCTGCGCCGGATCCCGGTTCCGTTGGGGTCGCTGCGCCGCAGCGCGCCACTTGGGGCAGCCGGTAGTTCTTGCGGGTCTCGGCGCAGCGCCACAGTTCCTCCGGGTCCGGGGTCTTCTGGCTACCAGGTGGGCCGGGAATTAAACGCGGCGGTCATACCGGTCCGAGTTCAGCCGGCTCCGGGCAGGCAGACCTGGATCGCGCCGCCGACCTCGCGCGCCCGGAAGGCCGGCTGCGGCGCGGTGGCGGGCCCGCGGGCCACCGACCCGTCGGCGATCCGGAACGCGCTGCCGTGCCACGGGCAGGTCAGGCAGCCATCGGCCAGTTTGCCGCCGGACAGTTCGCCTTCGGATAGGGGGCCCGACATGTGGCTGCACCGGTCGGCCAGCACGGACACCGCACCGTCCAGCCGGACGGCCACCACCGGGACCTCGCCGAGCAGTTCGCGCACCGGTTGGCCCTCGGGCAGGTCGGCGGACCGCATCAGGTGGTGCCAGCCCGGCTCGACCAGGTGCGGCACCGGCTCGGCGTGATTGGCCCCGCCGGCCAGGCGGAACGCGATGTGGCCGCCGGCCAGTCCGCTGGCGGCCACAGACGTCAGCCCGGCCAGCCGCAGCGCCGCGCCCAGCCGCGGGCTGCGGGCCAGCAGCGAGGACCCGTATAGGCCCATGGCCACGACATTCGCGGCCGCGTGCACCACGCCGACGCGCATCTGCTGCTCGTGCTGCTCGGACCAGTCGGCCGTGCCCGCCACGGCCGCCGGAACCGCGGCGGCCAGCCCGCAGGCGGTCAGCCGGCGCGCCGATCTGTCGTCACCGAGCAGGTCCACGATGCTCGCGGACAGCCAGGCGCCCACGGGGACCTGGACCAGCAGCGGGTGCAGAGGATGCCCGAGCCAGACCCCGTGGAGTGCGTCGCGGACCTTTCCGGGCCGGATCAGCCGGGCCGCGCGCTGGCCCGCGGAGACGACCCGGTCCAGCCGGGAATCACGCTCGAGACGGGAAAGAAGCTGCATGGCGGTCCCGGCTGCCCGCGGCGGCCCCGGCTAAACCGCTCGCGGGCTCGGTACGGACCGGCCGCGCGGACCACGTTTCGTTCGGTGAAAAAATTTGGTCTTCCGAACGGGCCGTGGCACTACGGTCCGGTCATGACTTGGTGTTTGACCGGCCTGGCCGCGGGCAGCAGGGACCGGCTACCGAGGGGGTGCCAATGTCGAAAACCGTTCACCCGGAGATGAGCATGCCAGCCGCCGACCAGTCGCCGGTCGCCGCGGCGTTCGCGGCCGCGGTCGAGTCCGGCCGGCTGGACCTGCCGCTACCCGGCGGCGGGCGGACGCGGGAACGCTGGGCGGTCCTGGCCGGCCTGGCCGGGGAAGACCTGTCGCTGGCCCGGCTGTCCGAGGGGCACGCCGACGCGCTGGCCATCCGGGCCGAGCTCGGCGCGGGACCACCGCCGGCCGGGACGCGATGGGGAGTATGGGCCGCGCAGCCGCCGGGTCCCGGGCTGAGCGCCCGCCGGACCACAGACGGCTGGCGGCTGGACGGCACCAAGCAGTACTGCTCGGGCGCGCGGTCGTGTACCGATGCGGTAGTGACCGCGACGGCTCCGGACGGCGACCGGCTGTTCGCGGTCAGCACCCGCGACCTGTGGCCGGTCCCCGGGACCTGGCCCGCCACCGGCATGGCGGCCAGCGACACCCTCGACGTCCGCTTCGCCGGTACCGCGGCCGACCCGCTGGGCGGTCCGGGCAGCTACACGAGCCGGCCGGGCTTCGCGCACGGTGGCGCCGGGGTAGCCGCGTGCTGGTACGGGGGGGCCCGGGCGGTCGGCATGACACTGCGAACCGCAGCGGTGCAGCGCGACATCGGCCCGCACGCACTGGCCCACCTGGGCGCCGTAGACGTGGCGCTGTCCACGGCCAGGACGGCGCTCGACGTGGCCGCCGCGGAGATCGACGCGGACCCCGGCGATGAGCTTGACGGCGGCCGGCTGCGTGCGCTGCGGGTGCGGGCGCTGATCGAGGCCGTGGCCACCGAGGTCATGCAGCGGGTGGGCCGGGCGCTGGGGGCCGGCCCGTTGTGCCGCGACGAGGCGCACTCGCGCCGGGTCGCGGACCTGACCGTCTACCTGCGCCAGCACCACGCCGAGCGCAACCTGGCCGACCTCGGCGCGCTCGTGACCAGCCGCGACGTCACATGGTGACCGAGGTGGCGGCGAACCGGATCGACCGGCCCGGCACCGACGAGGAGGCCTGGCGGTCATGGCCGGAGCTGCGGCGCCTGCCGGCCACCGACCCTGCGCCCTGGCCGAGCGTGGCGGTGGTCGCGGCGCACCCCGACGATGAGGTTCTGGGGGCGGGCGGGACGATGGCGATCCTGGCCGGCGCTGGAGCGCGGCTGCGGCTGATCGCGGTGACCAACGGACAGGGATCCCATCCGGACCGCGATCCGGCCGTCATCGGGTCGGTACGGGCCGCGGAGCGGGCGGCCGCGCTGGACTTGCTGGGCGTCCGGGACGCCGAGCTGATCCAGCTGGGGCTGCCGGACACCGAGGTCGCCGCGCACGAGGACGCCCTGGCCGGCCTGCTGCGCGAGCTGTGCGCGGGATTCGCGGTGTGCCTGGCTCCGTGGGCGCGGGACGCGCACGCCGATCACGAGGCCGCGGGCCGCGCCGCGCGGCGGGCGGCCGCGGCCGATGGCCGGACCATGCTGAGCTACCCGATCTGGATGTGGCACTGGGCCAGGCCTGGCGACCCGCGGGTGCCCTGGTCCCGGGCCTGCCGGGTACCGCTGCCGGCCGAGGTCGCGGCGCGCAAACGCGCGGCCATCGGGGCGTTCGCCAGCCAGCTGGCCAACCGCGGGCCGGGGCTGGGCCCGGTGCTGCCGCCGGGGATCGTGGCGCATTTCACATCGGGACAGGAGGTGCTGTTGCGGTGACCGCAGTGACACTGGGAGCAGGCTACTTCGACGCCATGTACGCGGCGGCCCCGGATCCGTGGGGGTTCGAGGAGCGCTGGTACGAGCAGCGCAAGTACGCGATCAGCTTGGCGCAGCTGCCGGACCGGAGGTACCGCCGGGCGTTCGAGCCGGGATGCTCCATCGGGGTACTGACCGCGATGCTGGCCGAGCGGTGCGACCGGCTGCTGTCGTGGGACGTAGCGGCCGGAGCGGTCCAAGCCGCCGCCGGGCGCACCCGCGACCTGCCGCACGTCCGGGTCGAGCAGCGCCAGATCCCGCACGAGTGGCCGCAGGGACGGTTCGACCTGATCGTGTTCTCTGAGGTCCTGTACTACCTCGGGGACCGCGACCTGGAACGGGTCCTGGACAATGGGGTTCACGCGCTGGAGCCGGGCGGAGCGCTGCTGGCCGTGCACTGGCGGCACCCGGTGGCCGACTATCCCCGGTCCGGCGACGACGTGCACCGGGTGCTCGCCGCGCGTCCCGGGCTGGCCAGACTGGTCAGCCACCAGGAGGAAGACTTCCTGGCTGAGGTCTACCGCCGGGCCGACGGCGCGCCGGCTTCGGTGGCCCGGGCCACAGGCCTGGTGTGATCGAGCCCGGTGTGATCGAGAGGGTGGGCGTGGTGGTGCCCGCGCACAACGAGGAAACGCTGCTGCCGGCCTGCCTGGCCGCGCTGCGCCAGGCCGCCCGTGAGGTCAGCGTGCCGGTCCGCCTGGTGGTGGCCGCCGATTCGTGCACGGACCGGACCGTGGCGGTGGCGGGCGCGTACGGGGCGCGGGTGGTCGTTCTTCGCGCTCGACGGGTGGGGACGGCGCGGGCGGCCGGGATGGCCGAGGTGCTGCGACCGATAGCCGGCCTGGACCCGACGGCGATCTGGCTGGCGACCACCGACGCCGACACCGTGGTGCCGGCTAGCTGGCTGCAGCGCCAGGTGGCGTACGCGGACCGCGGCTGGGACGTGGTACTCGGCACGGTCACCGTGGCGGACTGGAGCGAGCATCCGCCGCACGTGCCGGCCGCGTTCGCGGCGCGCTATGAGTCCGGGGACCGGCCGCACCCGCACGTGCACGGGGCCAACATCGGGATCCGGGCTTCGGCGTACCGGGCGGCGGGCGGCTTTGCTCCGGTGCGTTCGGCCGAGGATCACGCGCTGGTGGCGGCGGCGGCTGAGGCGGGGTGTTCGGTGCTGCGGGCGGATGACGTCATAGTGGAGACGTCGGCACGACGGCACGCGCGGGCGCCGGACGGGTTCAGCCACCTGCTGCGGACGCTGGCCCCCGCGCCGGGGCTAAGCGGCTCTGCCTAAAAGGCCATCCGCTCTGATTGCCGATCCAGCCAGCCGGGCCATGTGTTGACCGGTCCGGTCCGGGCAGGGGCTGGTACAGCCCGCGGGACCGTGCCGCGCGGCGGAAGGAGGAGATCGTGGCGATCGCGACCATCAACCCCGCTACCGGGGAGACGGTGAAGACCTTCGATGAGATGAGCGAGGCGGACCTCGAGCGTTGCCTGGCCGCGGCCGTGGCGGCGTTCGAAAGCTACCGCCTGACCAGTTTCGCCGAACGGGCCGGATGGATGCGGCAGGCGGCCGGGATCCTGGACAGCGAGCAGGGGCAGATCGCGGCCATGATGACCACCGAGATGGGTAAAACGCTGACCGCGGCCCGGCAGGAGGTCGCCAAGTGTGCCGCCGCCTGCCGATACTACGCGGAGCACGCGGCCGGTTTCCTGGCTGACGAGCCCGCGGACGCCGGCGCCGTCGGAGCGCAGCGGGCCTACGTCAGCTATCAGCCGCTCGGACCGGTACTGGCCATCATGCCGTGGAACTTCCCGCTGTGGCAGGCGATGCGGTTCGCCGCCCCGGCCCTGATGGCCGGCAACGTCGGGCTGCTCAAGCACGCCTCGAACGTGCCGCAGACCGCGCTGTTCATGCAGGACCTGTTCGCCCGGGCCGGGTTTCCCGAGGGCACCTTCCAGACCTTGCTGGTCGGCTCGGGCCGGATAGAGGCCGTCCTGCGCGACTCCCGGGTGACGGCCGCGACCTTGACCGGATCCGGGCCGGCCGGGTCGTCGGTGGCCGCCATCGCCGGGAGCGAGATCAAGAAGGTGGTGCTCGAGCTCGGCGGCAGCGACCCGTTCGTGGTCATGCCGTCCGCGGACCTGCCCCGGGCGGCCGAGGTCGCCGCGGTGGCCCGCTGCCTGAACAACGGGCAGTCCTGCATCGCGGCCAAGCGCTTCATCGTGCACGACTCGGTCTACGCCGAGTTCGAGCGGCTGTTCACCGAGCAAATGCTGGCCAAGACGGTCGGCGACCCGATGGCCGAGGCCACCGACGTGGGCCCGCTGGCCTCCGAGCAGCAGCGCGACGATGTCGAGCACCTGGTGGCCGACGCCGCAGCCAAGGGCGCCAAGGTGCTGTGCGGCGGCGCGGCCCCCGAGCGGGCCGGCTTCTACTACCCGCCCACGGTGCTGGCCGGCATCACCCCGGAGATGCGGGTACACCGCGAAGAGGTGTTCGGCCCGGTGGCCACGCTGTACCGGGTCCCGGACCTCGGCGCGGCGATCGGGCTGGCCAACGAGACCGAGTTCGGGCTGGGCGCCAACGCGTGGACCAATGACGAGGCCGAACGGGATCGGCTCATCCGTGACCTGGGCGCCGGGATGGTGTTCATCAACGGCAACGTGACCTCGTATCCGGAGTTGCCGTTCGGCGGGATCAAGAGCTCCGGCCACGGCCGGGAGCTGTCCAACCAGGGCATCCGCGAGTTCTGCAACATCAAGTCGGTCTGGATCGGTTCTTGAATCGTGCCCGTCACGGGCGATCACGCAGACATTTCTCACGCGCGGTGACCAGGTCGGCGACGAGGCCGGCGAAGGAGCGTTCCCGGGCCTCCTGGTCATCCGCGCGCAGCACGGCAGAGGGATGGATGGTGCTCACCGCCAGCCCGCGCCAGTGCTCGGTCTCCGCCTCTTCCACCTTTCCCTTGTGCTCGCCGACCCGGAACCGCGAGCCGAACACGGCCTCGCCCGCCACCGCGCCGAGCAGAACGACGAGCCGAGGACGGACGACTTCGAGCTCGGCATCCAGCCAGAATCCGCACGCCTTGATCTCGGTGCCGTTCGGACGCTGGTGGATCCGGCGCTTGCCACGCTCGGTCCACTTGAAATGCTTGACCGCGTTGGTCAGGTAGACATCAGCACGGTTGACGCCGGCCTCGTCCAGGGCCCGGTCCAGGACCCGCCCAGCCGGCCCCACGAACGGGCGTCCTTGCTTGTCCTCCTGGTCTCCGGGCTGTTCGCCGACGAGCATCATGGCCGCGGCCGTGCTGCCCGCCCCGAACACGGTCGCCGTCGCGCGGCCATAAAGGTCACAGCGCGTGCATGAGGCCGCGCTGTCCGCCAGTTCCCGCCAGGTGGTCATGACAGTCGGTTACCCGCCATGGCCTCCGCTAGTCGGCGGGGTCTTGCTTGGCGGTCCAGTGGTCGCCGCGTTTCTCGAAATTCTGCTTCAGCTCGGCGTAGGCGGCCCGGTCGGCCTGGTCGCCCTCGCCGTGGGCCTGCACGGCGTCCTGGCGCGCCCTGGTGAAGGCCGCCTGCACAGCATGGCACGAGCGCCGGATGGTTGCGGGAAGTCCGCCCATCCGCCCGTAGCGGCTGGACCTTGGCATAGTGCGTCCTCCCGTCGGCCGTCAGAGCAGCGCGGAGCGGGCTGCCTGGCGGTGCCGCTTTACTACCCACGCGAACAGGGATTACCCGCCCTGGCTCAGGTGAGCACCGCCGCCTGAGCTGAGGCGGACGGCGCACTCCAGCATGCCGGCGTGCACGAAGGCCTGCGGCACGTTGCCCCGCAACTGGCGCTGGTGCACGTCGTACTCCTCGGTGTACAGGCCAGCCGGGCCGCAGGCCGAGCGGCTGCGCTCGAACCAGCGGGCCGCCGCGGCGGTGTCCCCGCAGGCCTGGGCGACCTGCGCCATCCAGAACCCGCACAGCAAGAACGCGCCCTCGCTCTTGTGCAGGGCCCGGGCGTCGTGCCGGAACCGGTACACGAACCCGTCTTCGGTAAGTTCGTCGGTGACGGCGCGGACGGTGGCGAGGTCCCGCGGGTCGTCGGCGGGCAGGGTGCCGCGGACCACCGGCAGCAGCAGGGCGGCGTCGACGCGCGGGTCGTCGGGCGAGCGCTGCCAGCGGCCAGAGGGGTGGACCGCGTCGCCGAGGCTGGCCAGCAGCGTGTCGGCCAGCGCGCTCCACCGGGCGGCCAGCCGGTGCCCGGGACCACCCGGCGGACCGGTCGCGGCGGCGGCCGCCGCGGAACGCAGGCCGGATACGCAGGCCAGGCGGGAATGCGTCCAGTGCCGGTCCTCGAGCTCCCAGATGCCCGCGTCGGGCTCGGTCCAGCGCTTCTCGATCGCCTCGGCCGCGATCGCCGCCGCTTGCCAGTTCTCCTCGGCCAGCAGGTCCAGGCGGGCGGCCGCGGCGAACAGCTCGAGAGTTTCACCCAAGCCGTCCAGCTGGAACTGGCCGGTCACCCGGTTCCCGGTCCGGACCGTGCCGCCCGGGTACCCGGGCAGCCTCGGGGCGCGCTCGGCGGGAAGGGACTCGCCCGTCACGGTATAGGCGGGCATCAGGCCGGGACCGTCGGCGAGCAGGCGTTCAGTGACGAAACGGACGGTGCCGTCCAGGAGCGGGTGCGGTCCGTGGGCCGCGACGGCCAGGCCCGCGTAGCACTGATCGCGGATCCAGGCGTACCGGTAGTCGTAGTTGCGGCCGCCTTCGAGCCGCTCGGGCAGCGAGGTGGTGGCGGCGGCGACCATCGCGCCGGTGCCGGCGGTCAGCCCGCGCAGCACCGCGTAGGCGTGCCGAGCGTCGCGCGCCGCGGTGAGGTTATCGCAGTTCGGCACCACATCGGACCAGGCTTGCTCGGTGGCGGCCCAGGCGCGGTCCGGGTCGGGCGGCCCCGTGTTTGGAGAGCCACTGCTGAACGGCCGGTCCGACAGTTCCAGGACCAGATCGTGCTGACCGCCTTCGGGGAGGGTCACGGTGAAGGTGAGCCCGTCGTCGCCGGGCCGCGCGCGGGCCGCGCCCGACCAGCGGAACCGCAGCCGGCCGCTGCGGCCGGTCCAGCATCCGCCCGCTTTGGCCAGATCGGTCATCGGGCTTTTGCCGAACCCGGTGCGGACGTCCAGGGTCACGGTCACCTTAGCCGGGCCGTCGACGGCCATGATACGCCGCAAGATCACCACCCGATGCGGATCGGCCGGCATGGCCAGGGCCTCCCGGGATTCGGTGCGCGAGGCGCCGACCCAGCGGCTGCGCCAGATCAGGGTCCCGGTCTCGTAGTAGCCCCCCCAGACGTACCAGGGATCTGCGGGCGTGATCGCGTAGCCGCCGCGGCCGCCGAGCAGCCCGCTGAAGACCGCCGGGCTGTCCCAGCGCGGCGCGCACAGCCAGGCGATGGCCCCGTCGGGGGCGATCAGCGCGCCGCGCTCCCCGTCGGCGATCAGCGAGTACTCACGCAGGACGTGCGGGCGGAACGGTGGCGTCATGTCCTGCATCTGTCCGGCGGCGGCCTGGCGAAACACGGGTTTAGCCCGCTGGTTGCCGGGCAGCCGGTGACCTTGCGGATCTGGCCGACGGGAGGGCGATGTGAGCGAGGTTGAGACCGGGACGGTGACGACCAAGGTGCCATCGCGCCTGGACCGGCTGCCCTGGTCACGCTGGCACTGGATGATCGTGATCGGCCTGGGGACGGTGTGGATCCTCGATGGCCTGGAAGTGACCATCGTCGGGAACATCTCCGGGCAGATCGGCAAGCCGGGCAGCGGCCTGCACGTCACCCAGGCGCAGGTGTCCGGGTTCGGCGCCGCGACATACGTGCTGGGCGCCTGCCTGGGCGCGCTGTTCTTCGGCTGGCTCACCGACCGGTTCGGCCGCAAGAAGCTGTTCATGATCACCCTGGGGACCTACCTGGTGGCCACCGCGCTGACCGCGCTGTCGTTCGCGCCCTGGTGGTTCTTCCTGTTCCGGTTCCTGACCGGGTTCGGGATCGGCGGCGAGTACGCCGCGATCAACTCCGCCATCGACGAGCTGATCCCCAGCCGGCACCGCGGCGTGATCAACATCGTCATCAACGGCACCTACTGGGCCGGGGCGGCGGCCGGCGCGCTGCTCACCGTCCCCGCCTCCGCCGACCTGCCGGCCGATGTCGGGTGGCGGGTGTGCTTCGGGCTCGGTGTCGTCCTTGGCGTGGTGGTGCTGTTGGTCCGGCGCAACGTCCCGGAGAGCCCGCGCTGGCTTTTCATCCACGGCCGGGAGCGAGAGGCCGAGAAGCTGGTAGACGGCATCGAGCAGCGAGTATCTCGGGAAACAGGGGCTGACCTGACCGAGCCGGAGCGGTCCATCACCATCCGGCAGCGCAAGACGATCGGGTTCATCACCATCGCCAAGACCATGTTCGCCCAGTACCCGCGGCGCACCATCCTCGGGTTCTCGCTGTTCATCGGGCAGGCGTTTTTGTACAACGCGATCACGTTCGGGTACGCGCAGATCCTGGCCACCTTCTTCCACGTCAAGACCAACCCCGGCTACTACTTCGCGGTGATCGCGGTCGGCAACCTGCTAGGCCCGCTGCTGCTGGGCCGGCTGTTCGACACGATCGGCCGCAAGCCCATGATCGCGGGCACCTACCTGGTCTCCGGCCTGCTCCTGCTGGGCACCGCGTACCTGTTCGACCGGGGCTCGCTGACCGCGACCACGATGACCGCGTGCTGGTGCGCCGTGCTGTTCTTCGCTTCGGCGGGCGCCAGCTCGGCGTACCTGACCGTCAGCGAGGTCTTCCCGATGGAGACCCGGGCCCTGGCCATCGCGTTCTTCTACGCGATCGGGACCGGCGCCGGCGGGATCGCAGGGCCACTGCTGTTCTCCTCCCTGGTCAGCACGGGCAAGGTGGGGAACACGGTGCTGGCTTTTTCGATCGGCGCCACGCTGATGATCCTCGCGGGCCTGGTCGAGATCTTCCTGGGCGTGAAGGCGGAACGGCAGAGCCTGGAGGACATCGCCCAGCCGCTGACCGCGACGGACGGCACCGCCGGTCAGGGCGCGGCGCGGGCCCACGCGGCTTAGCCGCCGGGCATTTCGTTGACAGAGAGAAGGAAATCATGGAACAGACGACCGTCCTGGTGGGGGTCGACGGGGCCGCGAGCTCCCGGGCGGCCATCCGGCTCGCGGCGCGTGAAGCCGACTACCGGCAGGCGCCGCTGGTGGCCGTCATGGCGTCGAGCTGCGCACCGTCCTTGGGCAGGCCGGGCGGAACCTGGTCGACGTGGCACGCCGGGTCAACGCCCAGCTCATCGTGCTGGCCGGCCGCAGCGGCGCGTCGACCCTGCTGGGCCCGGTGAGCCAGTACGTGCTGCGCAAAGCGCCCTGCCCGGTACTGGTGGTACCGGAGCTGAGCTCCGAGGTTATTGAAGACGTTATCGACAGTGAGGTGTAGTGACGTGGAAACGCAGACTGTGGTCGTGACCGGGGCAAGCGCCGGCATCGGGCGAGCTACCGCGCGGTTGTTCGGCCAGCGCGGGGCGCGGGTGGCCTTGATCGCTCGCGGGCAGTCCGGGCTGGATGGTGCGGCGCGCGACGTCGAGGAGGCCGGCGGCCAGGCCCTGGCCATCAGCGCCGACGTGGCCGACTACGACCAGGTGAGCGCGGCCGCGCGGCAGGTCGAGGAGCGCTTCGGCCCGATCGACGTGTGGGTGAACGTGGCCTTCACCTCGGTGTTCGCGCCGTTCAGCGAGATCACCGCGGAGGAATTCCGGCGGGTGACCGAGGTGAGCTACCTGGGATTCGTGCACGGCACGATGGCGGCGCTGGCCCTGATGCGCCCGCGTGACCGGGGCACGATCGTGCAGGTCGGTTCGGCGCTCGGGGAACGCAGCATCCCGCTGCAGTCCGCCTACTGCGGAGCCAAGCACGCGATCAACGGGTTCACCTCCTCGCTGCGCTGCGAACTGCTGCACTCGCACTCCGGCGTGCGGGTGACCGTGGTGCAGATGCCGGCGGTCAACACGCCGCAGTTCTCCTGGGTCCGGTCCCGGCTGCCCAACCACCCGCAGCCGGTGCCGCCGATCTACCAGCCCGAGGTCGCGGCGCGCGGAGTGCTGTTCGCCGCGGATCACCCGGGCCGCAAGGAGTACTGGGTAGGGGCGAGCACCGCGGGCACGCTGCTGGCCAACCGGGTGATTCCGGGCGTGCTGGACCGGTACCTGGCCCGGACCGGCTACCAGTCCCAGCAGACCGGGGAGAAGGTCGCGGCGGGCCGCCCCGATAACCTGTTCCATCCGGTCGACGGGAGTGACGGGCACGATCACGGCCCGCACGGGATCTTCGACGACCAGGCCCACGACCGCAGCCCGCAGCTGTGGGTCGCTGAGCACGTCCGAGTGTCGTCCGCGGTGCTGGCCGGGACGGCCTTGGCCGGCGCGGTGCTGGCCGGGTGGCGCGGACGCCGCCGATGACCGCCACGGCGCCGCCGATGACGGCCACGGCGCACGGACCGGCGTACGGGCCGGTGCGCGAGCTGCAGAAGACCCGCGCTGCCTACGGGGCGGCGCTGGTCCTGCTGCCCGGTCCGGTGATCTGGCTGGCCACCGGGCAGCGGCCGAGCCGCCGGGCGCGCCGGGTGGCGCAGGTACTCGGGATCCGGCACCTGATCCAGGCCGGGCTGACCGCCGCGGCACCATCGCCCGCGGTGCTGGCGGTCGGCGGTCAGGTCGATGCCGTGCATGCGACGTCGATGCTGCTGCTGGCCGCGGGTAGCCGGGCCGGGCGCCGGGCCGCCTTGACCGACGCGCTGACCGAGGCGGCGCTGGCCGCCGCGGGCTGGTACTGCTCGGTGCAGTAAGCCGCCGCGGCGGCCGCTGCGGAACCGGCGGTCGCCGCTTACTAATGGCTAGGGCTCCACGCTCAGCCGTAACGTTTCCGGAATGGTCGGAGCGTAGCGTTGCGTTCCGTGAGCAAGACGCAGCCAGCCGACCGCCGGCAACCGGTGATGACGGACGTCGCCGGCCACCGCTTCTGGCTGGTATCGCCGGTGACCGCGCTGGTCATCGGCGGCGTCACGCTGGCCTTGGCGATTGCGGGCGTGCCCCTCGCCGCGCTTGCGCACCAGAGCCTGAACGCAAGCGGTGGCTCCGTGCCGGTGTGGTTCTCTGTTGTATTCGCGATCGTGGGTCTGGTGGTGGCCTGGCGCAAGCCGCGCAACCCGATCGGATGGATCCTGCTGGGCATAGCGGCCTTCGGGACGCTCAGCCAGGATGGCAGTTATTACGCAGTGGCGGACTACCGGCTCCGGCATGGCAGCTTGCCGTTCGGCTGGGTGGCGATGCTCGCGCAGCTCTGCTGGGCTCCCGCGATCACGCTGGGCGGGCTAGCCTTCTTGCTGTTCCCCGATGGCAGCCTGCCGTCACCGCGCTGGCGGTGGGTGCTGTGGATCTATCTGACCTGGGCGGCGCTGTTCATGGGCGGCGCCTTGGCTCTCACTATGGGCGCCGCCGTCGGCCATGACATTCATGTTGGTGCCGGAGGAGACCTCCTGATCCTGGACCATCCGGCCAGTTCCGAAGCCTGGTGGGGGGTAGTTAGCAATGTATTCCCCCCGTGGCTGATAGTGACCTTGCTATCCGCACTGACCCGCCAGGTCCTCAGCTACCGGCACTCGTCCTTCGAACGCCGCCAGCAACTGAAGTGCCTGCTGAGCGGATCGGCTATCGGCGGCGTATGCATCATCATCACCTTCCGGCTGTCGGACAGCTCATCCGGAATCCTGCGCATGCTGGGCGCCATTACCCTCGTCGGGGGCCTCGCGCTCCCGCTCGGCATGGGAGTGGCGATCCTGAAGTACCGGCTGTATGACATCGACCGGATCATCTCCCGCACCCTGGCCTACGCCATCGTCACCGGCCTGCTGGCCGGGCTGTACGCGGGCCTGGTGCTGCTGGCCACTCAGGTGTTGCGGTTCCACAGCACGGTGGCCGTGGCTGCCGCCACGCTGGTCGCCGCGGCACTCTTTAATCCGCTGCGGCGCCGCGTCCAGCAGATGGTAGACCGGCGGTTCAACCGCGCCCGGTACGACGCCGACCAGACCGTGGCCGCGTTCGCGGCCCGGCTGAAGGATGAGGTGGACCTAGACTCGATCCGAGCTGACCTGTCGGGAGCCGCCCAGTCGGCCCTGGACCCGGCCCACATATCGGTATGGATGAGCCGGAGCGCCTGAGACAAGCCAGCGCCTGTCCGGCCCTGGTAGCAACGGTGAACCTTTGACCTGCCTGCTCCGAGGTCACCAGTCAATCGCCAGCACCCCCGACGGGGCCTTCGGGAACGGGATCTGCTTGCCGCCGGAGATCCAGCCGAACTGCTCTGGATCGTTCCAGAGGATCCAGTGCTGGGCCTGGCCGTCGGCGGAAAGCACCGGCACAAGCCCCCTCGTTGGATGGGCCGTTCGAGGGGGCCGAGCGGTACAAGATGCCGCTGGGCCGTCCGGTGGCCAAGGAGAGCGGCAGCACCGACAGGCGGTACCTGGGCATCCCGGGTTGGTTCGGGAGCGGCGACGCAGGACTCGCCGCGACCGCGGTCAGCCTGCGGCTGCGGACCGGCGGTCAGTCGCGGCGGTAGCGCTCGGCGTCGGATTCCCGGAGCGTCAGGCCGAGGCCCGGCTGCTCGGCGTCGGGGATCAAGATCCCGCCCTCGGGGTTCAGGGCGCCGTCGAAGAACATCCGCTCGATCCGCTGATGGTCGTGGAAGTACTCGACGTGCCGCAGGTTAGGTACCGCGATGCCGACCCGCGCGTGCAGGTTGGGTGCGCAGTGACCCGATACCTGGAGGTTGTGCGCGGCCGCCAGGGCCGACCCGCGCAGGAACTCGGTGATGCCGCCGCACCGGGTCACGTCCAGCTGGAGGCAATCCACCGCGCCGGCGTCGATGAGCCGCGCCGAGTCGGCCAGCGACCAGCTGTACTCCCCCGCGGCCACGTCGGGCCGGATCTGGCGGCGCACCGCGGCCAGCCCGGCCAGGTCCTGGGACGACACCGGCTCCTCGAACCAGGTCACCCCGTAGTCCGTGAGCTGCTCCGCGACCCGCACCGCCTGCCCGGCGGTGTAGCCGCCGTTGGCGTCGACGTAGAGCTCGGTATCCGGCCCGATCACCTCGCGGGCCAGGGCGACCCGCGCCAGGTCCCGGTGCTCGCAGGTGCCCCAGCTCTCACCGATCTTGATCTTCACCCGCGGGATACGGTCCTTGTCCACCCAGCCCGCCAGCTGCTCGCGGGTCTGGCCATCGTCATAGCTGGTGAAGCCGCCGCTACCGTAGATAGGGACACTGTCCTGGGCCTGGCCGAGCAACTGGGCCACCGGGCAGCCGAGCAGTCGCGCCTTGAGATCCCAGAGCGCGATATCCACGGCGGAGATAGCGGTCGCCGCGATCCCGGGCCGCCCGATGTTCCGCACCGCGCGGGCCATGGCCTCGGCGGCGCCCGGTACGTCCAGCGCGCTGCGGCCGATCACGACGTCGGCCAGCACGTCGGCGATGACGCCCTGGGCCGCGGCCGCCGCGTAGGTCCAGCCGATCCCGCGGGCCGTTCCGGCCCGGGCGCTGGCGAGCACCAGGGTGGTCTTGTCCCAGGCGAGCGTCCCGTCCGCCTCGGGCGCATCCGTCGGGATCACGTAGACCGCGGCCGTGACCTCTCGGACCGCCGGTCCGTCATCGCGCATGGCAGAACCTCCTGGTGTCATGGCTGACTGCTACCTGCCCCGCCCAGGCTCAAACGCGAGCCCGCACTGGGCTCCGCGTTTCCGGACGCGCTGTGGAGGTAGACACGGGTATGCACTCCGTATCTGTCAACCGTGCGACACGCGGCGCTAGGCGGGCTTCTCGCAGCCCCACGGCGCACTTCCTGGCCCGGGCGGGCCTGACCGCACGGGGTGTGATCTACCTGCTAATCGGCTGGGTCGCCGTGCTGGTCGCGATCGGGCACAGCTCGCGGGAAGCCGATCAGCAGGGCGCCCTGCAGCTACTCGCGGGCAAGCCCTACGGGCTGGTTTCGCTGTGGTTGCTCGGTATCGGCTTCGCCGCCTACGCCCTGTGGCGGCTGAGCGAAGCCGCGTTCGGGGTCACCGGCGAGAAGGACGGGGCGGGCCCGCGGCTGATCTCGCTGGGCCGGACGGTGGTCTACGCGGGTTTTGCCTACCTGACGTTCACGGTCATCTCTGGTTCGTCGCGCAGTCAGTCCGGGCGGCAGCAAGACGTCACGGCCTCGGTCATGCGGCACACCGAGGGCCGGTGGCTGGTCGGGATCGTCGGCCTGATCGTCGTGGTCATCGGCCTGGTGCTGGTGTTCCAGGGCGCCCGCCGCACGTTTATGAAGTACCTCCAGACGTCGCGGATGAGGCCCCGGACGCGGCGGGTCGTCGAAGTGCTCGGCATGATCGGGACCATCGCCCGCGGCCTGATCTTCGCGCTGGCCGGGGCGCTGGTGATCGACGCCGCCACCACCCACAAGGCATCGGAGTCAGGCGGCATCGACAAGGCGCTGCTCACGCTGCGGAACCAGCCGTTCGGCGAGGCCCTCATGCTGCTAGCCGCTCTCGGCCTGGTCATCTTCGGCATCTACGGGCTGTGCGAGGCCCGCTGGCGGAAGGTCTGAAGTGAGCATGCCCAAGGTCGCCGTGGTGGCGCACGCCGGTAAGAGCTTCGGCGGTGGCCTGCCGGAGCTGCGCACGGTCCTGGCCCAGGAAGGTGTTACCTATCCGATTTGGTACGAGGTGACCAAGAGCCGCCAGGCGCCCGCGTGCGCGCGGCGGGCCGCGGCTGAGGGCGCCGAGGTGATCTTCGTCTGGGGCGGCGACGGCACCGTCCAGCGCTGCATCAACGCGGTGGCCGGGACCGGCACGGCGGTGGCCATCCTGCCCGCGGGCACGGCGAACCTGCTAGCCATGAACCTGCAGATCCCCGATGACCTCTCCGAGGCGGTGCGGATCGGGCTGCACGGAGACCGCCGCCGGATGGATACCGGGTCGGTGAACGGCGAGCACTTCACGGTGATGGCCGGCGCGGGATTCGACGCCCGGATGATCGCCGAGGCAGGCCGGGGCATGAAGGACCGCCTGGGCCGTGCGGCGTACCTGTACACCGGGATCAGGAACCTGTCCGCGCGCCGGGTCAAGGCCAAGGTCGACGTGGACGGTGAACGCTTTTTCACGGGCCGGGTCTCGTGCGTGCTGGCCGGCAACGTCGGCCGGGTCCTCGGCGGAATCGAGGCCTTCCCGCAGGCGCGACCGGACGACGGGCTCCTGGAGTTCGGCGTGGTCACCGCGAAGAACCCCGCCCAGTGGGCGCGGACATTCAGCAGGCTCGCCCTCGGCCAGGCTGACCGATCGCCGTTCGTGCAGGTCACACACGGCACCAAGCTCAAGGTCCGGTTCGACCGGAAGATCCCGTACGAGCTGGACGGCGGCGCCCGGCCGGCCCGCCGGGAACTGCGGATCAAGACCCGCCCCGGCTCCATCACGATCTGCGTCCCGGCGCAATCCCCGGCCGCTTCGGCCGCGGCGGCGGAAGGCGGTCACGCGTGAACCTCGCGATCCGGCGGCGCTGGCGGTCCTGCTGATCAGGCCCAGCGGCGCTGTGCCCTCGAGCCATGCTGAGCAGGTCAGGCGGCCCGAGGCAGCCACCACGGCCCGTTCCGCCTAAATTTTGCCGTTATATCAGGGACGGATGGGCGCGGACCCCAGCCCGGGCCGAGGCGTCACGTCAGGCCGGCAGGTCGAACGCGATCGTGGCGCGGGTACCCCGGACGCCGGATCGCACCCGCACCCGGTCGGCTACCTGCCGCACGAGCCACAGGCCGTGGCCGGCCCGGGTGGGCAGCTGGTGTCCGGCGGCCGGTTCGCCGTCCTCAACCTGACAGCGCAAGGACCCGGCTAGCTTCCAGATACGCAGCCGGCCGACGCCAGCGCCGTGACGGACCGCGTTGGCGGCCAGCTCGTGAACGGCCAAGACGACGTCCTCGGCGCGGTCTTCGGGCAGGCCCGCGGCACAGGCGTGAGCCTTGACTCCGGCCCGCAGGACGCCGAGCGTGCCGGAATCGAACGCTAGGTCCAGGACCGGGGCACCTGGTTCGCCTGCCAGATGATCATCGGCCATGCGATCGCCTTCCCCGCCGGTCCGGTTCGGCCGGACCGGCGGCGCGGGCCGCTGCACACCTCAGGATCGCAATCGAGCTGCCTCAGGCCGCGCCGTCGACCCCCACCGTCTACCGGCGGTACGTGCCGGTAAACCGTTCCGGCGGGCCCGAACCAGGTTTGGCTCAGCGGCTGAGGGTAGGGCGGTGCGAAGCCGATTACTTAGGTCACGGAAGGACACCAAACATGGCACCGACAGTTGCCGATTACCTACTCGAGCGGCTGCGCGCCTGGGACGTACAGCACGTATTCGCCTACGCCGGGGACGGGATCAACGGCATCCTGGCCGCCTGGGGCCGGGCGGACAACAAGCCGCAGTTCGTCCAGGCCCGGCACGAGGAAATGGCCGCGTTCGAGGCGGTCGGGTACGCGAAGTTCACCGGACGGTTCGGCGTGTGCATGGCCACGTCCGGCCCGGGCGCGATCCACCTGCTCAACGGCCTGTACGACGCCAAGCTGGACCACGTGCCGGTGGTGGCGATCGTGGGCCAGACCAACCGCAGCGCCATGGGCGGCTCCTACCAGCAAGAAGTCGACCTGCTCTCGCTGTACAAGGACGTGGCCAGCGAGTACGTGCAGATGGTCACCGTTCCCGAGCAGCTGCCCAACGTGCTCGACCGCGCGATCCGCACCGCCCTGGCCGAGCGCGCGCCCACCGCGATCATCATCCCGGCCGACGTCCAGGAACTGGAGTACACCGCGCCCAGCCACGCGTTCAAGATGGTGCCCTCGTCGCTCGGCGTGGACTGGCCTAGCGTGGTGCCGGAGGACCGCGCGGTCGTCAAGGCGGCCGAGATCCTGAACGCCGGGGGCAAGGTGGCCATCCTGGCCGGCCAGGGCGCCCGCGGGGCCCGGCACGAGCTCGAAGAGGTGGCCGAACTGCTCGGCGCCGGCGTGGCCAAGCCGCTGCTCGGCAAGGACGTGCTCTCCGACGAGCTGCCGTACGTGACCGGGTCGATCGGGCTGCTGGGGACGCGGCCGAGCTACGAGATGATGAAGAACTGCGACACGCTGCTGACCGTCGGCTCGAGCTTCCCGTACACCCAGTTCCTGCCGGCCTTCGATCAGGCCCGTGCGGTCCAGATCGACATCGACGGCAAGTTCATCGGCATGCGCTACCCGTACGAGGTCAACCTGGTCGGGGACGCGGCCGCGACGCTGCGCGCCCTGATCCCGCACCTTCGGCGCAAGGAAGACCGGTCCTGGCGCGAGGACATCGAAGACCGTGTGGCCAAGTGGTGGCGGTCGATGGAGGCCGAAGCCGACGTCGAGGCGGATCCGGTCAACCCGATGCTGCTGTTCCGGGAGCTGTCCGGCCGGCTGCCGATGAACGCTATCGTCACCGCGGACTCGGGCTCCTCGGCCAACTGGTACGCGCGGCAGCTGCGCTTCCGCGGCGACATGCGCGGTTCGCTGTCCGGGAACCTGGCCACCATGGGCCCGGGCGTTCCGTACGGGATCGGCGCGAAGTTCGGCCACCCCGACCGCCCGGTCATCGTGTTCGCCGGGGACGGCGCGATGCAGATGAACGGCCTGGCCGAGCTGATCACGATCAAGCACTACTGGGAGCAGTGGGCCGATCCGCGGCTGATCGTCGCGGTGCTGCACAACGACGATCTGAACCAGGTCACCTGGGAGATGCGGGCCATGGAAGGGGCCCCGAAGTTCACCGAGTCCCAGCGCCTGCCCGACGTCTGCTACGAGGGCTTCGCCCGCAGCCTGGGCTTGCACGGGATTGCCGTGGACAAGCCCGAGCAGGTCGGCCCGGCGTGGGAGCAGGCGCTGGCCGCCGACCGCCCCACCGTGCTGGACGTTCGGACCGACCCGGACATCCCGCCCATCCCGCCGCACGCCACCTTTGAGCAGGCCAAGGATGCCGCCATGGCGCTGCTGAAGGGCGACCCGAACCGGCTGGGCGTGCTCAAGGAAGGCCTGATGACCAAGGCCCGGGAGGTCTTGCCGAACCGGAGCGAGTAACCCAGGAGCAGCCGGCTCCCGGGTGGGCCCAGGCCTACCCGGGGCCGGCTGCGAGCGCCTCTTCCAGGGTCGGGAAGTACGGGATCAAGTGGTCAAGACCGGTGATCGAGAAGATCCGCGGGATGGTCGCGCCCGCCAGGACCAGCAGGACGTGGCCATCCTCGGCCTGGGCTCGCTTGTGCGCGCCCACCAGTGCGTGCAGCCCGGCCGTGTCGCAAAACAGCGTCCGGGTCATGTCGACCACCAGCGTTCCGGACCCGAGCGCGGCCGATTCCAGCAGCGCGGCCCGGAACCCGGCGGCGTTGGTGACATCGACGTCCTCCGGGGTGGCCACCACCGGCACGCCCCTGATTACCCTGACCGGGAAGCCGGCGTCCGGCAGCGGCATCTAATCCTCCATGGCCTATCTGGTCCGGCTGGCGCCGGACCACGAGCAGGGCGATGTCGTCGCGGGCGGTCCCGCTGCCAACGAGGTCTTGCATCACCGCGGCGCAGGCAGTCTCGGCGGACTGCGCCGTGACCGCACGGCAGAGCCGGGCGAGCCCGTCGTCAATCACCTCACCACGACGTTCGATCAACCCGTCGGTGTAAAAGCAGAGCAGCGCGCCCGGCGGGATCGGCAGGGTGGTGACCGGCCGCGGCGCCGGATCGGCGATGCCGATCATCATGCCCACCGCGACGCTGGCCAGTTCCGCGGGCTGGCCCGGAGAAGCGATGATCGGGGGGAAATGCCCGGCCAGGCTGATGGCCATCCGCTCGAACCCCGGGTCGATGACCGCGTACAACACGGTGGCCATCGCGTCGGCCTCGAAATGCTGCATCTTCCGGTCGAGCCTGGTCAGCACCTCCGCCGGATCGCGGGTTTCCAGGGCGTAGGCGCGCAGCGCGCTGCGCATCCGGCCCATGATGACCGCGGCGGGCAGGCCGGATCCGGCCACGTCTCCCATGACCAGGCACAGCTCGCCAGTGGGCAGGGTGAACACGTCGTACCAGTCCCCGCCCACCCCGCCGCTGCCCGGGATGTAACGGGCCGCCATCTCCACCCCCGCCACCGCGGGCAACGCGGCGGGTACCAAGCTGCGCTGCAGCGCGAGCGCCGCCTGACGGTCGCCCTGGACGGCCACGGATTGCAGAGCAGCGGCGGCCCGGTCCGCGGCCAGCTGCAAAAGCTCGACTTCGTGCCCGGTGAACCGGCGCTGCGTCAGCGAGCCGACGTGCAGCACGCCGATCACCTTGCCGCCCGCCACCATCGGCACGCCCATCATGGACTGGATGCCCTTGGCCAGCAGGATCGGGTTGAGCACGGTGGTGTGGTCGACGTGATCCAGGATCACCGGCTGGTGCTCGGCGGCGATCCGCCCGGCAAACCCCCGCCCGACCGGGATGCGCACGCCCTGGTGGACTTCTTCCTCCAGTCCGGCGGCCGCGGTCGCGATCAGCTGCCCCGACGCGAAGTCCAGCAGCAGCACCGCCGCCGTGTCGGTCTGCAGCGCCTCCCGGGTGCGCTCCAGCAGCTCGGACAGCAGCTCCTGGTCGTCCAGCCGGGACAGCGCCGCGTCGGTGATCGACTGGATGGCCCGCAAGCGGTCCTCGACGGAGCTTGGGTCTAGTCGCATCGTCACGGAAAAGCAGTCCCAGAGGGGCGGGACGTCTTCTCGTCCCGGATCTGCGCTCTGTCCTGCTTCATGCCTGTCTTCTTACCTGGCGCGATCATGGCAAACCAGTCACATCCTCACGCCGCTCCGGACGCACGGGGCGGCGGGCATCCGGCTCGGCCCGCGGCCGGGCGCCTCGTCCTGTTCGCCGCCCGGGGTGGCTTCGGTGAACCTGGCCGGCCACCCGGGGATCGGCAGGCGTACGCGTCCTGGCTCCCACTGGCTCCCGCGATAGGACTCGAACCTATAACCTGCCGGTTAACAGCCGGCTGCTCTGCCAATTGAGCTACGCGGGATCGACCGGGATAAGGGTAGCGCACTCTGAGCGAGCGTGTGACGTCCCGCGGCTGGACCACCACCCGTTCACCTCGCGCTCATCACGATGAGTACCCTCGTGCTACGGGGGAAGGTCCTGTAGGCACAGGACGAACTACGTGAAAGGGGTGCCAGATGCGCGGACGGATAACGTTCCTGGCCGGGTTCGCGGCTGGCTTCGTGGCCGGTGCACGGGCCGGGCGGGAGCGCTACGAGCAGATGGTCAAGCTGGGCCGGAAGGCGGCCGAACACCCGGCCGTACGACAGGCCACCCGGGCCGCGGGAGCCAAGGCCACCGAGCTGTCCAAGACCGCCGGGCAGAAGGCCGCCGAGCGGATGCCGAAGATCGCCGAGACGGCGAAGAGCGGCGCGAGTAAGGTGCGCGACCGGATTCCGAGCCGGAACTCCGACGACGATAACAACGCCACCGTGAACGGCACCCGTCCGCTCGACTAGGCCTAGTCGAGGTACTCCCGCAGCATCTGGGCGCGGCTGGGGTGGCGGAGCTTGGCCAGGGTCTTGGATTCGATCTGCCGGATCCGCTCCCTGGTCACGCCGAACTCCCGGCCGACTTCTTCCAGCGTCCGCGGATGCCCGTCGGTCAGTCCGAAGCGCAGCTGGATAATCCGCTGCTCGCGCTCGGCCAGCTGATCCAGGACCCGCTCCAGCTGGTCCTGCAACATGATGAACGCCGCGGCCTCCATGGGCACCACGGCGTCCGCGTCTTCGATGAAGTCCCCGAGGTCGGACTCTTCCTCGCCGATCGGGGATTGCAGCGATACCGGCTCCTGCGCGATCCGCTGGATTTCCGCGACCCGTTCCGGCTCGAGCCCCATCTCGGCGGCGATCTCCTCGGCACTGGCCTCCCGGCCGAGCTCCTGGTGCAGCTGGCGCTGCACGCGGGCCAGCTTGTTGATCGTCTCGACCATATGCACCGGCACCCGGATGGTCCGCGCCTGGTCGGCGATGGCCCGGGTGATGGCCTGCCGGATCCACCACGTGGCGTAGGTGGAGAACTTGTACCCGCGGGTGTAATCGAACTTCTCCACGGCCCGGATCAGGCCCAGGTTCCCCTCCTGGATGAGGTCGAGGAACACCAGCCCGCGCCCGATGTAGCGCTTGGCGATCGACACCACGAGCCGCAGGTTCGCCTCGATCAGCCGCTGCTTGGCCTTGACCCCTTCGCCGACGAGCAGTTCCAGGTCACCGTGGATGGCGCCCAGCATCGGGATGCCGCCGCCCAGCTTCTCCTCGCAGAACAGGCCCGCCTCGATGGCCTTGGCCAGCTCCACCTCGTCCTCGGCGGTCAGCAGCGGCACCCGGCCGATTTCCCGCAGGTAGATCCGTACCAGGTCGCTGGTGGCGGCCCGCCGGTTGACGTCGGCTCCCTTTTCGGCCAGCCGGATGTCGGCTTCGGCGTCGTCCTCGTGCGGCACGTCGAGCACGTCCACGCCCTCGTCGGCGAGCGCTCGCACCGCCGCGTCGATGGCCTCCGGCGGAAGGTCGGCGCGATCCAGCGCCACCATGACATCAGCCATGGTCAGGGAACCACGCTCCCGCCCCAGCGCCACGAGATCGGTCAGCTGATCCGCTGGTGATGGTCCGTTCGTCAGCACCGTGAGGGTCACGGGACCAGTCTGCGTCACGAACCCATGGTTACGGGGGACCTAATTTTGTCACCCCAGCGCTACTAAGCAGTACGATCCGCAACCGTATAATCACGGCCAACCGGGACGTCAGCCGCCCGCGGCGCGGTCGACCAGAGCCCGCCGCCGGGTTTCCAGCGCGACCAGATCGCCGAACACCCGGTTGTACCGGGTCTGCTCCTCCACCGGATTCATCCGTTGCAGCCGGGCCTTGACCGTGGTGATCTCCCGGCTGACCGCCAGTTCGCCGACCCGGGCCAGGAGGGCGTCGGCGTACTTGGCGTCCGGCTCCCAGCTGATCGCCGGCGGCTCCACCGCGAGTCCGGTGACGAAGGCCTGGGCTCGCTCGTTGGGCGCCTGCTCGCGCAGCAGGGCGGCCCACTGCTTGGCGCTTCCGCCGCCCACCGCGGTGCCGCCGCACGCCGCGATCAGCGCAAACACCGCCCGGTGCTGTGGCACGATGAACGCCTCAGCGCCGAGGGCATCGAACTCGGGTCCGGCCAGCGCGGGCCGCTGCACGGCGAGCTGGAGTGCCTGACGTTCCAGCTGGACCACGGGATCTCCGAGGTCGTAGGGACCTTCTTGATCTTTTCCGAACGGTCCGTGGTGCCCGTTTCCGTTCTCCTGCGTGCTCCGGGCTCCCTTCGCGGCCCTGTGATATGAACCGGACCGGGTATCCCCCGCATGGGCCTTGATCCTGGACAAGATGAAGTCCTCGTCCAGCAGCCCGAGCCAGCGATCCAGGTTCACCGCGTACCTGGTGCGCAGCCCCTTGTCCTTGATCTTGGCCACGATCGGCGCGGCCTCGTCGAGCGCGGCGAGCTGGCCTTCGGTGGTGTCCAGGTTGTGGTGGCCGAGCACGCCCTTGATCGCGAATTCGAACAAGGGGACCCGGCGGGCCAGCAGGTCGCGCACCGCCCCGTCGCCGTGCTGGAGCCGCAGGTCGCAGGGGTCCAGGCCGTTGGGCTCGACGGTCACGTAGGTCTGGGTGACGAACTTCTCCTCCATGCCGAACGCGCGCAGCGCCGCTCGCTGCCCGGCCGCGTCGCCGTCGAAGGTGAAGATCACCTCGCCCGTCGCTCCGTCGGTGTCCATGATGAGCCGGCGCAGCACCTTGATGTGATCCTCGCCGAACGAGGTCCCGCAGGTCGCCACCGCGGTGGGCACGCCGGCCAGATGGCAGGCCATCACGTCGGTATAGCCCTCCACGATGACCGCCTGGCGGCGCTGGGCGATATCTCGTTTGGCCAGGTCCGCCCCGTACAGCACGGTGCTCTTGCGGAACAGCGGGGTCTCCGGCGTGTTCAGGTACTTCGGCCCGTCGTCGTCCGGGTCGAGCTTGCGCGCACCGAACGCGATGACGTCACCGGACAGGTCCCGGATAGGCCACATCAGCCGTCCGCGGAAGCGATCCCGCGCACCGCGGCTGCCCTCGCGGGACAGGCCCGCGGAGATCAGCTCGGCGTCGGTGAAGCCGCGCCCGCGCAGGTGCCGGGTCAGGTCCTCCCAGGCCTTGGGCGAGTAGCCGACCCCGAACCGGTCCGCGTCCTGACCGTCGAAGCCCCGCTCGGCCAGGAACTTCCTGGCGTGTTCCGCGTCGGGCCCGTGCAGCCGCTCGGCGTAGAACTCGGCGGCGCCCCGGTGCGCTTCGATCAGCCGGCGGCGCTGGCTCTGCTCCTGGCCCGGGACGTACCCGCCCTGTTCGTAACGCAGATCGATGCCGGACCGGCCCGCGAGCCGCTCGACCGCCTCGACGAAGCTGAGCCCGTCGATCTTCTGTACGAACTTGATCGCGTCGCCGCCTTCGGCACAACTGAAGCAGTAGAAGAGTCCGCGACTTGGGGTGACGTTGAACGAGGGTGTCTTCTCGTCGTGGAACGGGCACAGGCCCTTGAGCGAGCCGCCACCTGCGTTCTTCAGCTGCAAGTACTCCCCGACCACCTCGTCGATAGGGGATCGCTCGCGAACTGCCGCGATGTCCTCGTCGCGGATCCGCCCAGCCATCGCCCACCTCCGCCGACCCTTTCGGGTGCCGCGGGTCTCCCGCCGCCCCGGGTGTCCCGTCGCGGCGAGTCTAGCCCGCCCGCGCGCGGCTCGCCGGGATAGACGCGGCTAGCCTATGTGCGTGGCCGATCTGCTCGTATTGTGGGACGTCGACTACACGTTGCTGAGCGCCGGCGGGCTGGGCAACAGCCTGTACGAGGCGGTATTCAGCGATCTGTTCGGACGCGAGCTGACCGCGATCGCGCCCAAGGCGGGGCGGACCGACCGGGCCATCCTGCTGGACACCCTCGCGCTGGCCGGCGTGGCCGAGCCACGCGCACACGTGGACGACTTCCTGGCCTTGCTGGCGCGCCGGTCGGCCGAGGTCGACGGCAGCGCGCAGGCCTACGTCCGCGCTCTGCCCGGAGCGGCGGCCGCGATTGCGGCGCTCGCCTCGGCGGGGGCGCGGCAGTCCGTGCTGACCGGCAACATCCGGCCGCTGGCTGCGGCCAAGCTGGCCGCCGCCCAGCTGGGCGAACACCTGGACCTGGACGTCGGCGCGTACGGGGACGTTCACGAGGTCCGCGCCGAGCTGGTGCCGGTGGCCCGGCGAGCGGCCCGGGCGGCGTACGGGACGTCCTTCGACGGTGAGGCGACGGTGCTGGTCGGCGACACGCCGCTCGACGTGGCCGCCGCGCTGCAGACCGGAGCGCGCGCGGTGGGCGTGGCCACCGGCAGCTTCCCCGCGGCCGACCTGGTGGCCGCGGGCGCGCACACCGTCCTGCCCGACCTGACCGACACCGCGCGCCTCCTGGCCGCTGTCACTGGCGAACGGTGACCGAGAAGTCGACCTGGGCTGGCCGCCATTACCGGCCAGCAGTGACCGGGAGGCGGGCGAGTGCCCGCTCGACGAGGCAACCCGGTGAGCATGGCCGCGGCCAGCCATCCCAGCCGTGGCGCTTCAGCACCGTAGCAACCTGGAGCGCGGTCGCGCACGGATGCCACCGCACCTGCTCCCAGCCGTAGCGCAGGGACTGTTGCCCGTCCTCGGCGGCAGCATTGTCGCGGGCCCGGTCCCGCCACTTATCCGCTGGCCCGTGCCCGAGCCGCCCGTCCAGCTCCACCACCACGCCGTAGGCCCGGTAAAGGCGATCCCGCCGTCCCCTCCGGCCATCCGAGCTGATGAACGGCGCTTGCCGGACCGGCTCCGGCAGCCCATGCGCCCGTTCTACGTCCCGCTCGTACCGGAACTCCAGCACCGAGTGGTCCCCGCTTGCCGCCGCCGCGATGAGCTCATACAGGTCAGCGCGCCAACGCAGCTTTGGGCGCTGGCGCATTGCCGTGCGCAGCTTGTCTTCGTTGGTTAGGTCTCGCGCGAAGGCACGTGTCACCCACCCGCACACGTCATCGAACGTCGCGGCCGCCTGCGTCAGGTCAAGCAGCGTCTCCTCCAACCTGGTCCGCGGCGGATTGCTGTCCCGCTCGACTACCTCGACGGCCCGAGCTGACCGATGGAGCCTAACCCCAGCGGGCGCCGCGATCCGGCGCTGCCAGGGAATGGTCACATGGATCACCTGGGGTGGCTTATCGTCAAGTCGTTGCAGCTCAGCGGCTGTCTCGAAACTCAGGGCTGCGCCCGGCCCGGCCGCCAAGATCGCCGCCCACAACCGAGCGGTGTGGCCGGGAAACCCCGTGAAGGTCGCGTATACACCGGGATGAAGCGGTCGCCACCGATCGCTCCTTATCCGGAACTTGATCTTGTCCACGGTCAGCCCTGAGGCGACCCGGGTTTCATGCACGCCTCGTTACGTGTGTCCCTGGGCCGGGTGACCCGGGCTGTGTGCATGGTAGTACTCGGCCTCGGCTTCCGCTGGAGGACGTCGGCCGAGGCGGTGCATGAGCCTGCTGGTGTTGTACCAGTGGACCCAACGTGAGGTGATCTCTTCCACGTCCGCCAGGGTCTCCAGCGGTCCGTTGCGGAATGGCGAGCCCTCTCGCGTACATTCGGTTTTGTATAGCCCTATAGTGGTTTCCGCGAGCGCGTTATCGAGCGCGTCTCCGACGGTTCCTATCGATGGCGCCAGGCCGGCCAGGATCAGCGTCTCGGTGAAATGCACGCTCGTATACTGGCTTCCTGCATCTGAGTGATGAATGGCATCGCCGGTTATCGGGTTTCCTTGCCGGGCCCGGTACCCGGTCGCCTGGCGTATCGCTGATTCCACGAACGCGGTCTCCTTCGACAGCGAGCATTCCCAGCCCGGAATGAGCCCGGCGAATGCGTCGATCACGAATGCCGTATAGGCAAACCGGCCTGTTACCAGCGGCACGTAGGTGAAGTCCGCCACGTGCAGCTGCCCGGGCCGGGACGCCTTGAACTGGCGGCGCACCAGGTCCGGCGCCCGGGCCGCTGCCGGGTCCGGCACGGTGGTACGGACCCGGCGGGCCCGGGTGACGCCCCGCCAGCCGTGCGCCCGCTTGAGCCGCTCGACGGTGCACTTGGCCACCGGGATGCCCTGCCGCCTCAGGTGCGCCCACATCTTCACCGTGCCATACAGCGATTCCGGCGGGCGGCGGCCATTCTCATCCGGCTCGTAAATCCCGGCCAGGATCTCGGTGACCGCGGTATCCCACAGCTCCCGTTTCCCCGGCGCCGCAGCCCGGTGCGCCCAGTAGGTCCGCGGGGCGATCTGGATACCGTGCACCAAAAGCGCCCGGCAGATCGGTGCGACCCCGAATTCCTCTTTCTCCTCGTCGATAAACCGGCATATCAGCGCTGTCGCGGGTCGCACTCCCGCGCGAAAAAACCCGCCGCCGCCTTGAGAATTTCTACGGTCTGCTCCAGCTCGCGATTTTCCCGGCGCAGTTCGCGGATCTCGGCCGATTCAGCGCTGGTGACTCCGGCCGCCTTCCCCTCGTCGACCTCGGCCTGCCGGATCCACTTGCGCAGCGTCTCAGCGCTCATCCCCAGCCGGCCGGAGACCGCCGTGATCGCCGCCCATTGCGTCGGGTAATCCCCGGCGTGCTCGCGGACCAGCCGGACCGCCTTGGCCCTCGTGCTCGCGTCGTACCTGGTGCCTGGCATCGTGCCATCATCCTTCCCACAAAAGGAGGTGCGCACGAAACCCGGGTCAGTTCAAATGCTGTGCCTGGGGAGGGTGGTGCGCGAGTGGTGACCGGGCGCGAAGTCGGGCCGGATGGGATGAGGTGCGGCTGGGTGGGGCGTGCGTGGGCTAGTCGCATGGGGTGGGTGGGGTGAGGCGGCGTGGGGGTCGGTGGGGTGAGGGCGGCGTGGGGGTCGGTGGGGTGAGGGCGGCGTGGGGGTCGGTGGGGTGAGGGCGGCGTGGGGTGGGGTTGGGGTGAGGGCGGCGTGGGGTGGGTGGGTCAGACTTCGGGGAGAGGGATGGTGGGGGTGGCTAGGCGGGTGGGGTCTAGGGGGCGGGCGGAGCGGATTAGGGATTGGATGTCGTCGGAGACGTCCCAGACGTTGACGTTCATGCCGGCTATGACTTGGCTGGCTTTGAGCCAGAAGGCGATGAATTCGCCGGAGGCAGGTTCGCCGCGGTAGACGATCTGGTCGTAGGTGCCGGGAGTGGGCAGGCCGGCGCATTCCATGCCGAGGTCGTACTGGTCGCTGAAGAAGTAGGGCACGGGGTCGTAGGTGACGGGCTGGCCGAGCATGGAGCGGGCGGCGGCGGGGCCGCCATTCAGCGCGTTGGCCCAGTGCTCGACGCGGACCCGCCGGCCGAGCAGCGGATGGAACGAGTTCGAGACGTCGCCCGCGGCGAAGATGTTCGGATCCGAGGTGCGCAGGGCCGCGTCGGTCAGCACGCCGTTGTCGACGTCGAGGCCGACGGCCGCAGCCAGCTGGTCGTTCGGGGCCGCGCCGATGCCGACGACGAGCAGGTCGGCGGGGACTTCGGCGCCGGATGAGGTGATGACCAGGCCGGGGCGGAACTCGACGGCCCGCTCACCGAAGCGGAACTCCACGCCGTGCGCGCGGTGCAGGTCGGCGAACACCTCGCCGAGCTCGGGGCCGAGCTGGTCGTGCAGCGCGCCGGGCTGGGGCTCGAGGACGGTGACCGGGCAATCGTAGGAGCGGGCGGCCGCAGTGGTCTCCAGGCCGATCCAGCCGGCTCCGGCTACCGCCACTCGCGGGCCGGCCTGGAGGGCCTCACGCAGCCGCTCGGAATCGTGCACCGTGCGCAGGTAGAGGACCTCGTCGCGATCCGAGCCGGGGAAGGTCAGCCGGCGGGGAGACGCGCCGGTGGCCAGGAGCAGCTTGTCGTACGGCACGGTGCTGCCGTCCGAGGCGGCGATCGCGGATGCACCGCGGTCGATGGCGGTGACGGTGACGCCCAGGCGCAGGTCAACATGATGCTCGGGATACCAGTCCTGCGGATGCACGGTGAACGAGTCGCGCTCGTCGTTGCCCAGCAGGTAACCCTTGGACAGCGGCGGCCGCTCGTACGGCAGGTCAGGCTCGGCGCCCAGGAGCACGATGTCGCCGTCGAAGCCCTCGTCGCGCAGGGTCTCGGCCGCTTTGGCCCCGGCCAGGCTGGCGCCCGCGATCACAAAGGTTGGCATGGAGCAAGGCTAGGGCTCGCACAGGCGGTGATGCCAGGCGATCGCGGATGTGTCGGTGAGGCTGGCGATCTGGTCGATGAGGACCCGGCGCCGCTGCGCGTCGGTCTGGGCGGCGTGCCAGGCCGGGCGCAGCAGCGGGTCGAGCGTTCCCGGCGCGCCGCGCTCGACGGCCAGGGCCAGCTCGGCGAGCAGCTCGCGTTCCCGGGCCTGGGCGGTGATGACTCCCTCGCGGGTCATCACGAAGTGCGCGGTGATCCCCTTGAGCAGGGCGCACTCCAGCCGCTGGCGCCGGGGCACGGTCAGGTCCGCGGCGTAGCGGGTCAGCGGACGCGGGTGGGCGGCCAGCGTGGCGTCCTGGGCCGCGACGCAGAACCGGCCGATCAGCTCGCTGGTCACGTGCTTCAGGGCGGCGGCGCTTTCTGGGCTGCCGTCATAGGAATCGGGCCAGATGTCCAGCGCGAGCAGCTCGTCGAGGATCTGGGTGAGTTCGGCCACGGACACGTCTTCGGCGACATACGTGGTGGCCGTGGTTTGTGAAACCACGGACCGTTCGGCCGAAGAATTTAGGTTTTTAAAGGTAATCAGGCCGGCCGCGAAGCCGTCCTCCAGGTCGTGGACCGAGTAGGCCACGTCGTCGGCCCAGTCCATAACCTGGGCCTCCAGGCTGGGGCGGCCGGGCGGGGCCCCCTGGCGGATCCAGGCGAAGACCTCGGCGTCCTCGGTGTAGACGCCGTACTTGGTGCCGGGGCCCTGGCTGAAGCGGGGGTATTTGAGGGTGGCGTCCAGGGTGGCCCGGGTCAGGTTCAGGCCGGCTCCGGCGACCTTCGGCTCGAGGCGGGTAAGCAGGCGCAGGGACTGGGCGTTGCCTTCGAACCCGCCGCAGGATTCGGCCAGCTCATCGAGGGCGAACTCACCGTTGTGGCCGAACGGGCTGTGTCCGATGTCGTGGGCCAGGCACGCGGCGTCGACCAGATCCGGGTCGCAGCCGAGCTCGCAGCCGAGCTCGCGCCCGATCTGCGCGCACTCCAGGGAGTGGGTCAGCCTGGTGCGCGGGAAGTCGGCCGACCCGGCCGTGACCACCTGGGTCTTGGCCGCGAGCCGACGCAGGGCCGCGCTGTGCAGGACGCGGGCGCGGTCCCGCTCGAAATCGCCGCGCCCGGCCCGCTTGGGCGGCTCTGCCACCCAGCGGGCCGTGGCCCAGTCATCGTAAACACTGTCGTCGTACTTAGGCACAGATTCTTTCTACCCGGTACCTACGACAGTCCTCCGCTACCTGCTGTCGGAGCCGCCGGCGGCCAGCGCCGCGCGGCCCGCCTCCAGACGGGCGATCGGGACGCGGAACGGCGAGCAGGACACGTAGTCCAGGCCGACCTCCTGGAAGAAGTGCACCGAATCCGGGTCGCCGCCGTGCTCGCCGCACACGCCCAGGTGCAGGTCGGGCCGGGCGGCCCGGCCTTCCTTGACCGCGATGTCGACCAGCCGGCCGACGCCGTCCCGGTCGATGGTCTCGAACGGAGAGACACCGAAGATGCCCAGCTCGATGTACTTGCTGAAGAACGCGCCTTCCACGTCGTCACGCGAGAAGCCCCAGGTCATCTGGGTCAGGTCGTTCGTGCCGAAGGAGAAGAACTCCGCGCTGCCCGCAATCGGGCCCGCGTTCAGCGCCGCCCGGGGCACCTCGATCATGGTGCCGATCAAGGTGTGCACGTGGGTGCCGGTCTCTTCGGCGACCTCCTGGATGACCTTCTCGGCCCGCTCGCGACTGATCTCCATCTCCTGCACGGTAGCGGTGAGCGGGATCATGACCTCCGGCTGCGGGTCCTGGCCGGCCTGCTTAAGCTGGGCGGCGGCGTGCGCGATCGCGCGAACCTGCATGTCGGGCAGGCCGGGGATGACCAGGCCGAGCCGGACGCCGCGCAGGCCGAGCATGGGGTTCTGCTCGTGCAGCCGGCGCACGGCGGCCAGCAGTTCCTGGTCCTTCTCGGTGGCGTTGTCGCCGGCCAGGGCGATCTTGACCGACAGTTCGGTCAGGTCGGGGAGGAACTCGTGCAGCGGCGGGTCGATCAGCCGGATGGTAACCGGCAGGCCGTCCATGGCGTCCAGGATCTCCACGAAGTCACCACGCTGCAGCGGCTCCAGGGCGTCCAGCGCGCGCTGACGCTCGTCGTCGGTGCTGGCCAGGATCAGGTCTTCGACCAGCTGGCGGCGCTCGCCGAGGAACATGTGCTCGGTGCGGACCAGGCCGACGCCGCCGGCGCCGAACCGGCGGGCCCGGGCGCAGTCCGGCCCGTTGTCCGCGTTGGCGTGCACGCCCAGGCGGCGCTTTTGATCGGCGTGGTGCATGATCTCGTGCACGGCCCGGATCAGGTCATCGGCCTCGGCGGCGTGCGGGTGCAGGTCGCCCTCGAAGTAGCGCACGACCTCGGAGGACACCACCGGGACCTCGCCGAGGTAGACGGCACCGCTGGTGCCGTCGATCGAGATCATGTCGCCCTCGTTGACGGTGATCCCGCCGGGAGCGGTGAACTTGCGGCCCTTGGTGTCGACCTCGATGTCGTCGGCGCCGCAGACGCACGTCTTGCCCATGCCGCGGGCGACCACGGCCGCGTGGCTGGTCTTGCCGCCGCGGCTGGTCAAGATGCCCTGAGCGGCGATCATGCCGTGCAGGTCGTCCGGGTTGGTTTCGCGTCGGACCAGGATTACCTGCTCGCCGTTGTTGGCTCGCTCGACCGCGCTTTCAGAGTCGAAGACGGCCTCGCCGACCGCCGCGCCGGGCGAGGCGCTGACCCCGGTGGTGATCTTGGTGACCTCGGTGCCGGTGTCGAACCGGGGGAACATGAGGCGGGCCAGTTCCTCGCCGGTGACCCGGCGGAGCGCCTCGTCCTTGTCGATCAGGCCCTCGTTGACGAACTGCATGGCGATGCGGAACGCCGCCGCGGCGGTGCGCTTGCCCACCCGGGTCTGCAGCATCCACAGCTTGCCGCGCTCGACGGTGAACTCGATGTCGCACATGTCGCGGTAGTGGGTCTCCAGCGTCCGCATGATCTGCATCAGCTCGTCGAACACCGGCTTGTTGATGTCCTCGAGGTCCTGCAGCGGGACGGTGTTCCTGATCCCGGCCACCACGTCTTCGCCCTGAGCGTTCTGCAGGTAGTCGCCGTAGACACCCTGGGCGCCGGTGCCGGGGTCGCGGGTGAAGGCGACACCGGTGCCCGAGTCCAGGCCGAGGTTGCCGAACACCATCGCGACCACGTTCACCGCGGTGCCGAGGTCGGTGGGGATGCGCTCCTGGCGGCGGTACAGTATCGCGCGGTCGGCATTCCAGGAGTCGAACACGGCGTTGATGGCCAGGTCCATCTGCTCCCGGGGCTCCTGCGGGAAGTCCCGCCCGGTCTGGGTCTTGATGATGGCCTTGAACGTCTCGACCACGCCCTGCAGGTCGTGGGCATCCAGGTCGAGGTCGTTGCGGACGCCCTTGGCGCGCTTGGCCTCGTCCAGGGCGTGCTCGAAGTGCTCGCCCTCGATGTCGAGCACGGTCTTGCCGAACATCTGCAGCAGGCGCCGGTAGGAGTCCCAGGCGAACCGCTCGTTGCCGGCCTGCTTGGCCAGGCCCTGCACCGACTCGTCGGACAGGCCGATGTTCAGGACGGTCTCCATCATGCCCGGCATGGAGAACTTGGCTCCGGACCGGACGCTGACCAGCAGCGGGTCGGCCGGGTCGCCGAGCTTGCGGCCCATGGCGGTTTCCAGCTGGTCCAGATGGCTCTGGATCTCGGTGTCCAGGCCTTCGGGCGTGGTGCCGTGCTGGAGGTAGTAACGGCATGCTTCGGTGGTAATGGTGAATCCGGGTGGCACCGGCAGACCGATTTTGGTCATCTCGGCCAGGTTGGCCCCTTTACCACCCAGCAGATCCTTTAGGTCTTTGTTGCCCTCGGTGAAGTCATAAACGAGCTTGGGCACTTCCTGCTCCTCGTCCTGCTCTTCGCAGTGCGCGACGTCGTGTATTCACTCGGGACTCTACCGTCCTTGGTTTACGGCCGGGGCACGCAACCAGAGGGCGATGCCGACGTCTCTGATATGTGAAAGCCGACGCCACGGAGGTTAGTCCGCTGCCACCAGAACCCGGGCCGCCGGCGCGGCTCGCTGGCGCGGCCGAAGCGGTGACCGCGTTGTACGAGGCCCACGCGCTCGGCCTGATCCGGCTGGCCGTGGTCATGCTGGGCGACCGGCCCGCCGCCGAGGACGTGGTGCAGGAGGCGTTTTACGGCCTGTACCGGCGCTGGCACTCGCTGTCGGACACGGCTCACGCGCTGGCCTACGTGCGCTCTAGCGTGATCAACGGGTGCCGCTCGGCGCTTCGCCGCCGGGTCAGGCAGTTCACCTTGGCTGGCTTTGCCGACGCGGACCAGCCGGGGGAATCGGATTCGGCCGAGGCCGAGGCGCTGCTCGGCGAGGAGCACCGCCAAGTCCTGCTGGCCATGCGGCGCCTGCCCAGCAGGCAGCGGGAGGCGCTCGTGCTGCGTTATTACCTGGACCTGGACGAGGCGGAGATCGCCGCCTCGATGCGGATCAGCCGCGGCACGGTCAAGTCCACCACCTCTCGCGCGCTCGCGGCGCTCGGGCGAATCCTCGAGGACCAGTCATGAACACGCTCGAAGTCGAGGACCGCCTGCGCGCCGCCGTCCGCGCCTCGGCCGATACGGTGACGCCGGACAGCGTTCCGCCGCTGCGGCGGGCGTCGTTTCGGGCCGGTAAGCGGCGCTCGTTCGGCTCTCTTGGCTCGGCCTGGGGCCGCTGGCTGGCGCCGGTGGCCGCCGCCGCGGCCGTGGTCGCGGTGGCGGTGGCCATGGTGACCGTGGGCCGGACCATGGGTGACCGGCCGGGCGGTCACGTGGCCGGGCCATCGTCGTCGTCGCGGCCAGGCCCGGTAAAGAACGGCCCGTCGATGTCGTATTACGTCACGTCCGGCCAGGTGCCGAAGTTTTTCGTGGCGCTCGAGTCGAACGGCAACTCGAGTTCTCACCCGACCTATGCCATGGTGCAGGCGACCGCGACCGGGCAGTCGCTGGGGGTCTGGACGCCGGCTGGCGGCCAGACGGTGAGCGCGGTAACCGCCGCGGCCGACGACCGGACGTTCGTGGCGGACGTGCAGCCGTGGGCCAACCCGAACGGCAACGCCAACCAGAATTTCGAGCCCCGGACGTTCTACACGTTGGTCCTCAACCAGGCGGGCATCCTTACGTCGGTCAACCGGGTGGCCGTGTCGGTGGCGGCCGGGCAGCTCATGACCGGGTTCGCGCTGTCCCCCGACGGCCGCAAGCTGGCCATCGCGGTTCAGCCGGACAACAACAAGCGGGAAACGGACTTGACCGAGGTCAAGGTGATCACGCTGGCCACCGGCGCGACGCGGACCTGGACGGCCAACGGGACCATCGGCTACGGCCCGGACGACGCCCGGTCGCTGTCCTGGACCGCCGGCGAGCGGACGCTGGCCTTCGACTGGGAGGGCAGCGGATCCGGAATACATACCGGCGTGTGGCTCCTCGACCTGGCCAAGGGCGGCAGCCACCTGCTGGCGAACAGCCGCGAGGCGGTAACCCTGGTGAACCAGGGATCGTCGACGCCGCTGCCCACCGTGTCGGCGCCGGTACTCGCGCCCACCTCGAGCTCGCCAGCCGTGACGCCGCCGACGTGCCAGGAGGACGAGATCATCACGCCGGGCGGGGCCACGATCATCTGCGGCGCGATCACCGAGGTGGATCAGACGGCCAACGACGGGATCCCGACACGCGGCGCGGAAACCGAGTACCCGGAGTATTCCGCGGCGAGCGGGAAGGTGACGCGGGTGCTGGGACACTGGACGTTCGGCGACGTGGGGGCGCTGTCGGTCGAGGTGCTGTGGTCGAACGCCTCGGGCAGCGTACTCATCGGCGAGATCCCCAACAGAGGCACCGGGCTGGCCGGCGTGATCAGCGGGAACGAGTTCACGCCGCTGCCCGGGACGGCGACGGCCACGGTCGCGATGCGCACGGCCACCTGGTGACAATGGTGTCATGGGTGAGACGACCGTCGGACTGCTGCATCCAGGAGACATGGGCGCCGCGGTCGGGCAGTGCCTGGCCGCGGCCGGGCACCGGGTCCTGTGGGTACCTGTCGGGCGCAGCCTGACCAGCGCGGCGCGGGCCGCGGCGGCGGGGCTGACCGCCGTACCTTTTGGGGAGCTGGTCCGGGAGGCCGACGTGATCGTGTCGGTGTGCCCGCCGCACGCGGCGCTCGAGGTGGCCCGGCAGGCGGCCGGGTTCGGCGGCGTGTACGTCGACGCCAACGCGGTATCGCCGGCCACCGCGCGGGAGGTCGCCGGGATCGTCGCGGCGGGCGGGGCCAGCTACGTGGACGGCGGGATCATCGGGACGCCGCCGGTGGCACCGGGATTCATCCGGCTCTACCTGTCCGGGGCGCGGGCTGGGGAGGTCCAGCGGCTGTTCGCGGGCAGCGAGGTCGATGCGCGGGTGATCGGCGGTGGGGCTGGCGTAGCCGATGGCGGGGCTGCGGCGGGCAGCGGGGCTGCGGCGGGCGGCGGCCCGGTAGCGGCCGCGGCCGATGGCGGGGCGCTGGTGGCCGCGTCGGCGGTGAAGATGGCGTATGCGTCGTGGACCAAGGGCAGCGCGGCGCTGCTGCTGGCGGCCCGGGCGCTAGCCCGGGCCGACGGCGTGGAGCAGACGCTGCTGGCCGAGTGGGACATCTCCCAGCCCGGCCTGGCGGCGCGATCGGAGCGGGCCGCCGGGTCCGCGGCGGCCAAGGGCTGGCGTTGGGTCGCCGAGATGGAGGAGATCGCCGCGACCATGGCCGCGGCTGGCCTGCCGGATGGCTTCCATCTGGCCGCGGCGGAGATCTACCGCCGCGCGTCGGAGGCGGGAGTCCCGGACGCCGTCCTCAGCACGCTACTCCCGCCACCCTGACCCCGTTTTAGCGGGTTAGGCCAGGGCGGGCCACGTAGTGAAACCCCGGTCTGGGATATGCAGTTAGCCGGAGTAGCCGGCCGCGGCCGGCGCGAGCGGAGTGAAACCCGGGTTCCACCACACCCAAGGGCACCCAAGGGTGGTGAAACCCGGGTTCCACCACCCTAGGCTTCGCGGGAGCAGCGCACCACGAAGCACGCTGTGCTACCTGGCTACGCCAGCACCCCCAGTAACCCGGCCGCGGCGCGAACCGCGCGACCTGCCACAAGCAGCCGCTGACCACACCGCATTGCTCAGGCACTCCGCCTAATGCATAACCCGACCCCGTTTCACCTACGGCTAGCGAAGTGGATTCCCGAATTCATCTCGTTGCTGGGGAGGGCTAGCACAGGCCGAGGCGGTCGGCTAGGTAGGACTCGACTTGGTCGAGGGCGACGCGTTCTTGGGCCATGGTGTCGCGGTCGCGGATGGTGACCGCTTGGTCGGTCAGGGTGTCGAAGTCGACGGTGACGCAGAATGGGGTGCCGATCTCGTCCTGGCGCCGGTAGCGGCGGCCGATCGCGCTGGCGTCGTCGAAGTCGGTGTTCCAGCGCTTGCGCAGCTGCGCGGCCAGGTCGCGGGCCTTGGGTGACAGGTCGGCGTTGCGAGACAGCGGGAGCACCGCGGCCTTGACCGGAGCCAGCCTGCGGTCCAGGCGCAGCACGGTCCGCTTTTCCAGGTTGCCCTTGGCGTCCGGCGCCTCGTCCTCGGCGTAGGCGTCGAGCAGGAACACCAGCGCGCCCCGGTCGACCCCGGCCGCGGGCTCGATCACGTACGGGATGAACCGCGTGCCGGACTCCTGGTCCAGGTAGGACAGGTCCTGCCCGGAGGCTTGCTGGTGAGTGGTCAGGTCGTAGTCGGTGCGGTTGGCGATGCCCTCCAGCTCACCCCACTCGCTGCCGACGAAGTCAAACTTGTACTCGATGTCTACCGTGCGCTTGGAGTAGTGCGACAGCTTCTCCTTGGGGTGCTCGTACTGCCGCAGGTTTTCCTCGCGGATGCCCAGGTCGAGATACCAGCGCCAGCGCTCCTGAAGCCAGTATTCGTGCCAGTCCTCGTCGGTGCCGGGCTTGACGAAGAACTCCATCTCCATCTGCTCGAACTCGCGGGTCCGGAAGATGAAGTTGCCCGGGGTGATCTCGTTGCGGAACGACTTGCCCATCTGGCCGATGCCGAACGGGACCTTCTTGCGCGAGGTCTGCAGGACGTTGCGGAAGTTGATGAAGATGCCCTGCGCGGTTTCCGGGCGCAGGTAGGCCAGTCCGGACTCATCCTCCACCGGGCCCAGGTGGGTGCGCAGCAGCCCGTTGAACATGCGCGGCTCGGTAAAGGTGCCGCGGTTGCCGCAGTTCGGGCAGGTCGAACTCCTCCAGGCCCCCGGTCGGCGGGTGGCCGTGCTTGTCCTCGTAGGCCTCGATCAGGTGGTCGGCGCGGTACCGCTTGTGGCAGAACGTGCACTCGGTGAGCGGGTCGACGAACTCGGTGACGTGACCGCTGGCCTCCCACACCTCACGGGCCAGGATCACCGAGGAGTCCAGGCCGACCACGTCCTCGCGTTCGGTCACCATCGCCCGCCACCACTGGCGCTTGATGTTGTTCTTCAGCTCCACGCCGAGCGGGCCGTAGTCCCAGGAAGCCCGCAGGCCTCCGTAGATCTCGCTGGACGGGTAGACGAACCCCCGTCGTTTGCTCAGGCTGACAATGGCGTCGAGGCGGTCACTGCGCAGGGCCATCTGTGGTCTCCATCCGGCTGGCGGTCGGCGGGCGCGACGGGCGCGATCCCCGTGGTGATTCCGGCGCGGCGGCGGCGAGCTCTCGCCGTAACCGGAGGCCCCTAGCTTAGGAGCACTGAGCGGTGATCGCGAACTGGATTCGCCTGGTGCGGATGGGTAACGACCGGTCATCAGTGGGCCGCCGGGCTGTTCACCAGGTCGGAGTCGATGTTCATCGAGATCCCGCCCACCGTGACTACTCGCGGGCCGGCGTACTGCTTGGACCGGGCCGATGACGACCACACCGCGGTGGACATGTACGGCGAGCCGGTCAGGTTGGCCGCGTTGTCCCACAGCGCGAACCAGATGGCCTGCGGCTTGGCCAGCGCATGGCCGGCCACGCTGCTGGTGTTCTGCAGGTCGATCACACCGGAGCCCGCGCTGGAGTACACCCCGGATACGTAGCCGCTGACCTGTAGCTGGCGGTCCCAGGCGTCCAGAAAGGTCAGCACCGCGGTGACGCAGCTGGCCTTCTTCTCGTTGTACGCCTCCATGTCGAAGTAGATCGGTGAACCCGGGCCCAGACCGAACGAGGCCGCGTCGGCCACCGCCTGGCTGGCGGCCTGCTGTCCCTCCGCGGCGGCCTGGCTCGGCTTGATCTCGTCGCTGAAGCTGTTGCACGGCGCCTGCAGCCCGACGAAGGTCGGCATCAGGGACCAGCCCATGGACTCGGCGGACTGGACCCAGCTCTTGGACAGGTTGCCGTAGCCGCAGCCCATCTCCTGGCCGCCGATGTAGACCGCGGCCACCGAGTACTTGGCCCGCCAGGCCTGCATGGTCTTCAGTGCCGGGGCACCGCAGGTGTCAAAGCCGGCCTGGGCGCCAGCCGGCACCGGCGGCGGGGAGGACGGGGCCGGGTTGGCCGGCTGGGTCGGCAGCCCGGTGGCGGTGGGCGTGGGCGTGGGCCAGGACGGCGGGATCCAGGGCGGCGGCGTCGGGTTGCTCGGCGGCGATGACTGCGGCCCCGACGGGTCCGGCGCGGGCTGCTGCTCCGAGGCGGGGTCGGGGTTGGCCGGCGCCGACCCGGTAACGGCCGACTGCTGAGTGATCTGGTGTACGCCGGCCAGCACCTGCATGACCTGGCCGGGGCTGGTCCCGTAGGTCGCGGTGATGGGCGGGGCACTCGCGGGCATCGCGACGGAGAGCTCGCCCAGCTGGGGATTTTGCATGATCGTGCCCGGCGCGGCGGCGGGCAGGTCCGTCCCGGATCGCTTGGCCCCCACCGCGGCCCGCAGGTCGGTCTGCATCGGGGTCGACCGCGGGCCCGGCGTAACCGGGCCGCCGATGGTCACCGTGTCGGCCCGGCCGACCAGATGCGCCGGGCACTTCTGGTCGGGACCGGGCGTGCCCAGATAAACGGCGTTCACGTCGTAGCGCACGCATTGGCTGGGATCCTTGTTCAGCGAGTACACCGGCCAGGCGGCCGGGACCCGGATGGCGTAGCCGCGGTACTCGACCGTTTTCATGGCTGGCGCCGTGGCCTTACCGGGCTTGGTGGCCGTTTTATTCGTGACGGACTGGATGTCCGCGGTGAGGCGGACGTCGGAGATTTCGTGCTGATGCCGTGCTCCGAAGCAGATTCCCCCGAACGCGCACCCGACCATGACAGCCACTGCCGCGCGACGCATTAATTCCCCCTGAATAACCCCGTGACCAATGATTTGGTAAAGCCCCCGCGGCACCTCAAGGATCTTTTCTCCCCACGAGTTTGATCCCTGCGCACCGGCAGGCTGTAACGTTCCCCGTATCCGCCAAGTTACGCACAGTGAATCTCTTGGGTTGCAAACGCGGGCCGCCGACGGGGCGACGCGAGCCGGTCTCGCTACCAGGAATTCGGCAGAAGTGAAACTGTGTTCGGTCGAGAAAATCTTTAACCAGAACACGGGAACGCTAAGTGACCGTTTGATAAAGGGTGATCGCCGGCCCCGCTGGACGGCGGCTTCCGTACACGCGTTCGAACCCGTTAAGCCGAAAGCCGGCCCCGTGGGGCGGACTGGGTGGTTTTGCGGCTTACGGAACGGGGTTGGCCGGCCCGGGGACCGGGTTGGGCTGCGCACCGCCGTACCGGCGATCCCGGCTGGCGTAGATCTCGCACGCGTGCCACAGGTGGCGCCGGTCGAAGTCGGGCCACAGGGTGTCGAGGAAAACCAGTTCGGCGTAGGCCGACTGCCACAGCAAGAAGTTGGACAGACGCTGCTCGCCGGATGACCGCACGAAAAGATCGACGTCGGGCACCTCCGGCTCGTCCAGATAGCGGGCGAACACCTTTTCGGTGATCTTTTCCGGGCGGAGTTTTCCGGCCGCGACGTCGGCCGCCATCGCGGCGGCCGCATCGGTGATCTCGGCCCGGCCGCCGTAGTTGACGCAGAACTGCAAGGTCAGCACGATATTGCCGGCGGACAGCTGCTCGGCGTACTCCAGTTCGCTGATCACGCTGCGCCAGAGCCGGGGCCGCCGCCCGGCCCACCGGATCCGGACCCCCATTTCGTTCAGCAGGTCGCGGCGGCGGTGAATGACGTCGCGGTTAAAGCCCATCAGGAAACGCACCTCGTCCGGCGAGCGCCGCCAGTTCTCGGTCGAGAACGCGTACGCGGACAGGTACGGAATCCCGAGCTCAATCGCGCCCATGATCACATCGAGCAGCGAGGACTCGCCTTGCTTGTGACCTTCGGTCCGGGGCAGGCTCCGCTGTTTCGCCCACCGCCCGTCGCCGTCCATGACCAGAGCCACGTGCCGGGGCACCAGGTCGGCCGGGATATCCGGCGGCTTGACGCCGCTGGGATGCGGGTCGGGCGCGCGCACGCCCGCGGCGCGCGCCCGGGCGACGGGATCGCGGCCGGCCGTCACACGCGCTCCACGTGACGTAGCGAACGGATCGAATGCTCCAGATGCCATTGCAGGTAGGCGGCGATGAGCCCGCTGCACTCTACCTGGTGCCTGCGCTCGCTGCGGTCGGCGTCGTCCCAGTCGCCGTGCAGCAGGGCGAGCATGAGGGCCACCGTGCCCGCGGCGGGCGCGGCCGCCCCCGGCGGCCGGCAGGACGAGCACACCATGCCGCCGGCCGCGACGGCGAAGGCGGGCAGGCGCACCGGACCGCCGACCGCGCTGGCCCCGGGACGGGGGCGCCCGGTGGCCGACGCGCCGCAGCGGGCGCACTCCTCCAGGGCGGGCGCGTAGCCCGCCACCGCGAGCGAGCGCAGCAGGAAGGCGTCCAGCACCAGCCGAGGGTCGTGCTCGGCCTCGCCTAGTGACCGCAGCCCGCCGATGAGCAGCAGTAGCTGGCGTAGCGACGGTTCTTTCTCCACCGGGGTGAACCGCTCGGCCGTCTCCAGCATGGCCACACCGGCCGTGTAGCGGGGATAGTCGCTGGTCAGCGGCTCGCCGTAGGGCCGGATCACCTCGGCCTGGGTGATCACGTCCAGCGAGCGCCCGGGGTGCAGCATGAGGTCCACGTGCGTGAACGGCTCGAGCCGGGCGCCGAACCGGGACTTGGTCCGCCGGACGCCCTTGGCCACGGCACGAACCCGGCCGGTGGTCCGGCCCAAGATGGTGATGATCCGGTCGGCCTCGCCCAGCTTGTGCGTCCGCAGCACGATCCCGTCGTCCCGGTATGGCAGCACCTGCCTATTCTCGCGCACGGCTAGGACAATGTTGGACTTTGACGGGGCCGTAGGCTGCTGTGGTGCGTACGCCCGTGTGCGACCTGCTCGGCATCGAGCAGCCCGTCATCCAGGCCCCGGTCGGCTCGGCGGCGGTACCCAGACTGGCCGCGGCGGTATCGGACGCGGGTGCGCTGGGCATGGTGGCGCTGACCTGGACCGCTGATGTGGCGCAGGTGGTCGGCCAGACCGCGGCGCTCACGAGCAGGCCATTCGGCGGCAACCTGGTCCTGCAGTGGGACCAGCACCGCCGCCTGGCCGCGGCGCTCGAGGCCGGGCTGCGGATCGTGTCCCTGACCTGGGGAGACCCGGCGCCCTACGTCGACCTGATCCACCGGGCCGGGGCCGTGGTCCTGCACACGGTGGGCAGCGCCCAGGAGGCCCGGCAGGCGGTCGCCGCCGGGGTGGACGTGATCGTGGCCCAGGGCTGGGAGGCGGGCGGCCACGTGTGGGGCGGCATCGCGACGCTGCCTCTGGTCCCGGCGGTGGTCGACGCGGTGGCGCCGGTGCCGGTGGTCGCGGCGGGCGGGATCGGCGACGCCCGCGGGGTGGCGGCCGTGCTGGCCCTGGGTGCACAGGCGGCGTGGCTGGGCACCCGGTTCCTGCTCGCCGCGGAGGCCCCGGTGCACGAGGAGTACCGGGGCCGGCTCATCGCCGCGGCGGAAACCGACGCGCAGTGGTACCCGGACCTGTTCGACGTGGGCTGGCCGGACGCGCCGCACCGGGCCCTGCGCAACTCGACCGCGCAGGCTTGGGAGCAGGCGGGCCGCCCCTCGCCGGGCCAGCGGCCCGGCGAGGGCGAACCGCTCGCCCGCACGGCGGAGGACCGGCCGGTCGTCCGCTACTCCTCCGCGCTGCCGCTGGCCGGAATGACCGGCGACATCGAGGGGCTCTCGATGTGGGCGGGCCAGAGCGTGGCGCTGGCCAGGCGCATCCAGCCCGCCGCCGACATCGTGGCCGAACTGGTCAGGCGCGACGGGAACGGTTGACCGCAGACAGCACGGCGCGCATCGAGGCGCTGGCCGTGTTGGTGTCCACGCCGACGCCCCAGTAGACCTGACCGCCGATCTCGCACTCCACGTAGGCCGCGGCCTGAGCGTCGGTGCCCTGGGTGAGCGCGTGCTCGGCGTAGTCGAGCACCCGCGCCTCGATGCCGATGTTGGCCAGGGCGTCGCAGAACGCGGAGATCGGGCCGTTGCCGATGCCCTCGACCTGCTGCGCTTCCCCGTCGGCGGATATCTCCGCGACGAGCGCGTGCTTGGACTCCACGACCGAGGAGCTCTGGTGGCCCAGCAGGCCCAGCGGCCCTTCGGTCAGGTACTCGGTGGAGAAGACCTGCCACATCTGCGCCGCGGTGACCTCGCCACCCTCGGTGTCGGTGTGCGCCTGGATGACCCGCGAGAACTCGATCTGCAGGCGGCGGGGCAGGTCCAGCCGGTGCTCGGACTTCATCAGGTAGGCCACGCCGCCCTTGCCGGACTGCGAGTTGACCCGGATCACGGCCTCGTAGGTGCGGCCCACGTCGTGCGGGTCGATGGCCAGGTACGGCACGCCCCACGGGTATTCGGCGAACGGGACGCCGGCCCGCGCGGCGTCCGCCTCGAGCGCCTCGAAGCCCTTCTTGATCGCGTCCTGGTGCGAGCCGGAGAACGCGGTGTAGACCAGGTTACCGGCGTACGGATGGCGCGGGTGAACCGGCAGCTGGTTGCAGTACTCCACCGTGCGACGGATCTCGTCGATGTCGGAGAAGTTGATCATCGGGTCGATACCCATGCTGAACAGGTTCAGCCCGAGGGTGACCAGGCACACGTTGCCGGTCCGCTCGCCGTTGCCGAACAGGCAGCCCTCGATCCGGTCGGCTCCGGCCAAGACGGCAAGCTCGGCGTCGGCCACCGCGGTGCCGCGGTCATTGTGGGTGTGGACCGACACGCATACCGAGTCGCGGCGGGGCAGGTTCCGGCTCATCCACTCGATCTGGTCGGCGTAGACGTTCGGGGTGGACCGCTCGACGGTGCACGGCAGGTTGAGGATGATCTCGCGGTCCGGCTCAGGCTGCCAGACATCCATCACGCCCGCGCAGACGTCCAGCGCGAAGTCGAGCTCGGTGTCCATGAAGATCTCGGGCGAGTACTCATAGCCGAAGTCGCTGCCGTCCAGCAGGGCCCCGGCGTACTTCATGACCTGCCGGGTGCCCTCGACGGCCAGCGCCTTGCACTCCTCGCGGTCGATCCGGAACACTACCCGACGGAAGATCGGCGCGGTCGCGTTGTACAGGTGCACGGTGGCCAGGCGCGCGCCGACCAGCGACTGGACCGAGCGCTCGATCAGGTCCTCACGAGCCTGGGTGAGGACCGAGATCCGCACGTCGTCGGGGACCCGGTCGCCCTCGATGAGCTCGCGGACGAAGTCGAAGTCGGTCTGGCTGGCCGCCGGGAACCCGACCTCGATCTCCTTGTAGCCCATCCGGACCAGCAGGTCGAACATCTTGTGCTTGCGGGCCGGGCTCATCGGGTCGATCAGGGCCTGGTTGCCATCCCGCAGGTCGGTGGACAGCCAGCGGGGCGCGCGGATCAGGGACCGGCCCGGCCAGGCACGGTCCGGCAGGTCGACGGGCTGGAACGGGGTGTAGCGCTGGCACGGCATGCCACTGGGTTGTTGCTGGGGAGGCGTGACGTGATGAAACGCGGAATCGGTGGACATGGTCTGCTTCCTCTGGCGAGATTAGGGCCAAGACACTGGCCAGCGCACGCGCCAATACCCCGCGGCGAGGGAGCCGGCCTATCGGCCCCCGCCGCGGCCGCTAAGCAGGAGCAGCTCGCGCAACATTGAGGATCACCCTACCAGGCGACGGCGGCGGCGGAATATTCGGTGGCGCTGGCGGAACCGGGCAGGTTGGCTGTGAGGATGCGTATCGAGCGGCTCGACCCGGCGGACACGGACACGATCCGCCGCTGTTTCACTATGTTTATTGCGGCCCAGCGGGTGGACGAACCCGACGGGCCGTTCCTCACCGAACACCCGTTCCGCGGCTGGCTGACCGTCGGCTGGGGCGGCGACCCGCTGGAAACCTGGCTGATCCGCGGGCCCGGGGAGGATACGGTCGCGGGCTGGTACAAGCTCGAACTGCCCGATCTGGAGAACCTCGACCAGGCTGAGCTGACGCTCGTCGTGGACCCGGCCCAGCGACGGCGCGGGCTAGGCCACGCGTTGCTCGAGCACGCCATCGAGCGGGCCGCGGCCAACGGCCGTTCGGGGCTCAACGCGCCCACCCGAGGGGACGGTGGCGGCCAGGCCTTCGCGCGATCGACCGGGGCCGAGCCCGGGCTGGTCGACATCCAGCGCGTGGTGGACCTGCGCGCGATGCCCGACCAGGAACTGGCCGGGATGCGCGAGCGTGCCGAGCAGGCCGCGGCGGGCTACTCGCTGATGACCTGGACGGGGCCGGTGCCCGAGGATTTCCTGGAGCAGGCGGCGGCGCTGTTCGCCGCGCTCAACGACGCTCCGCACGATCCGCACATCGCGCCAGCGGTCTGGGACGTGCCTCGGGTCCGCGAGCGGGTCAACGCCCTGCGCCCGCACTACGGCCTGCGGACCTACGCGGTCGCCGCGGTCCAGCAGGGCACCGGGGAGCCGGCGGCGGTGACCGAGGTCGCGGTGGATCCGGCCGATCCGGGCTGGGCGCACCAGATGATCACGGGCGTGACCCGGCCGCACCGCGGACACCGCCTGGGCCTGCTGGTGAAGATCGCGATGGCGCAGTGGCTGCGGGCGGCCGAACCAGCGCTGGAGCGCCTCGACACCTGGAACTCCGAATCCAACCGGTACATGATCGCGGTCAACGAGGCGCTGGGCTACCGCATCGTCGGTGAACCGGCCTGCTGGTGGCGGCTGGATGTGCGGGCCGCGCCGAGCCAGGAAGTTTTGGCCGAACGGACCGGGGCGGCGCGCTAACCGCGGCCGGATATTCCGAAAATGGAATATCCGGGAACGGGTCAGCTGGAAGGCTAACCGCGGCCGGCGGACTGTTCGGTGGTGGCGATCACGCCGATGGTCTGAGCGTGGGTCATGCCCAGGTCCAAGCCGATGGCCAGGGCGGCCTGCCGTTCGCCGTCGGACAGCGGGCCGTCGGCCATGCCGATCCGGATGACGTCGGCTAGGTACCACTCCCGGGCCTGGACGGTGAGCTGCGCGCCGACCTGGTTGAGGGCCGGGCGGATGGCCTCGAACGGCTGGGTCAGGTCGGCATTGAGCAGGGCCTCGTCGTATCCGGGCATCCCGGCGCCGACCACCGCCTCGATGGCCCGCTGCCGGGCCACCGGGCTGGCCGGGTCGCCAGAACGCAGCATGGCCGACGCGGCGGCGCGCATGCCGGCGGGCAGGGCGGCCTGCATGGCCGCGGCGGTGGGCTGGGTGAGCGCGTCGGTCACGTAGCGGGTCCGGCAGGTGGTGCACTGCACGTGCTCGCCCACCGAGTTCAGCGGAATGACGGGGATAAAGAACAGGGTGAACCAGCGGCGGCCGACCCGGTGCCGGTACTGGCGGTCGCCGCCGCAGCGACGGCAGTGGAAGGTGCCCTGCGCGATCGTCCGGTAGAACACGCGCAAGCCAAAGATGATCAGCACGGTCGATCCCCCTTCGGGCCGCAGATAGACCCATCATGCCGGGACCGGCGCCGGGGAGGGATGGATTTGGCAGGACCGTGGCGGATTTGGGCCCAGATCAGTCGTAAAAGCCCAGGCGGCGGAGCTGCTTGGGGTTACGCTGCCAGTCCTTGGCGATCTTGACGTGCAGGTCGAGATAGACCTTGGTGCCGAGCAGGGCCTCGATCTGGTGGCGGGCCCGGCTGCCGACGTCCTTGAGCCGGGCGCCCCCGGTGCCGATGACGATGGCCTTCTGGCTCGGCCGTTCCACGTAGAGCTCGGCGTGCACGTCGGTCAGGTCGGCCCGGCCGGGGTGCGGGCCCATCTCCTCGACCACCACCGCGATCGAGTGCGGCAGCTCGTCCCGGACGCCGTCCAGGGCCGCCTCCCGGATCAGCTCGGCGACCATGATCTGCTCGGGCTCGTCGGTCAGCTCGCCGTCGGGGTACAGCGGCGGGCTTTCGGGCAGGTGGGCGACGAGCACGTCGGCCAGCACGTCGAGCTGGAAGCCGGTCACCGCCGAGACCGGGACCACGTTGGCCCAGTCGCCCAGCTCGGTCACCGCCAGCAGCTGCTGGGCGACCCGCTCCGGCGGCACCTGGTCGACCTTGGTCACCACCACCACGACCGGGGTCTTGCGGACGTTCTCCAGTTCGCGGGCGAAGAACCGGTCGCCCGGGCCGACCGGGTTGCCGGCCGGGATGCAGAACCCGATCACGTCGACTTCGGCCAGGGTGGAACGGACCAGGCTGTCCAGGCGCTCGCCGAGCAGCGTCCGCGGCTTGTGCAGTCCGGGAGTGTCGACCAGGACCAGCTGCGCGTCCGGGCGGTGCACGATGCCCCGGATGACCCGGCGCGTGGTCTGCGGCCGGTCGCTGGTGATCGCGACCTTCGCCCCGACCAGCGCGTTGGTGAGCGTCGACTTGCCGACGTTGGGGCGGCCAGCCAGGCAGGCGAAACCCGCGCGGAAGTCGTTCACCACTTAATTGTCGGGCATGTTCTGGCCGGTGAAACCATGGCCGTTCGGAATAAAGGAAAGGCAGGGGCGGATCAGACGGTCAGTACGGCGCGGACGGTGCCGTCCGGGGCGGCATGGAAGACGGTCGCGTCGGGGCCCAGGTCGCGCACCACGGCCAGGTCCCCCGGATCCAGGTCGGCCTCGTTGACCAGGGCGGCGGCCTCCAGCTTCTGCGCGCCGCTGGAGACGGCCATGGCCACGGCCAGGCGCAGGGCGGACAGCCGCAGCGAGGGCAGCGCCACCGCGGCGGCGGTGTAGGTCCGGCCGGTCTCGTCGCGAACGGCCGCGCCTTCGGACGCCGCGACCCGCGCCCGCGAGGACCGGGCCAAGGTGATGATCTTGAGGTCTTCGGGACCTGGAGTCACATCGCTCACCTGACCGAGTTTAGGGGGTCGGGTTACGGTCGCTCATCTCGTTCCCGCTCGACCAGCACGGTGCCGATCTTGTTGCGCCGGCCCGAGCCGGACTCGGCGGTCAGCCGCAGCCCGCTGACCATCGCGGTGGAGCCGGCGATGGGGACCCGGCCGAGCGCGTGGGCCAGCAGGCCGGCCACGGTCTCCACGTCCTCGACCGCGGCAATCTGGACGCCGAACAGCTCTTCCAGTTCGGTGACCGCAAGCCGGGCGGTGACCCGGGCCGAGTCGGCCGACAACCAGGTGACCGGCGGCTGCTCGTTGTCGTCGTATTCGTCGGTGATCTCACCGACGATCTCCTCCAGGAGGTCCTCGATGGTCACCAGCCCGGCGGTGCCGCCGTACTCGTCGATCACGATCACCATGTGGTTGCGCTGGGCCTGCATCTGGCGCAACAGCTCGTCGACCGGCTTGCTATCCGGCACGTAGCTGGCCGGACGCATGACGGTGGCGATCTTCTCGGTGGCCCCGCTTTCGTCGGCGGGGGCGCCGGGATGGTCGTGGCTCCAGGCCACGATGTCCTTCAGGTACGCGATGCCGACCACGTCGTCCTCGTTCTCGCCGACCACCGGGATCCGCGAGAAGCCGCTGCGCAGAGCCAGGGACAGGGCCTGTTCCACGGTCTTGTCGCTCTCGATGAACACCATCTCGGTGCGCGGGACCATGACCTCCCGGACGATGGTGTCGCCGAGCTCGAAGACCGAGCGGACCATCTCGCGCTCGCCCGGCTCGATGCCGGTGCGGCGTTCCAGGTAGTCGACCAGTCCGCGCAGCTCGGACCGGGCCACGGGGCCGCCGCCCTCGTCGCCGGGCTCATTGTCGTCGGTGGGCATGGGGCGTCGCTTGGGCGGCAGCGCGTTGCCCACCGCGATCAGGAGCTGGGGCAACGGCCCCAGAGCCCGGGTCAGCGGGTAGAGGAACCGGGCGGCGCGCGCGGCGGTACGTTCGGTCCGGGGGCCGACCCGGCCCAGCTGGGGGCGTACGCCGGTCAGCACGTAGTGCATGACGATGACCACGCCGGCCGCGGCCAGCACCGCTCGCCAGTCGTCGCTGAGCCAGTGCACGAAGGCGGCCATGACCAGGACCGCGGCCAGGCCCTCCAAGATGGCGCGGAGCAGCAGCAGGACGCTCATGTGGCGGGGCAGGTCGGCGGCGACGATCTGCAGGGTGCCCTTGTGCTCGGGCCGTTCGGCCACCCCGGTGGCGGCGACCAGGGTGAGGGCGGCCTCCCCGTTCGCGCACCAGCCCGCTACCAGGGACAGCACGGCCGCCGCGACCAGCAGCCACCCCGGGGGTGACATCACGCGGTCCCTTCTCGCTCCTTCTTGGTGGCCTGCCAGGCGTTCAGCAGCTGATCCTGCGTGCCGAACATGGCGGCGTGCTCTTCGGGCTCGGCGTGATCGTAGCCGAGCAGGTGCAAGATCCCGTGCACGGTGAGCAGCTCGAGCTCGTCCTGGGCGGAGTGACCGGCCTTGACGGCCTGTTCGTCGGCGACCTGCGGGCACAGCACCACGTCGCCGAGCAGGCCCGGGTCATCGCCCGGCTCCGGGTCGCCCGAACGGTTGCCGCCCAGGTGCGGCGGCCGGAGCTCGTCCATCGGGAAGGCCAGCACGTCGGTGGGACCCGGCTCGCCCATCCAGCGTTCGTGCAGCTCGGTCATGGTCCGTTCGTCCACCAGCAGCACGGACAGCTCGGCCAGCGGGTGGATCCGCATCTGGTCCAGGGCGAACCGGGCCACGGCGGCCAGGTCGGCCTCGTCCACGGCGACGCCCGACTCGTTGGCGATATCGATGCTCATCGGTTGTTCTTCCGCCTGGGTGGCTGTCCGGTCGAGCCCAGCTGGCGCTCCTGGGCATCGTAGCGTTCATACGCGTCGACGATCTTGCCCACCAGGCGGTGCCGGACTACGTCGTGGCTGGTCAAGCGGGCGAAGTGGATGTCCTCGATGCCGTCCAGGATGTCCTGGACCACGCGCAGGCCGCTGACCTGGCCGGCCGGCAGGTCGACCTGGGTCACGTCGCCGGTCACCACCACCTGCGACCCGAAGCCGAGCCTGGTGAGGAACATCTTCATCTGCTCGGCCGAGGTGTTCTGCGCCTCGTCCAAGATGATGAACGAGTCGTTCAGGGTGTTGTGGGTGAGCAGGAAGTCTTCGGTGGTGTAGAGCGAGTCGGCCGCGGCGACCGCGATGCAGATGGCTTCGGCCGTGCCGGCCGGCTCGATGCTCTCGATGTAGCGCATCGGGCGCCCGCCGCCGCCCGCGGCGTGATAGGCGTCGCGCTTCCGGGTCAGGCGGAACGGCTCGATGCCTGCGGGGAGCCGGATGTCGATGGTGTGCGCGTCGTGCCGGTGGTGAACGGGGCGTCCGTTCGCCAGGCCCGGGGTGCGGCCTTCGGCGGGGCGGGTGCGCTGGTAAGCGATGCCGCCCAGCGAGCGGACCAGGAAGATCACGTCGTCGCGCAGTTGCGGCGAGGTCGTCGTGTACTGGATGCGGCAGGTCCGGTTCTTCTGCGTCACCGGGCCGCCGTCGGTGTCGAGTAGGCCCTGCAGGAGGGCCAGGCGGACCTGGTGCGGGTTGTAGAGGTACCGCTCGGGCACGAACTTGGTCGCCGAGCCCGTCCCATATAGGCCGAGGAGGCGCATTACCCGGGTCCCCGGGTTCTCCAGGGTGATGACATTTCCGGCCGGTTCGGGGTCGCGGGTCGCGAAGCTGGGCGTGGGCGATCCGGTCAGGCAGCCGTCGCCGAGCAGCAGACCCAGGGCGTAGGGGTCCATCGGGACTTCGGTGTACGGGAAGCGAACGGGCGCGCTGTGCAGCGGGAGCTCGTACCGGTGGCAGTGGTTAGCGCGCAGGTTGCCGATCATCTCTCGGGTGGTCAGGACCCGGAGTGGCTTGCCGCGGCGGCGATCATCGCGGGTGGCCACGGCCCACAGGTGGTCACCGGAGCACAGCGTCGAGGCACCGTCTTGGGCGGTGAGCCGGTAGATGTCCTTCTCGCCCTGCGGGTACACGCCGAGCACCGGGGTGGGCTCGCCGTCAGATCCCACGACCAGATCGCCTACGACGAGGTCACCGATGGGCCGGAAGCCGTCCGGGGTCAGCACCGGTGTCGCAACGGGTTGCGCCCTGCCACGCATGTACGCCAGGGGGGCGATCTCGATGGTGCCGGCGGTCATCAGGCGGGGAATCGAGTCGGGGTCGAGCATGTCGTGCAGGGCATCGTAGAGCGGGCGCAGGTAGGGGTCGATCTTCTCGTACAAGGTGCCGGGCAGGAAGCCTAGGCGCTCCCCCGCCTCCACCGCAGGCCGGGTCAGGATGATCCGGTTGACCTCCTTGGCCTGCAAGGCCTTGACCGCCTTGGCCATGGCCAGGTAGGTCTTCCCGGTGCCGGCCGGGCCGATGGCGAACACGATCGTGTGCTTGTCGATGGCGTCCGCGTAGCGCTTCTGGTTCAGCGTCTTGGGCCGGATCGTCCGGCCGCGGGCCGACAGGATGCCGACGGTCAGCACGTCGGCCGGGCGGACTCCGCGTTCGGCGCGCAGCATGGCCGCGGTCCGCTCCACCGCGTCGGCGGTCAGGTCGGTGCCCTTGCGCAGCAATTCGAGAAGCTCGTCGAACAGGGCGGTGACCAGGGCGGTTTCCGCTGCGTTGCCGGTCGCGGTGATTTCGTTGCCACGTACGTGGATGTCGGCGTTGAACTCGCGCTCGATCACGTGCAGCAGTTCGTCCCCGGAGCCCAGCAGGCTGACCATGGAATGGTCGGCCGGGATCACGATCTTCACCTGAGATCGCGGCTCACCCTGGCCGTCGGCGCTGCGAGGTTCACCAGCGCGCAGGTCGTCGTTTCGGATATCTGTCAATTCGTCGTCAATTCGACGCTCTCCAAGGCCCGGAGGACCGCCCCCCGTAGGTCATGCACTCCATGGTATCTGGCCCGGCTCAGCCCGGTGGCCAGGTCATGGTACGGCCGCCGAGCACATGCGCGTGGACGTGCGGCACGGTCTGGCCGCCTTGTGGTCCGGTGTTGAATACCACCCGGTAGCCCTCGTCGCTGACGCCCTCAGCCACGGCAACCCGATGGGCCTGGGTAATGATCTCGCGCAACAGGTCCGCGTCAGCGGCCGCGAGCGAGGCCACGTCCGGATGGTGCTCCTTAGGAATGATCAGCACGTGCGTCGGCGCCTGCGGGTCGATATCGCGGAACGCCAGCACCCGGTCGGTAGCCAGGATCCGAGTCGAGGGCACCGTCTCCGCGGCGATAGCGCAGAACAAGCATTCAGCCACACGATGATCTTAGGGCTGGGCAGAAACAACACGGATCTAATGTCACGAGATGGCGCTCGGCGGCGCCCGGATAATGGCGCCGCTGTCAACCATGTGATTACTGACGTAGATACTCCTGAGTAACCACGTTGCCATCCGCTGTTATCATGCCGATCCCCGTAACCGGGGTGTCGTTGGTCGCGCGCTATGGATATTCTTAATTTCCCGCAATCCCCCGGCGATCACCGGCGGCGTGTCCGAGAGCCAGCGTGACGCGGTCCGCGCCTCCTGCTCGATTGCCGTTTGCCCAGGTAGCTGGCCTGAATGATCCGGGCGGTGCACGGGATGGCCACGCAGCGGATGCTCAGATGGGTGGGGATAACGCGATGAGGTACCGGCGATCAGGTCCGGTGCGCGGCCAGCAGCGGCACGAAGGGGCTCGCTGATGAGTGAACCTGAGGACGGGGACGCGCGTCCAACCAATGTGACCGAGACCCTGATGGCCGCGGGCGCCATCATGCCTGGAGCGCTGGTGGCCCCAGCCGCTACCCGCATGGGGTGGAGCGCGGACCGCGCGGTCACCGAGCTGTACTCGGTGCACTACCGGGCGCTGGTGCGCTTGGCCGTGCTGCTGGTGCGGGACACGCCCACCGCCGAGGAAGTGGTGCAGGACTCGTTCATGGCCATGCACGGCGGCTGGCAGCGGCTGAGAGACGGCGAGAACGCGCTGGCCTACCTGCGGCAGGCGGTAGTGAACCGGTCCCGGTCGGTGCTGCGGCACCGGACCGTGGTGGACAAGAACCTGCAGAAGGCCCCGCCCGACATGCCGAGCGCCGAGCACGGCGCGCTGGCCCAGCTTGAACGGTCCGCCGTGGTCGACGCGCTGCGCAAGCTGCCGGGGCGGCAACGCGAAGCAATCGTGCTCAGGTATTACGCTGACTTCTCGGAAGCCGAGATCGCCTCGGCGATGAAGATCAGCCGCGGTGCGGTCAAGAGTCACACCGCGCGCGGCATGGCGTCCTTGCGTGCGGAGCTGGAACGGGAGTCATGGTGAGATCCGGCCACGGCTTCGACGGCGGCCAAGGACAGGACTTCGCCGACTTCTTGCGCCGCGAGCTGCACGCTGCCGCGGATCAGGTAGAGCCGGGCGCGGACGGCCTGGAGCGGATCCGGGACAAGATCCGGTCTCGCCCGGCCCACGCGAGCATGCCCAGGGGCCTGGCCGGTATCTGGCTGGCTATCAGCCGCCTGTGGAAGAGGCTCATCCGAGGGCTCGGTGCCTCGGGCCAGCGCGCATCGCAGCGACACGAGCAGAGTCGCCAGCAGCGGCGGCCCCGGGACTGGCGCCAGGCGATGCTCCGGCCGGCCTTCGCGGTCGGCGCGGCCGTGTTCGCGGTCGGGGTGGTGCTCTCGGCCGTGCCTCCGGCCCGCTCGACCATGGCGCAGGTGGCGGACGCCATCGGTTCGGCCTTGAACATCAGCACGCCTTCGAGCAGCGCACCCGCCACCGACGGCCAGTCTCCCGCTCCGGTGCCCACCACGGTGGGGGCCGGGCCGAGTACCAGTCCCGGCGTGGCCAAGAAGACCTCCCCGGCTCCTTGCGTGTCACCGTCCGTGCACCGGACCCAGGCGCAGACCAGGACGACCGCGCCGAGCCGCGCGAGCCAGACCTCGACCGCGCCCGCCACGTCGTCCAGCGGAAGCGGAAGCGGGACCGCCAGCGGCACGGTAAGCGCCACCGACACCCCACCTGTGGGTTCGGGCGGCAGTCCCAGCGGGGGCACCGGTCCGACCGATAACCCCAGCCCGAGCGTTACTGACGGCGGCAGCCCGACGGACACTCCCCCGGCGTCGCCCAGCGCCAGCGACAGCACGAGCAATTCGAGCACCGGGGGCAAGAAGAGCACCCAGGCGACGTCGATTCCGAGCTGCGCCAGCTCGCCCCCGGCGCGCGGAACGGTGTCTGCTGCCTCGGAGAAGGCTTCATCTTCGGCGAGCTCCTCGGCCTCGTCCAGCGCGTCGGCCTCCACCAGCGCGTCGGCGTCGACCAGCGGCTCGACGGGCAACAAGAGCGACACCCCGGTGGTGGGCGCGTCGTCCACGTCCAGCGAGACCGGGGCGGATTTGGTAACGGGCGGTCCATCGGATTCGCCCAGTCCGTCTGGCTCGCCCGCGTCCTGAGCGCCGTTAGGGTTTACCGCTTACCAGCGGGCGGAGCGGCTGAGCAGGACAGCGGCGGCCACCGTACCAGCGGTCGAGGTCCGCAGCACGGTGGGTCCCAGGCTCCGCGACGTCGCGCCGGCCGTGCGGAAGGCCGAGTTCTCCTCGTCGGTGATCCCGCCTTCCGGACCGACGATCACCACTAGGTCGCCCGATTCTGGCGGGCTGAGCTGGCCGAGGCTCTGCGCCGCGCTGGGCTCGAGCACAACCGCGCACGCCGCCTTGGCGATCACCTGAGCCACGGCGGCGACCGAGACCGGCTCGGACACCTCCGGTATCCAGGCCCGGCGGGACTGCTTGGCGGCCTCCCGGGCGGTCATCCGCCACCGGGTCAGCGAACGGGCGCCGCGTTCGGCCCGCCAGACCGGCACGCAGCGGGCCGCGGCCCAGGGCATGATCCGGTCCACGCCCACCTCGGTCATCTCCTCCACGGCCAGTTCCCCGCGGTCGCCCTTGGGAATGGCCTGGATGACGGTGATGGACGGATCGGGACGCGGTACGTCGTGCCTGGCCTGGACGGCCAGTTCCAGCCCGCCGCCCGAACTGGCGGTGACCACGCACTCGGCGATCAGGCCCGCGCCATCGCCGACGTCGGCTCGCTCGCCGGGGCGCAGCCGGCGGACGGCGGCCGCGTGCCGGCCTTCGGCGCCGGACAGCAGGATGACATCACGCTGAATGCCGGCGCGGTCGGCAAAGAAGACGGGCGGCTGCGGCACGTTCCCCCCAGGCCCTAGCGGCCGTTGAACGCGTCGCGCAGCCTTGAGAAGAACTTCTGCTGGCCCGGCGCGAACTTACCGGGCGGCGCTTCCTCACCGCGGAGCTTGGCCAGGTCGCGCAGCAGCTTTTCCTGTTCCGGGTCCAGCTTGGTGGGCGTCTCGACCGTCACGTGGATGACCAGGTCGCCGCGCCCGTTGCCGTTCAGGTGCTTGACCCCCTGACCGTACAGCGGGATCACCTGTCCGGACTGCGTACCAGGGCGGATGTCGATGTCGGCGGGGCCGTCCAGGCTCTCGACCGACAGCGTGGCACCCAGGGCCGCGGCCACCATCGGGATCGTCACCGTGCAGTGCAGGTCATCGCCCTGCCGCTCGAAGATCTCGTGCGGGCGCTGGACGATCTCCAGGAACAGGTCACCGGGCGGGCCGCCACCCGGGCCGACCTCGCCCTCGCCGGCCAGCTGGATGTGCGTGCCGTCCTCGACGCCCGCCGGGATGCGTACCTTGATCGTGCGCCGGGTCCGGACCCGGCCGTCGCCATCGCACTCGGGGCAGGGCCGGACCAGCACGGTCCCGTACCCGCCGCAGCCGGGGCACACCCGGGCCGTCATCACCTGGCCGATGAACGAGCGGGTGACCTGGCTCACCTCGCCGCGCCCGCCGCAGATGTCGCAGGTCTGCGGGTGCGTGCCGGGCGCGGTGCCCTCACCCGAGCAGGTGGGGCAGACCACGGCCGTGTCCACGGTGAGCTCACGGGTGGCGCCGAACGAGCACTCGGCCAGGTCGAGCTCGATCCTGATCGTGGCGTTGCGGCCGCGCTGGGCGCGGCTGCGCGGGCCGCGGGCGGCCGTCCCCCCCGCGCCGCCGAAGAACTGGTCGAGCAGGTCGCTCAGCGGTGAGAATCCCGCCCCGAACGGGCCCTGGCCGGCCCCGCTGCCCGCGGTGGCGAACGGGTCGACGCCCATGTCGTACATCCGGCGCTTCTCGGTGTCCGACAGCACCTCGTAGGCCTGGGTGATCTCCTTGAACCGCTCCTGGGTCTCGGGATCGGGGTTCACGTCGGGGTGAAGCTCCCGAGCTAGCCGCCGGTAGGCCCGCTTGACCTCGTCCTGCGTCGCGTCACGGCGGAGCTTGAGCAGGGAATAATAGTCCGCCACTAGGACTCCATCAGAATCTGGCCGACGTAACGTGCCACGGCGCGCACCGCGCCCATCGTTCCCGGGTAATCCATCCTGGTCGGCCCGAGCACGCCGAGCTTGGCTAGCGGCTGGGCCGGGCTGCCGTACCCCGTGGAGACCACCGATGTCGCCTCCAGGCCCGCGACCCGGTTCTCCGAGCCGATGGTCACGGTCACGATCGAGGGCTCGGTCGCGTCGCCGAGCAGCCGCATCAACACTACTTGCTCTTCCAGGGCTTCCAGCACTTCTCGCAATCCCTTGCTGAAGTCGTGCGCGGCCAGGTTGGCGGCGCCCGCGAAGACGATCTTCTCCTCGTTCCGCTCGATCAAGCTGGCCAGCAGGACCGAGAACACGGCGTTGGCGTTCGCGCGCTCCTCGACCGGGATCCGGTCGGACAGGTCGGTGACCATGGCGGCGGCGTCGGCCAGCTTGTGCCCGCCCAGGCAGGCGTTCAGCACCGCGCGGACGTGCGACACCGAGGCGTCGTCCCAGGGGGACGGCAGGTCGACCGTGCACTGCTCGACACGCCCGGTGTCGGTGATGAGCACCAGCAGCAGCTTGGTCGGGGCGAGCGGGACCAGTTCGATGTGCCGGATCGCCGACCTGGTCAGCGACGGGTACTGGACCACGGCCACCTGACGGGTCAGCTGGACCAGCAGCCGGACGGTGCGCATCACCACGTCATCGAGGCTGTACGCGCCGGCCAGGAAGTTCTCGATGGCCCGCCGCTCGGCCGCGGACAGCGGCTTGACGTTGGACAGCCGGTCGACGAAGAGCCGGTAGCCCTTATCGGTCGGGATCCGGCCCGCGCTGGTATGCGGCTGGGCGATGAAGCCCTGCTCCTCCAGCACCGCCATGTCGTTGCGGATCGTCGCCGGGGACACGTCGAAGTGGTGCCGGTCGACCAGCGTCTTTGATCCCACCGGCTCGGTGGTGGACACGTAGTCCTCGACGATCGCCCGAAGCACGGTAAGTTTGCGCTCGTCAAGCACGCGTTCACCTCCTTGGCACTCAAAAGCCCCGAGTGCTAAGTCTAAGGCGTCAAGCAAGTTCCCGGCGCGTTCTCGCCGCGGCGAACTTAGGCCGCGATCCTACTCAGGAGGGCCAAAACTCGTGTGGAGCAGGCAATACGGCTCGGACGTACTGGCTGACGGACAATCCGGGCGACGGGGACGAGTGGGCGGTCGCCGGGTCCAGCGCGAGGTACCGAAGGTCGAGGCCGAGCGCGGCCTGGTCGTAGAGGACTCCGAGGGCCGGTTCTGCGGGGCGGTGGTCGGCTACGAGAAGGGCGCGGTGACGCTGGAGGACCGGCACGGCAAACGGCGGGTGTTCCCGCTCGGGCCGGCGGCCTTCCTGCTGGACGGACAGCCCGTGACGCTGGTGCCGCCGGCTCGGCCGGACCGGCCTGGCCGTCCCGGACGGCATCGGGGTCGGTCGCGGCGCCGGTTTCGCGGGCCAAGGTGGCCCGGGCCAGCCGGATCTACGTGGAAGGCAGGCACGACGCCGAGCTGGTAGAGAAGATCTGGGGCGATGACCTGCGCGACGTCGGGGTGGTCGTGGAGTACCTGGAGGGTATCGACGACCTGCCAGCGATCGTGACCAGGTTCTCCCCCGCACCCGGCCGCCGCCTGGGCGTGCTGGTGGACCACCTGGTGAGCGGGTCCAAGGAGAGCCGGATCGCGGCCGGCGTGCGCTCGCCCGACGTGCTGATCGTGGGTCACCCCTTCATCGACATCTGGGCCGGGGTGCGGCCCGCCACGGTAGGGATCGAGCGCTGGCCGGACGTCCCGCGGGGCCAGCCATGGAAGGAAGGCGTGCTGCGGGCGCTGGGCTGGCCGCCGGAGGTGCCCGTCGCCTGGCAGCGGATCCTGCGCTCGGTGAGCAGCTACGCCGACCTGGAGCCGGAACTGCTGGGCCGGGTCGAGGAGCTGATTGATTTCGTCACCGAGCCGGGGAATGAATACCGTGACGAGAGCAGCGGTTGACACGCGAGGACCGATGACGAGCAAGCCGATACGACCAGGGCCCGACCCCCGGTTGGCCAGGAGCCGGCCCGGGCGGCCGCCCGGCGGCGGCCCGAGCCTGCGGCCGCGGGTCCCGCTGTCCGAGGCGAAACCGGCGATGTTCGGCTACATCGCGGCGATCTTCCTCGGCCCGCTCATCCCGCTGGTCATGTACCTGGTCGGCCGGCGCAGGTCGCAGTTCCGGCGGTTCCACGCGGCCACCGCGCTGAACCTGTCGCTCACCGGGCTGCTGTACGCGCTGTGCTGCCTGATCTTCGCGGGCCTGCTGCTGCTGGACAGCGCCACGCTGGCGCTGGTGGTGGCGATCCCCGTCGCCCTGGTGCTGTGGCTTTCGGTACTGAAGTACATGATCCGCGGGATCGGCGCGGCCAACCGTGGCGAGCGCTACGAGGTACCGGCCTGGATCTGCGCCCAGATCGCCAGGTGAGTCACTCGGTGAGCATGCGGGTCACGGTGTCGGCCAGCAGGCGGCCGCGGGTGGTCAGCACGATCCGGCCGGCCCGGTAGGCATCGGGAAGCGCCAGCCCCTCGGCCACCGCCGTGGCCGCGTTGGCCTGGCTGGCCGGCCTCAAGATCTCGACCGGGCAGCCGTCGGCCAGCCGGATGGCCAGCATGACCCGTTCGAAGTGCTGGTCGGCGCTGCTCAGGATCTCCCGTCCGTGGCCGGGGCTGAGCCCCGCGGCGATCCTCGCGCCGTAGGCGGCGGGGTGGCGCACGTTCCACCAGCGGGTGCCGCCCACATGACTGTGCGCGCCGGGCCCGATGCCCCACCAGTCGCCGCCGGTCCAGTAGAGCATGTTGTGCGCGCACCTGGACCGCGGACCACGGGCCCAGTTGGAGATCTCGTACCAGCCCAGGCCCGCCGCGGTGAGCACGTCGCCGGCCATGAGGTAGCGGTCGGCGAGCACGTCGTCATCCGGCGCGGGCAGCTCGCCGCGCCGGACCCGGGCGGCCAGCCGCGTACCGGCTTCCACGGTGAGCGCGTACGCGGACACGTGGTCGGGCCCGGCGGCGACGGCGGCCTCCAGCGAGCAGCGCCAGTCCGCGTCGGTCTCTCCCGGCGTGCCGTAGATCAGGTCCAAGCTGACGTGCTCGAAGCCGGCCGCCCGGGCCCACGCGGCGCACCGGGCCGGGCGCCCGGGCTGGTGCACGCGATCAAGCACGGCGAGTACGCCGGGCACCGCGCTCTGCATTCCGAACGAGACGCGGGTCACACCCTGGGCCCGCAGCTCACCGAGCACGGCCTCGTCCACGCTCTCCGGGTTGGCCTCGGTGGTCACCTCGGCCCTCGGGGCCAGCCCGAATTCCGCGTCGATGGCCCGCAGGATCTGGCCGAACGCGGCCGGCGGCATCAAGGTCGGCGTCCCGCCGCCGAAGAACACCGTGCTCACCGGGACGTCCGCGGCGAGCACCTTACGGGCGAAGGCGATCTCGGCCAGGGCCAGGTCCGGGTAGCCGCCCAGGGAAACCGCCGTAGAGCCCGGCGCGCCGCCCAGCTCGGCGGCGGTGTAGGTGTTGAAGTCGCAGTAGCCGCAGCGGGTGGTGCAGAACGGCACGTGGACGTAGATCCCCAACGGCCGTTCGCCCAGTCCCTGGTACGCGCGGCCCGGCAGCATCCCGTCAACGGGAACGGGCTCACCGTCGGGCAGAGCACCAGGCATGCCGTCACGGTACCTCCCGGACCGGAGCGGTCAGCGAGCCCGGATCGAACGTAGATGACGGATTGGCGCATCGCGCGCTTAGACTGGAGGAGTCGCGTACACGTCCAGGCAGGCCGGGTCGCGTTGTTGGGAGGCGTAGGTGACCGATAACCAGGCACAATGGCCGGCCCAGTACCCCAGGTACAGCCCGCCTGACGAGACCCAGGTGCCGCCGGGCGGCTACCAGGCTCCGGCCGCTGGTTACCAGGTCCCGCCGGGTGCTTACCAGATCCCGGGCGCCTACCCGGTCCCGCCGGGCGGTTACCCGGTCCCGCCGGGTGGTTACCCGGTCCCGCCGGGTGGTTATCCGGCCCAGCAGCCCGGCTACCAGATGCAGCAGCCTGGCTACCAGGTCCGGACGCACGCCTCCATGCGCGCTTCCTCGGCGGACCGGGAACGGGCTGTGGACGTGCTCAAGGCGGGGTTCGCCGAGGGCCGCCTGACTCAGGACGAGTACAACGACCGGATGGGACGGGCCTACGCCGCCCGCACCTACGGGGACCTGACCGCGCTGATCGCGGACCTGCCGGCCGGGGTGATGGCCCCCGCCGCCGCCTGGCCGGTCCCGGCTTACCAGCCGCCGCCCACCGGGACAAACTCGATGGCCATCGCGGCGATGGTGCTGGGCGTGGCCGAGTTCTTCACCGCCGGCCTGACCAGCATCCCGGCCGTCATCTGCGGTCACATCGCCCGGCGGCAGATGAAGCAGACCGCACAGAAGGGCGACGGGCTGGCCACCAGCGGACTCGTCCTGGGCTACATGGCGATCATCTTCTGGTCGGTCCTGATCGCGGCGTCCCTGGTCGGATTCGCGATCACGGTCGCGCACAATGGCCAGTTCGGCGGCCCTGGCTGACCCTGGCGCCGCCCGGTGGTCCGGCCCCGGTGACCGGGCCAGCTCTTGACGGGCGCCGCGCCCGAACCGATGATTGGCACTTCTGAGGCGCGTCGAACGTCTTACACTCAGTTAGAGGCGTCCGCAGGAGGCTCACGTGGCATTCGGTCCCGCTCAGGCATTCCCGCCGCAGCCGCCCGTGCCCGAAGGCTTCTGGGCTCCTGGCAGCGGCGTCGCGGGCGTCCACCCGACCTGGCTCGCGTCCAGCGCGGACCGTGAGCGGGCCGTGGGGGTGCTGCGCGCCGGTTACACCGAGGGACGGCTGACCCAGGACGAGCTCGACGACCGGGTGCAGCGCGCGTACGCCGCGCGTACCTACGGGCAGCTCTGGGAGCTGACCGCGGACCTGCCCGCCGGCGGTCTCCCCTATCCGCAGTTCCCGCAAGCCCACGCGGTCATGGTGGCGCCCGAGGGCGCGGCGCCCAGCCACTGGAAGCCCGCCGCCGCGCTGATCATCACGGCGCTGGTGATCTTCACCCTGGCCGCGCTGATCACCGCGGTCATCACCGCCCACACCCAGGCGGTGTACATTCCCGGCGGCTTCCAGCAGGCGCACCTGACCCCGTTCGTCAAGCACGTCGGGCCGGACCATATTCTGCTGCCGAAGCTCTCGCAGCAGCTGCCCGGCAGCTGACACCACCGGCCGTTCCGTATAAAGGTCTTACCGTTTGTTACGGTCACCTGGCTGCGTGGACAGGGCCGCCACGAAGGCCTCCTGCGGGACGTCGACCCGGCCGATGGTCTTCATCCGCTTCTTGCCTTCCTTCTGCCGCTCCAGCAGCTTGCGCTTGCGGGTGATGTCACCGCCGTAGCACTTGGCCAGCACGTCCTTGCGCAGCGCGCGGATGTTCTCGCGGGCGATGATCCGGGCCCCGACCGCGGCCTGGATCGGCACCTCGTACTGCTGCCGCGGGATCAGTTCCTTCAGCTTGGCCGTCATGGACAGGCCGTACTCGCGGGCCTCGTCGGCGTGCACGATCTGGCTGAACGCGTCCACCGGCTGGCCCTGCAGCAAGATGTCGACCTTGACCAGATCGGCCTGCTGCTCCCCGTCGGGCTCGTAGTCGAGCGAGGCGTAGCCGCGGGTCCGCGACTTGAGCTGGTCGAAGAAGTCGAAGATGATCTCGGCGAGCGGCAGCGTGTAGCGGATCTCCACCCGGTCCGCGGACAGGTAGTCCATGCCGATCAGCGCGCCGCGCCGGCTCTGGCACAGCTCCATGATCGTCCCGATGTACTCAGCGGGCGAGATGACCGTGGCCCGGACGATGGGCTCGAAGACCTTGTCCACCTTGCCCCGGCCCGGCTCGGACCCGCCGGGGAAGTCGCTGGGGTTGGTCACCCGCAGCTCCTGGCCGGTGTCCATGACCACGCGGTAGACGGCGTTCGGCGCGGTGGAGATCAAGGACAGGTCGAACTCCCGCTCCAGCCGCTCGCGGACGATCTCCATGTGCAGCAGGCCGAGAAAGCCGCAGCGGAAGCCGAACCCGAGCGCGTCGCTGGTCTCGGGCTCGTACACCAGCGCCGCGTCGTTCAGCCGCAGCTTGTCCAGGGCGTCGCGCAGGTCCGGGTAGTCGTCGCCGTCCACCGGGTACAGGCCGGAGAACACCATCGGCTTGGGGTTGTCGTAGCCCGCCAGCGCGTCTTTGGCGGGACGGGCCGAGCTGGTCACGGTGTCGCCGACGCGCGCCTGGCGGACGTCCTTGACCCCGGTGATCAGGTAGCCGACCTCACCCGCGGCCAGGCTTTCAGACGGCGACGGCTCGGGCGAGATGACTCCCACCTCGAGGGTCTCGTGCGCCGTGCGGGTGGACATCATCAGCGAGCGCTCGCGCTTGGTGAGCTTGCCGTCCACGACCCGGACGTAGGTGACCACGCCGCGGTAGGTGTCGTAGATCGAGTCGAAGATCATCGCCCGGGCCGGGGCGTCCGGGTCGCCGGACGGGGGCGGGACCAGACGGACGACCTCGTTCAGCAGGTGCTCCACGCCCTCGCCGGTCTTGGCCGACACCCGGAGGACCTCGCTGGGGTCGACACCGATGATGTTCGCCAGCTCGGCGGCGTAACGGTCGGGCTGCGCGGCGGGCAGGTCGATCTTGTTCAGCACCGGGATGATCTTGAGGTCGGCGCCCAGGGCCAGGTACAGGTTGGCCAGCGTCTGCGCCTCGATGCCCTGGGCGGCGTCGACTAGCAGGACCGCGCCCTCGCAGGCGGCCAGGCTGCGGGAGACCTCGTAGGTGAAGTCCACGTGGCCCGGGGTGTCGATGAGGTTGAGCACGTGGCCGTCCCAGGGCAGCCGGACGGCCTGGCTTTTGATCGTGATGCCGCGCTCGCGTTCGATGTCCATCCGGTCCAGGTACTGCGCGCGCATCTGGCGCCCCTCCACCACGCCGGTGAGCTGGAGCATCCGGTCGGCCAGGGTCGACTTGCCATGATCGATGTGCGCGATGATGCAGAAGTTCCTGATCACCGCCTGGTCGGTCTGGCCGGGCAGCTGGCGGACCTGGTTCTGGGCATGGTGGCGCGCGGCGCCGGGCGCTGAGTTGCGCGCGGCGCTTGGCGCTGGGCTGGCGGGGCTGGTAGGTGACACGCATGTCCGTTTCGGGTGATTCGCCGCTGTGCACACTGTCAGGCGGCCTGGTGTTCCATGATTCCACGCCGGGCGCGGCGCCCCCATCGTCCGGCCGTCTGGTTTGAGTGTAGGGCTTCGGCTCGGATAAGCTTCGTCGTCGCGGCACCACCAGCCAACTTTGAAGGACTTCCACGCGTGGCGAACATAAAGTCTCAGATCAAGCGCAACAAGCAGAACGAGAAGGCGCACCAGCGGAACAAGGCGGTCAAGTCTTCGCTGCGCACGTCGGTCCGTAAGTTCCGTGAGGCCGCGGAGGGCGGGGACGTGGAGGCAGCCGAGACCGCGCTGCGGGCCGCCACCCGGCAGCTGGACAAGGCCGCAAGCAAGGGCGTCATCCACAAGAACCAGGCCGCGAACCGCAAGTCCGCGATCGCCAGGCGCTACGCCGAGCTCCACCAGGCCTGACGCGCCGTCAGGGTGCTTCGAGGCCGAGCTCCAGCAGGCCTGACGCGCCGTCAGGGTGCTTCGAGCTCGGCCCAGACGGCCTTGCCGGCCAGCAACTGGCGCACGCCCCACTTGTCGGCCAGGGCATCTACCAGGATGAATCCGAAGCCGGACTCATCGAAATCGGCCGGGGTCCGCGGCTGCGGCCCGTTCGGGTCAGCGTCGCGGACCTCCATGCGCAGCCAGGTGCCCGCGCTGGTGAGTTCCAGGATTACCGCTGCGCTGCCCGTAGCATGCCGGACCGCGTTGGTGACCAGTTCGGATACGAGCAGGACCGCGGTCTCCTCCAGCTGGCCGAGCCGCCAGGCGGTCAGCGCGTCGCGGGTGGCCCGCCGCGCCAGCCGTACCGCTTGCACGGCGGTCGGCAGGGTCAGCTGAACGGTTCGCTCGTTTTCCTGGTGCGCGTCCGTCATCCCCGTGAGCCCCGTCCCCGCCGTCAGCGCCAGCCACTGGCGTACCGTGCCATGGCGTTGCCCGACCGCCAGCCGCCCCCGCCCGGATCAAACCGCGGCCGCACCGCAACAGAGCCACGTCCATGGACCATCGATCCTGCTAGAGGCGGCACGATGGCCCATCGACATGGAGCCACACCGCCCGATATGCGGACGAAAGGCAAAAAACAGGCAGCACCGAGCTCGGGGCTAGGCGTCGGTTAGGCGTCGGTTAGGCCGGAGCGGGCGGCGACGATGCGGCGGACGGCTCGTTCCAGGGCGTAGTCCGCGCTGCTGGTCTCGCCCTTGACCTGCGCGTCGGCTTCGGCCACGGCGTGCAACGCGCGGGCCACGCCGTCGGGCGGCCAGCCGCGCAGCTGCTGACGCACGCGGTCGATCTTCCACGGCGGGGCACCGACCTCGGCGGCCAGGGCGGCGGCGTTCAGGTTCCGGGGCGCCGAGCCGACCCGGCCCAGCAGCCGAACCCCCTGGGCCAGGGCGCTGCAGATCAATACCGGCGAGACGCCGGTGCCCAGCGCCCAGCGCAGCTGCTCCAGGGCCCGGGCCAGATGCCCCTCCACCGCGTGGTCGGCCACGGTGAACCCGGTCGCCTCGGCCCGGCCGCGATAGTAGGTCGCCACCACGGCCTCGTCCACCTGACCGTCGCTGTCGGCGGCCAGCTGCTCGCAGGCGGCGGCCAGCTCCCGCAGGTCCGAGCCGACCGCGTTGAGCAGGGCCCGGGCGGCGGCATCGTCGGCCCGCCGGCCCGCGCGCCGGAACTCGTGGCGCACGAAGTCCAGCCGCTCGGCGAACCGGGTGACCTTCGGGCACTCGATGACCTGCGCGCCCGCGGCCTTCACCCCGGCCAGCAGCTCCTTGCCCTTGGCCCCGCCCGGGTGGGTCATGACCAGCGTTGCGTCCGGGGCCGGGTTGGCCGCGTACGCGGCCAGCTCCGCGGCGACCTCCTTGGCCGCGTTCTGAGCGGCCCGGACCACCACCACGCTGCCGCCGCCGAACAACGACGGCGAGGTGAGCGAGTCCAGCTCGCCTGGTCCCAGCGCGGCGCCGTCCAGGTCGTGCACGTCGCCCGCGTCGGCGGCGGTGATCAGGTCACGGACCGTGCGGTCGATGAGGAACTCCTCCTCGCCGACCACGATGGTGACGGGAGCCGTCTGTACGGCAGAGGTGCGCGCGGCCATGACCGCCAGCATGCCATGGCGGTCGCCGGGTGCCGAATCGCTCAGCGGTGGCGGGTTGGCCGGCGAAGCGGTGACGGGCTCGCCGCCCAGCCACACGCGCCGCGGCGCCAGGCCGAACGACCACAGGAACGCGCCCTCGTGATCGGCGTCCCACAGGACCATGTCGGCGAGCCCGCCGCGGACCATCGCACCCCGGTCCGGGGCCCGCAGCGCGTGCGAGCCGCCGATCGTCGCGGCCCGCAGCGCCTCGTCCACGCTCATCCCGAGGTAGGACACGGCCAGCGAGATGACCAGTGCCATCGAGGTGATGCCGTTGCGGCCCGGGGTGTGATCCGAGGCCAGGGCGACGGTGACGCCCTTGTCGAGCAGAGCCCGGATTGGCGGCCGGGTGCTGCCCTGCAGGGCGGTACCGGGGCACACCACCGCGGCCACGCCCGCTCGGGCCAGCGCGGCCACGTCGTCGTCGTTGGCCTCGTGGAGCATGTCGGCCGATGCGCAGCCGAGCTCGGCGGCCAGCTGCGCGGCGCCGGTGCGCGACTCGCCGCAGGCGTGGATGCGCGGCAGCAGGCCCGACCGGCGGCCCGCGGACAAGATCCAGCGCGCCTCGTCCTCGGAGAACCCGCTCTTCTCGCAGTACACGTCCACGCTGTCCGCGCCGACCGCGGACGCGTCCGCGCACCACGAGCTCACCGCGTCGATGTAATCCGCGCGCCGGCCGAAGTACTCGGGCGGGACCGAGTGGGCGGCCAGGAACGTGATGTGGACCCGCGGCATGCCCGGCTCGCCCTCCAGCCCGCGCAGCATGCGAACGTCGGCCAGCTCGCCGTCCCGGGTCAGGTGGTAGCCGGTCTTGGCCTCGATGGTGGTGGTCCCGGCCCGCAGCCACCGGCCCATCCGCTCGCGCACCCCGTTGCACAACGTCCACGGATCGGTGCCCCGGGTCACGGTCACGGTGGACGACACGCCGCCGCCGGCCCGGTCGATCTCCGTGGTTGAGGTACCGCTGGAGCGCATGGCCAGCTCGGCCCACCGGTTGCCGGCGTACACCGGGTGGGTGTGGGCGTCGATCAGCCCGGGCGTGACCAGGCCGCCGCCCAGGTTCTCCACCTGGTCCACATCCACGATGTCGTCGATGACGCCGGGGATGCGCTGCGGCAGCTCCGCGCCCGGCCCGACCCAGGCGATCCGATCGCCGCTGGTCACGATGGCAGCGTTACTCAGGATCTCCAACCCGGTCCACAGACGGCCGATGTTGGTCAGCAGGCGAACAGTCACCGGCGATCCCCCCCGGGACCGGTGATCTTACGCGCCATGGGCGATCACCTGCCATGCCTCTAGATCCAGATACGCTATTGCACCGGTACCACCGCAGACAAGCCTTTCGGCGAAATGCCGAACATAATCGGCCCGCCCGGTTTAGCGAGCCTTAGTGGGTAGCTCCGTAAATTCGTTTGGGTTATCAGGCGGCCTGGGGCAGGGCGGCTTGCTGGCTGGCGGCTGTTTGCTCGCGCTGACTGATTCGGCGCAGCAGCGCGGTCAGGTCGTCGGCGGTGAATTTCCAGTTGAACGGCCGGGCGGTGCGGTTGTAGCGATTGACGAAGGTCAGCAGGGCACAACTGAGGGTGCCCAGGCCGGGGAAGTCGCCGGGGGTCAGGACTTTCCTCTGGATCACCGAAAAGACGATTTCGATCTGGTTGAGCCAGGAGGCGTGCACCGGCGTGTGGATCATGATCGCGTTCGGGTACGCGTCGCGGAGCCGGTCGATGGCGGGCTGGCCGCGGTGGTCGGACCCGTTGTCCACGATGACGAACACCCGGGGCGCGTCCTTGTACTCCGGCCGGCTCATGACCTGGCCGATGAGGTCCATGAACGGGGCGATGCCGGTGGTAGCCGGGGTGGCGGCGAACACTTTCCCGGTGCGCACGTCCAGGGCGGCCAGCAGGGCCAGCGCGCCGTGCCGGACGTATTCATGCTCGACCCGCACCGGCTTGCCGCGCGCGGCCGGGACGGCGGGACGGCACCGGCCGCGGGCCTGGATGGACGGCTTGGCGTCCACCGACAAAATCCGGTCGCCGGGCCGCAGCCGCGTGCCCTGGTAGAACCCCTGGTACAGGTCCAAGATCACCGCCGCCCTGGCGGCGAAGTCCGGGTCGCGAGGGGAGATCCAGGACCGGTACTGCCAGGGCTTGACCGGATGCTCGGCCAGGATCCGCAGCACCGAAGACACCGACAGCTCATCTGCGGCCCCGGCCCGGGTGAGCTCGGCCAGCAGTTCCGGCCCGGTCCAGCGCGACAGCGGCACCCCCGTCGCGGCGGGCAGCTGGCAGGCCAGCGCGACGACCGCGGCCCGGGTCAGCTCGCTGATCCGCCGCGGCCGGCCCGGGCGGGGCAGGTCCGCCAGCCCCTCCAGGCCGCGGCCGGCGAACCGGCCCCGCCACTTGCGCACCGTGTCTACGGTGACCTGCAGGTCCGCCGCGATCCGGGCGTTGTCCCGGCCGCGGGCTGCCGCCAGCACGATCTGCGCCCGCAACCGGTCCCGGTGCGCGGTCTTCGCGCCGCGGGCGCGTTTGGTCAACGTCGTGCGCTCGGCGGCGGTCAATGTGACCGGCACCGCGCGGGGCAAAGGCATGACAGCTCCCGGGCGATTGCGGCAAGGTCATCCGCTCCCCGGCACGGGATCATAACCAGCCCTCATGCCGCCGCGCGGGACAATGAGGCGCATGCCCGCCATCCCGGAATCCACCCGCAGTTCCATCATCTTGCGGCTGCTGGACCACGCCGAGAAGAACTGGCCGCAACTGGCCAAAGTGCAGGCCAGGTACCGCGACTCCTTCGCCTACATCACCGGCGTCCTGCCCGGCGGCGAGCAGATCCCGCTGTTCCGGCTCCGCTACGGCGGCTCAGCCCACTCCTTCGGTTTCGCGATCTACTCACCCGCCCGCGACCGCTATGAAGATGCCGTCCTGCTCACCGGACTGCCCATCGGCAGCCCGCAAGAAGCACTCGATACTGCCTGCACCGTCCACCTCACAGGACTCGGCCACGAACCCGAATCCTGACCCCGACGAACTTACGGTGTCACCCACTTAGTCAGCGAGAAATAGCCGGTCAAACGTGACCACTATCACGTTGCCATCCGGACACAATCGTCCTAGGGAGCCTACGGCGCGGCCGGGGTCAAGGCGGCCGCCTCCAGTTGCGCGGCCAGACCCGGCGGGACCCGGGCTTCCAGCAGCGTGCCATCGGCCACGTGCTCGGCGGACAGCACCTCGCCATCGGCGTGGGCGCGGGCCACCAGGTCACCGCGACCGTAGGGCACGATGACCCTGACCTGCGCGTCCAGTTTCGGCAGCGCGGCCTCGATGGCGTCTCGCAGGGCGGCCAGCCCGGCACCGGTCTTGGCCGAGACGCTGAGGCTGCCCGGCTCCCGGGCGCGCAGTGCCTGCAGCACGACCGGGTCGGCGGCGTCGATCTTGTTGACCACGACCAGCTCGGGCACCTGTCCGGCGCCGATCTCGGCCAGCACGCCGCGGACCGCGGCGATCTGCGCTTCGGGCTCGGGATCCGAACCGTCGACCACGTGCACGATCAGGTCCGCCTCGGCCGATTCCTCCAGCGTGGAGCGGAACGCGTCGACCAGCTGGTGCGGCAGGTGGCGGACGAAGCCGACCGTGTTGGTCAGCGTGAAGGCCCGCCCGGACGGGGTCAGGGCCCGGCGCACCGCCGGATCCAGGGTGGCGAACAGCGCGTCCTCGACCAGGACCCCAGCCCCGGTGAGCGCGTTGAGCAGGCTGGACTTGCCGGCGTTGGTGTAGCCGGCGATCACCACGGACGGCACGTCACGCCGGTGCCGCCGACCGCGCTGGACCTTCCGGCCGGTCGAGAAATTGCTGATGTCCTTCTGCAGCCGCGTGATCCGGGCCCGCAGCCTACGCCGGTCGGTTTCCAGCTTGGTCTCGCCGGGACCACGGGTCCCGATCCCGCCGCCGCCGGCGACCCGGCCGCCCGCCTGCCGGGACAGTGACTCGCCCCAGCCGCGCAGCCGGGGCAGCATGTACTGCAGCTGAGCCAGCTCGACCTGGGCCTTGCCCTCGCGGCTGCGGGCGTGCTGGGCGAAGATGTCCAGGATCAGCGCGGTCCGGTCGATGACCTTGACCTTGACCACGCCCTCCAGTCGCCGTAGCTGGCTGGGGGTGAGCTCGCCGTCGCAGATCACCGTGTCGGCGCCCACCGCGGCTACGACGCCGGCCAGCTCGTTGGCCTTGCCCGAGCCGATGTAGGTCGCGGCGTCGACCCGGCCACGCCGCTGAATCAGGCCGTCGAGTACCTCGGACCCGGCGGTTTCGGCCAGCCGGCTCAGCTCACGCAGGGAGTTCTCGGCACTGGCCAGGCTGCCTTCGGCCCACACCCCGACCAGCACGACCCGCTCCAGGCGCAGGGCACGGTACTCGACCTCACTGATGTCCTGCAGCTCGGTGGAGAGCCCGGCGACCCGCCGCAGCGCCTGGCGCTCTTCCAGATCCATGTCCCCGGCCAGATCTGGCGCGCCTGGCTGCTCGTTAAAAACCGTACTCATCGTCCTCCGTTACTCGTTCCCCCGAATAGTGCCACGCCCCGCGGGGGATTTCATTTCATTAACGCCAGGGCCGGCTATATCTGCCCGGCCGGTTGTCTTTCTTACGCCGAACGGGCCGTGGTGCGTCCGGCCAGTCAACCTTTCGGCGTCCCGAGGTGTATTGGAAACATGGCGAACCTGGAAGCCTGGGGCGTGATGCCGACCGTGGGTGAGCAGCGGACCTTGGCGACGCCGCGGCCGCCCTGCCCTACCTGCGCACCATCGTGGTCAGCCTGACCCGGAACCGTGAAATCGCACGTGAGCCGCGGGCTGGCCGCGCTCGCCCGAGCTCTTGGGGAGCAGTTATGAACAGCGCGCCGACGACGGTCGCGACCTGGCCGGGCAGCGGGGTCCGGCTGTGGGCGGTCAGCCTGCCGGTCCAGGGGGGTTACAGCGGCCGGCCGTTCACCGTGACCGCCTACGACGCCGCTGGTCAGGCCGTGGCGACCGACACGCTCGGCATCATGGGGTAGCCGGGCTAGCGGGGCCGGGCGCTGGCCTCGGCCATGGCCCGGAAGGCGGCCTCGGTGGCCGAGCCGGGGGCGGCGCAGTAGGCGATCAGGCGCTGGCCGGCGTCGGTGATGTGCAGGACCTGGCACTCGAACTCCAGCGGCCCGGCCCGCGGGTGGTCGACGTGCTTGAGCATGGGCCCGCGTACCTCGACCTCGTGCTCGGCCCACATCCGGGCGAACGGGGGCGACAGCGCGAGCATCTCGGTGACCAGCTGATCGATGGCCGGGTCACCCGGATAGCGGGCGTAGGCCGCGCGCAGGTCGGCCACGGTGGCCCGGGTGAACCTGACGAAGTGCTCGTCGGTCCACATCACGTCGGCCGGCTGGCGCCCGAACGTCCAGCGGATCATGTTCCGGTCTTCGTATCCGGACAGATCGCCGATGAAGTAGGTGGCCAGGTGGTTCCAGGCCAGCACGTTGTAGGCCGCGTCGACCACGTAGGCCGGGGTGACCGGCAGGCTGTCGAGCAGGTGCCTGATGCCCGGCGTGATCTCCCGGCTCGGCCCGGGCAGCACCGGCGGCGACTCCCCCGCCATCCGGAACAGGTAGTCGCGCTCGTCGGCGGTCAGCATCAGCGCCCGGGCCAGCGCGGACAGCACCTGCCGCGACGGGTGCGGGCCGCGGCCCTGCTCGAGCCGGATGTAGTAGTCGACCGACATCCCGGCCAGTTGGGCCACCTCCTGGCGGCGCAGCCCGGGCGTCCGCCGCCGTCCCGGTCCTCCGGCCTCGGGCAGGCCGGCCTGGCGCGGGCTCAGCCGGGCCCGCCGGGCTCGCAGGAACGCCGCTAGCTCGGCACGGTTGGTCGCGTTCATGTCTTCCATCCTCGCGCGTGCGGCCGCGTCCAGGGTGGTACCGCTGGTCCCAGGCTCGGCCGGTCCCTTCCGGGATGGCGGTTGCCGGACCTAGCGTCGGGGCTATGACGACGACGATTGCCCTGATCACCGGGGCCAATAAGGGGATCGGGCTGGAGACCGCCCGGCAGTTCGGGGCGCGCGGCTTTACCGTGCTGGCCGGGGCGCGAGAGCCCGAACGGGGCCTGGCCGCCGAGCGGGAGCTGCGGGCCGACGGGGTGGACGCCCGGTTCGTCCCGCTCGACGTGACCCTGGACGAATCGGTCCTGGCCGCCGCCGGCTGGATCGAGCGGGAGTACGGCCGGCTGGACATCCTGGTCAACAACGCGGGCATCGCGCGGGGCAACCCGGCGGGCGAGACCGACCTTGCCGTAATGCAGGAGGTGTACGAGGTCAACGTGTTCGGCGTGATCAGGGTAACCAACGCGATGCTGCCGCTGCTCCGGCGCTCCCCGGCCGCGCGGATCGTCAACGTGTCCAGCGAGGTCGGATCGATCGCCTCGCAGACCGATCCGGCCAGCCCCCTGGCCCAGATGCCGGCCAGCCTGGCCTACCCGTCGTCCAAGGCGGCGCTCAACATGATCACCGCCATGTACGCCAAGGAACTGCGGGATACGCCGATCAAGGTCAACGCGGCCAACCCCGGGTACACCAAGACCGACCTGAACCGCAACAGCGGATTCCGTTCGGTGACCGAGGGCGCGGAAGCCAGCGTGTACCTGGCCACCTTGCCCGCCGACGGCCCGAGCGGCATCTTGTGGGGTCACCTGTGGTCCACCGACGGCCCCGCCGACGCCTACGGCCGCCTGCCCTGGTGACGCTTTGTCGGCCGTAACGACAGCAATGTTCCCATGGGCCATTGCTGTCGCCATAGCGACACCTATGTTCCATCGGTGTCGCTGGGCTAGCGCGTCTGGGGCTGCGGGCTCGTTGCGGGAGGGCGTGGTGAGGCTGGAGCGGCGCCGTGGGGTGTGCGCCAGGTCAGGGGGTGAGTGCGGAGCCTCGGAATGCGCTGTGGGTGGCTACGCGGCCGGACTCGAGGGCTGCGCGGAGCAGGGCGCCGTCGGTAGCGAGCCGGCTGACCACCGGAGATTCCGGTGCGGGTCGAATGGAGAAGACTGCGGGGTCAGTTGCGTCGAGGCTCGCGGGCGGGATGCGGGAGGCGGTCTGGTACTCGGCTAGGAGCTGGTCGTCGGCGGCCAGGCGGGATTCGCGGGCCAGGAAGGCGGCGCGCAGGGCGGGGGTCTCGCGGCGCAAGGTGGTGCGGGCGAGCAGGCGGGTCGAGCGTGACGGGCGGCGGGCGACGTTGACGGCGGTTTGCTGGGCGCGGGTCGAACGCGAGGGCCGATGGGCGCCCTGGGCGGGACGCGCGTTCGCGGCGGCATTCGGGGCGTGGCGGGAGCGGAGGATGAGCAGGTGGGTGGCGCCTTGAGCCAGGGCGGTGCGGTAGGGGACGGATTCGGAGACGCCCGCGTCGTAGAAGCGGCGGCCGACGAACGGCACGGCCGGGCCGGGCTAGCAGGGGCAGGGCGGCGCTAGCCCGCAGGGCCAGGCGCAGTTCGGCCGGGTTGGTGACCAGCGGGCGCAGGTCGGTGGACTGGCCGGTGGCCGCGTCGGTGGCCAGCGGGTGGAACTCGGCCGGGCTGGCCAGCACGGCGGCGAAGTCCATCGGGAACGTGGTCGTGTACAGGTCCTCAATCAACGCGCGGATGTCGGCCACCGGGCGGCCACGCAGCAGCGCGGAGCGGCGGATCAGGGTTTTGGCGTAGGTAGGTTCGGCCCAGCCGCGCAGGCCTTCGGGGCGGCTGAGCAGCCAGGCTCCGGTGATCGCGCCCGCCGAGGCGCCGTAGACCGCGTCGAACGCGCAGACCAGGCCGAGTTCGTCCAGGGCCAGCGCCATGCCCGCGGAGATGCTGCCGCGCATGCCGCCGCCCTCGATGACCAGCGCGATGCGCAGCCCGTCGGTCCGGGCCAGGGGCTGGCTGCCCGCACGCCGACGGGCGTCCAGGGCTCGCAGTACCTCATGCGGCGCCGCGGGACCGGCGAGCGCCTGCTCCAACTCGGTCTCCACCGTAGCAGCCTAAGCGCTCGGCCGACGGTCCCATCTGACCGGGTGGCCAGATTATTAGCCGCTAGATCTGATTACTATGCGATTGTGCTAATATTTGGCTATGCGGCCAGATACGTCGGCCGAGCGGACGTTCACCGAGACGGCCCGCCGGGCGCAGATCGTGACGGCGGCGGTCGACACGATCGCCGAGCTGGGCTACGCGCAGGCGTCGCTGGCCCGCATCGCCGAGCGGATCGCAGTGAGCAAGGGCGTGATCTCTTACCACTTCGCCGGCAAGGACGAACTGGTCCAAGAGGTGATCGCGGACGTGCTGGCCCGGGCCGCGGCCTACATACGGCCGCGGGTGGAGGCACAGACCACGGGGACGGGCAGGCTCAGGGCCGCGATCGAGTCGAACATCGACTTCATGGGCGAGTACCGCCGGCACATGGTCGCACTGTTCGAGATCTTGGTGAACACCCGCGGCGCGGACAGCAGCCCGAACCCGGCGGCCGCCCGGGTGGTGCGCGACGGCGCGGCCGCGCTACGCCAACTACTCGCCTCCGGCCAGGCCCAGGGCGAATTCCGGGCCGATTTTGATCCGCAGGTGATGGCCATGGCCATTCGCTCGGCGATCGACGCGGTGCCGCGCCAGCTGGCCAGCGACCCGGAATTCGACACCGGCCATTACGGGCGCGAGCTGGCGGACATCTTCGAGCTGGCCACCCGGAGCCAGTCATGAGCACGGCGGTCGAGGTGCGGGAGCTGCGGAAAGTCTACGGGGGCCTGGTCGCCGTAGACGACGTGTCGCTATCGGTCGCCGAGGGTGAGATCTTCGGCCTCCTCGGGCCGAACGGGGCGGGCAAGACCACGATCGTCGAGTGCGTGATCGGGCTCCGGCTAGCCGACGGCGGGACGATCCGCGTGCTCGGCCTGGACCCAGCACGCGACCAGGCGCAACTGCACCAGATGGTCGGCGTGCAGCTGCAGTCCAGCGCGCTGCCCGCCAAGCTGCGCGTGGGCGAGATCATCGACCTCTACCGGTCGTTCTACGACCAGCCGGCCGACGCCGACGAACTAGTCGAGGCCCTCGGCCTGGGCACCAAGATGAGTTCCTACTATCGCTCGCTGTCGGGAGGCCAGCGCCAGCGGCTCGCGGTCGTGCTCGCGCTCATCGGCCGACCCAAGCTCGCGGTGCTGGACGAGATGACCACCGGTCTGGACCCCGAAGCTCGGCACGACGCATGGTCACTCATCGAGGCATTGCGCGGACGTGGCGTGACCATCGTGGTCGTGACCCATTTCATGGAGGAGGCCGAGCGGCTCTGCGACCGGGTGGCGCTCATCGACCGCGGCTGCCTGGTCGCCCTGGACACCCCGGCCCGGCTGGCGGCGCGGGCGAAGGGCACCAAGCAGGTCCGGTTCGTGCCGTCCGCCCCGTTCGGGGACCGGGTGTTGACCGCGGTGCCCGAGGTGGACACCGTGACCAGGAGCGGCTCTCACGTCATCGTCACCGGTCACGGTCAGCTGGTGAACGCGGTCATCCTCACGCTGGCCGGGGCCGGGGTGACCGCCCTGGATGTCGAACTCGCCGCCGCCACGCTCGAGGACGCCTTCATGAAGCTGACGGCCCGGGACGGAGCGTGGCGATGACCGCTCACCGGGCCAGGGTGTCCTTCGCCAAGATCGTCCTGAACGAGGCGCGGCTGGCCTGGCGCAACCCGCGGGGTTTGATCTTCGGCGTCGGCCTGCCCGCCCTGATGGTGGTCATCTTCGGGGAGCTGCCGAGAGCCCAGGTGCACCACTCGAGCCTGGGCGGCCTGACCCGGTTCAACGTGGAGGTGCCGGTCCTCATCTCGTTCGTGATCGCCGCCCTGGCGCTGTACGGCCTGCCCGTCTCGCTGGCCAGCTACCGCGAGCAGGGCATCTTGCGGCGGCTGTCGATCACGCCGCCCGGCCGTCCTGGGTGCTCGCGGCCCAGCTGGTGGTCAACTTCGCCTTCGTGCTGGCCGGGCTCGCGATCGTCCTGGTGGTCGGCACGGTGGCGTTCGGCGAGAGCGCGCCGGGCAGCCCGGACGGGTTCACCGTGGCCGTCCTGCTCGCGGTCGCGGCCCTGTTCGCGATCGGTCTGGCCATCGCGTCGCTGGCCAAGACCGCGGGTGGCGCTCAGGCCATCGGCGCGGCCCTGTTCCTGCCCCTGATGTTCTTCGCGGGTCTGTGGCTCCCCCGCCAGGAGATGACCGCCTGGCTGGCCGACGTGAGCGATTACTCACCGCTCGGGGCGGTGAGCCAGGCCACGCAGGACGCGATCGGCGGCGCGTTCCCGGCTGCGGCGCTGCTGGCCACGCTGGCAGGGTACGCCGTGGTGTTCGGTTTTGTGGCGGCACGATATTTCCGATGGGAATGAAAGGAGATCAGCCATGTCTACCGTTACCGTTCCGCGTACGGACCTGACCGCTGAGGAGGTGAGCCGGGTGCTGCGCGACGGCCTGGGGGCCGGCTACAACGTGCTACCCGGCATGGTGATGGGCCGGCCAGCCTGGGCCGGCCCGCACGAAGGGCCGCCGAACGCGATCCTGGTCGGCACCGGATCGAACCGGGCGGTCAAGGCCCAGGTCACGCTCGTCCCGCGAGGCGGGCAGACCGAGCTGCGGATCAGTCCTGGCGGCCTGCTCGGGGACCTGCTGATGAACACCTTCGGTATCGCTCGCCAGGTCAGGCAGGTCCTGGCCAGCGCGCCGAGCCTGGCCGCACGATAGCCCGGGTGGGCGCCAGGTACGAGTCGGGCCCGCGAGATACTTCCCTGGGGGGCCAAGGAGAGGAGCGCAGGCATGCCTACCGTTACCGTTCCCCGGGCGGACCTGACCACCCAGGAGGTGGTCCAGGCGCTCAAGGACGGCCTGGGCGACAGGTACAACGTGCTGCCCGGGAAGGCTATCGGCCGGACCATGTACCAGGCCGAGCACGACGGCCAGCCGAACCAGATCGTGGTCGGCACCGGCGAGAACCGGATCGTCAAGGCCCAGGTCACGATCACCCCACAGGGCGGGCAGACCGAGCTGCGGATCAGCCCCGGCGGCCTGAGCTGGGACTGGCTCATAAACAACTTCGGTGTCGTCCAGAAGGTCAAGCAGGTGCTGGTGAACTCGCCGAGCTTGTCAGCGCGCTAGCCGGTCCAGCGCGGCGGGCAGGTCTGTGTCGTAGACCACGGTCAGGCGGTGCGTGGTCCGGGTCAACGCGACGTACAGGTCGTGGCCGCCCGCCGGGGACTGGGCCAGCAGGCCGGCCGGGTCGACCAGCACCACCCGGTCGAACTCCAGGCCCTTGGCCTGACCCACGGTGAGCAAGGCGACCGGCGAGTCGAGGACCTCGGGCCGGTCGCCGGGGACCGCCGCGGGCAGGGCCCGGGCCAGTTCGGCGATCCGCGACGCGGGCGCGATGACCGCCAGGCGGCCGGCGTCGGTCATCTCGGCGAGCTCTTCGGCTACCACTTGGGCGGTCAGGGAGAGCCCGCGGACGGCACGCGGCGGAACGCCTTCCTGCCGGACGGACTCCGGGGGCTGCTCATCGGGGGCGACCGCGGCCAGCACGTCGGCGGCCACGGCCATGATCTCGGCCGGGGTCCGGTAGTTGACGGTGAGGAATTCCTCGTGCCAGCGGCCCTTGACGTACGGGTCGAGCATCTGCGCCCAGGACCGCGCCCCGGCCGCGCTCCCCCGCTGGGCCGTGTCGCCGACCACGGTCAGCGAGCGGGTGGGGATGCGCCGCATCACCATCCGCCAGGCCATCGCGGACAGCTCCTGCGCCTCGTCCACGATCACGTGGCCGTAGGCCCACGACGGGTCGGCCCAGGCGCGTTCGGCGGTGGTGAGCTGCTGGCCCGGGTCCCGGTTCCACTCGGCCAGGGTGGACGCGTCCACGAAGCCGGTCTCGGCCACGCCGGTAATCTCCAGCACCTCACGGGCGTACCGTTCCTCGGCCCGGCGTTCCCGCTCGGCGGCCCGGCGCTGCCGCTTGGCCGCCGAGTCGCCAGCGTCAGTCAACGCGGGGCCCAGCAGCTGGGCGGCCTCGTCCAGCAGCGGAACGTCCGCCACGGTCCACGCGTCAGGAGTGTCGGGTCGGAGCACCACGGCCCGTTCGGCTGAAGAAAGATCCGGAGCGGCCCGGCGCAGGGCACCTTCCTCGGCCAGCAGCCCGGCGACCAGCCGTTGCGGGGTCAGGTACGGCCACAGGCCATCGAGGGCGGCGCGCACCGGGGGTTCGTCCCACAGCCGGGCGCGGGCGTAGGGCAGGTCGTCGCGGTCGAGGAGACGGCCCAGGACGGCGGCCTCGGCGGCGGCGAGCGCGCCGAGCAGCTCGGTGATGAACAGCTTGCGGGCCACGTTATGCGGCTTGCGCAGCCCGCGGGCCCGGTCCCGGGCGCGCACGATGGTGTCCCGGGTTACGGTCATGGTCACGCCGTCGGCGGTGATCTCCAGGTCCTCGCGCGGCACCTGCTGGCGGTCGCGGACCGCGCGGCGCAGCACGCCGACCATCTTCGGGTCGCCCTTGATCTGCGCGGCCGCCGGGTTGTCGTCCGGCGCGGCGATGACGCCGGGGAACAGCTCGGCCATCGAGGTGAGCACCACGTCGGTCTCGCCCAGGGAGGGCAGGACCTGGCTGATGTAGCGCAGGAAGGTGGCGTTCGGCCCGATGACCAGCACGCCACGGCGCTCCAGGGTGCGACGGTGGGTGTACAGCAGGTACGCGGCGCGGTGCAGGGCGGCAACGGTCTTGCCGGTGCCGGGGCCGCCCTGCACGACCAGCACGCCCTGCAGGCCGGCCCGGATGACCCGGTCCTGTTCGGCCTGGATGGTGGCGACCACGTCGGTCATCCGGCCGGTGCGCGCGGTGGTGATGCTGGCGATCAGCATGGCCTCGCCGGACAGCGACCGGCGGTCAGGCTCGGACAGCCGGTCCAGGTCGAACACCTCGTCGTCGACCCCGGTGACGGTGCGGCCCTTGGTGTAGATGTGGCGCCTGCGGATCAGGCCGTTCGGGTCCTTGGGGGTGGCGGCGTAGAACGGGTGCGCGGCGGGCGCGCGCCAGTCGATCAGGCGCGGCTCGTGCTCGTCGTCGCGCAGGCCGAGCCGGCCGATATACAAGGTGAGCGGCGCGTCGTTTTCCTCGGCGTCGGTACGGCCGAAGACCAGTCCGCGCTCGACCGCGTTCAGCTGGGCCAGCCGCCTGCTTTGCTCCGTCGCCGTGAAATCGCGTTCCAGCCGGGCCTGGAACGTCCCGCCCGCGCCGCCGCTGCCGAGGGTCTGCGTCAGTGCCTGTCCGGTCCGCTCGCGCGCCTGATCGAGCAGGCGGTAGAGCATGTCGACGTAGGCTTGCTCCTGGCCGGCGGCGTCCGCGGGCGGGTCCGCAACGGAATTGACATGGCGAGACGTCATATTTCGTGATACACTTTCTTTAGTTGTGTACTGACGGGGAAAGCGCTCATTGCCGGGATAGGTAAGTTTAGCAGCTTTCGCGATACGCGTAAGATCTGAGCTGCGGCGCGAGATCACTTATGGCACGCGGATAACCACGCCGAAAGGTTCATGCTATTCCCCGTTAATGGCTGGTGTATTAACCACGGTCGTTCGTCCAGAGGGTGACGTGGGCGGGTTCCAGGGCCCGGTGCACGACGCTGGCCAGGTCAGCCTGGACCGCGGCCAGGTCGACGGAGTCCTGCAGCCGGGCGGCGAACGCCTCTATGGTGCGGTCGGCGTCGTAGCGGGACCGGTTGAACCGCCGGTCGACGACGCGCTGGACCCGGCGCCGGACCGGGTTGAACAAGGCCGCGGCCACCAGCGTGGCGGCGGCTACGGCCACCGCGGACTTGATGGCCAGCACCTGGGTAGCCAGCAGGACCAGGCCCGCGTACACCCCGACCAGCAGCCCGGTCACGATCGCATAGGACAGCGTGCGGGAGATGATCCGGTCGATGTCGTACAGCCGGTAGCGAAGGATAGCCACACCACCCCGCCGGATGGTCGACCACGGCTGGGGCGCCGTCGGCGTCGAGCTTGGTGTGATGGCTGACCACAGCACCGATCACCACGGCGTAGTTGCAGGCCAGGTACGCGCCGACCATCGCGACGTAGGCCCACATCACCCGCCGCAGCGCGGCGACGGGGGCGCTCCGTCCGGGAACAGCAAGATGATAAGCGGGAGAGCGGAGATGCCCAGGAACCAGGCGATGGTTAGGCCGACCGTCACGCAGGACGCGAAGATGACGATGACGGCTGGACCGTTCCGGGAGCGTTACGGCCTGGCTGCGGGGGGCTTCCGGGTCTGGCCGGGGGCTTGCCTAGGATGAGGGCACCACTCGGGAGGAGCTTGAACATGCCGGGAACCGAAAGCGTGCAGATCACCGGGCCGTCGGGCGATCGCTACGACGAGATCCTGACCCCGCGGGCCGTGGAGCTCATCGCCGCGCTGCACGCCGAACTCGCCCCGCGCCGGTTCGAGGCGCTGGCCGCGCGACGGCGTCGCCAGGCCCAGCTGTCGGGCGGCGCGATGCTCGACTTCCTGCCCGAGACCGCGGACATCCGGCAGGACGCCTCGTGGCGGGTCGCGGCGCCCGCGCCCGGGCTGGTCGACCGCCGGGTGGAGATCACCGGGCCGACCGACAAGAAGATGACCATCAACGCGCTGAACTCCGGCGCCAAGGTGTGGCTGGCCGACTTCGAGGACGCCAACACCCCGCTGTGGGAGAACATGATCGGCGGCCAGCTCAACCTGAAGGACGCGCTGGACCGGGCCATCGATTTCACCTCGCCCGAGGGCAAGGATTACGCGCTGCGGCCCGACGAGGAGCTGGCCACCATCGTGGTCCGGCCGCGCGGGTGGCACCTGGACGAGAAGCACATCCTGGTCGACGGGGAGCGCGCGTCCGGCAGCCTGGTCGACTTCGCGCTGTACATGGCGACCAGCGCGCAGCGCCAGCTGGACAAGGGCAAGGGCCCGTACTTCTACCTGGCCAAGAACGAGAGCCACCTGGAGGCGCGGCTCTGGAACGACGCGTTCGTGCTCGCGCAGGACTTCCTGGGCATCCCGCGCGGCACGATCCGGGCCACGGTGCTGATCGAGACCATCCCGGCCGCGTTCGAGATGGAGGAGATCCTCTACGAGCTGCGCGAGCACTCGGCCGGGCTGAACGCGGGACGCTGGGACTATCTGTTCAGCATCATCAAGAAGTTCCGCACCCGGGGCCAGGACTTCGTGCTGCCCGAGCGCAACTCGGTCACGATGACCGCGCCGTTCATGCGCGCCTACACCGAGCTGCTGGTCAAGACCTGTCATCGCCGCGGGGCGCACGCCATCGGCGGGATGGCCGCGTTCATCCCCAGCCGGCGCGACCCGGAGGTCAACGCGCAGGCCATGGCCAAGGTACGCGACGACAAGACCCGCGAGTCCGGCGACGGGTTCGACGGCTCCTGGGTGGCGCACCCGGACCTGGTGCCGCTGTGCCAGGAGGTCTTCGACGGCGTGCTCGGGTCGAACCCGAACCAGATCAGCAAGACCCGGGACGACGTGCATGTCACCGCGGAGGACCTGCTCGCGGTGGACAAGACGCCGGGCTCGATCACCGAGGCCGGGTTGCGGAACAACATCAGCGTGGGGCTGCAGTACCTGGCCGCGTGGCTGGGCGGCAACGGCGCGGTGGGCATCTTCAACCTGATGGAGGACGCGGCCACCGCGGAGATCTCCCGGTCCCAGACCTGGCAGTGGATCCACAACGACGTGGCCCTGGACGACGGGCCGGTGGTGACCCGGGAACTGGTCGAGCGGCTCATCGACGAGGAGCTGAGCAAGATCCGGGCCGCGTCCGGCGAGGGCTTCGACGCGGCGCAGTACGGTCAGGCGGTCGCGCTGTTCATCGAGGTGGCGCTGGCCGACAGCTTCGCCGACTTCCTGACCATCCCTGCCTACGAGCGCATGCCGTAGGGCGGTTTCTGGCCCCGGCCGCGGGAAAAGGGGACAATCAGGTGAGGTGATTTCCGATGATCACGAGCATCGAGGCGCTGGTACCGCGGATGCGGGAGATCTGCGGCGCGGGCAACGTCATCACCGACCCGCTCGAGCTGCGCACCTACGAGTGTGACGGGCTGACCTCGCACCGGTCGGTGCCCGCCCTGGCCGTGCTGCCGGCGACGGCTTCCGAGGTGGCTTCGGTGGTCCGCGCGTGTGCGCGAGCGGGCGTCCCGTTCGTGGCCCGGGGCAGCGGCACCGGGCTGTCCGGCGGCGCGCTGCCGCGCGAGGATGGCGTGCTGATCGTGATGTCGCGGATGCGCTCCATCGTGGAGATCGACCAGGTGAGCCGGCGGGCGGTGGTCGAGCCGGGCGTCACGAACCTGTCGGTGAGCAAGGCGGCGGCGCCGTTCGGCCTGTTCTACGCGCCCGATCCGTCCAGCCAGGTGGTCTGCTCGGTGGGCGGCAACGTGGCGGAGAACTCCGGCGGCGCGCACTGCCTCAAGCACGGGTTCACCGTGCACCACGTGACCGGGCTGCAGATCGTCACCCCGGCCGGCGAGCTGACCTGGCTGGGCGACGGGACCGGGGTCGCGTCGGGCTACGACCTGGTCGGCGCGTTCACCGGGTCGGAGGGCACGCTGGGCATCGTGACCAAGATCGTGGTCAAGCTGATGCCGCTGCCCGAGGTGGTGCACACGCTGCTGGCCGCGTATGCCACCACCGCCGAGGGCGGCCGCGCGGTGTCCGACATCATCGCGGCCGGCATCGTGCCCGCGGCGATCGAGATGATGGACGCGCTGTCCATCGAGGCCGCCGAGGCGGCGGTCCACTGCAACTACCCGGAAGGGGCTGGAGCCGTACTCATCGTCGAGCTGGACGGCCCCGCTTCCGAGGTCGAGGCCGAGCTTTCCACGGTCCGCTCGATCTGCGAGGCGGCGGGCGCGACCGAGATCCGAGCGGCCGACGACCCGGCCCAGCGCGCGGTCATCTGGGCCGGGCGTAAGTCCGCGTTCGCCGCGGTGGGCCGGATCAGCCCGTCGTTCATCGTGCAGGACGGCGTGGTGCCGCGCACGTCGCTGGGCACGGTGCTGGCGCGTATCGCCTCGCTGTCCGCCGCGTCCGGGATCCGCGTGGCGAACGTTTTCCACGCGGGCGACGGGAACCTGCACCCGCTGGTGCTCTACGACGACGCCGTGCCCGGCCAGGAGGCCGCCGCCGAGGAAGTGTCGGGTGCGATCCTGGACGCGTGCATCGAGGAGGGCGGCTCGATCACCGGCGAGCACGGCGTGGGTGTGGACAAGTCCCGGTACATGCCCAAGATGTTCAGCTCGGCCGACCTGGACACCATGCAATTGGTCCGCTGCGCGTTCGACCCGGCCAACCTGTGCAACCCGGGCAAGGTCTTCCCCACGCCGCGGTTGTGCGGCGAGGTGCCCGGCCGCCGCCGGGAGCCGCATCCCGCCGTAGCGGCCGGGCAGGCGGAGATCTTTTGATGGATACCGAACGGACCGTGGTGCCTGCTGTCCGCGATGCGCTGGTCGCCGCGTGCCCGGTGGTGCGCGCGGCCTCCGCCGGCGCCGACGGCATCGCGGGCGTGGTGCCGTCGTTCGTCGCGTTCCCGGCCTCTACCGAGGAGGCAGCGGCGCTGATGCGGGCCGCCGCGGCGTTCGGCCTGGCCGTGGTGCCGCGCGGGGCCGGGACCGGGTTGGGCTGGGGCGCCCCGCCGTCGGCCTGCGACCTGGTCATCGACCTGCAGGCCATGGACCAGGTCGTGGAGCACGCGGCCGGCGACCTGGTGGCGCGGGTCCAGGCGGGCGCGACCATCGGGCAGCTGGCCTCGGTGCTGGCCTCGGCCGGTCAGGAACTGGCCTTGGACGTCCCGGCCGACGCGACCGTGGGCGGCGTGGTGGCCACCGGCCTGACCGGGCCCCGGCGGTTCCGCTACGGGGCGCCGCGGGACCTGCTGATCGGGATCACGATCGTCCGCGCCGACGGGGTGGTGGCGCGCTCGGGCGGCAAGGTGGTCAAGAACGTGGCCGGCTACGACCTGGGCAAGCTGTTCTCCGGCTCGCAGGGCACGCTGGGCCTGATCACCGAGGCCACGTTCCGGCTGCACCCGCGGCCGGCCGTGGTGGCCTGGATCACCGGCGACTACGGCCCTTCGGATCTGGCCGGGGCCGCCTCGGCGGTGGCGGCGGCGGCCGGTTCGGCGCTGGTGCCGTCGGCGGTGGAGCTGGCCTGGTCGGCGGCGTCCTTGCGGGTGGGCGTGCTGCTGGAGGGCACGCCGTCCGGGGTGACCGAACGGGCCGGCCTGATGTCGCAGCTCATCGCGGCATCGGGCGGCACGCCGACCGTGGCCCGGTCCGAGGTGGCGTTCCCGTGGTGGGACACGGTGCCGGCCGGGGGGTCACCCGCCACCGTGGTCCGGGTGTCGTTCTGGCTCAGCCAGCTGGCCGCGGTGCTCGACGCGGTGGGCGCGGCGGCCACGGCCGCTGGCGTGCGGCCGGTGGTCAGCGGGCCGGCCGGGGCGGGCATGCTGTACGCCTGTCTGGAGGCGGGCACCGCGGAGGCGGACGCGGCCCGGTTCGTGCTGGTGCTGCGCGACCTGCTGAGCCGGTCCGGTGCGCTCGGCGACGCCAGTGCACCCCGTGGGTCGGCGGAGCTGCTGGCTGCGCCGCCGGCGGTCATGACGGCGGCCGGAGCGTCCGGGCCGGTACCGGGAGCGGCCCTGATGCGCGCGGTCAAGGACCAGTTCGATCCAGAGCACCGCATGTTCCCCGGCCGTCTGGGGGGTAGCTGATGGACGAGACCGAACGCCTGCGCGGCGTGATCAAGGACTGCATACACTGCGGGTTCTGCCTGCCGGCCTGTCCCACCTACCAGCTGTGGGCCGAGGAGATGGACTCCCCGCGCGGCCGCATCTACCTGGTCAACCAGCTGCTGAACGGCGCTGAGCTGACCCCGGCCGCGGCCGAGCACTTCGACCGGTGCCTGGGCTGCATGGCGTGCATGACCGCCTGCCCGTCCGGCGTGCAGTACGACCAGCTCATCGAGGCGGCCCGGGTATGGACCGAGGAGGCGCGCCCGACGCTGGCCGATGCCGAGGGCAGTTCCCGGGGCGCGCGGGCCCGGGACCGGGCCGCGCGGGCGGCCATCTTCGCGCTGTTCCCCTACCCCCGCAGGCTGCGGGCCATGATCGGGCCGCTGCGGGCGGCGCAGCGCACCGGACTGGACCGGCGTCTCGCGCGCAGCAAGCTGCCCGGGAGGGTCTCCCCCGTGCTGGGCGCCGCGCTTCGCCTGGCCCCTCCCCCCTCGGCTGCCGTCCGGCTGCCCGAACGCGTGGCGGCCCGCGGGCCGCGGCGGGCGGTGGTCGGCATGCTCACCGGGTGCGTCCAGTCGGTGTTCTTCCCGCAGGTGAACGCCGCGACCGCGCGGGTCCTCGCGCTCGAGGGCTGCGACGTGATCATTCCGCGCGACCAGGGCTGCTGCGGGGCGCTATCCATGCACGCCGGCCGCGAAGCCGAGGCGGTGGCCTTCGCCCGCCAGACGATCGCGGCGTTCGAGCAGGCCGGAGTGGACGCCATCGTGGTCAACTCGGCCGGCTGCGGCTCGGCCATGAAAGAGTACGAGCGGCTGCTGCCGGATGTCGCGGGCTGGTCGGGACGGGCGGCTGCGCTGAGCAGCCGGACCCGGGACCTCTCGGAGTTCCTGGCCGAACTCGGGCCGGCCGCACTGCGCCACCCGCTGCCGGTCACCGCCGCCTACCACGACGCCTGCCATCTGGGGCACGCCCAGCGGATCACCCGGCAGCCGCGGGAACTGCTGCGCGCGATCCCCGAGCTGAACCTGGTCGAGCTGGCCGACGCCGGAACCTGCTGCGGGTCGGCCGGGGTGTACAACCTGCTGCAGCCGCAGGCGGCCGGCGAACTGGGCGGGCGCAAGGCCCAGTCGGTGCTCGACGCGGGCGCGCCGCTGCTCATCTCGGCCAACCCGGGCTGCTCGCTGCAGATCGCGTCCGCGCTGGCCGACCGGGGCGAGTACATCGCGGTGGCGCACACGGCCGAGATCCTGGACGCCTCGCTGCGCGGCCTGCCGCCCCCGGTCGCCGCGCCGCGCTGACCGGCCCCGCGAGGAGGACATCGGCCCGATGCCAGCGGTCAGGATGCCGTTCGTGGGCCGCCGCGAGGAGATGGCGGCGCTGGACGATGAGTTGGCCCGGGCTGCGGCCGGCGAATTCCGCGTGGTCTTGCTGTCCGGCGAGGCCGGAGTGGGCAAGAGCCTGGCTGGGCCGGGAACTCCTGGCCCGCCACCCCGAGGCGGCGGGCATGTTCGCCCGGGCTCACCCGCTCGGTGTGACCGCGGCCTTCGGGGTGTGGCCGCGCGCACCCGCGGCGCGGACGCCACGACCCGGGCGGTGGTCGACCTGCTGGCGGTGGCCGACCGCCCGCTGGCCCTGGCCGACCTGGCCGTGCTGACCCGGCTGACCGCCCTCAGGTCACAGTCGAGATCGTGGATCGGTTCGAGCGACCCGGCGGGCCGGCCAAGCTCAAGCGGTTCATCCCGCTCGACCCCGCCCCGGCGCGCTGAGCGCGGGGCCGTGAGCCCGGCCCGGGCCGCCGCCCCGCCCGGGGACTTCGAGACCGTGCTCGCCGCCTCGCGTGACCCATCGTTCACGTTCGTGGACGCGCTGAGCGTGGCCGCCTGGGGACGCCGGCCGCTGACGGCCGGGCTGGTCACGGCCGACGTCGGATGAGAGACTGGGAGGGTGGACGCTGACACAGGCAAGCCGAGCCAGCAGTTCCGGACGGCCTGGCAGGCCGCCGCGGACGCGATGAGCGAGTGGTCGCGACGGATATCGGAAGCCACCCACGAGGCCATGGACAAGATCGAGCCCGCGGTCCGGGCGGCGGTCGACGCCGGGCGTTCGGCGATGACCGGCGAGTGGCGCAACTGCCAGTGCCGGTGCACCGACGCGCACCCGGCAGACGCGGGCGTGTGCGACGGCCGGGCGGTCATGACCCGTGCGGTGGCCGGGGCGGACGTCTCGCTGTGCGCGCCGTGCGCGGTGGCGCAAGGCGTCGCCGAGATGAAGCTCTTAGCGCAGACGGCCGGCCTCCCCGGACCTCGGGAGGAGAGGCCGGCCGCTCACCGCAGGGTTAGCTGCCGGTGCTGCCGCTCGCCGGCGCGCCTGGCCTGCCCTGCCCGTTCTTCATGTTCGGGCAGTTGTGCGTGGCCTTGTGCGAGGCTGACGGCGAGGGACTTGCCGTGGCCGACGCGGCCTGGGCCGCGGTCGTTCCCGCCGTCGTTCCGGTGGTCGAGGACGTGGTCGACGTCCTCGACGCCGTGGACGACGAAGCGGAGTGGCTGGTCGCGGCGCTGGCGACAGCCAAGCTGCCGCCGAACCCCACGCCCAGCGCACCCGCTGTGACAGCGGTGCCAATCATGATCTTGCCTAGTCTGGACTTCAACGTGTCCGCCTCCTCGCGGTCGGGTGATGGTCCTGGCGCACAGGACACCCGCGCGGGCTGCGGCCGCGCTGCAGCGTTACTCTGCCGGCGGTATGAATCTGCCCTTTGTCCGACTTGTGGGGCTGCTGGGATCAGCGGGCCGACAGCCCCACGGTGAATACCTGCTGGCTGGCCTGGGTGGCCAGCGACCCGATGCCGGTCACCGCGTCACCGGACGGGGCCAGCGCGCTAATCCGGTAGTTCCCGCCCGTCTGGGGTCCGGTCAGCCCGCTGATCGGCGCGGACGCCCACGAGGCGCCGGTGGCCGAGGTCCAGGCCGCGGCCTGCTGCTGGCCGGGCAGGCCGAACTGGCCCGCGGCGGTGAAGCCGCCGGAACTGGCGGTTAGCGCGGTGAACGTGGTGTCCAGTGCGGACGAGCTGAACGGCACCTGCTGCCAGCTGCTGCCGCCGTTGACCGACAGCTCGGCGATCGGCACGGTACCGGCCTTGGTGTAGGCCTGGCCCAAAGCGGCCACCCGGTTCCCGCTGATCGCGATCTGCTGCAGCACGGCGGAGGAGGCCCCGGGCGGCGCCGGCAGAACGATGGTCGTCCAGGTGGTGCCGTCGGTGGTGGTCCACACGGCGGGCTGGCCGTTGTGCGACCCGACCGACACGAAGCCGTTCGCGCCAGCGGCCACCGCGAGCACCTGGCTCGAGCCGGTGGCGTCGTTGACGTCGTGGGCGCGGGTCCACACGGTCAGGTCCGGCGACCACCACACGTCCGCCACGCAGTTGCCGCCCGACGCGACCAGCTTGCCGACAATGACATAGCCGTGCGGGCCCGCGGCCGCGGCGACGGCGCCTACACCGGCTAGATCGGCGGTAATGGAGCCCGGCCCGGTAGCCGACTGCCAGGTCGCGCCGTCGGCCGAGGTCATGACGACCGGCCCGGGCGCACCCACGGCGAGCCAGCCCGACGGCCCGTGGGTCACGCCGGTCAGGGCCTGCAGGCCGGCGATCCCGGACACCTGCGACAGCGATGTGGCCAGCGCCCAGGATCCGCCCGAGGCCTTGCGCCACACGGCCGGGTAACCGTCCGCGCTGCCCACCGCGATCTGCTGCCCGTCCGCCACGGCCAGGCCATTGACGGCCAGTTCCGGGATGGCGCCCCCCGCGATGCCGGCCAGCGAGACCGGGCGCATGCCGCCGGCCGCGGTCGCCATCAAGAACACCGGCTGCTGGCTGACCTTGCTGGGCGAGGTGTAGCCGATGGCCACGATGGTCCCGGCCGAGGCGACCGTCGCACCCACCACTGACTGGGTGTCCGCGTTGCCCAGCGAACCGGTCTGCTGCCAGGTCCCGCCGCTGCCGGTGGCAGTGAACGCGACGAGCTGGCCCGCGGCGCTAGCCCCGGCTACGACAAACCCGAAGTCACTGCCCTTGACCAGGCCGGGGTTCCACGCCGTGGTCGCGCCGATGGTGCCCGCGTACTGCCAGGCCGTTCCGTTCGGCGAAAAATAGGCCACCCCGTCGGGAGTGCCGCTGGCCGAACGGCCAGGCCGCACGGCCAGGAAGCCGGATGCGTCGGCGCCCAGGCCGGTGATCGCGGTGCTGGCCCCATGGTCGGCCGGGACCGTGACCCGTGTCCAGGTCGAGCCGTCGTCGGTGCTCAGCCACACGCCGGCGTAGGTGACGCCCGCCTTGGTGACCTGGCCGGAGATCAGCGTCGCGGTGCCGCGCGCGGTGATATACGAGATGTCCTGCACGGTCTCGCCGGGTCCGGCCAGCCCGAGCTGCGCGGCCGTTTTCCGCTGCCAGGTCACGCCGTCGCGGGAGGTCCAGATCACGGCCTGGGTGGCGTGGCTGCCGTCGGCGGCGACGCCGGCCGCGATGAACCCGCCGGACATGGCGTTCAGCACCCACATGCCGTCCCCGCTGAGCATCGGGGTGATGCCCTTGGTGGACGCGAGCGTCCAGGACAGGCCGTTCGGGCTGGTCCAGATCGCTTGCGGGCCGACCGCGAGCCAGCCGCCGGGGCCGCCGGCCAGGCGGGCGGCGGCGTATCCGAGCGGAGCCAGGACCTTCGGTCCGCTGCCCGCGGCGTACAGCGGGGCCAGCCGCCAGGAGGCGCCGCCGTTGGTGGACACGAAGAATTGCTGGCGGACCACGCCGTCGCTGGTCTGCGAGCCCATGGTGACGATGGTGTTGCCGGAGGCCACGATGCGGTTGACGGTCTGGAACACGCCGCGCTGCTGCTGCCCGGGGTACATGCCGATGGTCAGCGCCGACTTGGCTGCGGTGCCCTGGTTCGGGGCCTGGTCCGGCTGCTGGCTCGCGGCTAGCGGCCCGAACTTCGGGCCGTGGCCGGTCAGCAGGGCCAGGGCCAGCACGGCCACCGCGACCAGCACGATAACCGGCACGACGATGGTGGCCGTGCGCCTGCTGACCCGGCGGCGCCGGGACCGGGGGCGCCAGGTAGGCGGCAGTTCGGGCTCCAGGAGCAGCGTCTCGTTCCTGCCGGGGGGGTGACCGCCGCCGCGCGGGTCCGGCTCGTCGTCCCACAGCGGGGGCGCGTCGCCGGGGGCGCGCCAGGTGTCGTAGTCAGTGAGCCGATCATCGTCTGGCTCGGTCAGCACGCTGGTTCGCGACTCGATGTCCGGGTCCGCTGATGCCTCGGCGTAAGGCTCGTCATACGGCTCGGGGCGCGGCCGGGGACGCGGTGCGGTGGTTGGTTCGGTGAAGACGGGCGCGCTGAGCGGGGCCCGCATGTCGGCCGGCCAGGCGCCGTTCGCCGGCCACGCGCCGTTCGCCGGCCAGCCGCCGTTGGCGTTCCGAGCGCCGTTGGCCGATCCGGGCGGCCTGCTGTGCCGGCCGACGGGCTGCCGCTGCGGTGACCAGTCCGGCGACCGCGGTGGCGGAACGAGCGGTGGCCGGGCTTCCTGGGGCGGGCGAGCCTGCTGCGGGGACCATGCGGGCTGGGGCGGGCGGGCCTGCTGGGGCGGTTGCTGCGGATGCCGGAGTGGCTGTTGCGGTTGCCGGGGTGGCTCTTGCGGATATTGGGGTTGCCGTGGCTGCTGGGGTGGGGCCGGGGGCCGGGCTCCGGGCTCCGGGTAGGCGGTGCGTCCCTGGGCGGGCGGAGTCGGCTGATCGGGGCCCTCCTCCGGGCGCTGATCCCACGGGATCTGCGATTCGGTCCACAGCCGCTGCGACGTCTGCCAGGGGGACGCGGGAGGAGGCGTCTTGCGCGATCCCGGGCCGGGACGCCGCGGCGGAAGGCCCGGGCCGCCCGGGCGACCGCGTAGGGCGCGAGTCGGGTTGACTACGGGCTCGGCGTCCAAGATGGACCGCCGGGAGGGGCGGGAGCTTGCGGGCGGCGACCCGTTGCCGGCTGGGCCTGCCTATCGGAGCGGGGCTGCCATTGCTGGCTGGGCTGTCGTTGCTGGGCGGGTCCGTGGTGGCGGCGGGTTCACAGGGTTCGCCGCCGGCCGGTGAGCGCAGGAACCAGGCCGCCGGAGGCGCCACGCCCGGCCAGTCGTCGTCGGCATCCGGCAGTTCGGCATCGGGTGGCGCGACGTCCGGTCCGGCTGTGTCCAGCGCGGCCCGCGTGTCCAGCGCGTCCGACGGTTCCGGCGCGGCCCGCGTCTTCGGCGTGGCGGGCGTTTCGGGCGTTTCGGGCGTTTCTGGCTGGGCGGCCTGCGGAGCGATCAGGCCCGATGGCACCGACCAGGAGGGAACCACGCGGTCCGACCAAGCCTGCCCAGGGGCGCTCGCACGCTGCGGTTCTTCTGCGGATTCAGGGTCTTGATGACGGTTCTCACCCGAGTAGTCACTATCCGTGTTCATCATAAGCCCCAGTTCACCCAATTTATGGACGAGACGTGATAAACCTCGCCCATCCCTACTATTTCGTACGGGTCGTCTCGCGTTCGATGTTACCCATTGAGAGCGAGAGTGTACAGAGGGCTATTTTTTGGACCTGGCGGGACCTTTTCGCGCGATACAGGTCATGTCGGGAGAACGCTCCCGTTGCCGGTCAGTCCGGTATAGGGCGAGGCTTGGTCTCCTGGGCCTGGATGAGCCCGTACCCGATGGCCTGGGCCGTGGTCAGCGACCGGCGGCAGCGCGCGTCTTCGCGGATCTCGTCCGCTTCACGCCCGGTAACCTCGGCTAGCCGGTAGTAGACCGTGTCGAGCATGCGGGTCATCTGCTCCTGCCGAGCGGTGACCGCGGTGACCGTGCCGCCGAATTCCATTCGTGGCTCGGTCAGGGTCATGATGGCGTTCGGGTAGCCGGTGCGGCGCGAGCAGGAGGCCAGGATGCCTAGAGCGGGGCCGCCGATCTCTCCGCTCACGCACCCGTGGACCGGAACGCGCAGGACATCGAGGATTCCCATCACGGTGACGGCAGGCCCCAGCTCGGCCCGCAGGTTCTGCAGCTCCAGCCGGATCGGCTGCTCTCCCTCGGCGTCCAAGGTGAGCAGCTGGGCCGAGAGCCGCGCGGCGGCCTGGTCGTCAAGCGGGCCAGACGCCAGCACGATCCGCTTCTTCAGCAGCCGCTCGTACAGGCTGGCCTGCCAGTCGGCGAGCGGGTCCATCCAGACCCGGACCGGCGAGGCCGGCATCGGCTCTGGCCGGCCGGGCGGCACGGTGGACGGCCAGCCCGGAATGGACGGCGTGCCCGGGGTCGTTGGCCCGCCGGGGGTCGACGGCGTGCCGGGCCAGCCGGGCTCCCCCGGCCGGGGCGGGATTCCAGGCAGGCTCGCGTGCGTGGTTTGGTGCGTCATTCGCTGGCTCCTTCGGCGGGAGGGCTTAGTTTCCAGGTGATCTGGCTGCCGACGGCGGCCGCGTAGCGCTCAAGCGTGGAGGCGCGCACGTCGGCGGGGCCGGCTTCGAGCCGCGCCACCGCGGACTGGGAGGTGCCCATCCGAGCGGCCACCTCGGTCTGGGACAGGCCGGCCGCCTGCCGCTGCTCGGCGAGCGCGCGCACCAGGCGGCTACGGTCTTCGGCCATCCGGGCGGCCTGCTCGTCCGCCCGGCCGCGCACCGCCATGTCGCGGAAGCCCGGCATGACCGGCAGCGGCCCGGCCTCCGGTTCGCCCGCCGCCAGCACGCCGCCGGTCAGCACGTCCGGCGATATCGTCCCCGGCTCGGGAGCCTGGGACGTCCCGTAGGTCCCGGCGAAGGCGTTCGGCTCGCTGTTCATACCTTTGAGGGTATCTCATATTTGAGATAAAACTACGCTTGGGAACTGAGTGACGGGTGGGGTTAGCTCCGCACGCCGTCGTTCCGGTTAACTCGACCCCTCGGTGTGAGCCACGCATCGTCAGCCCCGCCGGTCGCAGGGGCAACTCGTCCGCCACGACACCGATGGCGCATTGCTGCCGCTATAGCGACACCAAAGTGCCATAGGTACCCGCCCAGCGCCAGCCACGCCCGGACAGAGCGGGCCGGACTGGCGGGTCACTCAGCCAGGCCGGTTCCCCGAAGCACAGGGACAAGCAAACCCGTCAGGCGGCGGGGCCGCGGGGCCAGTCTTCCGGGCGGACCGGAGCGCGCCGACGGACGCGGCGCCGACGGGCCTCGCGGGCGCGCTGACCGGGTCCGTCGCCGGCCTCGCGGGCGGGCTGACGGGGACCGGCGTCGCCGGCCTCACGGGCGCCGCCGGGGGCGGGGACGGGACCGGCACCGCCGCCCTTGCGGGCGTCGCCGGGCTCGCGGGTGTGGCTCGGGGCGGGGACGGGGACAGGCCAGGAGGCTTCTGCCCAGACGGTGCGGCCGGGGTGGGCGTCGGCGTAGCCCCAGCGGGTGGTGCAGGCGGCGACCAGGGCCAGGCCGCGGCCGCCTTCGGCCATCAGGTCGAGGGAACCGGCGGCTGGCAGGCCCAGGGAACCGGCAGCCATCAGGTCCAGGGAGCCTTCGGCCATCAGGTCGAGGGAACCGGCGGCCGGGACGGAAGGGCTGCCCTCGTCGGTGACCGCGAGCCGGGCCACTCCGGGCCGGGACAGGTCGAGCTCGACGATGAATACCCCGCCGTTTCCCGAGGCGGTGTGCGCGATGGCGTTTGCGCACAGCTCGGACACGCAGGTCATGAGCACTTCGCGGGCCGGGCAGCCGGTCAGCAGTTCGGCCACGAACCGGCGGGCCTCGGGCACGGACGCGGGCAGGCCGCGGAACGTTCGGGTCCAGGGACGCGCCGGTCGGACGGCCCCTCGGGAACCGAAGGAACCCACGTGCAGCACCGGGTAGGCACCAGTCACAGCAGGTCACCCCCTGACTTATGACTTCTACCTTCTGTGACGACCGAACGGGCAAAACGGTTCAATCAGGCTTTCCGGGCGCCACACCCGGCGGCTCCGCTCACAACTGCGGGAAGGCCCGAAATTAGCTGGTCCGATCGATGTTTCGCACCTTTTGCCCCTTCCGTGTCACGCGGGTCGGAGGGACACTATGGGGACGAAGAAAGCAAAGGAGGAGGACATGGCTGTCGAAGGGCCACGCCCGCTTAAGCGTTCGCTGTCGATCTGGGCGGCGGTCGGTCTGTCCGTCGCGCTGATGGCGCCGAGCATGGCCGCGAACATCAACCCGCAGGGCGGCGCGACCACCGCGGGCCGCGCGGTGCCGCTGACCTTCCTCATCGCGGCGGTCGGCGTGCTGCTGGTGGCCTACTCCTTCGTCCGGCTGACGCAGTACTTCCATCATTCGGGCTCGGCCTACGCGTTCGTCGGCGCAACGCTCGGCCCGCGGGCGGGGGTGGTTGCGGGCTGGGGCATGCTCGGTACCTACACGTTCTACGCGGTGGTCACCGCGAGCGCGGCCGGCATCTTCGGCACCGCCTTCCTGCAGGAGGTCGGGATCTGGCCGAACCCGCCGACCTCGGCGCCGTGGATCCTGGTCGCCGTGGCGCTGGTGCTGGTGCTGTGGCTCGCCGTCATCCCGCTCAAGCGGGGCGCGAGCGTGCTGCTGTCGGTCGAGGGCACCACGGTCGCGCTGATCCTGATCGTGACCGTCGTGGTGCTGGTCCGGCTGCTGGGCGGGAACGCGCCGGGGCACGAGCACTTCACCTGGAGCGTGTTCTCGGTGACGCCCGGAACGAGTACCAACGCCCTGTTCCTGGGCGTGGTGTTCGGCTTCCTGTCGTTCGCCGGATTCGAGGCGGCGGCCACCCTGGGCGAGGAAGCCAAGCGGCCGACCCGCGACATCCCGCGCGCGATCTTCGGCGTCGCGGTGTTCGGCGGCGTCTACTTCACCATCGTCACGGCGGTCGAGATGATGGGCTTTGGCACCAGCGCGGCCGGGGTCAAGAACTTCATCAACTCGCCGTCGCTGCTTGGCGACCTGGGCTCGTCTTACGTGGGCCACTGGGTGGGGGACATCATCACGCTCGGCACCACGGTCAGCGCCTTCGGCTGTTGCCTGGCCTCCACGGTCGGCGCGGCGCGGCTGATGTACGCGCTGTCCCGGGACGCTCGCGGTGAGCGCGGGGTCGGCGTGGCCTCGCGCTGGGGCACCCCGGCCAACGCGACCATGGTCATCGTCGCGATGTCGGCCGTGATCCTCATCATCTACTCCACCGCCTTCCACGCCACCGCGTTCGACAGCTTCCTGTGGTCGGGCACCATCGGCACGCTGATCTTGCTGGTGGTGTATGTGCTGGCCTCGATTGGCTGCATCATGCTCGTCTTCGTACGGCAGAAGCTCCCGGTGCCGATGTGGCAGATCATCATCCCGATCGCGGGCCTGGTCGTGCTGGGCTACACCCTGTACCGCAACGTGTGGCCGTACCCGACCGGCGACGGCCGGTGGTTCCCCATCACAGCGGGCGTCTGGCTGGTCGCGGCGATCGTGGCCGTGGTCGCGGCGCCGGGCACGGCGCGCAAGCTGGGGGCCGCGCTGGCCGCCCGCGAGGGCATCAAGGCCCCGGACGACACCACCGCCGAGGTGCCCGCTCGGGCCGAGACGGCGTAGTGGCCGAGCTTCTGGCCTGCGTCGCCGACCAGCCCCTGGTCGACCACCACTGCCACGGGGTCCTGGTCCGCGACGCGGACGAAGACACGCTGGAGTCGACGCTGAATGAAGGCGCAGGGTGGCCGGGCGGCTCGATGTTCGACTCGCAGGCCGGGTTCGCGTTCCGCCGCCTGTGCCCGCCGGTCCTCGGCCTGCCCCCGCACACCGAACTCCCCGACTACGTGCTGCGCCGGGCCGAACTCGGCGTCGCCGAGGTGAACAAGCGCTTCCTGGTCGCCACGGGGACGTCCGCGATGTGCGTGGACACCGGGTTCACTCCGGAGCCGATCACCTCCCCGGCCGAGCTGGGCGGGCTGGCGGGCGCGACGGCGCACGAAATCGTCCGGCTGGAGCGGGTAGCCGAGGACGTGATCGCGGCCGGGATCGGCGCGGCCGGGTTCGCCGATGCGGTGCGCTCCGCGCTGGCCACCCGGACCGCGGCGGCGGTCGGGGTCAAGTCGATCGCCGCCTACCGGACCGGGCTGGACCTGAACCCCGAGCGGCCATCGGACGCCGAGGTGACGGCGGCCGCGGGACGCTGGCTGGCTACGCACGACGATCCGCCCCGGATCGCCGACCAGACGCTGCAGCGGTTCCTGATCTGGTGCGGGGTGGACCTGGGCTTGCCCGTGCAGTTCCACGTCGGCTACGGGGACAGCGATGTCGACCTGGATCGCTGCAACCCGCTGCTGCTCACCCCGCTGCTGCGGGCCATCGAGCCGGCTGGGACCCCGGTCATGCTGTTGCACAACTACCCCTACCACCGCGAGGCCGGCTACCTGGCCCAGGTCTTCGCCAACGTGTACCTCGACGCGGGCCTGGCCACCCACAACCTAGGCCGACGTGCCCCCGCGCTGCTCGCCGAGACGCTGGAGCTCGCGCCGTTCGGCAAGTTCCTGTACTCCTCGGACGCGTTCGGGCTGCCGGAGCTCTACTACCTGGCGGCGGTGCTGTTCCGGACCGCACTGTCCGCCTTCTTGACCGCGGGCGTGCAGGAAGACCATTTTTCCGAACGGACCGTGATGCGTCTGACCCGGATGTTGTGCGCCGACAACGCCAAGCGCGTCTACCAGCTCGGCGACCAGATGTAATGAAGGTGCTGTCGGTCAACGTCGGTCAGCCGCGGGATAACCCGGCATGGGCATGGTCGGGCTGGCCGGGGACCGGGTTTACGACGTCCGCGAGCACGGCGGGCCCGATCGGGCGGTCTATGCCTACGCCCGGGAGGACCTGGACTTCTGGGCGGTCCAGCTGGAACGGCCGCTGCCGGACGGCGTGTTCGGCGAGAACTTCACCACCGAGGGCGTGGACGTCAACGGCTTGCTGATCGGCGAGCGCTGGCGGGTCGGGACGGCGCTGGTCCTGGAGGCGTGCGGCCCGCGGGTCCCGTGCGACACCTTCGAGGGCTAGCTGGTGCAGGCCGGCTGGATCAGGCGGTTCGTGCTGACCGGCCTGCCGGCACGTTCTTCCGGGTGATCGAGCCGGAACTGCTGCCGCGGCTGCTCGCCGCCGACGCGCTGGACCGGGAGTTCAAGGAGATAGCGGGCCGGCGGACCGCGTGAGGTCCAGCGCCTGGGCCAGCAGGGATTCCGGAGGCTGGCTGGCGTCCAGCCAGCGGACGCGGGGGTCGCGGCGGAACCAGGACTCCTGGCGGCGGGCGAACCGCTTGGTGGCCGTGACCGTCTCATCGCGCGCCTGATCCAGGGTGAGCTCGCCGTCCACATGGCGGATCAGCTGCTGGTAGCCGAGGGCCCGGCTGGCCGTTTTGCCGTCCCGCAGTCCCTGCTGGACCAGGTCCTTCACCTCGGCCTCGAAGCCGGCCTGCCACATGCGGTCGACGCGCGCGGCGATCCGCTGGTCCAGATCGGGACGGGGCAGGGTGAGGCCGAGCTGGACGGCCGGCCGGACCTGCTCGAAGGTGGGCATGCTGGCGGTGAACGGACGGCCGGTCAGCTCGATCACCTCGAGGGCCCGCACGATCCGGCGGCCGTTGCTGGGCAAGATGGCCGCGGCCGCGGCCGGGTCGAGGCTGGCCAGCTGGGCGTGCAGGGCGACCGCGCCCAGCTCGGCGAGCTCGGACTCTAGCCGGGCGCGGGTACCGTGGTCCGTTCGGGGAAAATCGAGATCGTCCAAAGCCGCACGGATGTACAGACCCGAGCCACCTACGAGCACCGGGACCCGGCCGCGGGCGATGATGTCGTCGATCGCGGCGCGGGCCAGCTTCTGGTAGTCGGCCACGTTCGCGGTGCGGGTGACCGGCCAGATGTCGAGCAGGTGGTGCGGCACGCCCTGCCAGGCGGTTTCGGGCTCCTTGGCCGTGCCGATGTCCATGCCCCGGTAGAGCTGCATCGAATCGGCGTTCACGATCTCGCCGCCGAGCGCGCGGGCCAGCGCGATACCCAGCCCGGATTTGCCGGTGGCGGTCGCGCCGACGACCGCGATGACGTGGGTGGCCATGGTTATCAGTGTGCCCGGCGCCAGCTGGCCACCAGGTAACTCACCTCGAACGGGGCGCCGGCGTAATGCAGTTCGGCGGCGAATCTGTCCTCGGCCGCCGATCCGGCCAGGACCTGCCAGGCGGCGCGGCCGGCGACGACCAGCGGCCCGTCTTGGCGCGGGTCCAGCGCGGCCAGCGCGCCCGGCTCGGCGGCGGCCAGCGCCCCGGCCACCTGCTCGTCATAGCGGTCGGCGGCTGGATCGGCGGCGCCCGGGGGGGCCTGGGCCCGGCGGGCCGGTCCATCGCCCAGCGCGAGTAGCGCGACCCGGGGCGCGAGCGCGGCCAGCTTCTCCCCCAGCTGCAGGCATTCGGCGGGCCTCGCGTCCGAGGCGACGCCCCACCATGCGGTCCGCGGCACCTGGTGTTCGCTGAGCAGCCACTTTCCTACGGTCAGGGAGAGGGGCAGGGCCGAGACGTCCGGGTTGGCCGCACCGACGGCGAAGGGGACGCCGAAGTCGTGCAGGCGGCCCGGCGCATCCGGCGGGTACTCGGCGGTGCGCCCGGCGCCGCCGGCCACCACGACCAGGTCCGGGTGCGCGGCGAGCAGGTCGGCCACGGCCTGGCGGCACGCCATCCGAAGCCGGTCAAGCTCCTCATGGCCAGTACGGGACGCGCCGGTGGCGGCCGGGATCAGGAGCGGCGGATGCGGGCAGACGGCGGCCGCGATCAGCATCCCGGGCACATGGTCAGCGGTTCCTGGTCATCCGGCGGCGGTAGACGATGCCCGCGAAACCGGCCGCTACGCCCATTCCGCCCAGCACCGCGATACCGGCGTCCTGGAATCCGGCCGTGCCACCGCCGCCCGTGACCGGCGCGCCCGTGGGGACCGGGCTAAACGAAGGGCTCGACGTCGGGCTGGCCGAAGGGCTGACGCTCACGCTCACACTCACGCTCGGTGACACCGACGGACTGACCGAGGGACTGGTGCTATCGCTCACGGAGGCGGTCGCGGACGTGTTGCCGCCGATGGCGACGCCGGTCACGGTGGCGGACACGGTGACCCCGTTGCTGACGGTGGGCGTCAGGACCGTGACCGATGAGGAGCCGGCCGACGTGCAGGCCGAGAGCGCGACGCTGGCCACGACGGTGGTCAGGCCCCAGCCAACCACGGTCCGCCGGTTCCGGTGCTCCCTCATCAAACCTCCTCGTCGTCCCGGCAAGGACATTTCCCGGTCACCGGCCGCAGAAACCGGCGCCGGAAGGAAAACGCGCGGCCGACCCTTTTGCTTGCTGAGCGGGTCGGCCGGAGAACTCCCCCGGCAAAACGCCGACGGCCATAACAGGTTAAGCCCAGCGTGCGGCACAAACCGGCAATGGCGCGCGCAGCACGGGGAATATTAGGCTAGTTGGGGACAGTGCCCGGAGGGAGGTCGCATTGGGGCGTGCGAGGTGGCCCCGGATCGGCGGGTTCCGCGTTGTAGCCTCATGGCCCGAAGGCGGATACGCCCGCCCGCCGCGGCCGATCAGCCCTTGGGCTCAGCTGGCCGGGGTCTTTGGCGTTCTGCTCATCCTGGCTGGTACCGCCACCGTAGGCGTCGTCTTCCTGTCTCAGCGGCACGCGCCGCAGCCGTCCGCCGCGGCGGCGGGCGCCATTTCGCCGGGCGGGCACGGGCCGTGGCTGCGGCGCTCCGAGCCGGTGTCCGTGGATATCCCGGCCATCGGCGTGACCTCCAGGCTCTTGCACCTGGGACTCAACGCCGACGGCACGGTCCAGGTCCCATCGCTGGCCACGAGCGCGGGCGAGGCCGCGTGGTACAAGTACTCGGCGACGCCCGGCCAGATCGGGGCGTCGGTTATCGAAGGCCACGTCGATAGCTATCAGGGCCCCGCGGTTTTCTTCCGCCTCGGGGCGTTGCGCCCGGGAGACGTCATCGACGTGCGGCTCGCGGACGGGGTCACGGCCATTTTCCGGGTCACCGGGGTGCGTGAGTACGCCAAATCCGAATTCCCGTCCCAAGCCATTTACGGGGCAACCAAGTTTGCCGCGCTGCGGCTGATAACGTGCGGTGGCGTTTTCGACTACGCGACCGGGCATTACCGCAGTTCCACAGTTGTATTCGCGTCGCTGGCATCATCACGGCCGGCCGGTACGGCGTGACCGACCGCGCGGCGGTGAGCCGCTGGCTGGCGGGTTACGAGACCGCCTGGCGGACGCCGGGGGCCGGTGCGTTGACCGCGATCGGGTACCGGCGGCCCAGCCGGGGGCTATGATTCCAGGCCGGAGCTGCAGTGGGAGGGGACGGGTCGATGAGGTCCCGGATGGCCGTGATGGCGGTGTTCGCGGCTTTTATGCTGGCCGGCTTCTCGGCGGTGGCGGCGCGCGCGGCCGGCACCCCGACCGGAAACGACGTGTCGTATCCGCAGTGCACCATCACGCTGCCGGCGGGCCAGGCGTTCGGCATCGTGGCCGTGAACGCGGGCGTGGCGAACACGACCAACTCCTGCCTGGCGGCGGAAATCGCGTGGGCCCAGGGCTCTTCGGGAGCGACCAGCCAGCCCCGGGTCGCGTTGTACGTCAACACCGCCAATCCGGGCCCTCGTGGGGTCACCGACTGGCCCGCCACCAACTACAACCCGATCGGCGGCCAGCAGGTCGCCGATCCTTACGGCACCTGCACGGGCGCGGACAATCCGGCCTGCGCCTGGCAGTACGGCTGGAACCTGGCCGAACTGGACGCGCAGACCCGCGGGGTCCCGAACCCCGGCCAGTACCGGTGGTGGCTCGACGTCGAGACGATCAACAGCTGGGAGTCCAAGGCCGCGAACAACCGCGCCGACGTGGAGGGCATGGTCTCCTACCTGCGGCGCATCGGGGCCACGGCCGGCATCTACTCCACGCCCAAGCAGTGGGATCCGCTTATGGGCAAGGTCCCCGTGACCAGCCCGCTGTACCGCCTGCCCGACTGGATCCCGGGCGCCACGACGCTGTCGCGGGCCAAGAAGAACTGCGGCCTGACCCCGCTGACCGGCGGCGGGACCGTGACCGTGGTGCAGTGGAGCACCAAGCCGACGAACCGGGACCTGGCCTGCCCGGCTCGGTCACACCACTGATCCGGCGGCCTGCTGGAGCAGGTGCCACAGGGCTTGCACGTCGGGGCGTTCGGTGCGCTCGGCGCCGATCGAGACCCGGACCGACCAGGAGCCGTTCAGCAGCGACGGGGTGACCAGGGCGACGCCCGAGCGGTTGATCGAGTCCGCCCAGGCCAGCGTGTGCGCGTTCAGTGCGTCGGCGTCCAGCACGTCGCCGGTGTCCGAGACCAGGCCCGGCGGCTCGTGCCGCAGCACGACAGTCTGCAGGTTGACCGGGGCCAGGACCCGCCAGCCGGGCGTGGCCGAGACCTGCCCGGCGAGCCAGCGGGCGTGCTCCAGGTCGCGGCGCAGCCGGGCCCGGATGGCTTCGGCTCCGTCCAGGCGCAGGTGGAACCACAGCTTGAGCGCGCGGAACCGCCGGCCCAGCGGGATGCCCCAGTCCTTGTACTGGGTCACCTCACCGTCGACGGCCGACCGGAGGTAGGACGGGTTGGTCGACATGACCCGGATCAGGTGGGCCGGGTCGGCCACGTACAGCAGCGAGCAGTCCAGCACCGTACCCAGCCACTTGTGCGGGTTCCAGGACAGCGAGTCCGCCCCTTCCACGCCCTCGATCAGCCAGCGCATCTCCGGCAGCAGCAGCGCCGAGCCCGCCATGGCTGCGTCGACGTGCACCCACATCCCGCACTGGCGGGCCAGCGGGATGATCTGAGCGAGCGGGTCCACGGCCGTGGTGCCGGTGGTGCCGACGTTGACCACGACGGCGGCCGGGCGGCAGCCGTTGGCCAGGTCAGCCTCGATCAGCGCGGCCAGCGCCTCGGGACGCATGGCGTAGGTCACCGGGTCGACGGCGGCGAACCGCAGGTTGTCCCGGCCGAAGCCGGCCAGGGCCACCGCCTTGGCCACCGAGGAGTGCGCGTGCTCGGTGGTGTAGACGGTCAGCGGCGCGCTTTCGGCTTGCAGTCCGCCGCGAGCTTCGGAATAGTTCGTAGCGCGCTCGCGCGCGGCGAGCAGCGCGACCAGGCAGGCGCTGGAGGCCGTGTCCTGGATGACGCCCTTCCAGGTCGGCGGCAGCGCGGTCAGCTCGCGCAGCCACTCCATCATGACCTCCTCGACCTCGGTCAGCGCCGGCGCGGACTGCCAGGTGATGCCGAGCGCGCCGAGGCCCGAGGTAGCCAGGTCGCCCAGCACCGAGGCGAGCGAGGCGTTGGACGGGAACCAGCCGAAGTAGCGCGGATGCTGGACCTGCGTCACGCCCGGGACCACGATGTCGCCGAGGTCGGCCAGGAGCCGGCCGAACGGTTCGGCCTGTTCGGGGGCGTGGGCGGGCAGCTTGGCGGCTATTTCGCCCGGCTCCACCCGGGCTTGGACCGGCAGCTCGGGAATCCTGGCCCGGTAGTCGGCAATCCAGTCGATCAGCTCATGGCCGGCCGCCCGGAACTCCTCAGGTCCCATGTCGCACCCTTCCGTCGCCTGGGCCCGTCACTGGGCGCTTTTTGCTCGGCGGGCAGCCTATCCGGTATCCGGTTGACGGGGTGGCGGGCGGCGGCCATGCTGACGGCTGTGGCCGGGACCGGGGATCATGTGACGCGCAACCGCGCGGTCTGGGATCAGTGGGCCGCGGAATACGCCGCGCCAGGCGAGCATGGCTGGGCCCAGGCCGAGCCGACCTGGGGCATCTGGAACATCCCCGAGGCGCGGCTGGGCGTGCTGCCCGGCGATCTGGCGGGCCGGGACAGCATCGAGCTGGGTTGCGGCACCGGGTACGTGTCATCCTGGCTGGCCCGGCGCGGTGCGCGGCCGGTGGGCCTGGACAACTCCGCGGCGCAGCTGGCCACCGCGCGCCAGCTGCAGGACCGGTTCGGGTTGCGGTACCCGCTGATCCACGCCAGCGCCGAGCAGGTACCCCTGGCCGACGCGCGCTTCGACCTGGCCATATCGGAGTACGGCGCCAGCATCTGGTGCGACCCCTACGCCTGGATCCCTGAGGCGGCCCGGCTGCTGCGCCCCGGCGGGCAGCTGATCTTCCTGGTCAACTCGGCGCTGCTCATGCTGGCCGTGCCCGACGAGGACAACCAGCCCGCGACCGAGCGGTTGCTGCGGCCCTACTTCGGCATGCACCGGTTCGAATGGCCGGACGATGAGTCGGTGGAGTTCCACCTGGGCCACGGCGAGATGATCCGGCTGCTGCGCAGCTGCGGCCTGGAGGTCGAGGACCTGCTGGAACTGCAGCCCGAAGCGGACGCGATCACCCGCTGTCCGTTCGTCACCTTGGACTGGGCCCGGCGATGGCCCTGCGAGGAGGTCTGGAAGGCGCGCCTCACCGGGACGCGGGGTAGCGGCGGGCCCCTGCTGGGCCTCGACCGGGACCGACGCGGGGATCACCGCATCCGAGCGCGCCCAGGACGGCCGGGGCAGCCGCGGGCGCGGCGCGGGGTCCGCGGCCGGGATGGACTCGAAGAAGCTCATACCGGATGAGCCGGGGCGGCCAGAGCCGTCTGGGTGTCGGTGCGGTGATTGTCCGCGTGCCGGATGGCGATCTGGGCGAAGCGCGCGACCCGGCCGTCGCCGGCGGCCAGGTCGTCGGCGGACAGGCCAGCGATCAGGCCGCTGATAGCCGCCCCGCTGCGGCGTAGGTGCTCAGCCGAATCGGTCTGGGTCACGGCGGCGGCCGCGGCGGCGTGTTCCGCGTTGAGATCATCGACGAGCTCGCGGATCCCCGTCCCCGGCGAGCGGCGCGGCGCGCCAGTCTTGGTCACTGCAGGCGGTCACGAAGGCGATCAACCGGTCCCGGGCCGCCTCGATGTCCGCGGCGTAGGCCGCCGGCGTCCGCTCGTCATCAGCCATAAGGGTCAACCTACAGATCGGGTCGGCGGCTGGACAGTAGGTAGACGCGGCGGTTCAGCTGGCCAAGCATCGCGTACGCGTGCCACAGGCAGTCGCCCAGCATCATGTCGTAGGCGTCCTGGCCGTAGCGCTCAACATAGCTGGCCCGGTTCCGGCGCAGCCGCGAGGCGTGCAGGAGTTTGCGGCTGGTGCTGTGGCTCCGCTCTTCGGTCCACTCGCTCCACTCTGAGCCGATCTCCAGCCGCTGGTCGACTCGCAGCCCGGCGGCGGCGATGGCCGCCTCGGTGCGGGCGGGATCGGCGTTCTGCGGCACGACGCCCATAGTGGCCCACAGCCACGCGGCTTCGCCGGGCTCGAGCAGGTCGGACCCGAACATCTGGTAGACGAGCGCGTGGCCGCCCGGCCGGAGCACACGCCCGAACTCGGCATAGGCGCGCGTCAGGTCCGGGACGTGGACCAGGACATCGCGGCACCAGACCAGGTCCGCCGTACCCTGTCCCGCCGGGAGGTCCTCGGCCCTCCCCACTTCGAAGACCGGCCCGTCCGGGCCGGCCGCGGCCCGGGCCTGCTCGATGTGCCGCGGCACCGGATCGACGCCGGTCACGCGGAATCCGAACCGCCGGTGCAACTCCAGGGCCTGCCAACCCTCTCCGCAGCCCACGTCCAGGGCGACCGCGCCGGGCGGCAAGCCGAGGCCGGCGACGAGATCGAACAACTGGTCCGGACCGCGCGGGTCCAGGCTCTGGTCCAGGGCGGCCGAGAACTCCTCCTCGATCCGCGGATACGCGTCGTAGAACTGCTCCAGGGACCACGGCATGGGACGTCCTCCTCGCGACGCTCAGCGGTTAATGAACTGGCTGGCCAGCGCGGGCGGCGCGATGGCCAGCCAGGCATCGGTGACCGCAGCCCGGAGCTCGGCCGCGGAGACCGCGTCCAGCTGGATCAAGATCGCGGCGTAGCCGTCGAAGTGCGAGATGGTGAAGAACGCCCCGGGGTGCGCGGCCAGCACGGCCTCCTTCTCGCCGAGGTCCTCCACGCGGACGGCCAGGATCGGCCCGTCCGGCGGGGTCTGCTCGCCGAACCGGCGCAGATCCGCGTTGGTGAACGGGCGCTCCCAGGCGAACGCCTTGCGGGCCACGAACCAGGTCCGGTTGCCGTGCCGCTCGGCTTCGGTCACGTCGGGCAGCTGCCGGGCCAGCACAGCCACGTCGTCTATAGTCGCCACACTGGTACGGTAACCGCCGAAACGAATGGGAGCGGGCCAGCATGACGTCAACCGCGCTGCTCGTCATGGACGTCCAGCAGGGCATCGTCGACCGGTTCGGCGGCCAGGAGGGGTACCTGCCGCGGCTGGCGGCCGCGGTGCAAGCCGCCCGCGAGACCGGGATCAGGGTCATCTACGTGGTCGTCGGGTTCCGGCCCGGGTACCCCGAGGTCAGCGCGCGCAACAAGAGCTTCGGGGCCATCGCCGGGACCGGCCGGTTCGCCGACGGAGACCCGGGCGCGGCCATCCACCCGGCCGTCGCCCCGGTCTCCGGCGACATCGTGGTCACCAAGCGCCGGGTCTCGGCGTTCACCGGCAGCGACCTGGAGGTGGTGCTGCGGGCAGGCGACATCGACCACCTGGTGCTGACCGGTATCGCCACCAGCGGTGTGGTGCTCTCCACCCTGCGTCAGGCCGCCGACCTGGACTACCGGCTCACGGTGCTGGCCGACGGCTGCCTGGACGCCGACCCCGAGGTCCACCGGGTGCTGACCGAGACGGTGTTCGTCCGCCAGGCCGACGTGGTCCAGATCGCGGACTGGACCGAGAGCCTGGCTAAGCCTGCGGCTGGCTGATATTGACCAGCCAGGAGACGCCGAACTGGTCGACGCACATCCCGAACTCGTCGCCCCAGACCTGCTTTTGCAGCGGCATGGTGATGGTCCCGCCGGCCGACAGCTTCTCCCAGTAGCCATGCAGGTCGTCGCCATCGTCGCCGCTGAGGCTCACCGAGAAGCCGGCCGGGGCGTGGTAGCCCATCTCGCTGGTGATGTCGGCGGCCATGATCGTGTACCCGGCCGAGGTCTCGAGTTGTCCGTGCATGATCCGGTCGGCATCGGGCGAGCCTTGGTTGCCGAAGTCGGCGAACGTGCTGAGGGTAAGGTCGCCGCCGAACACGCTGGTGTAGAACTCCAGCGCCTGGCGGGCATTGCCGTTGAAGTTGAGGTACGGGTTCAGCCGTGACGTCATTGCCTACCTCCTGCTACACGGGTGCGAGGGCCAGGCCAGCCCCGGGCTTGACGCTATCAGGGCCGAGTTGCACGGCGCGGCGGTGCGGGTTCGCGCCGCGGCTAGGTTACCGGTGGTTCTGATGTTGCCAGGGAGCACAGCGTGTTTCGTGGTGCGCTGCTCCCGCGAAGCCAAGGGTGGTGGAACCCGGGTTCCACCACCCTTGGGTGTGGTGGATTGCCAGTTTCACCACCCTCGCTTGTGGTGGAGGGCTAGAGCGGTTAGGGCGCCTAGGGCGGACAGGATCGCGGCCAGGGTCAGGGCCGGGCGGTAGCCGCTGGTGACGGCGGCTGGGGAAGTCAGGCTGCCGTGGGCGTTGAACACGGTGGTGGCGACGGCCACGCCGAAGACCGCGCCGAACTGCTGCATGGTGTTCATCACGCCGGCGGCGCGGCCCAGGGACGACGGGCTAACCGCGCCCAGGCCCGCGGCCGCGACGCACGGCAAGGACATGGAGATGCCGACGCCGGCGATGAGGAACGGGGCGATGTAGGCGCCGTAGCCCGCGGATCCGTGGGCCAGGTAGACGATCCAGCCGAAGCCTGCCGCCTGCATGAGCAGGCCCGGGACGATCAGCGACCGGGCGCCGATCCGGTCCGACAGCGTGCCCGCGATCGGCGCGATGACCATCGGCGCGGCGGTCCAGGGCAGGAAGCGCAGGCCGGCGCCCAGTGGCGAGGCGCCCAGCGCGAACTGGAAGTACTGGCTGGTCAGGAACGCCGCCGAGTAGATCGCCGCGGACATCAGGAACTGGGTGGCGACGGCCGCCGAGAAGGTCGGCGAGCGGAACAGCCCCAGCGGGATCATCGGCTCGGCAGTCCGCCGCTCCCAGGCCACGAAGGCCGCGACCGCGGCCAGGCCCGCGGCCAGGCCAGTTACGGCCTGGGCACTCCCCCAGCTGGCCTGGCAGGCCTGGACCAGGCCCCAGGTGAGCATGCCGACCCCGGCCGCGATCAGCACCAGCGCGGGCAGGTCGAGCCGGGACGCGGGGCCCCGGCTGTCCGGCAGGCGCAGCCAGGATCCGGTCACCGCGAGCAGGCCGACGGGCACGTTGACCCAGAAGATCCAGTGCCAGTTCAGGCCCTGGGTGACCGCCCCGCCGATCAGCGGGCCGCTGGCCACGGCCAGGCCGGCTACGCCGCCCCAGATGCCGATCACGGCACCGCGCCGCTCGGCCGGGAAGGCGGAGGTCAGCAGGGTCAAACCGAGCGGCATGATGATCGCGGCGCCGAGGCCTTCGACGGCCCGGCAGGCGATCAGCGCGCCGACGTCCGGGGCCAGCGCGCAGGCCGCCGAGGCCACGGTGAACAGGGCCAGCCCGGTCAGGTACATGCGCCGCCGCCCGATCAGGTCGCCGAGCGCGGCGGCGGTGATGATGCCGGCCCCGAAGGCCAGCACGTAGGCGTTGACCGTCCACTGCAGGGTGCTGACGCTCCCGCCCAGCTCGCGGTGGATGGAGGGCAGCGCGGTCACCACGACCAGGGTGTCCAGTGCCACCATGAAGTAGGCCACCGACGTGAGCAGGATGGTCAGGCCCCGGCCGGCGGCTTCGGGGCCCGGCTGCGTAGCCCGCCGGGCGGCGGAGTGAACTGTGTTGGTCATGATCGGATCACCTTCTCTCGGTCAGGTAGACACGGGCCGGCCGGCGAAAGGCCGGCCGGGGAGCGCCCGGTTTGCGGCGCAGCCGGTGTCTGTACCGGTGCAGGGGTTCCGAGGAGCCAGGGGAAGCGGTGACGGGATGATCATGGCCACGGATCTGATGGACCGCGCGCAGGCCGGGGACGGGCAGGCGTTCCGCGAGCTGGTCGAGCCTTACCAGCGCGAGCTCGAGGTGCACTGTTACCGCATCCTCGGCTCGGCCCAGGACGCCCAAGACGCGATGCAGGAGACGCTGCTAGCCGCCTGGCGCGGCTTGAGCGGCTTCGAGCAGCGCAGCTCGCTGCGAACCTGGCTGTACCGCATCGCCACTACCCGCAGCCTCAACGCGTTGCGGTCGGCGAGCCGGCGCCCGGCCATGGACTGGCCCAACCCGGACATCGATCCGCCCGAGCCGACCCGGCTGGGTGAGGTGCCCTGGCTCCAGCCGTACCCGGACATGCTGCTGGCCGAGCTGCCAGACACCGCGCCCGGGCCGCACGCGCGGTACGAGGTCCGGGAGGCGATCTCGCTGGCGTTCGTCACCGCGTTGCAGCTGCTGCCGCCGCGCCAGCGCGCCGCGCTGATCCTGCGCGACGTGCTGGGCTACAGCACCGTCGAGGCGGCGGTGATCCTGGAGGCCAGCGAGCAGTCGGTGGCCAGCGCGGTCAAGCGGGCCCGGGCCACGCTGGCCCGCGAGCTGCCGTCTGCCGGGCACCAGGAGGCGGCGCCGCCGCCGCACTCGAGCGCCGAGCAGCAGCTGGTGGACCAGCTGACCCAGGCGTGGGAGGCGGCCGACGTGGACGCCATCGTGGCCCTGCTCACCGACGACGCCTGGCTGACCATGCCGCCGCTGCCGCTGGAATACCAGGGCTCGGAGCTGGTGGGGCGGTTCTTCACCCGAACCTTCCGGCCGGGGCGCCGGTACCGGCTGGTGCCGACGCGGGCCAACGGCCAGCCCGCGTTCGGCCTCTACCTGAGCGACCCGCGGGCCCCGGTGCTGCACGCCAACGGGCTGGTCGTGCTGACCCTGGCCGACGACCGGATCAGCGCGATGACCCGGTTCGAGGTTAGCGTGATGGCACGCTTCGGGCTGCCTCGGTCGCTGGCCGGGTGACGCTGGCCAGCGCCTGGGCTCGCGACGGCCGAGCAGCGCCGGGAGCGCCGGGCGCGAGGCGTAGCCGCCGCCCATCAGCAGCAGGCCGCCCGCCATGAACGGGCGGTTGCCGATCTGTTCCCGGCGTTCGGGTTCCCGTCACGGCTGGCCGCCGGGAAGCGAGAACCGGTGTTGTGCGGCGGATAGCCACGGACCGTTCGGCATCAATAAAAGACCGGGTGGTGCGGGCGGCCGCGATCCGTGCGGCGGTCAGCGAGTACGGTCTGTTGGCATGGACACCATCGAGGCGTTCCGGATCGACATCTCGCAGGCAGCGCTGGACGACCTGCGGGACCGCCTGGCCCGGACCCGGTGGCCGGATCAGCTACCCGGGGTGGGCTGGGACTATGGCATCGCGCTGGACGACGTGCGGGAGCTGGCCGAGTACTGGCGGACCTCCTACGACTGGCGGGTGCACGAGCGGCGGCTGAACTCGTTTCCGCAGTTCACGACCGAGATCGACGGGCAGATCGTGCACTTCCTGCACGTGCGTTCGGGGTCGCCGGGCGCGCTGCCGCTGATCATGACGCACGGCTGGCCCGGCTCAATCGTGGAGTTCACCGAGGTCATCGGGCCGCTGACCGATCCGGGGACGCACGGGGACGATCCGGCCGACGCGTTTGACCTGGTGGTTCCGTCGATTCCCGGCTTCGGGTTCTCCGGGCCGACCCGGGACCGGGGCTGGAATGTGGCGCGCGTGGCCCGGGCCTGGGATGCGCTGATGAGGCGGCTGGGGTATGAGCGGTACGGTGCGCAGGGCGGGGACTGGGGCTCAGGGATCTCCCGGGAGCTCGGGATCCTGTTTCCGGAGCGTCTGATCGGCGTGCATTTGAACATGCTTTCGCCGCACTTTTCCGGGGATCTGGCCGAGCTGGACGCACCGGACCGGGAGCGAGTGGAGCGGCTGCGCCGCTTCCGGCAGACCGGAAGCGGATACGGGGCGATCCACTCGACCCGGCCGCAGACTGTGGGCTACGGACTGACCGACTCCCCGGCCGGGCAGCTGGCCTGGATCGCGGAGAAGTTCGGCGAGTGGACCGACGGCGGGCTCGGCGCGGTGGACCGGGACCAGATGCTGACCAACATCAGCGTGTACTGGCTGACCGGAACGGCAGGCTCGTCGGCGCGGCTGTACTACGAGGCGGCGCGTTCTCGCGTCCCGGGGCCGCCGGTCCCGTCGACGGCGCCGACCGGGGTGGCGGTGTTCCCGGCGGAGATCGCGTCGCCGGTCCGGTGGCTGGCCGAGCAGTCGAACAACATCGTGCACTGGTCGGAGTTCGGCCGGGGCGGGCACTTCGCGGCCATGGAGGAGCCGGACCTGCTGATCGGCGACGTGCGGGAGTTCTTCCGGCCGCTGAGATGAGCGTCACCGAGCGGGAGCTCAACCGGGCCACGCTGGCCCGGCAACTGCTGCTGGAGCGCGCGTCGATGAGCGTCACCGACGCCTTGGGGCGGGTGGTGGCCCTGCAGGCTCAGGTGCCGGCCTGCGCCTACGTGGCGCTGTGGAACCGGCTGGCCGGTTTCGACCCGGCCGACCTCGACCGGGCCTACGCGGGACACCAGGTGGTCCGGGCCCAGCTCATGCGGGTCACCATGCACGCGGTACACGTCGAGGACCACCAGGCCTTCCGCGAGGCGATGGATCCCACCCTGCTGGCCTCCCGGCTGGGCGACCGGCGGTTCAGGACGTCCGGGCTGACCGTGGAAGATGCCCTTGATCTGCTGGGCGGGCTGCTGGACTTCGCCGGGCAGCCGCGGACCGGCCCGGAATGCGAGGCCTGGCTGGCCGTGGCTGGGGGCGCCCATGCCGCCCCTGGCCTGGCGGATGCTGCGGCAGTACGCGCCGCTGTGGCATGTGCCGACCGAGGGACCATGGTTGTTCGGTTCCCGGGCCTACGTGGCGGCGCGGCCGCGGCCGGTGCTCGCCGATGCTGCCGTTTCCGATGCGGCGTTGCCGACCCTGATCGGCCGCTACCTGGAGGGCTTCGGCCCGGCGTCGATCGCCGACATGGCCCAGTTCGCGATGGTGACCCGGGGGCGGGCCAAGGCCGCGGTGCTGGCGCTCGGCGGTTCGCTCGTGCCGCTGGAAGGACCCGGCGGCACCGTGCTGTACGACGTGCCTTCCGGTCCGCTGCCCGACGGGGATATCCCGGCACCGCCGCGGCTGATGGCGATGTGGGACAGCACCTTGCTGGCCTACTCCGACCGCGCCCGGTTGATGCCGCCCGCCTACCGCAAGGCCGTGACCCGGATGAACGGCGACGTTCTGCCGACGCTGCTGGTCGACGGGTACGTGGCCGGCGTGTGGCGCGCGACGGCCGACGGGATCGAGGCGACGGCGTTCCACACGCTGCGTTTGTCGGAGTGGGAGGGGCTCGCGGCCGAGGCCCGGGCCCTGGTACCGCTGCTGGCCGAGCGCGAGCCGGAGGTGTACCGCCGGTACCACCACTGGTGGGACAAGCAGCCAGGTTTCGGTGTTCCGGGCGCCGAGACCCGGCTGCTGGCGGCCCTATGACCTGGCTGGGCATGGTTGACATCGGGGCCTGCCGCGATAGAGTTCTCGACTGAACATTCGGTCGGTTTTGCGGTCGGTGCGGCCTGGACCGCGACCGGCCCGGTAGGGAGTCACCGGCATGCAGGCGGGCGTGCGGCGCGGCCGGCCCGGCCACGACCTGGAGTCAGTGCTGCGCGGCGCGGTCAAGGTGTTCAACGAGCGCGGCTACGACGGGACGAGCATGGAGGACCTGTCCCGTGAGCTGGGCATCACCAAGTCGGCCATCTACCACCACGTGGCGAGCAAGGAGGAATTGCTCCGGCTGGGCGTGGACCGGGCGCTGGACGGGTTGTACGCGCTGCTCGACGAGATCTCGGCCATGGAGGCGCCGGCCATCGCGCGGCTGGAGGAACTGACCCGCCGGAGCGTGCTGCTGCTGGTCGCCGAGCTGCCCTTCGTCACGCTGCTGCTCCGGGTCCGGGGGAACACCAAGACGGAACGATCGGCGCTGGCGCGGCGGCGTTCGTTCGACGCGGCGGTCGCGGACCTGGTCACGCAGGCCCGCGACGAAGGCGACCTGCGGCCGGACGTCGATCCCGCGCTGGCCGCGCGGCTGCTGTACGGAATGATCAACTCGGTGGTGGAGTGGTACCGCCCGCGCGGGGCCAACCGGCCTGGTGACCTGGCCGAGGTCATCGTCGCGGTGGCGTTCGACGGGCTTCGGCTCAAGAGCTGAGGCGTACCGGTCTACGGAGGTCGGCCATGGCGACCGAGCTGGTGCTGCTAGGGACGGCGGGCGCGCCGCTGCCGGTGGCCGGCCGCGGCGGGATCAGCGCGGCCGTGATCGTGGACGAGCGGGTGTTCGTGGTGGACTGCGGGCGGGGCGCACCGTCCGCGTTCGTCAACGCGGGGCTCGACTTCACCCGCCTGGAAGCGGTGTTCGTGACCCACATGCACGTGGACCACGTCGGTGACCTGCCGGGCCTGATCTTGTACCCGTGGGGGGTACGGGGCGGGGTGGCGCCGCTGCGGGTGTACGGGCCGTCACGGCCGGCCAAGCTGCCGGAGGGCGACGCGACCTTCCACCGGGTGAGTTTGATCGACCCGGAGTTGCCCGCGCCGGGCACCGCGGACCTGGTCGGGCACATCCTGGCCGCCTTCGCCTACCACCTGAACGTCATGCCGCTGGACGCCCGCATGCCCGATGCGGCGTCGCTGGTCCGCGGCATCGACCTGTCGGTTCCGCCCGGACCAGAGCCGGTGGTCGTGTTCGAGGACAGCGCGGTTCGGGTCAGCGCGGTGGCGGTCATGCACGGCCGGGCGGTTCCGGCCCTGGCCTACCGCTTCGACACCGCGGCGGGCTCGGTGGTGTTCTCCGGCGACACCAGGGTGAGCGACAACCTGATCGCCCTGGCCCGCGGGGCCGACGTCCTGGTCCACCAGGTCGCCGACCTGGACTATCTGCGCCGGCACGGCACGGACGACGCCGAACTGGCCCGGATGGCCGCGCTGCACACCGACGTCACCCAGGTGGGCGGGGTGGCCGAGCGGGCCGGGGTGCGCGAGCTCATCCTCAGCCACTTCCTGCCCGCCGACCCGGGCGCGGTCACGGACTGGGCCGAGCGGGCGGGGCAGGGTTTCAGCGGGACGACCATCGCGGGCCATGACGGCTTGCGGCGTACGGTCGGTTAGCGCCGCCTACGGCAGGGTCCAGTGCTGGTTTGCCCCGTTGTTGCAGGTGTAGACCATGAGCTGGGTGCCGTTCTTGGTGGAGTAGGCCGGACCGTCCAGGCACAGGGCGTTGCCGTGAGCCTGGAGAACGTACTCGCCGCGGGAAGGATCAGCTACCAGCCGTAAGCGGCCGGCCTGCTGCTCGAGGACGATGTACTGGCGCCCGCCCAGGGCTAGCGTCCCGGAGCGGACGAAGCCGGACTGCTCGGCGACGTGCAGGCCGACGGCGTTCCACTCCGGGACGGTGGTGCGCAGCCGGCGGTCGAGCGCGACGGACCGGGCGTAATCGACGGCGGCGCGGCCGAGATCCACGCCCCAGCCTCGGCCGGTCAGGTCGGACCGGATGCCGATGGCGATGTCGAGCACGGCGGGATGGTCCGTCTCCCCCGGCGCCCGGGCGGGCTCGCCGAGGCAGCAGAAGCCGAGCAGTGCGTCCCGGCAATCGGCCACGGCCCAGTAGCCTTCGTCCGGCGGGAACGGCTCGAGCGCGTCGTAGACCTGCCAGGCGGCCGGGTGCGGCGAGGCGGCCAGGGCCAGGCCATCCTCGATGGTCAGCTGGCGGACGTGGAACGGCGGAACGGGCGGCTGGCGGTCGGGAGGCATCGGCGCGCGCTACTGGTCGAAGTCCAGGACGACGCGGTTGGCGGCGGGATGCGACTGGCAGGTCAGGGCGTACCCGGCCGCGACGTCGGCGGGCTCGAGGGCGTAGTTGGAGTCCATCCGCACCTCGCCCTCGACGACCTTGGCCCGGCAGGTACCGCAGACGCCATTTTTACACGCGAAGGGGGCGTCGGCCCGGTAACGCAGGGTTGCGTCCAGGATCGAGGCGCCGTCCTCGGGCAGCACGAAGGTCTGCGAGCGCCCGTCGAGCAGGACCGTGACCGACGCGCCCGCGGCCGGTTCGGTTTCCGGTGCTGGCGATCCGGCGCCGGCCGCGGCGCGGTCGCCCGCGGCGGGCGGCGGGCCGACGAAGAACAGCTCGCGGTGAACGTGCCGGTCGTCGGCGCCGTGGCCGAGCAGCACCTCACGGGCGACGTCGGTCATCGGCAACGGGCCGCACAGGAACCACTCGTCAACGTCGTCCGGGAGAACCAGGCCGTCCAGGATGCGCCCGAGCCGGTCGGCGTCGAGCCGGCCGGAGAGGATCTCCACGTCCAGCGGTTCCTCGTCGAGCACGTGGATCAGCTGGAACCGGTCCGGATAGCGGTTCTTCAGGTCCTCCAGATCCTCCAGGAACATGATGTTCAAGGTGGTGCGGTTGACGTAGATCAGGACGGCGCTGCTCTCGGGTTCGACCTCCAGGGCGGTGCTGAGGATGGACAGCACCGGCGTGATGCCCGAGCCAGCCGCGATGGCGCCGTACCGCTTGCGCTGACCGGAATGTAGCGCGGTGGAGAAGCTGCCGGTGGGAGTCATGATGTCCAGGACATCGCCAGGGCGCAGGTGTTCGGCGACGTAGCTGGAGAAGACCCCGTTGGGGATGCGCTTGACGCCGATCCGCAGCCGCTGTCCGCTCGTGGCCGGGGCGCAAATGGAGTAGTTGCGCCGCACGTCGTCGCCCACGACCGGAGATCGGATCGACACGTGCTGCCCGGCCTGGAAGCGGAACGCCTCGCGCAGTTCCGACGGCACATCGAAGGTGATGGCCACCGCGTCGTCGGTGAGCCGCTCGACGTGTTCCACCCGGAGCGGGTGGAACACCGAGTGCCGGCGCGAGCCGGCCATCACAGCGCCTTGAACGAGTCGAACGGCTCGGCGCAGGACCGGCAGGTCCATAGCGCCTTGCACGGGGTCGAGCCGAAGTGGCTGACCTCACGGGTGTCGGGCGAACCGCAATGGGGGCAGCGGACCGAGAACGCCAGCCGGACCGGGCCTCCGGCGGCATGTCCCGCGGGCCCGGGCGGCGCGATCCCGTATTCGCGCAGCTTGCGGTGGCCGGCGTCGCTCATCCAGTCAGTCGTCCAGGCCGGGGCCAGCACGGTGCGGACCCGGACCTGATCCGCACCGGCCTGGCGCAGAGCGGCCTGTACGTCATCGGCGATGACCGCCATAGCCGGGCAGCCGGTGTAGGTCGGGGTCAGGTCGACCTCCACGGTCCCGTCGCCGGCCAGCCGCAGGTCCCGGATCACCCCCAGATCACCCAGGGTCAGTACGGGAAGCTCGGGATCGGGCACGGCCCGGGCCGCGGCCAGCAAAGCGACGCGATCGCTCGGCGCGTCGCTCACCATGTCGCTCCCGGGTGCGAGCGGTGCAGGTGCTGCATCTCGGCCAGCAGGTGGCCGAGATGCTCGGTGTGCAGGCCGGTACGGCCGCCGCGGGATCGCCATCGCGGCCCGGGAAGCTGCAGCGTCGCCTCGGCCAGGACCGAGGTCACGTAGCCGGCCCAGGCCGGGCGCAGGGTCGCGGGGTCCACCGCGATGCCGGGCAGCCCGGTCGCCGGATCGAAGAGTTCCTCGGTGTAGGGCCAGATCTGCTCCAGGCCGGCTTGCATGCGCTGACGGGACAGCTCGGTACCATCGCCCAAGCGCAGCACCCACTGCACGGCGTGGTCGCGGTGGTAGGCGACTTCCTTGACCGCCTTGGCCGCCAGCCCGGCCAGGGTCTGGTCGCCGCTGTCGCCCAGCGCGGTGTACAGCTCGTACTGGTAGGCGGAGAAGGCCAGCTGCCGGGCCATGGTGACAGCGAAGTCGCCGTTGGGCACCTCGACCAGCTGGACGTTGCGGAAGTCGCGGTCGTCGCGCAGGTAGGCCAGGTCGTCCTCATCTCGCCCGGCGTCCTCGACCTCGCCCGCGTAGGCCAGCAGGGTCCGCGCCTGGCCGAGCAGGTCGAGCGCGATGTTGGCCAGCGCGACGTCCTCCTCGATCTGCGGCGCGTGCGCGACCCACTCGCTCAGGCGCTGGGCCAGGATGAGCGTGTCATCCCCCAAGCCCAGCGCGTAGGCGGCCAGCGGCGGCAGCGTCCGGACGCTGCTCATAGATGCTTGGCTCCCTCGGGCACGTCATAGAAGGTCGGATGGCGGTAGACCTTGTCCTGCGCCGGATCGAAGAACGGATCCTTCTCGTCCGGGCTGTTGGCCACGATCGCGGCCGAGGGCACCACCCAGATCGACACGCCCTCGCCGCGCCGGGTGTAGACGTCACGCGCGTTGCGCAGGGCCATCGCGGCGTCCGGGGCGTGCAGGCTGCCGACGTGCTGGTGGGACAGCCCGCGCCGGGCGCGGACGAACACTTCCCAGAGTGGCCAGCCCCGCTTGGCGCCGTCGTCGCTCATGACGCACGCGCCTGCGCGTGCGGCTGGGCGTGCTTGTCGGCGTAGGCCTGGGCCGCCTCGCGGACCCAGGCGCCGTCGTCGTGGGCCTGGCGGCGGCGGCGCAGGCGCTCGGCGTTGCAGGGACCGTCGCCGCGGATGACGCGGCTCAGCTCATCCCAGTCGATGGCCCCGAAGTCGTAGTGATCGCGCTCGGCATTCCAGTGCAGTTCCTCATCGGGCAGGCTCAGGCCGAGCACCTCGGCCTGCGGCACGGTCATGTCGACAAAACGCTGACGTAGCTCATCGTTGCCGAACCGCTTGATGCCCCAGGCCGTCGACTGGGCCGAGTGCGACGACGCCTGGTCCGGCGGGCCGAACATCATCAGCGACGGCCACCAGTACCGGTTCACCGCGTCCTGGGCCATCGCCTTCTGATCCGGTGTTCCGTGCGAGAGGGTGTACAGGATCTCGAAGCCCTGACGCTGGTGGAAGGACTCCTCCTTGCAGATGCGGACCATGGCCCGGGCGTAGGGACCGTAGGAGCAACGGCACAGCGGCACCTGGTTCATGATCGCGGCGCCGTCCACCAGCCAGCCGATCGCGCCGACGTCGGCCCAGTTGAGGGTCGGGTAGTTGAAGATGCTCGAGTACTTTTGCCGCCCGTCATGGAGCCGGTCGAGCAGTTCCTCGCGGTCGATGCCGAGCGTCTCGGCGGCGGAGTAGAGGTACAGGCCGTGGCCCGCCTCATCCTGAACCTTGGCGATCAGGATGGCCTTGCGGCGCAGGCTGGGCGCCCGGGTGATCCAGTTGCCCTCCGGCTGCATGCCGATGATCTCCGAGTGGGCGTGCTGGGCGATCTGCCTGATGAGCGTCTTGCGGTACGCGTCCGGCATCCAGTCGCGGGGCTCGATGCGCTGGTCGGCGGCGATGAGCTGGTCGAAGCGCTGCTCGGCATCCTGGTCGGCCGGGCCGTCCGGGCCGCTCGCGGTGCCGGGGTCGTAGTTGCCGTACACGGCGCCTCCCGTCTCTCACTCGGCAGGCTACTCTTTACCGAACGTTCGGTCAATAAATAGGCCTGTCGGTTCGGACGGCGACGGTGCTCTCGATCAGGAGTCCGGCCTTCCCGGCGACGCGGCGAAGGGCGGTGTTCCCGACCCCCGCTGACCTCAGGGTTCGGGACTGGCCGGGCCCCGGCCGGGGCGCGGCGGCGGGTCGCTCGCGGTGCGGACCACGGCGATCACGCCGAGCAGCGCGGTGAGCGGGACGACCAGCGCGATGAAGTCGGCGGAGGTGAGATTGCCTAGCGCGTCGAGGGCGCCAGCGAAGCCGATGACCAGGATGGCTACCACGACCAGGCCCCAGCCGTGCAGGAACAGGCGCAGCGGGAACGGGGAGGCGGCCGGGGTCACGTCGGGGACGGCGGTGACGGTCTTGGTCTCGCGGCGCTCGCTGAGGCCCTCACGGACCCGGACGTGGAGCATCAGGGTGCCGGGCTGGTCGGCGATGAGGAGCAGTTCGTCGGGATGCGTCGGATCGGGCGCCTGGGCCACCGAGCCGCCGCCCGCGGCCCAGGTTACGGCCGTGCCGACCGTGGTCGGCCGAACGCGGTACCGGACCTGCTCGCCGACGACGACCGTGTCCGGACCCTCGATGGCCAGCTTGGCGGCCCTGGCCGTGGTACTGCCGCGGCCGCCGCCGTTGCTGCCGCCGTTGCTGCCGTGACCGCCGTTTCCGCCGTTTCCGGCCTGAGACCCTTGAGACCCTTGAGCTTTCTGGCCGGCCTGGGCCTCTCGGGCGCCGACCGCCTCCAGCGTCTCCTGCACGCCGAGGGGCGCCTCGGCGGCGTGCCCGTTGAGTGGCTGCTCCGCGGCGGCCGGCTCAGCCTTGGTCAAGATGAACTGCCGACGGGCCAGCAACTCGGCAAGCCGGATCTGGCGAGCGTGCACGCTCCAGGCCATAGCCACCACCGCCCCGCCGAGACCCGCGGCCCCGAGCCCGAGCAAGGCGGCAATGGCGGGTTGGCTGGCACCAGCGGTAGCGGCGGCGAGCATGTCGTCTCCCTGATCGGACCGATCGCTTCCTTGTCCCCGCTATTAAAACATATAATCGAACGAACGTGGTACCCCGCTCCGCATATCGAAACGAGCTAGCACGACATGACCAGGCGGCCCTGGCCGCGTCCGACCGTCGGCTCGGTCCGGCGCGGACGCCCGCGAGGCCGCTTCCGGGGCACGATCGCACCCTGGATCACCAGCTCTCCACCCCAGACGCCCCAGGGCTCCTGGCGCTCCAGAGCCCCGGTCAGGCAAGCCAGCCGCGCCCGGCACCCGATGCACATCGCCTTGGCCTGCTCCACGTCCCGCGGAGATTCGGCGAAGAACAGCTCCGGGTTCTCCGCGCACGGGTTCGTGAGGGATGCCCCCGCCACCATCAACAGATTCATCTCACTGACCTCGCTGATCGAGCGCGACGGGACCGCGGTACGCCCGGTCCTACGCCCGGGCAGCCGCGACCGCGGCCCAGTGCTCTTCCAGGTGTGGCACGAGGTCCATCGGGCGCTCTTCGGGGAAGAACAACCTGGCACCGTCGACGGTGACCACGCGAGTGGCGCCGGGAATGGTGTCCCGCAGCCAGTGCGCCCAGGAGACGTCGAAGGTCTCGTCGCCGGCACCCCACACCAGCTGGGTGGGCACGGTGAGCTCCTGGAGCTTCGGCATGACGGCTTGCAGGTCACCGGCGTCGAGGGAAGCGAGCAGCCGCTCGAACTGGCGGGCTCGTTCCATGGTGCCGACGCACGGCTCCAAGTAGGACCGGAGCACGTTCCGGTCCATCCGGTCCAGGTGCTCGTAGGTGGAGCCGAAAGAGAACTGGACGGCGGCATCAAAGTTGCCGTACATCGCCACCGCGGCCGGCGCGAGGTGGCCCGCGGCGGCGAGTTCGACGGTCGCCTTGAAGGACTCCGGCGGCATGTTGTCGGCGGTTTCGCAGTTGGTCAGGGTGAACGTGGCCAGCCGCTGGGGATGGCGGGCGGCGAAGATCTGGGAGATCGCCCCGCCGGTGTCGTTGGCGACCAGATCGACCTGGGTGAGGTCCAGGTACTGGCAGAAGTCCTCCAGGCCGGCGGCCAGCGCGGCCAGCGACAGATCCTGGTCGGCGGTCACCGGGCTGCGCCCGTGCAGCGGCAGGTCGAGCGCAATGCAGCGGCGCTGGCCGGCCAGCGCGTCGATGACGTGGCGCCACAGGTAGGCGTTGGTGGCGATGCCGTGAACGAACAGTGCCACCGGTCCGCCGCCGATGTCGATGTAGCTGATTTCGCCGGAGCGGGTGACGGCGGTGCGCCGGTGGGAGCCGAATTCGGATAGCTGCATTACGCTCGCCCTTCTAGAAGGTGCATACTATTACTAGACCGACTGTCGGTTTATAGTAAGCAAACCGACAGTCGGTCTGTCAAGGCTTTCGGGCCGGGACGAGGAGCGCGATGGACCGGGCGGACACATCGGGCCAGGCGGGGTCCGGAGGCCAGGCGGGGTCCGGGGGCCAGGCGGGGTCCGGGGGGAGGGCGAACCGGAACGTGGCGCGGGGGGAAGCGACGCGGGGGCAGCTGGTCGCGATCGCCACCCGCATGTTTGCCGAACGCGGCTACGAGGACACCTCGATCGAGGCGGTGCTACGCGAGGCAGGCGTCAGCCGGGGTTCGCTCTACCACCACTTCGCCAGCAAGGAGGTCCTGTTCGAGGCGGTGGCCGAGGAGATCGAGACCAGCGTCGGAGAGCAGACGATGGCCGCGGCGAGCGGCTTGACCGACCCGCTGGAGGCGCTGCGCGCCGGCTTCGTGGCGTGGATCCGCCTGGCGGGCGATCCGGTGGTCCGGCGGATCCTGCTGATCGACGGGCCTTCGGTGATGGGCTGGGAACGGTGGCGGGCGATGGAGGAACGCCATGCGTTCGGCCTGATCCAGGCCGTGCTGCAGATGATCGCGAACCAGGGGAAGGTGCGGCCGGAGATGGTCAGCACGCTGGCCCACATCCTGCTCGCCTCGGTCAACGAGGTTGCCCTGCTGGTCGCCCGGTCCGAGGATCGGGAAGCGGCGATGGAAGCCGGGACCGACGCCATCGACGAGATGATGCGGCGGCTGTTCAGCTTACGGATGCGGCTTGGGCGCAGCGGGACCGCGGGTAGCAGGCGCCGGAGGACCAGCCGCGCCCTGATGGCGGAGCGCGGGAGGCGGGTCGGCTGGTGGCGAGGAGGCATATGGGGCGGGATTGGCGCGGCAGTTGCGGCGGTCACCAAAGGAAACGCGGCCTTCGTTTGCCTGCCCGGCGGCATTAGCTGACAAAACTCGTAAATTATTAAGTTTCGGACATTTAGTGGACACGCTAATCAGCCACAATGGCCGTTAGCTTGTTATTCGCCACTATGCCGCCGCATAGCCGTTCAGTGGCCTACGATGTCTGCGTACCGGGTCCGCCAGCTTCCCGTCGTCTCCGGTCAGCCTGCTCGCTGCGCGAGGGAGGAAGCGCCCTTGATCCTGAATGAGGCCGAAACTGTACTCGACCCCGTTGCGGACATCGAGGGCTTCCTGCTCGGCTGCCTAGTCGACGCCTCCACCGGAATGATCTTGGCCTCGCGGAAAGAGCAAGACGATATCAGCTTGCCCACCGCGGCGGCCGGAGCAGCAGATATTGCCAATGTGCTTTCGCTACTCGCGGGCGAGCTTCCCATGGACGGCCTCGAAGACGTAATGGTGACCTTTCGGAGTCAGCTGTACGTCGTACGGCTGATTCCCGAGGACCTGGAACCGAACATTCTCCTGCTGGTCATCTTGGACCGGGGGCGGGCCAATCTGGCCATGGCCCGACGGGAGATCCGCAACTTCTGCATGACCTTCGCCGCATGAGCCAGACGCCACGGCTGCGACGGGCTCGGCAGCTGACCGCGGCGGTCCTGCCGACCAGGGCAGCGGACGGCTATCCGAGCCTGGTCGCGGGACGGCTGCGGAAGCTGGACGGCGCGGGGAGCACCGGAATGCTGCCCTTTGCCGGCGGTAGCGACGGGGCCATCTACTTCCGGGACGGCAAGGTTGTCTACGCCGAATCGGAACGAACGCCGGCTCCAGCCGACGAAGCCTTCAAGGCGTACGCCGACGGGCTGCCGCCGTTCGGCCGGGTGATGGCGATCCGGGCCGTCACCGAGCCGGCCATCGATGCGGTGCTCGAATTGTTCACGGCCCAGTCGCGCTACGGCAAATTCCGGTCGGGCCGGTTGCCGGCCGCAGGCTTGGTGCCGGGCATCGGCGTCGAAGCGCTGCTCGCCGAGATCGGCCGGCGGCAACAAGTGGTGAAACAACTATCCGCCGTACTCACACCCGACACGGTCATAGCGCGTAACCCTCGTCCGCGTTCGGAATCGGTCCGCATTTCGGCCGGTCAATGGGCGGTACTGATCCGGGTCAGGCACGGCAGCACGCCCCGGGATCTGGCCTGGGACCTGGGCCGCAGCGTTTTCTGCACCGCGATCGACGTTTACCGGCTGCTCGTGCTGCGCCTGCTGTCGGCGGCAGGTCAGGTTCCCGAGCACGGTCTGGCCGTCATGTCCTTCGTCCGGGCGGCCTCCCTCAAGAAAGGGGACACCATGCCTGTCATCAACGCCAGGACCGCAGCGGAGGATCTCCTCTGATGCCGGCCCTGCGCAAGGCCAGCCCGTCCGTCGAGGATAAGGTTCAGGCCGAGCTGGAGCTGATCAGGACTCAGGTTCCAGGAGTCCGCGGCAGTCTGGCCGCTACCAGCGACGGCTTGGTCTTCGCGCACGACGTACCGGACGTCGAGCCGACTCAGATCGCGGCGATCTCGGCCGCTACCCTGGCCCTGGCCAGCCGGGCCACCGTGACCACCGGCTGCGGGAACTTCCGGGAGGCAGTGGCTCGCGGCAGCGACGGGTACCTGGCGGTTTACGCGGCGGGTGACAGCGCGATCGTGGCGGTCATCGGCAGCAGCAGCCTCAACGTGGGGATGCTCCAGTACCGGGCACGCGAGATCATCGACCGGATCGCGGCCTTTTCGACGCAGATCGGGGCCTGGGCCGCGCCCGCCCCGCGTTCGGGGGCTCGGACGGCGACCGCGGCGGCGGCCAAGCAGGCCCGAACGGCCGACGGGCCGGCCCTGCCCCGGCGGCGTCCGGCCACGTCTTAGCTTCTGCGGAGCCCTTCCAGGACGCGGCGAAGCAGATCGGGGGGCGCGGGCGTAGCCGGGAAGCCCGCGGGTGCCAGCTCAAGGCCCGCGGGCAAGGGCGGACGAGTCGCGGGCACTCCGTCCGTCCCATTGACCTCGGCCGTGGCGGACAGCATCCGGCCCGGCTCGGTGCGGCGTGGCATCGGTGCGGAGGCAAGCGGAGCGGACGGCATCGGGCTTGGCTCGGGGCGACGCGGCAGCGGCGCGGGGGCCGTCAACGCGGGCGGTACGCCGGGAGGCGCCGCCATGGATGGCGGTGCGGAGGGTGGTGGGCCGAACCACTGGGTTAGGGGGCTGGGGGGTGCTGGCACGGTGGCATCGGGCTGGCACAGGTCCGCGGCGATGAGGGCGCTGATCGTCTCGATCGTTTCGTAGAGGGCCAGACCGCAGCGCCAGGCTAGGTCCTGCGCGGAGGCCGTGCCGTCGATCGCGCTGGCCAGCGCCCACTGCGAGCGGCTCAGCACGGCCGACGGACGGCCGAGGTCACGAAGGCGTACCGGCGTGATGCGGGTCAGGCCGTGGCGAGCCATCCGGTCGGCGCGGATGCGCGCTTCGGCCAGCACCGAGCCGACGTCCAGGCAGGAGAACGCGGCGGCCCAGTGAGCACCCGCTGGCACGAACCTGATGTCGGAGATAAAGACGTCCTTGTCGCTGAGCGCGGTCAGCGCGATGGTGGTATCCACTACCACCGACCGCAGGAGCGTGGCCAGCTCGGCGATGGTGAGGTAGTCACGCTGGACCAGGTAGGTCCCGATGTCGCGGTCCGGCTCGTCGGCCCCGGTGAGCAGGTCAAGCTCTTCGGCAGGCTGGAGCGCACCGAGCAGGCGGGCGCCGATGTCGGGAATCCAGGAGGCCCGCGCGCAGGTGATCTGCCCCTGATCGAAGTAGATGGTCCCGGCCGGATCTCCGTCGATCTCCAGGATGCCCGAAGCGCGCTGGGCGGCCAGCGTCTCCAGCGCTCCGCGTACTCGCGTCGTCACTAGCTCATCTGAACTGGTCAGCGCAGATCACTTCCCTGGCCAGGCCGGACACAGGCGTCATAGGGATAATTCGGCGGAAACACCCATACCAGCGCAAACCATTAATAGTGCCTGGAAAAATGCATCCGTGGTGAGTCTACTGATTTGCCTAGCGAAGTCGGCCTTGCTCTGCGGTTAGTTATTAGTAGCGGCCGGGCCAATTAATAGTGGCGACTGGGAGTGGCGGCGTGATCACGATTAAATCTGCAGTTCAGCGCCATGTTACTACTTAAAGTATCCGTAGAACTACTCTTTGTAAAAAGGCGGTGTGGCATTCTCCTGACGACCATCTCCGGGCTTCACTATCGTGACTACGCCCATCAGAAAACGAGAAAGGCGGGGTCATATGAACATGGAAACGGCGCTCAAAGAAGCGATGGCTATTGACGGCGCGGTAGGCGTTTGTCTGGTCGACTGGGAAAGCGGGATGTCGCTCGGCGCGCTCGGCGGCGGCAAGTACCTCGACCTGGATGTTGCCGCGGCCGGCAACACCGAGGTGATCCGGGCCAAGATGCGGACCATGGAGTCGCTGCGGCTGGATGACTCCATCGAGGACATCCTGATCACGCTCAACAAGCAGTACCACCTCATCCGGCTGCTGAAGAACAGCCGGAACGAGCAGGGCCTGTTCCTCTACCTGGTGCTCGAGCGGTCCAAGGCCAACCTGGCGCTGGCGCGCCACAGCCTCAAGCGGATCGAGGCCGACCTCACCCTCTGAGGTCGTTCGACGGGAACGGAACGGAGTGAATCTGGGCATTCACCACGCTGAGGCGGGGCGAGGCGGGGCGGGGCGGGGCGGGGCGGGCGAGGCGGTCGGGTCAGGCCATCCGGTCGAGGATCTGGCGGACCAGGTCCATCGAGGTGTGCGGGTGCAGGAAGGCGAAGCGGGCCACGGTCTCGCCCTCCCAGGCTGAGGGCGGGATGAACGCGACCTGATCGGTCAGCAGCTGGTCGGCCCAGCGGGTGTACTCGGCGGCGTCCCAGCCGCGCCGCCGGAACAGCACCACTCCGAGCTCGGGCTCGCGGATCAGCTCCAGGTGAGCCCGGGCCCGGATCTCGGTCGCGGTCTGCCGGGCCAGCTCGAGCGCCGCCTCGATGGCCTCGGTGTACGCGTCGAGCCCGTACACGGCCAGCGAGAACCACAGCGGCAGGCCGCGGGCCCGCCGGGTCAGGTGGTAGGCGTAGTCGGTCGGGTTCCACTCCCCCGGCGTGTCGTGGATAACGTCCAGGTACGACGCGTCCTGCTTGTGCACCGAGCGGGCCACCGAGGGGTTCCGGTACAGCAGGGCCGCGCAGTCGAACGGCGCGAACAGCCACTTGTGCGGGTCCACGATGAACGAGTCGGCGTGCTCGATGCCGTCGTATCGGGGGCGCACGCTCGGCGCGAACAGCCCGGCGCCGCCGTAGGCGCCGTCCACGTGGAACCACAGGCCGTATTCGCGCGCGACTTCGGCTGCGCCGGCCAGGTCGTCGATGATCCCCGCGTTGGTGGTACCCGAGGTGGCCACGACCGCGGCCAGCGAGCGGGGATCGCCGTCGGCCGCGATAGCCGCCCGCAGCCCGGCACCGGTCAGCCGGTGATCATCGGCCTGCACGATCAGCGCGTCCATCTCCAAGATGCGCAGCGCGTTGGTGATCGAGGAATGCGCGTCCTCGCTGACCGCGACGCGCCACCGACGGACGGCCGCGGCCGCGCCTGCCTTGCGCTTGGCCGTCTCGCGGGCCACCACCAGCGCGGACAGGTTCCCGGCCGAACCCCCGGACACGAAACAGCCGCCCGCGCCCTCGGGCAGCCCGGCCCGGTCGGCGATCAGCCGCAGGACCTGGTTCTCGGCGTGGATGGCGCCGGCCGCCTCCAGCCAGGAGATGCCCTGGATCGAGGCGCACGAGATCAGCATGTCGAACAGCAGCGCGGCCTTGGTCGGCGCGGCCGGGATGAACCCGAGGAAGCGCGGGCTGTCCGCCGAGATGACGGCGGACGCGATGACCGAGGTGTACACGCCGAGCACCTGATCCGGGTTATGCGGCTCGCGGCCGAGCAGGCCCTGGACGGCGGCCTCCAGCTCGGCCGGGTCGCGCGAGCCCCGGTCCAGGGGCACCGGGTCCAGCCGCAGCCGGTTCTCCGCGTAGGCCAGCACCGATCTGATCATCGACTCCGTCGTCGGGTCCACACTGTGCATGGGCGCACGCTAGAGGTTCGGGACGCGGCGTCGCAAGGGTTAACTAGCGACGCGTGGCGAGTCCTGTGGGGTCAGGACGTCGGCCCGGTCCAGCAGCGGCTGGCAGCGCAGGCGTCCGGCGATGGCGCGGGCCTCCTCGATGGCCGCGGCGGCGGCTCCGTCAATGTCCGGGGCGTCGCCCGCGGATCGCAGGTACTCGGCGTGATCGAGCAGGCCGTGGGCGAGGTGATAGGGAGTGCTCTGCTCGCGCAGCCTCTGGATCGCGGCGGTCAACGAGGCCGCCGCGGCGGCATCGCCCGCTGTGTCCGCGGCCCGGAGCCGGGCGCGGGCCAGGTCGCGTTCGGCCCGCAGCATGGGGGCGAGGTGGCCGGGCTGATAGGAGTCGAGCAGGTCGAGCAGTTCCCGGGCGGCCGTGGTGTCGCCCAGCTCGGACGCGCAGCGCGCGGCCAGCGGCCACGCCCAGCGCGGGGCCACGGAGCTGATCCCGACCCTGGCGGCAAGAGCCAGGATGGCCCGGGCGTAGCGCAGGGCATCGGCCGGCTGACGACGGGCGGCGGCGGCGAACGCGTCCAGGAGGCCGGTCAGCGCCTGATCCTGGGGATCTTCGCTCGACCGGTAGCTCCGCAGGGCGGCGCGCATGGCCTCGGCCGTCCCGACGTCGCCGCGCAGAGCCGCCAGCCAGCCGCGGTCGCAGATGACGTCCTCCATGTCCGCCAGAGCGTCGGAGTCCATCGCCTGGGTAATTTCAGCCTCGGCGGCCGGCCAGTCACCGATCTGGATCAGCGCCTCAACCACGTTCATGATCGCCGCGCCGAGCATACGCCGGTGCCCGGTACGGCGCAGGTGCCCAGCAGCGGTCCGCGCGGCGTCGGCCGTGGCGGCGGGGTCGCTGGGCATCAGCGCGTCGGCCAGGTTGAGCAGCCCACGTCCTGCGCCGTTGTTGTCACCGGCCAGGGCGGCGAGCCGCGCGCTCTCGCGGAAGTAGGAGATCGCCTGCGGCCGCCGCTCGTCCAGAAGGTGGTAGATCCCCCGGGTGACCAGCAGCTCGGCGAGCTGGCCAGGGCCGACGCCGAGCGCCTGGCCCAAGGTGAGCGACTCGGCGCTAAGCCGGTCGGCGTCGGGTGCAGCCGGCGAACACCTCGAGGTGGGCCAGCTGGCTCACGGCCCACACGGTGTCGGTATCGGGGCCTTCCCGCAGGACTTCCACGGCCGCGGTGAGCTGCTCGCGGGCGTCGGCATGACGGCCCCAGATGCTCAGGGCCCGGCCGGCCAGCGCCTGAACCCGCGCGGCGGCCCGGTCCTGCCCCTGCTGAAGATGATGATCGCGGGCATGCTCCGCGTACTCGACGGCCACCGGATAGCTGGCGTCGGCGAGGGCGGCCTGCGCGGCGCGCTCCCACAACCCGGCGGTGGCCTCGCCGGCCGCACCGGGCGGGCTCAGCTGGGCGGCGGCCGCGTAGCTGGCCGCGGCCTGCGCGGGAGCGCCGGTGCGTTCGGCGCGTTCGGCGGCACGGGTCAAGGCGGTGATGGCCTGGCCGCGGATTTCGGTGGCGTCGGGGTCGTCGGGGATCGCGTGGAGGGCGTCCAGGTAGTGCCGGGCAACGACCTCGGCGACCTCTTCGCCGTCGCCGGGGAACGCCGCGCGCAAGTGCGCGGCCACGGCCAGGTGACGGCCCTTGCGATCGCGCCGGGACAAGGTGTCGTAGGCGACCTGGCGCAGCATTTCCTGGGAGAACCGGTAACTGCCCCGCTCCGGCGACAGCGGATCCGCGGATACGCTCAGCACCTCGCGGCGGACCAGGTCGGCCAGGGCGGCCCGCACCGACGGCTCATCTCGCTCGGACACCGCGACGAGCGCATCGGCCGGGAACGTGGTGCCCAGCACGGCGGCGTCCGCGGCCAGCCGCCGGGCGCCCGGGTCCAGGGCGTCCAGCCGGGCGGCCAGCAGCGCGTGCAGGCTGTCCGGCACGGCCAGTTCCCCGACGTCGCCGGTCAGCCGGTACACCCCTTCGACTGGCTGGACGATGTCCTGGTCGATCAGCGAGCGCACGGTTTCCACCGCGAACAGCGGGATGCCCTGGGCCTGGCGGTTGATCTTGGACCGCGCCGCCTCCGGCATGCCCGGTACCAGGGCCTCGACCAAGACGTCCATGGACGCCGCGTCCAGCGGGTCCAGGGTCAGCGTGCTGCGGTTGCGGCCCGCGCCGAACCCCGGCCGGGCCTGGCCCAGCTCGGGGCGGGCGAAGATCAGCACGTAGACCGGCAGGTCGCGCACCCAGTCGATCAGGTGGTCCAGGAAGTCCAGCAGTCCGTGGTCGGCGTACTGGGCGTCCTCCACCAGCAGAATCACCGGGTTCTCGGCCGCGAGCCGCTCGAAGAACAGCCGCCAGCCGGCGAACAGCTCCTCCCGGGAGAGCGCTTCGCCGCCATCCCCGGGAAACGACACGCCGAGCAGCCGGCTGAGGCGGAGCCCGGTGTAGGAGTGTTCGGCCGGGTCGGGCACGAACCGGTCCAGGCCCGCGGCCAGCTTGGCCGCGGCGGTCTCGGGCGGATCCTCCTCGGCGATGCCCAGCCGCTGGCGGACGATCTGGGCCAGCGCCCAGAACGCGACCCCTTCGCCGTAGGACAGGCAGCGGCCGCGATGCCACCACGCGTCGGCCTTGAGGCCATCGGCGTACTTCTCGAACTCCCAGCCCAGCCGGGATTTGCCCACCCCGGCCGGACCGGAGACCAGGACCAGCCGCGGCACCCGCCGGTCAGCGGCGGCGTGAAACAGGTCCTTGATCGTGCGCAGCTCGGCGTCGCGGCCGGTCAACGGGGCCTCCAGTCCGTCGACCCGCTGCGAGCCGCCCACCGCGGCCAGCACCCGGACCGCCCGCCACAAGCGCTGCGGCTCGGCCTTGCCCTTCAGCGTGTGCTCCCCCGCGTCGGCGAACGCGATCGCGCTGCCGGTGAGCCGCTGGGTGGGCACGTCGACCAGCACGGCGCCGGGCTCGGCGGCGGCCTGCACCCGGGACGCGGTGTTCACCGCGTCGCCGGCCACCATGCCCTCGCCGACCGCGCCCAGGTTGACCGCGACCTCGCCGGTGACCACCCCGGCCCGCGCGGCCAGGCCGGGCAGCCCGGACTCCTGACCCAGCTCGGCCACGGCGGCCACCAGGTCAAGTGCGGCCCGGACGGCTCGTTCGGCGTCGCCTTCGGTCGCTAGGGGGGTTCCCCAGACGGCCATCACCGCGTCCCCGATGAACTTCTCGACCACTCCGCCGTAGCGGGTGATCACCGTGCGCGCCACCGTGAAGTACTGCGACAGCAGCTCGCGGACCGCCTCGGGGTCCCGGGATTCCGACAGCGGGGTGAACCCCACCACGTCGCAGAACAGCACCGAGCAGACCCGCCGCTCGGCCGCCGACTCGCGGCCCGGCTGCGCGGCCGGCGTGGCGGTGGCCAGGGCGGGCGCGGCATCGAACAAGGCGGTACCACACCGGCGGCAGAAGCGCTTGCCGGGAGTTAGCGGCTCACCGCAGGTGGGGCAGCTGCCCACGGGCGCGCCGCAGTCTCCGCAAAACAGGTCGCCGTCCGCCAACGGTGCACCGCATCGCCCGCACTCCACCCGACCTCCCTGAACTCGGCACGTCAACCCGGTCATGCTCGCGTGTAAGCGACATTGTAAGGAGGCGGGCCGCTGCCGCGTGGTCCACGGAACGCGGTGAGCTGGGCGGGTCCGCGCACCACGGCCCGTTCGGCATAAATAAAAGACCAGGAGCGGGCGGAAGTTTCATGGGTTGGCGTCGCCCACGGTCATCCGTCAGGATGGGGCGTGCCTGCAGGAATGGAGGGACCATGGTGACAGTTTCAGCGGCGCATCCGCTCGACCCGCTGACCGCGGCGGAGATCCGGCAGGCGGCCGCGATCGTGCGGCGCGACCGTGGCGTCGGCGCGGGCTGGCGGTTCGCGTCCATCGAGCTCAAAGAGCCGGCCAAGGCAGCGCTGGAGACCGCGCGCCGCGAGGCGACCGTGGTGTGCTGGGACCGCGCGGACGGCCAGGCCCACCGGGCGGTGGTGTCGCTGGCCGACGATACGGTCCTGAGCTGGGAGGACCTGCCCGGCCAGCAGCCGAACATGACCGTGGACGAGTGGCACGAGTGCGACGAGATGCTGCGGGCCCATCCGGCGCTGGTGCAGGCGCTGGCCCGGCGCGGGATCACCGACCTGTCGCTGGTGCTCACCGACATGTGGGCCTACGGCGCCGCGCTGGTGCCCGAACGCTACCGCGGCCTGCGGATCGGCTGGTCGGACGTGTGGTACCGGGACAGCCCGGACAGCAATCCGTACGCGCACCACGTCACCGGGCTGCATCCGGTGGTGGACCTGAACCGGATGGAGCTGCTGGAGATCGAGGACAGTTTCAGCGGCGGCGAGCAGCCCTCGGTGAGCGGTGAGTACACGCCCGAGCTGCTCGGGCGGCCGCTGCGGGAGGTGGCGCCGCTGGAGGTCAGCCAGCCTGCCGGGGTCGGGTTCACGCTGGAGGGGCGGCTGCTGTCCTGGCAGAACTGGCAGCTGCGGCTGGGGTTCAACTACCGTGAGGGCCTGGTGCTGCACCAGGTGGGGTTCGAGGACGGCGGGCGGCTGCGCCCCGTCGCGTACCGGATGTCGTTCGCGGAGATGTTCGTGCCGTACCGGGACGCCAGCCCCGACCACTACCGGCGGACCGCGTTCGACATCGGCGAGTGGGGCCTGGGGTTCATGACCACCTCGCTGGAGCTGGGCTGCGACTGCCTGGGCGAGATCCGCTACCTGGACGCGGTGGTGCACGACTCCCACGGGGAGCCTCGGGAGATCTCGAATGCCATCTGTATCCACGAGGAGGACAGCGGCGTGCTGTGGAAGCACGTCGACGAGCGGACCGGCGCGCAGGTGCGGCGGCAGCGGCGGCTGGTGGTCTCCTTCCACGTCACCGTGGCCAACTACGAGTATCTGGTGTACTGGCGCTTCTACCAGGACGGTTCCATCGAGTGCGAGGTGCGGGCGACCGGGATCGTGGTGACCTCGCATGCTTCTGGTTCGGTGGCGAACGGGACGGTGGTCGATCAGGGGACGTACGCGCCGTTCCACCAGCACTTCATCGTGGCGCGGCTGGACCTGGACGTGGACGGGCCGTTGAACACGGTGCACGCCGTCTCGTCCCGTGCTACGGGCGTGTCCGCTGACGACCCGTATGGCCTGGGCCTGGAGGTGGTGTCGACGCCGCTGCGGACCGAGGCGGAGGGCAAGCAGGACTACGACTGGGCGTCTCAGCGGGCCTGGAAGGTGGTCAATTCCGGTGCTGAGAATGGGCTGGGCTCGCCGGTTGGGTACAAGCTCGTGCCGTCCGGGGCGTTCCCGGCGCTGCTGTCGCCGTCCTCGCCGGCGTTCCAGCGGGCCGAGGTGATCGGGCACACGCTGTGGGTCACGCCGTACCATCCGGACGAGCGGTGGCCGTGCGGCGACTTCCCGAACCTGTCGTTGCATGACTCGGGGCTGCCGACGTGGACTTCGGCGGACCGGTCGATCGAGAACACCGACGTGGTGCTGTGGTACGTGTTCGGGATTCACCACATCACCCGGCCCGAGGACTGGCCGGTGATGCCGACCGACGCGGTGTCGTTCTGGCTGAAGCCATTCGGCTTCTTCGATCGCAATCCGGCCCTGGACGTGCCGCCCGCCCCGCACTGCGCGAGCTAGCGGCAGCTCAGAACTCGTCTCGGTTGCGGCCGAAGTACTTGTCGTCTTGCTCTATGCGGGCGACGTCTTCGGCGGCGCGGCGCTGGATCTCGGTTTGCTCGGGATTGCCGTCGTTGATGTGGATCAGGCTGGGCGGCTCATCCTCGCCCACGGTGCCGCAGGAACTGAACCAGGAAAAGAAACCCATGACCGCGACTCCTCGATTGCGACGGCGGCGAAGATCTGATGCTAGATCTACCCGGTTTCGGGTGACACGATTGAGGAGGCGTTCGGAGGTCGGCGGTGCGGGTTGAGGTGAGCCCCGAAGCGGAGGAGTTCGTCCGCGGACGGGGCGGGCAGGTCTGGGTCTGGGCCGCCCATCCGCGCGTGTGCTGCTGGGGGACGCCGGCCTACATGCACGCGGCCACGGAGCCGCCGCGCGATCCGGACAGGTTCAGCCCCGCGCATGCGGCCGGGCTGGAGGTCTGGTACCGCATTCCGGGCGGGCGGCGGCCGGACGTGCTGGAGATCGGGTTGCGCGGCAAGCGCCGTCCGCACGTCGAGGCGTACTGGGACGGCTGCATCTACGCGTTGTGAAGCTGGTTCAGGCGTAGCCGACCAGGTCGGCCATTTCATCATTGGAGGTGGGGGCTGCGATGATGTCAACCGCGGAAGACGTCTCCGAGGAGGATCATGACTGCGGCCCGTGACCTAGCCGATCGCTTCCACGACCGCTGGCTCGCGCAGAACCCGTTCGCGGCCAGCATGTACGGCATCCCGGGGTACGACGACCTGATGCCGGACGAGAGCGCGGAGGGGGCGCAGGCCTGGCGGTCCGAGGTCGCGCGGTACGTCCAGGAGGCTGACGCGATCGCGGCCGAGCAGCTCACCCCGGACGACGCCATCACGCTGGACTGCACCAAGGAGATGGCCGCCCAGGAACTGGCCATGATCGACATGGCCCGGGCCGACCACACGGTCACCGCCATGCAGTACGCCGGGCCGCCCACCTTGATGGCGGTGCTGGCCCGGACGGTCCTGGTCGACGCGGCGGCCGCGGAGGCCTACCTGACCCGGCTGCGGCGCAGCGGCGGGTGGCTCGACCAGCTCGGCAAGCGGCTGCGGGCCGGGTCTGATCAGGGACGGCTGCCGGTCGCGCCGTTGGTGGAGCAGGCCATCACGTGGGCCGAGGCCGTGCTGGCCGGTCCCGTCCCCGGGCCGATCCTGTCCCCCCGGCCGCCGCGGGGATGGGACGGAACTGCTGCGTGGGAGGACGAACGGCGGGCGATCGGCGCCGAGGTGGTCAAGCCCGCGCTGGTCAGGTGGGTGGCCACGATCAGCGAGCTGCTGCCGCGGGCCCGGTCGTCCGAGCAGGCCGGGCTGGTCTACCTGCCGGGCGGCAAGGAAGACTACGCCCGGGCGGTCCGCAGCTACACCACCTTGCCGCTGCGCCCGGAGCAGCTGCACCAGACCGGCCTGGATCACGTCGCGGCGCTGGAGGCCCGGGCCGTCGAGCTGGGTGCGGCCCTGGGGCTGTCCGGGCTGGGCGAGGTCATGGACGCGCTGCGGGACTCGGCCGGGAAGATCTCGCCGGCCGAGGCCATCAGCGAGGCGACGGTCGCGGTGCGGCGGGCCGAGGCCCGGGCGGCGGAGGTGTTCCCGCAGCCCCTGCCGCCGCCGTGCGAGGTGTCGGCGATGCCGGAGGTGGTGGCGGTGAGCGGCGCAGCTCCGCACTACACGCCGCCGCGGCTGGACGGCGGACGGCCCGGGACGTTCTGGTTCAACACCGAGCGGCCCACGGCCGGGACCGGCTGGGACATCGAGGTGGTGGCCTTCCACGAGGCGGTCCCCGGCCACCACCTGCAACTGTCCCGGCTGCAGCTGCTCACCGAACTGCCCGCCCTGCAGCGCCAGCGCAGCCTGCCGGTGTTCTCCGAGGGCTGGGGCCTGTACGCTGAACAGCTTGCCGAGGAAGCCGGGCTGTACTCCGGCGAGCGCGGGCTGCTCGGGGCGATCAGCACGTCGCTGATGCGGGCCGCCCGGCTGGTGGTCGACACCGGCCTGCACTTCTACGGATGGAGCCGGGAGCAGGCCCTGGATTACCTGGCCGAGCACGTTCCGATGCCGCGGGAGTTCCTGGCCAACGAGGTGGACCGGTACGTGGTGGTGCCGGGTCAGGCGCTGGCCTACCTGACCGGCAAGCTGGAGATCATCCGGATCCGGGACGAGGCCCGGCAGCGCCTGGGTCCGGCGTTCTCGCTGCCCGCGTTCCACGCCGCGGTCCTGGATCACGGGTCCCTGCCCATGCCGGTGCTGGATCGCAGCATCGCGGGCTGGCTGGATCGAGTGGACTGACCAGCCGGCGAGAGTCGTCCTCCACGACGGCGGGGTCAGCGAAAAACGGATCACGGTAAACGGGACGCCGGCGGGCGCCCAGCCACTGCGGCGACAGGATGGTCATAGCTGGCCTCGCTTCGGTTGATGGCCTGTGTCATCGACGCTAGAAGCGGAAGATCGGCGGCTACGATCCAATGGCATGGCGGTAACACAGGCCAATTTGGCCTGGGACACGCTCCTGGAGCTGTCCGGCACCCGGCCGGGCCGACTGCACATGCGGCTGGCCGCGGCCATCCGGGCGGCGATCAGGGACGGGCGGTTGCCGGTGGGCGCGGCGCTGCCGCCCAGCCGGATGCTCGCGGCCGACCTGGGCGTCTCCCGGTGGACCGTTACCGAGGCCTACGGCCAGCTGATCACCGAGGGGTACCTGACCGGCAAGACCGGTTCGGCCACCCGGGTCACCTGGTCGCCCCGGCCCGGCGACGAATCCCGCGCCGCTCCGGCCCGGGCCCGGCGGGCACCCGCCGCCCGGCCGGCCCCGTCAGGCGGCTTCGATCTGGGCTCCTATACCCCCGACCTGCGGGCCTTCCCCCGGCGCAAGTGGGTCGAGGCGATCCGGGCGGCGGCCGAGACGGCACCGTTTGACCGGCTCTCCTACTCCGAGCCGGGCGGAATGCCGGAACTACGGGCCGTGCTGGCCGAACACCTCAACCGGAGCCGCGGCGCCGCGGCCGAACTGGACACGATCTGTGTCGTCATGGGGGCCGGACAGGGCATGTCCCGGGTCTGCCGCGCGCTGGTGGCCGACGGGCATACGGCGATCGGCCTGGAGACACCAGGATCGTCGCGGCTGTGGCAGGCCGCGCAGGAAGCGGGGCTGGAACTGGTGCCGCTTGCGGTGGACGGCGATGGCCTGGTGGCCGACGCCCTGGACCGGCATCCGGGCCTGCGGGCGGTGTGCGTGGGCGCGGCGCGGCAGATCGCGTTCGGCTGCCCGCTGGCCCCGTACCGCCGCCCGGCGCTGGTGGACTGGGCGCGGCGGGTGGACGGGCTGGTCATCGAGGACGATTTCTTCTCCGAGTTCAGCTACGACCAGCCGGCGCCGCGGGTTATCCAGGGCACGGCCGCGGACCGGGTGGCGCTGCTCGGCTCGATGAGCACGGTGCTGGGGCCTACGGTCGGGATCGGCTGGGTGGTGGCGCCGCGCCGGTGGGTGGCGGCCGTGCGAGCCGAGCACGAGATCCAGCTGCTTCCGCCCGCGCTCAACCAGCTCGCGCTGGTCCAGCTCATGCAGTCCGGGGCCTACGACCGGCACCTGCGCGCCTCGCGGCAGCGTTTCCGGGCTCGCCGCGACGTGCTGCTCGATGCGCTGGGACGGCACCTGCCCGACTGCCGGGTACGCGGCGCCGAGGCGGGAACGGCGGTGCTGGTCGAACTGCCGTCCGGAACCGACGAGAGCGCGATCATGCGGGGCGCCGCGCGCCGCGGCATCGAGCTGTGCAACCTGTACGAGGTGCAGCCGCGGCCAGGCGATCCGGCGCTGCTGCTCGGCTACGGCAACATCAAGGACTCCGTGATCGATCCAGCCGTCGCGGCGCTGGCCGAAGTCATCCGCGAGGCCGGCTGAGCGATGAGTCCGGGCCGCCGGTAGCGTCGAACAGATATGAGCGAACCGAAGACCTACACCCTTGACGTGCCGGGTGCCGTGCTGAGCTACGACATCCGGGCCAACGAGACCAGTACCGAGCCCGTCCTGCTGATCATCGGGTCGCCGATGGGCGCCGACGGCTTCGTGACCCTGGCCGGGCACTTCGGTGACCGGACCGTGGTGACCTATGACCCGCGCGGGGCCTGGCGCAGCCGGCGCACCGACGGCGCCAGCCAGAGCACCCCCGACGAGCACGCCGACGACCTGCACCGGCTGATCACCGCGCTGGACGCGGGACCGGTGGACATGTTCGCCAGCAGCGGCGGCGCGGTCAATGCGCTGGCCCTGGTGACCAAGCACCCCGAGCAGGTCCGGACCCTGGTGGCGCACGAGCCGCCCGCCTCGCAGGAGCTACCCGACCACGAGGTGATCCTGGCCGCGTGCGATGACATCCACGACACCTACCAGCGCAGCGGGTTCGGCCCGGCGATGGCCAAGTTCATCGTGCTGGTCAGCTACCCGGGCCCGCTCCCGTCCGACTACGCCGAGCAGCCCGCGCCCGATCCGGCCATGTTCGGCCTGCCCACCGAGGATGACGGCGCGCGGAACGACCCGCTGGTCGGGCAGAACATCGTGACCTGCAACGCCTACCGGCAAGACTTCGACGCGCTCCGCGCGGCCGCCACCCGCATCGTGCTCGGCGTCGGCACCCAGTCGGGCGAGATGATCGCCGGTCGCGGAGCGGTGGCGGTGGCCGGACGGCTGGGCATCTCGCCGGTCACCTTCCCCGGCGGCCATGACGGGTTCATGGGCGGCGAATTCGGCTCGACCGGCGAGCCGGACGGGTTCGCGGCGACGCTGCGCACCGTCCTGGCGGGCTGACCGGACGCTTACCGGCCGCGCTCGTGCCGCGCGGCCAGGCCTGCGATCAGGAGCTCGAGGCCGAACTCGAAGCGCTGGTCGCTGTCGGCCACGATGGTGTCGGCCATGGCGGCGATCAGCGGGAAGCGGTCCGCGGGCAGCGCGCCGTAGTAGTCGCGGATCGAGCTGAGGTAGGCCTCCACGTCGAGGCCCTGCCGGATCTTGGCCGCGTACAGCGCGCCTTCGTAGACGTCCGCGTCGATATAGAGCTGCAGCCGGTCGACGGTCCAGGCGGCCCGCTGGTCATCGAATCCGGCGGCGCGCAGGATGGCCAGCAGCCGCTCTATCACCCGTAGCCGGTTGGGCCGGACCTTCCTGATCGGCATCGCGGGGTTCACCGCCGCGTCGCTGGCCTGCGGGCTGGCCTGGGATCCGGCCTCGATCATCGTGGCCCGGCTGGTGCAGGGGGCATTCGGCGCGCTGCTCATCCCCCAGGGGTTCGGCATCCTGGGCTCGGTGTTCCCGCGGGAGCACATCGGCAAGGCGTTCAGCGCGTTCGGTCCGATCCTGGGGCTGGCCGCGGTGGGCGGGCCGCTGCTGGCCGGGGTGCTGATCGACGCGAACCTGTTCGGCCTGGGCTGGCGGCCGATGTTCCTGATCAACATCGTGCGGGGCATAGCCGGGCTGGCTTTCGGGTGGCGGGTGCTCCACCGCGACCGCGGGGATCATGCGGTGCGGATCGATGTGGCGGGCTCGGTGCTGCTGGCGGTGTGCATGCTCGGGCTGCTGTTCGGGCTGATCGAGGGCTCTTCCAGCGGGTGGACGGCGTGGCCGGTCGTCTCGCTGGCCGCTGGGGTGTTCTGTTGCGCAGGCTTTTGCTGGCGGCAGCGGACCGCGGCCGCCCCGCTGATCAAGCCGTCCCTGCTGCGCAACCGGGGCTTTACGGCCGGGCTGGTGCTGGGCCTGGTGATCTTCGCCGCGATCGGCGGGATGATCTACGCCGTCTCGCTGTACCTGCAGCACGGGCTGGGCTACAGCCCGCTGCGGGCGGCCGTGGTGGGCTTCGCGCCGGTGGCGGCGGGCATCGTGATCGCGTCGGTGGCGTGCAGAACCTGCTGAGCAGGCTCGGCCGGAACCTGAGCCTGGCCGGGATCCTGGTCACGGTGGCCGGGGTCGGCTGGCTGCTGGCGCTGGTCGCTGGTTGCGCCCCCACGGCTGCGGCGCTGGCGCCGGCCATGGCCGTCATCGGGCTGGGCATGGGGGCCACGTTCGCCACCATCTACGACATCGCGATCGGCGACATCGACCCGGCCGAGGCGGGCAGCGCGAGCGGGTCGCTCAGCTCGATCCAGCAGCTGGCCAACGCGATCGGCCCGGCCATCATCACCACGGTCTACTTCGGTGCGCTGGCGGGGGGCCAAGGGCACGCGATGGCGGTCAGCCTGGGCGTAGTGATCGGGATCGGAGTGCTGGGGGCGCTGGCCGTTCCGCTGCTGCCGCGGCGCGCGCAGGCCGAGGCCGGGCACTGAGCGCGGTTTGGGTCAGGGTTGGGCGCGGAAGGGTTCGGCGAGCTGGTCGGCCATGAGGAGCAGGGCGGGGCGGGGCGAACCGTCCTGCTCGACCGGGACCGGGCGGCCGTCCAGGCCGGTGCGGCCTACGGCGGCGCGGCGGGCCGGGAACCGCGCGAACCCGGCCAGCACATCCCAGATGGTCAGCACGACGCCCAGGTTGACCGCCTGGTTGTCCGTGGCGTGGTGCAGCCGGTGGTAGGCCGGGCTCACGATAACCCGGCCCAGCGGGCCGAACGTCCAGCGCAGGTTGGCGTGCTGGAGGGTGCCGACGCAGACGTACGCGGTGATCAGCACCGGGGCGATCGCGCGGGTGGGCATCAGGACCACGGCCGGGACGGTGGCCAGGATGAACCCGGTGGTGTGCATGAGCGGGTGCGCGCGGAACGAGGTGAGGACGCTCAGCTCTTCCTGGCTGTGATGCAGGGCGTGAAAGCGCCACAGCGGGTCGAGCCGGTGATCGGCGTAGTGGGCCAGCCAGTTGGCGGCGTCCATGGCCACGATGGTGAGCGGGAAGAGCACCCACGCGGGCCAGGTCTGCGTTGACCGCAGCTCGATCCAGGGCGCGTGGTCGGCGAGCAGCGTAGCGGCCCCGACGCTGAGCAGGGTCATCAGCGGGATGACCACCATGCCGTGCAAGGCCAGGTAGCACGCGTCCTGCAGGTGGCCGCGGGCCAGGGCCGGGCGCGGCTCAGCGGGCCAGATCCGCTCGCAGATCCCGGTCGTGACCACCAGCCCGGCCAGCAGGGGGCGGCGAGTTCGGCCCAGCCGGCCGTCAGGACCGTGTCCAGGCGGCCCTGCTGGAGCAGCGCGGTGACCGCGACCCACAAGATCAGGGCGGTGAGTCCGGCCAGCCCGAACGAGGCCGGGTACAGCCTGATTCGTCCCGGGGCGCGCACCCGGATCTGGGAAACGGACATGGTGCTCCTCGACCGGCGCTCGTCCTGTAATTGGTACTACGGCCCGCCACGTCCGCGCGTTCAGTTGACGACGAGGCGTCCGGCGCGGTCGCTGGCCAAGGTCCCGCGGTGGGTTTCTTCGAGGATGAGGTCGTAGTTGATGACGGCTCCGGCGGCCAGGCCGGCCGTGGCCGAGCTCATGACCTGCGCCTGGGGAGTGGTGAGGTTGCGCCGGGACCGGGCCAGCGCGACCGCGCCACTCAGGCCGGCGGCACCGCCGCCGACCACTACGACGTCATAGCTTTCAGTCATGCGCCCACCATCACCTGGAGGGCGGCGACTTGACAAATTATCTTGCCGAAGCAGCAAATGGAGATATGGAGCGAGATCCAGTCCTGGACGCGGTCGGTCCGCGCCTGCGCGACGTGCGCCGCCGTCGCGGCGGCACGCTGGCCGAGATCTCCGAGGCGACCGGCATCTCGGTGAGCACGCTGTCGCGGCTGGAATCCGGCGGCCGCAAGCCGACCCTGGAACTGCTGCTGACCCTGGCCCGTGCCTATCAGGTGCCGCTGGACGAACTGGTCGGCACGCCGGCCGGTGATCCACGGGTTCGGAGCAGGGCGCTGAAACGCAACGGCCGGACGCTATACCCGCTGACCCGCCAGCCGGGCGGGATCCGCGCCTACAAGATGATCATCCCGGCGGGCGAGCCGCCGGCGACCAGCAAAGTCACGAGGGCTACGAATGGATGTACGTGCTGTCTGGCCGGCTGCGGCTGCGGCTGGGCGAGCGCGACTTCGTCATGAAGGCGGGCGAGGTGGCCGAGTTCGACACGCGCACGCCGCATTGGTTCGGCGTCGACGGGTCCGAGCCTGCCGAGGTGCTGACCCTGTTCGGGCCGCAGGGCGAGCGCATCCACGTGCGGGCCCGCCCGCGCGCCCGGAGCTGAGCCCCGGTCAGAACAGCGTCGGCGGGCCGGCGGGGACCGGCTCGGGAAGCGGCGCCACTTCGGGGACCCGGGCTCGCACCTCCTGGTGGAAGCGGCGGGCCAGTTCCGGCGAGTCAACGTTGTCGGGCGTATGGATGAAGACGGTCGGGGAACGTCCCTCGCGCAGCCAGCCGGCCACCGTGTCGAGCCAGGGCTGCCAGCCCGCGACAGTACGAGCGGCATCGTCCCGGCCGATGTAACGGACGATCGGATGGGACGTGAGGGCCCGGGACCGGCGGGGCAGGCGCGGCTTATTGACCCAGGCTGCTCGTTCGGCGTCGGTCACCGGAGGGTCCTGGAACAAGACGGTGGTGTCGAACGGCACCCATTCGGCGCCGACGGCACCCAGAACCCCCTCGAGCTGCTGTTCAAATCGCCGGTCCTGGAAGAACGCGCGGTGCCGGACCTCCACGCAGTACCGGTACTCGCGCGGCAGACGGGGCAGGAAACCGGCCAGCGCGCCAAGGTCGGCGGGGCTGAACGACGGTGGCAGCTGAACCCACAGGGCATGGACGCGCGGCCCGAGGGGCTCGATCGCGGCCAGGAAGGCGCGGAGCAGGTCGGCGCAGTCGGCGAGGTGGCGTTCGTGGGTGATCGGCTTGGGCAGTTTAAGGATGAACCGGAAGTCAGGGTCGGTCTGCCCGGCCCACGACTTCACCGTGTCCAGGGCGGGTGTGGCATAGAAGGTGGTGTTGCCCTCGACGGCATTGCACCAGGTCGCGTACGCGCGGAGCCGCTCGCGCGGGGACAGCGAGCGCGGCAGGAACCGGCCTTGCCACGGTGCGTACGTCCACATCGCGCATCCGACGTGGAGTTCCATAGCTGCGAGGCTACCGTCGCCCGTTACGTGTCGCTTCATACCGATCGCAGGGCCGGAGGCTGGTGCGCCGGTCGGGGCCGGGTCTACGATCTTTCCCACCGCAGGGCCCGCTCCCGCCGGAGGGAAGCTCGATGACGCTGTACATGTACCAGGCCTCCTATACCGCACGGTCGATGTCCGCTCAGCTGCAGGATCCGCACGATCCGGTGGAGCAGATCCGGCCCGCCCTGGAAGAACTGGGTGCCCAGATCGTGGTGGCCGGCTTCCCGTTCGGCGAGTACGACGTGATGGTGGTCTACGAGGCGCCCGATGACATGACGGCGGCCAGCGTCGCGATGACCGTCGCGGCCGCGGGCGAGGTCAAGTCGGCTAAGACCACCCGGTTGCTCAGCGGCCAGGAATGGCTCGACTCGCTGCGCAAGCGCAGGATCGTCAACACCCATGCAGCCCGGGTCTCGCACGAGCCGCCGGAGAGCTTATCGAGCGGTAGTGCGCGGTGAGAGAGGTGCCATGCCGGCCACGGTCCCCCGCTTGGACGTTGGCGTAGAGCGTCAGCTGGCCGCGGGCTTGTTCAACCAGGTATGGACGTTGCTGGACAAACCCGATCGCAGCGCGGGCAACGATGTCCAGATGGTTCACGCGGCGCATGCCAGCCGGTACCACTGGGGCGCGGCCGGCGGTCCGGTGCAATGGGCACGCGGCGAATGGCAATGTTCGCGGGTATATGCGTGCTGGGCCGCGCCGAGCCCGCGCTGCATCACGCGCGCCGGTGCCTGGAGCTAACGATCGAACATGCTCTTGGGCCGTTCGACGTGGGTGCCGCTCACGAGGCACTGGCCCGCTCCTACCAGATCAGCGGCGACGCCAGGAAGAGCGCCGAGCATGTGGCCCTGGCCCGGGCCCAGTCCCCCAGCATCACCGATGCGGAGGACCGGGCCATCCTTGAGAGCGACCTGGCTACTTTGGCGGCCCGCTAAGACGTTGCCGCGCGTCGCGGTCCGGATGCGTGAGCGTGCTGGCCGGTTCGGCGGCCGGCAGGCCGCCGCGGGTGCTGGTGGTGCGCAGGGCGAAGAGCGTGGCGGCCAGCAGGAAGGCAGCGGCGGCGAGCAGCGCCTGATGGAAACCCGCGTCCAGGGCGGCCGACGGGGCGGCATGGGACGCGAGCAGGTGGGTGGTGCGGGCGGTAGCGATCGCCGAGAATATGGCCAGCCCCAGCGCCCCGCCGATCCATTGTGACGCGTTGAACAGCGCGGCGGCGAGTCCGGCGGTCTGCGGCGGCACGCCGGCGTTGGCGGCGGTGGTGGCGGCGACGAACTCGGCTCCGAGTCCGATGGACATGATCACCAGCCCGGGCAGCAGATCGGTGAGGTACGAGCCGTGGATCGGAACCCGGGAGAGCCAGAGGACGCCGACCCCGGCCAGCAGCGTGCCGACCACGAATACCGGCCGGGTGCCGACCCGGCCCAGCAGCCTCGGGGTGAGGCTGGCGCCCAGGCCGACGCCCGCGGTTACCGGCAGGTAGGCCAGGCCGGTGCGGATCGGCGAGTAGCCGAGGATGTTCTGCACGTAGAGGGTGAGGAAGAAGAACACCGCGAACAGGCCGGCGATGCCGACGAGCTGGGTGACGTCGGCGGCGGCCAGCCCCTTGATACGGAAGATGGACAGCGGCAGCAGCGGGTTCTGGCTGCGCCGCTCGTTGAGCACGAACACGGTGAGCAGGACCGCGGCGCAGGCCAGCTCGCCGATGGTGCGGGCCGAGCCCCAGCCGACCTCGGGCGCGCGAACCAGCGCGTAGACCAGGAGCAGAGCCCCGGCGGTGGCCAGCAAGGCCCCGAGGATGTCGAAGTTGACCAGCCGCGCGCGCCGCCGGTCGTTCGGGATAAAGAAAAACACGCCGACCAGAACGATGGCGCACAACGGCGGTTTGATCAGGAAGACCCAGCGCCAGCCGGGCCCCTGGGTCAGCAAGCCGCCGAGCAGGACCCCGGCCGCGGACCCGAGGCCCGCCATGCCGCCCCAGGCACCAAGGGCCTTGTAGCGCTCGGGACCTTCGGTGAACGTGGTGGTCAGCAGGGACAGGGCGGCGGGCAGCATCATCGCGGCGCCGATGCCCTGGGCCAGCCGCGAGCCGATCACCACGCCCGAGCCCGAGGCCAGGCCGCCGGCCAGCGCGGACGCACCGAAGACGAACGTCCCGGCGACCAGGACGCGGCGCCTGCCGAGCAGGTCCGCGGCCCGCCCGCCGAGCAGCATGAACCCGCCGTAGGTCAGCAGGTATCCGCTGGGGATCCACTGCAGGTTCTGCACGGACATGTGCAGGTCATGGCGGATGGCGGGCAGGGCGACGTTGATGATCGACGCGTCGACGAAGTCGAGGAACGCGACGGCGCACAGCAAGGCGAGGGTCAGCCTGCCGCGCCTGGTGGTCAGGAACGAGGGGTTCGGCGGGCTTGTCGTCACGAGGGTGACCTCCATGAATACCGCACGGTATTAGTTAGTTGACTAACTTACTCGTCATGTCCGCGAGTTGTCTATGCGGTTTTCGGCGCCTAATCTCTCAGTGAGATGACTGACTCAGATGTTCGGGAACCGCGCGCCGGCAAGCGTGAGCGGCTGGTCGCCGCCGCGTGCCAGGTGCTGCACGAGCATGGGGTCGAACGGACCACGCTGGCCGACATCGCGCTGGCCGCCGGCGTTCCGGTCGGGAACGTGTACTACTACTTCAAGACCAAGGATCAGCTGGTCGAGGCGGCCATCGACGCGCACCGCGGCGAACTGCAGGCCATGCTCTCGGCCCTGGACCGGCGCCGGACCCCACAGGCCCGGCTGAAGGGGCTCGTTCGGGCCCTGATGGATCAGCGCGAGCTGGTGGCCAGATACGGCTGCCCGTTCGGAACGCTGTCCTGCGAGCTCGACAAGCGAGCCGACGGCCTGGACCGCACCGCGGCCGAGGTGCTCGGCATCATGGTCGACTGGACCGAGCGGCAGTTCGGCGCGATGGACCGCGCCGATGCGCGCGACCTGGCCGTCGCCTTGATTTCGTCCTACCAGGGAGTCTCGCTACTTACCAACACGTTCCGCGACCCGGAGCTGATGGCCCGGGAAGGCCGCCGGCTGGAACGCTGGATCGACTCGCTGGCGCCGGGGACGTAACTCGGGCCCCTCAGTGAGCGGGGGTGGCGAGCGCCTTGTCGACCCACGCGCGCAAGGCGGCCAGCGGGACGGCGCCGGTCTGCCGGGCCGCCACCTGGCCGCCCCGGAGCACCAGCAGCGTCGGGCTGACCGTGCGGCACGGCCCGCACCAGGGCGCCCACAGGTCGACGATGACGGGGGTCTTGGCGTCATCCGCGACCAAGGCGAAGGTGGTGTCGTCGGCGTCGACGATCCACGGCAGAGGCTGATGGCATTTCCCGCAGCGCGGCGTCCCGGCCGCCGCGGCCGGGCCGCATGACGTGATCAGGTCACGTAGCGCAGCTTGAGTTCGTCGCTGTGGCCGGACCAGCTCAGGTGGAATGTCCAGCATCCGGGGGCCGGGAGGTCGATAGTCGACGGTCCTGGGCCGCCCGGCACGGACACGGTCACCGTGCGGGTGCCGCCCGCGAGCGTGGCCGTGATGACCAGCGGATCCGGTGCGGTGAACGGAATCCTGGACACCCACAAGATCTTGTTGCCCTGGTCTGGCAGCGCCGGGGAGTGCAGTGCGTCGCGGTCAGCCCACAAGATCGCCACGATGTTGCCTGCCTCGCCCAGCACGTGCGGCATGGCCTGACCCGGCGGAGAGAACCCCGCACGCGCCCAGACGGGCAGCGGACTGACCGGCAACTGCCCGGCACACCCGTTCGAGACGGCCGCGCCGGCCTGGGCCGTGTCCGGCTGGGCGGCGCTCGCTTGTGCCGTCGATGGCTGAGGGCGCGCCGAAGGGTGACTGCTGCTGGTACATGCCGTTACGAGCAAGACTGCCGCTGCCAGTGGCACCAAAACCACGCCGTGCCTCATATCCCGACGTTACGCCTGCGGGCGCGGTTGGTATACCCGGCAACCCGGTCCCGTGCCGAGCATCAATAGTGGTAGCGGGCGGCGAGAATAATGATCTCTGTTTCGCTGATCATGTAGACCAGACGGTGCTCGTCGTCGATACGCCGGGACCAGGCCCCGGGCAGGTGGTACTTCAGCGACTCGGGCTTGCCGATGCCGGTAAACGGGTCGCGGCGGACGTCCTCGATCAGCTTGTTGATCCGCGCGAGCATCTTGCGATCGGTCCTCAGCCAGGACGTGTAGTCCTCCCAGCCCTGATCCTCGAATACCAGCCTCACCGGGTGTTACCGGCCGGCCGCCGCATCGGGGTCGATCAGGGCATGTTCGGCCAGGTGGATGCCGTTCAGGGCGTTTTCGTAGGCCTTGAGCAACCGGCGGGCGTTGGCTGGCGTGCGCAGCAGGTAGGCACCCTCGCGCAGGGCGGCGTAGTCCTCGGCGGAGACCAGGACGGCGTTGCCGTGCTTGGAGACGATCTCGATGGCGTCGTGGTCCTCGTTAACCTTCTTGATCAGCGGGAAGAGTTCCCTGCGGGCCTCGCTCGCGGTGATCGACATGACGGCCACCCTCCGAAAGTTGTACCGGACATAGTACCACTTTACTCGGCGCCGCTGTCGCGCGAGCTACTGGCGGGTGAAGACGGCGTGGACGGTGATGGTGTTGTCCAGCGACGCCATGCGCAGGGGGCTACTCCGGTCCAGATAGTCAAGGCGGATAGCGGACCACGGGAGCAGGGCCATGGCGAACCAGGCGGGCAGCTCGGAGCACTCCGCGCTGTGCCTGCGCCTGATGCAGCTGTTTCCCCGCGTGACCCGGGGGATGCGCCGCTGGCAGGACCGCACCGCACCCACCCCCGCTCCGCTGAGCCCCCGGCACGTCGCCGCGCTCGAGCAGATCCGCGGCGGCCCGCTCACGGTCGGGGAACTGGCCACCGGGCTGGGCCTGACCCTCCCGACGGTCAGCGGCGTGCTCGCCGACCTCGATCGCGCGGGCCTGGTCGAACGGCGTCCTGACCCGGCCGACCGGCGGCGCACGATCGTCAAGATCATCCCCGCCCAGGCCACCTTGATCGGCCACTGGCTTGATGACGCAGCCGCGCCGCTGGCCCGCGTCCTGGACAAGCTCACCCCCCGTCGAGCAGGAAACCTTCCTCAAGGCCATGGACCTGCTCGAAACCGAGCTGCGCCGGGAGGACGCCGACAGCTGAACCCGGACCGCGACCTGGACGGCGGGGCTACGATTCAGCGGTGGTACCGGGTTCGCGGCGATTGAGGCTGATCCTGGCCAGCGAGGCGCTCGCGGCCGCGCTGCTGGCCGCTGGCTGTACGGGCGCCCCCGGCCATGCGGTCCGGATCTCAGCCAGTCCACCGACGGTCGTCGCCTCGGCGGCCGGTTCTCCCGTGCGGACCACGCCGGCGGCGTCCGCCCGTGCCGTTCCGTTCGGGACGGCGGGCCAGTACCGGATCGGCGAGCGGCAGCTGGTCTTTACCGAGCCGGCGCACCGCGGGGTGACCGGTCAGCGTCTGGGGCAGCGTTCGCTGCTGACCGTGATCCGGTACCCGACGGGCCGCGGGTCATCGGGGTCGTGGCCGTCCGGCGGGCCGTTCCCGCTGGTCATGTTCGCTCCGGGGTTCCGGCAGTGCAGCGCCACGTATGCGGACCTGCTGCGGGCCTGGGCCAGTGCGGGGTACGTAGTGGCGTCGGTGGACTTCCCGCGCACTAGCTGCCAGGTCGCCTCGACCGCCTACGAGCCGGACCTGGTGAACCAGCCCGCCGACGTGTCCTACGTGCTCGGCCAGCTGCTGGCGCTGGCCGCGCGGCCAGGTGACTTCTTCTCCGGCCGGCTCAACCCGCGCGAGGTGGCCGCGGCGGGCCAGTCCGACGGCGGGGACACGGTAGCGGCCCTGGCCGCCAGCACCTGCTGCCTGGATCATCGGCTCCGGGCGGTGGCGGTCCTGTCCGGGGCTGAATGGCCGCCGATGCCGGGGACATACTTCGCGGGCGCGGCGCCACCGCTGCTGTTCGTGCAGGGCAGCGCGGACGACATCAACCCGCCCGGGGCCAGCGTTCAGCTGTACCGCGCGGACCGGGCCAGCCCCCGTTACTATCTGGACCTGTTCGGAGCAGATCATATGGTCCCGTACACCGGAGACAATCCGGTCGAGCGGCTGGTCGCCCGGGCCACCCTGGCGTTCTTCGGCCGCTACATCCTCGGCCACGCGGGTGCGCTGACCGCGATGCAGCGGGTCGTCCAGGGCAGCAGCATCGCCGCCCTGGCCACCGGCGGTCAGCTCCCGTCGAGCGGCTGAGAGAACCAGTGTGAGAGGTTGATGTCCATCCGCGCCCAGCCCGTTCGATATTAGGAGTAAGGATCTTCCAGGAGGGACGAGTCATGAAGTACATGTTGCTGCTCAACCGCACGACGGACGCGCTCCCGGAGCCGGGGACAGCCGAGTTCGACCAGATCAACCGGGAGTATGGCACGGCAGTGGCGGCCATGAGCCAAGCCGGGGTCCTCATCGACTGCGCCGCGCTGACGGCCCGATCCTCGACCACGACGGTCCGGATCCGGGACGGCGAGACGATCATCACCGACGGCCCGTCGGCCGAGATCAAGGAGCAGCTCGGCGGGTACACGATCATCGAATGTGCCGATCTGGACGAGGCGCTCAGGTGGGCGGCCGTCATCCCGGCGGCGCGGGACGCCTCGGTAGAGATCCGCCCGCTGATGGCGACGCAAGCACTGATGTGAGCGATTCGTTCGATCGGCTCATCCGCCAGCACTGGTGGGCGGCGGTGGCCACCTTGTGCCGCCTGACCGGCGATCTCGGCACCGCCAAGGACGCCGTGCAGGACGCGTGCGTGGCCGCGCTGGAACGCTGGCCGACCGCGGGGGTGCCGGCCAACGCCCGGGGCTGGCTGATCGGCGTGGCCCGGCACAAGGCCGTCGACCGGCTGCGGCGCGAGGCCATCCGCGGCGCCAAGGAGGCCGCCTCGATGCGCGAGCTTGACGAATCCGGGCCGGAACCGGAGCCGGCCGACCAGCTCGGCCTGGTGTTCATGTGCTGCCATCCGGCGCTGGACGCCGCCGCGCGCGTCGCGCTGACGTTGCGGTCGGTGTGCGGGCTGTCGACGGCGCAGATCGCGGCGGCGTTCTTGGTCCCCGAGGAGACCATGGCCAAGCGCCTGGTCCGGGCCAAGGCCAAGGTCCGCGAGGCGCGGATCCCGTTCCGGGTCCCGGGTCAGGAGGACCTTCCGGCCCGGCTCGGCGCGGTGCTGCGGGTGATCTACGTCCTGTTCACCGAGGGCCATATGGCCAGCGGCGGCGAGGCACTGGTCCGCGGGGAGCTGTGCGACACCGCCATCTCGCTGGCCCGCGGCTTGTCCGGGCTGCTGCCCGGTGAACCCGAGGCGACGGGCCTGCTGGCCCTGCTGCTGCTCACTGATGCCCGCCGGCCCGCGCGCACCGATGACGTCGGTGACCTCGTGCTGCTGGCGGACCAAGATCGCGGCCGCTGGGATCGGGAGATGATCGCCGAGGGCGACGCGGTGCTGGAGACGGCGCTGCGCAGCGGCCGGCCCGGGCCCTATCAGCTGCACGCGGCCATCGCGGCCTGCCACTCGACCGCGGTCAGTGCCGCGGCGACCGACTGGCGGCAGATCGCGCTGCTGTACGCGGAGCTGATCCGCTACGAGCCGACCCCGGTGGTGGAGGCCAACCGGGCGGTCGCGGTGGCCATGGCCGAGGGCCCGGCCGCGGGACTGGTCATCCTGGACACGCTGGCCCATCACCCACAGCTGCGGCGCTGGCCGCAGCTGCACATCGCCCGGGCCGACCTGCTGAGACGTCTCGGCCGGGCCGGGGAGGCCGGGGCTGCGTACCGGGCCGCGCTCGACCTCGAGCCGGCGTCGGCCGCCCGGTCGTTCATCGCCAAGCGGATGCGGGAGCTGACCGACGCCCGGGACTAGGCGCGCGGCGCGGGCATGCCCAGCAGCACGGGAGCGGTAGCCGCCGGCACGGGGGTGGCGGTCACGGCCTCCCATGCGTCGCCGGCCCGGGTGCGGCGCAGCGAGCGGGGCGCGGCGTCGGACAGCAGGTAGTGCGGGGCGCCGCGGGTGACGGTCACGGTCACGATGTCGCCCGGGCGCGGGGTGGTCTCGTGCGGGGCGAAGTGGACCAGCCGGTTGTCGCGGGCCCGGCCGGACATGCGGTGGGTGGCAGCGTCCTTGCGGCCCTCCCCCTCGGCGACCAGCACCTCGACCGTCGCGCCGGCCAGCTTCTGGTGCTCGGCGTAGATGGTTTCCTCGACCAGGGCGGCCAGCCGGTCGTAGCGGTCCTGCACGACGGCGGCCGGGACCTGACCGTCCATGGTGGCGGCGGGCGTGCCAGGGCGGATCGAGTAGCGGAAGGTGAACGCGCCGGCGAAATGAGCCTGGTGCACCAGGTCCAGGGTCTGCTCGAAGTCCTGGTCGGTCTCGCCGGGGAAGCCGACGATGATGTCGGTGGTGATGGCGGCGTCGGGGATGGCCGCCCGCACCCGGTCCAGGATGGCCAGGTAGCGGTCCCGGCGGTAGGCGCGGCGCATGGCCTTCAGCACGGTGTCCGAACCGGACTGCAGCGGCATGTGCAGGCTGGGCATGACGTTCGGGGTCTGCGCCATCGCATCGATCACGTCGTCGGTGAAGTCCCGGGGGTGCGGGGAGGTGAACCGGACCCGTTCCAGGCCCTCGATCTGGCCGCAGCTGCGCAGCAGCTTGCCGAACGCCTGCCGGTCACCGAACTCGGCGCCGTAGGAGTTCACGTTCTGGCCCAGCAGCGTGACCTCGAGCACCCCGTCGGCGACCAGCGCGCGGATCTCGGCCAGGATGTCGCCGGGGCGGCGGTCCCGCTCTTTGCCGCGCAGGCTGGGCACGATGCAGAAGGTGCAAGTGTTGTTGCAGCCGACCGAGATCGAAACCCAGGCCGAGTAGGCGGACTGGCGCCGGGCGGGCAACAGCGAGGGGAACGTATCCAGCGTCTCGGCGAACTCGACCTGGGCCTCGTTCCGGACCCGGGCCCGCTCGAGCAGGACGGGCAGCGAGGCCATGTTGTGCGTGCCGTACACCACGTCGACCCACGGGGCCCGCTGGGTGATCTTGGTCCGTTCCATCTGGGCCAGGCAGCCGCCCACCGCGATCTGCATGCCGTTCTTCTTCTGCGGCAGCAGATGGCCCAGGTTCCCGTACAGCCGGTCGGCCGCGTTCTCGCGGACCGCGCAGGTGTTGAACACCACCACGTCCGGGGTCTGTCCCTCGGCGGCCGGGCGGTAGCCCGCCTCGTCCAGCAGGCCGGCCAGGCGCTCGGAGTCGTGCGCGTTCATCTGGCACCCGTAGGTGCGGATCTGGTAGGTACGGCCGCCGGCAGTCACACACACAGGATAGGGGCAGCACGGGGTTCGGCTAGGTGCGTCACGTGAGCCATGGCCAGACCCTCCCGCCGTGATATATCTGTAGGCAAATGATTACGGAAACGCACATGTACGGCGAATGGCCCTCTCCCATTACGGGTGCCGACGTCGCGCGTAAGCGGATCGGCCTCTCGTTCCCGGTGATCACCGGCTCGCAAGTGTGGTGGCAGGAGATGCGCCCGGCCGACGGCGGCCGGCTGGCCGTGGTCTGCCAAGGCCCGGACGGCGTGTGCCGTGATCTGCTCCCGGCACCGTGGAACGCCCGGACCCGGGTGCACGAGTACGGCGGCCAGTCCTACCTGCCGCTACCGGACGGCTTCGTGTTCGCGAACTTCGCCGACCAGCGGCTGTACCGCTGCCGCGCGGCTGGGCCGGATCCGCAACCGCTGACCGCCGCGCCCGGCCAGGACGCGGCCGACCGGTTCGCCGACTTCGTGCTCGGACCCGGCGGCGACGAGATCTGGTGCGTCCGGGAGCGGCACGCCGGAGGCCGGATCACCCGGGCGATCGTAGCGGTCCCGCTGGATGGTTCGGCGGCGGGCCGCGCCAACGCGGTCCGGGTGCTGGTCAGCGGATCGGACTTCTTCGCCTTCCCGGCTCCGTCCCCGGACGGCAGCATGCTGGCCTGGATCTGCTGGGATCATCCCCGGATGCCGTGGGATGGCACCGAGCTGCGGGTGGCCGCGCCCGGCGACCGGCGGCACCAGGTGGTCATGGGCGGCGACCGGGAGTCGGTGCTGGCTCCGGTCTGGCGCGATGACCGCAGCCTGTACGCGGTCTCGGACCGGTCCGGGTGGTGGAACCTGTACCTAACCGGTCCGGTGGGCACGCCGCAAGCCCTGTGCCCGCGGGCTGAGGAGTTCGCCGCGCCGCTGTGGCAGCTCGGCACGTATCCGTTCGCCGTGCTCGGCGACGGGCGCCTGGCGGTCAGCCACGGGACCGGGGCCTCACGACTCGGCGTGCTCGATCCGGAGACGGGTCAGCTGACCGACTTCGACCTGCCGTACCAGACGTTCGCGCCGTGGCTTTCGGCCTCCGGGGCCAGCGTGGCCACGACCGCGGGCGGCCCGGCGGTGCCGTTCGGCGTGATCCGGGTGGACATCCCGCCGCCCGGCGAGGCGCCCCGGGTCACCGAGTTGCGCCGGGAGGCCGACGACCTGCCCGACGCCGCCTACCTGCCGGTGCCGCGCGCCGAACGACTGGCCGGGCCGTCCGGCGAGACGGTACACGCGCTGGTCTACCCGCCGGCCAACCCGGCGGCGTCGGCTCCCGAGGGCGAACTGCCGCCGTACATCGTCTGGGTGCACGGCGGCCCGACCTCGCATGTGGTCCCGCGGCTGGACCTGGAGAAGGCGTTCTTCACCAGCCGGGGCATCGGGATCATCGACGTAAACTACGGAGGCTCGAGCGGGTACGGCCGGGACTACCGGGAGCGGCTGCGCGGGCAATGGGGCGTGGTGGACGTCGCCGACGTGATCAGCGCCGTGCTCGCGCTGGCCGAGGCGGGCCAGGCCGACGGCAAGCGGCTCGGCATCCGCGGGAACTCGGCCGGAGGCTGGACGGCCCTGGCCGCGGTGACCTCCGGCACTGACCGCGATACCGAGCACGGCGCGGTCTTCGCGGCCGCCGTGTCCTACTACGGGGTCGCCGACCTGCGCGGATTCGCGGAGGAGACGCACGACTTCGAGTCGCGCTACCTGGACGGCCTGATCGGGCCGCTGCCGGAATCCGGCGCCCTGTACGCCGAGCGGGCGCCGGTCGGTCACGTGAACGACCTCACCTGCCCGATCCTGCTGCTGCAGGGCCTCGACGATCCGGTCGTGCCGCCCGTCCAGTCCGAAGCCATCGCGGCCGAACTGGCCGCGCACGGGATCCCCTACGCGTTCTTGACCTTTGCCGGGGAGTCGCACGGGTTCCGGAAGGCGGAGAGCATCATCACCAGCCTGGAGGCGGAGCTGTCCTGGTACGGCCAGATCATGGGCTTCACCCCGCCGGGCGTACCGCCGGTCGCGTTGAGCGGGGCGGACGCGAGCACCACGGCCCGTTCGGCATAAAAGAAAAAAGGGATGTGGCGGGAGGAAGCAGTTGTCGGGGTGCCCGGCCGGCTAGGGCAGTTATCTTCTACTATCAACTGTTCTCTTCTGTAACGGTTGATGGTCCGTGGGTGGGGTGGACTCGGGTTATGGAGCAGCTCAGGCCCGGTGACCCGAGCAAGGTGGGTAACTACCGGCTGATCGGGCGGCTGGGCGAGGGCGGGATGGGCCAGGTGTTCCTGGGCCTGTCGCCGGGCGGCCGCCAGGTCGCGGTGAAGGTCATCCATCCCGGGTACGCCAGCGGCAGGCAGTTCCGCGAGCGGTTCGCGCGCGAGATCGAGGCGGCGCGGCGGGTGGGCGGCTTCCACACCGCGTCGGTGGTGGACGCCGACCCCGAGGCCGACCCGCCCTGGATGGTCACCGCGTTCATCCACGGCCCCTCGCTGCAGCAGGCCGTCGCCGAAGGCGGGCCGTTCAGCCTGGAGCGGGTGTGCCGGCTGGGCGCGGGCCTGGCCGAAGGGCTGGCCGCGATCCACGCCTGCGGGCTGGTCCACCGCGACCTGAAGCCGAGCAACGTGATCCTGGCCGACGACGGGCCGCGCATCATCGACTTCGGGATCGCCCGGGCGGCCGAGGCCACCCCGATGACCACGGCCGGGATGGTCGTCGGCACGTACTCCTACATGTCTCCCGAGCAGCTGCGCGGCGAGGTGGCCGGCCCCGCCAGCGACGTGTTCGCGCTGGGCTGCACGCTGGCCTTCGCGGCCACGGCGCGGATCACGTTCGGCGACGACTCGATCGTCACCGTGATCTACCGCATCACCTCCGAGCCGCCGGACCTGACCGGGGTGGCCGAGGAGCACGGCTTCCGGGACCTGGTCCGGGACTGCCTGTCCAAGTCCGCGGCCAGCCGGCCCAGCCTGGCCACCATCATGGAGCGCCTGGCCGAGACCGGCACCGCCGCCGAGCCGGCCCTGCGCCTTGACCCGGCGCCGCCGGCGGCTGCGGGGCCGCCGGTGGCCGCGGGGCCGCGGGGGTACGCCGCGCCGCCGGAGCCCAGGCAGTACCCATCGGCCTCGCAAGGTCCTTCCGGGGCTGCTTCGCCCGGGTCCTTTCCGGCCGCTTCGTATGAGCCGACCCAGACCATGCGGACCGGTGACCGGACCGGGCCCGGTCAGGTCTCTGACCAGCAGCGGACCGGTCCGGACGGGGCCAGGCAGGACCAGCGGCCGGCCGGGCAGATGTGGCCGGCGGCAGCGCAGGGCGGCGGCTCTGGGCGCAGGTCCGGCGGCGGGTCGCGCCGGACGGTGCTGATCGTGGCGGCCGTCATCGTGCTCGTCGGCGCGGTGGTGGGCATCGTGCTCAGCAGCAGTAACCCCAAGACCTCGAAGCCTCCGGTGGCGATCGGATCCTCGTCTTCGGCCCGCGCGAGCGGTCACCCGTCGGCCAGCGCGAGCCCGCCTGCCGTGGCCGGGACGCCGACCAAGCCTGAGTTCTCCCTGCACGATCCGGGCGGCAAGAACGTGTTCGGTGACGTGTTCAGCTCCGAGACCACGCTGGCCACCGGCGACGGCGACGGCAGCAGCTACCTGTGGGATCTGACCAACGGCACGGTCCAGGCCACGTACAAGGATCCGAAGAGCAACGGCGTGAACGGCATCGCGTTCGCGTCGGCCAGCGACACCTACGCGATGGCCGACGCGAACGGCAACATCTACCTGTGGAGCGGGGCCAGCGGCACGGTCACCGGCACTTTGTCCAACGGCAGCCGGGACAACGACCGGGTGGCGTTCAGCCCGGACGGCACCATGGTCGCGGTCGGCAGCAACGGCGGCAGCACCTATCTGTGGAACGTGGGGGGCGGCAAGGCGAACCCCACCGCGTCCAGGAGCTTCCGCGACCCGGGCGGCAAGAGCGTGTACGGGGTCGCGTTCAGCCCGGACGGGAACTTCCTGGCCGCCGGGGACACCGACGGCAGCACGTACCTGTGGAACCTGTCTACCGGGCAGCTGACCAGCACGTTCAAGGATCCGGGGAGCAAAGGCCTGTACGACGTCGCGTTCAGCCCGTCCGGGAGCGAGATCGCGGTCTCCGACGAGTCCAGCACCACCACCGACGGGGTGGTCTACGTGTGGAGTGTGTCGACCGGCAAGCTGATCTACTCGCTGCAGTCGTTCTACAACTCCGAATTCGCCGACATCGCCTTCACCTCGGACGGGAACTTCCTGGCCGCCGGGGATACGGTCGGCAACGTCAGCTTCTGGAACCTGAACACCGGCAAGTTCGTGGACACGCTGTCCGACCCGCTGGGCAAGGGCATCATCGGCGTCGCGTTCAGCCCCAGCGGCGGCCTGCTGGCCAGCACCGACACGGCGGGCGACGCGTACGTCTGGAACACCAAGTTCCTCGGCTCGGCAGGCGCGTAGCGGTCAGCGGGCGAACTCGGTGGCGCGGGACTCGCGGACCACGGTGATGCGGATCTGGCCCGGGTAGGTCAACTCCTCTTCGACCTGCTTGGCGATGTCGCGCGCGATCACCTGAGCCTGGATGTCGTCGATCCGGTCGGGCTTGACCATGACCCGGATCTCGCGGCCCGCCTGCATGGCAAAGACCTTTTCCACGCCCTCGTGGTCGCCGGCGATCTGTTCCAGGCGCTCCAGGCGCTTGACGTACATCTCCAGCGATTCGCGCCGCGCGCCCGGCCGGCCGCCGCTCATCGCGTCCGCGGCCTGGGTGAGCACGGCTTCGACGGTGCGGACCTCGACCTCGTTGTGATGCGCCTCGATGGCGTGTACCACGTCTTCTGATTCGCCGTAGCGGCGGGCGATCTCGGCGCCGATCAGCGCGTGGCTGCCCTCGACCTCGTGGGTGAGCGCCTTGCCGATGTCATGCAGCACCGTGCAGCGCTTGAGCAGCAGCGGGTCCATCCGCAGCTCGCTGGCCATCATGCCCGCGAGGTGCGCCGACTCGACCAGGTGGCGCAGGACGTTCTGCCCGTAGGAGGTGCGGTAACGCAGCCGGCCCAGCAGGTCGGTCAGTTCCGGGTGCATGTCGGTGATGCCTAGTTCGACCAGCGCGTCCTCGCCGGCCCGCTTGCACAGCTGCTCGATCTCGGCCTTGCCCCGCTCGTAGGCGTCCTCGATCCGCTGCGGGTGGATCCGGCCATCGGCGATCAGCCGGTCCAGGGTCAGCCGGGCGATCTCCCGTCGGACCGGGTCGAAGCACGACAGCAGGACGGCCTCGGGCGTGTCGTCGATGATCAGGTTGACGCCGGTCACGGACTCGAAGGCCCGGATGTTGCGGCCCTCGCGGCCGATGATGCGGCCCTTCATCTCATCGCCCGGCAGGTGCAGCACGGAGACTACCGACTCGCTGGTCTGCTCGGTGGCGACCCGCTGGATGGCCAGCGTGACGATCTTGCGGGCGCGCTTCTCCCCTTCGATCTTCGCCTCGTGCTCGAGGTCCCGGACGATGAGCGCGGCCTCGCGCTTGGCCTGGTTCTCGATGGCGGTGACCAGTTCGGCCTTGGCCTGATCGCCGGTAAGGCCGGCGACGCGCTCGAGCTCGCTCTTGCGTTCGGCATCCTGCTGGTCGAGCTCGGCGGCCCGGCGGTCGAGATCCTGCTTGCGGGTGGCCAGGTTCTGGGCGCGGTCTTCGATCCGCTTGAGCTCCTCATCCAGCCGCTGCTCGCGGTCGGCCAGACGCAGCTCGCGGCGCTCGAGGTCGCCGCGCAGCTCGCGGACCTCGTCCTTGACCGCGCGGATCTCCTCTTCGACTTCACGGCGGCCCTGGGCGGCCTGTTCGGCCTCGTCGCGGGCTCGGGCCAGGATGCCGGTGGCTTCGGTCTCGGCGCGCGCGCGGATGTGCTCGGCTTCCTGGCTGGCCGTTTCCAGCTGGGTGCGGTCCTGGGCTTGGGTGAGCTGCGTGTTTGCGGCGGCCGGGACCCGCCGCCAGAGCACGACCAGCGCGAAGACCACCGCGAGCAACCCGATTACCATGAACGCGAGCGACAATCCGCTGCTCACGGTCACCCCTTTCCGTCCATAGCCCTCGGGGCACCTTTGTGTTGTAACACCGGTTCAGGGTTTTATGCCCTGGTGCGGGTGCTCGCACGCGCTCGCACGCGCTCGCACGCGGCAATGGCCCGCCGGCTGTTCTCCGGCCCAGCCTCCTGGTCACTTTACGTGTCTGTTTGCTTCTCCTCCGCTGGTCTTTTGCTGGTCTTTGGCTCGTCCGGTGCCCCGACTTTCCGTGCAGAGCGGGACAACTTCTCGCTGCCGTGAGGTTAAGGCTTGATAACCTTTTTATCAAGCAAAGTGGCGCTGACCGGCGCGAACGGTGCGTTTCGTGGATGAAAGGCGCGTTACTCGCCTTGGCGTTCAGGCTGGTCCGGGACGTGCGCCGAGGGTTGAGGGCTGGCTCGCGGGGCGGCTCGGGTGGGGTGGCGGTCCGCGGGGCGCGTGGGTTATTGATACGCAGCTATGAAGTGGTCGCGGCGGCGGCGTGTTGCGTCCGGGAGCGGCGGGCGCGGTCAGCGGAGACCCGGGGGCCGGGAACGGGCAGATCCCCATGATCAGTGGTCCGGGCTTTGGATCGCCGGGCCACCTTGCTCGGGGCACTGCCGCCCCGCCTGCCCATCCGTCACCACATGAACCGCCTCTGCCAGGTCGCGCAACGACGTCGTTACCATCCAGAACCCGCGCCTGCGGTCCGGCCGCACTGCGGCTCACTTCATCCGATTTCCTGGCCCGACGCGGCGGCAGGCGGGTAACCAGTGGCGGGCCGTCGGACACTAACAAGTGTGAGCCGAATCGCCGTCTCGCCGCCTGCTGGAGGACCGCCGTGACGACTGTCCGCATCGTTCTTTCGCATTACAACCGGCCCGCACGGGACCCGGACGGGAGTGACCTGCCCGACTGGCGGCTGCACCAGCGTCTCGTCGTGCTGGCCGACGACGCGGGCCGCCGAGCGGTGCCGCTGTGGCTGCGGGTTTACGGCGACAAGGAGCTGCTGAGCCGGCTGGGCCGGCCCGCCGCGGACGCCGAGGTGGCCAGTGGGCTGCTGGAGACAGCGGTCCGGCTGCTGAGGACGGCCGGGACGGAGGTCAGCGCGGTGGACATCGAGCCGGCCAGCGACGATGTGCCCGAGCTACGTTGGGACACGGTCACGACTCGTGTCGAGCTGGCCACGGCTACCGGAACCCGGCCGTTCACGGTCAGCGCCAAGTACGGACTGGCGCTGGCCGCCGTGGCCGGGGCGCCGGCCCGGGTGGCCGACAAGGTGATGGACCGGCTCGCGGTCCCGGTGGAGGGCGATATGCTGGCGCCGTTCCTGCCTCCGGCCTGGCGCTGGCCGCCGGGCCGCCCGGCGCGTCGTTTCGAGCCGCGGAACATGGCGTTCACCGACGGCCTGGACTACTGGGAACTGGCTGGCAGTTTCTTCGATCACGGCCAGCCGGCCGGGCCGGACTACTCCTGCACCGCCGCGGACCAGTCCGCGGTCCTGGCCGCCACGGTCCCGGAACCCGCCGGCTCCGCCGTCCTCGTCCAGGCCATCTACGCCGACGACTACCGCGGCCGCACGGTCACCTTCCGCGGACAGCTGCGCACCGCCGGCCTGGCGGGCCAGGCCGGGCTGCACCTGGCCGTGAGCGGCCGCCAGCAGGCCGGCCTGCCCGCCACCCGGCTCGACCACGGCAGCAGCCTGACCGCCCCGGGCAGCAGCGACTGGACCTGGCACGAGGTCACGACGCCCGTTCCCGGCGAGGCCATCACCATCCGGTTCGGCATCTCCCTGGCCGGCCCCGGCCGCATTGAGCTGCGCGGCGCGGAACTGTCCCCGGCCCGGCCAGAAGCCCAGGAGTAAAGCCACGCATGGACATCGCAGACGGCGACCTGGTCCGGCTGGCCCGCGACGGCGATCCAGCCGCGTTCCGGCTGCTGGTCGAGCGGCACCTGCCGATGGCCCGCGCCCGCGCGGCCCGGATGTGCCCGCAGCCGGACGACGCCGACGATGCCGTGCAGGACGCGTTCCTGCAGGCGTTCCTTTCGCTGGACCGGCTGCGCGATCCCAGCCGGTTCGCCGGCTGGCTGGGCGGCATCGTGGCCAACGTCTGCCGCGCCCAGCGGCGCCGCGCGCCGCTGACCCTGCTCGGCGACTGGCCCGAGAACCTGCACCCGGCCTCGGCCGGCAGCCTGCCGTCGGCTGAGGACCTGGACCGCGCCGACGTGCTCAGCCGCGCAGTCGCCGGCCTGCCCCCCGGGCAGCGCCACGCCGTCACCCTGTTCTACTACGCCGACCAGCCCGCCGGCCAGGTCGCCGCCACTGCCAGCGCCGCCAAGGCCAGCCTGCACAAAGCCCGCCGCCGGCTGCGCGAGTACATCACCGCGCACCGTCCCGACCTCATCCCCGCCGTCTCCCGGAGAATCCCCATGACCGCTGTCCGCATCGCGCACGCCGACCCCTGGCCCGGACGCACACCAGACGGGAGGACGGAGACCCACCACGTGCTCGTGATCCTCGCCGACGACGCCGGCCACCGGGCGCTGCCGGTCCGGCTCCGCGTCCCGTACGACAGGCCCTGGCGCCTGCTCAGCCGCCCCGACGACCTCCACGAGGAGGAACTCCTGGGCGATGATCATGCCGAGGAGACGACCGGCCGGCTGCTGCAGGCGGCCGGGGTCATCCTGACCGGCGTGGCCGTCACCGACCTGGGCCCGGGAGTGACCGCCACGCGGATAGATATCGCCGGGCCCGGCGGAACCCGGCCGGTCACCGCCAGCCTCGCCGACGGCCTGACCCTCGCCGTCATCACCGGCGCGCCGCTGGCCGTCGACGACCCGGCCATGGACCGGCTCGCCAGGCCCGTCACCGGCCCCGACCTGCTCAGCCAGTTCCGCAGCCAGCAGACACCCCCCAGGTCTTTGCCCCGGCGGTTCGAGCCTCACAACATGGCGTTCACCGACGGCCTGGACCACTGGCAGCTCCGCGGCACCTTCCTGCACCAGAGCACCGGGCTCGACTATTCTGCCACCACCGAAAACAGGCGGGCGATCCTGGCCGCGGCCGGCCCCAGCCGGCCGGATACGCCTTCCTCGCCCAGGAAATCGAACCCGACGACTACCGCGGCCGCACCGTCACCTTCCGCGGCGAACTGCGCACCGCCCAGGCAGACGGCCGCGCCGGGCTGGCACTTCGCGCCGTCAGCCCGGGCCAGCCCAGGCCACCCCGGGCGGCCAGCCCAGATCCCTGGGAAGACCCGGCCAACCATTTCGACTTCGCCACCGGAACCGGCGAGTGGACCCAGTATGAGGTCACCGCCCAGATCCCGGCGGACGCCAACCTGATCAGGTTCGGCGTCTTCCTGAACGGCGGCGGCCAGGTCGAACTCCGCCACCCGCGACTAGCGCCTCATACGCCAGGCCAGCAATAACGCCGTCTAACCAGTGGCCAGAACTTCGACACGTTGACTCGACAGGGAAGAAGAGCCCGCACCCTGGGCGTAATCACGTCGTTCGGGCTGAACGCGGTAGGTAACTTGTTTTAACGCTAGCCGCGGGAGGGTCGACTAGGACTCGGCTTCGTCTGGGTCGAGGAACCGATCGGGATCCAGCTCGAGGGCGTCGCGGCTGCCCTCCTGCTCCAGGACTTCCTTGATCAGCCGGAAGACCAGGCCGGCCGGGTAGCCCTTGCGGGCCAGGGCGCTTGCCGCCCGGCGGACGCGGACCTCGGGCGGCTGGCCGCGAGTGCCTGCCATCTTCCGCTCGATCAGGCGCCGGGCGGTGGCGACTTCCTGCTCGGGGTCCAGGGTGTCGACCGCCTCGCGGATCTCGTCGGTATCGACGCCCTGCCGACGGAGCTCGGCGGACAGCGAGCGGCGGGACAGGCCGCGGCTGTGGTGGCGGGACTCGACCCAGGCCCGGGCGAACGCCGCGTCGTCGATCAGGCCGACGTCGGTGAAACGGCTCAGCACGGTCTCGGCCGCCTCGGCTGGCACGCCGCGCCGGTGTAGCGCCTGGGCTAGCTGGGCCCGGGTCCGGGGAGCGGCGGTCAGCAGCCGCAGGCAGATCTGCCTGGCCTGTGCTTCAGGGTCACCGGCCTCGATCTCGGTCTCGGCCGGTGACCCTGAAGCTAGCTGGTGGCGGGCCATTACCTGCTAAACGGTGACACCAGCAGGGCTGGTGAGGTTCCGCGGCGCGCCGCTGCCTGCTCCGTTACCGGCCTTGACCGCGGGAGGCGGCGCGCTGGAGGTGGCGTCCGCGTCCAGGCGTGCCCCGATGCCGAGCTTCTCCTTGATCCGCTTCTCGATCTCGTTGGCGACGTCCTCGTTCTCGCGCAGGAAGTTACGAGCGTTTTCCTTGCCCTGACCGAGCTGGTCGCCTTCGTAGGTGTACCAGGCACCGGACTTGCGCACGATCCCCTGCTCGACGCCGAGGTCGATCAGGCTGCCCTCGCGGCTGATCCCGATTCCGTACAGAATGTCGAATTCAGCGCTCTTGAAGGGCGGCGCCATCTTGTTCTTGACGACCTTGACGCGAGTACGGTTGCCGACGGAATCGGTGCCGTCCTTGAGCGTCTCGATCCGCCGGATGTCGAGGCGGACCGAGGCGTAGAACTTGAGCGCCTTGCCGCCGGTGGTGGTCTCGGGCGACCCGAACATGACCCCGACCTTTTCCCGCAGCTGGTTGATGAAGATCGCGGTGGTCTTGGTCTGGTTCAGCGCGCCGGTGATCTTGCGCAGCGCCTGGGACATGAGCCGGGCCTGGAGGCCGACGTGGCTGTCGCCCATTTCGCCTTCGATCTCGGCCTTGGGCACCAGGGCCGCCACCGAGTCGATGACGATGACGTCGAGGGCGCCGGACCTGATCAGCGTGTCCGCGATCTCGAGAGCCTGCTCGCCGGTGTCCGGCTGGGAGACCAGCAGCGCGTCGGTGTCCACGCCGAGGGCCTTGGCGTAGTCCGGGTCCAGCGCGTGCTCGGCGTCGATGAACGCGGCGATGCCGCCCAACCGCTGCGCGTTCGCCAGGGCGTGCAGCGCCACCGTCGTCTTACCGGACGATTCCGGGCCGTAGATCTCGACGATGCGGCCGCGCGGCAGCCCGCCGAGGCCCAGGGCCACGTCCAGCGCGATCGACCCGGTCGGGATCACCTCCACCGGCACCCGGGTCTCCTCACCCAGGCGCATGATCGAGCCCTTACCGAACTGCCGCTCGATCTGGAGCAGAGCAGACTCCAGGGCCTTATCCCTGTCACCGGCCCGCTCGAGGGTCGACTTGGTGTTTCCTGCCATTGGGGACTCCCTGCCGGGATAAGGGGCTTGCGGATGCCTTTCCGTGTCGCCCGGGGTCGTTCTTGGTAATGATCCCGCCGATCGTCCCGGCGGATCGGTGGACACGCTACGCGCCACCACCGACATTTCCGTGTGCGCTCATCCGGGGATCTCGTGAAGCATGACCCGCGGCACCGGCGCCCGGGATCACTTCCGTCGGGTCAACTATAGAGCGAACGTGTATTCGATCGGGGCGACACGCCGAAGAAGGCCGTATTTCCTTGAAAAACCGCGGCTGGCGGCGGCCCGGGCGGGGCCCGGCTGGCGGCGGCCCGGGCGGGGGTCGGCGGGGCCCCGGGCAGGGGCCGGCGCGGTGGGGCAGGGTCGGCGTGGCGCGCGCTGGATCGCAGGCTAGCATCGGCACAGGCCAGAGCCAGCAGTCCTGACCGCTCAAACCGATATAGCCGATCTAGCCGATCTAGCCGATCTAGCCGATCTAGCCGATCTAGCCGATCTAGCCGATCTAGCCGCGAGGAGACTCGGATGCCGCTCGACGAGGATGTGGTCCGGCTGGCCAAGGGCAAGAACCTGGCCACCGTGGTGACCCTGATGCCGGACGGGCAGCCGCAGGCGCTGCTCACCTGGGTCGACACCGATGGCGAGCACGTCCTGATCAACACCGAGCCGCAGCGGCAGCGGGCCCGGAACGTGGCGCGTGACCCGCGCATCACCGTGCTGATCCACGGCGACGACAACTACGACTGGGCCGAAGTCCGCGGCCACGTGATCGAGACGGTCGGCGGCGAGCCGGCCCGGGAGCACATCGACGAGCTATCCCAGCGGTACAACGGCCACGAGTACACCAACCCGATCGGCCCGCAGGGCCGGGTGATCCTCAAGGTCGCGGCAAACAAGGTCAACACCCCGAAGCGGCTAGGCCGCCGCTGACGCGCGGGCTCCTAACGGAGCCGCTGCGGCACGTCGAACGTGTCGCAGACCGCCCGCCAGATGACCTTGGCGTCCACCCCGTCCGTCAGCGCGCGGTCGACGGTGCGGCCGCCCAGCTTCTCGAACACGAAGTCCTTGGCCACACTTTGGGCGTATACGTCCCCGAACTGCCCATTCATCCGGGTCCAGAATTCCGTCAACCGCACCCCGACAGGCTACCCAGGAGCCGAGGGTACCGAGGGCGCATCCACGGCGCGCTCGGCGACCAGGACCTGACCCGGCTGACCTGCGGGGAGCGGTACCGGTAAATCCGCACAACTTCCAACAAACTCGGGCGTCCGAGGCCCTTGTTCGCAATCCGCTCGTGAGTGAGACTCGAACGGTGCGCCTATCCGGCGCCGCCCGTCACGAGAGAGGCCAGACACCGTGGTCACGCGTCTCACCTGGAAACGGCTGTCGCTGCTGGCGGCGGGCGCCCTGCTGACCGTTCCGCTGGTCACGGCGGCCACCCAGCCGGCCCAGGCCGGCGCCCCGGCCACCCCGGCGTCGGTGTCGGTGAACCCGGCCCACATCAAGGTGCTCGCGGCCGCGCTGAAGAACATGCAGGACAACTACGCCAAATATGCGAACTTCACTCCGGGCCCGCAGGACATCTTCGACTACAACATCGGCAACCTCTGGCTGAAGGGCATCGACGGCAGCGGCACCACCGTAGCCGTGATCGAGGGCTGGGACGACCCGGGGATCGCCTCGTTCATCCACACCCGAGACCTGCGGTACGGCCTGCCCAACCCGGTCATCCAGACCATCTACCCGAACGGTCCGCTGCCCGCCCAGTGCCCGGCGGGCATGGTGGCGCTGGGCAGCTACGGGTCATGCGACGCCTGGGTAGGTGAACTACAGCTTGACGTGCTCACCGTCCACCTGATCGCGCCGTACGCCAAGATCGTGATCTCCGCCACCCCGGCGGACAGCGAGATCACCGACGACGCGGCGAGCAACGTCGCGCCGCCGGAGATGATGCGCGCGCTGGAGTACATCAGCACCAACCACGTGGCCAACGTGATCTCGATCAGCGACGGGACCGGCGAGGGCACCTACAGCTTCGGCAAGGTGCAGATCCACGCCAACGACCCCGGCCCGCTGGCCGCCGCCGCGGCAGGCATCCCGGTGCTGAACGCGACCGGCGACTGCGGCGTGGTGCAGAACCTCGCGGTGGCCAACGCCCAGTGCGAGAACACCTCCCCCGGGCCGATGACGGCCACCTGGGACGACAACCCGTGGGTCACGGCGGTCGGCGGCAGCGTGCCGAACGTCAGCACGACCAACGGGACCAAACTCGGACCGGACCCGCTGTGGCACGTGAACGGCATCTTCGCCGAGGGCGCCGGCTTCTCCGCGGTCTACCCGCGCCCCGCCTACCAGGACGACGTGGCCCGCATCACCGGCTCGCCGTGGCGTTCGGTGCCCGACATCACCATGGACTCCCAACAGGGCACCTCGGAGTCGGCACCCATGGTGGCCGGCGTGCTCGCGCTGGCCACGCAGCTCAACGGCGGCCACAACCTCGGCCCGATCAACCCGGTGCTTTATGACGTGCTCGGCCCGCTAGGGGCGCGCGCCGGGATCTCGGACGTGGTCAGCGGAAATGACTCGGTGACCGATCCCAAGACCGGCAAGGTCCTGGTGCAGGGCTTCACCGCGGGTCCCGGATTCGACGTGGCCAGCGGCTGGGGCACGATCGACGCGAGCAAGTTCGTCCCGGCCCTGGTGGCCGGCACCCTGGCGTTCGGCGAGGAGTTCGCCGCGCGCGCGCAGGCCGCCGGCCAGCTCAGCGAGCTGGAGCACAGCATCCGCCTGTCTCCGCCGGTCATCGCGCCCGGCGGGACCTCATCGGTCTCCGACGGCGGCTTCCTGCCGGGCCACCCGGTCAAACTGGCCATCGACGGCACGAGCATCACCACGCTCACCGCCAGCAACCAGGGCACGGTCAGCTACGTGCTCAACCCGTCCGCGCTTGGCCTGGCCCCCGGTCACCACGTGCTGACGCTGCAGAGCATGCTGATCACCACTACGGCCGGCTTCCTGAGCAGCTAGGAGCTGGTCACCGGGTCCGTTTGGACCGATGTGTCGTTTTTCAAATGCTGGGCATGAGAGCGGGCAAGGGCGCACGTTCGAGTCCGGGGGTGCGCCTGCCCGACCAGAGGCCGGCCCTGGGGACCGCGCGCGGCGGGCATGGCACATGGAGGGCCGATGGCCGCGCCTGCGGGGGTCAGCAGCGGGTCCGCGCCGGAACCAGCCGAGCCCGAGCCGACCGCCGAGGAGCTCGTCGGCCGATCTCGCGGCGGCGGCCGGCTGGCCTTGGCGATCATGATCATCGTCCTGCTCGCGGCGGCCGCGGCGGCCGCGGCCCTGGTCGTGGTGACCCATGGCTCCCGGCACAAGACCATCGTCACGTACCGGCCGGCCGCCGTATTCAGCCTGCGGGCGGGTGAGTGCCTTAATTCTTCCCCGAACGGCCTGTCGGTCACGATCTTGTCCTGTGCGACGCCGCACGCGGCGGAAGTGTTCGCGACGTTCAGCCTGACCGGTTCGTCCTGGCCGGGCAGCACGGCCGTGCAGCAGCAGGCGGGCAGCGGCTGCACGAACCGGATGGCCAGCTATCTGAACCCGCAGCTGCTGAACGCGGGCCTGGCCCAGCAGTACGTCTATCCCGACCAGGACGCCTGGCAGGCGGGTGTGCGGACCGTGATCTGCGAGGTCAGCTCGACCAGCGGGCCGCTCACGGGCTCGGTCCGCAACGGCGGCGGCTGACCCTCCTGGCGCTAGGCTGACCAGCGCCGAGAGGAGATCGCATGGGAAAGCTGGTCGTCAGCGAGTTCATGTCGCTGGACGGGATCATCGAGGACCCGGGCGGCGCCGAGGGTTACGTGCACGGCGGGTAGAGCTTCCGCAACCCGGCTCCGGACGGGGAGCAGTTCAAGTTGGACGAACGCCGGGCCGCCGACGCCCTGCTGCTGGGCCGGGTCACCTATGAGGGCTTCGCCGCCGCCTGGCCGGCCATGGAGGACACCACCGGCGAGTTCGGCAAGAAGATGAACGGCCTGCCCAAGGTGGTGGTCAGCACCACGCTGACCGAAGCGACCTGGAAGAACAGCATGATCTTAGCCGATGACGTGCCGACCGGGGTGGCGGAGCTGAAGCGCGCGCACGACGGGGACATCCTGGTCTTCGGCAGCGCCACGCTGACCGAAACGCTGCGCGAGCACAACCTGGTCGACGAGTACCGGCTGATGGTGCACTCGGTCGTGCTGGGCAGCGGCAAGCGGATGTTCAAGGCAGGCGCCGCAGGCGCCGGCCTGAAGCTGGTCGCTTACCGCCCGGTCGGGCCCGACGTGCTGCTGCTCACCTACTCCCCAGCTAGCCACTGACCCTGGCGCATCACCGCGCGGAGGCGGAAATCCTCATCGCAGAGGACCAGGTCCGCGGCCAGCCCCGGGCTCAGCGCGCCGGTGCGGCCGGCCAGGCCGAGCACCCGGGCCGGGGTGGCGCTCGCGGCGGCGGCGACGGCGGGAACCGGCAGGCCCGCGGCGATCGCGTGCCGGACCACTTCGGCCAAGGTGGCGGTAGAGCCGGCGATCGCGCTGCTGTCGTCGAGCAGCCGGGCCACTCCCCCGGCCACGGTGACCCGCTGTGAGCCGAGCTGGTAGGCCCCGTCCGGCATCCCGGCGGCGGCCATGGCGTCGCTGACCAGGGCGAGCCGGCCGGGGCCGGCGGCCCGCGCGGTCAGGCGGACCGCGATGTCGTCCAGGTGTACGCCGTCGGCGATCAGCTCGCAGGTCACCTCGGCCCGGTCCAGCAGAGCGCCGACCGCGCCAGGCTCACGGTGATGCAGCGGCCGCATGCCGTTGAACAGGTGGGTGGCGAGGGTCGCGCCGGCGTCGATGGCGGCCATGGTGACGTCGGCGGTGGCGTCGGTATGCCCGACGGCCACCGTCACGCCGGCTCGCGTCGCGGCCTGGATCACGGTGAGCGCGCCGGACAGTTCGGGGGCGATGGTGAGGACGCGCAGGTGGCCGCGCGCCGCGGCGTGCAGGCGCTCGAAGACGGCCACGTCGGGGGCGATCATGTGCCGGGGATCCTGGGCGCCGCGCCGGGCCGGGGCCAGGAACGGGCCCTCCAGGTGCAGGCCAGCGACGACGCCCTCGTCGGCCAGATCGGCCAGCATGGCCGCCCGGGCCTCCAGTTCGGCCAGCGGCGCGGTAACCAGGCTGGCCAGCACGGTGGTACTGCCCCGCGCGCGGTGGAACGCCGCGGCCTGCCGGGCCTGATCGCTGGTCCCTTCGGTGAACGACGCGCCGCCGCCGCCGTGCACGTGAATGTCGACGAAGCCGGGGAGGACCCACTGTCCGCGCAGGTCGACGGCGGGCGGTTGCTCCGGCGCGGTCCCGGGCCCGACCGCGTCGATGACGTTTCCGGCCACCCGGATCCAGCCGGGGTCCAGGACGCCGGCCGGCGTGACCACCCGGCCGCCCCGCAGCAGGAGCATCAGGCCAGGATGACAGAACGCGACAGCGCGCGCGGCTGGTCCGGATCGACGCCCCGGCGCTCGGCCAGGTCGACCGCGAGCCGCTGCGCGCTGGTCAGGCCGACCAGCGGATCGGCGTCCGAGACGAGCACCATGGCCCCGGTCCGGCGGGCGTCGTCCACCAGGCTGGGCGGCACCTGGCCCAGGGCCCAGACCACGGTGCCGGCGTCGCTGACGCTGATCGGGCCGTGCCGGTACTCCAGCGCCGGATAGGACTCGGCCCAGGTCCGTGAGGCCTCGCGCAGCTTAAGTGCCGCCTCGTCGGCCACCGCCGACGCCCAGCCGCGGCCCAGGAAGGTGAACTCGCGGTGTTCGGCCAGTCCGGGTGGCAGCGGCCGGGCCAGCTCAGCGGCGGCCGCACTGGGCAGTGCGCGCAAATCCTGGCCCAGGTGAGCGCGAAGCAGGACCATCGCGCTGGTGATGAAGCGGCTGGAAACCACGGACCGTTCGGCCGAAAAATCAATCATGACGACGGCGCCTGCCTCTTGCACCAGCGGCGAGCCGGGGTCGGCGGCGATGGCCGTGGTCCGGACCCCGGCCGGCGCGCGGCGCAGCGCGTCGACGGTCTCGGTCGTGGTGCCGGTGCGGGACACGTACACCAGGTGGTCGTAGCGGCGGTCGGCCGGGATCTCCGAGGCCGGGAAGGCATCCGTCTCGCCGTGGCCCGCGGCCTCCCGCGCCGCCGCGTAGCAGCGGGCGACGTTGAGCGAGGAGCCGCAGCCGATCACCGCGACCCGTGCGCCGCGCGCGGGCAGTTGCGATCCCGCCGAGGCGGCCAGCTCGATCGCCTTGGCCCAGCATTCCGGCTGACTGGCGATCTCGTCCGAAAGGTGGCTCACCGGTTTGCTCCTTCCGAGCACTGTGTCTGCAACTTTTTGCTCGATTAATGCGCTATTGAGCATTATAGAGCAGTCGCACTGGGCCATACAGCGCGAAGCGGCCGGCGTGGGGCGAATGAAACCTGGGTCTGGGCTATCCACTGAGCCGGAGTAGTCGGCCACGGCCAGCGCGAGCGGGGTGAACCGGGGTTCCACCACACCCAAGGGTGGTGGAACCCGGGTTCCACCACCCTTGGCTTCGCGGGATTAGCGCACCACGAAGCCAACAGTGGCTCCCTGGCAACGCCAGCACCAACGGCAACTCGACCGCGGCGCGAACCCGCACGACCTGCCAACAGCAGCCGCTGACGACACATTCGTCAGCCACTCTGATTAAGTGGAGCTCCCGGACCCGGGTTTCATGTTGTGGGCGGCGGGGGGTTTAGGCGGTGATGATGCGGATGCCGCGTTCGGTGAACAGGGCCAGGGTGGCGGGGTTGGCGGCCTGGTCGGTGACGATGACGTCGATCTCGGTCGCGGCGCAGACGCGAGCGAACGCGCGCTGGCCCAGCTTGGAGGCGTCGGCGACGATCATCACCTGGGCCGCGCGGCTGGCCATCAGGTGGTTGATGCTGGCCTCACCCTCGTGATGGGCGGTGGCGCCCGCGACCGGATCCAGCGCGTCGACGCCCAGGATGGCCCAGTCCAGGGTCAGCTGCTCGAGCACCAGCGTAGCGAACGGGCCGATCAGCTCGTAGGACTGGGTGCGGGCCACCCCGCCGGTGACCACGATCTTGATGTGCTGGCGGACGGCGAGTTCGTTGGCGATGTTCATGGCGTTCGTCACCACGGTGATGACCGGCGCGCCGGTGCCGTCCTGCAGCTCCGGGCGGGTGGCCAGGGCGCGCGCCACCTCGCTGGTGGTGGTGCCGCCGTTCAGCGCGACCGCTGAACCTGGCGTGACCAGGGCCGCGGCCGTACGGCCGATGCGCTGCTTCTCGGGCGCGTGCCGGGCCTTCTTGTAGCGCAGGGGCAGGTCGTAGGAGACGTGCCCGGCGACCATGCCGCCGCGGGTCCGGGTCACCAGTTGCTGGCGGGCCAGCTGGTCCATGTCGCGGCGGATGGTGGCCTGCGATACGCCGAGCGCGTCGGCGGCCTCGGTCACGGTGAGCTGCCCGTCGCCGGGCAGCAGGTCGAGCAGCGCGGTCCACCGCTGGTACCTGGACACGGGTCGGGCTCCCTGCTCCACTGGTGACGCGCCAATGCACGATTGTGCGCATTTTAGCGCCTATCGCGCAAGCCCGATGCGCGATACTGCGCTCCGATGCTCTACGGCGTGATCCTGGTGCTCATAAGGCAAGGATCTCGGATCAGGACTCGTTTCTCCACCTGGTCGTATCCGAGGGTCAGCAGCCGCCGGGAGGACCGGGGAGGCCGGGGCCGGTCGCGGGCTGGTCGACCAGGCCGGTTACCACGGTGCGCAGCACGGCGCCGAAGTGGACCACGTACCACACACCGCGCCAGGAGATCAGCGAGGCGATGCCGAACGAGCGCTCCTGGCCATGCTCGCGGTACACCACCCGGGCTCCGGGGACATGCCAGTAGCCGATCGAGTTGGCGCAGACGCCCGGGTTGATCCAGGCCGCGTCGGCCATGGGCACGATCACCCGGACCAGCCGGGCGTCCGGGCCGACCAGGCGGTGGGCGGCGCCGACGTCGAGGGTGAAGTCGTACCACAGCCGGCCGTGCCAGTCCGCAGCCGGATCGTAGATCGCCTTGACCTGCCGGTAGGCGGCAACGGGGAAGAAGGCGGGCAGGGCCAGGCCGGGCTGGCCGGTGGTCACGGCCAACCACAGATCCCGCATCGCGGCTTGGAACGCGGGCGAGTCCGGGCTGGGCCGGGCCCGGGTCTGGGGCAATGCACCCGCGCCGGGCGCCACCGGCTCAGCGGTGGGCGGCCCGGTAGGCCGGGCGGCCGGGGCCGACGCGGAGCTGGTGGCGGGCGGGCTCGAGGGCGGGCGCGGGGCGGTGGTGGTGGCGCTGCTCCCGGCCGATGACGACGAACCGGCGCAGCCGGTGAGCAGGCCCGCGGCGATGACCGCGGCCGCCAGCGGCGCCCGCTTCACGCTTGTCCCCCGGGCCGGTCATGGCGCCGGCGGTGCCGCCAGGCGAGCACGGTCACGGCGACAGCCAGCATCGGAGCGCCGGCCAGCATCGGAGCGCGGAGCCCGGCGGTGGCGGCCAGCGCGCCGCCGGCCAGCGCGCCGAGGGCTGCGGCGCCGCGGGTCACGGTGCCGAACAGGCTGCTGATCCGGCCCAGCAGCGCGGCCGGGACCTGGCGCTGCCGCATGGTGACCGCGGTGATGTCGAACAGCGCCCAGGCGCCGCTGCTGACCAAGAGCATCGCGCCGGCCACGAAGACGTTGCTGGTCAGGCCCAGGCCGGCCTGGCTGGCGGCCATGGCCACGCCGCCCGCCAGCAGCGACCGCCAGGGGCCGAGCCGCCGGATCGCAGCGGCGGCCAGACCTCCGGTGGCGATCCCGCCGAGCGCCCCGACGGCCAGGAGCAGACCATAAGCGCCCGGCCGCTGGTGCAGGTCGCGCACCACGTAGAGCACGAACACCGCGAACCAGGCGGCATCCAGCGCGCCGACCACCCCAGCTACGACGGTAATGTCCCGCAGGTCACGGTCGCGTCTGAGCCAGCGCAGGCCTTCGGTGAAGTCGTGCCACATCGAGGACCGGGCGCCTTCGTGCTCCGCCGGAGCGGGCCCGAACACCCCGGGCAGGGTCAGCAGCAGCATGATGGCCAGGCCCAGCGTGCTGGCGTTGACCGCGAAGGGCAGCACGGCAGCCAGGCCGAACAGCCAGCCGCCGGCCGCTGGGCCGGCCAGCTCGTAGCCCACGATCTGCCCGGCGATGATCCGGGCGTTGGCCTGGTCTAGGCGGTCGGGCTGGACCAGGCGGGGCACGCAGGTGACCTCCGCGGTGTCGCGCAGCGCCGAGCCCACCCCGGTCACGAGCGCGGCCAGGTAGATAAGCCACAGGCCGGCGCCGTGGGCCAGGATCGCAGCGGCCAGGGCCACGATGACCGCGGCCCGGGTCACGTCCACGGCCACCATCAGGCGGCGCCGGTCGGTGCGGTCGACCACCACGCCCAGGCCGCCGCCGAGCAGCAGCCACGGCAGTCCCTGCACCGCGGTGACCGCCGCGACCGCGGCCGGCGAGCTGGTCAGCTGCGCGGCGAGCAGCGGGAAGGCTGCGAGCCGGATCCCGTCCCCGAAGTCGGCCAGGAACCCGGACAGCCAGTACCGGCCAAACGGCGTCCGGAGCCCGGCGGCGAAGGTGGCCACCCCAGCATCTTCCCGGACCCCGGTCCGGGCCGGCCAGCAGGGCGCCGAAGAACGCCGCGGTCCGGCCGCGGGCCTGGCCGAGGCGTTCGGTCAGCAGGGCGGCGAGCTCGTCAGTCCGGCAGCCCAGCTGGTCAGCGGGTCGTCGCTGGCCGGTCCGCGATCTTGTCCGCGATCCTTTTCCGCGATGAGGCCGACGTTCCGCGGCAGGACCACGCCGGTGCTGGCGAACTCTCGCACGTCGCGGATCCGTAGTCCGGAGCGCGCGATGGCCCCGAAGAAGCTGGCCAGCGTCTTGTGGTGGAAGCCGACCCGGCCGCCCACCCCGGTGCCGTCGCCCGAGGCACGGTTGGCCCAGCCGACCTGGCCGTAGCCAGGCAGGAACCGCAGCTGACCCTGCTCGGACTCGCTCGTCCGGTTGACGAACGGACCGATGAAGCACGGGTGCAGGCCGACGTAGATGAAGCGTCCTCCCGGGCGCAGGCACCGGGCCACCTGGCGCAGGACGGCGGCGAAGTCTTCCAGGTCGGTATGGAAGAACAGGCCGGCCACCACGGACACGGACTTATCACGCACCGGGAGCGAGCACACGTCGGCACGAGCCACCGCGCCGTGCCTGCGCCGGGCGAAGCGGAGCTGATCGGCCGACAGGTCGAAGCCCGCGGTCCGGTAGCCGGCCTTGGCGATGGGCTGGGCCCACAGGCCGGTGCCGCAGGCCAGGTCGACGCATACCTCGCCGTGCCCGGTGCCCAGCGCTTCGCGCAGGAAGGCCAGCTCTTCCGCGGGCCGACGGTGGCCGGGGCCGAAGTACTGGTCGTACCACTCGGAATGCCCGTCATAGCGGGGCGCTCCGGGGGTCATGCTCACACGGTAACTCAGGGCCGCGGGGCCAGATCCGCCCCCGCGGCGCTAGGCCGAAATCACGTTGCTGGTGCTTTCATGATCGTGGCCAGAAATGACCGCTATTTGGCTCAAACTGGCCACGATCATGGTCCGGCGACCGGCCCGCGTCATCCATGGGCGAGCGAGCGGCGAGGGCGGGGGCACGAACCACGGACCGTTCGGCCGAAATAAAAGGGAGCGGGAGGGGCGACGGTCCGTACGGCCAGGAATGTCAGTGGGGCAAGGCAGTATGGAAGCATGGCAGAAGAGTCGCCGCTGACCGGTACTGCGGATGCGCTGGACGGGTTTTCGCCGGCCACGCGGGCGTGGTTCGACGGGGCGTTCGCCGAGCCGACGCAGGCTCAGGCGGGAGCCTGGCGGGCCATCGGCCAGGGACAGGACACGCTGGTCGTCGCGCCGACCGGGTTCGGGCAAGACGCTGGCCGCGTTCTTGTGGGCGATCGACAAGCTGGCGGCCGCGCCGCCGCCGCCGGACCCGAAGCGACGGACCCGGGTGCTCTATGTCTCCCCGCTCAAGGCACTGGCGGTGGACATCGAGCGGAACCTGCGGGCTCCGCTGACCGGGATCCGGCACGCCGCGCACCGGCTGGGACTGGCCGAGCCGGACATCCAGGTGGCGGTGCGCACCGGTGACACCGCCGCCGAGGACCGGCGCAGGTTGCTCAGCAAGCCACCGGACATCCTCATCACCACGCCAGAATCGCTGTTCCTGCTGCTCACCTCGCAGGCCCGAGAGACCCTGCGCGGGGTGGAGACGGTCATCGTGGACGAGGTGCACGCGGTGGCGGGCAACAAGCGCGGCGCGCACCTGGCCCTGTCGCTGGAGCGGCTGGACGCCTTGCGCGCGGAGGACCGGCCATGCCCCGCCGGGGGGGTCTGGGGGGTCGTCCCCCCGGGCCAGCACAGCGGGTGGGGTTGTCCGCGACCGTGCGGCCGGTGGCCGAAGTGGCCACGTTCCTGGGCGGCGCCCGGCCGGTGACCGTGGTCCAGCCGCCTAGTCCCAAGCGCATCGAGCTGACCGTGGTCGTCCCGGTCGAGGACATGCGCGAGCTGGACACCGTGCCGGGCCGGGGTGGGGACGACAGCGAGGACGGCCCGGCGCCGTCGCGCTCGATCTGGCCGCACGTCGAGGAGCGGGTGCTCGATCTGATCGAGCAGCACAAGTCCACCATCGTGTTCGCCAATTCGCGGCGGCTGGCCGAGCGGTTGTGCGGACGACTGAACGAGCTGGCCGCCGAGCGAGCCGAGGAGGCCTTCGAGGCGCGGGAGAACGGGCGCATGCCCGCCGAGATCATGGCCCAGGCGGGGGCCTCGGCGGGCGCGCCCGCGGAGGTGGCCCGGGCCCATCACGGGTCGGTGTCGCGGCAGGAGCGGGCCGAGATCGAGGAGGCGCTCAAGGCCGGGCGGCTGCCCGCGGTGGTGGCCACGTCCAGCCTGGAACTGGGCATCGACATGGGCGCGGTGGACCTGGTGGTGCAGGTGGAGGCGCCGCCTTCGGTGGCCAGCGGCTTGCAGCGGGTGGGCCGGGCCGGGCACAACGTGGGCGACGTCTCGCGCGGCATCATCTTCCCCAAGTACCAAGGTGACCTGGTCCAGGCGGCGGTGGTCGCCGAGCGCATGCGGGACGGCCAGATCGAGGAGCTGAAGATCCCGCACAACCCGCTGGACGTGCTGGCCCAGCAGGTGGTGGCGATGACCGCGGTGGACGACTGGCCGGTGGACGAGCTGGAGCGGACGGTGCGCCGGGCCGCGCCGTTCGGCGGACTGACCCGGCCGATCCTGGAGGCGGTGCTCGACATGCTGGCCGGGCGCTACCCGAGCGAGGACTTCGCCGGGCTGCGGCCGCGCATCGTGTGGGACCGGGTGGCCGGGATCATCCGGGCCCGGCCGGGGGCCCAGCGGCTCGCGGTGACCAGCGGCGGGACCATCCCGGACCGGGGGCTGTTCGGCGTGTTCCTAGCCACGGCCGGCGATCGGCAGCCGCGGCGGGTCGGGGAGCTGGACGAGGAGATGGTGTACGAGTCGCGGGTCGGCGACGTGTTCGTGCTGGGCGCCAGCTCGTGGCGGATCGAGGACATCACCCCGGACCGGGTGCTGGTCACGCCCGCCCCGGGGCAGCCGGGCCGGCTGCCGTTCTGGCACGGCGACACCCCGGGCCGGGCCGCCGAGCTGGGCCGGGCCATCGGCGCGGCGGTCCGGTCGCTGTCGGCGGCATCGTCGGAAGCATCGGCGATGAGTTCGCTGACCGCGGCCGGGCTCGATGACCTGGCGGCCCGCAACCTGCTGCGGTATCTGGCTGACCAGCGCGCGGCCACGGGGTACGTGCCCGATGACCGGACGCTGGTGGTAGAGCGGTTCCGCGATGAGCTGGGCGACTGGCGGGTGGTGCTGCACAGTCCGTACGGAGACCGGGTGCACGCGCCGTGGGCGCTGGCCATCGCGGCCCGGCTGCGTGAACGGTACGGCGGGATGGACGTGCAGGCGCTGCACACCGACGACGGGATCTTGATCCGGGTCCCGGATTCCGACGAGCCGCCGCCCAGCGGGCTCGCGCTGATCGACCCGGAGGAGATCGGTGACCTGGTCACCGCCGAGGTGGGGGCCAGCGCGCTGTTCGCGTCCCGGTTCCGGGAGTGCGCCGGCCGGGCGCTGCTGCTGCCGCGCCGCCAGCCGGGCCGCCGCACGCCGCTGTGGCAGCAGCGGCAGCGCTCCGCGCAGCTACTGGAGATCGCGAGCCGGTATCCGGCGTTCCCGATCGTGCTGGAGACGGTCCGGGAGGTGCTGCGGGACGTGTTCGACGTGCCCGCCCTGACCGCGCTGCTGCGCGACATCGCCGCCCGCCGGATCCGGATCGTCGAGGTGGAGACGTCGACGCCGAGCCCGTTCGGCAAGTCGCTGCTGTTCCGGTACGTCGGGGCGTTCATGTACGAAGGCGACGCACCGCTGGCCGAGCGGCGCGCCCAGGCCCTGTCACTGGATCCGGCGCTGCTGGCCGAGTTGCTCGGCCAGGACGGGCTGCGCGAGCTGCTCGATCCTTCTGTGGTCGCCGAAACCGAGCGCGACCTGCAGCACCTCTCGGAGAACCGGCGCTGCCGGGACCTGGAGGGCGTCGCCGACCTGCTGCGGACCACCGGGCCGCTGACCGCGGCCGAGGTGGCCGAGCGGTGCGCTTCCGACGCGTCTGGCGGGTGGCTGACGGAGCTGTCCGCGACCCGGCGGGCCATCGAGGTACGGGTGGCCGGACAGCCGATGTGGGCCGCGATCGAGGACGCGGGACGGCTGCGGGACGCCCTGGGGGTGCCGCCGCCGATGGGCGTGCCCGAGGCGTTCACCGAACCGCTGGCCGACCCGCTGGGTGACCTGGTGGCCAGGTATGCGCGGACGCACGGCCCGTTCGCCACCGCCGCGGTGGCCGCGCGGTACGGGCTGGGCAGTGCGGTCGTGACCATGGCGCTGCGCCGGCTGGCGGCCGACGGGCGCGTGGTCGAGGGCGAGTTCCTGCCGACCGGCGCCGGCGCCGCTGCGGGCGGGACCGAATGGTGCGACGCGGAGGTGCTGCGACTGCTGCGCCGGCGCTGCCTGGCCCGGCTGCGCAAGGAGGCCGAGCCGGTCCCGCCGGAAGTCCTGGCCAGGTTCCTGCCCGCCTGGCACGGGATCGCCGGGTTCGCCAAAATCGCTGACCGCGGGCCGGGTGGCGCTTCGGGGGGCGGCGGACGGCGGCGGGCCGACGCCGGGGCGGTGCTAGAGGTGGTGGAGCGGCTGGCCGGGGCGCCGGTGCCCGCATCCGCGCTGGAGACACTGGTCCTGCCCTCGCGCGTGGCCGGGTACTCCCCCGCGCTGCTCGACGAGCTCACCTCGGCGGGCGAGGTGGTCTGGTCCGGCGCGGGCGCCCTGCCCGGCGGCGACGGCTGGCTGGTGCTGGCTCCCGCCGACGGCGCCTCGCTGATGCTGCCCCCAGCGGGCGAGGTCAGCATGACCCCGCTGCACGAGGCGGTCCTCGAGGTCCTCAGCGGCGGCGGCGCGCTGTTCTTCCGGATGCTCAGCGACCGGGTCGCGGCCGTGCTCGGGTCGCTGCCGGACGACACCGAGGTGGCGGCGGCGCTCTGGGATCTGGTCTGGGCCGGGCTGGCCACCAACGACACGCTCGCGCCGCTGCGGGTCGCGCTGGGCGGCCAGCAACGCCGTCCGTCCGCCTCGCCACGGACCGCCGGGCCGCGCGCGCGGCCGGGCGGCCCAGGCCGGCGGTACGGCTTCGGCCGCCCGCCGATGCCGACGCGCACCGGCCCGCCCACGGTCAGCGGCCGGTGGTCGCTGCTGCCCGGGCGCCTGGAGCCCGCCGGCGACGGCAGTACGGCCACCGTGCGCGCGCACGCGCAGGCGCTGACCCTGCTGGAGCGGCACGGCGTGCTGACCAGGGGCGCGGTCGCCTCCGAGCGGATCACGGGCGGGTTCGCCGCGGTCTACCCGGTGCTGCGGGCCATGGAGGAGGCGGGCCAGTGCCGGCGCGGCTACTTCGTGGAGGGTTTGGGCGCGGCCCAGTTCGCGCTGCCCGGTGCGGTGGACCGGATGCGCGCACTGGCGGACCGGGCGCGTGAGGCTGACCCGGGCGCCCGGGCGTCAATTTCAGCCGAACGGGCCGTGGTACTCGCGGCCGCGGACCCGGCCCAGCCGTACGGCGCGGCGCTGCTGTGGCCGGACCGCCCCGGCGAAGCGCCGGGCTCGCACCGACCCGGGCGCAAGGCGGGAGCGCTGGTCGTTCTGGTCGACGGATCGCTGGTGCTGTACGTCGAGCGCGGCGGGCGGACCCTGCTGTCGTGGACCGACGATCCGGAGGTGCTGGGCCTGGCCGCCGCGGCGCTGGCCGCGTCGGTGCGAGACGGCGCGCTGGGCCGGCTGAGCGTAGAGCGGGCCGACGGCCTGACCGTCGGGTCCGGCATCCACGATTCACCGCTGGCGCAGGCCCTGGAGGCGGCCGGTTTCCGGCCCACGCCGCGGGGACTGCGACTGCGCGCGAGCTAAACCTTCCGCGGGCGGCCGGGGCTGCTAAATAGTGCCCATAAGGCGCAAAACGCTATTGGCATAATGGATTACCATTATCTGGCATCTTCTGGAAAGCGCGTATTTCGCGGCTTCCGGGAAAGTAATCTTGGCCCTGGGCCTGCACGCCGGCCTGTATCACCGCAGGTGGCAAGCGACGATGAGGACTTTCTCCAGGAGAGGTCGATGCCGGACCGGTCGTCACATCAGGGCCTGCCCGAAGAGTGGAATCACGGCAGCCACGCGGCCCAGGGGCCGCAGCACCCCGCCGAAGCATCGGCTGGATTCGGCGCCGGGACGACGGGTTCGCACCGGGCCAGGAACGCGGACGGGTACGACACGTTCGGAACTGGGGCGGATCCGTCCGACGTGAGCTGGGCCGAGGCCTTCGGGAGCAGGAGCGGGGACCCGTTCGGCCCGGCCGGGTCCGCAGCGTTCGCCGCGGTGCCCGCCGACGCCGGGACGGCACGCCCGGAAGCCGAACACGCCGCGGCCGTAGCCGGGGACCAGGACGCGGGCGAAGCGGCGGACGCCAGAGGGTTCCTGGGCGCCCTGTTCGACTTTGGCTTCACCTCGTTCGTGACCCCGAAGGTGATCAAGGTCCTCTACATGCTGATCGTGATCGGCACCGTGGTCAGTGCCCTGGTGTTCACGATCGTCGTGTTCAAGGCCAGCGTGGCGTTTGGCGTCTTGACACTGGTCTTCGGGGACCCGCTGTTCATTCTCATCGTACTGGCCATTTACCGCATCATCCTGGAATTCTTCGTGGTCACCTTCCGGGTGGCCGAAGATATCCGGGCCCTGCGCGAGCGCGGCGACCTACGCTGAGGGCCTGACGTCTAGCTCAGGCCCTCGCCAATGAAGCCGAGGGTGAGTTCCTCGAGCTGATGCCGGGTGGCATCCGGGACGTCGCGCAGCGGCCCCGCACCGGTAAGCACGGCCAGCCCGTGGACCGCGGACCAGATGGGGAACTCTATTCCGTCGCGGCGCTGCGGCTGGAGCACGCCGGCCTCCACGAGCTCGTCGAGTACGGTGCGGAGCTGGCCCAAGGGACTTCGGTCCGGCCCGGTCCCGTCGGCCGGAAGTCCGTAGGCGTGCTGCTGGGGCACGGCGAAGGCCGTGGCGAACCACCCCGGTTCCTGGTGCGCGAACTCGAGGTACGCGGCGCCGATCGCGCCCAGCCGGCCGAGGGCCTCGGCGGGGTCACCGGGCTGGCCGGGCACGCGAGCAACGCCTGCTGCCATGCGGTCGGCGAGCTCGCCCATGGCCGCCGCGCAGACCGCGGCGAGGAGCTCGTCACGGTCGGCGAAGTGCCGGTAGGCGGCGTTCGGCACCACTCCCACCATCCGCGTCGCTTCACGCAGGACCACGGCGTCCGGGCCGCCGGTCCGGGCCAGCTCGAGCCCGGCGGCGACCAGCCCGTCGCGGACGGCGCCGCGCGGACGGCGCCGTCGCGGCGCCGGTTGCGCCTGGGCTGCTGATGCGGTGGCCGTCACGACACCACCATAACAAAGTGGACAGCGTCCACAATCACGGTTATAGTGTACAGCGTCCACTAAATTTACGGGAGGTGCTCGATGAGCAGCAACGGGATGGCGCTGGTGACGGCGGACGAGTGGTTTGCCGGGGGGCAGCGGATTGGGTACGAGCCCGGATCCGCGCGTGTACTGACCGAGGAGGAGGCCGTCGCTACCCCCGGTGCGCTGCGGGTCTTCGAGCGGGTGACCGCCTCGGGGCAGGATGCGGACGCGGTGTGGCTCACCATGCTGCCCGGATTCCCCGACGGCTCCTACGGCTGGGCGCAGGTGGACCGGATGCTCGGCGACGACCTCGGCCCGCGGCTGTACGCGGAGCCGGTGGGGCAGGGCGACTCGGACAAGCCTGCGGACTACCCGTACTCCACGATCGAGCGGGCGGATCTGGTCCAGGCGCTGTGGCGGCACCATGGCGTGCGCCGCACCGTGGTGGTCACCTTCGACTACACTTCGCTCGCCCTGCTCGAGTTGCTGCGCCGGCAGCTGGAGCGGGCCGCTTCGCACGCCAGCACCGAGCCCGCGATCGCAGCTGTGCTTATGGTGAACGGCGGCCTGTTCGCCGACGCGCACACGCATCCGTGGCGGGGCACGCCGCTGCTGCGTACCCCGCTGGGCGCGCTGGGGATGCGGCGGGCCCAGACCTCGCCGCGGATGTTCGCCACGGCGATGACGCAGGCCCGCATGTACGACCGCGACTACCATCCCGCGCCGGAGGAACTGGCCGAGATGTGGTCGGCGGTCACCCGCCGGGACGGAGCGGCGTTCCTGCACAACGCCGCGGGCTTCGTGGCCGAGCACCGCCGCCACGCACAACGCTGGGATCTCGCGTCGATCTCCCGCGACCTGGACGGCACGGTCGCCCTCTACGTCGGCGGCAGCGATAAGGACCCTTACGAGCACCGGCAGATCCGGGCTACCCGCGAGCGCGTCCCCCAAGCCGAAGTCCTGACCTTCCCCGGTGGTCACCTGACCACGAGTGAGCATCCGGAACTGCTGGCCGTGGCGATCCGCGACGTCGCGGCCCGCCACGGGGTCGGCGCGCGAGCCGGGGCGGGGATCAGCGCGCGGCCAGGACGGTGATGAAGTCGCGGGTCCAGCCGGTGAGGTACTGGGTGGGCGGGCGGACCTGGCCGGGGACGGGAGCGCGGAGCGGGCCGCCCGGAGCGCGCGCGATCGCAAGCTGGACCCACTCGGGGTTGATGTCCAGCTCCATCGCGATCTGCACGCCGCTGCGAGCCAGCGCCACGGCGAGGTCCTGCGGAGTGGTAGACATGCTGGCCGCGTAGATCAGATCACCGGCGGCATCTTGCCCGAGGGCGCTACGGGCGACGTATTCAGCGTGGCCGATGGTTCCGCCCCATCGGTACCAACGGGCCGCCTGCGCGGTGGGCCGTCCGTCCTGCACCAGCGGCCACAGGTTCTGCCGCACGCTGTAGACGGCCTCGCCCGGGGCGGGCACGTCTACCCCCCAGACCCCGATCCTGGGCCGCCCGGAACGGTCGATGACCAGGCTGGCCAGGCCGTGCCGCAGGGCCCGGAACACGTGGCCTTCCTGCTCGTACCCGCCCGCGCGGGAGCGCAGCAGGAAGCCGCCGTTGAACGCGGCGAGCAGCCGCCGGCGTTCGGCACCGGTGACGGCCGGGCCCGCCCGGACCAGCGCGGCGTAAGCAGGTCCGGGGTCCTGGCTGCCGTTGTGCAGTACGTACTGGAGCGGGCCGCTGAAGGAGGCCACGGTGACGAGCGATCCGTCCGCGGTCCGGATAGACGACACGGTGACGTGCGGCGGGCCTTGGGGAGCCGCACTGGCCGCGGCCGCGGGCGGGACGGTCCGGGTCGCGGAAGCCGCCGCCCTGGTTGCGGCCGGGGAGGCTGAGGCGGCGACCGAAGAGGCTGAGGCGGCGGGCGAGGCTGGCGGTGACGAGCTGCAGGCCGCGGCGCCATACAGGACGGCCGCCAGGACGGCCACCAGGCCGACCGCGCTCGCGATGCGCGTTCGTCGCGGCGCGATCTTGGCGGGCCAAGCGGTCACCCGCTCAAGGATGCCTGGCGACCGTGAAAGGAGCATGAAGGGCTCGGCGACGGCGGTGTGCAGGTGGCGGCCAGGAGGGCGGCGCCGACCGCGGGCGGGGCGAGCGGGCGGGTGGCGCCGGTCAGGTCGGCGAACCGCGCCCAGACGGCCGGGGCGCGGAAGACCCCTCCGGAGCCGGCGACCGGTAGCGCCCTCAGCCGGCGCCGGACGGACTCGGCCAGGGTGGCGAGATGCTCGGCGGCGCAGCGGACGATCCGCTGCGCTTCGGGGTCGTGCGCAGCAAGCGCGGTGACCGCCGGGGCCAGGACAGCCAGCCGGCCGCGGTCGGCCGGATGCGCGTTGAGCTCGCCGATCAACGCGTCCAGATCAGGTCCGGTGGCCTGGGTCACGGTCCGGAAGATGGACTCCGAGCCGCCGGTTTGCTCCTCGAAGCGCAGCGCCGCGCGGACCGCCTCGCGGCCGATCCAGTAGGCGCTGCCCTCATCGCCCAGCAGGTAGCCGTGGCCGCCGGCGTAGGCGAAGCGCTCCCCGTCCCAGCCGAGCGCGACCGATCCGGTGCCGGCGATGACCACGATGCCGGGGGCACCGAGAAACGCGCCGTGGCGCGCGGTATCGGCGTCGCCGGTGACGTGCACCGGGCAGCCCGTCCGCCGGGTCAGGGCGTGGCCGAGCTGGCTGGCCTGGCCGGCCGCGTGTACGCCGGGCAGGCCGATACCCGCCACGGTCGCGCCCGCGGCGGCGATGATCCGCAGCAGCTGCTCGGTGAACCCGCTGCTGAGCAGCGCGTTCATGGGCGGGCCGTCGGGCTGGGCGGTTACCTGGCCCGCTTCGAGTACCACGGCCCGGGTGCCGCTGCCGCCGGCGTCGACACCCAGAAGCCGCCCGGGCCAGGCGCTGGCGACCGCGGGTAGCTGCGGCGGGTCAGCCACTAGGCGGCTGGCGGCGGGTCCGGCGGACGCGCTTGGCCTGGGCGGCGGCGAAGGTCCGCTCCAGCGCCACCCGGGTCCGGGACAGGTCCTGCTGGGCCAGCGTCACGAACAGGCAGTCGACCACGGTCAGCTGCGCGATCCGGCTGGTCATGGCGCCGGACCGGAACGCGGTCTCGCGGGCCGCGGTAAGCAGCACGAAGTCGGCCGTCTCGGTGATCGGGGACCACGGGAAGTTCGTCACCGCGACGGTGACGGCCCCGTGCCCGCGCGCCTCGCGCAGCGCGTCGATGGTGTCGACGGTGGTCCCGGTGTGGGACAGGCCGATCGCCACGTCGCTCTGCTCGCGCAGCGAGGCCGAGGTGATAGCCATGTGCGGGTCGGGCCAGGCAAAGGCCGGCCGGCCAATGCGCTGCAGCTTCTGCTGCAGGTCCAGGGCCACGTAGCCGCTGGCCCCGACCCCGTAGATGTCGATCCGGCTGGCCTTGGCCAGCGCGCCGACGACCTGGGTCAAGGTGGCGATGTCGAGGTGGCTCGCGGTGTCGGTGACGGCCCGGGCATCGGCGTGGGCGATCTTCTTGGTGATGGTCGCGGCGTCATCGTCGGGATCGATGTCGCTCGAGGCGGCCGCCACCGCCGTCGCGTCGTCATGGGCCACCGCGCCGGCCAGTGCGAGGCGCAGTTCGGGGTAGCCGCGCAGGCCGACCGCCCGGCAGAAGCGGACCACGCTGGTGGCCGAGGTGCCGCAGGAACTAGCGAGTTCGGAGATGCTGCGCCAGGCCACCCCGGCCGGGTCGTCCAGGACCATCTGCGCGACCCGCCGCTCCACCGGGGCCAGGTTCGGCAGCAACGCCCGGATGGTGACCAGGATCCCGACGTCAGGCCCCTGATCCGGTCGTCCCTGGTGTTCGGCCACGGTGTCAGGTTACCGTTTGAGCGCATAAATCCCGAGCAGGAGCCCCAGGTCACGCGACGGGGCGGGCCGGACGGGCGGCGCAGCCCGCCAGTGCCCGGTCGTGCGGAGCCGTCCGGTCATGGCGTGGCAGCAGCAGCGGGGTGGCCAGCAGGAGCAGGCCGGCGACGCGAGCGCGACGCGCAGGCTGGTCAGGCTGGCCAGCACGCCCCACAGGGCGGTCAGCGTGGCCACGGTGGCGCTGCTGGTGACCGACCACGCCGACAAGGTGCGGGCCACGCGGTCGGCGGGGGTCTGCTCGAGCCGGTAGGTGACGTACACCGGGTTGAACACGCCGATGCAGGTGATCAGACCCAGTTCGATGACCATGACGGTAACCAGTCCGGCCAGGCCGGGCCCGATGAAGGCCAGCCCGACCGGCCAGCACGCGCGCAGGGTGCCCGCGGTGATCATGACCTGGTGCCGGCCGAACCTGGCCACCAGCCGCCGGGACAGCCGGGCCCCGATCAGGCCGCCCACACAGGGGACGGCAAAGGCCAGGCCGTACTGCCAGGGCGGGAAGTGCAGGCGTCCGAGCATGAGCACGGCCAGGATCGGCGCGGGGGCCAGGATCAGGGCGGCGACGCTGATGCTGTTGAAGAACAGCAGGCGCAGCACCGGATGGGTCAGGATGTACCGCCATCCGTCGGGCAGGTCGCGGACGCGCAGGCGCGGCGTGCCCGCTCGCACCGGATGTGGCTCGCCGCCGCCGATGGCCCGGATCCCGGCGGCCGAGAACACGAAGCTGACCGCGTTGGCCAGCACGGTGGTCACCGGGCCGAACAGCCCGAACGCGGCCCCGCCGAGCGGCGGCCCGAGCGCGGTGGCGGTCCAGGTGGTGGACTCGAACCGCGCGTTGGCCAGCAACAGGCGCTCGCCCGGCACGAGCGCCTTCAGGTAGGCCCCGCTGGCCGTCTTGAACGCGATGTCGGCGGCGCCGGTGACGACCGAGACCACCAAGAGCTGGGCGAAACTGAGCCAGCCGAGCGCGAACGCGGCGGGGATGGTCATCAGCGCGGCGAACCGGATGAGATCCATGGCCATCATCACCGGGCGCTTACGCCGATACTCCATCCACGGGCCGAGCGGCACCGCGACCAGCGCGCCCACCGCCAGGCCGGCCGCGGACAGCACCGAGACTTCGGCCGGCCCGGCGTGCAGGACGAGGATCGCGAGCAGCGAGAACGCGTCGAACGCGAGCCAGGTGCCGAACGTACTGACCGCGTACGCCGCCCACAGCCATCCGAACCGCTCCAGCGACCGCCTCGCCATCATGATCAGCACCCCTTCGCGGCTCCGGCCCCAACAACTTCCGGTTGACCGGAACGATCAAAGCGAACCGGGTAGTCGCTGCGCAAACAACTCATCCGTGGGCGAGCCACAACGGCGCGTTGTCGTGACTAGGGTTGACGGGTGTGGATCTCGAAGCCGTCCGCACGTTCGTCGCGGTCAGCGACGCGGGTCAGTTTTCCGAGGCCGCCGCGGAGCTGTCGATCACCCAGCAGGCCGTCTCCAAACGGATCGCGGCGCTGGAGAAAGACCTGGGCGTGTGGCTGTTCACCCGCACGGCACGCGGCGCCGAGCTCACCGTGGACGGGCAGGCGTTCCTGCCGCACGCCCGCGAGCTCCTGCAGGCCGAAGAGCAGGCCGCGGCCTCGGTCCGGCCCGGCCGCCGCGCGCTGCGCGTCGACGTGATCAGCAGGCGGATCGCCCCGACCGCGCTGCTGCGCGGCTTTCACCGGGCCAATCCCGAGACCGAGCTCGACGTGGTGACCCTGTTCGACGCCGAGGCGGCCATCGCCGCGATCCGGTCCGGCGCCATCGACGCCACCTTCCGGGCGGTCACCGGGCCACTGCCCGAGGGACTGCGGGCCACCCGGGTCCTGGACGAGCCCCATCAGCTGCTGACCGGGCCGGCCCACCCGCTGGCTTCGGCCCGTGCGGTCACGCTCGCCCAGGTCGCCGGGCACCGGATCTGGATACCGGGCATCGCGGCCGGGACGGAGTGGGCGGCCTACTACGAGGCGCTCGCGGCCGCGTTCGGCCTGTCCATCGACGCGGTGGGTCCCAACTTCGGCACCGAGTCCCTGCTGGATGTGATCGCCGACGCCGCGGACCTGGCCAGCCTGGTCGGCGAGCAGACCCGGCTGCTCTGGCCCGCCGACTACGGCTTGCGGCGGATCGCCATCCACGACCCCACACCGGTGTACCCGCACTCGCTGATCTGGCGGAACGACAACCCGCACCCCGCGCTGCGCACCCTGCGGGCTCACCTCGGCTCGGCCCAGCCCGGCGCGGGGACCTGGGCGCCGGCCTGGGCGGTTCGTTAGCGAAGCCGCAGGTACCGAGGGGCCGCCGGGGCGGGCTCGGGCAGCCGCAGCGGGGCGGCGCCCGGCTGGATGGTGCCCAGGATGGCGGGGTGGGCCGCGCCGGTCGCCGCGGTCACCGACCCGGGCAGGCCGTGCCAGGTCAAGAAGCCGAGCACGGCGAACGCCACGGCCTCCTTGGCCTGGGCGGGCACGCCGAGGTCAGCGGTGGTCAGCACGCGCACGCCGGGGACCGCCTCGCGCAGCCAGCGCAGCGTGGTCTGGTTCGCGCTGCCGCCGCCGGACAGCACGAGCTCGGTCAGGCCGTGCTGCTTGGCCGCTTCGGCCAGCAGGTCGACCAGCAGCCTGGTGACGGTGGCGGCCACGTCCGGGCCAGCCGGGGCCGGATCGACGCCGGCCAGCATGGCGCGCAGGTAGGCGGCGTTGAACAGTTCCCGGCCGGTGCTGCGAGGCGGCGGTAGCCGATAGTAGGGCTCGGCCTTCAGCCGGGCCAGCAGCGGCTCGCTGACCGTCCCGCGCGTCGCGAGGGCGCCGTCGGCGTCGAACTGCTCGGTTCCGTCGCTGGCCAGCCCGGCGGCCGGGTCCATCAGCGCCCCGGCCGGGCCGATGTCGTAGGCCGTCAGCACCTGCCCGCCGTCCACCACGGTCAGGTTCGCGATCCCGCCCAGGTTGACCGCGGCGCCGGGTCCGGGCTCCGACCCTTCTCGGCCGGCCAGCAGCAGCTGGTCGAACATCGATACCAGCGGCGCACCCTGGCCGCCCGCGGCCACGTCACGACTGCGCAGGTCGCACACTACCGGCAGGCCCACTCGTTCGGCCACCGCCGCCGAGTTGCCCAGCTGGAGCGTGCCCAGGGCGCGGCCCGCGTCGTCTACCCAGTGGAAGAACGTCTGTCCGTGCAGCACGGCGAAGTCGGCCTGGCCCTCGGCCAGCTGGTCGGCCGCGGTGGCGAACACGGCGGCGTAGGCGTGGCCGAGCTCGGCGTGCAGCTGGCACAGCTCGCCGGCACCGGGTTCACCGGGCGGCAGCGCGGCCACGATCCGGTCCCGCAGCGTGCCCTCGAACGGGACGCTGAGCACGCCGCGGTAGGCGCAGCCGAGCTCGTCACCGTCGAGTTCCAGGTCCACGCAGGCGACGTCGATGCCGTCGACCGAGGTTCCGGACATGCAGCCCAGCACCCGGGCCCGGCGCGGCTGCTCGTCATGTGAATATGCAACAGCTCTGGACCTCACGACGGAAAACAGTAACATGGATCCGTCGCCCCTGGAACTGGGATGAGGAGGGCGGGGGTGCCCGTTGAACCGCAGCCAGACGCCGTGAAACGGCCGCTTCCGTCGCGGACCGAGATGCGGAACGACCGCACCATCGAGATCGACACCGTCGGGACGCTCGAGTTGCTCCGGTTGCTCAACGCGGAGGACGCGGTGGTGGCCGGGGCGGTGGCCGACGTCCTGCCGACCCTGGCCGACGTGGTGGACCGTGCCGTGGACCGGGTCCGCGGCGGCGGGCACGTGCACTACTTCGGGGCCGGCTCGTCGGGCCGGATCGGGGTGCTCGACGCGGCCGAGGTGGTGCCGACCTTCGGGGTGGCCGACCTGTTCATCGCGCATCACGCCGGGGGCGAGAGCGCGGTGGCGCACGCGGTCGAGGGTGCCGAGGACCGCGAATCGCTGGGCTGGCAGGCGGCCGCCGGCCTCACCAGCGCCGACGTGGCGGTGGGCCTGTCGGCGAGCGGACGGACGCCCTATGTGGCCGGGGCGCTGCGCGCGGCGCGGGCCTGCGGGGCGTTCACCGTCCTGGTCAGCAGCAACATGTCGGCACCGCTGGCGGACCTGGCCGACCGCGGCCTGCTGGTGGATACCGGTCCCGAGGCGATCGCGGGATCGACCCGGCTCAAGGCGTCCACGGCCCAGAAGATGATCCTGAACTCGCTGTCCACGGCGGTCATGATCAGGCTCGGGCGGACCTACTCGAACCTCATGGTGTCGCTGTCCGGCACCAACGCCAAGCTGCGCCAGCGACAGATCTTCATCCTGATGGAGACGTCGGGGACCAGCGAGGCCACCTGCCGGGCCGAGCTGGCCCGCTGTGGCGGAGACCTGCGGCTGGCCATGCTGTGCCTGCTCTCGGGGCTGGAACCCGAGGCGGCCGCCCGGGCCCTGGCCGACGGCGGCAGCGTCCGGGCGGCCCTGGCCGCTACCGGAACCGCGGCTCGCGAACCGGCCCGCGAACCGGCGCGCGAGAGCTCCCGCGACTAGCCGAGTAACAGAATGAAACCCGGTCCGGGCTATCCACTTAACCGGAGTAGCCGACCGCGGCCGGCGCGAGCGGAGTGAAACCGGTAATCCACCACACCCGAGGGTGGTGGAACCCGGGTTTCACCACCCTCGGCCTCGCGGGAGTCTGCGCTCTAGCGTAGTGAAACGCCGGTTTCACTCCGTGTGGCGAGCGCGGCGGGACGGGCGGAGGGCTGGGCGGGACGCGGCGGGGAGCGGGGGTGGACGCGGCTGCGGCTGGTGGGGGGCGTGTGACTATTGCTGGAGGGTGGCACCACGGACCGTTCCGTAAAAAGAGGGTTATCGATCTGTTGCGGTGCGGACCTATGTTGCTTGTTGACACCCTAAACATGCTGCTCGTAACATCCTTACATCCAACGCGCCGGGCATGCGGACCATGCCTGACCCGGACCCCAGGACCGACAGGCCCTGCCGAACTGGCGCCCTCGCGCGCCGCCGCCACCGGGAGGGAACATGCCCCTCGCTTCACTGTCGCGGCGGGGCGCTCCCGCCGCAGCCCTGGTTGCGCTGAGTATCGGTCTGGCCGCCTGTAGCTCAAGCGGCAGCAGCACGCCGGGTAACTCGAGCTCCAGCACCAGCAGCGCGCCGTTCGTGATCGCCAATACCTCCAGCGTGCAGAAGCTGGACCCGCAGATCGCCACCAACTTCCTGGACCTGCAGGCGCTGGGCCTGATCTACCAGCCGCTGGTCACCCTCAACTCGAGCCTGCAGGTCGTGCCGGACCTGGCCAGCAGCTGGAGCTTCAGCAGCGACAGCAAGAGCGTCACGTTCACGCTGCGCTCGGGGGTCAGGTTCGACGACGGCAGCACGCTCACGTCGGCGGACGTCAAGGCGTCGCTGGAGCGGGTACTCAACCCTAAGACCGGCGCGGCGGCGGCGTCCAACGTCTCCACCGTCGCCTCGATCTCCACCCCGAGCCCGCAGACGGTAACGCTCCAGCTCACGCACCCGGACTTCTCGATCCTGGACGGGCTGACCACGACCAACCTGTCCATCCTGCCGGCCAAGGCGATCACCGCGGGCACCATCGCCAGCCAGCCGGACGGGACCGGACCGTTCAAGTACGTGTCCTGGGCGCCGGGTACCTCGCTGACCCTGGCCAAGAACCCGTCCTACTGGGGCGGTGCGCCGTCCATCGCGAAGGTCATCTTCCGGACCATTCCCGATGAGCAGTCCATCGCCTCGGCGCTGCAGGCCGGGACCGTGCAGATGGGCCTGCTCACCCAGCCTCAGGTGGTCAAGACGCTGAGCGGCAGCAGCCTGCAGGTGGACAAGGAACTCGACCTGAACTACCGGGCGCTGATGCTGCAGGACCGCACCGGGCCGCTGGCCAACGCCAACGCCCGACTGGCCATCGATTGCGCGCTGAACCGGACCGACATCCTGGCCAACGCCGCGCTGGGCCAAGGTGAGGTGGTGGGCCCGGTGCCGCTCGGCCCGTACGCGCCCAGCGCCACGGCCGGCCCGTGCGGGACGCAGAACCTGGCCCAGGCCAAGCACTACCTGACCGCCGCCGGGATGGCCAGCGGCTTCAGCTTCACCGCGATCACCGCGGACGCGCTCGACGCGACCAGCGATGCGCAGGCCGTCACCGCGCAGGCCGACCTGGCCAAGGTCGGCATCCACATGACGATCGACAACCTGGGCGAGAACGACTACATCCAGCGCTGGCTCAAGGGCCAGTTCCAGGCCGCCTTCGCCGAGAACGGCGCGAACCCGGACCCGTACATCATGTACGGCCGGTACTTCGGGCCCGGGGCCAACCTGGCCGTCCCGTCCGGGTACTCCTCGCCGGCCCTGGCCAGCCTGCTGACCAACGCGGACCAGAATCCGTCGGCGTCCACTCGCGCCCAGCTTTACGCTCAGATCAGTACCTACCTGACCAACAACGCGGTGTGGATCTGGCTGTTCGACAGTTATGACTACACGGTCCTGGCCAGTAATGTGCACGGCTATACGCCGTTGCCGAACGAGCAGCTCAGCGCGCTGGCGACCACCACGTTCTGATCTGCGCCGGAGGGTCATGACGGTTGAAGACGCAGGCGCCCGGCCCTGGGCCGGGCGCCTCGGCGTGAGCTTGGGGGCCGGCCGCGGCCGGGTTCTGGCGCTGCGCATCGCGGGGCGCCTGGCCAAGGCGATCATCACGCTGGTCGGCGTGGCCGTGGTCGTGTTCATCGTGCTGCGGCTGCTGCCGGGCAACCAGATCACGTCCAGCCTCGGGGTCAACGCGGGCCTGCTGACCAAGGCCCAGTACGCCGACCTCGAGCACTTCTACGGGATCGGCAAGCCGCTCCCCCAGCAGTTCGGCCAGTGGGCGGGCGACCTGCTGCAGGGCAACCTGGGCGTGTCCGAGCAGAGCGGGCGCAGCGTGGCCTCGCTGATCGGCGCCGCGCTGCCGGTCACGCTGGAACTGGCCGTCGTGGCCATGCTGATCGGGCTGATCATCGGGGTGGGCTTCGGCGTGCTGGCCGCGGCGGCGCCCGGCCGGCTGGCCGACCGCGGCGCCCGGCTGGTCGCCCTGGCCGGGCTGGGCGTACCGAGCTTCGTCATCGGCGCCGGCCTGGTGGCCTTGCTGGCCTCGGTGTTCCACTACTTCCCGTCCTCGGAGGGGTTCGCGAGCCTGGGATCCGATCCGTGGCTCAACATCCAGCAGATCTTCTGGCCCGCGCTGACCCTCGGGCTCGGTATCGGGGCCGCGATCTTGCGGACCACCCGGGGCGCGATGCTGGACGTGGCGCGCCAGGGTTACGTCCGCGCCGCCCGGGGCCGCGGCCTGGCCCATCGCCTGGTGATCGTCAAGCACGTACTGCGCAACGCGCTGATCCCGATCCTGACCATGTCCGGGATCCAGTTCGGCTACCTGCTGGGCGGGACCGTGGTGGTGGAGCAGATCTTCGTGCTGCCCGGCCTGGGACGGCTGCTGCTGATGTCGGTGACGGAGTCCGACTACGCGGTGGCCCAGGGCGTCACGCTGGTGTTCGCGCTGGGCTTCGTCACCGTCAACCTGCTCACCGACCTGCTGTACGCGGTCGTCGACCCCCGGCTGCGGTCCTGATGGCCGGGCTCGCGCAGACCGACCATGCGCTGCCGGCGCTTGTCGAGGCCGGCCGCCCGGGGCTGGCCAGGCGGCTGTGGCAGCAGCCGAGCGGCCGGACCGGGCTGATCATCTTGGCCATCATGGTCCTGGCCGGGCTGGTATCGGCTATCGGGTTGGCACCGGATCCGCCGGACGCGCAGAACCCGCTGGTCACGCTGCACGGCCCGTCGGCGGCGCACCTGTTCGGCACCGATCAGTTCGGCCGGGACGTGCTGAGCCGGGTGATGTCGGGCACCGTGCTCTCGCTGCAGACCGCGCTGCTGGCCGTGGCGATCTGCGCGGTGGTGGGCACGCTGGGCGGCGTGGCCGCGGGGTACTTCGGCGGCGCGGTGTCGTGGATCGTCACCAGCCTGGCCGACCTGATCTTCGCCGTGCCGTCCGTGCTGCTGGCGCTGGCCATCGTCAGCGGGCTGGGACCCGGCTGGCAGAACACGGCCATCGCGGTCGGGATCAGCTACACGCCGATCTTCATCCGGGTGGTGCGCGGTCCGGTGCTCACCATCCGGCAGGCCGACTACGTGAAGGCCGCCCGGGTGCTGGGCTTCTCCCGGTCGCGGATCTTGTTCCGCCACGTGCTGCCCGGGGTGAGCGGGATCCTGGCCGTCCAGGTCACGCTGGCGCTCGGCTGGGCGGTGCTGATCGAGGCCAGCCTGGACTTCCTCGGTCTGGGGCCGCCGCCGCCCGCGGCGACCCTCGGGCTGATGGTCAGCGAGGGCACCAACATCGCAGGCATCTCCTGGTGGAACCTGGCTTTCCCGGCGGTGGCGGTGGTGCTGCTGGTGTTGGGCTTCACGCTGACCGGGGACGGGCTCCGCGATGCCTTGGATCCCGCGGGTTCATGATGGCGGTCATGACATCGGTGGAGCCGCTGCTGGCCATCCGCGACCTGTCCGTCGGGTTGCGGACCAGGTCCGGGGTGACGCCGCTGGTCCGCGGGATCAGCCTGGAGATCGGGCCCGGTGAGCGGGTCGGGCTGGTGGGCGAGAGCGGCTCGGGTAAGTCGCTCACGCTGCTGGCCGCGATGGGCCTGCTGGCCGGGTCGGTGGAGGTCACCGGCGGGTCGGTCCGGCTGGGTGACACCGAGCTGGTGGGCGCGCCGGACCGGGTGCTGCGCGGCTTCCGCGGCAGTCAGATCGCGATGATCTACCAGGACCCGATGACCTCGCTCGACCCGGTGCAGCGGGTCGGAGCGCAGATCGCCGAGGGCCTGCGCGCGCACGGGATGAGCCGCCGTGACGCTCTTGAGCGGACCTTGGCCGTCTTGGCCGAGGTGCAGCTGCCCGATCCGTCCCGGCTGGCCCGGGCCTATCCGCACGAGCTGTCCGGCGGCATGCGCCAGCGCGTGATGATCGCCGCCGCGCTGGCCGGCAATCCCCGGCTGCTGCTGGCCGACGAGCCGACCACCGCGCTCGACGTCACCATCCAGCGGCAGATCCTGGCCCTGGTCGCCCGGCTGCAGCGGGCCAGGCACCTGGCCGTGCTCTGGGTCACGCACGATCTCGGGGTGGCCGCGCAGTTCGTGCAGCGGCTGGCCGTGATGTACGCGGGCCGCATCGTCGAGGTCGGGCCGACCGCGGACGTGTTCGCCGCGCCTCAGCACCCCTACACGGCGGCGTTGCTGCGGGCCGTTCCGTCAACGTCGGGTCCGCGCAGTGCGCTCGGGCAGATACCGGGCTCGCCGCCCGACCCGGCGCGACTGCCGCCTGGGTGCTCGTTCGCACCTCGGTGCCCGCAGGCGCTGCCGGGCTGTTCGCAGACCGATCCGGCGCTGTCTTCGCGGGGCGCCGGGGTCTCGGCGGCCTGTCTGGTGCCCGTTTCGGAGTGGCGGCCGTGACCGGGGCCGTGCTGTCGGCGGACGGGCTGGTCAAGGTGTATCCGTCGGCCGGCTCGGGCGGTTCGAAGGCCGCCCTGGCCGGGGTGTCGCTGAGCCTGGCCGAGGGCAGCTGCCTGGGCGTGGTCGGGGAGAGCGGCTGCGGCAAGTCGACCCTGGCCCGGCTGCTGGTGGGGCTGGAGCGGCCGACGGCGGGAAGCGTCACGGTCCTGGGCCGGCCGCTGGCCGGCTACCCGCGGCCCGAGCTGGCCCGGCGGCTGCAGCTGGTCTCGCAGGATCCGTTCTCCTCGCTGAACCCGCGGCTGACCGCGGGCCGCGCGCTGACCGAGGTGCTGCTGGTGCACCGGCGGGTGCCTGGCCGCGGTCAGGCCTCGGCGCGGGTGACCGAGCTGCTGGACATGGTGTCGCTCGGCCCGCAGTTCGCCGGCCTGCTGCCGCACGAAATGTCCGGCGGCCAAGCCCAGCGGGTGGCCATCGCCCGGGCGCTGGCCGCCGAACCGCAGGTCCTGATCCTGGACGAGCCCACGTCGGCGCTGGACGTTTCGGTCCGGGCCGGGATCGTGAACCTGCTGGCCCGGCTGCGCTCAGAGCTGTCGTTGTCCTATCTGTTCATCAGCCATGACATGGCGGTGATCCGGCAGCTCAGCGACCAGATCGGAGTCATGTACCAGGGCCGGTTCACCGAGCGCGGGCCCTGGGAGGGGGTGCTGTCGGCACCGCTGCACCCGTACACCCGCGCGCTGCTGGCCGCGGTACCGTCCCCGCGGCCCGACGGTAGCCTGCTGGCCGACGCCCCCGATGAGCCGGTCGCCGAGCTGGCGGATGGTGTTCCGGCTCTCGCTCCGGCTCTGGCTCTGGTGGACAGCGGGACCGGCTGCCCCTACCTGCCCCGGTGCCCGATCAGCATCGGCCGGTGCCGGACCGAGGACCCGCCGCTGGCGGTGGTCGTCCCGGAGCACGAGGCGGCCTGCTTCCGCGCCGGTGAGGTCCTGGAGCCTGGCGGTGAGGTCCTGGAGCCTGGCGGTGGCGACCCGGCCGCGGTTGACGCCGGGGGTGAGATCCGGGCGGCGGAGGTGGCGGACGCCGGGGCCATGGCCGAGGTGTTTGTGGCCGCCTGGCGGCAGGCCTACCCGGGAGTGGTGCCCGCGGCGGTACTCGCGGCCCTGGACCAGGACCAGACGGCCGGCTGGCTGGCCGGCCTGATCGACGGGCACGCCGAGGGCCAGACCGATGTCGCCGTCCGGGACGGCCAGGTGACCGGCTTCGTCCGCTACGGAACCAGGGCCGCGGAGCCGGGCGGCTACGTGTTCGGGCTGTACGTACACCCCGCGCAGGCCGGCCAGGGCACCGGCCGGGCGCTGCTCGGCCACGCGGAGCAGCGGCTGCGCGAGCATGGCTCGGACACGGTTCTCACTGCACGTCTTCGAGGCCAACGAGCGGGCCCGGCGGCTGTACGCGAAGGCCGGGTACGCGCCAGACGGCAGCACGCGGGTAGAGCCGGAGTACCAGGCGACCGAGGTCCGGCTGGTCAAGGTCTTGTCGTGACGCCGCCGCCGCGGCTGACGGCCAGCTATCAGGCCCTGGCCGGCCATCCGGCCGACGGGTACCCGGCGGTGTCGCGGGTGCTGCTGGGTCAGCTGGCCGGGGGCTTCCCGCCCGCGCTGGTGGTGCGGGTTTGCACCTCGACGGGCAGCCCGTATACGGCGGCGGGTGGCTGGGCCAAGCTGGGTTTGCCGGGTTTCCCGGCCTTCCCCGGCTTCCCGGAGGCGGTTCGGGCCGACGTCGGCACGGTGTTCGACCTGGCCTCACTGACCAAGGTAGTGGCCACGCTGCCGCTGGTCCTGCTGCTGCACCAGCGCGGCCGGTGGAGCATCGACGATCCGGTGGCCCGCTGGCTGCCCGGCGCGCCGCGGTCACCGGTCACCATCAGCCAGTGCCTGCTGCACGTGGCCGGGCTGGTGCCGCACCGGCCCTACTACGAGGCCTGCGCCGACCCGGCCGAGATCCGGCGGGCGGTCATCGCGGAGCTGGCCGACGCGGTACCCGGGCAGGTCAGCTACAGCGACCTGGGTTTCATGCTGCTCGGCTGGGCGGTGGAGGAATGCGCCGGCGAGCCGCTGGCCGACCTGGCCGCGCGTGAGGTATTCGGGCCGCTCGGCATGTCCTCGACCGGGTACCTGCCACGAGTCCCGCTGGTCCGGATCGCGGCTACCGAGGCCGACGGCGATCAGCGGTCCGGGACGGGCGTGATCTGGGGCCAGGTACACGACGGCAACGCGTTCGCGCTGGGCGGGATCAGCGGGCACGCCGGGCTGTTCGGCACGGTCGAGGACCTGGGGCGGTACGCGAGCGCGCTGCTCACGCCGGACCGGCACCCGGTACTGCGCGCCGAGACGCTGGCGCTCATGACCGCCCGCCGGGCGGGCGAGGACGCCGAGGCGCGCGTACTCGGCTGGCGGCTGAACCCCGAACCCTGGGGCCGCTGGCCAGCCGGGACGATCTGGCATACCGGCTTCACCGGCACCTCGCTGCTGATCGCTGCGGAGCTCGGGGTCGCGGTGGTCCTGCTGAGCAACGCGGTCCACCCGGTGCGGCGGCCGGACCAGATAGGAGCGTTCCGGACCCGGATCCACCGGGCCGTCCGCGAGGCGCTGGATAATCCGGAAATGGAATATCCAGAGTCGGGCGGCTGAGGTGCGGTCCGGATTGTCCGGTACCTGCGCTCGGCCAGTCGTGGGGACGGTCGGCCGGCCGGCGGGCAGGTCAACCAGCAGCCCATGTCAGCCTCCCCTTGCGGCGCGGCGCGATCTACCGGACGGTACGGTGATCTCGGGCGGTAGCGTGATTCTGCCCTTGCTAAGGAGTCATGATGGCCGAGTCTGATGCGGCAGTAGCCGTCTACTGGGATTTTGAGAACGTCCACGCTAGCTTGATGGACGATATGGGTGGACCGGGTTCCTACCGGGCGGGATGGTATCGGCCGCAGGAACCGCTGGTCGATATCGACCCGGTAGTCGAATACGCGGCGACGTTCGGGCGCATCGTGGTGCACCGCGCGTACTGCAACTGGCAGTATTACGGCCGCTACCGCGATGAACTGCAGGCTCACGCGGTGGATTTGGTGCAGCTCTTCCCGTTGACGGGTTCCAAGAACGGCGCGGATATTCGGCTGGTCCTCGATGTTGCCGAGGACCTGCAGCGCCACCCTTATCTTTCGCATGTTGTGATCGTCGCTTCGGACAGCGACTACACGTCGCTGGCCCAGCAATGCCGTAGACACGGCCGCTTTTTCATCGGTATCGGATCGACTCGCACGGCGAGCAGCTACAAGTTCGCCTGCGATGAGTTCCGCTTCTACCGTGATCTGGCCGCCGCCAGCGCATCACCGGCTGCCGTCGAGGCCGATAAGACCGCCCAGGAGCCGGCACCGCTAGAGGACGCAGCCGACCTGGTGACCAAAGCGGTGCGTATGCTGGCCGCCGGCCGTGGCGAATCGTGGGCGCTCAAGGCCGCGGTTCGCCCGCTGGTCAAGCGGCTTGACCCAGCTTTCGATGAGCGGAATTTCGGTTTTACCACGTTTGCCGAATTGCTCAGGGCCTTGAGCGACAGCGTCATGGAGCGGCCCGGAGAATACGATCACGAGCTAGCGGTCCGAGCGGATGTCGATGGCCAGGGTCGCTCACCCGGCGCCGCGCCGGCCACGACTTCCACGCCCACCGTCCTGGTGGAGCGTCAACTTCGGCGGCGCGGCCTGCGTCTGCCCACCGAACGGCAGGCCATGTGGATCGTTCCCGAGCTCATCGTGACCGCATTCGAATCGTCCCCCACGGTGGTGGAGCCCACCTTCGAGAGCCTGCGGCTGAAGATCGAGCCGGCCGCTGCCGTCCTGGGCCTGGAACTGACCGATGTCGATTTCAATAAGCTCAAGGGAATCCTGTGGCGCGGTCACGTATTCGAGGTGCACGGGTACGACAAGGGGATCAGCCTGCGAGTGCCCAACCTGGATCAGCTACGGCACCGGCTAGTCTCCGTGCTGCTCGAGAACCTCGCTGATCCCGCCGACGAGGATCCCGCGCTGCTGGCCGACGCATTTTTCGGCCCCAGCGCCACTGACGAGCAAAAGGGCCTGGTGGCCTATGCCCTGCAGGCTCTGCTCGAGGGCCGCAGTCAGATCGAGACTGCTGACGGCTGACGCCCGCTGCGTCCTCGGGCTGCGGCCTCGTTACCGGGGTCCGGTGCCGTCGCGGCGCACGGTCATGGGGATGGCATCGCCCCAGCCGCTGCCGGTAGCGAGGATCGCGGTGTCGCCGGGCTGGACGTCGCTGGGCGGGGCGACCGCGTGGGTGGTCTCGGTGCTCCGGATGAGCAGGTCGCCGAACATGAGGTCCTGGCGCCAGATCGTCGTGTCAAGTCGTCCGGGCGCGGTGACGGTGAGGGCGAGGATGGCCGGATAGGCGGAGGCGGTCGCCGGATCGGCGTAGCTGATCTCGGTGAACAGCTCGCGGCTGGTAAGCAGCGTGAGATCAGGACCGGCCAGCGCCCGGCGAACCGGGGTGGCTCGGGAACCGCGCCGCGGCCAGAGCTTGCCCATGACGGTGGAGTCATCCGGGCCGGGAAAGGGGCGAATGGCCGCCATGGTGATTCCGGTGATGGCCTCGGCCTGGCCGACGGCGCTGGCCCAGCGGTCTGGCAGGGTGTTTCCGGCCGGATCGGGGCGCGCAGAGTCGTAGCCCGCGACGGTGTAGCGCACGGCGCTAGGGATGAATACCGTGTCCCGATGGGCGAAGCGGGTCGCGAGCCCGGCCATGAGCCGCTGCTGAGCCAGGTCGCGGCGCGGCTCGTTGTGGTAGACCATGCCGACGATGACGTCAAAGCTCCCGATGGTGGCGGGCAGATCGGCGAGATCGCCCTGGCGAAACTCGATCCGGTCGGCAACGCCGTTCTCCTCGGCCAGCGCCCGCGCGTGGTCGAGCGGTCTGGTATCGACGGCGACCACCCGGCGGGCGCCAAGCCTGGCCGCGATGATCGCGAGCACGCCCAGTGACCCGCAGCCAGCGTCCAGCACGACCGACGACGGCCCGATAACCGACGACATGGCCAGCCGCAGAGCCAAGATACGCTCGGGCGCGCGGGCCAGCAGCATCATGTGGATCACCGGCGAACTGCCCACGGTGAGGCGGGCGCGGCGGCTCACAGCATCATTCCCATATGCTAATCGGCCACGCCGGGCGCCGGACGGAAGCGGCCTTCGGCGGCGGCACCGGCGCCGGCGAAGCCGGCCATGTCCAGCAGGACCATGGCGTCATAGTCGGAGGTGCCCGGGGTGGCCATGTACACGACCAGGCGCTGACCGTCGGTCCGAGTCAGCTCGAGCGATTCATGGGCCAGGGTCATGGTGCCCACCGCCGGATGCCGGAACACCTTCTCACCATCGCCCATCCGCCGGACCTCGTAGCGGTCCCACAGGCGGCTGAAGTCTGGGCTCTTCACGATCAGCTCGCCGATGATGGAAGCTAGATCGGGGGCGTCGGGATCGGCGCCGGCCACGGCGCGCAGGTGCGCGACGCAGCCCCTGGCCTTCTGTTCCCAGTCCGGCCACAAGGCTCGGGCCGAGGGGTGCAGGAACGTGTAGCGAATCGTGTTGCGCTGCTTGGCGGGCCATTCGGCCAGGCCGGGCAGCAGTTGGCAGCCGCCAGGATTCGCGGCCAGCAGGTCGTTGGTCCGGCTCAGCACGTAGGCCGGATTAGGGCGGATCGCCTCGAGCAGGTGGCGTACGGTGGGGCGGACCTGCCGGGACGGCGGCGGCGGCGCGACCGGCGCGCGCCGCGCGGCCTGAGCCGCGAGGTTGCGCAGGAACTCGTGCTCCTCTTCATCCAGCAGCAGCGCGCGGCCCAGGGCGTCGACCACGGCCGGACTGGGCCGGGTCTCCTTGCCACGTTCCAGGCGGGTGTAGTAGTCGATGGACACGCCGGCCAGGGTGGCCAGTTCCTCGCGTCGCAGGCCGGGCGTGCGCCGCGTTCCGGTGCCGGCCTGCAGGCCCACTTCGGCGGGCCGCACGCCGGCTCGCCGGGTCCGCAGGAACCGGCCGAGCTCGGTCTGCTCCGTGGTCATGATCACAGTCTGCCTGGCCGGCGCCGGCGCGAGACACTGTGGGGGGCCCTGTCACACCCCTGAACGGCACACCCCGGAAGATCTGGCCTGCCACGAGCGGCTCGGGCGGAGCAGGCTTATCTCATCGGGGCAGTAGATTCTGGTTCGGGAGGATTCCGATGAGCGTTGACGGGGCCGCCCAGCGCACGGCGGTGACCGCGACTCGGGACGGTACGGGCACCTCGGATAACGGGGGCCCGCGGCGACCCGTGCCGAGCATGGTCGTCCTCACCACCGCCCTGCTCGGATTCTTCATGCTGAGCCTGGACTCCACGGCCGTGAACGTCGCCTTGCCGGGCATCGAGCACACGCTGGGCGGGACCACCGCGGGCCTGCAGTGGGTGATTGACGCCTACACATTGATGTTCGCTGCCCTGCTGATCTCGGCGGGCGCGGTATCGGACCGAGTTCGGCGCCAAGCGCCTTTACGGCATCGGCCTGACGGCCTTCCTGGCCTCCTCGGCCGCGTGCGGCGTGGCCCCCACGCTGGGGCTCCTGATCGGCAGCCGAGCGATTCAGGGCAGCGCCGCGGCGGTCATGCTGCCGGCCTCGCTGGCGCTGGTCCGCCAGGCGTTCGGTAATCCGGTCCAGCGGGCCAAGGCGATCGCGGTGTGGGCGGTCGGCGGCACCGTGGCCATGGCGGGCGGGCCGGTGGCCGGCGGCGCGCTGACCTCCGGGCTGAGCTGGCGGGCGATCTTCTTCCTCAACCTGCCGGTCGGGCTGGTGGCGGTCGCGCTGCTGGCCCGGACCCCGCGCTCGCCGCTGCGCGCGGCGCCGCTGGATCCGGCGGGTCAGGTCACCGCGGTGGCGGCGCTGGCCGCTCTGACCTTCGGGGTCATCGACGGCGGCGAGACCGGCTTCGGCCGGCCTGCCGTGCTGGGCTGCCTGGTGCTGGCCGCGCTGGCGATGGTCGCGTTCGCCGTCGCGGAGCGGCGAGCCGCCCACCCGATGGTGCCGCTGGAGTTGTTCCGGACCCGGGCGGTGACGGTCTGCGTGGCGATCGGGTTCGCGGTCAACGTGGCCTTCTACGGCATCATCTTCGTGCTCAGCCTGTACTTCCAGCGGGTCCTCGGGCAGTCCGCGGTCATCGCCGGCCTGGAGTTCCTGCCGATGACCGCCCTGCTGCCGGTGGCGAACCTGACCTCGGCCAGGCTGGGGGCCAGGTTCGGCCCGCAGCGGGCGATCAAGGCCGGGCTGGCGGCCAGTGTGGCGGGCTTGGTCGTCCTGCTGGCGGCGAGCGCCGGGCCGGACCGGATCCTGCTCTCGGTGGCCCTGGCCCTAGCCGGTACCGGTCTCGGCTTCGCCGTGCCGTCGGTGATCGTGGTGCTGCTGGAGGCCATCCCGGCCGACCAGGCCGGAATGGCGGCCGGCCTGCTCGAACTCGAGCCGGCAGGTAGGCGGCACGCTGGCGGTCGCGGTGTTCGGCGCCTTGATCTCGGCTCGGGCCTCGTTCCTGCCCGGCCTGCGGACCAGCGTGCTGATCGCCCTGGTGGCGCTAGCCGTGGCCGCGGCGGCAGCGTTCACCCTGCCGCCGCCGCGGCCCGAAAATGAGTTGACCGGTTTGCGGGCTTAAGTCAGGGTTAGGGCAGAACCGGCGGCGTAACGCCACTACGGCGGGTGCGCGGTGCGGCGCTAGGCGCCCCGCAGACGCCTGCCGTCCGGAGCGGGGGTGCCGCATCCTGTCAGCGGCGCCCCCGCTCACAGTTTTGCAAGATCGCGATGCGAGATGAGGATCGGCCCGGGATGCGGTACGGTGCGCATTCATGGAAGTGAACCTTTGCGTCCTGCTATGGGCTCATGATGGACGCGACGCCGATCTCAGCGCCTATGAAGACCAGGTGCTGGGCCTGCTCCCGGACCACGACGGGAAGGTGATCCAGCGGGCCAGGACCCAGGGCGGAAACGGCGACCAGCCCACCGAGGTGCAGCTGCTGTGGTTCGCCTCCGACGCCGCGCTGGACGGCTACATGTCCGATGCCCGGCGCGCCGCCCTGGCTGACCAGCGCGATGCGGCCATCGCCATGACCGAGATCATGCGCATCCAGCTGGTCTAGCCGACCTCGTGCCGGTGCTTCCGCAGCCGTAACGTTCCCGGAACGGGGCAAGCCTAGGCTGAAGCCGCGAATCACCGCAGCGGAGGTTCCCGGTGAATTGGCTCAGGCGGATCCGGCGCCCGGCGACGGCGTGGACGCTAGCTGTCCTGACCGTGCTGCTGACCGTGGCGTTGGTGCCGCTGTCGCTCGCGGCCCGGCAGAACCCGTTCGCGGCCGGCGGCGCGAACGTGGTCATCTCGGTGGCCTTCGCCGTGGTCGGGCTAGCCGTCGCGTGGCACCGGCCGCGTAACCCGATCGGGTGGTTCATGCTCTGGCTCGGTCCGGGGTTCTGCTCCCAGATCGACAGCGGGCTGTACGACGTCCTCAACTACCGGCTCGGTCACCACCTCCCGCTCGCCCCGGCCATTCTGGTCTTCTACCATGTGTCGGAACCAGGGCTCGTGCTGATCCCGCTGATCATCCTGCTGTTCCCGGACGGTCGGCTGCCGTCGCCCCGATGGCGCCGCGTCGTGATCGGCTACCTCATGCTGGCCCTGGCCGACGCGATCGTGCAGGGTCAGATGTCGGTCTACGCGCTTACCCACCACCGCACCGAGGTGGACACGAGCGGTCAGCTCCTGCTCTCCAACGGCGCCTACGGAGTCGTCTTCGGCCCCCTGGGCATCATCTTCTTCGGCTGCTGGATCGTGTCGGTCGGCTATCAGGTGGTGAGCTGGCGGCGGGCTACGGGGGAACGGCGGCAGCAGCTCAGCTGGCTGATGGCCGGGGGTGCGGTGGCTTTCGTCTCATTTATCGCCGCTGCCTTCGCGGGCACCGCGCACGGTGGCTGGCAGGTGGTCAGCGACGTGCTGGTGTGCGGGGTGGGGGCGCTCCCGGTGGGCATGGGCGTGGCCATCCTGCGGTACCGGCTCTATGAGATCGACCGCATCGTCAGCCGGACCTTGTCCTATACGATCGTGACCGGGCTGCTGGCCGGCGTGTACGCCGGGCTGGTCCTGCTGGCCACGCAGGTACTGTCGGTGAGCTCGCCGGTGGCGGTGGCCGTGTCGACGCTGGCCGCGGCGGCCTTGTTCAGCCCGGTGCGACGGCGGGTACAGCGGGTGGTGGACCGGCGGTTCAACCGGGTCCGGTACGACGGGGACCGCATGGTGGAAGCGTTCGCGGCCCGGCTGAAGGACGCAGTGGACCTGGACCTGGTCCGCACCGACCTGACCGGGGTGGTAAGCCGGGCCCTGGAGCCGGCGCACGTCTCGGTCTGGACGGCCAAAGGCTAGGGTGCGGTCATGATGCAGACCTCGCAGGCCTTCCGGGCCCGGTGCGATCGCATCTGGGCCGGCCTGCACGCGCACCCGTTCCTGGGTGAGCTGGCCCGGGGCACGTTGCCGCTGGACCGGTTCCGCTTCTTCATCGAGCAGGACCTGCTGTACCTGCCCGCCTTTGCCCGGTGCATGGCCCTCGGAGCGGCCAGGTCGGCGAGCGACGCGGACCTGGAGTTCTTCACCCGGCAGCTAGACGGGATCATCCGGCTGGAGATCCCGAGCAACCGACGGCTGCTGGAACGGGTGATCAGCCTGGGTGCGCAGGACCGGGGCGGGTCACGGGCGGTGGCCCCGGCCAACGTGGCCTACACCAGCTTCCTGCTGGCCACAGCGGCGGCTGGCGGCCCGCTGGAGATCACCGCGGCCATTCTGCCGTGCTCGTGGAGCTACATCGAGATCGCCGAGGGCCTGAAGCAGGAAATCGTCGAGCATCCGGTGTACTCGGACTGGGTGGCGTTCTACCTCCAGCAGGAGGAGGCGGATCTGGTCCAGAACATGCGCGTGACGTTCGACGAGATGACCAGGGACGGGGCGGTCAGCGAGGATAAGCGCGAACAGCTGGCCGAGATCTTCACGATGAGCTCGCGGCTCGAGGGCACGTTCTGGGATATGGCCTACACCCTCGACCAGTGGCCGGACCTGGACTAGCTCGCTTACTGGGCGCGGCCGGGTCGCTCCAGCGGTCTTCGAAGCCGGTCCACATGATCACGGCGCTGTCCGGCGGGATCGAGCCGAAGGTCGCCTCCCACTCCCTGATCTCGGCGACACCGAAGGCGAAATACCACGTCCCGGCTGGCCTGCGCCCGTACGTCGAGCACGACCGCGGGATGGAAGAAGTCGCCGGGATCTAGTTCGTCGGCGGACGACTGACCGACGTGGAAATGCGCGGGCGCGGCCCAGTGCGTTCGGCCTGCTCGCCGAACGTAACCGACTGCAAGTAGTAGCCGTCCTGCGAGATAACGGGGGCCGGAGCGATCTTGACCGACGGATCGCCCGGGAACACCGGCGTGTCAGCGTCGATGACATGGCTGAGGAATACTGTCCGGCTGAAGCCGAACGGAGCGGTCCTGGTCATCACGGTGGCGCTGGTCGGGCAGTCACCTGGGATCAGGGCTGGCCTGGTCCGCCAGCTTTGCCCGCTTCGGGAGCCTCGGTCCAACCCGGTCCGGTACCGCGCTGGAGCCCGGTGCCTCGTGGCTGCCGCGGGACCATCGTGATTCGACGTCGTTGAAGACGGGCAGCTGGCGCATGGCGGGCTGGCTCTCTGCCTGCGGGACTACCACGCCAAGGTCCCCATTCGGTGTCGCGGGTCCGTCCATCCGGGCTGACTCGAAGGCCGGTGAGCTGGCTGCCGCGCGGCGAGGCGCGGCGGCGGGGTTACCAGGGTCGGCGGTGGCGGAGTAATGGGTGAGGATCTCATCGGGGAACCAGACCATCGCCGTGAGGCCGCCAACGTCGGTTTGGCTGAGCCGGACCCTGATTCCGTGCCGGGCGGCCAGCCGGGCGACCACCAGCAAGCCCATCCACTTAGGGACATCGACATCCGGCGGCGGCGGGTTGTCCAGTTGCTGATTCGCGTACGCCATCTCGTCGGCGTTCATGCCGATGCCGCGGTCGGTGATATCGACCAGGGCGCCACCAGTGGTCAGGACCTGACCCGTCACGTGGACCGGCATATCGGCGGCCGAGAACGACGTCGCGTTGTCCAGCAACTCGACCAGCAGGTGTACCGCGTCGTGGACGGCGGCGCCGCGCAACACGATATCCAACTGGATCTCGGCGGAGATGCGTTCATACTCCTCGACCTCGGACAGCGCCGCCTCGACCACCCGGTCCAGCGTTACTGGCTGACTCCAGCCCGTGGTCGGCTCCTGGCCAGCCAGGATGAGCAGATTCTGCGAGTTGCGATGGATACGCACCGCGATCCGGTTCAGCCGGGACAGGCTGGCTAGGCGCTGCTGATCATGTTCACCATGCTCAAGGCTCTCGATCAAGCGAAGCTGACGTTCCACCAAGGCCTGACTGCGACGAGACAGGTTCACGAACATGCCGTCGGGCTTGCCTCGCGAAGGGCGGTCGTCGAACACATCGGGCGGCATATCCTGGGGCGTCTGGTCGAAGACGTGCGCCGCTTGATCGGGCCACCCGAGGGAACCGGCCTCAACCGGACCGGAACCGATCCGTACGCCTGCCACCGGAACAGGTTGCTCCCGAGCGGCAGGTTCGCGGGGGAACGCCTGAACCGCGGAACCGCCGCGGGCTCCGGTCAGCACCGGTTCGCGGTCATGCGCGTGCTGGTCGGCCGACGCCTCGTTCGGCGTCCGCAGTACATCCACCGTAATAAGCACGGCAACGGCGAGGACCAGAGCCAGGAAGAGAATTCCGGCTAGCATGCCGCTCACATCCCGCCGCTCTTTGCCGGATCCAGGTGCCCGGCCTCGGGAGCCCGCGAGGACCAGCCCATCGGAACTGGCATGGCCTCCCCTTTCCCGATCCGCGCATTCTCCGCAGCAGCAGAATAGAGTCCAGATAACTCTAATCGCTAAACGACCAGCCCACGTCCTTTACGAGCGTGAAGCCGGTAATGTCCGGTTACCTTTGGACCGCCGTTACTACAAGCGCGCCCGGATCAGGCGGCTGGGTCGGCGTCCTGGGCCGGACCGAATGCCACCGGCTCGCTAACCTGTTCCCGGCGAGTCCCGCTGCCCAGGAAGTAGAAGACGACGCCGATCACGATGATGACGAGCAGCGGGACGATCTGGCTGAGCTCATACTGCAGCCGCTGGTGAGAGAAGCCCAACGCGGACAGGTTGCCGTTCGGGTCTCCGCCGGCGCCGAACCAGGTGACGCCGAAGCCGGGCCACAGCAGTACGACCGTGGCCAGCAGGCACAAGAACGTGGGGAGGATCGAGCAGATCCACGCTCCGGCCATGCCGAACGGCACGCGGTAGGGGCGGTGGACGTCGGGCCGCGAGTACCTGAGCTTGACCAGCGCGGGGAGGATGAACAGATAAGAGATCGTCGTCGTGGAGATGGTCAGCCCGAGCACGGCGGAAAAGTACTTGGCGGCGTTGCCCCCGGTGATCTGGAAGGTCAGGATCATGAGTGCGGTGGCCACCAGCCCGGAGCACACGTTCATCCCGATCGGGGTCCCGAACCGGGAGGAGAACCTGCCGAGGATGCGGGGACCGGCGCCGTCGGCGGCGGCCACGGCCTGGTTCCGGTCCGAGCCCATGATCCAGGTCGTCCCGGCGCTGGCCAGGGCGAAGATGAAGACTATGGCTACGATCCGGCCGAGGACCAGTCCGGCGCCGGTGAGCGTGGCCCCGCTGGCGGACACACTTCCGCCGTACACGGTGAACACGGCCTTCACCGAGAGCAGGAAACCGGTCAGCCCGGACACCTCGTTCTGCGGGAGCACGATCAAGATGGCCAGAATGGGGATCCCGTAGGCCAGGAAGGTGGTGAAACCCGACCAGCCGACCGCCTTCGGCACGTCACGTACCGGGTTGACCATCTCCTCGCCCGCGGCCGAAGGCACCTCCAGGCCGGCGTAGTTGAACAGGAGGACCGGGACTACGGCGATGAAGATCGCGTAGGTGGGCACAAAGGCGTGACCGCCGAAGCCGTGCATGCCGTGCTTGGCGGCGTAGATGGCCACGGTGACCACGAAAATCGTGATGAGCGCGCCGCGCGCCCAGGCCCCGACCGTCGGCACCCACTTTCCGTACTGCAGCGACACGATAGCGGCCAGGATCACGAACCAGATGAAGACCACCGCGTACCCGTACTTCCAGGCGCCGCCGACGTTCCCGAAGAACTCCTCAATCGCGGCAAACGACACAATGGTGAGCGACCCGCCCACCCAGATCGGGTTAGAGATCCAGTAGATGACCGAGTTGACGGCGGCCACCGGGCGCCCGAAGGCCAGCCGGCTCCACAGGTAGGGGCCGCCTTCCTCGGGGAAGGCCGACCCCATCTCGGCGATCGACAGCCCGTAGGGCAGGAAGAAGAAGATCGCGAGGAAGATCAGCCAGGTGAAACCCTGTGCTCCGTTACTCGCGACCGACCCGATGGTGTCGAGTGTTACTACCGTGCAGATCAAGTAGAAGAACATGTCGAAGCGACGGAAATGCCGACGCAGTTTCTTCTTTTCCTGCAGCGCCGTAGCGGTCGTCTCGAAGACGGGCTCGGTCGTGGCCTGGGACACCTCGCACCTCCAGCGATTCGGTGACATCCGATCAAAAGCGAACAGCCGTGGCAGCCGGCCCGGGAGGAACATTCGGCCACAGGCGATCGTCCGCCGCCGCCGGCCGGGTGGACGGTACGTGGCTGGTGGCTTACCTCGCGGCGCTCTCCAACCTGACGCGGAAGAACGGGGAGCGCAGGATGAAACGGGCGGCGAGCATCACGAGCAGGCCAGCCACGACGACGCCGATCAGCGACCACCGCTGGGACTGGGGAGCATTCTGGATCGACTTGACGACGATCCAGACCAGGAACCCGGTGGCGGCCAGGGGCAGGATGCCGATGAGAATCGCGTCCCAGGCATTGCTGAAGATGCGGCGCCGGTAATACACGATCGCGGACAGCGCGGTCAGCAGGTAGAAGCTGGCGTACAGCACGCCGCTCACGTCGATCAGCGCGGTGAAGGCGTTCTGGACCGAGCTGGCCAGCAGATACACCCAGGTGACCGCGATGAGAATAACGCCGATGACGATGCTGGCGATGGCGGGCGTAGCGAAGCGGGTGTTCACGTTGCCCAAGATGGCCGGGAGGACCCGGTGACTGGCCATCCCGTAGAGCATCCGGGCCAGGATGACGATGCTCACCCCGGTGGACGCGATCACCGACAGGGCCAGGGCGAGGGCCATCACCTTGGCCGCGCTGCCGCCGCCGAGCGCCTGCGCGATGTAGACCAGCGGGGCGGTCGCGTTTTTCGCCAGCTTGGCCGGTGATACCACGCCCTGCAGGCCGATCTGGCAGAAGGCGTAGATAACGATGAGCAAGCCGACCGCGATGACCGCGGCCCGGCCGGGGTTCTGCCGCCGGTGCTTGACCTCCTCGTTGACGTACACGGTGGCGTCCCAGCCGGCGATCATGAACACCGCGAAGAGCAGGGACCCGGCCACATCGCCGTGCCCGCCGATGCCGGTGAGGCTGAACCAGCCCTTGGTGATCGGGACCGTGCCACGGTGGTGACCGAGCACCTCGATCAGCCCCCACACCGCGAAGCCGATCAGGATCGCGTACTCGATCAGGCCCATCGCCACCTGGCTGCGCGCGGTCAGCCGGATGCCGACCACGGCGATGATCAGCAACACCACGATGACGGCCGTGCTGATGGCGACGTTGGGCCAGGTGCTGACCGCGTTGACGCCCGCGATCTGGAGGACCGACGGGCCCAGAACCACCACGCCGGACACGGCCGCGATGAGGCTCGCGGCGATCATCAGCCATCCGGTCATGAACCCGAGATAGGGGTTGATGGCCCGGCCGACCCACTCGAACGACGCGCCGCAGTTGGCGCTCCACAGGTTCAGCCTGCGGTAGGCGTTGGCGATGATCAGCATCGGGATCCCGCACAGGATAATGATCGGCCCGCTGCCGTAGGCCGACGACGCCGCGAGGTAGGCCAGGACCAGTCCGATCGCCACGGTGGGTGCCGAGTTACCCATGCCGATGATGGTGTCCTGGGCGGCCCCGATCGCGTCGGGCTCCAGCTTGGCCGCGGGGGCCTGCGGGGTAATTGGGATAGCAGTTACGGTTCGATCCGCCATCTGTTCTCCTGATCGGTGTCCCCTGCGGCCTAACCTATGCACGCGAGGCGCAAAAAGCCGAGGCCAACTTTAATACGCAACCGACGCGAGCGCGCCAATTATGATTTACCCGGCAAATCAGCGTATTTCGTCATCAACTCCTGCTCATACGACTCCGAGGTTGGCCAGGCTTTGACGGACCGCCTCCGCCAGCGGGTCGTCGGGAGGCAGGACCCGCGCACAGCGGTCGGCGGTCTCGTGAAGCAGGGCGATGGCGTCTCCGACCCGGCCCGCGGCGTAGTACAAGTGGGCCAGGTTCACCATGCGGGCCAGCGTGTCCGCATGGTCGCGGCCGAGGACCCGCTCTGAATCGGCGCGGCACCGCTCGGCGGCCCGCGTCGCGGCGGGCACGCGCCCGGCCGCCTGATGCGCGGCCGACACGCTCCCGACGGCGGCGATCGTATCCAGATGATCGCGGCCCAGCACCTTCTCGCGGTCGGCCAGTACTCGTTTGTAGTTCGCGAGGGCGTCCTTCACCTTGCCTTCGGCCAGGTAGACCGCGGCCAGCCGGTCCCGGATGGCTATGGTCAGCGGATCGCGCGGTCCCTGGAGGCGTTCACGATCGGCCAGGCTGCGGGCCAGCAGCCGGCCCGCGGCCGGATAGTCACCCGCGGCCTGATGGGCCGCGGCCAGCTCGTCCCGGGCGTTCAGGGTCTGCGGATGCCCTTCGCCGTGGGACTGCTCGTACTCGCTGACCACGCGGAGCATCACGGTCACCGCGTCCGCGGACTCACCGTCCATGATCAGGGCCCGGGCCAGGCTGAGCCGGGCGGCCGCCACCGAGGGGTGCCCGGGCTCCAGGTCACGGGTCCGGTCGGCCAGCACCCGCTGGTACCACAGGACGCTCTCCTCGGCGTTCCCAGCGGCCAGGTACGCGGCAGCCAGCTGATCGGCCACCACCAGCGCGTCGGGGTGGCCGGCGGGCAGCTTGGCGTCGCACCGCGCGGCCAGGTCCGGCCAGAATTCCACGGCCGCCCCGGACAGGCGGGCGTCGGTCAGGCTCCGGCCGACGCGGATCAGCAGCGGATGGCACCCATCGGTCCACAATGCATCTGCGGCTGATTCCCGCAGGCAGGCCGCGTTGGCTCGCTGAACAGCCGCGGCCCACGGCAGTATCTCGGTCACCGGCCACGCCTCGAGCAGCGCGTCCGCGGCGGCCCGCGCCGCGGGCTCCTGGAACTCGGCCGGCGCGGCCAGCTTGACCGCGGTCTGCAGCGCCGAGCTGACCAGGACGGCCGGTGGCGTGACCTCCCGGCTGATGACAATCAGGCCGACCCGCTCCAAGGCGAAGAGCACGTCCCAGGCCTGCCTGGGGTCGGCGGCGAACGGCCCGGCGGTCCCGCTCAGGTACGCGATCAGCGCCCGCGTGCTGAACAGCGCACCGGGGATGCCGTGCCCGTCGAGCAGCGCCAGGAAGACCAGCATGAACCGCACCGCCGGGCCGGGCTGTAGCGATTCGGCCAGCTCCAGGCACAAGGTCCAGGTCACCATGGCCGCCGACGGCATCTCTTCGGCGCTGGTCCAGATCTCAGCCCGCCGCTTTATGAACAGGTCTCGGTAATCCCGGCAGGTCAGGTTGGAGCTGGCGACCACCGCGGCGGCCTGGCCGAGGGCCAGCGGCTCGCGGCCGAGCGTCTCGGCCAGGTCGATGGCGCCCTGCCGCTGGATCGGGTTCGCGCTGAGCCGTTCGGACAGGCTGTTCAGCGCCTCCCGGGTGCTGAACAGGCCGACCGGGAAGATCCGGGCCTCGCGACGGCCCACGACCAGGGCCGGCCGTGAACTGGTGATCAGCAGCCGCCCGGCCGGTCCGGTCGGCCACAGATCGGTCAGGTCGGCGCCGTCCGCCACGTCGTCCAGGACCACGAGCCACGGCAACTGGGTTTCACCCAGCCAATTCACCAAGCGGACCGCCACTGAGCTGGCGGTGCCGGTGGGTTCCAGGCCGGTGGCGGCGACCGACGCTTGCACGAACCCGGTTAGCACCGCCGCCCGGCTGGTGGCCGGAATCCAGATCAGCCCGTCTATGGCGCGCGATCGCCACAAGGACTCGGCGATCATCGCCGCCACCTGGGTCTTGCCGCTCGCGCCAGGCCAGTTCGGCAGGGTCTGGACGACCGCTGGATCCGGAACCAAGGCAACGGCGGAACCCGGGTGGAGAACGTCGGCGAGGCCCCCGACGGTATCGGGACGGTCCGTGAAGCCGTCGATGAGAGGCGGCACTTCGCCTACGCGGAATCGCCGCGTCGGCTCAGCCGGCCTTCCCACTGGGCCTCACCGCCCGCCACCCCCATCAATGCTCTCTCCTAAGATCTAAGAGGACGTTTCGCGGGTTGATGTCCTTTTCGTCGTCTGGGTTGGGTTAGGGGTCCTGGCTGGAGGGCTGCGGGCCGGGCTATGGGCGTGGCTGGATGAACAAGCCAGGCTCGGTCTCGGTGAGGATGCCGCGGCTGACCAGTCGTTTTAGCTTGGAGCGGATGTTCTCGGTGTTCTTTGCCGCGATCGGCAGGTCCAGGGCCACGCACAGGTCGCGGGCCCGCAGGGGACGGCGCAGGTCAGCGAAGGCGGTAAGGATCTGCTGGTAGGCGGGGTGATCAGGGAGCGCGGGAGACGGCCCGGCCGGCTCTGCGGCGGGCTGGCCGTCGTCGTGCCCGGCGAGGGAGATCAGGGTCTTGCGGGTGATCTGCAGGTCGCTGATCGCCTCGTTCAGCTCGCGGAGCCTGGCGGTGAGCTCGTCGATCCGGGCCTGGCACTGCCCCGCTTCGCGGGTCAGCGCCTGCTCCCGGCATCGATCGTGTCCAGCAGGAACTGGCCCGGGTCCGGGGCCGCAGTCACGCGGGCCGCCATGATGGCGCGGAGGTGCCGGTCAGCCGCCGGGCCATCACGTCGGTCATCGCCCAGTACACGCGCGACGCCGAACTGGCCAGCCGGTGCTCGTAATCGCGGACCAGGCGCCGGTGAAAGGACAAGATCCCGAACGTCTGCTCCACCACCCAGCGCTTGGGCTGGGGGACGAAGCCCCGGTCGGCCGGGTTGCGCTCCACGACCTGCACCTCGATGCCCATGGCGGCGCCGTGGGCGACGACCGCATTCTTGAAGCCCTGATCGGCCAGCGCTGTGCTCACCGTGCTGGTGTGCGCGGTGACCTGGTCCAGTAAGGCGATCCCGGCCGCGTTGTCGTGCGCCGACGCCGCCAGGACGACGACCGCGACGACCAGCCCCAGGACGTCCACGGCCAGGCACCGCTTACGGCCCGGTACCTTCTTGCCCGCGTCCCTCCCGGTCGTGGCCGCCGGGACCGACGCCGCCGCGTGCACGCTCTGGGTATCCAGCACGACCAGGCTAGGGTCCGCCTTCCGGCCCTTCTTCTCCCGCGCGTGCCAGCGCAGCAGGTCATGGATGGCCTGGTCGGTGCCGTCGTCGCGCCACTTCGCGAAGTAATAATAGGCGGCGCTGCGCGGCGGCAGGTCATGCGGCAGGTACTCCCACTGGCAGCCCGTCCGGGACTGGTACAAGATCGCGTTGATGATCTCCCGCATCTCGTATCCGCCCTGGTGGCCGCTGACCGAGGGGTGCGCGGCCTTCCACGCGGTGATCACCGGCTCGATCAGCGCCCACCGCTCATCGGTTAAATCGCTCGGGTACCGCCTGCGCTCGCTCATGCGGGCCATCAAAGCACGGCCAGGCCCGCCGACCGGCCGTAACGCCACAGATCCACCTGATCACACAACGACAACACGGGCATAAGCTCGCGAACAGTCCTCTAATAACACGCGAGGGATCCGGCCTGGAGAGCTTTGCCGATATCGGCATCTTTCCTGGCATTGCGGTTCTGCATGACAGGTCGCCTTATTCACCTGCGATGTTCGCCAGGCTCTGGCGGACGGCTTCGCGCAGCGGATCGCCGTAGGGAAGGACCCGCTCGCAGCGCGCGGTGACATCCCGGAGCAGCGCGTGGGCGTCGCCGACCCGGCCGACGGCGTAATACAGGCTCGCCAGCCTGGCCTGCCTGGCCAGCGTATCCACGTGATTGGCGCCCAGGATGCGCTCGGAATCCGTGCAGGCCTGCTCGGACAGCTGGACCGCCAGCACCATCTTGCCCGAGGCGTGGTACGCGGTCACCAGGCTCGCCTTGGTGGCGATGGTATCCGGATGGTCGGGTCCGAGGACCGCGGAGCGATCGGCGAGGACCCGCTTGTAGCCGGAAACGGCCTGCTTGACCTGGCCGCCTGCCATGAGGGCGGCAGCGAGGTGATCGCGGGTGGTCATAACATGCACATCGCGGGCACCCTGCAACCGCTCGCGGTCGGCCAGGATCTGGGCCAGCAGTTCGCTAGCTGCCGGTATGTCACCAGCAGCCTCGTACGCCCGCGCGAGTTCATCTCGGACGGCCAGCGTGTCCGGGTGACCCGGACCGCGGAACTGCTCGGATTCGGCTACGGCCCGGCGCAGGATGATCACCGCCTCCGCTGGATCGCCCGCCGCGATCAGCGCGTCGGCCAGGCTGACTCGCGCCGTGATGATGGCCGGATGCCCGGGGGCGAGATCCAGACTCCGTTCGGCGAGGACCCGCCGGTACCAGGTGACTGCCTCGCCCGCGTACCCGGCGGCCAGGTAGGCACCGGCCAGATGAGCGGCGACGACCAGCGCGTCAGGGTGCCCAGGGGCTAGCTTGTTGTCGCAGTGTATGGACAGGTCCCGCCAGTACTCTACGGCCGGCCCGGCCAGGCGGGCGCGGTCCAGGCTGCGCCCGGCGCGCAGCAGCAGCGGATGGCACCCATCGGCCCACAGCACGTCCGTCGCCCAGCTCTGCACACTAGTGGCGTTTGCGCGCAGGGCGGCGGCCGTCCACGGCTCAGGTTCGTCGGCGGGCCACGCTTCCAGCAGCGCGCTGGCCGCCGTGCTGGCCGCCCGCTCGTGGAACACCGGGGGCGCCGCTAGCCTGATGGCCGCCTGGACCACCGGGCTCATGGTGATGATCGGCGGCGCCTCGGCCCGGTTGATGGTGATCAGTCCGGCCCGCTCGCAGACCAGCAGCGCGTCCCAGGCCGGCTGGGAGTCGACCGGCATGCCGAACCCGGCGGTGCTGCCGCCCAGGTAGGTGCTGACCGCCTGGGTGCCGAGCACCGCGCCGGGGATCCCGTGGCCGTCGAACAGGGCGATCAGGACCAGCATGAGCCGGACCGACTGGCCGGGCAGCAGTTGTTCGGCCTGGCCCAGGGACAGGGTCCAGGTGACCGAGGCGGCCGACGGGACCTCGCCCGCGGCCACCCCGATCTGCTGGCGCCTGCGGAGGAAGTAGTCCCGGTAGTCCCGGCAGGCCAGCGCGGAGTTGGCAATCACCGCGGCGGCCTGGGCCAGGGCCAGCGGCTCCCGGCCGAGCGCCTCGATCAGGTCGATGGCGCCCGGGCGCTGAGCCGGATTGACACTGAGCCGCTCGCTCAGGCAGCCCAGGGCCTCGCGGACGCTGAAGAAGCCCACCGGGAAGACCCTGGTGCGGTGCCGGGAGGCCGCGACGGTGGACTGGGTGCTGGTGATCAGGAGCCGGCCGACCGGGCCTTCGGGCCACAGTCCGTCCAGTTCGTCCGCGTTGGGCAGGTCGTCGAGCACCACCAGCCACGGCTGGCGGGTCTCGGCGAGCCAGCTGACGAAACGAGCCGCGACCGACTCCGCGGTTCCGGTCGGCTCGATGCCGGTGGCCGCCACCCACGCCTGCGCGTACCCGGACAGCACCGCCGACCGGCTGGCACCCGAGATCCAGACCACCACGTTCACGGCACCCGAGCGCCACAGCGTTTCGGCGAGCATCACCGCGATCTGGGTCTTGCCGGACGCACCCAGCCAGTTCTGCTTGCCCTCGGCGAATTCCGAGCCCGGGACGAGCGCGATCGTCGAACCCGGGACCAGCGCGTCAAGGATGCCCCGGGCGGTATCGGGCCGGTCGCTGAATCCCTTGGCCAGCGGAGGCATGTCGCCCACCCGGAACCGCACCGATTGCTCAGCCGGTATTCCTCCTGAGGGCACTGCCCCTAACTCCCATCTATTCCGCTGTGTCGAAACCGCCTCGGAACTGTCAATCGGTAACGCAGGGAGGCTCAGCCACGGGAGCCTTCTAAAGTAACGTGATCTCGCCGACATCACCATTATGCACGTGCAGATGGCTCACCGGGATGTGCATGTGCGGTCAGTTTCGGCCGATCGCGACGGCGGATACGGTCAAGCTGAACTGCGATTACGTCAGCGTGACCACATGAGTGCGCTGTGTTCACTCAAGGCCCGAACCACGGCCCGTTCGGTATAAAAATAGACCAATGACTACTGGGGCCGGCCGGGGTCGGCGACCGAGGCCAGCAGGGCGGTCCGGGCCTGGTCCACGGCGGCCAGCATGGCGCCGCGCAGTACCGGTTCGCCGGGCACCCCGGTCGGGACGACCCGCGGGTGGGACGGCCAGATGGCGGCCACGCAGGCCGCCACCCGGGCGGCCAGGGCGGCGCCGCCCGCCCGGCCTACCTCGCCGCCTAGCACGACCAGCCCTGGGTCCAGCACGACGCAGACCGAGGCCACCCCGACCGCGACCCGCTGGGCGAGGTCGTCGAGGAATGCCCCGGCGGGCGCGGACCCGCCGGGCTGGGCGGTCACCGCGGCCTGGACCGCCGCGGCGGCGGTCGGCGCGGCGAACCCGTGCGGGCGCCGAGCGCGCGCACCGCGGCCCCCCCGGCCAGCGACTGGAAGCCGCCGCTGGCCGGGTGCCTGTTGCCAGTGTGCAGCGGGGCGCCGTGCACCGGCATGTAGCCGATCTCGCCCGCCGCCCCAGCCGTGCCGCGGTGCAGCCGTCCGCCGAGCATCGTGGCCAGGCCCAGACCGACGCCCATCCATACCAGGACGAAGTCGTCGGCCCCGGCGGCCGCGCCCGCGGCCTGCTCGGCCATAGCGGCCAGGTTCACGTCGTTCTCGATGATCACCGGCTTATGCAGCACGTCGCGCAGCGCGTCCAGCGCGCCCTCGTGCCAGGCGGGCAGGTTCACCGCGAGCTGCGGGTCACCGGTCCGCGGGTCGACCACGCCGGGGCTGCCGATGACCAGCGCGCTGAGCCGAGCCAGGTCCACGCCCGGCGCTGGCGCAGGCTTGCTCGATCACCCCGCGTACCAGTTCCACCGGGTCGTCGGCGCCGTTCGGGTCGACGCTCACCTCGGCCACCCGGCGGCCGGTTACGTCGGCCACCGCGGCGCTGAGCAGGTCGAAATCCATGTACAGGCCCGCGACGTAGGCGCTGGACGGGACCACCGAGTACAGCGCGGCGTTCGGGCCGCGGTTCCCGGCCTGCTCCCCCACGACGGTGACCAGACCGCGTTCCTCCAGGCGGGTCAGCACCTGGGAGACCGTCACCTTGGACACCCCGGTGTGCTCGCTGATCTGGGACCGGGTCAGCGTTCCGCCGCGCAGCAGCAGCTCCAGCGCGGCCCGGTCGTTGAGCTCGCGGAGCAGGCTCGGCGTTCCCGGACGGCCGCGATCTATCCGGCCGCGGGGCGGCCCTGGCGTGGGTGCTGCATCGCGGTCCCTTCGGTGTAGCGCCCGTCGGTGCGGTACGGAAAGCGGCTTTCGTCTCGATCCGGCCACGGGACTATCTTATAGGAAACTTTCCTGTTAGTTTCGCCTCACGGCTAGTCATAGTGTCAAGCGCCGAGTTCATCACCCCGGAAGGAGTGCCAGCAGTGGGACTCAGGAAAACCCGGCCGCGCTGGTCGCGTTCGGCACCGCGGCTGCGCTCGCGATCGCGGGCTGCAGCTCCAGCAGCCCGTCAGCCGGCGGGTCATCGTCATCCTCGTCGTCGGCGCCGGCGTCGCTTACCGTGTGGCGGATAGGCGGTTCGGTCCCGTCCGAGGTCACCTGGATGAATGGCGTGGTCACCCAGTTCCATAAGGACTTCCCGGCCTACGCCAAGACCAAGGTCAACGTGGTCTGGGTGCCCTGGACCAGCCGGACCACCGACTGGAACAACGCACTGGCCAGCGGCAAGAACGCCCCGGACATCACCGAGCTGGGCAACACCGACACGCCGACCGAGGCCTCGCTGGGCGTGCTGGCCGACGTATCCAGCTACGTGGACGCGTGGTCGGCCAAGCCAGGCATCGTGTCCGGCATGCTAGCCAACGACACGCAGAACGGGGACATCTACGCCGTTCCGTGGTTCGGCGGGGTCCGCGGGGTCTGGTACCGCACCGATGAGTTCACCAAGGCCGGCATCTCCAGCCCGCCCACCACCTGGACGCAGCTGATCGCCGACGCGCAGAAGCTGCAGAAGACCTTCCCCGGCACGTACGGCATCGACGCGATCACCGACGACACGAACGCCTTCGCCAGCTTCGTGTGGGGGGCGGGCGGCCAGATCGCTAGCGAAAGCAACGGGACCTGGACCGCGGACCTGACCACCCCGGCGGACGAGGCGGCGATCAAGTTCTACGTCTCGCTGTACAGCACCTACCACCTGTCACCATCGAAGTACATAGGCCAAACGGAACTCGGTAACACCGGCTCGACGGCCGGGGGCGCCAACACGGACTTCGGCCTGGGCAAGCTCGACATGTACATCGACGGGCCGTGGGCCACCGCGACCATGCCCGCCAACTCCACCGACAAGTCCGACTGGGCTTCGTTCCCGATCCCGAGCCAGAACGGCCCGAACGCCGCTCCGGTCTTCGCGGGCGGCTCGGACCTGGCCGTCTTCAAGACCAGCAAGTACCCGCAGGCGGACTGGGACCTGATCTCGGTGATGGACAACATGGCGAACTCCACCTCGTTCGCCAACCTGCAGGGCTTCTTCCCGCCGTACACCGCCCAGCTGACCGCCGGCCCGTACAAGACCGAGAAGTTCATGTCGGGTTTCGCGACGGCCGCCGCCAACAGCCAGGTCTCGCCGCTGAACGCCAAGAACTGGCCGACCGCGGACACCGGCAAGTACTTCATCATCCCCGACATGCTCAAGTCGCTGATGAACGGCGCGCCGTTCGCCTCGACCGTGGCCTCGGCCAACTCGCAGCTGCAGACCGTGCTGAACACGGGCACCGAGAGCTAGGTCTCGAGGGTCTAACCTCCGCATGGTGAGCACCATTTCGGGCCAGCCGGGCGACCTCCGGGCCCCGGCTGGCCCTTTGCCTGGATCTTCGCGTGGCTTGCGCCGGCGCGCGCGTGCTGTTGGCCCGGCGGTACCGGCTGGCCCCGTACCTGCTGCTGCTGCCGTCCGCGGCGGTGATCGCGGCCCTGGTCATCTGGCCTACTATCCAGATCGCCCAGCTCTCGTTCCAGAACTACGGACTGCCGCAGGAGATCGGCGCCGCGCCCGCGCAGTGGGTAGGCCTGGCCAACTACTCGCACATCCTGCACGACCCGGAGTTCTGGCTATCGCTGCGGCTTTCGGTGCTGTCGGCCGTGGCCATGGTCCCGCTGACGCTGGTCGTCGGCACCCTGGTCGGCCTGCTGCTGAGCAAGCTGGGCCGCAAGATGGCCGCGTTCGTCTCGTCGGTGTCGGTGCTGGCCTGGGCCACGCCCGCGGTGTCGGCGAGCGTGATCTTCGTGTGGCTGGCCACCCCGGATGGCGGGGTGGTGGACTGGTTGCTGTCCAAGCTCCCTGGGTGGCTCGGCGGCGGCGCGCAGTGGGCCGGGTTCTCCTGGACCAACGCCGCGCTGCCGGCCTACACGCTGGCCACCGCGGTGGTGGTCTGGCTGGGCTTCCCGTTCATCGCGGTCAGCGTGCTGGCCGGGCTGCGGACCATACCGGCGGAGTTGTTCGAGTCCGCGCGGGTGGACGGCGCCGGGCCGTGGACGATGTTCTGGCGGATCACCTACCCGCTGCTGCGGCCGATCTTCCAGGTGCTGTTCCTGCTGTCGGTGATCTGGGACTTCGGCGTGTTCACGCAGGTGTTCATCGTCATCGGCGAGCTCGGCCAGCGGGACGAGTACAACCTGGGCATCTACGAGTACGCCACCGCGTTCCAGCTGCCGCCCGCCTACGGAATGGCGTCCGCGCTGGCCTTCATCCTCACCATCATCTTGCTGATCATCACGGTCGGCTATGTGCGGGCATCGGTCACGGGAGGGGGCCCTGCGATGACTGCTTCTGCTTTTTCCGCGCCTTCGCGGCGGCGGCGGTTGCTGACCCGGCGGGCCCGGCGGGCCGGGCTGAACCTGCTCGGGCTGCTGGTCGCGCTGATCACGCTGTTCCCGATCTTCTGGATGATCTCGACGGCGTTCAAGCCGGCCACCGAGTGGTACTCGCTGACCCCGCATCCGCTCCCGGCCCATCCGACCCTGGGGAACTTCCGAACGGTGATCGACGGCAATGCCGTCGGGGGGCTGCCGTACTGGAACTTCCTGAAGAACAGCCTGTTCGTGACCCTGGTGTCGGTGGCCGCGTCCTCCTTGATCGCGCTGCTGGCCGCGGTGGCGCTGGCCAGGTTCCGGTTCAGGTTCCGGACCACTTACCTGGTCATGCTGCTGATCGTGCAGATGCTGCCGCAGCAGGCGCTGGTCATCGCGCTGTTCCTCGATTTCCGGTCGCTCAACCTGCTGGACAGCCTGGTCGGGCTGATCCTGGTGTACACCGCGTTCGCGCTGCCGGTCACGATCTGGATGCTGCGCAACTTCGTGGCTGCCGTGCCGCGCGAGTTGGAGGAAGCGGCCGCGATCGACGGCGCCGGGCCGATGAAGGTGTTCTGGAAGATCCTGCTGCCCCTGGTGGCCCCGGGGCTAGTGGCGACCAGCGTGTTCGCGTTCGTGTTCGCCTATAACGAGTTCATCTTCGCGCTGACCTTCCTGGGCACCGACACGGCCAAGTTCACGCTGCCCATCTACGTCCAGTACTTCTACGGCCGCACCGGAGCGAACTGGGGCGCGATCATGGCCGCCTCGACGCTGTTCACGATCCCGGTGCTGGCCTTCTTCCTGCTGGTCCAGCGGCGCCTGCGCGCGGGCCTGGTGGCCGGGGCGGTGAAGGGATGACCACGCTTTCGGCTCACGCGGACCCGGTATTGGGCCGCCTGGCGGAGGCGATCCTCATCCCGCCGTTTCCCGGGGTCGCCGCGCCGCGGTGGCTCCTTTCGGCGCTTTCGCGGGGATTGGCGGGGGTGACGCTGTTCGGCCCGAACATTGCCACGCCCGAGCAGGTGGCCGCACTGACCGCCGCGCTGCGTGGGGCTGCGGCCGACTCTCCCGCCCTTTCTGTGGTTTCTGGGGTTTCTGGCCTTTCCGACCTCTCCGATCCGGTGATCGCGATCGACGAGGAGGGCGGGGACGTCACCCGGGTCGCGTTCTCCAACGGCAGCCCGTACCCGGGCAACGCGGCGCTCGGCGGGGTGGACGACGTGGCGCTGACCCAGGCCGTGTACCGGGCCATCGGCCTGGACCTGGCCGCTCTGGGGATCAACTTCAACCTGGCCCCGTGCGCCGACGTGCTCGGCTCGGCGGACAGCCCCGCGGTCGGCACCCGCTCGTTCGGCGCGGACACCGACCTGGTGTCGCGGCATACGGCCGCCGCGGTGGCGGGCCTGCAGGGCGCGGGCGTGGCCGCGTGCGCCAAGCACTTTCCCGGCCACGGCCGGACCGGGACGGACACCCATCTGGCCATGGCCACCATCGACGGCGGCCTGACCGAACTGTACCGGCGGGACCTGCCGCCCTTCGCGGCCGCGATCCAGGCCGGGACCATCGCGGTCATGCCCAGCCATCTGCGGGTGCCCGAGCTGACCGGCGATCTGCCCGCCAGCGTGTCCGCCGCCGCCATCACCGGCCTGCTGCGCGGGGAACTCGGGTTCACTGGCGTGATCGTCTCCGACGCGCTCGAGATGCGCGCGGTCCGGGACCGGTTCGGCGTTCCCGGGGCGGCGGTGCGGGCCGTGGCAGCAGGCACCGACCTGCTGTGCCTGGGCCGGGACAACGATGAGGCGGAGTACCTGGCGGTCCGTTCGGCACTGGTCGACGCGGTTCGCGACAGCACTATCCCCGGGACGCGGCTCGAGGATGCAGCCGACCGGGTCGCGCGCCTGCGCGGGGGCCTGGCGCGCACCCGGTCCCTGGGCTTCCCGCCCGCCGTTCCCGGCCATGGCTCCGACGAGGTGGGACTGACCGCGGCCCGGCGCGCGATCCGCAGGTCGGGGCCCCGGGCCGGGCTGCGCCGGCCACTGGTCATCGAGGTCGAGCCTCGGGAGAACATCGCGGCCGGGCCGTTCGGGTGGGGGCTGGGGCCGTGGGTGCCGGCCGGACAGTGTCCGCCGGGTCAACGCCGGCGACGCTTCGGAGATCCTGGCCGCCGCGGCGGGCCGGTCGCTGGTCGTGGCGGTGCGGGACGCACACCGGGATCCCAACACGCTGGCCCTGGTCAGCACGCTGCTCGCGGCCCGGCCCGATACGGTCCTGGTCGAGATGGGGCTGCCGCACTGGCAGCCGCAGGCGGGCACGTCGTACCTGGCCACCTACGGCGCCTCCCGGGCCAGCGCCCAGGCGGCCGCGGAGCTGCTGGGGCTGGCTTAGCGCGCGGGGCAGGGCGATCCGGGCGGGGGCGGGGGCGGCGCGGGCCGGCGCGGGTTCCGGCTCCGCATGCGGCGGGCGAACGCGGTCAACACACCGTGCACTGATGTTCCACCAGCCCATTGCGTAACGCGTGGCGCCAGCCCGGCCAACCGATGGTTGTGACAACCTATCGGCTCTTGCCGTTAGCAAGCGGCAACCGTAGGTTCCCGGTTGGCCGGCTAGCTGGATGAGGGTGGAGGCGTGGGGAGGGACGGGACCAGGTCGGTCAGCAGGTTCTTGTTGTAGACCAGGATCGTGTACTGGCGGAAGTGCAGGGTCTGCGCGGGCTTGCCGAACGAGTCCTTTACCTCCCACATCGCGATGTTGTCGATCGGGTACGGCGGCACGAGCAGGACGACGAAGTTGGCGTCGTGCAGGGTGGGGTCATACCAGGCCTGGTCGAATTCGTAGGGGCCGTCGGCCACCTCGGTGTTCTCCCAGCTCACCGAGCGCAGGTCGACGGTCTCGCCGCTGGCCAGAGTGGTGACGTTGGCCAGGCCGTAGCTGGTCAGGCCGTAGGTCAGGTGATTGGCGCCGAGCCAGTCGGCGAGGGCCTGGCTGACGGTGGGCGTGCTCGGCTGCGCGACCGTGTAGCCGAGCGCGGCCAGGTCGCCGGCCAGGGCCAGGCTCAGGGCGGGCACCAGCCGGGCCTTCCACAGGCGTCCGCCCAGCATCCGGCCGGCCGGTGCCGCGCCGGCCGGCAGCGCAGGCGACCTCGCGCGTGCTCCAGAAGCTGGTGGGCGTGGTGCTCAGCAGGTAGGCGACCACGTTGACGCCAATGGCTACGGCCAGGATCTGGGCGATGCGATCCTCGCAGCTGAAAAAGTGCCGGGCGGCCCGCCACAGGCCCCACGCGGCCAGGGTCAGGCCGATCAGGTGCAGGAGCCCGATGGCCCCGGCCAGGCCGATCGAGGTCATGCCGAACAAGTTGGCGCCGTACAGGATGCAGATGCTCTGGACGAGCAGCCACACGTGGTTGGACATGTCCGTGATCTGGGCCACGCCGGCTTGGACGGGCAGCACGGTATAACCGCCGTGCGCGGAGATCTCCCGGACCACGATCCTGGAGATCTCCACCCCGGCGGCCGCCGCGAGCAGCAGGGACACGTCGAACCAGCCGCGGCGCCACCCCTCACGGCGCTGGACCAGGATCTGGTAGGCGCGGATCGCGGAGACCGCGGCCAGCGGAGCCGCTCCGATGAGCAGGACCAGCGAGTCAGCGATCGCGCCCCAGGCGATCATCACCGCGATGATCGGCGCGACGTACCAGCTGCGCGGGGCACGGTCCAGGACCAGCCAGGTCAGCATCAGCGGCACCTGAGTACCGATGTGGTCGGGCTGGAGCACCAGGATGAAGACGCCCGAGCCGAGCTGCGGCGCGACCATGATCCCGGCCGCGATGAGCAAGCGCACCATGCCCTCGCGACCTTTGGCCTGGCCCCGGCCCAGCAGCCCGCCGATCAGCACCACCAGCGTGTAAGTGATCGCGGCCGAGGCGTGCAGGACGTCGGCATTCAGCCCGCGGACCGCCTCCACGATCATGTACTCGGGCAGTTCGGTGGTGTAGAAGGACACGTCAGTCAGCGTCCAGCCGCGCAGCAGCGGGTTGCCGTGCAGCATGTCCCAGGCCTGTAGCGCGTTGGACGCACCGTCGGAGTAGACCGACCACGTCCGCGACACGGACAGGTAGCACAGATACAGGACGACGCCCACCACGGCCAGGCCGAGCGGCCAGGCGATCAGGATCACCCGGTGGCGCCAGCGCTCGCTGAGCCGGGGCCCGCCGAGCCGGGGCCACTTGACCGATGGCAGCGGGAGCCGCAGGGGACCAAGACGCCGTTGTCCCTCGCCGGGCTGGAGCTGATCGGGCTGGAGCTGGCCGGGCTGGAGCTGATCGGGCTGGAGCTGGCCGGGCTGGGCCTGGCCGGGCTGGGCCTGGCCAGGTCGGGGCGGGCTGAGCCGCGGCAGGCTGTCTGACTCCAGGGCGCGGAGGTGGCCGTTGGTGCCGTTGCCGTTGGTCTCGTCTTGGGCGGGCACGCCGGGCGCCGGGCTCACGTCGCTAGCGCGGGCCCGGGCGATGGCGAGCGGCATCGTGCCAGGCTCGTCTTCGGATGGCGTGTGCATACTCCCCCAGGCCAGATCGGTCCGTTCCGGAGTGAGCCTAGTACGGAGCCGGGACTCGGCGCGGCCGTGGGCAATAACGCCAATGCAAGAAAATCAGTGGGGAACGTGCATAATAGCGGTCATGCGACTGTCAGCCCGGGCCGACTACGCACTTCGAGCCGTCATCGAACTCGCCGCGGCCGGCCCCGGCCACGTCACCGCAGATCAGCTCGCTCGTGCCCAGCAGATCCCGGGCAAGTTCCTGGAGACGATCCTGACTCAGCTCCGGCGGGCCGGGCTCATCCGCAGCCAGCGCGGACCGGACGGCGGCTTCTGGCTGGCCAAGCCGGCGGCGGAGATCTCCCTGGCCGACATCATCCGAGTCATCGACGGCCAGTTGCTGGGCGTCCGAGGTGAGCGTCCGGAGAACATCACCTATCCGGGAGTGGCCGAGCCGCTGCAGCAGGTCTGGATCGCGCTGCGGGCCAACGAGCGCGCCGTGCTCGAGCAGGTCACCTTGGCCGACATCGTTTCGGGCAACCTGCCCGACATGGTGCGCCATCTGACCGAGAACCCCAAGGCCTGGGTGTAAGGCGCCCAGCCCCTAAAGCTCTGACCCGATCGCCGTGGCTTAGACCGGCACCATGTCCGTGACGTCGAAGCCCGGCCCGGAGTCGGCGAAGTCCATGGCCGCCTCGGAGTCCGGGTCGATCGCGGAGATCGAGACGAACTCCGTGGGCGGCAGGCCTTGGCCCGCCTTGGCCGGCACCCGCAGGCCCGGCTCTCTCGGCATTTCCAGGACCGGCTCGTGCTGGAGCTCCGCGAGAGCGAAGTTGTCCGAAACTTCGCGGAAGACCTGGGACAGCGGTGTGCCCAGAGCGCCGCAGATCGCGGCGAGCAGCTCAGAGGAGGCTTCCTTCTGGCCGCGTTCAACCTCGGACAGGTATCCGAGAGAGACACGCGCCGAGGCGGAGACCTCGCGCAGCGTACGACCCTGCCGCAGGCGCAGCAGGCGCAGCACGTCACCTAGCAGCTGACGGAGCAGAACCATAGTCGCACTCCCTTCCAAGGCCGAACCGCCGACACTTTCACCGTACCTGGCAATACGGCTAGTTTGCGAGATCCGGCCACCCCGTGTTCGCTGCCAACGTAACGCTGTAATCAGTCTGGATCTTCCCGGAGCCTGCCGAGCAGCAAGCCGAGGGCATGTTCCACCGTCAGTCTACGGATGAGGTGCCGGTCGCCGGTCAGCACGACGGTGCGCACCACCGTGTCATCCGCGGCGCTGACCGCGATATGCACCGTGCCCACCGGCTGACCGTCCGCGGGCTCCGGGCCCGCCACCCCGGTGGTGGCCACCCCGTAGGTGGCACCGAGCCGGGTCCGGACCCCGGCCGCCATGGCCGCGGCCACCGGCGCGTAGACCGCGCCGTGCCGGGCCAGCATGCCCCGGTCCACCCCGAGCAGGGAAGCCTTGAGCTCAATGGCGTAGGTGACGACGCCACCCCGGAACGACGCTGAGGCGCCCGGGACGTCGGTGAGCGCCGCGGCCACCAGACCGCCGGTCAGCGACTCGGCCACGGCGACGGTGCGGCCGCCCGCCGCCAGCCGGGCCAGGATCTGCCCGGCCAGCTCGTACGCGTCCTCGCCCGCCGCTGCCACGACCACGGTCTTCGCCTCCCAAATCCGGTGCCGGCCGACTCACCCGCCCGGGGCCGGCTCGGAACGGCGCAGTCGCATCGCTTGCTGAACATAGTCGAAGCCGGTCACCACGGTGACGACAACCGCCGCGCCCATGACCAGTTCGCGCAGGATCGCCGGCGGGCTCAGCGAGGCGGGCAGCACGTACAGGCAGATCGCGATGACCTGCAGCAGGGTCTTCAGCTTCCCGCCGCGGCTGGCCGCGATCACGCCGCGGCGGATGACCCAGAACCGCAGCGCGGTCACGCCGATCTCGCGGAACATGATCACCCCGGTGACCCACCAGGGCAGCTCGCCGAGCGCGGACAGGCAGATCAGGGCCGCCCCGGTCAGGGCCTTGTCGGCCACCGGATCGGCGATCGTGCCGAAGTCGGTGACCAGCCCGCGCTGGCGGGCCAGCCGTCCGTCGAGCAGGTCGGTCAGCGACGCGACGCAGAACGCGAGGAGCGCGGTCAGCCGCCAGCCCGTGCCGCCTGCGACCAGGCAGGCGACGAATACCGGAACCAGGAGGATCCGCACCACGGTGAGCACGTTGGCGATGTTGACCAGCCCCGGCTCGGAGGTCACCGCCGGGCCGGATGGATCGTCTCGCTGGGCAGGATCGCGTCGGCGATCAGGTCCACGCCGTCCGACCCGGTGACCACCGTGCGGACCAGATCGCCGGGGGCAAGCGGCACCGTAGACCGGACCGTGGTCACCCCGTCGACTTCGGGGGCCTGATGGGCGGCTCGGCCGGTATAGGTGTCCGCCGGGCGGCCCTCGTCCTCATCGTCATCCTCGATGAGCACCTCGAGGGTCTCCCCCATCCGGTCCGCGGCCCGCTGCGCCATCAGCTCCTCGGCCAGGTCGGCGAACTCCTCCACCCGGCGGGCGATCTCCGCGTCATCCAGCTTGCCCGGCCGCGACGCGGCCTCGGTGCCGTCCTCGTCGGAGTAGCCGAAGATGCCGATGGCATCGAGCCCGGCCCGGCCCAGGAACAACTCGAGCTCGGCCAGGTCGGCGGCGGTCTCGCCGGGGAAGCCGACAATGAAATTGGACCGTACGCCGGCCGCGGGGCTGAGCTCACGGATCTGGTCGAGCAGGGTCCAGAATCGCTCACGGTCCCCGAAGCGGCGCATGGCCCGCAGCACCGGACCGCTCGCGTGCTGGAACGACAGGTCGAAGTAGTCGGCCACGCCCGGCGTGGAGGCGATGACCTCGATCAGGCCGGGGCGCAGCTCGGCGGGCTGCAGGTAGCTGATCCGGACCCGGTCGATGCCCTCGGTGGCGGCCAGATCGGGCAGCATCTCCTCGAGCAGCCGCAGGTTGCCCAGGTCCTTGCCGTAGGAGGTGGAGTTCTCGCTGACCAGCATCAGCTCGCGGACGCCCTGGCTGGCCAGCCAGCGGGCTTCGGCCAAGATCTCGGGCGGGCGCCGGGACACGAAGGCGCCGCGGAAGGAGGGAATGGCGCAGAACGAGCAGCGCCGGTCACAGCCGGAGGCGATCTTCAGCGGCGCCACGACTCCGGCGGACAGCCGGCGACGGTACACGCCACCGCCTGGTCCGGTCCACGGCGCAGCAGGGCCGACCGTGGTCGACGAACGGTCTGGAGAGGCGGGGGTGGTGGCGGGGGTGCTGGCGGACGCGGGCGCGGGGGTGGCGGGCGCGGGAGGGTGGGGCTGGCGGGCGGTGGGGGTGATGGGGAGCAGGGTGCGGCGGTCGCGGGCGGTGTGGGCGGGGCGGCGGCGGCCGGCCAGCACGTCGTCGAGGCGGGAGCCGATGTCGGCGTAGTCGTCGAAGCTGAGGATCTGCGCCTCGGGGAGTTCGCCGGCCAGGTCGGAACCGTAGCGTTCGGCCAGGCAGCCTACGGCGGCGACCTTCGCGCCGGACTCGGCCGCGGACAGCAGCTCGTCGATGGATTCCTGCTTGGCCGCCTGGATGAAGCCGCACGTGTTGACCAGCACCACGCTGGCCTCATCGGCTGAGGTCAGATCCCAGCCGGACGCGGTCAGGCGAGCGGCCAGCTCCTCGGAGTCCACCTCGTTGCGGGCGCAGCCCAGCGTGACCAGGCTGACCGTGCGGGCGGTCGGCCCGGCGGGGCGAGGAGAGCCGGAAGACGAAGACACACCGAGAGCCTATGCGCTGAGCCGGGCAGTTTGACGGGTCCGGGCCCGGCTAGCCGGCCTGGGCGCCGGACGAGGAACCAGCCGAGGAAGTAGGCGTGGCACCGCCCTGCGGGCTATAGCTCAACGTCACCGGCAGCGCGGTCTTGATCGACTGACGCTGGCCGTCCACGGTGAGCACGATCCCGCCCGGGTTGCCCAGCCGGATGTTCACGGCCTGCGTCTCGGTCCAGGTCATCGAGGAACCCGCGGGCACGACGCCCATGAAGATCTGCGAGCCGTCGTTCTTGGTCAGCTGCACCCAGCACTCCTCGGTCGCGGCAACCTTGATCACCACGTTCGAGGGCGCCGCGGCCGACGTGGCCGATGCGGTGGCCGAGGGCGTCGGCTGGATGCTGGGCGTGCTGCTGGTGCTGGTGGTGGCGGCGACGCCGGCTGCGGAGGTGTGGTTCTTGTTGTCATGGGAGGAGACCAAGCGGTAGGCCGCGAAGCCGATGATGGCCAGCAGCACCACGACCACGATCATGGCCAGGCTCGGCGAGCGCCGCTCGCGGATCTTGATCGGCTTGGAGGGCTCGAACACCTCGGCCGCCCGCATCGGGCCGAGCGGCCCGTGGTCGTGGTCGTACTCGCTGATCAGCGGGGCCGGATCGGTGCCCACGGCCCCGGCGATGCTGCGGATGTGCCCGCGAGCGTAGAAGTCGCCGCCGCACGCGGCGAAGTCACCCTGCTCGATGTCCCGGATGATCGATTCCCTGATCCGGGTCTGCTGGCTGACCTGAGTCACGGTGAGGCCGGCCTGACGGCGCGCGTCGGCCAGGGATTCGCCGATGCCCACGCTGCGCCTCCACGTGCCTTCGACCGTCATTTTCCCACTCCCCGAGTACTGGGGCCATCACCAAGTGTAGATAGGAACATTGCCAGATCGGCGCGGCGAACGCAGCCTATCCGCCTCGCAACGAGTCGATCGTGTCGTCCAGGTCGTCCGGCCGGACCAGCACGTCGCGGGCCTTGGAGCCCTCGCTGGGGCCGACGATGTTCCGGCTCTCCAGCAGGTCCATCAGCCGCCCGGCCTTGGCGAAGCCGACCCGCAGCTTGCGCTGGAGCATCGACGTCGACCCGAACTGGGTGGTGATGATCAGCTCCGCGGCCTGGATGAGCAGGTCCAGGTCATCGCCGATGTCAGAGTCGATCTCCCGGTTGGACTCCTTGGCCGCGGCCACGTCCTCCCGGTAGGCGGGCTCGGCCTGCTTCTTGCAGTGCGCAACGATGTTGCGGATTTCCTTCTCGGCCACGAACGCGTTCTGCAGGCGGATCGTCTTGGACGCGCCCATGGGCAGGAACAGCGCGTCGCCCTGCCCGACCAGCTTCTCCGCCCCGGGCTGATCCAGGATGACCCGGGAGTCCATCAGGCTGGAGGTGGCGAAGGCCAGCCGGGACGGGACGTTCGCCTTGATCAGGCCGGTCACCACGTCCACGCTGGGCCGCTGGGTGGCCAGCACCAGGTGGATGCCCGCCGCCCGGGCCAGCTGGGTGATGCGCACCACCGAGTCCTCGACGTCGCGGGGCGCGACCATCATCAGGTCGGCCAGCTCGTCCACGATGACCAGCAGGTACGGGTAGGGCATATATACCCGTTCGCTGCCCTCGGGCGGGACCAGCTTGCCGTTCCGCACCGCCTTGTTGAAGTCGTCGAGGTGCCGGAACCCGCTGGCCGCCAGGTCGTCGTAGCGGCGCTCCATCTCGCCGACCACCCACTCCAGCGCTTCGGCCGCCTTCTTGGGATTGGTGATGATCGGGGTGATCAGGTGCGGGATGCCGTCGTAGATGGTCAGCTCGACCCGCTTGGGGTCGATCAGGATCATCCGTACCTCATCGGGCGTGGACCGGGTCAGGATCGAGGTGATCAGGCCGTTCAGGCAGACCGACTTGCCGGAGCCGGTGGCCCCGGCGATCAGGATGTGCGGCATCTTGGCCAGGTTCGCGACCAGCACCCGGCCCTCGACGTCCTTGCCCAGGCCGACCACCATCGGATGGTGGTCACTGATCGCCACCTGCGACTTGAGCACGTCGCCCAGGCTGACGATCTCCTTGTCCGCGTTGGGGATCTCCACCCCGATGGCGGACTTGCCCGGGATCGGGGAGACGATCCGCACGTCGGCGCTCTTCACCGCGTACGCGATGTTCTTCTGCAGCGCGGTGACCCGCTCCACCTTGACCGCGGGGCCCAGCTCGATCTCGTACCTGGTCACGGTGGGGCCCCGGCTGAACCCGGTGATCTGGGCGTCGACTTGGAACTGTTCCATCACCTCGGTCAGCGCCTCGACCACGATGTCGTTGGCCCGGGTTCGCGCCTTGGGCGCCGAGCCGGGCCGCAGCAGGGCCATCGGCGGCAGCGTGTAGGCGGTCGCGTCGCCGGTCAGGGTGAGCTGCTCGGGATTGCGCAGCGGCATCGAGGGCTTGAGCTCGATGGGTTCCTTGGGCGGCTCGGCGGCAGGCGCGGTAGACGGGACGTGGCTGCCCGGGGCGGGGTGGCCCTCGTGGGCGTCGAAGCTGAGCGCTTCGGCCAGTCCGGCCGCACCGTCCGGCAGGGCGGCGGACTTGCCCGCCTCGCCGCGCCGCTTGCCCGGACCGAGCAACGGCGTGTCGTAGGGCTTGAGGTGCTCGCCGGTCTCCAGGGCCGGGCGTAGCCGGACGTTCTTGGCGATCTGACCGCGCGGCTTCGGGGCCCGGATCCCGGTCCCGGCCTCGTAGTCCTCGTCGATCGCCAGCCCGTCGTCGTCCTGGTACTCATACTCCGGTGCGGCGTGACCGAAGAGCTCGCGCAGGCGGGACAGGCGCTCGGGGATCTTGTGCAGCGTAGTGCCGGTGATAAGCAGCAGGCCGAACACGACCAGCAGGCCGAGCAGCGGCACCGACACCCACGGGGTCAGGGCATGAGCCAGCGGCCCGCCCACCCCGTAGCCCACGTACCCGCCCGCCTTGCGCATCGCGGACTCGCCGTCAGACGGATGCGGCGAGCCCTTGGCGATCTCGAGCAGGCCGCACAGCCCCAGCAGCAGGGCGATCCAGCCGATCGCGGCCCGCCGGGTGGCCTGGTTGTGGTCCGGGTGCCGCAGGAACCGCCAGGCCAGCAGCACGACCAGGATCGGGGCCAGGAAGGCCAGGGCTCCGACCGTGCCGGTGACCGCCTGGTAGATGCCGCGTCCGGCCGCGTTGCCTATCCGCAGCCACAGACCGCCCGCCAGCACGAAGGCCACCCCCAGGGTGAGCAGGCCCATACCGTCCCGGCGGTGGTGCGGTTCGATGTCACGCGCGCCGCGGCCGATCGACCGGGCCACCCAGCCGACCCCGCCGGCCAGCGCCATCCAGGCGCCCGCGATGACCTGGCCGATCCACCCGATCATGATCACTACCGGGTCGTGGGTCCGGGCCGGAGCGCGGGTCTGGCTGCCGCGCCCGCGGCGAGTCTGGCTAGCGGGCCGGCGGCGCGCCTGCTGGGTCCGCTTGGGCGGGGGCTTGCGCTTGGTGTTCCGCTTCTTAGTATTGCGCGGCGTTCCGCCGGAATAGTTCGCTGACGTGCCACGACCGTCCGCGCCGGTCCGGGCCGCGGGGACACCGGGCTGACGGGCTGGTTGGTTCCGGACACGGGTCGCCATGGTTACAAAAGTAGCTAGGACCCTGACCGGGACGAAGCACCGCGACGGGTGTGTCGCGCAGAGCGTAAAAACTGGGGCCGACCGCACGCAGCACGGCCCGTTCGGCATAAGGATTTTAGGACGATACGGTGGCCAGCCGCGCGGTCCGGACCGATAGGGTCAAGCTCATGCGGGTGGCGATTCTCGACGATTATCAGCAGGTGGCGCTGGCCAGCGCGGACTGGTCGGCGGTCCGGGAACGGGCCGAGATCCACGTCTTCGCGTCGCACATCGGACGGACCGAAGCGCTGGTCAACGCGCTCGAGCCGTTCGACGTCATCGTGGCCATGCGGGAACGGACTGCGTTCGACGCCGAGCGGCTGGGCCGGCTCCCCCGGCTGCGGCTGCTGGTCACGACCGGCATGTCGAACGCGTCCATCGACCTGGAGGCGGCGGCCGCGCGCGGGATCACCGTGTGCGGCACGGGCGGAGTCTCGTCTTCGACGGCCGAGCTGACCTGGGGGCTCATCCTGGCCCTGCTCCGGCACATCCCCACCGAGGACCAGTGGATGAAGCAGGCCGGACGGGCGGGTGGCGCGGCGTTCGGGGTGGGCGGCGGCTGGCAGCGCACGGTCGGCACCGGGCTGGCCGGCAAGCGGCTGGGCGTGGTGGGCCTCGGGCGGCAGGGCCGGCGGGTGGCCGAGATCGGCCGGGCGTTCGGCATGAACGTGGTGGCGTGGAGCCAGAACCTGGCCCCGGCGAAGGCCGAGCAGGTCGGCGCGGCCGCGGTGGGCAAGGCGGAATTGTTCGCTTCCGCCGACGTGATCACCGTGCACTATAAGCACAGCGACCGCAGCACGGGGCTGGTCGGCGAGGACGAACTGGCCCTGATGAAACCGTCCGCCGTGCTGATCAACACCTCGCGGGGCCCGCTGGTGGACACCGCGGCCCTGGTGGCCGCGCTGAAGTCGGGTGGCATCGCGGGCGCGGCCCTGGACGTGTACGACACCGAACCGCTGCCGTTGTCCTCGCCGCTGCGGACCGCGCCCAACGTGGTGCTCACCCCGCACCTGGGTTACGTCACCGATGAGGCATACCAGGTCTTCTACGGCGAGGCCGCCGAGGACATCGTGGCGTTCGCGTCCGGCTCGCCGGTGCGGGTGCTTACGGCTTCCAGTTAGGGTCGCGGCCGGACAGGCTCAGGGCGCGGTCGAAGGTACTGGCGTCGTCGGGCACGGGCACGACGGCGGCGAAGCCCTCGTACTGGCGGAACATGTCACCCTGGGCCTGGACGGTGTGCAGGACCGCTTCGGCCAGGTCGTCGTCGCAGCGGTAGTCCTGGCCGGTGGCCTTGGCCACGTCCCAGCCGTGCAGGACCATCTCCATGATCAGCATGGCGCCGATGTCGGCGGCCGGGGTGGCGTTGCCCATGACGTTCCGGTCGCCTTCCCAGGCTTCGGGTGTGGACCACGCTTGGACGGCCTTGTCGATCTGGGCCTGGTAGGCCTGCGCGTAGCCGGGCTCCGCGGTGAAGTCCTTGCTCATCAGCTCCTCGGCGACGCTCTCACCGTGCGCGCGGCGCTCGGCGGAGTACGAGGTCCACAAGATGATGTGGTTGAGCAGGGTGCGCAGATCCCAGTCCGGACACGGGGTTTCGGCCTCTTTTGGTGTCTGCGTGGAGCCGGCCACGACGCGGGCGGTCTCGGCCGCGGCGGCGGCCATAAGCGCGGGTCCGTTGCTTGTCTGCGTGTTCATCTGTTCACCTTAGCTAGGCCCGGGTAGCCCGGTCTTGAAGAAATGCGACAGCTAGGCTGGTCACGTGGCGGATTCGGCCTCAGCTGGGACGATGGGACGGGGAGTGCTCTGGCCTGATCTGGCGGCGGACCGGTTCTCGCTGGCTCGGGTTACGCCCTCGGACCCGCTGGCGTTCTTCGTCGAGTGGTACTGGATCGTGCGGTGGGATCTGCGCGGGCAGCCGGCGTACGAGCAGACGATCCTGCCGCATCCCAACGTGAACCTGGTCTTCGAGGCCTCTGGCGCGGGGATCTACGGCGTGGACCGTTTTTTGTTCAGGCGCAGGTTGTCCGGCCGGGGGAAGGCGCTGGGGGTCCGGTTCCGGGCGGGGTGCTTCCGGCCGTTCTGGGGCGCGCCGATCTCGCAGCTCAGCGACCGGGTGGTGCCCGGAGTCCGGGTGTTCGGGCCGTTGGCGGAGAAGACCCGCGTATCGGTCATGGCTGCGGCGGCGGACGCGGAGATGGTGGGTTACGCGGAGTCGTTGCTGTTCTCCGCGCTCCCGGAGCCGGATCCGGTGGCCGCGCAGGTCGCCGAGCTGGTGTCGCTGATCACGTCGGATGCCTCGCTGCGGCGGGTCGACGAGCTGGCTTTGGTTTCCGGATTGTCGGTGCGGAGTTTGCAGCGGTTGTTCGGCGACTACGTGGGGGTGAGTCCCAAGTGGGTGATGCGCCGGGCCCGGCTGCACGAGGCGGCGTTGCGGGCGGACGGGGGCGAGCCGGTGGACTGGGCGGCGCTGGCACTTGACCTGGGCTATGCCGACCAGGCGCATCTGACCCGGGAGTTCACTGCGACGATCGGGGTGCCGCCGGGGCGTTACCGCTCGTTACGCTGTCCGGCCGGTCGTTACGGTCGTTACGTTGTGCGGCCGGTGGCCGGTTTCGAGGGCGTCGCGGATGGCGTCGAGGACCTTGGCCGGCTCGGTGCGGATCTCGCGCGGGGTGAAGGGCAGGACGAGGATGCCGCGCTTACCCATCCGGCGCTGGCGGTCGAGGGTTCGGGTGTGATCGTGCGGCGACAGGTGCCATTCCTGAGAGTCGACCTCGACCGCGACGCCTCGGTCCGGCCACCAGGCGTCTGGGCGGGCAATGAACGTTCCGTCTTGGTCATAGAGGTCGGCGTTGAACAGCGGCATCGGCAGGCCGGATTTCGCGAGCAGGTCCTTGAGGTCGCCTTCGGCCGCCGAGCGGATCCCGTCGGCGACGTCGGACAGGGCCTCGCGGAACAGGGTGGATCCTCGGTCGGGACCCGCGATGAGTTCTTCGTAAAGGTCTGGGACGGTGCAGGCGCGGCGCTGCACGGAATCTGCCACCATGGCCCGCACCTCGCGCAGGCTGGTCAGGCCGCGGGCTGTGTCAGCGACAGCCCGCGCGGGGAGTGCGTAATGCAGTGGGCCAAACGGCCAGATTCGCCTTGGCATACGGGTCGTGCGGTGGAGCCGGACGAAAGACGCGTCCTGCCGTCGTCGCGACGCGGGGATCAGAACGTCGATGAGGTCTGCGGCAGGCCCCCGGATGCGGTGCTGCTGCAGCGCGGCTGGACCCGAGATCACGCTGCCGCGGCCCGCATAAAGCATGGCGGCCATCTGCTGCTGGACGATGGTGGGCGTCCCGGTCGCGGCGAGGTAGACACCAGGCAGCAAAGTCTGCCACGACTTGCCAGAGCGGAGACGATGCCGAAGTGAACTAGGCGTAACGCCAATGGCCAGCGCTTGATGTCGGGCGATCACGTCAAGCTGCCGCCCCAGGAGTTGGCGGACTGCATCGTCGCCAGTACGCAGTGTCACGGTCATACCGGCATCATGCGCCCCGGGTCCGACAAATCCCTCGATTTGCTCGTCCAGAGCGGGTCCGGGGAGTCCGGCGAGGGCACCGATGGAATATAGGTGCCGCTATAGCGACAGCAGGGTTCCATCGGTGCCGCGAGCGCGCGGCGAGCGCGCGGCGGGGGCGGGGCGGGGGCGGGGGCGGGGGCAGGGGCAGGGGCAGGGCGGGGGCGGCGCAGGCGAGCTGAGGCTAGGCCTGGACGACCACGGGGATGATCATGGGGCGGCGGCGGTAGTTGTCGCTGACCCATTTGCCGACGATGCGGCGGGAGAGCTGGCTGATCTGGTGGGCGTCGGTGATGCCGTCGGCGGCGGCCAGGGCCAGGGCTTCCTCGATCTTGGGCAGGACCTCGCCGAACGCGGCGTCGTCGATGCCGGAGCCGCGGGCGTGGATCTCCGGGCCGGCCACCATCTTGCCGGAGTTGGCGTCGACCACGATCACGATCGAGACGAAGCCTTCCTCGCCCAGGATGCGCCGGTCCTTCAGCTGGGACTCGGTGACCTCGCCGACCGTAAGGCCGTCGACGTAGACGTAGCCGCAGGGCACGGCGCCGACCACGCTGGCCTGGCCGTCCACCAGGTCGACCACCACGCCGTCCTCGGCGATCACGATGTTGCCGTCGGGCACGCCGGTCAGCGAGGCCAGGCGGGCGTGCGCCCGCAGGTGGCGCCATTCGCCGTGGATCGGCATGAAGTTACGCGGCCGGACCAGGTTCAGCACGTACAGCAGCTCGCCGGCGGGCGCGTGCCCGGACACGTGGACGAGCGCGGACGAGCGGTGGACGACCCGCGCGCCGAGCCTGGTCAGGCCGTTGATCACCCGGTACACGGCGGTCTCGTTGCCCGGGATCAGCGAGGAGGCCAGGATCACGGTATCGCCTTCGGCGATCCGGATCTGGTGGTCGCGGCCGGCCATCCGGGACAGGGCCGACATCGGCTCGCCCTGCGAGCCGGTGGAGATCAGCACCACCTCGCCGGGCGGCATCTCCTCGGCCTCGCGCAGGTCGACCAGGAGCCCGCCGGGCACGCGCAGGTAGCCGAGGTCACGGGCGACGCCCATGTTGCGCACCATGGACCGGCCGACGAAGGCGACCTTGCGCCGGTGCTTGACCGCGGCGTTGAGCACCTGCTGGACCCGGTGCACGTGCGAGGCGAAGCAAGCCACGATGATGCGCTGCTTGGTGTTGGCGAAGATCTCGTCGAGCACGGGGGCGATCTCGCGCTCGGAGGTGACCACGCCGGGGACTTCGGCATTGGTCGAGTCGGCCATCAGCAGGTCGACGCCGGCCGTGCCGAGCCGGGCGAACCCGGCCAGGTCGGTGAGCCGGCCGTCCAGCGGCAGCTGGTCCATCTTGAAGTCGCCGGTGTGCAGGACCCGGCCGGCCGGGGTCTGGATGGCCACGGCCAGCGCGTCCGGGATGGAGTGGTTGACGGCCAGGAACTCGCAGTCGAACGGCCCGAACGAGCCGTGACTGCCCTCCACCACCTCCACCGTGACCGGGTCGAAGCGGTGCTCGGCCAGCTTGCTCCGGACCAGGGCCAAGGTCAGCTTCGAGCCGACCAGCGGGATGTCCGGGCGCTCGCGGAGCAGGTAGGGAATGGCGCCGATGTGGTCCTCGTGGGCATGGGTGAGGACCAGCGCCTCCACCCGGTCGAGCCGGCCGTCGAGGTAACCGAAGTCGGGCAGGATCAGGTCCACGCCGGGCTGGTCGGGATCGGGGAACAGGACGCCGCAGTCCACGATGAGCAGGCGGCCGCGGTACTCGAAGACGGTCATGTTGCGGCCGATCTCCCCGAGGCCGCCCAGGGCGACGATGCGCAGCCCGCGAGAGGGCAGCTTGGGAGGCGGGGCGAGATCTGGGTGCGGGTGGCTCACGCGTTCAGGCTATCCCCCGGCAGCTTCACTCCGCCCGCGGCGAGGTCCAGCACGAGCTGGTGGCGTTCGGCCTCGGTGGCGGCCAGCAGCGGGCCGCGCACCGCGCCGCCCGGCAGGCCGAGCAGTTCCAGGGCCGCCTTGGTCATGACCGCACCCTGGTTGCGGAACAGCCCGTCGTAGACCGGGATCAGGCCGTAGTGCAGCTCACGGGCCAGGGCGACGTCGCCGGCGTTGAACGCGTCGATCATCTCGTGCAGCCGGTCCCCGGTCACGTGACCCACCACGCTGACGAAGCCGACCGCGCCCAGGGCGAGCCAGGGCAGGTTCAGCATGTCGGTGCCGCAGTAATACACCAGGTCGGTCCGGGCCAGCACGTGCGAGGTGGCCGACGGGTTGTCCTTGGCGTCCTTGACCCCGATGATCCGGGGGTGGACGGCCAGCTTGATCAGCGTCTCGGTCTTCACCTCGGCGGCGGTCCGGCCGGGGATGTCGTAGATGAGCACCGGCAGGCCGGTCGCGTCGGCGACCGCGGTGAAGTGGGCCTCGAGGGCGGCCTGCGGCGGCTTGTTGTAGTACGGGGTCACGACCAGCAGGCCGTGCGCTCCGGCGCGTTCGGCGCTGAGGGCCAGCTCGATGGTGTGCGCGGTGATGTTGGTGCCGACTCCGGCGACCACCTGGGCGCGCGAGCCGACCGCCTCGAGCACCACCCGGATCAGGCGTTCTTTCTCCGCATCGGTGGTGGTCGGAGCCTCCCCGGTGGTCCCGTTCACCACCAGGGCGTCGTTGCGCATGTCGGTAACCAGGTACTCCGCGAGGCGGGCGGCCCCGTCGTAGTCGATGACCCCATCGGGGGTCATGGGGGTGATCATCGCCGTCACCATGTGGCCGAACGGCGCGCTGGTTGTCGTCATACCCGAACGCTACCCGCAACCGGATGCGTCGAGTAGGCGGCATTCGGACACCCCAGCGGGAAATCCCGCCAGGCTGGCCGGCCCCCGTGCGGCCAGCGCTGGCCGACCCGCGTCAGCTGCCCCGTCAGCCGTCGCGGATGATCTGAGTGAGCTGCGACGCCATCTCGGCCAGGGCCTGCCGCGGTTGCTTCTGGTGGGTGAGGGCCTGGTACACCGAGCTGGAGATGGCCAGGCTGGCCTGGTCGTAGTTGGTGATCGCCGGGCGCGGTTGCGCGGAGTTGATGGCCCGCTCGAGCACGGGCAGGTAGGGATAGCTGCGGACCAGCGCCGGGTCGGTATAGAGCTGAGTCCACACCGGCGGGAACGAGCCTTGCGCGAGCATCTCCTTCTCGTTGGCCAGGTCCGTCATGTACTTGATGAAGTTCAGGGCCGTCCGCTGGTGCTGGGAATACGCGCTGATGGCCAGGTTGGCGCCGCCGAGCGAGCTGGAGCCGGGGCCGCGCGGGCCGGGCAGCGCCGTGAACCAGAACTTGTCGTAGACCTGGTTGTCCGCGCCGGGCGTGGACAGCGCCTCGTAGACGTCGGGCCAGTTGTCCAGGAACAGGAACTTGCCGGCCTCGAACGCGGTCTGTGAGGACTCCTCCTCGTAGGTGAGCGTGACCTTCGGGATCCAGCCCTGCTGGAAACCGCTGACCAGGAACTGCAGGCCGGCCAGGGCTTGCGGCGAGTCCACGGTGATCTTGTTGTCGTCGGAGGACATGATCGACCCGCCGGCCGACTGAACCGCCGAGGCGAAGTTGACGGTCAGGCCCTCGTACGGGGCGAACGTGCCGGCGTACCCGTCCAGGCCGTACTTCGGTGCCACGGTCTTGGCCAGCTGGGCCAGCTGCGCCCAGGTCCGGGGCGGCTGCTTACCCGCCTTGGCCAGGATGTCCTTGCGGTAGTAGAGCAGATCCGCGTTGCTGTAATCGGGTACGGCGTACAGCCGGCCCTGGTACATGGCGGTGTCGACGGCCGGCTTGAGGAAATCCTTCAGCGGGAACTGGCTCTGCGGCAGCGGGATGATCCAGCCGTTGGAGGCGAACTCCGCGGTCCAGATCACGTCCATGTCGATGACGTCGTACTCGTCGCTTTTGGCCTGGAGGTTGGCGACCAGCTCGGCCAGCTGGTTGTTCGAGGCCTCGGGCAGCAGCAGCAGGGTGACCTTCTGGCTGGGATACCGCTGGTTCCAGCCGGTGATCACGCCCTGCAGCCAGCCGGGATTGTCCTTGCCGATGGCCAGCGTGATCGGCCCGATCCCGTTGGTCGACGGGGCCGAAGCGCTCGGCGAGGCACCACCCGATGTACACCCGGCCGCTCCCGCCGTCAGGAGGAGGGCGACCGCGACGGCGGCGATAGCCGGCATCGCACGCCGCATGCGGGCCACCACCCCACCAGTCCGGTTGGTTCGTAGATGCATGTTATGCACCGTGGTTAGAAATATGTCAACCGGATCACCCCGACCTATCAGCAGATTCCGGGGCCGGCGGCCCATCCCGGACCCCCGGCCGTAACTCGCCAGCCGCAGGGGCTTACATATTTGTTATGCACAGCGTTAATCTGAGCGCGCGGGCCGATCCGGGCCCCGGGAGGTGACAGGACCGTGCGGCAGCCTCTGCTGGCGCTTCTCGCGAAAGAGCAGGCGCACGGCTACGAGCTGAAGCTCGCTCTGGAACAGACATTCGGCCAGGCCTATCCCTCGCCGAACATCGGGCAGGTGTACGTCACCCTCAAACGGCTCGAACAGGACGGACTGGTACGCAGCCAGGACGTCGAGCAGACCACGCGGCCGAATAAGCGCGTCTACGAGCTCACCGCGGCCGGCCGGGAGGCGCTGTCCGCGTGGGTCGACGAGCCGAGCGACGGGCCCCGGATCCGGGACGAGTTCTTCGTCAAGCTGATCCTGGCCCCCATGGCCGGGCTGGCCGACCGGATGGCCCTGATGAACAAGCAGCGCAGGCACTATCTGGGCCTCATGCGCCGGCTCACCGACCTGCAGGCCGATACCGATCCGGCCGATACCGCGGCCCGGCTGCTGATCGAGGGGGCCGTCCTGCACCTGCAGGCCGACCTCGACTGGCTGGAACGATGCCAGGAGGAGTTCGTGTGAAACGGGCCGCGCCATGGCCTCCAGCGCGGTCAGCGGACTCCCCGGTCCTGCTGAGGACCTCGCAGCTGGTCAAGACCTACCGCACCAACGGGGTCACGGTCCCGGCCGTCCGGGGCGTGGACATCGAGCTCGCGGTCGGGGAATTCGTGGCCATCATGGGCCCGTCCGGTTCGGGTAAGTCCACGCTGCTGCACGTGCTGGCCGGGCTGGAACCGGCCACGAGCGGCGAGATCTGGCTGCGGGGCCAGCGCGTCGACGGGTTGTCCACGGCGGGCTGGGCCATCTTGCGCCGGCGCCACGTCGGGTTCGTGTTCCAGTTCTTCAACCTGCTGTCCAACATGACCGTCGCGGACAACGTGGAGCTACCCGCGCTGCTCGCAGGCGCGAACGCACGGCAGGCCAGGAAACGCCGCGAGGAACTGCTCGCCGAGCTGGGCCTGACCGACAAGGCGGACGCGGCGCCGACCCGGCTGTCCGGCGGGGAGCAGCAGCGGGTCGCGCTGGCCCGCGCGCTGGCCAACGAGCCGAGCCTGCTGCTGGCCGACGAGCCGACCGGCAACCTGGACAGCTCGAACACGCGCGACGTGCTGCGGCTGCTGCGCCGCACGCACGACGCGGGGCAGGCGATCTTGATGGTCACGCACGACGCCCGGGTGGCCAGCCTGGCCAACCGGGTCATCAACCTGTACGACGGGATGGTGGCCGACGACGCCAAAATCGTGCCCATCCCCCGCGCCGTCAACGGCGTCCGTGACGTCCTGGAGCTGAGGGGCTGAGGCCAGGTGCGAGGCACCCTGCGGTGGGCACGCGCGGACCTGCGCGCTCATCGCGGCCAGGCGCTGCTCACCATCGCGGTCGTGGCCGGTGTGGTGGCCGCGCTGTTCCTGTCCACGATGCTGCTGCAGGGCGCCCTGAACCCGTGGCAGCAGCTGTTCGCCCGGACCCGCGGGGCGGACGTCCTGGTCTACTTCCAGAACGGGACCGACACCAGCGAGCTGCGCTCGCTGCCGGGCGTGGCCCAGGTGAGCCAGCCGTACCAGGCCGCATCGGCGACGCTGCAGCAGGGCGCGGCGCGCTCCCCGGTGGAGCTGCGCTCGATGACGCCCGCGCCGCCGGCCATGTCCACGCCGCTGATCGTGGCCGGAACCTGGCTGCGCGCCGCGCAGCCAGACGGCGCCGTGCTCGAGGCCTCGTTCGCGGCCGCGGTCCACCTCGGCGTGGGCAGCCAGATCGTGGTCAACGGCATCGACGGCCTGCAGGCCTCGATGCGCGTCATCGGCCTGGCTGATACCTCTGACCAGGGCTTTTATCCGCAATGGACGCCCGGCTTGATCTGGGTGCAGCACTCGTTGCTGACCCGGGTCGAATCCCAGCCAAGCGAGACCGAGAAGGTGGTCGGCCTGCGGCTGGACGACGATTCGGCCCTGGCCACCAGCGAGGTCGTGCAGACCATCTACAACTACTACAACGGCGCGGCCGAGGACTCGGCGGTGTTGCGCTACTCGACCTGGCAACAGGTGCAGAACTCGATGGCCAGCAACGACCGGCTGCTCGGACTGCTGCTCGCGTTGTTCGGGGTCATCGCGCTGGTGGCCGCGCCGTGCGCGATCGCCAACGTGACCGCGGGCCGCGTGCTCGTACAGCGCCAGGACATCGCGATGCTCAAGGCGCTCGGGTTCACCCCCGGCCAGGTGGTGCGGATGCTGCTGGCCGAGCAGACCGTGCTGGGGACGGCCGGGGCCGTGCTGGGGCTGGCCGCGGCGCGCGTCATGACCGCCTCGGAGTTCGTGCGGCCGCCCGACGGCACGCGGTTCGGACTGGCCCCGCTGTCCGGGTCATGGGCGGCGCTGATCGGCGGCGGAACCGTGCTCACCGTGGCGCTCGCCACCGTCATCCCGGCCTGGCGGGCGGGCCGGGTCTCGCCGGTCGCGGCCGTCCAGCCGAGCCCGCCACGCGGCCACCTGTCCCTGATCGCCCGGCTCGGCCTGCTCGTCCACCTGCCGGCCCCGCTGGTCCTGGGCGCCCGGGACTCGCTGACCCGGCGGCTGCCCGCGGCGGTGACGGTGATCGGGCTGGCCATCCCGATGGTGATGATCACGATCGCGCTGACCTGCTGGTCGACGGTGGACAGCTTCACCAGGGATCCGGGCCGGATCGGCCTGGCCGCGGCGGTCACGGTCAGCCAGGGCGGCTTGTCCGACAAGCAGACGCTGGCCATGATCCGCGGGGACGATCAGGTGCGGGCGTCGTATCCGAGCGCTGAGTTCGACACGCTGCTCCCGGGCGCCAACGGCACCTTCATCGCCCGGGCCATGGGAGATTCCTCGCGGCCGTACCCGTTCCAGGTGGTCCAGGGACACATGTTCCATGCGGCCAACGAGGCGGTGGCCGGCCAGGGCTTCCTGGACCTGATGCACGTCGGGGTGGGCGCGTGGATCTCGCCGACGATCGACGGAGTACCGGTCATCTTGCACATCGTCGGCCGGACCATCGAGCCGGACAACAACGGGGACGTGCTGGATTTCGGGCTCGACGCGCTGACCGACGCGGGCGGGGCGCCGCCGCCGCTGACCTACAGCCTGGTACTGAAACCGGGCGTGCCGGCCGCCGCGGCGCGGGCCAGCCTGCTCCAGGCCTCACACGACCGGCTCGACGTGCAGCTGGTGGCCAATCCGGAAAGCGGGCTCGCGGTGGTGCAGGTGGTGGTGGCGGTGGCCGTCATCCTGCTGGGCGTCATCGGGCTGGCCAACCTGCTCACCGCGACGGCGGTCGGGCTGCGAGACCATCTGCACGAGGTCGGCGTGCTCAAGGCGATGGGGCTCACGCCGCGTCAGGTGATGGCCACGCTGGTGGTCAACACCACCATCCTGACCGCGATCGGGGTGGCCAGCGGGACGATCGCGGGCCTGGTCATCGCGCCGCGACTGATCAACATGCAGGGCCAGACGAGCGGCATCGGATCGGGTATCGCAGCGGGCTTGTCCGCTGCGACCATCGCGGAGATCCTGGCCATCGCGCTGGCCATCGCCACGGCGGCAGCGCTGGTCCTGGCCCGCCGGACCACCCGGATCTCGGACTCCGCCCACCTGCGCAGCCCGGCCAGTCCGTCCCGGCCGCAACCGCACGCCCCATTGCTTCGGAACAAGTAACCCGGGAGCCGCCAGACGTCAAGGTTTTCTCTTTCGCCCCGAGTGGCACACAAGTAGGCGGGTACTAGATCGCCAGCCGGCGGTCCGGAGATGGCAATACGAACCCCGGACAACGTTGGCTCACGACGCTCCCGCCATGATCTCTGCGCCGCGTGGCGGCTCCGCGGGCAAAATTATCGATGATCAACGCTTGCAATCGTGAGACAACTGGACAACGCTCTGAGCATGGGCTTTTCTCCGCCCGAGACCCAGGTGTCACGGTTTGGAAACGAGATAGAAACTGGCCTTGACCTTAGAAGAACGTTCCATCACGCTGTGAGATAGCGCCCGAAATAACGTTATTCAGGAGAGCCGCTGCTCCGGTTCAGACTCAAAGGAAGTCCGATATGAGTCATCGACGGCAAGCGAGTGACGAGGCCGCGACCCGGGCTGATCACGGTGGCCCGGTAGCCGGCCACGGTGAGCCGGTAGCCGGCCACGGCGGCCCCTGTTGCTGATCGCAGTGGCCGGGTCGCTGGCCGCGAGAGACGTCCGTGGATCCAGGCGAGACGTCCGTGGAGCGCGCCGCCTTAGCGCGCGCATCCCTGGCAGGGCCGTCAGAACGGTCCGGGAAGGCACGACGTAGCACGAGTACAGGAACGGGTGGTCGCGTTGTGGCGGCCATCCCCGGGCAGAGGAGCATGAATGACACGACATGGATCGGTGGGATATTCGTCGCGGCGGTTCAGAGGCTGGCAGCTGGTCGGCTTGGCCGCAGCGGTCGGGGCCCTCGCCGTAGCGGGCTGCAGCAGCGGTGGCAGCAGCAGCAGCAGCAGTGGCGGTAACGCCACCAGCACGAGTTCGAGCACGGCGCTGCCGGCCAGCGGGACGTCGACCGCGCCGGGTAACGCGACGTCGGGCACCATCAACTGGTGGGCCAGCCCGATCAACACCAGCGGCAAGGATGTCCGTCAGGTGCTGATCAGCGACTTCGAGGCGAAGTACCCGGGCATCAAGGTCAATCTCACCTCGGCGCCGAACAACACCGACACCAACCGGGCCACGCTGGCCACTGACATCTCAGGCGGGGCGTCGACTCCGGACGTGTTCATGGGCGACGTGATCTGGCCCGCTCAGTTCGGCGCGCACCAGCTGGCGGTGCCGCTGTCGAATTACCTGCCGTCGTCATACTGGTCGGCGTTCGCGCCGGGCCTGGTCCAGGGCGCCACGTACCAGGGCAAGGTCTACGGGTCGCCGCTGTTCGAGGACCAGGGGTTCTTGTACTACCGCAAGGACCTGCTGGCCAAGGAGCACCTGGCGGTGCCCAAGACCTGGGAGCAGCTGGAGTCCGAGGCCGAGCAACTGCAGAAGGCCGGGCTGGTCAAGTACGGGTTCGTCTGGGAGGGCGCCTCGTACGAGGGCCTGACCTGCAACTACATGGAGTACCTGACCGACGCCGGCGGCACGGCGACCAACAGCGGCTACACCTCGGCCACGCTGAACTCCGCGGCCGCGGTCAAGGCGGCCACGTTCATGCGGTCGCTGATCACCACCGGGGTCAGCCCGTCGGCGGTGAGCACGTTCCAGGAGGCGCAGGCGATGTCGACCTTCGCTTCCGGGCAGTCCGCGTTCCTGCGCAACTGGGATTACGCCTACGCCGACTCCCAGGTGGCGGGCACCCCGACGGTCGGAAAGGTCGGCGTGGCGCCGCTGCCGACGTTCCAGGGCCAGGCCTACCCCGGCTACTCCAACATCGGCGGCTGGAACCTGTACATCAACCCGCACAGCAAGAACATCGCCGCGGACCTGACCTTCATCAAGTTCATGGCCAGCACGCAGGCCCAGGATGTCCTGTCCGAGCAGTACTCCGAGATCCCGACCGTGGAGTCGGTGCGGACCTCTCCCGCGGTGCTGAAGCTGAACCCGGTGCTGGCCATCGTGCCGCAGACCAAGCTGGTCCCGCGGCCGGCGGGCACGCCGAACTACCCCCAGCTGAGCAGCGCGATCTACCAGAACGTGAACTCCGCGCTGTCCGGCTCGAGCTCACCATCGGCGGCCATGAGCGCCGCCCAATCGGCCGCCAATACGGCCTTGTCCAGCCAGGCCGGCGGCTTGTAGCCAGGGCTGCCGGTGCCCGGGGCCAGCAGGCTCACCATGAACCCTGCTGGTCCCGGGCGGCCTTCCGCGCTACGAAGATCGCGTCAGCTGGCCGCGGTGAACTCCTACCCGGCACGAAGGGGTGACCAATGACCACCATCACAAGCACCGCCGACCACGTTGAGGGGGGCGCGCCCCTGGTCGGCCGCCCAGACATCAACCGTAAACGGATGGCCCGGCTGGGCTGGGCCTTCTCCGCTCCCGCCCTGATCGTCGTGGCCGCCGTCACGATCTTCCCGATCGTCTACTCGGTGATCATGAGCTTTTCGACCGTGACGGTGACAGGCAACGGCACCGCCCTGCACGGCTTCACGGGCAACAACTACTCGATCGTGCTCAAGAACTCGACGTGGCATTACGCGCTGGGCTTCACGATCGTCTATACGCTCATCACGGTCTTTGTAGAACTGGTGCTCGGCACGCTGATCGCGCTCGTGCTCCAGCGGCTGACCGCGGGGCGCGGCTGGATGATGGCCCTGCTGCTGCTCCCGTGGTCGATGATTACCGTGATCAACGCGGAGCTGTGGCTTTACATCTACAACGGGGTCTACGGCGTGGCCGACGCCATCCTGAACGCCATCGGCCTGGGTCACCCCAACATCCTCGGCACCAATACGCCCGCCATCATCGCGCTGATGGTCGCGGACATCTGGAAGACCACCCCGTTCGTGGGCATCATCGTGCTGGCCGGCCTGGTCATGCTCCCGGGCGACGTCTACGAGGCGGCCGAGGTGGACGGATCGTCGGGCTGGTCCACCTTCTGGCGGATCACCGTCCCGCTGCTGCGGCCCACCCTGGCCCTGGCCGTGCTGTTCCGCGTGCTGCAGGCCTTCGGGCTGTTCGACTTGCCGTTCGTCATGACCAACGGCGGGCCGGGCACAGCAACGACCTCGCTGGCCATCCTCGGATGGAAAGCGATATTCCAGAACCTTGACTTCGGGACGGGCGCGGCGGTGGCCACTACGACCGCGCTGCTGGTGCTGCTCGGCTGTCTGATCTCGCTGCGGGCCTTCAAGGTCCAGGTCGGAAGGGAGGGAACCTGATGAACAGACGCAGGCGCGGCTGGCGCAAGGTCATCAACGGCGTCAACCTCTCCACGTTGGTGGTAGTGCTGTTCATCGTGCTGCCGCTGTACTGGCTGATCGTCACCAGCTTCCGGAATCCCAGCAACCTGGGGTCGGTGCAGTACTGGCCGAACCCGTGGAGCGGCGCGAATTACGCCCAGGCCTTCAATGTGTACGGCTTCGGTTCGTACTTCATCCACTCGGTGGTCGTGACGCTCTGCGCCACCGCGCTGGTGCTGGTCTTCGGGACGATGGCCGGGTACGCGCTGGGCAGGCTGCCGATGCGGGGGAAGTTCACCCTGATGGTCACCCTGCTGATGATCTCGCTGTTCCCGGAGATCGCCGTGGTGGCGCCGCTGTACTCGCTGCTGGACAGCCTGCACTGGCTGGGCAGCTACCAGGCCCTGATCATCCCGTATACGGCGTTCTTCCTGCCGTTCGCCATCTGGATCCTGCGCAACTACATGCTTGGCATCCCCAAGGAGATGGAGGAGACTGGCCGGATCGACGGGGCCGGGCCGATCCGCACGGTGTGGTCGATCATCTTGCCGATGGCCTTGCCCGGTGTGTTCACGGCCGCCATCTTCACCTTCACCGCGTGCTGGACCGAGTTCCTGATGGCGCTCACCTTCGACATCAACCTCAAGACGATCCCGGTCGGCATCTCGACGTTCGGCACCGCGAACGAGGTCCCGTTCGGGACGATCTTCGCCGCCAGCGTGGTCGCGGTATTCCCGATCGGCATCCTGGTGTTCATCTTCCGCAAGTTCGTGATCTCCGGCCTGACCTCGGGCGCGGTGAAGGGGTGAGCGCGCCCAGGCGAGCCGCCCACGGTCCGCGGCGGTCCTCGGGGCCTGGCCCGGAAGGCCTGTATTATCCCAGCAACAATGGCCAGCCCGGCCAGCTTGGTCAGCCCGGTAAGGAGGCATGATGGCCACCGTCGACATGCAGAAATTGAACAAGGTGTACGAGAACGGCTTCCACGCGCTCAAGGACTTCAACCTGGACGTGCGTGACGGCGAGTTCATGGTGCTGGTGGGCCCGTCCGGGTGCGGCAAGACCACCGCGCTGCGGATGGTGGCCGGCCTGGAGGACATCACCAGCGGAACCCTGCTCATCGGCGGGAAGGTCGCCAACGACGAGACACCCAAAGAGCGCGACATCGCCATGGTGTTCCAGAACTACGCGCTCTACCCGCACATGACCGTGGCCGAGAACATCGGCTTCGCGCTCAAGCTGCGCAAGATGCCGAAGGCCGAGATCGACGCCAAGGTGAAGGCGACGGCCGAGATCCTCGGGCTGACCGACTGGCTGGACCGTAAGCCCAGCCAGCTGTCCGGCGGTCAGCGCCAGCGGGTGGCCATGGGCCGCGCGGTAGTCCGCGAGCCCTCGGTGTTCCTGATGGACGAGCCGCTGTCCAACCTGGACGCCAAGCTGCGGGTGCAGATGCGGGCCGAGGTGCAGCGGATCCAGCGGCGGATCAACGTGGCCACCCTGTACGTGACGCACGACCAGGTCGAGGCGATGACCATGGGCGACCGGGTCGCGGTCATGCGAAGCGGCACGCTGCAGCAGGTGGACCATCCGCAGACGCTCTACGACCACCCGGACAACATCTTCGTCGCGGCGTTCATCGGCTCGCCGGCCATGAACCTGTACGAGGCGACGATGAGCGAGGACGCCAAGTCGGTCAAGCTCGGGTCCCAGATGCTGACGCTGCCGGACGACGTGTTCGCGGCTCGCCCCGCGCTGACTCGCTACGGCGGCAAGAAGGTGGCCCTGGGCGTGCGCCCGGAACACCTGCCCGCCGCGCACGACGGCGTGCCCGGCCCGACCCTGGTCGGCAACGTGGACCTGATCGAGGCGCTGGGCTCCGAGCTGGTGATTCACTTCACCATCGACGCCCCCCGGGTGCAGCCCGAGGGTGCGACCACCGAGGACGAGGACGCGACCGCGAAGGCGGGCGAGGGCGTGGCCCGGGTCGCTCCGGAGACCAAGGTCAAGGTGGGCGAGCGGATCACGTTCGCGGTCAACACCGAGGGCATGCAGTTCTTCGACATGGAGACCGACAAGGCCATCTGGGCCTGACGGGGTTCCAGTCGGCGGCTTCGGCCGCGGGGCGCTCCAGGGAGGGCGGGGCGCCCCGCGGTGCGAGCATCGGCTAGCCCGCCGAAAGATAACGTTATCTCGCGTTCATCCCGTGATCGGAGCGATCCGGTCGCCTGAGGTCCCAACCCTAGCTGCAACCTGGGGACTAAATTGGCAGCGCCCAGGTCATATTATGAGATAGGGGCAATTCCCGCGTTCATCCGTGGAAGGACATCGATGTCTGCGGCCCGTGCTGGCGGTCAGAACCGACAGACCCGACCGACGATGAAGGACGTAGCGGCGCTGGCGGGAGTGGCGATCAAGACGGTGTCGCGGGTGATGAACGGCGATCCGACGGTGGCGCCGGACCTGGCGGCCCGGATCCGGGACGCGGCGGGCAAGCTCGGGTACCGGCCCAACCTGACCGCGAGCAGCCTGCGCCGCGGCGACCGGCGCACCGCGACGATCGGCCTGCTGCTGGAGGATGTGGCCGAGCCGTTCTCGGCCGCGCTGCTGCGGGCCGCCGAGGACGTGGCCTGGGACCGACGGGTTCAGATCCTGGTCGGCAGCTTGCACGAGGACGCGGCGCGGGAACGCGACCTGGCCATCACGCTCATCGACCGCGGGGTCGATGGCCTGCTGATCGTGCCCGCCGGAGCGGACCACAGCTACCTGGTCGCCGAACGCAGGCACGGCACGCGGTTGGTGTTCGTGGAGCGCGAGCCCAGGTTCCTGGACGCCAACGCGGTCGTCTCCGACGACCACCGGGGCGCGGCCGCCGCCGTCGACCACCTGCGCTCGTTCGGGCATCAGCGGATCGCCTACTTGGGCGGCCGGCTCGCCGTCGGTACCGCGGCCCATCGCTTCGAGGGCTACGAGCGGGCGGTGGAGCGGGCCGGGCTGACCGTCGACCCGGCGATCGTCAGGCACGGGCTGTGCACCATCGAGGCCGCCATGGCGGCCACCAGCGAGCTGATCAGCCTGCCCGATCCCCCCACCGCCCTGTTCGCGAGCCAGAACCTGGTGACCATCGGTGCGGTACGGGCGCTGCACTGGGCAGGCGTGCAGGACGGTGTCGCCCTGGTCGGGTTTGACGACTTCCTGCTGGCCGACGTCCTGGTGCCAGGGGTCACGGTCGTCACCAGGGACCCGGCGCAGCTCGGCCGCCTGGCCACGCACCTGCTGTTCACCCGCCTGGACGGCGACGACTCCCCCACGCAAGCGCACGTGGTGCCGACCGGCATGATCACCCGGGGGTCGGGCGAGATCAGGCCCGCGCCCAGTGTGGCCGTGAGCGGATGAGCGGGCCAGCCGCCACGGCCGGCGTTACCGTCATCGGCGAGGCGATCATCGACCTGCTGCCCGCCGGCCCGCCACGCACGTTCCAGGCCGTCCCGGGCGGGAGCCCGTACAACGTCGCGATCGGCGTGGCCCGGCTCGGCCACCGCGCGACGTTGATGGCGCGGCTGGCCGATACGGCGTTCGGCCGCATCCTGCGCGATCACGCCGAAACCGAGGGCATCGACCTGCACGCCGCGCCGCGCGCGCCGGAGCCTGCGACGCTGGCCGTGGTGTCGCTCGACGCAGCGGCGCGGGCCAGCTACGACTTCTACCTCGACGGCACCGCGGACTGGCAGTGGACCGCCGCGGAGACCGGCCGTGCGCCGCTGGACCGCGCGGTGTTCCATTTCGGGTCGATCGCGTCCTGGACGCCCCCGGGCGACGCGCAGATCCTGACCCTGGCCCGCCGGCTGCACGATCGCGGCGACGTCCTGATTACCTATGATCCGAACGTCCGGCCCGGCTTGCTGGCCGATCCCGGTCACGGCCGGCCGGTGGTCGAGCGGGCCATCGGTATCGCGCACCTGACCAAGGCGAGCTCGGACGACATCGCGTGGCTCTATCCTGACCTGGCCCCGGCCGAGGTCGCGCGGCACTGGCTGCGACTGGGCACCAGCGTGGTGGTCATCACCAGCTCGGCGGAAGGCGCCTGCGCCTTCACCCCGGACGGCGGGATGATCCGCCGGGCCGCCCTGGACGTCACCGTGGTCGACACGGTGGGCGCCGGCGACTCGTTCACCGCCGGACTGATCGCCTCGCTGCTCGAGCGCGGCCAGCAGGCCCCCGCCGACCTGGTCCGGTGCGCCGCGGAGCAGCTGTCCGCGGCCCTGGATGACGCCATCTTGGTCGCGTCGATCAACTGCGAGCGGCGGGGCAACGACCCGCCCACGGCCGCCGATGTGGTGGCCGCCCGGAGCCGGCTCAAGCCCGTGTAGGGGACGGCCAGGCCTGGTTTCCGCGTACCGCGCTGAGCTATCGCCGAGATGTAGTCGGGCATAGTCGTGCCGGCTAGAGTATCGTCAGGAGACGCGAGCCGGGCGCGATCGGCCGCGGCCCGGACCGCAGGCGCGATCGGCCGCGGGGCCCGACGGCGGAGAGGATCAGCGCGTGAACCTTGAGGGTGATTCGCCGGAACGGCGCCGGCTGTCGTTTCGGACCAGCGGGCTGGTGGTCGAGCTCGAGATCACCGGGAGCGGAGAGTCCCGCAAGCTGGCGGGCCGGCTCATCCCGGCCCAGTCCGCGGTGGTGGAAATCCGGGGCATCACCACGATCCAGGCCGATACCCTCGGGCGGTTCACCGCCGACGCGGTGCCGCCGGGACAGATCAGTTTGCGCTGCCGCCTGGGTCGCGAAGCGGACCGCACGCGGATCGCCACCGGCTGGGTGGCCTTGTGAACGCCGGAAGGGTGCGGCTCTCCGCGTGCTGCCGGCGGGTTGGGCCATGGTTTGCCGCTGTGGTCCCCGGGGCGGGCGGCGGTTACCTGGTTGACGGGCCGTTATACCAGCTCTAGCAGGATCGATGGCCCATGGACGTGACTCTCGCGGTGCGGCCGCGGTCTGATCCTGGCGGGGGCGGCGGGCGGAATCGGGAGGATGGCCCGCCGTAACGGTCCCAACCGTGACCCGCTTCCGGTGAGCCACCCAACGGCGTCGTCGCCACAAGGGTGCGTCTTTTGGAGTGAGGCTCGGCCCGGACGGGCTGAGGTGGCGCAGGCAGAGCGGGGACGATGGCCCGCTGTGCCGGTCCTGGCCCAGTGCTGGGGACTTGAGCCGACTAGCGGCTGGTCATGATCGTGGCCAGAAACGGGCAGTCAGCGGGCGGAACTGGCCACGATCATGCTCGACGCCCGGGATGCCGCAAGGCTGGCTGCCACTGCAGCACCGCCGGCGCGCATCCGGGGGCGGCGGATCCATGATCGCGGGTCGAAATGGGCGCTTTCTGCCCGGACCGGCCCATGATCATGGTTCGCGCGTCCTGGCCGGTGGCGGGGATCCGCGGCGCGGTGAATGAGCGGCTGGTGTTTACCGCGGGACCGGTGAGGTGGGACGCGCGCAGACGCTATGCGCGACCGGACATCATGCCCCGCGCCACCGATGGCGCCCCACTCACTCCAGAAGAGCCACACCCTTGCCACAACGACGCGCACCCAACGACATGGCTGCCACAACGACGCTGCTGAGGTCAGACCACCGGCTGGCTCCTGCCGAGAGAAACACACCCATGGAACATCGTTACGGTCGGCGAGGGCTCTTGCGTGGTGAGTGAGTGGCTGCCGATGTGGGAGCCACACCCACCCCGGAATCCCGCTTGGCGACCGCCCGGCCTGCGGGCACGGTACGGCGTTATTCGTTCCGCGCTACCTCGGGTCCGGTGATGCGGGCCAGCAGCGGGAAGGTGGCCGCGATGATGCCGAGGGTCGCGATGATGCCGCCCGCGGTCAGCAGGTAGTACGCGGTGCCGGGCGCCGCCAGCGGGCGCTGCATCTCCAGGGCGGCGTACATCGCGGTGGCGCCGAACCCGGTGCCGATCGCGACGGCGGCCACGGCGAGCAGCGGAACGGCACTTTCCAGCGCGACCACGTGGCGCAGCGTGGCCAGCCGGGCGCCGGCCAGGCGCAGCAGGCTGAACGGCCGTTTGCGGTCGGCGAGCCCGGCCGCGATGCCTGCCGCCAGCGTGCAGCCGGCGATCGGCAGACTGACCAGGATCACCGTGTTCGCGAGCTGCTGGTAACCGCTGTTGGTGGGGTTGGACCGCGCGACCAGCTCGCCGACGGTGGACGGCGCGCCGTCGCCCAGATCGGCCAGGTAGGCCGAATAGGCCGGCGCGGTCTCCAGCACCGTCCTGGCCTGTTCGATCGTCGGCCCGGTGCCGTTCGTGGCCACGTCGAAGGCGTCCACGGCCAGGCCGTCCAGCCCCGCAGCCGGGACGCTCGCGGCCGGCCAGGTGATCGCGGTGGCGTCCACGCCGTACAGGGGCCCGCCGAACCCGTCGGCCGGGAACGCCGCCGCGACCGCCCCCGCGGGGCAGCGGCCCAGGACGCGAGCCGCCGCGAGCTGCGCGCACGAGATCACGCCGGCCGGGACCGGTCCGGAGCTGCCGGGACTTTCGCCCAGGTCGTGAAACGCCGCGGGGATGGTCAGTCCTGGGTCCGCGCGCACCACGACCACGCCCTGGACGCCGCCAATCGCGCGCAACCGCGCCGCGAGCGGCGCGGCGGGCGCGGCCGGTCCCGGGCGGGCGGACTGCTGGCCGGCCGCCTGATTGGCCAGCTGGTCGGTCAGCACCGTGGTTTCCGCGGCGCTGATCCGCAGCGTGAGTTGCTGGGCGTTCCACGTGGCGATGCCCGCAACGGCGGCGGTGGTGACGAACAGGGCGAGCACCAGGCCGCTGACCGTGCGGAACGCGGCCCGGGGGTCGTCGGCCAGGCGGCGGGCGGCGAGCAGCGTGCCGGGGCGGCTGGTCCGCCGGGCCATGACCCGGGCGCTGGCCATGGTGAGCCACGGGCCCGCCAGGACCAGGCCGACGATGATGAGCGCGAAGCCGGGCACCACCACCAGGTCCTGTTCAGTCGGGCTGGCCGGCTTGCCGTGCACGGTGAAGAACCCGAGCTCGGCAAAGCCGAGCAGCAGCGGCAGGATCCGCCAGGCCCGGGGCGACGCGGGCGTGGCCCGGCGGGCCACGCCGAGCGGGGAGAGGCGCACCCGGCGCAGCGCCAGCCTGGCCGCCACCGCGGCAGCGAGCGGCACGCCGATGGCGATCGCCGCGATGTCTGGCAGGCTAAGCGAGAGTTCGGCGGGGAAGAACGGCTGGCCGATGAATGGGATGCCCGCGACCGGTATGCGCAGTCCCAGGAAGATCCCGAACCCGGCCGCCACCCCCACCACCCCGGCGACCATCGATTCGGTCGCGGCGAGCACGGAGACCTGTCTGCGGGTGGCGCCGACCAGGCGCAGCGCCGCGAACCGCTGTTCGCGGCGGGCGGCCGACAGCCGCGTCGCGGTGGCGATGAAGATCAGCACCGGGGCCAGGATGGCCAGCGCCACGACGGACAACAGGACGTCGATGGCACTGTGCCCGCCGCCCGGGTCGGGCGGGACGTAGGCCAGCCCGGCGGAGTTCACCTGGCCCCCGAAGTTGGCGGGCATCGTCGCGGCGATCGAGGTCACCGGCGCGCTGCCCGGGGTGTGCGCCAGCTGCGCCGGCGTGTGCCCGATCACGATGACCAGCGAGTCCGGCGAGGGCAGCGCGACGTCACCGATCACTCCGGCCAGGTGACCGGGGTAACGATCAGCCAGCTGGTCCGCCGGGGTGGACCGCAGCAACGCGGCCAGCGCGGGCGAGGCGTAGTACTGGCCCGGCCCCGGGTCCCGGGGCAGGCCGGGCGGCACCGGGGAGGAGGTCCCGGTGGCGGCCACGTCGAACCGGCTGATCGGCCGGCCCTCAAAGAGGTCGCCGCCGGGATGCCACCACAGCGGGGCGATGCCCGCGGCCGCCGAGCCCGAGGGCACGGACGTGGTGCCGGTCCAGAACCAGGCGTGGCGATTGTTCCAGGTGACGGCGGCGTTGGTGGCGGCCACCGCGGCCAGCAGCAAGCCGACGCCCAGGCCCACCGCGACGGCCAGGACGACCAGCCGGGTCAGCGCCTCCCGGCCGCCGCTGATCACCAGCCGCAGCCCGAGGCCGATCACGGCTTGGCTCCGGTGAGCGTGCCGACCGTGCCGTCCCTGACCACGACCTCGCGGTCGGCGTAGGCGGCGACCCGGGCATCGTGAGTGACCAGGACGACGGTGGTGCCGCGCTCGCGGACCGCGTCGGTGAGCAGATCCATGACCAGCTCACCGGACACCGAGTCCAGCGACCCGGTCGGCTCGTCGGCGAACAGCACCTGCGGATCGGCGACCAGGCCGCGGGCCAGCGCCACGCGCTGGGCCTGCCCGCCGGACAGCTCCCCCGACCTGCGCCGCTCAAGACCGGCCAGACCGAGCGCGCCGAACCAGTGCCGGGCCGCCGCCGTCGCCGCGCCGCGGCGAGCGCCCGACAGCAGCAGGGGCAGGGCGACGTTCTCTTCCGCGGTCAGCTCGGGGACCAGCTGACCGAACTGGAAGACGAACCCGAACCGATCCCGGCGCAACGTGCTGCGCTGGTCATCGCTCAGGGTGCCCAGCCGCTGCCCGTCGAACCAGACCTCGCCCGCCTCGGGGACCAAGATGCCCGCCAGGCAGTGCAGCAGCGTGGACTTGCCCGACCCGCTCGGGCCCATCACCGCGACAATCTCGCCTCGCTGTACGGTCAGCGAGGCGCCGCGCAGGGCAGGCGTCTCGCCGAACGACCTGACCAGGTCCCGGGCCTGCAAGATCGCGGCGGTCACGGGCGCACCGCCCGCGAGAGCAGGTCCAGCCGGGCCGCGGTATGGTCCATCCATCGCAGGTCAGCCTCCAGTCGGTAGAGCGCGTGGTCGGCGAGCAGCACGTTGAGCGGATCCCCGTCCCGCTTCAGCTCGGTGAGCTCCCGCATCCGCTGCAGATGCGCGGCGCGCTGGACATCCAGGTAGCCGGCGGCGGCCGGCCGAGCATCAGGCCGAGCACCACCTTGGCGAACAGCTCGCTGTCCAGGTCCGGCTCGGGCGGGACCGGTTCGGCCAGCCACCGCTCGACGTCGGCAGCGCCCGCCTCGGTGATGACGTAGCGTCGGCGTTCCGGGCCGGCGCCCTGCTCGACCGGACCGGCGACCGCCTTCCTGTCCCGGGCCAGCCGGGACAAGGTGGCGTACACCTGGCTGTAGCGCACCGGCCGGCCCCGGCCGAAGTACGCGTCATAATCCCGTTTCAGGTCGTACCCGTGACTCGGCCCCCGCTCAAGCAGGCCAAGCAGCGTCAGCGGAACATTCATAACCGAGAGAATACTCCAAGAGTATTCTCTCGGAAAGTAGCTAATCAGGTTTAGTCGGCAGACAGGAGCAGGTCGAGGTCGCGGGCCTCCTGACCGCTTCGGCCCGGCGGTCAGCCTGGCCGACCGCACGAACCACGGCCCGTTCGGGAAAAAAGAACTGATGATCCGAACGGACCGTGGTGCACTTGGCTGGTCATGCTCGAGTACCTGGCGTCATTCGGACCGTTCTTCGCGGTCGGTGCGCACCGGCCCGGGACCGGGGCCAGCGCGCCGTGGCGGCCGCTGCGCGAGCTGACCGAGCCGACCGGTCCGCTGCGAGCGCGCGTCGAGGCGGTGCGGGCGGCGCTGGCGATAAGTTCCGGCCGTCCCGCCGAGGCGATCGAGCCGCGGGTGGCCGCCTCGGTCACGCAGCTCGGGCTGGTCGCCCGCCTCCTCGCGCCCGCCGTGGCCGCCGCGGCCAGCGGGCGCGGGCTCGATATGCGGCTCGGCGAGCTGTGGTGGCAGGACACCCTCGGCGGTCCGGTGCCGCTGTCGGTCCCGGCTACCGTTGGCGCCTCGCCACCCCTGGTCACGCTGCTGGAGGAGGTCATCGCCCCGCTGACCGCCGCGACATCGAGCCTGGTCAGCCTCTCGCCACGGGTGTTGTGGGGCAACGTGGCCTCGGCCGCCAACACGGCCGCCGCCCAGGTCGCGGCGCAGCGGCCGGACCTGGGCGGTCCCGCCTGGGCCGAGGCCGCCACCGTGTTCGCCAGCGCCCGGCTCAGCGGCGAACGGCAGCGGCCCGGACCCGCCTTCCGCCGCTCGAGCTGCTGCCTTATCTACCGGGCGGCGGCGGACGGGCCGCGCAGCCTGTGCGGCGATTGCGTGCTGCGGCCGGTCCCTCCGGCGGCACCGTAGGCTGGAGCGCGTTATGGCTGACCCAACCGGCCAGATCGGCCAGCTCCGTGAGGACGAACGGCCCGCGATCCGGGTGATCGTCCCGCCCCATCCCGACGGCCGGGTGTTCGAGGACGACCTGAATCCCCGCGACCTGGTCTTCGACGGCAAACGGACGCCGATGCTGGTCTGGCACGAGCGCTACCCGATTGGCCGCGGCTGGCGATCAGGCTGGGTGCTCAGCTATGACACCGACGGCCAGGGCCACCCCGACGACTACATCGTCGGCCTCACCTTGCCCGATGTCGACGCCGCGGTGGCGCAAGCCCGCCAGTACCTGCGTTCGGTTGGCTACCCGGCGGCCGGCTGGCCGCCAATCCACTGGTGATCAAGTCCGTGCTCCTAAAGTTGATCAAGCGTGCGCGTATGGCCGTGGTCAACCCCGGGTGATTGCGACCTCAAGAAGATCACCGTGCCGGTCCTGGCCCGGGCCGGGCCGTCGATGCTCAGGGCGCCGTGCTCCGGGGTGACGTGGCCGCCCAGGTGTACTTGCTGGCCGTCTCGAGCGCCTCTTGCTCGCTGATCCCGTGGGATGACCACGCTGGCCAGCCCAGTTCCACGATCTGCCGGGGATCGGCGTGCCGCTTGAAGGTGCCCAGCAGGTCGACCTCATAGTCGCGCTCGATGCCGAGCGCGTCGGCGACCAGGGAAACGTAGTTGCGCACCTGCAGGCCGTCGCCGCCGGCGTCGCACCACTCGCGCTGGCAGGCGTGGGAGATGGTCACGAGCGTGTCGGCGCCCATCGCCCGGGCCTGCTCGACCAGCGCCGAGCGGACGTCGAGCCAGCGCCCGCGCTCGACGTCGGCCGAGCTGGTGCCGCAGTCGTAGTCGAAATCCGGAGGTGCGTCCAGCCAGCCGACCACCTCCACCCCCGGAACCTGCTCCAGCACGCTGGTGCACGACGTCCGGTCCTCATAGGCACGCTGCTGGCCGGTGGCATGGCCGTCACGTCCCACGTGAGCGTGCAGAGCGACCCGGCGCGGGACCTCCCGGACCCAGGGCATCTCGCCGCACCGCGCCCGCTCGGCCAGGAAGGTGGTGCAGTGCGTGATGGCGAACGGCACCTCGCGGCCGTCGCGGCCCGTGACGATGTTGTCGTAGTGGACATTGCACGACGGGCACCAGAACACGACGGTTCGCGGCTGGTACGCCGACAGGCGCTCGATGCTGCGCTGGGACACGTCCCGGCCCGGCTCGTCGTCGCGTGCGCGGTGCCAGGTGATGCCGCAGCAGAACTGCACGCCGGCCACGGCGGCGAAGTCGACGCCGAGCCGCTCGAAGACCCACGTGACGTCGGCGGCGATGTCCGGTGTGCGCAGGATGTTGCAGCCCAGGTACAGCACGACCTCATAGGCCCGGTCCGGCGGCTCGAAACGCTCGATCCAGGACATCCGGTCCTTGGGGAGCTGCAGTTTCTTGCTGTCCTGCACGCGCTGGTAGTACGCACCGTAGTTGAAGGTGCTCACGGATCGCCTCCCCGGGACTGGTGATCCGACTGTACATCGCGTTGCTAGCGTGGCCGTATGATTGTTCACTTCATATGCCGGGGAAACTGTTTCAGGAGCATTATTGCGGAAGCCTATCTGAATTCACTCGGGATTAACGATTCAAGCGCCCGGTCGAGCGGGACGGTGGCCGCATCGGAGAAAGCGAAGAACCTGGTGCACTACCGGACCACGCTCGATCTCCTCGAGCAGCACGGCATACGCGAATTTGCCAAGGACGGCTACGGAGACCAGCTGGCCCAGGCGCGCCTGGCGGAAACCGATATCACGGCCTGCATGAATGAACGAGTCTACGACGAGTCCCTGCGCAGCGTGATCTTTCCGGACAGTCCCCAGGTTTGGTCAGTCGCCGATATTGGCGAGCCGGGCCGGATCTCAGGCTCCGAATCAGAACGGCGTCTGTTCCGGGAACAGGCCTATCAAGAAATCATCTTGAATGTTGACCGGCTTATCGCGGGCATCTCCACGGCTAACGGTTGTGGCCCGGCGCGCTAGTCGGCCTGTCTCCCGGCGTACGGCCGGGAGACAGGCCAGGGTTATCTCGGGCCGGTCTGCTACTTGTTCAGGTACCAGAACTGCGGCGTGTTGTCGTACTGGGTCAGGTTCTCGAACGCCGTCGGGTCGGTCGCCGAGATGTTGCTCTTCCAGGCCCAGGTGTAGTCGAGCACCGGCTGCCACAGCACCGGGACCTGCGTGGTGAAGTAGGAGGCCTCGTTGGTGACCGCGCTCGGGTCGCTGCTCGTCACGGAGGCCATGATCAGGGAGTCGGCTTGCGGGTTGCTGTAGTCGCCGATCTGCCCGGATCCGCCGGTGTTCAAGAACCCGAACTGGGTCGGGTAGGTGGCGTCGGTCTCGCCGCCGAAGTCCTCCATGGCCCACTTGTTCGCGTCCGTCAACGACGCCCCGTCGTTGTAGTTCTGGATCATGAAGTTGAAGTTGCTGCCGGACAGCGCGAGTTCGATGCCGGCCGCCTTGGCGTCCGAGGCCAGGTCCTCGACCTGGTTCGGGATCGGCGGGGTGGTGTTGTAGATCAAGTTGAACGCCAGCTTGGCGCCCGCCGGGATCCCGGCCCCGCACTCACCAGACCCGGTGCCGGGCTTGGCGCAGGTGTCGGTGCCGTTCGGGGTCACGTTCCAGCCGTTGGCCTTGAGCAAGCTGATCGCGGCCGACACGCTGAACGGGTACGGGTTGGTCGTCGCGTTCGAGGGCAGGAACGGGCTCTTGGGGTAGGCCGGGATCGGCCCGTAGGCCGGGTCGCCGTCCCCGTTGAAGTACGCCTTGATCTGCCCGGCCTGGTCCTCCAGGTGCTGCATCGCCTGCCGGAAGTACAGCTGGTTCGCGATCGCGTTGAAGTGACCCGTGGTGTCCTTGAAGTTATACGCCACGAAGTAGTCACCGAAGTCCGGCAGCCCGTAGTAGTTGTAGCCGAGCCCCTTGAGCTGCGGGATCTGCGGCGCGTCCTCCTGCGGCACGTACCCCACGTCCACCGACCCGGTCTTGACCGCGTTCCACTCCGCCGCGTTCGAGGTGAACGGCACACCCGTGTAGTCCGACTCCGGAGTCGCGTGCGGACCGGTGTAGCCGGTGTTCGGCACCATGGTGAAGGCGCCGGTGGTGTCGTTGAACGAGCTCAGCTTGTACGGCCCGTCCACCGTCTGCCACAGCGGGTTGGTGGCGTAGCTGGACACCGCCTTGGCCTGCGAGGTCAGGTAGTTGAAGATCTTCAGCGCGTTGGCCGGCTGGGTGTAATCCAGCGTCGAGCCGCTCGCGGAGTCCTTGGCCCACTCAGCCGCGGGCATGATCGGGACGGCGCTGAGGATGTCTTCTTCCATCCAGGTCGGGTTGACCGCCTTGTTCATGTTGACCACCAGCGTGGTGGCGTTCGGCGTCGACATGCTGGTGATCGTGCTGGGGAAGAACCCGGGCACGTACGGCGCCCAGTTCGCCGGGGACGCCTTGACCCCCGCCGCGATGACGTCGAAGGTGAACAGCAGGTCCTTGGAGCTGAGCGTCGTCCCGTTGCTCCACTTCCACGGCTTGAGCGTGATGGTCATGGTCTTGTCGCCGTTGGACCACTGCGGCGCGTTCGCCGGGCTCAGCGCCGGGTCGACGGTCGGGGTGGAGCCGTCCGGCGCGTAGTACATCGGCGGCCACATCTGGTACTCGAAGTTGAGCACGTTGTAGACCGAGTTCGACGCCGCGGTCGGCATCGGCAAGATCCAGTTCGGTACCGCGCCGGGCGGCAGCGCGTAGGTGACCGTTCCGGCCTTGCCGCTGGGCGTGCCCGCCGCCGGGATCTGGCCGATCGAACCTGGCTGCGTCACCGCCCCGGGCAGGGTAGGCCTGTTCGAGGAGCTGCCGCTGCTGCCGCTGCTGCTGCAGGCGCCGAGGGCGGTGACGCTAGCCACCGCCACGACAAGGGCGCCGACGTGCAGTTTTCTGAATCTGGTCAACGCCCCCTTGCTCGCGCTGCGGGCGTCGCCGGTGCGTGCTGGGATCATCAGCGTGTCGTCCTTTTCTCTCGCGGTTCGCCGGTGATCCCGCCCGGTTGGCTCGCAGTTCGTGCGTAGCCGAGGCGCAAGTTCTATCTTGCATCGATCTCTCCGCCGAAAAGTCACAGCTAGCCATCAATCCGGTTACCAGCCGGCTAGCGCCAGGGCAGGAGGTGGTAGGCCCGGTAGGTGATGATGCCGGCCGGGAGTTCCGCGTTGAACAGGAGTCGCCCGGCGGGGCTGAACTCGGAGATGTAAGGCAACGCTCCCCAGCCGACGAACAGGTCACCGATGGTGGTGGTCTGCGCATTGCCCTCGGCGGAGGCGACCTGTCCCTCGGGCTGGTCCACGGACTTGACCAGGGTGGCCACCTTGGTGGCCAGGTTGACCTGCACGGTGACGGCCCGGCTGCGGGACAGCAGGGTGGTGGTGCCGTCGGACTCGTCGTCGAAGAAGGTGTACTCGTCGTGGCCAATGGCCTCGGGGTCTTGCCGCCGAGTCCCGCATGATCCTCCCGGTGCGGAGGCTGACCTTGCAGGTCGTCCACGTGTAGCGGGAGTTGATCAGCAGGTTGTCATCGGTGTCCAGGTGACGGCGTTGATGTGGAACCAGTCCCAGGGTGCGGCGGCAGACGAGGGCAGCGGCAGGTGGATGTCGCGGTAGGGCACGTGGTCGGCGCCGTTCCACCAGAACAGCACGCGGCCGGTGGCGACGTCGACTTCCTCGACGATGCCGGTGAAGACCCGCTGGTCGGCTGGTCCGCCGATAGAGGTCAAGTTCGCGGTCGTCATCTGCTCCGCCAGGATCAGGGCCGTGTTCCACGGCGTGATGAGGAACTCGTGAAAGTCCGTGTAGTAGCCCGGACTGGCCCGGCGTGGCGCGGTCCGGCCTGGGCGGTCCCGTTGCGGCCCGGCCTGGCGCGGCCGCGCCTGGGCCTGGAACGAGACGGCACGAGATGGCACGGCATGGACCGCCTCAGTGATGTAACCAGCTGACCTGGAGATCCGCGCCGATGCGGGGTCTGTCAACCAGGGAAAAGGAGTCATTGATGAAGCTTTTTGACACCATGCGGAGCTCAGCAGCCCAGTTTCGGCGGCTGGCCGCCGTCACAGTAACGGCCGCGGCGCTGACCGCCGCGGGCGCGCTGACCCCGGCGCTGGCCGCGACCGGCCCGTCCATGACGGTCAACCACGGCTCGGTCAACATCGCCGTGCAGGGCCCGCACCATTCACTGCGGTTCTACTGGGCCGTCAACGGCACCCCTACCTGGCACCCGGAGACGGTCGCGGGCGCGGGCGGCACGTTCTCGGCGCCGTCGATGACGGTCAACGGCAACAGCGTCAACATCGCCGTGCAAGGCCCCAACCACTCGCTGCGGTTCTACTGGGCGGTCAACGGCACCGCCACCTGGCACGCTGAGACCGTGGCCGGCGCGGGCAGCACCTACTCCGCGCCGTCGATGACGGTCAACGGCAATTCCGTCAACATCGCCGTGCAGGGCCCGCATCATTCGCTGCGGTTCTACTGGGCCGTCAACGGCACGGCCACCTGGCATCCCGAGACGATCGCGAGTTCGGGCGCCGCCTACGCCGCGCCGTCGATGACGGTCAACGGCAACAGCGTCAACATCGCCACCGTCGGCTTCTTCAACGAGCTGCGGTTCTACTGGGCGGTCAACGGCACGGCCACCTGGCACGAGGAGCACGTGGCCAGCCACGTGATCTCCGCGCCGTCCATGACGGTCAACGGCAACGCGGTCAACATCGCCGTCATCGGCGACGTAGCTCCGCTGCGGCTGCTGTTCTTCTGGGCCGTCAACGGCACCAGTACCTGGCACGCCGAGGCCATCGCGCCCACCGGCACCTTCTCCGCGCCGTCGATGACGGCCAACAACGGCTCGGTGAACATCGCGATCCAGGGTCCGGGTCACTCGCTGCGGTTCTACTGGGCGGTCAACGGCACGACCACCTGGCACCCCGAGACCGTGGCCGGCGGGCATTCGACCGCCGCGGCGCCCTCGATGACGGTCAACGGCAACTCCGTCAACATCAGCACCGTCGGTGCCTTCGACCAGCTCAAGTTCTTCTGGGCCGTCAACGGCACAGCCACCTGGCACCCCGAAACCGTCTCGGGCCCAGGCAGCGTGGCATAACCGGCATCAGCCATCCAGCCGGCATCAGCGATCCAGCCGGCATCAGCGATCCAGCCGGGAAGCAGCGCGGGCCCCACCTGCGCTGCTTCCCAGGCCCGGGAGGTATTGGCCTGTGACACGCTGTGTGATAACGGTGTGTTATGCGCTATTTAATAGCTGTCACCGGGATCGCGATGGCGGCGATCCTGGGCCTGCTTGCGTCCGGGTCCGCGGCTGCGGCTGCCGTGCCGTCGCCCGGCTGGTATGGCTACGCGGTCACCGGTGGCACCTACACCAGCACCACCGCGAACTGGACGATGCCGAGCCTGGCCTGCGTCACCCAGGGCACCTACGTCGCGATCTGGACCGGCCTGGACGGTTACTCCTCGGACACCACGGAACAGGTCGGCGCCGAGGCGTACTGCAGCGGCGGCACCGCCTCCTACTTCGGCTGGTATGACCTGTATCCCGCCGCCCCGGTCGATTTCAGCAGCACGCTCAAGCCCGGTGACCACCTCCAGGCAGCCGTGACCTACGACGGGGCGCAGAAGTTCACGCTGACGCTGCGCGACGTGACGCGCGGGTGGAGCCATACCGTGAACCAGTCGCTAGCCGGAGCGGCACGCTCCTCGGCGGAGACCGTGGTCGAGGTGCCCGCCAGCCTCAGCTGCGCTCCCCCGCAGACGCTGGCGGCCTTCACCGGCGACACCGTGGACGGCTCGCCGCTGGGCAGCCTGAATCCGGTGAAGGTAACGGGAAGCAATCCGCACATCATCGTGTCGGCGGTCAACGGCGAGGACTTCTCCGTGTCCTGTGACGGGGTGATAGGCGCCTGAGGAACTGGCCGCCACCGCCAGAGCCGATCCGATAACCGCGGCCGCTCCGCCGGTGATCTGGCCAGCCAGCTGGCCGATGACCGTGCTCGTGTCGCCGATGGTGGTACTCATATCGCCGTACCGGGTCGCGGTGTGCGGACTGCGTCCGGCAATCAACAGGTTCAAACTCACCAGCGGCGACATGCTGGCGATCCGAAACCGTACTTGCTCACGTAGCCGGAATGAGTGCGCCGTTAATGTACATATCTATTCGTCAACTCGAATAGTTACTCATGGTTCGGCCGACGCGACCGAATTCTCGCAGTGAGAATCGCGCAGCCCTTTCGCAGTTCTGGAGTGAAGGCCGCCGAGTAGTTATCAGCGTCGGACCTTGAACGTCATGCCAGAGCTTCCAGTTCTCACTCGCCCGCCGCCGGCAATCCGGTCGTTTGCCAGTCCCGCGCCAGGGTACCTGTCGGGGAATTCCGCCGCTGCGGCGCGAGCCGTACGCAGGTCTGAGACGGGTATCGCATGAGCAGTGCCCCGAGCGTTCCCGGCGTCAAGGTCGGTGCGTCCTGGTCATCGACCTGTGCGGTCCGCAGGTCGTGGCCACGACGCGGGCCCGCATGGGCAAGCCGATACCCGCCGCGTGTATTGCGCAAGTGCTCGAGGCATCGATCCAAGTCGTGCCGGCCGGCCGCCACCTCGCTAACGCGCCGGACGGACCCGGCAGATGCGGTCCGCATAGAACCTGGACGGCCACTTTGACTCACTAGCCCTTTCACGAAAGGAGTACGCCGATGCTCGCCGACTACCGGCAGGTCTATGACCCGCTCGGCAACTCGCTCGGGCTGTCCTCGATCGTGGCGGCCCTGCCCCTGGTCACGTTGTTCGTGCTGCTCGGTGTCTTGCGTATGCGTGCATGGCTTGCGTCGATCATCGGGCTGGCCGTCGCCCTGATAGTGGCGGTGGCTGCGTATTCCATGCCTGTCGGCGATGCGGTGAACAGCGGGCTGCTCGGTGCCGCCTTCGGGTTCTTCCCGATCATGTGGATCGTCATCAATGCCATCTGGGTCTACAACCTGACTGTGGAGACCGGCCACTTCGACGTGCTCCGCCGGTCATTCGCCTCGATCAGCGACGACCAGCGGATCCAGGCCGTCATCATCGCATTCTGCTTCGGAGCCCTGATGGAAGCTCTCGCGGGTTTCGGCACGCCTGTGGCCATCAGCTCCGTCATGCTCATCGCACTCGGCTTCCGGCCGCTCAAGGCAGCGACAGTCGCGCTGGTCGCGAACACCGCGCCGGTCGCCTTCGGGGCGCTGGCGGTGCCGATCACAACGCTCGCGACCGTCACGAAGCTGCCGGTCGGCGACCTAGGCGCCATGGTCGGCCGCCAGACGCCGATTCTCGCGGTCTTCGTCCCGCTCGCCCTGGTGTTCATCGTCGACGGGAAGCGCGGCCTTCGCCAGGTATGGCCCGCCGCGCTGGTATGCGGTGCGACCTTCGGCGTCTTCCAGTACCTCGCGTCCAATTTCTGGTCCGTTCCCCTGGCCGACATCATCGCGTCGCTCGCTTCGGCGCTGGCCGTCCTGGCCTTCACCCGCATCTGGCATCCGAAGGAGGGCTACGCCGAAACAGCCGACGATGCACCCGCGCGCCAGGAGCCGGCACGGCACCGGAAGCACGTCTCCGATGGGCCCCGGGAGGGCCACCCGGCCGCGGCCACCTCGGCCCCCGCTGCCTCAGATGACACGGTCCGCGACACGCCCGGCAATGTCTTCAAGGCCTACGCGCCATACCTGATCATCATCGTGATCTTCGTGGTCGCCACCCGCGTACCGGCCATCACCGGCGTAGCCCCCGCGAAACCCGGCGCGGGGGGCACCGGCCTGGAGTCAGCGACCCGCATCTACGACTGGCCGGGCCTGCACATCGTCAGCGACAAAGGCAAAGCCGTAGAGACCACCTTCAAGCTGAACATCCTGTCGGCCGCCGGCACCCTGCTGCTGTTGTCCGGGCTGCTCACGATGATCGTGCTGAAGATCGGGGCCGGCCGGGCGGTGCGCGCCTACGGACGCACGCTCGCGCAGCTGAAGTTCGCGATCCTCACCGTGATGACCGTTCTGGCGCTCGGCTTTGTCATGAACGAGGCCGGCCAGACCACGACGCTGGGGCTGTGGATGGCCGGAGCCGGAGGCTTGTTCGCACTGCTGTCCCCGATCCTGGGCTGGCTGGGCGTCGCGGTCACCGGCTCGGACACCTCCTCGAACTCGCTGTTCGGAGCCCTGCAGGTCACTGCCGCGGCGCAAGCTCACCTGTCGCCGACGCTGCTTGCCGCGGCGAACTCCGCCGGCGGCGTACTGGGCAAGATGATCTCGCCGCAGAACCTCGCGATCGCGGCCGCCGCCGTCGGGCTTCAAGGCCGCGAAGGCGACATCTTCCGGCGCGTGATCGTGTGGAGCATCGCATTTCTGGCCTTCATGTGCCTGCTCGTCTACCTGCAGTCGACCGCTGCGTTGTCATGGATGGTCATCTGACCGGCCACCACATCAGCGGACGCGGCCGTTCCGGTGTCCGTGCCATGGCCCTGGGGCAGCCCGTGATTGTCAGCCACGCATGCACACGCACGGATTAACCCGTTCAGCGCGGCACCGATTCACAAGCACGGCATGTCAGGACATGCCGAACGGCGGGTTGGCACGCGGTGATCAGGAACCTTCGCGTTGTCTGGTTCCAGCAGCCTCTCAAGCGTTCACCATGCGGTCACTCGGGCCGCATATTTATACATAACCGACCTGGATTGAGAACGCTCGCTAGTGCGCTGGCCATAAACGTTCACCGGGTTGGTGACAGGCGGCGGTGATTGCTTTCACACTCGATCGTGTGAATAGATCGAGTGGCGGGAGGGCGTGATGGCGGAGCCGGTGCGGGCGCGGCGGCTGACTGATCAGGAGGGGCAGCGGCTGCAGCAGATCGTGCGGCGGGGCAAGCACGGGTCGGTCCGGGTGCGGCGGGCGATGATCATCATGGCGTCGGCCTCGGGCACGCTGGTCCCGGCGATCGCGCGGCTGGTCGCCGCGGATGAGGACACGGTGCGGGACGTGATCCACCTGTTTAACCAGAAGGGCCTGGCGGCGCTGGACCCTCGGTGGGCGGGAGGCCGTCCCCGCCTGATCAGTGACGAGGCCATCGAGGTGATCGTCGCGGCGGCCAGGACCCGGCCGGAGAAGCTGGGCCAGCCGTTCACCCGGTGGAGCCTGCGCAAGCTGGCTGACTATTTAGCCCGCCATCCTGACCGGCCGGTGATCATCGGGCGGGAGCGGCTGCGGCAGATCCTGCACGCGCGCGGGATCAGCTTCCAGCGGACCCGGACCTGGAAAGAGTCCCGGGATCCGGACCGGGACGCCAAGCTGGACCGGATCGAGTACGTGACCAGGCATTACCCGGACCGCTGTTTTGCCTTTGACCAGTTCGGGCCGCTGTCCATCCGCCCGTGCCACGGGGCCTGCTGGGCGAAACGCAAACACCCGGCCCGGCTGCGGGCGACCTATCACCGGACCCACGGCATCCGCTATTTCCACGGCTGCTACTGCGTGGGCGATGACCAGCTGTGGGGCGTGGTCCGCGAGCACAAGGGCGCCGGTCACACCCTGGCCGCGCTGAAGTCGATCCGGGCGGCCCGGCCGGGCGGGTACCGGCTGTTCGTGATCTTGGACAACCTGGCGGCGAACAAGACCCCGGCGATCCGCCGCTGGGCCAGGCGGGAGAACGTCGAGCTGTGCCTGACGCCGACGAACGCGTCCTGGGCCAACCCGATTGAGGCGCACTTCGGTCCGTTGCGGACCTTTGTCATGGGCAACTCCGACCATCCGAACCACCCCGCGCTGGCCCGCAGGCTGCAGGCCTACCTCCGCTGGCGTAACGCTCATGCCCGCCACCCCGACGTGCTGGCCGCCCAGCGCCGCGAACGAGCCCGCATCCGCAGCGAGCGCCAGCAACGCTGGGGCCGCCCGAAGCCTAAAGCCGCATAACCAACCCGGTGAACGTTGGTAGCCAGCGCACTAGCCGCGGACAGGGTCGAGAGAGGCGGCGGTCTCAGGCGATCACAGGCCGGTACGCTAGGCGCCATGTCTGCCAGCGACCTGCCGGTTGCGGAGTTCGCCTTCCCCGGGCTACTGCGCGATCGGCTCGTCGCCGCCATCCTGGCGGGTGAGAAGAACACGACGACCGGGCTGGTCGCAGAATACGAGCGCGAGAACGAGCCGCTGCCGGTTCGCGGGCAGCGGTTCGTCGTGATCAATTCCGAAGGTCGCCCGGTCGCGGTTATCCAGACGATCGCGGTGAGGGTGATGCGCCTCGGCGACGTGGATCTGGGTCACGCGCTGGGCGAAGGCGAGGGATTCAGCTCGGTCGCGGAATGGCGGGCAGGCCATGAACAATTCTGGGAATCGGCCGAGATGCGCCAATTCCTTGGTGATCCCGCATTTACGGTCAGCGACGACACTCTCGTCGTAGCCGAGGAATTCCGGCTGATACCAGACTGAAGCCCGCGGGCCTGCCAGGACGCCCGTCGGCTCGTAGCCGCTGTCCGGAACGAGTCAGGCGTCATCCTGGTCCGCGTCGTTACCGGTGACAGCGGCCTCGGGGATGTTCAGGCGTTCCGTGGGCTGGCTGGTGACCTCGGCGATGAGATCGAAGCCCTCGTCGAGGTGCAGGACGGTGAGCCCGGCGAGTTCGGCAGTGGCGGCGATGATCAGATCCGGTATTGAAGGAGCGCGATGCTGGCCCCGGTCCGCGAGCAAGCGCGCGGTCCGGTGCGTGCGGATCAGCGCGCCGCATTTCCAGGGCGGCTATCAAGCCAGAGCGCCCATCGCTCTACAGTGCCGATCCGGAGCAGCCCGGCCGAAGCCCAGGGATCACGGGCGAGACGCGCCCTGACCTGGTCCTCATCTGCCGCCTGGACCACGTGCAGGGTCTGTTCGCCGTCGCCGACCGGGCCGCCGAGGATGATGAAGCCATCATCGAGTAGTCCGTCCATAAATGCAGCGTGCTCATCCCAGTCGTCTTGATCCCGTATCCGGCGCGAGGGGTCCCAGCTCGGCCCGTGAACGAGTCTGACCGCGAAATTAGCCATGGCCGGGAGCGTACTGGCCGCCACCGACATTCATCCCTGTCCATCACGGTCCGTCTCAACGTCCAGTTCTGCCGCATATCGGGTAATGCCCCGTCCCGGGATCCAAGGCTGTTGCCCTAAGGGATGCAGACCTCCGGCGCTCCGGTGGGTAGCACAGGTGCCGTGTTCAGCTCTGGGAAGCCTCGGCGGCCTTGACCAGGCCGGCCACGATGACCGGGTACAGGTTACGCAGCGACGGGTACACCAGGCGGCCCATGATGGTCCGGTCCCACGATGCGCCCCAGCGGATGAGGGTGCCGTCGGGTGACGGGGTCAGCGTGACCTCGGCCCGGTAATTGCGCACCGGGATGCCGCGCAGGACGGTGTAGGCCAGCCGCTGGCCAGGCTCGACGTCGAGGATTTCCTCAACCGAGACCGGGTACCGCAAGCCGTAGCGCTTTGAGCCCTGCAGCCAGTACACAGCGCCCTTGCCGTGCGCGGCCGCGTCGCCCTCGCTGCGGTAGCCGCCCTTGCGCCATGGTCCCCACTGCGGGTAGACCATGACGTCGCTGAGCAGGGACCAGACGACCTCGGGCGGCACATGGGCGGTCTGCTCGGCCGCAGCTTCCACCTTGCGCATAGACAGGTTGTACCGCCCGCGGGCCAGACCGTACAAGAGCAACCGCTATGAAAGGCGGGCCAGCTGACCAGCGTCGCTCTTGCTCCACTGCGGCCCGGAGAGTACAACGAAACGGTGGGAAGACGGGCAGCTATCGCGCTCTACCTGCTCGCGATGGTAGCCGTCGTGGTCGGCGTGGATATCCTATTCCTCAAACACCTCTTCTGGGAACGGCTGATAGTAAACGTCGGAATCGTCCTGGTGTTCGTGGTTTTCTATCTTAGCCTCGATCCACCGGCCGATTCCGTTAGGTCGTTTCCGGCCTGATTCCTCCACGAGGAGTTCCGGGGCGAATCGGGGCGCAGTCGTCCTGCCGCTCGCCTGTTGTGCGGCTTGTCCGGGGTTCCTGGGCCGGGGACGGGGTTCGGGGGTGGCCGTCGGGGCCGTGGCGGGTGCGGACCGGTTCCGGGCTGGTCAGGCCGCTGCGGCGGGCGGCCCGCAGGCCGCGGCGAGCAGGTTCAGCCATTCGTGCTCGCGGTGCCAGCCCTCGGGCAGGTGCAAGGTGAGGTGGCCGCGGCCGTGCCGGGCGGTGCGGGCGGCGACGGCGATCAGGTCACGGCGGATGGTCGCGGCCCGGGCCTTGGCGAAGGGGAGGCTGGCCAGGGCGCCGGCGGCGCGGACCAGGTTGTGGGTCATGGCGGCGATGGACAGCCAGGCCGCGTTCGCGGCGAAGACCCCGGAGGGCAGATGAGCCAGCGGGCCGCTGGTGACGTCGGCGAAGACCTGCTCCACGACGGCGTGGTCGCGGTGCTGGGCCTCGGCCTGGACCAGCTCGAACGGGGAGTCGGTGAACACCGCGTGGTGGCGCCAGACGGGGAATAGCTCGTCCTGCCCGGCCGCGGCCTGCTTGTTCAGGTCGCGGACCCGGCGGACGATCAGCCGGGCGGTGACGGCCTGCCCTTTCTTCGACGCGAACGCCGTGTACTGGATCTCGGCGACCTCGGCGTCGGAGATCCAGGCGGCCAGCTGGTCGTCCCAGATGGCGCGGGGGTACCGGATCGGGGTCCAGGCGTTCTCGGGGATGGCGGCGATCGCGGCGCGGACGCTGGCGTTCATCGGGATGGTGACGGAGAACCGCGCGCCGCCGCGGCGGACCGCGCTGATCACCGCGGCGTTGTAAAACGCCGAGTCCAGCCGGACGATGATCTGCCCGGTGCAGCCGCAGGCCCGCGCGGTGCCGACGGCGCGGGCGGCCAGGCTGGCCGCGCCGCGCGCGGAGGCGGCGTTGCCGCCGCGCAGCCGGGTCGCGGCGATCACCGGCGCGGCGATCGGCGTGCTGATGACGGCGGCCAGCGCGTTCAGGCCCCGCACCAGCAGCGACTTCCCCTGGATCTTGGTGTGGCCGAACTTCGCGCCCTGCTTGTGGTGCCCGTAGACCCGTTTTTGCATCGAGTCGATATCGATAAACGCCAGCGTCCCCGCGCAGGGCAGCAGCGGCGACTGCCGCGCCAGGTTCACCAGGAACTCCCGGCCCGCCTTCTCCAGCTGGGCGACGTTGCCCCAGGTATAGCAGCGCAGGTGCGAGCCCAGCGTGGACGGCGCGCGGATGCCGCCGAACAGCGCGGGCATCGCACCGTGCCGCAGCAGGTCCATGTCATCGATCGAGTCGGCCCCGGCGGCCATCCCCGCGACCAGACACGGCACCTTCACTGCGGTGTTCATGCCGCACTCGCCGCCCGGCCGGACGTGCGCGGCGAGCAGATCGCCCAGCCCGGCGCGCTGCGCCAGGGCCATCACCGGGATCAGGCCGGCGTGCGACACGAGATTCGGATCATCGAACGATGCGTGCGTCTTCGCCAGGCTATGCAACAATCGCACTTGCAAGGTGTCCTCTCGAACCGGGAACTGGAAGTGTCAGCGACTCCCATTCTCCCAGGTCAGAGGGCACCTTTTATGTTGACACGCCGCAAAGCACCCTAATTGCCCGGTGGATCGAGGCTTAGCTTCCTGAAGCGATCATGAACGCGGCCGCGGCCGCGGCCGCGTTCGCGGGTGCTTGCTGGCTTTCTTGGCGCTGCTGTGCGCTGCATTTGGCTCGGTAAGGGCGCGGCCCAGGGCCACCACAAGCTGGTGGCCGGCCTGCAGCGCCTCAGGCAGCATGGTCGCCGTCGTGCCGGGCTGGCCGAAGGTGGCGGCGACGATGAGTGTGTCGTGCCCGCGCGCCTGCTGCCAGGCGGCCAGCAGGATGCAGCCGCCGGCGGCGGCATCGGATCCGGTCTTCAGGCCGGTGATGCCATCCTGGCCGAGCAGGGTGTTGTAGTTGTGTACCACCCCGGCTACCGGAATGACGGCGCTGCGCAGGGCCACGGTTTGCGCCAGGGCGGGTTCGCTCATTGCGGCCAGGCCCAGGCGGACCTGGTCGGCTGCGGTGCTGGTCGTGGACGCGGACAGCCCTGAGGGGTCGGTGTAGTGGGTCCGGGTCATCCCCAGCCGGCGGGCGGTGGTGTTCATCCGGGCGATGAACGCCGCCTGGCTCCCGGCGTCCCAGCGAGCGAGAATCCACGCCATGTTGTCCGCTGATGGCAGCAGCAGCGCTTGAAGGGCCTGCCGTTCGGTGAGCTGCTCCCCCGCGGTGACGGGCACCAGCGAATCACCATTGAGCGCCTGGGCCGGGTAGGCGGCGGCCTCCGCTGGCTGGACCACGATAAGTGGGCCCGGTTCACCGGCGCCGAGCGGATGGTCGCGGAGGATGACGTAAGCGGTCATCACCTTGGCGACGCTCGCGATGGGCACCGGCAGGCTGGCGCCCGGGCCCGGCACGACGCCGATATCACTGATGTCGGCGGCCGAGACTCCCGATGCCGGCCACGCGATGGTGCCCAGCGGTCCGTTGCGTGGCGTGACCGGGGCGGGCTGAGCTGTTCCCGGCCCTAGCGGTGACGCGGCCAGCTTCACCACGGCGATAAGGCCAGCAAGGATCAGCATCACCGGGATGACGAGGCTGGCCCAGCCGGCGTGGCTGCGGCGGCGGAAACTGTGGTGCGGCCGGGGTGTTGTGGTGTCCATACCGGCGAGGATTTGGCACCGGTATCGCCAGGGCGTCCGGTTGCTGTCACAGCCGTGTCACAGACCGCGGGGCCGTTATGGCGTCGCAGCGCCGGCCTGTCGAGGTTACCGGGCGGGCAACCGCAGCGTGAATACCGCGCCACCGCCGGGGTGGTTGCCCGCGTCGATGCGGCCGCCGTGCAGGCGCGCGTTTTCCCAGGCGATGGCCAGCCCCAGGCCGCTTCCGCCGGAACGGGACCGGGCGGTGTCAGCCTTGTAAAACCGCTCAAACACATGTCCGATGGCGTCGGGTGGCAGGCCAGGTCCGTGGTCACGGACCTGGACGGTCAGCTCGCTGGCCCCGGTGCCGTTCGGCCCAATTCGGGCCCGCACGGTGACCGGGGCGCTGCCGTGGTGCACCGCGTTGCCGACGAGGTTGGCGATGATGACATCGAAACGGCGCCGGTCCAGCCGCACGCTCAGCCCGGCGGGGACATCGCTGTCCACCCCGGCCCAGTTGCGGGCGCGCAGGCAGTCGGCCACGCAAGTGGCGATGTCGGCGTCTTGCGCAGCGAGCTGGACCGTGCCGGCGTCGAAGCGGGAGATTTCGATCAGGTCGTTGACCAGGCGGTTCAGATGGCGTATCCCCCCGCTGACCAGGCGCGCCGCGGCGGCCGCGTCCCCGGTGAGGCCGGGCTGCTCACGCAGGACGTCGGCGACCGCGGTCATCGCGGTCAGCGGAGTCCGCAGTTCGTGGGACACATCGGCGGCGAACTGCCTCGCCCGTGCCTCCATCCGCTCCAGCTGCGCGACCTTGCCGGCCAGCGCCGCCGCCATGGTGTTGAACGTCGCCACCAGCCGGGCGAGCTCATCACGTCCCCGGGGCTTTAGCCGGACGGTGAGGTCACCGCTGGACATGGCCTGCGCGGCCGCCGCCAGCCGCCCGACCGGCAGCAGTACCCGGCGAGACGCAGCGAACGCCAGGCCGGTGATCACGGCCAGCAATAGGATTCCCGTGACCAGGAAAAATACGGCGACCGCCGAAGAGTTCGGGGCGCTCACGGTGCGCAAGCCCAGGCCACCGGGGATGTGGGGCGCTCGCAGGCCGCTGATGGGATGCACCGCTAGCTGGTGGATGCCGAGCAGGCGGTTAAGCGGCCCGGGGATGGCGGCCAGCCTGGCCAGCGAGGGGTACCAGCGCAAGATCACGCTGATCAGCCACGCTTCCGGGACTGCCGCCAGCACCACCACAATGACGAACGCGACGATCAGGCGGCCCCGCACGGGGCTCCCTCCCCTCTGCCGGGCTGCACCGGCCCGAAACGGTACCCAAAACCACGCACCGTCTGGACGTACCGCGGCCGCGCGGGATCGGCCTCGATCTTGGCCCGCAGCCGCTGTACACACGCGTCGACCAGCCGGGAATCGCCGAGGTAGTCATGTTCCCAGACCAGGCCGAGGAGCTGTTCTCGGGAGAACACCTGCCGCGGCGACCCCGATAGCACCAGCAGCAGCCGCAGCTCGGTCGGAGTCAGCGAAACCTCCTGCCCGGCCTGCCGGACAATCAGCGACGCCCGGTCGATCACCAGCTCGCCGTGGGTCTCGGCCGGGGAACCGGGCCGGGCGATCCGGCGCAGGACCGCACGGATCCGCGCATCCAGCACCCGCGGCTCAACCGGCTTGACCACGTAGTCGTCGGCTCCCGCCTCCAGGCCCCCCACGATGTCCAGGTCCTCACCGCGGGCGGTCAGCATGATGACGGGCACCTCGCTGTGGCGCCGCAGCCGCCGGCACACCTCCAGGCCGTCCAGCCCCGGCAGCATCACATCCAGCAGGACGACATCGGCCGCGGCGCCGCTGAGGCCATCGAGTGCCGCCTCCCCCGTCACCGCGCAGCGCACGCCGTAACCGAGACGGCGCAGGGCCAGCTCCAGGCCCTCCCGGGCAGCCGGGTCATCCTCGACAAGCAGCACCGTCGTCATCATCCGTCATGCTACGTATGCCGCCACAGCCCGCATGCCACTGACGGTGCGGCACCGATGTCACGAGAGCGTGCGCGGCTTGTCACGACGGCGTCACAAACCTTCCCGCCCGGGGCCCGCTGCATGCGGGGTAGTGTGTCCGGGTGCCCATCGAGCGGCGGGATTTCTTCCTGCTCGTCGGCTCAGCCGCCGTCGGAGCCGGGCTGGCGGGCTGCACCAGCGCTCGCCAGGTTGACGAGCCGTCCGGCGGTAACCCTCCTGGATCATCCGCCGCTGCGTCGTCGCCCGCGGCGAGCCCCCGCGGTCACGCAAGCAGCCAGCCGACTGTGCAACTCGGCCCGCAAGTCGTGCACGGGCCGCGAGACCAGCCCCAGGTGGCGCTCACCTTCCATGGCCAAGGGCCGCTATCGATAGCCCACGCGCTGCTGAGCGAGGCAGAACGCGGCGGAGCGCGGGTCTCGGTGCTCGCCGTCGGCACCTGGCTCGAGCAATACCCGCAGATTGCGCAGCGGATCCTGAGCGGGGGTCACGACCTGGGCAATCACACCATGCATCACCTGGATATCGCGGCCATGGACGCCGCTGGCGCCTACGCGGAGATCACCGGGTGCGCGCAGCAGCTGCGCGACCTGACCGGATCGGAAGGCCGCTGGTTTCGGCCGTCGCAGACGCAGTACGCAACGCCGCTGATCGAGCACGAGGCCCGCAAGGCGGGCTACCGGACCTGCGTGTCCTATGACGTGGACTCGCTCGACTACACCGATCCCGGACCGGACGCGGTCGTGGCCACCGTGCTCCGCTCAGTGCGGCCAGGGTCGATCGTCAGCATGCATTTCGGCCACTCCGGTACCGTGACCGCGCTGCCCGCGATCTTGCGTGGTCTGGCCAGCCGCGGGCTGCGCCCGGTCACCCTGACCGCGCTGCTGTCCGCGTGAGGACCCGGGCAGCCCGGCGGGCGGGCGCGCTGGCTGCGGCGCTGGCCGCCGGGACGATCGTGGCCGGGTGCGGTGGCAATCCGGCCGTCCCGGGTCCGCCATCGGCCTACCTCGGTACGGTGGTGGATCGGCCGGTGCCGGCCGGGATCGCGGACCTGCCGCTGACCACGGACGCCGACCGGCCGGCGAGCCTGCGGTCCTGGCGCGGCCAGGTGGTGGTGCTCGCGGACTTCCTCACCTTGTGCCAGGAGACCTGCCCGCTGACCACGGGGAATCTGCTGGCCATGGATCGCGCGGTCACGGCGGCAGGCCTGGGAAAGCGGGTGCGCTTCGCGGAGCTGACCGTCGACCCGGGCCGGGACACGCCGTCCCGGCTGCGCGCGTACCGGACGCTGATCGGGGCGCCGGCGAACATGATGCTGCTGACCGGCAGCCCGGCGGTGATCGGCCGGATCTGGCAATACCTCGGGGTCTGGTACCAGCGGGTCGGCGAAGACAGCCCGCCCGGGACCGACTGGCTGACGGGCCGGCCGCTGACCTACGACGTCGATCACGAGGACGCCCTGCTCTACCTCGACGCCTCCGGTCGGGTGCGCTTCGTCGTGGTGGGCTCGCCCAATGCGTCCGGGGCGCCCGTCCCGTCCGCCCTGCTCCGCTTCCTCAGCGCCCAGGGCCGCGCCGACCTCAGCCACCCCGACGCGAGCACCTGGACCGCGGCCCAAGCGCTCACCCCGATCGCCTGGCTGACCGGGCAGCCGATCCGGCCAGCCGGCAGCTGAGCGGGGTTGGCGATGCTCACGCGTGGCCGACGGGCAGGCGCAGGGTCACCGAGCCGGCGTTGGCGAAGTAAAACGTGATGGCCAGGCTCGTGCCGGGCGGCGGGGCCATGCTCGGCTGGACCGTCAAGGTCGCGGTCGCGGGCGGGGATGCGCCGCCTGACCGCCCCGGGATCAGCAACGGCCCGTAGTGGAGCCAGGTGCCCACCGCGGTCGGCGACGCGGTCTCGGCCCCGCAGCCGGACAGGTCGGGTAGCTCTCCGACGTTGACCTGCTGGTGGTAGACCGCGACCGGGGCGCCGTCCGCGGCGGTCGCGGCGTCCAGCTGATCGGAAGACTGGCCGCTGGTACTAATCTGCACACTGGCCGTCAGCGTGCCGCCCGGGCCACGGGCCAGCTCAGTGGCGCTGAGCGTGACCGGGCCTAGGCGGGCGAGCACGGTGTCCGAAGCCGGAGCCGCGCCCGTGAGCCCGAGCAAGGCCAAGGCAACCAGGGCCAGGCGGAAGACCTTCACCGGGTTATCCCGGTATGGCCCAGGGAGTACCGGCCCGGTTGAGGCCATACGCACAGCCCGTGCGGCTCCATACCCACGGGGATCTTGGCCAGCAAACGGCCGGTCGTGGCGTCGATCGCATAGACGACGTTGTTGTAGCGCCCCGAGACCCAGAACACCTTCCCATCCGGGGACACGTTGCCCATATCCGGGCTGCCCCCGCCCGGGATTCGCCAGGTAGTGACGATCTTCCTGGTGGCGAAGCTGATAACGGTGATCGTGCCGTTGCCGCGGTTCGTCACGTAGAGAAAGCGGGCGTCGCGGCTCGGATACAGACCGTGGGCGTCCGGGCCGGTGGGAATGAATCCGGCCACCCTAAAGGTGGCGGCGTCGATCAGCCAGACCCCGGCGTGGTTCTTGTCGGCGACGTAGAAGATGTGCCCGGCCGGGTCGAGCTTGATGTCCTGCGGCGCCGAACCCGGCAGGTTCAGGTAGTCCACGACGGTCAGCGTGTGCAGGTCGACCCGGACCAGGCGGCCGCTGAACTCGCAGGTGGCGATCAGGTAGGCGCCGGTGGCCGCGAAATCTATGTGATCAACGCCCGCGCAGTTGACGTGGATCCGGTGCTCGAGGGCGAAGGTATGCGGATCACGGAAGTCGAGGTCCTGGCGGGTCTCGGCCACCACGATGGCGTATCGCCCATCGGGAGTGAAGTACATGTTGTACGGGTCGTCCACCGCGATGTTGGGGCCGGCTCGCTGTCCGGTGACGGGGTTGATCGGGGTGAGGCTGTTGCCCAGGTCGTTCGTCGCGTACAGCGTGTGCATGTCGTAGGAGGGCACGACGTGCTGGGGGTTGAGCCCGGTCTGGTAGGTCCCGATCACTTTGTAGGTCGCCGGGTTGATCACGGTTACCGTCGAGCCGCCGCTGTTCGGCACGTAGATCCGGTACGGCACCCCGCGTACGGCCGGGCTGAGCATGTTCGCCCCGGCATCGGCGTAGATGTTCGCCGGGTTCGGGACCGCGGGCATACCCGGCAGCGGCTCCGACAGATCCGCGATCGGACTCTCGACCGGCCAGGTCGCGGCCTGGCTAGAAGGGGAACTGGCCGGTGCATCGTGTCCCGCACTCGAGGGGGCCGTCCGGGTCGGCGCGGGTGCCGCGGTATGCGACGTCGGCTGGAAAATTATGACGCCGACCGCGATCACGGCCGCGACGGCCACGGCCACGCCGCTCAACCACAGCGTGCGCCGCGACCGCAGGTTCGCCGCCCAGCCAACCTTGCCCATGCCGACCCTCTCTGCGCCACCAACCGGGCTGCGCTCGTCCTGTCCTGGTGCTAGCGGAGTCCGAGATCAGCGTGGAACACGCTCATCCGCTCCCCCTCTGACCGGTAATTACACCCGGGCCAGGGCAGTAAACCATAGCCCGTTCGGCTCCGAAATCGCCGGGTGTGACCACAGATCGGACGCGGTTCCCGGCCTGAGTCCTTGAGGCGAGAATGTTAATCATGAATATAATCATTTAAGGCGGTCGGATTCTGGGTGGCCGACTACGCGCACCGTCGTCGCATTCACCGAGCTGCGCCTGTATTCCGGACCGTGCGCAGGCAAGGAGGCACCGCATGCAAGGCAAGATCTGCATCGTGACTGGGGCAGGACAAGGTATCGGCCGGGCCATCGCGCTCGAGTTCGCGGCCCGGGGCGCGAGCGTTGTCGTGGTCGCGGACATCAACGCCGAGTCCGGAGAGGAAACCGCGGAGCTGGTCAAGGCGGCTGGGGCGACCGCCAGGTTCGCCCGCACCGACCTCACCAGCAGCCAGTCGATCCGGCACCTGGTGGACGGGGTGGCGGCTGAGTATGGCGGCATTGATGTGCTGGTCAACAACGCCGGCGTCATCGACACGGCGTTCACCGACCATGCCAGCGTGGAGCACCTGGACGAGGAGATCTGGGACCGGGTGTTCGCGGTGAACCTCAAGGGCATGTGGCTGGCGACCAAGTTCGCCGCGCCGCACCTGCGGCGCTCTCAACGTGGTCCGGCCATCGTCAATACCGCGTCGGTAAGTGGAGTGACCGGCTATCCGGGGTCGCCCGCCTACTGCGCGTCCAAGGGCGGGGTCATCCAGCTCACCCGGGTCACCGCGGCCGAGCTCGCCCCCGACGTGCGCTGCAACTGCTTCTCGCCGGGTAGTTTCGACACCCCGATGGCCCGGGCGTTCGCCGAGTCCTCGCCCGACCCGGACGCGGTGCGCCGGTTCATGACCGGTCCGCACCTGCTCCCCCGGTTCGGCCTGCCGGAGGAGATCGGCAAGCTGGTAGCTTTCCTGGCCAGCGACGACTCCTCGTTCATCACCGGGGAGAACATCATGATCGACGGCGGCACGATGGCCTGGCGCAGCCTGCGCTGAGCGCCAGTACCCCGCGGCACGGCGAGGCGCCCGGAACCAGGGGGTTCCGGGCGCCTCTCCGTTTAAAGGGTTAAGCGTTGATTAGGCACCGCCCCACAGGGCCTGGTACTGGGACTGGTAGGTACTCACGACCGGGAAGACCTGAGCCGTGGTGTTGGGCGCGTTCTGCGGAGTCAGCAACCAGGCCGGCGGGGCCACCGAGGGAGCCACGGTCATGCCCGCCTTGTCCTGGATCGCGGCGTTGACCATCGCGTACATCACCTCGTAGTAGGGGAACGCCACGTCGGCGGCCTCCTGCCCGCTGTGCAGGTACTGGATGTTGGTCGGGGTAGCCCCCTGGCCGACGATCTTGACGTTGCTGAGCCCGGCCGCCTTGATCGCCGCGGGCAGCCCGATGGTTATGGCGTCGGTGGAGGCGACCACGTAGTCCACGCTCGGATGCGCGCGAAGGTAGGAGACGATGGTGCTCGGCGCGGTGGACAGGTTGGCCAGCGCGACGTCCATCTCGTCCACCTTGCAGGTCGGGCAGTAGGTCGCCATCCCTGACTTGTAGTCGGTCGCCTGGCTGGCCAGGATCGCGAAGGCCGGGATGTTGACGAAGACCGAGTTCGCCGTGTCCTTAGAGTTCGCGGCGACCCAGGCGGCCTGAGATCCGCCGACCGGGCCCACCTGGGCCGGGATGTCGATCGCATAACCGATGCCGGTACTGGGCCCGACCGCGTTGGTCACGCAGCAGGTGGAGATGAAGGTGCCGTTGGCCTTCAGCTGCGGCAGCAGGGACGAGAAGGTGGACGCGGGGATCGCGGTGTACAGAACCGCCGCGGCCTTGTTCCGGACCGCCTGGGTGAAGGCGGCCTTGTCGCCCTGCGGTGTCCCGTCGTTACTGAGGATGACGGTGTTCCAGCCGACCGCCGCGGCGGCCTGCTTGACGATGTTGCCCTCGAGGGTGCATTCGGGGCTGCCGCACGGGATGAAGTCGATGGTCAGACCCTTGGGGATGGGCTTGGTGACCTTCGTCGTATCGGTGATCGTGGTCGGGCGCTGGGTCTGCGAGGCCACGAGGGCCTCCGCCTTGGCCAGGCCCGCCTGGTCGGCCGAGCTCAGGCCGCTGCTCGAAGACGAGCTCGAGCCAGAAGATGCAGTGCCGGAGCTGCTCGAGCCGCTGGAGCTGCAGGCAGCCAGCACCAACGTGGCCATGACGGCCAGCAGCACACCAGTGTGCCGCAGTGTTAGGGAGAAGCGTCTTCGCGCTTGGTCAACGGGGGTCATCCATCCTCCTCGGGCATCCTGGTGATCATGATTGTGAATTTGATTCATATCATAATCATCATTTATGGCTAGTGGTCAAGTAGCTGCGGGAACGCTTGGGTAACGATCTTTGGGTGCGGCCTAGGGCGGCGGGCCGGTTAGGTGGCCCGCGAGCGGATCGGACGCCACCGGCCTCCGCCGACCCTGCCCCGTAGCAGGTTGCGTCGTTCGAAGGAGTTGGCACTGAGGGCCGCGATCAGGACCACGCCGGTGAACATGTCGATCGCCCACAGGGGCGCGGAGACCAGTCCCAGGCCGACCACGCCGGTGCCGAGCATGAGCACGGCGACGATCGTGCCCCAGGCGTTGAACCGGCCGTGCTTGAACACGGTGGCGCCGACGAACACCGACGCGAAGCCGGGCAGCAGGTACGAGGTACCCGCCGACGGGGAGCCCGCGGCCAGCGAGGAGGCGAGCAGGACGCCGGCGAATCCCGCCAGGCCGGCGGAAACTAGCAGTGAGCAGAAGCGCAGCTTGTTCACCCGGATGTCGGCCAGCCGGGCCGCGTTCGGGTTGAACCCGGTCGCGTATAGCCGCCGCCCGGTCGCGGTGTGATCCATGAACACCCACAGCGCCGCGGCGATGATCACCGCGTAGAAGACCGGATAGATGATGCCGCCGACGGCGCCCTGGCTCATGGTCGAAAACGAGCCGGACAGCCGCTCGCTGTTGATGGAGTTGTCGTTGGTGACGAAGCTGATGAACGCCTGGACCAGCGATCCGGTGGCCAGGGTGCCGATGAACGAGTCGATCCGCATGATCACCACCACGAAGCCGTTCACTAGCCCGATGACCAGGGCAGCACCGATACCGGCGAGCAGGGCGAGCAGCACGGGCCAGTTGTCCGCGGCCACGAAGTGGGCGGCCGTGACGCCGGACAGGGACATCACGTAGGCAAACGACAGGTCGAAGACCCGAGCCGACAGCGGGACGATCAGGGCCAGCGCGGCCAGCGCGGTGATCGCGTTGTTGTCGAGCACCTGCTTGATCGTGGCGCCCTGCGGGAATGTGTTCGGCGCCCAGATCGAGAACACGATGCAGATCACGATGAGCACGTAGACGGCGCCGATGTTACGCGGGCTCAGGCCGGCCGCCAGCTCGGACCGCCAGCGTGCGGCCGCCCCCTTCGGCCCGGAGGGGCTGGGCTGATCCCCGGCCGTCGGTTGAAGCGTAGGTGCGGTCATTGCTGCTCCGTCTCCTCCATCGCGTGCACGAGCGCCTGTTCGGTGATCTCATCTCCGGCGATCTCGCGCACGACTTTTCCGTTACACATGACAAGGACCCGGGTGCACAGCGCCAGCAGGTCGCCGGTGTCCGAGGAGGAAACCACCAGGGACAGTCCGGCCCGCGCCCGGGTAGCGATGAACTCGTAGATGGCCTGCCGGGTGCCGACGTCAACGCCGGCGGTCGGCTCGCACAGGACCAGCACGCTGGGATCGCGGGCCAGGCAGCGGGCCATGATGACCTTCTGCTGGTTGCCGCCGGACAGGGTGGTGATCAGGTCATCCCCGCTGGCCGCCTTGACCTCGATCGTCTCGGTCCACTGGTCGGCCAGCTGCTGCTCGGGCCGGCGGAGCAGGAGGCCGAACTTGCGGAACCGGTGCAGGACCGACAGCGTAAGGTTCTCCTTGACGCTGAACTCGCTGATCGCCGCCTCCCCGGCCCGGTCCGCCGGGACCAGCGGGATGTCGAAGGAAGCCGACTTGCGCACCGGCATCCACTCGCTGTCCGCCACCGAGATCCGGCCGGTGGCGCCGGGTAGCGCGCCGACCAGCGCGTACGGAAGCTCGTTGCGCCCGGAGCCGGGCAGGCCGGCCACCCCGAGCACTTCTCCTTCGGCCAGGTCCAGGTCCACGCCATCGAGGAAGCGGCCGTGCACGTCACGGGCGCGGAGTACCACGGGCCGGTCCGCGGCGACGGTGAGCCCGGCGCGGTAACCCGCGTCCACCTCGCTGCCCACCATCAGCTCGGCCAGGGTCTGCGTGGTCAGCCCGGCGACCGGCCGGGTCTGCACCACCCGGCCGCCGCGCAGCACGGTGACCCGGTCCGCGAGCCGGAACACCTCGTCCAGACGGTGCGATACGTACAAGATGCTGGTGCCGCGGCCGCGCACCCGCTCGATGATCTCCAGCAGCCGGGTCACGTCGTGCGGCGGCAGGACTGCGGTCGGCTCGTCCAGCACCAGCACCCCGGGGCCGCCCTCCCAGCCGACCAGCGCGGCCGCGATGGCGACGACCGTCCGCTGGACCGGCGTGGCCTCGGCCAGCGGGCGGTTCAGGTCCAGGTCGAGGTCGAACTGGCCGAGAAGTTCGCGGGTCACGGCGGCCTGCGCCCGCCACCGGATCCGGTGCAGCGGGTCGAGCAGGAACTCCCCGCGCAGGGCGAGGTTGTCGGTCGCGCCCAGTTCCAGGAACAGGCCCAGGTCCTGGTGCACGAACCGGAGCCGGTGATGGCGGGTGTCGGCGGTGTCGGCCACGTCGAACGGCTCGCCGTTCAGCCAGGCCTTGGCCCCGGGATCGGCGCGGTGATAGCCGGCCAGGACCTTGATCAAGGTGGACTTGCCCGAACCGTTCTGGCCGACCAGCGCGTGAATCTCGCCCTCGGCGACCTCGAGCGTCACGTCGTCCAGCGCCTTGGTGCCGGGGAACGTCTTGGACAGCCCGGTGACACGCAAGACCGTGCCCGGCGCTCGCGGTTGCACCGCGACGTCCGCTACCGCTGGCGTGGAGCCCATAGCGGATCGTTCCTTTCTAGCCAGATGATTTGGGGCGCTATATTATGGCGTATCATATGCATAGTTTTGGCGGGTGGTCAATGATGGAAGGACGGCCATGACCGGCATCGTCATCGAACGCCGCGGACCGGCGGTGTGGCTCCGGCTGAACGCGCCGGAACGACGCAACGCCTACGACCCGGAGATGGCCGCGGCGATCACCGAAACGGTCCAGAACGCGGCCGACGCACACGCCGTCGTGATCACCGGCTCGGACCGGGCGTTCTGCGCCGGCGGAGCGCTGCAGCAGCTCAGCGCGCCGTCAGCAGGCCAGATGCGGGAGCTGTACCGGGCTTCGCTGCTCATGTTCGACGCGATCCGCCAGTGCCCGCGGCCGGTGATCGCGGCCGTGAACGGCGCCGCGGCGGGCGGCGGCAACGAGCTGGTCGTCGCGTGCGACCTGGCGGTGGCGGCCCGGTCCGCCACCTTCGGCCAGACCGGGCCGCGGGTCGGCAGCTCCCCGGTCACCGGCGCCACCAACGTGATGGGGATCCAGATCGGGGAGAAGAAGGCCAAGGAGCTGGCCATGTTGTGCCGGCGCTACACCGCGGCGCAGGCCCTGGAGATGGGCCTGGTGAACGCGGTGGTAGAGGACGCCGACCTGGAAGCGACGGTGGCGGCCTGGTGCGACGAGCTCGCGGCGTTGAGCCCGCGGTACCTGGAGATCACCAAGATCAGCTCGAACATCTGGTGGAACTCGGCCCGGGATTCGTTCAGTACCGGCGTGGGCATGCTGATGCAGGCCGTCGGCAGCGCGGACATGATCGAGGGGGCCAGCGCGTTCTTGGCCAAGCGCAAGCCGTCGTTCCCGGACCCGGCCTGACCTAGGAGTTACGCCACTGCGGGCGGCGTTTGGCGGCGAACGCGGCCGGGCCTTCGGCGGCATCCTGCGTGCTCAGCAGGTCATCGATCGCGCGGGGCCGGTAGCCGGCGGCGTCGGCCACGTCGGGGATGCCCCGGGTTTCCTCCATGATCTCCAGCGAGATCCGCACCGAGGTCGGCGAGCCCTCCAGGATCTCGGCGGCCAGCGCGCGGGCGCCGTCGACGGCGGTGCCGGCCGGCACGACCCGGTTGACCAGCCCGTAGGCGAGGGCCTCGTCGGCGCCCACCCGGCGGCCGGTGAGGATCATCTCGGTGGCGACCTTGGGCGGGACGGTGCGCGGCAGCCGGATCAGGCCGCCGGCCCCGGCGACCAGGCCGACCCGGACCTCGCTGAGCGCGAACTGAGCGGCGGCGTCGGCGACGACCAGGTGGCAGGCCAGGGCGATCTCGCAGCCGCCGCCCATCGCGTAGCCGTTGACCGCGGCGATCACCGGCTTGCGCAGGTGCGGGCGGCTGGTCAGGCCGGCGAAGCCGTTCTTGGGTACCCACATCGGCTTCCCGGACGCGGAGTAGACCAGGTCGTTGCCCGCGGAGAACGCCCGCTCGCCCGCACCGGTGAGGATGGCCACCCACAAGGTGGGGTCGGCGAAGTACGCGTCGAAGATCTGGTCCAGCTCGTCGTTGGCCATCGGGTGCAGGCTGTTGCGGACCTCGGACCGGTTGATCGTGATTTCCAGCAGGTGCCCGTCCCGGCGGACCAGGACGTGCTCGTACCGGTCGCGCAGCACCGCCGGGGCGGGCGGGAAGAGCTCATCCATCCGGTCCCGGGTCACCGTGACCCGGTTGCCGAAGCCGAACGAGCGCACGTAGACCTGCGCGCCGATGGGTTCGGCCGAGGCCAGCAGCTCGAGCAGCTCGGGGTCCCGCTCGTCGCCACGGGCGACGAACCGCCGCCCATCGGCGTCCAGCCGGCCGATGACAATGCCCGTTCTGGCACCGCCGCGGCGGTGCTTGACCGTGTAGGTCTCGATGGTGGCGAGCCCGTCCGCGTGCCAGGCTTCGGCCGGGGCGGGCCAGGCGTCGATCTCGGCTTGCAGGTCGGAGCTGCGGTCCGGCGCCCACCCCGCCGGGGTGGTGGAGTACACGCCGGCGGAGTACTTGCTCAGCACGCCGCCGTTGGCGCCGACCAGACCGTAGCTGCCGGGCGAGCGGCGGGCCAGCTGGACGGTCTCGGCGATGGCGTGCATCGAGTAGTTGTTGCCCGCCCCGCCGAAGAACGGCAGTCCGCCGGTCACGGTCAGCCCGCGCGGATCGCCGGGATCCAGGCCCAGGCCGTCGCAGATGTTGAACACCGGCACCGGGAAGCAGCTGTACAGGTCGATGGTGGCCAGGTCGGCGAGGCCGATGCCGGCCAGGTCGAGGGCATGGCGGACGGCCATTACCGAGGCCGGGCAGGCGGACAGGTCGGTCCGGTCCATGATGGTCCGCTCCCGCAGGTCCGCGTGACCGAGCAGGAACACCCGCCGGTCAGCCGGGACGCCGAGCCGGTCCGCCGCGGCCACCGACATCAGCAGCACCGCGGCGCCCTGGTTCACCTTCTCGCGGGCCACGATGTACCGGGTGTACGGGTCGGCGATGGGCCGGTTCGCCTCGGTCGGCGTGACCAGCTCGGCCGCGTCGCGCTCGACCGGCGCGGACGCGTGCGGATTGGCGGCGGCCACCCGGGTGAAGGGCGCGAACAGCGCGCCCATCGCGGCCGCGTATTCGTCGCGGGACTGCTTGAGCCGGGCCCGGCGCGCGTTCTCGGCCAGCGCGTACTGGCTGGGGCCGTCGTTGAGGCCGTGCGCGGCCTGGTGCACGGACGAGATGCCGCGCAACGCGTAGCCGCGGTCCTCCAGGCTGCCGCCGGGCTGCTCGGTGAAGTCCGGCCGGTCCTCGGCCTTGGCGTAGTGGTCGATGGTGGAGATGGCCTCGGACCCGAAGATCAACGTCACCTCGCTGCCGCCCGCGGCGATCACGCCGGCGAACTCGTTGACCAGGTGCTGCGGCGCCTGCCCGCCGGTGACCTCCAGCACGGCCCGGGCCGGGTCGGCGCCGATCCGGCCCGCTACCGAGCGGGGATAGTTGTCCGACCGGCCCAGCCGCGCCCGCGCGCCCGGGACGGAGTTCTCGAACTGGCGGACTCCGGCCACCGTGTCGATCGCCGCCGCCACCGCGGCCGGATCCGCGCCGGTGTCCGTGAGCGCCTCGGCGGCCGCGGCCGCAGCCAGGCCGACGGGTGAGAGCCGCTGGTAGCCGGGGGTACCGAGGCGTTCGGAAGCCTGCCCGACGCCCACGATGACGGGCGTGCGGGGTTCAACGGGGGGCTGGCTCATCACGGTGCTCCTCGGTCGGTGTCCAGGTGACGACGGTGTCCAGGGCCTCGATCGCGGCTCCGTCCACCCACAGCGGGTTGACTTCCAGTGACTCCAGCTCACCGCCTAGGGCGATGGCGAGATCACCGATCCGGGCGATCACGACCGACAGCGCGTCCAGGTCGGCGGGCGCGGCGCCGCGGGCGCCGTCGAGCAGCGCCCGGCCGCGCAGCGTCGCGAGCATGCGGCGGGCCTGCGCGGGCGTGACCGGCAGCGGCGCGAGGACGGAGTCCTGCAGTACCTCGACGAAGATCCCGCCGACCGCGACGGCCAGCACCGGGCCCCACATGGGGTCGCGGAGCACGCCGACCAGAAGCTCGGTTCCGCCGGTCCGCATCGGGCTGATCAAGACATCCGACGTGATCCCGGCCGCGGCCGCGGTGACGGCCCGGTAGGCCTCCCGGACGGCGGCCTCGTCCGCGGGGACGCCGAGCCGGACGGCGCCGAGATCGCTCTTGTGCATGAGCTCGGCGCAGACGATCTTGACGGCCAGCGATCCGCCGAACTCGGCGGCCGCCTTGACCGCCTCGTCCGCGGAGGTGGCCAGGCGGCCCGGCACGACGGGTATGCCCGCGTCGGCGAGCAGCCGGCGGCCTTGCCACTCTGACCATAGCCCGCGCCGCTCGTCCGACGCGGGTACCGGCGACGGCAGGGCGACCGCGGGGGTGGCGGCCACGGCGCCGGTGACGTCGGACCACCAGGCCAGGTTGCGCAGCGCGACCACGGCCTGGCGCAGGCCGGGGATGACGTAGCGGACCTGCCCCTGGTCCATCGACGCGCGGGTGAAGTCGGTGACCGGCTGCAGGACCTGGTTGATGTAGACGGCCGGGCAGGAGGCCGCCTGCATGCCCGCGCCGATCGCGTCGACGAACTTCTGCCCGTGGTACGGGCGGCCGGGGTCGATCCAGGGCAGGGCGTTGATGATGCCCACCACGCCGATCGACGGGTCGGCCGACATGGCCTGGATGGCGCGGGTGAAGATGGTCGGGTCGATCACCGCCGCTCCGGTCACGTCGAGCGGATTTTGCACCGTGCCGTAGGCAGGCATGATCCCGGCCAGCGCGTCGCGGGTCGGCGCGGCCAGTTCGGGCAGCGCCGCGCCGAGGTCCTCGGCCCGGTCGGCCACGATGTCGCAGGCGCCACCGGAGATCGAGACGATGCCGATGCCAGGCCGGGCCAGGCGTCCGAGGGCCGCCGCGGCGCCAGCGGTGATGAGCATGTCCTCGATGGAGTCAACGCGGATGACGCCAAGGTCGGCGAACACCGAGCCGATCACCCGGTCGTCGCCGACCAGCGCGCCGGTGTGCGCGGCGGCGGTCCGGGCCGACAGCGCGCTGCTGCCGGCCTTCAGGACCACGACGGCCTTCCCGGCCTCGGCGGCGCGGCGTGCGGCCCGGCGGAACATCTCCGGTTCGCGCACGGTCTCCATGAAGATGGCCACCGCGCGGGTCGCCGGGTCATCGACCAGGAAGTCGAGCACGTGTCCGGCGGTGATCATCGCCTCGTTGCCCAGCGTGACCATGTAGGACAGGCCGACGTTGACCATCGAGGCGAAGTCCAGCATGGCTGACGAACTGGCCCCGCTCTGCGAGAGCAGCGCGACCGGGCCGCCCTCGCGGGGCAGGCCGGGAACGGAGCAGACCGGGACCCCGTCGGTGAAGTTGGCGAAACCGAGATGGTTCGGGCCGAGCACCACCATGTCCAGGGAGCGGGCCGTGGCGGCGAGCTCCGCCTGCGCGGCTCGGCCGGCCTCTCCGGCCTCGGCGTAGCCCGACGACAGCACGCACGCGTTGCGGATGCCGGCCGCGGCGGCGTCGTGCAGCGCCTCGATCGTGGCGGCTTGCGGGACCATCAGGTAGGCCACGTCGACCGGCTCGCCGATCTGCGCGCAGGAGGACACGGTGGGCTGGCCGTGGGTGGTGGCGCCGCGCCGGTTGACCAGGTAGGTACGGTCCGCGAGGCCGAACTCGACCAGGTTGCGGTACGCGAGCAAGGAGAATGTCGACTTGTCCGACGCGCCGACCAGCACCACGCTGCGCGGGCGGAACAAGGTGGTCAGCCGCTGCCCGGTTGGCCCGTTCGGCCCAATGTCTTTCATGCGGCCGGCAAGGTGACCTCGACCGTGCCCGGGCCTACGGTCACCTGCCCGTCGACCAGGGTCTCTACCTCCAACGTCACGATGCCGTCGTCGTGCCGGACGTCCCGCACCCGCCCGCGCACCTCGGCGACGCTGCCGGCTAGGTTGAACCGGCGCATCCGGAAGTCCTTGATCGACCGGATCGTGCCGGCCGGGCCGATGAAGTCGCGGGCTAGCCGCTCCCACATGCCCATCAGGATGAAGGTGCTGGCGTACATCTCCGGTGCCCCGGTGGACTGGGCGTAAGCGGTGTTGTGGTGGATCGAGTTGAAGTCCCGGTTGCCGCCCGCGGCGACCACCAGACGGTAGACGGTCAGCGGGAACTGCACCGGCGGCAGCTCCTCGCCGACGGTGACATCGCCGAACGTGCGCTGTCGAGCGGCCAGGCTGGTCATGACGGATCCTCCTGCGGTCCGGCCGGGTTGTAGGCGTAGGTCCCGGTGCGGACCCGCGCGACCACCTCGCCGCGGTCGGTGACGAGCTCGCTCTCCCAGGTCAAGAACGCGCCGCGGCCCATGGAGGTCTGCTTGGGCGTGCACGAGATGAGCCGCTGCCCGCGCCGGCCGACCCGCTCCCCCACGGTCAGCGGCCGGAGGAACTCCATGGAGATGTCGGTGGCGAAGAACCCGGTGGTCTTCGGGGCGAGCGGCAGGTCCTGGTTGTTGATCGGGCTGCGGGCCGGCTGGGCGTCCCGGTCGGAGCTCTCGTACAGGGTCGGCTCGTCCGGCCGCCACATCGGCGGCACGCTGTACACCATGGTGGCGGTGTACGGGGCGACGATATCGGCGTACCCGGCCGCCCGGGCCGCATCGGGGTCGTAGTGGATCGGGCAGCCGATCTCCAGCGGTTCGAGGTAACGGCGGATGGTGCCCGGCTCGACGGCGTCGGCGCCGAACACGATCGTGCCGTCGCCGAAGTCGCGGCCAACCGCGTCGGCCAGCGGTTGCCACTCCGATTTCCAGTCCTTGTTTTCTGAATCCGTGCTCACGGGCGATCCTCTCTAGGCCAGCGCGCCGGACGCCGCTATTAGGTCGTACCTAGCTTGGTCGTAGCCGAGCAAGCCGCGCAGCACCTGCTCGTTGTCCTGGCCCAGCTCCGGAGCGGGCCGCGTCACCTGGCCGGGGGTTTCCGAGAGCAGGTAGCGAGGCCCTTCGACGAACGCGGCGCCGAAGCGCTCGTGCGGTAGCTGGCGCAGGTGACCGCGGTGGGCCAGCTGCGGGTCCCGGGCCCAGTCGGTGCTCGTCGCGGCCAGGTGCGCGGGCACGCCGCGGGCCTGCAGCCGGGCCTCGACGTCCTCGGCGCGCTGGCCGGCCGTCCAGTCGGCCACTGCGGCGTCGAGCTCATCGGCCCGGGCCAGCCGCCCCGCGGCGGCGGCCAGGCCGGGGTCGGCGGCCAGGTCGGGACGCTGCAGCTGGTCGGCCAGGGCCTGCCACTGCGCGTCGTCGCAGACGGCGATGGCGACGAAGCGGTCGCGGTCTTCCTCGGCCAGGCATGGGTAGACGCCGTGCGGCGCGAACTGCTCGTCCCGGTTGCCGCGCCGCTGCGCCACGGTGCCCCGGCCGAAGTAGTCGGCGAGCTGGGGAGAGAGCAGGAAGGCGCCGATCTCACTTTGGGCCAGGTCGATCTGGCAGCCCTCGCCGGTGCGCCGGCGGTGGTCCAGTGCCGCGAGCAGGACGACCAGGGAGAACCGCGGCGCCACGTAGTCGGTGTAGGGACCGAACGGGCCGATCGGCAGCTGGTCCGGCCAGCCGACCAGGTCCTGATATCCGCTGACCGAGGCGCCGATGTTCCCGTAGCCGGCCAGCCGCGCGGACGGGCCGGTCTGCCCCATCAGCGACGTGCTCAGCATGACAACCGACGGGTTGACCTCGCGGATGGACGCGTAGTCCAGGCCCCAGGTGGCCATCTGGCCCGGGGCGTACGATTCGGCGACCACATCGGCCCAGGCGGCCAGGTCACGCGCGACGGCCCGGCCCTCCTCGGTCTTGAGGTTCAGCGTGAGACCGTACTTGCCGGCGTTGCAGGTGCCGTACAGAGCCGAGTTCTCCCGTCCGTTCCGGCCCTGGTAGAACGGCTGCATCATCCGGGCGGTCTCGATCCGGGTGCCCGACTCGATCCGGACCACGGTGGCGCCGAAGTCGGCCAGGGCCCGCCCGACGACCGGCCCGGCGACGACCCAGCTGAAGTCGGCGACCCTGAGCCCGTCCAGCGGTGGCGTGCTCATGTGGTGGCCCCCTTGGCCCGCAGCGACTGCTTGGCCGCGTCGTCGTAGCCCAGCCACTCGGTGAGGACCTCGTCGGTGTGCTCGCCGAGCGCGGGAGCCGGCCGGTGCAGCTCGAAGGCCGGGACGGAGACCGTCGCCCAGGGTCCCGGCATGGTCTGCGCGCGGCGGCCGGAACCCAGCGTGACGTAGAAATCCCGCCCGGCCAGCTGCGGGCTGTACGCCAGGTCCGCGGTGTCCGAGACGCCGATGCACAGCAGCTTGTAGGCGATCGCCGCCTGCAAGATCTCGCTCTTGGTCTTGGCCGCGAGGAAGGCGGCGGTGGCCGCCCGGACCTCCTGCATGTCCGCGTCGGTGAACTCGCCCTGCTCGACCATCTCGGGCAGGATCCGCCAGTCCCAGCGCAGCAGCGTGTCGCCGCCGGCGCCTTCGGCGTGCATCCAGCGGAAGAAGTTGTTGGTGAACGGGCCGGCCGCCTGCCCGATGGCCAGGTGGAACTCCACCAGCCCGTCCTGGCACCGCCACTTCTTCAGGTGCGAACTGGTGCCGGTGCCGCTGCCGCTCTGGTCGGTCCGCGCGGTGGGGCTGATCAGCGCGGCCCACTCGGGGTGCTCGTCGCCGACCGGATCGGCCAGCACCCGGCCGAGCGTGTTGAGGCTCAGGCAGGCCTGAGCGGCGACGTCGACGAGCTGGCCGCGCCCGTCGCGGGCGCGGGCGTGGTGGGCCAGCAGCATGCCGCCCGCGGCATCGGCGGCCGCGTTGAGGAACGTCTGGGGCACGCTGATCCGCAGCGGCGGCCGGTCGCCGTCGCGGTTGGGTTCGAGCGGGCCGCCCGCGGCCCACACGATCAGGTCCGATTCCGCGTAGCCGGCCTTGGGCCCGTCGTGGCCGAACGCGGTGATCGTCGCGTACACCAGCGCCGGATTGATCTGGTTCAGCTCGGGCCAGCCCAGGCCGGCCGACGCGGCGACGCCCGGCCCCAGTGACTCGACGAAGAAGTCGGCCTGGCTGGCCAGCTGGCGCAGCACGTGCCGGCCGTCGTCGCGGTCCAGGTCGGCCGCGATGCCGCGCTTGTTGGCCGCGAACGTGGCCCACACATAGGAATACGGCTGCCCGTCCCGCTCGCCGAGCGGGGCCGCATGCCGGGCGCGTGAACCGCCCAGCGGTTCGGCTTGGACCACATCGGCGCCCAGATCGGCGAGCATCCGGCCGGCCAGCAGGCCACGCTCATCGGTCAGGTCGAGCACGCGGTAGCCGCTCAGCAGGCCCACGGTCCTCCTTCCCGCCATGAACTAGCCTCTATGAGGATTATCATTGGCATGATTTAACCATCAAGCCTGGCGGGGTAGGCCCAGCGCGCGGGCGATCAGGCCACGCTGGATATCGTTCGTCCCGCCGCCGATCACGTACATCAGGGAGAGGGGGGTATTCCAGCGTGGCCGGAATGGGGCTGCCGTCGTACGGCTGGGCCAGCGCGGCCTCCGGCCCGAGCAGGTCCAGGAACGCCTCCCCGAATTCCTCGGCCAGCTCGCCGCCCAGGACGAGGCCGGGGTGGCGGCGGGGCTTTCGGGGCTTTCCGGTGATGCGACCAGGACGCATACCGTGGCCGCGGCGATGCCGTCGGCGAGCCACGCGAGCGGGCCGGCCAGGCGAACGGCCATGAAGCCGTCCAGGACGGGCAGCGGACAGGCGACCCGCCCCAGTTCGGCGGTGAGGGCTATGGCGGCCGGCAGACCCCCGCTCACGGCCGGGTTCATGACCGGCCGGCCAGTCGCGCGGCCGCCTGGGCCACCTCGCGGGCGGCCGCCGCGGCGGCGGGCACGATGCCGGTGAAGCGCAGGAAGCCGTGCACCAGCGAGGGGTAGTCCAGCAGCGTGACCTCGGTCCCGGCGGCGGTGAGCGCCCGGGCGTAGGCCGCGCCTTCGTCGTAGAGCGGATCGTGCCCGGCGATCGCGATCGCCGTGACCGGCAGCGCGGCCAGGTCCCGGGCGCGCAGCGGGGCGAACAGTGGCGAGCGGCGTTCGTCCGGCGGGCAGTACTGGTCGAAGAACCAGCCCATCTCGCGAGCCCCGAGGACCAGCCCGTCATTGCGGCGGTAGGAGTCCCGGGTGACGTCGTCGGCGAGCACCGGGTACACCAGAAGCTGGCCGGCCAGCGCGAGGTCCGGGTCGCGCGCGAGCTGCTGGGCGCACACGGCGGCGATGTTGCCGCCGGCGCTGTCGCCGGCCAGCACCACCGGCCTGGGCGGCCCGGTCGCCCCGCCGGCGCCAGCCGGCCCGGTCGTGCTGTCGGGGGTCTCGGCCGCCACGTACCGGGCGACGGCCAGGCCGTCGTCGACGGCGGCCGGGAACGGGTGTTCGGGGGCCAGCCGGTAGCCCACGCTGATCACCTCGCAGCCGGCCGCGTCGGCGATCATCCGGCAGATCTGGTCGGAGTAATTGAGGTCTCCGGTGACCCAGCCGCCGCCATGGAACCAGATCACCGCGGTGGCGGTGCGCATGCCGTAGGGCTGGTACCGGCGTACCGGGATCTCGGCCGGGATCTCGGCCGGGATGTCGGCCGGGATGTCGGCCGGGCCCAGGCGCTGCTCGGTCACCGCTCGCATCGCCGGGCCGGCCGGGACGGCGGCGTCGCCCGCGCGCACGCGTTCGCGCGCTTGGTCGGGCGTCAGCTCGGCGATGCTGGGCAGCCCCGCGGCCGCCGCCTTCTCGAGCATCGCCGCGAGGTCGGGGTCGAGGCCGGGAAACCGACCGGCCAGCGGCTGGGTGGTGGTCACAACCGTTCTCCCGCGGCGGCGAAGGCGGGCCGGACCCGGTCCCGGAACAGCTGCAAGGTCTGCAGCATGCGCTCCTGGGGCAGGTCGAACCACTGCGCCCGCAGTATGACGTGAGTGATTCCCTGTTGCTGGAGTTGCTTGAGCGCGGCGATGCAGGTGTCCGGATCAGTGAACAGGTAGGACTCGTCGGCGACTTCCGCCGCGGACGCCTCGCCGCGCAGGTGCCGGTAGCTGGTGGTGGCGTCGGGCGCGTTGAACTCGGCGTACTTACGGGTCAGTGCGCCGCGGGCGGCGACGCCGATCGCCCTGGCCCGCTCCGGGTCTTCGTCCAGCACCAGCTCGCGCCGCACCACCAGGTCGGCGGGCCCACGACGGCCGAGGCGCTCCCGCTCGGCGAGGTAGTACCCGAGCACGACCTGCAGCCGGTCCGGCGAGACGTGCGGCGGAACGATCCACGCGTCGCCCAGGCGGGCCGCCCGGTGCGCCCCGATCCGGTGCGCGCCCGCGCCGATCCAGATGCGCGGACCGCCCGGCTGTATCGGGGGCAGGCTGATCCGCTGCCCGGCCAGGGTGAAGTGCTGGCCCGCGAAGCTGACGGCCTCGCCGCTCCACAGCGCGCGGACGATCTCAATACTTTCCTCGAAGCGCTCAACCCGCTCGTCGAGACCGACGCCGAACGAGGCGAACTCGTTCTCCCGGTACCCCAGGCCGAAGCCCGCGATGACCCGGCCCCCGCTGAGGTGGTCCAGGGTGGCGAACTCCTCGGCCACGCCCACCGGATGGCGCAGGGGCAGGATGAACATGTTGGTGCCGAGGAACATGTTCCCGGCGTCTTCGGCGAGCGCGGCCAGCAACGGGACGGGCTGCAGCGTAGGCATGTTGCCGAGGTAGTGCTGCAGGACCCAGATCGAGCCGATCCCGGCCTCGCGGGCCGCGCGGACCTGCTCGCGCAGGAGCGGAACGCGCTCGGCCGCGACCGTCCCCGGCGGAAAGTCGTTCATGATCGCTAGGCCGAACTGCATCGGTCTCCTCTGGCTCTCCCCCGGCGGAACAATTGATGCTATTCATATGTATATATTGCTGGTTACACTACCGGGAAGGAGCGGCGCTGTCGAGAGGATCACCCGGGCCGGCGCCGCAGATACGTGAGGGAGAACGCATGCGCGCGGCAGTTCTGCACAGGTTCGGCGAGCTGCTGACCGAGGCCGAGGTGGAACTGGCCGAGCCGGCCGCGGACGAGGTGCTGGTCCGGGTCACCGATTCGGGGATCTGCCACTCCGACCGGACGGTGCAGCTCGGCAGCCAGGACCGGCCGCTGCCGCTCATTTTGGGCCATGAGGCGGCCGGCGTGGTCGAGCGGGTGGGATCCGGGGTGAGCGGGCTGCAGCCGGGCGACCACGTGGTGGGGTGCAGCTCCGCCAACTGCGGGCAGTGCTTGTGGTGCGCGCGCGGCCTGCCGCAGCATTGCTCGGACAAGGGCCAGGCGCGCGCCGACGGCTCGCCCCGGCTGTTCCGCGACGGCGACCAGGTGCACGCGTTCGTCGGGCTGGGCGGCTTCGCCGACCACATGCTCGTGTCGCAGCGCGCCCTGGTGCGCATCCCCGCGGAGATGCCGCTGGACAAGGCGGCCTTGCTCGGCTGCGCCGTGCTGACCGGCATGGGCGCCGTGCTGCACCGAGCCCGGGTGCGGGTCGGCCAGACGGTCGCGGTGATCGGCTGCGGCGGTGTCGGGCTCAACGCGGTGCAGGCCGCCCGGCTGGCGGGCGCCGGGCGGATCTTCGCGGTCGATATCAACCCGGCCAAGCTGGAGCGGGCCCGCATCTTCGGCGCCACGGACACCGTCGACGCGTCCCGCCAGGACAGCGTCTCAACGGTCCTCGGCCTGTCCGGCGGCGGGGTGGACCACGCGCTGGAGGTGGTGGGATCGGGCCCGACCATCGAGCAGGCGTTCGGTATGACCGGGGTGCGCGGGACAACCACCGTGGTGGGGGTGCCGCTCCCGGCCGCCACGGTGACGCTGCCGGCCCTGGTCTTCATGGCCGCCGAGAAGAGGATCCAGGGCAGCCGGATGGGCTCGGCCAGCTTCCGGGCCGACGTCCCGCTGTACTGCGAGCTCTACCTGCGCGGGCAGCTGCTCCTGGACGAGCTGATCTCCGAGGTCATCGACCTCGGCGGGGTCAACCGGGGGCTGGCGGCCCTGGACGGTTCCGACGGCGCGCGAAGCGTGATCCACTTCGACTGACGCGCTTAGTAGGAACGCGGCAGGCCGAGCACCTTCTCGCCGAGGTAGGCCAGGACGAGCTCGTTGGAGATCGGCGCGATGCGCTGCACGCGCGCCTCACGCCAGTAGCGCTCGACGTGGTACTCGCTGGTGTACCCGTAGCCGCCGTGGACCTGCATGGCCCGGTCGGCGGCCTCGAAGGCCCAGGTCGACGCCAGCAGCTTGGCCTCGTTGGCCTCCTTGGCGCACGGCTGGCCGTTGTCGTACAGCCAGGCCGCCTTGCGGATGAGCAGCTCGACGGCATCAAGCTTGGCCAGTGAGTCGGCCAGCGGGAACTGGACGCCCTGGTTCATCCCGATGGGACGGCCGAAGACGCGTCGCTGCTTGGCGTACTCCACGGCCCGGTTCAGCGCCGCCCGGCCCATCCCGAGGCAGCCGCCGGCCACGATGATGCGCTCGGCGTTCAGGCCGGCCAGCAGGTACTTGAACCCCCGGCCTTCCTCGCCGATACGGTCCTCATCGGGGATGAACAGGTCGTCGATGAACAGCATGTTGGTCGAGATCGCGTTGCGGCCCAGCTTGGGTATGGGCTGGACCCTGATGTGGTCCCGGTCCATATCGGCCAGGAACAAGGTCATGCCGTCAGTCGTTTTCGCGCCCGCCGACCGCGGCGCGGTCCGCGTGATGAGCAGCAGGCGCTCGGCCTGCTCGGCCCGGGAGATGAACACCTTGCGCCCGTTGACCTGGTAGCCACCGGGGACCTTCTCAGCGAACGTCGTGATGCTAGTGGTGTCCGTGCCGGCGTCCGGCTCGGTGATCCCGAAGGACACCTGCAGGTTGCCTTCGGCCGCCGGGCGCAGGAAGCGCTCGCGCTGTTCCTCGGTCCCGTGCTTGACCACCGGCTCCAGGCCGAACAGGGCGACCTGGACGGTGGTGCCCGCGTTGAGCGCGCCGCCGCTGCCGGTGACCTCCTCCAGTAGCAGGGCCGCCTCCTGGACGCCGGCGCCGCCGCCGCCGTACTTCTCCGGGATGCAGATGCCGATCCAGCCGGCCTGGGCCATCGCCTGGTAGAAGTCCCACGGGAACTCGTGGTCCATGTCGTGCTGCATCCAGTACTCGTCTGGATACTTCGACAGCACCTGGCGCAGGGACGCGCGGATCTCGCGTTCATCCTGCGCGCTGATCATCTCGACCACGCGACACTCCCACCAACAGCGAGCTAATTCATGCCTATGATTCTCATCATATGAGCCGAACGCGCCCAGGGCAATGGGCTGGTTCGTTTTACCGGCCCGGCTGGGTGCTTTCCGGTCTCTCGACGGCAGTGGCGGTGGCCTCGTCCATCATCCGCCGGCCCTTCTTCTCCTGGTACTTGCCGTAGGCAACTGTCCACGCCACGAAGATGCCCACCCAGATATACGGCGTGACCTTGGACAGGGACAGGGCCGTGCCGGTCGAGGTGTTATAGACGATGACGACCCGCAGCGCGGCTTCGAGCAGGAATCCGACCCCCCAGACGGCGGTGATGATCCGGAAGATGCGCCGGAAGCCGTCATATTGCCAAAGGCCAGTCATCTCACGGCCTTTGGCGGTGTCCGGGCCGATGAACTCCACGGACATGGCGAACATCAGCGGGCGCCGCGTCCACAGCGAGCCGAGGCAGGCCACGCCGAAGATGGCTGTGGGCACCGATCCCTCCATCAGCACCAGCTTGGCGCTGTGGGTGATCAGGCCCAGCACCGCGCCGACGAGGATCCCGGCCAGGACCAGGGCGCCGACGACGTCGAGACGGCGGTGCCGGACGACACTGAAGGCCACGCCCAGCGCGGGGAACACGCCGCTCAGCACCAGTGCCGTCACCGTGCTCATCCCGGCGGAACGCAGCAGGCTGTACGCGATGAGCGGTGCGGCGACGTCGATGATCACGATCTTGGCGATCGAGCGGAGCCGCCGGCTAGCTCCGGCTTGGTTCCAGCGGGCGGTCTGGCATCGGGGCTCGCGTCCACGACAAGTGCCTTTCGTGCGGCCTGCGGATCCCTGTCCTCGCTGGCCGGCCCCAGCAATCTTCCCCAGCAGCATAGGTCGTCGCGACCTATGGAGGCAAGGTAGATTGCTGACCATGGCCGAACCACAGCCCACCCCGTTCGAGCACATACTGATCGGCCTGGTCTGCATGGCGCCGGCCTCCGGTTACGACCTGAAGCGGATATTCGCGGTCACCCCGATGGGCGTCTACCAGCCCAGTTCCGGCTCGATCTATCCGGCGCTGCGCCGCCTGGAGGCGAAGGGCCTGGTTAAGCCCGTGGCCGGGACCGGCGAGTCGGCCCGGCACCGACGCGTGTACGAGCCCACCCAGGCCGGCCGGGCGGTCCACGCGACCTGGCTGCGCACACCGGTGGAAGTGTCCACGGTCGCGCGTGACCTGGGGTTGCACCTCCTGCGTTTCGTGATGATGGAACACGCGTCTTCTCCCGAGGAGGTGCTCGGCTTCCTCGACGACCTCAAGGACGCGCTCGCGGCGTTCACCGCGGGGCTGGAGCGGTACGCGGGCGCTACCGCCCAGCTCGACGATCGCCACCCGGCCCTGGCCCTGGACCACGGCTTGGCCGTCTACCGCGCCAGCCTCCGGTGGACCAGGCAGACCATCGCCGTGCTCCGCGCCGCTCCCGCCCCCTATCCGGTCCGGTAAATGGCGCGGGCGTTCCCGGTCAGCACCGCGGCCCGCTCGGGACCGGACAGGCCCGAGCACGCGGCCTGGGCGACCTCGCAGACGCGCGGGTAGGAGGCGGCCTGGGTGCAGACCGGCCAGTCGGAACCGAAGATCAGCCGGCCCGGGCCGAACGCCTCCAGCGCGATGTCGATGTAGAGCGCCAGTTCGGCGTACGTCCAGCCGGGTGACGCGATGGTCTGCAGCCCTGAGCCTCGATCCACCGGGCAATTAGGGTGCTTTGCGGCGTGTCAACATAAAGGTGCCCTCTGACCTGGGAGAATGGGAGTCGCTGACACTTCCAGTTCCCGGTTCGAGAGGACACCTTGCAAGTGCGATTGTTGCATAGCCTGGCGAAGACGCACGCATCGTTCGATGATCCGAATCTCGTGTCGCACGCCGGCCTGATCCCGGTGATGGCCCTGGCGCAGCGCGCCGGGCTGGGCGATCTGCTCGCCGCGCACGTCCGGCCGGGCGGCGAGTGCGGCATGAACACCGCAGTGAAGGTGCCGTGTCTGGTCGCGGGGATGGCCGCCGGGGCCGACTCGATCGATGACATGGACCTGCTGCGGCACGGTGCGATGCCCGCGCTGTTCGGCGGCATCCGCGCGCCGTCCACGCTGGGCTCGCACCTGCGCTGCTATACCTGGGGCAACGTCGCCCAGCTGGAGAAGGCGGGCCGGGAGTTCCTGGTGAACCTGGCGCGGCAGTCGCCGCTGCTGCCCTGCGCGGGGACGCTGGCGTTTATCGATATCGACTCGATGCAAAAACGGGTCTACGGGCACCACAAGCAGGGCGCGAAGTTCGGCCACACCAAGATCCAGGGGAAGTCGCTGCTGGTGCGGGGCCTGAACGCGCTGGCCGCCGTCATCAGCACGCCGATCGCCGCGCCGGTGATCGCCGCGACCCGGCTGCGCGGCGGCAACGCCGCCTCCGCGCGCGGCGCGGCCAGCCTGGCCGCCCGCGCCGTCGGCACCGCGCGGGCCTGCGGCTGCACCGGGCAGATCATCGTCCGGCTGGACTCGGCGTTTTACAACGCCGCGGTGATCAGCGCGGTCCGCCGCGGCGGCGCGCGGTTCTCCGTCACCATCCCGATGAACGCCAGCGTCCGCGCCGCGATCGCCGCCATCCCCGAGAACGCCTGGACCCCGATCCGGTACCCCCGCGCCATCTGGGACGACCAGCTGGCCGCCTGGATCTCCGACGCCGAGGTCGCCGAGATCCAGTACACGGCGTTCGCGTCGAAGAAAGGGCAGGCCGTCACCGCCCGGCTGATCGTCCGCCGGGTCCGCGACCTGAACAAGCAGGCCGCGGCCGGGCAGGACGAGCTATTCCCCGTCTGGCGCCACCACGCGGTGTTCACCGACTCCCCGTTCGAGCTGGTCCAGGCCGAGGCCCAGCACCGCGACCACGCCGTCGTGGAGCAGGTCTTCGCCGACGTCACCAGCGGCCCGCTGGCTCATCTGCCCTCCGGGGTCTTCGCCGCGAACGCGGCCTGGCTGTCCATCGCCGCCATGACCCACAACCTGGTCCGCGCCGCCGGCGCCCTGGCCAGCCTCCCCTTCGCCAAGGCCCGGGCCGCGACCATCCGCCGTGACCTGATCGCCGTCGCCGCCCGCACCGCCCGGCACGGCCGCGGCCACCTCACCTTGCACCTGCCCGAGGGCTGGCACCGCGAGCACGAATGGCTGAACCTGCTCGCCGCGGCCTGCGGGCCGCCCGCCGCAGCGGCCTGACCAGCCCGGAACCGGTCCGCACCCGCCACGGCCCCGACGGCCACCCCCGAACCCCGTCCCCGGCCCAGGAACCCCGGACAAGCCGCACAACAGGCGAGCGGCAGGACGACTGCGCCCCGATTCGCCCCGGAACTCCTCGTGGAGGAATCAGGCCGGAAACGACCTAACGGAATCGGCCGGTGGATCGAGGCTGAGAGCTTGCAGGCCACGTTGGCTTCGGCGGCCAGGGCCCTGATCCCGGCGGCCCACGGTTCGAGCTCGCCCGAGGCGATTGGCGGCTTGCCCAGGTGATCGAGCACGAACTGCAGGGCCGGGTGCTCGCGCACCGTCCGCAGCGCAGCCGGGAAGTGCGCGGGGCGGATCATCAGCTCGAACGGCAGCCCCGCGGCCTGGAATTTGGTCAGGCTGCGTAGGACCTCCGGTGATCGCAGCCAGGCTGCCGGATCCGCCTCGGCCAGGGCCTGGTGCCGGAGGCCGAGCAGCTGCCCGGTGGCGGTCAGCGAGGCCAGCGCGGCGGGAAAGCCGGGCGAGCGCAGGTCCGCCCAGCCGACGACGCCGCGGACCAGGTCCTCGTGTACGGCACACGAGATCAGGTCGGCCGTTTCGTCAGTGTCGTTGATGACCTGTACCAGGATCACGCCGTCCACCGGCGTGCCGGCCAGCGCGGAGTGCAGGTCACGGACGCCGAAGGTGCGCCGGATCGGTGATCCGGCCGGGATCCACGGCTGGTCACGGACGGCCAGATCCCACAGGTGGACGTGCGAATCGAGCATCGAGGCCGCTGGTTACATCCGCCACTGGATGTGCTTGACCTCCAGATACTCCCGCATGCCCCACTCGCCGAGCTCACGGCCGATGCCGGAACGACCGTAGCCGCCGAACGGCGCATCCGGGCGCATGGACCCGCCGCCGTTGATCCACACCGTGCCGGCCCGGATCCGCCCGGCCACCCGCCGGCCCTCGGTCAGGTTGTCGCCGCACCAGATGTTGGCGGCCAGCCCGTACGGCGTGTCGTTGGCCAGCCGGATCGCCTCGTCGGTGTCCTTGAACGGCAAGATGACGGCCACCGGCCCGAAGATCTCCTGCTGCACGGCCCGGGCGTCGGGCGGCAGGTCGCCGAGCAGCACGGGGTTGACGAACCAGCCCCGGGCGGGTGGCGGCTCGGTCACCTCGAACAGCTTGCGTCCGCCCGCGGCCAGCGAGTCATCGATGAACCCTTGCACGCGGGCCCGGTGCTCCGGCCTGATCATCGGGCCGATGTTGGTGGCCGGATCCCACGGGTCGCCGACCACCATCTGCCGGAAGGCCGGCTCGCTAGCGGCCAGGAAGTCCTCGTACAGCGACTCGTGGACGAGCAGCCGGGCCAGTGCGGCGCAGCCCTGGCCGCCGTTGCGGGACCACCGCAGGTGCGTCTCCACGGCGATCTGCCCGACATCGGCACCGGGCAGGACGATGCTCGGCGACTTCCCGCCGAGTTCCAGGGTGACGCCGGTGAGGCGTTCGGCGGCCTGGGCCATGATCATCGCGCCGACCGCGTCCGATCCGGTGAACGAGACGCGGTCGACGCCCGGGTGCGACGACAGCTGCCGGCCGACGTCCGCGTTGCCGGTGATCACGTTCATGACGCCCGGCGGCAGCTCGGCCCGGCGGATCAGCTCCCCCAGGAAGAGCGTGGTCAGCGGCGTCCGGGGGGACGGCAGCAGCACGACGGTACACCCGGCCGCCAGCGCGGCCCCGAACTTGAAGATGGCCAGGTTGAGCGGGTAGTTGTAGCCGGTGATGGCGGCCACCACGCCGGCCTGCTCGAGCACCACGTCGCTCATGGTGGGCACCGGATCGGACCAGGGGCCCAGGTGCTGGGTCCGGTCGACCTTGGCGGCGTCCGCCGCCCAGCGCAGGTGGTACTCGACGGCCATCCGCACCTGCAGGAAGGCGGCCAGGGACACCGGCGTCCCGACCTCGTTCACGATCGAGGGCAGCAGTTCGTCGGCGGCCTGCCCGAGCACGTCGGCCAGCCGGTGCAGGTGCCGGGATCGCTCGTCGCCGGACAGGCCGGCCCAGCCGGGGAAGGCCGCGCGGGCGGCGGCCACGGCGGCGTCGACCTGCTCGGCGGACGCGCCGCCCACGGTCGCGATGACCTCCTCGGTAGCCGGGTTGTACACCGGCCAGCGCTCGCCCTGCGGGCTGACGAACTGGCCGCCGATCAGCAGGTCCCGGGTCGCGGGGATCTGGTCCCGCAGCGGGTTGGCGGCCGGTGAGGCGACGTTCATGAGGTGCCCTTTCGCTGGGAGCGGCAAGTCAGATGCTGGTCCGCGACTCGATCGCGCGCAGGGCCGGTACCACCTCGGCGCCGAGCCGGCGGATGGCCGCGATGGTCTCGTCGGCGTCCATGGTCGGCCACTGGGGACGGACCAGCAGCGGGTCGACCGGGAGCGTGGTGACCAGGTCCAGGAGCTGCTTGGTGACATCGTTGGCCGTGCCGATGACGGCGTGCCCGGCGACGGCCGCCGCGAAGTCCCGCTCGAGGTCGGTGTCGGCCATGACGTCCAGGCCGCGCTGCGCGTAGGTGATGTACCGGCCCTGCGCCACCCGCCCGTACTCGGTGACCGCCTGCTCCCGGGTGTCGGCGACCAGGACGTTGCGGCGCAGCGGCTGCGGGCCGAACTGCTTGCCGCGGGCCTCGAAGCCCGCCTTGACCGCGGCGTACCGCTCGGCTGCCTCGTCGACACGCGTCTCGGGCGGGCAGGCGTAGCCGTCGCCATAGCGCCCGGCGCGGCGTGCTCCGGCCAGGCTGTGGCCGCCGATCCAGATCGGCGGATGCGGCGACTGAACCGGTTTCAGGTGCGGCCGGACGTGGTCCAGGGTCCAGAAGCGGCCGTGGTAGTCCACTTCGTCCTGCGTCCAGAGCCGCTGCATGAGCTGAAGCGACTCGTCCATGCGCGCGGCGCGCTCGGCGAACGGGACGTTCAGGTAGCCGAACTCCTCGGGCCGGTAGCCCAGTCCCGCGCCGAAGACCAGCCGGCCCTCGGTGACCACGTCCAGGGTGGCGATTTCCTCGGCCAGCAGGACCGGGTGGTACAGCGGCGCGATCATGATCTGGGTGACCAGCCGGACCTCCGGCCCGACCTCGGCCGCCAGCCGGGCGAGTAGCGGCACGGGCTGCAGCCAGCGCAGGTCGCCGTACAGGAAGTGCTGCCCGATGGCGATGTAGGTGAAATCGTTGGCCTGCGCCGCCTCGACGATGCGCAGCACGTCACGGAACTGCTGTGACGGCGGCACCGAGGCGGGCACGTCGCTGAGCAGCAGACCGACCTGGACCATGACATCTCCTTGATACTTGCCCGGATGGGTCAGCCGTCCTCGGCCGGAAGGCCGTTGGCCAGCCAGCCGCCGTCGACCGGCAGGACGACCCCGGTGATGTAGCTCGAGCGCGGCGAGCACAGGAAGTGCACCGCGTCGGCGATCTCGTGCGGCTGGCCGAAGCGCCCCATCGGGATACGAGACAAGAACAGCTCAGCTGACGCGTAGCCGGTGTCCAGGAACTTGGCCTGCATTTCGGTGGCGATGGTGCCCGGCGAGACCGCGTTGACCCGCACTCCCAGCGGGGCCCATTCGACCGCGAGCGACCGCACGAGCCCCTGCACGCCCGCCTTGGCGGCGCAGTACGCGGCCCGGCCGCCGAAGCCGAGATGGCCGTTGACCGAGGAGATCATCACGATCGATCCGCCGTCGGGCATCCAGCGGCAGGCGACCCGCGCGCCGAGGAACGACGCGGTGAGGTCGACGGCGAGGATCTGGTTCCAGGCCTCGAGGGGGTAGTCCACCGACCGGCCGGGCCGGGCGATCCCGGCGTTGGCCACCAGCGCGCGCAGGCCGCCGGCCGCGCCGCGTTCGCAGGCCGTCTCCAGCACCGCCTCGTCGGTGACGTCGCCGACCACCGCCTCTCCCCCGGGCAGCTCGGCCATGACCTCCTTCAGCCGGTCGCCGTCGCGATCGACGCCGATGACCGTGTAGCCGTCCTCAGCGAACCGCATGGCGATGGCCGCGCCGATCCCCCGGGCAGCGCCGGTGACGACCACCGCTCCGGCCGCGGAGCTCATCGGGTCGTGGTCCCGGCCGATACCGGCGGGACGCCCGCGTACTGGTCGGTCCCCCCGGGGATTGCCACCACCCGCTCGACCGTGATCCGCTTGTGGCTGAACCTGAGCTGGCCGTCGACCTCGCGCAGGGAGTCGGAATACTGCCCGATGACCAGCCGGGTCTGTGCTGGTCGATCGGGGGAACCTGGATCGAACATGGTGGCCTGGAAGTAGGACAGCGCGCGCACGTCGCCGTCCGGCTCGAGGAAGGCCTGCACGTTGGCGATGGTGTGCTTGCTGCCCGGTACCGGGGACGCGGCGAACGCGCGGTACAGATCGAGGAACACCTCGATGCCCTGCTTGGTGCCGTCTGACCTGGTCAAAAACACATCCGGCAGGGCCAGCGCGCGCAGCGCCTCGATGTCTGCCTCGTCGACCGCGCGCGCGTACGCGTACAGGACCTGGGCGGCCCGCGCCGAGAGGCCGACGTCGCCGACGCTCACTTGGCCACCAGCCCGCCGTCGACCGGGATCGCGACGCCGGTCACCATGGCGGCGTCGTCGCTGGCCAGGAAGGCGACCACCGAGGCGATCTCCTCCGGTTTCGCGGCCCGCCCGAGCGGGATGTTGGCGATGAAGCCGGCCATCAGGTCCGCGACGTCCGCGCCGGGCTCCCGCCCGAAGAACTGCGGCAGCATGGGCGTGTCCACCGAACCCGGGCAGATGACGTTGGCCCGGATTCCGTCCGGCGCCCCGACCAGCGCCATCGCCCTGGTGAACGACACGATCGCGCCCTTGGTCAGCGAGTAGATCGGGCTGTAGGGAGATCCGACCAGCGCCGAGGTGGAGGCGGTGAAGGTGATCGAGGCCTTGCCTTCAGCCTGTTTGAGCAGCTCAAAGCCCAAAGTGGCTCCGTAGAACGCGGACTTGACGTTGACGTCAATGTTGCGCTGCCAGTCGTCCTCGGACACCTCCAGGCCGGCCGGACCGGGCATGCCGACCTGGTTGTGCAGCACATGCAGCCGGCCGTGCTGCTGGCCGATGCGGTCGAACAGGCCGCGCAGGTCCGCGAGGCTGGTGGCGTTTACCTCCTCGGCCTGGGCCAGGAACCCCTGCGCGAGGATCTCCTCGGTCACCGTCTTGGCCGCGCCGCCGTTCAGGTCGGCGACGTACACGTGAGCGCCCTCCGCGGCCAGCCGCTGGCAGATCGCGCGCCCCATGCCCGATCCGCCGCCGATCACGGCCGCGACGCGATTCTCGAACCGACGTGTCATCCCGGATCCCTTCGTGGCGGCGGCGCGATTTGCCTGCGATTGACAACGATCAAATCTAGTATAACCATTATTACATTGTGGTGACCAGACCCAGGACGGCGGCATGGCAGAACACGGTGTTCCTGAACACGGGCGTGAACCGGTGGTCGCCTTTGACCACAACTCACAACAGCACTCGGCCGACCCGGTGGGCTCCTACCGAGCCCTGCGGTCCAAGTGCCCGGTGGCGTGGACCGAAGCGCACGGCGGTTACTGGGTGATGTCCGGATACGACAGCGTGTTCGAGGCCGCGCGGGACGACGAGACCTTCTCCTTGGAGCGCAACTCGTACGGCGGCGACGGGCTCAGCGTCGTCATACCCAAGACGCCCATGCACCACCACATCCCGATCGAGATCGACCCGCCGGAATTCCGCAAGTACCGGAAGCTGATCAACCCGATCGCCTCGCCGAAGGCGGTCGCGGACCTGCAGGAGCTCATCTCCAGGTACACGACCTGGTTCATCGACGAAGTGATCGAATCGGGCGACTGTGACCTGAGCCAGGTAATCGGCGTCCCCTCGATCGTCACCGTGAACTGGCTCGGCCTGCCGGTCTCCGACTGGCACCGCTACGCGCGGCTGCACCACGCCATCTTGGCCGCCGTCCCCGGCAGTCCCGAATACGTTCAGGCCACCACCGTTGACATGCCGTTCTGCTCGCAGCAGATGCGGGACGTCATCGCCGCGCGGCGGGCCGAGCCCCGGCCGGACATCATCAGCTACCTGGTCCACCAGGAGGTCGATGACCGTCCGATCACCGACGACGAGGTTTCTCGATGGTCGAGCTGCTCCTGGCGGGCGGGGTAGGCACGACGGCCTCGCTGGTCAGCCAGGCCCTGGTCTGGCTCTACGAGCACCAGGACGTCCGCGCCGACCTCATCGAGCACCCGGACAAGGTGGCGCAGGCGGTCGAGGAGTTCCTGCGCTACTTCTCGCCGACCCAGGCGCTGGCCCGGACGGTGGCCCACGACACCGAGTTCCACGGCTGCGCGCTGCACCAAGGCGACCGGGTGCTGCTCGCGTGGGCATCGGCCAACCGGGACGCCGAGCAGTTCAGCGATCCGGACACCCTGGACATCGAGCGCTGGCCGAACCGCCATACCGCCTTCGGCGTGGGTATCCACCGGTGCGCCGGTTCCCACCTGGGCCGGGCCATGGCCATCGAGCTGCTCGAGCAGATCCTGCAGCGGATGCCGGACTACGAGGTTGACGTGGCCCGGATCCAGACCTACCCGCACCAGGGGACCAATACCGGGTGGCGGTCCATCCCGGCCCGGTTCACCCCCGGCCCGCGGCGCGGGCCGGGGCTCGATCTCGGCTAGACATGGTCACCGCCGCGACGAACACCTATCAGGTACTGGCCATCCGGTACGGGAGCCGCCCGGCGGTCAAGAGCGAGGTCTACCTGAACTTTCACCTCTACGGTGAGCCGGACGACGTGATCGGCATGGACTACTTCGTCTGGGTGGCCCGGAACGCGCAGCGCACGATCCTGGTCGATACCGGCTTCTCGGCATCGACCCGGCCTCGGTCACCCAGGTCGTCGCGACGCACGGGCACTACGACCACATCGGCAACCTGCGCGCCTGCCCCGCGGCCGAGGTCATCATGACCCGCAGCGAGTACGAGTTCTGGACCGGCCCGCTGGGCACCCGCGGGCACTTCGCCTGGACGGCCGAACCCGGGGACGTGGGCGACCTGCGGCGGATCCACGCCGAGGGCCGCATGACGCTGTTCAAGGACAGCTACGCGCCGGCGCCCGGGATCGAGCTGCTGGAGGTGGGCGGGCATACTCCGGGACAGGCCGCTTTCCGGGCCGCCGCGGCGGCTCTGTCTGTTCCCGGCATGTGATCCGGATCGCGGCGCTGGACTTACCCCTAAGACGATGAGAGGAGACCTGCCATGCGCGGGCTGTATTTCGAGGAGATGGAGGAGGGCGCGCGGTTCTCGCACCCGTTCACCCGCACGGTGACCGAGATGGACAACGTGCTGTTCACCTCGCTGACCATGAACGTGGCCCCGATCCACCTGGACGAGGAGTACGCCAGGACCCATCTGCCCCAGGGCCGACGGCTGGTCAACAGCTTGTTCACCGCCGCGCTGATCGGCGGGATGATCGTGCCGGACCTGACCTTCCGGACCACGATCGGGAACCTGGGGTACGAGAAGATGACGTTCCCGGCGCCGGTGTTCCACGGCGACACGCTGCGCGCGGAATCGACGATCCTGCGCAAGCGCGAGTCCCAGAGCCGCCCGGACGCGGGCATCGTGTGGTTCGAGCACCGGGGCTATAACCAGCGTGACGAGCTTGTCCACCTGTGCCATCGCGCCGGGATGATCATGAAGAAACCGGCCGACGGCGGCTAACCGGCCCCGCATCGGCAGCCAGGGCAAATCAATGCTATTCATTCGCATATATTTTGCGTAGGCTGTTACGAAGGAACAGCGCTGTCGAGAGGATTCCCGTGACCGAGCACCTTGGCCAGGATGCCGCGGACCAGGCCGGCGGTTCGCCGCCCGACGTGGACGCCGTGGTGGTCGGCGCCGGCTTCGCGGGGATGTACCTGCTGCACCGGCTGCGCGGGATGGGCATGTCGGTACGCGTCTTCGAGCGGGGCGAGGACGTCGGCGGTACCTGGTACTGGAACCGCTACCCCGGCGCGCGCTGCGACGTGGAAAGCCTCGACTACTCCTTTTCCTTCTCCGATGAGCTGCAGCAGGAGTGGACCTGGAGCGAGCGGTACGCCACTCAGCCGGAGATCCTGCGCTACCTCAACCACGTCGCCGACCGCTTCGGGCTGCGGTCCGACATCACGTTCGGCACGCGGGTGGTGTCGGCCGTCTACGACGAGCCGTCGGCGCGGTGGGTGATCGAAACCGACCGCGGCGACCGCGTGACCGCGCGGCACTGCATCATGGCCGTCGGCAACCTGTCGGTGGGACGGATCCCGGAGTTCCCCGGGCTCGATTCGTTCCGCGGCCGGACTTACCACACCGGCAGCTGGCCGAAGGACGGCGTGGACTTCACCGGCCTGCGGGTCGGGGTTATCGGCACCGGCTCGTCCGGGATCCAGGCAATCCCGATGATCGCGCAGCAGGCGGCGCAGCTGACCGTCTTCCAGCGCACCCCGCACTACACCATCCCGGCCCAGCACCACCGGCTCGACCCGGACTGGCTGGCCGGGTTCAAGCAGCACTACGCCGATTACCGGCGCCGGATGCGGATCTCCCGGGGCGGAGTGAGCCGCGACTACAGCGAGCGCCGCGCGCTAGAGACCCCGCCGGAGCAGCGGCGGAACGCATACCAGGCGCGCTGGACCTTCGGCGGGGCGGAGATCCTCGGCTCGTTCGCCGACCTGCTCACCGACGAACAGGCCAACGCGACCGTGGCCGAGTTCGTGGCCGGGAAGATCCGCGAGATCGTCCGGGACCCCGAGGTGGCCGATCGCCTCATCCCGCGCGGCTATCCGTTCGGGGCCAAGCGCCTGTGTGTCGACGCCGGCTACTACGAGACCTACAACCGGGCCAACGTCACGCTGGTCGACGTCGCGGCGGCGTCCATCGATGCGGTCACGCCCGCCGGGATCCGCACCTCGGCCGGAGAGCACGAGCTGGACGCGATCGTCTTCGCTACCGGCTTCGACGCGATGACCGGCGCGCTGCTGGCCATGGACGTGCGCGGCCGTAGCGGGCTGACCCTGCGGCAGGCGTGGGAGGCCGGGCCGCAGACCTACCTGGGCGTCTGCGTGGCCGGGTTCCCGAACCTGTTCATCATTACCGGGCCGGGCAGCCCGTCGGTGCTCAGCAACGTGGTGCTGTCCATCGAACAGCACGTGGAATGGGTGTCCGACCTCCTCGAGCACCTGCGTAAGCACGACCTGGACTGGGCCGAGGCACGCCGCGAGGCCCAGGACGAGTGGGTGGCGCACGTCAACGACGTGGCCAGCAGGACCCTGTTCCCGGTCGGTAACTCCTGGTACCTGGGCGCCAACGTGCCCGGCAAACCGCGGGTGTTCATGCCCTATATCGGCGGGGTCGGCCATTACCGGGCGATCTGCGACCGGGTCGCGGCCGACGGGTACAGCGGCTTCGACCTGGGCCACGCGGGACAGGTACCGGAGCAGGCGCAGGCGCCGGTGCTGCAGCGGGTCCTGAGCGCCACCGAAGCAGAAGCGCTGGCCGACGCCGAGGGCGCGTGGGGCTGAGGAGAAGGAGACGGCACCATGATCATCACTGATCGCCCGCAGCTGTTCATCGGCGGCCGCTGGCAAGCCCCGCGCGGCGCCGAGGTCACGCAGGTCCGCAACCCCGCCACCGGCGAACGGCTGGCCACCGCGGCGCTAGCCAGTGCCGCCGACATGGACGCCGCGGTGCGGGCCGCCCGGACCAGCTTCGACGCCGGGACCTGGGCCCGGACACCGCCGCACGAGCGGGCCGCGGTCCTGCACCGCGCCGCCGACCTGCTGGACAAGCGCTCCGACGAGCTGGCCCAGGCCATCACCGCCGAGCTGGGCTGCCCGATCTGGTTCAGCCAGCGGGCACACGTGCCGAATCCGATCCGGCACCTGCGGTACTACGCCGACCTGTGCCGGGACTTCGGCTATGAGGAGCGCCGCGGTGACAGCACCAACACCAGCCTGGTCGTCCAGGAACCGGTCGGCGTGGTGGCGGCGATCACCCCGTGGAACGGACCGCTCAGCACCCCCACGCTCAAGACCGCGGCCGCCCTGGCGGCCGGCTGCTCGGTGGTGCTCAAGCCGGCCCCCGAGACCCCGCTGACCGTGTACGCGCTGGCCGAGGCGCTGACCGAGGCGGGCCTGCCCGAGGGCGTGCTCAGCATCGTGCCCGCCGACCGGGAGGCCGGCGAGCACCTGGTCAGTCACCCCGAGGTGGACAAGGTCGCGTTCACCGGCAGCACCGCGGCCGGCAAGCGGATCATGGGCATCTGCGCCGAGCGCATCGCCCGGGTCACGCTGGAACTCGGCGGCAAGTCCGCCGCGGTGATCTTGGACGACGCCGACCCGGCCCGGGTGGTCCCGGCGCTGCTGCCGATGGCCCTGATGGTCAACGGGCAGGCCTGCATCGCGCAGACCCGGGTGCTGGTCCCCCGGTCCCGCGAGCGCGAGTTCACCGACGCCCTGGCTGCGGCCTTGCAGGCCCAGACGGTGGGCGACCCGGCCGTCCCGGCCACCACGATCGGCCCGCTGGTCAGCCAGCGGCAGCGCGACCGCGTTGAGGGCTACCTGGAGGTCGCGCGGCACGAGGGCGCGCGCGTGGTGAGCGGTGGCGGGCGCCCGCAACTGCCCGACGACCTGGCGGCGGGCTGGTTCGTCGAGCCCACCTTGCTGGATTCGGTCGATAACGCCATGCGGGTGGCCCGGGAGGAGATCTTCGGCCCGGTGATGGCCATCATCGGCTACGACAACGACGAGGCGGCGGTGGCCATCGCCAACGACTCCCCCTACGGGCTGTCCGGGTCGGTGTGGAGCGGCGACCCGGAGCGGGCGCTGGCCGTGGCGCGGCGCATCCGCACCGGCATGGTGAGCATCAACGGCAGGCCGCAGGCCTTCGGCACGCCGTTCGGCGGGTTCAAGCAGTCCGGTATAGGCCGGGAGATGGGCCCGGAAGGCTTCCGCGCCTACCTGGAAGTGAAGTCCATCGCGACCGGCTGAACGGTCCGTGGCGCGTGCCCCCGGTCGTGTCCCCCAAACCCATCCGTCTCGGCTGCCCCACCCTGGCTCGCCCGCAGGCCGTCACCCAACGACACCGATGGAACATTGCTGTCGCCATAGCGACACCGATGCTCCATGGGTGCGTTTCTTTTGAAGTTGGGGTCAGGCGGCGAGGGTGTAGACGGGCGGGTGGTTGCGCTGGTGTTCGCGGCGCAGGTGGTAGGCCCAGTACTCGTCGAAGTCGCTGTTGGCTTGGAGGGCGCGGAGTTTGAGGATGGCTTCGGCGGTGTCAACGCCCCAGCGGGCGCCGGTGATGTCCATGCGGTCTTTGACCAGGTGGCGGCAGGCGCCTTCGATGACACCGGTGGAGATGGGCCACCCGGCCGCGAGCGCCCGGGGGTAGTCCAGGAAGGGGGCCTTGGCTTCCAGGTAGCCGGCGGTGCGGGCGGCGGCCTTGCGCTTAGCCGTGCTCAGGCCGGCGGCGGCGTCGGCGCGGATGCCGGCGGCGACGTGATCCGCGTGGCCGTCCAAGATGGCGGCGGCGCGGTCCCGGACCCAGGGGCCGGCGTCAGGGCTGGCTTCGGGGAACCAGCACCAGGCGGCGTCCCACAGGTATTCCAGGACGTGGATGAAGTCGCAGATGACGGGGATAGCGGTGCCGCGGGCGGCGGCCTGGGCGCCGATCCAGGCGATCTGGTCTTTGTTGCCGTCGGCCAGCGCGATCCAGGTCCGCTGGCGGTCCGGGTCGCGGCGGCCGGCTTCGGCGAACGCGGCGGCCACGACCTGGGCGGCGTCGGCGGCCACGCTGGCGGTCAGCCACTTTCCGGTGGCCTTGGGGCCGGGCGGCCGGGGACCGGGTCCCATGATGGCGGCGGGGGTGCGCGGGACCGGGGTGACGTCGAAGACCGCGGCGACCTCGGCCATCCGCTTGCGGGTCCGGACCTCGCCGCGGGACAGCCGCCCGTCCTGCTTGGGGACGGCCTTGGCGGCCAGCCGCTGGGCGCGGGGCCGCAGTTCCCCGGGCCGGACCATGATGCCCTTGCCGTCACAGGAGATGACCAGCACGTCACCGGGCGCGGCGCCGGGCGGCCGCCGCCTGCTGGCGTAGAAGTCCTCGAAATCGGCGGCGGCGTCCCGGGCCAGCTGCTGGGCCTGCCGGGTCCCCAGCGCGGACCCGGTCCGCTCCCGGACCAGCGCGCATGCCTGCCCCAGCGACCCGGCCGCGCACGCGGCCGCGGTCATCTTGGCCAGCCCGTGCGAATGCTTCCCGGCCGGCATGTTCAGCTGCCCGTCCGCCAGGTGCACGTTCGGGACACCCCGGCCCCGGTAGGCGATCCGGGTCACCGTCACCGGCCCGAAGATGCTGGCCAGCGTCCGGTCATGTCCCCGCTCGGCCCAGCTGCGGGTCACCCTGTCCGGGCCGTCCACCCGCGCTAACCGCTGCTCAGCGGCCGCCCGCGTGTCCAGGTGATCTTGCAGCAGCAGCCGCTGGATCTCCCGGCCCCGCCCGGCCAGTTCCTCCTCCAGGCCCGCGTGATCCAGCTCTGCCGCCTCCGGCCCGGCCAGCCACTCCTCCGCCTGCGCGAACGCCTCCCGCGACCGCTCGAACGACCCCTCCGCCATCACGCCTCCCTGCCTGTCCCGGATACCTGACAACCCGAACGTAACAGGACGCAGCCCCCCAGACACCCATTGCCGACAACCCCATAAGAAACACACCCATGCTCCATCGGTGTCGCTACGGTCGCGCGTCCAGTGTGAACTTTTGGCGGAGAGTGTGGCTGGTGGGGTGTTGTGGTTGATGGTGGGCGTGGGGTGGGTCGGCTGCGCGGGCGCAGGGCTCCTGAGAGCCGGGCTGCTAGGGGGCCGGGTCGGCGGGGCCGTGGCCGGTGATCCAGGGCAGGCCGGAGCGGAGCAGGCGTTCCCAGCGGAGGGCGGCGCGGCGGGCGCCTAGGGCGACGACGGCTTGCAGCTTGCCGTCGCCGCCGGAGGCGGCGACGAACTCGGCCTCCTCGGGGCCGCCTTCTACATAGACGAGCTCGTCGGCCGGGCGGACCTGGCCGAAGACCTGGAGGCGGGTGCCGAGCTGGTCGGACCATACGTATGGGAGCGGGTCGAACGGCGGCGGGGTGCCGGTGAGGGCGGCGGCGGCGCCCCGGGCGGTCTCGCCTGCGCTGGTCCAGTGCTCCAGCCGCACCGGTCCGGCGTACCGGGCGGACGGCCAGCGGGCTACGTCACCGACCGCGTACACCGAATCGGTGCCGGGCACCCGTAGCCAGGCGTCGCAGCACAGGCCGCCGCCGTCGACGGGCAGGCCGGAGGAGGCCAGCCAGCCGACGGCCGGGTCCACCCCGATGCCGACCACCACGACGTCGGCGTCGACGCTGGTCCCGTCGTCCAGGACGAGGCGCTCCACCCGGCCGGCGCCCTCGGCGCGGGCCACGGACCGGCCGAGGTGCAGCGTGACGCCGTGGTCGGCGTGCCGGGCGGCCAGCACCTGGCCCAGCGCCGGGCCGAGCCCGCGGGCCATGAGCGCCGGCAGCGGGTCGATGATGGTCACGTCCAGCCCGCGGGACCGGGCGGACCAGGCCACCTCGGCGCCGATGAAGCCGCCGCCGACCACGGCGACCCGGGCGCCCGCGGCCAGCGCGGCGCGGACCGCGATCGCGTCATCGAGGGTGCGCAGGACGTGCACGCCGGGCCAGCCGTCCAGGGCGGGCAGGCGGCGCGGCCGCGAGCCGGTGGCGATGACGAGCGCGCTGAAGGACACCGGCTCGCCCGAGGCCAGCCGCACCTGCCGGGTGGCCACGTCGACGGCCTCGGCCTGCACGCCGAGCCGCAGCTCCAGTTCCAGCCGGTCCAGCCGGTCGCCGTCCAGCAGGGCGATATCGTCCTCGGCGGCGTGGCCGGTCAGGAAGGCCTTGGACAGCGGCGGCCGGTCGTAGGGCAGGTGGGGCTCGGCGCCGATCAGCGTGATGCGGGCGTCGAAGCCGCGGCGGCGCAGCGCCTCCGCGGTCCGCATCCCGGCGACCGAGGCGCCGACGATGACGACGTCATCGATCATGGGTGGGTGTCGAGGCCGAGGAGGCGGGCCAGGTTGTTGCCGAGGATGGCCTGCTCGGCGGCGGGGTCCAGGCCGAGGGCGCGGACGGCGGCGATTTCCGCGGCTGGGTCGGCCATCGGCCAGTCCGAGCCGAACACCACCCGGTCCGGGCCGTGCCGGTCGATGATCGCCCGCAGGCGGCCGGCGTCGAGGTCACTCAGGCGGGGCGGCCAGGACGTCTCCAGGATGGCGCGCGACCCGACCAGGAACTCCTCGGCCTCGTCCAGCCGGTGGTAGCCGCCGAAATGGCAGGTGATCAGGGTCAGGTCCGGGATCTGGTCCAGGGCCGCCCGCACGTACCGCGGGGCCGCCTTGTCGCCGGCGCCCTCGCCGGCCTCGCCGACGTGCGCGATCACCGTGATGCCCTCGCCGGCCAGGGCGCCGAGCAGGCCGATCACCCGCGGGTCGGCGAAGGACAGGTCCTGGAACATCGGATGCAGCTTGACCCCGCGGATGCCGTTGTCCCGCAGCGACTTCAGATTGGTCTCGACCGGCAGGCCGGGGTGCACGGTGCCGAACGGGGTGAACCGGGCGCGGTCCAGGGAGCCGATGAACTCGTTGGTCCGCTCGACAGTCCGCGCCACGTTGGCCACGCCCAGGCACATGGCGTGATCCACCCGGGCCGCGTCCATGGTCCGGCGCAGGCCGGCGATCGTGCCGTCGTGGACCGGGTCCAGGTCGGCCGGGCGGCCGGCTAGCACCTTGGCCGCGATGTGGTCGGGCCAGAGGTGGCAATGCGCGTCGACGATCACGCCGAGGCTCCCTTCTTGACCAGCTGCTTGGCCAGGGAGTCCAGGATGACCTCGGTGGACCCCTCGTAGATGCGCATCGGCCGCGCCCCACGGTAGAGCCGTTCGATGACGCTGCCGCGCACCAGGCCGAACCGCCCCATGACCTGGACCGCCCGGTCCGTCACGCGCCCGGCCACCTCGGTCGCGCCCACCTTGGCCATCGACGACAGGTTCAGGCTGGCCAGCGGGTCGCGGGCGGCGGCGGCCGCGGCCCGGTAGGCCAGCGAGCGGGCCATCTCGATCTCGGTCCAGGACAACGCCAGCGCGCTGGCCACCGGGCCGAGCCGGGCGAGCGGCGTGCCGAACTGCTCCCGGGCCGACGTGTGACGAAGCGCCTCGTCCAGGGCGGCCTGCGCGAGCCCGACCGCGGCGCCGGCCACCGAGACCCGGAACGTGGCCAGGGTGGCCAGGGTCAGCCGGAACCCGGTGCCGGGCTCGCCGAGGCGGTGGTCGGCCGGCACCCGGACGCCGTTCAGGATGACGTCGCCGAGCACGTGCGGCGCGATGATCTGGTGCGGATGCTCGACCCGCAGGCCCGGCGTGTCCGCGGGCACCAGGACCAGGGAGTAGCCCTCGGCCTCGCGGCACAGGACGCTGTAGAAAGCCGCGTCCCCCGCGTTGGTGATGAACGACTTGCGGCCGTCGATGACCAGGTTGTCGCCCTCGGTGCGCACGGTGGTGGTGATGGCCCGCAGGTCCGAGCCGACCTCGGGCTCGGTCAGGGCCAGCGCGGCGATCGCCTCACAGGTGGCCACGGCGGGCAGCCACCGCTTGCGCACCGGGTCGCGGCCGCCGGCGGACAACGGATAGCTGCCGATGCCCTGCATGGCGAACAGCGAGTCCAGGTGCGCGCTCACCCCGGCCAGCGCCTCCCGCACCACGGTGACGGCCAGCGAATCGACCCGCTCGAACCGCCCGCCGTACTCGGCGCCGACGGTCACCGCGGCCAGCCCGCTGGCCGCCAGCCGCTCCCGCATGACCGGGTTGACCCGGTTGGCCTCGTCGGCCTCCGCGGCCCGGTCCGCGACCGACGCGGCCAGCGCGCGCGCTTCGGCCTGGAGAGTCCGGTACCGCTGCGGCAGCTCGTAGAGCCCCGGTTCGTCAGCCACGTGGGCGCTCCGTTCTATTGTGTGAGTCATGACCTTGCCCGAGCCGCCGTCCTTCGACCTGTCCGGACGGGTGGCGCTGGTCACCGGGGGAAGCCGGGGACTGGGCCGGGCCATCGTGGCCGGGCTGGCCCAGGCCGGGGCCGACGTGATCATCGCCAGCCGCGACGGCCAGAACTGCGCCGAGTACGCACGGGAAATTACCGAACGGACCGGCCGGCGCGCGCTGCCGTACGCGGTCCACGTGGGCCGCTGGGCCGAGCTGGACGGACTGGCCGAGGCGGCGTACGCGGAGTTCGGCCGCGTCGACGTGCTGGTCAACAACGCCGGGATGTCGCCGGTCTACGGCGCGGTCACCGAGGTCAGCGAGGAGCTGTTCGACAAGGTCATCGGGGTCAACCTCAAGGGCGCGTTCCGGCTCACCGCCCTGATCGGCTCGCGCATGGCCGACGGCGACGGCGGCTCGATCATCAACATCAGCAGCGCCGCGGCCGTGCGGCCCCGCCCGGAGGTGCTGCCCTACGCCGCGGCCAAGGCCGGGCTGAACGCGCTGACCGCGGGGTTCGCGCGGACGTTCGGCCCGACGGTGCGCTGCAACGCGGTCATGGCCGGCACGTTCTTCACCGACGTGAGCAAGGCCTGGGACCCGGTCGCCTTCGAGGCGCGGGCCCAGACGTTCGCGCTGCAGCGCGGCGGGCTGCCGAACGAGATCGTCGGGGCGGTGCTGTACCTGGCCAGCGACGCCTCGAGCTATACCACCGGCGCGGTGCTCACCGTGGACGGCGGCCAGTAGCACCGGGCTTAGCTTGCGCATGGGGCCTGGTGCACGACCTGGGTGGCGGTCAGGCCGTCGAATTCGGCGTCGGCCACGCCGAGCCAGTCGGCCAGCACGGACCGGGTGTGCTCGCCGATCTCGGGCACGCCGTGGTAACCGGGCCCGTCGTAGTCGCGCAGGTGCAGGACCGGGCCCGGCATGAGCACGCCGCCCAGGATCTGGTTGCCGGTCAGCTCGGTCAGCGTCCGCTCGCGGAAGTGCGGGTCGGCCACGATGTCCGCGGCGTCGTTCACCGCCGCGCTGACCACCTCGAACTTCTCCAGGATCTCCAGGACCTCCTGCCGGGGCCGGGAGGCGACCCACTGGCTGACCTCGATCTGGATGGCTTCGTTGTTGGCCAGCCGCGCCGGGTTGGTGGCGAACCGCGGGTCCTCGATGAGCTCGGCCCGGCCCATCGCGGCGAACAGCCGCTTGGCGATGGTCTGGTTGGAGGCGGCGATCGATAGCCAGGACCCGTCGGCGGCCTGGTAGATGCCGCGCGGCGAAGCGGATCCGGTGCCGTTCCCGACCCGGTCCTGGACCTCGCCGAGCGCGCCGTACTTGAGGATCAGGTCGCCGACGATGAACATGAGCGGCTCGTACAGGGCCACGTCGATGACCTCCCCGGCGCCGGTGCGCTCGCGGCGGTACAGCGCCATCGAGGTGCCCATGGCCGCGGAGATCCCGGCGATGGAGTCGGCGAAGCCGAACGGCGGCGAGGTGGGCGGGGTATCTGGCCAGCCGTTGATGTAGGCGAAGCCGCTGGCCGTCTCGGCCACGGTGCCGAAGCCGGGCCGCTCGCGGTACGGGCCGGTCTGCCCGAAACCGGAGACCCGGGTCAGGATCAGGCCCGGGTTGTCCCGGGACAGGGCGCCGTAGTCCAGGCCCCAGGCCTCCAGGCGGCCCGGCCGGAACGACTCGAGCACCACGTCGACCTGGGCGGCCAGCCGCCGGACCAACTCGCGTCCCTCGTCGCGGCGCAGGTCGATGGCCGTGGATCGCTTGCCCGCGTTGAGCCGGGCAAAGCCGAGCGACAAGCCGTCCTTCTGGGGGGTCCAGTGCCGGGCGAAGTCGCCGGTGCCCGGGTCCTCCACCTTGGTCACGTCGGCGCCGAAGTCGCGCAGCATGCGGCCGGCGGTCGGCGCGGCGTACATGGTGCCCAGTTCCAGCACCCGCACCCCCGACAGTGGCCCTGGCGCGCTGGTCATCGAGATTCTCCATTCCCGGTTGCGTGAGCGTGGCGCAGCCATAGCACGGCCTTGTCGTAGTGGGCCTTGTCGATGTGCAGACCGCGGTAGCGCAGCGCGCCGTGGCCCTCGCCGGCGGCCTGCTCGTAGGCGGCGACGAGCCCTTCGTAGAAAGCGATATCGTCCGCGGACGGGGTGAACACGTTGTTGATCACCGGGACATGGCTGGGGTGGATGGCGATCATGCCCCGGAAGCCCAGCTGGCGGCCGCGGACCGCGAACACGTGCAGCCCGTCTAGGTCATCCAGCCGCTCCCACAGCGCGGTGAGCGGGTGGATGCCCGCCTCCCGGCAGGCCAGCAGCACCCGGCTGCGCAGGTACAGGGTTTCCAGCCCCTCGGGCGTCCACTCGAAGCCCACCTCGCGGGCGATGTCCGCGTGCTCGGCGGTCGGGCCGATCATGGCGCCCACCCGCGGCGACGCCTGGGCGATGGCCCGGCAGTTCTGGATGGCGGGCACCGTCTCGACCGGCACGACGTACTGCAGCCCGGTCACCCCGTTGCGGGTCTCGAAGTGGTCGAGCAGGGCGTCGTAGCGCAGCACGTCGGTGGCGTGCTCGATCTTGGGCGCGAAGATGCCGTCCAGTCCCGGCACGACGACCTCCTCCAGATCCGCGCCGGTCAACCGGGTGGCCAGGCTGTTGACCCGGACCAGCAGTCCGGCGCCGGTGCCGGTGCCGCGCAGCCGCTGGATCGAGTCGCGGACCTGCCGGCGCGCGGCGGCCTTGTCCGCCTCCGGGACGGAGTCCTCGAGGTCCAGGACGATGGCGTCGGCGCCGGCCTTGACCGCTTTGTCGGCCCAGCCGGGCTTGTGGCCGGGTACGAACAGCAGGCTGCGGTAGGGATGCATCAGCTACTCCGGTCGAAGGTGTCCTCGGTGACGCCGGCGGCGCGCAGCTCGGCCTTGCGGATCTTCTCCGAGGGGGTCTTGGGCAGCGCGTCGACGAAGCGCAGGAACCGGGGGATGGCGAAGGCCGGTATCCGGCCCTGGCACCACTGCCAGATCTCCGCGGCCGGGACCGGCTTGGCCAGGGTCAGCACGGCCATCACCTCGTCCTCGCCGGCTTCCACGCCGGCCGCGACGCCGATCACCGCGCATTCTTGCACCGCCGGGTGGGCCAGGATGGCCTGCTCGACCTCGTACGAGCTGATGTTCTCACCGCGGCGGCGCAGCGCGTCCTTGTACCGGTCGACGAAGTAGTACCAGCCGTCGCCGTCGCGGCGCAGCGCGTCCCCGGTGTGGAACCACAGGTTCCGCCAGGCCTCCGCGGTCTTGTCCGGCATGCCGTAGTAACCCAGGCTGCAGGTCCACGGGTGCTTGTAGCGCACGACCAGCTCGCCGAGCTGGCCGTCCGGCACCTCCTCGTCGGTGTCCGGGTCGACCAGCCGGGCCTCGAACCAGTCGGCGGCGAGCAGGCCGGCCGCGCCCGGCGGGCGCATCTCCCCGTACGGGGACAAGATCGGCGCGCAGGTCTCGGTCAGGCCGAAGGCGTCCACGAACGCCTCGACGCCGAACCGCTTCATGAACGCCTCCAGGATCGAGAACGCGGTGGGCGCGGAATAGACGCAGCGCAACGGGTGGTCGGCGTCATCGGGGCGGCCCGGCTGTTTCCAGACGAAGTCCATCATGACGCCGATCAGGTTGGTCACCGTGACCTGGTCCTGGCGGAGCTGGGCGGCCCAGCGGCTGGCGCTGAACTTCGGCCGCACCACCAGCCTGGCTCCGGCGATCAGGGCCGGGAACGCGGCCATGAACTGGGCGTTGCCGTGGAACAGCGGCGTCACGGTCAGGTACGTGTCGCTCTGGGTGAGCCGGGTGAGCGAGACCACCTCCTGGCCGAAGAAGTACATCTGGGCGTGCGGCATGGCCACGCCCTTGGACGGTCCGGTGGTGCCGGAGGTGAAGAACACGGAGGCCAGCGAGCTGGCGGCGGGCTCGGGCAGCCGCAGCGGCTCAGCCTGCAGCAGGCTGTCCCAGGGCTGGGCCCGCCAGCCGGCCGCGCGCAGCGCGGCGACCGCCTCGGCCTGGCGCCCGGTGTCGATGACCCAGAACCCCTCCAGCGCGGGCAGCTCCTCGTGCAGGGCGGTGAACCGCTCGGCGTAGACGTCATCGATCACCGCCCAGCGCGCGCCGACCAGCCCGGCCTGATGGGACAGGAACAGCCCCTCGTACGCGGTGTTGACCGGCACCTCGACCAGGTGACCGAGCCCGCAGCCCAGCCAGCTGAGCACGAAGCGGGCGGAGTTGGCGGCCATCACGACCACCCGGTCGCCGGCCTGCGCGCCCGCGCCGCGCAGCCCGCCCGCGACCCGCTCGGCGTCGGCCAGGACCTGCCCGTAGGTCCACTGGCGGCCCTCCTCCGGCACGACCAGGAACGTGCGCTCCGGCGCGCGCCCGGCCTGGTCGCGCAGCGCGTGCACGACCGTCCACCGGCTGCGATCGGCCTGCGCGGGGTGCAGGTCCGTGTAGTACCGGGTCACTGGTTCGCCATCCTCCCGCGTGTTCTTACCGGCGCTGGTCGAAGCGGCGGCCGAGCAGTTCGGACACGATGCGGATCCGCTGCATCGTGGGGGTGCCGCCCGCGACCGCCCATCCGTGGGCGTCCCGGTGCAGCCGTTCGATGCCGTACTCCTCGGTCAGGCCGTTGCCGCCGTGCAGCTGCATGGCCAGGTCGGACACGCGCTTGGCCATCTCGTTGGCGGTGCACTTGGCCAGCGAGACCTCCAGCGGGTCGGGCAGCCCGGTCCCGGCGTGCCGCGCGGCCCGTTCGATGAGCAGCCGCGCGCCCTCGACCTGCAGGACCATGTCGGCCAGCATCATCTGCACGGACTGGAATTCGATGAGCGGCTTGCCGAACTGCTGGCGTTCCTGCACGTAGCTGATGGTGCGGTCCAGGGCCGCCTGGCCGATGGCCAGGCTCATCGTGGAGTTGCCCAGCCGCTCGACGGAGAAGGCGCGGAACAGCTGCCCGAACCCGCCCGCCGGGACCAGGAGGTTGTCCGCGGGCACCAGCACGTCGTCGAAGATCACGTCGGCCGACGGGATCCCGCGGAAACCTATGAGCCGCTCCCGTGCGCCGTAGCTGACCCCGTCGCGGTCCGCTTCGATGATGATGGCGCCGATCCCGCGTGCGCCGGGCTCGTCGCTCAGCCGCGTGTAGACCAGGTAGTAGTCCGCCTCGCTGCCGTTGGAGATCCAGCGCTTGGCCCCGTTGACGGTGAAGTCGCCGCCGGTGGACTTGGCTCGGGTGGTCAGGTCGGTGGCGGCCGAGCCGGCGTCGGGCTCGGAGATGGCCAGGGCCATGGTCGCCTCGCCGGCGATGATGCCGGGCAGGAAGCGGTTCTGCTGCTCTTCGGTGCCGAGCAGGGCCAGCACCTGGGCTGGACCGGTGTTGGCTTCGAACACCTGGAAGGCGGCCGGGCGGCATTCCTTGGCCAGTTCTTCGATCACCACCAGCGCGTGCAGCAGCGGCGCCGCGCTGCCGCCGAACCGCTCGGGCAGGCAGATACCCAGCAGCCCCAGCGAGCCCAGGTACCTGCGCTCGTCGTGCGGGAAGGGCTCGCGCGCGGTATCCCAGGCCGCGGCACGGGGGGCGTACCGCTCGCGCGCGACCTGCCGCGCCATGGCGGCGAGCTCGCGCAGCTCGCGGTCGGCGTGCCATCCGGTCTCCACTGTCACCTCACGTTTTCAAGCTCTTGGGGCTGGCGCTGAGACCAGTAAATCATGATAATGATTGCATGGAAATGGTTCAGGCTGTGATCGTCGACGCGGTCCGCTCTCCGATGGGCCGCGGCAAGGCGACGGGCTCCCTTGCCGCCGTGCATCCGGTCGAACTGCTGGCCCAGGTGCTGACCGGGCTGGTCACGCGCAACCAGCTCGACCCCGGCTCGGTCGACGACGTCCTGGTGGGCTGCGTGGGCCAGAACGGCGAGCAGTCCGCGACGGTCGGCAGGCAGGCCTGGCTCGCGGCCGGGTTCCCGGCCCACGTGCCGGCCGCGACGATCGAGCGTAAGTGCGGCTCGGGGCAGCAGGCCGTCGACTTCGCCGCGCAGGGCATCGCCGCGGGCGCCTACGACATCGCCATCGCCGCGGGCGTGGAGTCGATGAGCCGGGTGCCGATGGGCTCGGCCCGCGGCGACGCCGACCCGTTCGGGCCGTCGGTCCGGGCCCGTTTCCCCGACCTGGTGCCGCAAGGAGTGTCCGCCGAGCTGGTGGCGGAGAAGTTCGGGCTGAGCCGCGAGGATCTGGACGGCTACAGCGCCCGCTCGCACGCCCGGGCCGCCCGGGCGGCCGAACTCGGCTGGTTCGACGCGGAGATCGTGCCGGTCCGCAGGCCGGACGGCACGGAGGTCCGAGCGGACGAGACGATCCGGGCCGGGACCACCGTGGCGGCCCTGGCCCAGCTCAAGCCGGCGTTCGGCAGCGAAGCGATGCGGGCCCGGTTCCCGTCCGTAGACTGGAAGATCACGGCGGGCAACTCCTCGCAGATCACCGACGGCGCGGCGGCGGTACTGCTGATGAGCGAGCAGCGGGCCAGCCGGCTCGGGCTGCGGCCCCGGGCCCGGATCGTCGCCACGGCGGTGTGCGGCGACGACCCGGTGCTCATGCTGACCGGGCCGATCCCGGCCACCGACCGGGTGCTGACCCGGGCCGGGCTGCGCCTGGACGACATCGACGCGGTCGAGATCAACGAGGCGTTCGCGTCGGTGCCGCTGGCCTGGCAGCAGCACTTCCCGGCGGACGAGAACCGGGTCAATCCGCGCGGCGGGGCCATTGCCCTGGGTCACCCGCTCGGCGCATCGGGAACCCGGCTGCTGACCACGCTGCTGGCCCATCTGGAAGCGACCGGGGGCCGGTACGGCCTGCAGACGATGTGCGAGGCGGGCGGGATGGCGAACGCCATGATCGTCGAGCGCCTGCGCTGATAGGAGCGGACATGAACCTGAGCAACGCGTCGGCCATCGTGACCGGCGGGGCGTCCGGCCTGGGGCTGGCCACCGCGCGGCGGCTGGCGGCGCGCGGCGCGCACGTCGTGCTGATCGACCTGCCGGGATCGGCCGGCGCCGCGATGGCGGACGAACTGGGCGGCAAGACGAGCTTCGCCCCCGCCGACGTGACCGACGCCGGCGCGGTCGCCGAGGCGGTGGAGACCGCGCGGCGGCAGGCCCCGCTGCGCGCGGTGGTGCACTGCGCGGGCCGCGGCGGCACCGTCCGGGTGCTGGAGCGGGACGGCTCGCCCGGCCCGCTGGAGCTGTTCGAGACCGTGCTGCGGGTCAACGTCATCGGCACCTGGAACGTCATGCGGCTGGCCGCCGCGGCGATGGCGGTCAACGAACCGCAGGACGGCGACCGGGGCGCCTTCGTGCTCACCGCCTCGGTGGCGGCCTGGGAGGGCCAGATCGGCCAGCTGCCGTACGCCGCGTCCAAGGCCGGGATCGTCGGCATGACCCTGGTCGCCGCGCGTGACCTGGCCCGGCGGCAGATCCGGGTCTGCACCATCGCGCCCGGGGTGTTCGACACGCCGATCCTGGCCCGGTTCTCCGAGGAGCTCAAACAGGGGCTGGCCCAGTCGGTGCCGCATCCGTCCCGGCTCGGCCATCCCGACGAGTTCGCCCGCCTAGCCGAGCAGATCCTGGACAACCCGATGCTGAACGGCGAGACCATCCGCCTGGACGGGGCGATCAGGATGGCCCCGCGATGACCGGCACAGAGCTAGCTTTCTCGGGCAAGGTCCTGGTCGAACGCGAGCAGGGCGTCATGACGATCACGATCAGCCGGCCCGAGGTGCGCAACGCCATCGACGCGGAGACCGCGCAGGGACTGGCGGCGGCGCTGGACGAGCTGGACCCCGATCCCGGGCTGGTGGCCGCCGTGCTGACCGGCGCGGGCGGCACGTTCTGCTCGGGCATGGACCTGAAGGCGTTCCTGGCCGGGGAACGCCCGTCGACCGAGGGGCGCGGGTTCGCCGGCCTGGTCGAGCGGCCGCCCGCCAAGCCGATCATCGCCGCGGTCGAGGGAGCGGCCGTGGCGGGCGGGTTCGAGGTCGTCCTGGCCTGCGACATCGTCGTCGCGGCGGAGAACGCCCGGTTCGGCCTGCCGGAAGTCAAGCGCGGGCTGGTGGCGGCCGGCGGCGGGCTGCTGCGGCTACCCCGGCGGGTGCCCTACCACCTGGCCATGGAATGGGCGCTGACCGGCGAGTACATCTCGGCCGAGCGGGCGGCGGCGGTCGGGCTGGTCAACCGGGTGGTCGCGGCCGGTACCGCGGCGGCCGAGGCGGCCGGGCTGGCCCGGGCCATCGCGGCCAACGGACCGCTGGCGGTGGCGGCCACCAAGCGGATCATCGTGGAATCGGCGGACTGGCCGACTGCTGAGCAGTTCGCGCGCCAGCGCGAGATCAGCGAGCCGGTGCGTGCCTCACAGGACGCGCGCGAAGGCGCGCTCGCGTTCCGGGAGAAGCGGCCGCCCCGCTGGCGGGGGCGCTGACCGGGGCCGCGCGTGGTTCGTCGTGGCCGGGTGCGTGGACCACGGGCCGTTCGGCATAAATAATGCAGAATGCGGCGGCCAGCATTTGCTGCCCGGCGTCGCCGCGCCGGTCCTTAGTCCAAATCGATGATAATGTTGATGACTAAAGCATATTGAGCCGAACCCGGAGACCAACATGGCCGAACAACAGCTCGACGTCGCCGGAGCGGTCAGCAGCATGGCGGCGCGGGACCGTCGTCCGCCGAAAACAGCCATGCTGGTCGCCCAGCGTATCGTGCGCGACATCGTCCGCTCCCGCATGTCGCCTGGCGAGCTGCTGCCGCCCGAGCGGGTCATGCTGGAAAAGTATTCCACCGGCCGGGGCACGCTGCGCGAGGCGCTGCGCCTGCTGGAGTTCCAGGGCGTCATCTCGCTCAAACCCGGCCCCGGGGGCGGCCCGGTGCTGCAGACCCCCTCGGCCTCGCACCTGGCCAGCACGCTCATGCTGCTCATGCAGCTCAACCACGCCCCGTACCAGGTCATCGTCGAGGTGCGCAACGCCATCGAGCCGGTGATCAGCGAGCTGGCCGCGGTGCAGATCTCGGACGCGTCGCTCGCCGAGCTGGCCGCGACCGTCGAGCAGATGCGCACCGAGATCGACGACCGCGACCTGTTCCTGGAGGCGAACAAGCGCTTCCACGACGTCATCGCCTGGTCGTCGGGCAACGTGCTGTTCGCCTACATCATCGACTCGCTGCTGGGCATCCTCGACGGCACCATCTTGGGCATCGACTATCCCCGGGACCGGCGCACGGCGATCCTCAAGGCGCACGAGGAGATCTACCGGGCGCTGGCCGAGCACGACCCGGAAGCCTCCCGGGAGCGGATGCGGCGGCACATCGAGGAATACACCCGCTACGCCAAGAAGAAGTTCCCCTCGGTACTGGCTGAGACCATCACCTGGGACGGCTTCCTCGGCTGATGGACGGCACCGACCCGGTGCGCGAGCTGCGCCGCCTGCAGGACCGGCAGGAGCTGCGGGACCTGACCCTGCGGTACTGCCTGGCCATCGACGACTCGGACTGGGACGCGCTGCGCGCGTTGTACGGGCCCGGCGGGGACGAGACCGTGGATCAGCTCCGCTCGATCCGGTCGACCTACGGGCGTACCATCCACACGGCGCATGGCCAGCTGGTCGAGTTCACCGACGACGATCACGCCACCGGCATCGTGCCCGCGCACGCCGAACTCGACATCACCGGCGAGACCGTGATCTGCGCCATGCGCTACTACGACGACTACGTCCGCGAGGCCGGCGAGTGGCGCTTCGCCCGGCGGCAGATCAAGTTCAGCTACGCGCTGCCGTGGCCGCGGATGGACGGCGCGCTGACCGCGGGCCTGCCGGTGCACTGGCCTGGGACGCAGGCCGCGCCGCCTGACGAGTTCCCCGGGACCTCGCGATGAGCGCACCCGGGCGCCTGGAAGGCCGCGTCGCGGTGGTCACCGGCGGAGCCAGCGGGATCGGCGCCGGCACCGTGCGCCGGCTGGCCGCGGACGGCGCCCGGGTGGTGATCGCGGACCTGCAGGCGCCTGCGGCGCAGGCCCTGGCTGGCGAACTCGGTTCGGGCTGCCGCTGGGTCCGGGCGGACGTGACCCAGGAAGCCGAGATCGCCGCCGCGGTCGACCTGGCCGTCTCGGACTTCGGCCAGCTGGACATCATGTTCTGCAACGCCGGGGTGTTCGGCGCGTACGGCTCGATTGCCAAGAGCCGCATGGAGGACGTCGACCTCACCTTGGCCATCAACCTGCGCGGGGTCTTCTTGGGCATGAAGCACGCCGCCCGGGTGATGATGCCGCGGCGTTCCGGCGTGATCCTGGCCACCACCAGCCCGGCGGCGGTCATCGGCGGCGTCGGCAACCACGCCTACAGTGCCGCCAAGGCGGGCATCGTGGGCCTGATGCGCTCGGTCGCGGCCGAGCTGCGCCCGCACGGCATCCGGGTCAACGCGATCATGCCCGGGGCGGTCGTGTCGGCCATGACCGCCGACATGGTCACGGGCGACCCTGACGCCCTGGAGCGCACCGCCGACCTGCTGGCGGCCCAGAGCCCGCAGCAGCGTCCGGGCCAGCCCGGGGACATCGCCGCCGCGGCGAGCTACCTGGCCAGCGACGATGCCGCGTTCGTGACCGGGCACACCCTGGTGGTGGACGGCGGCTACACCGCCATCGGCGCGGAATCCCCGTACGCCACCGGCGCTTACGCCGAGCCGGGGGCATTCCTGGAGGCCGGACGGCGGCGTTGACGGCGAGGGCTATTCTATGATTATGATTTACATAATTTGCTCTTGAGTTGCGGTCGCGCTGGGAGGCAGCTGATGGCGGTACCGATGTTCGGCGGCTGTCCGGTCGTGCACACCGACTACCGGGTCGACCGGCCGGTCTTCGAGCACTATGAGCTGCTGGACGCGGACCGCGAGGCCGGCCCGTTCCTGCGGGCCGAGTTCACCCCGGTGCCGTTCTGGATGGTGACCCGGTACGAGCACGTGCTCGAGGCGTTGCAGATGCCGGAGGTGTTCGGCAGCGAGGTCATCAACGCGATGGACCCGCGGATGGACATCGAGGTGCTGCCGAACGTGCTCAACCCTCCGGAGCACACCAAGATGCGCCGGGTCCTGAACCGCTGGTTCTCCCCCGCCGCAGTCCGGCGGCTGGAGCCGCTGGTGCTGAGCCGCTGCGTGGAGCTCATCGAGGAACTTCGCCCGCGCGGCGAATGCGATCTGGTCGCGGAGTTCGCCATCCGGTTCCCGACCGAGATGTTCCTGGCCACCCTGGGCCTGCCGATCTCGGACGGCACGCGGTTCCTGGTCTGGGTGGAGAAGATCTTCGCGGGGTTCTTCGGCCACGACCCGCAGGGCGCCATGCAGGCGCAAGCCCAGATGCACGAGTACTTCAACGCGGCCGCGGACGAGCGGGTGAAGCACCCCGGGGATCCGGAGACCGACTTCATGACCCGGATGGTCAGCGCCGAGATCGACGGCGAGAAGATCAGCCGCCACGACCTGCTCGTCATCTGCCTCACCTTGATGGCCGCGGGCCTGGACACCACGCGCAGCGCGCTCGGCTACATCTTCTACTACCTGGCCAATCACGAGCAGGACCGGCGCCGGATCATCGCCGACCCGTCGCTCACGCCCAAGGCCATCGAGGAGTTCATCCGGATCTACCCGCTGGTGTTCCAGGACGGCCGGCTGGTCAAGCAGGACATCGACTTCCACGGCTGCCTGATGAAGAAGGGTGACGTCGTTCTGGCTCGGCCTGGCATCGGCCAACCGGGACCCGCGCAAGTTCTCTGATCCCGAGGACTTCGTCATCGGTCGGCCGGACGCCAATCACCACCTGGGCTTCGGCGCGGGCCCGCACCGCTGCCTGGGCATGCACCTGGCGCGGCACGAGCTCGTCATCGCGATCAACGAATGGCACAAGCGCATCCCGTCGTACGAGATCGCGACGGCGGAGCCGCTCACGGAGCGCGGCGGCCAGCTGTCCTTGACCAGCTTGCCGTTGCGCTGGGAGGTGTGAACATGTCGTCCTGGAAGCTGTCGGTCGACGATTCGCGGTGCATGGGCCACGGCAGGTGCTACACCGTTTCGCCCGGTTTGCTCGCGGATGACGAAGAAGGCTTCGTGACCCTGCGCGGTTCGTCCATGGCCATCGGGGATGAGCAGCTCGCCGACGCGGAGGCCGCCGAGGCCGCGTGCCCCGAACGCGCGATCAGCCTTACCCGTGACTCCTGAGCTTTCGCAGCCGCCCTTGGCCCTGGTAGTCGGCGGCGGCTCCGGGATCGGCGCGGCCTGCGCGGAGCGGTTCGGGCGGGACGGTTACCGGGTGCTGGTCGCGGACCTGGACGCTTCGGCGGCCGCCACGGTGGCGGGCCGGTGCGCCGTCGGCCGCGCGGTGCAGGTGGACGTGACGCAGGCCGATTCGGTCGACGCGATGATGGCCGCGGCGGCGGATTGGGGCGGGTCTTTGGCGGCAGCGGTCAACTGTGCCGCGATCCGGGACGCCGGCGGGCGGGTCGCCGACCAGGACCTGGAGTCCTGGCGGCGCACGCTGGCGGTCAACCTGGACGGCGTGTTCCTGTGCACCCGAGCGCAGATCCGCGCGATGCGCTCCGGTGGCTCTATCGTGGGCATTTCCAGTGTGCTGGGGCTGCGCGGGCACCCGGACGTGCCCGCGTACGTGACCGCCAAGCACGCCCTGATCGGCCTGTACCGCAGCGCGGCCCTGGCGTACGCGGCCGACGGCATCCGGCTCAACGTAATCTGCCCGGGCTACGTGCACACGCCGCTGCTCGACGCTCGGCTGGACGAGCAACGGGCCGCTTCGCTGACCGCCGCGCATCCGATCGGACGGCTGGGCACGCCCGACGAGATCGCGGCCGCGGTAGCCTGGCTGGCCGGTCCGGAGGCCTCGTTCGTCACCGGGAGCACCTATACCGTCGACGGTGGATTCACCGCCTGAGGCCTGCCTATGATTATCGGCGGGGCTGTGTGGCGCGCTGAAGTACGGCTGCTATGTCGTCGACGTGGTCGCGCTGACCGGCAGCGACGCTGATAACCAGGTCATAGGCTTCGTCGTTGGTCAAGGTCAGGCGACGGCCGTTAAGGCCATAGAACGCGATGACAGCGGCGAGCGCGAGCCGCTTATTGCCGTCGATGAGTGCTTGATTGCGAGCGACAGAATGCAGCAATGCGGCGGCCTTGGCATCGAGGTCCGGGTACGCATCCTTGCCGAACGCGGTCGCCTGCGGGCGAGCCAGGGCGGCTTCCAGGAGCCCGTAGTCGCGTACTGCATAGCCGGGCCCGAGCGTCCGCTCGGCGACGTACAGCAGTTCGGGCAGCGTCAGGTAGATCACTTACCGAGCCGCTCCAGCGCCTCTGCGTAGCGCGGCAGTTCCTCGTCGAGTACCTGATCGAGCAGTTCGGCGCGGCTGTGGTTCTCCACGTACTCGCGGATCGCCTGCCGGGCAACTTCCTGCATGGACCGCTGCTCGAGTTCGGCGCGGCGGCGCAGCGCCTCGGTCTCATCGTCGGTAAGCCTGAGGGTCATCGCCATGCATGAATGGTATCATGACTGATACCATATGATGCCCTTGATCTTTGACGAGCCGGGGTCGGCCGGCGAGCATTGTGGAAGCAGGCACCCGCGATGACGGATCAGCTCGTCGTTAATACGACCACCGGGGCGGTGCGCGGGTGTGCGGAGGACGGCCTGCTGGCCTTCTGCGGCATGCCCTATGCCGTCCCGCCCATCGGTCCGTTGCGCTGGCGGGCCGCCCGGGCCCATCCGGGCTGGGCCGGCGTGCTCGACGCGACCCGGTACGGGCCATCGGCTCCGCAGCCGTGGCTGCCTGGCGGGTCACCGGTGATCGGGACGCACGGGGATCCGCCGTTCGCCGAGGACTGCCTGACCCTGAACCTGTGGACCCCGGGCCTGAATGACGCGCGGCGCCCGGTGCTGGTGTGGATCCACGGCGGCGGCTTCCTCACCGGATCGGGGAACATGCCGGCGTACGCCGCCGACACCTTCGCGCGAGACGGCGACCTGGTCGGGATTTCGATCAACTACCGGCTCGGGCCGCTGGGCTTTCTCGCCGGAGTCGGCGATGAGAACGTCTGGCTCACCGACCAGGTTGCCGCGCTGCGGTGGATGGCCGCAAACGTGGCCGCGTTCGGCGGCGACCCCTCCCGCGTCACGCTGGTCGGGCAGTCCGGCGGCGCCTTCTCGATCGCCGCGCTCGCGCAGCATCCGGGCGCGCGCGACCTGTTCCACCGCGGCATCCTGCAAAGCCCGCCGTTGGGCCTGGAACTGCCCAGCGCGCAGGACGCCGCCACGCGCACCCGCGCGCTGGCCCGGCATCTCGGACACGACAACATCGACGCGCTGCGCGGCGAACCCTGGGAGAACCTGATCGGCGGCACGATCGGCGTGCTCGGCGAATACGCGGAATTCGGCGAGTGGTCGCTGGCCTACCGTCCGGTGATCGATGACGCCACCATGTCCAGGCACCCCGTCGCCGCGCTCACGGACACGAGCCTGGAGATGCTGATCGGCTGGACCCGGGACGAGGCGTCATTCGCCTTCGCCCTGGATCCCCGGTACGCCGACACCACCAGCGAGCAGGTCACCGCGTGGGCGGCCAAACGCCACCCCGGCCACGCCGAAGACCTGTACCACGCCTACGCCGCTGCGCACCCCGGACGGGGCCCGGCGGGGATTCTCAGCCAGATCGTCACCGACGAGTTGTACCGCTGCGGCGGCCTGCGCGTAGCCGGCGACCGGGCCGCAAGCCGGCCGGTCCGCGTCTACCAGTTCGAGGTCACCTCACCCCTGGCCGCGGGCGCACTCGGCTCCCCGCACTGCCTGGACCTGCCGTTCACCTTCGCCGCCATGGACCGGTGGGCCGGTGCACCGTTCGTCCAAGGCATCAGCGATGAGGTGAACGGCAGGGTCACCGGCGCACTGCATGACGCTTGGATCGCCTTTGCCCGTGATGGTGATCCCAGCCATCCCGGCCTCCCACCCTGGCCCCGGTACGACACCGAAGGCCGCGCGGTGCTGGTCATCGCCGACGATGACGTCCGTGTCGCGCCCGGCCTGCCAGTGCCCGCTGCCTGCGTATGGCCGCCTGCGATCTGAGCTAGAACACCGACCAGCCGGTCAGGGTGGTGAACGCGTCGAGAGCTGTGATCCCGGCGATCGAGTTGCCTTTGTCGTCCAGACCCGGGCTCCACACACACAAGCTGCAGCGTCCTGGAATGATCGCCAGGATGCCCCCGGCGACGCCGCTCTTGGCCGGCACCCCGACCCGGTACGCGAACTCACCAGCCGCGTCGTAGGTGCCGCACGTCAGCATGATCGCGTTGATGCGCTTGGCGTCGCTGCGCGAAATCAGCCGGGAGCCGTCGCGGCGCACGCCGTGACGCGCGAGGAAGCCTCCGGCCAAGGCCAGCTCGGCGCAGCTCATCGCGATCGCGCAGTGCCGGGCGTAATGATCAAGCACCCGGCCGACGGGGTTTTCCAGGTTGCCGTAGCTGGCCAGGAAATGAGCCAGGGCGGCGTTCCGGTGACCGTGCTCCGCCTCGGAGGACGCGACCACGTGGTCGCTGGCGATCTGCGGACAGGCGCACTCGGTGCGCAGGAATCGCTCAACGGCGCCGCACGCGTCTCCGGTGAGCGTGAGCAGGCGGTCGGTGACGACCAGGGCGCCGGCATTGATGAACGGGTTGCGCGGGATCCCATGCTCGTATTCGAGCTGGACCAGCGAATTGAACGGAGTGCCCGACGGTTCTCGTCCCACCCGGGTCCACAGCGCCTCCCCGTCGTTCTCGATCACCAGGGCGAGCGTGAACACCTTGGAGATGCTCTGGATCGAGAATCGCCGGCGCCACTCCCCCACCCCGTGCACTTCTCCCTCGACGGTCGCGACAGCCAGGCCGAACGCGCGCGGATCGGCGCCGGCGATCGCGGGTATCTGATCCGGTACGCGCCCGCTGCCCAGCACGTCCCGCACCGCCTCGGCCACCCGGTCAAGGACCGGCCGGTACCCGGGCCAGCGGGCCGCTGAAGACTCCTGCGAGGCCATCATGGCTCCATCTTGGCTCCATCTTGATGATGAGCTTTCAAGTTGCCGTACGGTCCTAGCAGCGGGACAGCGCCTCACGCAGCGGATCCAGGCCCATGGCGCCCAGGCTGAGCGCCTGGGAGTGGAAGTCTTTGAGGCTGAAGGCAGCTCCGGCCCTGGCTTTGGCTTCTTCCCGGGCCTGGAGCCAGACTCGCTGGCCGAGCTGGTAGGACAGGCCCTGCGCAGGCCAGCCGAGGTAACGGTGCAGTTCGAAGCGCAGCCGCTTCTGGTCCCAGCTGGAGTGGGCTTGCAGGAACTCCCAGGCGGCCCCGGCAGTCCAGCGCTCGCCCTCCCGCCAGCCGGTGCCCCTGGGGATCTCCAGCTCCAGGTGCACCCCGATGTCCAAGGCCACGTTGGAGGCGCTCATCATCTGCATGTCGAGCATCCCGAGGTACGCCCCCGGATCGTCATCGAGGTATCCGAGCTCGCCCATGAGCCGCTCGGCGTAGGTCGCCCAGCCCTCGCCGTGGCCCGAGACCCAGCACATCAGCCGCTGCCAGCGGTTCAGCTTCTCCCGCTCGGCCAGGGACTGCGAGATCTGCAGGTGGTGACCGGGCACCCCCTCGTGGTAGACGCTCGTGACCTCCTTCCAGGTCGCGAAGGTGTCAAGACCTGACGGCACCGACCACCACATGCGCCCGGGCCGGGACCAGTCCTCGGAGGGCTCGGAGTAGTAGATCCCGGCATCGTCGACCGGAGCGATCATCGCCTCGATGCGCTGCGCGGGCTGCGGGATGTCGAAGTGTCGTCCGTGCAACTGCGAGATGGCGCGGTCAGCCAGTTCCTGCATCCAGGCGCGGAAGTTCTCCCGGCCCTCGATGGACCGCGCCGGGTCCTGGTCCAGGATCGCCACGGCTTCCTCCCGGGTGGCGCCCGGCCGGATCAGGCTGCTCACTCGCGCCTGCTCGGCGCGCAGCCGGGCGATCTCCTCCCAGCTCCAGGCGTAGGCCTCCGCCAGGTCCACGGCGGCGCCCAGGAAGTACCGTGACGCCCGGGCGTAGACTTCCGGTCCGCAGGCGTCCTTCTCCCGCGCCAGCGGGAGCAGCTCACGGCGCAGGAAGCCGCCGAGCTCAGCCGTGGCGGCCGTCGCCTCGCGGGCCGCCGCGTCCAGCTCCTCGCGCAGCGAGTCCGGAACCCCGGTCAGCCGCTTTACCAGTCCACCGTAGAAGGAGTCCTCCGGCGTGGCCCAGGCGGCGCACTGCTTGGCGACCTCCTCGACCTGCAGCCGGGCCGGAGCCGGCCGTTCCGGGCCGCACCGAGCAAGGTCTGCGAGAACTGACGGTAGGCCGCGGGCACTGCGGCCATGCGCTTGGCGACGGCGGCGGCGGCCTCCTCGCCCTCGGCGGGCATCAGATCGAAGAGCTCACGCACATGCTGCACCCAGCTATCAATCACGTTGAGCTCGCTGGTAGCGTCCCCGGCGTCGTAGCGCTCGACGGCTACGGCCAGCCGCTCCTGCATCGCGGCCCGCGCGGTCTGCTCGCGCAGCCCGGGTACCTCGGCCGTATCGAGAGCAGCGAGGGTCGAGCGATCCAGCTCGGCCCGTTCGGCGAACCCGTCAACACTGAGATCCGGCAGCTCACGGTCGTGTCCGGCGATCCCGACGTAGGTGGCCAGGGCCGGGTCCAAGGCGGACGCCCGCTCCACGTAATCCTCGGCGATGCTGTCGATCGAAGGCATGCCGAAGACCCTAGCTGGCCGGCAGGCCTGGCCACGTATCGCATTACAGTTGCTGGGGTGGCAGGTGCTGAGGCGGGGCGGGTGGACAGCTGGATCTGGTCGGTGCGGCTGGCCAAGACCCGTTCGGCGGCGTCCGTTGCCTGCCGGGCCGGGCACGTCAGGGTCAACGGGGTCCGGGTGAAGCCCGCGCATGCCGTGCGGGCCGGTGACGAAGTGCGGCTGCGCGCCGAGGGACGCGAACGCGTCGTGGTCGTGCAGCAGGTCATCAGTAAGCGGGTCAGCGCATCGGCCGCCGCCGAGTGCTACATCGACAACAGCCCTCCCCCTCCGCCCCGCGAGGAGGCTGTCCCGGTGGCGGTCCGGGACCGCGGCGCGGGTCGTCCGACCAAGCGCGAGCGCCGGAGCATCGAGAAGCTACTCGGGCGCTCGACCCGCTGAGGCGCGGATGTGGTCTGATCTGTCATTGTTAGTTGAGGATTAGCAAGTACCCGGGTCTCAGGTGGGGAGCGTGTCCGTCCATGACGGTTCCTTCTGACGCGGCAGGCGCGCCAGAGCAGGGCGGCCGTGCGCTCAGCCCGCATTACAAGTGGATCGCGCTGTCCAACACGACGCTGGGCATGCTGATGGCGACGATCAACCAGTCGATCGTGCTGATCGCGCTGCCGGATGTCTTCCGCGGCATCGGGCTGAACCCGCTGAGTCCCGGAAACACCAGCTACCTGCTGTGGATGTTCATGGGCTTCCTGGTGGTCTCGGCTGTGCTGGTGGTGTCGTTCGGCCGGCTGGGCGACATGTTCGGCCGGGTGCGGATGTACACGCTGGGCTTCGCGATATTCAGCGTGGCCTCGATCTTCCTGACCGTGTCCTGGATGCACGGGGCGGACGGGGCGATGTGGCTGATCATCTGGCGGGTCGTGCAGGGTATCGGCGGCGCGTTCTTGTTCGCGAACGCCGCCGCCATCGTCACCGACGCGTTCCCGGCCAACCAGCGCGGCCGCGCCCTCAGCGTAAACTCGATCGCGGCCATCGCCGGGTCGTTCATCGGCCTCATCCTCGGCGGCGTCCTGGCCCCGGTGAACTGGCATCTGATCTTCCTGGTCTCGGCGCCGATCGGCGTGTTCGGCACCGTGTGGGCGTACTTCATGCTGCACGACATCGGGATCCGCAAGCACGCGCAGATGGACTGGTGGGGTAACCTGCTGTTCGCGGCCGGCCTGGTCTCCATCCTGGTCGGCATCACCTACGGCCTGCTGCCCTACGGCGGGCACCCGATGGGCTGGACCAACCCGTGGGTGCTCACCGCGCTCTTCGGCGGCCTCGCGCTGCTGGTCATCTTCGTGTACGTCGAGACCAAGGTGGCCGAGCCGCTGTTCCGCATCTCGCTGTTCAAGATCCGGGCGTTCGCCGCCGGGAACATCGCGAGCCTGATGCTGGCCATGGGCCGCGGCGGCATGCAGTTCATGCTGATCATCTGGCTGCAGGGCATCTGGCTGCCGCTGCACGGCTACGACTTCAGCCAGACCCCGCTGTGGGCCGGCATCTACCTGGTGCCGTTGACGACCGGCTTCCTGGTGGCCGCGCCGCTGTCCGGCGTACTGTCCGACAAGTTCGGCGCTAAGGCATTCACCGTGGGCGGGGCGCTGCTGACCGGAGCGAGCTTCCTGCTACTGATTTTCGTTCCGGTGGACTTCTCCTACTGGGAGTTCGCGCTGGTCATCGCCCTCAACGGGTTTGGCTCCGGGCTGTTCTTCTCGCCGAACTGGGCGGAGATGATGAACTCGGTCCCGGCCGACCGGCGCGGGGCGGCAGGCGGCATGATCGCCACCTTCCAGAACTCCGCGTTCGTCCTGTCGATCGGCATCTTCTTCACCTTGATGGTGGCCGGCCTGTCCAGCAAGCTCCCGGCCGCCATGTCCAGCGGGCTGATCGCCCAGGGCGTCCCGGCCGCCACGGCCGCGCCGATCTCGCACCTGCCCCCGATCGGCGTGCTGTTCGCCTCCTTCCTCGGCTACAACCCGATACAGCAGCTGCTCGGCCCGCTGCTGCATCAGCTGCCTCCGGCCCATGCGGCCTACGTGACCGGGCGGCAGTTCTTCCCGCACCTGATCACGGCGCCGTTCCACAGCGGCCTCGGCGTGGCCTTCGGGTTCGCCATCGCGGCCAACGTGATCGCGGCCGTCGCCTCGGCGCTGACCGGCCGGCGCGCGCCGGTACCCGCTACGCCCGAGTTGCTGGGTTACGAACTGGCCGCCGTGGCCGCCGAAGGCGGCTTCGAGCCCAGCGAACTCGTCGTCCCCGGCGCTCCCGGCGCTCCCGGCGCTCCCGAAGAGAGCAGCGAACCGCCTGACCAGTCCAGCTAAGGCCAGCTTCTCCTCCTTAGGTCGTAGCCCGTCATCTGGGTTCCCCCGCTGGGCTGATGAGGCGGCAGCTTTCCGCGTGCAGCATCGGTGAAAACAAGCCGCACCCGAAAGGCGGATTTGACCGATGACTGCTATTTCCGCGCTGCTGCTGGCCCTGACTGCCGGTTGGCTCGTGCCCGCGCCCCGGCTGGCTATGGCGGCGTTTCTCGGCCCTGGCTGGTCGCACTGATTTACCAGACCGCGGACATCGGTCTCGGCTATGCCGTCAGACCGCCGCAGACGGTGGCCCAGTTCCCGCGGGTATTCGGGTACGTGGTGGTGACCGCGGTCATCCTGGCGCTCGGGCTGGGCCTTTCCGCGCTCATCGGCGAGCGGCGGTCCCGTGTTGTCCCTGATGCGGGCAGGCAAACCGCGCGGGTCATGGTCAGGCGCGCCACCCTGGCGGGAACCGTGGTGATGGCCGCGTTGATCGTCCGCTCACGCCGCCGGCTGGCTACGGAGCTGGCTGAGGCGGGAAAACTGCTCGAGGCAGAACGATCGCGGTACGCGGACGAGGCGGTCCGCTACGAGCGGGTCCACCTGGCGCGAGAAATCCATGACTCCGTGGCCCACTGGCTGACGGCCGTGGTGATCCAGGCCCGGGCGGGTCAGGTCCGCAGCCTCACGCAGCAAGAGTCAGTAGCGGCCATGTTCGCCGACATCGTGACCGCGGCGGGCCGGGCTGATGAGGAGATCGCCCGGGCCGCGACGCTGCTTGGCCGCGACGGCACGTCGCCCCCCGCCCTCCTCAAGCTCGCCGATCACCTGGTCGATACGGTCAGGGCGACGGGAGCTGATGTCACCTTCCGCAGGTCCGGACACCACGTGCCGTCGCCTGCCGTGGCTGCCGACGCCTGCGCATCCTCCAGGAAGGGCTCGCCAATGCCATGAAGCACGCTCCGGGCGCATCGGTATCGGTGACCCTGGAGGTGACCGCCGCCGGCCTGAACATCGACATCATCAACGGGCAGGCCAGCGCCGAGCCCTTCGAACTTGACGGCCGCGGCAGTGCCGGGCTGCTCGGGATGACCGAACGGGTCAAGGCTCACAGCGGCCAGCTAAGCGCCGGGCCCGCGCCGGACGGAGGCTGGCGGGTACCCGCCAGCCTGCCCTCGGGCACTCACCCCGAGTGACCTCGCGTCCGACGGTTTGTACCGGCGGGCTGGTCAGGCAGCCTGCCAGTCGCCTTCGGCGCGGAACTCGATGTTCAGCGCGCCTAGGTTCCGCCGCCCGAAGTCATCCAGCGGCGCGAGCTCGTTCTTCCCGCTGGGGTCATACAGCCGCCCGATCGCGAGCTCGTGGCCTTTACCGTCGACCAGCCTGAAGAACCGCCCGGCGGCCAGGGCTTCGGCCACGTCCTCGGCGACCGCCTGGCCGGGCCCGGACTTGCCGACGGCGGACGGCTCAGCCCCGTCGTAGCCGGCGACCGCATCTTCGGTGATCACCCAGCAGTACGGCGTGGTCAGTGAGGCGAACTCCGAGACCAGCGAATCGGGGACCACGTCGGTTTCCAGCTCGTCCGGTTTCAGCTCGTCCGGTTTCAGCTCGTCCGGTTTCAGCTCGTCCGGCGAAGCCGGTCCTGTGACGACCGGGTCGGACCGCGACGCACCTAGATTCTCGCTGTGACCGTCCATACCGGGTCTCGTATCCAGGCCCGGGGCGATTATGCCTTCGGCTGGGTTATGCCTGGTGTCGCCTAGCCGACACCAATTGTGTCAGCTAGGCGACTGACGTGGCTGATCGCGGATCATTACGCTGCCGCTTGATCGAAGGCCAGAGGGCGGCGGTCCGGTGAGTTTCAGCAGCTCCCGGTGCCAGCCGCCCGCGAGGGGATGAAGTTGATGGGCAGGGCAGTCGGTACCGGATGTGACCTGGGAACCTCGGGCGTAGCGGTTGCTGGTCTGGTGAGCGAGCAGGGGTCAGCCGAGCAGATTCTGGCTGAGGCGCGGGCAGTGGTGGAGCCCGCGCATCGGGCCGCCACCGGTGGATGACGATCGCGACGTGATCCGGGTTGTCGAAGGCGGCCGCGCTGCGCGCGAACGTGGCGTCGTCGAACACCCACTTGGGCGAGGCGAGCTGCCAGATGAGCTTGCTGGGAGATCATGATCACGTGCGAGCCCTCGACCTCGGTGATGTCGGCAGCCGCCCGCTGAGCCTCAGACCGGATGACGTCGGCGCCCGCGGCTTTGTCGCCGGTGGCGACGACCGTCCAGCACGGCAGCTCCTTCCAGGCCGGCGGCCCGGACGCTTCGCTGAACGCCGTCACCGCGGTGGGGCGCTGGGTGGCGGCCATCAGCGCGACGGTCTCCGCGGGCAGGTCGGCTGCGAAGGCCTCGCGGAACAGCGCGGGGTTGACCGCGAGCTCAACCGCAGTCTCCCCGTCCGGTCCGGCCGGATACTTGTACTGCACCAGGGCCGCGCCCAGGATGCTGTCCTGGGAGCCGTTCTCGACATCGTTCAGGTTTTCGCCCTCCTCGGTGGCGAAGGCGGCGACGTAGACCAGGCCGACGACGTTCGGGGTGCTGGTCGCGGCGTTGGTGATGACCGCGCCAGCGTAGGAATGCCCGACGAGCAGTACCGGGCCGTCGATCTGGTTGAGCAGGCTGGCGGTGTAGGCCGAATCGGCGGCCAGGCCGCGCAGCGGGTTGGCCGTGGCGATGACGGTATAGCCCTGCTGTTGCCGCCGCCCGATGACGCCGTTCCAGCTGGACGCATCGGCGAAGGCGCCGTGCACCAGCACGATCGTCGGCTTGACGCCAGCTTGCTTGTCTGTGGCATTCACAGGGAACCCTCCTGCATGCCGGGACGCGGGCTCATGTTGAGCTCCCATCCACGGTCCCCCGCGAGGCCATGCGATCGCGCCTATGAACCACCCTGGCCAGACCCCGGCCCGTCACGGCCGTCCGGCCGGACCTGCCGCCGCAGAGCCGGCCTCCTTGATGTGGTCCACGTCAGTCGTACTGGAGGACCTGGGAGTAGTAGCGGGTCGCCCCGTCGTACGGGAGCGTGCTGGTGACGGCGAGCGCGTGCGTGGTTCCGGGGATACGGGACACCCCGTTGGGGTGGGTGGACTCGTCCTTGCCGGGGCTGGGCAGCGCCGTGGCGGTGATGGCGCCGCGGGAGTAGTGGAGGATCGTCCCCCGCCGGCCCACCCGACGGGGATCCACAGGCCGCCTGCGCCGTCAGGGGTGATGCCGAACGGATTACCCATGCCATACCTGGCGAGCTTCGTCCAGGCGTGACCGTCGTAGTGGAGGATCACGATCGGGCCGCCCGCGTCTTGTGTGTGGCCGTTGCCAATCACGTAGACGTTCATGTCTGAGGCTGCGTAGACGCCCGCCACCTGAGGGTCGTCGAGTGCGGTTTTCGTCTTGGCCGGGAGCAGGCGGGCGAGGTTGAAGGTCGCCTTCTTGCCATTCTTCACGTGCGTCACGGTCGTCTGGCCGGACGCCCCGGTAAGCCAGTAGTCACTCGCCGACAGGGCGCTGCCGCCGGAAGCGCCCCCAGCGACCTTGGCCCAGGTGCTGCCGTTGAAGTGGTAGGTAGCCGTGAAGCCGAACACCCACACGTCGTTGGCGGCCAGCACTGACACCGCGCTTACGTAGCCGTCCAGGGTCTTGCGGACGGTCCACTTACCACGCACCAGCTCGACAGCCTGGGACCTGGTGCCGGCGATGTTCGTGAACGCCCACACGTCGGACGCGGAGGTCGCCGCCGCCGCAGCAACGCTCACGCCGTTGCCGCCAGGGTAGGGAACCTTCTTCCACGTGGTGACGCCCGTGCGCTGGTAGGCGTAGGAAGCGTTGTCGACGAAAGCCCAGCCGCTCGCCGGGCCGGTCGCCACGACCGCGCCAAAGTCCTGGCTCGGCCCGTTCACCGTCTCAAGTACGTGCCACGACGGTAGCTTTGCCGACGTCGTCGCGGCCCACCCCGCCGAGGCCACCGCAAAGCCGGCGGCAGACGCCAGGGAAAGGCTCAGCAGTAGCGATGACTTCCTCAAGATCCTGCGCTTCATGACCGAGCCTGCCAATCCTGCATCCCGCGTGTCGCGATCACGTCTGTTAAGACATCGTCCGGCCGGGATTGGTTGGTCGCCATGTGGTAATGAGCGGGCACTTCGGTGAAGTCCCCTGCCCAGAGCTCAATGGTGCCGCGGGGTTCGCGGCGCTCGTCAACGAGTACGTGCCCCGGCCGGCCGAAGTGCCGGACCTCTGACTGACCGACTACCTGGCCGCCGGGCTGGATCTCCAAGCCAAGTCCCGGCTGCTGTCCCAGCTCAACAATCACTTCGGCCTCGACCTGTACGGCAAGCAGATCGTGGACGGCGTGACACCCTATTGGGATGGCGTGGACCCGTACCAGATCGGCAACGTCCCGGAATGGACGGCCGCACGGCAGCAAGCCGTTGACCAGGCCGTACCAAAGATCATCGAACGGCTGCGACCCCTCGATCGTGCACGCCTTCATCACCGAGCGGTTCACCGAACCATTCCTCACCCGGCCAGAAACCGGATACCAGGAACTCCTGGCCAGATCGCTGATTCGGGATGGCTGATGGCCGGTTCCGCCATGGGGTCGGTTCGGCGCAGATCCCCCAGTTCTGCGTCCTCGAGATGACAGACGCCGAAGGGCAACCGGCCGCGCAATTAAGGCAGATGCAGGTGAGGCGGGTATCGCTGGTCAATCGTGCCCAAGGCCCGTGACAGAGCGTGCTAAATGCGGCCCGGGCGGTCTAGCATCCGGGTATGACGGCGCATGGTGATCTTGACCGGTCGAGGATCAGCAAGCTTCTCGCTCAGGAGCTGACCCGCTTCCGGGATGCCCGGCCGAGGTCGCTGACGCTGATCGGCCGGGCGCGGGCGCATATGCCCAATGGCACGCCGATGGCGTGGATGGCATCGGATTATGACCAGCCGGTTTACGTCGACTACGGGCAGGGCCCGGGCTTCACCGACGTCGATGGGTTCAGCTATGTCGACTTCAACGCCTCGGATATGGCGATGTTCTGCGGGCATGCCCATCCGGCGATCGTGGCCGCGGTGCAGGCGCAGGTGACGCGGTCCACGCAGTTCCTGCTGCCCACACAAGCCTCGGTGGAGGTAGCCGAGGAACTCGCCCGCCGTTACCGGGTTCCGCAGTGGCAGTTCACGCTCTCGGCCACCCAGGCCAACACCGAGGCCATCCGCCTAGCTCGGGCGGTCACCGGGCGGGAGGTGATCGTGCTGTTCCAGGGCCACTACCACGGCCACTTCGAGGAGGGCCTGGTGGATCTGACGGACGGCCGGGCCGTCCCGGTGCAGCGCGGCTTGTCCAGGGGGGTCACCGGCCGGGTGCGGATCGCCCAGTTCAACGACCCTGACTTGCTGCGGGCGGCGCTTGAACCCGGCGACGTCGCGCTGGTGCTGACCGAGCCCGCGATGACCAACAACCTGCACCTGCTGCTACCCGAGCCCGGCTGGCATAAGGCGCTCCGCGACATGACCCGCCAGCATGGCACCCTGCTGGGCATCGACGAGACGCACACCCACGTGGTCGGGCCGGGCGGGGCGAGCGGGCTGTGGCGGCTGGAACCAGACATCGTGACCATAGGCAAGGCGGTCGCGGGCGGGCTGCCGATGGGCGCCTACGGGGTCACCGCCGAGCTGGGGGAGCAGCTGGATGCGGCACGCAACGTCGCGACCGGCGGCACGCTGTTCGGCAACCCGCTGTCCGCGGCGGCGGCGAAGGCGGCGCTCACCGAGGTTCTTGTCCCGGACGCCTACGCGCACGCCTCGGCCCTGGGTAGCCAGCTCGCCGACGGGATCGAGCAGGCAATCGGCTCGGCCCGGCTGCCATGGACAGTGATCCGGCTCGGCCCCCGCTCCGGGCAGTGGTACGGCCCGATGCCCCGCACCGGGGCGCAGGCGCACGCGCTCGCCGATCACGAGCTCACCCGGCTCATCCGGGCGTGGCTCGGCAACCGCGGCATCTGGGAAGCGCTGCCCGGCGCCGGCCCCACCACCCCCATCCCCGCCACCAGCGCGGACGTCGCCCGCTACGTCAATGCCTACGGCGAGCTGCTAGCCCAGCTGCGCTAACCCCGGCCGGCCGGATACCGGCACCCAGCTGACCGTCACCGAGCCGTCCCCCGGCCCGCACAGATCACCCCGTTCAGCTTGGCGCCGGCGGCCGCCTCACCGACCAGGTCTGCCGAGCAGGCGGATCCCGGATGGGAAACACGGGCGGTTTGTCACGCTACGCGTGATGCCAGATCCGCAGGGCGGGTGCGTTCGAAGAGCAGTCTCGGCTGCGCTGGGTCATCGGGCTGGCTCGTCTTCCGCCTGCGGCGGGGCGATGATATCGATGGTCGGGAAGTAGCTCCGGTAGCGGCGGACGTCGCGCGTCAGCAGCCGGTAGCCCGTTATGGCCGCGTGGGCACCGATGTAGAAGTCCGGCATCGGTGACCGCTTTTCACCGCCCCCGCGCCGGTACCGGACAAACGCCTTCCCGGCAGCGAAGCCCGCGAGGTAGGGCAGCGGCTCGCGTTCGTAATCGGCGGCCGGGAGGAGTTCCTCCAGCTCTTCGACAGTCTCGTAGCCGACCGAGACCTCGGCGTAGATGAGCGGGTTGATCACGACGCGGCCGGCGTCCATGGCTGCCGCGATCTGCTGTGCCGACCAGTCGGCCCACTGCTCGTCGCCGGTGATGACGTCAAGCAGGACGCAGGAATCGACCAAGCTGGCCGGGCGGATCGCCGCAGGATCACTCGCCACGCAGCAGCGCCATGATCTGGTCGGTGCTCATGCCCGACACCTCCTGGCCGGTTGCCGTGTTGCGCAGCCGCCGGACCAGTCGCTGTCCCCTGGTCTGGGCCCCCTCGGCGCGGACGATCTGAAGCGTGCCGCCAACCTCTACGACCTCGACCTCGTCGCCCGCGTGCAGCCCGTACTTGGCCCGCAGATGCGCTGGGATGGTCAGCTGACCCTTGCTATTCAGCACCACGACGGTCTCCCGGTGAGCGTATCCCGTATTACAGGTACTACGTAATAGTATCTATACCTCTACGACCGCCAGCAACCAGATCCCCTTCATCTTGACCGGATCAACCGGCCCCAAGGCAGAAGGTTTGGACTGCAGGGCCCTGCATTGCCCGACAGCCCAGGTCAGGTTAGAGGCCGAGGTTGCGGGCGATGATTTCTTTCTGGATCTCGGTGGTGCCGCCGAAAAACCATAACTCGTGAAGGCAAGTACCATGGATCTCATGAAATAGCAGGTGAGCAGTGAGTTTGTGTTAGGTAGTGGCGTCGGCTGCAGTCGAATGTCGGTGCGTGCCTCTAACATTTCATCTAACACGATCGCTGCCTGAAGCCTCGGAGGTCCGCCATGGCGTACGTGATCGAACGCGAGAGCCGATCCGGCAGGCGGTACGTCGGCATCTACCGGGCGGCCGACGGCAAGTACAAGTCCGCGGGCACCTACGACACGCACGAGCGGGCCTACGAGGTAGCCGAAGAGGAAGAGCGCCACGCGCGCGGATTCCTGGACGAGACCAGCCCGGCCGACAAGGCCAAGATGACGATCGCGGAGTTCTGAAAAGCGGAAGGTCGACAGTTCGATCCTGTCCCTGACCACCACCACCCTCCCGGGGAAGATCAGCCCTCTCACCTGCGCATATGGCAGGAAGAGAGGGAGTCCCATGGCACTCAGGGCGCTAGTTCTTAAGTTCTCTGATCTGCGGAAACGTTCAGGCGCGGATGCGTGCGCCTCAGCGGAACCGCAGGAAGAGAGAAAAATGATGCCCGTTCAGCCACCTCGCCCGCGGCGGCGCAAGCCGCTGGACGCGGGGCCCTTCGCCCCGGAGATCGGCTCGTTCCGGCTGCACCTGGCCGCCGAGGGCAAGTCGCCCAAGACGGTGCGTACCTACACCGAGGCCGTCCAGTGGTTCGCCGCCGCTCACCTGATCCCGCGCGCCTCCCGCACCCGGTGGGACGAGGTCGACGGGCACGATGTGCAGCGGTGGCTGGTGCACCTGCTGACCCGCTACAGCGACGCGTACGCGAGCAACCAGTTCCGGGCCCTGCAGCAGTTCTTCCGCTGGCTCGCCGAGGGAGAGCAGATCCCGGACCCGATGACCCGGCTGCGCGCCCCGAAGGTGAGCGAGAAGCTGGTGCCGGTGTTCACCAGCGAAGAACTTTCAGCCCTGGAGAAGACCTGCCAGGGCCGCACGTTCGCCCAGCGGCGCGACGCCGCGATCATCGCGGTACTCACCGCGACCGGGATCCGGGCCGGGGAGCTGGCCGCGATCCGCTATGACCCCTGCGACCTGCGCCGCAGCGATGTCGACCTGTGGCGGCGGGAGATCACCGTGCGCGGCAAGGGCGGCAGGCCGCGGGTGGTCCGGATCGGGCACGACGCGGCCCGGGCTCTGGACCGGTACCTCCGCAGCCGCGCCAGGCATGCGCAGGCGCACCGGCCGCAGCTGTGGCTGGGGGTGAATAACCGGGGTCCGATGACCGCGAACGGGATCTACCAGATGATCGCCCGCCGGGGCCGGCAGGCCGGGGTGGATGCCTGGACGCACCGGTTCCGGCACCATTTCAGCCATACCTGGCTGGACCGCGGCGGGGCGGAGGGGGACCTGATGGAGCTGAACGGCTGGTCCTCCCCGCAGATGCTCCGCCGCTACGGCGCCAGCGCCCGCAGCGCCAGGGCACGCCGCACCTACGACCGCATCATGACCGACCGGCCATGACACAACCTGCGTCCTGTTACCGCCAGGCGGTAACAGGACGCACCCCTGTCACAGCGATGCAAGCATCGCCAGGGACAAGACCGCGGGCAGCGGCGGGCAGGCCACAGCACTCCAGCTCGGATGGCGGCACAGTCCAGCCCAGACGATCGGCCTCCTCATCGCCGACCACGACCGCTCGGCCCGGCGCTGAGCCGCCACCAGCTGAGCCATCACGGGTTGCGCGCCCGCAAAGAAGATCGACCGCCCGGGTCAGAGCATCGCACCGGATAACGGCACTCAGGCCAGACTGCGGGGTCAAGTCCTGCGGCGTGGTGTTTCGCGGTTAGCGCGTGATTCTTTTGGGTTGGGTTAGGCGCTGAGCGCGGGGATGTCGTTGTCGGGGGTTACCTCCGTGGCGGTGGGTGCGAGGGTGATGCGGGATCGGGTCAGGATGTCCAGGCCGAGGTAGCGCCGTCCTTCGGTCCATTCGTCGTGCTGTTCGGCCAGGACGGCGCCGACGAGGCGGATCAGGGCGTCGCGGCCGGGGAAGATCCCGACGACGTCGGTCCGCCGGCGGATCTCGCGGTTCAGCCGTTCCTGGGGATTATTGGACCAGATCTGCCGCCACAGTTCCTTGGGGAAGGCGGTGAAGGCCAGGACATCGGCGCGGGCGGCGTCCAGGTGGGCGGCGACCTTGGGGAGCTTGGCGGCGATCGCGTCGATGAGCCGGTCGTACTGGTCGTGGACGCTGGCGGCGTCGGGCTGGTCATAGACCGAGTGCAGCAGGGTCTTGACCCAGGGCCAGGACGCTTTCGGGGTGACGGACATCAAGTTGGCGGCGTAGTGGGTGCGGCATCTTTGCCAGCTGGCGCCGGGCAGGGTCGCGCCGATGGCGTCGGTCAGGCCGCGGTGGGCGTCGGAGGTGACGAGCCGGACTCCGGTCAGGCCGCGGGCGGTCAGGTCCCGGAAGAACCCGAGCCATCCGGCGCCGTCCTCAGCCGAGGTGACCTGCAGGCCCAGGATCTCCCGGTGCCCGTCGCTGTTCACCCCGGCTGCCAGCAGGGCGTGGACGTTGACGACCCGGCCGCCCTCGCGGACCTTGAGCACCAGCGCGTCCGCGGCGACAAAGGTGTAGGGCCCGGCGTCCAGCGGCCGGGTCCGGAACGCTTCCACCTGCCCGTCCAGGTCCCGAGCCATCTCGCTGACCTGCGACTTGCTCAGCCGGGTGATCCCGAGAGTCTCCGCCAGCTTCTCCATCCGCCGGGTGGAGACCCCGAGCAGGTAGCAGGTCGCCACCACCGAAGTCAGGGCCGCCTCGGCGCGGCGCCGGCGTTCCAGCAGCCAGTCCGGGAAATAGGAGCCCGAGCGCAGCTTCGGGATGGCCACGTCCAGGGTCCCGGCGCGGGTGTCGAAGTCCCGGTGCCGGTAGCCGTTGCGGACGTTGACCCGGTCCGGGCCCGGCATCCCGTACGGGGCGCCGCACATCGCGTCGGCCTCCGCCGACATCAGCGCGTTGATGAAGGTGGCCAGCATCGAGCGCAGCAGGTCCGGCGACGCGGACTCCAGCTGGTCGTGCAGGAAACGGGCAGGGTCGATACTGCTGGGAGCGGTCACCGTCGTGTCTCCTTCAGAAGCACTGTGAGAGGTCTTCCAAAGAATCACGCGGTGGCTGTCGCCTGCCATGATCATGGGACCACTTCGAGGGGTTTTCTGCCACGAGGATGGGACCACCCGGTTGCCAGTAATGGGACCACCCGGCGTGTCGCGCCGGTGGTTTTGACCGCTTTCCTGCTCGGATGCCTGCAAGTCGTCGGACTTGGAGGAAGCGGGCGGATGGTGTTCCGGGAGGTCAGCGTGATAGAGATCCGTGAGGTGCTCCGGTCGTGGCTGGCCGGGGCCGGGTTGCGGAAGGTGGCCGCGCAGGCGGGGGTGGACCGCAAGACCGCACGCCGGTATGTCGAGGCGGCGCTGGCGGCGGGCCTGGCCCGCGAGGGCGGGATAGGGCAGCTGACCGATGAGCTGGTTGGTCAGGTCGCCGAGGCGGTCCGGCCAGTGCGGCCGGCCGGGCACGGGCAGGCATGGGACCGGTTGGAGGCCTGCCGGGACGAGATCCAGGCGCAGGTGAAGCAGGGCCTGACCGTGGTCAAGATCGGGATGCTGCTGGAGCGGCAGGGCGTCGCGGTGCCGTACCGGACGCTGCACCGGTTCTGCGCGGAGCGCTGCGGGTACGGCCGTTCCGCGGTGACGACGGTGCGGGTCGCCGACGGCGAGCCGGGGATGGAGTGCCAGCTGGACTTCGGCTACCTGGGGTTGCTGGCTGATCCGGTGTCCGGGCGGCAGCGCAAGGTGCACGCGCTGATCTTCACCGCGTGCTATTCGCGGCACATGTTCGTGTGGCTGTCGTTCACCCAGACTCTGGCCGCGTTCATCGCGGGATGCGAGGCCGCCTGGGCGTTCTTCGGCGGCGTGTTCCAGGTCCTGGTTCCCGACAATGCCTCGGCGATCGTCGCGGACGCTGACGCGGTCAATCCCCGGTTCACCGCGGGCTGGCTGGATTACATGCAGGCCCGGGGCTTTGTCACCGACGCGGCCCGGGTCCGGTCACCGAAAGACAAGCCGAAGGTGGAGCGGGCGGTGCAGTACGTGCGCGGGAACTTCTTCGCCGGGGAGGACTTCGCCGGGCTGTCCGAGGCGCAGGCCCGCGCGGAGGACTGGTGCCGGGATGTCGCCGGGATGCGGATTCACGGCACCATCGCCGCGCGGCCCGCGGAAGTGTTCGCCGCCCAGGAGGCGGGGGCGCTGCTGCCGCCGCCCGCAGAGCCCTATGACGTGCCGGTGTTCACCCGGGTGAAGGTCCACCGGGACTTCCACGTCGAGGTGGTCCGGTCGCTGTATTCGGCGCCGAAGGAATACCTGGGCTGCCATCTGGATGCCCGCGCCGACTCGGCGCTGGTCAGGCTGTACTGCCGCGGGCAGCTGGTCAAGGTGCACCCCCGCCAGCAGCCGGGCCGCCGGTCCACCGACCCCGCTGACCTGCCCGCGGAGAAGACTACCTACGCGATGCGGGACGTGGCCTCGCTCGCCAGGGCCGCCCGCCGGCACGGGGACGCCATCGGCGTCTATGCCGACCAGCTGCTGGACACGGACCTGCCATGGACCAAGATGCGGCAGGTCTACCGGCTGCTCGGGCTGGTCCGCCGCTACGGGCCCGGCCCGGTCGATACCGCCTGCGCCCGGGCGCTGGAGCTGGACGTCGTCAACGTCACCAAGATCGCCTCGATGCTGGAAAAGGCCACCGAGAACGCCGCCCGGCCGCCGCGCCCCGCGGTGGCCGCTGCTGCCCGGTTCGCCCGTGACCCGGCCGAATACCGGCCCCGGAACATCCAGCTGACCCTCCTGGACGGCGGGGAGGCGAGCACCCGGTGACCACGGCCATCCGCGATGCCGTCAGCCCGGACCTGCGCGCCACCTTGCGGGCGCTCAAGCTGGGCCAGATGCTCGACACCCTGCCCGACCGGCTCACCCTGGGCCGCCAGCAGAAGATGACGCACGCCGACTTCCTCGAGCTGATCCTCGCCAACGAGGTCAGCCGCCGCGAGGCTAAATCCGCTTCCCTGCGAGCCCGGGCCGCCGGGCTCGAGACGGGCATGCGGCTGGACACCTGGGACCCCGCCGCCGCTGTCCGCTATGACCAGCAGCTGTGGAACGAGCTGGCCTCGCTGCGGTTCCTCGACTCCCGCCACGGCGCCCTGCTCCTCGGCCCGGTCGGGGTAGGCAAGACCCACCTGGCTTGCGCACTCGGCCATATCGCCATCCGGCGCCGCCGCGGCGTGCACATGGCCCGCGCCGACAAGCTGTTCAAACGGCTCAAGGCCGCCCGGCTGGACAACACCCTGGAGTACGAGATGCGCCGCCTGGCCACCGTCGAGCTCCTCATCATCGACGACCTGGCCCTGCAGCCGCTGGATGCCGCCAGCACCACCGACTTCTACGAGCTGTGCGTCGAACGCCACCAGCGGGCCGCCACCATCGTGACCTCCAACCGCACCCCGGATGAGTGGCTGTCCATGATGGCCGACCCGCTGCTCGCCCAGTCCGCCGTCGACCGGCTCGTCTCCACCGCCCACGAACTCGTCATCGAAGGACCCTCTTACCGGCAACGCCAGAAACCATCACTCAACGGCCACACCACCGGCGTGTCCGTTGACGACGAGAAAGGAAACCCGCATGATCACTCATGACGCCAGGTGGTCCCTTTCTCGTGGCAAAAACCCGGTCCCATCACCCTGGCAAGCGACATGGCCGCCTTACACGCCTGCGCCACGCCCATCAACGGGGCCGGTCAGTACACCACCTTGCCGGACGCAACTGACTGCGGTCAAAACCCACGAACACAAATCACCAGTCCCGCCGGCCCAGTACGGCTAAAACCACGAAGAACCACGGTCGAAACTCACGAACGAAGCCACGCGCGGATAACGCCCGGCAGCCTGGCTGCCAGGGTAGCCGCCTGACGCACGCCGGATCGGGTGATCTGCGTCGGGGTGCGTACTTACCCGACAGCTGGCCGACATCCGGATCTGCCGAAATGAGTGCGCTTCTTGTAGTACTTCTTGCCGTTGTTGTCATCCACAGGGATGGGACTGTTTGCCTGTATAGGTTTAAAGGGATCCATCCTGAACCTCGCCCCATCAACTGCACTCGTCAATCTTGCATGCATAGATGAGCTGTGGCTGCGATGCGACGTCCCAGCTCATGAAATCGCCCGAGCTGTTAATTGTCGGTTCAAGCACCTGCTGATAGTTTATCGTAGAATTTATTGGTATGTCGTTTCCTTCGAGGTCTCGGAGCACGAGATTGCAGACACCGTTTCGAGCGACCGTGAATAGAACTCGGTAAGAATGGCCCGAATCGGGATCTGCGATTATGGGGCTGAAATTGGTTCCGTTATTTATTCCTGTGATGCATGCGTCATCCCATCCGGCGGGTGCGCCGCTAGCACTGTTAATTACGCTGTTCCTTTTAACGATGTCCCAGACCAAGACGTATCTTCCTCTTTTTGTGATGTCAAGAGGGTCGGTTAGAGACCTGAAGATAAGGTACCTGCCGTCCGGGCTGAAGCTGGGCCAGCTAAAACCCTGAGCATCTGGGCCAAGATTCCGATAGTATGCACTAATAGGAATAGTGGTGTGCGCTGCCAGGTTGCGCACATAAATTTCAGGACGCCCTGGATCCGCCCCGGAAGATTGGAAGCCCATGAAGTGAAAGCGACCATGGTCCCAGCTCCATTGATATCTTCAGCCGCGCTATCGGAATTCAGGGCATCTCCGTTACTATTGATACTAGCAATCGTCGTAGTCTCTGTACGCAGGTTTCTAACAAAGACATTGTAGAGATGAGTGGCATTTCCTGAAGCTAGATTTCCCGCCTGAGATTCAAAAGCGATCTCTGAGCAATCCTTGCTGAACCTTGGATTGTCGCTATTGCCATCGGCCGGTGCGCCAGTGGTTGCATTGACGCTGACTAGTGTCGTTTGCCCCGTTTCAGCGTTCTTTACATAGACTTCAGAAAACGCGCCGGTCAACTTCGGGCCTCCAGCGATCAGGTTCGTCGAAGTGGAGGCAAAAGCTATGTAAACACCATTCGCGCATATCACGGGAAACTGACTGGACCCATTTGCTTCTGCCCCATTTGCTCAGTTGAGTCCTGCAGAGTGGTGTACTGACCCGCTCGCTGATGGGCGTGGCGCAGACGTGTAAGGCGGCCACCGCGTGATTCTTTGGAAGACCTCTCACAGTGCTTCTGAAGGAGACACGACGATGACCGCCCCTAGCAGTATCGACCCTGCACGCTTCCTGCACGACCAGCTCCAGTCCGCGTCGCCGGACCTGCTGCGCTCGATGCTGACCACCTTCATCAACACGCTGATGTCCGCGGAGGCCAACGCGGTCTGCGGCGCCCCCTACGGGATGCCGGGCCCGGACCGGGTCAACGTCCGCAACGGCTACCGGCACCGCGACTTCGACACCCGCGCCGGGACGCTTGACGTGGCGATCCCCAGGCTGCGCTCAGGCAGCTACTTCCCGGACTGGCTGCTGGAACGCCGCCGCCGCGCCGAAGCGGCCCTGACCTCGGTGGTGGCAACCTGCTACCTGCTCGGGGTGTCCACCCGGCGGATGGAAAAGCTGGTGGAATCCCTCGGGATCACCCGGCTATCGAGGTCGCAGGTCAGTGAGATGGCCCGGGACCTGGACGAGCAGGTGGAGGCGTTCCGGACCCGGCCGCTGGACGCCGGCCCGTATACCTTCGTGGCCGCGGATGCCCTGGTGCTGAAGGTCCGCGAAGGCGGCCGCGTCGTCGGCGTCCACGCGCTGCTGGCGGCGGGGGTGAACGCGGACGGGCACCGGGAGATCCTGGGGCTGCAGGTCACCTCGGCTGAGGACGGCGCCGGGTGGCTGGGGTTCTTCCGGGATCTGACCGCCCGCGGCCTGACCGGCGTCCGCCTCGTCACCTCTGACGCGCACCGCGGCCTGGTCGACGCCATCGGCGCGACCCTGCCCGGCGCGAGCTGGCAGCGGTGCCGGACTCATTACGCCGCGAACTTGATGTCCGCCACCCCGAAAGCGTCCTGGCCCTGGGTCAAGACGCTGCTCCACTCGGTCTATGACCAGCCCGACGCCACCAGCGTGCACGACCAGTACGACCGGCTCATCGATGCCATCGCCGCCAAGCTCCCCAAGGTCGCCGCGCACCTGGACGCCGCCCGGCCTGACGTCCTGGCGTTCACCGCCTTTCCCAAGGAGCTGTGGCGCCAGATCTGGTCCAATAACCCGCAAGAGCGGCTGAACCGCGAGATCCGCCGGCGGACCGACGTGGTCGGGATCTTCCCCGGCCGCGATTCCCTGATCCGCCTGGTCGGCGCCGTCCTGGCCGAGCAGCACGACGAATGGACCGAAGGACGCCGCTACCTCGGCCTCGACATCCTGGCCCGATCCCGCATCACCCTGGCCCCCGGCGCCACGGAGGTGACCCCCGACAACGACCTCCCGGCACTCAGCGCCTAACCCAGCCAAAAGAATCACGCGCTAACCGCGAAACACCACGCCCAGGGACTTGACCATTTGCTCCGCCACTGGCAAGATACACGGCGCCCGCCTGGCGATCCTTACGATATATATTGTAATGGCCATTTGTTGCGGCTGATGTCAGGTTAGTCGCATCCGAGGTGAATGCAACGTACCTTCCTGATGCATCGATACTGGGTCGTCCGCTATCCCCATCCGCCGGGATGCCGTCGGAATCCGAGCTGATAAGCTGTTCAGGCGATTTTCCGATAGTTATTTGAGGTGCACTTTGTGGCGATATTCCCAGATATCCAAGGATGCTAAGCCCACCTGCGATTACAGTGAAGACCAAAGAGTATGCCACTTTTGCGGCGCGAGTCAATTGCGACCAGCGCCGTTTTTTCGGCGACATTGGACGTAGCCTCAATCCGCTTCCCTGGCATTGATCGCCCTTAAAGGAATGCGATTTAAGCTGTCTTCGCTTGGGTGTTAATTCGACGCTAGCCGAACAGAAAGGACAAGTGCCGTACTCTGCCAAGTTCCTTATACCTCACTGAAGCTACACCTAAGGGTTCACCTACTTAGGATAGCACTTCTGCCCGATACGTCACATCTCGTCCGTACGTGCGAGTGAACGTCCGACCCGACCAACTGCTTATCGTAGACAATAAGGCATAATTTGTCCCAATTAGACCGATTACTGTAGTTTCGGTTACGATCGAGACTGTCTGTGGCGCATCCGAGCAGGTTGAAGCCCGCTGGGAACAAGAACTCTGCTTTTCAGCGGTCTAACTTGGCCGCTCGGGATGGGTCAGCCAGCTGGAGAATGACCGCGCATCGCGCAGACCTGCCTTAGCCGCACCATGCGCCGAAGCTTGCAGATCGTCGGGCCGGATGTTATCGCGAGGCTTCACCTTCACGCCCGCACCTGCCGCGAGTCGCGTGGCCGAATCACCGCCTCGGGTTGCCTGGCTTGTGGACGGCGTAAGGCCGCACGTCCCTGCCGGCTGGCGGCATGATGGGCGGATGGATGACCGCGCTGACGAGCCTGGACGGCAGGTACAGGTGCTAGAGGTCCAACCTGGGACAGCGCACTTCGAGCAGGTGCTCATCCTGGCGGCCCGCGTGCTGGCCCAGGACCGCTATCTGGCTTCCCGCATCCCGCATGCGCTGGAATCTCACGTGCTCGCCGCCTTCGACGGCACCCAGTGCGCCGGCTTCCTGCGCTACCTGGTCCAGGTGATCGGCGCCGAGGAGGGCAGGCCCGCGGTAATGCACAATGGCGAACCGCTCCTGGAAGGCTATGTCGAGGCCTTCGGAGTCGATCCGCAACGACGCCGCCGCGGAATAGGAACCGCGCTTCAGCAGCACGCAGCACGGCGCTGCCGGACCGCCGGCTGCTACCAGATGCGCTCCCGCAGCCCGGTGACAAGCGCCGAGAACTACGCCCTGAAGATAGCCGCCGGGTACGTCCTGCACCCAAGCCGCCAAAACGATTCCTACTACTTCCTCCTGCGCCTTTAAACGAACTGCGGAAAATCACAGGCTCCGCCTAGCCCGGGCACTTCCGATGCCGTTGGGGAACGTCCGCTTCTGCCGACAGGGTCGAGCGTCGTCGGCCGGCAGGACCTTCGTCGTGGTGCGCCGCGTGGGCGCTCGGTAGCCGCGAACTCGGCGAGCTGGGGCGGAGTCGGCGGTGAAGCCCGTCACGGACAGTAATCTCTGTCTTCACGGACCCGCGCAAAGACCCGCCGATCGATCTGTACTCCAACCCCGTGTCTGGTGCATGAGTTGCGATAACGCCCAGATCCGGGTGATCTGCTGCCAGCAACGGACGCATCTCTTGCACCGTGCGGGTGATGGCCGAGCCAGTGCAGCCGGTGTATGGCTGCCCGTCCCGGTGGGAAGGGCAGCCTGCGCAGTTAATCCGAAGTTGCCGTAGCTCTCTGTAGGTATCGCTTCCTGAACTGCTGGTTCGGTGAGATCCGACCACGGAGTGTAGTCAGAAAATTGGCGTGTCGCTACCCGGACCTTTCCGGGAATGACGTTATGATCTGGCTATGACCCGAAACGGCGGGAAAGTCCACGTAGTCAGAGTCAGCAAGACCGGCTACGTGGATAAGCAGGGCCGCCGCAAGGACTACTCCTCGGCCTACCTGCGCCGCACCTACCGCGACGGCGGCACGGTCAAGAACGAGACCGTGGCCAACCTGTCCGCCCTGCCGGACCACGTCATCGACCTGATCGACGCCGGGCTGAAAGGCCAGCAGCTGGTCCCCGCCGCCGCCGCGGTCACCATCACCGGGTCGCTGCCGCACGGCCACGTCGCCGCCGTGCACGCCATGGCCCGCGACCTGGGCCTGCCCGCGCTGCTGGGCCCGGCGGGCCGCCAGCGGGACCTGGCCCTGGCCCTGATCATCTCCCGGGTGGCCGCCCCGGCCTCCAAGCTGTCCACCCTGACCTGGTGGGCCGACACCACCCTGGGCGCCGACCTCGGCGTCGCGGACGCGTCCACCGGTGACATCTACGCCGCGATGGACTGGCTGGGGCACCGGCAGGACGCGATCGAGGCGGAGCTGGCCCGCCGCCACCTCAGCCCGGAGCCCAACCCGTCGAAGATGGCGCTGTTCGACCTGTCCAGCTCGTGGCTGGAGGGCTCGCACTGCCCGCTGGCCGCCCGCGGCTACTCCCGGGACGGCAAGAAAGGGAAACTGCAGGTCGAGTACGGGCTGCTCACCGACCCCGAGGGCCGGCCGGTCGCGGTCCGGGTGTTCCCCGGCAACACCGGCGACCCCGGTGCCTTCACCGCCATCGCGGACGTGGTGCGCAAGAAGTTCGGGCTGGCCCAGATGGTCATGGTCGGCGACCGCGGGATGATCACCAGCGCCCGGATCGCCGCCCTGAACCAGCAGGGGGACGGGACCCAGCGGCCGGATCCCTACGGATGGATCACCGCGCTGCGCGCCCCCGCCATCCGCATGCTGATGGCCGACGATGGGCCGCTCCAGCTGTCCCTGTTCGATCAGCAGGACCTGGCCGAGATCACCAGCCCGGATTTCCCCGGCGAGCGGCTGATCGCCTGCCGCAACCCGGTGCTGGCCGCCGACCGCGCCCGCAAGCGCGAGGACCTGCTGGCCGCCACCGAGAAGCTGCTCATTCCCCTCATCGCCCGCGTCCAGGCCGGCAAGCTCACCGGCGCCGCCGGGATCGGGATCGAGGTGGGCAAGGTAATCAGCAGGTACAAGACCGCCAAGCACTTCACCGTCACCATCACCGATACCACCCTGTCCATGCAGCGCCAGCAGGACCGGATTGACGCCGAAGCCGCCCTGGACGGGTTCTACGTGCTGCGCACCCCCGTCCCCGCAGACGAGCTCGACGCGGCTGGCGTGGTGACCGCCTACAAGAACCTCAAATACGTGGAACGGGACTTCCGGCACATCAAATCTGATGACCTGGACCTGCGGCCGGTGTTCCACCGGCTGGAGGAACGCGTCCGGGCCCACGTCCTGATCTGCATGCTCGCCTGCTACCTGACCTGGCACCTGCGCCGCGCCTGGGCCCCGCTCACCTTCACCGACCAGAACCCGCCCGCCCCGGATAACCCCGTCGCCCAGGCCAGCCGCTCGGCGGCCGCCCAGGCCAAGGCGTCCTACCAGCACGACCCGGCCGGGCAGCCCTACCGCAGCTTCGGCGGCCTGCTGGACCACCTGGCCACGCTGACCCGCAACCAGGTCCGGTACACCGGCACCCAGGTCACCATCGCGATGCTCGCCGAGCCGACCAGCGCCCAGCGGCAGGCCTTCGAGCTCATCGGCGCTCCGATCCCGCTGACCTTGAAGTAGCCAGAACGCCACTCGGCCGATCCGGCAAAACACCAGGTCAGACCCGGAACCGCCTGCCGAATTGGCCCTAACTTCGGGTTAATCAGCGGCCCGGACGGGCTGCTTACGCGGCCTGGTCCGGTGGCGGGGCGGGTTGCCAGCCGTCTGGCGGGTGCTGGATGCGCTGCGGCGTTGTCTGTTCCTTCCGGCTGAGCAGCCGGAAGATCCCCAAGCCGACGGTCACGAGCAGGGCCAGCCGCACAGGCCAGGGGGTGCCTTCCAGGACCCGGCGGGCCGTCTTGATCAGAGCGAGCACCAGGCCCACGAGGACGGTGAGGGCGACCACGGTTGCGCCCAGCCAAGGCGAGGTTGCGAACGCATGCTGCAGGAAGCCGTCGTGGTTGTGATGCTGGCCGGGACGGTAACGCCTGGACATCGTGATGGCCAGGAGTACTGCCTGCGGGTAGGACGTTACCGGCTCATGCATCGGGGTCGGCATAATCGTTCGGCGCGGCCGGGGCCACTGGCGCCCGGGTTGCCGGATGGCCCGAGGAGCGCCGCGGGCGCGTCGGCCCCGGTTTCTGCTCCCGGCGCCGACCTGCAGGCCTGGTCGGCGGCGGTCCGGGTGCACATGCCGGCCTGGCTGGATGCTTGAATGCGGGGCCACCGACGCCTGCCGCGAGCACGCCAAATCCGGGAATCTCGCCACCTGCGAATCAGCCATCGTCCTTTGCCTTCCTCGTCATCCGGTTCGCAGCCCGGCTCTCTTGGCCCGGCTTTTCAGGGAACGGTACGATTCCCGCCTACGTGGGGGGTCACCCGAAGGCGCCTGCCGGGTGGAATGCCGCCCGCACGCCCCTCACCCGAAGGTGCACGGGTGCTACCGGGTCGGCTGGGGTCAGGGATCAGGCCGAGCTGGCGGCCCCGCGCCGGCCTCGGTGCGGTTGGCGGCGCCGAGCTTGCCCAGGACGCGGGTCACGTGCTTTGACCGTGTTGAGCGCCACGACCAGGTTGTGGGCGATGCGCTGCTTTGACCGGCCCGCGGCGAGCAGCCCTAGCACCTCAGCTCGCGGTCGTTCAGCGGTTCCTGGCGGAAGAGACTCTGGGCAGGCTCAGTATGCCTCGACGGCTTCTCCGCATCCTGGGCAGACGAAGGGGCGGCGCTGGGCCACGGCCCGCCAGATGGCGTAGATGACGAAGGGGAATCCCATTTTCGGGACCTCACGCGTTGCCTGGACTGTTCCGTGCGTGGAGCATCGTCCGGCTTGGGTCTGGACTTCGGTGGCCACGGGTTTTCCTCCTGTGAGGGTGGGTGTGGTTGTCAGGGTTAGCGTCCGAGCGGCAGCCAGCTGAACTTGCGGACAGCGATGAGCAGGCCCGCGGTTCCCCAGGCCGCCACGATCAGCAGGTCCGGGCCGGCGAACCCGAGCCCGGTGGTGTGCGGGTTGTAGGCGGCGAGCAGCGCGCTGGCGAGGTGGCGGACGGGGAAGATCTCTCCTAGGTCGGCCAGCCAGTGCGGCAGGACCGTGACGGGGACGAACACCCCGGAGATGAAGTACAGCGGCAGCGTGAGCGCCGTGGTGGTGGACAGCGCGGCATCCTCGTTGCGGATGAGCGAGGTGAGCGCGTAGCCGAGGCAGCAGAAGGAGGCGGCACCGGTCACGACGGTGACCGTGAGGGCGGCGGCGGTGCGGCCGGGGACGTGAGCGCCGTAGGCGGCCCACCCGATGCCGAGCAGCACGGCGGTCATGACCACCGCGATGACGACCGCGGTGAGCACGCGCCCGGCGATGACGGCAGCGGCCGGGACGGGGGTGGCGCGGCGGCGCTTGAGCACGCCGCGTTCGCGCTGCGCGGTTACCGTGGCGACCAGGTTGCCGAAGGACGCGGCGATCACCCCGAGTGCGATGATGCCGGGCACGTAGTACACCGGCGTGCTGATCGGGCCGCCTGCGACCGGGGTGGTGTGTCCGCTGCCGCCGAACACCGACGCGAAGATGACCAGGAAGAGCACCGGCAGGGCAAGGGTGAAGAACTGCCACTGGCGGTTGCGGGTGAAGGCGCGCAGGTCGTAGCCGGACAGGTGCAGGGTCATTCTGATCATCGCTGGTCCCTCGTGTTCGCGGGTCCGGTCAGGGAGAGGTAGCCTCCTCCAGGGTCGGCCGGTGGACGTCGAGATCGGGAAGGTCGAAGCCGCGGCCGAGCGCCCAGTTCCCGAGCATCTGCAGGTGCGCGAGCGGGCTCTTGCTGTGCACGACGGTCGATCCGCCCGGCCCCGGCTCGGCCAGTGGGCTCAGCGCGGCTGGCAGGTCACGCGCTTGCACGTGATCCGGGAGGGTGAAGCTGATGACGGTGGTCATGTGGTCGCGCCCGCCCAGCGTGCGCGGCGTGCCCTCAGCCACGATGTGTCCGGCAGATAGCACCGTGATCCGGTCGGCCAGGTATTCCGCCTCGTCCATGTAATGGGTGGTGAGGAAGACGGTCTTGCCGAGGTGCCGGAGCCCGGCGATGACCTGCCAGGCGGCGCGGCGGGCGGACGGGTCGAACCCGGTGGTCGGCTCGTCCAGGAAGATGAGCTCTGGGTCGCCGACGAGGGCGAGGGCGAAATCGAGCCGGCGCCGCTGGCCGCCGGACAGACGCATGCCCAGCTTGCCGGCCTGCCCGGTCAGGCCGACCAGGGCGATGGTCTCGTCGATGTCCCGCGGCGCGCGGTAGAACCCGGCGTACATGGCCAGGCACTCCCGCACGGACAGGCCGGGCTCGGGCTGCGACTCCTGCAAGACCACGCCCACCCGGTCCCGCCAGGCGCCGCCCGCCGTGGCCGGGTCGTGTCCCAGGACGGAGATCTCGCCGGCGGTGCGCTGCCGGAAGCCTTCGAGGATCTCAACCGTCGTGGTCTTACCCGCGCCGTTCGGGCCGAGGAACGCGAAGATCTCTCCCCGTCGCACCTCCAGATCGATGCCCGCGACCGCCTCGTGGCCGCCATAGCGCTTCACCAGGCCGCGCACGCTGACCGCCGACTCGGACCACGCCGAGCCGACGGCGGCCTGATCGACGGCGTATCCCTCGCCGAGGATGTCCATTTCGCTCCTCACGCTGCGGGTCTGGGGCTGCGGGTCTTTGTGCGATTGACGTCGTGCTGGTGGCTGTTCCAGGTGGCTGGGCAGGTAAGCGAGCCGCGGAGGGACAGGGCGACGGCGAGCGTCAGCCCGCCGCAGAGCAGGCCGACGGTGTCCACGACGATGAGCGGGAGACTGCCGGTCCTGAGCCCGTAGGTCAGCCAGATCGCGTAACCGCCGGCATAGGAGGCCAAGAAGCGTGCCGAGACTTCACGCGATGTGCGGCGGGTGAGCATCTGCCGTGCCTGCAGGAGCGTTTTAAGAGCGCCAAGCACGCCATAGACGGTCGCTGCGGCGCCGAGGAGCTGGGTGAACATCTGAGTTCCCTCAGTTCGCCGTCTCGGCGGGCCCGGGGGAAGGTGACTGTCTGGCCGTTCTTTTGCCGGCACGGGCAAGCCCTTGGCCCGTACGACATCGGGGTCGGGCGGGAGGACCTCATGCCAGGGGAGCCGCGCCGGACACTCGGCCGGTGCATAAAGATCCGCCGCACGGTTTCCCATCACCCCGCTCAGCCGCCAAGCCCGCGGGTGCGGTGGCTGGGCCCAGCCCACCCCGTTTGGCCCGGCTCTTCGGGAAACGGTACGAATCCCGGCTGCCGTGGGGCGTCACCCGAAGGTGGCGGCCGGGTGGAATGTCGCCGGGCGGCGATCGGTCACCCGAAGGTGCTACCGGGCTGGCCGGAGGGTGTCGGAAGGGGATCAGGCCCAGCTGCCGGGCCCGCGCGACGGCCTTGGTTCGGTTGGCGGCGCCGAGCTTGCCCAGGACGTGGGTCACGTGCTTTTTGACCGTGTTGAGCGCCACCACCAGGTCATGGGCGATGCGCTGGTTTGACCGGCCCGCGGCGAGCAGTCGCAGCACCTCCAGCTCGCGGTCGGTCAGCGGCTCGGCCAGGCCCGGCGGCGCGGCGGCGGATCGCCTCTGCGGCGGCGTGGCGTCTGTATGGCTGCAGGCGCGCAGGAGCGCGGCCAGGTAGCCGGGGTCGATGCGGCCAGCCGCGTTCTGCTGGCCCAGCCGGGCAACCGGCAACTGGGCGAGCAGAGCACCAATCGGCGCGCCCTCGTCGGCCAAGACACGGACGTAGCCCTGCGGGCAGGCCAGGGTGAGCGCTTCGGTCAGCGCGCCGAGGGCGGCGGCGTGATCGCCGCGGGCGGCCAGCGCGAGCGCCCGCAGCGCCTGGATCTCGATGATGCTGCCGGCCCGGCCCTGGCTGGCCGCGGCGTCGAGCAGCCGCTGCAGCAGCGTCAGCGCCGGGCCGTGGCTGTTTTGGGCGAGCAGCACCCGGGCCAGCACCAGATAGGCCGGGCCCTCGCGCGTAATCTGGCTCGTCGCCGGGGCTGAGACCGGCAGCCGTTGCCCACTGGGCGGCCGCGTGGACGTCGCCCCGGGCCAGGAGCAGCCGCGCCCGCTGCGATGGCACCGGGTTGAGCAGGGCGGTCACCTGCGGGCTCAGCCCGGCCTGCCCGGCCTCGTCCATCGCCTCCAGCGCCCCGGCCGCGTCACCGTGCGCCTCCCGGATCCGGGCCATGACAGCTAGGCCAGCGGCCAGCGGCGGGGTGGAGGCAAGCTGCCGGCACAGCGTGACCCCCCGGGTGGCGTGGTCAAGGGCGGCGGTCAGCTTGTTCCGCTCGTACAAGACCTGGGCCAGGCCGACGTGCGCCAGGCCCGAGATGGGGTGGCTGGCTGCTCTCACCGGCCGCGCCCAGCGCGTGCCGGTAGGTCGCCTGTGCCGCATCCAGGTGGCCCCGGGCGCGCTGCACCTGGCCCAGGTCGAGCAGACGCGCATGGCCAGAAAGCCAGCGAAGAACCCAACACCGCCTTCGACCGCGCGGAAGACCTCCGCGGGCTCGCCGCCTGCGCGGCGGACCGCTTCGTCCGCCGCGCGCAACTCGGCGAGCACCTTGGCCAGGCCGCGCTCGGCTGGCCCGACCCGGCCTTCCAGCCAGTCCGCCCCGGCCTGGTTCCAGCGCACGAAGCAGCGCAGCAGCCACTCTTCCTCGCCCAGGTGGGCCAGGACCTGCTGGTTGCAGCCGGCCCGCGAGGCCGGCATCACCGCGCAGCCGCGCCAGCGAGCCGCGCAGGAACGCGATCCCCGCGGGGGACATTGGCCAGCACGCTCGCCTGCTGCCCGGCGGGGTCCTCATACGGCTCGTCGCCGCTGACCGCGAAGGCGCGGTCGGCGTCATCGAGCAAGGGCTCGAGTGCTTCCAGCTGGAAGCCCATGGCGGCGCCGAACGCCTGGGCCAGGCACAGGCGCGGACGGTCACGCACCGACTTCTCCGGCAGCGCCGACAGCCAGCTCGTCGCAGGGTCACGCCCTCACTGCGGCCGAGCAACGTCTCGACGTGCCGCTCGGCCAGCCGCGCCGCCCAGGCCGCGTCCCCTGCCGCCAGCGCGTGCCGCACCGCGTCATCGGCCAGGTCGTGCTCCTCGCACCAGGCCGCCGCGGCCCGGTGCAGCACCGGCACCCGGCCGGGCTGCTCAGCCTGCAGCCGGGCGCGCAGCAGATCCGCGAACAGGTGGTGGTAGCGCCACCAGCCGCGCACCTCATCCAGCGGCACCACCAACAGGCCCGCCCGCTCGACCTGCTCCAGCATCGCCTGGCTGCCCGGCCTGCGGGTGACCGCATCACACAGCTCCCCGGTCAGCCGCTCCAGCACCGAAGTCTCCAGCAGGAACGCGCGCACCGGCCCAGGCTGGCGGTCAAGGACCTCATCGGCCAGGTAGTCCAGCACGAACCGGTGGCTGCCGCTGAACGCCGCCGCGAATCCGGCCGGATCCGCGTTCCCCCGCAGCGACAGCCCGGCCAGCTGCAGCCCCGCCGCCCACCCCTCCGTGCGGGCCACCAGCGCCGCCACCGCCACATCCGGCAGGGCCTGCCCGCTGCTCGGCCACAGGCGCCGCCGCCTCCTCGGCCATGGTGAACCGCAGGTCGGCGGCGCGCAGCTCAGCCAGCTGGCCGCGGGCCCGCAGCCGCGCCAGCGGCAGCGGCGGGTCAGCCCGGCCAGACACCACCACCCGCAAGCGCAGCGGCAGATTCTCCAGCAAGAACGCCACCGACTTGCTGCACCGGCCCGGAATCAACCAGGTGGTAGTCGTCCAGGACCAGCAGCACCTCATCCGGGCCGGGATCGGCGGCCAGCTCATTGATCAGGGCCGTCACCAGCCCCTCAGACGAACGCGGGAGCAGCGGGCCCACCCGCCCGGCCAGGCCGGCCGGGCCCGGTCCAGCGCGGCCACCACATACCGCCAGAACCGGGCCGGGTCGCTGTCGCCGCCATCCAGGCCCAGCCACGCCACCGGCCGCCTGCCGCCGCGGGCCCAGCCGGCCAGCAGCGCCGTCTTGCCGGATCCCCGCCGGAGCGCACACCGCAGCACCGGCTGCGAGCCAGGCCCGTCGCCCAGCGCCTGCACCAGACGCCTGCGTGGCACAAAACCCGGCTGCGGCCGGGGCACGTGCAGCTTGGTCGCCAGCAGGACATCCTGCCCGGACATGGCAACCTTGGCCGGGGCCGCCACAGACGGGTCAGCCACCGGTGACCAGCCGCCCAGGCCAGTCCGCTCATTGCGCGAAAGCGTGCCGCTATCCGTCATCTGGTCTCTCCACGCGGCCGGCGGTGGCTCAGGGCTGTGAGTCATCGTCAGGCCATCCGGCCACCAGTAGATTACCGCTTGCCTGGCTCATCAAGCCGCGCTGCCGCTGCCCTGCAGTGGACGGTAATACCGGTGGTGAGGCGGTGCCGACCCGGTGACGCCCCGCCGGCTCTGCGCCGCTCACCCCTGCATTGGAACCTGGTCGGGCGCGCACACCATGCAGCGGCCCGATTAGTGTACCGTGCGCTGGCTGCCTGCCTGCCTGCCTGCCTGCCTGCCTGCCTGCCGCTCGGGTGGTATAGCCAGCGCGATCACCTGGGTCACGTCGTGCCAGGCCCCATCCCAAGCCCGCACCGCCACGCGGCTGCGGAGCGCTCCGGAGAGCTGACGCCATGGCGTAACGATCGCGCGCCGGGGGTTTGCGGGTCCTGTGAACGCGCGATGCTGCCGGGGTCAACCTCGTGTCGCGGGGCTACCTGGGGCAGAGGCCTGCTCGGCCGGCCGGGCCGGGTGGTCGCGGATCGCCGCGTCCATCACCGCAAGATTCCACTCCCATGCCACCTTCGGGTGACGCCCAGCCCGGCGTCCGCTCCTACCGTCCATAGGTGAAGCTAACACAACCTCGCCAAAGCGATCCCTGCGGGCGGGCCGCTGGTGAACAGTCGG
>CAWBDS010000012.1:0-418147 GCA_963787645.1 uncultured Actinomycetes bacterium | reverse complement strand
CGGCGTTCTCCTCGCTGTCCGGGGCTTCCATGCCGAATCCGTCGACCGCCATCAGGCGTCGCCCGGCCAGCCACGCGCCTTTAGTCGACCGCATCGCGCACGGTACTGCGACGCGCTCGTAAAGCTCCCGCATTACCTTCGCGCCGAGTCTCTGCCGGGCGTGGCATAGGCCTCCCGGACTGGGTGTTTCCCAGTCTTTCCGCCATGTGCCCATATAATCCAGCCCGTCGGCCAGCTTTCGCATGACCTCTTCGTAAGAGTCGCCGTAAAACAACGCCATGGCCATCACGAAATACACCATTACGCGCGCCGGGAGCTTATTCTTGCGGATCTCCTTACGGCCTTCGGATGCGACTACCTCGTCCACCAGCTCACGCGGCACCAGTCGGGTGAGCGTCCCTATCCCAATGGCGTCAGTCAAGAATGACGGCATGTCGGTGCTGCTGGTCACGATCTCCGGCATTCCGCCAATCTAAGGGAGATACCGTCATCCTGGCAACTATTAGCGCGTTGTCCACAGATTTCGGCGTGTCCGCCAGTGCATATGTGGAAACCCGGATCCGAGAGCCTTAATTCAACGGCATTGCGACAGGGCGTTATCGTAGCAGATCCCTGTACGGCCGACGGACTGCGTTATCCCGTTCTCCTTCAGCACGTTCGCGAACTGCGCGGAGGTGTAGTTGCTTCCGCGGTCGGAATGGAATACGGCGCCTTCCGGGAGGTCCAGGTTACGGGCGGCCATCTCGATAGCACGGGAAATAAGCGGTGTCTTGTAGTTGTCGTCCATGGCCCACCCGACGATCTTGCGTGTCGCGCAATCGATGACTGTCGCGAGATAGACCCAGCCTTCCCAGGTATCGATATACGTGATGTCGCCGACCATTTTCCGGCCGGGCTCATCCGCAGTGAAATCACGGTTCACCAGGTCCGGGATCGGCCCGGCCTGGCCGTCCTGCTCGGTCAGCGAGTGCCGCCAGGGCTTCGGCTGGCAAGGCTCAAGGCCCAGCTCGCGCATGAGGCCGCGGACCAGCTCAGGGCAGCACTGCTCGCCACCGCGGACCAGGACGGCGTGCATCCGCCGGTACCCGTACTCCTCGTTATTCGCCTCGAACAGCGCCTTTACCTTGATTTTCAGTAGCTCGCGCCTTTTCGCGGCCGTGCTCTGCGGCCGCGACTTCCATTCGTAGTACCCGGACTTTGATACTTCCAGCCATTCGCACAGCTGGGTGATCGTCGGAGCGCATGCCTCATCCCCGGCCAGGGTGGCGCATTCCGCATCGATGAACGCGTATTTCGTGCTCACCGGTGCTCCTTCGCGAAATACGCCGCAGCTTTTCTGAGGAAAGTCACCTCCATTTCCAGCTCCCGGTTGCGGCGCTCGAGCTCACGCATCCGCTCGCCATCCGGCATTCCTGCCGGAAGAGGCTGCCCGGCGCACTGCTTCCGGTATGCTTTCACCCAAAAGCCGAGAGTGGTGTCGTTTACTCCGAGTTCCCGCGCTACCTGCGCGATCGGCAGGGAGTTATCGACCACCTTCATTGCGGCCTGCTCCTTGAATTCAGGAGTGTATCGTTTCGCTTTTTCCGGCACTCGTTCCCGTTCCTTTCCAGGAGAATCCTATTGGATCCCTGTCCGGGAACGGTGGGGCACCTCACTGGGGCGGGGGTGAGCGCCTGCGGCGGGCCTGCCCGGTATGCGATCCGCGTGTCGGGTGTCCTGGATGGCCGGTGGGCCGCGTGGTTCGGCGGCCTGCAGATCAGCTGCCAGGGCGAGGAGACGGTGATCTGCGGCCTGGTGGCTGACCAGTCCGCGCTGCACGGGCTGCTGACCAAAGTCCGCGACCTCGGGCTCTGCCTGATCTGTGTGCGTCGGCTGGACACCGGCCAGGCCGAAACGAGGCACCATGATCAGACTTAGCCTCCGCTGCGGCCGAGGCTCGGCAACACCGCGGTCAAGTAAGGACGACGACACCGGCCTCGACTACTACGACAAGTCGGTCGGCAGCATCGGGCCGCCCCGCGCCGAGCCTTGCAGCCCGCGGCGACCCATCCGGCGGCCCGGCGGCCCTTCCGCCATCGGCCATCACAACGCGCTCTGAGCCCGAACTCGCGGCCAGGACAGGATCAGCAACCTTTGGAGGAAGACATGACCGAGTTCCCAGACACCGACGGCGGCCGGATCGCCGACGAGGTGACCGGGCTGACGGCGGCCGCCGAGGAGGTGGTCGCCGCCCCGCCGGAGCTGGTATGGGACCTGGTCACAGACATCACCCGGGTCGGCAGGTGGAGCCCGGAATGCATCCGGGCGACCTGGCTGGGGCAGACCGGCCGGCCGCAGCCCGGCGCCAGGTTCACCGGGCGCAACCGGTTCCCGGATGGCTTCAAGTACGAGGTGGCCTGCGTGGTCACCGAGGCGGACCGGCCCCGCGCGTTCGCATGGGTGGTCCTGGATGACAGCGGTGACCCCGCCCGCCCGTCTTCGTTGTGGCGGTACCGGATCGAACCGCTCCCCGGGCGGTCGTAGCAGGGTCCGGCAGCGCTTCACCCACGGACCCGGGGTCAGCTTCCTGCGGGAGGTCGCCGAACAGGCGCCGGACCAGGCCGCTGCGATCATCGCCGCCCGGCGGGACGGGCTGCGGGCCAATATGAGCGCCACGCTGCGTGCGATGAAGGCCGCCGCGGAATCCTCTCACGCCGCCGGCGTCGGCCAGGGCAGTGCGCATCCGCGCCTGGCCGACCGGGCCACCGGACGACAGGCCACTCAAGAGGCGGAACGCTGATGAAGGAGGATGACATTGCACTGCCCTGGGAGCCGCTCCATTCGAGCACGCCCTCGTTCTCAGCCCAGTGACCACCGACATCAGGATGGCGAACCTACCGGCAAGTGCTGGACACGCCGGCGGTAGCAGCCAGGCAGCCCACACGGGCCTGGCGCGTGTAGGCCTGGCCTAGGTCCTGTACGACCGGAACGAGTTGCGGCGGACGCGGCTGCTTGCCGCGGGCAAGTCCAACCAGCGCATCGCCCGTCTCGGCGCCGCCAACCGCACCGAGGCCGCCGCGCGGGCCGCGAGCTCGGCCTGATCCCCTGACACCGCCCCCAGCCGGCCCGGTACCACCTTCGGGTGACGGATCGCTGCGCCGCGATGTTCCACCCGGCAGGCACCTTCGGGTGACGCCCCACGCAGGCGGGAATTCGTACCGTTCCCGGAAGAGATGGGCTGTCCATCGACTACTGGAGGATGTCATGTACGACCCGCCTGCCTATGTGTGGGCGCTCACCATCGCCGGTCCCGCCGCGATCGCGGCTATGACCTGCATCGCGCTGTACGGCGGCGCGGTGCGGGCAGGCCTGGGCCGACGGCGCGCCGTGCTGCTCGGCGGGGCCGCGGCCATCGTGCTCGGCGGCTGGTTCGCCGCCACCGCGGTGATCGCGGGTCACGGCTGGTACGACACGCGGCCCGGCCAGGTGCCGTGGCTGCCGATCGCGGCAACCGGGTCCCTGGGCACGCTGCTGGTGGCCAGCCGGATCCCGGTGGTGGCGCGCGCGCTGACGGCTCCGGGCATGGCCAGCCGCCTCGTGCTGCCGCATGCGTTCCGGGTGACCGGGGTGTTCTTCCTGCTCTACCTGGCCCTCGGTCACCTGCCCGCGCTGTTCGCCCTGCCCGCGGGCCTGGGCGACATCGCCGCCGGTATCGCCGCGCCGCTGGTCGCGCTCAGGCTCGCACAGGGCACCGGCCGCCGCGCCGGGCTGTGGTTCAACGTGTACGGTCTCACCGACCTGGCCACGGGCATTACCCTCGGCGCCCTCACCGGATACGGGCTGCTCCACGTCACACCATCCACCGCCCCGATCAGCCAACTCCCGCTCGCGCTGGTCATCGCCGCCGACGTGCCGCTGATGATCGCCCTGCACATCACGTCCCTGGTCACGCTCGCCCGGGCCCCGCGGCCAGCGCCGCCAGCCGCCAACCCGGTCATTCCCGGCGCCACGCCGCGCGCTGCTGTGACCCAGAGCCCGGCAACCCGCGCCCGGTGAGCGCGCCCAGCGCAGAGGAGAAGACAATGCGCCCGGCCTCCTCGCCGCAGCCATCCGCGCCATCGTGGGCCGCCGCGGCGTCGGCACCGGCCCCCGCCAGCCGATGACACGACCCCTTGAAAGGAACGGAACCCCATGACCAGGATCACCCCCTGCTCGAGCGCAACGAGCAGTTCGCCGCCACCTACACCCCCGCCCCGCTCGGGCCGCCCACAGCACAATTCCTCATCGTCACCTGCCTCGACCACCGGGTCGACCCCGCGATCACTCTCGGGCTCCGGCTCGGCGACGCGCCCGTCATCCGCAACGCCGGCGGGCGGGTCACCCAGGCCGTCATCAACGACATCGCCTTCCTCGCCTTCCTCGCCTTCCTCGCCTTCCTCGCCGGGCAGCTCTTCGGCGGCCAAGATGCGGACGACCGGCTGTTCGAGGTCGCGGTCATCCACCACACCCAATGCGGAACCAGCCTTCTCGCTGAACCCCAGCTTCCGGCACCAGGCCGCCGAAGCGACCGGCCTGGCCGAGGCAGTGCTGGAAGCCTCCGCCGTCGCCGACCCGCACACCACCGTCAAGGCCGACGTCGAACGGCTGCTCATCTCACCGCTGCTCTCACCGAAGATCAGCGTCTCCGGCCACGTGTACGACATCGCCACCGGACGCCTCACCACCACCGTCGACGCCCGGTACCCATAGTGTCCGCGCCCCCGGTATCGCGACGGGGCGCGGCTCGCCCGCCGCGCCGCGCCGCGACCCGGCGCCCGCCCGTCGCCGAAGCCCATCGCCTGCCGAGACCGCCGAGAGGACAAGTCATGCCGTTCATCGAAACCGCCGACCGCACCAGCCTGTTCGTCACCGAGTGGGGCAGCGGGCCGCCGGTGGTGTTCACCCATGCCTGGGGACTGCGGTCGGACCAGTGGACCTACCAGGTCCCCGCGCTCGCCCGCGCCAGGCTGCGGTGCGTACTGTATGACCGGCGCGGCCACGGCCGCTCCGACCGGCCCGCCACCGGCTACGACATCGACACCCTGGCCGACGACCTGGCCGCCGTGATCGGCCACTTCGGGCTGCACGAGGCCACCCTGGTCGCCCACTCGCTGGGGTCCAAGGAAGCAGTCCGCTACCTCACCCGCCACGGCGAGGCCCGCATCGCCCGGTTGGTGCTCATCGCACCGGTCACGCCGCTGCTGCGCCGGACAGCAGACAACCCCGGCGGCCTGGACCCCGCGCTGATCGACGCCAATTTCGCCGCGGTCGCGGCCGACGTCCCGAAGTGGTGCGCCGACTTCGAGGCGGCCGGGCCCTACTTCGGCTCGAGCCCCGGGGGCTCACCGGGCCTGGTCGACTGGACGATCAGGATGATCGTGGACACGCCCCTGCCCGTGCTGCTGGAAACGCTCACGGTCAACGCCGACGTAGACATGCGGGCCGAGCTTCAGAAAATCCGCGTCCCCGCCCTGATCATCCACGGCGACCAGGACGCCTCAGCGCCCATCGAACTCACCGGCCGCAAGACGGCCGAACTCATCCCCGCAGCCAGCCTCACCGTCTACCCGGGCGCCGGGCACGGCCTGTACGCCAGCGACCACGACACGCTCAACGCCGACCTGCTCGCGTTCATCAACGGCCACCACCCCCAGCCAGGCCTCCCGCATCATGCCCGGACTTAAAATCCCGCCCCGACGACCTCACATAGGAAAGCAATGAGCCAAGCGATCCTCACCAGTTCAGCGATCTTGGCCTATGTCCTGCTCACGCAGTACGGGCGGCGCACGTTCTCCTGGCGCACGTGGCTCCCGGCGATCATCGGCATCCCCATCGCCGCCGCCGTCTACCTGTCACGGGCGCCGGCCCACCGCTACGACGTCTACCTCTACCTCGTGGCGGCCGCCGCCGGCTGCGGGTTCGGGGTGCTGGCCGCTGCCACCACCGGTGTGGAGCGAGACCCGACGGTCGGCCGGCTGTATACCCGCTCCGGCCCCGCCTTCGCGGCCACCTGGGCCATAGCCACGGGAACCCGGGTTGCCTTCATCTGGGCGCTGCAGGATGCGCCCTGGTTCGCGCACACCGCAGGCCCGTTCCTCCGCGACCACCAGATCGGGCGCAACGCGATCGCCCCAGCATTCGTGCTGATGGCGGTCATCATGTACGGCCTTCGGTTTGCGGTGATCGCTGTCAGGGCAGGGCAGCTGCCCCGCCCCGCCGCTCTGGGCCGGGGCGGGCAACCCAGGCGCACCGCTAGCGGACAGGCAACCGGTATCCAGAGCGCTTGACGACCGCGCACGTGAATGAGCGTTGCTGCAGGCAACCGTGCCGCTGGCCCCGTGACACTGCTGGCACGGGCCTGCGCTCACCCCCACTCTCATCGTCCCCCCCGAATAGTCAACCCGAACGCAAAGAAGTGCCGATATCTCAAGTCCGTCTTGGAGTGTCTCCCATGTAGCTTTACGCAGCCTCAGGGCTGCATCGTGGACACGTTATCTGAAGTGGTGTCCACGACGCAGCGGATGTAACACCGCCCTACCTTGACCTGCGGCCATCCTCTTCTCGCTGCCGCTTTTGGTTCTCGCTTCACGCCCAGAACCTCACGTCGGCGACATGTCTCTCACGCAGGACCCCGTGAACTGACCCGGGTTTCGTGCGCACCTCCTTTTGTGGGAAGGATGATGGCACGATGCCAGGCACCAGGTACGACGCGAGCACGAGGGCCAAGGCGGTCCGGCTGGTCCGCGAGCACGCCGGGGATTACCCGACGCAATGGGCGGCGATCACGGCGGTCTCCGGCCGGCTGGGGATGAGCGCTGAGACGCTGCGCAAGTGGATCCGGCAGGCCGAGGTCGACGAGGGGAAGGCGGCCGGAGTCACCAGCGCTGAATCGGCCGAGATCCGCGAACTGCGCCGGGAAAATCGCGAGCTGGAGCAGACCGTAGAAATTCTCAAGGCGGCGGCGGGTTTTTTCGCGCGGGAGTGCGACCCGCGACAGCGCTGATATGCCGGTTTATCGACGAGGAGAAAGAGGAATTCGGGGTCGCACCGATCTGCCGGGCGCTTTTGGTGCACGGTATCCAGATCGCCCCGCGGACCTACTGGGCGCACCGGGCTGCGGCGCCGGGGAAACGGGAGCTGTGGGATACCGCGGTCACCGAGATCCTGGCCGGGATTTACGAGCCGGATGAGAATGGCCGCCGCCCGCCGGAATCGCTGTATGGCACGGTGAAGATGTGGGCGCACCTGAGGCGGCAGGGCATCCCGGTGGCCAAGTGCACCGTCGAGCGGCTCAAGCGGGCGCACGGCTGGCGGGGCGTCACCCGGGCCCGCCGGGTCCGTACCACCGTGCCGGACCCGGCAGCGGCCCGGGCGCCGGACCTGGTGCGCCGCCAGTTCAAGGCGTCCCGGCCCGGGCAGCTGCACGTGGCGGACTTCACCTACGTGCCGCTGGTAACAGGCCGGTTTGCCTATACGGCATTCGTGATCGACGCATTCGCCGGGCTCATTCCGGGCTGGGAATGCTCGCTGTCGAAGGAGACCGCGTTCGTGGAATCAGCGATACGCCAGGCGACCGGGTACCGGGCCCGGCAAGGAAACCCGATAACCGGCGATGCCATTCATCACTCAGATGCAGGAAGCCAGTATACGAGCGTGCATTTCACCGAGACGCTGATCCTGGCCGGCCTGGCGCCATCGATAGGAACCGTCGGAGACGCGCTCGATAACGCGCTCGCGGAAACCACTATAGGGCTATACAAAACCGAATGTACGCGAGAGGGCTCACCATTCCGCAACGGACCGCTGGAGACCCTGGCGGACGTGGAAGAGATCACCTCACGTTGGGTCCACTGGTACAACACCAGCAGGCTCATGCACCGCCTCGGCCGACGTCCTCCAGCGGAAGCCGAGGCCGAGTACTACCATGCACACAGCCCGGGTCACCCGGCCCAGGGACACACGTAACGAGGCGTGCATGAAACCCGGGTCGCCTCACCGTCATGACCAGGGCTAATCTCAAATGGACTTAAGATAACCGCCGATCTGTGCACATCACCTACTGAGAAACCAAGCATCTGCTGGTAGCGCAGAGTCGGCATGCGTAGCACTGCGCAGTCTCCCGACATTGCTCGTCACTGTGCGTAATCCCCATCATGGCGATGGGAGCGGCAACCGGCAGGACCGGCGGGTCCTGGCTGCGGTCTGTCTTCCCGCCGGACGGGCCGCCGGAGCTATTTAGTTGCGGACACATCACGCGATGGCTGATCGGGGCTGCCGCGAGCAACACAAAAGCAACACAAGTCCGGGCATTGGCGAAGATCAACACGCCGGTAACACGAACAAGACGGCATTCCGCGGCACACGGCGGCACGACCGCTAGAATAGGCTTGCAGGCCAAGTGATCAGCGCCAATGCGGGTGACCTAGGCTGATTCTCTCCTTTGGGAATGACCACTTCCGGGGTGATAGGACCCCTGAAAAGCGGAAGCTCAACATCATAATCTGCTATGCCGGAGTCCCGGTCGTGGGAGAGATCAATACACCGATAACACGAACAAGACGGCACTGCCGGTGTACGGCCGCAAAACTAACCCGAAGTTAGGGCCAATTCGGCAGGCAGTTCCGGGTCTGACCTGGTGTTTTGCCGGATCGGCCGAGTGGCGTTCTGGCTACTCCAAGGTCAGCGGGATCGGAGCGCCGATGAGCTCGAAGGCCTGCCGCTGGGCGCTGGTCGGCTCGGCGAGCATCGCGATGGTGACCTGGGTGCCGGTGTACCGGACCTGGTTGCGGGTCAGCGTGGCCAGGTGGTCCAGCAGGCCGCCGAAGCTGCGGTAGGGCTGCCCGGCCGGGTCGTGCTGGTAGGACGCCTTGGCCTGGGCGGCCGCCGAGCGGCTGGCCTGGGCGACGGGGTTATCCGGGGCGGGCGGGTTCTGGTCGGTGAAGGTGAGCGGGGCCCAGGCGCGGCGCAGGTGCCAGGTCAGGTAGCAGGCGAGCATGCAGATCAGGACGTGGGCCCGGACGCGTTCCTCCAGCCGGTGGAACACCGGCCGCAGGTCCAGGTCATCAGATTTGATGTGCCGGAAGTCCCGTTCCACGTATTTGAGGTTCTTGTAGGCGGTCACCACGCCAGCCGCGTCGAGCTCGTCTGCGGGGACGGGGGTGCGCAGCACGTAGAACCCGTCCAGGGCGGCTTCGGCGTCAATCCGGTCCTGCTGGCGCTGCATGGACAGGGTGGTATCGGTGATGGTGACGGTGAAGTGCTTGGCGGTCTTGTACCTGCTGATTACCTTGCCCACCTCGATCCCGATCCCGGCGGCGCCGGTGAGCTTGCCGGCCTGGACGCGGGCGATGAGGGGAATGAGCAGCTTCTCGGTGGCGGCCAGCAGGTCCTCGCGCTTGCGGGCGCGGTCGGCGGCCAGCACCGGGTTGCGGCAGGCGATCAGCCGCTCGCCGGGGAAATCCGGGCTGGTGATCTCGGCCAGGTCCTGCTGATCGAACAGGGACAGCTGGAGCGGCCCATCGTCGGCCATCAGCATGCGGATGGCGGGGGCGCGCAGCGCGGTGATCCATCCGTAGGGATCCGGCCGCTGGGTCCCGTCCCCCTGCTGGTTCAGGGCGGCGATCCGGGCGCTGGTGATCATCCCGCGGTCGCCGACCATGACCATCTGGGCCAGCCCGAACTTCTTGCGCACCACGTCCGCGATGGCGGTGAAGGCACCGGGGTCGCCGGTGTTGCCGGGGAACACCCGGACCGCGACCGGCCGGCCCTCGGGGTCGGTGAGCAGCCCGTACTCGACCTGCAGTTTCCCTTTCTTGCCGTCCCGGGAGTAGCCGCGGGCGGCCAGCGGGCAGTGCGAGCCCTCCAGCCACGAGCTGGACAGGTCGAACAGCGCCATCTTCGACGGGTTGGGCTCCGGGCTGAGGTGGCGGCGGGCCAGCTCCGCCTCGATCGCGTCCTGCCGGTGCCCCAGCCAGTCCATCGCGGCGTAGATGTCACCGGTGGACGCGTCCGCGACGCCGAGGTCGGCGCCCAGGGTGGTGTCGGCCCACCAGGTCAGGGTGGACAGCTTGGAGGCCGGGGCGGCCACCCGGGAGATGATCAGGGCCAGGGCCAGGTCCCGCTGGCGGCCCGCCGGGCCCAGCAGCGCGGGCAGGCCCAGGTCGCGGGCCATGGCGTGCACGGCGGCGACGTGGCCGTGCGGCAGCGACCCGGTGATGGTGACCGCGGCGGCGGCGGGGACCAGCTGCTGGCCTTTCAGCCCGGCGTCGATCAGGTCGATGACGTGGTCCGGCAGGGCGGACAGGTTGGCCACGGTCTCGTTCTTGACCGTGCCGCCGTCGCGGTAGGTGCGGCGCAGGTAGGCCGAGGAGTAGTCCTTGCGGCGGCCCTGCTTATCCACGTAGCCGGTCTTGCTGACTCTGACTACGTGGACTTTCCCGCCGTTTCGGGTCATAGCCAGATCATAACGTCATTCCCGGAAAGGTCCGGGTAGCGACACGCCAATTTTCTGACTACACTCCGTGGTCGGATCTCACCGAACCAGCAGTTCAGGAAGCGATACCTACAGAGAGCTACGGCAACTTCGGACTAACGGGCACCATGGCCAAGGGACGACCGGAACGGGCAGGGCAGAGGGAGCAGGGTCGGTGGCGCTGCTCTGGTTTGGCCCGGGCCGTCTCAACCCTGGTGGACCAAGGTGCCTCCGCTACCCCGAAGACTGGCCTGAGTTCGACCGCCGCGCACCTGCTATCCCGCCTTATCGATGCTCGATAGGCTGCGCACATGCGCCAGCCGTACCGCCTGCTGACACTCGGGCTTGCGCTATGCGCCGTTGCCGCTCTCGTCGGCGCACTTGTCCTTCTGCACCGTTCCCATACTGTCGATGTCGACGCCGAGGTGGGCGACTGGCTGCTCACGGTGACCGCGGCCCTCGTGCTGACCGGCGCCCTCAGCATGGTTGTGAAACAAATCGATCAGCGCCGCAGCGAGCGGCAAGCCTGGCACGGGATCCTCAACGACCTCATCGCCGCCAACCAGAAACTCATACTAGCCCGGGTCCGACTGCAGGCGCATCGGTCCGCCAAGACCTACCAGGAGCAGCTTGCCGAGGTCATGGCTGCGCGTGTGGAGGTGCGCCGGATCGGCGCGCTCGATATCGTGAACAGGGATCGCTCATTGTCAGATCAGATCACCGTGATGCGCCGGTACCTAGACGATCTGGGACAGGAGTACGCGGCAGGGTATCTTACCGTGGCACGGCAGCAGCGTCTCGATGAGATGTGGCTCACCAGCCAGATGAACGCCGCCAACGACGGTGACGGCGCACCGGAGTTGCCTGACCGGCTGGCCGACCCGACCAGGGCTTGGCTCCTGCTGAAAGACGCATCCCAATTCCCGCGCCTCGCGGCCCTGCTGGATGAAGGCGCCTTCCCGATCGACACCTTTCGCACCAATTATAAGCTGGCGAAGGAGCGTCTCGAGATGCACGCCGGTTTCGGCGACCCTCCCCTGGACTCCCAGAGATATCGGGCAGAGAAGCTCACGCAACGCGCGAGGGAGTTCGCGGGCTCGCATGAGGAACGTCTGGGTGACCTTCGAGAGCAGCTTGGATACTCGGCTGACCAGCTCGACGAAGCCCGTAATGCCGGCGATCCCCACGCGATCCGGATAGCGACGGCCGAGCTGGGCAAGAAGACGGCAGAGGCGGTCGAAAAGGTCTATCCCGGACCCAGTTCCGGCGGAGCCGCAGCGAACGGGCCCGTCACAGCGACGGCCGAAATCGAGGCGCTCCCAGCCACGCCCACCCCGACACCGCGGCCCGTGGACACCGATGCGTAAGTGGGAGACACCGGGCCCTCCGGGTGAGCTTCGTGTCTCGGGGCCCCTGGTGGGTCCCTGGTGCTCGCGGCTATGCCCTAAAGCTTGCGCACTGGCCGCTGGACCGGCTGCCCCTTCTCTCTTTAGGGAAGTTTCGTGATTACTTTGTCGCCTTCCAGGTGACGATGAAGCTGCCGCCAGATGTCAGCTTCGAGACCGGACCGACAAGGTAGTGACCGTTGAGGGCGATTCGGTACGGTGTCGCCGTCCAGTGAGCGGGGTTTGTGTCGAATGTCACGCGGAGCCCGGTGATGTGCAGCTGGTGATCATCTTTCGGGTTGAACTTGGCCAGGCCACCCGGATCATCCTCCACGATGGCTCCGGCTCCCCCAGCTACCTGATCGAGAGACGCCGGGATGGGCGTCATAATGTCTCGACTCCACTCTTTACCGGTGCTCTGGTTCTTGATCCAGATTTTGAACGTCCGCTGCCCGATGAAAGTCTGCCCTTTATAGGTCACTGACGCGGAGATTAGGTTGCCCGGGTGGACCGCAAAACCCCGCACCGTTGCGGCGGTGAAGGACCCGTATTGGAGGCCGGAGAGCGCTGTTAGCCATCCCGGTCCGCTGTTAGGGAGTTGGTACACCGCTGCGTATCCGAACTGGCAGTCAGAATCCGTCCCTATCTGTGGCAGCCACGAGTCGGCGACATAGCCCCACATTCCGACCCACACGGCGGTACGTGTATTCGTGCTGCTCTTGGTGCAATTGACTGCCGGAACCCTCCAGGTGGCCGTGACGCTCGTGGCGTGAGTCCCGCAGTCGGGGTACAGACCGTAACCGGCCCAGGGAAAGCTCTTTGCAGGGTTGGTGTTCGAAACCGGGGTGGTGCAAGTCGGATGCGGGGATGGGGACGAGCTTGATTGGAACGGATAGACGTAAGGTGACGTGCCAGCCGTTGCCCACGTTAGAGCCACCGCGCTGCCGGGCCATGGGACATTGTGGAAGGTCGCGTAGTCCTCGGCAGTGCTACCTGGGGGCACAGTGGCCGACCAATTGGGGTTATTGGTGCATGTTGTGCTTTCAGCCGCGACGCTGCCGTCGTCGCCGCTGCCGCCGGACATGTGCTCCTGAACGGCCGAGAGGTCTCCCACGTCTGCGGGACAGTTCAAGGTGAGCGTTGAGGACCCGGTGTTGGTGTACGTGACATACGCGGTCCAGTAGAGGGGCACGCCGGACGAGTACGGCTGCACGACTGACTTTGTCCAGACGACTCTGAATCCACCGAAGTTGCTGTTAATCAGCGCGTTTGGGCCGGGGTAGGTGCCTGCTGGTGTACACCCTTGCCCGTTCGGCTCGCACACGCTTGCCGAGCTCGCGGTTGGTCACGGCAGACACCCCGGCGAGTGTCAAAAGCGCGGCTGCGATGACGATGAGTCTCTTCATAATTCCCCACCCTTTTGGGCTCGTCCCGATACTTGATCGCGTCTTGGAAGGCTGAACCGGGTATCCGGCATACGCGAACAGGCGCGGCACTCGCTCTCGGCTAGCTAGTGCCAGCCCTCCAGCTATCCTCATCCTGTTTGGATGGATTCCGCAAGATACCCGCGGGCGGTTTGATGAGAGGATACGGAATACAAAAAACACGGATCCGGATACTGCCGATCAGCGGTGCTAAACGACGCGATCCGATACCGGCTGAAATCCCAGCCCAGCGAAGCGAAGCGATGGGAGGTCCCGCGCATAGAGCGAAGAGTTCGAGCACGCTGCTCATCCGAGCAGATCGTGACTTCGTACAGAAGAGGACGGTCGTATTCTGCGCCAAGCACCGCAACCGCGTGCTCTGCCTCGTCAGGTAGCACGAGAGTTCTTCTTGCGCTTCGGCCTCGATGTCAATGAAGGTGATCTAGCTGCGATCCAGAACAGCCTTCTGGCTTTGACGGCGATTTGGCTTGGCGCTGATGACCTGCTCATGAAACCGTCCGGCCCGTATGAAGAGCAACCTACTCTGCGTGGCCTGGATGAGAGCAGAGAAGTGGTCGCCAGCCGCCAGTTAAGGCGGTTGTATTAAGTCCATTGGATAAGCCCTGGTGGAGCGGGGTTTTGCGTGTGAGACATGTCGCTGACGTGAGGTGCCGACGCGGCTCAGACATCAAGAGCGCGGGGGAGCTATCGCGTGCCAGTCTGGCGCCTGACCAGCTCGCCCCCGCAGGCATCGCACCGCCTCTCCTCGGCCGGGCTGTTGTCGATCAGGCTGTAATCCATCCCGCAGCCCGCGCACAGCCGCCGGGCCAGCACCCGGCGCGCCACCTCGGCATCGGGCAAGGTCCAGATGGATGACCCCGTTGATGTCGTAACTCTCCAGGAAGAACTCCGCCTGCCGCTCCTTGCGCGGAACCCGTCGATGATGAAGCCGTAGTTCCAGTCGTGCTCGCTGAGCCGTTGTTTCACGACACTTTCGACGAGGTTGTCGCCGACCAAGCAAGCCCGCCGCCATCGTGCGCCTGACCTGCGCGCCGAGCTTGGTGTGGTGCTGCACGTTCCACCGGAAGGTATCCCCGACGGCGATGTGCTCCGGATCCAAGCCCCCGGCCAGCATTTTCGCGTGCGTCCCCTTGCCGCTGCCCTGGATGCCCATGATGACGTATTTCCGTATGCAGCCACTCTCACACAGGACAGGGCCGCTGGCTCCTGGCTACGTGGCGATGCCGCTACCGGGATGAAGCCGCTGTCCGCAAGACCGGCATAGCGCCGGCTCGCCGTCAAAGGTGCAACCGCCGCGGGCAACCTGAGGGCGGCTAAATACCTATCGCCGGCAGGTTTGCCACACGACTGCACGCATCTCCACTGTCCGGCACGGATTGAACGCAGGCTGCCCGTTCTAACATCCTGCCTAACATCGTGTTAGAAATCAGGAGCACGGACTGCGTAGACCGCCTGGTCAGGCTACAGACCAAGGTGGCGAGCGATGATTTCTTTCTGGATCTCGGTGGTGCCGCCGAAGATGGACTGGACGCGGCTGTCGGTCCACAGGCGGCCGACCAGGTACTCGCGCATATAGCCGTAACCGCCGTACAGCTGAACGCAGCGGTCGGTCACGCGGTTGCACAGCTCGGTGTCCCACCACTTGACCATAGACGCCTCGTCCGTGCTCAGCCGGTCGGCGCAGTGCTCGGTGATGGCGCGGTCGGTGAACTCGCGGGCCACCGCGATCTCGGTGGCCATCTCGGCCAGCAGGAACTTGCTGTGCTGGAAGCTGCCGATCGGCTGGCCGAACGCCTGGCGCTCCTTGCAGTAGGCCAGGGTATCGGCGAAGGCCTGTTCGGCGATGGCCAGCGCGGTGACGCCGATCGTGACGCGTTCGCGGGGCAGGTTCTGCATCAGCGCGACGAAGCCGCCGCCCTCCTCACCGAGCAGGTTCGCGGCCGGGACCCGGACGTCGGTGAAGAACAGCTCCGAGGTGTCCTGGGCGTGCATGCCGAGCTTGTCCAGGTTCCGGCCGCGGGCGAAGCCGGGCATGCCCCGCTCGACCACCAGCAGGCTGATGCCGCGGTGCCCGGCGTCCGGGTCGGTGCGGGCGACCACGATCACGATGTCGCCCAGCTGGCCGTTGGAGATGAACGTCTTCTGGCCGTTGAGCACGTAGTGGTCGCCGTCGCGGACCGCGGTGGTGCGGATCCCCTGCAGGTCGCTGCCCGCGCCGGGCTCGGTCATGGCGATGGCCGCGATCAGTTCGCCCGAGCAGTAGCCGGGGAACCAGCGCTCGCGCTGCTCCGGGGTGCACAGCCGGTCCAGGTACGGGCCGATCATGTCGTTGTGCAGCTGGAACATCGGCCCGCTGGCGCCGGCCCGGGCCAGTTCCTCGTTGAGGACCACGTAGTACCGGTAGTCGGGATCACCGCCGCCGCCGTACTTCTCGTCGATGTGGATGCCGAGCAGGCCGGCCCGGCCGGCCGCCAGCCACACGTCGCGGGACACGGCCCCGTCCCGCTCCCACTGCTCGTGGTAGGGGGTGATCTCCTTGGCGATGAAGGCGCGCACCATGTCACGGAACGCGTCGTGGTCCTCGGTGAAGATATCCCGCTGCATCAACTCGACCTCCACCTGAAATCGTACCTGGCCTATTGTGAAGCGATTGCTTCGAAAGTAGTCTTTCACGCATGGCTAGCATTGAACCGGGGATGCCGGGGAATCCGGTCAAGCTGACCGATCCGAAAATGATGCGGGCGCTGGCCCATCCGGCCCGGATGGCGATCTGGACGCACATCGCCATGCACGGTACGGCCACGGCGACCGAGTGCGCGGAGGTGGCGGGGCTCTCCCCCTCGGCGTGCAGTTATCACCTGCGGTCGCTAGCCCGGTATGGGTTCGTGGAGGAGGACAGGGCCAGCGCCGCGGACGGGCGGGAGCGGCCGTGGCGCGCCCGGCTGCTGGCCTTCACGATGGAAGAGGGGCCGGGCGAGTCGCCCGCCTGGCGGCTGGCCAACCGGATGCTGGTGGAGAACCTGCGGGCCGAGGCGGAGGAGATCCGCACTCGCTACCTGGACCGCAAGTACGAGTATCCAGCGGACTGGCAGGCCGCATCGGGCGAGGTGTTCAGCGTCGCGCACGTGACGCCGGAGGAACTGTCCGAGCTACGCGCGAAGGTGCTGGAGGTCATGGCCCCTTACGTGCGGCTGAACGAAGCCGAGCGGTCGGCGGGTGCGCTGGGAGTGCGGATCATGCTCGACATGTTCCCGTGGTTCGGGCCGGAGGACGCGAAATGAGCCGGCTGGAGTCGCTGCGGTCGGGGCCGCTGGGGGTCCGGAGCTTCCGGCTGCTGTCCGGCGGCCAGTTCACCTCGACGATCGGCGACTACTGCTACGCGGTGGCCCTCCCCTGGCTCATCCTGTCGAACCGGGGCGGGGCGATCCTGCTGGGTACCGTGCTGGCCTGCTACGGGGTGGCCCGCATGGTGCTGATCCCGGTCGGCGGGGTACTGGCCGACAAGGTGGGCCCCCGCACGGTCATGCTCGCGGCCGACGCGGCCCGGTGCGTGCTGGTCGCGGTGATGGCCGTGCTCGCGGCCCGGCACACGGACTCGCTGGCCATCCTGGGGCCCGTTGCCGCGGCCATCGGCGCAGGCGAGGGCCTGTTCATCCCGGCCTCGTACGCGATCATGCCGTCGCTGCTCGCTGGCGAGCAGCTCGCGGCGGGCAACGCGATATCCACGGCGGCCGTACAGGCCGGGTCGCTGCTCGGGCCGGCCCTGGGCGGTGCGCTGGTGGCCGCGACCCACGCATCGACCTGGGCGTTCGGCATCGACGCGGCGACGTTCGCGGTCTCGGCGCTGTCCCTGGCGCTGATCCCCGCCGGGCCGCGAGCGGGACGGTGAGCGATCCGGCCGGTCCCGGCGCGGACGGGGACGGAGAGCTGGGGGTGCTGGCCTTCCTGAAGCGGTCGCGGGTCCTGCAGGTCCTGCTCGTGGTGGTGATCGCGGCGAATCTGGCCGGGGGCGGGGAGAGCGAGGTAGCGCTGCCCTCGCTGGCGCACGCCCGGTTCGGGGCGGCCGGCTACGGGGCGCTGCTGGCCTGCTTCGCGGCCGGCGCGGTGATCGGGACGCTGGGGGCGGCGCGTACCGGCGGGCAGCGCAGGCCCGCCGTCTTCGCGTCGGTCATCTTCGGTGTCTCGGCGGTGTCCATCACGCTCACGCCGTACCTCGGCGGGGAGGCCGGGGCGGCCGCCATGCTGTTCGTCTCCGGGGCCACGAACGGCCTGGGCAACGTCACAATCCTCACCGCGATGCAGAAGTGGGCGCCGCCGGCGCTGCTCGGGCGGGTGATGAGCGCGATCATGCTGTGCGCGTTCGGCAGTTTCCCGCTGTCGGTGGCGGTCTCCGGGGTGCTGGTCCGGCACATCGGGCCGTCGCTGTTCTTCCCGATCGCGGGCGGCGTGGTGGCGGTGGCGATTCTGGGCGGGCTGACGCAACGGGAGTTCCGGGAGTTCGGAGCGAGAGAAGAAGACCCGGCCGCTGATACCACGGCCCGTTCGGCAGAAATAAAAAACGCCGCAACCTAGTGCGGCGGGGCGGCTTGGTACGGCGGGATGAACTGATAAGGCAGCACTGGATCTTAAGGCAGCACTGGATCTTAAGGCAGCACTGGATCTTAAGGCAGCACTGGATCTTAAGGCAGCACTGGATCTTAAGGCAGCACTGGGCTCACGCAAATAAGCGGCCCACTGGGGGTCGCCATCGTGCTGTGCGCCCACCAGCCTCCAGTGGGCGCCGCGTGGTACTGCGGGCGGGACCGCCAGCGTCCAGCCGAGTTCGGAGAGGAAGCGGTCGGCCTTGCGGTGGTTGCAGATGGTGCAGGACGCGACGCAGTTCTCCCAGGCGTGCTGGCCGCCGCGGCTGCGCGGTACCACGTGGTCGATGGTTTCCGCGCGGCGGCCGCAGTAGGCGCAGCGGTAGTTGTCCCGGCGCATCAGCGCGGCCCGGGTCAGCGGCACGCGGTTGCGGTACGGGACCCGGACGTAGCGGCTGAGCCTGATCACCGACGGCGTGGCCAGCGCCACCGACGCCGCGTGCAAGACCGCTCCGTCGGAGTCGTCGTGCACCACCTCGGCCTTGCCGCACAGCACCAGGCACACGGCGCGACGCAGGCCGACCGTGGTCAGCGGTTCATACGTCACGTTGAGCAGTAGCACTCGTCGCACCGCACCTCCCGCTGGCGCCGGCCGTCTAACAGAAGCACATGCTCCCAGTGTGTCGCCTGGTGCTCGCTTCTGCCACCACATAAGACTACAAGGTCGCTGAGAACGTAGGGTGCCAGCATGAGCGGGACACGCGAGGTGGAGTATCCGGAGGCACGCAGGCTCGACCTGACCGAGGACCTCTTCGGCCATCAGGTCAGGGACCCCTACCGGTGGATGGAGGACACCAGCGACCCCGAACGGGCGGCCTGGCTGCGCGCCCAGGCCGGGTTGTTCGAGGCGGAGCGGGCGCACTGGCCGGGGCGAGAAATTTTGGCCGAACGGGTCCGTGAGCTACTCCATGTCGGTGTCGTAGGCACGCCGGCCTGGCGTGGGGAGCGGTCGTTCTTCGTGCGGCGCGAGCCCGGGCAGGAGCATGCGGTGCTGTGCACGCAGGCGCTTTCCGGAGGGCCGGTCGAGGTGCTCATCGATCCGACGGCCATCGACCCGTCCGGGCTGACCACGCTGGACGCGTGGCAGCCGGACAAGGAGGGGCGGCTGCTGGCCTACCAGCTGTCCGAGGGCGGCGACGAGGAATCCCTGCTGCGGGTGATGGACGTCCAGACCGGCGCGGTGGTGGACGGGCCGATCGACCGGTGCCGCTACTCCAATGTGGCCTGGCTGCCGGGCGGCAAGGCGTTCTACTACACGCGACGGCTGCCGCCCGCTTCGGTCCCGGCGGGTGAAAGCCAGTACCACCGGCGGGTCTACCTGCATCAGGTCGGCACGCCCGCGGACGAGGACGTGCTCATCTTCGGCGAGGGCCGGGACAAGACCGACTACTACTACGCCACGGTGAGCCGGGACGGCCGGTGGCTGTTCCTGTCCGCGTCGCGGGGCACCGCGCCGCGGAACGACCTGTGGCTGGCCGACCTGTCCTCCTCCGATCCCTCGTCCCCGGACCTGCAGACGGTGCAGGAGGGGGTGGACGCGCAGACCTCGGTGCGGGCCGGGCGCGACGGGCGGATGTACGTGTTCACCGACCTGGACGCGCCGCGGTCCCGGATCGCGGTGGCCGATCCCGGGACGGTGACCGACCGGTCGAGCTGGCGGGACCTTCTCCCGGAGGACCCGGAGGCGGTGCTGCGCGGGTTCGCGATCCTGGACGGGGCCGAACTGTCCCGGCCGGCGCTGCTGGCCTCGTGGACCCGGCACGCGCTGAGCGAGGTCACCGTGCACGACCTGTCGTCTGGTGCCCGGCTGGCTTCGGTGGAGCTGCCGGGCCTGGGCACCGTGGGCGGGCTGAGCGAACGGCCCGAGGGCGGGCACGAAGCGTGGTTTGGCTACACGGACTACACGACACCGCCGCTGGTGCTGCGGTTCGACGCGCGATCCGCTTCGGTGCAGACGTGGGCGGTGGCGCCGGGGTCGGTGGCCGTGCCTTCGGTGACGGCGCGGCAGGTGACCTATTCGTCCGCGGACGGGACCGCGGTGCGGATGCTGGTCATCAGCGGTGCCGCTGCGCCGGCGGGGCCCCGGCCCGCGCTGCTGACCGGGTACGGGGGCTTCGACATCAGCCTGACCCCCGCGTACTCGCCTTCCGCGCTGGCCTGGGTCGAGGCGGGCGGCGTGTACGCGGTGGCCAACCTGCGCGGCGGCAGCGAAGAGGGTGAACAGTGGCACCGGGCCGGGATGCTCGAGCACAAGCAGAACGTGTTCGACGACTTCCGGTGTGCCGCCTCGGCCCTGATCGAAGAGGGCTGGACGACGGCCGGGCAGCTGGCCATCTCGGGCGGGTCGAACGGCGGCCTGCTGGTGGGCGCCGCGCTGGTGCAATCGCCCTCGTCGTACGCGGCGGTGATCTGCTCGGCGCCGTTGCTGGACATGGTGCGGTACGAGCGGTTCGGGTTGGGGCAGACGTGGAACGTCGAGTACGGCAGCGCCTCGGACCCGGCGCAGCTGGCCTGGCTGCTGTCTTACTCGCCGTATCACCACGTGGTGCCCGGGACAGCCTGTCCGGCCGTGCTGTTCACCGTGTTCACCAACGACACCCGGGTCGACCCGGTGCACGCGTACAAGATGTGCGCTGCGCTGCAGTACGCCACGTCATCCGACGCTCCGGTGCTGCTGCGCGCGGAGGGGCAGGTGGGGCACGGGGCCCGGGCGGTGAGCCGGACGGCGGAACTGGCCGGGGACACGCTGTCGTTCGCGGCGCGTTACACCGGGCTGGTGGTGTCCTAAGCGCGACGCGTCCCGGGCCGGCCGTTGGGCTGACCCGGGACGCGATTTTGGGTTTATCGGGGGCCGGCTCCGGCTCCTGCGAGTTCCAGCGGGCGGGTCTGCTCGGCCGTTGCGGCTGGGCGGGGCTTTGCGGCGCGGCGGGGCAGGGCGGCGGCGGTGACCAGGGCGGCCGCGACCGCGATGGCGCCCGCGACGGTGAAGCCAGTGGTCACGGCGGTGGTGAAACTGTCGTGGGCCACGCTGAGCAGGTGCGGCCCGAACGGTCCGGCGTGGGCGGCGGTGGCGTCGGCCGCGGCGATCGAGGTGCCGGCTAGGTGCTGGACCGGGGCGGGCAGGTCGCTGGCGGCCAGGCCGTGGCGGAACGACGTGGCCACGATGCTGCCGATGATCGCGATGCCCAGGCTGCCGCCGAGCTCCTGCACCGTGTCGTTGATCGCGCTGCCCGCGCCGGCCTGCTCGGGCGGCAGCACCGACATGATCGACTCGCCGGCCGGCGCCATGACCAGGCCCATGCCAGCGCCCATGATGGCCACGCCGACGGCGATGAACGTGTAGCTGCTGACCGGGGTGAGCCCGGTGAGGATCAGCAGGCCGGCCCCCATGGCGGCCAGGCCGGCCGGGATGACGACGCGGACGCCGAACCGCTTGACCAGCAGGCTGCTCAGCGGGGCGGTGACCATGACCGCGGCCGCGAACGGCAGGGCCCGGACGCCGGCCGACAGCGGCGAGTAGCCGTGGACCAGCTGCAGGTACTGGGTCAGGCCGAACAGCGAGCCGAACAGGGCCAGGAAGGTCAGCCCGATCGCGCTGCTCGCGGCGGAGAAGGCGCGGTTGGCGAACACCCGGACGTCGATCAGCGGGTTGGCCACGTGCAGCTCGCGGTAGACGAAGGCGGCGATGAGCAGGGCGCCGACGGCTAGTTCGGCCAGGGTGAGGGCTGAGGTCCAGCCGCGGTTCGGGCCCTCGATCACTGCGTCGATGATGGCCAGCATGGCGCCCGAGGCGAACAGCGCGCCGGGGGTGTCCAGCCGGGTACCGGGCTCGCGGCGGCCGGCCAGGCCGGGGATGACGGTGAGCACGGCGACGATGGCGACCGCGGCCAGCGGGACGTTGACCCAGAAGACCGAGCCCCAGTAGAAGTGGGCCAGCAGCAGGCCGCCGAGGGTCGGTCCGACCACGATGCCGATACCGGCGATGCTGGACCACAGCGCGATCGCGCCGGCCCGCTCGCGGGCTGGGAACACGGCGGTCAGGATGGACAGCGTGGCGGGCATGACGAACGCGCCGCCGACGCCCATCAGCGCGCGGGCGGCGATCAGCATGGTCGAGTCACCGGACAGGGCGGCCCAGGCCGACCCGGCGGCGAAGATGACCAGGCCGGTGAGCAGCGCCTTGCGGCGGCCGAACCGGTCGCCCAGCGCGCCCGCCAGGACCAGCAGCGCGGCGAACACCAGCGTGTAGGCGTCGGTGAACCACTGCAGGTCGGTGGTCGACGCCTTCAGCACCCGGGCCAGCGTGGGCAGCGCGGTGTTCAGGATCGTGTTGTCGATCACCACGATGAGCAGCGACAGGCAGAGCACGCCGAGGATGGGCCGCCGGCGCGGGTGCCCGTCTTGGGTGTCTCGGGTCTGGGTGACTTCCATGGCCTGGCCTCCTGAGCTAACTTCTGTTGCCTTACAAATGTAAGTTTTACAGCATGAGCTAACGGTTGTAAAGTCTTTTTATGACTGAGATGGCGCGGGCTAGGAACAGGCGCGGCGAGGGTGGCCGGTTGCGGGAGGAGATCCTGGCCGGCGCGACCGAGGTGCTGGAGGAGACCGGCAGCGAGGACGCCGTGACGCTGCGCGCGGTCGCGCGGCGGATCGGCATCGCGGCCCCGTCGATCTACGCGCACTTCCCGGACCGGGGCGCGATCGTGGACGCGATCGTGGACAGCGCGTTCCGTGACTTCAACACCGCGATCTACGCGGCAATCGACGAGGTCACCGACCCGCTGGCCCGGCTGCGGGCGGGCTGCGCGGCTTACCTGCGGTTCGCGGCCGACCGGCCGAACCGGTACAAGCTGCTGTTCGACCGGCAGGATCTGCTGGCCGAGCACGAGCAGCCGCCGCCGATCCGGACCGAGAGCTTCACCTGGCTGGTCCAGAACGTCCAGGCGTGCGTGGCGGCCGGGGTGTCGCAGAGCAGCGATCCGCACCTGGCCGGGGCGGCGATCTGGGCCGCGCTGCACGGATACGCCACGCTGCACGCCCGGATTGAGGCGTTCCCGTGGCCGGCCGAGGACGCGATGCTAGACCGGATCGTCTGCGGGCTGGCCAGCATCACTGCTTGAGGGCGGTCCGGGTCCGGGCTCTGGCTTGAGCGCGAGCCCGGCGGAACCGGCGCCCGCGCAGTAGCCTCGCGGGAAGTGGCGCCGTTGCATGCGATGGGAGTGTTGTGTTTCATGCCGCCTTCCTGGCCCCCGTGCCGGGCACGCTGACCGGAAGCTGTGGCGATAATCCTGGCATCGCCTGCCGTCTGACCTGGGACATCACCCAGAGCACGCACGCCGCACAGGTGGTCCGGGTGTACCTGGCGGGCCCGGTCAGCCAAGGGTTGCGGATCTTGTTCGTGATCGTGGTCGCGCTGATCATCCGGGCCGTGTGCAACCGGGTGATCAACAAGATCACCGAGCGTGCGGCGACGACCTCGCTGCCGGTCGCGCCCGCCATCCGCCCGGCCATGCGCCCGGCCGGCCGCGGGCGGCACGCGACGGCCGCGGCGGCTGAGGCGGCCGCGCCGCCGCCCCCCGACACGGCGGCCATCTCGGCCGCGGCGGTGGCGACGGCCGGGACCGAGCGCCGCGAGCAGCGGGCCCGGGCACTCGGCTCGATCCTGCGCAGCGGGGTGTCGATCGTGGTGTTCGGCATCGCGGCGCTGACCATCCTGGGAGATCTCGGCATCAACCTCACGCCGCTGCTGCTGTCGACCACCGTGCTCGGGGTGGCGCTGGGGTTCGGGGCGCAGAACCTGGTGCGCGACTACTTGTCGGGCATCTTGATGCTGGTCGAGGATCACTACGGGGTCGGGGACACGATCAACACCAAGGACGCGACCGGCACCGTCGAGGCCATGACGCTGCTCACCACCCGGCTGCGAGACGTCAACGGGGTGGTCTGGCACATCAGGAACGGCACCATCGAGGCCGTGGGCAACGAGTCCCAGGGCTGGTCGCGGGCCGTCATCGACTACCCGGTGCCGTACGAGGAGGACCTGGCCCGGATCCGGTCGCTGATGGAGCAGGCCGCGAACTCAATGTTCCGGGAGCGCGGCTGGCGCAAGCTCATCTTGGAAAAGCCCGAGGTGTGGGGGGCGCAGGAGCTGTCCAGCCGGGAAGTGACCATGCGCATCGTGGCCAAGACCGCGCCCATGCGCCAGTGGGAGGTGGCCCGCGAGCTGCGCGCGCGGGTCAAGGCGGCGCTCGACGCGGCCGGGGTGGCCCCGGCGGGCCCGGACACCATCGTGATCACCGCGCCGCCCGGCGAGGTTGCCTCGCCGGCTCCGGTTGGTTCGCCTGCTGCGGCGGTAGAGGTCGCGGCGGTGGAGCCCGGCGCTTCGGACGATCCGGCCGAGCCCGGACCGTAAGCTGGCGGGTATGAGCCAGCCGACCAGCTTCTATGAGGCAGTGGGCGGGGAGGAGACCTTCACCCGCCTGGTCCACCGGTTCTACCAGGGCGTCGCCGACGATCCCGTGCTGCGGCCGGTGTACCCGGCCAAGGATCTGGGGCCGGCCGAGGAGCACCTACGGCTGTTCTTGATGCAGTACTGGGGCGGGCCGCGGACCTACGACGAGCTGCGCGGGCATCCGCGGCTGCGGATGCGGCACGTCCGGTTCGCGATCGGCGAGGCCGAGCGGGACGCCTGGCTGCACCACATGCGTGAGGCGCTGGACGAGCTCGACCTGGACGAGGCGCTTGACGCGCAGTTCTGGGACTACCTGGTGATGGCCGCGCACAGCCTGGTCAACGTCGAGCCCGCCCACCGGGGCGACCTCGGCCTCACGCCAGCGTGAGCTGACCTTCTGCGCTCGCGCACCCCGGCAGTCTCATGATCATGGCCAGTTTAAGCCGCATAGAGGCCGTTTCTGGCCGTGATCATGGTTCCAGCCTAGGGAGGCCAGCATTTGCCGGGGATCAGGTCGAAGGCGCTAGTCCTGCTGGCGCGCGTACCACTCGTCAGCGAGCATCGCGAAGTCAAGCTCGGTGCTCCACTCGCCTTTGAAGAACTCGTTGTCGATCAGGCGGGCCTCCTGCCGCATGCCCAGCCGCCTAGCCAGCCTCACCGATGACTCGTTGCGCTCATCGATCCGCGCGACGATGCGATGCAGGCCGAGTCCCTCGAAGCCGAGCCGCAGCATCACGTTCGCAGCCTCGGTGGCATAGCCGCGTCCGCCCAAGGCAGGATTGAACACGTAACCGAGTTCTCCGCCAGCATGCTCCCGGCTGTGCCAGAACAGCATCACGTCGCCGACCAGCTCGCTCGTCTCGCCGACCTGAGCGCCGAGCGTAAGCGACTGCCCCTCATCGGTGAGTTCCGTGCGCGCCCATCGTCCCGCAATCCGGTCGATGATGTCATCGCGGCTCATCGGCTCGAACGGCACGTACCGGCAGACCTCTTCGCGGCTGCGGTAGGCCAGCAGGGTGTCGGCATCGCTTATGGTCAGCGGGCGCAACAGCAACCGCTCCCCGCGGATCGGGTATGTGGGGCGGAGCGACCTGGGCTGGGATCCCGACACGTCGACCATCCTGCCACGTCCGTTTCGCTGTCACCGGAGCCCGGTGCCGATGAGTTCTGCCCCGCCCGATCGTCGGTCTCTGCGGACCAACCATCGCCAACCATGGGAAGGACCCCTCGTGAAGCGGATCAAGGTCAATGGTGTCGAGTTGTGCGTGGAGACCTTCGGGGACCCGGCGGATCCGCCGGTGCTGCTCATCGGCGTCACGATGCTCAGCTGGCCGGACGAGCTGTGCGCGGCGCTGGCCGGGCGGTATGTGGTGCGCTATGACCTGCGCGACACGGGCCAGTCGACGTTCGTCGACCCGGACGCGCCCGCCTACGACCTGCGCGACCTGGTCACCGATGCCTCCGAGCTGCTGGTGGCGCTGGATCTGGCGCGTACGCACGTGGCCGGGGTGGGCGTCGGTGGTTTCATCGCGCAGTTGCTCGCGCTCGACCATCCCGACCAGGTCGCGTCGCTGACGCTGGTCTCCACCCGTCCGGTCGCGCCCGGTCCGGTCGATCCCGATCTGCCCGACCATGGGGCGGAGATGGGGAAGCTGTTCGGGCGTCCGGCGCCGGACTGGACCGATCGCGACAGCGTGGTCGACTACATGACCGGTTCCGCGCGGGTGATGTCCGGGTCGCGGGGATTCAACGAGCAGGACGCGCGGGCGGCGGCCGGATCGGTCTTCGACCGAGCGGACCGGACGGCGAAGGCGCAGCGGGCCAGCCATCTCGGCACCATGTTCGGGGCCATCGACGGCCAGCCGCGGTGGCGCGAGCGGCTCGGCGAGATCACCGTGCCGACCCTGGTCGTGCACGGGGACGAGGATCCGTTCTTCCCGCACGGCAACGGGGTGGCACTGGCCGCTGAGATCCCCGGCGCCACTCTGCTCACACTGCCCGGCATCGGCCAGGGCGTGCCCCGCGTGACGTGGCCGGACGTCGTGGACGCCCTGCTGCGCCATACATCCTGCCCGTAGCTCGACTGCACTTAAGGTAATTATGGTCGAGCTAATGCAGGCATAAGCGAGGTCGCCTACCTGGCCGTCGTCGGCGGGATCGGAGAACGGGTCCGGGCGCATGCAGCACGGTCCGTTCGGAATAAATATCTTGAATCTGATTTCGGGCTAGATTTCTAGCCCGCGGCGGGCCGGATGAGGCCGGTCTCGTAGGCGTAGACGACGACTTGGATGCGGTCGCGCAGGCCGAGTTTGGTCATGATGTGGCCGACGTGGGTCTTGACCGTGGCCTCGGAGATGTACAGCCGCGCGGCGATCTCCGTATTGGACAGGCCTGAGCCGACCTCGGTCAGCACCTGGCGTTCTCGTGCGGTGAGCTCGGCGAGGCTCTCGCGGTCCGGGCCTGGGGCACCGGCCGCGGGGAGGTGAGGCAGGAAACGGTCGATCATGCGGCGCGTGGTGGACGGGGCCACCACCGAGTCCCCGAGGTGGACGCTGCGGATGGCGTACAGGAGTTCTTCGGGCGGCGCGGACTTGAGCAGGAAGCCGCTGGCTCCGGCGCGCAGCGCGGCGAACGCGTACTCGTCCACGTCGAACGTGGTGAGGATGAGGATCCGGGGCCGTTCGGCGGCCTGGCAGATCTCCCGGGTGGCGGCGACGCCGTCCAGCCCGGGCATGCGCACGTCCATGACCATCACGTCGGCCGGGATATCGCGGGCCAGCTTTATGGCGGCGGCCCCGTCGGCCGCCTCGCCCACGACGGCGAGGTCGGGCTGGCTGCCGAGGACCATGGCGAACCCGGCCCGGACCAGGTCCTGGTCGTCGACGAGCAGTACCCGGATGCTCACGCGGCCCCCCGCGAGATGAGCTCGAGAGGCAGGCGGGCGGTGACTTCGAAGCCGCCGCTGGGGCGCGGCCCGGCCTGGACGGTTCCGTCGTACGCAGCCGCTCGCTCCCGCATCCCGGTCAGCCCGTGACCTTCGGGATGGGCGGGGCCCGCGACATAGCGGGGCAATCCGGCCGGACCGCAGCCGTCGTCGGTGACGCGGACCAGCAGCTCGTCGGGGCCGTAGCAAAGCGTCACCTCGGCGGTGGCGGCCGGGCCGGCGTGCTTGCGGACGTTGGTCAGGGCCTCCTGGACGATCCGGTACACGCTCAGGGACAGCCCGCCGGGCAGCGGCCGGGCGGAGCCCTCCACCGTGTGGCTGACGCGCATGCCGGCCTGGCGGGCCTGGGCCACCAGCTGCGCGATCTCGTCCGCGACCGGGACGGGAGCCAGCGGCGCCGCCTCCCGCTCGGTCCGCAGCACCCCGAGCAGGCTGCTCATCTCGGACAGGGCCTCACGGCCGGTGCGGCCGATCTCGGCCAGGGCCTGGCGTGACCGCTCCGGTGTGGCGTCAAAGGCGTAGGCGCCCCCGTCGGCCTGCGCCACCATGACACTGAGGTTATGTGCGATCACGTCGTGCAGCTCGCGGGCGATACGGGCGCGTTCGGCCGCGGCGGCGATCTGCGCCTGGGCGTCCCGGTCCCGCTCCGCCCGGGCGGCGCGCTCCTCCAGCGCCGCGGAGTAGGCCCGCCGGGTGCCCATCGAGTCGCCGAACACCCAGGCACTGACCGGGGCCAGCAGGTAGAGCAAGCTGGTCACGAGGAAGAACTCCAGGTGCCGGGGCTGGTTCACGCCCGGGCTGTACCGTACGGCCACGGCCAGGAACAGCACCACGCACGCCGCCAGGCCCGGCAGCGAGATCCGCCTGGGTCGTTCGGCCGCGACGGTGTAGAGCAGGACCAGGATGCCGGTATCGGCGAACGTGGGCTGTAGCGGGCTGTTGGTGAACGTCGGCCCGATCCCGAAGACGACCTGGGCGACCCCGATGGCGAGCGCGACGGCGTAGGCCCACACCGGGAAGCGCCGGCGCACCGCCACCGTGCCGGCCAGCACCAGGCTGGCCGGCAGGACGGCGGCATCGAGAAGGTAAGCGTTGGCGGAGCCTGCCAGCAGGACGACGGCCAGCGTCCCGTCCACGAGCCAGGGGTGACGGCGCAGCCAGGCATAGACCCCTTCCATGGATCCAGGGTAATCAGCCTGGTCCTGTGCCGTCTCCCTACGCATCGCGGCGGATGAACAACCACCCGCCGACGGCGAGCAGGACTGCCGCGTAGCCGGAGAACACGGCGAACTGACCCCAGGCGGAGAAGAGGTGACCGTCGATCGGCGGCGCGGACCTGGCGATGGGCTCGAGTGCCCCGCCGCCGGGCAGCCACCGTTGCAGGTCCGCAAACCAGGCGTTCGGCAGGGCCTGGGCCAGCAGCGGGATCAGGAAGATAAACCCGAGGATCGCGCTGATCGCCCCCGCGGTGTTCCGGATGATCGCGCCGGCGCCGTACGCGAACAGCCCGAACACGGTGGCAATCGCCGCCGACAGCAGCACCGCACGCAGCACGCCGGGTTGGGTCAGTGTGGTGTTGTAGTGCTTGCTGGACAGGATGGCCTGCCCGACGAAAAAGGCGACGAAACTGGTGACCAGGGAGATGGTCAGCGTGACGGCGGCGAACGTGATCGCCTTGGCCGCGTACAGCGCGCCGCGGCGCGGCATCACCGCCAGCGACGTGCGGATCATCCCGGTGGAGTACTCCGAGGTGATGACCAGCGCGCCAAGCACCACGATGATCAGCTCACCGAGGGCGACCTGCCCCGTTAGGCTCGCTTCCGCTGCGTTGAAGCTCGGGCCCACTCCGTGCGAGGCAATGCCCGCGCAGTCCAGGACCGCCCAGGCGATGCTGGCCGCCACAAAGGCCAGCAGCGTCCAGTAGGTGGAGCGGACCGAGAGGATCTTGGTCAGTTCCGAGCGCAGTGTGCCCGGCAGGCCGGGCCGGTTGGCCGCGGCGGGGACGGCCCGGGTCCGGGTGGTTATGGCGGCCGTGGTCATTTCTGGGCTCCCGTCTTGGCCTGGTATTCGACGCTGTCCGCGGTCAGTTCCATGAACGCCTCCTCCAGGGACACCCGGGTCGGGGCGAGGTAGTGCAGCAGGATGCCGTTGGTGAGCGCGAGTTGCCCGACCTGTTCGGCGGACAGGCCGCGGACGGTCAGCTCAGCGGCCTCGCCTCGTTCGAGCTGACCGCCGGCCGCGATCACCGCGGCAGCCAGCCGCTGGTCATCCGGGGTCTTCACGGTCGTGGCCAGGGTTGCCCCCTCGGCGGTGAACTCGGCCATCGGACAGTCCGCGATCAGCTTGCCGCGGCCGATCACGATGAGGTGGTCCGCGGTGTTCTCCATCTCCGACATCAGGTGGCTGGACACGAACACCGTGCGGCCTTCGGCGGCCAGCGAGCGCATGAGCAGCCGGATCCAGCGGATCCCCTCCGGGTCCAGCCCGTTGACCGGCTCGTCGAACATGAGCACGTCCGGGTCGCCGAGCAGGGCGGCGGCGATGCCCAGCCGCTGGTTCATGCCGAGCGAAAAGCCCTTGGAGCGCTTGCGCGCCACATCTTCCAGGCCGACGATGCCGATGACCTCATCGACCCGGCTGCGCGGGATGCTGTTGGTCTCGGCCAGGCACAGCAGGTGGCTGTACGCGCTGCGGCCGCCGTGCACGGCCTTGGCGTCGAGCAGCGCGCCGACCTCGCGCATGGCGCTGAACACCTGGGCGAACGGCTTGCCGTGGACGGTGACCGACCCGGCGGTCGGGCGGTCGAGCCCGAGAATCATCCGCATGGTCGTGGTCTTGCCCGCGCCGTTCGGCCCGAGGAAGCCGGTCACCCGGCCGGGCCGGACCGTGAACGACAGGTCGTCGACGGCCAGCTTGTCCCCGTAACGTTTCGATAGGCCTCGTGCCTCGATCATCCCCGTTTCCCTCCGTAAGTTTCCTGGGTGGTTCCTTGGGTCCAGGAAACCCGGAAGGCACCGGAGCGCGCATCGGCGGGAACGGCGATCTTCAGCTGCGACTGGCGGTGGAGGCCCTCATCCTCAGGGATGAGGGCTCCAGGTCAGCCGTGCGTGATCTTGGTCCGGCCCGGGACGAACGTGCGGCCGGTCCACTTCCAGAGGGTGGTCGCGCGCCCGGAGGGGCAGCAGTCCGCGTTGGCGGGGTGGTAGAAGTACTCGGTGACGGCGACGTGACCAGTGGATTCGATGCGATTGACGACGATGGAGGGAATGTGCACCATCGCACTGGTCTTGTACTGAGGCGTCAGGGTCCCGAGCAGATGCGCTTTGCCCCCCGGGCTGTCGAACACCATGATGCCTTCGGCCAGTTCCCCGTCCGCCGTGCCGCCCGCGCCGCGTGGATCTGGCGGTTCATTGTGGGGCAGTCTGCGTCCGTTGAGAAGGAGGCGCACGGTGAACGGTCTGATGCGTGTTCAGGGCGTGTGGCGGTGGCCGGTGACGTCGTAGAGGTGGTGCACCGGGTCGTGGATGAAGTAGCGGGCGAAGGTCTCAACGGTGAAGCTGGCCCCGTCGCTGCGCCGGCCGGTCCGCTGCCACTGGCCGCCGGTCACGCCCGCGAACCGGGCGCCGATGGCCTGGCCGCCCTCGGCCAGCGCGGCGGCGACGTCGGCGGGGTCCTGGTCCTGGTAGCGCTCCGCGACCGCGGTGGCGTCCTGGTCCCAGTTCGGGAACAGCGGGTCATCTTCGGTCAGCATCAGCTCAAGCCGCCGGTCGAACAGGCGGAACACGTCACGGACATGACAGCCGTACTCGACGGGCGACCATTTGCCTGATGTCGGCCGGGTCCGGACGTCGCCGGAAGCGGTCAGCGCCTCCTGCCAGGCCGCGACATTGGCCGTGATCATCTCGGGGACGGCCTGGACGGCGAACGCCTGGGTGTCGAAGCCGCACTCGGGGCACGGCTGCCGCAGCACCCAGGTCCAGTCCTTGCTATCGGGAACGATGGTCATGGCCGGATGCTAGCGCTGCATAGGGTCAACAGATGGCCGAGGTAGTCCCGTTCAGGATCGATGTCCCCGAGACCGAGCTGGCTGACCTGCGCCGGCGGCTGCGCCAGACGCGCTGGCCCGAACGCGAACCAGTGGCCGACTGGTCGCAGGGCGTGCCGCTGGCCTACCTGCGCGAGCTGTGCGAGTACTGGGCCGAGGCGTATGACTGGCGGGTCACCCAGGCGCGGCTGAACGCCTGGCCGCAGTTCCGGACGGTGATCGACGGGCTGCCGATCCACTTCATCCACGTCCGTTCGGCCCGCCCGGACGCCCTGCCGCTGATCATCACGCACGGCTGGCCCGGCTCGGTGATCGAGTTCACCAAGGTGATTGAGCCGTTGGCCGAGGTGTTTCATGTGGTGTGCCCGTCGCTGCCGGGTTACGGGTTCAGCGGCAAACCGGACCGGACGGGCTGGGGCATCGAGCGGATCGCCGGAGCGTGGGTGTCGCTGATGGCCCGGCTCGGTTACCGCCGCTACGGCGCGGTGGGCAGCGACTGGGGCACCAGCATCAGCACCCTGGTCGGCCAGCAAGATCCGGAGCACGTCGCGGGAATTCACCTGATCCCGCCGCTCGCGGGACCGGACCGGGCCACGTTCGGCGACCTGACCGACGCCGAACAGGCGGCGCTGGCCGCGCTGGAGTACTCAGCCGAGTGGGACTCCGGTTACTCGCGGGAACACTCGACCCGGCCGCAGACGATCGGGTACGCGCTGGTGGACTCCCCCGCCGCGCTGGCCGCGTGGATCGTGGAGAAGTTCTGGTCGTGGACCGACCACGGTGGTTCGCTGGACGGCGTGCTGACCCGGGATGAGGTGCTGGACAACCTGATGCTGTACTGGCTGCCCGGCACCGGCGCGTCGGCGGCGCGGCTGTACTGGGAGAGCATCCGCCAGGTGAACGAGTGGATCTCCGGTTCGGGCGCGGGCACCGTCGACGTCCCGGCCGGGTGCTCGGTGTTCCCGGGTGAGCTCCAGCGCCCGTCGCGGCGGTGGGCGGAAAAGCGGTTCACCGACATCCGGTACTGGAACGAGCCTGACCGCGGCGGCCACTTCGCCGCGTACGAACAGCCCGCCCTGTTCGTCGAGGAGGTCCGGTCGTTCTTCGGGCTGGTCAGGTAAGCTGACTGGCCTGAACCGCGCGCTGGTAGCGCCCGGCCAGCTTGTCCAGTGCGGCCACTAGCTCCGGCGCGTCCGCGACCGTGAAGTCGGCGTCGAGCAGGCCCAGGTACAAGGCGAGCATTTCCGGATGGTCCGAACCGGGCTCGAACGCGCACCGGTCCGCACCGAGATCGGTCACGGTCACGGGGATGGGCAGCCGGTCCCGGACGTGGCTGGCCGGCGCGTGCACGATCACCCGGGCCCGGTACCGCCAGGTCGCCTGCCCGGCGCCGCGGGCCACCTGAGCCGCGATCTCCCGGTCGGGCGGCAGCGCGCGCGGCCTGAAACGCGGCCCGGCGGGCGGGCGGGGTTCGATCCGGTCGACCCGGAAGGTCCGCCAGGCGTTCCGGTCCGTGTCCCAGGCCACCAGGTACCAGCGCTGCCGGTCATTCACCAGGCGGTACGGCTCCACGTCACGCCGGCTGGCGGTCCCGGAATGCGCCTGGTAGTCGAACCGGAGCCGCTCATGATCCCGGCACGCGCTCGCGATCATGGTCAGCACGTCCGGATCGACCCGCGGACCACGCGCGGGCACCGGCAGGGCGGCGGCCTGAAACGCGCTGACCCGGTGGCGCAGGCGCGCCGGGAGCAGCTGCTGCAGCTTGGCCAGCGCGCGCACCGAGGTGTCCTCGATCCCGGCGATCGACCCGGTCGCGGCGGTGCGCAACCCGATCGCGATGGCCACGGCCTCCTCGTCGTCGAGCAGCAGCGGCGGCAGCGCGCCGCCGGTGCCGAGCCGGTATCCGCCGGCCACGCCCGGGCGCGCGTCGACCGGATAGCCCAGGCCGCGCAGCCGGTCCACGTCGTGGCGGACGGTGCGGGTGGTCACGCCGAGGCGGGCGGCGAGCTCGGTACCGGTCCAGTCGCGCCGGGCCTGCAGGAGGGACAGCAGGCGCAGCAACCGCGCCGAGGTTTCCGGCATTTCTCCATCCTGGCCGCAATCTAGGAACGAAACCTTCCGCTATTGTTTCTAGCCTTTTCCTATGAGCACAAGCATCCAGTCCTTTCGCATCGAGATCCCCCAGACCGACCTGGACTACCTGCATGGCCGGCTAGCCAGTGCCCGCTGGCCGGCCGAATCGCCCGGCCCGGGATGGACGCGGGGCATGCCGCTGGGCGAGCTGCAGGAGCTGGCCGAGTACTGGCGCACCGGTTATGAGTGGCGCGCTGCCGAGGCGCAGCTGAACGGCTATCCGCAGTTCACGACCGAGATAGACGGCCAGCGCGTCCACTTTGTGCACGTCAGGTCGGCCCGGTCCGACGCCAAGCCGCTGCTGATCACCCACGGCTTCCCGAGCTCGGTGGCCGAGTTCAGCCAGCTGATCGAGCCGCTGGTCAATCCGGTGTCAGGAGTTCAGGCGTTCCACGTCGTCGCCCCGTCGCTGCCCGGGTACGCGTTCTCCACCCCGCTGAGCTCGGCGGGCTGGACGATGGGCCGCACCGCGCAGGCCTGGGCCGAGCTGATGCGCCGGCTCGGTTACGAACGGTACGGCGTGCACGGCGGCGACATCGGGGCCGGAGTGTCCGGCCTGGTCGCGGGGCTTGACGGGGAACACGTCATCGGTATCCACGTAGTGACCGATCCGCTGACCGCTGCGGCCGTGGCCACCTTCATCCCGGGCCTGGCCGACCGGCTCGATGTCGGCGACCCGGTCGACAAGCTCGCCCTGGACCGGATGGACGCGTTCCGGCACGACGGTTCGGGCTACCTGGCCATCCAGAACAGCCGACCGCAGACGATCGGTTACGGCCTGACCGACTCGCCGCTGCTGCAGCTCGCCTGGATCGCCGAGAAGGCCCACGAATGGACCGATCTGCCGGTCGACCGTGACCAGCTGCTGACCACGGTCAGCTTGTACTGGTTCACCGGCTCCGGCGCGTCGGCCGCGCACACCCTCTACGATCAGGCGCACTCCTCAGACCGGGGTGCGCCGCCGGCCGTCCCGCAGGGCTTCGCGGTCTTCGGCGCCGACCAGACGGTGCGCAAGCTGGTCCCGGCACCGCCCGGCGCGCACTGGACCGAGTTCCCGCACGGCAAGCACTTCCCGGCCATGGAGGCCCCGGCCGACCTGGCCGCGGACCTGCGGGTGTTCTTCGGCCCGCTGCGGTGATCGGCCGGGCCCGCGCGTCTGGTTTGCGCGTCTGGTTTGCGCGTCTGGTTTGCGCGTCTGGTTTGCGCGTCTGGTTTGCGCGGGGCCCAGCCGGCTAGCCGCGAGTCAGCTTGCGGTAGGTCACGCGGTGCGGGCGGGCGGCTTCGGCGCCGAGCCGGTCGATCTTGTTCTTCTCATAGGCCTCGAAGTTGCCCTCGAACCAGAACCAGTTCGCGCCGCCCTCCCAGGCCAGGATGTGCGTGGCCACCCGGTCCAGGAACCACCGGTCGTGGCTGGTGATGACCGCGCAGCCGGGGAAGTCCAGGAGCGCGTTCTCCAGGCTGCCCAGCGTCTCGACGTCGAGGTCGTTGGTCGGCTCGTCGAGCAGCAGCAGGTTGCCGCCCTGCTTGAGGGTCAGGGCCAGGTTCATCCGGTTCCGCTCGCCGCCGGACATGACGCCGGCCGGCTTTTGCTGGTCGGCACCCTTGAACCCGAACGCCGCCACGTACGCGCGGCTAGGGATCTCGATGTTGCCCACCCGGATGTGCGCCTCGCCGTCCGAGATCGCCTCCCAGACGTTCTTGTTCGCGTCGATGCGACCGCGGGACTGGTCGACGTAGGAGATCGTGACTGTCTCGCCGATCCGGATCGTGCCCTCGTCCGGCTGCTCCTCGCCGACGATCATCTTGAACAGCGTCGTCTTACCCACGCCGTTCGGTCCGAGGACGCCGACGATGCCGTTGCGGGGCAGGCTGAACGAGAGGTTCTCGAACAGGCACCGCTCGCCGAAGCCCTTGACCAGCTTGCTGACCTCGACCACCACGCTGCCCAGGCGCGGGCCCGGCGGGATCTGGATCTCCTCGAAGTCCAGCTTGCGGTTCTGGTCGGCCTCGGCGGCCATCTCCTCATACCGCTCCAGCCGGGCCTTGCTCTTGGCCTGACGCGCCCGGGGGCTGGACCGGACCCACTCCAGCTCGTCCTCCAGGCGCTTGCGCTTCTTGGCGTCCTTGGCGCCTTCGACCTTGAGCCGGGCGGCCTTGGTCTCCAGGTAGGTCGAGTAGTTGCCCTCGTACGGGTAGGCGTGACCGCGGTCGAGCTCGAGGATCCACTGGGCCACGTCGTCCAGGAAGTACCGGTCGTGGGTGACCGCGACGACGGTACCGGGATACTTCTCCAGGTGCTGCTCCAGCCACTGCACGCTCTCCGCATCCAGGTGGTTGGTGGGCTCGTCGAGCAGCAGCAGGTCCGGCTGGGACAGCAGCAGCCGGCACAGGGCCACTCGTCTGCGCTCGCCGCCGGACAGGCTGGTGACCTCGGCGTCCGGCGGCGGGCAGCGCAGCGCGTCCATGGCCTGCTCGACCTGGCTGTCCAGGTCCCAGGCGTCCTTGTGGTCGAGCAGCTCCTGCAGGCGGCCCATCTCTTCGAGCAGCTCGTCGGAGTAGTCGGTCGCCATCTTCTCGGCGATCTCGTTGTACTGCTCGAGCAGCCGCTTGGTGTCCGCCACGCCGTCCTCGACGTTGCCGAGCACCGTCTTGGTCTCATCCAGCTGCGGCTCTTGGGCGAGCAAGCCGACCGTGAAGCCGGGCAGCAGGCGCGCCTCGCCGTTGGAGGGCTGCTCCAGGCCGGCCATCATCCGCAGCAGGGTCGACTTGCCAGTGCCGTTCGGGCCCACGACGCCGATTTTGGCGCCGGGCAAGAAGGCCAGCGTGACGTTGTCCAGGATGACCTTGTCGCCGTGCGCCTTGCGCACGGCTCGCATCTGGTAGATGAACTCCGGCATGTCTTCTAACCCATCTGTTGTGGCAGCTAGGTTGTCCACAACCCGCTTCTAAGCCAGGGAAAAGCCAGGGAGCCTGACAGGGCGCTTGCTGTTCACCGCGCGGGCGTGATCTTCAATGTCCAACTACCGCCCCGAGACGGTCAAGCAGTGTGTCAGTGGCACCTGTCAGCATACGTGCCCGGCAGGCGACGTAGAAAAATGCAAGCACGCATGGACGCTGCGTTACTGGCGGTCCGGCCCGGGACCGGTCCCGTAGGCATAGGTTAGAGGCGTGCTGCGCGATCTTGCCTACGGCCTGTACTCCCGCAAGCTGCGCAGGCAGCTGTCCGGTGTCACGCTGCCCGCGCACGTCGGGCTGATCATGGACGGCAACCGCCGCTGGGCACGGCACATGGGAATGGCCAATCCCAGCCTGGGACACAAGTACGGGGCCGAGCATGTCGAAGACGTCCTGAACTGGTGCGAGCGGGCCGGGATCAGGCACGTGACCGTGTTCATGTGCTCCGCGGAAAACCTGCAACGGCGCGGTGACGCCGAGATCGCGTTCTTTATGCAGGTCATCGAAGACGTCGTTGTTGCCAGGCTGGCTAAGCCGGAGGCCACCTGGCAGGTCCATATCGCGGGCACGCTCGACGTGCTGCCCGATACCACGGCCCGTGCGCTGAAACACGCAACCGAGGTGACCAGCGAGTGCGCCACCGGAGCTCACGTGACCCTCGCCATCGGCTACGGCGGGCGCCAGGAGGTTCTCGACGCGATCCGCGCACTGCTATACGAGCAGGCAGACGGCGGTGGGACGCTCACTGGGCTCGCCGAGACCGTCACCACCGACGACATCACCCGGCACCTGTACACGGCCGGGCAGCCCGAGCCCGACCTCGTCATCCGCACCAGCGGTGAGCAGCGCATGTCCAATTTCCTGCTCTGGCAGACCGTGCACTCCGAGCTGTACTTCTGCGACGCGTACTGGCCCGCGTTCCGCGAGATCGACTTCCTGCGGGCGCTTCGCAGCTACGCCGCTAGGCAAAGCCGGCGCGGAACCTGACGCCACCGCCCCTGCTCATCGCCACTACGGGCACGCGCCGGTTGCCTCGTCACTCTCCTGGTCGGCCACTTGGTCCGGCGCTGATCGCTGGCGCGGGGCGTACAGCCGCACCTGGTTCCGGCCCGCGTCCTTGGCCCGGTACAGCGCCAGGTCGGCCGCGGCCAGCAGCTCGAACAGGTCACTGCCGTGCTGGCCCAGGACGGCCACCCCGATCGAGACGGTGACGCTGATCCGGGCGTCGGTCTCGGGGTCGGCCACCACGCAGAGCAGGCCCGCGCTGCTACGCAGCCGCTCGGCGATCCGGCAGGCGCCGTCGCCGTCGGTACCCGGCAGCAGGACGGTGAACTCCTCCCCGCCGAAGCGGCCCACCACGTCGGACTCGCGGACCTGCTGACGCAGCTCGGTGGCCAGCGCACGCAGCACGTCGTCCCCGATCAGGTGGCCATGGCTGTCGTTTACCTGCTTAAAGTGGTCGACGTCGACGAGCAGCAGGGACAGCGGGGTGCCGACCCGCAGCGCCCGGGTGACTTCCGCGTCGGCCTCGCGCTGCCACGCGGTGGCGTTCAGCAGCCCGGTCTTCGGGTCGGTGCGGGCGGCCGCGGCCAGCTGCTGGTGCATGAGGCTGCGCTGCAGCAAGATGACCGGCGGCAGGGCGACCAGCAGCAGCAGGAAGCTGAGCGCGCAGGTCACGGCGACCAGGATGCCGACGCAGGTCTCGGTGAGGTCGAGGAGCAGGCTTTCCCGGTCCCACAGGACCTTGGCCAGCGGCGCCTCCGGGTCGGCCAGGTGCGCGGCAACTGCGACGATGCCCGCGTTGAGCACGGAGAACAGGACCGCGCAGGCCACCGCGGTCCCGATCACGGCGGGCCGGGTGAGCCAGTCGTGCGAGCCGTCCAGGCTAATCTGGAACGCCTGCGGGACGGCCAGGTGGAACGTGGCCGAGGCGGCGGCGCCGGCCAGCCCCAGCGCGGCCGAGCTGAACACGCGACGGTACATGGGAATCCGGCGGGCCCGCAGGTAGAGCACCGGCCCGATACCGAACGGCGCGAGCAGCGCGTAGAGCGGCGGCAGCAGCAACGCGATCGGCAGCCACCAGGCGGACAGCAGGTCCCGGGACACTCCGGACGGCTGGCCGAGCCGCCGCATGGCCTCGATGCAGACCCCGGCGGCGAGCAGCAACGCGGCGAACAGCGCCAGGTGCCCCGCGCGCAGCTGGGTATGAGTCAGTGCCCAGCCGATCAGCGCGAGATCACAGGCGACGATGCCAAGCACGTATACGATCAGTGAGGTCGGCATGGCCAGCAAAGGCCAGCGCGGCGTAAGGCGAGGAGGGCGATCCCCCCACGGCCCCCCGCGAGGAGACCATCTGATCAGGCGCCGAAGCCCCCGCTGGCGCTGCCCGATCACCTCTTGGACTGCTGACATGCCTCCCGCCCAGGATTGGCCAGGCTGATGCGAGCCCTCCGCCGAGGCCCAGCCATCACGTTAGGTAACATTGTAAATGCAATGAGTGCCAGCCGTCGGCAAAACCGGTAGGTTAGCTGGCGCGACCGAAGCGGGCCGGTGACAGGCGCTTGCGGGTCGGCAGAGACACACCAAGACTCAAGAGAAGACACCCCCGTACCGTGGCGGACGCTACGGTTGGTGCCGCTGGAGCGGTTACGCTACGATGCGCGGCGTACCCGCCCCGTGCGGCACCCGACTTGAGGAGAGCAGACCGGTGCGAGGCGTTATCTGGGTTTAGGCCTCAGTAGGACACTGGCGACGCCGACGACGCGTAGCGTCAGCCGCCTCGTCCTCCTCGAGAGCTTGCGTCGCGACCTCGGCTTCGCCGAGGCCGTCGAGTTCCCGTCCGAACTGCTCGATCGTCTCCTCATCGAGAATGTCCCCGTCCTCGACCATCTCGCGGTCGTCGACCGCGTCCTGCGGCTGCCGCGCGGCCGGATCGTCCTCGGTGGCGGTGGGCCGGGGCTGGCGCAGGTAGTTGGCCACGCCGCGGTTCATGTCATGCCCCACGGTGTCGGCCATGATGTCGATCACGTTCCGGGTCACCCCGTTCTTGTCGATGAACGTGCGGGACCGGAACTTGCCCTTGATCATCACGGGGTCGCCCTTGCGCAGGCTGGCCCGGACGTTTTCGCCGAGCCGGCGCCAGCAGCTGATGTTGTAGTAGGACGTATTCCCGTCCCGCCACTGGCTGGTCGCCCGGTCCTGCACGCGGGGCGTGGCGCCCACGCGCAGGTCGGTAACGAGAACGCCGTTTTTGGTCTCGCGCTGAATTGGGTCCTGGGCCACGAAGCCCACGAGCGTTACGTATCCGCCCTGGCTCATCACGATCCTCCTTGGGATGCCCCGGCAACCCGACGCTGCCGGTCCCTCCACCGTCGCCGCTCGGCTCCTCCCCCGCCGCGCGCCGTCGCGTCTTGTGGATAACTCGGCCGCAGCGGACGTCCTGTGGACAACTAGTTGCCATCCGCACGGCGTTGCGGGACAATGCCGCCGCTTCAGGCAGCGGGCGGGGATGCGCGCGGGGCCCGGTTGGCGCGCGGCGGGTTAGCAGGGCGGCGGAGCTAGCAGGGGTTTCACTGCGGGTAGGCGGAGTGGGGCTGGGGCGGGGCGGGGCTAGAGGCGGTCGAGGCGGGCTACTTCGTCGGGGGTTAGGGAGAAGCTGACCAGGTTGAAGTTGGACTTGATGCGGTCGGGATGGGCGGACTTGGGGATGACGGTGATGCCGTGTTCCAGGTGCCAGCGCAGGACGACCTGGGCCGGGGTGACACCGTGGCGGGCGGCGATCTCGGCCAGGGCGGGATCGCGTAGGCGGGTGGCCTTCAGGGAGCTGTAGCCCTCGACCGCGATGCCGCGGTCGGCGTGGGCGGCGAGCAGGGCCGGGTCGTGCTGGGCGGGGCTCCACGGGATCTGATTGACCGCGGGCCGCTGGCCGGTGGCGGCGGTGAGCTCGTCGATCTCGGCGATTCCGTAGTTGCTCACGCCCACCGTGCGGCACAGTCCCTCGTCGCGCAAGGCGAGGAAGTCCCGCCAGAGCGGCACCGAGGCCGAACGGCGGGGCAGCCAGTGGATCAGCCACAGGTCCACGTAGTCCGTGCCGAGGGCGCGCAGGCTCTCGGCCAGGGTGGCCCGGGCCCGGGCCGCGTTGCCGGGCGGCAGCTTGGTGGTGACGAACACCTCGCCGCGGTCCAGACCGCTGCCGCGGAGGGCCTCGCCCACCTCGCGCTCGTTGCGGTACATGGTCGCGGTGTCGATGTGCCGGTAGCCCACCTCCAGGGCGTACCGGACCGCCTCGTAGGCGCGCCGGCCACCCAGCTGCCAGGTGCCGAAGCCCACCATCGGCATGACGGCGCCGCCGCCGAGGTCTACTGCGGGGATCTCGGTCATAGGGGCATTCTTACCCGAGGACGGCACGAATCGAGCGGGAGAGCTCGCCCGGGACGCCGGGGACGAGCAGGTGGACGCGGTTGCGGACCACGTTGCGGCCGCTGATCACCACGTCGGTGACGTCGGCGGCGGTGGCGGCGAAGATGGCCGCCTCCAGGGCCAGGGTGTCCGCGACACCCGCGGTCCGCACGCTGTCCAAGGACACGCGGACCAGGTTGGCGCGGGCGCCGGGAGCGATCTTCCCCGCGTCCGGCCAGCCCAGGCTGGTGTGCCCGTCCGTGGTCGCGGCGCGGAGCAGGGACTCGGCGGTGAAGTGACCGCGGGCTTGACGGGCCAGGCGCTCGGCGTATTCGACGCCGCGGGCCTCTTCGAGGATGTCGATCACTGCGTGGCTGTCGCTGCCCAGGGTGAGCGGGCTGCCCGCCGCGGCCAGGGCCTGGGCCGGGGCCAGGCCGTCGCCCAGGTCACGTTCGGTGGTCGGGCACAGGCAGGCGAACGTCTGGCCGCCGCCGAGCAGTTCCAGGTCACGGTCGTCGACGTGGGTGGCGTGCACCACGGTGGTCCGCGGGCCGAGCACGTCCTCCTCGTACAGCAGCCGGGTCGGCGACATACCGTACCGCGCCTGGCACGCCTGGTTCTCGGCGCGCTGCTCGGACATGTGAACGTGCAGCGGCGCGCCGAACCGCCGGCTCCACGCCACCACCGGGTGCATCTGGTCCCGCGGTACCGCGCGGACCGAATGAAGGGCCGCGCCGGCCTGGGCGTGCGGCGCGATCACGCCGTGCTCGTCACAGCCCAGCTCGGTGACCCGGGCCGCCCAGCGGGCCGCGTTGCCGTCACCGAACCGCACCTGGGGTCCGGTCAGCGGCCGGAAGCCGTCACCGTCCAGGCCGCCCGCCAGATAGCAGGTGTCGAGCAACGTGATGCGCAGGCCCGCGTCGCCGGCGGCCTGGATCAGGGCCCGGCCCATGGCGTTCGGGTCGGCGTAGGGATGCCCGTCCGGCTGGTGGTGCACGTAGTGGAACTCCCCCACGCAGCTGATCCCGGCCAGGGTCATCTCGGCGAACACGGCGCGGGCCAGCTCGTGGTAGCGGTCCGGATCCAGGCGCGCGGCGACCTGGTACATGCGCTCGCGCCAGGTCCAGAACGTACCGCGGCCGGCCTGCGTGGTGGAGCGCAGCGCGCGGTGGAAGGCGTGGGAGTGCGCGTTGGCGAAGCCGGGGAGGGTGAGGCCGGGGAGACGCTGGGGAGATGATGTTTCTGATGAGGTGGATGGGGCGAGTGGGGTGGATAGGGCGATGGGGGCGTTCGGGGTGACCGAGGTGAAGCGGTCGCCGTCGGCTTCGATGAGGACGTCGCGCTGGAGGCCCTGGCCGGGGAGCCAGGCCAGGTCCGCGAGCCATTGGCGCGGGGGGGTCTGGGGGGTCGGCCCCCCGGGATAGCACCCCTCATCCGGCGAGGTCTTCCAGGATGGCGGCTAGGGCGCGGACGCCGGCTTCGCAGTCGGCCAGGTCGGCGTGCTCGGCGGGCGAGTGCGAGACCCCGGTGGGGTTGCGGACGAACAGCATGGCGGTGGGGACACGGGCGGCCAAGACCCCGGCGTCGTGGCCAGCGGCGGTGGGCAGCACCGGGGCGGTGAACCCGGCCGTGGCCAGGACGCCGGCCATCCGGTCCCGCAGCGCCGCGTCGAACCGCACCAGCGGGGTGAACGATTCCTGGCGCACGCTGAGCGCGACCCCGTGTTGCTCGCAAAAAGCATCGGCGGCCGAACGGACCGCGGTGACCGTGTCCTGCACGGTGACTTCGTCCCCGGCGCGGGCGTCCAGCCAGGCCCGGACCGCTGAGGGCACCGCGTTCGTGCCGTTCGGTTCGACGATGACCTTGCCGAACGTGGCCACGGCCCCGTGGTCCGCGGCGGCCTGGCGGGCGGCCAGGGCCGTGGCCGCGTAGGGCAGCATCGGGTCGTGGCGGTCGGTGAGCCGGGCGGTCCCGGCGTGGTCGGCGCGGCCGGTCGAAATCGAACCGCCAGCGGCCGTGCGGCCAGATCCCCTCGGCCAGGCCCAGGGTGGCACCCTGAGGGGCGAGCGCCCGGCCCTGCTCGACGTGCAGTTCGACGAACGCGCCGATGCCGTCCAGCAGGTCGTCGTTGGCGCCGAGATAGCCAGGATCCGCACCGGCGGCGATCATCGCGTCGGCTAGCGTGGTGCCAGCGTCATCGGTCAGGACCCGGGCGGCGTCCGGATCGACGACGCCGGTCAGCAGGCGGCTGCCCAGGCACGGGACGCCGAACCGCGCGCCTTCTTCTTCGGTGAAGGCAGCAAGTGCCACGGACCGTTCGGCCGAAAAATGTTTTTCTTGGAGCAGGTCCACGGCGGCCAGGGCGGAGACGACGCCCAGCGGGCCGTCGAAGGCGCCACCGTCGGGGACCGAGTCCAGGTGACTGCCGGTCACCACGGCGCCCGGGCCCTTCGGGCCCCACCAGGCCCACAGGTTGCCGTTGTTGTCGGTCTCCACGGCCAGGCCGCGCTTGGCGGCCTGGCCGGTGAACCAGGCGCGGCACTGCGCGTCCGCCTCGGTCCACGAATAGCGGCGGTAGCCGCCGGTCTGCGGGTCGCGGCCGATCGGCTCGAGCTCGCGCCAGAGTTCGGCAAACGTCATGGGTTCATCGGGATTCGGACGCCACGCTGGACGGCGACGGTCTCGGCCTTTTCGTAGCCGGCGTCGACGTGCCGGATCACGCCCATCCCGGGGTCGTTGGTCAGGACGCGCTCCAGCTTCTGCCCGGCCAGGTCGGTGCCGTCGGCCACGCAGACCTGGCCAGCGTGGATGGAGCGGCCGATGCCGACCCCGCCACCGTGGTGGATGGACACCCACGAGGCCCCCGAAGCGGTGTTGACCAGGGCGTTCAGCAACGGCCAGTCGGCGATCGCGTCGGAGCCGTCGGCCATGGCCTCGGTCTCCCGGTAGGGCGAGGCGACCGAGCCGCAGTCCAGGTGGTCGCGGCCCAGGACGATGGGGGCCTTGAGCTCGCCGCTCTTGACCATCTCGTTGAAGCGCAGGCCGGCCAGGTGCCGTTCGCCGTAGCCGAGCCAGCAGATCCGCGCGGGCAGGCCCTGGAAGTGAACCTTCTCCTCGGCCAGCCGGATCCACCGGGCCAGCGCTTCGTTCTGCGGGAACAGGTCAAGGATGGCCCGGTCGGTGGCGGCGATGTCGGCCGGGTCGCCGGACAGGGCGGCCCAGCGGAACGGGCCCTTGCCCTCACAGAACAGCGGCCGGATGTAGGCGGGCACGAAGCCGGGGAACTCGAAGGCCCGGTCGTACCCGGCCAACTGCGCCTCGCCGCGGATGGAGTTGCCGTAGTCGAACACCTCGGCGCCCGCGTCGAGGAAGCCGACCATGGCCGAGACCTGCTCGGCCATCGAGTCCCGGGCTCGTTCGGTGAAGCCCGCGGGGTCCTCGGCACGCAGGGCGGCCATGTCCTCGAAGGCGACGCCGCGCGGCAGGTAGGTGAGCGGGTCGTGGGCCGAGGTCTGGTCGGTGACGATGTTGATGGGCGCATGGTGCTTGAGCAGTTGCGGGAAGATGTCGGCGGCGTTGCCGAGCAGGCCGATCGACAGCGGCTCGCCCTTGTCGCGGGCGGCGGTGGCCCTCCTGATCGCGTCGGCTACGTCGTTGGCCTGTTCGTCCAGGTAGCCGAACTCGATGCGGCGGGTGATCCGGGACTGGTCGCACTCGACGCAGATGGCCACGCCGCCGTTCATGGTCACGGCCAGCGGCTGGGCGCCGCCCATCCCGCCCAGGCCGCCGGTCAGGGTGATCGTGCCGCGCAGGGTGCCGCCGAAGCGCTTGTCCGCGATGGCGGCGAACGTCTCGTAGGTGCCCTGCAGGATGCCCTGGGTGCCGATATAGATCCACGAGCCGGCCGTCATCTGGCCGTACATGGTCAGGCCGAGGTGCTCCAGGCGGCGGAACTCCTCCCAGGTGGCCCACTGCGGGACCAGGTTGGAGTTGGCGATGAGCACCCGGGGGGCCCACTCGTGCGTTCTGAACACCCCGACCGGCTTGCCGGACTGGACCAGGAGCGTCTCGTCGTTCTCGAGGTCCTGCAGGGTCCTGATGATCGCCGCGTAGGCGTCCCAGCTGCGGGCGGCGCGGCCGGAGCCACCGTAGACGATCAGCTGGTCGGGGTGTTCGGCCACTTCGGGGTCGAGGTTGTTCATGAGCATGCGCATGGCGCCTTCCTGGCCCCAGCCCTGGCAGGTCAGCTGGGAGCCGCGCGGCGCGTGAATCGGTTCGTGGCTGGCGATCATGTGCCCATCATGGCAGGACGCTTATTGTCGTGACAGATGGGCGTTTGGTTGCTAGGTTCGGCGGCTGTGCAGCGCGTCTCGGTGGTGGGAACCTCGGGCGCGGGCAAGTCGACATTTGCCGCGGCGCTGGCTCGGTCGCTGGGGGCCGTGTACCTGGAGCTCGATTCGGTCTATCACCAAGCGGACTGGGAGCCGCTGCCCACCGCGGAGTACCGGGCCCGGGTGGCCGCGGTGGCCGATGGCGAGCGCTGGGTCATCGACGGCAACTACAGCAAGGTCCGGGACATCGTGTGGGCGCGGGCGGACACCGCCGTGTTCCTGGACCTGCCCCGGCGGACGGTGATGCGCCGGATCATCATGCGGACGCTGCAGCGGGTGGCGGGCCGGGTCGAGCTGTGGAACGGCAACCGCGAACGGTGGCGGAACTTCTTCGCGCTGGACAAGGAGCAGTCCGTCATCGTGTGGGCCTGGCAGACGCACGCGCGGAACCGGGCGCGGTACGAGGCGGCCCTGGCCGATCCTTCGTTCTCGCACCTGCGGTTCGTCCGGCTGCGGAGCCCGGCCGAGGTACGCCGGTTCCTGCAGTCAGGCGGCGACTAGCTCGGTGGGCTCGGCGATCACGTCGACCAGGGCGCCGTTGCGCATCACGGTGATGGCCAGGGGCTGGCCGATCGCTTCGGAGAACATCTGGCGCTGCAGGTCCTGGGAGACCGCGACCGGCTTCCCGGCCACGGTGAGCAGCAGGTCTCCGGGGCGCAGACCCGCCCGGTCGGCGGGGCCGCCGGTCACCACCTGGGCCACGAGCAGGCCGGTATTGCGGCCCAGCCGGTCCCGCCAGGCGGCGGGCACCGGACCCGGCATCATGGCCAGGCCGAGGTAGGCGCGCCGGACCCGGCCGTCCTGCATCAGCGCGGAGATGATCTTTCTGGTCGTCACGTTGACCGGCACGGCCAGGCCTAGGCCGACGCCGGCCACCGCGGTATTGATGCCGATCACGCGGGCCTGCGAGTCCGCCAGCGCGCCGCCGGAGTTGCCCGGGTTGAGCGCGGCGTCGGTCTGGATCACGTCCTCGATGACCCGGCCGCGGGCGGGCAGGGACCGGCCCAATGCGCTGACCACGCCGGCCGTGACCGAGCCGGCCAGGCCCAGCGGGTTACCGACGGCCACCACGAGCTGGCCGACCACGAGCTGGTCGGCCTCGCCGAGTTCGGCCGGGGCTGGGGTCTGGCCGTTGGCGCGCAGCACGGCCAGGTCGGACAGCGGGTCGGCGCCGACCACCCGGAACGGCACCGAGGTGCCGTCGGAAAACGCCGCGGTGCCGCTGCTGGACTGCCCGACCACGTGCGCGTTGGTGAGCAGGAACCCGTCACCGGTGAAGACGACGGCTGAGCCTAGGCTCTCCCCCGTCCCGCCCCGGCTGCCCGAGCGCGGCACGCGCAGGCTCGCAACTTTAGGTGTGAGCCGTTCGGCCACGCCGGACACGATCTGGGAGTACGCGTCCAGTGGGTTAGCCTCCATGTCCCCGGCCTTCCTGTTTTGCATGATTACAGCATTACAGTGCAACCGATGATGGGGAAGGCTGCTTACCCGGAGGCGTTCCGCCCGGAGCTTAATCCGCCCTTACCTGGTGACTGGATCCGCCCTTACCTGGTGACTGGATCCGCCCTTACCTGGTGACTGGCCAGGCCGATGGAGTTGCCTTCCGGGTCGACGATGGTGGCCAGCGTGCGGTCCGGGCCGTCCGGTGCCGGGGGGTCGATGACCTCGCCGCCGTGCCTGGCCACGTGGGCCAGGGTCTCGCCTAGGTCGGCCACGTGGATCCAGATCATCGGGCCGGCGTCGAGGGCCGCGGGCCGGCCTGGCACCCACTGGCCGATCAGGCCCGGGGACTCGAAGTCCTGGTAGGGGTGTTCGGTCTGCCAGCCGAAGACGGCCTCGTAGAACGCGGCCGCCCGGGTCGCGTCCACGGCCGGCATCTGCAGGTAGCAGACCTGCCCATGGACCAGGCCGCGGGCGCGGGCGGCTTCGGCGTCTTCCTGGGTCATGTGTCGTTCCTGTCTCTGTTTTCCTGGGGCCGGCATTCGGCGACGTAGCGACCCGAGGGTTGGGTGCCCGCGGCAACAATGTCCAGGCCGGCTTGGCGGGCCAAGTCGGTGAACTGGGTAATCGTACTGGTCTTGCCGCCGGCTACCAGCATGTCGATGCCCAGGGACCGCGGCACGTCGTCGGCCGCGACGCCGCCCAGGACGGCGATGGTTCCGGTTGTTCCGGTTTTTCTGGCCGCCTGCGCGCAGTTGCGCAAGATGGCGACCGTTTCGCGGTCGGGCCAGTCGTTCAGGACGTTCTTGAGCAGGTACAGGTCGGCTCCGGCGGGCAGCGGGTCGAAGAAACTCTGCCCGCGCAGGGTGATCCTGTCCGTGAGGTCGGCATGCTGGCCGGCCCGGGCGATGGTGCCGGGGAGGTCGACCAGGATGCCGCGGACGTGCGGATGACGCCGCAGCAGCGCGGCGAGCATGGCGCCGGTGCCGCCGCCGACGTCGACCATGGTGCGGATGGCGTCCCAGCCGCCGGCCAGCTCGATGTCGTAGTCCGGCGTGCCGTGCCCGGCGGGTCCCATGAGTGCGTCGAAGTCGGCCGCGACGTCCGGGTGCGCGGCGAGGTCCTCCCAGAACGGGCGGCCGAATACCTTCTGGTAGGCGGGCTGGCCGGTGCGGACGTAGTTGAGCAGCGTGCCCCAGGTGTGGGCCATCCGGCCGCCGATGCCCTCCAGGTTCAGGAACGGGTTGTTGAGCCGTTCGGCGGCCTGGTTGGTCGCGAAGCGTCCCGGTGCTTGCTCCTGGAAGACGCCTTTGGCCACCAGGTGACCCAGGACGGCGTGCAGGGCGTCCCGATCGCAGCCGGCCGCCGTGGCCAGGCCGGCGACGTCATGGTGGCCTTCGGCGAGGAGGTCAGGGATCCGCAAGGTGGCGGCGACCATCAGGCACCAGGGCGTGGCCAGGTCGAGCAGCTGGTCGAGATCGACTTCGGTCATGCTTCGGCCTGAGCTTTTGCCTCGGGGCCGGCCAGGTGCCGGATCGCGCCGCCCGCGGTCCGGATCGCCGCCCCGTCCGCGCGCTGGCGCAGCGTCCAGCCGAACGCGTCGCGGTAGAAGTCGGCCGAACGGGCGACGTCGACGGCCGGGATTTCGATGTAGCAGAGCTTTCCTGTACGCCATTTCGGCTGGTCATTTACCATCGATGGGGTGTCCTTCCTGCTCGCTTCGATCGTGCCACCCGATGCGCGGGCCGGGCTTGGAGAAAAAGGACACCGGCGGTGACGGTTATCTCCCGCCGGCCGGGCCCGCCGCTGCGCGGGCTGGTGAGCGCGATCACTTACCAGGCCGGCGAGCAGCCGAGGACGTCGGTTGAGAAGATCTTGCCCGGGCCCGGCGCCAGCTTGTGGATCAACCTGAACCGGGACGAGTTCCGCTCGTACAGCGAGACCGGCCGGGTCACCCGGGTGCCCGGCGCGATGCTGGCCGGGCCGACCAGCCGGGCTGCGGTGATCGAGTTCGAGCAGGGCCGGGCGCACATCTCGGTGACCTTCGCGCTGGGCGCGGCGGCCTGCTTGGTCGCCCCGTCGCTCGAGCTGGCCCGGGACCTGCAGGTCCCGCTGGAGGACGTGTGGGGCCGGCCGGGCGCCAGCCTGCGCGAGCGACTGCTCGAGGCCGCGACGCCGGGCGATGCGCTGGACGTGCTGGAAGGCGTGCTGCTCAGCCGGCTGAGCAGCACGCCCGATCCGGTAGTCATGGCCGCTGGCGGTGCGCTGTCCGCGGGGATGCCGGTCGGTGAGGTCGCGGCAGGCCTCGGGGTACTGCCCAGGACCTTGCGCCGGAGGTTCACCGCGCAGGTGGGGCTCGGCCCGAAGCGCTTCGCCAGGGTGCAGCGGCTGCAGCGGGTGGTGCGTGAGGTCGACGGGTTGGAGCGGGTCGACTGGGCGAGCGTGGCCGCGCGGCACGGGTACGCTGACCAGCCGCATCTGGTAGAGGAGTTCCGCCAGCTGGTGGGCGTGACGCCGACCGGGTACCTGAGGTCGCGGGTCAACGGGCCCAACCACCTGCGGGTCGCGGGTACTTGACGCGGGACGACACGGTTGCGGCAAAGTCTGCAGGCCCGGAGTTCAGGGCGGCTCGTCAGCCGGACCAGAGCAGGGTGTAGACGTGGACCAGGCCTTCCCGTCGTCGACAGTGAACTCGATGAACCCGCTATCGCCGAGCTCGGCCATCCGCACGGCGGGATCACCGGCCTGCACGGGTCTGCTGAACAGCCGGTCGTACGGATCGGCGCAGATGCGCGCCAGCGCTTGCGCCAGGACATCGAAGGTCTCGCCGGGCAGGCTGGCCATCTGGCGAAGCACTTGGTCCTCCAGCCAGGGCCGGTAGTTCACCGGCCCGCGCGATGCTGCCGGATCGCGTCCTCGAGCAACATGCCGCCACCCGTCCCGGCTCGGTCGCGGCTGCGGTGTGCTGCGGTCCGGGAGCGGCGGGCGCGGTCAGCGGGGGCCTGGGGGGACGGGAACAGGCAGATCCCCGTGATCACGAAGGATTTAGTGCTCTATGCCGTGCCAGATCCTTTGTTATCGTCAGATCTCGTCTGCGGGTTCGGGACAGTGGCTCCAGCCCGGCTCGCCGGCCGCCTTACTCGGGCACTTGTGGCCCGCCTGCCTGCCCATCACCACCCGGGCCACTTCCGCCAGCCCGCCCGATGACGCCGCTGCGGCCACGGCGCGCATCGTGCGCGTCGGCGCGTGGCGACAGGTTCGTCCCGGTGTGGACGTGCTACGGCCAGGAGCATGGCCTGCCGGGCCGGGGGTCGCCTGTTTTCCATGATCATGAAGGCTTTTCTGTGCTATGCCGGATAACATCCTTCGTGATCATGATCGTATCGCTCTGGGGTTCGCTTTGACGGCTGCGGGATGGGAAGCCAGGCGGTGGATGCGATACTGGCGGGGCTGGCGCAGCGGGCGCGGCCGGGTCACGGCCCGGGCCGGACACCCCCCGACGCTGCGGCCGGGGTGTCCGCAGGCCGCAGCAGTGTTTACCACATCCGGCCGGGCCATCTCCCGCATCAGCGTGTTACTGCAAGACGCGCCCTTACCTCGAAGGCTCGCTGGTAGCGGCCCGGTACCGGTCCATGTCAGTCACGCAGGCCGTCATTCCACTGAGCTGCCGGTATCTCCGAGCGCGCCGCGCAGGACAGGGCCGTCGCTTCGCTCGATGAACGACGGGCACCTGGCATAACGGGGGCCGGAACCTGTTTCCGGGTGCGACCTGGGTAAACGCGCATCGTCTTCGGCCTGTTCCGGATGCTGGGCCACCGGTTCTCCCTGCGGATCGCCGACCTGACCGATCCGGAGGCTGGCGTGTGCTGGCCACGACGGCCGCCACCGCGGCGGCCGCAGCCTCGTATCCGAACGGCCCGGAGGTCATGCCCCGCGCCGCCGAAGGGCCACACCCTAGGGCAATCACGTCGTTGAGCCGAGCAACCCTGGACGGGTGGCGCGCGTCTCATTGCCACACGGGTGGAAAGTGGCGATGACCATGCTGAGACGTGGCGGGGTATTCGGGATAGCTGGGGCCGCTGTGGCGACCGCGGCGGCGGTGACGTTCGCGTTGTGGCCGTCGGGATCGGCGGCCGGCTCGGGACGAGCGGCGGACACGGCGCACGCCTCGGGTGCGGCGGGCGTCAGCTCCGGGGCGCGCGGCTCGGGCGGGGTTAAGGACTCGGCTGCGGTGAAGGATTCGGGGCTGGGTGGGGGGCGGGGGGCGGATACGACCGGGATCGGGATCGCGGGGTCGCAGGCGGTGCCTATACCGTGCGGGGCCGATGAGACGTCGTGGGGTTATGTGGCCGTGGTCAGGACGGGAGAACTGGCGGCGGCCCGGCGGGCGCTGGGGCCGGCGCTGATGACACAGGTGCGCGACGCGGCGACCGGGCAGTACCTCGACCTGATCAAGTTGCCGATCGGCACCGCGTCCTTCGCCAGGTACTTCACGGTGTGGCGGCCGGCCTATCCGCAGGCCAAGGAGCGGCGGCTGCTGTCCTGCAACTACCTGCTGGCCGACCAGCCGGGCGACCGGCCGCTGATGAACGCGGCGATCGCCGCGGTGGTCCGGGCCGGGTACTTCCGGTCGGCGCGCGAGGTTCGGGCCGGACTGCAGATCGTGACCGTCTCGGATAATCCGGTCGCGGCGGGCTCGGTCATCGTGACGCTGTTCTTCGCCGGGCGGCCTACAACCCGGTGGTGCCGAAGGGCCTCAAGGCGGGACCGCATCCCAAGCTCTACCGGCTGGTCTCGGACATCGTCCTGGAACAGGTGGCCGGCGCCGTGGTGACCGGGGTCTCGCGCGGCGGGTTCCCGTGACGGTGGCGACGGCCGGGCCGACAGGGTGCTCAGATGCCTGGGAGGCAGATCGAGTCGAGGACCGCGGCGTCGCCGTCTAGGCGGCCGAGGGCGGCGTTCACCTGGCCGAGGCGACTCGGGTCACCGTGCTCGGCGGCCTGCAATCCTGGCTCAGGGCGGCGTTGTCGAAGGTGACCGGGGCCAGCATCGAGTTGAAGTCGTCCGCGGCCGAGGCGCACACCGGGTCGTCCATCGGGGAACTGGACGGGTTGACCCCGGTATGGGTGGCGTCGACCGCCTGGATGGCGATGTAGATGGTGAGTGCGGCGGCGAACAGCGACGCCACGAGGCCGACGATCGCGAAGCCGAGGCCGCGCCGGCCGAGCCGGGCTGGGTCATCTCTCCCCTCCAGGGACGACGGGTACGCCGCGGCCGTCGGCGAGATCAGGCTGCCCATGCTGGCTAGACCGAAGGCCCGGGGCGTGAACCACGGCCCGTTCGGCATAAAAATGAAACGCGAGCGGCGGTTACGGGTCCGTACGGCGATCAGGGGGTACGGGCGGTGGCCAGTTCGGCGCGGAAGCGCTCATAGTCGGCCAGTTCGCGGCCGGTGGGGACCAGCACCAGGTCGCTGGTAACGGCGGCGATCCGGGACACGATGACCTGGTTGGCTTGCTCGCGTTCGCGGTCGGCCGCGAGCACCACCATGTTCTGGCACCACGACTCGACCAGCCAGCCGAGCAGCAGCAGCGCGACCACCATGACCGCCAGCCAGGGCACCAGCGAGGTGCTGATCAGCGACGACGACTTGGGCGAGCCGTGCAGCGAGAGGATCAGCGCGATCCAGATCAGGCCGGCCAGGGTGAGCAGCATCAGCGCCCACTGGACGAACGCGATCATCCGCCACCAGCCGGTGACCTTGTTGCGCGCGGGCAGCTCGCGGGCCACGGCCGCGCCCAGGGCCGCCTGGGCCTCGTTGGCCCGGGACCGGGCGGCCGCCCGGACGGTCCGCGACCAGGGCTCCGGCAGCGAGCCGCCGACCTCTTCGGCGAATACGGTGATCGCGTTGTCGATGTCGGATCGCTGCGCCTGCGGGACGTCCGCGGCGTCACCGGCCAGCAGCTTGCGGGCCGAGATCGGACCGGCGCCGCGCAGACGCTCGGCCAGCCGCCCGGGCGGCCAGCCGATGTAGCCCGCGGCGCGGCGCTCGCGGGCGCCGTTCAGGGTCTCGGTGGCGGCGGCCGCTCCGGCGGCCTTGGCGAACGCGGCGGTCAGCTCGGCGGCCGGGGCCGGAGGGACGTACATGACCGGGTCGAAGACGGCTCCGGCGTTTCGGCCTTCGGGCGTGGCGTCTTCCCAGGGCGGGTGCGCGGTGGAGGCCGGTGTGGTGGGCACGGGACTCGCCTGCCAGGGCTGCCAGTCGCCGGCACTGCCGTTGGCCGGACCGTCCAGGCTGGTCGCCGGGGTCGACTCGGTTGCGTCGGTCGCGTCGGGCCAGGGCGGGCTGGATGGCCGCGGTGAACCGGCGCTGTCGCCGTCCACCCAGCCGTCCTGCTCCCAGGGCGGCCGTTCCGGGGTCCGCGTAATGGCCGGGCCGGGTGTGCTGGTGGCCGCATCGGCGGTCGGGGCGGAGGCCAGTCGGGTCGCGGCCGCCGCGGGCGGCAGCAAGCCGGGCACGGAGTCACCGGCGTAGACGGCGAAGCGCTCCAGCAGGGCATCAATGTCGGCGGCGATCCGGTCGCTGGCCGCATGCCGGGCCGCTACCGCGGTAGCCAGCGTGCGGCGCAGCTCACCCAGGCCGGCTCCGGTGGCCGCGGAGGTCACCAGCACCGGGGTCTCCATGAGCCCCTCGGCGTCGAGCAGGCGGCGCAGGTCGGCCGCGCAGTCCTCGACCTGGTCGGGGCTCAGCGTGTCGGACTTGTTGAGCACCACCGTGGTCACGGCCGCGTGCCCGGCCAGCGGCACCAGGTACCGGCGGTGAACGGACGCGTCCGCGTACTTCAGCGGGTCGAGCACCCAGACCAGCATGTCCGCCAGTTTGACCAGGCGGTCGACCATGGCCGCTGAGCCGGTGACCACCGAGTCGTGATCGGGCAGGTCGAGCAGGAGCAGCCCGGTCAGCGACGTCTCGCCCTCGTCCAGCGCGCTGGCCCGGCCGTAGCGGTGCCGCCGCTGCACGCCGAGCCAGTCCAGCAACGGCGCGGCGCCTTCCATCCCCCACACGCACGCGTGCAGGTGCTTAGTGGTCGGCCGCATCACCCCGGCAGGCGAGAAGGACGCGCCGGCCAAGGTGTTGAACAGCGAGGATTTGCCGCTGCCGGTGCCGCCCGCCAGGGCCACCACGGTGTGCGAGGCGGACATCCGCATCCGCTCGCCGGATCGGCGCAGCAAGGTCTCGGAGTCGGTGAGCAGGTCCTGGCTGAACCCGTCTGATCCGGTTCGCCCGGCCGCGATCCGGGTCAGCTCGGTGAGGGAGGCCAGCCGGGCGGGCAGGCGCGAGTAGCCCAGGTCGGCCACGCCGATCGTATTCGCTGTCACCTGACCGCCTCGAGCGAGTATTCCGCCTGGTAGAGCCGGATGACCGCAACGTCCTCAAGGGGTCCGGCCGCATCGAGCACCTCGACGTACCTGACCATCTCCTCGTCCAGCAGCAGCCGGACCCGGTGGATCAGGTCCGCGCGGGCCTTGGCCAGGATGCCGCCCAGCATGCCGGGGCCGTACACCGAGGCCAGCAGGCGCCGCGGTTCGGTGTAGATGCTGGTGCCCCCGTCCTCGGCGGCCACGGTGGCCGTCGCGGCGGCTGGCGCGCCCTCGCCGAGCATGGCGACCAGGACGACCAGGCCGAGCGACTCATCGTCGAAGGAGGCGCGCTTGCCCGCGGGCCTTTGGTCCTCGGCCTGCACGAGCCGGGCCAGGTGGTCCTGCCAGGCACCGACGGCCCGCGCGGCGCGCGGTGGCAGATCGGCCGAGGACCGGCTGAAGGCGGCGGCCAGGCTAGCGTCCGAGGGCTCGGGGCCGCCGGTCCCGAAGGCGGACTCGAAGATCTGCTTGGCGTACTCGCCGCGAGCCCGGTCGGCGGCCGCGTCCTCCAGCAGCACACCACCGGCGGCGCTGCCGCGCCAGCTGCCGTCCACATGCTCGGCGGCACGATCCGCGACGGACACGACGAACGACTCAATGGCCGAACGAAGCGCCGTATTGAGCGCCGCGTTATGCGAGGCGCCCCGGCGGGCTCGCTTGCCCTTCTTGGTGGTCTTGGCTGGCTTACCGCCCCGGCGCGGCCGCAGGTCGCCGCCGACCACGCAGTCCTGCCAGCGGGCCAGCACCTCACCGGTGAGCAGCGTGCCGTTCTTCAGGCCCGCTTCCGCCTCGGCGAAGGCGCGTTCGTAGGAGGCTTCGGCGGTCCGCCGCAGCTCGGCGCGCAGTACGACCTGGGTCTCGACATGAGCGGCCATGGCCGGGATGCGCGACTTGAACGTGTCGAGCACGCCGGACATGGTTTGGGAGAGCACCGCGACCCGGCGATCGCTGCGGGTGGCGGTGTCGGAGAGCCAGTCGCGGATCGGCTGGTAGGCGTCGGGCGGCAGCATGCCGTCGACGAGCGGGGTCTCCAGGATGGAGAAGCGGTTCTCCGCGGCGATCCCGTTCGCGTCGAGCATGGCGTTGAAGTGCTCGGTGAGCTCGGCCCGGTAGGTCTGCGGAACCCGGGACAGGACCACGCCGAGCGAGGCCTTCCGCTCCCGGGCGTGCTGGAGGATCTCCCAGACCGGCCCGTCGGCGTACCGGCTGGCGCTGGTCATGAACAGCCATAGATCCGAGGCGTCGAGGAACTGGTAGGCGAACTCGTGGTGGGCCTTGACCACCGAGTCGATGTCCGGGGTGTCCAACAGCGCGATGCCCCGCGGCATGCCGTCGCTGGCGGCCAGCACGAGCAGGCCGTCGCGGCCCGGCCGGGCCAGCCCTTCCTGCCGGACCCGGGGCAGGGTGGGCAGGAAGTTGTTCTCGGCGAACCAGTCGATGTCGTCGGGGTGGCAGGCCAGGACCGGGCTGTTGGTGGTCGGGCGGCGCACGCCGGTCGCGCTCACGTGGGCGCCGACGATGCTGTTCACCAGGGTCGACTTCCCGGCGCCGGTGGAGCCGACCAGGGCGACCAGGATCGGCGCGGCGGACCGCCGCACCCGGGGCAGCAGGTAGTCATCGATCTGGCTGAGGAGCTTGGTGCGTTCGGTCTTTACCTCGGCTGAACCGGCGATCTCGAATACGAGCGGGATGGCCGCGACCCGTTTGCGCAGGTTGAGCAGGGCGGCCTCGAGCAGGCGCGCGTCGACCCGCACGTGCGACTCGGCGGCTGCCCGGCTGAGGGCGCGAGCGGGTTCGGGCGCGGGCTCGGCTGTGGGCACGCTGGCCGGGGCCTCGCTGGCCGGGGCGTCGCTGGCCGGGGCGTCGCTGGCCGGGGCGTCGGGGGCGGGGGCTTCGGGGGTGGGGTTGGTGGCCGCGCTGGTTTCGGCGGACTCGGCGGGCTGCGCGAGTTCCGCGGACTGCGCGGCGCCGGGCGGGGCCGGCGGGCTGGCGGAGCCGGCGGGCTGGCCGAGGCCGGGGTGCTGGCGGGAGCCGCTACGTCGGCTGGGGCGTGGTTGCTGACCGTAGCGTCATCCCTCCCGGCGTCATCCGTGTCCGGATCAGCAATGTTATCCGGTTTGTCCGCTTTAATGGGCTGATTCAGATTATTCGGCGGGGACGACTGGGACGCCAGGGGCTGGTCGTTTTGAGGCTGGTCGTTTTGAGGCTGGTCGTTTTGAGGCTGGTCGTTTTGAGGCTGGTCGTTTTGAGGCTGGTCGTTTTGAGGCTGGGGGTTTGCGGGCTGGGGGTTTGCGGGCTGGGGGTTTGCGGGCTGGTCGTTTGGGGGTTGGGGGTCTTCGGGTTGTGGCGATGCGGCGGACCCGGGTCCGGAGGCCTCGGGTCTACCGAAGGCAGGGATCACGAGGGTGTCATCCCCGTTACGCCGCTGGCCCTCACCACCGCCCGAAGGATCACCGGTCACATGGCTGACGCCAGGGTCATCAAAGTCGGCAGCCGCAATAGCGCCTGCGCCGGGCTCGCCTTGCCGACCAGCTTCAGACGCTGCGGACGCCGCCACGCCCTGACTTTCCATTGTTCCAACGGCCTCCTCAAACCCCTGGAGCCCCCCGCGCTCCTCGGGGGACTGGGTCCTACCGGTTTCCCGGCAGTCGCCTAGCACGCGGAGTTTATCCCCTTCACCAGGCGGTTACATCGCGCATGAGCTCTGTTATCTGCGCGGCGACCCCCACCACGTCACCGACCACGACAATTGCCGGTGGCCGAATGCCCTCTCGTGTCACCATGTCTTCTACTTGTTCCAATGATGAGCTAATTGTGCGCTGCGTCGGCATCGTCCCGTCTGCGATCACGGAAACGGGTGTATCCGGACTGCGTCCGTGCCGTTGCAGTTCGGCGGCCACCGCGCCGATCTGCTGCACGGCCATCAGCAGGACCAAGGTCCCCGTGTTGCCGCCGAGCAATGCCCAGTCCACCGTAGACCGATCGTCGCCCGGCGGGACGTGAACCGACACAACATGGAACTCCTGCGCCACCCCCCGGTGAGTCACCGGCAGGAAGGCGCTGGTAGGCACGCCCACCGCGCTGGTCACGCCCGGCACCACGGTAACCGGGACACCGGCCCGCAAGCAGGCCAGCACTTCCTCGGCGCCCCGGCCGAACACGAACGGGTCGCCGCCCTTGAGCCTAGCGACGAACCGGCCCGCTTGGGCCCGGTCGACCAGGGTCGCGTTGATCTCCTCCTGCGGCATGGCCCGGCCGTAGGGGATCTTGCTGACGTCGATGATCTCGACGTCGGCGGGCAGCTCGTCGAGCAAGGAGCGAGGAGCCAGCCGGTCGGTGAGTACCACGTCGGCCTCGGCCAGCAACTGGCGGCCGCGCACGGTGATCAGGCCGGGGTCGCCCGGGCCGCCGCCGATGATCGCCACGCCGCTGCGGTGCCCGCGCGCGTGCCGGGCGCTCAGCTGGCCGCTGCGCAGCCCGGTCAAGATCGCGTCCCGGATCGCCGCGCTGCGCCGCGGGTCGCCGCTGAGCACGCCGACCTGGACAGCGTCGGCGCGGCCAGTGGCGGGCGTCCACGCCGCTGAGGCCTGGGCGTCATCGGCCCGCACGGACCAGGTCCGCTGCTGTTCGGCAGCGGCCGCTATGGCTGCGTTGGCGGCCGGATCGCTGGTGCATGCGCAGACCAGCCACGCACCGGCCAGGTCGCCGTCCGCGTAGCGGCGCCGCTCCCAGCGGATGTGACCCGCCGCAGCCAGGCCCTCCAGGGACGTGGTGGCCGAAGGCGAGACCAGGACGACATCGGCGCCCGCGTCGAGCAGCACGGGGATCCGGCGGGTGGCGACCGCTCCCCCGCCGACGACCACCACCCGGCGGCCGCTTAGCCGCAGCCCGAGCAGGTACGCGTCCATGGCTCCTCATCCTGGTGCGCTTACGACGTCCTTGCTACCACGACGCGCCCCGGTAGGCCGCGGCCCTCCGCACGCGGGCCGCCGGAGCGGGGACGCCTACGGCACCGATGGAACATTGCTGCCGCTATGGCGACAGCAATGTTCCACGGGTGTCGCTGGGCCTGGCGAACATCAGCACCATCGGCACCGCTAGCCACTGTGGTCACGGGCTGGGGACTGCGGGCTGGGGCTGGGCACTGGACTGAGGGCGGCGGGGCTATTCCTTCTCGGTGACGCCGGCGGAGTCGAAGGTGGCCACGTCGCGCAGGGCGCGGGCGGCGCTTTGCACCAGGGGCAGGGCGAGCAGGGCGCCGGTACCCTCGCCGAGGCGCAGGCCCAGGTCCACCAAGGGAGTCAGCCCGAGGCGGGACAGGGCCAGCGCGTGGCCGGGCTCGACGCTACGGTGGCCGGCGAAGCAGGCCGCGGTCACGTCGGGGGCCAGGGCGGCGGCGGCCAGCGCGGCGGCACCGGAGATGACCCCGTCCAGGATGACCGGGACGCGCAAGGCGGCGGCGCCCAGGATGAACCCGGCCAGGGCGGCATGCTCGAAGCCGCCGAGCGCGGCCAGCACGCCCACCGGGTCGGCCGGATCCGGACGGTGCAGGGCCAGGGCGCGGCAAACTACGTCGACCTTCTTGGCGTAGGTGGCGGCGTCGATGCCGGTGCCGCGGCCGGTGGCCTCGGCCGGGTCGGCGCCGGTGAAGGCGCAGATCAGCGCGGCCGACGCGGTGGTGTTGGCGATACCCATGTCGCCGGTGATCAGGCACCGGTTGCCCGCGGCGACCAGGTCGCGGGCCACCTCGAGGCCCACGATCAGCGCGGCCGTGGCCTGCTCACGGCTCATGGCGGGTCCGGACGTGAAGTCGGCCGTGCCTGGCGCGATCTTGCGGGGCAACAGGCCCGGCACCGGCTCCAGGGACGCGGCCACCCCCACGTCGACCACCGTGACCTCGGCGCCGGCCTGGGCCGCGAACGCGTTGACCACCGCCCCGCCGGCCAGGAAGTTGGCCACCATCTGGGCCGTCACCTCCTGCGGCCACGGGGTCACGCCCTGGGCGTGCACGCCGTGGTCGGCGGCGAACACTGCCACGCAGGCCGGCTCGGGCAGCGGCGCGGGACAGCATCCGGCCAGGCCCGCCAGCCGGACCGACACCTCCTCGAGCACGCCGAGCGAGCCGCGGGGCTTGGTCATCCGGTCCTGGCGTTCGGCCGCGGCGGCCATGGCCGCCGGGTCGGGCGGGGCGATCGCGGCGATCACGTCGGCGAGCGGGTCCACTGGTTCCTCCCCTGGCAGTCCGCGGCGGCCGAACTCCTCGGCGTGCACCGCCCACGACACCGGCCCGCGCCGCGCCCACCCGGTCGCGGCGAGTTCCGGTTCGGGCGCGAACTCGGTCACATAGCCCAGGCAAAGATAGGCGATCACCTCCAGGTGCGCTGGCAGCCCGAGCGCGGCGGCCAGTTCGCGCTCGTCGAAGAAGCTGACCCAGCCGACGCCGAGGCCTTCGGCCCGGGCGGCCAGCCACAGGTTGGCCACCGCGAGCACGCTGGAGAAATCCGCCGTCTGCGGCTGGACGTGACGGCCGAGCGTGTGCCGCCCGCCTCGGGTGCGGTCGCAGGTGACCACCACGTTGACCGGGGTGTCCAGGATCGACTCGATCTTCAGCCGGTCGAACGCCCGGGCCCGCGCGCCGGGCAGGCCCGCGGCGAATTCGTCGCGGTGCCTGCGGGCCAGGGCGGCGATCTGCTCCCGGCGGGCCCGGTCGGTGAGCACGATGAAGTCCCACGGCTGGGACAGGCCGACCGACGGCGCCTGGTGGGCGGCCGCGAGCACCCGCCGCAGCACGTCGCCGGGCACCGGGTCGGGCCGGAAGCCCTGCCGGACGTCCCGGCGCTCGGCGATCACCCGGTACACGGCCTCAAGCTGCTCGTCCGGATAGCGGTGTGAGTCAGGCACGGGCTTCCTCCCTCGGGTCCTGGGCCTTCCGGAGCAGCGCCTCGAAGGCGGCCACCGCCACCGCCGAGCCGCCCTTCTCCGAGCGGTTGCTCAGCGACGGCAGGCCGCTGCGCCGCAGCACATCCTTGGCCTGCGCCGCGCCGACCAGCCCGACCGGCACGCCGATGACCAGAGCGGGCTCGACCTCCCTGGCCATGATCTCGAACAATGCGGCGGGCGCGCTGCCAACCAGCCAGATCGCACCCGGCCCGGCGGCGCTGAACGCCAGCCGGACGGCGGCCGCGCTGACCGTGAGGTTCGCGGTGCGGGCCAGCCGGACGGCCAGCGAATCGGCCGCCTTGCAGGTCACCGGGTACCCAGCGATGCCGGACGCCACCGTCGGGGTGTCCGCGACCACGGCGGCGGCGCGGCGCAGCGCGCCGACCCCGGCGGCCAGCGCGGCTTCGTCGCAGACCAGATCGGCGGCGTAGCCGAAGTCGGCGGTGGCGTGGATGACGTGCTCGGTGACCGCCCGGCTGAGCGGGGGCAGCCCGCTCAGGTCGAGCCGGGACCGCAGGACGCGGTACGACTCGGCCAGGGCGGGATCGGCGCCGGGGTCAGTGGGGGGCATGTCACCCATCTCTATCGCGTCGGGCAGGCTGACGGCCAGGCGGCCTGGCTGGTCCGGGTACACTGACCCGGGTCTCCGCCGGAGCCTCATGTTTGCCAGTCATTCACCAGCAAACTCTCAGCGGCTCCGGGTAGCGTGAGCCAACGGAAACCCGGTAGAACCTGATGGCGATTCACGCCGTCCGCGCCAGCGGGACATAACGCCCGGGCTGCGCGAATCGGCGCGCGGCCTGGCGCGCACGACAACATGACCTGACGACGTCTATTGACATGCTGAACGGAGCACGCATGGCTGATCGTTCCCGCGTTCTGGTGACCGGCGGCGCCGGCTTCATCGGCCGCAGGGTGGTTCGCGCTCTGCTAGCCGAGGGCCACGAGGTGACCGTAGCCGACCTGCGGGCGTTCCCGGACCCCGAGGTCCAGTCGGTAACCGGGGACCTGCGCGATCCCGGGATGGCAGAGAAGGCGATCAGCCCGGAGACCGACGCGATCATCCACCTGGCCGCCTTCACCTACGTGGTGGCCTCGGTGAACGATCCGGTCAGCACGTACCACATCAACGTCGACGTCACGGCCCGGTTGCTCGAGCTGGCTCGCGAGAACGAGGTCGGGAGCTTCCTGCTCGCGTCGACCAACGCCGTGACCGGCAACGTGGGCAGCGCGGTGATCACCGAGCAGGCCGCGCTGCGCCCGCTCACCCCGTACGGCGCGACCAAGGCGGCCGGGGAGATGCTGCTGAGCGCCTACGCCAACAGTTACGGCATGGCCGGCGCGGCGCTGCGGTTCGCCAACGTCTACGGCCCGGGGATGGGCGAGAAGGACAGCTTCATCCCGCGGCTGATGCGCGCGGCGCGCGACGGCGAGGGCGTCCAGGTCCGCGGCGACGGGACCATGCTCCGCGACGTGGTGCACGTGGACGACGTGGTACAGGGTGTGCTGACCGCCTGGCGAGCCCGGCACACGGGGCCGCTGATCCTCGGCTCCGGCCAGTCGGTGACGGTGAACGACATGGTGGAGACGGCACGCCGGGTGACCGGCGCGGCCATCCCGGTGGAGCACGTACCGGTCGGCAACGGCGAGATGCCCGCCGTGGTGGTCGACATCTCGGCGGCCCGGGCCATCGGCTACGCGCCCTCCTACGACCTGGAATCCGGCATGGCCACGGTCTGGCCGGACTTCAACCCCGCGGGCCGGTAACGCCATGATCTACAGCAATCCCAGGGACGAAGCCGTCGACGACGCGGCGCTGGTTTCGTTCGCCGAAGGCTACGGCGAGCGTGCTACCAGCCTGTCCCCGGTGGCGATCGTGATCGCGGCCTACAACGAGGCGGGGGCCATCGGGCCGGTCATCGAGGCGCTGCCCGCGCAGGTGTGCGGGCTGGCCACGACGACCATCGTGGTCGCCGACGGCTGCCGGGACGGCACCGCCAAGGAGGCCATGACGGCCGGGGCCATGGTCGCCGACGTCCCGGTCAACCGGGGCCAGGGCGCCGCGCTGCGGCTCGGCTACCGGCTGGCCCGCGAGGGCGGCGCGACCTACATCGTGACCACCGACGCCGACGGCCAGTACAACCCGGCCGAGATCGAGCGGGTGCTGGCGCCGGTGGTGGCGGGTGAGGCGGACTTCGTGACCGGGTCCCGCCGGCTGGGCAGCCAGGAGACCAAGGACATGTTCCGCAAGGCGGGCGTGCTGTTCTTCGCCGGCTCGCTCAGCTTGCTCACCGGCCAGAAGATCAGCGACACCACGTTCGGCCTGCGGGCCATGCGGGCCGAGGTGACCGGCGCGGTGCGGCTGGAGCAGCCCCAGTACCAGGCCTCTGAGCTGCTGATCGGGGTCATTACGCACGGCTACAAGGTGGCCGAGGTGCCCGCCACCATCCACCGGCGCCGGATCGGGGAAAGCAAGAAGGGCCACAACCCCCTCTACGGGCTGCACCTGCCGGGCGTGAACAACCTGTTCTACGGACTGCGGTTCGCCCGGGTCATCTACGGCACCTGGTACCGCGAGCGTCAGCGCTCGCGGTCCGCGGGACGGTCGGCTTCCTCGGCCCCGCCGACCTCGTCGGGGTCGGTGGCCCGGGCAGCGAAGATGTCGGGTCCGGGGTCGGTCGACGCGAGCGCCTCTTCCGAAGCCGCGGGACCGGGCCGGGCCGCCGACCCGGCGAAGAGGACGTAGTGGAAGAACAGGAAGCGCAGCGCGAACGTGAACAGGTTGGCCGCGCCGTACACCACGGCGAGGTACAACGCGCGTTCGGCTCCGTGCAGGTGCCACCAGGCGGCCGGGTGGTAGCCGAGATACTTGTCCGCCAGTTCCAGGACGACGATCACGATCGCCGAGACCACGCAGAACGGCACCGTCTCCCGGAGCAGGTTCGGGCGGCCCTTCCGCTCCCACGCCCACCGGCTGAGCACGTAACTCACCACCACGCCGGAGAACCAGCCGATCAGGGTGGCTTCGGTGGCGGACAGTCCCAGCGCCGCGGCGCAGATCGTGTAGACGATCTCGCTGGTCGCGAACGCCGATATGGCCGCCACCGCGAAGCGTCCGAAGCGGATTCCGAGCGTGCTACGGACCTTGCGGGTAAGCGTCTCGCTGAGCCGATTGGATGTGATCGCCATGGATGTCCTAGGTTAGCTAGCCGACCAAAACGCAAGGAGCAGGTATACAGTACGGAAACCGCAGGCCCGGGAAGCTACCCTGGCAGGGCTGCCTTATCCAGGCCGCCCGATGTGATCTCAGAGGAGCGTGTTCAGCATCCGCACTCGTTGCACGTTACCGCCCGTGCGGACTGCCCGCACAGTGCCGCCGAAAACTGGGGCACGGAAAACTCATTGCAATCTGACCCAGAGAACAACAGGAGCCGGAGCATGAAAATCTTGGTGTTGGGCGGGGACGGGTATCTCGGCTGGCCCACTGCGCTACACCTGTCGGAGGTCGGCCACGAGGTGGCCGTGGCCGACAACTTCGTCCGCAGGCATTACGACAACGAGCTCGGCGTCGAGTCCCTGGTGCCGATCGAGCCGCTGCAGAACCGCATCGCGGTGTGGCAGGAGCTGACCGGCAAGAAGATCGGGATGTACGTCGGTGACCTGACCGACCCGATCTTCTGCTACCACATCGTCCGGGACTTCGAGCCCGAGGCCGTGGTGCATTTCGCCGAGCAGCGGGCCGCTCCGTACTCCATGATCGACCGGGCGCACGCGGTGTACACCCAGCAGAACAACGTGGTCGGGAACCTGAACCTGCTGTTCGCGATCGCGGAGACCAACCCGGACATCCACCTGGTCAAGCTGGGCACGATGGGCGAGTACGGCACGCCGAACATCGACATCGAAGAGGGCTGGCTGGACCTGGAGCACAACGGCCGGACCGACCGGGTGCTGTTCCCCAAGCGGCCCGGCTCGTTCTACCACCTGTCCAAGGTGCACGACAGCCACAACATCGAGTTCGCGTGCCGGATCTGGGACCTGCGCGCCACCGACCTGAACCAGGGTGTGGTCTACGGCCAGCAGACCGCCGAGACGGCCAGGGACGACCGGCTGGCCACCCGGTTCGACTACGACGCGGTGTTCGGCACGGTGCTGAACCGCTTCGCCATCCAGGCGGTCATCGGCCACCCGCTGACCGTGTACGGTTCGGGCGGCCAGACCCGCGGCATGATCGACATCCGGGACACGGTCCGCTGCATCCAGCTGGCCTGCGAGAACCCGGCCAACCGCGGTGAGTTCCGGGTGTTCAACCAGATCACCGAGTGGATGTCGGTCAAGGACATCGCCGAGACCGTGGCCCGCGCCTACCCCGGCGACGTGGTCATCGAGAACGTGGAGAACCCGCGGGTCGAGGCGCCCGAGCACTACTACAACGTCAAGCACACCGCGCTGATCGAGCTCGGCCTGCAGCCGCACCTGCTGTCGGACACGCTGATCGAGTCGCTGTTCGACGTGACCAAGCAGTACGCGCACCGGGTCCGCCTGGAGGCGCTGCGGCCCACGGTGAAGTGGCGCTCCCCCACGGCTGGCTAGGTTCTGGCTGGGCCAGGGGAACCACGGCCCGTTCGGTACATTGATTTTTTAATGCCGAACGGGCCGTGGTGCATGTATGGGGACCTGGATTTGCGCGACCTGTGGTAACCATTTCGCCGACCCGCGCCCGGACGTGTGCGTGGTGTGCGCGGACGAGCGGCAGTGGGTGCCGCCGAGCGGGCAGCGCTGGACCACGCTGGCCGAACTGGCCGCGGCCGGGCACCGGTCCGACATCCGGGCCGCCGAGCCGGGGCTGACCGGGATCGGCGCGGATCCGCCGGTGGCCATCGGGCAGCGGTCGCTGCTTGTGTCTTCTGTTGCGGGCAACGTGCTGTGGGACCCGTCGGGGTTCATCGACGATGCGGCGGTGGCCGCGGTGCGCGCGCTGGGCGGCCTGCGGTTCGTGACCGCCAGCCATCCGCACTTCTACGGAGCCATCTCCTCGTGGGCGCGGGCGTTCGACGCGGAGATCCTGGTCCCGGCGGACGACGTGGCCTGGCTGCGGGCCGATCCGGACCTGCGGGTGCGGCTGTGGTCGGGGGTTCTGTCCGTGCTGCCTGCGGTCACGCTGATCCAGTGCGGGGGGCACTTTCCGGGCAGCGCCGTGCTGCACTGGGCTTTGGGGGCGGACGGGCGGGGGGTGCTGCTGAGCGGGGACACGATCATCGTGACGCCGGGCGAGGACCGGGTGACGTTCGTCTTCTCAGCGCCCAACCGGCTGCCGCTGTCGGAGGCGGCGGTGGCGGGCGTGGCCGCGGCGGTGGAGCCGTTTTCCTTCGAGCGGATTTACAGCGGCTGGTGGACCCCGGTGCTTCGGTCCGGCGCGTGGGAGACGGTCCGGCGGTCCGCGCTGCGTTACATCGAGCACCTGAACGGCACCGCGTAGCGGTCCGGCGTGGCGGTTGCGGTGGGCGCGGCGGGCTGGCGTCAGCCCGGGGCGGCTGGGCCCGGCCCGGCTGTGTCCCGAATGTCCCATTCGCCCCGCACGTCAACCACAGCCTCACCCGGCTGCCCGCGGGCCGCGGCGGCAACGACACCGATGTTCCACCGGTGTCGTTATAGCGGCACCAATGCTCCATCGGTGTCGCTACGGCCGGGCGCGGGGTGGGGTCAGCGGGCGGCGGGGCGGGGTCAGCGGGCGGCGGGGCGGAGGGTCCAGGCGTCGGTGGCGGCGTCGCGGCGCAGTTCGTAGACGTCCGGAGGCAGGCCTTGACCCGATGACGCCTCGACCCGCCAGAACTCCAGCTCGGGGCGGCCCGGCTCGGCCTGCGGATCCTGCCACCACTCGCGGTTGATGACCCAGTGCTCGATGATGGCTCGGACGGTGTACAGCCGGCCTCGCCACACGAACCTGACGGGCCGGCCGTCGTCCCGGGCCTGGACGTTCACCGGCTCGCCGTACAGCTTGCTCATGTAGCTGCCGCCCTCCCTATCCGCCGTGGAATGCTCGCCAGGTCGCGGGCCGGTGAGCGACCCGCCTCGTCGCTGCCTCGCGGGAGAGGACAGGCAGCGCCAGCGGTGCTGGCCGTGGTCGGCGCCGGATCGGTTCCGGCTTCGTGATTCGAATATATGTTCACTCGAACTAGTATGCAAATAATCTTTTCTATCTGAGCTGCGAATACTCAGAATGTCAGTGCCACCCGGCATAGTGGGAGTAGTCCGGCCACCCGAGGGAGGCATCATGTGCTGGATCTGCGACCACCCCGGCGCCACCGAACGCGACTACACCGAGCACATGCGGCAGCTGATCACGGCCTACGGCTGGGCGGTGCAGGGCGTGGAACGCGACGGCATCCACCCGCCGTGGGCCTATACCGTGGGGCTCACGTCGCACCGGCGGGCCGAGCTCGTCATCACCGGGATGGGCCTGACCCGGGCCACCTCGGTGCTGAACGGTGTGGCCGCGCACCTGCTGCACGCGGATGAGCCCGAGCCGGGGACCCAGGCCGAGCTGCACGACGGTCCGCTGGTCGAGATCGTCCGGGTGGCCGTGCCCTGGGCGCACCTGAACATGGCCGTCGAGCTGTACGGGAACCGGATCCGCGGGCTGCAGCTGGTCCACGCGGACAAGCGCGGGAACTGGCCCTGGGACCGCCACTACCAGGGAGTTCGCGGCGGGCAGCCGATCCTGGGCGGCCGGGAGCCGCCCGAACGGCGCACGCGGGTGGGTTAGCGGCGGACGCGGGTCAGCTGGGGGCGCGGGCGGGGCGGTCGGGGCTCAATCGGGCCTCAATCGTGGCTGAGGACGGTGCTGGCAGGCTCGAGCCGGGGATGGGAGCTGGGGGCGAGGGCTGGGGGTGGGCCTCGTGCCGGTCTCGGGGGACCGGCACGAGGCAGCTTTGGGAGGAGGACCCGATGAGCGGTGGCCTGATGTTCCTGGATTGCTCCGCGCGTTGGGCCCTGCGTGCGTTAGGGCTGCCAGCCGGGGGCGGGGAAGGACGCCAGCAGATCGCGGACCTCGCCGGCGATGCGCTCCAGGGCCGCCTCGTCGTCCTTGGTGGCGGCGGTGACGGCCTCGTCCATCCAGGCGGCGATCGAGGTCATGTGCTCCTCGCGCAGCCCGCGGGTGGTGATGGCCGGGGTGCCGATGCGCAGGCCGGAGGGGTCGAACGGCTTGCGCTGGTCGAACGGCACCGTGTTGTAGTTGGTCTCGATCCCGGCTCGGTCCAGGGCCTTGGCGGCCGGCTTGCCGGCGATGCCCTTGGAGGTGAGGTCGATCAGGATCAGGTGGTTGTCGGTGCCGCCGGAGACCAGGTTGTAGCCGCGGGCCAGCAGCGCGCCGGCCAGCGCCTGGGCGTTGGCCACCACCTGGTGGGCGTAGGCCCGGAATTCGGGCCGGGCCGCCTCGTGCAGCGCGATCGCGATCCCGGCCGTGGTGTGGTTGTGCGGGCCGCCCTGCAGGCCGGGGAACACGGCCCGGTCCACGTCCTTGGCGTGTTCGGCATCGGACATGATCATGGCGCCGCGCGGGCCGCGCAGCGTCTTGTGCGTCGTCGTCGTGATCACCGGGGCGTACCCGACCGGTGACGGGTGCGCGCCGCCGGCGATCAGCCCGGCGATGTGCGCGATGTCCGCCACCAGCAGGGCGTCCGCCTCGGCGGCGATGGCGGCGAAGGCCGGGAAGTCGATGATCCGCGGGATCGCGGTGCCGCCGCAGAAGATGAGCTTGGGCCGCTCCTTGAGGGCCAGGTCGCGTACCTCGTCCAGGTCGACCTGGCCGGTGCCGGGGCGTACGCCGTACTGGACGGCGCGGAACCACTTGCCGGTGGCCGAGACCGACCAGCCGTGGGTGAGGTGGCCGCCCATGGGCAGCCCCATGCCCATGATCGTGTCGCCCGGCTGGGCGAAGGCCAGGTAGATCGCGAGGTTGGCGGGCGAGCCCGAATAGGGCTGCACGTTGGCGTGGTCCACGCCGAACAGCGCCTTGGCCCGGTCCCGGGCGATGGTCTCGATCGGGTCGATGAACTGCTGGCCCTCGTAGTAGCGCCGGCCGGGGTAGCCCTCGGAGTACTTGTTGGTCAGCACGCTGCCCGACGCTTCGAGCACGGCCACGGAGACGTAGTTCTCGGACGGGATCAGCCGGGCCTTCTCGTACTGCCGGCGGGCCTCATCCTCGATGAGCGCGGCGATCTGCGGGTCGTCGCTCTCGACGGCTCCGATGGTCGGGATGTGCATGGCAGGACCTCCTGGCATGCAGGCTACCGTGCGGGGGGTGCCAGGGGGGTCGGCCCCCGTGGCCAACACCGCTGGCGCACGCGGGTCACGGGGGGCGCGCACCACGGTCCGTTCGGTACCTTCGTCACGAGCACAACCAGGAAACGGAAAGTTCGGGAGCCGGCCCATGCCTACGAGCATCATCCTCGACTGTGACCCCGGCATCGACGACGCGCTGGCGATCGCGTTCGCGCACGGGCATCCCGGTCTGGACCTGGTCGGCATCACCACCGTGGCGGGCAACGTGAGCCTGGCCAGGACCACGGCGAACGCGCTGGCGGTGTGCGAGTACGTGGGCGCAGCCGGGACCCCGGTCACGGCGGGGTGCGCCGGGCCGCTGCTGCGCCCGGCCTATGACGCGCGGGAGGTGCACGGCGAGTCGGGGCTGGGCGGCGCGGTGCTGCCGCCAGCCAAGGCCAGCCCGGCGCCGGGACACGCCATCGAGTACATCATCGAGACCGTGCGGGCGGCCCCAGGCCAGATCACGCTGGTCGCGACCGGCCCGCTGACCAACATCGCGCTGGCGGCCAAGCGCGAGCCGCGGCTGGCCGACTGGGTGCGCGAGTTCGTGATCATGGGCGGGTCGTCGGGCCGGGGGAACGTCACCCCGGCGGCCGAGTACAACATCTGGGCCGACCCGGAGGCGGCGGCGGCCGTGTTCCGGGCGGGCTGGACCGTGATCCAGCTCGGGCTGGACGTGACCCTGCGGACCGGGGCCAGCCCGGCGGTGCTGCAGCGGATGGCGGACCTGGGACCCCTGGGCACCGAGTTGCTGCTGCCCGCCCTGGAGCAGTACCGGTCGGTCCGCGAACCGGCCGGGCCGCCGGTGCACGACGTGTGCGCGGTGGCCTGGGTAGCCCAGCCCGGATTGTTCGGGCTGGTCCCGGCGCGGGTGCAGGTGGAGCTGGCCGGGCAGCTGACCGCCGGGATGTCGGTGACCGACTTCGAGGCACCCGGACAAGCCGACATGGGCAACGCGCGGGTGGCGATGTCGATCGACGTGGACGCCTTCTGGGAGCTGGTCCTGGGCACCTACCAGCGGGTGGCCGCAGGTATGGGGCGCTGACCGGCTACGTAACGCAGACCAGGTCCTGCTCCAGGTCCAGCTCCTCGTGCCGGCGGACGGTCTGCTCGGCCGCCTCGACCAGGTCGGCGTAGTTCCATCGCTGGCTGGAGCCCCACGGGGTGGTCAGCGACACCATGCCGTCCTGGCACCACACGGTCAGGCCGCGCCGCACGGACAGGATGGACAGGTCACGGGCGGGTTGGTCGTCGCGGACCAGGCCGCTGCCGAACCCCCGGTCATCCAGCATGGCCGCCAGTTCCCGGGCGGCCTGCCGGGCGCTGAGCCGGTCGGCGAGCCGGGGGGCGCTCACGTCGGCCGAGAAGGTGTACGAGCGCAGGCCGGTCACGTCCACCAGCCGGGGATGGGCCAGCGGCGCGGGCATCGCGAACCAGACCGCCTTGCCGCGCAGGCCCCAGCTGTCCAGCCGGGCCCGGGTGGGATGGTGGCCCCAGCGGCCGCCGGACAGCTCGTGCACGATCTGCAGCCCGCGCCCGCCGACCGCCTCGGGGTCGTAGGCCACCTCGGGGTCGTAGGCCGAGGGCCCGTCCGCCGAGTGCCGGTCCACCGGCGGCGGGGTGCCGTCGCGCCAGCCGCGGTAGCAGTCAAAGACCTTGCAGACCAGCTCGCGCCGGGCGCCCAGGCCGCGCAGGTAGAGCCAGAGCTCGGCCTGGGGGGCGCCGGGCGGCTGCGGCGGCTGTGGGTAGCGAGGGACGCGGGACGGCCGGTGGCGGTGGCTCCCGGGCGCTCGTCGGGTGTGCGGGACCGGGCCGGCGGACAAGATCGGCTCGCCCTCCACGTCCGTGCTAACGGACGCGAGCCGATTCCCCCCTCCGCCGGCCCCGGCCACCACCTGCGCGTGCAGCGTATTGGCCGCGAGTTCGCTGGCCATCAGGATGCCGTCCTCAAGGAGGTCGGGCTCTAGACCGACCTCCGAGACCGCGTCCCGGAACGCTTGCCGCGCTACGGTCGCGCATGTGGCGTCGGCCGGGAGCGGCCACGCGTAGCAGATGCCCGCGTGAACGCCCCGCCAACTGCTAATGCCCTGCTGCCACACACCTGGTGCCACCGGCGCACTCCCGTCAATAGCCCGCCGGCAGGAGGGGGTGCCGTCGGCAGCAAATCACGCTAAACCACGATACTTGGATTCCGACTCTTGAATCTGTGAAACACAGGTTACGACTCGGCTGACCCACTTCGCAATATTGATGGCATTATTATTTCGTCGCAGTTATGAACAGGCGGACCATACTGGACATACCGAATTTTCCGGGCATAACTCTTTAATGCCCGCAAGATAGTGCCGCATGGTGACCAGAGGATGGCCAGGCGTGGCCGACCTGGAGGCCGACGGGTGGTGCGAGATTGCGCGAGTGTTGTCCCATGATGCATACAGGTATTTATGTGCGACTTGTGGCTGAATCGGTGCGCTTTGCCGCTTTTATAGGCAATTTACGACGTCGTTGCCTAGCCGGAAATTTCGCTGGCCGTGTACAGTTCTCAGTTGGTGAGGGAACCAGACGGTGACCACGCCAGGCCCGTGAGACAGGCCGGCATTGCGGAAAGCCCCCGGTGGCGGCATCCACCCGGGGCTTTCCGTATCTCGCTACACCCTAGTCCAGGTCGTAGCGGCCCCCCTTGACGTCCGCCAGGAACTCGGCGAACGAGTCCCGGCCGATCACGTGAGCGCCGCCATCGGGCCGTTTGCTATCCCGGATGGCGGTCACCTCCGGGAGGTTGGCGGCGATCTCCACGCAGCCTCCGTTGTGCGCGCTGCGGCGCGCCTTCCGCCAGATGGCATGAGACAGGTCGGTCATTGCTTACTCCATTCGCTTGGCGAGACGTTCCAGGTAGCCCGTGGTGTCCGACGGTTCAAGCGCGGCATCGCGGGCCCGTTCGAACGATTCGATGTAGCCCTGCACGGACTCGGGCGTGCTTACCTCCTCAACCGAGTAATCGGTCTCGACGAACACCAGGCTTGGTTCGTCGTCACGAAAACCGAAAATGTTGACCATGGAGACGATGCCGGTGGGCGGGCCGTCCTCGAAGCGCTGGATGTGCAGCTGGACGTTGCGGCGCGCGCCCAGGGCGACCAGGTGCTCGATCTGCTCCCGGCGGTCTTCGCGCAGGCCCCACCGGTAGAGCAGCGAGGCTTCGGTGATCACCGCGCTGACCATGGGCGCCGAGCCGTCCTTGCGGTCCAGGATCTCCTGCCGGCGCAGCCGGGAGTCGACCGCCTTGCGCCGGTAGGCCGGCGGACGCGGTCCGGACCGCATCAGCGCTTCGGTGTAGGCGGGCGTCTGCAGCAGGCCGGGCAGGACCAGCGGCATGAACACCCGGATGGTGGTGGCGTCGTTCTCATAGCCAGGGAACTCGCTGTCGAAGATCTCCGGATACTCCCGCCACCAGGGGCGGGCGCGGGCCCGGATGGCCAGGTCTTCGATCTCTTCGGCCTCGGGGCCGTCGATGCCGTAGATCCGGATGAGGTCCCTGATGTCGCTCATCTCGGGACGCTTCCACTGGTTGGCCTCAAAGCGGCCGACCTTGCCGCGGCCCCAGTTCAGGATGTCGCAGGCGTGGTTGGCGGTGTAGCCGGCGTTGACCCGTGCCGCGGTCAGCTGCCGGGCCAGCCGACGCTTGGCGATGGTGGCACCGTAGGTGTCATCGCTCATTTCCCGGCTCCCCTTCTGGACAGGACCCCGCTTAACCTGGGACTGTCATGCCCTCACGGTACCCAAATTGCGAATCGCAAATCCAGGGTTTAAATGGACTTGGAGGTTAGGGTTCCGCGGCGTCGTCGAACTCGCCGTTACGAGCGCCGTCGAGGAAGCACTCCCACTCGTGCCGGTCGAAGACCAGCACGAGCTGCCCGGGGTCGCCGGTGATGCGCATGAGCACCCAGCGGCCGGGCCCGGGTGCGGGGTCCCGGGCGAACGAGATCTCGATCGCACTGTCGCCGTGGCCCGAACGCTGCCAGACCTGCGCGGCCAGGTCGATGCCGAGCTCGGAGACCGAAGGCTTGGCGGTCACGGCTTGCGGGCGACGGCACAGTACAGCCAGCGCGCGCCGTCGCTGTCCGCGAGGACCGGGTCTTCGGCGCCCCAGACCCCGGTGTAGCAGATGTCGGGCTGGGCGCCGTCATAGGGCGGCGCCATCTCCAGGCCGTCGAAGAACTTGGCGATCCCGGCCCGGGACCGGAAGTAGAGCCGTTCGGTGGCCCCGTCGAAGACGGCACGGAATCGCTCGGCCGTCACCGGGGGCTTGTAGTCGTCGGTCAAGTGCGAAAGCGCCAGGTAGCTACCTGGCGCCAGGGCGTCGACGTACCGCGCGACCAGGGTCCACGGGTCGGCGGCGTCGGACACGAACATCATCACCGCGGTGAGCAGCAGGCCCGTCGGCTCGCGGAAGTCGATGAGCTCCTTGACCTCGGGATTGTCCAGGATCGATTCCGGCTCGCGCAGGTCGGCGCAGATGACCCGGGTCGAGCGGTCCTCGGCGAGCAGCTGGCCACCCTGCTCGGCGACCATCGGATCGTTGTCGACGTAGACCACGCGGGCGGCCGGGCTGACCTTCTGCACGACCTCGTGCGTGTTACCGACCGTCGGCAGGCCGGAGCCGATGTCGAGGAACTGCCGGACCCCGTGCTCGGCGATCCACTTCGCCGCACGCTGGTGGAAGCCGCGGTTGGACCAGGCGCAGTCCCTGATCTCGGGCACCGCGGACAAGATCCGCTCGGCGGCCTGGACGTCGGTCTGGAAGTGAGTGTTGCCGCGCAGCATGTAATCGTAAATGCGCGCCGGAGCAGGCCTGCTGTAATCCGCTCCGGCGGAACCACCGGGGACCCGAGCCGCCACTCTCCAACCCCCTCAGCTGCTGGTCACCAGCTCTTAGTGTCGCACAACTTCTGCGAATCACGAACCGGTGTATGCATTTCTAGGCAAATGCCCGGTTGGCCAGTGAATTCCGCCGGAATCGAGAGAACGACAGACGCTCCCTGCTGCCGCCCCGCCGCCAGACAGCAAACTCGTGGATCACTCACAGGTTACGTACAGCCTGAGCCGGGCGATGTCCAAGACGCGGGATCCACCCTTATCACCATGAACAACATGTATGGTTCCCCGGCCGGTCCGACCCGTGGCCCGGACCCGGCGGGGCTACCCGATTCAACTCCTACGCAGGCCTGTCCCGCGCCAGGCCGCAAGAAGCGGATGCTGCGCTGGGGGGCCGGCATCACCCTGGCGGGATTCCTGGCGGGCGGCGGGTTCGCCCTGGCCGTGACCGGCGGCTCCAACCCGGCCGCGGCTTCGGGAACCTCGGGGTCCCCGGCGGTCTCGGGGTCCGGCCAGGCTCAGGGCGTCGCGTTGAACTCCGTGCTCAACACCGCGAGCAGCACCTCGGCCACCGCGTCGCTGCCGCGGGTCAGGCGGGCGCTGGCCCGGCTGCGGGCGCTGGGCGGCGTGGACGGCGAGTTCACTTACCACAACAGCACGGGCTACCACACGCTCGCCTTCGAGCGCGGCACCATCGAGTCGGTGAGCGGCAGCAACGTGGTAGTCCGCGCGTCGGACGGCACCACGTGGACCTGGCTGATCGTCAGCGACACCGTGATCAGGCAGAACGGCAGCAAGGCCACGGCCAGCGCGCTGGCCAGCGGCGAGCCGGTATTCGCCGGCGGCCCGGTGGTCAACGGAGCCAAGGACGCGCGCCTGATCGTGATCAGGCCGGGCGGCAAGGGCTCCGGATCCAGTTCCTCGAGTTCGGTCTCTGGCCCATCGGGTACTTCGGTGAGCTAGCGGGCCGGCGGACATGCCGCGGTGCGCCCCGGGGCGGCGGGCGCGCCGCGGCATGCTGCACACTCCATAGGTAGGACTTCTAACCAGGCGCTTGCTTCTATGCTGGGCAAAGAAACGTGAGAAGCCATGGCAGACGGTGACCGTATCCCCAAGGTGCTCGTCGTCGACGACGAGCCGAACATCCGCGAACTGGTCGAAGTCGCGCTGAAGTTCCACGGCTGCGCGGTCGCGGTCAGCGCCAGCGGCAGGGACGCGCTGCACCAGGCCGATGCCTACGAGCCGGACCTGATGATCCTGGACGTGATGCTGCCCGACATGGACGGCTTCGAGGTCTGCCGCGCGCTGCGTGCCGAGGGCAACGACGTGCCGGTCATCTTCCTGACCGCGCGGGATACCACGTCTGACACCATCCGCGGGCTCACGCTGGGCGGCGACGACTACGTGACCAAGCCGTTCTCAGTCGAGGCGCTGGTGGCCCGGGTCCGGGCGGTGCTGCGCCGGACCACAGGCGCCCGCGGGGACGCCCAGCCGGGCGATGCCGCCCCGCTGCTGCAGGTCGGTGACCTGGAGCTGGACGAGGAGCACTGGATCGTGCGCCGCGGCGGAACCCAGGTGGAGCTGTCGCCGACGGAGTTCCGGCTGCTGGCCTACCTGATGCGGAACCAGGGGCGGATGCTGACCAGGCAGCAGCTGCTGGAGAACGTGTGGGGCTGGGAGTTCGCCGGCCAGTCCCAGGTCGTGGAGACCTACGTCAGTTACCTGCGGCGCAAGCTCGACCCGCTCGGGCCGCCGCTGATCCACACCCAGCGTGGCGTGGGCTACAGCCTGCGCGTGCCGCCAGAAGCAGAGCGCGCGAGCAGATGAGGTACAGCCGGCCGCAGCCGACCGGGCGGGGCAGGCTCTCGCTGCGGTCGCGGCTGCTGGCCGGGCTGATCGCGATCACCGCCCTGTTCCTGATCGTCATGGGCGTGGTGACCACCGTGGTGCTGGGGAACTCCGAGCAGGATCAGTTCAACTCCGGCCTGATCCTGGCCGCCCGGATCAAGCTGAGCGAAATCACCGGCCTGCAGGGCGGCTACTCGGTCGCTTACCTCAACCTGTCCACCCGGTCGACGACCGCGTTGTCCGCGTCGTCAGCCGCCGAATCCGAGCTGCAGGGCATGCTCGCAAACCTGACCGGCCTCGGGTCATTGATGGCCTTCCGGACGCAGAATCCAATGGGTGAGCTGTTCACCGTCGACGGGCCGGGTCAGCCGACCCTGACCGCCATCTGGCGGTTGGTCACCGCCAAGGAGGCGGCGAACAGCCACTCGGCGGTACCGACCTCGCCGGACGGCGGCGTCCTGGTCATCGCGCGGCCGGCCAGCGCGGTGGGCAGCCAGGTCCGCGGGCTGGTCCTGGCCGAGCTGATCACCGGGGCGATCCTGCTCGCGCTGCTCGGGCTGGGCGGCCGCTGGCTGATCAGCCGGGGCCTGGCGCCGCTGGACCGGATGGCCAGCACCGCCGACATGATCACCAGCCGGGGCGACCTGACCGCCCGGATGCCCGATCCCGGCGACCACGCGGAGGCCGGGCTGGCCGCGGCGATCAACACCATGCTGGACCGGATCCAGCAGGCGTTCGGGGCCCGGTGGGCCTCGGAACAGAAGGTCCGCCAGTTCGCCGCGGACGCCTCGCACGAACTGCGCACCCCGCTGACCACCATCCGCGGATATGCCGAGCTGTACCGGCAGGGCGCGCTGGGCCCGGATCGGCTGCCGAACGCGATGCGCCGCATTGAACAGGAGGCGGACCGGATGTCCAGCCTGGTCGCCGAGCTGCTCGAACTGGCTCGCCTGGACCGCAACTCTTCCCTGGACCTGACCGATACCGACGTCGCCGAACTGGTCAGGGACGCGGTCGCCGACGCCAAGGCAGTCGAGCCGGCCCGGCCGGTCAGCGCCACTACGCCGCCCCGGCTCGTCGTGGTCGCGGACGAGCCGCGGATTCGCCAGGTGCTGGCCAACCTGCTGGGCAACGTGCGCGAGCACACTGCGCCGGATACCCCGGTGGCGGTCCGGCTGGCCCAGGCCGGCCAGGGCGCGCTGATCGAGGTGACCGACGCGGGCCAGGGCATGAGCGAAGACGCGGCGGCCCGCGCGTTCGACCGTTTCTACCGCGGCGGGCACAACGGCCAGGGCCACGGCAGCGGGCTGGGCCTGTCCATCGTGCAGGCGATCGCCACCGCACACGGCGGTCATGCCATGCTCAGGTCCGCGGTGGGAGCGGGCACCAGCGTGCAGTTCTGGATCCCGTTCCGGCCGCCCGGCGCGCCCGACGGTGACGCCGCGGACGCCGATCGCCCGACCGGTCCCAACGCGGCGTACAACTAAGCTCGCGGCTTTCATCCCGTAACAGTCTTTTGTCCTTTTCTCTGCTATCTGGTTATGACTTTCGACTCACCTCCCGGCAATGGAGAACTACGGTTAGGCCCATGCATGACCGCGAGCTGGTCTCGGCCATCATCACCGGTGACCCGGACGGGCTAGGCGAGGCGTATGACCGTTACGCGGCGTCGCTGTACACCTACTGCCGAGTCATGCTGCCCGATCCGCACACGCCGGGTGAGGCCGCCGACGCGGTGGCGAACACCTTCATCATCGCCGGCGCCAAGCTGCCTGGGCTCCGCGAGCCGGACCAGCTCGGCCCTTGGCTGCACGCGGTCGCGCGCAACGAATGCCTCCGCCAGCTGGCCCCCTCCGAGCTCGCGGCCGCGATCACCCGGGCGGTGCCGACGGCTGACGCGCTGCCGGAGGTCAGCCCGCCCGAGGAACTGCGCGAACGGGTGCTGCAGACCAGCGCGGACCGCACGCCGAGCGAACGCGCGCGCCGGGCCAGCCTGACCCATCGGGCCGGCGCGTTCGACCGGACGGGCTTTCCCAAACCGGTCGTCCCGCCCAGGCGGTGGTGGCCCGAGGTCCGGCGGCACCGGCGCGCGGCGGCCGGGGTAGCGGCCGTGGCCATCGCGGTCGTGGCGGCCAGCGTCGCCGCGCTGCTGGTCGCGGGCGGCCCGCACCGGGCGCAGGCCTCGACCGTCTCGCTGGGCGGCGGCGACTTCGCGACCAGCGCGTCGTCGAACCCGCCGGGCGGGCGGTCCTCACCGGGCGGCAAGCCCACGGCCGCGTCGAGCACGCCGAGTGCCACGAAGTCCCCGTCGGCCGGGCCGACACCCGGCCAGAGCACGTCGAAGGCGCCGCGGTCATCCGCGCCGGCCAAGGCGTCGCGATCGCCATCGTCGTCACCCTCCCCGTCTGCGTCGCCGTCGCCGTCGCCGTCGCCGTCACCATCGCCCTCATCCTCGCCGCCGCCCACCCCCGGCACCCTGCGAGTGGTGCCGAACGAACTGGTGCTGAGCGGGGCCCCGGGCAAGGCGGTCAGCGGGACGTTCATCGTGACCGCCGTGGGCGGCCCGGTTAGCTTCACGGTGCACAGCCCGAACGCCAAGGTGATCGTGTCCCCGGCGGTCTGGTCGCTGAAGTCGGCCGGTTCGTGGGAGACGGTCACGGTGACCGTGAAGAGCCTGATCGCACTCAACGTTCGTCTCACCGTGGACCCGGGCGGCTTGGGCGTCAGGGTGGTGTTCAGCATCAAGGCGTAGGCGGGACCGGCGCGCCGGCGGCCAGGAACGCGTCGAGTTCGGCCCGGGACGGGGACTGCGCGGGTCCGGCGCGGGTGACGGCCAGCGCGGCGGCCGCGTTGGCGCGGGCCGCGGCGGGGTTTGGCGACAGCCCGGCGGCCAGCCCGGCCAGGAACACCCCGGCGTGCGCGTCACCCGCTCCGGTGGTGTCGACCGCCACCACGGCAGGCGCGGGGATGTGGCTCAGGGCCAGCTCGGGCCCGGCGCGCAGGGCCAGGACGCAGCCCGAGCGGCCGGCCCGGACGATGACGCCCGTTCGGCCGGTGCGCTCGGCGAGCAGGCGGGCCGCCTCGGCCGGGTCAGCGGACCCGGTGAGCAGCGCCGCCTCGCGCTGGTTAGAGCTCCACCAGTCGCACCGGCGCAGCACCGGGCGCAGGACCGCCTCCGGGATGTCCGCGACCAGTGGCCCCGGGTCCACGAACAGCAGCACCTCGGCCGGGAGCGCGGCGGCCCAGGCGCCGAGGACGGCCCCGGGGTCCGGGGCGACCAGTCCGTAGCCGGACACGTAGACCGCGTCACCGCTGGCCACCGGGACCGTATCCCACGCGCCGGGCTCGCGGAGCGTCTCGGCGCCCAGGCTGGTCACGAAGGTGCGCTCGCCGCCGTCCTCGACCAGGGCCACGTCGAAGCCGGTGTCCGCGGCCGGGTCGGGCTCGCGCAGTACCGCGATGCCCTCGGCGGACAGCGCGGCGCGGACCCGGTCGCCCCACGGGCCGGTGCCGTGACCGCCCGCGTACAGGACCGGCAGGCCCTGCCGGCCGGCGGCGGCCATGATGTTGAAGCCGCCGCCGACCTGGACCGCGGAGGCGCCGGCCAGCATGTCGCCGCCGCGTTCGGGTAGCGCGGGGACCCACATCAGCAGGTCGACGAGCGCCTCTCCGGCGAACACCAGGCGCTGGGGTAGCTGGTTCATCTGCGCTGGTTTATCACGCTGGCTTGCCCCGCCGATGCCGAGGGGCGCAGGCATGATGCCTGCGCCCCTCGGGCTATGCCGTTACCACCAGTGGCCGCGCGGGATGATGGTGACCCAGGCGGCGGAGTAGCTCACCCGCTGCCCGGACCACCAGGCGCCGTTCGAGGCGGCGGAGCCGACCACCTTGACCGTCAGCCGGCGCCCGGGGTGCCAACCCCACAGGTACAAGCCGGTCCGGGCGGTGAAGACCACGGTCAGCAATTTGGTCTGACCGGGGTTCAGCGTGCCGAGGTTCTCATGCGCGGTGTTGTTGCGGATCTGGCAGCCGAAGCTCCAGAAGTAACCGCAGTAGTCCGCGCGCAGCTGAGCCGGCAGGACGATCTGCGCGGTCACGTTGCGCGCCGGGCTGTAGCCGCGGTCGGTGACCCACAGCGTGCAGGTGCCCCGGTGGCCGGTGTACACCTTAGGCGTGCAGCTCAGGTACGTACTGAGGTTGACCCGGGCGGCCCTGGCCGAGACCGTGTACGGGCCGGCCGTCGCCGTGCCGAGGCGGTTCGATGCGGTCACCGAGTAGCTGAACGAGTTGGCCCAGTTCGGCACGGTTCCCCACACCGCGCCGGTGTAGCGGTTGATGTTCAGCCAGCTCGGAGCGCCCGGAGCCAGTGCGTACGTCGGCGCCGGAGCGCCGGTGGCGTGGAAGGTGTAGCCGTAACTCTGGCCATCCGCGGCGGTCAGCGACGGGCTGTCCGCGGTGAACGCCGGAGCACTTCCGATCGTCACCGGATACGTGTTGCTGGGCGACTCGCCGAACGACGTCGAACCCTCGTAGGTCGCCTTCAGCGAGTAGTTCCCGTCCGGCAGGTGGTAGATATTGCAGCTACCGGCGCCGACGTCGGTCGCTCCTGGTTTGGCCAGCGTGACGGTGCAGCCGCCACCCGCTCCGTCGGAGACCTGGACGGTCCCGGTCGGCCAGGCGCTGCTGCTGCCCACGGGGATGACCGAAACCTGGACGTTGAGCGTCGTCCCAGGCCAGGTTGACGTCTGCGTGGTGCCGGTGACCGCCGTGGTGGTGGCGATCAAGGGGCCGGCCAGAGCCGTGCCGGGCGTCAGCAGAACTCCCCCGACCGCGCCGCCGATCAGCATCACCCCGGCCGTTAGCGCCACCGTACGGCGGCATGCGATACCCATAAGTTTGTGCATAGACAAGCCTTTCCACCCGTAGGCCTGAGTCGGACTAGGCCTTATACGTCATAAATGGTTTGGGAAAGGCGCCAAGTTGCTCGATTTTGATAACGCTTTGGATAAAACGTGCACTGGATGTTTACCGGGCCGGTATAAGCCGCGCAATCCGGACAGATCGTCGGCCAGGGCGGCCAGGTCCAGGCCCTGGGCGTCGATGACCGCCACGGCGTCGGCCGGAAAGGCGTCCAGGCCATGGCAGGCGCCGGCGATCGCCCCGGCCATGGCGGCGATGGTGTCGCAGTCGCCGCCCAGCGAGGCGGCCAGCCGGCAGGCCTGCCACGGGCCGTCCGGCACCGCGGCCAGCACGGCGAACGCGGCCGGGACCGACTCCTGGGTGGCCAGGCTAGTCCCGACCAGGGTGTAGATCAGCTCGGCGGCTTCGGCCGGTTCTCGGCCCGTGACCAGCCCGGTCGCCCATTCGATGCGGGCGCCCACGTCGGCGCCCGCCACCCAGTGACCGCGGCCCGCGGCCATCCCGGCGGCGTCCACCGCGAACGCCGTAGCCGCACCGATCCCGGCGCCGTCCAGGCCCGCGCTCACCGCGGCGGCCACCGCGGCCGCGCCGGCCAGGGCCAAGCCGGTGTTATGCGTGACCAAGCTCGCCGCTACGACGTGGTTGACCAGAGCCGGCAGATCTGGCGGGAAGGCGATGCCGACGGGAGCGATGCGCATGGCGGCGCCGTTGGTGTCGCCGGTGGCACCGGCCTGCTCGGGGGGCACGCCGGCCAGGACGGCGGCCACGGCGCGCTTGGTGGAGGGGCCGAGCAGATCGAGCGAACCCCGCGCGGCCATGTCACGCTCCCAGCTGACCAGGGCCTGGGCCAGCTCGCGGGGATCGATGGTGCCATGACCCTGGACCAGCAGCCGGCCTAGCAGCAGGGCCTGCTCGGTGTCGTCGGTGACGCTGCCCGCGGGGCGCCCCGCGGCGATCGGGTGGCCCGGCGGCGCGGGTTCGAAGCCGTGCAGTCGCTCCCCCCAGCGTTCGGTGATCTCCCGCCGGGACAGCAGCTGGGTCGGCATGCCGAGCGCGTCCCCGATGGCCAGCCCGTATAGCGCACCGCGCGCGCGGCTGTTCATGACCGGCCTATAGGACGTGGCTGCCGTACATCTCGCCCAGGGGGTCGGCGAGGAGCTCCAGGCGGGCGCCGTCGGGGTCGCGGAAGTACAGCGACACCCCGCTTTCCTCCTGGTAGGGGACTTCGGCGGCGTCCAGCTTGCCGCGTAGGCGGACCCACTTCTCCGGCGTGACCGAAATGGCCAGGTGGTGCAGGCCGCCCAGGACCTCGGCGTAGGGTCCCAGGTCGAGGCCGGGGAAGTCGAAGAAGGCCAGCAGGTTGCCGTTACCGACGTCGAAGAAGAAGTGGTTGGACCCCTGGTAGTCCCGGTTCTCGATGATCTCGGTCAGCGGGAACTCCAGGACGCCCTGGTAGAAGCGGATCGTCTTTTCCACATCGGAGCTGAGCAGTGCGGTGTGGTGAATCCCGCGCGCGCTGCTCGGCGGCCGGTCGGTGGTGATGTACTCGGAGTGCAGCCGGGCGCGTTCCGCCTCGATAGCGGCGAGATCCATAGACAGAGCGTAACTCAGGCGGGTTCCGGGACGCGCAGCTCGACGCTGATGTTGCCGCGGGTGGCCCGCGAGTACGGGCAACGCTGGTGCGCCGCCTCGGCGAGTTCCCGGGTGCCTGGCCTGATCCAGGCTGGGGATGCTGACGATCAGCGTGACCACCAGGCCGAACATGTCGCCGTCGGGGCCGACGCCGACCTGGGCGGTCACGGTGGAGTGGCTGGCGTCCACGCCGGCGTGGCGGGCCAGGCCGCGCAGCGCGCTGTGGAAGCAGGCCGCGTACCCGGCCGCGAACAGCTGCTCGGGGTTGGTGCCGGGGCCACCAGGCCCATCCAGCTCGGGCGGCACCGAGAGGTCGAGATCGAGGCGGTGATCCGAGGACAGGACGTGACCGTTACGGCCGTCTCCGGTGGAGATGACCTCCGCGGTGTACAGGACCTTGTTGGGCATGCGCCAAACCTTATCGATCATGGTGCAGCGATATCAGCAAAGACGGCATTCCGGGCGGCGGCCCGCCGGTAATCAGGCTGCTCAGCGCCGCGGTATCCAGATGATCGGCGACCAGGTCGCCCAGCACGTCCAGCCGGGCCTGCCGGAGCGCGGCGAAATCGGTGTCCGGCGCGGGCGTGAAGTCCCGCCCGGCCAGCGCCGCCACCTCGGTCAGGAATGCGCGCCGGAACTCGTCGTTCTCCAGCACGCCGTGCCAGCTCGTCCCCCACACCGCGCCGCGGCGGCAGCCGTCCAGGAACCGCTCGGCGGCTGGATCGGTGACCTCGGCGATGCCATGATGGATCTCGTACCCGGCTACCGGCGCGCCCAGCCCCCGGCCGGCTGGTCGACCCAGCCGTTTGACCGGCCCGAACGCCACCCGCACCGGTAGCAGCCCGAGCCCGTCCACCCGGCCGCGACGCGATTCGACCGGGTCGTCGATGTGTTCGGCCAGCATCTGGTACCCGCCGCAGATGCCCAGCACCGGCCGGCCCGGGCCCGCTCGGTGATCGCGTCGGCCAGGCCGCGGTCGCGCAGCCAGGCCAGGTCGGCGACGGTGGCCCGGGAGCCGGGCAGCACGACCAGGTCCGCTCCCGCCAGGTCGGCCGTCCGGCTGGCGTACTGGACCAGTACCCCCGGCTCGGCGGCCAAGGCGTCGGCGTCGGTGAAGTTGCTGATCCGCGGCAACTTGACCACCGCGACCCGCAGAACTTCTTTATTTATGCCGAACGGAGCGTGGTGCGTGCCCCCAGTAAGCGCTAGCGAGTCCTCGGCGTCCAGCCACAAGCCCTCCCGCCAGGGCAGGACGCCGTACACCGGCCGGCCGGTGAGCTGATGGAGCATGGCCAGGCCGCTGTCCAGCAGCTCAGGTGCGCCGCGGAACTTGTTGATCACGAAGCCGGCGATGAGGGCCTGGTCGGCCGGTTGCAGCAGCGCCAGCGTACCGGCCATCGCCGCGAACACCCCGCCGCGGTCGATATCCCCGACCACGATGACCGGCAGGCCCGCGGCGCGGGCCAGGCCCATGTTGGCCACGTCGGTATCGCGCAGGTTGATCTCGGCCGGACTGCCCGCGCCCTCGCAGATCACCACGTCGTAGCGAGCGCGCAGCCGGGCCAGGCTGGCCAGCGCGACCTCGCGGAGCCGGGGCGCGTGCGCGCGGTAGCCCACCGCGTCGGCCTCCGCCTCGGGATGGCCGAGCACCACCACCTGGCTGCGCCGGTCGCTGCCCGGCTTGAGCAGGACCGGGTTCATGTCCGGGGTCGGCTCGATCCCGGCCGCGGCCGCCTGCATGGCCTGGGCCCGCCCGATTTCCGCGCCGTCGGCGGTCACGTAGGAATTCAGCGACATGTTCTGCGCCTTAAACGGCGCCACCGAAACGCCCTGCCGGGCCAGCCACCGGCACAACCCCGCGACCAGGGCACTCTTGCCCGCATCCGACCCGGTGCCGGCTACCAGGAGCGCCCCTCGCATTAGCCGAACGGTAGTGGCCGGATGTTTGGTCTCGTCCAGGGGGGTACCTGTAGGAGCGCAAAAGGCTTACGAAGGAGGCCCGAAATGTTGCTCATGCTCCTACTCCTGCTGGTCGTGCTGGTCCTGTTCGGCGCGGGGTTCGCGTTGCACCTGCTGTGGTGGGTGGCCATCGCCGCGCTCATCCTGTGGCTTATCGGCTTCTTCGTCCGCCGCGCGTAAGCGCAATTAGGACGGCCAGGCCGGTCGCGGTCGCGGTGACAGCCTGGGACAGCCGGATCGCGCGGCGGATGTCGTCAGATTCCGGGGTTCGCCCCTCCCCCAGCCCTGGGCGGACCTCGGTGACGCCGCCGTAGACATTCGTACCTCCCAGGCGGAGGCCGAGCGCTCCTGCGAAGGCAGCTTCGCACCGCCCGGCATTCGGGCTCGGGTGGCGCCCGCCATCCCGGAGCACGGCCCGCATCGCCGCCGCGGCCGGGCCTGGCACTCGATGTCCCTCTGCCGGAGGACCCTGGGCGGACGTCCCCGGCAGAGGGGCCATTTGTAGCTGCGCGCCCGTCGCCCCGGCGACGGGCGCGCAGCCAATAGTGAGTGCGGCCGTGACGCGGGCGGGCACCCAGTTGGCCACGTCGTCCAGGCGGGCCGAGGCCCAGCCGAAGCGCAGGTAGCGCGGCGAACGGTAGCCCACCATCGCGTCGAGTGTGTTGATCGCGCGGTAGGCGATCAGGCCGGGCAGACCGCCTACCGCGCCCCACAGCAGCGGCGCGACTACCGCGTCGCAGGTATTCTCCGCCACCGACTCGATCACCGCGCGCGCCATCTCGGCAGCGTCCAGGGCAGCCGGATCGCGGCCGCACAGGCTGGGCAGAACCCGCCGCGCAGCGGGCAGGTCGTGGCCGGCCAGATGCACCATGGCCCGTTCGGCCTCAATATGTAGCGAACGCGCACCGGTGACGGCCCACACCGCGAGCGCGGCCGTGGCAGCCTGCGACGGCGGCCGGCTTCGCGTGCGGCGGTTCAGGAGTGCGGCGGGGGCGGCGACGGCCAGGACGCAGGCGGCGGTGTGCGCGGCGCCGCGCAGGCGGGAGTCGGCGTAGTCGCGAGCCTCGAGCGCGGTGGCGGCCCGGCCGAACGCGGCTACCGGGTGCCCGCGGCGGGGATCGCCGAGCAGCGCGTCGAGCGCCACCCCGGCGGCGAGGCCGACGGCCAGCGGCCAGCGGGCCGCGGGGGGGTATGGGGGGGTCGTCCCCCCGCAGGGGTACAGCCGGCGCATCAGGCTATTGTGCCCGGGGCGTAGGACCATCGGCCGATGCGGGGCCGGGCGGCTGGCCGATGCGCCGGGCGCGGTCGCCGGGCAGGCTGGAGTTCATGAGCAGAAGCTATGCCGAACTTCCCGGGCTGATGACGTTGATGACCGGGGACGAGAAGCACGGGCCGAGCGCGACATCGACGCTGGACGTGCTGTGGGTCCTGTATGACCAGGTGCTGCGGGTCGGGCCGGACCGGCTGACCGATCCGGGCCGCGACCGGTTCCTGCTGTCCAAGGGGCACGGGCCGGCCGCGTACTACGCGGTACTGGCGGCCAAGGGGATCATCCCGGAGTCGTGGCTGACCGGATTCGGCTCGGCCGGGTCCGCGCTCGGCTACCACCCCGACCGCACCTTGGTGCCGGGGGTGGAGATCGGCAGCGGGTCGCTGGGGCACGGGCTGCCGCTCGGGGTCGGGCTGGCACACGGGCTGCTGGCCCAGGGGCTTGTTGAGCCGCGGGTGTTCGTGCTGGTCGGGGACGCGGAGCTGGACGAGGGCACCAACAACGAGGCGATCGTGTACGCGGGGGCAGTGGGGCTGCCGAACCTGGTGGTGATCGCGGTGGACAACCAGTCCTCGTCGTACGGCTGGGGATCGGGCGGGATCGAGGCGCACTTCGCGGTGAGCGGGTGGTCGGTGGCGCGGGTGTCCGGGCGGGATCACGCGGCGCTGGCCGGGGCGCTTTCTGGTTCTGGTTCTGGTTCTGGTTCGGAGGGGCCGCGGCTGGTGGTGGCGACGGTGGAGGCAAAGTCATGACTGACATGAGGACGGTTTTCGCTTCGACGGCCTCGGCGCTGGTCGATGAGGATCCGCTGGCCGCGGTGGTGCTGGCCGAGATCTCGGCCGACCTGTTCGCCAAGGCGGCGGCGCGGCATCCGCAGCGGGTGATCAACGTGGGGATCAGGGAGCAGCTGATGGTCAGCGTGGCCGGCGGGCTGGCGCTGGCCGGGCTGCGGCCGATCGTGCACACCTACGCCCCGTTCCTGGTCGAGCGGGCCTTCGAGCAGGTCAAGCTGGACCTGGCCCACCAGGACGGGCACGCGGTCCTGGTCAGCATCGGCGCGTCCTACGACGCGGCGCGCGCGGGGCGCACCCACCAGGCGCCGGAGGACGTGGCCTTGGTGGACACCGTGCCCGGGTTCGCGGTGCAGGTGCCCGGACATCCGGACGAGGTGCCCGGGCTGCTGCGCTCGGCCGTGGGCGTGCTTGATTCTCATTCCACGTATGTGCGACTGTCCACCGAGAGCAACCGTTCGGCGTTGCCGGTGTGGCCGGGGCTGCAGGTGGTGCGGCGGGGAAGCCAGGCTGTGGTGGTCGCGGTGGGACCGATGCTGTCGCCGGTGCTCGACGCGGTGGGCGACCTGGACGTGACGGTGGCTTACACGACGACCGTTCGGCCGTTCGACGGGGAGGGGCTGCGTTCGCTGGTGTCCGCGTCCGCGTCCGCGTCCGCGTCCTCGTCCTCGTCCGGGCCGGCGGTGGTGCTGGCGGAGCCGTACCTGGCCGGGACGTCTGCTTATGCTGCTTCCTCGGCATTGGCCGGGCGCCCGTTCCGGCTGCTGAGCCTGGGGGTGGCGCGGTCGGAGCTGCGGCGGTACGGGACGCCTATGTACCATGCGGCGCTGCACGGGCTGGACGGTCCTGGGATCCGGCGTTCGGTGACGGATTTTCTCGCCTCTTGACTGACAGAGCGCTTCGTGAGGTTCGCTGGGTCGGTGCGGCTCGGCTGGCCGGCGGGCGGTCAGCGTGCTCGGCTGGGCACGATGCTGATGGGCAGCCGGACCGCCGAGACCTCGTTCGCGATCCTGGACCGGACTGGTGGTCAGCTTGAGGGGCGGATGCCCGAGGCGGAGTTGACGGGCGGGCGCTACGGTGAAGGTGCCGACTTGTGCTGTGAACGGGCAGGTCAGCAGGGCTGGAGCCGGGGAGTGGCTGCGGCCAGCGCTTTATACATAGACTGGCCTGGCGGTAAGGAAGAGGTCGCCACACACTGCGACCCGTACGTGGCCGATGCGTGATCTTCGCCGGCCACACTTAACTCCGGGCGCCCGTAGCTCAGCCGGACAGAGCAGCTGCCTTCTAAGCAGCCGGTCGCGGGTTCGAATCCTGCCGGGCGCGCAACACCAAAGCCGCACTTCAAGGCCCATCTAGCCAGGCTGGCCAGTCATGCTCATGAGGCCCTCCCCCGCCGCCGTGCCCGTTGCGTGCCCGATAGCCCCGGCGTGGCCCGGCCCAGCTCGGCCGCCGCGCGACTGCTCAGCGCGCCCGCGATGGCCTGCTGCCGCTCGTCGCTGCCAGCGCACTAGAACAGCGCGGCGACGTGAGTTGGGCCAATTTAGTGCGTACCTGAGTGTCGGTGGATGCGGGTCGAGCGCGTCGGGAGGTGGTCGGGCAGGGGATCTGCGGCGGTGACGGTGCGGGTCACCCTGCGGGTGGCTATTGTGCGTCCATGGGCGACGACTGGCGCGTCCGCATTGCGTTCGATGAGGATGACCCGCCGGAGCTGCCGGAGTCCGGCGAGCAGGCGCTCGTCGCTGCATTGCGCAGCCGCCTCAGCGATCAGGTAGCGGTCACCTCGAACGGTACCGAGATCTTCTTGTATGCCCCCGCCGCCGGATCGGCTGATGAGACCGCACAAGTGGCGCGTCAGGTGCTTGCGCGGCACGACGTCAGCGCGTCCGTCCGGACGGAGTTCTGGAGCTCACTAAAACAGGAGTGGCGGGATGTGACGGACGAGCGGTCCGCCGATCCCGTTGCCGAGCGGCGGGCGGTAGGGCGGGAAATCTCGCGGAAGGTCGGCTTTCCCGCCTGGCAGGTGCGGGTCGAAGTGCGGTCACACCGCGATGTGGTAGCGCTGGCCGGGTATCTTGCCGCCCAGGGATGGCGGGTACGCCGGCGCCGCAGGCACCTGCTCGTCGGGGCGGACTGCGAAGACGACGCTAAGGGCCTGGTCCGGGAGCTCTCCGGTGACGGCGGCGATGATGCGGAGACTGCCTTCCGGGTCGGGCGGGTCAGCTATAGCTACATGCTGTTTGACGCCTCCGGCACCCAGGTCTTCGGCGGGAGCGGCTAGCGCCCGACGTGGTCTTCACCGTCGTGACATACGGCACCAGCCCACCCTACGGCTGCCGTCAGTGCGCAGTTTCAGCTCTCCCGGCCAGCAGACTCGCAGGTCATCGCGCCGCACCATCGGTTACACCCGAATCTTGTCCCAAGTCAGGAGCGAAAGTCTGGGCGGGCGGGCTAGCTGGGACGGGCGCCGAACAGCGCGGTGTCCAGGGTGGTGGTTACCAGCGCCAGGGCGGCGGGCTGAGTGAGCCCGGACTCCGTAACCAGGGCTTTCCAGGTCTCGTGGCTGGTCAGGACGAAGGCGAGCGCCGCCGCTTGCGGGACGGGGAGAGTCAATTCGGCCTGCGGGTCTTGCAGGATGTCGTCCAGGTACCCGCGGCGTGCTTGCCGCATCATGGTGACCTGAGGCCCGATCTGGGGGTCGTCCCGGTGGTCGAGCAAGGTGCTGAGCGAGTCGCCCTGCCGGCCATATACGTCGTAGACCATGCGCACGAACAGCCGGAGTCGCTCGGCGGGGTTCCCATCCGCGGGCGGGTTCAAGTACAGCGAAGCGCGAGCCTCCTGCAGCAGGAGGTCGAGGGCCGCGGCGATCAGTTCATCCCGCGAGGAGAAATGGTTGTACAGGGTGCGGGTGGCCGTGTCGGCCTGCTCGGCGACAGCCTCCATGGTGAGCCGGTCGGCGCCCACCTCCTGGAGCACCTTGATGGCCGATTCGAGCAGGCGGCGGCGGCGGGCCGCGGTTTCTTCCTGCCGGGAGTCCATCGAGTAGCGGCGAGACATAAGCCGGAGCATATATGCACGGGTGCATGCAATCAATGTCTTGACATCGGAACCCGGGTACGCCCGAAGCTAGTGGCCGGCACGGAGAACGGCGGTCACCTGAATTCTGGTGGTCTACCTCAGTGCTCGGGTTCGTACTTGAAGGAGAGCTGGAGCTTGGTCCGGTAGGTGATCGTCCCGTCCTCGTCCAGGGCAATGTCTTGCTTGACGACCTCGGCCACCCGCAGATCGCGGAGCGTCGCCGCGGCGATCTTGATCGCCTGGGCCGCCGCGTCTTCCCATGACGTGCTGCTGGTCCCGATGATCTCGGTCACCCGGTAGACGCTCATAACGCTCTCCCTTGCTCGGGTGCGGCCCGCTACGGGCCGCTGCCCCCAGCTTGTCACAGCACCGGGTCAGGCTCGGCACCGATGCGGCGCCGGGCCGTCGCGGCCACCGCGACAGCGTCGTCGTGCCGGGCTCATGAAGGTCGGCCTAGCGCTGAACGAGATGAAGCTGGACTCCGGGGTATGCCGTTGAGCAGAGTGACTGAGGAATGCGGTGCGGTCAGCGGCTGCTTTGGGCAGGGCGCGCGGGTTCGCGCCGCGGCTTGGTCACCGGTGGTGCTGGCGTTGCCAGGGAGCACAGTGTGCTTCGTGGTGCGCTGCTCCCGCGAAGCCAAAGGGTGGTGAAACCCGGGTTCCACCACCATAGGGTGTGGTGGACTGCCAGTTTCACTCCGCTCGCGCCCGCCGCGGCCGACTACTCCGGCTAGGTGCATAACCCGGGCTGGACTTTCACCTGGTAAGAGCAACGTGAAGCCCGGGTTTCATTCGGTTGCGGCTGGTTCGGAGCATGCGGACTGCGGTGCTGGCGGTACCAGCGTGACTGAAGTCCCATTTCGGTACTGTGGCGTTGACGCGATCATCAAGCTGAGCGGCACTGCGTCAGGTGATGGCGGCGGTTCAGGCGATGAACCGCGCTATCGCGACATACTGGCAGGCCGCGGCGGCGCAGACGTAGGCGTGAAAGACCTCGTGATACCCGAACACCGACGGGTAGGGGTTGGGCCAGCGACGATGGTAGGAAAGCGCTCCAACGGTGTAGAGCAGGCCGCCGACCAGCATCAATACCCCGGGTGCGACGCCGGCGTGGATCCACACCCACGGCAGCGAAAGACCGGCGGCCCAGCCCAGCCCCACGAACGTCCCGCCGACCAGCAGCTCTGGCGCGTTCATCCACACCAGGTGGATCGCGGCCGCGGTGAGGGTCAGGGCCCACATCACCAGCAGGCCGGCCAGCCCCAAGCCGCGGGGTGCGTCCAGGAGGAAAGCGGGAGTTGCCGTGCCGGCGATGAGGAAGAAGATCATCGCGTGATCCAGGCGCTGCAGGCGGCGCCGACCGACCTCGGTCCAGGTGCCGCGGTGATACAACGCGCTGATCCCGAACAACGCGCTCACGCTGGCCGAGTAGACGGCGACCGCCGTGATCCGCGCGGCTCCGTGCCCGCCGGCCAGCAGCAGCGGGCCGGACACCAGCGACGCCCCGAAGTAGAGCAGGTGCAACCAGCCGCGAAGCACGGGCTTGACGTAGTACACGCCACGCCGGGCGTCGTAAAGCGGCTGGGCCGCCGGCGAGCCCGCGGCCGTCACCGGCGGCCGCCAGCCCGCATCGCGTCGCTGCTCATAACCAGCTCCTCAGTCACAGGACAGAGAGCTGCCAGGGTCCGGAGCAGCGTTTTGAGCGTACGCTCCACCAGGCCCCGCGAACAGTGCGTACGTCCCTCACGGCGCCAGCGGCGCCAGGAACGACTCCACCAGTGACGTGTAGCGCGACCGGTCGGTGTTCCACGACTCCAGATGGCCCGCACCCGGGAACACTTCGACGGTGACGAGGGAGGGCTCGAGCTCGTGCAGCCGGAGGCTGGTCGAGACCGGCACCCGGGGATCGTCATCGCCGTGCGTGACGAGCGCGGGGACCTTGAGCCAGGTCGTCTCGCCGAGGTAACTCATCGCGGACCAGTCGACGCCGAAGCGCGCGCCGGCGATCCGCTTAGCCGCCCGGATCAGCGGAGCCGGGAGACGTCCGATGACCGGAATCAGGTGCCGGTCGACCTGGTAGTCGATGGCCGCGGGCAGGTCCAGCATGGGCGCGTCGAGCATTACGCGCGCCACCTTCGGGGCCAGCGAGGAGCGCTGCAAGAACGCAGCGGCGACGCCCGCGCCCATCGACTGGCCGACCAGGACGACGCTCCGGGCGCCGTGCGCGAGCGACCAGCGCACCGCCGCCTCGATATCGCTCCATTCCGTCTGCCCGTACCGGAAGTAACCCGACGGGTCGCGGGCGGCGCCGAGGTCGTTGCGGTAGGTGACCGCAAGACCGGGAAATCCCCGGCGGCACACGATGTCGATAACGCGCAGCACGTCCTTCCGGGTGCCGTTCTGTCCATGTACCCCGATGACGAACGTGCGGCCGGGCCCCGGGAAGTACCACGCGGGCAGCGGCCCGAGCGGGCCCGGTACGACGACGTGCTGGACGGGAATATCGAACGCCGCTTCGGGATCGCTCAGGAAGTACGACCGGTCCAGCGCGGCGAGCTGCCCCGCCGCGGGCGCCGATCCGCTGCTCACGGTCAACGGGCGGGTGACTACTTCCCCGGATACATCGGCCACGGCGGCCAGGTGCCCGCTGCCACCCGGCCAGGCGATGCCGCAGAGCATCGGCTTGACCAGGGCCGGCTGGTAGCCGACCGCTCGCAGCTGGACCTGTCCGGGCGACACGCCCGCGAACCGCACGTCGTCGTACGCGGGCATCGCCGGGCCCGGCCCGATCGCCAGGGCCTCGGAGCGGATCTTCTCGGCCAGATACCAGCTGCCGCCGAGGAAGGACGCGGCGGCCAGACCCATCCCGCCCGGGATCAGGGACCACGCCAGTTGCCGCAGGTTCCGCAGCTTTTCTCCCTAGCAGACGACGCTTACACGGTGCTTGAACGTTACCCGGCGGCGATGGGGGCCGCCCGCAAAGGTTCCAGCAGCCGGTGCGGGCCGGCCAGCGCGGTGGTGACCCAGCTGTCGTCATCGGCTGGCGGTTCGAGCCCGGGGCCGGGGGCGATGATGGTGTCCGCCGCGGGGACCGGCGCGCCGCAGGCCTCGCACCGGCCAGACCGGTCGACCGGGCCGCCGTCGGCGGCGTGCCGGAACAGGCGCCGCGGGCCGGCCGGGGCGTAGAAGTCGTCTCCCCGGCTCAGCAGGGACAGGACGACTGGTCCGCGACGACGGGCCCGCGGTACTGCCCGCCCAGGCCCACGTCGGTCACCACCACGGCCGCAGCGGCGCTGGCCGCCGGCTACGGCGTCTGCCAGGACTTCGCGCACGTCATGCTCGCGCTCTGCCACCTGGTCGGGCTGCCCGCCCGGTATGTGTCGGGACACCTGCTCGGCCAGGGCGGCACGCACGCCTGGGTGGAGGTGATCGTCCCGCGGGCCGGGCAGGCCGAGGCCGTGGCCTTCGACCCGTGTAACGGCCGGCGCACCGACAGCGGCTACGTCACCGTCGCGACCGGCCGCGACCACTCAGGCGTCGCCCCCACCACCGGCTCCTGCCTCGGCACGTCCCATGGTCAGCTGACTACCGCCCGCCGGGTCGGCATCCTCGCCGCCGCCTGATCACCGGGCGCCGCTGGCTCGGGGGTACGACGCGCGCACCACGGTCCGTTCGGAAGAAAGATTTTGGGGTGTACTGGTGGCATGACCAAGCGGATCATCGTGATCGGGGCGGACGCGGCCGGGATGAGCGCGGCCGCGCAGGCCAAGCGGATCGCGGGCGACGCGATCGAGATTGTCGCGTTCGAGCGCGGGGCGTACAGCTCTTACTCGGCCTGCGGCATCCCGTACTGGGTCGCCGGCGATGTCGACGGGCCGGAGCGGCTGGTCGCCCGGTCGCCGGACGAGCACCGGCGCAACGGCATCGACCTGCGGATGCGGACCGAGGTGGAGCAGATCGACCTGGCCGCCGGCCGGGTGCTGGCCCGCGACCTGGCCGCCGGGCGGTCGTCCTGGGAGGGCTTCGACGCCCTGGTCATCGCGACCGGCGCGGTCCCGGTGCGACCGGCGCTGCCGGGCGTGGACGCCGCCGGGGTGTTCGGCGTGCAGACCCTGGATGACGGCGCCGCGCTGCTGGCCGATCTGCAGCGCGTCCAGCCGCGGCGGGCCGTGGTGGTCGGCGGCGGCTACATCGGCGTGGAGATGGCCGAGGCGCTCGTGCGGCGCGGGGTCGCGGTCACCATTGTCGATCAGGCCGCGCAGCCGATGACCACGCTCGACCCGGACATGGGGGCGGCGGTCCACCAGGCCATGGAGGGCATCGGCATCGACGTGCGTACCGGTACCGCCGTCACCGGGTTCGAGGCCGGCGACGACCAGCGGATCCGGTCGGTGCTGACCGCCGACGGCCCGATCCCGGCCGATGTGGTCGTCCTCGGCCTCGGGGTGCGGCCGAACACCGCGCTGGCCCGGGCGGCCGGGCTGCCGCTGGGTGATCACGGGGGCCTGCGCACGAACGCCCAGATGCAGGTGCTCGGCCACGACCGGATCTGGGCCGGCGGCGACTGCGTGGAAGTCCTCAACCTGGTCTCGGGCCAGTACCAGCATGTGGCGCTCGGCACCCACGCCAACAAGCAGGGCCGGGTCATCGGGCACAGCCTGGCCGGCTCCTACGCCACGTTTCCCGGCGTGGTCGGCACCGCGGTGAGCAAGGTGTGTCACCTGGAGATCGCCCGCACCGGGCTGCGCGAGCGCGACGCCACCGACGCCGGGTTCGAGTACGTGACCGTCACCGCGCAGTCCGGCACCAAAGCCGGCTACTTCCCCGGGACCCAGCAGATGACCGTCAAGATGATCGCCGAACGCCGCACCGGACGCCTGCTGGGCGTGCAGATCGTCGGCTACGAGGGATCGGCCAAGCGGATCGACACGGCCGCGACGGCGCTGTGGAACCGGATGACGGTCGAAGACGTGACCGCTCTGGACCTGGCGTACGCGCCGCCGTTCGCGCCGGTCTGGGATCCGATCCTGGCGGCGGCACGGCAAGCTGCCGGGGCGGTGCGCCAGGCCGGCGCCGCCCGGCGATGATCGCTAATCAGCCGCCTTCGGCGCTTGGTGCTGTCGGCCTTGAATTGCTACCATGCTTGATATCATCGGTTCCATGGGGTGATAGCAATGGCAGCATTGAATATCCGGAACCTTGATGAAACGGTAAAACGGCGACTGCAGGTACGCGCGGCTCGTCACGGCAGGTCGATGGAGGCGGAGGTGCGCGCGATTCTCACCGAAGCCGTCCGCGAGCCCGCGGACTCCGCCGGGCTGTTCACGACGCTCCTGGACCGGTTCGGCGCGCTCGGCGGAGTCGGCCTGGACCTGCCTGGACGTGAGGAACCGGCGCGCGCCGCGGAATTCCCGGCATGATCATTCTCGACACGAACGTGGTTTCCGAGCTGATGCGCCCGGAACCCGCGGCTGGCGTCGCGAACTGGGTCCGCGACCGGGACAGGCGCGAGCTGCGGACGACCGTCATCACGCTCGCCGAGGTCCGGTACGGCATCGCCCGGCTGCCGGACGGACGCAGGAAGCAGGCCCTCCTGGCCGCGGCCGACGAGATCTTCTCCGCCTTCGCAGACCAGGTCCTGCCGTTCGAAGCCGCAGCCGCGGAACATTACGCGGTCATCGCCAGCAGCCGGGAGCGGGCCGGGAAACCAATCACCGGCTTCGACGCGCTGATCGCGGCCGTCTGCCGCTCACAAGGCGCCGCATTGGCGACCCGCAACGTGTCCGACTTCGACGGCACCGGCATCGAGATCATCGATCCTTGGCTTCAGTGACACGCGGCGCAGTTCCCGCTTGGTCTTCGCCGCATCCCCGTTATCCGTCGGCTGCTGGTTCGAGTTGAGGGTTGCGTAGTTCGATCTTGCCGCCTCCGTTCAGGAAGACGCCGAAGATGATGTTGTTGGCGTCGGGCGGGATCTGGGCAGTGACCTCATGCTGGGCCCAGTCGCCGGTTCCGGTGACGAAGGCAAAGTAGTTCTCGGGATCATGCCAGGGATCTCGTCCGTCTGGGCGCTGCTGCCCCAGCTGTCCTTGGCGGGGGACGCGGAGCACCAGTCCGGCTCGGCCGGCGACGTCGGTGGCGCGCAGGTGACCGCGGAAGATAACGGTGCGGTGGTGGTAGTCCTCAGCCTCGATCTCCTGGCTGAGAACGGCGAATCCGGCGGGTCCGGGCACGGCCGCGGCCAGGATCACCCGCCCGTCTTCGGTGATGCAGGAATAGTCCTGGTCGTGGGACCCGCTCACCTGGCGCAGGAAGGCGCCATCGAGCTGCCAGCGGTGCAGGCCGTCGGTGAACGCCATATTGCGCGGCTCGAACCGCGTGTTCCCGGGTGGAGGTGGCAGCTGGCGGCTGCGGAACGGGCTGAGCAGGTCGGGGCCGGTGAGATGCTCGGCGAGCCGGTCCATCACCGGGTCGTCGACGGCCAGCGGCGCGCCGGTGATGACCGCTAGGGCCAGGCCGTCGGCCAGGCCGGAGGTGACCTGCCGGGTTCCGCCGGGCGCGGCGATGTCGACCCGTGTGGCGGGCACCCCCGGACCCAGATCGGTGACGGTCACGGCGGTCACGGTGATCCCGGCCGCGTGCAGCAGCTGGCCGGTCATCTCCCCGGAGTCGTCGACGGGGTGTTCGGCGCCGCCGGGGCGGGCGAGCAGGCGCCAGAACACGCCGTGGCCGGGCAGCCGGACCGGCAGCGCCCGGGACCCGCCATCTTCGGTAGGCACCGTGTCGGCGAGCACCACCAGGCCGACTGGCTGGCGCTCTGGCCAGGGGCCGGCGTACGCGATACGGACGGCAGTCATGGGGGTCCTCCGGGAGGTGGCGGGCATAAGGTCGGGGCGGTGCGCGGTGATGTACTCGCGCAGCCGGCGGCGGGCTTTGTGCAGGCTGGCCTTGGCGGCGCCGGTAGTGCCGGGCGATCCGGCTTTCGGGCTGGTCGGCGTAATAGAACAGGGTGACGGCCTGTCGCTGCCCGGGGGGCAGGCCGGCGACTGCGCGGCTCAGGGCGTCGGCGCGGTCCAGGTCCTCAGCCGACGGCAGGCTGCCGGCCGAGGCCGGGTGCAGGTTCTCGGGCCAGTCGCCAAGCAGGGTGAGCGGGGCGCGGCGCCGCTGGGCGCGGCAGACGTTGACCAGGATGCCGCCCAGCCAGCCGGCGAACCGGCTGGGATCGCGCAGCCGGTCCAGCGCGATGAACGCCTGAAGGAAGGCGTCCTGCACGGCATCGTCGGCGTCGTCCGGCTGCGGGCACATCCGGGCCGCGCGGGCGCGCGCCATCGGCAGGTACCGTTCGACCAGCAGCCGGAACGCTGCCGGATCGCCGTCGCGGGCCAGCCGGACCAGGTTGCCATCCTGGATGTCCATCCGCCGCGTTACTCCTGAGCTTCCGGTGCCGACGTGAGCTCCGGGTTGCGGAGCTCGACGCGGCCGCGGCCGGTCAGTGAGATGCCGAACCGGATGACGCCGGCCTGCTCGGGGACGGGCACCGTGACTTCATGCCGGGTCCACTCGCCGCTGCCGGGGCCGGTCAGGCTGCTGGCGGGGCGGTCGCGCAGCAGGGCGCCGGGAGGCTGATCGGGCCGGCCCGCGGCCAGATGCAGCCCGGCGTGGCCGGCCACGCCGGTGGTGCGCAGCTGTCCGCGGAAGGTGACCGCGGCGCCCCGGTAGTCCTCGGCGTAAACCTCCTGGAACAGGACGGCCGAACCGGAGGGTTCAGGGACCGCGCAGGCCAGGACAGCCGACCTGCCTGCGGCGGCGCAGGAATAGTCCTGCCAGTGCGGCCGGCCGGCATCAAGGAAGCTGCCCGCCAGCTCCCAGTAGTCCAGGCCGTCGGTGAAGGCCATGTTCCGCGGCTCGAAACGCCGCCGTGGCCCGGTACGGCCCGGCGTTCGGTCAGCCGCCGGGAGCAGAAACGGCGCGTGCACGTCCTCGCCATGGACCAGGACCGCGAGCCGGTCCATCACCGCATCGGCCACCCGGACCGGCACCCCGGCCGCGACGGCCAGTTTCAGGCCGTACCCGGCGCTCACCCGGACATGCCGGTCTCCGGCGGCCGTGGCCAGCCCGACCCGCGCCGCGGCCGTGTCCGGGCCCAGCTCCGGCACATCTTCACCGGCAGGCTCGATGTCCACGGCGGTCACCCCCACCTCGGCCGCATGCAGCAGCCGGGCCGCTGTCTCCTCCAGGACACCGGCCATCACGGCGTCCCCGGCAGACCGCTCCAGCAGCCCCCACAGCAACTTGGCATCGATAACCCGCAGCCACAGCGGCACCGCCCGGTGACCGCCATCCTCGGCAGGCACCGTATCGGCGAGCACGATGAGCTGCTGGCCGTTCATGGCACTGCCCTCCGGCACCCGTCCGGTCCGGGGATCAGCAAGCACGATGCGGACAATCGTCACGACGGTCCTCCAGGACTAGCAAGCCAGCGACACAACCCACACTCGTTAGTGTCCGACGGCACCGCCGTGGGTTACCCGTCGCCGGAATTCTGGAGGAATGCGAAGCTGAGATGCGCGAGGCCATCGAGTTTCACATCGAGGGTCTGCGGCTAACTGGCGAACCAGTCCCGCCGGCCACGAGCCACGTCGCAGTCGTCACCGTTGCCGCATAGACCACCTGCGAGGCCGCCTCTGGCACAGACGCCTCCCGGCCGGCGCGGCGGTACGGTGGGCGTCCATGAGCCTCTTCCCGTCTCCGGTCATCCGCTGCGAACGGCTGGACCTGCGCCAGTACGGTGCCAGTGACACCGGGCTCGTCCGCGAGGCCCTGGCCGCGGCACCTGAGGCGCTGCCGCCCGGTGCGCCGTCAGACCCGAGCGAGGTGCCAGGGTGGCTCGCCGGCAGCCTGAACCGTCCACAGCTAGAGGGAACCGGTGTCCACCTGATGATGCTGGACCGCGCCGCTGGCAAGATCGTCGGGTCCATCGGCCTGTTCCACGCTGATTGGGAGATCCGCTCGGCGGAGATCGGCTACGGCGTCCGCGAAGGCGAGCGCGGCAAAGGGTATGCGACCGAGGCACTGAGCGCGGTCGCCAGGTGGGCGCTCACCGAGGCCGGCATCCAGCGAGCCTGGCTGACGGCGAACACAGACAACCCAGCCTCGATACGGGTAGCGGAGAAAGCAGGCTTCCGCCGGGAAGGCACACTGCGCCGCGCCGGACTGGAAGACGACGGCCTGCACGACCTGGCGGTCTTCTCCCTGCTCGACGACGAACTGTGACCGGACGTCCTAGCCACCGCCGAGTATCTGCAGGCCTTCCCTTCCCAGGAAGACCTGATTTGCCAGGGCGTCCAGAATAAGGCCGTTTGCGGCGTGTCCAAGGCCTGAGATGTGGTTCGGTGGCCTGCTGCGGTTTCCTCGAGTGTGCTGTCGGCAGGTTGTGCCATGGTTTGCCGCTTTGGTCCCCGGGGGCAGGCGGCGTTCGGGCGGGCGTTCCCAGGCCTCGTGCATACGGGGAAATAGGAAGTAGCAGAGCGGGCGGGATCAGCCAGCCTGCCCTATCGCGCATCGAGTTGGGTGGCGGCGTGCCCGACATCGAGACTCTCCGCAGGCTTGGGAACGCGACAAGATTATCTTCCGCGGAATACGATGTGGCCGGTCGCTTCTAGGGCGATCAGGAGGGCGAGGATTGCGACGATGAGAATCGCCACGACCAGCCTGGTAGCGGGGCTCGCATGCCGTTTTTCCTGATGAGGGCGCAGGTGTGGCTTGTTGCTCATCGTGTTCCCCTAATGGGACGGCATTGATCGATCGTAGTTGACTGAACCGGTTTCCGCTGGCTGGCGTTAAGTCAAGGTAAGCCCCGGCCTCGGCCCCGGGGGCGACCGAGACGACGACCAAAGAGAAGTGCATGAATGGTCTAGATCATTATCGGGAAGCCGAAAGGCTGCTGGACGAAGCCATCTCGTGCGGCGACTTCCACCCGAGAGCTCAGTGGTGCCTCGAACTGGCCAAGCTGCATACGGCATTGGCCCAGGTCGCCGCGACCGCCGGGGCCGCCGGGGCCGCTGAGGACCGGGAGCAGCGGGACCCGGGCCGAGAAGATGGTCTGGGCGGGCTGGTCGCGGATAGCCTGCTGGCGTGGCAGTCTGGGATGAGCTCAAGGTAGTCCTGGCCAGGGTGCGCGACCAGCAGCCTGGCGCCTTGACGCATTTCCCCGAGCTGGACGTGGACCAAGGGCGGCCGCCGTTCACCATCGGGCTGGCGGCCTGGGCCGCGGCCACCGCTGAAGAACTGCATCGGCAGTTCGGTGACGACGTCGAGCTGACCGTCGGGGCTCTCCGCTACCCGCCGGGACGGCAGCCGCCGCCCGGGCCGGGCCCCGGTCCGCCCGCGGAACTGCTGGATCCGGACGAGGTAACGGCCGAGCTGGACGGTCCGGCCGTGGTCAGCTCCGGGCACAGCCTGCGGCACGGCCTGCTGCTGGGCAACCACACCGGCCGCGAGCTGCAAATTGCTACCAACGGCCAGGTCACCGCGGTCGTCGTCGATCCGCACTCCGGCGAGACGGTGGGCGGATTCGCCGGGGCCCAGGCGCTGCCACTGATCGTCTTCCGGATACAGCCAGGACAGACCGAGCGCGTCCCGCTGCTGATCGGCACGGCCAGCTCCACGATCCGGCTCGGCTACGCCATCCCGCCCGGCGAGTGGGGAATCCAGGCCACGCTCACCCTCGGCCCGCATCCCCGCGACTCGCCCGGCAGGCGCACCCCGGTGCTGCCGCTCACCGTCGAGGCCTCAGACTACCCCGGCCTTAAGGTGTTTCCATGACGGAGAGCGTTTCTCATGGCCGATGAGATTGTGCCCCGGCCGAACACCGGCCAGGCGGTGCCGCACGGGGAGTCGCGGGCGTCGCACGAGGACCGGGACCGAGTGGTAGAGCTGCTGCGGGTGTCGGCGGGCGACGGGCGGCTGACGGCCGAAGAACTGGACGAGCGGGTCGAGGCGGCTCTGACCGCGCGCACCTACAACGAGCTGGCGGTGCTGGTCAAGGACCTGCCCAACGCGCCGGGCGCGGTGGTGAGCTCGCCCGCCAGGCCACGCGAGGTCGTGCGCATCGACTGCCAGCATGGCAACACCCATCGCCGCGGACACTGGACCGTGCCGCAGCGCATGGAGGTCCGGATCACGAGCGGCAACGTCACGCTGGACTTCACCAACGCGGACTTCACCTGGCCCACGCTGCAGATCGACGCCGATATCCATCACGGGAACATGATCTTGGTGACCAGGCCGGGCATCGAGGTGGACACCAACGACCTGGCCATCCACGCCAGCAACGTCAGGGTCGGCGCGGCCTCGGGCGCTCCGGTCACGGTCCGGATCGACGTGGCCGGCCAGCTTCATCACAGCAACCTGCGGGTGCGCCTGCCGCGGGCGCCCAGGGGGCCGCGCCGGACGTTCTGGCAATGGCTCACGCGCCAGCCCCGGCCGGCCATGCTCCCGCCCGCCCGGATATAAGCCCGCATATAACCGGGCGGGCCGTGACAGATGTCATCGGCAGCCGGTGGCATCCGGCAATGGTGGCGGAAGCCCTCGGTCGGCGACAGTAGAGGTATGCGCAACCCGCGCCGCCGCCCGAGACAGGGCCGCCCGAGACAGGGCCGCCCGAGACAGGAAGGCCACAGGACGATGGACACCATGGCAGGGACGAGTCTTCCCGACGCGATGAGGGCTTCCGACGCCGATCGTGATGCGGTCCTGGCGGCACTGAGCGAGCACTTCCAAGCGGGCCGGCTGACGGCCGACGAACTCGACGAGCGAACCGGGCAGGCGCTGGCCGCGCGGACCTGGGGCCAGCTGAAGGAACTGCTGGCCGACCTGCCGGCCGGCCAGACCCCGGCTGGCCCTACGGCCGGGGCCCGGCCGCGGATCGCCGCCGTCCGCGGGAGACGGCCGCCGGCCATCGCGCTGATCGGCATCGGGGTCGCGGCCGCGATACTGATCAACGCGGCCCACGGCGGCTGGGGTCTGCTCTGGCTGCTGCTGCCGGTGCTGATCATCACGCGCCGACTGACCTTCTGCTCGAGCGCGCCCCGGCACCAGGACTAAGCCACGGCCGCGCCCGGCTGGCGCAGCGGACAGCTGGCAGGACCTGATCCAGCGCGTCTGCCGGAGTTGACCGCGGTCGGCTTCAGCCGGTCGCGCTGGTTCCACGTTCTGGATGAGTGGGCGCGAAATGCTGAGGGAAGGCCAGGTTGCGGCACCGCTGATGGGGCCGCGCGCCGCACACCTGGCACGCTGACTGGCTCACCGCCGGTTCCAGCCGGGCCAAGGTGTCGGCGTCCATCTTGCGGGGCTCCGGCTCGGCGGGAAGCCGCACCGGTCCGCGCAAGGACAGTTCGAACACGAAACGCTCATGTTCGCGTTCGCACTCTTCGCACCGGCAGCCTCGGGCCCAGGCCAGCACCGTGCCGTGTGCTGGCAGCGCAGGCGGCAGGTTGCCCCATGCGGTCATACATCCACGGTAAGACAGCGATGCTCCGGTTGGTGCCTAGTGCGGTTCCGCGGCGGGCGCGGGCTCGACGCCGGCCGAGCGGCGGGCGCGCTGACCACCGCTCATCCGGATCGCGGTGTTGAGCACCGCCGCGATGAGCATCACGACGATCAGCAGCCAGAACAGCCAGACCGGCCAGTGGTGCGCTCGATTATCTGCCAGGTTCCCCGCGGCCAGCAAGGTGCCGCCGATGGCCACCGTGAACCATCCGGTGCCTTGTTCCGGAAGCTGGTACCAGCCCGGCAGCCGGTTCTGGCCGTTCCAGTGGATCGAGGGCGGCTGGCTGCTCGCGCTAGCCGTGCTGCTCATCACCGCGACCGTCTGGCTGGTCCGCCGCCGCGCCGCCTGAAACGAGGTTGCCGGGTGAACTGAACGGCCGCGCGACACGTGATCTTCACCTACTGGCCGCCGGCGACTCGGCCCCCGGCACTGAACGGGAAGCCTAGGCGGTGATGGCGGCGATGATGCTGTATACGCCGAAGCCGAGCAGGATGGTCGCGGTGAGCCGGCGGATCCACGGCATCGGGAGCAGTTTCAGGCTCTTGGCTCCGACGGTGACGGCGACCGCGGCGATCGCCTCCAGGCCCAGGCTGGCCCCGGCGAACACCGGCCACGGCCCGTACCGGGCGGCCAGGTTGGCCGCGGTGATCTGGGTGATGTCGCCCCACTCGGCGAGGAAGACGACGCCGAAGCTGGTCGCGGCCACGGCCAGAACGACGCGGGGCCACCCCCTTGACGGGCCTGGTCGGCGCCTTCGGGTGCCTGCGACCTGAAGCTGGTCAGCCACATGTAGGCCGATCCGGCCACGAACAACGCGGCGGTCACGGCCTGGACCACCTGACCCGGGAGCAGATGGAGCAGCTGGCTGGCGGTGTCCGGGAGTTCGGCCAGGCATTCCGCCGCCTAGGGCGCTTTGCGCCCGGTGACTGCACGCAGGCCGGGAGGAAGGCTTTCCGAGCCGAATGACGCGCCGACGCTGGCCTGCACGCCGTGGGCACGCAGGAGCGCCGGAATGCGCGCGGTGTCGATCAGCACGTTCTCGTGGTGTTCCTGGTCGCGACGCCAGCTGCCGTCCGGATTGGGCAGGAACGTGGTGATGTCGCGGACGAACCGGTCCGGCGCGGGCACCGAGAACTGGGTAATGATGGCCCAGTCGGGACCGCAATTAGCGAAGTTGGGAGTATCGGCTCGGGCCCGGCCCCACTCCAGATCGCAGATATCGAAGGCGAGCAGGCCGCCTGGCCGCAACGCCGCGGCCATCGCGATCAGCGCCCGGTCGATGGCTGGCGCATCCGGCAGGTAGCTGAGCGGGTGGCCGATGGCCACGATCGCGTCCGCCGGCGGCAGCGGGTCATCGGGAAGCGTGAGCTGACGCACCTCCTGCGCCGATTCACCAACCACGTCGCGGGCGATGTCGAGCATCGCCGGGGCCGCGTCGGTGGCGATGACGCGATACCCGGCCGCGATCAGTTCCCTGGTCAGCAAGCCGGTGCCGCAGCCCAGCTCGAGCACCACGCCCTGCCGGGCGCGCACCGGGGCCAGCAAGTCCACGATCCCCGGAGCGCACGCCGCGGCATGCGCGCCGAAGCCCCGGTGATGCACGGCGGCCAGATCAGACCGGTAAGAGACGTTGGCTGGTGTGTCCACCTGGTCATGGTGGCATATGTGCCGGGTGGCGCTAGTGGCAGTGCTCGGCGGGCGGTACGTCGAGCGCGGGATTCCCGTCGAAGAAACCGTCGGCCCGGAGCTTGAAACCGACCGTGGTTACCGGCATCACCGGCCAGTCCTCCGGGCGGACCACATGGTGCGCGGTGAACGTATGCCAGAGCACCAGGTCGGTGTTCTCCAGCGGACGGTCGGCCGCGGTCCACGTGGGCAGGCCGTCCCCGCCGGGATGCTGGTTCGGGTACTCCCCCGCCGGGAACCGCTGCTCGGGATCGTACGCGGTGACCCATAGGTGCTTGGTAGCGAACTGCGCGCGGCGGATCACGTGGCTATCGGGCTGGTTGAACGGGAGAACGATGTCCCCGGCGGGCACGAGCTTGTAGGCGACGGGATCACCGTGGCCGTTCGGAATATTGGGATTGATGATCCGCCAGTAACGAGCGGTCCGTCCGTCGGCCAGCCGCCCCGCCTCCGACTCCCTGGTCACCGGCGTCTGCCGGACCACCCAGGCGTTGCCGTGCGGGTTGTCCGGGCCGGGCGGCAGCGCCACCGAGTCGCACTCATAGACGGTGTTCTGCGGGCCGTCGACCATCATGTCCAGCCGGACGCAGAAGATGTGCTGATGGTTGGGCCCGTAGACCTGCGGGGCGACCAGGGTGCCGTGGGCCGGCTTGACTCCCGGGGGCAGCGCCCCGTTGGAGATCACGCCGGTGAGCTTGACCTCGTATTCGATGGTGCCGTCCTGGTAGAGGTACCAGAAGTAGCCGTACTCGTAGTTCCCGACGGTGGCGATCATCGAGATCACCAGCCGCCGCGAGCGCCGGACTTCGGCCTTGCCGGTCCGCCAGTCGGTGTGCTTCCACAGCATGCCGTGGTCTTCCTCGTGCAGGCAGATCGCGTTCTCGAGCAGCTGCGCGTGGCCGTCGTTGTCGTTGAGGCAGGCATCGAAATAACGGATCTCGCCCAGGCAGTCGCAACCCAGCTCCAGGCTGTTGGCGAGCACCCCGATGCCGTACTCCCCCATGTCGAAGACGTTCTTGCGGTAGTGCGCCGGGTTCGGATCCCCGTAGGGGATGAACATCTCCGCGAGCGAGGCGCGGTAGACGATGGGCCGGTCCTGGTAGTGAACCAGGTACAGGACCAGTCCCTCGCGGGGGGTGAAGCCGACCCGGAACCGCCACTTCTGCCAGCGCACCTCGCGCCCGTCGACGGTGAAGCTGGTCCCGCGGGGCTGGGCGATCTCCACGGGGCGCAGATCCTGCCGGGGACCGTCGGGGAAGTACGGGACGTTCGCGGCGTCGCGGATCCCCTGGGCGGTGTAGTTGCCGCTGCGCGGCGGCAGCGGGACCACGCCGTGGTCCTCGATGTCCACCACTTCCATGCGATCCAGGTCGAAGCGGACGATCAGGCCCTCCACCGGGCGGGCGTATCCGTTGTCGTCGGGGTCGCCGTCGCGCACCCAGGTCAGCGGCCGGAGGAACCGGCCCTGCCCGGCCGCGTCCTCGGGGCCGTTGTAGCCCACCGACCAGGGGTCGATCATTACCATGTCGAAGTCGGTGACGCCACGCCGGCGCATGGCCTCCTGCCAGCGGGCGTCCTTCTTGACCGCCGCCTCGGTGGCCAGGAACTCCTCCAGCATGACCGCGGGCTGAACACCGGGCAGCTCGCGCCACAGGCGCACCTCGCCGGCGGTGATGCCGACCACCGCCTCGTAGGTCTTGCCCTCAGCTCGTTCCCGGAGCACGATGTGCGCCTCGCGGTCGAACGCCTGGCCCGGCCGGGCGCCCAGGACCGCTTGCTTGGCCGGTTCGCGCAGCGTGACGTAGACGAAGCGGGCGCTCGCGGCCAGGCCGCGGTCCTGCTTCAGGATCCGGCAGGCGGCCTCGATCTCCTCCGCGGTCAGCGGGTCCAGCGGGTGCGGCAGCGTCATGATCAAAGCGGAACTGATCTGGGCCGGGAAAGTCAAGGAAAACCCGTTGGCGGCGGGCGGCGGATGCCGCACGCTTACTGGTGTGTTCCGGTTCGACGGCGCGCGACGCTGACCCTTCCCCGTTCGCCCGGGTGACCTGGCGGGGAAGGGTGGCGCATCGTGCGCTGCGGTTTGCGCGCGCGGGTCAGCGAGTGCAGCAGGAGGAACCAGGAGCAGTCAGTCATGATCAAGCAGGCGTACGTCCGCGACAAGCCGCACCTCAACATCGGCACGATGGGGCACGTGGACCACGGGAAGACCACGTTGACTGCCGCCATCACCAAGGTCCTGGCCGACCGGGGCATGAGCCGTTACGTGCCGTTCGGCCAGATCGACCGCGCGCCCGAAGAGGCCGCGCGCGGCATCACCATCAACATCGCGCACGTCGAATACCAGACCGCGACCAGGCACTACGCACACGTCGACATGCCCGGCCACGCCGACTACGTGAAGAACATGATCACCGGCGCGGCGCAGGTCGACGGCGCGGTCCTGCTGGTCTCGGCGCTCGACGGCGTGATGCCGCAGACCCGGGAGCACGTCGTGCTGGCCCGCCAGGTCGGGGTGTCGCACGTGGTGTCGCGCTCACCAAGGCCGACGCGGCCGAGGAGGAGATCGCCGGGCTCGTCGAGCTCGAGATCCGCGAGCTGCTGTCCGGCTACGGGTACCCCGGCGACGAGGTGCCGGTGGTCCGGGTCTCCGCGCTGGCCGCGCTGGCCGGCGAGGAGCGCTGGGTCACCTCGATCCTGGACCTGCTCAACGCCATCGACGGCTACCTGCCGGTGCCGGAGCGGTACCTCGACGCGCCGTTCCTGATGGCCGTGGAGAACTGCATGACCATCACCGGCCGCGGCACGGTGGTCACCGGGGCGATCGAGCGGGGCCAGGTGCGGGTCGGCGACCTGGTCGAGCTGATCGGGCTCGGCGCGGCGGCCAGGTCCGTGGTCACCATCGTCGAGACGTTCGGCAAGACGATGGCGGCCGCGCAGGCCGGCGACAACGCGGCGCTGCTGCTGCGCGGCGTCGGCCGTCACCAGGTGCGGCGCGGGCAGGTGCTCGCCGCGCCCGGCAGCGTGGGCGCGCACCAGCGCTTCGCGGCCACCGTGCAGCTGCTGTCGGCGGCCGAAGGCGGCCGGCGCACGCCGGTCCGTCCGGGGTACCGCCCGCAGTTCTACCTGCGCACCACGGACGTGGCCGGGGAGCTGGACTTCGGCGACCCGGCCGGCGGCGCGGCGGTGGCTTCGGCCGGGCCCGGGCAGACGGTCGCGCTGGGCGCGGCGGCGCAGATCAACCCGGTGTGGCTGTTCGGCCCGTACGAACCGGGGAGCATCAGCTCGGGTTCGGTGCCGGACTGGTACATGGGCTTCCTGGACGGGGCGCTGCGGATCATGCCGGCCTGGGAGCCGACCCTGGGCGGGCACCCCCTGTCGCTGGACGTGCTGATCCCCGCGGTCATCGTGCCGGGGCTGTTCTTCACGGTGATCGCCGCGTACCCGCTGCTCGACGGGCGGATCGCCAGCGGCCGGCCGGCGCGCGGTCTACTGCCGCCCAAGCCTGGCGACGCCGCGAACCGGACCGCCTTCGGGGTGGCCGGGATCACGCTGTACGGGCTGTTGTGGGCGGCGGCGGGGAACGACGAGATCGCGTACCACCTGCAGGTCTCGCTGTACACGGTGACCTGGGTGTTCCGCGTCCTGGTGCTGGCCGGCCCGGTGCTCGCGTTCGCGCTGACCCGGATGAGCTGCCACGCGGCGCAAGCGCGCCGCCGCGACGAGGCCGCCCATGGCTTCGAGACCGGCCGGATCGTGATGACGCCGGAGGGCGGGTTCACCGAGATCCGTGAACCGGTGACGGCGGCTGGAACGATGGTCCGTTCGGCCGAATGAGGAACCATGACGGCCGAGGCCAGCAGCCTGAACAGACCCGATGCCAGATGAATGGTAAGGTAATGGCATGCGGGCAACCATAGACAAGGCAGGTAGGCTGGTTATACCTAAGGCGCTACGAGACAGTCTCGGCCTGGTGCCGGGCGACGTGGAGGTGAGCGCGGACGGAGCAGGCCTGCACGTAGAGCCGCTGGCCGACGACCGCCTGGAGGAGGAGGACGGCCTGCTCGTGATCTCTGCTGATGCCGTGGTCAGCGACGACCTGGTCCGGACGCTGCGCGATGCCGACCAGCGATGACCGGCCCCAGCTCCTGATCGACACCAGCGTCGCCGTCGCCCTCGCGGCCGCCGGGCACGAATACCATCAGGCCACCAGGAAGGCGATCGGGGGGCGCAGTTGCGGGCTCAGCGGGCACGCCGCGTTTGAGACCTTCTCCGTGCTGACCCGGTTGCCGCCGCCTAACCGCCGGACTCCGACCGCTGTCGCCCGCCTGCTCGCGCACAACTTCCCCGGCTCGCGGTTCCTCAGCGCTCGGGGAGCGCAGCAGCTCCAGGCCACGCTGGCGTCGCTCGGGATCGCCGGCGGCGCGGTTTACGATGCCCTGGTCGCCGCGGCGGCGGCCGAGCACGGGATCACGCTGGCCACCCGCGACCGCCGGGCCGCCGAGACCTACCGGGCCCTCGACGTTGACTTCGAGCTGATCGACTGACCTCAGCGGAGCTGGACCGGTGCGCCGGTCAGGGACGTGAGGCGCCGGCGAGCAGGTTAAACGGGTGCAGGTCGCCGTGGCAGATGACGTCCGGGGCCGACCCGGGCGGGTGATCGGCCAGCCAGCGGGCGGCCCGGACCAGATCGGGCCGGCCGGACTCGGCGGCGCCGTTGACCAGCCACGCGACCAGGCTGTCGTGCGGATCAGCCTCTAGAGCAGGCCCGTCGCATGTAATGCGCATGCAGAACGTGTAAAGACGCGATGGAGATGTCGTCAGGCGGGGTCCCGGCCGGTGAGCAGGTCGTGGGCGCGCAGCGCGAACCACCATTCGGCCAGGTGCTCGGTGCTGGTCAGGCCGCGCCCGGTGAGCTGCTCGATCTTGCGGATGCGGTAGCCCAGCGTCTGCTTGTGGATGTGCAAGTCCGCGGCGGCTAGCTGCCACGACCGGTCGTGCCGCAGCACGACCCGCAGCGTGTCCACGTAGGCCGTGCCGTGCCCGGCGTCGTGGGCGATCAGCGGGCCGAGGATCCGCGACACCAGGGCCTGGGCTTCGGTGACGCTGCGCGGCAGCAACAAGGTGGTCTGGTCGCCGTACCGGACCAGGTTCCGGTTCTCCGCTTCGGCGGCGCCGAGGGCCCAGCGGGCCTCCTGCACGGCTTCGGTCAGCCGGGCCGCGGTGGCGATGCGGGCGCTGCTGCCGATGCGCGCCGATTCGGCGAGCGCGGTGGCCAGCCGCCCGGCCAGCGCGGCCTCGGGGAGCACGACGTAGAGCAAGTGGTCGCGATCCACCAGCAGGTGCGGCAGCTGCGAGCGGGCCAGCTTGCGGTGCAGCTCGGCACAGTCCTGGTCGGTCTCGGCCCGGGCGACGGCCAGCACGCTGGCGGCCAGGTCCAGACCAGCCTCGGAGATCAGGGACTCGGCCAGCCGCGGATCGATCCCGCGGTCGAGCAGCTGGCTGAGCAGGTCCGCGCCCTGCCTGCGCTGGCGCTCCTGCACGGCCGCCAGCTGGGCCAGCTCGAGCGCCCCGCCGGTCGCGATGTGATGGAGCAGGACCAGGCTGGGCAGCTCGCCGCTGACCGGCTCGGCGATGAGCACGGTCGGCTGGGCGCCGGGCACCTCCACGGCCAGCGCGGCCGGCTCGTCCGGCCCGGCCTCCGGGCGGGTCAGGCGCAGTACGCCGGGAATCGTGTGCCCGCGAGCCGCGTAGCTGGCCACCAGCGCCCCGGCGAAGGAGGTGTGCTCGGTGTCGGCGAACAGCGACAGCCCGGTCTCCGGGTCGACCAGGTACAGCCGGACGCCCAGTTCCTCACCGAGCCGGCGGAACATCTCCGGTCCCGGGCGCCCGTCCAGGACCGACGTGCGCAGTAGTTCATACAGCCGGGCCACTCGGCCGAGCAGGCGGGCCTCCTCGCGGCCGTTGGCGTCGGCGACGGCCCGGACCACCGCCGTGAACGGCACGCTGTAGGGCACGGAGATCAGCGGGAAGGCCAGTTCGTCCGCGCGCCGGACGAACTGCGCCGACACCGCCGGGCCGCCCATGCCCACCCCGACGCCCATGCCGCTGGCGCCGGTCTCGGCGAGCCGTTCCAGGAACGCGACCTGGGCCGCGTCGCCGGGGGTGAGACCTTCCTGGTTGGTGAGCAGCAGCTCGGCGGGTTCCAGCCATTGCCACGGGTTGGGCAGGTCGGAGCTGTGCACCCAGCTGATCTGCCGGTCCAGGCCGGCCTGGCCAGCGGTCAGCGTCAGCCGCAGGTGCGGAAGCCGCAGCAACTCACGGACCGTGATCGACATCGCGGCTCCTCGCGGACCTCACCCCGACAGAGGTCCTTCATACCGCAGTATGAGCCGCCAGCGAAAGATTGCGCCCAGGTCGGATGGTTCCGGCCTGGCCAGACCCGTACCGTCACCGGCAACGCCGGGAAAACCAGTACAGCGCTGGAGCCGCAGGTGAACCACGTCGAACCGTCCCGGCCCGGTGCCGGGCTCGCCAGTAGCAGCGTGCCGCCCGAGCCCATCTCCTGGTCATCGGGCGTGCGGGCCGCGGCCTGCCTCACCTTCGACATGGACGCCGAGGCCGCGGTGCTGACCGCGGACATCTCCTCGATCAGCCGGATGAGCCCGATGAGCCACCAGTCCTACGGGCCGCTGGTGGCCGTGCCGCGGATCTTGGCCCTGCTGGCGCGGCACGAGCTGCGGGCCACGTTCTTCATCCCCGGCTACTCGGCGCACCGCTACCCGGAGGTGGTGCGCGCGGTGGCCGAAGCCGGACACGAGATCGCGCACCATAGCTACTTCCACGAGAACACCATCGGCATGGACGAAAAGACCGAGGCCGACATGATCGACCTCGGGCTGCGCGCGCTGCACGACGTGGCCGGCGTCCGGCCCGAGGGGTACCGCGCGCCGATGTGGGAGATGAACTACCACACGCCCCGGCTGCTGGCCGAGCGCGGCTTCCGCTGGGACTCGAGCCTGATGGACTCCGATCATCCGTACGTGCTGGCCGTAGCGGGCGCTGGACCCCTGGTCGAGGTGCCGGTTTCGTGGGGGCTGGACGACTGGGAGCAGTACGCGTTCCTGCCCGACCTGACCGGCTCCGGGGTCATCGAGAGCCCGGCCAAGGCCCTGGAGATGTGGACGCTGGAGCTGGAGGCGATGCACCGGCTCGGCGCGGCGTTCGTGTTGTGCTGCCACCCGTTCCTGTCCGGCCGGCCGTCCCGGGCCGAGGCCCTAGAGCGGCTCATCGAACGGATGAAGGCCCTGGACGGGCTATGGATCACCACCGTGGGCGAGGTGGCCAGGCACACGGCGTCGCTGAACCTGACCCCGCGGGCCTGCCCGCAGCCGGTCATTCCCGCGGACGCCTACTGGGTCGCCCGCCCGCCTGACGTCGAGGGGACGCCATGACCGAGAGCCCGGTATCGACGAATTCGCTCGAGGACAAGCCGGTCCGGGAGTTCAAGTTCCGCGCGGCGTTCGGGCTCTCCTTTGCCGACCTGTCCCCCATCGTCGGCATCTACACGGTGTTCGCGATCGGCCTGGTCGCGGCCGGCCCCGCCTTCTTGTGGGCGTTCCCGCTGGTGCTGGTCGGGCAGCTGATGGTGTGCGGCGTGTTCGGCAACCTGGTATCCAAGTGGCCGCTGCAGGGCAGCGTCTACGCCTGGTCGCGGGAGCTGATCGGGCCCCGGTACGGGTGGTTCACTGGGTGGGCGTACATGTGGGGGCTGACCCTCACCCTCGCCGTGCTGCCGATCACCGCCGCGCCCTACATCCTGGCCGCGGCCGGAGTGAATTCACCGTCGCAGATCACCGTAGAACTAGTGGGCATCGGGGTACTGCTGTTCGGCTCGATCGCCAACACGTTCGGCGGAGGCTTGCTCCGGGGCCTGATCTACATCGCGCTGGCCTGCGAGCTGGTCGCCTCCGCCGGGATCGGCATCACGCTGCTGGCCTTCCACCACATCAACCCGCTGTCGATCATCTTCAACGGAGGCGGGACCGCGCACGGCGCGAGCTGGCTGGTCGGCCCGTTCCTGCTGCCCGTGGCGTACATCGCCTACTCGTTCATCGGCTTCGAGGCCGCCGCGTCGATCGGCGAAGAGGTCCAGGAATCGCGCAAGGTCCTGCCCAAGGCGGTCGTGCTCTCGCTGGCGGTCGGCGGCGTACTGGTCATCGTCGCGTGCCTGGGGATCGTCCTGGCCATACCGGACATGTCCGCCGCGGTCTCGGGCAAGGACACCAACCCGATCGCCACCACCTTGGTCCACGCGTTCGGATCGGGGGCCGGGCGCACCCTGCTCATCGCGCTGGCCATCGGCTTCACCTCCAGCATGATCGCGGTCCAGACCGCGGTGACCCGCGCCATCTGGGCCAGCGCCCGGGACCGGCTGCTGCCCGGTACCAAGCTGCTGGGCCGGCTGTCCGGGCGCGAGAACCTGCCCCGGTACGCGATCGGCCTGACCGTGATCATCGCCGGGGCGCTGGTCTTCGCCGGCGCGTCCAAGGTATTCGCGCTGCTGGTGTCGTTCTCGGCGTTCGGCTTCATCCTGTCGTACTACCTGCCGATCCTGGCGCTGGCCTGGAAACAGTGGCGCGGCCAGTCACCCACCGCGGACGGCTGGGGGGCGCGCTGGATTCCCCTGATCACGACCATCGCTGTGGTCTGGCTGTCGGCCGAGATCGTGAACCTGCTGTGGCCCCGGGATGTCAACAGCGAGTGGTACCTCAACTGGGGCGCGATCATCATGACCGGCGTGCTGGGCGTGATCGGCCTGCTCATCTGCCTGCGGTCGTTCCGGCCCGGGTCGCCCGCAACGCAGGTCCAGCGAACCGATGCCGTCGCGGCCTCGGAGGAGCCGTGATGCCCGTCGCCCTGGTCAGCGGCGCGGCCAGCGGGATCGGCCGGGCCTGCGCGTCGGTGATGCGCGAGCACGGCTGGCAGACGGCGGGGATCGACCTGAACGCGTCGGCCACGGATCTGTCCTTGCGCGCCGACGTATCGGACCGTGCTGCGGTTCTTGGTGCGGTGGACGAGGTGGTGCAGCGATTCGGGCGGATCGACCTGCTGGTCACCGCGGCCGGGTACTACGAGGAAGGGATCGACGTCACCGACATCACCGTCGCGCAGTGGGACCGGATGCTCGGGGTGATCCTGGGCGGCACGGTGAACTGCTGCGCCGCGGTGCTGCCGCACATGCTCGGCCGCGACCAAGGCGCCATTGTGGCCATCTCCTCGGAGCTGGCCCTGGCCGGCAGCGCGACCGACCTGCACTACGTGGCGGCCAAGGGCGCGGTGCTCGGCCTGATCAAGTCGCTGGCCATGGAGGTCGCGCAGACCGGCATCCGGGTCAACGCGGTCGCGCCGGGGCCGACCGACACGCCGCTGCTGGCCGCGGACTCGCTATGGCGGGAGCCCGGTTACCTATCAACGCTGCCGCTGGGCCGGCTGGTCCTGCCGGCCGAGATCGCTTCCGCGGTGTATTACCTGGCTACCGAGGGGTCCATGTACTGTGGCGAGGTCCTCTCCCCCAACGCCGGGGCGGTGATCTGACGTGCCTGGCGTGGCTCTGATCACCGGCGCCGCTCAAGGTCTCGGACATGCCACCGCGCTGCGGCTGGCCTCGGACGGGTTCACGGTCGCGGTCAATGACCTGGCCGACGACGGCCGGCTTTCCGATTTGGCCGAACGGACCGGCGGACTTGCTTGCGCGGCAGATATCGCCGATCCGGTGGCCGGGCCGGCCATGGTGCGTTTTGTCGAGGCTCGGCTCGGGGCGGTCGAGGTCCTGGTGGCCAACGCCGCGGCGATGGCCATGAGCCCGTTCCTGGAGTCCAAGCCGGATCAATGGTGGCGTCAGATCGACGTCAACCTGTCCGGGCACTTCCGGCTCATCCAGGCGGTCATCCCCGGGATGCGCGCGCTGGGCCACGGCCGGATCGTGATCATCAGCTCCGGCTGGGGCGTGATCGGCCACCCCAACGCCACCGCCTACGCCGCCTCCAAGGCCGGGCTGGTCGCGCTGACCAAGGGGCTGGGCCGGGAACTGGGTCCGCAGGGCATCTTGACCAACGCGATCGCGCCGTCGTTCATCGACACCGAGCAGCTGCAGGTCGACGCGGACGACGCGGGCCTGTCCCTGGACGACATGCGCCGGGTCTACAGCGAGCAGGTCCCGGTGCGCCGGCTGGCCAGTCCGCAGGACATCGCCGGCGCGGTGGCGTTCCTGGCCGGGCCGGGGTCCAGCGCGGTCGTCGGGCAGATCTTGCAGCCCAGCGGGGGCGTGACCCGCACCCGAGCCTGACTATTGCGCGATAGGAGATTCCTTATGCCGGGGCACGTGAGCGAGCCGGTCGGTCCGGTGGATGGCAGGAAGGTGCCCCGGTTCGCCGGATCTGGTTCGTTCGGCCGACTTCCCGAAATCGACCGGGTCCCCGACTACGACGTCGCCGTGCTCGGCGCGCCGTTCGACGTCGGCACCTCCTACCGGCCGGGGGCCCGGTTCGGGCCGATGGCGGTCCGGCAGGCCTCCCGGCACCTGCGACCCGGCCATCACGTCGAGCTGGACACCAGCCCGTTCTCGGCCATCCAGGTGGTCGACGCGGGCGACGTGCCGGTGACGCCGTTCTCGATCGACGACGCCATGGCGCAGATCGCCGGGCACGCCGGCGACCTGCTGCAGGGCGACCGGAAGATCATCGCGGTGGGCGGCGACCACACGATCGCGCTGCCCATGCTGCGGTCGGTGGCCCGGGCGCACGGGCCGGTCGCGCTGGTCCATTTCGACGCGCACCTGGACACCTGGGACACCTACTTCAACGCGCCGACCACGCACGGGACCATCTTCCGGCGGGCCTTCGAGGAAGGCCTGCTGATCGAGGACCACTCGATCCACGTGGGCATCCGCGGCCCCATCTACGGCCGGGCCGACCTGGACGACGACCGGCGGTTCGGGTTCCGGACCATCAGGGCCAGCGACCTCGACGACCTCGGGGTGCCCGGGGCGATCGAGGCGATCACTTCGCGGGTGGCCGATGTGCCGGTGTACCTGTCCATCGACATCGACGTGCTCGACCCGTCGTTCGCGCCCGGCACCGGGACCCCGGAGGCGGGCGGGCTGACCAGCCGGGAGCTGCTGCGCGTGCTGCGCGGCCTGACCGGCGTCAACCTGGTCAGCGCGGACGTGGTCGAGGTGGCCCCGGCCTACGACCACGCCGAGATCACCGCGATCGCCGCCGCGACGGTGATCTTCGACATCATTTCGCTGATGGCGCTGCCGTGACTTTCGATTTTGACGTCATCGTCATCGGGGGCGGGCTGTCCGGCGGCCTGCCTGCCGCCGCCTACCTGCAAAAGGCCGGGCTGAAGGTGCTGGTCGTCGAGGCCAACGCCGAACTCGGGACGTTCTGCTGCACGCACGAGACGTGGCCGCAGGTGCTGGACAGCCCGCACGTGGGGGTCTCGTTCGCGGGCAACTCGCCGGTGATCGCCGATCTGGACCTGGAGCGGTACGGGTTCCGGTTCGCCGCGTCGCCGGTGGTGCTGGCCACCACGTACCGGGACGGGACCAACTGCCTGATCTGCCAGGATCCGGCGCGGACGGCGGCGAACTTCGCGCTGCATTCCGCGCGCGACGGGCAACGGATGCTGGAGATCCAGTCCCGGGTGCACGAGACGATGGTGGAGTTCAACGAGCTGAGCTCGTTCTCGCCGCATCCCGATCCGTCCCGGCTGCCGCGGGTGTTCGAGCTGTGCGCGTACGCCATGGACTTCCCGGTCGAGCAGATGATGGAGATGACCGGGCCGGAGTTGTGCGAGCGTGTTTTCGAGTCCGATGCGTGCCGGCAGATCCTGATGACGCCAGTGGCGTTCTGGGAGCACGGCGCGCCGTTCGCCCGGGGCCAGGGCGCGTTCGGCACCACGTTCGCGCTGTACTACACTACCGGCGTCGGCATCGGCGGCAACGAGGTGCAGGTCGACGCGCTGACCCGGTGCTTCCTGGACCACGGCGGGGAGCTGTGGACGTCGGCTCCGGTTTCCTCGCTGCTGTTCGAGGACGGCCGCGCGGTCCGGGTGCGGCTGTCGTCGCGTTCGCTGTATCCCGGTGTTGAGGTCCGCGCCCGCCGGGCGGTGATCTCCAACGCGGGGGTGCCGGAGACACTGCGCATGGCCGGGGACGACGTGATCTCGGCTGCTGATCCGCTGCTGGCCGCGAAGATGCGGTACTGGAAGATGGGGCTGCGCGGATCGCACGTGACCTCCTGGCTGCTGGACCGGCGGCTGTCGTGGGCCTCGGCCGGGTTCGACCCGCTGATCGACGAGGCGATCCTGGTCTACCGGGCCTTCGACTCATGGGAGGGCACCAAGCAGTACATGGTCGACATGCTCGGCAACGACACCTGGAAGGCCGCCGGGCAGCTCATGGAGTTCACCTATCCGGCCCCGGCCGATCCGACCAGCGTCTCGCCCGAGGGGTACACGGTGCTGCGCGCCGAGGAGTGCTTCCCGTACGCGCTGCACGGGCTGGGCGGCCCGCGGGCCTGGGACGGGCCGTTGCGTGCGTCGCTCGTGGCGGCGCGGAACTCGGTCATGAGCGAGCTGGTCACGGACTGGGACGCCGCGGTGCTGGACTGGTACGACTGGACGCCGCTGGACAACTGGCGGCTGAACCGGTCGGCGAAGTTCGGCCAGGTGGTGGGCGGGGACTTCAGCGAGGACCAGTGGATTCTGGGGCGGATGCCCTACCGGATGCCGGTACCCGGGCTGTACATGTCCAACGGCGTGTGGCCGGTCGGGCTGTCGTGGATGGCGGCGGGTTACAACGCCGCGTCGGTCGTGGCCGCGGACCTGGGGGTGCGGGATCAGGAGTGGTGGAAGGCCCGGCCGTTCGAGTGGTACGAGCACAACCTGCCCCGTCTTCTGGCCCGGGTTCCATCGTGACGCGGTTCTACGACGTGGCCATCATCGGCGGCGGGCCGAACGGGCTGACCGCGGCCGCGTACCTGGCGCGGGCGGGCGCCCGGGTGGTCGTGCTCGAGCAGCGGTTCGAGCGGGGCGGCACGATGACCTCGGATGACTACTCGACGCCGTTCACCTACAACCTGGCCCAGGCGGCGCTGCCGCTCGGTGCTGGCAATCCGGTGGTGGCCGAGCTGGGGCTGCTGGATCAGGGCCTGGCGTTCGTGGAACCCACGGTGGCCGCATCGGTGACCTCGCTGTCCGTCGGCCGGGGCGGGACGGGGCTGGGCGACGCGGTGCAGGCCATGTTCGCCTCGGTCAGCCGGGTGTGCGGCCCGGCGCTGTACCGGACGCCGGTGCCCGAGGCGGCGCTGATGGCCGGCTGGCGGGCAGACGGCCAGGGCGCCGCCGCGGACCTGGCTGACCTGACGCCGGCCGGGCTGGCCGCGCTGGCTGCATCGCAAGCTGGCCGGCTGGCGGTGCGGTACGCGTGCGCGGCCAGCGGGTTCGCTGGTGGCGACGAGAGGATCGGGGCCGTGGGCGGATTTGCGGTCGCGCGGTGGTTCTCTCCGGTGCTCGTAGTGGGTGGTTCGAAGAGCCTGCCGAACGCGCTGTTCCGCCTGGCGGCCAGCGCGGGGGCGGACTGTCAGGTGTCGGCCCGGGTGACGCGGGTCGGTCCGGGCTTCCAGCTGTCCTGTGCGGACGGGCGGCAGTTTGCAGCGCGGGACGTGATCGCCACGCTGGATCCGCGGACGATGTTCGGCGGACTGCTCGATCCTGGGCTGGTCCCGGCTGAGCTGGCGGCGGCGGGTTCTGGCTGGGCCTTTGATGAGCTGGGCTGCTTTACCGCGCACTTCGGGATCGTGGGGTCGCCGCCGGTTTCCTCATCCGGTGACGAGCCCTACGTGCGGCTGGTCGGGTTCGCTTCGGTGCGGGATCTCGACGACCACCTGGCCGCGGTACTCGGCGGGCGGCTGCCGGACCGGCCCGCGGGGGTGCTCAGCGTCACCACGGCGCACGACCCGCTGCAGGCCTCGCCGGGTCCCTACGGGCCATTGCATACGCTGCGGTTCGACACCTTCGCCCCGCTGCACCACCCGGGCGGTTCCTGGGACCGGCAGCGGCGGGCCTACCGGTCGCGATGCTGGGAGTTCCTGGGCCAGCAGTTTCCTGTGCTGGGGGAGGCCCAGCTGATCGCGCAGTTCGCCGACGCGCCCGGTGACCTGCGGCGCCGGTTCGCCACCACGAGCGCTGGCACCGTACGTCAGGGTTCCTTGCGCCCGGCGCAGACGCTCACGTTGCGACCGCACCCGTCGTGCGCGGACACCCGAACTCCGGTACCCGGGTTCTACCTGGGGGGCGGCGGGGTGCATCCGGGTGTGCCAGGGCTGCTCGGCGCGGGAATGCTGGCCGCCCGGGCCGTGCTGGCCGACCGCGGGCTGCCGGTTACGGCGGCTCGGTCATGACCGCCCCGCATCCCGCTCATCCCGCTCATCCGGCCACGACCCGGCGCGGCGAAGGGGTGGCCGCGGACGGTGAGTTCTACATGCCCACCCGGGTGCTGTTTGGCCGGGGCGTAGCCGGTCAGGCTGGAGTTCACGCGACGGCGCTGGGCACGAGCCGGGTGATGCTGGTCACCGATCCGGGCGTGCAGGCGGCCGGGCTGGTCGAGCCGGTCCGTTCGAGCTTGGTCGCCGCCGGCCTGGACGTGCTGGATTTCCAGCAGGTCGAGCCGAACCCGCGGGACGTGGATTGCCTGGCCGGGGCGGATCTCGCGGCCGGCTTCCGGGCCGAGGGCCTGGTCGCGGTGGGCGGCGGATCAGCCATCGACACGGCCAAGTGCATCGCCCTGCTGCGGACCAACGGCGGGCACCCGCGGGACTGGGAGGACTTCGGCGCGCTGCGGCACGATCCGCTGCCCATCCTGGCCATCCCGACCACGGCGGGTACCGGCAGCGAGGTCAGCCCGTCGGCGGTCATCACCGACACCACCCGCCGCAAGAAGATGAACCTGTTCGACATGCGCAACTGCCCTCGGATGGCGCTCGTCGATCCGGACCTCACCGTGTCGTGCCCGCCCGCGCTGACCGCGGCGGCGGGCATGGACGCGCTCTCGCACGCGGTCGATGCCCTGCACTGCCGGCTGGCTACGCCCGCCTCCGACGCGCTGGCCCTGGAAGGCGCGCGGCTGGTGGCGCGCTACATCCGGCGGGCGGCGACGTCGGGAGACGACATCGAGGCCCGGTGCGGCATGGCTCAGGGCAGCCTGACCGCCGGGATCGCGGTCGGCCTCACCGACGTGGCCGGAGCGCACTGCCTGGCCGAAGCGATCGGCGGCCTGTACGGGCACCCGCACGGGTACTGCTGCGCCAGCAGCATGCCGCCGATCATGGAGTACAACCTGCGAGTCAGCGCGGACAAGTACGCGCGGCTGGCGCACGCTTTCGGCGTGGGGCCCGGGCTTGGTGACGAGATGGAGCTGGCCCGGCTGGCCATCGAGTTCATCCGCCAGCTCAACCGCGACCTCGGCGTGCCGCCCATGGACCAGCTCATCCGGGTTGAGGATCTGGAACTGCTGGGGCGCAAGGCAGAGCAGAACACCAGCACGCCGTCGAACCCGCGCCCCGCCGACGCGGCGGCCTTCACCGCCATGTTCGCCAGCGAGATCTAGTCGTGGGCCGCTTCGACCAGGTGGCGGGCTAGTTCGGCCGGGCGGGTGAACATCACCTCGTGGCTGCCGGCCATGGGGACGATCTGGCACGGGCCGAGCCGGGACGACATGCCCGGATGCTACATGCCCTCGGGCAGCGCGTGGTCGTCGGCCACGGCGATGTAGCTCTTGGGCAGCCCGGCCCGGTAGAACTCGGTCAGGTCGAGCTTGGCCGCCCAGGGCTGAAACGGCTGCGGCACCAGCCGCTCCCATACCGACCGGGCGTCCTGCGGCCGGGCGTCCTGCATGAACTGGTCGCGGAACACCTCCCAATCGCAGGCCACCGTGTTGTCCGGGCTCTGGGCCGCGGCCCTGGCGAACATGTCGGTCTGCTCGGGCGGGAAATTGTCGTTGACGCTGGCGCCGTCCTCGACCACGAAGGCGGTGTGGAATACCAGGCGCTGGAGGCGGTCGGTTATTTCCTGGGAGACCCGGCTGATAACCGAACCGCCGAAACTATGACCGACGAGTACGACGTCGCGCAGATCGCGTTGCGTGATGAAATCGGTGACCGCGTTCACGTAGTCGTCGTGGGTTATGCCCGCCCGGTTCGCTCCCGCCTGGTGACCGGGGTACGTGGGCGCGTACGCGGTGTGCCCGAGTTCGCGCAGGCACCACGCGGTCGGTTCCCAGGCCCATCCGCCATGCCACGAGCCGTGCACGAGCACGAACGTCTCAGCCATCGTCATGTACCCGGAATTCCACGCTCGTGGGCTGCTGGGCGGCGCCGTTGACCGGGGTCAGGTCCTGCGGGCAGGCCGACATGATCACCACCAGGTCGGTCTCGGCGCGCAGGCGGACCAGGTCTCCGGGGCGGCTGACCGGCGGCTCGTAGCGCAGGGACCCGTCCGGCGACCACGGCACGTTCATGAACAGGTTGAGCGGGGACGGCAGCGCCGGCGGCGTGATGCCGATGGCCCGCAGCGCCGCGTCGAAGTTGTCGCCACAGCTGTCATGTCTGCCCTCGAAGCCCAGCTGCCGGTAGCGTTCGGCGTCGCAGCTGGCCATGAGGGTGTCGTGGACGCCGGGACTGGTGTCCAGGGCGACGGTCAGCAGGGGCCGCCGCGCGTTGCTGACCAGCGTGTCGCCGACGCGCGGCATGAGGCGGCCGATGGCGATGCGGGTGTGTTCCATGGACAGGTGCTCGGACATGTCGGCCGAGGCGAGCGCCCAGAAGTCGACCACCTGGGTGCCGTGCGTATTGATGACGTCGATGGCGGCGCCGCGGGGCACGGGGACGGCGCGGCCCTGGCGCGCTGGGATGAGCACCGCCGGTTCGGTCATGACCACCTCCGGGTTCTTTTCCAAGATCGTAGGCGGCTGCCAGCGGCGGCTGCTTCGGAGGCGGCTGACAGGAAGCCGGACGTTCGGCCGGCATGAGATGCCATACCCGGCCGTTCGGCCGTGGCAGGCGGTTGGCGCGCCAAATGTGTCAAGAGTCACACGCACTTTACCCGCCCTCGTTTCCGTCCCGTTTACCTCTTATTTAATTAGACCGGCTAGCTTAGTAAGGGAACGGGCCGGATGAAACCCGGCCGAAACGAAGCGACGTGGGGACGAAATATTGAGCATGGCCGGGGCGGCAATAACCGATGAGCAACGGTGGATCGAGCTGGAGGGCGCCGACAATACCCGCGATCTGGGTGGCCTGACCTTGGCCGACGGCGGAGGGCGCACCCGTTTCGGCAGGCTACTACGGGCCGGCACGCTGCAAGACCTCACGGCGGGCGACGTCACACGGCTGACCGAGGATCTCGGGGTGCGGACGGTCGTAGACCTGCGCCTGCCCGATGAGGCGGCGCGGGAAGGCTCGGCGCTTTCCGGAATTCCCTCGGTTCGCTATTTCTCGCTGCCGTTGTCCGGGGCGGGAAACGTCCGGTCTGATATCGTGGCGGACGGCGCCGAAATGGATATCGTAGGCCATTATGTCGCGCTGCTGGAAGGCGGCGCCGCGAATATCGTCACGGCCGCCCGGATATTCGCGGACGACACGGCGGTCTTCCACTGCGCGGCGGGCAAGGACCGCACCGGGGTGCTGGCCGCCGTGGTGCTCGACGCGGTCGGCGTCGGCCGGGAAGCGATCATCGCCGACTACGCCCTGACCGGGCAGCGGATGAAGCAGATCAGCGCCCGGCTGCTCGGGCTGGCGACCTACCGGGACATGCAGGCGCTTTCTCGCGGCATCAAGGGCGCCGCGACCGCGGACGAGGAGTCCATGGCTTCGTTCCTTGACGAGTTGTGCGTCCGGTACGGCGGCGGCGCCAGCTACCTGGCCGCGCACGGCCTTACCGCTGGCGAACTCGCCGCGCTGCGCTCGGCGCTCGCGGAGCCCTGATCCCTCGCCGCAGCGCACAACTACCGGTTGCCGGGTTCCGGGTCTTGGTGCTTGCATCGCCAGCCCCAGGGCTCCTGACATAGAGCCGGGTGCCGGAGTGGTCGTGGCTGGCTGACCTGCAATTTCTGGCGTGTCGCTCGCATCTTCTGCGGCCCGTTCGTGAGAAAATTCTTTTAAGATGACCGGCCCGGCAGGAGGGGTGGATGATGGCTCGTATGCTCAGCCAGCTCCCTCTCCCGCTGCTGCCGGGCGGGGCGGCCGAGATCGCCGCGGGTGTGGGCCTTATGGCTGACGGGGACGGCGGGCTGGTCACGGTGCACGGGCTGGCGACCTTCGCGTGGGATGCCGGGGATGAGGCGGGCCGCCGGCTGGCGGCGGTGCAGCTGGTCCGGCTGCGGGCCGCGTCGCAGGGGCAGGTGGCAGAGGCGTTCGGGGTGGATCCGGCCACGATCTGGCGGTGGGACCAGGCGCTGGCCGCCGATGGGGTGGCCGGGCTGGTCCCGGCCCGGCGGGGTCCGAAAGGGGCCTCGAAGCTGATTCCGCAGCTGGTGGAGCGGATCACCGGGCTGGACGCGGCGGGGGCGACCCTGCGCGAGATCGCCGCGGCGACCGGGGTCTCCACGTTCAGCGTCCGCAACGCGCTGGGCCGGGTCCCGTCCGGCGGGCAGCCCGCGGTGGCCGGCGCCGCCGAAGACGGCAGCGGCCCGGTCGCCGGGGACGGTGACGCGGGCGCAGGCGCGGTGGTGCCGGTGCTGCCGGACCCGGTGCCGCGGGACGCCGAGCGGGCGCTGGCCCGGTGGGGGCTGCTGGGCGAAGGCGCCGTCCCGGTGTTCGCCCCTGGCGCGCGGTATCCGCTGGCCGGGCTGCTGCTCGCGCTGCCCGCGCTGGAGGGCACTGGCCTGCTGGACGCGGCCCGCGAGGTCTACGGCAGGCTGAAGGACGGGTTTTACGGGATGGGCGCGACGCTGCTGACGGTGGTGTTCCTGGCGCTGGCCGGGGAGCCGCGGGCCGAGGGCGCCACCCGGGTCCCGCCGGCGGCGCTGGGCCGGGTGCTGGGCCTGGACCGGGCGCCGGAGGTCAAGACGATCCGCCGCAAGCTGGCCGAGCTCGCCGCCGCGGGCAAGGCCGCGGAGCTGATCATGGCGCTGGCCCGCCGCCACGCCGCAGCCCGGCCCGATGCGCTGGGGTTCCTGCACGTGGACGGGCACGCCCGGGTCTACTACGGCAGGCGGCAGGTGCAGAAGACGCACGTGGCGCGGCTGAAGTTCCCCGCCGCCGCGACGATGGAGACCTGGGTCACCGACCAGGACGGCGATCCGGTGTTCATGGTGGTCGCCGAGCCGTCGGACTCGCTGGCCGGCGAGCTGCGCCGGCTGCTGCCCGCGCTGCGCGCCATCGTGGGCCAGGGCAGGCGGGTGACGGTGTGCTTTGACCGGGGCGGCTGGTCCCCGGCCCTGTTCGCCGACATCACCGCGGCCGGGTTCGACGTGCTCACCTGGCGCAAGGGCCCGGCCCCGGACCTGCCCGCTGCGGAGTTCGCCGCCCTCACCTGCACCGATGACCGCGGCCGGGCCCACGAGTACGACCTGGCCGACTCGACCGTCCAGCTGGGCATCAGCGACGGGCCGCGCAAGGGCCAGGCCGTGACGCTGCGGCAGGTCACCCGTCGCGTCCCCGCCAAGGCCGGCGCCACCCGGCAGATCCACGCGCTGACCTCGCGCACCGACCTGACCGCCGGGGAGGTCTGCTGGCGCCTGTCGTCGCGGTGGCGGGAAGAGAACTACTTCCGCTACGCCCGCACCCGGTTCGCCCTGGACGCCCTGGACTCCTACGCCGCCGCCCCCGACGATCCGGACCGCATGGTGCCCAACCCGGCCAAGAAGACCGCGGCCGCCCGCGTCCGGGCCGCCGAGCAGGCCATCACTGCCGCCGAGACGGCCCGGGACGCCGCGCTGCTCCAGCTGCGCAGCCCCGCTCCCGGCCAGGCCGCCTACCTCAGCAACCAGGTCATCAACGCGCTGGCCGCCCCGGTCGAGGCCGCCTGGCGCGAACTCGGCGAAGCCGAGGACGCCGCAGCGGCCACCCCGGCCCGGATCCCGCTCGGCACCCTGGCCCCGGACATGGTCCGGCTGGACGCCGAGACCAAACAGATCACCCACGCCATCCGGATGGCCGCATACAACGCCGAAACCGCGCTCGCCCGCGCCCTGGACGGGCACTACGCCCGCGCCGGCGACGAGGCATTCGCGCTGATCCGCGAAGCCCTCACTGTCTCCGGCGACATCCACCCAGGTAACGGCGAACTGCTCATCCGACTTGACCCGCTCACCGCGCCCCGGCGCACCCAGGCCCTGGCCGCGCTCTGCGACCAGCTCACCGCCGCCCGCGCCCCCTATCCCGGCACCGATCTCGTCCTGCGCTACGAGGTCAAATCCCGCCCAAGCCCTGCATAAAAGATCTCCCTATGTCGGGAGTCCTGAGCCCCGCTTGCTACGAGCACGTTGCGTACTATGCAACTGTCCACGTCGATCGGGTCTATGTGGGTCAAAACTGTCGCCCAGCAGGGGTAACGACCCACGATGATGGGAGCGAGCCAACCCGTTGCGCATAGCGCAACACCTGGCGGCTGCCGCGGGACATTTCCATGATCACGAAGACTTTTATGTGCTATTTCATATAAAACCCTTCATGATCATGGTGAACCCATCCGGAACGCGAAAGCGACGTGGCAGGTGAAGGGCGCGGGGCCCATGGGGAGCGGGGCTGGGGGTTAAGGGTTGGGAGCGGGGCTGGGTTGGAAGCGAGGCTGGAGCGGGGCTGGGTTAGGGGTTGGTGGCTAGGTTGGCGTGTTGCTGGCGGAGTTCGCGTTTGAGGATTTTGCCGCTGGGGTTTTTGGGGAGGGCGTCGGCCAGGACGATGTATTTGGGGCGCTTGTAGCTGGCCAGGCGGGTCTTGACGTGGGCTTTGACGTCATCGACGGTGACGGTGGCGCCGTCCCGGGGGACGACGACGGCGGTGACCGCTTCGACCCAGTGCGGATGGCTGATGCCGAACACCGCGACTTCGGCTACGGCGTCGAGTTCGTAGATCGCTTCCTCGACCTCGCGGCTGGCCACGTTCTCGCCGCCGGTCTTGATCATGTCTTTCTTGCGGTCGACCACCGATAGGTAGCCGTCCTCGGTCAGGACGCCTAGGTCACCGGAGTGGAACCAGCCGCCGCGGAACGCGTCGGCGGTCTTGTCCTCGTCGTGGTAGTAACCCAGCGCGGCGTGCGGGCTGCGGTGCACGATCTCGCCGACCTCACCGGGCGGCAGGGGGCGGCCGTCGTCGTCCACCACGATGGTCTCCACGTTGAGCGCGGCGCGCCCGGCCGAGCCGGCCCGCTCGAGCTGCTCGTGCGGGCGCAGGATGGTGGCCAGCGGCGCCATCTCGGTCTGGCCGTAGAAGTTCCACAGCGCCACGTCGGGCAGCCGGCGCTGCAGTTCGCGCAGGATCTCCACCGGCATCGGCGAGGCGCCGTAGTACCCCTTGCGCAGGCTGGACAGGTCGGTGGTGTCGAAGTCGGGGTGGCGCAGCAGGGAGATCCACACCGTCGGCGGGCAGAACAGCTTGGTTACCCGCTCCCGGGCGATGGTGGCCAGCAGCGCCGCCGGGTCGGGGCCGGGCAGGATGACGCTGGTCGCGCCGAGGTAGACGTCGACGCTGAAGAAGCAGTCCAGCTGGGCGCAGTGGTACATCGGCAGGGCGTGCACCTCGATGTCGTCGGCGCTCATCCCGCCGTCGAGGGCGCAGCTGACGTACTGGCCGATCAGCGAGCGCGAGGACAGCATCACGCCCTTGGGGCGCGACTCGGTGCCCGAAGTGTACATCAGGCGCAGCGGGTCGTCGTCGGCGACCGGGACGTCGGGCCTGGTGTCGTCGCCGGACTGCCACCAGGCGTCGACGTCCTCCCAGCCCGCGGCCGCGCCGGGCCCGATCCAGCCGCGGATTCCGGCCGGGGTCCCGGCGGCGGCCAGGGCTTGGTCGGCGGTGCTGGCCAGGGCGGCCTCGGTGATCAGGCCAGAGGCCTGCGAGTGGCGCAGGATGAAGGCGATCTCTTCCGCGCCGAGCATGAAGTTGACCGGGACCAGGACCACGCCGAGCCGGGCGGTGGCGAAGACGAGCACGACGTACGGCCAGCAGTTGTGGCTGAGCAGGGCCAGCCGGTCCCCTTTGGCCAGGCCGCGTTCGGCTAGGGCGTGCGCGGTCCGGTTGACCGCGGCGTCGAACTCGGCGTACCTGATCCGCAGGTCGCCCGCGACGACGGCGAGCTTGTCGGGATACCGGGCGGCGCTGCGGTGCAGCAGGTCGCCCAGCGCGTGCTGGCGGGCCTGGGCGACGGTCGCGGCGGTGTGCGGGCTGAACATCGCGTCCATGAGCAGCGGGCCTTCCGGGCGTAGGTAGGGTCAGGCTACAGAAAGGCGGCTCGAGGCGGGAGGGGGCGCGATGCCAGCTGGGGTGGCGGTGGTCTCGGGGGGCGGGACGGGGATCGGGCGGGCTACCGCGGCGGCGCTGGCGGGCGACGGGATGGACGTGGTGATCCTGGGGCGGCGCGCGGAGGTGCTGCGGGCCGCGGCGGAGGAGGTCAACCGGGAGCGGGCGGCGGCCGGCGGGGAGCGCGGGGTGGCCAGCGAGGAATTCAGCGGGGAGCGCGGGGAGGTCAGCTGGGTGCGGGCTGATGTGAGCGATCCGGGGCAGGTGGCCGAGGCGGCCGAGGTGATCGGGGAACGTTATCCGGTGATCGACGTGGTGGTGAACAACGCCGGGGGTTCGGCGCGCAAGGGCGCGGACCTGGCCGAGGTGGCGGCCGTGTGGCGGGAGGCGTACCAGACGAACGTGATCAGCGCGGTGCTGCTGACCTCCGCGCTGCTGCCGGTGCTGCGACGGCCCGGCGGGCGGGTGATCATCGTGGGGTCGCGGGCGGCCGCGACCGGCGGCGCCAGCCCGGCTTACGTGGCGGCTAAGGCAGCGCTCGGCGGGTGGGTGCTGTCGCTGGCCGCGCAGCTCGGGCCCGACGGGATCACGGCCAACGTGGTCGCGCCGGGGTACACGACCGGGACCGAGCTGCTGACCGGGCGGATGCCGGCCGAGCGGCACGAGCGGATCGTGGCGGGCATCGCGGCGGGGCGGGCGGCTCAGCCCGAGGAGGTGGCGGCGGTGATCGCCTTCCTGGCCTCGGCTGAATCTTCATATGTGAGTGGCCAGGTGATCACCGTGGATGGGGGTGCTCGGCTGCCGAGTTGAGTGCGGCCAGCAGGGCGGGGCGGGCGGTGACCAGGGAGGGGCCGTACCAGGTCAGGTCGCGGCCTGCGACCAGGGCGACGCGGCGGGCGAGGAACATCTCCGGGCCGTCGGTGGCGCTGAACGGGTAGGGCTCGTCGGGCAGGACGATCAGCGACGGGTCGCGGGCTTGCAGGTCAGGCAGGTCGACGTGGGGGTAGCGGCCGGGGTGACCCGCGTAGACGTTGTCCAGGCCGAGGCGGGCGGCCAGGTCGCCGGTGAACGTGTCCGAGCCGACCACCATCCAGGGATCGCGCCAGATGGGGATGGCCGCGCGGACCCGGGGGCCGGGGACGGGCTCGGCCCAGACCTGCTCGGCCTGGGTGAGCCACGGGGGTTCGGGCCAGCGCAGCGCATCGCGGAACATCCGCCGCAGCGAGGCCAGGGCCTCGTCCAGGGTGCGGATCACGGTCACCCATACCGGGATCCCGGCCGCGCGCAGTCGCTCCACGTCGACGCGGCGGTTCTCCTCCTGGTTAGCCAGGACCACATCGGGCGCCAGGGCCCGGATGGCGGCTAGGTCGGGGTTCTTGGTGCCGCGGACCCGGGCCACGTCCAGGTCCGCGGGATGGGTGCACCAGGTGGTCCCGCCGGCCAGCGCGCCCGGACGGGTCACGGCCACCGACTCGGTCAGGGACGGGACCAGAGATACCACCCGCTGAGCGGGCTGGGTCAGCGGGACCGGGTGACCGAGATCGTCGTGCGGCGTGGTCAGGTCTGGGTCTCGTAGTCGTAGAAGCCGCGGCCGGACTTGCGGCCGAGCAGGCCGGCGTCGGTCATCCGGCGCAGCAGCGGGGGCGCGGCGTACAGGGGTTCCTTGTACTCCTCGTACATCGAGTCGGCGACGGCCTTGAGGGTGTCCAAGCCGATCAGGTCGGACAGGCGGAGCGGGCCCATGGGGTGCGCGCAGCCCAGGGTCATGCCCTGGTCGATGTCCTCGGCGGTGGCGTAACCGGCCTCCAGCATCCGGATGGCGGCCAGCAGGAACGGCACCAGCAGCGCGTTGACCACGAACCCGGACCGGTCCGGCGCCTTGATCACGGTCTTGCCGAGCGCCTTGGTGACCAGGTTGGTGACCCCCTGGACGGCCTGCGGGCTGCTGAGCACGGACGGGATGACCTCGACCAGCTTTTGCACCGGGACAGGGTTGAAGAAGTGCAGGCCGACGACCCGTTCGGGGCGGGTGGTGGCCCGGGCGACCTGGACGATGGGGATCGAGGAGGTGTTGGTGGCCAGGATCACGTCGGGGTCGGCGGCGACCCGGTCGAGCTCGGCGAACAGGGCGGCCTTGACCGCGGGGTTCTCGGTGGCGGCCTCGATGATCAGCTGGCGATCGGCCAGGTCGGCCAGGTCCGTGGTGACCCGGATCCGGGCCAGCGCGGCGTCGCGGTCCGCCGCGTCGAGCTTCCCGGCCCGCACCGCACGGGCCAGCGAGGCCTCGATCCGGGCGCGCCCGGCCGCGGCCGCCGCGTCGTCGATCTCGCGGACCACGACGTCCAGGCCGCCGCGAGCACAGACCTCGGCGATGCCCGAACCCATCAGCCCGCAGCCCGCGACGCCGACCCGGGTGATTTCGCGCATGGATGAGCCTTTCTCTAGACGTTGCGGCGGTACTGCCCGCCGACCTCGAAGCATGCCTCGGTGATCTGCTGCAGGCTGCATACGCGGGCCGCGTCCATCAGCACTTCGAACACGTTACCGCCCGATCGCGCCGCCTCCTTCAGCTCGGCCAGGCCGACGTGGGCTTGGTCGCGGTGGCGTTCGGTGAAGTCGCGGACGCGTTCCAGCTGGGACTTCTTTTCCTCCTCGGTGGCGCGGGCCAGCTCGGCGGGGGCGGCCACGGTCCCGGATGGATTGCGGAACGTGTTGACCCCGATGATGGGCAGCGTGCCGTCGTGCTTGCGCTGCTCGTACAGCATCGACTCGTCCTGGATCTTGCCGCGCTGGTAGCCGGTCTCCATCGCGCCCAGCACTCCCCCGCGCGCGCTGATCGCCTCGAACTCGGCCAGCACCGCCTCGTCGTAAGCGTTGGTATGCAGGCTGTTGCAGTTGTCGTAGATCGCGCACAGCGCCTGCAACGTGGTGCGGATGTCGTTGAACGCCACCTCCTGGGCGTGCAGCGACCGGCCCGAGGTCTGCACGTGGTACTTCAGCTTCTGGGATCGCTCGTTCGCGCCGTAGCGCTCGCGCATGGCCACGGCCCAGATCCGCCGGGCGACCCGGCCGATCACGGCGTACTCCGGGTCCAGGCCGTTGGAGAAGAAGAACGACAAGTTCGGCGCGAAGTCGTCGATCTTTATGCCGCGGGCCAGGTAGGCCTCCACGTAGGTAAACCCGTTGGCCAGGGTGAAGGCGAGCTGGCTGATCGGGTTCGCGTCGGCCTCGGCGATGTGGTAGCCGGAGATCGACACCAAGTAGAAGTTGCGGACCTGGTGGGCGATGAACCACTCCTGGATGTCGGCCATCATCCGCAAGCTGAACTCGGCGCCGCCGAACACGCGCACGTGCCCGGCGCCTTTTTGCTGCAGGAGCTGGGCCAGGTACTCGAAGTACTCCACGTGGCCGCCCTGGTAGGAGCTGATCGCCACGCCCTGGGCGTCCTCCTCCAGGACCGCGTTGACCACCTCGCGGACCGACCGGTCGTGCCCGAGGTGGATCACCTCGGCGCCCTGGGCCTGCAGGATCCGCCGCATGATGTTGATCGCGGCGTCGTGCCCGTCGAACAGCGCGGCCGCGGTGACGAACCGCACCGGGTGCGCCGGGACGTACAGCTCGCTGGTCGTGGGCGTGGCAGGCCTCTCGCTCCTTGGACGGCCAATATTTGGAAGCTAAAGTATTTAACGGGTCGTGTCAAGCGAGTAACAGGAGATCACCTGCGGAAACGGTCGTGTTCTCAGGGTCCCGCGGGCGACGGTTGGGTCGCGTACGGTGGGTGAGTGCCGATGGACCCGATCGCCGAAGCGCACCGCCAGTGGAGCATCCGGTGGCCCGCGCACGCCGACCACATGGCCGCCGTCACCTCGGTCATGCGGGTCCAGCAGCTGCTGCTGGCCCGGATCGAGGCCACCTTGCAGCCGTTCGGCCTGACCTTCGCCGCGTACGAGGCGCTCCGGCTGCTCGCCTTCACCCGGCGCGGCTCGATGCCCATGGGCAAGATGGGCGAACGGCTGATGGTCCATCCGGCCTCGGTCACCAACGCCATCCGCAAGCTGGAACAGCGCGGGCTGGTCGAACGGCACATCTCGGCCGAGGACCGGCGCGTGGTGCTGGCCACCATCACCGCCGAGGGCCGGGCCGTGACCCGGACGGCCACCGCGGCGCTGAACCGGACGGACTTCGGGCTCGCGGACGTGGCTGCCGATGAGGCGACTGAGCTCACCGCCATGCTGCGGCAGGTCCGCGTCGCGGTGGGCGACCTGCCGGACGTGGTTTTGCGGGGTGAATCCCGGGGTTCACCCCGCTAGGCGGTGGTGGATTCCGGGATCCACCACCTTCGGGGCGCGCTTTAGGCGCGCTCTAGACGCGCTCTAGGCCGGGCTTACGGGGCGGAAGCGGATGGGCAGCGTCTTGAACGAGTAGAACAGCAGGCCGTGATTGCGTTCGGGTTCGCCGTCGAGGCGGAGGTCGTCGAGGCGGGCCAGCAGGCGCTCGAACGCGGTGACCAGTTCCTGGCGGGCCAGCGGCGCGCCGACGCAGGCGTGCGGGCCCTGGCCGAACGACATGTGCCGCATGACGTGCTCGCGGGTGACGTCGAAGTCGTCGGGCTGCGGGAAGGTTTCGCCGTCGCGGTTGGCGGCGCCGTAGCGGACGTGCAGGATGGCGTCCTTGGGGATCTTTACGCCGTGGAGTTCGACGTCCCGGGTGGCCTTGCGGAACAGGCCCTGGACCGGGGCGAGCATCCGGAGCGCTTCCTCGGCGAAGGTCTTGATCAGGCTGGGGTCGGCTCTTAGCCGCTGGGCCTGCTCGGGGTTCTCGATGAGCAGCCACATCGCGGAGGCGATCGCGTCGGCGGTGGTGATGTAGCCGCCGGTGATCAGCTGCTGCAGGAGGTTCTGCAGCTCGGGCATGGTCAGCGGGCGCTCTTCCTGCTCCGACGCCGCGACCAGGGCGCAGATCAGGTCGTCGGTCGGCTTTTTGCGGCGGTCTGCGAACACGTCGGCCAGGTAGTGCTGGGCCTCGGCCTCGATGTCGGCGTTCTTGATCACCGCCTGCTCGTCGGTCAGCAGGCCCTGGGCCGGGGCGAGCATGGCGTCGGCCCAGCGCCGGAACGTGCCGATCTCTTGGGCGGAGAGGCCGAGCTGCTCGCTGATCACGATGCCGGGCAGCGGGAACGCGAACTCCTGGACGAAGTTGCAGCGGCCGGTTTCGGCGAAGGCGTCGATGAGCTGGTCGCAGATGCGCTGCACGTCGGGGATCATCTGGCGGACCCGGCTCGGGGTGAACACCTTGTTGAGCAGGCGGCGGTAGCGGGTGTGCTCGGGCGGGTCGGACTGGTGCAGGGTGGGGACGTGCGGCCAGCCCTTCTCGGCCAGGCGCTGCTGGAACAGGGCGCCTAGCTGTCGTGCTTTCTCGCCGGAGAGTTCTTCCAGGTCCAGGGTGTTGGAGAAGGTATCCGGGTCGCGCAGGACGGCGCGCAGGTCTTCGTAGCGGGTCAGCACGTAGAAGCCGGTGCCCGGCATGCGCAGGACGGGCTGCTCAGCGCGCAGGTGTTGATAGTACGGAAATGGATTATCCTGAACCGTTGGATCGAGGAGCAGGTCGTCGTCGCTCACAGGTTGCGCCACCGGCGGCCGTCGCGCTGGACGAGCTGGGTGGCTTCCTGGGGTCCCCAGGTGGCCGCGTGGTACAGCGGGATCGGATCCTCGGCCTGATCCCAGTAGGCCAGCAGCGGGTCGACGATGCGCCAGGACCGGGCCACCTCGTCGGCGCGGATGAACAGCGTGGCGTCGCCGATCAGCGCGTCCAGGATGACCCGCTCGTAGGCGTCGTCCCGCGATTCGCCATAGCCCTGGGAGTAGGCGAAGTCCATCGACGCCTTGCGCAGCCGGAACTCGTGGCCCGGCACCTTGGCGCCGAACCGCAGGCTGATGCCCTCGTCCGGCTGGACCCGCGCCACCAGCGCGTCCGGGGCCAAGGTCATGGCCTCGGCCGGGAACAGCGGCAGGTGAGGCGGCCGGCGGAACTCCATGACGAGTTCGGTGGTGCGGCGCGGCAGGCGCTTGCCGGTCCGGACGTAGACCGGGACGTCGGTCCATCGCCAGTTGTCGATGTGCAGCCGCAGCGCCACGAACGTCTCGGTGGCGCTGAGCGGGTCGACGCCGTCTTCCTCCCGGTAGGACACGATCAGGTCCTCCCGGGTTCCGCCCCGGGTGTACTGGCCGCGGACCGCGTTGCGGGCGATGAGGTCCGGCTCGGTCAGCGGCCTGATCGCGCGGAGCAGCTTGACCTTCTCGTCGCGGATGGCCTCGGGATGGAACGACGTGGGCGGCTCCATCAAGAACAGCGAGAGCACCTGCAGGACGTGGTTCTGGACGATGTCGCGGACCGCTCCGGTGGTGTCGTAGAACCCGCCGCGCGAGCCCACTCCGAGCGTCTCGGCCACCGTGATCTGCACGTTGTCGACCCAGGTGCGGTTCCAGATCGGCTCGAAGATCGAGTTCGCGAACCGCAGGGCCAGGAGGTTCTGCACGGTGTCCTTGGCCAGGTAGTGGTCGATGCGGAAGATCTGCGACTCGCTGAACGACGCGCTGATGTCGGCGTACAGGCTGCGGGCGCTGGCCTCGTCCCAGCCGAACGGCTTCTCGATCACCAGCCGCGGCCAGTCCCCCGCCGTGCTGACGTTCAGCGACGACCGGCCCAGCTGGACCGCGATGGTGCCGAACAGACGCGGCGGCGTGGCCAGGTAGAACACGTGCTGGCCTTTGGTGCCGAGCGCGCGGTCGCAGTCGGCGAGGACCTCGCCCAGGCGCTGGTAGGTGGCCGGGTCGTCGTAGCCGCCGCTGACGTAGCGGAACGTGGTCTTGCTGGTTTGCGCAGCCTGGCACTTGTCCGCCCACTCCGCGTCGGTCATGGCCGTCCGGGCCACGCCGACCAGGGCGAACTCGGGCCCCAGCCGGTGATTCGCGGCGAGCTGGCGGATCGCCGGGAGGAGCTTGCGCTCGGTCAGGTCACCGGACGCGCCGAAGATGACCAGCACGCAGGCCGGGGCGCGCCGGGCCGCGTCGTCATACGCCGCTTCGTTCACCGTTCCATCATCCAACTCATCAATCCGAGGTGAAAGCCCCTGAGCGGAAGAGTTACTGGAGTCAGTCTCTGGGAGTTACACTCCCGTTGGGAAGGTGGCATGACCTCGGGAGGACCGGCATGACCTCAGGAGGACCGCCCGGCAACGAGGACGAGGCGCTCGGCATCGTCGAGGCCGGCGAGGCGATCGGCATTCCCACCGCGACCCTGCTGCTGCAGGGCATGGCCATGACACTGGCTCAGCCGCGGGGCGTGGCGCGGGAGACGCGCCGGCTGGCCGGGGACACGCTGCGCATCCTGGCCGGCAAGTCCGACCGGGCCCCGGCCAAGGGCGACCGGCGCTTCGCCGACCCGGCGTGGGCGCAGAATCCGGCGTTCCGGCGGGTATGCCAGGAGTACCTGAGCCTGTGCGAATCGGTCGGGCACCTGGTCGACGATCTCGATTTGAGCGAGCGGAGCTGGCAGGACGCCGAGCGGGCCCGGTTCGTGGCCAACATCGTGATGAGCGCGGCCGCGCCGACCAACGTGTTCTGGAGTAATCCGGCGGCGGTCAAGCGGGCGTTCGACACCGGCGGGCTGAGCGTGGCGCGGGGCGCCCGCCAGTGGTGGCGCGACGTGCGCTCCAACGGCGGCATGCCGTCCCAGACGGACCGCGGCGCGTTCGAGGTCGGGACCGATCTGGCCGTCACGCCGGGCGCCGTCGTGGACCGCGACGAGCTGGCCGAGGTCATCCAGTACACGCCGGCCGCCGGTGCGGTACGGCGGCATCCGGTGCTGATCATCCCGCCGCCGATCGGCCGCTACTATTTCCTGGACCTGCGGCCGGGCCGCAGTTTCGTGGAGTACGCGGTGAGCCGCGGCCTGCAGGTGTTCATGATCAGCTGGCGCAACCCCTCGCGTGCCCAGGGTGAGCTGGGGATGGATGCGTACGCGGCCCGGATCCGGTCCGCGATGGACGTGGTTAGCGAGATCTGCGATACGCCGGAGCTGAGCACGATCGGGTTCTGCGCGGGCGGCATCTTGATGTCCACGGTGCTGTCGTCTTCGTTTGCCGCCGACCGGGTGCGCGCGGCCTCGTTCGCGGTGACGCTGCTGGACTTCGATTCCCGGGCCGCGCTGGGCGCGTTCTCGGCGCCGCGCCTGCTGGAGCTGGCCCAGAAGCGGTCGAGCAAGGCCGGGGTCATCACCGGGCGGCAGCTGGGCAACGTGTTCTCCTGGATGCGGCCCGACGACCTGGTGTTCAACTACTGGGTCAGCAACTACCTGATGGGCGACCCGCTGCCGGTGTTCGACATCCTGGCCTGGAACGCGGACAGTACCAACCTGCCCGCGCGGCTGCACGCCGAGTTCCTGGACATCTTCAAGCACAACACGCTGTGCCAGCCGGGTGCGGTGCAGGTGCTGGGCAGCGGCGTGGACCTGAGCCGGATCACCGTGCCGACGTTCGTGACCGGCGCGATCAGCGACCACCTGACGCCGTGGAAGGGCTGCTACCGGACGACCGAGCTGGTGGACGGGCCGTCGACGTTCGTGCTCAGCAACGCGGGGCACATCGCCAGCCTGGTCAACCCGCCGGGCAACCCGAAGGCGACGTACTACATCAACGGCGAGACCGGAGGCGGCCCGGACACGTGGTTCAAGTCGGCGACCAAGCAACCCGGGACCTGGTGGGAGGTCTGGGCCGACTGGACGGTCTCGCGCTCCGGCGATGAGGTGCCGGTGGCCGGGCACCTGGGGAGCCGTGCGCACCCGGTGCTGGAGCCCGCGCCCGGAGCGTACGTGCGGAACCGGGTCTAGCTGGTGCTGTCGGGATCGGCGAAGCCGGTGGAGACGCGGCTGAGCTTGGCCAGCTCGGTGCGGAAGCGGCGCGGGCCGAGGGTCCGGTACGCGTCGGCGAGGCCGAGATGGGAGCGCGCCGCCATCTCGTACAGGACGATCATCGCCACCCCGTTGACGTGCGCGCGGGCCCGGTCGCGGCGGGGATCGAGCCGACGGACGGCCTTGGTCGCCGACCGGATCAGCCGCTTGCGCGCGTCGGTCCGGATCCGCTCGGCGAGCAGCGGCTCCTTTTCGGTGCTCAGGAAGAAGATCTTGGCCACCGGCCCGGAGCTGTCGATCTCGTCCAGTAGCTGGCCGGCCACGTCGTTCAGCGCGTGCGGGGTGTCGGCGGCGGTCAGCAGCCGCTCGACCATGTCAATCCATTTCTGCGCGAAATCCTGAACGATCTCCTCAAGCAACTGCTCCCGCGAGGAGAAGTGATAGTAGAACGTCGCGGGCGTCATTCCCGCGCGCTCCACGATGTCGGCTACGGTAATGAATTCCCATGGCTCGAGCGAGAACAGCTCCACGGCCGCGTCGATCAGGTGGTGCCTGCGAGACGGCCGGTTCGCCGGTTTCCGCGCGGTGGCGTCGACCGTCATAATATGTATACTAACGGACCGCCCACGAGGACAAACGTGACTCCCGGAGAAGAGAAGCGACCTGCGCACCGGCCGTCCCGGCGCAAGGAGATCATCGAAGCCGCGACCAAGACGTTCTCCCGTGACGGGTACGTAGAAGCCCGGATCGAGGATATTGCCCGGGCCGCGGGGGTCGCGCCTACGGCGATCTACTATCATTTCGGCGGCAAAGAGGAGCTTTTCACCCAGGCGCTGCGGGCCGCCATGGCCGGATTCAGCGAGCGGATTTTCCTGGCCCGCCCGGATTTCGATGCCCCCAATATGGACGGCCTGCGCAAGGTGCTGGCCGCGGGCTGGGAGTTCTGGAGCACGCACCCGGACGAGGCGCGGCTGGTGGCGCGCTACTCCGAAGGCCCCACGCCGCATGCTCTGGAGCTGCGCCAGGAGTGGGAGGAGCGGCACCTGCAGCGCGCCTACGACTACATGCCGGCCGTCCGGTCCTCGCGCAGCACGCGCAAGGCCCGCGAGCAGCACGCGGCGCACACCATGGCGATCCGGGTCATGCTGGACGTCATCCTCACCACCCAGGCGACGGTCCTGGAGGGGCCGATCAGCCGGGTGGCCCGCGGTCCCCTGGTGGCCGCGGTCGAGGAGATGTGCATCTCGCTGATGATGTCGCTCGCGGAGAGCTGACGTCCTTACGTCCTAGCCTGGCTGACCGCGACGGCGGCGTGGGCGGCGGCCAGCCGGGCGCCGGGCACGCGCGAGGGCGAGCAGGAGACGTAGTCCAGGCCGAGCCGCTCGCACAGTTCGATCGAGGCGGGGTCGCCGCCGTGCTCCCCGCAGATGCCGAGCTTGATGGCCGGGTTCACGCGGCGGGCCTTGTCGACAGCGGTCTTGAGCAACTCACCGACGCCGTCCGGGTCCAGGCTGGCGAATGGGCTGACCGGCAGCAGCTTCTGCTCCACGTACGCGGTGAGCAGCTGCGCCTCCACGTCGTCGCGAGAGAACCCGTAGGTGAGCTGGGTCAGGTCGTTGGTCCCGAACGACAGGAACTGCGCGATCTCGGCCAGCTGGCCGGCGATCAGCGCGGCGCGCGGCGTCTCCACCATCGTGCCCACGGTGTACGGCACGGTCACCCCGGTGCTCGCCTGGACCTCGGCGGCCGCGCGGTGGATGCTCTGCACCGCCGAGGCCAGCTCCCCGGCCAGGGCCACCAACGGCACCATCACCTCGAGCTGGGGCTCGACCCCGGTGGCGGCGATGTCGACCCACGCGCTGAACAGCGCCCGGGCCTGCGCCGGGTAGAGCTCGGTGCGCAGCAGGGCCAGCCGGACGCCGCGCAGCCCCAGCATCGGGTTCACCTCGTGGGCCGACTCGCCCAGGAACTCGTGCAGCGGCGCGTCCAGCAGCCGCACGGTCACCGGCCGGTTCCCGGTCACCGCGAGCAGGTCGAGGAAGTCCTCCTTCTGGGCCGCGGCCAGCTCGACCAGGGCCGCGGCCTCCTCGGCGGGATCGGTCGCGAGCAGGTACCGGCGCACCAGCGGCAGCCGCTCGCCGAGGAACTGGTGCTCGGTCCGGCACAGGCCCACGCCTTCGGCGCCGTACTGGATGGCCAGCGCCGCGTCCCGGCCGTTGTCCGCGTTGGTCCGGACCCCGAGCCGCCGGACCCGGTTGGCCCGGCGGAGCAGCGCCTCGAGGTCGCCGCCGGGCCGCGGCGGGACGACGTGTACGGCGCCCGCGTAGATGGTCCCGCTGCTGCCGTCGACCGAGATCAGGTCGCCTTCGGCCAGCGACTGGCCGGCGCTGGTCACGGCCCCGGCGCCCCGGTCGATCCGCATTCCGGTGGCACCGCAGACCGCGGGGCGGCCCAGGCCCCGGGCCACCACCGCCGCGTGCGCGGCCAGCCCGCCGCGCACGGTGACGATCGCCTTGGCGGCGAGCATCCCGGGCAGGTCACCCGGGGAGGTCTCCTCGGCCACCAGGATGACCGGATCGCCCTTCTCGCTCCAGTCGACGGCCTGCTCGCTGGTCAGCGCGATGCGCCCGACCGCGGCGCCGGCCGCGGCGGGCAGGCCGCGGGCGAACTCGGCCTCGTCGCCGGTCAGCTGGAGCTGGGGATGCAGGAGCGTCTCGATGTCGAGCGGGGTGATGGAGGCGACCGCGGTCACGTCGTCGATGATGCCGGCCTTGGCGAGATCGACGGCCAGGCGGATCGCGGTGCGCGGGGCCGGCCGCTCGACCTTGCGCGCGGCGAGCAGGGCGAGTTCGGCGTCGCGGACCTCGAACTCGACCTGGGCCGCGGCGTGCAGGTGCAGCTCCAAGGTGCGCAGCGCGGAGGCCAGCAGGTCCCGGCCGCCTGGCAGGTCGTCCAGCGGCTCGCCGGGCCGGGTATCCGCCGTGCCGCGGCGGATGCTGCGGCGGAACGTGCCGGTGGGCGCGAACGCGCCGGTGGCCGGGTCACGGCTCTCGGCCACCCCGTGCCCGCACCGCTCCGGCGGCCCGATCCGGATGGCCTGGACGTGCAGGGCGAGCCGCAGGTCATCGGGCAGGCCCTGGCCGCGGCGCTGGCGGCGGGCCCGCGGGGAGGCCCAGCGGCGCAGCGTGGCCTGCGCCGCCTGGGCCAGCTGGCCGGCCGGATCGTCCGGGTACGGGCAGCCCGCGGCGGCGCTGAGGGCCAGGAACTTGGCGGCCCGTCCGGCGTGGCTGGGCACGTCGTACTCGGCGTCGGCGAAGTCGTCGCCGGGGATGCCCGCGCCGTGCTCGCCGACGTAGCGGATGGCCGCGGCGAACACGTCGTAGACGGCCTGTGAGGTGCCGACGAGCTCATCCAGCGCCGGCGCCGACGCGGCGGTAATGCCCAGGCCCGGCAGGTCGGCGGGGACCCCGCCGCCGACCGGGGTGCTGGCCAGCAGCCGGATCAGGACCGGGTGCTCCGGGTCGCCGAACCGCCGGCCCGCCACCTGCTGGAGCAGGTCGACCGCGGCCTGCGCCACCTCCGACTGGCCCAGCGACGCCGCGTGCGAGACCGGCACGGTCAGCCCGGGCACGACCGGCAGACCCAGCGCGACCAGCCGGTCCAGCTCCACCCCGTGGGCGCCCAGCTCGGTGACGTCCAGGCCTCGGCCGCGGCCCTGGCCGTAGGGTACGAAGATCGTCGCGATCGCTTCGGTACCCGTCATGTCGTCTCCGTATGTTTCGTTGTGTCGTCCCGGTTAGCCGGCGATGGTCCGGTCGCTGCTCCAGTACGGAGCGCGCATCGCCTTCTTGTCCGGCTTGCCCATCGCGTTGTAGATCAGCTCGGTCCGGAACTCATACGCGCGGGGCACCTTGTAGGGCGCCACGCGGTCCCGGCACCAGGCTTCCAGCTCGGCTGGCTCGGGCGGGTCGCCGGCGGGCACGACCAGGGCGAGCAGGCTTTCCCCCAGGTCGCGATGGGGCACGCCGATCACCGCGACCTCGGCTACGGCCGGATGGGTGACGAGCACCTTCTCGCTCTCGGCCGGGTAGAGGTTCACCCCGCCGGAGACCACCATGTCCGCGATCCGGTCGGTGATGTAGACGTAGCCGTCCTCGTCCACGTAGCCGACGTCGCCGAGGGTGAACACGCCGGGGGCGATGTAGGCCTTCTTGGTCTTCTCCGGGTCGGCGTGATAGCTCGGCCCGCGGCCCTCCGGGGCCCGGAAGCCGAGCACGCCGACCTGGCCCGATGGCTGTTCCTGGTGCTGCTCGTCGAGGACGACGACCTCGTACGGTGCGCGGGGGCGGCCCACCGACCCGCGGTGCGCGAGCCATTCGGTCGAGTCGATCCGGCACAGCGTCCCGCTCTCGCTGCCGCCGTAGGACTCGGTCAGGATGGGCCCGAACCAGTTGATCATGGCCAGCTTGGTGTCGGGCGGGCAGGCCGAGCCGGTCTGGCTGACCAGCCGCAGGCTGGACACGTCGTAGCGGTCGCGGACCTGCGCGGGCAGCGCGAGCAGCCGCTGGAAGTGAGTGGGGACCATGACCGAGGAGCTCACGCGGTACTGCTGGATCAGGCGCAGGATGGTCTCGGCGTCGAACCGGCCCAAGATGATGACCGGCTGGCCGGCCAGCAGGTGCCGCACCGAGGTGAGCGGGGCGTTGTGCTGCATGGGCCCGACCACCAGGTGCGGGCCGGGCGGGAAGGCCGATTCGGCGGTGATGGCCGCGACGTACTCGGCCGCGGTCTGGGGCAGCGTCACGGTCCAGCGCACCTCGGCGCCGCGGGCCCGGCCGGTGGTCCCCGAGGTGTAGACGAGCAGCGGGCGGGGCGGGCGCTGCCCGGCGTCGGGCGGCACCGGCGGCGCGGCGGCCAGCCAGTCGCTCCATCCCACGACGCTCTCGGGTACGCCAGTGGTCTCTGGTGTGCCGTGGGTAACGATGGTGTGCAGGCCGGCCAGCGCGGCGGCCTCCTGGACGGCGGGCAGGCTGGCCGGGCCGGCGATGGCGCAGACCACACCGGCGTCGGTGTACTGGTCGGCAAGTTCGCCGGCCCGCAGCTGACGGGAGGTGGCCACGGTGCCGACGCCGACGGTGAGCGCGGCGGCATGCGCCTCCAGGGTCGGGATGACGTTCTCGCCGATCACCGAGACCCGCTGTTTCGGCTCCGGCGCGACGGCCAGCAGCGCGCCGGCGGCGCGCTCCAGATCGCTGGCCACCTGGGCCCAGGTCCGTGTCCCTGAGTCGTCGGCCAGCGCCAGGCCGTCCGGCTCGGCCTGGGCCCGGGCGCGGATCGCAGCGGTCACGGATGCTCCTTCGGTCGGGCTGTTCGTATCGTCGGAGGAAACTGGTCTTGGAGTCAAGAAACGCTCAGCTAGCGGCGACCGACGAGGACTGGAACTCCTCGCCGTGAGACACGAAGTACCGGTGCATGCTGCGGCCGGACCGCGGGTAGGGCTTGATCGCGTCGCGGAACGCGGCGATGTGCGGCTGCTTGAAGTGTTCGACCAGGTCATCCTGGCCGACCCAGCGTTCGAAGACCACCACCCGGCCCGGATGCTCCGGGTCGGCGGTGACCGTGTAGTCCAGGCAGCCGGGCTCCTCGCGGCTGGCCACGGCGCACACACCGAAGTGGGCCAGCACCTGATCACGGTGCGCCCCGTAATCCATCCAGCCAGCGATGATGAACTCCCCCGTGCTGAACTCCTTGGGCATGACTGTTCCTTTGAAACTAGGGAATCGCTAAAGTAACCGCAGTATTGCGCGATAGGGCGCAACCTGACCAGGCCTACCGGAAACCAGCGCCGCGCGGAGGTACCGTGACCGACCCCAACTGGATCATCGACACCGTTCCGAGCACGAGGTACCCCGTCTACACCCGGCTCAACGCCAACGACGTGATGCCGGATCCGATCACCCCCCTCGGCGCGAGCCTGGTGTGGATTCCCGAGGTGCTGCCCGCCTGGGCGGTCGGGAACGTGCGGCTGCGCTACTTCACCCCGCAGGAGATGTCGCCTGATCCGTATCCGCCGGTGGCGGGCTTCTTCTACGGGTACCTGTACGTCGACCAGACGTACGTGCGGATCACCGGGATCCGGGCCGGGATCGGCGCGGACGCCATCGACGCGGCGTTCTTCGCGCATCCCAACCCGCCGCGGCACGTGCCGAGCCCGACCGACATGAACGAGGAACTGGCCGCGAACGTGGCCGAGCGGGTGGGCTGGACGCTGACCACCACCTCGTTCCCCGAGCTGGAGGAGGAGCGGGAGCTCGCCGAGCGGGTGCGGGCCGAGCGGCCGGACCTGCACACGGTTTCGGACGAGGTGCTGATCACGCTGGCCCGCCGGGCCGCCCCGCTGCAGCGGATCATGTGGGGCCGCGGGTACGTGATCGCGAGCAACCAGGCGGCGATGGGCCCCGGGATCATCACCTCGCTGGTCGGCGCCGCGGATCCGACCCTGACCGTCCGGCTGATCGGCCACGCGGGCGACGTCGACTCGGCCCTGCCGTCCTTCGCGCTGTGGGACCTGTCCCGGGCGGTGCGCGCCGACGCCCGGCTGATGGCCGCGTTCGACAAGGGCGAAGAAGGCCTGCTGGACCGGCTGCGGGCCGACCACCCGGAGTTCGCGACCCGGTTCGACATCTTCGTGCGGGAGTTCGGCTACCGCGGGCCCAGTGAGTGGGACATCGGCGTGCACACCTGGGAGACCAAGCCCGAGCTGCCGCTGGCCCTGATCGGCCGGCTCCGCCACCTGCACGACGACGCCTCCCCCGGCCTGCGCCGGGAGCAGCGCGCCGACGACGCGGCGGCGGCGCTGCAGGAGGCCCTGAAGATCCTCGGGCCGAACGAAGAGGCGGTGCAGACGCTGCACATGGCCATCGCGTCGGCCCGCCGGTTCGGCGCCTGGCGGGAGCGCGGCAAGACCAGCGCGGTGAAGGTCATCCACGAGGTGCGAGCGCCGCTGTTCGAGCTCGGCCGGCGGCTGACCGCGCGCGGCGAGCTTGACCATCCCCAGCAGGTCTTCATGGCCCTGGAGCCCGAGCTCGACCTGCTGGCCACGCACGCCGCCGACATCGCGGACACGCTGCGCGAGCGCGAGCGGCAGTGGCGGCAGCTGTTCGAGATCGAGCCGCCGACCTTCGTCGTGGCCGGGGAGCCGATGACCCCGATGGCCGACGTGCCGCGCAAGGGCGGACACCAGGTCACCACGGTCAAGCCCGGCGACGTGCTGACCGGCGCGCCGGCCTCGGCGGGCGTGGCCCGCGGCCGGGCCCGCGTGGTCACCGACACGGCCCAGATCGCCGCGTTCGAGCCGGGTGAGATCTTGATCGCGCCGCAGACCGACCCGTCGTGGACCCCGCTGTTCATGGTGGCGGCCGGCGTGGTGGTCGACGTGGGGGCCATGGGCAGCCACGCCATGATCGTCAGCCGCGAGCTCGGCATCCCGTGCGCGGCGGGCGTGGGCGAAGCGACCAAACGCATCCCGGACGGGACGCTGCTCGAGGTGGACGGATCGTCCGGAAAGGTCACGGTGCTGGAGGGCTGAGGTGGTGCGCCCGCTGCAGGTGGACCCGTACTCCGATGAGTTCCAGCAGGACCCCTTCCCGGCGTATGCGGCGCTGCGCGCCACAGCGCCGGTCTACCAGGTGCCGGACCACGGCTTTTACCTGGTCACCACCCATGCGCTGGTCCGCGAGGTGCTGCACGACCCGGTGACGTACGCGAACTCGGTGAGCTCGGCGCGGCGCACCGAGCCGCCGCCGGCTCTCGCTCCGGAGATCGCGCGCATCCGGGCCCAGGGGTTCGCGTACCAGTCGGCGCTGGGGCTGAGCGATCCGCCCCGGCACACCCGGTACCGCAAGCTGGTCCAGCGCGCGTTCATCCCCCGCGCGCTGGCCTGGATGGAGCCGATCATCGCGGACGCGAGCCGCGAGCTGGTGACCGCGCTGCCAGCGCCGGGCACGGTCGACATCGTCCGGGCGCTGGCCTGGCCGGTGCCGGTCTACGCGATCTCCCGCATCCTGGGCCTGCCCGATTCCTGGCACGAGGACATCGGGCGCTGGTCGGACGCCGCGACCGCCTCGCTCGGCGCGCAGCCGATGGCGCCGGAGCGCTGGCTGCAGAACGAACGCGACATGATCGAGTACCAGCAGCGGATCTCGGCCGAGCTCGACCAGCGGCGAGCGGCACCGCGCGACGACATCCTCAGCGTGCTGGTCCAGCCCGACCCCGAGGAGGGCGCGCTGACCAACGGCGAGCTGGTCTGGTTCGTCCGGGAGCTGATGGTGGCGGGCAACGAGACGACCACGAAACTGCTCACCGACATGGTGCTGCGGCTGTCCGACCAGCCCGAGCAGTGGCGTCGGCTGCATGCCGACCCGGGCCGGGCCACGGTCATGGTCGAGGAGGGGCTGCGGCTGGCCAGCCCGGCGCAAGGGATGTTCCGCCGGGTCACCCGGCCGGTGACCCTGGGCGGGGTGGCGCTGCCCGAGGGGGCGGTGGTGTTCCTCTCGTTCATCTCGGCGAACCGGGACGAGACCGTGTTCGAGGCGCCGGATGAGTTCAACCCGGACCGGCGTAACGTCCGGCACCATCTGAGCTTCGGCCAGGGCATCCACGCGTGCCTGGGCAACGTGCTGGCCCGGATGGAGGCGGCGGCGGTGCTGCGCGAGCTGGCCCAGCGCGTGGACCGGCTCGAGGTGGTGGAGCCGGGGGCCGTTCGGTATCTGCCGTCGTTCTTCCTGCGCGGGATTCCTTCGCTACCGGTGCGGGTGCATCCCCGAGCAGAGTAGCCGACCGCGGCTGGCCCGAGCGGAGGGCGCGAGCGGAGTGGAACCGGTAATCCACCACACCCAAAGGTGGTGGAACCCAGGTGAAACCCGGGTTCCACCACCCTCGGCTGCGCGGGAGCAGCGCACCACGAAGCGCGCTGTTCCCTCTTGCCACGCCAGCACCACCAGTAACCCGGCCTGCGGCGCGAACCCGTGTGGCCTGCCAGAAGCAGCCGCTGACGACACCGCATTCCTCAGTCACTCCGCTTATCTGCATATCCCAGAGCCCGGTTTCATCTCATTCAGCGGGCCGACCTTGATGGCAGGAAACCGGTTTGGGACGCTCGCCAGTGGCGAGAAGGCGGTGAACCGCGGCCTCGGGGACGAGGAGAATCAGTGAGTTTCCAGCAGGTGAAATGGGTAGTGGGCGACCTCAACGACTTGACCTGGCTCGTGGCGCAATACCGGGGCTGGCTGATAGCGCTCGCCACGGTGGCGGGTGCCGCGGGTCCGCTCGTTCGGGCGGCCAGGAAGCACCTGCCGAGGCCGGCGCCGTCGCTGGTCATCCGCAACGGCGCGTTCGCGCTGGCATTGTCGTCAGCGGCGGTGGCCATCTGCTCGCTCTTGCACTTCAGCGATCTGCGCTGGTTGCCATCGGGGCAGCGTGGAGGTCTGCACCTAAGCGCTCTGGGCGGGATTTTCGGTCACCTCACCGATCCGGCGGTTAATATCCTTAACTCGGTCTCCGGGCTGCCGGCCGAATGGCGTGCCGCGCAAATCGCGGTCCACGCTGCCATCGTCTGCGCTTTGCTCGCTGTGCTGGCCTTCGTGCTAGTGGTCGTAACCCGGCGCCGGGCCCGGCTCGGCGAGATCCGGCAAATAGTGCAGGAAGAGCTCCGGAGGCCAGCCGGCTCAAGCCGTTTATGCGAAGTCGAATGGCGGGAGCACGCACCACGGTCCATTCGGCTGGCCGCGACCTGTCCTGGGCACACTGGCTGACCCTGCCCGACATGGACGCGCCCACAGGTAAATCCGGTGCTGACTAGCTGATGATCATGACGGCGCTACCCAGGGGAACGCGGGACAGTGCCCGTAGTGCAGCGGACGGGACCCGGACGCAGCCGTGGCTGACCGCGTGGCCGAACACGGCCGGGTCGGGCCAGCCGTGCAGTCCGACCGTGCCGGGGCCGCCGCCGAAGGTGTTCAGGGTGTTGGAGTGCGTGCCGAGAGGGAGGATCAGCGGGCTGTAGGTCGGCTGCAGTGGTACCAGCGAGGCGAGCACGAAGGTTCGCCCGGTCGGCGTGCGCGTACCGGGGGCGCCCTCGGCCACCGTCCACGTGCCCAGGCTGCGGCCGGCGTCAAGGATGGTCAGCCGGTAGTCGGAGAGGTTGATGTCGACCTGGTAGGGGGTGTAGGCAGTCTGCAGTCCGCCGCCGCCGAGGTAGATCCAGCCGGTGGACCGGTTCGGCCGCGTGGGCAGCAGGATCCGGTCCCAGCTGGGCTGGGCCTGGATGACCGGGACCCAGGTCGGGCTCCCGAGTTCGGTGACCGGGAGTACCGCCACGGCCGGGCCGCCTGGGCGGGAGTAGATCACCCGGCTCGTCGTGGGATGGAGCACGGTTCCAGTCTCTGGCTTGAACGGAGCTGGATCCTGCGGCGCCGCACTCGTCGTCCCGTACGTGGTGGCCGCCGGCAATCGCCCGGTCCGGGCGGCGGAGGAGTGCACGGCCTGCACCAACTTGGGCTGCGCAGAGGACTGCGGCCCGGCAGTGGCATGCAGCCCGGCAGCGGCGCGCGGCGCCCCGGTGACATACGTCGGCCCGGTACCCGGCTGCTGGACAGTGGCACCGGCCGGTCCGGCGGCCTGCGGCGCGCTGGTGGCATGCATCGGCCCGGTAGCGGGCGGCCGGACGGTGGCGTCCGCTGCCCCGATGGCGTGCAGCGCCCCGGTGGCCGGGGGCGCCCCGGTAGCGGGCGGCTGGACGGTAGCACCCGGCGGTCCGGTGGTCTGCGGCGGCCCGACCGTCCCGCAGCCCGAAGCCAGGACAGCGACGGCAAGCGCGATGACCGGCACGGCCGCCGTGGCCCGGGCCGCGGCGCGGCGGCGGAGCCGGTCAAATCGGAAGTAATTATGCATGAAAGACCTCCGGGATAGGAAGAATCAAAGACCCGGAGCACCGTATTCGGCAGCTCTTTTTTACCGAGTGTGCTGGCCGTGACGTGTCAGGTAAAATGCGCGGCCGGCCTAGGCATAACGACACTGAGCCCGTGATTATGCCTGAACCCTAACACGACGGAACGCCGGCCGGAAGGAGGCGTTTTCCCGGTAATTTCCTGATTAGTGCCGTTATAAAATGTCTTAATATGCGAGAAATAATTTAGCAGACGGCGAAGGATCCTTTAGCGCGAATTGCGTGTAGCGTCATAGTTGATCTGCCAGGCCCCTAGACCCCGGGACAACTACCGGTAAATCAATGGGGGGCATCTGGAATCTATCTCCCGCCAGCCATCTGGCCGCCAGGGCGGCACGGCCTTTATGATCCCTATTCTCCCGGAAAAACCATTACGAAGGGATATGCGCATGAGGAAAATCGGCAGCAGTCGCGCCTCACCCAGGCGCGCCGACTACTTCTGGCTGGCCGCCGGGCCGGTAATCGCCGGGGCCATAGCCATCGCCGTAGCCGTGACCATGTTTGTCTTCAGTCAGTCCGCAAGTGCCGCGACCGCCACGGTAGGGCTCGGGACGGCCAGCCCTTACGCGGTCCTGGCCGGGTCTACCGTTACCAATACCGGCCCGAGTGTCGTCAGCGGGGACCTCGGCGTGAGCCCGGGCACCGCCGTGACCGGGTTCACCGGGGCACCTAACGGCACGGTTATTCATGGCACCATACACGCGGGTGACGCCTCGGCGGCGAGCGCCCAAAGCGCCCTGACCACCGCCTACAACGATGCCGCTGGGCGACCCATAACATCTTCCGTTACCGCGCCCCTCGGCGCCGGTCAGGTCCTCGGACCTGGTGTATACAACGCCAAGTACGGGATGGAAGTCGGCGGTTCGCTGACCTTGACCGGAGACGCGAGCGCGGTCTTCATCTTCCAGGCCGGCTCTACCCTCATCACGGACACCGGCACCACGATCAAGCTCGCTGGCGGCGCTCAGGCCTGCCACGTCTTCTGGCAGGTAGGCAGCTCCGCGACCCTCAATTCAGGTACTACCTTCGTGGGCACCGTCCTGGCCTCGGCCATGATCGGGGTGGGGTCCAACGACAACATCATGGGCCGGTTGCTGGCCAGTACCGCGTCCGTCACCCTGATTGACGACAGGATCACCGCGCCCCACTGCGCCACCGGCGGCGGGGGGGGCGGCGGCACTACAACGCCGCCCGGCGGGGGCGGCGGCACCACAACACCGCCCGGCGGGGGCGGCGGCACCACAACACCGCCCGGCGGGGGCGGCGGCACCACAACACCGCCCGGCGGGGGCGGCGGCACCACAACACCGCCCGGCGGGGGCGGCGGCACCACAACACCGCCCGGCGGGGGCGGCGGCACCACAACACCGCCCGGCGGGGGCGGCGGCACCACAACGCCGCCCGGCGGGGGCGGGGGCGGGGGCGGCGGCCCGACTACGGCTCCGACTCCGAAGCCCAAGCCCAAGCCCAAGCCCAAGCCGAAGCCCAAGCCGGCGCCTGTTCCTTCACCGGTCGGCACCACGTTCCCGGTGACCGGCTGAGGATCCCGCTACCTTGCTTCCCCAGGGCGATCCTGGGGAAGCAAGGACGGGCCTGCCCAGGGAATAGTGCTATGGGCGGCCCCCGGGCGGGAGATCACGACTGCGGGCCGGGGGCACGAACCACGGCCCGTTCGGCTAAAAATGTTTAGCGGCCGGTGGGGCTCCAGCCGGCCATGACGTCGGTTTCGTGGCCGGAGCGGACATCCAGGATTTCCTCGCCGCGACGGATCAGCTCGGTGAGGCCGCTGGCCACGGCGGTTTCGAGCGCGGCGGACAGGGCGTTGCCGGCCCGGCAGTAGGTCTCGACCACGTCATCCAGGTGCAGGCTGTCGCGGGGGGCGGCGGCCAGCGCGGCGAGCGCGGTCTCGAGCGTGCTTCCGGGGGCCTGGGCGGCGACCGCGTGCGCGTAGGACTCGATGTCGGCGGTCTCGTCGCGCATCCAGGCCACCTCGTGCGCGGCGCGGACGGCGGTGTTGCGCAGCACCGTCTCCACCATGATCACCGAGACCTGGGCGGTCGCGTCGGTCAGCGACGGGAGCACGGTGGTCATGAGCTCGCGGCAGCAGTCCAGCAGGATCTGCTCGGTCGTGGGCCTGGATAGCATTTCCCGCTCCTTCAGTGGGCCAGTTGCCGGGCGACCTCGACGAACGCGGTCGTCGTGGCCGAGATGCCGTTCATCATGTACAGCGCCATGACACCCCGCGACTGGCCGCGGGCCAGCGCGTCGGTGGCGTCGAACATCTGGCCCAGCAGCCGCGCCATGCCCAGGACGTAGAAGTACGAGACGGTATCGTCGTTGACCTGCTCCTCGGTCAGGCCGGTGCGCTCCCGGTAACGGGCCAGGAAGCCGGCCGGATCGGCCTCGTACAGGTTCGGCGGGACGGGCAGGTGGCTGTAGTAGCCAAGGTCCTCGCGGGGGTCGCCGATCCGCGCGAACTCCCAGTCGATCATCAGCACCGGTCCGTGCTCGGGGACCAGGATGTTGGCGGGCTGCGCGTCGCCGTGCACGAAGGTGAGCGGCACTGGGGGCGGCCGGTGCGCGGCCAGCTGGGCCGCCACGAAGTGCAGCGCGGGGTTGCTGTCCGCGATGTCGCGGTCCAGACGGCTGAGGTGCTCGACCAGGCCGTCGATGTAGCTGTCCCAGTCCGCGGGGCGTTCCATCGCGGGCGGCAGCACGTCGAGCGGGGTCCCGTGTACCTCGGCCACCGTGTCGACGTAGATCTGCGCGGCGCGAGGGAGTTCGGCCGGGTCCTGGGCGATATCGGACAGCGGGCGGCCGTGGAAGAAGTCGACGATGAAGCACTTGGACCCGAGGTGCTGGCCGGTCGCGTCGTACCACCGGGGCCGGGGCGTGTGGATGGGCAGCTTTTCTGAGATCGCCTCCAGCAACCGCCACTCGGTGTCCCGGTCGCTGTCGAAGACCCCGGTATCCGCCGGCGGGTCCGACCGCAGCACGAAGGTCTCCTCGGAGCCGTCCGCCCAGCGCACCGTGGCCAGCGCGGACAGCCGGCTGTAGCCGCCGCTGATCGGCCGGTACCCGGTAACCGTGCCACCGCGGTGGCCGGCCACGTGGTCCAGGAACTTCTGCAGCTGCGGCTGGTCGGTCACGGTACCTCCTGCAACGTCGCGTGAAGGGCCTCTAGGGGGTGACATCGATGCTAAAGACGGCGGCCCGGCATGGCTAGGTTCTTTATGTAGTGATTCAATAAAAACTCCGGCGGTCTATCGCGAGGGAGTCCCGGTGGAGACCTACGATGTCATCGTCTTGGGCACCGGCGCCGCGGCGCTGACCGCCGCGATCCGGGCCTCCGCCGCGGGCGCCAGCGTGGGGCTGTTCGAGAAGGCCGACACGGTCGGCGGGACCAGCGCCTGGTCCGGCGGCATGGTGTGGATCCCGATGAACCCGCACATGGCTTCGCTGGGTACCTCGGACAGCCGGGAGGAGGTCATGACCTACCTGCAGTCGCTGTCCAACGGGCTCATCGACATGGACCTGGCCGGAGCGCTAATCGACGCCGGGCCCGAGATGGTGACCTGGCTGGAGCAGAACACCCCGGTCCGGTTCCAGATCATCAAGGACTTCCCGGACTACCATCCCGAGCACCCCGGGGCCAAGCCGGGCGGCGGCCGGTCGATGGAGTGCCCGCTGTTCCCGTTCGACACACTCGGTTCCTGGCGTGAGCGGGTCACGGTGGGACCGCAGCTATCCGGGAACATCATGATGAGCGAGACCAGCCTGGGCCGCGGCGCCCCGCAGGGTGTCGACCCCTACGAACTGGAACGACGCAAGATCCGGGACGAACGCGGGGCCGGGCAGGGCCTGATCGGGCCGCTGCTGCGCGGTTGCCTGGACCGCGGGATCGAGCCGCGCACCGGCATGCGCGCGGTCGAGCTGCTGCGGGAGGGGCGGCGGATCACCGGGGTCCGGTTCTCGACCTCTGCCGGTCCGGTGGACGTCGGGGCGGCGCGGGGGGTGGTGATCGCGACCGGCGGGTTCGAGTGGGATCCGGAGCTGGTCCGGGCGTTCATCCGCGGCCCGCTGGTGCGTGCCGCGTCCGTCCCCACCAACACCGGCGACGGGCTGAAGATGGCCATGCGGGTGGGCGCGGCCCTGGGCAACATGCGCGAGGGGTGGTGGGTGGCCATCATCGACGTGCCGGTGGGTGACCAGATGGCGGCCTGGCAGGTCAACGGCGAGCGCACCCGCCCGCACTGCATCATGGTCAACTCTTTGGGACGGCGGTTTACCAACGAGGCGGCGAACTACAACGCGCTGGGCGCCGCGTTCCACGTCATCGACGTGAGCAGCTACTCCTACATCAACCATCCCGCGTGGATGATCTTCGACCGGCACTACCTGACCCGGTACGGGCTGGCGGGCTACCGCGGGGACGGTGATACGCCATCCTGGCTGACCTCGGCGCCGTCGGTGGAGGCACTGGCCGCTGTTATAGGGGTCCCGGCTCCGGCGCTGGAGGAGACGGTGGCGCGGTGGAACGCTTCGTCCGCGCTCGGGCGGGACGACGATTTCGGGCGCGGGAACAGCGTGCATGACCGGTGGTGGGGCGACCCGGCGTTCGGTCCGGGGCCGGAGGCGACCTTGGGGCCGCTGGATACGCCGCCGTTCTACGCGGTGCAGGTGTACTCGGGCGTGCTGGGGACCAAGGGCGGGCCGCGCACCGACGGGAACGGGCAGGTCCTGGACGTCGACGGCGAGCCGATCCCGGGGCTGTACGCGGCCGGGAACGCGATGGCCTCGGCCATGGGCATGACCTACGGCGGGGCCGGGGGGACGCTCGGGCCGGCCATGGTGTTCGGCTACCTGGCGGGGCGGCACGCGGCGTCGGTGGACGAGCTCACGGTGGGGGACGGCTCGTGAGCGGGGCCTTCGAGGGCAAGGTGGCGCTGGTCACCGGGGCGGCCGGCGGGATGGGGCGGGCTACGGCACGAGCGTTCGCGGCGGCGGGGGCGCGGGTGGTGGCGGCCGACATCGCGGCTGAGGGGGGCGAGGAGACCGTCTCTTTTATTAAGGGCGACGGGGGCTCGGCGATCTTCGTGCGGACCGACGTGTCTGTTGCTGCCGACGTCTCGGCGGCGGTAGAGGCCGCCGTGACCAACTTCGGCGGCCTGGACTGCGCGTGCAACGCGGCCGCGATCGAGACCGAGACCACGCTGCTGGCCGACTGCGACGAGGCCACCTTCGACCGGCTCGTGGCGGTCAACCTCAAGTCGATCTTCCTGTGCCTGAAGTACGAGATCCGGGCCATGCTCGAGCGGGGCGGCGGGGCGATCGTGAACATCGCCTCGACGAACTCCTTCCGCCCGCTGCCCAAGCAGTCGGTGTACACGGCGACCAAGCACGGGGTGGTCGGGATGACCAAGACGGCCGCGATCGAGTACGCGGGCTCGGGCATCCGGATCAACGCGGTGGCCCCGGGCGCGATCGACACGCCGATGCTGCGCGGGGCGATGGCTGCGCGCGGCTCTGCGGAGGCGGACGTGCTGGCCCGGCTGAGCCTGATCGGGCGGTTCGGGCAGACGACCGAGATCGCCAACGCGGTGCTGTGGCTGTGCTCGGACGCATCGACGTACACGATGGGCCATGTGCTCGCCGTGGACGGCGGCTACCTGGCGCGGTAGAGGGTTCGCGGTGGGCGGACCGGCGGGCCAGTACGACGTGGTGGGCAACGCGATGGGGTCGATCATGGGCATGACCTACGGCGGGCACGGCGGCACGCTCGGGCCGGGGCTGGTCTTCGGCTGTCTCGCGGGCCGGCACGCAGCGGCCAGGAGCCTAGCCCGCTGACGTCAAGGCCGCGGCGAGGAAGGCGCGGGTCCGGTCCATGGCCAGGGTGGCGGCGTCCAGGACCGGGAGGGCAGCCAGGTCGGGGCTGATCACCTCCGGGCCGACCCAGCGCAGCGCGCCGATCCGGTGCAGGGCCCGGATGGTGGTGACCAGGTCGAGTTCTCCGTCGCCGGGGAGCAGGCGGTGCTGGGTTTCCTCGCGGAGCGAGCCGGCGGGCTCTTTGCGGGCGTCGTCGAGCTGGACCTGGAAGATCCGGTCGCCGGGGATGGTGTCGAGCACGTCGAACTGCGGCTCGCCGCGGAAGAAGTGCCAGGTGTCGAAGACCAGGCCGCCGTTGGGGCGGTCCGCGGCGCGAACCAGGTCCCAGGCGGTCCGCAGGGTGCGGACGATCGTGAACGGGATGAACTCCAGGTGGACCCGCGCGCCGAAGGCAGCCGCGCGGTCGCAGAGCCGGGCGAAGTGGGCGGCGAGTTCGGGCACCGGGACGTCGCTGCTGGCGGTGGCGATAGCCGACAGTGAGATGACGCCCAGCGCCTCGCACATCCGCAGCGCGTCGTCGGTGCTGACCCCGGCGAACCGCGACGGGGACAGCTCGCGGTCGGGATACCAGTTCATGACCGGATCGACGACGAGATCCAGGCCGAAGTCGCGGGCCTGACGGCCGATCTCGGCGGCGGTCGTGCCGTCCGCGCCGGCGCGGAGCACATCTGGCGGACTGAGCGTGACCTGCCGGCAGCCGGTCGCCGCGGCGGCGGCGAAGCGCTCGGTCAGCGGCGAGGTGAAGCCGACGGTGCCCGCCCACAAGGTGTAGCCGACCGGCCCGGGCGTGTAGCCGAGGGACCTAACCGTGTAGTCGAGGGGCCCGGCCGGACCCGGCGGCCCGGCGGGACTGGCGGCCATGGATCACCTCACGATCAGGTCAGCGGCGGCCCCGAGCGCGGGGTGGTTGAAGAGCGAAGTTTATGCTCGACAGGGCAGTTGGTATCTTTGTATATTGAATCTATCTAAAGAAAGTCCCGCGATGGAGGCATGCGCATGACGACCGCGCCTCGCGTGGAGGAGCGCGCCAAGCGGACCACACTCTGGTACGACCTGGTTCTGGACGACCCGCATCCGCCTCCTGAGTACCTGCGCGAGCGGTTCATCTACGAGCCGCACAGCACGCAGATTCCGGTAACCAGGTACACCACCCGTGAGTGGCACGAGCTCGAGCGCACCCGGCTGTGGCGCAAGGTCTGGCAGATGGCCTGCCGCGAGGAGAACATCCCGGACGTCGGCAGCTACATGGTCTACGACATCGCGGGCGACTCCTACCTGGTGGTCCGGACGCGCGACGGCATCAAGGCGTTCGTCAACGCCTGCCTGCACCGCGGCCGGGCGCTGAAGGACTACGACGGCCGGTGCAGCGAGTTCCGGTGCAGCTTCCACGGCTTCACCTGGCGGCTGGACGGCAGCCTGCGCTATACCCCGGCGCCGTCGGAGTTCCCGGAGATCGAGGCGAACCGGGACGACTGGCGGCTGCCCGAGGCCAAGGTCGGGCTGTGGGGCGGGTTCGTGTTCATCAACCCCGACCCGGACGCCGAGCCGTTCGAGGCGTTCCTGGGTACCCTCCCGGACCACTTCGCCCGCTGGGACTTCGAGCACCGCTACCTGCAGGCGCACGTGGCCAAGAAGATCCGGTGCAACTGGAAGATCGCGCAGGAGGCGTTCGACGAGGGGCTGCACCTGGGCGCCACGCATCCCCAGTCGGCCCCGTACGTGGGCGACGCCAACGCCGCCGTCGACGTCTACGGTAACTACTCGCGGCAGATCAGCCCGTCCGGGACCCCGATCGAGGACCTGCCCGGCGAGGCGCTCGAGGCGGACATCCTCAAGCGCATGCTCGACGTGCGCGAGGGCGAGGACCTGCCCATCCCGTTCGCTCAGCGCAGCACTGCCCGCGACGCGATGGCCCAGGCCGGCCGGGAGCGCTGGCGGCAGGTGCTCGGCGACGAGGCGGATGACATCTGCGACGCCGAGCTCGTCGACCACTGGAACTACGCGGTGTTCCCGAACCTGCACCCGTGGGGCGGCTACAACCGGATCGTGTACCGGTTCCGGCCCAACGGCGACCGGCACAACGAATCGATCTTCGAGGTCATGTTCCTCACCCCCTACCGGGGCGAGAAGCCACCCACCGCGCAGATCACCGAACTCGACTTCAGCGAGCCGTGGACGAACGCGCCCGAGCTGCAGACGCTCGGCCTGGTCATGGAGCAGGACACGTTCAACATGGAGGCGGTGCAGCGCGGCCTGGAGACCACGCGGCGCCAGTACGTCACCGCGTCGAAATTCCAGGAGGGCATGATCACGTGGCGACACGACCTGCTGACCAGATGGATCGGCCAGTAGCGGACCGCGACGGCCGGGCGGCTCCGCGGCCCGGCTCGATCAGGCATCCGCTCAACCCGAACGCGTACTACTGCGACAACGGGGACGGCACGGTCCACGTCACCATGGGGACCCGGTGGGGCCGGTTCACGCCCAGCGGCCGGTACGTGGAAGGCACGCTGTTCGAGGCCGACCCGGAGCTGTGCGTCTGGGTGGCGGCGCCGCGGCCGTCGAGCCACCACCGGATCAGCAGGGTGCTCGACATGCCCTCCGAGCGCTAGGCACCAGGTGGGCTCCGAGGGCGCGGCGGGTGCCGCCGAGGCTATCCGGCAGGCTGCGCTGCGCTACTGCCGCGGGGTCGACCGGCTGGATGAGGAACTGATGCGCAGCGCCTACCACGACGACGCCACCGACGACCACGGCGTGTTCGCGGGATCGGCCGCGGATCTGTGCGCGCGCGTGGTGCGGTCCCACCGCCGCTACGAGGCGACCATGCACTGCGTGCTCAACCACGCGATCGACATCGTGGACGACAGCCACGCCACCGGCGAGGTCTACAACGTCACGTACTTGCTGCGCGGTACCGACGGCGGGGGCCGTCAGCTCGACACCTGGTGGGGTCGCTACCTCGACCGGTACGAATGCCGGGACGGGCGGTGGGCCATCGTGCACCGGACCTGCGTACACGAGTGGACACGCACCGAGCCGCTGGGCGACGCCATGCCGATCCAGGCGCAGCTGTTCCGGCAGGGCCGCGAGGACCGGGGAGGACCATGAGTAACGTTTCCGAGGCCGAGCTGGCCTGGGTGCTGCCGGAGGCGCTGTGGCGGCTCCGGGCCGAGGCCTGCGGGCTGCTGACCGCGCTGAACGAACGGGTCTGGCAGGTGGGTGACCCGGTGCTGCTGGAGCTGGCTCGGGTGCGGGTAGCGCAGCTCATCGGGAACCCGGTCGCGGTCCGGGTACGAGCCCCGGCCTCGGCGGCCGAGCAGGACGTGGTGGACTGCACCGAGCAGTTCGTCATGGATGTCGGCGGGACGACCGAGGAGATGCGGGCCGGGCTGACCGCCCGGTTCGGGGCGGGCGGCGCGCGGGAGCTGGTGACAGCGATCTACGTGGTCGAGTTCACCCAGCGGCTGCAGCTGGTCGCGGCCCGGCTGCTGGATGACGCGGCTGCGGCGCTTCCGGCCGACTCGCTCGCTCCGGTGGATGCATCACCGTCCGACTTGCTGAACGCCTACCAGGCAGCGGTGGTGCGGGGCAGCACGCTGGACCCGGTGGCCACCGAACTAGTCCGGCTGCGGTGCGCGCGGACCCATCACTGCCGGATCTGCCAGACGCTGCGGCTGGCCGGCGCGCGCGCGGCCGGGGTGGACGAGGACATGACGGCCAAGGTCGACCGCTACGAGCGCAGCGACCTGCCGGAGCGGGCCAAGGCGGCGCTACGCGTGACCGACGCGTTCATCACCCGGCCGGACCTGCTGACCGACGCCGTTGTCGAGCAGGTCCGGAGGTGGTTCGGGCCGGCGGAGCTAGCTTCGCTGAGCCTGGACATCACCAAGTGGAGCACGCAGAAGATCAAGGTGGCGCTGGGCACCGACGGCGCCGACCGGCTGGTCACCGACGCGGACGGGGTGGCGCTGTTCGGGTTCGACTCCGACGGCCAGGTGACCGGCTACCGGCGGCGGGTTTGACGGCTTCGGCTGGCGGGATCGAGCGGTTCGAGCTTTGTTTTCCGCAGCACGAGCTTGACGACCTGCGGGGCCGGCTGGCCCGGACCCGGTGGCTGGATGAGTTCCCCGGCTCCGGGTGGACCTACGGGACCAGCCGGAGCTACCTAGAGGAACTGTGCCGGTACTGGCGCGAGGACTTTGACTGGCGGGCGTGCGAGGCGCGGCTGAACGCGTTCGGCCAGGTGGCGATCGACGTCGACGGCCAGCGGATCCACGCCATCCATGCGCGGTCGCCGGAGCCGGGAGCGCTGCCGCTGCTGCTGGTGCACGGCTGGCCGGGTTCGGTGTTCGAGTTCGAGAAGGTCATCGGGCCGCTGCGCGACCCGGTCCGGTACGGCGGCTCGGCTCGCGACGCGTTTCACGTAGTCTGCCCGTCGATCCCGGGCTACGGATTCTCCGGGCCCACGGTCGGGCCGGGCTGGAACGTGCGGCGGATCTCGGCCGCGTTCGCGCTGCTCATGGAGCGGCTGGGCTACCAGCGGTACGGCGCGGCCGGCGGGGACTGGGGCGCGATCATCAGCACCGATCTGGTGCGGTCCGGCGCGGGCGGGGGTGTGTGCGCGCTGTATCTCACGATGCCGGCGGGCGAGCCGCCCTACGGGGACTCTGAAGCAGGGCTCAGCGACAGCGAGCGGCAGGGGCTGCGCGACTGGGCGGCCCACCAGGCGGCCGGGACGGTCATCCACCTGCCGCTGAACACCACCCGGCCGCACACGCTGGCCTTCGCCGTTAACGACTCCCCCGCCGGACTGGCCGCGTGGCTGGTGGACATGTACCGGTCGTTCAGCGACTGCGACGGGGACGTCGAGCGCCGCTTCACCAAGGACGAGCTGCTGGCCAACGTGACCACGTACTGGCTGACCGGGACGATCGGGTCCGCGGCCCGGCTGTACGCGGAATGGGCCGAGCAGAAGCGGACCTTTCCCCGGCCGTCGCGGGTGCAGGTGCCGACCGGATGCGCGATCTACCCGCGCGACGTGCGCCGGGTGCCCCGGTCGTGGGCGGAGCGGCTGTACAACATCACGCGGTGGATCCAGATGCCGGCCGGCGGCCACTTCCCGTCGCTGGAGGAGCCGGAGCTGTTCGTCGCCGACCTGGCCGAGTTCTTCCGCGGGTACCGGTAAGCCGGCCCGCGCTGCCGTGGCGGCCGATTTCCCGGCGATCCGGCCGAAGACCACGCAGCTGGCGTAGGAGTTCCCGCTGCCGACGTAGGCGGGGCCGATGATCCCGCCGACGCACTCGCCCGCGGCGAACAGGCCCGGGACGGGCCGCCCGGTGCGGTCGAGCACCCGGGCGTCTCGGTCGATCCGCGGACCGCAGCCGGTATGGCAGACGGTGGCCGGGCGCAGTTCCGCGCCGTAGAACGGCGGGGTCACGATCGGCTCGAGGAAGTCGGCGTCCTTGAGGTAATCGGCGTCCTCGCCCGCGGCGACCTGCGCGTTGTACCGGTCCACCGTGCCGGTGAGCTCCTCGGCGGGCAGGCCCAGGGCGGCGGCGAGCGCCGCGACGGTGTCCGACTGACGCACCTCGCCGGCCGCGACCATCTGCTGGATCACGTCCTGGTTCCAGTGCGGGCCCTGCTGCTTGGACGAGCCGGGGATCTGCTGCTTGTACCGGGCCACGCCGGCGGCGGTGGCCGCGGCGAGCGCGGCCGAGTCGAACACCGCGTAGGCCGCGTCGCCTTGTTCCCGCAGCAGCCCGTCGGTGATGCCGTAGGGCGCGGTCTCGTTGAAGAACCGCCGTCCCTCGCGGTTGACGATGATGATCCAGCCCGGCAGGTACGCCTCATAGATGCGGGCGAAGTTCGCGTGCAGCAGCCGCAGGCCGCGGTCGCGACCGGTGATCTGCGCGCCGACCTGGCGGGCGAGATCGAGCGTGTCCCCGCGGGAGCCGTCCGCCCCGATGTACCAGGCCCAGCCGGTCCCGGCGGCCGACGGGTAGAACTCGGCCAGCTTGGCCGGGTCGTTGCCGAAACCCCCGGTGGCCAGCACGACCGCGCCGGCCGTGATCGTGTCGTCCCCCACGGCCACACCGACCACCGCGCCGCCGGTGACCAAGAGCCGGTCGACCCGCTGCCCCAGGGCAACCTCGACGCCGCCGTACACGAGCTGGTCGTAGTACTCGACGCCGAGGTCACCGAGCCACTCCACGGTCGGGCCGGACAGGTCGGCCAGCCGCCGGGCCAGTCCAGCCTCGACGTCCCAGTGGTTGAGCGTCATGTAGTCGTAGAACAGCGCGTCCGCGTCATCGGTGATGCCCAGGGCCCGCTGGTAGCGCGTGCCCGCGCCCATGGTCAGGCCGCCGGACAGCCGCGACGACCCGCCGACCAGGCCCTCCGCCTCGGCGATCAGGACGCTGGCGGCAGCGTTCTGGCGGGCGGAAAGCGCGGCGGTCAGGCCCGCTGCACCCGACCCGAGCACGAGCACGTCGACGTCCCGATCGTTTGTCACCGGGCGGCCTCCACCAGCGGGGCGAGGGTCCGTGGCACTTCGGCCCAGCGCTGCGGGGTGTCCAGGGCCGGGTCGAAGTTGGTGTCGATGATCACCGCGTCGACGCCCGCGGCCTTGGACTGGGCTACCTCGTCGCAGAGTTCGTCCACGCTGAGCGGGCGCAGGTTCGCGACCTGAACCGGCGGCGTGGTGAACAGCCGGCGATACAGCTCGAGCGGTTTTCTTCCGGGCGGGCGCATCTGGCTGAGCTGGCCGAACACCTCCAGGTGCTGCTCGAGCGGGCCGGAGGCCGGGTTCCAGATGTCGAACTTCTCCGCGGTGCGCCGCAGCCCGGCCGGCGAGCGCATCCCGGACAGCAGCCGGGGCCGGGGCTGCTGCACCGGCTTGGGCCGGATCTCGGCCTCGGGGATGGTGAAGAACCGGCCGCTGAACGTGACCGGGTCCGGTCCCCAGCAGGCCAGCAGGGCGTCGACCAGCTCGTCACAGCGGACGCCGCGGGTCCGCGGGTCGACGTCCATGACCTGGTGCTCCTCGTCGGACCAGCCGACGCTGAAGCCGGCCACCAGCCGGCCGCCGGACAGCAGGTCGATGGTGGACAGCTGCTGGGCCAGTGCGACCGGGCGGTGCAGCCCGGCGACCAGGATGCTGGTCCCGACGACCGGCCGGGTGGTCCAGGCCGCCGCGGCGGTGAGCGTCTCCAGCGCGGCCAGCGTGCTGCGGTAGGCGTCCGGGACCTTGAGGCCGGGACGGGCCGAGTAACCAGAGACCGGATGCAGTGGATAAAAGATGTGCTCCTGGACCCACAGGCTGCCGCAGCCGACTTCCTCCGCCTGTTCGCAGAAGGTACGCAGGCCACGGCGATCGACGTGACCGCCGAGTTGGGGCAAGCACAGGCCGATCCGCATTGAAGCTCCCGCTTACTTTATGAACACTTACTGTAGATACTGTCATACAGACAGGAGGTTTCGCGGTGGACGTTCGCAAGGAGCTGTACGTCGGCGGCCGGTGGGTCCAGCCGGCCGGCGAGGGCGAGATCGACGTGATCGACAGCCGGACCGAGGACGTCATGGGCCGGGTGCCGCGCGGCGGCGCGGCCGACGTCGAGCGAGCGGTGGCGGCCGCCCGCACGGCGTTCCCGGCGTGGTCGCGGACCCCCGTCGCGGACCGCGCGGCCACGCTCCGCGCCCTGGCCGACGGGCTGGAAGCACGTGTCGAGCCACTCGCCGAGCTGATGAGCCGCGAGGTAGGAACGCCGATCGCCACCTCGCGCCGGGTCCAGGTCGGCCTGGCCGTGGACGTGTTCCGGTCGATCGCCGATATCGCTCTTGACTTCCCGCTGGAAAGCAGGATTGGCACGTCCCTGCTCATCCGGCAGCAGGCCGGCGTGATCGCCGCGATCACGCCATGGAACTACCCGCTGTACCAGCTCGCGGCCAAGCTGGCGCCCGCGCTGGCGGCCGGTTGCACCATCGTCCTGAAGCCGGCCAGCGCCGCGCCGCTCGCCGCCTTCGCGCTGGCCGAGATCATCGACGGCCTCGGGCTGCCGCCCGGCACGGTGAACGTGATCAGCGGTCCGGGCACCCAGATCGGCGAACTGCTCGCCGCGCACCCGGACGTCGACATGGTGAGCATCACCGGCTCGACGCAGGCCGGGATCCAGGTCGCGCAGGCCGCCGCTAAGACGGTCAAGCGGGTGACGCTGGAGCTGGGCGGCAAATCCCCGTTCATCCTGCTCGACGACACCGACCTGGCCGCCGCGCTGCCGGTAGCGGTGCGCAGCTGCTTCGTCAACAACGGCCAGACGTGTTCCGCACTGACCCGGCTGATCGTACCGCGCACGCTGCTACCGGAGGTGGAGGAAGGGCTGGCCGAGCTGATCGGGGCCATGCATGTCGGCGACCCGCTCGAGGCCGGTACCGACCTCGGCCCGGTGGTGACCGCGGGCCAGCGGCAGACCATCCGGGACTACATCGGGCAGGGCAGCGCCGAGAGCGCGACGCTGGTCGCCGGCGGCCAGGACCCGCCGGACGGCCTGGATCGCGGGTTCTACGTCCGGCCTACCGTGTTCTCTGAGGTCACGCCGGACATGGTGATCGCCCGCGAGGAGATCTTCGGGCCGGTCCTGACCGTGCTCCCGGCGGACAGCGAGGACGAGGCGGTACGGATCGCCAACGACTCCGAGTACGGGCTGGCGGGCGGCGTGTGGTCCGCTGACCAGGACCGGGCGGTCGCGGTGGCCCGCCGCATGCGCACCGGCCAGGTGGCGGTGAACGGGGGCCGGTTCAACGTCCGGGCGCCGTTCGGCGGGTACCGGGCCTCCGGCGTCGGACGCGAGCTGGGCGAGCACGGGCTCGCCGAGTACTTCGAGCTCACCTCGCTACAGCTGCCCGCGGGTTCGTGACGATGACAGACCGCGACTACGAGGACGTGACGAAGTACGGCCTTGACCAGGGCAGCGAGGCAGAACTGCTGGCCAGGCAGATCGAGTGCACGTTCATCTGGAGCAACTCCGAGGGGCACCCGCTCGGAGTGATCATGAACTACGTGTTCCGGGACGGGCGGTTCTGGCTCACGGCCAGCAGCCAGCGCGCGCGGGTGCCGGCCGTGCGCCGCGATCCGCGGGTCAGCGTGGTGGTGACCTCGCGCGGGTCGGGTATCACCACCTCGAAGTCGCTGACCTACAAGGGACGCTGCGTGGTGCACGAGGACGAGGCCACCAAGGCCTGGTTCTACCCGGCGCTGGCCGCGGCGGTGCGGCCCGGCGACGCGGAGGCGGCGGCGGCCTTCGTGCGGCACCTGGACTCGCCCCGGCGGGTGGTGCTGGAGGTCGTGCCGGAGGGCCGGATCGGCTTCGACAGCACGCAGATGTGGCGCGATACTCCGGACGCGGCCCGGCGCCCGGGGTAGGCCGCGCCGACCCGGTTCGTATGAACGTGCCATGCGGAGACCCAGTTTGCAAAGTGTACACTTTGAAGTCGTGGATGACTCTTACAGCCTGACGTCGGCCCGGGCTCATCTGGGTGAGCTGGTCTCTCGGGCCCGGTATTCGCATCGCCCGGTCGCGATTACCGAGCACGGCAAGCCCTCGGTCGCGATTATCAACATCGACGACCTCGTCGACTTGGAGGACAGGGCCGCCCTGGCCGCCCATTATGCCGCCCGGCTGGCGGGACGCGGCGGCGTCCCGCTGGCTGACCTGGACGCCGCCCTGGAACGGATCGACGCCGAAGACGCCGTATGAGCCTCTCGGTCGTGGTGCAGGAGACTGCGTTGCGAGCGCTGGCGCGGATCCGCGCCGAGGACAAGGATGCCTTCGCGTCGATCCGGCGGGCGCTGGCTGCGCTGGCGGACCAACCGCATCCGGACGAAGCAGTGGCCTGGGGAGGCAGCGGGATCTACCGCCTTCACTTGCCTGGCATCCGGATCCTGTATGAGGTGGACGAGGACGCGGCGACCATCTACGTCATCAACGTCGCCGTCACGGCCTGACCAGCGACCGGCTGACCTCGGGCATGTGAGAGCCTCGATCATGGAGAACGGATCGCGCCAACTGTGCCACGGCCTGGCCCGGCCGCCGACTGACCATCGAAGTCACGCTGCGGCTGTGATTCCGGCGCCGCGCACCGTGGTGAATCCCGGCATCCACCACCATAGAGGGCGGTGAAACCCGGGGTTCACCACATACCGGCGGCGTCCGGGCCGCGTCCCCGGCATCGCGTCCTCACCATGAGCTACCTGGCGCCACACCGGCATCACATCCGGATGCCACCTCACCGGGGCATGGTGGCATACCTGTCCCGGGAGAGAAGACCACACCAACTCTGCCACCACCCAGTCCGCCCGTCGGCTGACCATCGAGTCCACGATGGACCTGTGAGCGCACGGACCGGGCCGTGGACCTGCGAAGCCCCGGCCCATAACCCGCCCGGCCCCGGTGACCGAGGAACCAGCAACAACGGAGGCGGCCCGCCAGCTTCCCACCGTATGGGCATACCCGTCCGTCACACGGAACCGGCGAGACGGCCGTCCGGCCAGCGACGGGCGGCCAGCGTCCCTACGCCGGGCACTCCTGCTTGTGCCGGTCGTTCAGGTTCCTGAACTGGTCGTGCCAGCGCTCCCTGTACGTCAGGACGACGGGCCACGCATAGACGAACCTGCCGTCGTGCGGGCACGCCACCTGCAAATGCGCTCGCCAGCAGCAAAGCCCCCTCCGCCGCGCACAGATCCTGGCCGAGGCCCAGCCCCACTTGGGATGGGCGCTGCGCTCCGCGGTAACCGAATGCCTGGATAACCGACACTCATGGGCCGAGATCGGAGCCGCGATCAGCATGCCGCGCGAGACGGTCTATCGCCAGTACGCCGCCCTAGGGCCAGTCGTGACCGCCCGGGCAATCCATTCCCCGAAGGGAACCAGCCAGGTCACCAACCCAGACGCGGCAGAGGCCATCTATGCCTTCCAGACCGAAGACGGCCGATGGTGGGGGCCCTTCGACAGCCTCCCAGACGGCCAGTACGTCACCGCAGCGCTCCCATTCGACCCAGACCCCAGCACCCAGAACCGGTTCGCCCACCGGTCCTGCGGGTCCGAATCGGCCAGCGCGATGACGTATCCCCGCACGCGGCACAGGTCCAGCTTGCAGACGGCAGACCCTGGCGCGCCCGGGTCGCGAACGAGATCATCAACCTGCTATTCGAGGACGGCCAGACACCAACCCGCCGAGCCGTCGAGGACCTGTACTACGCCACCAGCGGCAACCCCCGCATCGACCCAGCTTTCCAGCAGACCGTGAACCGAGCAGCCGACGCGATGGGAACGACATCCAGCGACACGGCCCTCTTCCAAGCCGTCCAAGCCGTCATCAACACCGCACCCGGCGACCGCCACCTCAGCGGACCCGCAGGCCCAGCGCTACGCCGCCTCAAGGCAGGACTAGACGAGTACCAGCGCTGGACCCAGGCAGGTCAGACACCCTGAACCCAAAGTGACGGACTCGCCCTGTTGAACCATCCTGGCGTTTTTCAAGAGCGTACAAGACCAACACTCAGGTTGACTTTCTGCCGAGCCACGAACTGCTCTACGCTCCTCGTGTGGGCAGCCAGGTTTGGATAGGAGCCGCCGCGACCTTGCTAGGTGTGGTGCTCGGCGGGGCCGTTAGCCTCCGGCATTCAGCATGATCTGGCGAATAGGACGCTGGCGGGTTCTATATCGCTGTGAGCTGGGGTTTCGTGCCTGAATTCGTGGTGATGGCGTGTCTGGGTGGGCACCTTCTGGGTGCGACAGTTCCCGCAGCGCTGGCGGCTGCGTTTTGGTGTTCCCGCCATCCAATATGACCACGCGGCGTCATACACCTTGAACAGAACGGTGACCGGAATTCTCTCACCGGCGGCGACAGCTCCGTGAATATGGTGGCCATCGGGACCGTCGGGGTGACAGTCCTCAGGTCAGGCAGCGACTGTCACGGAGCGTGAGCGTTCGTCGACGATGCAGCAGCCCCTGCCGGCTAGCGCTTCCCCATAGGGGCCGTGATCGGTAGCGCGTCTGCATTTCCGGCGCTCAGCCGAGGCGGGACAGCTTGTCGGGGTTGGTGACGACGTATATGCCGCGTACCTGGTCGCCGTCGGGGATGAGGTCGAGGGATAGGAGCATGTAGGGGGTGGTACCGGACAGCAGCAGTGCTGCGGGTTCGCCGTTGACGCGGCGGTAGCGGATGCTGAGATCGGGGATGGGATGCCGGAACGCGTCGCCGATGATGAGGCGGGCGACCTTGTTCCGGCCGTGCACCGGATGAGTGCCCGCCGCGCGTGCCATGCCGCCGCCATCGGCCCACACGGTCACGTCCGGCGCCAGGGCCTGCATGAGGGCATTGAGGTCACCGCCCATGACGGCGGCAAGGAACCGTTCGGTGACCCGCTGGCGGACCTGCGGATCGGTCTGGTAGCGGGGACGGCGGGCGTGCACGTGCTCGCGTGCGCGGTGGGCGAGCTGGCGGATCGCCGACGGGCTGCGGTCCAGGATGCCGGCGATCTCGGTGTGCGCGTAGCCGAACACTTCATGCAGCACGAATACCGCGCGTTCCAGTGGGGTGAGGGTTTCCAGCACCACCAGCAGCGCTATGGACACTGATTCGGCCCGCACTACTGTCTCGGCGCTGTCGCCCGCCTGGTCCTCGGTGATGAGCGGCTCGGGTAGCCAGGGGCCGGCGTAGTCCTCCCGGCGGCGGCTGATGCTCGCCTGACGGGCCAGCGCGCGGTTGACCGCGATCCGCACCAGGTAGGCGCGCGGGCTGGTGATCTGCTCGCCGGAGGCCGCCTGCGTCCGGGCCACCCATGCTAGCCAGGTTTCCTGCAGCACGTCCTCGGTGTCGGCGACGCTGCCCAGCATGTTGTAGACGACGGAGAACAGCAGCTCGCGGTGACCGGTGAAGACCTGCGTCGCCGTCTGCGCCGGGTCTCCGCCCGGTTCTCCGGCTGGGATATCGGACATCGCGCATTCCTCCTCAGGCCGCGGGCGCGGCTTCCACAGCGCAGAGCATCACGAGCCCTGGAGTGTGACACCGGCGGGTGGTGTCACACTCCGGGCCGTCAGGTGCTCTCAGGATGCAAAGGCCCCAGCAAAGGCAGGAAACGATGACGAACAAGCGCACCTCCGACAGCCCCGGCAGCGCAGGCCGCATCGCGCCGGGCAACACCATCACCGCCCGCGAACTGACGACGATCCAGTCCGAGCGCATCCTCCTGCCGGCTCCCGGCATCCTCACCCACCTGCAGTTCCGGCGCTACGCCGGCTGTCCCATCTGCAACCTGCACCTGCACTCGATGGCCCGCCGCCACGATGAAATCGCCGCCGCGGGAATCCGGGCGATCGTAGTGTTTCACTCCGCCGCCGAAGACATGCTGCCCTACCAGGGCCAGCTTCCGTTCGCCGCGGTCGCCGACCCCGGCAGGAAGCTATACGGCGAATTCGGCGTGACCGCCTCACCGCGGGCGGTGCTGCACCCCAAGGCCTGGACCGCACCGCTGAATCCGCGGGTCTACCCCATCATCCTGCGGGGCATCCGCGCCGGCGGCTCGCCTGCCCCCCGGCACGGGGACACCGCCCTCGGCCTGCCCGCGGACTTCCTCATCGAGCCAGACGGACGGATTCGGGCCGCCAGATACGGCCAGGCACGCCAGCGACCACTGGTCCGTCGATGAGCTACTGCAGCTGGCACGCACCCCCGCGGCCGGCCATCATCCCGCATCGTGTAACGCCTGAGCCCGCCCGGCGCCCCAGCCAAGATCCGCCTGGCTGCGCGGCCAGTTCGCTGTCGGCACCGCTGCCTGGCCGGGCACAGGACGGATGTTCCGTCGCGTCGGCTTGCGCCGCCGCTCGCCGATGCTCCCTGGCGGGCACGGGCTGCGGTCCACGACCTGCCGAGGCGAGCGTCGTCGGCTGCCGCGATCATAGGTGAGGGGTGATCCCGGCCGGGGAAGATGGCCACGCCGCGGCCGCCTTCGTGGCTTTAAGGGCGAAGAGCGCCCTGTTCCTGGGAGATTGCGAGGTAACCACACCTTTGCAACTTCCCGGGACTGGAGCGCTCTTCGTCATGCAGCATAACGGCTGGGACCATGGCCTGAAGGTCACTGATGACGGGGCGGGCCTGATGGGGCACGGCGGCGGCGTGCTGCTGCGGAAGCTGGCGGACCAGTGCGGGCTGACGGCCGCGCTGGAGGGGGCGCTGGCGCGGGCGGGGACGTCCCCGCAGCTCAGCCGGGGCGTGGTGGTCGTGTCGAAGGCGGTCGCGATCGCGCTGGGCGCCACCAGCATGAGCGATGTCGCGGTGCTACCCGTGACGCCCTGGTCTATAGCGCAATAGCATACTTGTGCCGAGGGCAATTGCTAGCAAACGCTCAACCCTGGGTTGGGTTTGAACGTACCGATAAAGGACAACTGAAGATTCCAGATGACGTGAGTGATAGTTTCGACTGGTTCCGTTTCTGGCTAGCGCGCGAAGGTCACATTCTAAAAATGCTGGACGATGACGATGTGCAATATATTGTCGAGTCCGATATCTCGAACTTTTATCCGTCCATCCGCCTGGATGCTATAAGTGAGCACCTACACTCTCAGACTAATCTAGCGAAAATTGTACGTCTCTGTGTCCAGATCATCGACGACGTTATGCCACGCCGGGACTATTCTGAAACGTCTATGATTGGCCTGCCGCAGGAGCAAATCGGATCCTCTCGGGATATTGCCCAGAGCATACTCCTCGATGTTGACAAAGCGTTTCGCAGAGAAGGAGAAAAGGGCCGTTATACCCGACAAAGGGGTCCAGCTCAGGCAGTTCGGTCGGGGGCGGCGCGCTCATCCGGTCACGACGGCGCGGTTGCCGTCGCGCCACAGGTAGACCTGGACGCGTTCGGCGATCTTCCAGCCGTCAGGGGTCCGGGCGAGCGTATCGGTGTAACTGCCCGCGATGATGTAGGTATCGCCGCCCGCGGTTCCCGCGCGCACGTGCTGGGCCTGGAAGTAGCTGGTGGCGCGGGCGGTGTCACCGTCGGCCTCGGCGACGACGTTGCCGAGCAGGTGCTGGGAGGCGTCCAGCGACTCCAGGGCTCCCCTCGAGCGGGCGAGGATGGCCTCGAATCCTTCCAGGCGCCCGCCCGGGTGGACGAACGCGGGCGCGCTGGTGAAACAGCTCTTGAGCAGCGCCCAGTCCCGGGTGTCGAGCGCGAAGGTGTAACGCACGCACAGGTCGGCGATCTCCTGGCGGTCGATCAGTCGCTGAACGTCAGCGTCCATCTGGTCTCCTTGGTGCCGTCTTCATCCGGCGCCGCTGTGTGGTGCGTAGCGGACGTGACGAGAGATGTCGCCGTAGAGGTCGTTGATCACCCGGCGTTCGGTCCAGTGCCACGCGCCGTTGATCCGGGTCAGCCGGTCCTGGTAGCGACCGGAGAAGATCGGTTGCAGCGGGAAGTCCGACAGGGCCTGGAAGATGGTGACGTAGGCAGAGGCGGTGGCGGTGCCGGCGCCCTCGTCGACGTCGATCACCACGTTGGTCGTGACGTGCTTGGTGCGCGTCAGGCCGTCGTAGAGCAGGACGCTGTCGGTAATCCACTGCCGGGCGGCGGCCGCGCCTGGCTCGGCCTTGTGCCACGTTCCGTACTCGAAGAGTGCGGCGAACTCGTCGAACTGGCCGGTGTCGAACAGCTCGGCGTACCGGAACATCAGGTCGCTGATCTGCTTGACGGCGTCACTCATGGGATCCTCCTGCTGAGGCAGATGTAGCGGCCGTCTATCAGCCGCCGGCCACGGCGGGGTTGCCCGAGGTCCAGATCAGGGTCAGCCGGCGCTCGCGGATACGCCAGCCGTCCGGGGTGCGGATCAGCTGGTCGTCGTAGCGGCCCGCGATGATCAGGCTGTCGCCGCCGGGGGTGCCGACCTTGACGTGCTGGGCCTGCAGGTAACAGCTGGATTCGGCCCGGTCGCCGTCGAGGCGGACCACGACGTTGGAGATCAGGTGCTGGGTGGCCGACATCGGCTCGAGCGCGGCCCGGCAGGTGTCCTCGATCGCCTGGTACCCCTGGCACGCCGGCATGTCCAGGTAGAAGGCGTTGGCGTCGGGGGTGAACACGGCGGCCAGGCCGGTCCAGTCGCGCCCGTCCAGGATCAGGCCGTAGCGGTAGCAGAGCTCGGTGATGTCCTGCTTGTCCTGCAGCGCTTTGTGGTCGGTCATGCCTGGCCTTCCGAGATCACGGTGACGGTGCCGGCCGTGCCGTCCACGGCCAGTTCCATGCCGTCGCGCAGCCGCGCGGTGCCGTCCTGCAGCGACAGCACGCAGGGAATCCCGAGTTCGCGGGATACCACCACGGCATGGCTGTTCAGCGCGCCGACGTCGACCACCACCGCGCCCGCGACCAGGAACAGCGGGGTCCAGGCGGCGTCGGTGAGCGGCGCGACCAGGATCTCGCCCGGCTCCAGGGCCATCGCGGCGGGCAGGTCCATGCCCACCCGGGCCTGGCCCTGGTACTGCCCGGCGCTGCCGCCGATGCCGCGCAGCACCTGGCCCGCGCGGGCCGGCTCGGGGCGCGGCCGGGTCCGGCGGGGCCAGCTGGGCAGCGGCGCGGGATCAGCGTCGATGATGAACGGCGGCTCGATCTCGAACAGGGCCAGGTAACCGGCTAGGCGTTCGGCGATGACCGGGGCGAACCGCGCGGGGTCCGCGACGTAGTCGTCGAGCTCGGACTCCAGGAGCATCATGACGTCCTCGGGCGCGGCGTAGTAGCCGGCCGTCACGCCCCGGAGGCCAAGCTCGCGCATCGCCATCCGCACCTCGTTGATGGTGGTGACGGCGATCAGCTTGGTCGTCTCGCGCAGCGGGATGGTCCGGGCCGAGGAGGCCAGCGCGACATCGAAGCTCTCCCGGCTCCCGTCGTCGGGCAGTGCGCCGCGGATGGCCTCGGCGGCGGACGTGCGAGCGGCCTCCAGCCGGACGTGGCGGGCGTCCGGCGAATCGTCGTCGGGCATGCGCCGCATGCTGTCGACCAGCGCCAGCACCTGATCTGGCCCGGCCTCCCAGGAGACGGCGCGGATGTCCCACTCGTTGGGGCCGCGCTGGCCGAACTCGGCCAGGAAGGCGTCGAAGGCCTGGGCGAACTCGGGCGAGCCGTCGGCCAGCCGGGACAGCTGCCACAGGCCCCACGACGGCGATGCGGAAGGAACCTCGCCGAAGCCGGAGATCAGGTCGAGCAGGGCCTCGGGCCGGCCGGCCGCGGCGCACGCCTGCGCCAGCATGGCGGGCCCGACCGCGGAGCCGAACGTGGAGTAGTCGTGCCGGGCGAACGCGTTGTCCAGCTCGGGCAGGAACAACCGGGCGTGCGCGACCAGGTCGGCCGCGGACAGCGCGGCCAGGTCCGGGCGGCCGCGCCGCTTGGCCAGGACGCGGTCCAGGTCGGCGTCGATCTGCGGGAACCGCGACGCGGCGAGGATCTCGCCGATCGTCTGCGCGACCTTGGCCGAGCACTGCTCGCACGGGTCGTCTGGGTGCGGCTGGTACGGCGGCGCGGCCGCCGCGCTGCCGAGCAGGGCCGCGTCGAACGCCTCGACCGTCATTCCCATCCGGATCGCCACGACGCGGCAGTGCGAGAGGTTGATATAGAAGTAGCCGCCGAACAGGCCCGCGACGGGCGGGCGCTCCATGGGCAGCTCGCCCTCGCGGTAGATGCCGAACTCGACCAGCCCGCGCAGCCAGCCGGGCAGCAATCCCTTCTCGAAGACCAGCGTCCAGCCGAGCGGGCTGGCCGGATCGGCCAGCACCTCACCGGCGTTGGCCCTGGTATAGAAGGGCATGCGCCCGCTGCGCTCCCAGTCAGTGAGCCAGCGATCGGGCAGCCCGACCGCTGGGCTCAGCACTGTTGACTCACCACTGTTGACTCACCACTGTTGACTCACCACTGGGAGGTGCCGCCGTCGACGTTGATCAGCGAGCCGGTGATGCCGCCGCCGAGGTCGCTGGCCAGCAGGGTGGCCATGGCGGCGACTTCCTCGACCGTGTTCAGCCGCTTGATGGCGGACTCGGCCGCGTAGTTCTCCAGGAACTGCTGGTAGGTGATGCCCGCGCCGGCGGCCGCCTGCGGTCCGAGCTCCCGCATGGTGTCCGTCTCGATGGCACCTGGGCAGATCGCGTTGCAGGTGATGCCCTTGGTCCCGTACTCGAACGCGACCGCCTTGGTCAGGCCGTTGATGGCGTGCTTGTTGGTGATGTAGTGGCTGACCGCGGGCTTGTTGCCCTGCTTGCCCTCGACCGAGGAGATGTTGATGATCCGGCCCCAGCCCCGCTCGAGCATGTACCGCAGCGCGCGGCGGGTGCCCCAGAACACCGCGTTGAGGTTGAAGTCGAGCGCGTTCAGCCACGCCTCGTCGGTCATCTCGTGGACCAGCGCGAACCGGTCGCTGCCGCCGGCGTTGTTGACCATGATGTCCACGCTGCCGTAGCGCTGGGCGGCCTGGTCGACCAGGTGGTTGACGTCGGCCTGGCGGCGCACGTCGCACGGCACGAACATGGCCCGGTCGCCGATGCCCATCTCGTCCAGGGCCTGCTGGCCCTTGTCCGGCGACTTGCCGCTCAGCACCACCGCGGCGCCCGCGGCCGCGAACGCCTCGGCGATGCCGCGGCCGATGCCGCGAGTGCCGCCGGTGATCACGGCGACCCGCTTGTCCAACAGCGGCGCTGCTCCGGTCTCGGCCATGGCCAGCTCCTCTTCTTCGATGTCTGTTGCTCCGCCGCCGCTCATTCGGTGAACTCCTTCAGGACGCGATGGAAGTGCTGGACGCCCGGTTCGTTGCGGCCGAACACGAAGTCCTGACCGTCGCAGGCCTCCAGGCCGCGCTGGACGCCGAAGCCGGTCGCGTAATCCTCGTCCATGACCACGTCGTGAAACCAGTCGCGAGTGTGCTCGGCCGCCTTGCGCTCGTCGTCATCGGCCGGCTGGTGGCGCAGGGCCAGGATCTGCTGGGTGTGCGAGGTGTCCCACGTGGTGCCGGGCAGCACCAGCGAGACGACCACCTGGGAGCGCCATCCGCCGGCCACGGCCAGACCGGGGAACAGCCAGTAGATCGCGCCGACGCACAGGGCGGGGTCCCAGTGCTCGCGCGGCTGATCGACCGCGTGGGCGATGGGCCGCAGGGCGAACGAGTTGCGCTGGTGCGGGCCCCAGCGGTCGAAGGCGGCCATGTTGGACAGGTTGGTCCGGAACACGGTGGTGCGGTGCAGCGAGGCGAAGTGGTAGCCCTCCAGGTAGCCGTCGATGACCACCTTCCAGTTCGGCCCGGTCAGCGTGCGCGTGGAGTAGTGGAAGCACTTGTCCAGCGCCATGGCCTCGAGCAGCGTGATCAGCTCGGCGCCCAGCCACTGGTCCAGGTCGATGGTGGCCCCGGGGTCCAGCGAGACGAAGACCAGCCCCGCGCGCTCCGCGGCCGGCAGCGCGAACAGGCTCCTCGTGTCCCGGTCCACGCCGCCAAAGGTCTCCTCGCCGTAGACGCCGACCAGGCAGCCCTTCAGGTCGTAGCTCCAGGCGTGATACGGGCAGGTGAGCCGGTTGGCCTTGCCGGTGCCCTCGGGCACCAGCTCGCCGCCCCGGTGCCGGCAGACGTTGATCATGGCCCGGATGGCGCCCGACGCATCACGGGTGATCACGACCGGGGTGCCGGCCACGTCGATGGACTTGTAGGTGCCCGGGCCTGGCAGTTCACACGACAGGGCCAGCGGCAGCGGGACCTTCTTGAAGACGGCCTGGATCTCCTGCCGCCACAAGTCCTGATCCCGGTAGTTGCGGACCGGTTCGCGCCACTGCTCGGGTGCCTGGTCGGTCGACTTGTTGCGGTAGTGCTCGATGAGCCGGGCCATGACGTCGTACGCGTCCTGGCGCACGGCCGGGTTGAAGTCGATTCCCGCTACGTAGTGTGGAGCTGCCATGGCCCGCCCGTCAGTGCTCGTAGGTTTCGGCGTCGGCGTCGAGCATGTCCTGCACGACTTGGTGGAAGTGGGTGATCTTGCACTCGCGGTTGTTGAACACGTTCCTGGTGTACGCGGTGGACCGGCGCGCGGCCGCCCACTCGGTGTAGATCTCCACGTCCTCGGCCACGACGCCCTTGAGCCGTTCCCAGTGGGCGCCGGTCTTCTCCAGGTACTCGTCGTCGCCGTCCGGGTACCACAGCTCCCAGGTCTCGAACCTGGTCCGGTCGACCGCGATCGGGACCGCGCGGAACAGCTGGAGGTGGGCCGGGTTGTTGTTGAACACCGAGGTCGGGAAGATCGTGTAGTGGCAGATGGCCAGGCCCTGGTGGTCCAGGGTCTGGTTCAGCTCCGGCAGCACGCCCTTGTACGGGATCACCATCATGCCGTTGCGGCCGAACACGAAGTACGTGCTGAACCGGCCGTCCTTGACGTCCTGCGGCGAGATGGTGTGCAGGTGGGCTGCGTGGTAGTTCTCGTTGAAGCCGTCGATGACGACCTTCCAGTTCGCCTCGAGGTCCCAGGTGAGCTTGTCGTGCAGCACCATGTCTTCCATGCGGTAGGCGCCGAGATCGCCCAGGATCTCCGCGCCGATCCAGTCGGCCAGCGGCGGCGCGACGCCCGGCCCGGCGAGCACCGCCCACACCCAGCCGCCCCATTCGGCGACCTCGATGGTCGGCGCGCACGCGTCCTTGAGCTGGCGCTCGTCGAAGTCCTCGCGGTCCGGCACGCCGACCAGCGTGCCCTGCAGGTCGTAGCTCCAGCTGTGCCAGCGGCAGGTGAAGCGGCGGGCGCCCTGGCCGGACCGGGGCACGATACGGGCGCCGCGGTGCTGGCAGACGTTGTGGAAGCCGCTGATGCTGCCGTCGCGGCGGCGGCTGATGACGATGGTCTCGCCCTGGCCCTCCCAGACCACGTGATCGCCGGTGCCCGGGATCTCGCTGGAGCGGCAGATGATCTGCCAGCTGCGGTTGAGCACCTTCCGGCGTTCGGCCTCGAACCGGGCCGGGTCGGTGTAGACGCTCGAGTCGAGCTCGGCGGGGCCGATGTCGGGGATCAGCGGTACGCCCTGGCCGAACCTGGCCGGCAGATCTCCGCGATGCGGGACGTAGACCATATCGTCTCCTAGTTAGCGGAATCAGTCTGGTGAAACTGACGGTTTTGATTATTCATGCGCTGGGTGGTACAGGGCAACACCCCAGCTAGATTGATTCCGCCGGCCGCGCGCCGCGCGGGCTTTTAGGCTCTGACTACGATCTGACTATGCAGCCGTCCTCCCCCACCTCGCTGGACCGGCCGTTCCTGACCGGGCAGCCGGACGTGGTCCAGCTGACCTTCGTCCGGCACGGCAAGCAGGACGTGCCGTCCGGCTCGTTCACCCCCGCGCTGTGGGCCGACCCGCCGCTGTCCGATCTGGGCCAGCGGCAGGCGGCCACGGTCGGCAAGGCGCTGGCCAGCGAGCCGATCACCGCGGTGCTGTGCAGCCACCTGCAGCGGGCCGTCGAAACGGCTCGTGAGGTCGCGGCCCCGCACGGCCTGGAACCCGTGGTCTACCCGGAGCTGCGCGAGGTGGAGACGTACCGGGATGTGCCCGACGGGATGCGGCTGGAGGACGTCCTGTCCCCGGTGATGTGGCACGGGGTCCGGGAACGGTTCAACCGTGAGCTGCGCTGGGACGTGTCGCCGTTCTCCGAGACCAGCGCCGAGTTCCGGCGCCGGGTGGTCACCGTGGTCGAGGGCATCCTGGCGCTGCATAAGGGCCAGCAGCTCGCGATCGTCTGCCACGGCGGGGTCATCAACGCCTACATCGGCCACCTGCTTGGCCTGCGCCAGGACATGTTCTTCCGGCCCGCGCACGCGTCGGTGAGCCGGGTGCTGACCGGGGACGGCCGGCGGGTCATCCACACTCTCAACGAGCTGCACTACCTGCAGGCCGCTGATTCCTCGCTGGTCACCTTCTGAGCATGGACGCACTTGGTCCCCGGTTCGAGCGATTCCTGGCCGTCGTGGCGCCGGACCGGGCGGGCCGGGTCGTCGACTGCGAGGCGATCACCGGCGGGTACAGCCGGATCAGCGCCCGGGCCCGGGTGCGCTGGGCCGACGGCGCGGAGGAGACCTTCATCCTGCGCGGCGACCCGCTGCCGGGGAGCGGGGTGTTCACCAGCGACCGGGACGCCGAGTGGGACCTGCTCGGGACGCTGCCGGGCGCCACGTCGGTGGCCACCCCGGTGGCGCGCTGGTACGACCGCTCCGGTGAGCACCTGGGGTCCAAGGCGATCGTGATGGACTGCGCGGCGGCGGTGTCGCTGCAGGACGAGATGGCCCAGGCCAGCGAACCGGGCCTGCTGGCCGACCTGTTCGTGGACACCTTCGCGTCCATACACCAGACACCGCTGGACCGGCTGCCGCCCCGGATGGCGCGCCCGCCGTACGGCCCCGCCTACCTCGACGGGGTACTGGCCGGCTACGACCGGATGGCCTCGCAGTACCCGGGGAGCGCGCCGGTGCTGCGGTACGTCAGCTGGTGGGCCCGGGCCCACCAGCCGCCGCCGGTGCCGCTCGGGCTGGTGCACGGCGACTGCCAGCCGTCCAACGTCCTGGTCGGCCCGGCCGGTCCGCCGCTGGTCATCGACTGGGAGTTCGCGCACATCGGCGACCCGCGCGAGGACCTCGGGTACTACACGCAGATCCCGCTCGAGCCGAACGTGTACTGGGCCGACCCGGAACGGTTCCTGGGGCGTTACCGGGCCGCCACCGGTCTGACCGAGGAGCAGGTCAACCCCCAGGTGGTGGACTACTTCTTGATCATCGGGATGGCGGCGCTGCTGGAACAGCTGCTGACGGCGGCCGCGGCCATAGGAGACACCGAACGGCCCGGCATCCTGGCGTCGTATCTCATCAACGCCATCTCGCACCAGTACGACATGTTCCTGGCCATCTGCGACCGGCTGGGCTGAGGAGGCCACCGCATGATCACCAAGCCGACGACGGACGTGCTGATCGAGGACTGCTGCCGGGAGCTGACGGAGGTCATCTTGCCCGGGCTCACCGATGAGACGCTCAAGCTGCGGCTGGTCATGGCCGAGACGGTGCTGCGCAACGCGGCGGTGCGGGCCGCGCACGAGATCGCCTGGATGCGCGGGGAGACGGCGGCATTGCTGGCCTATGCCGGACGGGTGGCGGCCCGGCACCAGAGCGAAGCGCTACAGGCAGCGCTGGCCGGCGCCGGGGCGGGCCCGGCGGACAGCCTGCACCTGGCCGACGTGGCCGACGTTTACGAGCAGGCCGGGCAGGCGTTCGCGGCGGCGCTGGCCGCGGCGCAGCAGGCCGGGGACGCGGACCTGATCGGGCAGGCGCGGGAGTTGCTGCGCGACCGGGTCGCGACCGAGAAGGAGGTCATGGCGACCTACCAGGTGGTGGGGCGCTGAGGCCGCTGGGCGGCTACGGGGTGCGGGAGTAGGGCATCGGGCGGACGAGCTGGAGGGCCTCGTCGGCGACGGACTCGGCGAAGGCGGCGTGCCAGCGGGCGGCATCGGGATGGGCCCGCACGACCTCGAGCGCGTCGAGCGCCCCGTTCGGGGACGGGATCCGCCACACGTGGTAGACGGCGCCGAGGCGGCCGATGCCGGGGGTGAAGGCGCCGATCAGCCGCCAGCCCTGGCTCTCCAGCACGGGCGCCATCTCGGCCATGGCGGCCGCGAAGACTCCTCGCTTGCCCCGGACGAGCTGGATCGTCACGTGCAGGTACACCGCTCCGTCCTCAGGCATTGTGTCGTCAGTCATACTTTATGTAATAGCATCCTAGAAACTATCCCCATAACAGGAGGCCGGCCATGCGGTTCGAGGGGAAGGTCCTGCTCGTGACGGGCGGCGCTTCGGGCCTCGGAGCCGCGGTCGGACGGCGGTTCACCGCCGACGGCGGCCGGGCGGCGGTGGCCGACCGCGACGAGGACAAGGCGCAGGCGGTGGCGGGCGAGCTCGACGGCGCCATCGCGCTGGGGGTGGACGTGTCGGACGAGGACGCGGTGGGCCGCTGCGTGGACACGGTGGCGCAGCACTTCGGGGCGGTGGACTGCCTGTTCAACGCGGCCGGCCACGCGGAGTTCGGGCCGATCGAGGAGTGGTCGTTCGAGCGGTGGCAGCGCATGATGACCGTGCACGTGGGCGGGACGTTCCTGTTCTGCCGGCAGGTGCTGCCGGCGATGCGCAAGCGGTCCGGCGGCGCGATCGTGAACGTCGCGTCGGTGGCCGCGGTCAAGGCGCAGTCCGGCAACGCGCCCTACGGCGCGGCCAAGGGCGCGATCGCGGCCTTCTCCCGGCAGCTGGCGCGGGACGTGGCGCCGGACATCCGGGTCAACACGGTCGCGCCGGGCCGCACCCGAACCGGGATGACCGAGCCGCTGATGGTCGCGCGGGCCGGCAGCGTAGAGCAGGGAATGATCTCGTTCGGCCAGGGCAACCTGCTAAAACGAGTGGCCGAGCCGGAGGAGATCGCGGCGCCGGTGTGCTTCCTGCTGTCCGGCGAGGCGAGCTTCATCACCGGAACACTGCTGATCGTGGACGGCGGGGAAACCGCCTGAGCGCAGCAGGCCGAGAGCATTGACCAGATACTGAAGTCGGTGTAAAGATTGGCCCGTCTAAAGGAGGGCCAGCATGGGGAAACTCGACGGCCGGGTGGCGGTCATCACCAGCGGTAGCACCGGGATCGGGCGGGGTATCGGCGAGGCCTTCCTCGCGGAGGGCGCGAGCATCGTGATCAACGGCCGGGACTCGGAGAAGGGCGCGAAGGCGCTGAAGGAGATGAACGCCGGGGACCGAGGCCTGTTCATCCGGGGTGACGTCACCGTCCGCGAGGACATCGACGGCGTGATCGGCGGGGCGGTCGAGCACTTCGGCAAGATCGACATCCTGGTCAACAACGCCGGCGGCCTGGTCAAGACCGCGCCGGTGGCGAACCTGGCCGACGAGGACTGGGACTACGCGGTCAAGTGGAATCTGTACTCGGCGTTCTGGGCCAGCCGCAAGGCGCTGGAATACATGATCCCGCAGCAGTTCGGCCGGATCATCATGATCTCCTCGGTGGAGGGCAAGCACGGCAAGCCCGCCATTCCCGCGTACGTGACCTGCAAGCACGCCATGATCGGCCTGGCCAAGTCGATCGCCAAGGAGAACGGCACGTCGGGCGTCACGTGCAACGCGATCTGCCCGGGACTGGTCTGGACCGACGTGCTGGTGGCGACGGGGCCGGACAGCGCCAAGGAGATGGGGCTGACCTTCGAGCAGATGGTCGACCTGTTCGCCCAGGAGACCGCGCTCAAGCGGATCAGCACCGTCGAGGAAGTCGCGGCGGTGGCGGTGCTGCTGGCCTCGGACGTGGCGGGCGGCATCACCGGCTCGGCCTACAACGTCGACGGCGGCACCGCGGCCTACTAACCGGCGCGGCTACGCGGAGTGAAACCCGGGGTTCACCACCCTCCAACGTGGTGAATTCCGGGTTTCACCACGTTTGCGGGGGTTGGGTGCGGGTTGCGAGGTGTGGAACCGGGCCGCGAGGCACGCAGGGTGGTCCGTTCGGCTGAAAAATTGGCGGGGTGGGGCGGGTCAGCGGCGGTCGGTCAGTCGCGGCGGCGGGGGTGGGCCCAGCCTCTCTCCTCGGCGAGCAGGGCCTCGACGATCTGGTAGGCGCGGATGGCGGCGGCGTCGGCCGCCGCGCTGACCTGGTAGCCGACCGCTCCCCCGGTGGTAGCCTGGATCGCCTCCAGCAAGGGCTGGTCCTCGGTCATGGTGCCTTCGTAGACCTCGCGCAGCCGGGCGGTCACCGATTCGCTGGTCAGGGCGTAGTTGCGGGCGCCGCGCCAGATGATCAGGGTCCGCGCCGAGTCCACCGGGGTGAAGGCCCGGATGAACACGCCGCGGTAGACGCGCTGGTCGGGGCCGATGATGTCCATCTCGTCCACGTGCATGGCGGGCGAGACGAAGGTGCCGGTCTCGCGCTGGACATACTCCTGATCCGCGGGCAGGCCGGTGGCGTCGTGCTGCCAGCCGATCAGCGGCGCTGGGGTGAACGTCCGGCTGTAGGAGACCGTGGTCTCGGACACCTCGATGCGCAGCGGCGGCGGGTCCTGCACGTACCCGCGGTGGATCCGGTGCGGGTGGACGTACGGGAAGTGGGTCCGGTCCAGCGCGTTGTCGTGCAGCAGCAGGTAGTTGACGGCCATCTCCCGGGCGCCGCCCACGATCGTCCAGCCGGGTTCGCGCAGCGCGGGCAGGTCGGGCGGTTCGGTGCCGCGGCTGCGGGCCGGGGTGCCGGGCCAGACCCAGACGAACGGGGGCCGTTCCAGGACCGGGTAGCTGCGCACCTGGGCGCCGTACGGCACGTTCGCCTGGGACGGCACGCGGACGCACTGGCCGTCCGGCGCGTAGGTGAACCCGTGGTAGGCGCAGACGACCTGGTCGCCGTCCAGGGTGCCCATGGATAGCGGCGCGGCCCGGTGCGGGCAGCGGTCATCGAGGACCGTGGCCTGGCCGGCCGCGGTCCGGAACAGCAGCAGGCGGCGGCCGAGCGCCTGGCGCGCGAGAAGTGACCGGCCTACCTCATCGCTGGTCGCGAGCACGTACCAGCAGTTAAGGGGGTAGTTCATGGCCGCCTCCCGGGTGGTGGTCACAGGTCGAGCACCAGCCGATCGGACTTCGACCTCCCGACGCATATCATCATGTACTCGTTGGCCTCCCGCTCGTCCTCGGACAGCAGCGAGTCGCGGTGATCGGGGACGCCCTCCAGCACCGCGGTCTCGCACGTGCCGCAGACGCCTTCCAGGCACGAGGACAGCACGCTGACCCCGTTCTCGTCGAGCGCGTCGATGATCGACTGCCCGGGCGGCACGGTGATGGTCAGCCCGGAACGCTGGCACACGACCTCGAACGATCGCTCAGCGCCGGCGTCGGCGGCGGGCTCGGGCTGCGGCTTGGCGGCGAACCGTTCCAGGTGCAGCGAGCCGGGGGGCCAGGCCGCACAGCGCTGTTCGGCCGCGGTCAGCAGGCCCTCGGGGCCGCAGCAGTAGACCAGGGTGCCGTCGGCGGGGGTGGCCAGGATGTCGTCGAGCGGCAGCAGGCCGTTGGTGTCCTGCGGCCAGACGCTGACCCGGTCGCCGTAGCGTTCCAGCTCGTCAAGGAAGGCCATGGACGCCTGGCCGCGGCCGCCGTAGTACAGCTTCCAGTCCGCGCCCGCCTCGGTGGCGGCCGCGACCATGGGCAGGATCGGGGTGATGCCGATGCCGCCGGCCAGGAATATATAGTGAGGCGCGGCGTGCAGCTGGAAGTGGTTGCGCGGGCCGCGGACCGCGATCTGGTCTCCGGCCTGGAGCGTCTCGTGGACCCGGCGGGAGCCGCCACGGCCGTTCGGGTCGAGGAGCACGGCGATCCGCCAGGTGTGCTGGTCGCCCGGGGTGCCGCACAGGGAGTACTGGCGGACGGTGTCGTCCAGCAGCAGGTCGATGTGCGCGCCAGGGGTCCAGGCGGGCAGCTGGGCGCCGGCCGGGTCGGCGAGGGTCAGAGCCACGACGCCCTCGGCGTGCGTCTGGCGGGCGGTGATGAGCAGATCGCTGCGGCGTTCGGAGAAGACGGTCAGCATCGCTTCGCTGGGCGACATGCTGCTCCCGGCTACGGCACGATGACGGCGCGGCCGTCGAGCTGGCCTTTTTCCATCAGCTCGTAGGCGTGCAGCGCTTGGTCCAAGCCGAAGCGCTGGACGTGGGCCTTGACCTTGTTTTGCCGGGCCAGGGCGATGACCTCGTGGAGTTCGGGGAGGGTGCCCCAGAACGAGGTGGTCAGCTTGACTTCGTACGGCAGCGTGTAGAAGTTCCAGGTGAACTGGCCGCCCGCGGCGCCGATCACGATCAGGTCCATGCCGGGCTTGGCCACCGCCGCACCGAGCGCGATGGTCGGGGCGCTGCCCACGAAGTCGAGCACCACGTCGGCTCCGGCGCCTTTGGTGGCTTCTTTCAGCTGTTCTGCCGCTGTTTCGCCGGCTTGGACGGTGGCGGCCGCGCCGACCTGGCGGGCCAGGGTCAGAGCCTGCTCGCGGGTGTCGACGGCGATGACCGTGGCCGGGGTCAGCGCGGCGAGGATCTGGATGGCCAGGTGGCCGAGACCGCCGGCTCCGATGACCACCGCGTGCGAGCCGGGCGTGAGCTGGGGCTGGACTTTTCTGATGGCCCGGTAGGGCGTGAGGCCGGCGTCGGTCAGCGGGGCGACGTCGACGGGGTCCAGGTCGCCGATGGGGACCAGGCGGCGCGGGTCGGTGATGAGCAGGTACTCGGCCATCGCGCCGTCCACACCGAACCCGATGCCGGGCGGGCCCTCCATGCCGTGCACGCACAGGTTCTCGGCCCCGGCCGCGCAAGGCTTGCAGTGCCCGCAGCCGAGCAGGCCGTACACCGCGACGGGCTGGCCGTGCTCCAGGCCTTTGACGCTGTTGCCTTTGCTGTGGACCCAGCCGGCGGCCTCGTGACCGAGGACGAACGGCGGGCCCCAGGGGGCCATGCCCTCGGCGAACTCGTGCATCACGTGCAGGTCGGAATGGCACGCGCCGGCGCCGCCGACCTTGATCACGACCTGGCCGGGACCCGGCTCGGGCTCGGGCAGGTCGACCAGCTCGGGATCGGACTGGAAGCTCTTGAGCTGCAGAGCGCGCATGAGGCCTCGCTTTCAGGAGAGCAGGGTCAGGGGGGTCACCAGCCGGGCGACCACCGAGCGCAGGAACTCGGCGGCGGGCGCGCCGTCCACGGCCCGGTGGTCGAAGGTGATGCTCAGGGTGAGCACCTGGGTCTTCACGGGTGTGTCGGCTTCCCAGCGGACGCTGTCGCGGAGGCGGCCGACGCCCAGGATCGCGACCTGGCCGGGGGTGATCACCGGGGTGAAGAAGTCGATGCCGAAACTGCCCAGGGTGCTCACGGTGAACGTGCCGCCCTCGAGCTCGGGCAGAGTCAGCTTGCCGGCGCGGGCGGCCTGGGCCAGCCTTCTGGTCTCTTTGGCCATGTCGGACACGGGCAGCCGGTCGGCGTGCTGGAGGACCGGGACCATCAGGCCCTCCTCGAGGGCTACGGCCAGGCCGACGTTGATCTCTTCCCGGAGGTGGATCGCGTTGTCGCGGACTTCGGCGTTGAGGCGGGGGTGGTCGCGCAAGGCCAGCGCGGCGGCCCGGACGACCAGGTCGGTGATGGTCGGGGCGTTCGGCCATTGTTCCTTGAGCTGGGCGCGGAGCGCGACCGCGGCGTCCATGGTGGCTTCGGTGCCCAGGGTGAGCTGGGCCATCTCCTGGAGGCTGGCGTGCATCCGGGTGGCGATGACGCCGCGCATCCCGGATAGGGGGATGACGCTTTGCGGCGTGCTGGCTGGCGTGCCTGCTGCTGTGCTTGGTGCGGGGCGGGCGGCGGCCACGGCTACGTCGGAGCGCAGGATCTTGCCGCCCGGGCCGGTGCCGGTTACGGCGGCCAGGTCAACTCCGGCGACGGCGGCGTCGCGGCGGACCAGCGGGGAGATGGTGCTCCGACCGGCGGCTTGCTGAGCCGTCTGGGGGGCCGTTTGGGGGGTCGTTTGCTGTGTCGTTTGCGGGGCGGCGGCGTCCAGGATGTCGGCGGTGATGATGCGGCCGCCGGGGCCGGTGCCGGTGAGCCGGGTGATGTCGACGCCGCGCTCGCGGGCGACGCGGCGGGCGTTGGGTGAGGAGAACAGGCGTCCGTTGCTGGCGTTCGCCGGGATCGCGACCGATGGCGCGGCCGGTGCGGCGGTTGCTGCCTGCGGAGCGGCGCTGGCGGGCGCTTGGGCGGCCGGGCCGCCGGGCGCTTGGGCGGCCGGGCCGCCGGGGGGCGCTTCACCGGCCTCCAGGAGCCAGCCGATCAGGGCGCCGGGGGGCAGTTCCGCGCCCGACTCGACCGCCGGGTGGAACAGGCCGGACGCTTCGGCCTCAACCTCGACGTCCACCTTGTCGGTGGCCAGCCGCAGCAGGGGGTCGCCCGGCTTGACCGGCGTGCCTGGCGCGACCAGCCACTCCTCGATCAGCCCGTATTCCATGGTCAGCCCCAGCTTGGGGATGAGGACCTCGACGGCCACCTCAGCCCCCGGTGCGCTCGAGCAGACGCTGGACCCCACCCGCGATCCGGCTGGCGTCCGGGATGTAGGCGCGTTCGAGGACCGGGCTGAACGGGACCGGCGCGAACGGCGCGCCGAGGCGGAGCACCGGGGCGTCCAGGTAGTCGAACGCCTCCTCCTGGATCTGCGCGGCGACCTCGGCGCCGATGCCGCCGAACGTGACCGCCTCATGCACGACCAGGGCCCGGTTCGTGCGGCGGACGGACGCCAGGATGGTCGCGCTGTCCAGCGGCTGGACCGTGCGCAGGTCGATCACCTCGACCTCGGTACCGTTCTTGGCCAGCTCCTCGGCGGCGCTTACCGCTTCGGGCACCATGCGGCCGAGCGCGATGACGGTCACGTCGCGGCCGGGGCGCACCACGTTGGCCTGGCCCAGCGGGATCTCGTAGATCTCCTCGGGCACGGGGCCCTTGTTGCCGAGCATCCGCTTGTTCAGCACCACCACGGTCGGGTTGTCGTCCCGTACGGCCGCGACCATCAGGCCCTTCACGTCATGCGGGGAGGAGGGCAGCGCGACCTTCAGGCCCGGCACGTGGGCCAGCCAGGCCTCCAGGCTCTGGCTGTGCTGCGGGCCCGCCGACAGGCCGGCCCCGCCGGCCGTGGTCAGCGTGAGGGGGACGGACACGTCGCCGCCGAACATGAACTTCAGCTTGGCCGCCTGGTTGTACAGCTGATCCATGGCGACCCCGATGAAGTCGAAGAACATCAGGTCGCAGACCGGCCGCAGGCCGCGCGCGGCGGCTCCGACGCCCATCCCGATGAAGCCCATCTCGGAGATCGGGGTGTCGATGACCCGCTTCTCGCCGTAGGTCTTGAGCAGCCCGTCGAAGGCGTGGAACACGCCGCCGTAGTTAGCGACATCCTCGCCGATGACCAGGACGTTCTCGTCCTCGGCCATCAGCTGCATGAGCGCCTCGGTGAAGGCCTTGACGTAGGTAATCTCGCGCACTGGCGGCCTCACACCGTGTAGACGTTGTCGAGCAGGTGCGCCGGGTCAGGATCGGGGCTGTCCTCGGCGAACTGGATCGCGGCGGCGATCTCTGTGTTGGTGTCGGCCCAGACCTGCTCCAGCTCGGCCTGGGTGGCGACCCCGGCGCTGGTCATGCGCTGCTCCAGGGCGGTAATCGCGTCCCGCTGTTTCCAGGTGTCGATCTCCTCCTGGGTGCGGTACGGGATGCGCAGGCCCTTGACGCCCTGGTGGTCGTAGAACCGGTAGGTCTTGGCCTCCAGCATCGACGGGCCCTCGCCGGCCCGGGCCCGCTCGACCAGCCGCTTGGCGGCCAGGTGGACGGCCACGGCGTCCATGCCGTCCACGATCTCGGCCGGCATGCCGTAGGAGGCGGCCCGGTCGGCCACGTCCTTGAGCAGCATGTGCCGGTCCTGCGGGGTGAACTCGGCGTATCCGTTGTTCTCGCAGACGAACACCACCGGCAGCCCCATGACCGCGGCCAGGTTTGCCGATTCGTGGAAGGCGCCAATGTTCGTGGCGCCGTCACCGAAGAACGGCACCGCCACCGAGTCGTGGCCCTTATAGACGGCCGCGAGCGCCGCGCCGACGGCGTGCGGGATGCCGCCGCCCACGATGCCGTTCGCGCCGAGCATGCCGATGCTCAGGTCGTTGATGTGCATGCTGCCGCCCCGGCCCTTGCAGTACCCGGTCTGCTTGCCGAACAGCTCGGCGTACATGTACCGCAGGTCCGCGCCCTTGGCCACGGCGTGGCCGTGGCCGCGGTGGGTCGAGGTGATCACGTCGTCGGCCCGCAGCGTGGTCATCACGCCGGCCGCGACGGCCTCCTGGCCGACGTACAGGTGCAGGAAACCGGGCATCTTGCCCGCTTCCATGAGCTTGCCGGCCTGCTCCTCGAAGAGCCGGATCCGGACCATACGCCGGTGGAGGTCGTGAATGACTTCGGGCGGCAAACCCGACATCGGTTCCTGTTCCGTCATTACTGCTCCAGGTGGACCAAGTGGCGGCTGCTCACGCCACCTACCGTACTGGCCGGACCGTAGAAACGCTACACTGCCTCCAGAAAGTATTGGGAGGCTGGGATGCGGACGGCGGTCGTCACGGGTGCGGCGCGGGGACTCGGCCGGGCCATGGCCGCGCGGCTCGTCGCGGACGGCTTCACGGTCTGGGCGGTGGACACCGATTCGGCCGCGGTCTCGGCTTCCGCGTCTGAAATCGGCGCGACGGCGTGCGCCCTGGACGTCACCGACGAGGCGGCCGTGGACGAGCTGGCCGGCCGGCTGGAGCGGTGCGACGCGTTGGTCAACAACGCCGCCATCTGGCGCTTCACCCCGCTCGCGGACACCCCGATCGAGGAGGCCAGCCGGGTGCTGGCGGTCAATGTGATCGGCCCGCTGCTGCTCATGCAGCGGCTGGTCCCGGTGATGGCGCGCGGCGGCGGGGGCAGCATCGTCAACGTGTCCTCGATCACGGCCAAGTACTCCCCCACCGGGGCCGGGGTCTACCCGGCGTCCAAGGCGGCGCTGGAGGCGCTGACGCGGGTGGCGGCGATGGAGTTCGGCCCGCTCGGGATCCGCTGTAACGCCGTGGGACCGGGCATCATCCCGACCGAGGGCACCCTGTCGCACTACGGGGATTCGGCGACCCGGGAGCGGCGCGGCGGGGCGCTGCCCCTGGGACGATACGGGGAGCCGGGTGACGTGGCCAACGTGGTCGCGTTCTTCTGCTCACCGGACTCGCGTTACGTGACTGGCCAGGTGGTCTACGTGGACGGCGGGTACACCGCGGCGGGGGCGCACTTCTTCCGCCTGGGCCGCGACGCTGCCGGGACTTCCTAGCCGTGCGCGTGCTCGCGGTGACCGGGGGGCACCGGATCGACCTGGACGCGTTCACCGGCATGCTGGCCGGCCTCTGCGCCGAACGCGGCTGGGTGTTCGCGCACGCGGTGCAGCCCGCGGCGCAGGACTGGCTCGCCCCCGAGCACCTCGGGGTGTTCGACGCGGTGTTGTGTTACGACCTGCCGGGGCTTTTCTTGAAGCGCGGGACCGAGCCGCGGCCGGTGCCGGTTGCTTCGTCGGTTGCTTCCCGGCTGGCCGGCCTGCTGGAGGCGGGGCAGGGGTTCGTATTCCTGCACCACGCGCTGGCCGGGTGGCCCGCCTGGCCGGGCTGGGCCGAGGTGCTGGGCGGGCGCTACCACTACGCGCCGGCGTCGCTGCGCGGGGTTGCCTGGCCGGATTCGGGATTCCGGTACGCGCGGTACACCGTGCGGGTGGTCGATCCCGGTCATCCGGTGTGCGCGGGGGTGGGCGAGTTCGAGCTGGACGACGAGCTGTACTGCTGCCCGGTTTTCTCTGACGATGTTGTCCCGTTGCTGCGGGCTGCCGCGGTCGACGGGCCGTTCCGGGAGACGTACCGCGAGGTGCTGGGGACGCTGGGATCCGGCCCGCCCTGGGAACACCCGCCGGCCAGCGACCTCATCGGGTGGGCCAAGTCGGCCGGGCGCAGCCCCGTGGTCTACCTGCAGCCCGGCGACGGGCCGGACACGTTGGGCCATCCGGTGTACCGGCGTCTGGTCGCCAACGCCCTGGACTGGGTGTCGTCCGCGTCCGCGCATGAGTGGGCGGCGCGGCATCTCACGCACGTAGAGCCGCTGAGTTGAATCTGTCGAAAGGAAGCAAGCATGGACCTGCAGCTGACCGGGCGAAAGGCCCTCGTCACCGGCGCCAGCCGGGGCATCGGACGGGCGATCGCGATCGAGCTGGCCCGCGAGGGATGCGACCTGGCCCTGTGCGCCCGCGGCACCGAGCCGCTCGAAGCCCTGGCCAAAGAGCTGGGCGGCACGGTCTACACCCAGGCGGTCGACGTGTCGGACGAGCAGGCCGTGGCCGGCTTCGTCGACGCCGCAGCCGAGCAGCTGTCCGGGCTCGACATCGTGATCTCCAACGTGTCGGCCGGCGGGCTGAAGGGACCGGACCAGTGGCAGCTCAGCTTCCAGGCCGACCTGCTGGCCTTCGTCCGGCTCACCGAGACGGCCGTCCCGCACCTGGAGCGGTCCGACGCGGCCGCGATCGTGGCGGTCGGGACCACCTCGGCGTTCGACACGCTGCCGCCGGCGTCGCCGAACTCCTACGCGGCGTTCAAGGCCGCCGTGCTGGAGCACGCGTCCCAGCTCGGACATGCGCTGGCGCCGAAGGGCATCCGGGTCAACACCGTCTCCCCCGGCCCGATCGAGTTCCCCGGCGGCGCCTGGGACTCGCTGCGTGAGCGCCGGCCGGAGTTCTACGAGGGGATCCGGGCGCGGATCCCGATCGGCCGTCTGGGCCGCGCGGAGGAGATCGCGCGCGCGGTCACCTTCCTGGCCAGCCCGGCGGCCAGCTTCTGCACGGCGGTGAACCTGGTGGTGGACGGCGGCTTCACCAGCCGCGTCCAGTTCTGAGTTCTGCCGTGTCTGGTCCCGGCGGCCGGGTCGACGCCGTGCTGGTCTGCGGCGGACGCTGGCACGACTTCGACTACGCGCGGTATGAGCTGCTCGGGCTGCTCGGCTCCCGCGAGCAGGTGCGGACGCAGGTGTTCGGGGACTATGCGTGCGTGCCCGCGCTCGCACGGGCCGATCTGCTGGTGAGTTACACCTGTGACGTACGGCCCTCCGTCTTTGAGGCCGACGCGCTGGCTTCGTTTGTGGAGCGGGGCGGGCGGTGGCTGGCGCTGCACGGGACGCACTCGGCGATCGACCCGCCCGCGGTTTCTGGAGGTGTGTACCGGACGCCGCGGGTGCTAGGCCGGTTCGCCGAGGTGCTGGGCGGGCAGTTCCTGGCCCATCCGCCGATCGCGCCATACACCGTGCACGTCACCTCGTCGTCGCACCCGCTGGTGGCGGGCGTGCCGCCGTTCGACGTTCGCGACGAGCTGTATGTCTGCGAGCTGCACCCGCCGCTCGAGGTGCTGCTGCACGCCCGGTTCACCGGCGAGTGCCGCGGGTTCGAGGAGGGGCACGTGACCGACGACGAGCCGCGTCCGGTCCTGTACCTCAAGCGCACCGGGCAGGGCATGGTCTGCTACTTCACGCTCGGGCACTGCCGGGGCCGGTTCGACGTGCAGGATCTCGGGGTCGATGACCTGGGCAAGCGGGATTTCGGCAGCTGGCCGGTACCCGAGTTCCGCACGGTGCTTGAGCGGTCCGTGGACTGGGCGATCACGGGGGTGTTCGCAAGCTAACCGCCTGTGGTGCCGCTCGCGGATGAGGGCCAGGATTGCCGAATGCCCCGGCAAGCCTGGCAGGTCTCGCGCGGGCTGCGTGCCGCCACGGCGGCGTACGGGCTGATCTACCTCGGCCTGGTGTCGCTGGCCGCGATCAAACCGCGGCCGCACCGCAACAGAGCCACGTCCATGGACCATCGATCGGTGAGAGGTGGCACGACGGCACCATCGACCTCGCCCGGGAGTCACTCGCCGGCGGCGTCCGGGTCGCTGACCCGTTCCGCTGAGGCTCAACGGAACGATCTGAGAGTAACTAGTATCCGTATTCACTTACTGCCCGCCTCGGTGCTAGGGTCCGAGGTATCGGTTCCAGGAAGTGAGGTGCCCGTGGCGGTCGAGCCGATCCCGCGCACGACCCGGATCGTCACCCTGGCCTCGCGCCCGCAGGGGCGCCCGACGTCCGCTAACTTCGGGGTGGAAGAGCGGCCGGTGGGCGAGGTCGGCGCCGGTCAGCTGCTGGTGCGCAATGCTTACATGAGCGTCGACCCGGCCATGCGCGGCCGGATGGAGCCGACGGAGAAGCACTACACGACCAACTTCTCGATCGGCGGCCCGCTCGACGGGTCGGCCATCGGACGGGTCGTGGCCGGCCGGGCCGACGGGTTCGAGGTCGGCAACTTCGTCCGGCACCGGCTGGGCTGGCGCGACTACGCGATGGTGGACGCGGCGGCGGTCACCCGGATCGACCCGGCGCTGGCGCCGCTGCCGAGCTGGCTCGGCGTGCTGGGCCAGACCGGCTTCACCGCTTACGCCGGGCTGCGCCGGGCGGGCGACATCCAGCCGGGCAACGTGGTCTTCGTGTCCGCGGCGGCCGGCGCGGTGGGCAGCACCGCGGGCCAGCTCGCGCGGCTGCTCGGCGCGTCACGGGTGATCGGCAGTGCAGGCGGCGAGTCAAAGTCCCGGCTGCTGGTCGACGAGCTGGGCTTCGACGCCGGGATCGACTACCGGGCGGGCCTGGCCGAAGGACTGGCGGCGGCCGCGCCGGACGGCATCGACCTGTACTTCGACAACGTCGGCGGCGATCATCTCATCGCCGCCCTGTACGCGCTGCGGCTGCACGGCCGGGTCGCGCTGTGCGGGATGATCTCGACGATGGAGGATGCCTCGTCCGCGCCCGGGGTTCAGCACCTGATCCAGGCCGTGCTGAAACGGCTGACCCTGCGGGGCTTCATCGTGCGCGATCACGAGGACCTGCGCCCCGAGTTCGAGAAGCAGGTCGCCAGCTGGCTGCGCACCGGCGAGCTGGTCTCCAAGCAGACCGTGGTGGACGGGCTGGAGAACGCCGTCGACGCGTTCATCGGGCTGCTGTCCGGGGCCAACGTGGGCAAGATGCTGGTCCGCCTGTCGTCTGAGGATGAGGACAAGGACGAGGACGAGGACGGAGACGGCGCCTGATGGATATCACCGTGCCCCCCGCGGTCGCCGAGCTGGCCTCGCGGACCCGCGAGTTCATCGCCGAGGTCGTGATCCCGGTCGAGGAGGAGACCGGGGGGTCGATCCACGCGGCGCCGGATGAGCTGCGGCGCTCGCTGCAGAAGCAGGCCCGGGCGGCCGGGCTGCTGGCGCCGCACGTACCGGCCGAGTGGGGTGGCTGCGGGCTGGACGTGCGCGGTCAGGCGGTGGTGTTCGAGGAGGCCGGCTACTCACTGCTCGGCCCGCTGGCGCTGAACTGCGCGGCGCCCGACGAGGGGAACATGCACCTGCTGTCGGTGGCGGGAACCCAGGAGCAGAAGGAAACGTACCTGCGTCCGCTGGCGGCGGCCGAGACCCGGTCCTGCTTCGCGATGACCGAGCCGGCGCCCGGCGCCGGCGCCGACCCGTCGATGCTGGCCACGACCGCGGTCAGGGACGGCAACGGATGGCGTATCGACGGGCGGAAATGGTTCATCAGCGGCGCGCACGGCGCGGGCTTCGCGATCTGCATGGCCCGGACCAGCGGGGCGCCGGGTGAGCGTGGCGGCGCGACGATGTTCCTGGTCGACGCGGACAACCCGGGGATGCGCGTGATCCGCGACATCGACACGCTGGACGAGGGACTGTTCGGCGGGCACAGTGAGGTGGTCTTCGACGGCTGCGTGGTCGGGCCGGAGTCCGTCCTCGGCGAGGTGGACCGCGGGTTCGAGTACGCCCAGGTGCGGCTGGCGCCGGCCCGGCTCACGCACTGCATGCGGTGGCTGGGCCTGGCCCGGCGGGCCCACGGCATCGCGGTGGACTGGGCCGCGACCCGCAAGTCGTTCGGCGGCCTGCTCGGCGACCTCGGCATGGTCCAGCAGCTGGTGGCCGACTCCGAGATCGACATGGCCGCGAGCCGGGCGCTGATCTGGCATACCGCCGCCGTGCTGGACGGCGGGGCCCGCGGCGGGACCGAATCCTCCATGGCCAAGACGTTCGTGGCCGAGGCGGTCAACCGGGTGGTGGACCGCTCGGTGCAGGTCTGCGGGGCGCTCGGCGTCTCCGGCGACGTGCTGCTGGCCCGCTACCTGCGTGAGGTGCGGCCGTTCCGGATCTATGACGGGCCGTCGGAGGTGCACCGCTGGGCGATCGGCCGGCGGGCCATCGGTCAGCGCCGGCGCGCGATCGAGGGCGGCGAGCCGCCGCGCTGCCGGCGCATTGGCGGGGGACCGTCATGATCGCGGTGGACCCGGCCCTGTTCAGCTCGCTCGACCCGCCGCGGCTGGCCGGCGCGCGCTGCGCGAACTGCGGCACGGTGACCTTCCCGGCCGCGTCTGGTTGTGCGCGGTGCGCCGGAACCGACCTGGCCCGCGTGGAACTGGCCGACCACGGGACGCTGTGGACCTGGACCATCCAGGCGTTCGAGCCCAAGGCGCCGTACCGCGCGCCGGACGGCGGGTTCGCGCCCTACGGCGTCGGCTACGTCGACCTCGGCGACGTGATCGTCGAGTCACGGCTGACCGGCGATCCGGCCGGGTTCGAGATCGGGATGGCGATGCGGCTGAAGCTGCTGCCGCTGCGGGCCGGCCCGGACGGCGCGCCGGTGGTCAGTTACGCGTTCGAGCCGACGGGAGATGCCTGATGAGTTCCTCGGCTGAGGTCGCCATCATCGGCGTGGGACTGCACCCGTTCGGCCGGCACGACCCGGCGCTGACCGGGATGGCGATGGGCGCCCAGGCGTGCCGGATGGCGCTGGCCGACGCCGGGGTGAGCTGGTCCGACATCGGGTACGCCGCGGGCGGGAGCAACGTCTCCGGCAAGCCGGACACGCTGGTCGGGGTGCTCGGGCTGACCGGCGTCCCGTTCGTCAACGTACGCAACGGGTGCGCCACCGCGGGTGTCGCCGTGGCCACCGCGGCAAACGCGATCCGGGCCGGCGAGACCGATCTGGCGCTCGCGGTCGGCTTCGACAAGCACGCGCGCGGCGCCTTCGCCGCCAGCCCCGCGGACTACGGCCACGGCGACTGGTACGGCGAGACCGGGCTGATGGTCACGACGCAGTTCTTCGCCATGAAGGACCGCCGGTATCTGCACACTCACGGGCTGAAGGACCGGCTGCTAGCGCAGGTGGCGGCTAAGGCGTTCCGGTGCGGCGAGCTCAACCCGGCCGCCTGGCGGCGCACCGCGATCAGCGAGGACGAGATCATGGCCGCCCGGGTGATCAACCCGCCGCTCACCCAGTACATGCTGTGCTCCCCCAGCGAGGGCGCGGCCGCGGTGGTCCTGGCCCGCGCCGACCGGGCGGCGGATCTGTGCGAGCGGCCGGTCCGGCTGGCGGCGGTGGCCAAGCGGACCCGGCGGTTCGGCTCGTTCGAGGTGTTCGCGCCGTGGCTGCCGCCCGAAGCGGGGCCGAGCCCGTCGGTCGACGCGGCCCGGGCGGTGTTCGCGGCAGCGGGCGTCTCCCCCGCGGACGTGCAAGTCGCCCAGCTCCAGGACACGGACTCGGGCGCCGAGATCTACCACATGGCCGAGACCGGCCTGTGCCAGGACGGCGCACAGCAGGAGCTGATCGACCTGAACGAGACGGCTCCGACCGGCCGGCTGCCGGTCAACACCGACGGCGGCTGCCTGGCCAACGGCGAGCCGGTCGGCGCGTCCGGGCTCCGGCAGGTCACCGAAGTCGTGCTCCAGCTGCAGGGCCGGGCCGGCGCCCGCCAGGTGCCCGGAAGGCCGCGGATCGGTTTCACGCACGTCTACGGCGCGCCCGGCATCAGCGCGTGCACGGTACTGACCGCGTGAGGAGACTGGCCTGATGAGCGAACCTGAGATGCACGCCTGGCGGTCCGGGGTGCGCGACTGGCTGCATTCGATGCTGCCGCAGCGGCCCGAGCGGCCCGAGGGGCCCGCGGACTACGCGGTGTTCCAGAACATCACCGAGGAGGCCGAGCGCGACCTGCTGGACAAGGTGCGGGCCTACCGCAGGCAGCGGTACGACGCCGGGTACGGCGCGATCGCGCTCGCTTCGGAGTTGGGCGGAGCGGGCCTGTCCATGCGGCACGTGGTGGCCTTCACCGAGGAAGAGCAGGCCTTCGATCCGCCCCAGTCGACCGAGCTGATCAGCGTGACCTGCGGACTGGTGGGGCCGACCATCGCGACGTTCGGCACGGCCGAGCAGCGGGCCAAGTACGCCCGCGCGTTCCTGCGCTCGGACCTGCTGTGCTGCCAGCTGTTCAGCGAGCCGGGCGCGGGTTCGGACCTAGCCGCGGTGGCGACCAGCGCGGTTCCCGCTCCAGGGGGTGACGGATGGGTGCTCGAGGGGCAGAAGGTGTGGTCGTCGGGCGCCCGGTTCGCGGACTACGGCCTGCTGCTGGCCCGGACCGACCGGGAGGTGGCCAAGCAGGCCGGGCTGACCATGTTCCTGATCCCGATGGACGCGCCCGGGGTGGAGATCCGGCCGATCCGGCAGATGAGCGGGGCTTCCTCATTCAACGAGGTGTTCCTGTCCGGCGTGCGGGCCGGCGACGACATGCGGGTCGGGGCGGTCGGCGAGGGCTGGAAGGTGGCCAACGCCACGCTCGGCTTCGAGCGCACCGCGAGCGGCCAGGGCACCCGGCGCAAGGGCGGTACCTTCGAGGACCTGCTCCGGCTGGCGTCCCGGCTGGGTAAATCGGATGATCCGGTGGTCCGGCAGCAGCTGGCCGACGTGTACGTGCGGACGCAGCTCCGCGCGGCTACCACTGAGCGGGTGGCCCGGGCGGCCGCGGCGGGCGTTCCGCCGGGGCCCGCAGCGTCGATCGGCAAGCTGGTCGCGTCGGCGAACCTGATGCGGATCGCCGAGGTGGCCAGCGCCCTGCTGGGCGGGCGGATCGCCGCGGACACCGGGGAGCCGGACGCCTTCGCGTGGACCGAGCACGTGCTCGGGGCACCGGGCTACCGGCTGGCCGGCGGCACCGACGAGATCCAGCGCAACATCATCGGCGAGCGGGTGCTGGGCCTGCCCCGGGAGCCGCGGGTGGACCAGAAGCCGAAGCCGCCTCGTCAGGCCTGAGCGGTGGCGCGGGCCGCTATTCAGGCCTCGGGAAGCTGGGCAGCCGGGACCAGTCCAGGCTAGGCACTACCGGGCGGTCAGGTGACGTCGCGGTGGTTGGTGACCAGGGCCGCGACCACTAGCGACACCGCGACGTACAGGCCCAGGTCACGAACGCGATCGCGGGGCTGACTTGCGCCCCGAAGGGCGGCCTCAGGCTGGTGCCCGGGACCGACGTTGTTGTACAGGTTGACCAAGGTATTGATGCCGGCGACGGGCAGGATGTCGTAGAGCCCGAGCAACGTCCCGTGCACCTGGACGCTGATGCCGTTCAGCTGGGGCTGGATGATGACCGCCCACAGCAGCACGACCCCGGCCGCCTTGGTCGCGCCGCGCAGGACGGTGCCCAGGGCCAGGCCGATCGCGGTGCAGGCCACGGCGACGGTCAGCGTCCCGGCTACCGTCGCGGCGATGTGCGCGACCGACGGGAACAGGCTGAACAGCGGGCGGTGATCGTGTGCAGCGTCCGGGAACCGGTATTGAGACCCAGCTCGTACAGGGTCGGATCGAGCAGCACCGTCCACACGATCGCGGCGGCGATCCCGCCGGCCGCGCTGCGGCAGACCGTGCCCAGCAGCAAGCCCATCCACCCGTAAGCCACCGCGACCAGCACACCCGCACCGAGCGCCAGCACCCAGGTCGACGGCATCGCCCCGTCCACCGGGTTGACCGCATGGGCCTCGAGCGCCCGGATCAGCACGCTGGCCGCCGCGCACGCCGCGAACGTCACCACGATGCTGCCCGCCACCGCCACCGCCAGGGCCGCCGCCTGTCCCGCCGCGGCCCGCACCCGGCCGAGCCCGGCTAGCAGCGAGGTCCCGATCGTCCCCCGCTCCCAGTCGCCGCCGGACAGCACCGCGCCCAGCACTACGAACGGGGCCGTGGTACTCGGAAGCAGCGTGAGCGCCACGATGACGTACTGGCTGGGCAGCAACGACGGCAAGATCATGCCCGGGCTGCCCTGCTGCGCGTACTCGGCGGGCGTGTCGGTCAGGTAGACGATGTAACTGACCACGTAGTACGGAAGCAGCGTCACGGCCGGCACGACCAGCAGCAACCCCCACGCCGCCGGCCACTTCCGCAGCACCAGCAGCTCGGCGCGCATCGCGGCGAGCATCCGTCGCGTCCCTTCACCGTAGGTTCGTCACCGGGAAACAGCCTGCCACGGGCGATGAGCGAGCGGAAGGCGGTCACGCTCCCTTACTGCGCGCAGTAGCCGCCGTCGACGGGGAGGGTGTGACCGGTGATCCAGCGCGCTTCGTCGGAGGCCAGGAAGGCGACGACCGCGGCCACGTCCTCGGCCATCGGGATGCCGGGCATGGGGTTGTAGTTCTCCATGGCCGCGCGCATCGCGGCCGGGTCGGGGGCGGTCTGCGCGAACCGTTCGACCAGCGGGGTCCACACCACGGTGGGCGCGATCGCGTTGACCCGGATGTTGCTCGCGGCGTACTCGATCGCCGCGCTGCGGGTCAGGCCGATGATGCCGGCCTTGGCGAAGGTGTACGGCGAGATGTTCTGCTGTCCGGTCAGGCCGGCCGTCGAGGAGGTGTTGACGATGGCGCCGCCGCCGGTGCGCAGCATCTCGGCGATGCAGTACTTCATCACGTAGAAGACGCCGTCGCCGTTGATGCCCCGGACCTTCTGGTAGTCATCGACGGGCAATTCATGCAGCGGGAGCTGGACGCCGGCGATGCCAGCATTGTTGAATACCACGTCGATGCGGCCGTAGTGATCTACCGCGGCGCGGACCGCCGCCTGCACCGACGGGGCGTCGGCGGTATCGACGGCGACGGCGAAGCCGTCGGGCAGCGCGGCCGCCACCCGGGCGGCCCCGTCGGAGTCGATGTCGGCCACCACCACCCTGGCGCCTTCGCTGGCGAAGCGCTCGGCGGCCGCCGCGCCCAGGCCGGAGGCGCCGCCGGTGACGAAGGCGACCTTGCCGTCGAACCGCATCTGCTCCGGCACGCCATCCTCCCGCGGCTCAGTTACTTGACACACGCTACAGTTACCGAGCCCATGGACACAAGGTCCGCGGGCATGGGTGCGTAAGCGGTCCTCGACGGAGCGGCCGCCATCGCGGCCGCCCGGCTAGCGGAGCGGGGCGGAGGGTGGTTCGGCTAGCCAGCGGTCCAGGAGGTGGTGGAAGTGGCGGATCTTGCTTTCCTGGTAGACACCGAAGGTGACGCCGCTCTTGCGGGTGGTGCGCAGGCCCTTCTGCACGGCCTCGAGGTTGAACTCGTCCTGGTCGAACACCCGGGCCAGCGAGCCCAGCTCCTCGACGGCGCCGCGGAAGGGCTCGTCGGGGCCGAGCTTGCGTTCGGCGACGGGCGGCGGGCGGCGGCCCTGGTACGGGGAGAGCAGGAGCACGTCCATGATGCAACTGCGGTGATCGTCGCCGTTGGGGCGGAAGCGGTAGGTGATCTGGTTGAAGCCACCCCACGGGTGCATGTTGGGGAAGACGGTCATGTAGTAGCTGTCGACGAGCTCGGCGTCGGTCAGCGACTCGACGTACGCCGGGTCCAGCACCGAACCCAGCGAGCGGCGCGCGGCCTCGGCCAGGGTCTTGCGGGCGGTGCTGCCGTCCGGCACCTCGAGGATCGGCGGGTCGTCCATGCGCTGATCGATCTGGCTGTTCAGCCGCTGCTGCTCATCCGGCGCCCAGGACAGGTAGGGGCTGGGCACGCCGCGGGCCGAGACGGCCCGCGACACGTTGCCGAACACGTCATATTGGCTGTTCGCGTCCGCGAACCCCGGGAGCAGCTGGGGATGGGTGGTGATGACGTGGAAGGACTCCATGAAGGCCTCCTGGGCGACCTTCCAGTTCACCTTGAGCACCTTGGAGATGTGGACCCGGGTGTACCGGTCCTCCAGCGGCCACCGCTCGAAGAATGTGGGCAGCTCGCCGAGGAAGTCCGCCAGCGGCTCGCAGTCCGGGTCCATGTTGACGAACACGAAGCCGCCCCAGGTCCCGACGCGCACCTCGGGCAGGCGGAACTTCGCGGGCCGGACCTGCGGGAAGTCCCAGGCGCTGGGGACGCGCTTGAGCCGTCCGGTCAGCGACCAGCAGAAGCCGTGGAACGCGCACAGCAGCTCGTCGACGTGGCCGCGCTCGTCGCGCAGGGCCCGGCCGCGGTGCAGGCACGCGTTGTAATACGCCTTGATGCCGTCCGGGCCCGGCGCCGTGCGGACCAGCAGGATCGAGGTGTCGCAGATGTCGTAGACCTCGGTGTCGCCGACCTCGGCGAGCACCTCCTCGCGGCAGGCGAACTGCCACACCCGGCTCCACAGCCGGGCCTTCTCCAGCTCGTGGAAATCCCGGGACAGGTAGCGCTCGACACCGATGTCCGCGTCCCCGAAATAGCCGGGCTCGTCCCGGCGCAGCGAGGCGGGCACCGGCTTGCTGTCGAGGTCGAGGAGGTCCTGGTAGGTCGGGCCGTGGCCGCGGAAGCCGGTCCGCCCGTGGTTGGCACTGTCGCGCGCGGGCATCGCGGTCATGAGAAGGTTTCCTCCGTCTCGAACCGTCGGCTCCGGGCCGCGGCGCCGCCCGGTTTGGGCCCGCCGCTCTCGATCCAGCGGCACAGTTCGGGGTCGGCCACGCGGAGCTCGCCGCGCACCCAGCGCCCGTTCCGGTCGAACCGGCCCTGCCGCCCGCGCTGGTCCGTGACCTGTACGGGACCGATGTCGTCCTCGGCCCACTCGTACACGGCACCGCTGAGGGCGTGCTGGATCGTGCGCACCGGGCTCTCCACCTCCACAGGGGGACGAACCGGACGACGGCCCCCGTCCGGCACAATGGCTGGCTACCACCTAACTGTAGTCGGAATCTAGTTCAGGCTCCAGGCCGGGTTCCGGACCAGGAAACCGTGGGCACGCACCACGGCCCGTTCCGCATATAAAAATCGCCCTAGGAGGTGAAACCTGGTCTGGGATATCCACCTAGCCCGGAGTAGCCGGCCGCGGCCGGCCCGAGCGGAGTGAAAACGGCAATCCACCACACCCAAGGGTGGTGGAACCCGGGTTCCACCACCCTAGGCTTCGCGGGAGCAGCCCACCACGAAGCACGTTATGCTCCCTGGCAACACCAGCACCACCGGTAACCCGAGCCGCGCCGCGAACCCCGCGACCTGCCACAAGCAGCCGCCGACGACACGGCATTCCTTGGTTACTCCGCTAAGCGGATATCCCGGATCCGGGGTTTATCTAATGGGGGCCGAACGGGCCGTGGTGCACGCGGGCGAGCTTGTTACCAGCCCAGCAAGGTGGCCAGGCGGGCGCGGTGGAAGGTGGCGTTGCCGAGGAGCTGCTCGTCGGCTCGGGCGCGGCGGAAGTACAGGTGCGCGTCGTGCTCCCAGGTGAAGCCGATGCCTCCGTGAATCTGGACGTTCTCCGTGGCCACCGTGGTGTAAGCGTCGCTGCACCAGATCCTGGCCACGGCCGCAGCTTCGGCCAGCCGGGCCGGGTCGTATTCGGCCGCCATCGCGCGGTCCACCGCCGAACGGCCCATCTCGACCAGCAGCAGCAGGTCCGCGAGCTTGTGCTTGATGGCCTGGAAGCTGCCGATGGCCCGGCTGAACTGGTGGCGGAGCTTGGCGTACTCGACGGCCAGGTCCAGGCAGGCCGCGGCCCCGCCGACCTGTTCGGCGGCGAGCACCACCAGGGCCACGTCGAGCCCGGCGGTCACCGCGGCGGCACCGGTGCCGCCGGTGGTCAGCGGGGCGCTGGGCGCGCCGTCAAGGGTGACGCGGGCCTGGGCGCGGGTCGGGTCCAGGGTGGGCAGCACCTGGCGCTGGACGCCCTCGGCGTCGGGCGCGACCAGGAACAGGTCGCAGCCGTCCGCGGTCCGGGCCGCTACGACCAGGTGCGCGGCGGCCGCGCCGTCCAGCACGAAGTCGGCCTGGCCGTGCAGCCGTCCGCCGGGTCCGGCTTCGGCCGGCAGGCGGTCGGGGCGCCAGCAGCCATCGGGGTCGGTGCCGGCGAACGCGGCGAGTTCGCCGCCCGCTGACAGCCGGGCCAGCACGTCAGAACCGGTGTCCGGGCAGCGGGCCAGGATCTGGCCGGCCAGCACCGTGGAGGAGAAGAACGGGACGGGTAGCAGCGCACGGCCGAGTTCCTCGGCTACCGCCGCGAGCTCGGCCAGGCCGCCGCCGGCGCCGCCGAGATCCTCGGCGATGCCCAGCCCGGCCAGGCCCATCTCGGTGCCGAGCAGCCGCCAGGCCTGCGCGTCGTAGCCGGGATCGTCGTCGTCGGGCGCCGCGTCCAGACGGCGGCGGGCGGGTGCGATGCCGCCCGAGCCTTCGATGAGGTCACGGACCGCCTCGCGCAGCGCGCCGAGCTCGCTCGCGCGCTCGGCGTCCTGCTGCGCGGCGCTCACGTGCGCTCGCTGACCAGGCGTTCCTCGCGGGCCTCGTCGTCCGCGCGGGTCAGGCCGAGCATGAGGATCAGCTCCTGGTGCAGGTGCATCCAGACCGTGTGGTAGGAGTCCATCAGCGGCGACGCCAGCCAGGACGACTCCCCGTCGTCGAACTTGTCGAGCGCGCTTTGGAGCCTGGGGCGGTAGTCGGCCAGCCGGGGCTCGACGGCGGCCATCCGGCGCAGGATGGGGCCGATGGTCGAGTGCACCTCGTCCAGGCGGTCGCGCACCGTGTCGTCGTAGGCGCCGTCACTATGGTCGTTCGGCGTGCCGTCGGGGCGGGTCTGCCAGGCCGAGCAGACGTCGCGCAGCCGGCGGTTGACGGGCAGGAAGGCGTCGAACAGCTTGTCCAGGTCCTGCTCCTGCGGGCTTCCGGCTTCCAGGCGCAGCAGCGCGGCGACGGTGGCCGTGCCTTCCGGGGTCGGCATCGTGATGGGCCCCTTGACCATGGCCAGGCCCTGCTCGGCCAGCGCGGCGGTGGCCTCGTCGGGCGCACCGCGGGCCATACCGCGGATGACGAGGGAGATGAGCGCCTGCTGTTGCGCGTCGGGTTCGGGCGCGGCCACGGCACCTCCTGCGGGCTCGGGTACGGCCATCTTTGACCTTCCTGTGGTCAACGTCAAGAAACTCGGGGTATATAGCGACTGATACCGACCCTAGGGCGAACTGGTCCCGGGTTCATGGCTTAAACTAGAGTTGAACTACAGAAAGCTGACAAGCAGGAGGCCCCACGTGACGGTGGTTCCAGACGGCGCGGTCACCGGTTCGCGTGGCCTCGGGGCCCGGATCGGCGCGCTCTACAGCGGCTACTGGCGACTGGCCGGGGATCTGGCCGGCATCGCCCTGGGTGACTCGCCGGCCAGCCCGGCCCCTGAGGACTGGCGTTTCCGCGACCGGGCGTGGACCGAGCATCCCTTGTACCGCAGGCTGGGGCAGGCGTACGCGGCCAGCTGCGCGGTCGCGGACGAGACGCTGGACGACATGTCCCGCACCGGGCGGGCCTCCCCCGCGGCGCGCTTTCTGCTCACCATCGCCGAAAGCGCCACCGCGCCGACGAACACGCTGCTCGGCAACCCGGCCGCGGTAAAGCGCGCGTACGAGACCGGCGGGATGTCCCTGGTGCGCGGCGCGCGGAACTTCGCGGGCGACGTGCGGCACAACGGCGGCATGCCGTCCACCGTGGACCGCAGCGTCTACCAGGTCGGCCGGGACTTCGCGATCACGCCCGGGGCGGTGGTGGACCGTGATCCGTACGGCGAGGTGATCCAGTACACGCCCAGCACGTCGCGGGTCCAGAAACGTCCGGTGCTGATCGTGCCGCCGCCGATCGGCCGCTACTACTTCCTGGACCTGCGCCCGGGCCGGAGCATGGTCGAGTACGCGGTCGGCCGGGGCCTGCGGACGTTCATGCTGAGCTGGCGTAACCCCACGCGCGAGCAGGCCGAGTGGAACCTCGACACCTACGCCGGGCGGGTACTGAGCGCCATCGAGGCGGTCCGCGAGGTCACCGGGGCGGCGGACATCGACGTGATCGGGTTCTGCGCGGGCGGCATCTTGACCACGATGGCGCTCAACCATCTCGCCGCGCAGGGCCAGGCGCCGGTGCACTCGGTAAGCTATGCGGTGACCCTGCTCGACTGGGGGCAGGAGGTACCGATCAAGGCGTTCTCCGCGTCCCGGCTGCTCGCCCTGGCCCGATGGAACTCCGCGCGGGCCGGAGTGATCAGCGCCCGTGACATGGGCGGCGCGTTCACCTGGATGCGGCCCGACGACCTGGTGTGGAAGTCGTGGGTCAACAACTACCTGATGGGCGACAAGCCGCCGGCGTTCGACGTACTGGCCTGGAACGCCGACGGGACGAACCTGCCGGCCGCGCTGCACGCCCAGTTCCTGGACATCTTCGAGAACAACCCGCTGGCCACCCCGGGCCGGCTGACCTGCCTGGGCACCCCGGTGGACCTGAGCACGATCACGCTGCCGACCTACGTCACCGGCGGGGTGACCGACCACCTCACGCCGTGGACGTCGTGCTACCAGACCACGCAACTGCTGGGCGGGCCGAGCACGTTCGTGCTCAGCAACGCCGGGCACATCCAGAGCCTGGTCAACCCGCCCGGCAACCCCAAGGCGGTGTACTACACCGGCACCGAGCCGGGACCGGACCCGCAGGCGTGGCTGGACGGGGCGGACAAGCACACCGGGACCTGGTGGACGCACTGGGCGGACTGGATCATCGCGCAGTCGGATGGGACCGTGGGCGCGCCGGAGCGGCTCGGCAGCGCGGCGCATCCGCCGCTGGAGAACGCACCGGGTTCCTTCGTCCGGGACGTAGTGCCCGCCGGAATGTGAGGGGTGAACGATGGAGCTGGAGGGCAAGGTCGCGGCCATCACCGGCGGCACCGCGGGGATTGGCCGGGCGATCGCGGAGGCATTCGTGGCCGAGGGCGCGCGAGTGGTGGTCAGCGGGCGCAACGCCGAGCGCGGCCAGCAGGTGGCCGACGAGATCGGCGTGGTGTTCTGCCAGGGCGACGCGACGACCAAGGAAGGCGTGGAGCGGGCTGTCGAGGCGGCGGTGCAGGAGTTCGGGCAGGTCGACATCATGGTCAACAACGCGGGCGGCGCCGAGCGGCTGGCACCCCTGGTTGACCTCTACGACGAGGACTTTGACCTGGTGATGAAGTGGAACCTGTACTCCACGTTCTGGGGCACCCGCGCCGCGCTGCGGCACATGCTGCCGCGCGGTTACGGGCGCATCATCAACATCTCCTCGGTCGAGGGCAAGCACGGCAAGCCGGTGCTGACCGCGTACGTGGCAGCCAAGCACGCGATCAACGGGCTGACCAAGGCCACGGCCAAGGAGGTCGGCACCCAGGGCGTGACCGTCAACGCGATCTGCCCGGGCCTGGTCATCACCGACATCATCAAGAACAACGGACCGAACACCGCGGCGGCGATGGGCATCACGTTCGACGAGATGGTCGCGCTGTTCGCCGCCGAGTCCGCGATCAAGCGGCCGAACACCCTGGAGGAAGTGGCCGCGGTGGCGGTCTTGCTCGCCTCGGAAGTCGGGGCCGGCATCACCGGTTCGATCTACAGCGTCGACGGCGGGACGGCGGCGTACTGAGCCATGGTCGGCACCCACTTTCCGGAGGACCGCGACGTCCTGGAGTCCGCGCTGCAGCGGATGCGCGAGGCGTTCGAGGGGCTGCGGGACGGCCGGATGGCGCCAGCCCGGGCCGAGGAGGAGTTCCTCGACGGGTACAGCACGGCGCGCGACCTGGTCAGCGCGTTCTTCCTGGCCCCACGGCCGTCGCCGCCGGGCCGTGACCCAGCCGAGTTCGACTGATGGAACCCTTCGTGCGCGCGTCGGTCACGCTGGCCGCCTGCCGCTCGGTGCTCGGGCAGCTCACCTCGGATGACCTGGGCCGGCCGAGCCCGTGCGCGGAGTACACCGTGGGCGAGGTCGGGGAGCACGTGGTCCGGTCGATGGTGCTGCTGGCCTCGGTGGCGGGGTTTGCCGAGTTTACCGACGAGGCGTCGGCGGGCGGCGCGCTGGACGAGCGGGTGGCGATGGCCACCGAGGCGGCGCTGACGGCGTGGCGGCGGCGCGGGCTGGATGGTTCGGTGACCGTGGGGCGGAGCACGCTGCCCGCCAGCCTGGCGGTGGAGATCATCCCGATGGAACTGCTGGTGCACGGGTGGGACATGGCCCGGGCGGCCGGGGCGTCCATCGATGTGCCGGCGGAGGTCGCGGACTACCTGCTGGGGCAGGCCCGGGCGTTGATTACCGCGGACAAGCGGGGGCGGAGCTTCGCGGCCGAGGTGCCGGCCGGGCCTTCGGCCACGGCGCTGGAGCGGCTGATCGCGTTCACCGGGCGCGTTCCGTTACCGGGCGCGGTCAGCTGCCGTTTACGGTGATGGAGGCGGCGGGCTGGGCGAACTCGGAGGGGTCGACGAACAGGCCCGCGCGGCGAGCGGTATCGGCGGCCAGGTTGACCACAGTCCCGTCGGCTTCGGTTGGCGCGGCCTCGGTTCGTGCGGCATCGGTTCGTGCGGCATCGGTTGGCGCGGCTTCGGTTCGGCCCGCGGTGGGGGCGCGGAACTGGCGGAAGAAGCTATCGGTGGCGGCGGTCGCCGTGACCTCGCCGGTGCCCGGCGCCGGAACCGCCTGCCAGACCAGGATCGACGTGTTCGCCTTCCACCGCGACAGCGACGTGCTCACCGTCGTCCACGGCCGCCAGTTGCCTAGCTCCCCCAGCAGGTAGCCGAGCTCGGCCAGGCCGGGCGCGTCCGCGTCGGCGGTCGCGGGGTCCTGGCCGGGGGGAACCGGCAAGCCCAGCGCCACCTGCTCGCCGTCGTGCAGGGCGTGGAAGACCGCGTCGAACAGCTCGGCCGGCGAGGCACCCGAGTTCGCGTCCGGCCGGTCATCGTCGTGACGACGCCCGGCCCAGCGCACGTGTCCGTCGGGCTCCGTCTCCATTGCGATGACCAGCATCGGGCACCTCCAGATGCATTATGCGTCGTGGCCGACGTCGGGCCGGTAGGCCGGGAGCTCGGCGGGGGCGGGCGCCCGGTGCGGCCAGCGCTTGCGCAGCCGCCAGCCCAGCCCGCCGGACGTGTGCTCGGCGTGGGTCATGGCGTACAGGGTCCGCACCTGACGGACGGCGAACCGCCAGTGCCCGTCCAGCCGGACGTACTCGTCGTCGTAGCGGAACGACGTGACCACGGTGTGCCGGGCCGAGGCCTGCTCGGAGAAGCCGGTCACCTGGCCGTGCGCGTGGTCGTCGTCGGTGAAGTCCAGCACGAAGCCGCGCGCCTCGTGCAGCGTGATCGGGTACAGGTCGCCGAGCGCCCGGTAGTTCGCGACGATGGCCTCGCGGCCCACGTGCGTGCTGCCCGGCGAGCCGAACCGCGCGTCCGGCGTGAACAGCTCGCCCAGCGCGTCGAACTCGTGGTCGTCGATCAGGAAGGCGTACCGGGTGAGCAGCTCGGCGATCTCCGCCCGGGACTCCAGCCGGGAAATCCGCCGTTCCAGGGCTTCCTCCGCCATGTCGCCGCTCCTCGGACCGGGCTCACGCCCGCGCGCGGATGCCGCCCCGGGCGAGGGGCGGCATCCGCAGGCGGTACTCGTCTAGCAGCGCTAGCCTTCGAGCCAGAGCTTCTTGAACTCGGTGCGGTAGTCGGTCACGCCGACGTAGTTGCCCGCCGAGTCCACGACCAGCGAGTTGACGTTCTGCGGCGTGATCAGCTGGGTGGGCAGGGTCGCGGTCAGGGGCGTCATGCCCTCGAACTTGCGGGCCATGGAGTCGACCTGACGGTAGGCGACGATCGGCAGCGAGTACGCGGTCCAGACGTTCTCGGTCCCGGCCTTCAGCCCCGCGATGTTCGGGGTGTCCGCGGTCAGGCCGCCGATGTGCTGGCCGGTCAGGCCGGCCGCCTTGAGCGCGGCGTCGACGCCGATCTCCAGGTCACCGAGGTCGAAGATCAGCCAGTTGGTGCTGGGATTCCTGGTCACGGTGGAGGTCACCTGGCCGGTCAGGGCGCTGGTGCCGAGGCTGGCCGCGGGCACCGCGTTGGTGCTGACCTTGCAGCTCGGACACCACTGCTGCATCGCGGCCACGAACGCGGTGTCGAAGTCCAGCAGGATCGGGAAGGCGGTCAGCTGGAAGTCCTGGACGACGGCCTTGCCCTGGGACTCGACGGTCACGTACGCGGCGACCATCTTGCCCCACTCGGCGAGCTGAGCCGGGTTCGCGATCGAGGTGTCGAACATGGCCCCCGACGGCGGGCTGGTGTCCGCGCTGCTGTTGACCCAGATGCCCTTCTGCGCGGCCAGGGTGAGCTGCGACTGGATCGTGGAGTTGGGGATACCGCTGGTGAGGATGCCCGCCGGGCTCAGCTGGATGGCCGAGTTCATGGCCGCCTGCTGGGTGGCCGGCGTCGACCCGGAGATCAGGTCCTTGTACTTCCAGCCGATGTCCGCGGCGGCCTGCGCCCAGTACTGGGCGAGCACCTTGGCGCTGCCGAGACCGGAGTCCAGGCCGACGAGCAGCTTCCCGGCTGCGGGCTTGGACTTGAGTGGCGTAGTGATGCCGATCGAGGTCGGCGTGTTCAGGAACTGCTGCTCGTACTGCATCGCCGCCGCCATGCCGGCGCTGGTGGCACTGGCCGTGGCGCCGGCGCTGGTACCACCACTGGTGCCGCTGCTACTGCCACTGCTGCTGCACGCGGCGATGGCGAGCGTTGAGGTAGCAACCGCGACGACAGCCGCGAGTGTTCTCCTCATCCGCGCCTCCTTCTGACAACCGCCCGGAAGACCCGGGCGGCCGAGGGTCTACTGGGGTCATGTTAAAGAGTGGTTACTGAGTTGACTCTCAACCTAGAATTCCCACTCGTCAACTGTCTACACTCCGTGCACACCGAAGCGAAGTTGTTATGCGTGGGTCCTAGACAATGGTGAATCTGGCCGCTAACTGTGGTTTTCCTGATCGATGGCCGAATCGTGCGGGCCGTTACCGCCCCCTTGAGTAACCGCAAGCGGACCCCGTTGACCTGACCGTAGGCGGGCAGTAACTTTGTATCGCTTGCGGTAAGACAAGACTCATCTAGGGCAGGGTCTGGTCGTACCGCACGCCGAAGCCTAAGCTCCACCTAAAGAGTTACCGCCGGTATCCCGCCACGAGTTGCACTCGTCGCCGCAGGTCGCAGGAGGCAGCATGACGGCCGCGCTGACCGTGACCAACATGTCCAAGAGCTTTGCCGGGCCGCGCGTCCTGGACGGCGTGAGCCTGTCGGTCGAGCCGGGCGAGATCCGGGCGCTCGTGGGCGAGAACGGATCAGGTAAGTCAACCCTGATCAAGATTCTGGCCGGGTTTCATGTGCCCGACGAGGGATCGGCCGAAGTGGGCGGTGAGGCGCTGCAGCTCGGCCACGGCGAGGCGAGCGAGGCGGCCGGACTGCGGTTCGTCCATCAAGATCTCGGCCTGGTCAACAACCTCGACGCGGTGGACAACATCGCCCTGGGCGCCGGGTATCCCAGTTTCCGCGGCCGGATCCGCTGGCGGCAGGAGCGCAAGCGCACCCGCGCGGCCCTGGCCGACCTCGGCTACGAATTCGACATCCGCCAGCGGCCGGCGGCCTGGCCATGAGCGAGCGCACGGCGCTCGCGGTGGCCCGCGCGCTGGCCCCCCGGCAGAGCAAGACCAAGGTGCTCATCCTGGACGAGCCGACCGCCAACCTGCCCGCCGCGGAGGCCGAACGGCTGTTTCAGCTGGCCCGCCGGGTGGCGGACTCCGGCGTGGCCGTCATGTTCGTGTCGCACCACTTCAACGAGGTCTTTGAACTGGCCCAGAACGTCACGGTACTGCGGGACGGCAAGCACATCATCACCCGCCCGGTGGCCGGACTGACCGAAGACCAGCTGATCGAGCAGGTCATCGGGCGCCAGCTTGAGCACGTCGTCCACGATGCCAAGGCCGCGGAACGACGCGATGTCGTGCTCGAGGTCAGCGGCCTGGGCTGCGACGTGCTGAGCAACGTGGACCTGACCGTGCACGCCGGCGAGATCGTCGGCATCGCCGGCATCACCGGCTCCGGGCGCGACGAGGTGGCCACGGCGCTGTTCGGCGGCGCCGACCGGGCGGGCGAGGTAACGATCAACGGGACCGCGGTGCCCAAGATGCGGCCGGACCAGGCCATGGCCCTGGGCATGGGACTCGTCCCGGCCGAGCGCCACGCCAACGCCGCGTTCATGACGTCGACCCTGCGCGAGAACATCACGGTGGTCGGTACCGGCCTGCACTGGCGTAACGGGATCCTGCGCAAGAGCCGGGAGCGCTCCGACGTCGCGGTGTGGCTGGAGCGCCTGGACGTTCGCCCGCGGAACAGCGAGTTCGCCATGTCCGACCTGTCCGGCGGAAACCAGCAGAAGGTGGTGCTGGCCCGCTGGCTGCGGATGAAACCCAAGGTGCTCATCCTCAACGAGCCCACCCAGGGCGTGGACGTCGGTGCCAAGTCGGACATCCACAAGCTCGTCGATGAGGCCGCCGCCGACGGCACCGCCGTGATCGTCGTCTCCACCGACCACGAGGAACTCGTCCGGCTCTGCCACCGGGTGCTGGTCCTGCGGCGCGGGAAGATCGCCGACGAGATCTCCGGTGGCCGCATGGACCACGATCTGATCACCGCGGCCACCATCGGCCGTGATCGGCACGACGCCGCATGAACGAACCGTCCGCGAGCCGGACCCGCCAGCCGATGAGCTCCCGGGACGCGACCGCCATGTCCGATCCACGGAGAAGGGAATCGGAATGACCGTTAACGAGCACCGGCCCCTCGAACCGGACGAGCACGGGTCCCTCGAACCGGACCCCGAGGCCCCGGGCGGCAGCCACGCCGCGCGGAGGCAGCGAAGCCTGGCCGTTACCCTCGGCCTGGACCGGTTCAGCGGCCTGTACGTGTGGGCGGTGCTGATTCTCATCTTCGCGCTGTGGGTGCCGAGCCTGTTCCTCACGGCCACCAATTTCCGCATCATCGCCGGCTCGCAGGCCATCACGGCCATGGTGGCCCTGGGCCTGATCGTGCCGGTGGCCTGCGGCGCGTTCGACCTGTCCATCGGCGGCACCCTGGGCATGGGGGTCTGCATCGTCGTCTGGTTCCAGGCCAACCATCACGGCTTCATCCTCGGCATCTTCGCCGCCGTGGCCTTCGGGCTGCTGGTCGGGCTGGTCAACTCGTTCATCGTGGTCATGCTGCACGTCGACTCGTTCATCGCCACGCTCGGCATGGGCAGCATCTTGTCCGCGGGCACGACCTGGGTCACCGGCGGCTTCCAGGTGGCCAACGGGATCTCCCCGCACTTCACCGCGATTGGCCAGAAGCAGGTCCTCGGCCTGCCGCTGCCGGTCTACTACATGGTGATCTTGGCCATCATCTTGTTTTGGGTGCTGGAGTACACGCCGGCCGGGCGGTACCTGTACAGCGTGGGCGGCAACCCGCAGGCCGCCCGGCTGGCGGGCATCCGGGTCGGGCGCATTACCACCGGCGCCTTCGTGATCTGCGGTGTGGTGGCGGCGTTCGCCGGGGTCATGCTGGCCGCCGAGCTCGGCTCCTCGAGCCCGGACGTCGGGGTCCCCTACCTGCTACCGGCCTTCTCCGCGGTCTTCCTGGGCGCCACCCAGATCCTGCCCGGCCGGGTGAACGTGCTCGGCACCCTGATCGCGATCTTCCTGCTCGCGACCGGCGTCAAGGGGCTGCAGCTGGCCGGGGCGCCCGGTTACATCAACGACCTGTTCAACGGCTTCGCCCTGATCGTCGCGGTGGCCCTGGCGGTCCGGTCCACCCGCCGCCGAGCGTGACGCGGGTGGCTGACGCCGACCTGTTCGAGCAGCGGGTCAAGGTGGCCACCGCGCTGTTCGGCGCGTGGTCGGGCCCGGACCTGGACGGGCCGCGGCGCTACTTCGCCGAGGACGGCGTGCTCTACGACGTGATCGGCGGCGAGCACCGCGGCTGGCCCGCGATCCGCGCCTACTTCGGTCACGGCCGGGAGCGCTATCCGGACCTGGTGCTGGAGCCGACCGGGGACTTCTGGTCCCGCCCGGACGGGCTGGCTATGCTGTGGACGATGAGCGCCACCCAGGTGTCGGACAGCCTGGGCCCGGAGCTGGTCGGAAAGCGCTGGACCGTGGCGGGCATGTCGTACCTGATCTTCGACGGTCTGACCGTCGTCCGCGAGGCCGACTATCACGACGGCGGATCCCGGGAGCGGTCGCTGCGCGGCCTGTAGGCCTGGGCTCAGGTCCCGGCCGCGCGAGCGCAGGCCCGCAGGAAGCGCAGGTGGCCGAAGGCGTCGGTGCTGTCGACGAACTGGTCGACAGCGCCGGTGACCGGCAGCCGTCTGACCTGCGGCTCGGTGATCGCCTCCCGCAGCGCCGCGGTGAACCGGCCGGCGTCGATGACGTGGTAAGGCCGGTCGTAGAACAGGCGGGTTCTGGTGTCCAGCGGCGGGGTGAGCCCGAGCTGGTTGTGCAGCCCGGCGACGGTCTCGAAGGCCTCGCGCAGGTGCGGTTCGCGGGCGGCCCAGCTGCCGCCCGATATCGCGGCGGTCAGGGACGCGGCCAGCGCGCCGGTGCCGGGCAGGCGCGCGAACGCGGTGCCGAGCCACTTGCTGTAGGGCGGGTAGCGGCGGTGTATGAGCAGGACCAGCCGCATCAGGTCACGAGCCAGCCGCGCGGTCACGACGAGCGAGCCGAGATCGTCCCCGGCCTCGGCGCACCGGCCGGGGAACCCTTCTTCCTGCCCGACGCGCTGCCACTGGCAGGCCATCAGGTACAGCCACAGGTCGTGCGGATACCACGCGAGCGCGGCGCGGGCGCGGGTCAGCTCGCCCGGCTCGTCGTGGAAGACCTCCCCGGCGGTGAACTCGGCGAGCCGCTGCGCCGGGATGGCCAGCCAGTCCAGCAGCGTAACCCCGTGGCGCGGGTCGAACCCGAGGTGCGCGTCCAGCCAGGCGCTCAGGCCGGTGACCTGTACGCGGTGCCGGGCGGTGCCGTCCGGCTCGCTGGTCACGGGGAAAGCCACCGGGTAGCCGCGGAAGGAATCCGGCAGCGCGGCGGCCAGCATCGCGGTGATGGCCGGGGCGTCGCGGTCGGCGTCGCGGTCGCCGAGGAAGACTTTCAGCCGAGGCCCCCAGTCGTGATCCACGGACCGTTCCGTATCGAGGCCTTGGACCTCAGATCCAGGGCCGATCAGGGCCGCCGCGTACGGCACCTGCGGGAACCGGCCAGTCAGCAGCGGCCGGACCTCGCTGGTGTAAAAGTCGCGGGCGAGCGGGAGACCGGGGATGAACGCGGCAGCCACGCTGGTGATCCTGCCGCGTCGCCGCCCCGCTGTCGCATGGTTTTCTGGTCAGCTGGTCAGGTCGACGGCGCGCTGGAGGAAGCGCAGGTGAACGGCGACTCCGATGGCCAGCAGATCGGGAGTGGGGCGAGCGGTACGGCCGAAGACGTCCAGGGCGGTCAGGTTGACGCAGGCGCCCTTGACCGAGTTATAAGCCTCCCAGGCGCGCCAGGTCGGCTCGTCGTATTCCACGCCGACCGTCGTCGCGAGTCGCTTCTTCCAGGACTGCGGCGAGGCGAGCCGGCGACCCCGGATCAGGGCCAGGTAGGACCAGTCCTCGGCGGCGTCGCCGGCGTGAGCGAGCTCCCAGTCGATGACCGCGGCTACCCCGGCTTCGTTCTGCAGCGCGTTGCCCGGGCCGGGGTCGCCGTGCACGATGACCGACGGCCCGGTGGGGCGCAGGTTGGCGCGCAGCCACGCGAAGCCTCGTTCGAGCAACGGGATCGGATAGGCCACCGCCGTACGGTACACCTGGTACCAGTGCTCTAGCTGGGCGTCAATTACCCGCTCCGGCGGGTGACCAGGCGGCAGGCCGTCGAGGGCGGCGACCTCGTCCACTGCCTCCGCGCCGAGGGCGTACAGCCTGGCGAGCGCCCGCAGCACATCGTCAAGACCCTCATCGTCGGTCCGCGCGCGGCCCTCGACGAACTCCATCACGAAGAACGGGTGGCCGAGCGGGGCCGGGTCGGGTTCCTCCCAAACGATGGCGGGCACCGGGTACCCGCGCGCCCGCAGGATCCGCATCATGGACGCCTCACGCCCGCCCTCGGTGCCGAACATGCCGTCCTGCTCGATCCGCACCGCGCCGTGCCCCGCGGTCCAGGGGCCGCCGGTCCAGCGCACGTCCAGCATGAGCCGGCTGAACCCGCCGGCGATGACCGTCGCGTCCCGCAGCCGGGCGCCGCGCTGCTCCAGCCACCGGGCGAGCCGGCCCAGCAGGTCCGGGTCGATGGCGGGCGGCCCGCCCTCGGGGTCGCGGTGGTGCCCGGTGAACAGCTCCAGCAGCGGGGCGGCGGCCGCGACGTCCTCGTCGAACCACTGCCGGCACACATTATTTACCCGAACGGCCCGGGGTCCCCCGTCGCCGGTCACCGCATCGCTGAGCAGGCGGCCAGCCGCTTCCATGATCTGCCGGTCGTCGGCGCCGGGCAGGCCGAGCAGGTCGCGCAGCACCGCCGCGCGCTCCGGGTTGGGGTCGGGACGGCGCGCGGCGCGGTACGCGGCCACCTCCTGCCAGCGTCGGCGTTCGGCAGGGGTGAGCGGGAGCCGTTCCGCGCGCTGCTGAGCGCCGGCCAGGACGGCGTCCTGCACGAAGACGGTCATAGCTGGGCCAGCGCCTTGGCCTCGGCCGCGAAGTCGTACCCGGCGCCCCGAACCGGGTCGGACATCGCATCCGGGGCATCGGCGAAGGGCGACGAGCAGAACCACTCGTAGGTCTGCCGGTGCCCCTCGACGAAACCGCGCTCGTCCGGCAGGCCTAGCCGGCGGCCCTTCTCGGTTGACATCACCGCGTGGTGCCGGTCGCCGAACAGGTGGCCGAACAGCGGCCCGGGTAGCTTGCCCAGCACCTGGTCGGGAAGCAGGTGGATCTCTGGTTCGGTCCCGACGATCTCGGCGAGCACGCGTACGTAGCCCGCCGTGGTGATGGCCTGCCCGCTCGCGTTGACCACCTCCCCCGCGACCTCCTGCGGGGCCTGCGCCATGGCCAGCAGCAGCGCGCACAGGTCGTCCACGTGGCCGTAGTTCCCGGTGACCAGGCCGCCGTGCGGCAGCAGCACCGGCAGTTTGCGCCGCAGCCGCAGGAACATGGCGGTCTCCATGTCCAGGATGTTGTTGTCCGGGCCGTAGATCGCCGCCGGCCGGGCGATGCTGGCCGGGAACCCGGTCTGCCGGTGGCGCTGGCGGATCTCGGCTTCGGCGTAGGCCTTGAAGCCGCCGTACTTGGTGACCGGTTCGGTCGAGGTCGGCTGGTCCTCGGTCCACGGCATCAGCGGGGTGGCCTGGTAGGCCATGATCGAGGAGACGAAGACGTAGGCGGCGGTGCGCCCGTCGAACAGGGCGAGCAGGTCGCCGATGGGCGAGCCGCCCGCCGCCATGACGAACCCGGATACATCGAACACGGCGTCCCACTGCGTGCCCTCCAGCGCCGCGCGCATCGAGCCGACGTCGGTCCGGTCGGCGACGTACCGGCGCACGTCAGGGGGCAGGTCGCTGGGGGTCCGGCCCCGGTTCAGGACGCTGACCTCGTGGCCGTCCCCGGCCAGGCGGTGGACGAGCCGACGGCCGACGAACGTCGAGCCGCCCAGGACGAGTGAGCGCATGGGGCCTCCGGTGGTGAGCAGGTGTGCCGCGACGTTCAACGCATGGTGACCCCGGCCGCTCAGGCCGGCACCGATCCGTTCGGGGCGCCGGACGCGCGGCCGAGCGGCGGCAGTTCGCGGTCGTCCCGGCCGACGGCGCCTGCGGCGCGCAGTTCGCGTTCGGCCAGCCGCCAGCCATCCGCGGTCCTCGTCCAGCGGTCGACGTACCGGCCGTAGAGGGTCCACTCGGATCCGTCGTGACGGCGGTGCCAGGCGATGACCGCGCTCTGGGCGGTCGCGCGGTCAGGGCCGTCGAAGTCGATCTCGATGTTGCTCACGTGGTGGCTGGTCCGGGCGTACCTGGTCAGCGCGGTGCGCAGCGTGTCGGTCAGCGCCGCGCGCCCGGCGATCCAGTCGCCGGGGTGATAGCTGACCCGGCCGTCCGCGACGAAGGTCGTCGCCTGCTGCTCGGGCTGGTTCAGGTCCGCCCAGCGGGTGTAGGCCGCCATCACGGCCGTGATCTCCTGGCGGTCCAGCAGCTGTCGCAGCAGCGTCGGATCAGGTGCGGTCGGATCAGGCGGGGTTGGATCAGGCGGGGTTGGATCAGGCTGGGACGGGTCAGGCATCGCGAACCTCCGGACCGTGCGGGAAGCCCCTGCAGAAACTATAGTGGGTCAACAGTTTGTATCGATAGCGGATGCCCAGCCCGACAATCTCAGTGAGGCGGCCGCGCATGACGTTCTTCGGTGTTCCCGGTCAGGGACTTGAGCTCTACCACATCGGCCTTACCGTGCCGGACCTGGGCACGGCTATGGAGCAGTACACCGCGGCGTTCGGGTTCAGCTGGGCCACCGTCCACGAGAGCCGGCCGGAAGTGATCGTCGACGGCGAGCACCGCCGGGCCGAGATCGCGGTGACTTACTCGATACAGGGTCCGCCCTACCTGGAGCTGGTCCAGGAGCGCCGCGGCTCGATCTGGGGCGCGGACGGCTTCGCGCTGAGCCACGTCGGCTTCTGGGCCGAGGACCTGCGGGCCGGCCAGCGCGCATTGGACGCGTCCGGGCTGGCCGCGCGGATATGCGATGTTGACCGGGACGGACACCCGGCCCGGTTCAGCTACCACCCCTTCGCGGGCGGTTTGTGGATCGAGGTGGTGCACACCTCATTCAAGGCCCAGCTGGCCGACTGGATCGCCGATACGCTCGCCGGGTCCGGGTCGTAGTTTCTGGGGAGCCGTTTCTGTAAGGTTGGCAGCGTGCTGCTTCGGTTCGACGAGTACCCGTTCCATCAGATCACCGCGTCGTTCGCCGGCGTGGCGGGGAGCGACCCGCAGTGGAACGACGGGCACTACGTCTGCCTGAGCGACCAGGCCGGGCAGGTGTGCCTGACCTCGTCGCTGCGGCTGTACCACAACAACGACGTGCTCGACGGGTTCGTCTGCCTGCGCCACGCGGGCCGGCAGCACAACATCCGGCTGTCGCGGCGGCTGCGCCCGCACATGGACGAGCTGGCGGTGGGCCCGCTGCGGCTGGAGATCCTCGAGCCGATGCGGACCGTGCGGCTGGTCCTGGAGGACAACGACTTCGGCTTCGCGCTGGACGTGACCTGCCGCAGCGCCACCGTGCCGTACGAGGACCCCGCCGAGGTGACGCGGATCGACGGCCGGCTGATCAGCGAGCGGATGACGTACGAGATCACCGGGAAGTGCGAGGGCTGGGTCCAGCTCGGCGACGAACGGTTCGGGCTGGACGCGGCCACGGACTCGTTCTTCCGGAACCACTCGTGGGGATCGCAGGCCGGCCGCGGCGGCCCCCGGCTATACGCCGCGCCGACCGTGGGCGCCAGGCGGCGGGTGCCCGGCGTCCGGCAGTGGGTGCTGTTCGACATGCCCGGCCACGGCGGCTTCTACTTCGTCGACCCGAGCGGCCGCAAGGCGTCCGGCAAGGGGGCCATCATGCTGCCCGACCGCAGCGTGCCGGTCGTCGCCGTCGAGCATGACCTGCGGTTCTACGAGGGCGGGCGGCGGCTGCGGTCCGGGGTATTCCAGCTGACCGACGCCGAGGGCACGGTCCGCCGGTACCAGGTGCAGGACCTGGGCTGGGTGTACTGCCAGGGCGGCGGGTACTTCGGCGGCTTCGACGACGGCCTGGGTCAGGGCGTGTACCGCGGCGACTATCACGTGGAGGGCGAGGTCTGGGACGTCTCGCACCCGACCCTGATCACCGACGGCAGCGGGCGGGCGTTCGAGTTCGACCACGCGTGGGCGGAGAACTTCACCCGGCTGACCAGCGAGGGCCAGACCGGGCTGGCGCACTTCGAGTGCGTGGTCATCACCGAAGCGCAGGAATGGTCGGCCCAGCAGGGCAAGAGCGAGGGCTGATGGACTTCGGCGCCGTCTTCCCCACCACGGCAATCGGGACTGATCCCGCGGTGATCCGCGACTTCGCGCAGGCCGCGGAAGGGCTCGGTTACCGGCGGCTGCTCACCTACGACCACGTGCTCGGGGCGGTGCACGCCGATCGCGAGCCGCCGCTGGTAGGGCCGTACACCGAGGATGACCCGTTTCACGAACCGTTCGTGCTGCTCGGGTTCCTGGCCGCCTGCACCACCATCATCGAGCTCGGGGTGGCGGTCCTGGTCCTGCCCCAGCGCCAGACCGCCCTGGTGGCCAAGCAGGCCACCGAGGTGGACGTGCTCTCGGGCGGCCGGTTCATGCTGGCCGTGGGCACCGGCTGGAACCCGGTCGAGTACGAAAGCCTCGGCGTGCCGTTCGCCGGGCGCGGGCGGCGGCTCGACGAGCAGGTCGAGCTGCTGCGCGCGCTGTGGCGCGAGCCCGTGCTCGACTACCGCGGCCAGTTCCACCGCGTCGACCGGGCCGGGATCTTGCCCCGGCCGGTCCGCGGCACCATCCCGTTGTGGTTCGGCGGCGGATCCGAAGCGTCGCTGGCCCGGGCGGCCCGGACCGGCGACGGCTTCGTGTTCGGCTCGGCAGGCCCGCGCACCCACCGCCGGGCGGCCCGGCTGCGCGAACTACTGGCCGAGCAGGGTCGCGACCCGGACGCGTTCCCGATGGACGCGATGATCGACTACGCGCTCGGGCCGCGGGCCTGGGCCGACGAGGTTCCCGCTTGGCAGGCCGCGGGCGGAACCATCCTGTCCGTTCAGACCATGCAGTCCGGGACCGGCTACCAGCGCGTCATGCATCACCAGCTGACCAGCCCGGCCGCCCACATCGCCGCCCTCGGTGAGTTCGCGCAGGTGATGCGCGGCGGCTGAGGGCTAGAGGAAGATCAGCGGCACCTCCTGCAGGACGTGCCCGGCGGCGTCATAGGTGATCACGATGTTGTCGAGGGTGTCCGCGATCTGCCTGGGTATCGTGACCGGGCCCCAGAAGCTGATGCCGCTCCCGGGCCAGCCCGGCCGGGTAACCGCAGAGTACTGCCGGCCATCGGCCAGCCGGATGGTCACCCGCGCGGCGGCCGCAGGCGCGTATCCGAACCAGGCGCTCTGGCCCTGGATCGACATCCGCGCGCTGAGCGGTGCCTGGCCTACGGGCTGCTCGGACCAGCTGGAGTCGCCTCCCCACCAGAAGCCGATCCGGTCGCCGCTGATCCGGTAGGCCGTCACCCACTGGCCGCCGCTCTTGTAGATCTTGATGCCGCCGCTGCTCGGCCGGGACGGGGCGGGGTACTCGCCCGACGGCAGGTTCAGCTGCGTCACCTGGTGTCCGGCCGCGTCGCTGAAGATGACCCGGGCGGCATCTGGCACCGGGAAGCTGATCGCCCAGACCTTGTCCGGCACGCCGTGGACCGTCTTGACCACGCCGGACACCGTGCGTCCGCCCGGAAGCACTGCCTTGACCGACGTGACCCGCGGGCTGCTCACGCCCATCCGGATCCACCCCGACCCGTCGGTCGCGGTGGAGCGCGCCAGCGTGCCGGCCGGCCGGGCCCCGGACGTACAGCCGGAATAGCCGTTGTACACCCCACCCTGGTTGAACTGGCACAGGGTGATCCCCAGCCGCGCGTACCCGGGCACGTAGCCGAACCACAGGTAGTCCCGGACGGTGTGGCCGTCGGCGGCGAGTTTCATGGTGACGAACGGGGTCACCGGCGGGATGTCGTGGACGGCCAGGACGTCCTGGCCCGGCGGGCCGACTTGAGTGGCGGTCGCGGGCCGGCTGGGGCGCTGGCCCGGGGCGCTGTGGCTGCCGAGCAGGCCGCCGGTCAGCGCGGTGCTGGCCACCACGATGGCCACGACGGCCGCCGCCGCGGCCGCGGGGATCACCAACCCGGCCGGAAACCAGCGCGGCCTGGGCAGCCGGATCCGCCGGCGGCTGCGCGCGAGGGTCTTGTCCCAGGCGTCCGGATCGATCGCAGACTGCTCGGCACGTTCGGTCAGGGCGTGCCGGAGCCGGTCCTCGAGCGCGGTCATAGTCTTCCCTCCAGCGCCTCGCCCAGCGCGTCCAGGCCGCGGCTGACGTGGGATTTCACTGTTCCCGTGGACACGCCCATGGCCGCGGCGATCTCCCGCTCGGGCAGATCGAGCCAGTAGCGCAGCACGATGGCCTCCCGTCGGCGGGCCGGCAGGGCCGCGAGCGCCATCAGCAGTTCGCGGTGATCCTGACGGATCATGACCGCCTGCTCGGAGGACGCCTCATCGTGCCCGGCCGGGGTCCACCGCCGCACGACCCGCAGGTGCCGGTGCCGGTTACGGACCAGGTTGCACACGGTCAAGCGAACATAGGCCACCGCCGCCGCCGGGTCCCGGAGCGAGCCGGCCTTCCTGATCAGCCGGGCGAACGCCTCCTGCGCGATGTCCTCGGGGTCGTCGGCGCCGAGCAGGTCCGCGAGCCGTACCATCTCCGGGTACCGTGCGCTGAACAACCCGCCCACCTGTACCGCCCCTGTTTCCGGAGGCACGGCCCGCGCCCGCTGAGTGCCTGTCACGTCCAATAAGACACACCAGCTGGCCAAAGGTTGACTACCCAGCGCGGAACGCGGTGTGGACGGCGGTCATCACCTGTCTGGGCTCGTCCAGCAGGGACCGGAAGGGCTCGCCGACGGCGTCGCGGACCAGTTCGGCGAAGCGGTCTGGCCAGATCGTGTGCTGCCCGTCCAGCCAGCCGTCCAGACTGAGCGCGGCGATCTGGGCCGGGGTGGCCTTGGCGGTGCCGCCGAACGCGGCGCCCATGTCGGTGTCGATGAACCCGGGCAGCACGACGGTCACCGTGCCCCCGCTGTCGCGCAGTTCCTCGCGCAGGTCCAAGGCGAGCATCAGGCAGGCGGCCTTGCTGGCGCTGTAGACCGGGGCGCTGCGCGACAGGGCTACCGCGCTGACCGACAGGACGAAGATGACGCCGGAGCCGGGGCGGCGCAGGCTGGACGCGAAGGCCCGGGCCAGGCCGAGCGGGCCGAAGAAGTTGACCTCCATGACCTCGCGGAGCGCCTCCTCCGTGACGTCACTGAGCAGGGGGCGCTGACAGGTGACGCCGGCGTTGCAGACCAGCAGGTCGACGTCGGGGTGCTCGTTGGCCACCGCGGCGACCTGGGCCTGGTCGGTGACGTCGAGCCGGCCCGGGACGACGTGTCCTGTCTCGGTGACGCCGCTTAGTGAGGCGGGGTCGCGCGCGGCGGCGACGACGGTGGCCGCGTGCCGGTCCAGCGCGGCGCTGACGAAGGCGGAACCGACCCCGCGGTTCGCTCCGGTGATCAGTACCTTGCGTCCGGTCAGGTCCATGGTGGCAGGCTAATCCGCTGGTCAGCGGAACTGGGCAATCCGGGCTTCGGTGTCGTCGATCGGGTAGCCGGTCGCGGCCTCGTAGGCGAGCCCGTCGGGCAGCGCCAGTCGCTCGGCGGCCCGGTAGAGGTCCTTGTAGGCGGCCAGCGAGCCCCGGCTGTTGGCCGCCACGTTAGCGGCAACCTCGTCCGTCATGATGTCCAGTTCGGCACGCGGGCAGGCCCGGGCGACCAGTCCCCAGTCGGCCGCCTGCCGTCCGGTGAAGGTGACCGCGGTGTAGGACAGATAGCGGGCCCGGGCCGCGCCCACCAGCCAGGGCAGCCGCTGGCTCATGCCCCAGGTCGGCCGCAGGCCCCACTTGGCGTGGGTATCGCCGAGGACCGCTTCGTCGGCGGCGAGCACGATGTCGCAGGCGAGCGCGAGCTCGAGGGCGCCGGTGAAGCAGTGGCCGTTGATCTTCGCGATGACGACCGCGTCGAGGCCGCGGATCAGGTCGATCACCCGGCGGGCCGGCCGGTCGAGCAGGTCGCCCACCATCCCGCCGTCGAGCCGGCGGTCACCGAGTGCCTTCAGGTCGACCCCCGCGCTGAACGCGCGTCCGGCCCCGGTCAGCACGACCACCGCGCCCTCGCGGCCGGCCCACTCGAACGCGGTGGCGAGCTCGGCCAGCATCTGCGGGGTGATGGCGTTGAGCGCCTGCGGCCGGTCGAGCGTGATCGTGGCCACCGGCGGGTCCAGGGCGACGCGGACGGACTCCAGGCCGGCCGGGGTCACGAGCGGCCGCCGGCGCTGGCCTGGTCGAGCAGGGCCTGGATGGCTTGGTGGAAGGCGGTGATCTTGCACTCGCGGTTGTTCAGGATGTTGCGGCGGTACGCGGACGAGTCGCGGGTGGCGGCGACCTCGTCCCAGATCTCGACGTCTTCGGCGACGACCCCCTGCAACCGCCGCCAGTGCTCGTTGACCGCGTCCCGGTAATCCGGGTCGTCGCCGGGGTACTGCAGTTCCCAGGTCTCGAACCGGGTGCGGTTCACCGCCAGCGGCACCGCGCGGAACAGCTGGATGTGCGTGGGGTTGCAGTTAAACACCGAGGTCGGGAAGACGGTGTAGTGGCAGATCGCGGTGCCTTGATGGTCCAGGGTCTCGCGCAGCCGGGCGAGCACGCCCTTGTACGGGATGACCATCATGGCGTGGCGGTCGAACACGAAGTAGGTGCTGAACCGGCCGTCCTTGACGTCCTGCGGGGTGGTGTTCTTGGCGTGCAGGTGGGCGGCGTGGTAGTTCTCGTTGAAGGCGTCGACGACGACCTTCCAGTTCACCGGCACGTCCCAGGTCAGCTTGTCCGCCAGCACCATGTCCTGCATCTGGTACACGCCGAGGTCGGAAATGATCTCCGGGCCGAGCCAGTCGAGCAGCGGCGGCGCCGCTCCCGGCCCGGCCAGCACGGCCCAGACCCAGCCGCCCCACTCAGCGCACTCCACGGCCGGTGCGGCCAGCCCGTCCAGCGCGGCCGGATCGAAGTCTTCCCGGTCGGGGACGCCGACGACCGCGCCCTGCAGGTCGTATACCCAGTTGTGCCAGCGGCAGCTGAACCGGCGCGCGCAACCGGACGGCTCGCTCACGATGCGGGCGCCCCGGTGCTGGCAGACGTTGTGGAATCCGCTCACGCCGCCGTCGCGGCGCCGGGTGAGGACGATCGTCTCGCCCTGCCCGGCCCAGGTGATGAAGTCGCCGGGGTTCGCGATTTCGGATGACCGGCAGATGACCTGCCAGCTCGGCGCGAGCACCGCGGCCCGCTCGCGCTGGTAACGCTTGGGATCGGTGTAGACCCTCGCGTCGAGGAACCCGGTCCCGACGTCCGGGATCAGCGGCACGCCAGGGCCGAACCGGACCGGTGCGTCGCCGCGGGCGGGAGTGAAGGCCATGGGGTTCGCTTCCTTCGGGGGCTGGGCGGGTCTCGCCCATCATGACATGACAACTGTCAGATAACAAGTGTCATCTGACAGTTGTCAGGTGAACGTTCGATGCGGCATGCTGGCGGCATGCCCATCCAGGTTGACCGCCAGGGCCAGCGGGAGCACGTCACCTTGCTGGCCGCACGTCTCGTCGCGCGGGAGGGCGTGGCCGCCCTGACCTTCCGGCGGGTCGCGGGGGCGGCCGGTTCCAGCACGGCCATCGTGAGCACCTACTTCACCGACAAGCAGGACCTGCTGCTGTCCACGTTCCGCGCGGCGGCGAGCCGGACCACGGTCCGGTTCGAGGCCGCGATCGACGCGGGCGGCAGCCTGCGGGACTGCCTGGAGGCGTGGCTCCCGCTGGATGAGAACCGGCTGACCGACTGGCGGGTCATCCTGGCGTTCTGGGGTGTGGCGGTCACCGACCCGGAGCTCGCCGCCATCCAGGACGGCCACGTCAGCCGGGCCCGGGCCCGGGTCGAGAAGCTGCTGCGCGCCGAGCGCGCCGGCTTGTGGCCACCGCATGAGCTGGAGCGGCTGGCCCAGCAGATCCTGGCGCTGATGCTCGGCATCGCGTTGCAGGCGGTGGTCGAGCCAGCCGGCTCGGCGACGCTGCCGCAGCGGGCCCTGCTCGCCGACGGCCTGGCAAGGCTGACGAAGCCGCCCGGCTGACTCAGCGGAGCGGCACCGATGGCACATGGGTGCGTTTCCTCGGGGTGAGTGGCCGCCTTCCGGAGTCAGCGTCGGCTAGGCCCAGGGCAGTCGCACCTCATCTGCCTCACCACCCCCTATGACCCGCCTGATCCGCTCCCGGTCAGCCACCCAGCGACGTCGTTGCCACAAGGGTGCGGCTGTTTTGGAGTGAGGCTCCGGCTCGGACGGGCTGAGGTGGCGCGGGCAGAGCGGGGACGATGGCCCGCTGTGCCGGTCCTGGCCCCGTGCTGGGGACTTGAGCCGACTAGCGGCTGGTCATGATCGTGGCCAGAAACGGGCAGTCAGCGGCCGGAACTGGCCACGATCATGCTCGACGCCCGGGATGCCGCGAGGCTGGCTGCCACTGCAGCACCGCCGGTGCGCATCCCGGGGCGGCGGATCCATGATCGCGGGTCGAAATGGGCGCTATCTGCCCGGAACGGCCCATGATCATGGTTTCGCGCGTCCTGGCCGGTGGCGGATCCGCGGCGCGGTGAATGAGCGGCTGGTGTTTACCGCGGGACCGGTGAGGTGGGACGCGCGCAGACGCTATGCGCGACCGGACATCATGCCCCGCGCCGCCGATGGCGCCCCACTCACTCCAGAAGAGCCACACCCGTGCCACAACGACGCTGTTGAGGTCAGACCACCGGCTGGCTCCTGCCGAGAGAAACACACCCATGTGCCATCGGTGTCGTTGGGGCGATGGCCTGCGGACGGCTGGGCGGGGCTGTGGAGGCTGCGGGGCGGATGGGACTTGTGGGACGCTGGCTGGCGGGGAAAGCGAGCTAGCGGTAGGTGGCTGGCGGGGAAAGCGAGCTAGCGGTAGGTGGCTGGCGGGGAAGCGAGCTAGCGGTAGGTGATCAGGGAGCGGTCGCTCTCCAGGTGCGCGTGGTCGTTGAAGGTCAGCAGGTTGGTGCCGGTCGAGCCGGTGATGAGCTTGGTGACGCTGGCGTTCACCATCACCCGGGCCAGGGTCGGCCACCGGTCGGCGGGCAGGCCGGTGAGCTGGGCGCAGGCCACCGCGATCACCCCGGCCGAGGTGACGGCCAGCGTGGTGCCCGGCAGGGCAGTCAATTCCGCGACGGCCGCTTCGACCCGGGTGGTGAACGCGGCGTGCGGCTCCGGGTAGGCGGTGCCGCCCTGGATCCAGCGGCTGAGCGCCTCGTCCAGCGCCTCCTGCACGGCGCGCCGGGACGCCGGCGTGGTGGCCGAGGCGAAGGGATCGCTCGCGCCCAGGATCCCGGCGGGGTCGTACTCGTCCAGCCGGGCATCGGTGCGCAGGTCGTCCGGCGCGCGGCCCAGCTCGGCCAGGACCAGGCGGGCGGTCTCCAGCTGGCGGGCCAGGCCGCCCGACCAGACCTGGCCGATGGTCAGCTCGGCGCTGGCCAGGCGACCCCCGGCCGCCCGGGCCTGCACGTAGCCGAGCTCGGAGAGCCGGTCGTAGTCGGCCGTGCCCATCGAGCCCTGGCCATGCCGGAGCAGCAGCAGGACTCCCACGTCAGGACTCCCCCGGGCCGGCGGGCGGCATCCAGTCGGTGCGCGCGGTCAGCTGCCAGGTCAGCGGGGTGACCGAGGCCACCTGATCGCAGACGATGGCGTGGATGTCGGTCCCGGGCTCCAGGCAGTCCCGGTCGACGACGACCTCGACCGGGAACTGGAACGGCTGGTCTAGCGGCCGGGCCGCTTTGGGGGCCCGGCGCACGTAGTAGGGCTGCTGGCTCTGTACCGTCCGGCGCAGCTCGGTACGGGTCGTGGCGCCGCGCGGCACGTTGAGGTTGAGCACCGACACGCCCTCCGGCATGCCCTGGTCGAGGACCTGCCTGGCCAGCAGCCGGGTGAAGTGCCGGGCGGCGGTCCAGTCCAGGGCGCCGAACGTCCGCCACTCGCTGACCTGCGCGGTGATCGCCGCGGCGATGCTCGGGATGCCGTGCGCGTCGGCCTCGAACGCGGCCCCGACGGTCCCGCTCACGCCGATGGCGCCGCCGATGTTCTCGCCGTAGTTGATCCCGCTGACGCACAGCCCGATGGGCCGTCCGGCCAGTTCGAGCACCGCGTGCGTGACGGCCATCACCGGCGACCCGGAGACGGCGTAGCCGGGCACGGCGCGCCCGGCGACCTCGATCGTGACGCGCTGCACGACGCCGGCTCCGACGTCGGTCACGAAGGCCCGGCTCATCGCGGTCTGCTGGGTGGCCGGCGCGACCAGGAGCAGGTCGCCCAGGTTCGCGACGGCCTCGGCGGCCGCGTGCAGCCCGGGTGAGTCCACCCCGTCGTCGTTGGTGACCAGGATCAGCGGCGGTTCGGGCACGAGCGCAGCCTACGGCCCGCGGGGCGGGAGCGGGATCACCGTGCCCCGGTCCATGGCGCCGCGGTAGATCATGTGCATGGCCCGGGACGCGAACAGCCACCCGTCCGGGGTGCGCACGTACTCGTCGTCGTAGTGCCCCAGGTGCATAGTGGCGTCGCCCTGCGCGCGGTGGTTGAACTCGATCAGATACCACCAGCCGTGGGCGCTGTCACCATCGACCTCGACCACCCCGGAAGTCACCACCTGCCCGACCCAGTCGTATTTAGCCACGGCCGTTCGGTACAAATTGAGGGTTTCAGCGCGGCCAGAGGTCACCCGGCCGCCGCCGAGATCCCACCGGCAGTCCGGCGCCCAGGTCGCCGCCCACGCGTCCGGGTCACGGCGGCACACCGCGTCGGCGTACCGGGCGACCAGCGCCCTGATGGCCAGCTCGTCTGCTACGCTCACCGCCACCTCCTCAGGTTGCCGCGGCCGCGACCACCGCGCGCGGTGGCGCCGGCCAGCCGGCGGGCGACCTCGCCGGCCGGACGGTCCCGCAGGCTCACGGACATGACCTCGACCGAGAGCGGCAGGCGCACGCCCATCTCGGCCACCAGGCGCAGGAAGCCGGCCAGGTCGAAGTCGCCGTCACCGGGCACCTGGCGGTACCGGGTGCAGTCGGTGTAGTAGTCCGGGTCGACCGGCTGCCGCGGCCCGTCGTCGAACTGCACGGTGAAGATCCGGTCGGCCGGGATCGCGCGCAGCATGTCGTCGTCGTTCGCGCCCCGGAAGTGGTGCCAGCAGTCCAGGCAGATGCCGCCGTTGGACCGGCCGGCCGCGGTCACGATGGCCATCGCGGTGGCGGCGTCCGGGATGTTCGACATCTCGGGCAGGAACTCGATGGCCGCGGCCAGGCCGTGCTCCGCGGCCCGGTCGCAGACCCCGGCGAAGGCCTCGGCCGCGTCGTCGAGGGTGCCGGTGTAGGGGCCGATGACCTGGACGTGGTGGCCGGGCCCGAGCGCGTCGCTCATGGCGAACACCTGGTTCTCGGTCTGCCGGTAGGCGTCCTGCTCGGTTTTGCTCGACCAGCCGCGCAGGGCCTCGATCTCGACCACCCGCAGGCCGTAGTGGTCGAGCACCGCCCGCAGGTCGGCGTCTCGTGCGCCCTCGGCGCGCAGCCGCTCGTAGTCGCCGATGTACAGGCCCATGGCGGCGAACCCGGCCTCGGCGGCGGCCCGCACCCGCTCCTCGAACGGGCGGAACCGGCCGAGGCTGAAGTGGCTGAGGATCAGGTCGTCCGGCCCCAGGTCGGCGTACCCGGGCAGCGCGGCCGCGCCGGTGTTCATAGGTCAGCCGGGAGGCCGCTGTGTCCGGCCTCGCGGACCAGGTCGCGCCGGTTCGCCCAGCGGCCGTGCTCGCCGGGGGCGACGTTCTCCCTGGATCCGGTGGTCAACCCGCCGTCGACGACCAGGACGTGCCCGCTGACGAAGCCGGCGTCGTCGCTGGCCAGCCACAAGGCGGCGTGCGCGATATCGTCGGCCACGCCGATCCGGCCGCGCAACGGGGTCCGGGTCGCGAACGCCTCCCGGGCCTCGTCCATGGCGTCGGGGTCGCCGACGATGGTGGCCGCGTTCATCGGCGTCAGGATCTTGCCCGGGGCGATCGCGTTCACCCGGATCGACCAGGCGCCGAGTTCGGCGGCGACGTTCTTGGTCAGCGCCACGACCGCGCCCTTGGCCGCGCCGTAGACGTGCGGGCCGAGGCCGCCCTGCAGGCCGCCGATGCTGGTGGTGTTCAGGATCACCCCGCTGTGCTGCGGCTTCATGACGCGGGCCGCGTGCTTCAGGCCGAGAAACACCGACCGGAGCAGCACGGCCATGGTGAACTCGTACTCCTCGAGCGGGATCTCGTCGATTCCGCCGTGCGCGCCGATGATCCCGGCGTTGTTGAACATGCAGTCCAGCCGGCCGAACTCGCGCACCGCGGTGTCCACAGCGTCCGCGACGTCCGCTTCGGCGCTCACGTCGCAGTGCAGGTAGCGGGCCCGGTCGCCGAGTTCGGCGGCGACCCGCTGACCCCGGTCGTCCTGGATGTCGGTGAGGACCACGCTGGCGCCCTCGGCGTGCATCAGCCGGGCAGTGGCCTCGCCCAGCCCGCTCGCGGCGCCGGTGATGACCGCGACCTTGCCCGAAACCCGTCCTGTCACGGCTTCCCCTCCGACCGTCGCGACTATCTTGTCACGGACTACAATAACCATTGGCTTCGGGGCAGGACAGGAGGAGCCCGTGAGCGACGGCAGAACCCGCCCGTTCCGGTTCTCGGTGCAGGCATTCGAGGCTCAGTCCGGGCCGCAGTGGACCGAGCTGGCCCGCCAGGCCGAGGATCTGGGTTACTCAACCCTGTTTACGACCGACCACTACTTCGGTCCGGGGGAAATCTCGGACTCGTCCGGGCACCGGCCGGTCGACGTGGCGCCGCTGGCCGCGATGACCGCGGCCGCGATGGTCACCAGCCGGCTGCGGGTGGGCTGCCGGGTTTTCTGCGTCGACTATCACCATCCAGTGGTGCTGGCCAAGGAGCTCGCGACGCTGGACATGCTGTCCGGCGGGCGGGTGGAGGCCGGGCTGGGAGCCGGCTGGGTGACCGCGGAGTACGAAGGGCTGGGCATCACGATGGACCGACCGGGCGTGCGGATCGAACGGCTGGCGGAAACGGCCGAGCTGCTCAAGGCCCACTGGGCCGGCCAGCCGCTCGCGGTCAAGGGCACGTACGTCCGGGCCTCGGGCTTTGCCGGGCGCCCGTTGCCGGTCCAGCGGCCGCATCCCCCGATCTTCATCGGCGGCGGCGCGCCCCGGGTGCTTCGGCTGGCCGGCCGGCTGGCCGACATCGTGAGCATCAACTTCAACAACGCGGCCGGGAAGCTCGGGTCGGGCAGCGTGGCCAGCTCGACCCAGGCGGCGACGCAGGAGAAGATCGGCTGGATCCGGGAGGGCGCGGGCGACCGGTTCGGCGACATCGAGCTGGAGATCGCGGCTTACTTCATCGCGATCAGCGAGGATCCTGGCCAGGCGGTGGCGGCGATGGCCCGGCGCTTCGGCGTCCCCGCGGAGGTGCTGGCCGAGCATCCGCACGCCTTGATCGGCTCGGTGCCTGCGATATGCGACGCGCTCGAGCAGCGCCGCGGCGAGCTCGGCGTCAGCTACATCAACGTCGCGCAGCGTTCGATGGAAACGTTCGCCCCGGTCGTGGCCCAGCTGGCGGGCCGCTGACCGGCCTAGGTGAGCACCGCGCGGGTCAGGTCGCGGGCCTGGCGGGTGGCGAAGGACAGGCGGCGGGGGGCGTAGGCGTCGCCAAGCAGGTGCACGGCGGGGTGCCGGGTGCGCAGCTCGTGGTACAGCGCGTCGTCGGAGACCGAACCGCAGGCCAGCACGACGGCGTCGACGCCGTTGAGCGTCCAGTGGCGGTCGCTGTAGGAGTGGGCCAGCTCGACGGCGCCCGGGCGGAACGCGACGGCGCGTGCCATCGGCACCAGGCGCACGCCCTCGGCGTCCATCCGGGCCAGCACCGAGCCGATGGAGTACTTGCCGACCTGCGGGGACGGCGCGGGCGACTGGTAGACCAGGGTGACCTGGCGACCGGCGCCGGCCAGGTGGTCGGCCACCGCGAGCGGCGCGGCGCGATCGTCCTCGGACACCACGACCACGTGGTGGCCGGACGGCAGGCCGCCGGTCAGCGCGGCCACCGAGGTGACCACGTGGGGCAGGTCGGTTCCCGGCACATCCGGGATGCGCGCCCGGGCGCCGGTGGCGACGACGACCACGTCCGGAGCGCGGCCCAGCACGTCGTCCGGGCTCGCCTGCAGTTTGAGCTCGACGGTTATCCCCAGCTCGCGCAGCCGGCGGCGCTGCCACTCGATCCAGTCCGCGTACTGGTGATTCATCCGGGCCAGCGCGGCCACGGCGAGCTGGCCGCCGATCCGGTCGGAGCGCTCGAGCAGCGTCACCCGGTGCCCGAGCTCGGCGGCCAGCGCGGCCGCCTCGGTCCCGGCCGGGCCCGCCCCGACCACCAGCACGTCGCGGACCGTACCCGCTTTCGCGGCCGGTCCTTCGAACTCGCGGCCCGCGTCCGGGTTAACCGAGCAGGCGAACGGCAGGCCCTCGCCGGAGCGGCGGTTGATGCAGTCGTTGACCGCGATGCACGGGCGGATGTCGGGGCGACGGCCGGCGCGGGTCTTCTCGACCAGGCGCGGGTCCGCGATCAGGGCCCGGGCCATCCCGACCAGGTCAGCCTGCCCGGCGGCCAGGATGGCCTCGGCGACCTGCGGATGGACGACGCGGCCGGCGTAGACGACCGGGAGGTGGGTGGCGGCCTTGGCCTGGCCGGCCAGGGCCGCCCATTCGCCTTCGGGGTGCGTGCCGATCGGCACGTAGCTGGGTGAGCCCCAGTTGTTGCCGATGTCGAAGCTGAAGTAGTCGACCGTGCCGTCGGCGGTGAAGGCCTGGACCAAGGCCGCGCACTCATCGACGTCGTAGCCGTCTTCGATGCGCTCGTCCAGGCACAGGCGCAGGCCGAGGGTGATGGGCCGGGCGACGTGATCGCGGATGGCCTGGCATACCTCCGTTACCAGCCGGCGGCGGCCTTCGAGGTCGCCGCCGTACCGGTCCTCGCGCCGGTTGGTCCGCGGGGACAGGAACCACTGCAGCACGTCGTCGTGATTGCTGTGCAGCTCGATCGCGTCGGCGCCGGCTTCGGCGGCCAGCGCCGCTGATTCGCCGTACTCGCGGACCAGCCAGGCGATCTCGTCCAGGTCGAGCCGGTGCGGGATGGCGTGGTCGAGATGACCGGACAGGGTCTGCGACGGCGCGATCGGCGTCCCGCCCTGCAGCACCATCTGCACGCTGCCGAAGCCGCCCGCGCCGTGCAGGCGGTCCATGAAGCGGCCCAGCCGGTCGACGAAGGCCGGGTGCCGGAAGAAGCCGTCGGCGTTGGACCCGATCCCGCTCGGCTCGAATCCCGGGATGAGCGGGTTGCGGACGAACACCGGGCCGCCGCCGACCCATTGCATGCCGCCCTGCACCCGGGCCAGCCAGTACCGGCACATCCGCTCGAACTGATCCTCGGTGCCGAGCAGTGCACCGCCGCCCCCGCTGTGCGGCGGGACCACCAGCCGGTGGCCGAGCGACATGGTGCCGACCCGGATCGGCGAGAAGATACCCGCGGGGTCAATGGTCATCCTGACTACCATAATCTCGCCTTCGAAGGGCAGGCACTGATAATGGTGCTGGTCGGGTCGTCCGCGAGGAGGAGATACCGGGTCATGTCGGGCCATCAGGTATTCACGTCCAGGCTGAAGGGGCGTCCGCTGCTGGACAGCGAGGGCCTGACCATCGGCCGGATCCGCGACGTCGTGATCATGCCCGGCGCCGCGAAGGAAGCACCCCGGGCGCTGGGCCTGGTCGTGACGTTGCAGCGGCGCCGCATCTTCGTCAACCTCGGGCAGATCGGGGAGATCTCCGTCGAAGGCGCCCACCTGAAGGGGGCTTCGGTCGACCTGGACCGCTTCACCCGGCGGACCGGAGAGATCCTGGCCTCGGAGCTGTACGGGCAGCACGTCACGGACGGGAGCGTCGTCGACGTGGCGATCAGCCCGAGCGAGCAGCAGCGGATCGGCTGGGAGGTGTCCGCGCTGGCCGTCTCACGGGGCCGGAGCCTGCTGCACCGCGGCCCGGAAATCGTGCCCTGGGACCAGTATCCGGAGCTGTTCAAGAGCGACCCGGTGACCGAGCAGCTGGCCGAGCTGCGCGACCTGCCGCCGGCTGACCTGGCCAACCGGGTCGAGGGCCTGTCGCCCAGCCGGCGTGACCAGCTCGCGGCCGCGCTGGACGACGAGAAGCTGGCCGACCTGCTGGAGGAGATGCCCGAGCAGGACCAGGTCCGGCTGCTGGCCAGCCTCGGGCTGGAGCGCGGCGCCGACGTGGTGGAGGAGATGCAGCCGGACGACGCCGCGGACCTGCTGGCCGAGTTGCCGGCCGAACAGCGCGAACGCCTGCTGACCGCGATGGAGAGCGTCCAGGCCGAGGACCTGCGGCGGCTGCTGCGGTACGGCCCGCAGACGGCGGGCGGGCTGATGACCTCCGAGCCTTTGATCGTGACCCCGGACACGTCGGTCGCCGAGGTGCTGGCCCGGGTCAGGGACCCTGACGTGCCGATCACCTCGGCCGCGCAGGTGTACGTGTGCGAGCCGCCCATGGTGACGCCGACCGGCCGTTACCTCGGCACCGTGGGGTTTCAGCGGCTGCTGCGCCGGGCTCCTTCGGTGCTGATCGGCGAGTGCGTCGAGGCGCGCATCTTCGTCCGGCCGGACCTGTCCGAACGCGACCTGGCGGCCCGGATCGCGGCCTACAACCTGGTCAGCGTGGCGGTGTGCGATGAAAATGGCCGTCTGGTCGGCGCGGTGACGGTGGACGATGTGCTGGACCACCTGCTGCCCACGAACTGGCGGAAGACGGGAGGCTGACCATGTCACGGATTTCCCTGCGGCGTCTCAGCGAGCGGGCCGACCTGTCCGTTCCGCGCGGCTCGCCACAGATGGGCGCCCGGTATGACGCCGACGCGTTCGGGCGGTTCGCGGAGGGGATGGCGCGGTTCCTCGGCACCGGGCGATTCATCGTGGGCCAGACCGTGCTCGTCATCGGCTGGATCATCCTCAACACCCTGGGCCTCATCCATCACTGGGACCCCTATCCGTTCATCCTGCTCAACCTGGCCTTCTCGACCCAGGCGGCCTACGCCGCGCCGCTGATCCTGCTGGCCCAGAACCGGCAGGACGACCGGGACCGGGCCAACATCGACCGCGACCGGGAGGTGGCCGCGCGGACCCAGGCCGACACCGAGTTCCTGGCTCGCGAGATCGCCGCCGTGCGGCTCGGGCTGGCCGACGTGGTGACCACGCAGGACCTGGAGGAATCGCTGGCCAAGCTGACCAAGCTGGTCGCCGACCAGTCACCTCAGGTCGGGACCGACCCCGGCACGCTGCCGGACGGGCCATCCGCCACCGCGGAAAGCTGATCCACCCCACTAGAGGGTGGGTGGTGGATCCCGGCTTCCACCCCACTAGAGGGTGGTGAAACCCGGGATTCACCACATACGGGCTGCGCCGGGCCGCTGTGCCGGGCGGCTAGGACCTGCCGTCCCGGAGGGCGGCGGCGGTCAGGGTGCGGGCGGTGTGGACGGCGCTGGCGATGGCGTCGGCTGGGGGCAGGCCGCACAGGTCGGTGAGGACGAACAGGGCCTCGGCGCTCATGACCACGGCCAGGCTCTGCTTGAGCTGGGTCAGCGTTTCTGGGTCGGTATCGGCCAGCGGGGCCAGGGCGGCCTCGATGAGGCCGAAGCGGTGCCCGGGACGCTCGGCGGCGACGGCGGGCCGGGTCACCGACGCGGCGATCATGGCCCGGACGAGGCTCTGGCGGCCCATGATCCCGGTGAACAGGACTTCGGCGGCGTAACCGACCCGCTCGACCACGTTGTGGCTGTCCGCGACAAGAGCCAGCGCTTCGGCCGGGTCGGGCCAGACCCCCGCGTCGGCCTCACGCAGCAGGGAGACCAGGTTGGGAAAGTAGCGGTACGCGGTGGCCTCGGACACCAGCGCCGCCCGGGCCACCGACGGCATGGTGATCTCCGCGCCGTCGCGGGCCAGGTCCTGCATAGCCCGGACGATGGCGGCGCGGGTGCGCGCCTTCTGGTTCACTCGCCCGGCGCTCATGGTCATGGGTTCATGATAGCGCACTTTCTTTATGAGAGTTAACTTGCATTCTGCGAAGAACCCTCATAAGATCCTTCGTGATAGTTAACTCTCACGAAGGAGTGGAAGACATGGTGGTGACCGTGACGCTCGACGGGATCGGCCCGGTGCCGGTAAGCATGACCGAGCGCGGCGACGGGCGGCCGGTTCTGCTGCTGCACGGCGGGGCCGGGCCGCAGTCGGTGACGGGCTTCGCCGACCTGCTGGCGGAGCGGGAGCCGGCCCGGGTGCTGGTTCCGACGCATCCGGGGTTCGGCGGCACGCCGCGCCCCGAGGGCCTGGCCAGCATGCGGTCGCTGGCCCGGGTATACGCCGGGCTGCTCGACGAGCTCGGGCTGACCGGCGTGACCGTGATCGGCAACTCGATCGGCGGCTGGATCGCGGCCGAGATCGCGCTGCTGGGCAGCCCGCGGGTCAGCGGCGTGATGCTGGTCGACGCGGCCGGGCTGGTGGTGCCGGACTACCCGTCCCCTGACTTCTTCTCACTGACCATGGATCAGGTGGCCGATCTCAGTTACTACCGACCGGACGCGTTCCGCCTGGACCTGGACTCGATGCCCGACCAGGCCAAGGCGGCAATGGCGGCGAACCGGGCCGCGCTGGCGGTCTACGGCGGCCCGGCCATGGCCGACCCCGGGCTGGCGGACCGGCTGCCCGACGTCACCGTCCCGGTGCTGGTGGTCTGGGGTGAGGCGGACCGGATGATCCCGGTCGAGCACGGCCGGGCCTACGCCAAGGCGATCCCGGGCGCCCGGTTCGTGCTCATCCCCGAGGCCGGGCACCTGCCCCAGCTCGAGACGCCGGACCGGCTGCTCGCGGCGGTCACGGACTTCGCCGAGACGACGGCGGCGAGCTGACCATGGCCGCGATCTCGGTCGTGGGTCCGGCGGACGGCGAGACGGCGCTGTCCGGCCCGGCCACCGTGCGGATCATCGAGGACGGCAGCACCACCTCGCACCGGCTGGGGATGGCCGAGATCGTGCTGGCCCCGCACACCAGCGGCCCGCCGCAGCATCGGCACGCCGAGCACGACGAGGGCTTCTATGTGGTCAGCGGAACGGTCCGGTTCACCAGCGGCGAGAAGTCGTTCGAGGCTTCGGCCCGGACGCTGGTCATAGTGCCGCCCGGCGCGCCGCACACGTTCGCCAACCCGGGCGACGAGCCGGCCGTCATGCTCAACACGTTCACTCCCGACCTGTATGTGCAGTACTTCCGCGACGTGCACGACCTGGCCGCCGACGGCGAGCGGCCGACCGCGGAGGCGCTGGCTGGCGTGATGGCCCGGTACGCCACCGAGCTCGGCTGAGCTCGCCGCGCTGATGAGCGAGTTCTTCGCCGGATGATCTTGGCTCGGCCATAATGAGACATGCTCGATCCGCGGGAGCTGGCGCTGCGGATCCGCTTGCGGGCGGTGCGGATGGTCGCGCCGCAGGGGTTCGGGTACCTGGGGCAGGCGCTGTCGTCCGCGGAGCAGGTGGCGGCGGTGTTCGGCGTGGCCCGGTACGGCGCGGACCGGATCGTGTGCTCGCCGGGGCACTACATCATCGGGCCGTTCGCGGCCGCGGCCGAGCTGGGGCTGGCCGAGGTATCCGGGTACGGGCAGAACGGATCGGTGTTCGAGGCGATCGGCACTGAGCGCTCGCCGGTAGTGGACTACACCTGCGGCTCGCTGGGCCAGGGGCTGTCCGCGGCGCTGGGATTCGCGCTGGCCGACCGGTTCGGCGGCCGCGACGCGCGGATCTTCACCATGGTCAGCGACGGGGAGCTGGAGGAGGGGCAGGTCTGGGAGGCCGCCCTGTTCGCCGCGCACCACCGCCTGGACCGGCTGATCGTGCTGCTGGACGCGAACAACTCGCAGGTGGACGGCCCGGTCGACGCGATCACCACGCTGGAGCCGATCGCGGATAAGTGGTCGGCGTTCGGCTGGCACGTGTGGGATGGCGACGGGCATGACGGAGCGGCTTTGTCGGCCGCACTGACCGCGGCGGACGCCGAGCGGGAGCGGCCGAGCGTGCTGGTGTGCCGGACGTCGACCCGGCACGGGCTGGACTGCCTGCCGCCGGACGCGGACGGGCACTTCATCAAGCTGCCGCCGGCGCTGGCCGCGGCCGCGGAGCGGGAGCTGACCGGGAAGCTGGAGGCGCTGCGTGCGTGAGCCGCCGTATCCGACCGAGCTGAAGCCGTACGGGCGGGCGCTGGTCGAGCTGGCCCGGGGCCGGGACGACGTGCTGTGCCTGTCCGGCGACCTGACCAGGCAGACCGAGGTCGACCTGTTCCAGGCCGAGTTCCCGGACCGGTTCATCCACGCCGGCATGGCCGAGGCGAACATGATGAGCATGGCCGGGGCGCTGGCCCGATGCGGCTACCGGCCGTTCGTGCACACCTTCGGGGTGTTCGCCACCCGGCGGCCCTACGACCAGATCGCCAACGCCATCGCCTACCCCAGCCTGCCGGTGCGGATCGTCGGGTTCATGCCGGGCGTGTCGACGCCGGGCGGCCCGTCGCACCAGGCCACCGACGACGTGGCGCTGATGCGGGCGCTGCCGAACATGACCGTGGTGGACGTGGCCGATGCGGTCGAGACCCGGCAGGTGCCGGCTGTGGTGGCGGACGTGCCGGGACCGGTGTACGTGCGGCTCAAGCGCGGGGAGATCCCGGTGATCATGGATGACGCGCATGTGCTGCGGCTGGACCGGACATCGGTGGTCGTGGAAGGGACCGACGTGGCATTGTTCGCCAGCGGCATGATGCTCGCGGCCGCGCTGGCCGCGGCTCGGGCGCTGGCTTCGTCTGACGTCTCGGTGGCGGTGATCAACGTGCCGGCGATCAAGCCGCTGGATACGGCGGGGGTGCTGGGGGCGGCATCCGGGGCGCGCCTGGTGGTCACGGCCGAGAACCACTCGATCATCGGCGGGCTGGGTTCGGCGGTGGCCGAGACGCTCGCCGAGGCCGGCCTGGGCTGCCCGCTGCGGCGAGTCGGGCTACGCGATACGTTCGCGGAGGGGGCGCTGGACGCGCCGTACTTGTTCGGCAGGTACGGCCTGTCCGCCGCGGCGATCGCCGAGACGATCTGGTCTGCTCTGGGCTGTCCTGGGGCGCCGCCCGCGGTGCCGGTTGCGGCCGCCGCGGACGGCGAGTACTCGCCGGTGTGATCCTTCGGTTTGGTGTTTCTGGACAGGAGTCTTCGATGACTGCAAACGATCGCAGGCTGGGCTGGCTCGGTACCGGCCGGATGGGCGCGGCCCTGGCCCGGCGGCTGGCCGACGCGGGCGAACCGCTCGCGGTGTGGAACCGGACGCCGGCCAAGACCGCGTCGCTGGTGGCCGCAGGGGCCCTGGCGGTGGATCATATCGTCGACCTGGGCTCGTGCGACGTCGTGTTCGTCGCCGTGTCCGGGCCCGGCGACCTGGAGGAGGTGGTCGCCGAGCTGCTCAGCGGCTCGGCGAAGCCCGGCGTGATCGTGGACTGCTCGACGGTTTCGGCCGCCGCGTCGGCCCGGGTGCGGTCGATGGCGGAGGAGGCCGGGACCGGCTTCCTGGCCGCGCCGGTCAGCGGCAACCCGCACGTGGTCGCCGAGGGCCAGGCCTGCATCGTGGCGTCTGGACCCGTCGAGGTGTTCGAGCTGGCCAGGCCGTACCTGGACGTGATGACCAAGGTGGCGGTGTACGCGGGCGAGGCCGAGCAGGCCCGGTTGGTCAAGCTGTGCCACAACCTGTACCTGGGCATGATGGTCCAGGCCCTGGTCGAGGTGACCAGCCTGGTCGAGAAGGGCGGCACCGACCGGGCCGCGTTCCTGGAGTTCCTGAACGGCACCGTGCTGGCGTCGGACTGGGTGCGCAAGCGCTCCCCCGACCTGATCGCCCGGGACTGGACGCCGACGTTCACCATGGAGTTGCTGCGCAAGGACTTTGACCTGGGGCTGGCGGCGGCACGGTCGCTGGAGGTGCCGATGCCGGCCGCGGCCGGGGTCCACCAGCTCATCCAGTCCGCCATCGGCATCGGCCTGCGCGATGCGGACTTCCTGTCGCTGTACGACCAGCAGGCCCGGGTGGCCGGGCTCGACCTTGATTCGGAGGAGTGACTCATGTCGCTGCAGGACTTCGTGCCCACGCCCCGGTTCGAGGACTACCGGGAGACGTTCAAGGACTTCTACCGGATGGAACGCCGGGGTGACGGCGTGCTGCTGGTGGCCGCGCACACCCAGGGCGGGCCGGTCCAGCTCAGCGTGCAGAACCACCGGTCGGTCGGGCAGATGCTCAAGACGGTCGGCGCGGACCCGGTGAATGAGGTGCTGATCCTGACCGGGACCGGGCCGGACTTCATGATGGCCTCCGACCCCGCGGGGTTCGAGCTGGAAGAGGCCGACATGGAGTACTGGGCCTACGAGTACGCCTACAAGGACGGCCGGATCAACGTCAGCGCGCTGGTCAACGACGTGGAGATCCCGACCATCGGGGTTTTGAACGGGCCGGGCTTCCACTCCGAGATCGTGCTGATGTGCGACATCACGCTGGCGGCGGCCGATTCGGTGATCTTTGACCTGCACTACGACATCGGATCGGTGCCCGCCGACGGGATCCACAACGCGTTCCAGGAACTGCTCGGGGTCAAGCGCGCCGCGTACGCGCTGCTCACCGGCGAGGCGATCACCGCCCAGCAGGCGCTGGAGTGGGGCATGGTCAACGAGGTGGTGCCGCGGGAGCGGCTGGTTGACCGGGCCTACGAGATCGCCGACCACATCATGACCCAGCCGCGGACGACGCGCCGGCTGACCACGCAGATCGTCCGGCGGCCGTGGAAGCAGCGGATCGTCAACGACCTGGACGGCGGGTTCGGCATCCAGATGTTCGGTCATATCGCTAAGAAGCGGGCCGTACATGGTCAGGAGCACATCCGGTCGACCGTCGATTACGTGCGGGAGGGCCGAAAGAACAACTTCGACTAAGGGGCTGCTTGGGGTGAAGCGGCGGAGTGGGAGAGGGCGGTTAGGGCGGCGCGGGCCCAGTCCATGCTGGCGCGGTGGACGGCGATGCCGTGCTGGACCGCGAGTTCGGCGTGCGGCCGGTGCGCCTGGGCGCCGGTGGCCAGGTAGCGCTCCATGGCGGTTACGAAGGTGTCGTTCGCCTGGGCGAAGTCGGCTAGGAAGGACAGCACGGACTCGCGGGGCAGGTGGTTCTCCATCAGGGCGAAGCGCATCAGGTGCAGGCCGAGGTCGTTGCCGATGGCGGCCGGCACGACGGGCTGGCGCAGCCACGCCACGTGGACGGCGCGGCCGGCGTCGGTCACGTGGTACATGCGCTGGGCCCGGCGGCCGTTCGCGATCTGCTCGGTACGCAGCAGGCCCCGGGCCTCCAGCCGGCGCAGCGCCGGGTACAGTGCGCCCGGGCTGGGCCGGAAAACGCTGGACGGCGAGGAGTTGAACGTTTTCTTCAGCCCGTACCCGGAGCGCGGCTCGCTGTCGATGACTCCGAGCAGGACTTGCTCGAAGTCGGTCAGCGGCCGAGTGGCCGGGCCGGATGATGCCATACGTCCTTCCCCCGGTTTCCCCTTCCGATGAGTCGATTCGACTTATATCCTAAGGGCGGCAAACCGGCGGGGGCATACTGTGAAGGGGCCTGCGGGTGGACGCGAGCGTCTGGATCCTCAACCTGGTCATCCTGGCCATCGTGCTGGCCGCGGACATGGGCCGCCGCAAAGTCACGCTGATGCGGCTGCTGCGCCCGGTCATCGCCGCGGCCATCATCATCCCGTTCTTCTTCAAGGGCGCCGCGTCGTCCGGCAACGGGCTGCTGCTGGAGGTCGGCGGGCTGGCCACCGGAGCCGTGCTGGGCGCGCTCGCGGGGTCATTCCTGCGGGTCAGGTATGACGCGCAGGCCGGCCGGGCCGTGTCCTCAGCAGGCCTGCCGTACGCCCTGGTCTGGGTGGTGGTCGTCGCGGGGCGGATCTACTTCACGTACGGGGCCAGCCACATCTTCAGCGATCAGCTGGCCAGCTGGCTGGTGGCCAACCAGGTCAGCGTCGGCGCGCTGACCGACAGCCTGATCTTCGTGTCCATCGCCATGTTGCTGGGCCGGACGGGCATCCTGGCCGCTAAGGCCCGGGTCGTGACCGGCCGGGCCACGCAGGCCGGGGCGCTGGCCGCGGAGGGCGTCCCGGTAGCGTAACCGGTGGTTCCCGCCAGCTTCCATGATTTCTTCAACGGCTGCGCCAGCGTGGCGGGCGCGCTCATCGGGCTGCTGTTCGTGGCCCTGTCGGTCTCCCAGGAGAAGCTGACCGGCGACCAGGCGTCGACCGAGCACCAGGTGCGGGCGGCCGCGGCGTTCTCCGCGCTGGTCAACACGCTGGTCATCGCGCTGGTCGGGCTGCTGCCGCTGGCCAGCATGAGCGAGGCGGGCATCATCTTGGCCGGGGCCGGGCTGATCACGTCGGCCGGGCTGATCATCGTGCTGTACCGGGAATGCCGGGGGCGAGTGCGGCCGGGTGACCTGCGGATGCTGGCCATCCTGCTGGTCTTGTACGGCTTGCAGCTGGCCAACGCGGTGCAGCTGGACGGGGCGCCGCGCGACGCCGCCGGGATCGCGCGCCAGGGCGGGCTGGCCATCTTGTTCTTCGTGTTCGGCATCGCCCGGTCCTGGCAGCTGGTCGGCGCGCGCAACGTCAGCCTGGCCTCGACCGTGACCGCGGTGATCCAGCGCCCGGCCGACCGGTCCCCCGGGGGCGACCCGGACGGGTCCGGCTCAGCCGACGGCGGCGGCTCGCTGGCGGGCGAAGGCTAGCTCGCGGCGGCTAGCTCGCGGCGGCGGCTAGCTCGCGGCGGCGGCTAGCTCGCGGCGGCGGCTAGCTCGCGGGCGGCGCCGGGTCCCGGCCGCCCGCCGACCGGGACGACCAGCGCGACCCGCAGGCCGTGCGGGCCGGCCGGGGCGGCATGGGCGGAGCCGCCGTGGGCGGAGGCGATCTCGGCCGCGATGGCCAGGCCGAGGCCCGAGCCACGAGCGCTAGACCGGGCTCCGGCGCGGTAGAAGCGCTCGAAGACGTGCGGCAGCTGATCCGGCGGAACGCCGGGGCCGTCGTCGCTGACCTCGACGGCGACGCGGCCGCCGGCAGCCCACGCGGTGATCGTGCCCACGGCATCGCCCGGGGTGTGCACCAGCACGTTCATCAGCAGGTTGTCGACCGCGCGGCGCAGCAGTTCCTCATCGCCGACGGTGGTCAGGCGGTCGGCGATCCGCACCTGCCAGGTCCGCGCGGGATCGGCGATCCGGGCCCGCTCCGCGCACCCGGTGACTACGGCGGTCAGGTCGACCGGCTCGCGGGACTGGCCGGGATGCTGGCCGAGCCGGGCCAGCCGGAGCATGTCGTCGACCAGCCGGCCCATGCGCCGGGTCTCCAGCACGATCCGCTCCATCACCTCGTCGACCTCGTCGGGGCTGCGCAGGGCGCCCTGCTGGTACAGCTCGGCGTTGGCCCGCAGCGAGGCCAGCGGGGTGCGCAACTCGTGGCTGGCATCGGCGAAGAACCGGCGCATCTGCTGCTGGCTTTCCTCGCGATCGGCCACGTCAGCCTCGATCCGGGCCAGCATGCCGTTCAGTGCGGTCCCGAGCCTGCCCACCTCGGTGCCGGGATCGTGCGGGGTCACCCGGTCGGTGAGGTCGCCGGCCGTGATCCGGTCGGCCTGCTCGGCCATCGCCTCGATCGGGCGCAGCCCGCGGCGCAGCACGGCGAAGACCCCGAGGCCGATCAGCAGCACCACGGCGATCGAGCCCCAGATGACGATGAGCTCGACCTGGACGATGGTCTCATCGACCTGGTCCAGGCTGATCCCGGCGATCAGGGCCCCGCCGGGGACGCGCAGCGTCACGGCCCGGATCTCGCCTCGCCCGTTCGGGCTGAACAGGATGTGCGGGCCGGGCCGGGCCGCGATCTTGGCCTGGTTGCGGGACAGGGTCCAGGTGAGCCCGCCGATATCGGAGTTCGCGGCCACCTGCAGGGTCTGCTGGCCGCCGTTGACCGGCAGGAAGGCCATGTCGTAGGCGCCGGCCAGGGCCGGGGTGCTGCTGCCCTTGGCGGGCCCGGGCGGGAACTGCGCGGGCGTCGCGTGCGGGCCGAGCACGCTGTCGATCTGCCACCGAGCCCCGACGATGGCGGCCAGCCGGGGCAGGGTCAGGGTCAGCGCTCCCTGCAGGTTGCTGTCGGTCTGGGACAGCAGGTCGCGGCGCACGGTGCTGACCGCGGCGAGGTCGAACGCCACCAGCGCGACCAGCGTGACCACCACCACCCCGGCCAGCACCTTGAGCCGCAGCTGGGCGCGCAGCAGCCGCCCGGCCACGGCGTACACCCGGAAGGTTCGGCTATGGGTCATCGGAACTCCCCACCGGATCGTTGGGACGAGGCAGGCGCAGGCTGTAGCCGACGGCACGCTGGGTGTGGATCAGGTCCGGCCCGTCGCTAGCCAGCTTGCGCCGCAGGTAGGTGACGTAGGTGGACACGACCGTGCTGGATCCGCCGAAGTCGTAGTCCCACACGTGGTCCAGGAGCTGGGCCCGGGTGAGCACCCGGCCGGGGTTGAGCATGAAGTAGCGCAGCAGCCGGAACTCGGTCGGCGACAGCTCGATGCGGCGCCCGCCCCGGCGGACCTCGTAGGTGTCCTGGTCCAGGGTCAGGTCCGCGAACAAGAGCACCGGCTCGACTGGCACCGGGCGGGTCCGGCGCAGCACGGTGCGGACCCGGGCGGCCAGTTCCTCCAGGCCGAACGGTTTGGTCATGTAGTCGTCGCCGCCGATGGTGAGCCCGGTGACCTTGTCGTCCTGGGTGTCCTTGGCGGTCAGGAAGATGACCGGGACCCGGTTCCCCTCCTTGCGCAGGCGGCGGACGATCTCGAACCCGTCGAGGTCGGGCAGCAGCACGTCCAGGATGAGCAGGTCGAAGCTGCGATTACGGGCCAGGCGCAGGGTCTCGGTCCCGGTCCCCGCGGCGGTCACGTCGAAGCCGAGAAAGCGCAGCGAGGCGGCGACGGCGTCCCGCAGGAACGGCTCGTCGTCCACCACGAGCAGGTTCCCGTCGTCGGGTGGCATCACGTTAGCCCAGCATATGGGGGTGAACGTTGTGTGCGAGAAATCTTCACGTTTCGTGTGAACGCCGCGTGATCCCCGGTTGACACGAAACTCACACACGGCTCGTGCAGCTTCCGCAGAACCGCCGGAGAAGGTAAGGCCCATGGTTTCCGGCACAGATAACAGGTCTGCTGAGAGCAGCGTGGCGCCTCGGGGGTCGAGGCTGGCCCGGCGGCGCCGGGTGCTGCTCGCGGTGGGCATCGCGGCGGCCCTGCTGGCCATCGGCGGGCTGATCGGCGCCTCGTTCGTGAAGTCGCCCCAGCAACTCGCCGCGGACACCGCGGCGCCGCCCGCCACCGTGACCACGGCCACCGTCGTCTCGCAGATCCTCACCTCGTCGGTGCAGATGCGCGGCGAGGTGTACCCGGCGACCCAGTACGACGTGTACGCGAACGCCCCGTCGTCGGGGGACACCGGCGCGTCCGGGAGCGGGTCCGCGGCCTCGGGCGGCAGCGGGTCCGCGGTCTACATCTCCAAGCTGGACGCGGCCGCGGGCGACACCATCACCAACGGCGAGCAGCTGGCCGAGATCGACGGCCAGCCGATGTTCGCGCTGGCCGGACCGGTTCCCGCCTGGCGAGACCTGGCGCCAGGCGAGACCGGGCCGGACGTGGCCGAGCTGCAGGCGGCGCTGTCGGCGCTCGGCTACTACGACGAGGGCGACACGCCCGGCTACTACGGCGCGGCCACCGAGTACGCGGTGTACCTGTACTACGAGCACCTCGGGTACACCCCGCCGTCCTCGGGCGGCGTGCCCATGGCGGACGTGGTGTTCCTGCCCGCGCTGCCCGCGACGGTGGTCGCGGTCAACGGCGCCAGCGGCGAGCAGCCCGGCCAGCCGTTTCTCGAGCTGGCCGCGCGCGGGTCGCTGGCCCTGACCGGCCAGCTGCCGCCGGGCTACGCCGGCCAGGTCAAGGCGGGCCTGAAGGTGACGCTCTACGACGAGGTGACCGGCATCCACGCCACCGGCACGGTGGCCAACCTGGGCACGGCGACCACGACCGTGCCCACCGCAACGGTGGTGGACATCGGGGGCGGCTCGGGTTCGGCGGGCTCGTCGGGGTCCGCCGGCTCCGGGTCTTCGGGGTCATCCGGATCCTCGGGATCCTCGGGATCCTCGTCGAGCGGCAGCTCGAGCGGCTCGAGCTCGACGGTGTTCATCCCGCTGAGCGTGCACCCGGCCAGCCCGCTGCCCGCCGCGCTGAACGGGGAGAACGTCCTGGTCACGGTGCAGACCGGGCAGACCGAGGGGCCGGTGCTGACGGTGCCGGTGGCGGCGATCGTCACCACCGCGTCGGGCACCAGCTACGTCAGCGTGGTCGGGGCGCACGATAAGCAGACTCAGGTCCCGGTGACGTCCGGCATTTCGGAGAACGGCTACGTCCAGGTCACCCCGGTAACCGCCGGTGCGCTGGCGGCCGGCGACCGCGTGGCGGTGAGCGGATGAGCGGGCCGGAGACGAGCGGGAACCGTACCGTGGGCGCGCCGGTGATCGAGCTGCGCGGGCTGGCCCGGACCTACCCTGGTCCCCCGCCGGTGCCCGCGCTGCGCCCGGCCAACGTGGTCATCGAGGCGGGTGACTACGTGGCGGTGACCGGGCCGTCCGGATCGGGCAAGTCCACGCTGCTGCACCTGCTCGGCCTGCTGGACGCGCCGACCGCCGGCCGCTACCTGCTGGACGGGCTGGACACCAGCCAGGCTCGGCGACCGGGACCGCTCCGCGCTGCGCGGGCGCCGGATCGGGTTCGTCTTCCAGTCCTTCCACCTACTGCCCTACCGAACGGCCCTGGAGAACGTGCTGCTGGCCCAGCTCTACAACTCCACCCCGCGCGCCGCCCGGGTCCGGGCGGCGGTCGAGGCGCTGGACGCGGTGCGGCTGGGCCACCGGCTCGACGCGCTGCCCACCACGCTGTCCGGCGGGGAGTGCCAGCGGGTCGCGATCGCGCGGGCGCTGGTCAACCGGCCGAGCCTGCTGCTGTGCGACGAGCCGACCGGGAACCTGGACTCGCGGAACGCGGCCGCGCTGATGGCCCTGCTCGACCAGCTCAACGCGGCCGGGTTCACGATCGTGGTGATCACCCACGACCCTTCGGTGGCGGGGCACGCGGGCCGGACCATCACGATCAGCGACGGGGTGCTGTCCGAGGCCGCGCAGGTGCAGCATGCCTAGATCCGGAACCGAGCTCGCGCGGCCCCGGCTGACCGCGCGGGACACCAGCGCCGAGGCGGTGGCCGGGATCGTGCAGCGACCCGGCCGGGCCGTGCTGACCATGCTCGGCACGGTCCTGGGCGTGGGCGCGTTCGTGGCCGTGCTCGGCCTGACCGCCACCGGCGCGGGCCAGATCTCGCACCAGTTCACGGTGCTGCAGGACACCACGGTGACCGTGCAGGACAACGGGCCCGCCAACGACGTCGCCGCGCCCGATACCAACCCGCCCATCGGCTTCCCGGCCGACGCGGACGCGATCGCCGGCCACATCAACGGGGTAACCGCGGCCGGCGTGTGGTGGCCGGTGTCCCTGCCGGAGGGCACGAGCTTCACCGGCTCGCTGGCGCTGTCCGCCGCCGGGTCCCAGACGATCAACCTGCTGGCCGCCTCGCCGGGCGCGGTGGCGGCCATGGGGCTGAACATGGTCGCGGGCTCGCCGCTGACCAGCTACGAAAACGGCACCCGTCAGCACGTGACGCTGATCGACACCACCACCGCGACCGCGCTGGGGATTTCGGCATCGCGGCTGGCCAGCCAGCCCGCGGTGTTCGTCGGCGGCCTGGCGTACACGGTGGTCGGGATCTACAGCTCCGCGCAGCGCGTGGTCACCGACGAGAGCGCGATGCTGATCCCGGAGAACACCGCGCTGGCGGACTTCGGCAACCCGCAGCCCGGTATCGGGAACCAGGACGAGGCCCAGATGGTGGTGGCGACCAGGATCGGCGCCGCGCAGTCGGTGGCCCGGCAGATCGCCGCCGCGGAGCTGCCGTCCGACGCGTCGCGGCTGGTCGTGACGTCGCCGCCCAACCCGCAGAACCTGCAGAGCGAGGTCAGCGGCGACCTGGCCGGCTTGTTCCTGATCCTGGCGCTGATCAGCCTGCTGATCGGCGCGGTCGGGATCGCGAACACCACGCTGGTGGCGGTGCTCGAGCGCACCGAGGAGATCGGCCTGCGCCGCGCGGTCGGCGCCCGGCCGCGGCACATCGCCGCCCAGTTCCTGGCCGAGAGCACCGCGCTGGGCACGCTCGGCGGGCTGATCGGCACCTGCATCGGCGTCGGCACCGTGGTCATCTTCGCCGCGGTCAAGGACTGGACCGCGGTGCTCAACCCGGTCTACACGCTGCCGGCGCCGCTGATCGGCAGCGTGGTCGGCCTGCTGGCCGGCGCGTACCCCGCGCTGCGCGCCGCCCGGACCAGCCCGCTGGCGGCGTTGCGGCACGCGTGAACCACGGCCGTTCGGAGGAAATAATGAAAATGCGCACCCGGCCTGCCATTTTGATCCTGATCTGTTGCTGCGCGGGCCTGTCCGCCTGTACCGCCGCCGCGTCCAGCGGGCCGAACGTGACCGTGACCACGCCCGACGTCGGCCGGCGGCGCCGCCGACCGCGGTCCAGGCGGCGCTGTCCCGTGACGCCTTCACCCCGTACGCGGCGCTCGGCCAGTCCAACAACGACGGGCTGGCGCCGAACACGTCGGGTGAGGCGCTGTCGGCCGCGTGCATGACCGTCGCGGGCTACCCGAACAGCACCAACGTGCCGTTCGGGGTCCACATCGGACCCGCCAACCTGGCCTTCGCCCAGCCCTGGGGGGCGTGGGGCTACCTGGGCGCGGCCGAGGCACAGCAGTACGGCTTCCGGGTTCCGCCCAGCTCCGCGCTCAGCTCCCTGGGCATCGACACGTCGTTTTCGAGCTCCAACCCGGCCACCTTGCCCCAGGCGGAGCAGGCCGCGATCGGCAAGTGCACCACGATCTCGCAGAACTTCGGCGACGCGACGGACAAGGGGCCGCTGGCCGGCATCGACACGCTGAGCAACGACATCTACAACGACGTGGCCAAGGACCCGGCGGTGAACACCGCCACCAAGGCCTGGGTCGCGTGCATGACCAGGAACGGCTACAACTTCAAGCAGCCGGCCAACGTGTTCTTCACCGAGATCCAGATCCTGTTCGGCAATCATCAGAACATATCCGTTGGCCAGCAGGTAAATACCGCGGCCAACCAGGCGCAGATCGCGACGGCGGTGACCGATGCCGACTGCACCCAGTCCACGGACCTGGCCGGGATCTACTTCGCGGTGATCGCCAGTTACGAGCAGCAGATCGTCAACGCCAACCAGCAGGCGCTCACCACCGCGGTCCAGCAGTACCGGGCCGCCTACGCCAAGGTCCTCAAGCAGCTTCCGGAGCTGCTGAAGACGGCCAGCGCGCAGCCGTTCGGTGGTCCGCCGGCGGGCAAGCCCACCTCGGCGGCGGGCTGACTCATGGGGGTGGGTTCAGGTGAGTCGGTCGGCTCGGCAGTGATCGTGGGAGGCCGAACCATGGAAGCACGCTGTCGTCGAATCGGGTCAGGGCGCAGATCCGGTCGCCGGTGAGGGCGAGGACGTAGAGGCCGACCCCGTGGCTGGTACCGGAGGGGGCACGCAGGTAGGCCCCGAACGCGGGCTGGCCGTTGGCGCGCGCCGGGACGAGGTCGAACCTGCGGCCGCCGCCGAACAGGCCGGCGCAGAAGCGGGCCACGACATCCCGGCCCTCGTATTCGAAGGGCATCGGTGGCATCGACATGAAGACGTCATCGGTCAGCAGGGCCACCAGCGCGTCGAGGTCGGCGCTCTCCCACGCGCGGACGAACTTCGCCACGAGAGCGTCCTCGGCGACTGAGCCAGCGGTGGGTGGCGGCTGGTGGTCGAGGGCCTGGGGCGACTGGCGCTGCAGGCTGGCCCGTGCTCGTTTGAGGGCGCTGTTGACCGATTCGACGGTCGAGTCGAGCATGTCGGCCACCTCGCTGGCGTGGAATCCGAGAACGTCGCGCAAGACGAGCACGGCGACCTGGCGAGGCGGGAGGACCTGCAAGGCGGTCACGAAGGCCAGTGAGATGGATTCGGTCTGCTCGTAGCGGGCCTCTGGGCCGGGCGGCCCGTCGATCGGCCTTTCGATCGGCCTTTCGATCGGCCTTTCGAGGAGGGCGTCGGGAAACGGCTGCAACCATACGACCTCGCCGAGGCGGGTCGGGTCGGGTGGCTCGACCCCAGGCACGTCCCACTCCTTGGCCGGGCGCCGGCTGGCCGCGCGGCGCGCGTCGAGGCACCGGTTGGTGGCGACCCGGTACAGCCAGGTGCGCAGCGAGGCGCGTCCCTCGAACCCGCCGAGGCTTTGCCAGGCGGTCAGCAGCGTGTTCTGCAGGGCATCCTCGGCGTCCTCGAAGGATCCGAGCATCCGGTAGCAATGCACCTGCAGCTCCCGGAGGTACGGCTCGGTCAGCTCCCGGAACGCGTCATCGTCCCCGGCCCGCGCCCTGGCGATCAGATCGGCTGCCACCACCCGCACCGTCACCTTCTTCCCGCATCGCGCCGTACGTGCATCTTGTACAGGCGCCGGCCGAGGGGCGAACTGGGCGGTCGGGGAGCGCCCAGTTTCCCGCCGCCGCGGTGCCTACATCAGTGGTTCGCAACAACGCAAACCAGGCTAACGAGAAGGAGAACCGGCATGGGAAAGCTCGTGCTCAGCGGCCCGCAGAACGTCTCGCTCGACGGAGTGGTCCAGGACCCGACCGGCGACGAGGGCTTCAAGCTGGGCGGCTGGTTTGTCGAGTCTGGCGGCACGGACCTCGAAGAGTGGAACAAGGTCGCGCTCGACGACGCGCTAGGCGCCGAGGCATGGCTGCTGGGCCGCAGAAGCTACGAGTATTTCGGGGTGCGGTGGCGACCCCGTACCGGCGAGCTCGCGGACAGGTTGAACGCCATGCCCAAGTACGTCGTCTCCTCGACCCTCCAAGAACCCGACTGGAACAACTCCAGGATCCTAAAGGGCAACGTGGTCACCGAGGTCTCGAAGCTGAAGCAGGAGCTGGACGGAGAGATCGTCGTCCCCGCCAGCTATCAGCTCGGGCGGACGCTGATCAAGCATGACCTCGTCGACGAGGTCCGACTGGTCGTCTTCCCGGTCGTGCTCGGAGACGGCGAGCGGTTGTTCGGCGGGACCGGCGGCAAGAAACCCATGCGCCTGGTCGATACCAAGACCATCGGCGACGGCCTCGTCTTCCTCAACTACATGTTCATCCCGGACGCCTAGCAGGCGAAAACGCCTCTCCCGCACCATGACCCCGCGCTGGCACGATGACAGCGCGGGGTCAGCTGAGCCTGGCGCCCCGCCACCAGGTCCACTCCCGCTGGTGCCACAGACGCCCAAGGCCAGGCCACAGTGCCGAATCATTACGCACTGAGAATATAATCGAAAAAGTTTTTCCCTTATTTTCGATATTTGATGTTGCTTCGAAACTAGATATGCTAGAGTAGCGGCATGCCCACAGATCCAATCCCCGACCCGCAGGGTGACGCCGAGGAGCCTGACAGCTCCCTGCTGCCGCCCGCCGTGGAGGAAAAAGGGCTGGAAGGCGACTGGGAGGGTCCGGTCGAGCAGGGCTTGTACGTATGCCTGCCGACCGAGAACCTGACCCTGGCCGGGTTCGCCCAGAACGGCGAGGCGGACACGATGTCTCCGGGTCCGCTGATGGCCGCGGTGGTGCACACGGTGACCGGGGAGGATGGCGCGGGCCTGGGCGGCTGCTCGGATGATCAGCTGCTCGGGGTCATCTCGGCGGGCCGGCGGATGGAGTCCCGCGACGCGTGGACCCAGCTCGCCGCGGTCGCGGCGTACGCCGCCCGCCATGACGGGTCTCGGCCGCTGGATGAGTTCGCCGCTGATGAGCTGGCCTGGGAGCTGCACGTGACCCCGCTGGCCGCCGCGGAACTGATGGAGTACGCCACCGCGGTCACCACCCGCCTCCCGCAGTCGTTCGCGGCGCTGGGCGCGGGCCGGATCCACCCGGTGCACCTGCGGATCATCGAAGACGAGACCCACTACCTCACTGACGAGGACGCCGCGGCAGCCGACGCGATCCTCGCGGAGGCAACTCCGGGAAAGACGTTCAGCGAGGCCCGGCACGCCGCGCACAAGCTGATCCTCAAGCTCGATCCCGACGCCGCCCGCAAGCGGAAAGAAGACGCGAAACGGCGGGCGCATGTGCGTGCGTTCCGGGAGAACTCCGGGAACGCGGGCATGGTCGCCCGCGAACTGCCGTCGGACGAGGTCCTCGCGTCCTGGCAGCACATCGAGCAGCGGGCCCTGGACCTGCGCGCGGCCGGCGTCGAGGGTTCGCTGCGGGAGCTGCGCGTGCGCGCCTACCTGGACTTGCTCCAAGAACGTGACAGCCGCCCCTCGAGCGCGGAGCCCGGTTCAGCCGATCGGGCCAGCGTCTGGGACGAGTCCCCGCTCCCGGACGCCAGGGGCGATCAACCCGGCGCGGATGGGGTCGATGGCAACGGAGGACAGGCCGACGGCCCAGGCGGCCAGAGCGGACCCGACGGCTCCGGTGGTGCTGGTGGTGCCGATGGCTCCGGCGGTCCTGGAGGCTCCGGCGGTTGTGAACCGGGGCCGAGTCTCGCGGCGCTGGTGACCATCACCATCCCTTGGTCCACCTACCAGGGCCGCTCCGATACGCCCGGCGAGGCCGACGGGTACGGCCCGCTTGACGCCGACGACGTCCGGGATCTGGCCGCCGCCGCGGCCCGGCACCCCCGGACCCGGTGGTGCGTCACCGCGCTGAACCCCGACGGGACCGCCGCCGCCCACGCCTGCCTCCCCGGTCGGCGCGGCCCGCCGGGCCCGTCCGTGCTGACTACCCCGCTTACTCCGGTGACGCGCGGCCCGTGCGACCATGCCCACGCCGAGACCGGCTACCACCCCAGCCGCAAGCTAGCCCATCTGATCCGGGCGCGCAGCGCGACCTGCACCGCGCCGGGCTGCCGCCGACCGGCGGCGCGCTGCGACCTAGACCACACCGTCGCTTGGGACCAGGGCGGTCTGACCTGCGAATGCGATCTGGCGCCCTTGTGCCGGCATCATCATCGCTGCAAGCAGGCCGAGGGGTGGCAGCTGGCGCAGCCCGAGCCTGGCGTGCTGGTCTGGTGCACGCCCGCTGGCCGCAGGTACACCACCTCCCCCACCCAGTACACGGCTCAATACTGACCCCACCCAGTACACGGCTTAATACTGACCCCACCCAGTACACGGCTTAATACTGACCCTTGACCCGCAGCCCGGCCGGGTCGAATGGGGGGCGCAGGGTGACGGTGGCGGGATAGAGGTCACCGCCTATGTTGACCGCGTAGTCGCCGGAGCGGGCTAGGTCGGGGGTCAGGACGTCGCCGGTGGGGTGGCGGATGTAGGCCAGGGATACGGCGGTGCCTAGGGTGGCGGCCCAGGCGCCGGAGGTGATCTGGCCGACGGCGGTTCCGTCGCGCAGGACCAGCTCGCCGCCCCAGAGCATGGCCGCGGGGTCGTCGAGGACGAGGGAGACCAGCCGGCGGCGGGGGCCTGCGGAGCGGGCCTGCTCGACCGCTTCGCGGCCGAGGAACGGGATCGTGCTCTTGAGCTTGCAGGCGAACAGCAGGCCGGCCTCGACCGGGTTGTAGTCGGGGGTCAGCTCGCGGCCGAAGGCGCGGTAGGCCTTTTCCAGCCTCAAGGACTCGATGGCGTAGTAGCCGGCGTTGGCCAGGCCGAGGTCGGCACCCGCGGACATCAGGTCCTCATAGACGCCGACGGCGAAGTCGGGCGGGACGTACAGTTCCCAGCCGAGCTCGCCGACGTAGGTGATCCGGGTGGCGCGGGCCGTGGCGTAGCCCAGGTCGATCTCGCGGCTGGCGCCGAACGGGAAGGCCTCGTCGCGCAGGTCGGCCCGGGACAGGCGGCCCAGGAGCTCCCGGGAGCGCGGGCCCATGACGCCGTAGACGGCGTAGGCGGAGGTGACGTCGACCAGTGCCGCGTGCGCGTCATTGCGCACGTGGGACCGGATGTGGTCCTTATCGCGTTCGGTACTGGCCGAGCTGCTGACCAGGAGGAACTCCTCCGGGCTGAGCCGGGTCACGGTGATGTCGGCCTCGTAGGTGCCGCGGGCGTTGAGCATGCCGGTGTAGACGGTCCGGCCGGGCTCGACGGCCACGTCGTTGGTGCACAGCCACTGCAGGACCCGTTCGGCGTCCCGGCCGGTGAGCAGGTACTTGGAGAAGCTGGTCTGGTCGAACACGGCGACCGCGGTGCGGGCGGCGCGCTGCTCGGCGTTGCACGCGGACTGCCAGTTCTGCTGGCCCCAGGCGTACTCGATGACCGGATCGTGGCCGCGGGGCGCGAAGAAGTTGGCCCGTTCCCAGCCCATCTTGCTGCCGAAGCTCGCGTTGGCCTGCTTGAGCAAGTGGTAGGCCGGGGACCGGCGGAACGGCCGGGCGGTGGTCAGCTCGCGGTTCGGCCACGGGATCGCGTAGTGCAGGCCGAGGACCTCGCCAACCCGGTCGTGCAGCCACTGGGCGTTGCCGTTGAACGCGGCGAAGCGCCGGATGTCGACCGAGGACAGGTCCAGGCCTGGCTCGCCCTCGGTGATCCATTGGGCCAGCGCCTGGCCCGCGCCACCCGCGGACGCGATGCCGAAGGAATTGAAGCCCGCGGCCACGAAGAAGTTCCGCAGCTCCGGCGCCTCGCCCAGGATGAACTGGCCGTCCGGGGTGAAGCTCTCCGGGCCGTTGTAGAACTTCTTGATGCCGGTCTCGGCCAGCGCCGGGATCCGGATGATCCCGTTCTCCATGAGGATCGAGAAGTGGTCCCAGTCCTCCTCGAGCAGCTGGAACTCGAACGGGTAGGGCAGCGCGTCGGGTGAGACCCACGGTTTGGCTACCGGCTCGAACCCGCCGACCAGCAGGCCGCCGACCTCTTCCTTGATGTAGATGTAACCGTCCTGGTCACGCAGCACGGGCAGGTCGCGGTGCACCCCCTCGACCTGGTCGGTGACCACGTAGAAGTGTTCGGCCGAGTGCAGCGGCACGGTCACCCCGGCCAGCGCGCCGACCGCCTTGGCCCACTGGCCGGCGCAGTTGACCACGAACTCGGCCTCGACGTCGCCCTGGTCGGTGCTTACTCCAGTGACCGTGCCGTTGTCGGTCAGGACGTTGGTCACGCGGGTTCGCTCGCGGATGGTAACGCCCTGGTCCCGGGCGCCGCGGGCCAGCGCGAAGGTCAGGTCGGTCGGGTTGGCCTTGCCGTCGCCGGGGAGCCAGAGGGCTCCTTCGAGGTCGTCGGTGCGGATGATGGGATAGAGCTCGCATGCTCGCTGCGGGCTGATCAGCTCGGCTTCGAGATCGTAGGCCTCGGCGGTGGCGGCGGTCCGCTTCAGGTAGGTCATCCGCTCCGGCGTGCGGGCCACGGTGACGCCGCCGCACCGGCGGAACCCGGCGCTCAGCCCGGTCTCGGCTTCGAGCCGTTCGTACAGCTCGGTGGAGTACTGGACCAGGCGGGTGCCGTTCTCCGAGGCGCGCAGCTGGCCGACCAGGCCGGCCGCGTGCCAGGTCGTGCCGCAGGATAGCTGGCCCTGCTCGAGCAGCAGGACGTCGGTCCAGCCCTGGCGGGCCAGGTGATAGGCGACGCTGGTGCCGATCACTCCCCCGCCGATGATGACCACGCGGGCGCGGGGGGGTAGGGAGGGCGCGATGATCGGAGCACGCGAGGGAAGGCTCGAGGCCTCAGTCATCGAGCTGGACTTCCTCGAGGAGGCGGGGGAAGGTGCTCGCGGTGAAGCCGGCCGCGGCGCCGTCGAAGCGTTCCATGGCCCAGGACCAGAAGTCGTACTCGATCGGGCTGGCGCCGTTCTGGATCGCGCCCCACAGCGTCCAGCCGTACATGCCGACCAGGCCGAGCAGCCGGGCCCGGGCGATCATGCTCCGCCGGGGACGGCCGTAGTACGCGGTGACCAGTGCGGCCAGCGCGTCCGGCGACAGGTGGGACTCGGCCGCGATGTTGCCCAGCTCGAAGCAGGGGTCGTTGTTGCCGGACAGCTCGTAGTCGATAAGCCAGATCCGGTCACCGTCGTCGATGAAGTTGGCGGCCAGCAGGTCGTTGTGGCAGGGCACCGTCGCCGCGGGCCGCGCGGCCAGCGCCTTCTCGGCGGCGGTGAACGGCGGGAGCAGGTCGTCGTCGCCGGCCGGGATGCGGAAGCCACGGGAGCGGGCCGCCGCCAGGTAGCCGCGCTGGATGTCGAACATGCCGAAGTCGTTGCCGAACCGCTGGCCCGCGTGCAGCCGGCGGCAGGCCTGCGCGATGCGCGGCAGGTTGCGCTCGGCGGCCACGTCGGCCGCCGCCAGCGTCCGGCCCTCGATGTAGCCGAGCACCAGCAGCCCATCGACGGGCCGGTACTCCACGACCGGCGCCCCGGCCCCGGCGTGCGCGGCGGCCACCGAGTTGCGGTACTCACAATCCCGGTCGATGGCCAGCAGCTCGGTGCCGCCCGACGCGATGCGGGCCACGAACGTCCCGTCCGGCGTGCTGATCTTGTAGTTCCGGTTGGTCAGGCCGCCGGGCAGCTCCTGCACGGTGCGCGGCCGGGCGGCCAGGTGGTCGGTCCGGTCCAGCAGCGCATCGAGTTCCGGTCTAGACCCTGAGGGCGTCACGGGGCCACGGTAGTGCTTGCGTGGCGAATGGGTCTAGACAGTAAAGGGTCGCGGTCGTACATTTAGCGCTCAACTGCGGTCCCGCTGCGGAGGCGCACCATGGGTATCGGTACCGAGACATCCGGGGAGCGGGATTCCGCCGACCTGGCCCGGTTTGGCTACAAGCAGGAACTCAAGCGCTCGCTCGGGCTGTTCAGCTCGTTCGCGGTCGCGTTCAGCTACATCTCGCCGTCGACCGGCATCTTCACCCTGTTCGCGCTGGGCCTGACCACGATCGGCGGGGTGTTCATCTGGACCTGGCCGGTGGTCGCGCTCGGGCAGTTCATCGTGGCGCTGAACTTCGCCGAGGTATCCAGCCACTTCCCGGTCGCGGGCTCGGTCTTCCAGTGGACCAAATACATGGCCGGCCGGAGCTACTCCTGGATGACCGGGTGGGTCTACCTGTTCGCCGGGATCCTGACCGTCACCTCGGTGGTAGCCACGCTGCCGCTGGCCCTGGTCCCGGCGCTCAACGGGCTCGGCTGGCACAGCCTGGGCGCGGGCGACAGCCAGACCGCGCTGAACACCGAGCTGGTGCTGGCGGCGATCACGCTGGTCGTGGTCACCGTGCTGAACATCTACGGGGTCAGGCTGGTCTCGATCATCAACAACACCGGCGTGGTGTTCGAGATCCTCGGCATGTTCGTGTTCGCGATCATCCTGCTGGCCTTCCACAACCACCAGGGCTTCCACATCGTGACCAACAGCGCGGGCTTCCGGGTCGAGCCGGCCTCATTCCTGGCCGCGATGTTCATGAGCCTGTTCGTCATCTACGGCTTCGACACCGCCTCGACGCTGGCCGAGGAGACCAAGGACCCGCGGCGGCAGGCGCCCAAGGCGGTGCTGTACTCGGTGATCGGCGCGTTCATCATCGGCGGGGTGTTCCTGCTGGGCACGCTGGTGGCTATCCCGAACCTGCACACCGCCACGTCGGGCCTGGGCTGGAACCCGGCGCAGGTCATCACGGCCAACTTCCCGTCGGCCTTCGCCACGCTCTACCTGTTCGTGGTCTCCGCGGCGATCTTCGTCTGCTGCCTGTCGATCATGGCCGCCACGATCCGGCTGTGCTTCGGCATGGCGCGGGACAACCAGCTGCCGGGGTCCAGGTTCCTGTCCCGCGTGTCGCCCAGCCTGCACACCCCGGTGTGGAGCTGCGTCGCGGTCATGGCCATCGCCGCGATCCCGTTCATCCAGTTCTCCGGCGCGGCGATCGTCGCCATCGCGGCCACCGGCATGATCTACCTGAGCTACTTCCTGGGCAACATCGTGATCCTGCGGGCGCGGCTGCGGGGCTGGCCCCGCAGGCCCGCGCCGTTCAAGCTGGGCCGCTGGGGCGTGCTGGTCAACGTCGTGGCGCTGCTGTACGGCGGGGCGATGCTGGTCAACTTCGCCTGGCCGCGGATAGCCAGCAATCCCAAGCCCAACCAGGAAGGCGGCCTGCTCCACCTGAACTTCCTGGACGGGGTTCCGATCCTGTGGACCGTGGCGGTCTTCATCGTGCTGGTCGGGGCCGTCTACTACCTGGCGGTCGGGCGGACCAAGGCGTTCGCGCCGGTGACCGCGCCGCCCGACGACGACCCGGTCGAGCAGACGGCGGGTCTTGGGGACGACACCGCCGCCGCCTGACCGGTGGCGCTGCGGATTACCCGGCAGCCGCCCGAGATCATCCGGGGGCCGGGCACCACGGTGCACGGCCAGATCGAGGACTGGCTGGCCGGGGAGATCGCGACGGGCGCGCTGGTGCCGGGCGACCGGCTGCCGACCGAGCACGACCTGGCCGCGTGGTTCGGCGTCAGCCGGATGACGTTGCGGCACGCGCTGGCCGAGCTGGCCCGGCGTGGCCTGGTGGTGCGAACCGCGGGGCGGCGCGGCGGAACGTTCGTGGCCGCGCCCAAGCTGGAGCAGGACCTCACCACGCTGACCGGGTTCTCCGAGCAGCTGCGGCGGCACGGCATGGTGGCCGGGGCCCGGGTGCTGTCCGCCACCCAGCGCCCGGCGGGCCCGGCCGCGGGGGCCGCCCTGCGGATCGGCGAGGGCGGCCCGGTCTACGAGGTCCGGCGGGTCCGGCTGGCCGACGGCCGGCCGATCGTGCTGGAGCGCTCGCTGTTCCCGGCCGAGCGGTTCCCCGGCTTCCTGGAATCGCGGCTGGACGGCTCGCTGTACGAGCTGCTCGAGGTCAGGTACGGGCTGCGGCCGCACCGGGCCCGGGAGAGCCTGGAGCCGGTGACGGCCGGGGTGCGCGAGGCCGAGGCGCTGGAGGTCGAGGTGGGCGCGCCGCTGATGCTGGTCGAGCGGACCGCCTACGCCCAATCCGGCGAGCCGCTGGAGTTCGCCCGCGACCTGTTCCGCGGTGACCGGACCCGGGTCGTGGTGTGGACCGGGGCCATAGGGCTTGTTTAACGGCCGGACCGGACGCAGCATGGGAGTTATGAAGCCTGGGTCGCGCATACCGCCGCCGCCCAGCACTGCGCTGTTGTGTACCGAGATCCCGCCGCCGCCGAGCCTGGCGCTCGATTGTTCAGCGATCCCGCCGCCGCCGAGCACCACGCTGTCGTGCACCGCGATCTCTCTAGCGCCCAGCACCGTGCTGGACTGTTCGGCCATCCCCGCGGCGCCGGTGACGGCGCTGACGAACTGCTCGGCGATCCCGCCGCCGCCGGTCACCGCGGTCTCGTGTTCGGCCATCCCGCCGCCGCCCAGCCTCGCGCTGGCCTGCTCGCCGATCCCGCCGCCCCCTGCTTGGACCGATCAGGACCGCGACTGAGCGGCCAGGTGCTCCTGCAGTTCCCGGTGGATGAACCGGTAGGAGGCGCCGCTGCGGCGCAACAGCCGGTGCTCGTCCTCGGTGCACCAGTCCAGGAACGGGTCACCGGGATCAGCTCGGCCGGGGTGGGGACCAGGTGGGCCAGCCGGTCGCCCTGCGCGTCGAGCAGCTGGGATCGGGCCCGTTCGGGCCCAGTCCGCTGCGCGTGGATCGGGAGCCAGCCCAGCCACACGCCGAGCAAGCTGGTCGGGATCCCGATGATGCCGCACCAGATCGAGATTTCCGGCACCCAGTCGCTATGGCCAAGGTGCCAGTGATACCCGCTCCCCTCGATGGCGATACTCGCCGCCAGCCCGCCCAGGAGCAGGCCGGATACGAGCCAGCGCCATCCGGACCGGTGCTTCGCAGGGGGCACAAAGCCGGTTATCCAGCAATCTGATCCCAGGCGCGTACACGCGAACGTGGTCCCAGCCCCGGTATGCGGCCGACTGGTCGCGGGGGTGGAACCACGTTTCGTTCCGCCAAAATCTGTTGTTATTGAGCTTCGCGGTCCTGATGGGGACGGTGCCGTCCGACCGTGGCGGTGACGAACAGCAGGGCCAGCCCCAGGAAGGCCGCCCACAGCCAGGGCAGCGTGGCCCACAGGAGCGCGTGCGCGGTGGCCATGATGAACAGGACGAGCAGGACGAAAACCAGTACCGGGTGCCGGCGCTTGCGGTATCGCGGGTGATCCGGGACTGCCGGAGCCCCAGTTTCCGGCAGGTCCGAAAAAAGTCCGCTCAGGTCGGCGCGGGTCTTGGCGCTCATCGCGCGGCCCACACGGTCGTCGAACTCGGCCTGGTCGAGCCGGCCCTCGGCGTAGTGCTCGCCGAGCCGGTCGGCCACGGCCTGGCGCTCGGCGTCCGAGACGCGCAGGTGCTGGTCGGAGTACAGGCCGCGGAACAGCGGGGAGAAGCCGCCGAGCGGGCTGGTGCGTTGCGTTGACATGGTGCTACCGCCGCTGCTGGAGGGATTCGATGATGGACGCGGCGATGGACTGGTCGCTGCCCTCGTCGGGGATCAGCAGCAGTCCGGCCAGGTAGAGCGGGATACCCGCGCCGCCGAACAGGGTCAGGACCACGAAGGCGATCCGGACGATGATGGTGTCGACGCCGAAGTAACGGGCCAGCCCGCCGGCCACGCCGCCGAGCATGCGGTCGTCGTAGGGCCGGCGGATGAGGACACGCCCCGGTGCGGTGCGGGTGGTCCGCTCGGATTGGGTGGTGGTGTCTTCCGGGTTCACGGTGTTCGTGTTCATGGCCCTAGGTTGCGTCCTGGAGGTTCGGCCGCGCATCGGGGAACAACCCTGATCAGACCCTGATTCCCCACCTCGATATCGGGGTCGTATCGGGGTTGGCCCCTATACCCACGCACGCGTGAGGCGAGCGATGATGGGGAACGTGGAAGATCCAGCACGGTGGGAGCACCAGTACGGTCCGTGGGGGCACTGGCACCGCGGTCCGTTCGGTCTGCGGCGCCGGGGCGATGGCGGGCCGCTGCGGCGGGACCCAGGCGAGCGGCTGGCCGGCGGCGTCGCCGCGGGCGTGGCGGCCTGGCGCGGGTTCAACGTCACCACCGTGCGGGTGGTCTTCGTGCTGATCGCGCTGATCCCGTCCGGATTCTTCGTGCCGCTGTACATGGTGGGCTGGCTGCTGATCCCGGCGGCCGGAGAGGACACCAGCATCGGCCACCGGGCCCGGTCTGATTCGCGGGGCATCGCGCTCGCGGCCGGCCTGGCCACGCTGCTGGCCTTGGTGCTGTTCATCGCCAACGTGGTCGGCAACGGCTGGGTGGACAGCTACGCGTGGCCGCAGCTGGTCACGGTGGCCGGCCTGGTGCTGATCTGGCGGAACGGCTCGCCGGAGGAGCAAGCCACGCTGCGCCGGCTGGCCGAGCCGCTGGGCTCGGCGCCTAACCCGGCCGCCCGGACCAGGTGGTCGGCGATCCGGCTGACGGTCGCGGCGGCGCTGATCTTCGGCGGCGCGGGATGGCTGGCCTCGGCCCACGAGAGCCTGGCCCTGCTGCGGCCGCTCGGCGCGGTCCTGCTGGTCATCGCGGGCATCGTGCTGGTCCTCGGCCCGTGGTGGCTGCGGATCGGGCGCGACCTGGTGCTGGAGCGCCAAGCCAAGGTCCGGGCCGAGGAACGGGCCGACATCTCGGCTCAGCTGCACGACTCGATGCTGCAGACGCTGGCCCTGATCCAGCGGCGCGCGGATGACCCGCAGAAGGTCATCCAGCTGGCCCGGCTGCAGGAACGCGAGCTGCGGTCCTGGCTGTTCGAGGGGCGCGCGCCGAACGAAGCAGGCGAGGATATGACCCTGGCCGCCGGGGTCCGGCTCATTGTCGTGGACGTCGAGGCCCGGTACGGGGTTCCGGTGGAGGCGGTGACGGTCGGGGACTGTGAGCTGGACGACAACCTCAACGCCCTGCTGGCCGCGGCCCGGGAGGCCACGGTGAACGCGGCGAAGTGGTCCGGGGCCGGCGTGATCTCGCTGTTCGCCGAGGTGGAGGCCGGTTCGGTGTCGATCGTGGTGCGCGACCGGGGCAAGGGCTTCGACCCGTCCTCGGTACCCGGGGATCGCAAGGGGCTGGCCGAATCGGTGCACGGCCGGATGACCCGGCGCGGCGGGACGGTGAGCGTGGTGAGCGCGGAAGGCGAGGGAACCAAGGTGACGCTTCAGATGCCGCGGTCCGCGTCGGTGAGCCGGTCATGAGCGGCGCGCCGCGGGTGGTGCTGGTCGACGACCACGGGCTGTTCCGGTCCGGGGTCCGGTCCGAGCTCGGCAAGCAGGTCGAGGTGATCGGCGAGGCCGACGACGTGCAGCCCGCCATCGACCTGATCAATTCGCTGGTCCCGGACGTGGTGCTGCTCGACGTGCACCTGCCCGGCGGCGGCGGGCAGGCGGTGATCCAGGCGATCAAGCCGGCGCACCCGGAGGTGCGGTTCCTGGCGCTATCCGCGTCGGACGCGCCAGAGGACGTGATCGCGGTGATCCGGGCGGGTGCGCGAGGCTACGTGACCAAGACCATCTCGACCGCGGAGCTGGCCGATGCCATCCGGCGGGTGGCGGCGGGCGACGCGGTATTCTCGCACCGGCTGGCCGGGTTCGTGCTCGACGCGTTCGCCTCCTCCGCTGATCACGCGGTCAAGCCGTCGTTCGACCCGGAGCTGGACCAGCTGACCTCACGGGAACGGGAAGTGTTGCGGCTGATCGCGCAGGGCTACACGTACAAGGAGGTCGCCCGCGAGCTGTACATCTCGGTCAAGACGGTGGAGTCGCACGTGTCTTCGGTGCTGCGCAAGCTGCAGCTCTCCTCCCGGCACCAGCTGACCAGGTGGGCCGCCGAGCGCCGCCTGGCCTAAGGTAACCAGGGGTTGCCGATCGCCGGCAACGGGCTGACTATGAGGGTGAGCAAGGCTGAGTATTGAGGTGACCATGCCGGTCGCGGCGATCGAGCGCGAGATCCACGACGCCTGCGTTCACCTGGCTTCCTCGGCCGCCGCGGCGCGCCGCTGCGCTGAGCATTACCTGGACGGCACCGTGACCCCGGCCGGCGCGGTGCGCGCGCTGGGCGCGGTGGGGACGCTGACCGCCGAGCATCCGTGGGCGCTGGGCAGCTTCGACGACCGGGCGTGGGACGGCTACCAGCCCGATCCGCACGCGCCCGCGCCGGATGGCTTGCGCGTCGGCCGGCTGCGGGCGCCGCTGCTGTCGTCGGCGCCCGGGCTGCCCACCGCCCCGGCGGTCGCGCGGCTGGCCCGGTACGGGCACGTGCTGATCTCCGAGCACGGCTTCGCCGACCAGGCCCGGTCGCTGCTGCAGGCGCTGGTCCTGCGGCTGGCTACCGCGACCGCGCCGGGCACGGTGCGGTTCGCGCTGGCCGATCCGGTCGGGCAGGGACGGCACCTGAGCGCGTTCCTGCGGCTGCCGCCGCCGCTGCGGGTGGGCAGCGGGGTCGCGGCCCGGCCAGACGAGATCGAGGACCTGCTGACCACGCTGAGCGCCCACGTGGTGGAGGTCACCCAGCACCGGCTGACCAACGTGTACGATTCGATCGAGGACTACAACGCGGCCACCACCGGGGTGCTGGTCCCCTACCACGTCCTGGTCCTGGCCGGGCTCCCGGCCGGGCTCGGCGACCAAGCCGAGGAGCTGCTCGGTAACCTAGCCCGCAACGGGCCCCGGGCCGGGCTGTACATCCTGGCCACGGTAGACCCCGGTGCGCCGGCGCCCGAGGGCTGGACCTGGCCGCGCTGACCGCCCGCAGCACCAACCTGGGCCGGGACGCGCACGGTCACCTCAGCTGGGACGACCCGGACTTCGGGCCTGCCGCGATCGAGCCGGACCAGATGCCGTCGGCCGGCCGGGCCAACCCGTGGCTGGACGCGGTGGGCGCCATGGCCAGCTCCGCGGCCCGGGAGCTGCCCTTCTCGCGGATCGCGGCCGGCCCGTCGGGCCGGTGGTCCGGGGTGACCACCGACGGCCTGGACGTGCAGATCGGCGTGGACGGCAAGGGCGAGCCGCAGCGATTCGTGATGGGCGTGCGCGGCGTGCACCACGGCCTGGTCGGCGGCGACGTGCGGATGGGCAAGACCAACCTGCTGCACGTGCTGATCAGCCAGCTCGCACTGCGGTATCCGCCGGAGGAGCTCGAGCTGTACCTGCTCGACTTCAAGGAGGTCGAGTTCGACGCCTACCTGACCGAACGGCTGCCGCACGCCCGGGCCATCACCTCGCGCACCGACCGGGAGTTCGGGCTGTCGATGCTGCGACGGTTCCACGACGAGATCAACCGGCGGGCCCGGCTGTGCCGGGAGGCGCGCGTCACCGACCTGCCCGACTACCGCATGGTCACCGGGAACGTGATGCCGCGGGCGCTGGTCATCATGGACGAGTTCCAGGTGCTGTTCAGCGAGGAAGACCGGCTGGCCCGGGAGGCCGGGCGGCTGCTGGCCGACATCGCCAAGCGGGGCGCGGCGTTCGGCCTGCACCTGCTGCTGGCCACCCAGTCGCCGGGCGGGCCGCTGACCGCGTACCTGCGGCCGGTCTACGAGCAGATGGCGCTGCGCATCGCGCTGGGCTGCACGCAGCCGTCGGTGTCCCAGGCCATCCTGGGCGACGGTATCGACGCGGCGACCAGGCTGATCCACGCGGGGGACGCGATCTACAACGACCGCCGCGGCGAGGGCGCCAACCCGGTGATGCGGATCGCCTACCTGCCGACGCGCGAACGGCTGGCGCTGATCGGGCAGATCCGGGCGCTCGGGGACGGCCGGGAGTATCCGCCGCCGGCCAGCTTCGATCCCGACGCGCCCGCGGAGTTCGCCGCAGCGGTCGCGGATTCCGCGGGCTGGCCGCCGCCGGGTGGCACGGTGGACGCCTGGCTGGGTGAGGCGATCGAGATCAAGCCCGCCACCACCGCGACCTTCGAGCGCTACGTCCGGTCCAACCTGCTCATCGTCGGCGGCGAGGACCACGGCCACGGGCTGCTGCTGGCCACCGTGATCAGCGCCGCGATCCAGCGCTCCCCCGCCGACGTCCGCTTCACCATCGCCGAGTTCACCCGGCCCTCGTCGGCGTTCCATGGCTTCTTCGACCCGCTGCGCGCCCTGCCCCACCAGATGCGGATCGCGGACCGCCGGACGGCCGGGGCGGAGCTGGATGACCTGCTCGACGACCTGGACGCCCGGCTCGCCGACAGCGACGGACCGCCCCGGCCCGAACGGTTCTTCCTGATCGCGGGGCTGCACCGCTGGCATGAACTGCTGGCCGAAGGCGACTACGGCCGGGCCAGCGAGACCTCGGCGCGCCTGGTCCGGCTGGCCGAGAAGGGACCCGACCTCGGCCTGCACGTGGTGGCCTGGGCCGACGGATACGCGACCGCGGAACGGGCGCTGCGGCGCGCGGGCCTGGCCCACTTCGGGCACCGGGCGGTGCTCCGCGTGCTGTCCCCGGCAGAAAGCGACGCCCTGCTGGGCGTGTCGGCCGCGGCCAGCCTGGACGACGACCGCGCCCTGTACCGGGATACCGAGTGGCCCGCGGAACAGGTAGAGAAGTTCAAGCCGTACTCGGTGGCCTCGCTGTACGCGTTTGTCCGGGCCGCGTTCGGGAGCCCCGTTTGATGTCGCTGGAAAGGATCCCCGAGCCTGCCATGGCCCCGTCGCCCTATCTGTCTCTCCGGCAGGCCGCCCGGCCCGCCATCTTCGCGCACTTCCTGCTGGCCGAAGACCAGGAACGAGCCCGGCAGCTCGCCGCGGAGTGCGATGACCTGCTCTTCTTGACCCGGGAGCTGCTCAAGGCGACCGGCCTGGCCGGGGTCCTGGGCGCCGACGCGGCTGATGCCGACGCGGTTGATGCCCATGCGGTTGACTCCGGCGCGGTTGATTCCGGCGCGGTTGATTCCGGGGGCGGGGACCGGCAGGCGCAGTTGCTCGGCGCGTACGCGCAGGCGGGCCTGCTGTGGGCCAAGGTGGTCGGCGCCACCATGGCGCTGGGCCGGGCGCTGCTGGACCGGGGGGACCGGGACGCGGCGCGCCGGCTGGCCAGCTTCCTGGCCGAAGCCGGGGAGGACAGCGCGGCCGCGGAACTGAACATGCAGCTCGGAAAGGCGGTCTTCGAGAACTACCGGGCGCGGCTCGGGGAGATCGGCAGGCAGATGCCGCCCGCGGCCATCGGGGAGGCCATCGAAGCGCTGCGGGCCGTGCTGCACGAGGTTCCCGACGACTTCCCCGACCGCGACCGTGAGGTCAACCGGTACCTGCCGCCGCTGGCCGCGTCGGTGCGCGCGCTGCTGCTCGAGCGCGGCATCGAGATCCCGTACACCAGCCGGCTCGAGCACATCGCGGGCGGCGGGGTAGCGAGATATCCGGATATCGTCAAAGTCAGCCTCGACGAGATCGCCGCCGAATTCGAAGGCCTGATGGGAGTGGGATAACAGGCATGTCCGGGGTTATCAACGACATCGACGCACTGGCCGAGTTCAGGGCGCACCTCATGCAGTTCAACCGGGACCTGGCGGAAAACTTCGCCACCATCCGGGGTCACTGGCGTGAGCTCGGCGAGGTCTGGCGCGACGACATGTACCGGCTGTTCGGCGAGGCGCTGGACGAGGTTACGCCGGGCATCAGGGTCTACCTGTCGGCCACCGAAGCCCACGAGGCGCACCTGGCCGCGCTGATCGAGCGGCTCCGCGAGTACCTCGAGACGGGGCAAGGAGCCGGGGTCATCACCGGGGCCGGCCGCAGCGGGGCTCCCCGTGGTGGGGCGCCCCGTGGTGAGGCGCAGAGCAGCCGCGCCGAGCCAGAACGCAGGTAAGGCGGCGTGGCCAAGGTCCATGCCGACATCGAGGCGCTGGTCGGGCTGCACGAGGCGCTGGTCCGGTTCCGGTACGCCCAGCGGGGCGTGGCCGAACGGGCCGGCGATGAGGTCGAGCTGACCCGTGCGTCGCTGGCCGCCAAGGCTAGCCATTGGCAGGCCCGGCTGGAACAAGATCAAGCCGACCTGGCGGCCTGCCGGAACCGCGGCGGGGCGGACTGCTCGGCGTACGCCTGGGCGGTCGAGCAGGCCGCGGAGCGGCTCGAGCGGATCCGCGTCTGGCAGCAGCGGGTGGACACGCAAGCGAGCGAATTCGCCGGTCCGGCGGCCGCGTTCGGGGAAGTGCTGGACAGCGACCTGCCCCGGGCCGAAAGCCAGCTGCTGGGCAGCATCTCGAGCCTGCAGGCCGCCCGCCGCGTCCAGGCCAGCGGAGCCTGAGCCGCCGCGACGATGCACACCCGGCCGGACCGTGACGGTGACGAGCAGTTCCGCCTGCTGTCGGCCGCCTGGGAGCAGGCCGTCCCGCACTGGCAGGACGAGGTGGCCCGTCAGTTCGAGGCCGACCACTGGACGCCGCTGGCCCAGCGGACCCGCTCCTACCTCGAGGCCCTGCGGGCACTGATGGACGTGCTCGAAACCGCCGACCGCGACACCGAGTTCTAGCGGCCGGCCTTCAGCGCCCGATCTTGAGCGGTTGGGGCGCCGAAGCCCGCCAGGCAGGCGGCCGGGTCGACGTCGGCCAGCACCAGGTCCTCGAAGGCGGCCCGGTCGGCCGACGCGGCGAGCAGCCGCGGCCGGACGGATTTACCGGTGGCGGGATCGGTGGTGGTCACGTAGCCGGCGAAGGACACCGACTGGATCACGTGAGCCGGGGTGGCGCTGAAGATCTCGTGCATCGTGCGCAGCGCGATAGCGGAGATGAGCCGTTCGTAGCGCCGCCTGATCTCGGCGTCCGGCCGCGGCACCGCCTCGACGATGTCCCGCGCCTTCACGTACCGGTAGGCCCGGACCGGCGGCACGACGGTCTGCGGCGGCAGCTCGAACTCAACCGCCAGGGAGCTGGCGGGGGCGTCGTAGGTCACCTGGTACCCGCGCGGGAAGCCGTCGGCGTACCGGGAGGCCTTGAGCACGCAGCGGACGAACCACGCCACCGCCCCGGCGTCGCCCGCCGCGAACGCCGCCTGCCGCCGGGTCACCTGGGCGTTGCGGGCGGCGGCCCGGCCGCGCTCCTCGGTGAGCGCCCCGTGGTACTTCGCCGTGGCCACGGCCAGCGCCCGCTGCCGCTGCACCTCCTGCTCCCGGAATTCGGCGGTCGCGGCCTCGAACCGGCCCTGCGCCTGGGCCAGCTGCCGCTTGTACCGGATACCGCCGCCCAGGAAGCGGCTCAGCCCGCGCGGCGCGTCGGGCGCGAAGTCGATCCAGCCCGGGCCGGGCGGCGCGGCACCCAGCGGACCCGGATCGAACGGCGGCGTCCGCGGCGTGACCATCAGCCGGTCGAAGCTCATCGGCGCGAGCGCCAGGGCGCTGGTCAGCACCTCGTCCAGGCTGGTGAGCTGCTCGGCCACCGCGGCGTTCTGCTCGTCCGCCGCTTGTTGCCGCGAGTCGTGATGCTCCTGCTGGCGGACCTTCTCCCGGTCCCGTTGCTGCTGCCTGCGTTCGCGCGCCTGCTCGGCTTCTTCCTGGCGCCGCTCGGCCAGCTGGCGCTGCCAGTCGGCGAGGTTCCCGCTGCGGGCCATGAGCTGTCGTGCTCCGATCGTCGTGCCTACGGTTCCATTATTGATCTGCCGGACGGGCCGTGGTACAAGGATTATGGCCCCGGTTTTCGGAGGCCTCCCTGGTCACAGTGGGTGATTCGTGCGTATTTTCCGGGCTGGTTTCAGTGCCGCTATCCTCGGTATCGCGGGCCTGGTCACGGTGCTGACCGCCGTTCCGGCGGCCGCGGCGTCGACCGTCAATTATGTCGCGCTCGGCGATTCCTACAGCTCCGGGCTGGGGGCGGGGAGCTACATCTCTTCCAGCGGGAGCTGCGACCGCAGCACCGACGCCTATCCGGAGCAGTGGGCCGCGGCGCACGGCCCGGCCAGCTTCGTCTCGGCGGCCTGCGCGGGCGCGACCACGGCCGACGTGCTCAGCGGCCAGGTGTCGGCGCTGACCGCGAGCACCACGCTGGTCAGCATCACGATCGGCGGCAACGACGCGGGCTTCTCCAGCGTGATGGAAACCTGCGTGCTGTCCTCGACCAGTTCCTGCCTGAAGGCCGTGGCGACCGCCGAGGCGTTCGTGGCCAGCCAGCTGCCAGGCCGGCTGGACCAGACCCTGACCACGATCGGGACGGACGCGCCGCACGCCACGGTCGTGGTGCTCGGCTACCCGGAGCTGTACGACCTGTCCAAGTCCGGCACGTGCCTGGGGCTGAGCACCCAGGACCGCACCGCGCTCAACCAGGGCGCGGACGCGCTCGACGCCGCGCTGCAGACCGCCGCCCAGGACCATGGCGATACCTACCTCGACGTCCGCGGCCAGTTCGCCGGGCACGAGATCTGCGACTCCCACAGCTGGCTGCACTCGGTGGACCTGTTCGCGATCAGCTCGTCCTACCACCCGACCGCCGCCGGGCAGGAACTCGGGTACCTGCCGGCGTTCAGCCGGGTAGCGTGAGTTTGCGTAAGTTATTAGGTATTTGTCCGGTAGCGTTAATAACGAGCCGTTAACATCTGTGTGTTTGTGCTTGTTATCGGACAACCTTTTCGCCCTGTTCTACGTCTGAAGTACAACACCAAGCCGCTGCTAGCGCGACGTCAAGCGGTCACGTACGGAGAGCCCAGGCTCCGGTAAGCGGCTTACAGGGAGAAGGGGACCATGAGAGGTATCAGCAAGGCGATTCTGCGGACCTGCGCGGGCCTGGCGATCGCGGCCGGGCTCGTAGCAGGCGGGACGGGGGTGGCGAGCGCCGCCACGACCGCTCCCGCGACCCAGACCGGTAATCCCGGGCACAGCTGCAACCCGTGGGCGCGGGAGCAGTGGAACCTGAACGGCAAGAACCAGGTCGAGGCCGTCTACCAGGGCCAGACCTACACCTACAGTGTGACGTTCAAGCAGTTCGGCAGCTGCCTGTGGGGCTCGCTGACCGACGGGTACTACCCGACCACGGGGCCGGTCTACGGCACCGTCTACCGGAACCACGTCACCTTCACCTTCAAGTACCCGGCCGGCTCGGTCCAGGGCACCAGGACCTACACCGGGAAGATCAACTGGTGGGGAGCCGTGTCCGGCACCTGGAGCGAGACCGGTACCGAGAACGGCAGCGGCACGTTCACCCTGGCCAAGCACGCGCATCACGCCTGCCCGTGGTGGTACTGGCCGGGCGCCTCGTGCCGGGTCTTCCCGCGGTAACGACCAAATCATGACGCACGCCCCGGCCGTCGGCCTGACGGCCGGGGCGTTGCGGTTAGCGCGGTCTGGGCTATCCGCTTAGCCGGAGCAGCCGGCCGCGGCCGGCGTGAGCGGGGTGAAACTGGCAATCCACCACACCCAAGGGTGGTGGATCCCGGGTTTCACCACCCTTGGGTTCGCGGGCACAGCGCACCATGAAGCACGCTGTTCTCCCTTGCAACGTCAGCACCACCGGTAACCCGGTCGGCGGCACGGACCTGCGCGACCGGCCAGAAGCAGCCGCTAGCCACACCGCATTCCTCAGCCACTCCGCTTTACTGCATATCCCGGAGCGCGGTTTTACGGGTTTTGTCGGACTATGAGCATCACGAGGTGTAACGGCATGTGTATTACTTGTTGCTTCCGGACAACCCGCCCGTCCGTTTCGGCGTCCCCTTCATGTCAGCAAATCGCCGGCCATATGCCGGCGGACCGTTATGTGGGGGAATCATGAGGAACATCGGCAAGAGCGTGCTCAGAACCTGCGCGGGCCTCGCGGTCGCGGCGTCGCTGGTGGCCGGCGGGGCCGGGGTGGCCAGCGCGGCGACCACCAGCCCCGCGACGCACAGCAACTCCTGGTACGGCTGCAACCCGTGGGCCAAGGAGCGCTGGAACCTGAACGGCCAGAACACCATCGAGAACTACCAGTACGGCTCGCCGCTCAGCTACAGCGTGACGATCACGCAGTACGGCGGCTGCCTGTCCGGAACGATGACCGACCCGAATTACCCGACCACCGGCCCGATCCACGGCGTGGTCTACGGCAACAAGCACGTGATTATCAGCTTCACGTACCCGACCGGTTCCATCCAGGGCACGCGGACGTTCACCGGGACCATCAACCGGTGGGGATACGTCTCGGGGTCCTGGACCGAGACCGGCAAAGAGGCGGCCAGCTCGACCTGGTCGCTGGCCAGCCACGTGCACCGCGCGTGCCCGTGGTGGTTCTGGCCGGGCGCCTCGTGCCACGTCTTCCCGCACTAACCGCCAGCCGCTGAGCGTCCCGGCCGCCGCTGCGGCGGCCGGGACGTTTTTAGTTGGCCGAAGCCCGGCGGGCCAGGCCGACCTTGGCGTTGGGGTGTTCCCGCCAGGTGGCCGCGCCGGAGGCGGCGGCCGTTTTGGCCTGCTCCCACTTGAGCCGGGCCAGCTGGCTGGGCGGGGTCTCCAGCTCCTTGATCCAGGCCCGGGTGGCGGCGGCCAGGTGCGTGCCGGCCACAGCCGCGCCCGCCATGGCCACCACCGCGCCGATCCCGATGAGGATGCCGCCCACCACCAGCGGCCCGGACCTCACCTGGGGCCAGTTTCCGGTCGGCAGGCTATCTGTCGTGTCGTCATAAGCCATGGCGCCCGTCCCGATGTCGGTGTGCTCCAGTAACGCGTCTCAGCCTAACCCCGGTGTGCTTGACGGGACCCAGCCGGTGGTACCACGGCCCGTTCCGCTAAAAAAGGAACAGGCTACGGCGAGGAGGCGGCGATGGGAGCTGAGCGGGAGCGGGTCGATGAGTTCGGCAAGCTCGAGAACGGGCTCCGGCAGGCCGGTGACTGGTACCGGTGGGGACCGTACGTGAGCGAGCGGCAGTGGGGCACGGTCCGCGAAGACTACAGCGCCGACGGCGACGCCTGGAACTACCTGCCGCACGACCACGCCCGGTCCCGGGCCTACCGGTGGGGCGAGGACGGGCTGGCCGGATTCTGCGACATCGAGCAGCGGCTCTGCCTGGGCCTGGCCCTGTGGAACGGGCGCGACCCGATCCTCAAGGAGCGGGCCTTCGGGCTGACCGGCGAGCAGGGCAACCACGGCGAGGACGTCAAGGAGTACTGGTGGTACCTGGACGCCATCCCCAGCCACGCCTGGAACCGGTGGCGTTACCACTATCCGCGGGGCCCGTTCCCGTACCAGGACCTGATCGACACCAACGCGGCGCGGAACCGGCAGCAGCCCGAATACGAACTGCTCGACACCGGGGCCTTCGCGGACAACCGGTACTGGATCGTCGAGGTGAACTACACCAAGGCCGGGCCCGACGACCTGCTGATGACGATCTCGGTGACCAATCCGGGGCCGGACGCGGCCAGCTTGCACGTCCTGCCGACGGCCTGGTTCCGGAACACCTGGTCCTGGGGCGAGGACCCGACCAAGCCGGTGCTCGGGGCGGGTACCGCGGACCCGGCCGTGGTCAGCATCCAGCACCCGTTCTGCGGTGAGCTGGAACTGATCGCCGGCCCCGCGCCGGACGGGACGCTGCCCACGGCGCTGTTCTGCGAGAACGAGACGAACCTGGCCCGGCTGTACGGTGCGACGCCGCTCACGCCGTACCCGAAAGACGGCATCAACGACCACGTGATCGGCGGCGCGCCCACGGTCAACCCGGGGCGCACCGGGACCAAGTGCGCGTTCTGGTATCAGCTCACGCTGGCCGCGGGGGCTTCGGCCGAACTACGGCTGCGGATGCGGCCGGCTTCGGCCGACGGGGCGGCCGCGGCCGCGCTGGGCTCGGCGGTCCCGGTGTCCGGGGCTTCGGCCGTGGCCCTGGGCACCGACTTCGACCAGATGGTGGCCAGGCGGCGGGCCGAGGCCAACGAGTTCTACGACGAGCTGACCCCACGGGACGCGACCGACGACGAGGCCATGGTCATGCGGCAGGCGTTCGCCGGGCTGCTGTGGAGCAAGCAGCTGTTCTACTACGACGTGACGCGCTGGCTGGATGGCGACCCGGGCCAGCCGACGCCGCCGGCTGAGCGGCTGACCGGACGCAACTCGCGCTGGCGCAACTTCGACGCGTTCGACATCATGTCGATGCCGGACAAGTGGGAGTATCCCTGGTTCGCCGCGTGGGACCTGGGCTTTCACTGCGTGGCGTTGGCCCACGTGGACCCGGCGTTCGCCAAGTACCAGCTGATCCTGCTGTGCCGGGAGTGGTTCCAGCATCCGAGCGGGACGCTGCCCGCGTACGAATGGAACTTCTCCGACGTCAACCCGCCGGTGCAGGCCTGGGCGGCGCTCGAGGTGTTCGCCATCGACGAGGGCCGCGACGTGGAGTTCCTGTCCCGGGTGTTCGACAAGCTGCTGGTCAACTTCACCTGGTGGGTCAACCTGGAGGACGCCGGCGGGAAGAACGTGTATGAGGGCGGGTTCCTGGGCCTGGACAACATCGGGCCGCTGGACCGGTCGCAGCTGCCCGTGGGCGGGATCCTGGAGCAGTCCGACGCCACCGGGTGGATGGGGTTCTACGCCATCGCCATGGGCCGGATCGCCACCGTGCTGAGCCGCAGCGGGCAGCGCGCGGCCTCCGACCTGGTGCTCAAGTTCCTGGAGCACTTCGCGGCCATCCGCGACGCGCTGTCCAGCCAGGGCCTGTGGGACGACACCGACGGGTTCTTCTACGACCGGCTGGTGACGCCGTCCGGCGAGCAGGTGCCGATCAAGGTCCGGTCGGTGGTGGGCATGATCCCGGTCCTGGCCGCCGCGGTGGTCCAGGAGTCCGACGTCGAGCAGGCGCTCATCTTGGGCAAGCAGTTCGCCGACCTGCTCGGCCGCGAGAACCTGGTGGACGCCGGGGCGATGCGCGAGCGCGGGATGCTGCGCGGGCCGTCCGGCGACCAGCTGCTGCTGCTGTCGCTGGCCTGCCGGACCGGCTCACGCGGCTGCTCAGCGGGCTGTTCGACCCCGAGGGGTTCCTGGCTCCGCACGGGGTGCGGGCGCTGTCGGCCTACCACCGGGAGCACCCGTACACGCTGTCGGTGGAGGGGGTGACGGCCAGCATCGACTACGAGGCCGCCGAGTCCACCACGCCGCTGTTCGGCGGGAACTCCAACTGGCGCGGCCCGGTCTGGTTCCCGATCAACTACCTGGTCATCGACGCGCTGGACCGGTATCACCAGTTCTTCGGGGACGACTTCACCATCGAGTACCCAACCGGATCCGGCACCCGGCTGACCCTGGACAAGGTGGCCGCCGACCTGCAGGACCGGCTCATCTCGATCTTCACCCGCGGCCCGGACGGACGGCGGCCGTGCTTCGGCGGGTATGAGACGCTGCAGACCGATCCGGCCTGGCGGGACAACCTGGTCTTCGGCGAGTACTTCCACGGCGACACCGCCGCGGCGCTCGGCGCCTCCCACCAGACCGGCTGGACCGGGCTGATCGCCGACGTCATCCGGCGGCGGTACGGCCTGGTCCGCTCGGTCGGTGACGTCATCGTGGCGGTCGCCCAGCAGAACCAGCGGTTATCGCGGGTCGTACCGGCGTTAGTGCGGGTCGTGCCGGCGTTATTGCGGGTCGTACCAGCTTTCGCCGTCGGGTAGCAGGCTGGCGGCCTGATCCGGGCCCCAGCTGCCCTTCTGGTAGCTGGGTACCGGACCGGTGTCGCCGAGCACCGGGTCGACCACCCGCCAGGCCGCTTCGACCGTATCCTCCGAGGCGAACAGCCAGCGCTGCCCGGCGAGCGCGGCGCCGATGAGCCGGTCGTACGGGCGCAAGTCGTCGGCCGCGGTCTCAGCGAACTTCAGGTCCTCGGCGGCGGGCTGCCAGCCGACGCCCGGCTGCTTGCCGACCAGGGACAAGGTGACCCGGTTGTCCGGGTTGACCCGGAAGCGCAGGGTGTTCTGGACGAGGTGGCCGCCTAGGCCGAAGACGTCGTGGGGCGGGCGCTTGAAGGCGACGGTGACTTCGGTCGCGGTCAGCGGCAGGCACTTGCCCGCGCGGATCAGGATCGGCACGTCCGCCCAGCGCCAGGAGTCGGCGGCCAGCCTGATCGCCGCGTAGGTCTCGGTTTTCGAGTTGGGCGCCACCCCGGTGACATCGAGGTAGCCCTGATACTGGCCCTTGACGGTGAGTTCCGGGGTCAGCGGGCGCAGGGCCCCGAGGAGATCGGCCTTGGACGCCCGCCAGGAGTCCAGGCCGGTGCCGTCCGGCGGCTCGGCCAGCACGGTGGCCAGGACCTGGAGCAGGTGGTTCTGGATCACGTCCTTGATCGCGCCGGTCTTGTCGTAGAAGCTGCCCCGGTCGGCGACGTCGAACGCCTCCGCCATGGTGATCTGGATGCTCTGCACGTAAGTCCGGTTCAGCAGCGGCTCGATGACCGAGTTGGCGAACCGGACGAACATCAGGCTGTCCACCGGTTCCAGACCCAGCCAGTGATCCACCCGGTAGATCGCGTCCTCGGGGAAGAAGCCCTGCAGGGTGGCGTTCAGCTGCTGGGCGCTGGCCAGGTCGTTGCCGAACGGCTTCTCGACCATGATCCGGCCGCCCTTGGCCCGCCCGGCCCCGGAGATGCCCTGGGCGATGCGGCCGAACAGCCCCTGCGGCACCTCGAGGTAGAACAGGGCCTTCTGGGCGTTTGGCCCGATCTGGTCGGACATGGCCTGGTAAGTCGCCGGGTCGCCGAGGTCGCCGTCCACGTAGCGCAGCAGTTGCAGCATCTTGACCGCGGCCGGGCTGCCCGGGTCCATGTTGTTCAGCTTCAGCGAGGCGGTCGCGTAGTCGCGGAACTGGTCCAGGCCCCAGCCGCTCTTGGCCACGCCAATCACCGGGACGTCCAGCACGCCCCGTTCGACCAGCCCGACCAGGGCGGGGAAGGTTTCGAGTTTGGCCAGGTCGCCGGTGGCGCCGAAGATCACCAGCGCGTCGACGTGGTTGGTTCCGTCCGCTTGGTCAGTGCTCATGCCCTGTGTCCGCCTTCCCGGTTGGCTTCGGGAACCTATCCTGCCGCACGGCCTTTTCTTCGGCCCCGCGGGTCAGTTGTTCCGGTGGCCCGGGAACTTTGGCGGGGCGGCGCCGCGGCCCTGGCTCCAGGCGCGGCCGCCGAGGCGGCCCTCGGCCGGGGCTTCGGGCGGGCGCTTGCGGAAATGGCTTTGCAGGATGGGTCCGGCGCCGCGGCCCTGCCGCATGGCTAGGCAAGGGTCGAGGAACGGGCAGGGCGGGCAGCTCTGGTCATCGGGCTCGGGGTAGATCTCGAGGTCCGCGCTGATCATCTCGGCCACGTCGGCGCCGAGGCGCCGGCCCTCGGCGACCTCGGCGGGCGTGCGGCGCAGGTAGGTACGGCGGAATCCGTCGCCGCTGACCTGCTCGATCGGCTCGACCCGGCGCGGCTCGGTGGCCTGGGCGTACATGCGGCGGTGCTGGGGAATCATGCGGCCGCCGCCGCTGGGCTCGTGCTGGCGGACTCGTGGCGGCGTGGCTGAGGGGCGGGATCGCCGCCAGGGCCAGGGGCGGCGCGGCGGCGGCGTCCCGGCCGGGAGCGGGCCGGCCGGGAGCGGGTCTGGGGTGGGCGCGGCGGGGGCGGGGTCGGGGCGCAGTTCGTTGTAGATGGTGCCGGTGATGGCCATGCCCAGGTAGAACTGCTCCCAGGCCCAGCACGCGGTGCGAGCTTCCTCGTCGGCGACCAGGTTATCGGTGGCCGGCCAGTCCCTGTCGACCACGCGATGGCGCACGATCCAGTAGGCGTCGTGCTGGTCGACAGCCATCATGTCGATGCGCCCGGTGTACCGGATGGGTTCGCCGTCGCGGGCGAGCAGGGCCGTCTGGGGGTCTTGCGGATGGAGGATGTTGACCTCGAAGTCGGTCTCGACCAGCACCGGGGAGAAGCGGTCGGTACCAGGGGCCCAGTCGAGGTAGCGGGCCAGCAGGGCCTGACCCTGGTCGAGGGTTTCCGGCCAGCCGTCTTCCGCGCCGGTTCTGGTGCGCTGGCGGTCCAGAGCCCGTTCCAGTTCCTGGCTGACCAGCGGGAGCCGGATGCCGCGGTCCCAGTCCCACATGCCGGGGAAGTAGTAGACGGCCAGCGCGTCCCGTATCGCCCGGTCCAGGTCCGGCGTGGCGATCCGGCGCGACGGCTCCAGGTCCTGGCGCATCGCGGCCCCGAGGTCCCACTGCCGGCGGCATCGCCGGAACGAGGCCCGGTCCGCGGCGGTGACCACCACAGCCATTCCGCCACAGTAACTCGCTTTGGCCCGGTTGACATAACGATTATCGTTACTTACGATTCTCGTTATTAACGATAGTCGATAAGCCGGAGCTCGTGATGCCCACCGCAACCCTCAAGCCGCGCAAGCGGCTGCAACCATTGGCCACCGTCATGACCTGGGTGTTCTGGATCGCCGTCCTGTCCAGCGTCACCACGGTGATGCGCACCCTGACTGGCCAGGGGCCGCTATTCGGGGCGCACATCGGCGGCCCCAGCCCGGCGCTCAGGGGCATCTGCCTGAGCGCCGCGCAAGCGCTGCTGCCGCATACGGCCAGCGCCCTCGGCCAGTCCGGCCTGTCCCTCGGCGTGCGCGCCGCCTGGGACAGCGCGAGCGTGTGCGCCGCGCATCCCTCCTTCGGCCAGTCGCTGGCGGCCGCGATCGCCGTGCTGCCCGTCGACCTGTTCCGCCTGGGCGCCCTGTACCTGGCCATGCGACTGGCCCGGGTCGCCGTCCGCGACGGTGTCTACAGCGACCAGGCCGCCCGGCTGCTGGCGGTCGTCGGCTGGTGGCTGCTGGCCGGCGGGCTGGTGGCCACGCTGGCCGAAGCGTTCGCCCGGCTGAACCTGCTGGGCCAGCTGGTCACCTGGCCCGTCGACTGGGGTCAGTGGTCCGTGGCCTGGTCGGTGTCGTGGCCGGTGGCCTGGACCGGCCTGGGGCTGATCGTCTTCGCCCGGGTCATGCGGGTCGGCGTTGTCATGCGCGCCGACCTCGAGGGGACGGTGTAGTGCCGCCCACCGCCCCGGACGCCCACGCCATCACCATCCACCTGGACAAGCTCCTGGCCGCACGGGGCATGACCCTGACCGAGCTGTCCGAACGGGTCGGCGTCAGCGTGGTCAACCTGTCCATCCTGAAGAACGGCCACGCCCGGGCGATCCGGTTCAGCACCTTGACCCGGCTGTGCGAGGCACTCGACTGCCAGCCCGGCGACCTGCTCGGCCATAACGGCGCGGGTACGCCTAGGGCATAAGGTCGGACCAGGACTGTTCGGTCATGTCGACGTCGTAGTAGGCGGCGGCGCCCAGGTCGGGGACGCATGCTGGTCGGCCCTGGGGCTCAGGCTATAGGGCGCGGGCCAGGTCCGGTACGAGGCGGTGGATCCAGCGCAGCTCCCCCGCGTGGTACTCCAGGGAGGCCGCCGCGCCGGCGGCGTCGACGGGCGCGTACTTGACCAGTGCGGCGCTGGCCAGCGGGCTGCGCTGCAGAGCGGGAAGGATGCTGGCCAGGTCGGCGACCGGATCGACGGGCTGGGCGCCGTCCCAGTCGATGAACGCCACCGGGAGGCCGTCACGGTAGACCGTGTTCCACGGGCCGAGGTCGCCGTGGCTGACGATCTCGCCAGGCAGCGGCGGGTGCGGGTGGAAGCGGTAACCGGTCAGGGCCGGCTCGAAGCCCGCGGATGAGCCGGGCCGCCGCGACCAGCGCCGCGTCGGTCCGGGCATACGGCGGCAGGCGATTCCCGCGGCCGGGCTCCCACTGCGGGTCGGCGGCCACCTCCCCGTCGAGGTAGCTGAGCTCCTCCCAGCCGTCCCCGGCGTCCAGCACCCGCGGCGAGCCCTCGAACCCGGCCGCGGCCAGGTAGCGCAGGTACTCATGCACAGCCGGGGTCCACGGACCGGCGGGCCGCCGCACCCGGTCACCGTAACGGACGATGCCGCTGGTCATCCGGCCGCCGCTGAGCGGGACGCCGTCATGCTGCTCGGTCACCTGCTCAAGTATGCGACTGCTTAGAATCGGCTGGTGCCGGCGGAATTTGCCTACGTCGAGGACCGGAGCCCGGGCTCGGGCCGGCTACGGCCGCGGGCCTGGTTCGCATCGGACCTACCCCATATTGACCTGAACGGCCGGTGGTGCTTCCGGCTGGCAGCCGGCTTGTCTTTGGTTAGTACTGGGTTCGAGCGCCCGGAGTTCGACGACTCCGGATGGGCCGAACTAGACGTGCCATCGTGCTGGCAACTGGCCGGATACGGTGCGCCCGCGTACACCAACGTGACCTACCCGTTTCCGGTGGATCCGCCGCGGGTCCCGGACGCCAACCCGACCGGGGAATACCGGCGTGCCTTTACCGTGCCGGACGGCTTCCCGCTGGCGCGTGCGGTGCTGCGGTTCGACGGAGTGGACTCCTGTTTCGCGGTGTGGCTCAACGGGGCGCGGCTCGGCGACGGGAAGGGCAGCCGGCTGGCGACCGAGTTCGACGTGTCCGGGACGCTGCGCCACGGCCCGAACGTGCTGGCCATCCGGGTGCACCAGTGGTCAGCGGGCAGCTACCTGGAGGACCAGGACATGTGGTGGCTGTCGGGCATCTTCCGCTCGGTGCGGATCGCGGCGCGCGGGCTGGAGGACTTCTTCGTGCACGCCGACTTCGACCCGGGCAGCGGACAGGGCACGCTAGCCGTGCAGACCACCGGCCCGGCCCGGCTCAGCGTGCCCGAACTGGGCCTGGCCGACGCCGACCCGGCCGGGCCGTTTGTTTTTGGGGGCGTGCAGCCGTGGTCGGATGAACGGCCGCGGCTCTACGCCGGCGAGATCGTGGCCGGTGACGAGCGGATCGCGGTGAACATCGGGTTCCGGCGGGTCTCGGTGGCGGATGGGGTGCTCACCGTCAACGGCGTGCCGGTCCTGCTGCGCGGGGTCAACCGGCACGAGTGGGACCCGCGCACCGGCCGGGCGCTGAGCGCCGAGACCATGCTGGCCGACGTGCTGGCCATGAAGCGGCATAACATCAACGCGGTGCGGACCAGCCACTACCCGCCCGACCCGCGCTTCCTGGACCTGTGCGACCGCTACGGGCTGTGGGTGATCGATGAATGCGATCTGGAGACCCACGGGTTCGCGTCCGGCGGCTGGCGGGGCAACCCCAGCGACGACCCGGCCTGGCGGGAGGCGTATCTGGACCGGGTGGCGCGGACGGTGGAGCGGGACAAGAACCATCCCAGCGTCATCATGTGGTCGCTGGGCAACGAGGCCGGGACCGGCGCGAACCTGGCCGCCATGGCGGCCTGGATCCGCGACCGGGACGGCAGCCGACTGATCCACTACGAGGGCGACCACGAGAATTGCTCCTACGCCGACGTGTACTCGCGAATGTACGTTCCGCTGGCGGAGGTGGCCGTTATCGGGCATGGGCAGGAGCCAGCAACGGCCGATCCGGCCAGCGACGCGCACCGCCGCGGGCTGCCGTTCGTGCTGTGCGAGTACGCGCACGCGATGGGCAACGGACCGGGCGGGCTGGCGGACTACCAGGAGCTGTTCGAGGCGCATCCGCGGCTGGCCGGAGGGTTCGTCTGGGAGTGGATCGACCATGGCATCGTGCGGACCGCCGCGGACGGGACGCCGTACTACGCGTACGGCGGCGACTTCGGCGAGGAGGTGCACGACGGGAACTTCGTCATCGACGGGCTGATGTTTCCGGACCGGACGCCGTCGCCGGGGCTAAGTGAGTTCAAGAAGGTGGTCGAACCGGTCCGGATCGGCGTGGACGCCCGGACCCAGACGATCGGGGTCCGCAACCTGCACCATACCCGTGACACCGGCTACCTGCGCTGGGCGTGGCGGCTCGAGCAGGACGGGGCGTTGCTCGGCCGCGGTGAGCTGGCCGTTCCGGTTGTCCGGGCCGGACAGGCCGGGAGCGTCGAGTGGCCGGGCGAGCTGACGAGACTGGCCGACCAAGCCAGGGCGGTGGGCGGGGAGGTCTGGCTTACGGTCAGCGCGGTACTGGATGGGGCGGAGTCGTGGGCGGCGGCGGGACATGAGGTGGCTTGGGCGCAGGAACGAGTCGATGACTCTGGGACCCACGAGGCGGCTGGCGGGCTCTGGGTGGCGGGGAACGGGGCGATCGTTGACGGGGATGTGATCGTGCTGGGGGCGGCGCGGTTTGATGGCGGGACCGGGGAACTCATCGGGCTGGGCCAGCTGGAGGTGGATGGTCCGCGGCTGGACGTCTGGCGGGCGCCGATCGACAACGACCGGCCGCTGGTGAAGGCGTGGCGGCGGGCCGGGCTGGACCGGATGCGGCACAAGGTGCTCGGCGTCGAGCCTGACGGCGCGGGCCTGACGGTGCGGACGCGCGTGGGGGCGGCGGGGACGTCGCTAGGGCTGGACGCGATTTACCGGTGGCACGCGGAGGCGGAGCGGATCTGGCTGACGGTATCGGTGACGCCGTCCGGCGGCTGGGACGTGCCGCTGCCCCGGCTCGGGGTGTCGTTGAGCGTGGCGGGGGTCGACGGGGAGCTTGAATGGTTCGGGCTCGGGCCGGGTGAGGCGTACCGGGACAGCCAGAGCGCGGTACGGGTGGGACGCTACCGGCGCACGCTGGCTGAACTGCAGACCCCCTACGTGCGGCCGCAGGAGAACGGCAACCGGCGGGCGGTGCGCTGGGCGCGGCTGACCAGGGCGGACGGCGCCGTGCTGAGCATCTTCGGGACTCCGGTGGTGGACGTGACGGCGCGGCCGTGGAGCACGGCGGCGCTGGATGCGGCCCGGCATACGTGCGACCTGCGGCCGGACGGACGGATCCACCTGCATCTGGACGCGGAGCACCACGGGCTGGGCAGCGCGTCATGCGGGCCGCCGGTACCGGCCTGGCACACGCTGGCCGCCGTACCGGCCAGCTTCACCGTAGGGCTGGGCCGAGCACAGGATCGTGGACCGCTACCTCGCTCAGACCGGGGTAGCAGTCCACCATGATTGCGGCTTGAGGGCGAGCATCACTTCGGTATCACCGGGCCAGTCCCGGAAAACGCCTTCGGGAGATCGGAAGCTCTGCGGGCTGGACCGCCTGCCGCGGTGCCGGCCGACGCCTTCTATTTGCCACGTGTATACGCTGAGTGTATTCTCTCGGGTATGAGTGTTCCGCTGACCCTGCTTGGCCTGCTGGAGCGGGAGCCGAGTCACGGCTACGACCTCAAGCGGGATTACGACACCTGGTTCGGCCGCGGCAAGCCGCTGCCCTACGGCCAGGTCTACGCGACCTTGTCCCGGCTGGCCCGCGACGGCAAGGCGATCGCCGGACCAGCCGAGCCCGGCGAGGGACCGGACCGCAAGCGCTATGCCATCACCGAGGCAGGCACCGCCGAGGTCGGGCAGTGGCTGTCCGAGCCTGCCCCGCCCGAGCCGCACCTGCAGACCGTGCTGTTCGCCAAGGTCGTGCTGGCGCTGATGCTAGGGCACCCGGCCGGCCGCTACCTCGATACCCAGCGCGCGGCGCATCTGCGGCGCATGCGCGAGCTCACCACCCTCAAACAGGACGGCGACCTGATGGACACCCTGCTGGCCGACCACGGGCTCTACCACCTGGAGGCGGACCTGCGGTGGATGGACCACACCGCGGCCCGGCTGGACACGCTGGCCCGGGAGGTGCACCCGTGAGCCGGGACCGAGCGCCCAGGCCCAGGGCCAGCACCGGCCAGGCCGCGACGGCCGTCACGCCGGCCGCGATGATCGAAGCCCGCGACGTGGTCAAGTCGTTCGGCCAGACGCCGGCCCTGCGCGGCGCCAGCATCGCCGCGGCCCCGGGCGAGATCGTCGCGGTCATGGGGCCGAGCGGGTCAGGCAAGTCCACGCTGCTGCACTGCCTGGCCGGCATCCTGGTCCCGGACCAGGGACAGGTCCGGTTCGCCGGGCAGCGGCTCGACACCTTGACCGAGAACCAGCGCAGCCAGGTGCGCCGGGACCGGTTCGGGTTCGTGTTCCAGTCCGGTCAGCTCGTCCCCGAGCTGACCGCCGAGGAGAACGCCGCCCTGCCGCTGCTGCTGGGCGGTACCCGCCGGGCCGCCGCGCTGGCCCAAGCCAGGGCCTGGTTCGGCCGGCTCGGCCTGGACGAGCTGGGGCACCGGCGATCCGGCGAACTGTCCGGCGGCCAGGCGCAGCGGGTCGCGCTGGCCCGGGGCATGGTCACCGGGCCGCAGATCCTGTTCGCCGACGAACCGACCGGCTCGCTGGACTCGGTATCAGGTGAGATGGTCATGACCCTGATGACCAGGACCGCCCGCGAGCAGGGCACCACGGTGATCCTGATCACCCACGACGCCCGGGTCGCCGCCTACGCCGACCGGGAAGTCATCGTCCGGGACGGCACGGTCAGCTCACTCACCGGGGCGGCCCCTTCTCCCGGGCAGGCACGGTGATCCGCCTCGGCCTGCGGCTGGCGGTCACCGGCGGCCGCCAGGCCGTGGTCCGCCTGATCATCGTGGCCATCGCGGCCGGGATCGGCGTCGGCCTGCTGCTGACCGTCGTCGCAGCCGTCAACGCCGTCAACACGCAGAACGACCGGTACGCCTGGCTGGACACCAGGGCGGCCAACCCATCGCAGACGGGCTCCGGCGGGAGGCACGGCGGCCCGGCGGCACCGTTGCGAGTGCTGATCACCACCGATAAATTCGACGGTCAGACCATCTACCGGGCCGACATCGCCGCCACCGGCCCTGCCTCGCCGGTGCCGCCGGGGATCCCCCGCGATCCCGGGCCGGGCCAGTACGACATCTCTCCCGCGCTCAGCGCGCTGTTGCGCGCTGTCCCGGCGGGGGAACTGGCGGACCGTTACCCCGGGCACCAGGCGGGCCTCATCGGCCAGGCGGGCCTGCCCTCCCCCGACTCGCTGGTCATCATCGTGGGCCGCTCGGCTGCGCAGATGTCGCACCTGCCCGGCGCCGCGGAAGTGACCAGCTTTAACGCCCCTCCGCCGGGCAGCAACGGCGGCGTGAACCAGGGCGACGGCCTTGGCGCGAAGGGCCTCGATCTTGTCCTGTCGGTGGTGGCGCTGGCGCTGCTGCTGCCGGTGCTGATCTTCATCGGCACCGCCACCCGCCTGTCCGCGGCCCGCCGGGAGCAGCGGTTCGCCGCGATGCGCCTGGTCGGCGCCACACCCAGGCAGATCTCACTGATCGCGGCCGTGGAGTCCACGGTGGCCACGGCGGCCGGCGTGGCCATCGGTTTCGGCTTGTTCTTCGTAATGCGGGTGCCGCTAGCGGCCATCCGGTTCACCGGCCAGGCGTTCTTCCCCGCCGAGCTGTCGCTCAGCCTGCCCGACATCCTCGCGGTCGCGGTCGGCGTGCCGGCCGCCGCCGCCGTCGCGGCCCGGCTGGCGCTGCGGCGGGTGAACATCTCCCCGCTCGGCGTCACCCGCCGGGTGACCCCGCCGCCGCCGCGGCCCTGGCGGGTGCTCCCGCTGCTGGCCGGACTAGCCGACCTCGGATTCTTCGCCGTGCACGGCGAGCCGGCGAGCAATTCTGGCCAGGTCTTGGCGTTCACGACCGGCTTCGCGCTGATCATGGTCGGCCTGGTCATCGCGGGGCCGTGGCTGACCATGGCTGGCGCCCGGGTCCTGGCCCGGCGCGCCAGCCGCCCCGGCACGCTGATCGCCGCCCGGCGGCTGGCCGATGACCCGCGGGCCGCGTTCCGGGCGGTCAGCGGGCTGGTCCTGGCACTGTTCATCTTCACCGTGGCCGCGGCGCTGATCGCCACGCAGGACACCAAGCACGTCGCGCCGACCGACGGCGCGGCGGCCAGCAGCACCCTCATCGACCAGTTCTCGAATCTTAACGGCGGGGCGGCGGCGGGATCCGCGCCGCCTCCGCCCGCAACGGTGCTGACGCGGCTGCGGCACATCCCCGGCGTCCAGGCCGTCGTCGAGTTCCGGGTGGCCCCGGGGCTGACCATCACCAATCCGCAGCTGCAGATCCAGGGCTTCCCGGCCGCGGCGGTGTCGTGCGCCCAGCTCGCGAGCGATCCCGGCCTCGGCCGCTGCCCGGCGGGGGCGGCAGCGGCGAAGGTCCCCGCCTCCCTCATCGACATCGGCGGCGGCAACCTGGCCAACTTCACCTGGCCTGCCGTGGATGTCCCCGCCCGGCGGCTGGACAGCCTCCCGCTGGCCAGCCTGGACGTGGCGACGAACGGGTCGCAGCCCGCGATTGAGCAGGCCAGGACGGTCCTGGAGAATGCCTACCCGACCGGCACCGGCTCGCCGCCGCCGCCGCAGACGCTCGGCGAGGACACCGCGGCGGACAACGGCGGGGACAACGCCTTCCAGCAGCTCGCCGATGTGGTGATCCTGACTAGCCTGGCCATCGCCGGCTGCACCCTGGCGGTGAGCGTGGCGGGCGGGCTGGCCGACCGCAAGCGCCCGTTCAGCCTGCTGCGGCTCACCGGAGCCCGGCTCGGCATCCTGCGCCGCGTCATCGCCCTGGAGAGCGCGGTCCCGCTGCTGGCGGTCGCGGCGGTCGCGATCGGCGCCGGGTTCGGCGCCTCCGCGATGTACGCGACCATGGAGATGAGGCTCTCCCTGGTATCGCCGGGCGCCCCCTACTACGTCCTGACCGCGGCCGGGATCGTGCTGGCCCTGGGCGTCATCCTGGCCACGTTCCCGCTGCTGCGGCGCATCACCGGCCCGGAAACCGCCAGAAGCGAATGACCCGGTAAATCACGCGGCCAGAAGGATGGCCGTACCAGCGCCCGCCAGCCTGCGGCCAGTCCAAGCGTCATCTGACGGCGGGGGCGGCCGCGGCGGGCACGGTGCTCACTGTGGGCAGCATCGCACTGGTGGCGCAGCGCGCGGATGGGAGGGTGGAACGGTGTGATGGACTCATCTGTGTGATTACCGTTCCGGCCACGTTCCGGGCCATGCTGCGCGGGTCGCACGAAAGGCGCGCGTGGCTGGACTCCTTGCCGGAGCGGGTAGATCAGCAGTGCCGGGCTTGGAACCTCTCGCTCGACGGTGATCCCTGGCACGGATCGAACGCATTGGTCCTTCCGGTCCGGCGCGGCGGTGAGCAGTTCGCGTTGCGGCTGACCGCACCGGATGAGAGCTTCCCCGCCGAGGTGGCGGCGCTGCGGTTCTGGGCCGGCCGGGGCACTGTGCTGCTGGTGGAGACGGATCTGGGGGCCGGGACGATGCTGCTGGAACGGCTGGATCCGACGCGGTCGCTGGCCACCTTGCCGCTGGCCGAAGCCAATCATCATGCGGGCAGGATGATGCGCCGGCTGGCCGTACCTGCCCCCAGCTGGGCGCCCAGCACCGGTGACCTGGTGCGGGACCGGCTGGCCAGGCTGACGTCAGAACTGGGTCGCGCTGGGCCGTCCGGTGCCGGCCGGGATGCTGGCCGCCGCCTGTACCGCCGCCGAGACCCTGACCTCCGCCGCCGGCGACCGTGCCGTCGACGCCGCGCTGCACCACGAGCAGGTGCTCGGCGGGGAGCGGGAACCCTGGCTCACCGTCGATCCCACCCTGCTGCGCGGCGACATCGGTTTCGACCTCGCCCGCTGCCTGTGGGACAGGCTCCACGAGATGCCCGACGCCGCGACGATCAACGAGCAGCTGGACATCATCGCCGACGCTGCGGGCCTCGACCGGGAACACGCTCGCCGCTCAGCGATCTTCCGCACCATCGACTACTGGCTATGGGGTCTCCAGCATGGATTCACCGAGGATCCCCTCCGCTGCCGGCGTCTGGTCACCGCGCTGCTTCAGTGACCCGCCTTTCACTCCCACGGGGGATCACGCGTGGCAAGGACGGATCGCTACCTCATAGGTCAGGCATCGAAACGTTACCTTCACGTTATTTGTGCCAGAGCGCTCAGATCGAGGTAGCGGTCCACGATGATTGTGGCTTGCGGGCGAGCATTACTTCGGTATCACCGGGCCAGTCCCAGAAAACGCCTTCGGGGGATCGTTCCCTCAGCAGCTCTCGCACCTCGTCGCCGAATTCTTCAACACGGTCGCCGAACAGGTGCGGCGCGGCGAAGGACATGGAGAAGTAGTTGGACAGTACGCCCTCGATATCCTGCACGCGGTCAGGGATGCCGGGGGCGAAGATCACCCGTGGCGCGCCGAACCGGGTACTGGCCAGGGCGTCCTGGAGGCTGAGGGCCTGAACCGGCGGGGCGCTCTGACCCGCTCGCCTCGTCGATCCGAGATACTTCCGCACCAGCTCCCTGATCTCGTCGTGCGGAATGCGCGGCGGCCCGGGGCTCGGCGGAACGGCCCGCCCCTCGGCCTCATGCCCGACGAGGACCAGGGCTCCGCCGGGCTCCACCATGTCGTACACCGCCTCGGCCACCGGAACCTCGTCGGTCCAGTAGAACGACTGGCCGAACGTGACCAGCCGGTACGGCCCGGGCGCCACCGCGGGAAGCTCCTCGGCCCGGGCCTGGATCCAGGTGATGTTCGCGATGTCCCGCTCCTGGGCGGCCCGGCGGCCCTCGGCGATCATCGCCGGATCGGGTTCAAGGCCGACAGCGCCCGCAAAGAGGCGGGCCAGTCGTACGGTGAGGATGCCGGGACCGCACCCGACGTCCAGGAGTCTTCCGCCGCCATCCAGGCCGAGTTCCTCAGCGAGGAGAGCCTCGAGCTGCGGCGAGTAGGGAGGCCTTCCGCGCCGGTAGTGGACAGCCGCGCCTTCGTAGGACGAAGGGTCGTATCGCACCGCGGAACATTACCAGGTATCAGGGTCCGGTTTGCCTGGGCGGTCCTGGTGCGGTTGGGTGATGCTTCCATACTTGGTAGGGGAGCACGTGGTTGAGCACGCCATAGAGGATGACGACAAAGAGCAGCACGCCTACCAACCCGAAGTCGAAAGAACGTGTCGCGGTATTCTTGTACGCCACCACCCAGAGGCCGATCGCGGCGCCCATCGCGCCGATTGCTATCCAAGGTACGTTGTTTAGTTCCCAAGGCCTTTTGTGGCGGAGGGCATACACCACTACGGCGCCCGCAAATACGAGCAGGAATGCGAACACGAACCCAGTGAGCTTCGGCGCCCGGTTTAACCCGGTCTCGAACCTAGTCAGGAAGTCTCGCGCCTGCGTAGCAGCCCCAGCCAGATCTGCGGCGCCAGTCCAATGGCGCAGTCGCAGCCGCTCCGGCCGAATTCCGGTAAATGAGCATGAACTTATTCTGTTTACCGTCCCGGTAGATCATCGGTATCTGGGCCTGACCTACCCATGCGCTTCGTTCCTCCTCGGTGGCCGTGCCCTGCTCGATGGCCAGCACGGGCACGCCGTCATCAGTACTGATGTCCACATTCCCCCTAACGACGTGTTTTGCCTGGTGGTTTAGCACGCACCACGGCCCGTTCGGCTAAAAGTCCGTCACGGACGGTGGCCACGCCGGCCACCATGGCACGGAGCTTCTGGCGGGCCACCTCAGGCGGCAGGTGCCGCAGCCCGCAGTCCGGGTTGATCATCAGGCGGTCGGCCGGGACATACTCCAGCGCCCGGCCGATCCGTCCGGCGATCAGTTCGGGCGTCTCGACCTCGGAGCTCTTGACGTCGATGACGCCGAAGCCGAGCCACCGGTCCCACCCGTGCTGGCCGATCAGCCGCAGGTCATCCAGACCCTTGCGGGCGAACTCGAGCACGATCTGGTCGACTCGCGCGGCCTGGACGGCCGGGAACAAGAAGTCGTAGTGCCCTTCCCAGGACGGCCGGGCGTACCGGTTGCCGTAGCACACGTGAAGCGCCCAGGTCGCCGCGACGTTCTCGGTGACGATGTTGACCGCCTCGACGGCCAGCTCGACGTGCTCGGGGTACCCGGCCAGGAACGGCTCGTCGATCTGCAGGAAGTCGGCGCCGGCCGCGGCCAGCTCGCGGGCTTCGGCGTGGAGCCGGCGGGCCAGCGCGCGGACCAGATCGCCCTGGTGCTGATAGGCGTCGTCGCGGATCCGGCGGGACAGCGAGAACGGGCCGGTGAAGGAGAACTTGACCGGCCGCTGGGTGAGCTGGCGGGTGAACCTGAAGTCGTTGGCCAGGCCGAGGCTGGCGCTCTTGTCGAGGCTGTCGGGGTATTCGGGCAGCGGGCGGGTGACCTCGGCGTCGTAGTAGTCGAAGTAGTCGGTCTTGGCCCGCTGCGGGATGTGCACGCCGGGGATCCGGGCCAGGAAGTAGTCCACGTCGTTGTCCCGGCGCAGCTCACCGTCGGAGACGATGTTGATGCCGGCCAGCTCCTGGTCCTTGACCGCGGCCTTGATGGCCACCTCGTGGATTTCGGTCAGGTGCTGGGCGCTGATCCGGCGCTGGTAGTACTCGGTCTTCAGGCGCTCCAGCCATTCGGGGACCGAGTAGGAGCCCACGACGGTGGTCGGGAGGAGCATGTCAGTCCCTCGCCTGGGCCGTGAGGGTGGTGATGTTCGAGCCCGGGCGCTGCCGGAACGGGGCGAACTGGACGCTGTAGCCGCGGCGGCTGGCGACCAGCTGCAGCAGCGGCCCGTTGACCCAGTTGACCACCGAGCCGTCGTACTTGCCGGGCCCGTAGAAGCCGGTGCGGTACTGGCGGGCGCCGGTCAGGAACAGGTCGTGGCACTGCACCCGGCCGAACGGGTGCAGCAGCGGCAGCGTCCCGATCAGGCTGGCCAGCGCGCCGTTGCTGACGTGCATCCGGACGTCGCCGTCGCCCTCGATCAGCGGGCGCAGGATCTCGCCGGTCAGGTCCCCGGCGATCCGGTAGCTGTCCAGTCCCTCCAGCGGGACGTACTGTTCGCGCAGCCGCAGCGCGTCCCACACCGTCCGCCAGAAATCCACCGCCCGGCTGGTATCGGGAAACTGGCCGGACGCGGACTCGCTCAGCAGCTCGGGACCGATGCGCAACAGGCGGTCGATGACCTTGGGCAGGGCGGCCCGGGCGACGCCGAACCGGCCGGCGATGCGGTCGGCGTCGTCGTCGGTCAGGAACGCCTGGACCTGCACCTGGTAGGTGCGCCCGTAAATACTGGCCAGCTCGTCGGTGGGCAGGTTGTCGTAAACGTTGGAGATGTAGACCAGGAAGGCCTTGTTATTGAGGAAGCCGAGCGTGATGCCCGGGCGGGTGGCCTCCACGACCAGCGCGCTGATCCGCTCGCTGTGATGGGCCACGGCCTGGCGGGCGCGTTCCAGGACGTGCGGGGAGTAGTCGCCCATCAGGTAGCGGAGCCGGCGGTAGTACTCGCGCCCGTGCCTGCGGTCCAGCTGGACGAACTCATCCAGCCAGGTCCGGGCCTGATTGCCGTTGCCGACCCCGAGTTCCAGGACATAGAGCTCGTCGGGCAGCGCCCGGCGGGCGTCGAGCTCGTCCCAGATCCGGAACAGCTCCAGGATCAGCTCCCGGGCCGCCTCGGTGTTCCGCGCATCGCTCTCGCCGCCCGGCAGCGACTGCTCGTACTCCTTGCCCGTGGCCTGCTCCCAGTCGGACAAGGCCCGCCAGTACAGCGCGTTGAACCGCCAGACGCAGCTGTCCCGGCCCGGCACCCAGGGCTCCAGGGCGAGGCCGCCTGGTTCGGCCAATGCGTGCTTGATCTCGGCTTCCGCGTCGATATCGGCGCAGCGGCGCAGGTCGACGGCGATCTCGGTGGCGATGGTGCCGATCTTTCTGCTGGCTACGGGCTCACGGAAGTTCTGCTTGTACTGGATCCAGTCGCACACTACGCGCAGCCGGGACAGGTCCGCGGGCGAGGCACAGACCGCATCGATGATCGGACCGAGGGCCGAACGGACCGTGGCTGATTCGCGCAGCTTCTTGACCGGGCGCAGCTCAACGTCCATGGTGCACCCTGGTTCCCGAGTCCTGGAGGATGTCCGGGACGGCCTGCTCGTTGCCGGCCACCAGCAGGTGCACGCCGGCCACGCCGGGGATTTCGGCCACCCGCGCGACGATCTCGGCCGCGAGCTTGATGCCCTCTTTGGTTTGTTCTGGTGGCGGGACTTTGGCTATCCGCTGGTAGACGTGATCCGGGATGTCCACCCCGGGCACGTGGTCGCGGATGTAGTCCAGCGCCCGGGCGGACCGGAACGCGCCGACCCCGGCCAGGATCTTGCCCCGCTCGGCCAGGCCCAGGTCGCGGACCTGCGTCATCCACCGGCCGAAGGCCGGGACGTCGAACACGAACTGGGTCTGCACGAACTGCGCGCCGGCCTTGATCTTGGCGCGCAGCCGGCCGACGCTGGATTCGGCCAGCGGGTTCTCCACCGCGCCCAGGAAGCAGTCCGGCGCCGGGTCGACCGGGCGTCCGGACAGCAGGACGTGCCGGTCGCGCAGGTCGCGCAGGGCCGACAGCAGCTGCGCGCTGTCCAGGTCGAACACCGGCTTGGCCTCCGGGTGATCACCGAACTTCGGGTGATCACCGGTCATGACCAGGATGTTCCTGATGCCGAGCGCGGACGCGCCGAGCAGGTCAGACTGCAGCGCGATGCGGTTGCGGTCCCGGCAGGTCATCTGCATGACCGGGTCCACCCCGGCGCCGAGCACGGCCAGGCTGCCCGCCCAGCTGGCCAGCCGCGCGTGCGAGCCCTGGTTATCGGTGACGTTGACCGCGTCCACCCAGCCCTTCAGCTGCGCGGCGCTCTTGGTGATCGTGTCGGTGCCGGCCCCGCGGGGCGGGCTGATCTCGGCCGTGACGGCAAAGCCGCCCGAGGCCAGGCGCTCGCGCAGGCTCAACGGGTGGCTTCGCTGTCTTCGGGACGGCCCATGGGACATTTATACCCATGGGCAGGCCGCGCGCACGGGCGGGCTAGCTCAACAGGTCGAAGGTGGCGGTCTGCGGGTAGCAGGTGTTCTTGGTGCCGTCGCAGTAATACAGCGGCGGGCGGTTCGCGGTGTAGACGCGGGTGACGCGGGTGAAGGCGAAGGTGCCGGGGTGGCCCTTGATCGGCTCCGGACGCCACAGGTTCACCAGCACCGGGTAGTTGATGAACTTGCCCCCCGCGCAGTCGGGCGTGCAGTCGTTGATCTGCTCAACGCCGGTGGCAAACGCCGCGGTGGTGCCCCAGTTCACCCAGTGCAGGTGGGCCAGCACGTCCCCCGCGTCGGCGCAGGTCAAAATGAAGTTCGAGGGCCGGGTCTGGTCCTTGAACGAGCAGTTGACCACGACCGTCTGCACACTGATGATCGGCCCGCTGCGCTGGGTAAAAGCCGTGTCAGCGGCGCGGGTGGGGGCCGCGGCACAACCGGTGGCGACCACACTGAGCAAGATGGCCAACAAGACAGCAGCACGCTTCATGGTTTCGCTCCTTCGCAACAATCGTCTTACCCATTTAGACGAGATGCGATGGCGTTGGTTGTGTCTAGTCGCCCCAGATGTCGGCGGCGACCTCGACGATGAGGCGGAGCTTGGCCACCTGCTGGTCGTAGGTCAGCGTGTTGCCTTCGGAGGTCGAGGAGAAGCCGCACTGGCCGGACAGGCAGATCTGGTCCAGCGGCACGTACTTGGCCGCCTGCTCGATCCGGCGCTTGAGCTCATCCTTGGACTCCAGCTGCGGCCGCTTGGTCGTCACCAGCCCGAGCACCACCATCTTGCCCTTCGGCACGAACCGCAGCGGCTCAAAGCCCCCCGACCGCTCATCGTCGTACTCCAGGAAAAACCCGTCCACATCCAGCTCAGAAAACAGCGCCTCGGCCACGAAGTCATACCCGCCCGAGGCCACCCAGCTGGACCGGAAGTTCCCCCGGCACATATGGGTCGTCACCGCCATCTCGGCCTGCGGTCCTTGACCGCGTTGTTGATCTGCTTGATGTAGCGCAGATGCAGATGCTCGGCGTCCTCCCCGCGCTCGCTGATCTCGGCCCGCTGCGCCGGATCATTCAGGTAGGCCAGGCTCGTGTCATCAAACTGCAAGTACCTACAGCCAAGCGCGGCCAGCCGCTGCACCTCATCGGCGTAGGCCCCGGCCAGGTCCGCCCAGAACGCTTCCATGTCGGGATAGACCGCGGAGTCGACCGAGGCCGGGCCGCCGCGGTAGTGGACCATGTTCGGCGACGGGATGGTGAGCTTGGGCACGGCGGTCCGGACATGATCCCGCAGGAAGACGAAGGCGTCGGCGAAGATCGTGTCCACGATGCGCAGCGGCCCGTCGACCCGGATCGAGGCCGGGGTGAATTCGATCTCCCCGTCCGCGTTCCGGAACTTCACGGCCAGGTGACCGGGAGCCTTGGACACGCCGCCCAGCGCGTAGATGAAGTCCATGTGCCAGCTCGCCCGGCGAAACTCGCCGTCGGTAGCCGATTGCAGGCCGACCTCTTCCTGCATCTGGATGGCCCCTGGGATCTCCTCGTCCTCGACCGCTTTCAGATCGGCCGCGGTGATCCGCCCGGCGGCGAAATCGTCGCGGGCCTGCAGCAGCCGCTGGGGGCGCAGCAGGCTGCCCACGTGATCGGCGCGGAACGGGGGGATGGTCCTGCGGGCCATGGTGGTCCTTTCTGCGGTGCGCGCTTAGGGCTTGCGGCCGCTGGCGGTTAGATCTCCTTGATGATCTCGGCGAGCAGGGCCTGGCTGCGGGCCGGGGTGAGGGCCTCGGTGCTCAGGTCGTTCATGACCTCCAGGTACTGGTCCAGGTCCTCGCGGCTGTCCAGGTACAGGGCGCTGGTCAGCTGCTCGATGTACACGATGTCGGGCACTTCCGGTTCGGCGAAGCGCAAGATGGTGAACGACCCGCCCGCGGCGGCGTGCCCCCCGCGGTCGAACGGGACCACCTGGATGGTGATCCCGGGCATGGTGGCCACGTCGATGAGATGGGTCAGCTGGGCGCGCATCACCCGGCGGCCGCCGACCGGGCGCCGCAGCACGGCCTCGTCCATGACCGACCACACTTGCGGCGGCTCGGCGCTGGTCAGCACGGCCTGGCGCTTGAGCCGCACGCTGACCCGGCGGTCGATCTCCTCCGCCGACGCGGTCTTGTTGCCGAGCGCGGTGACCGCCCGGGCGTAAGCCTCGGTCTGGAACAGGCCGTAGACGAACTGCAGCTCGAAGGTCCGGATGACCGACGCCGCCCCCTCCAGGCCCAGGTACGCCTCGAACCAGTCGGGCAGGATGTCGTCGTACTTGGACCACCAGCCGGGGGTGCTGGCCCCCTCGGCGAAGGCCAGCAGCCGGGCGTGGATCTGCTGATCGTCGACGCCGTACAGGGTGAGCAGGTCATCCACGTCCCGGACCTTGAACCCGACCCGGCCGTGTTCCATCCGGCTGATCTTGGAGCGGGACGCCCGGATCTCGTAGGCGGCCTGCTCAGGCGTCACCCCAGCGGCCTCCCGGTAGCGCCGCAGTTCGCTGCCGAGGATCATGCGCAGCACGGTCGGCCCGCGAGACTCGCCGTCACCTCCGGCCGGCGGCGCGCCGCCCAGCCCAGTCATGCCCATCCCCACTCCCGGGCCCGATGCAGCCGGCACCCGGTTTGCCGACCCGCCCAGGACACCCACTCTAGACCGAGCGGCCTCTACATCGCGCGGCTAGACCGCGCGGCCCGGCTCGCGGGTCAGCCGAGCGGGCCGCCCGGGCACAGGTCGTCGAACTCGCCGCTCTTTACGCCGGCCAGGAACGCCGTGATCTCGGCCGGGGTGTAGACCAGGGCAGGCCCGTACGGGTCACGGGAGTTGCGGACGGCGACTTCGCCGTCGGGCAGCTTGGCGACCTCGACGCAGCTTCCGTTGGGGTTGCTGGCGCTGCTCTTGCGCCACCTCGCCGCGGTCAGCTGGCCAGCCGGGATGCCGTTCGGAAACTGCATGGTTCCTCCGTAGCGGGGGAAGGAACGTACCCCGCGGGCGGTGCGCGGGCACGGGGCGACTCAAGTTGCAATTGCATTCTAACATGTACGATGCACAGAGCATCGGCCTGTGCAAAAGCTCATGCAGGACATTCGTGCATCGGCGTTTGCAAAACTTTTGTGCATGAGACCGTTGCCGTCGCATGGTGCATGGGGGAAAATGCGGCTACCGCGCATGTTTCCCTGACCGCCGCAACGCCCCGATGGGACGGCCATGACAGAGCTCGCAGGCCTCGCGCCGAGCGCGGCCCGCGACCTCGGCACCAGCTGTCAGTGGCTGGCTCCTGCCCTGCGGATGGCCGCCATCGTCAGCGGGAACTGGCCGCTCGCGGCGCGACCCGGCGGCCCGGGCTGGACGCGTGTCCCCCGGCTCGCGACGCGCACGCCGAATCCGGACGCCCGGTCGGTGGGCATGGGCCGGGATTTCGCGCTCACCGTCATGAACCGGTGGGGCGCGGCGGAACGCGGCGACGACATGGCGGTGGTGGTGTCGGAGCTGCTGACCAACGCGCTGCGCCACGCACTGCCCGACGTCGGCCAGGCGCCGCGGCCGGGCTCGGTCCGGCTAGGGCTGCTGCAGCCCGGGCGTTCGGTCATCTGCGCGGTCGCCGATCCCAGCCCGAAGATCCCGACGCCCAGGAAGCCCGGCATCCTCTGCGAGGGCGGCCGCGGGCTGCAGGTGATCGGTGCGCTGGCCGACGCGTGGGGCTGCACTCCGCCCAGCCACACCGGCAAGGTCGTGTGGGCGCTGTTCTCCCTCAAGCACCTGGCCGCCCGTCGTCCGGGCCCCGACGCCCCGGTCCACCTGGTGGAATCCGGCCTCGACGTATAACCCTAGGGTGGTGAACCCCGGGATCCACCACGCCCTAGTGTGGTGAAATCCCGGATCCACCACATTAGGACCTACCGGGACACGGGTCCGCGGGCCGTTCAGAGGGACGGGGCGGACCGTTTAGAGGGACTGGAGGGTGTCGCCGGAGATCTCGTACATGCGCAGGACCTCTAGGGCGACGCCGATGCGCAGGGTGGCGGCCGCGTCGTCGGCGAAGGCGCCCAGCATGCGCTCTAGCTTGGTCACCCGGTAGCGCATGGTGTTGTAGTGGTAGTGCAGGATGCGGGCCGATTCGGCGACGTTGAACCGAGTGGCGGACAACACGGCCAGCGACTTGAGCAGATCCGAGCGGGTCGGCTCGGGCAAGTCGAGCACCGGGCCGAGCGTGTCGTGCACGAAGGCCCGTAGCTCGGCCTGGCTGACGTTGCTGATCAGCCGGTACAGGCCCAGGCCGGCGAAGTTGGTGACCGCGCCGCTGCCGTTCAGCCGCTGGCCGACCTGCAGCGCCACCCGGGCCTCTTCGTACCGCCGCGGGATGTCCAGCGGCCCGGTGCCGACCTGGCTGACGCCCACCGAGTAGGCGCGTCCGGTCGAGGCGGTCATGTCGGCGTGGATCTTGCGGGCCAGGGCGGCGGCGCCGGCCGTGCCCACCACGGCGACCAGCTCGGTGGCGAAGCCGGCCACGGCCGCCTGCGGGTCGCGGTCACGGATGGCCCGGGTCCACAGCTCGATCGCGCGCAAGGCCGCGGCTTCCTGGGGATGCGCGTCGTCGCCGCGCTCCGTGCCGCACTGCCTGGCCACCAGGACGGTCAGCGGCCGCTGCAGGTCCCAGCCGAACCTGACCGCGCGCTCCAGCGCCTGCTCCAGGTTGGCCGCGGTGCCGGTGACCAGGTCGTGCAGCGCGTTCGAGGCGAACTGCTGCTCGACCGCGAGCACGGCCAGGTCCCGGGTGATCTCCAGCGCGGCCACCAGCGCGGCCTGCTCGACCGCCACCCCGGCGGCAGCGGACAGGCCCTGCGCGCCGCCGACGGCGAGCACCCAGCCGTGCCGCATATCGCCGGCCCGGATGACCGCCGCCGCCCAGGGCGTGCCGGTCTCGGCGTCCTTGTGCACGCCCGTGACCAGCCAGTCATCCGGGACCCGGCCGCTGCGGTCGAGGACGTCGGGTACCGGGGCCGGGGACCGGGTGGTGGCGGCCAGCGGGTAGCCGGCCTGGTCGCAGATCATCACGTCGGCGCCGGGCAGGATCTCGGCCAGCTCGCCGGACAGCCGGGCCAGGCCACCGCCGGTCAGCGCGACGCGCAGGAACGCGTCGTGGATCTGCTGGCGGCGGGCCAGCGCCGCCGCCTGCCGGTTGACGATCGTCTCGAACGTCTGGCTCAGCACGTCATCCAGCGGCGAGGTGGGCGGGATGACCACGATGGGGAACGCGGCCCGGTCGGCCAGCTGCACCGCGTCGGCCGGGACTTCGGCCAGGTACTCGTCCAGCTTGACGCCCAGGCCGGCCAGCCCGTTGGCGGCCAGCTGCTCGATCAGCCGGCCGAACTCCCCCGGCTCGCGGGGCAGCGGGTACCCGGTGGTGAGCAGGAACTCATCTTGTTTGGTCCAGCGGACGATGTTCGGCACGGTCATGACGTTGAGCCGGCGAACAACACGGTCCAGGCCGTCGGCGCCGGCGATGATCCGGGTCCCGCGCATGGCGTCTTGGCTCAGCATCTCGCGGACGGTCAGCCCGTCGACCGGGACCTGGCCGCCGCGCCGCCTGCGTCCGGGCCGCGCGACGGCGCTGGCCGGCCCGTTATCCCCCGGCATGATCTCAGTCTGGACCATCAGCAGACGGCGCGGGCGCAGCGGACCCGACCGGGGCCGGGGCCGGCTGGGCCGCGCACGGGTCCTCGACCAGGCTGCGGGCCCAGGCCAGGTCGGCGGCGCTCGGCTGATAGTCGGCGTCCACGTCGAGCAGCTGCAGGGGGTTGTCGGTGATCATCCGGGTCACCTTCTCCATCGGCACCCCCTTCTCGAAGATCGTCTGCGCGAAGATGCGCAGCGCCTCGGACGGCAGCGGGTTGTGCCGTTGCCCGGTGTCGGAGACGAGCAGGCAGCGCGACGCCCCGATCCGGTCGACGCTCTGCACGATCTTCTCCGGCGCGGCGTACTGCCAGGCCGGCGAGACCGTGCAGTAGCCGAACTCGGGCATCGCCCCCATGCGGGCCACCTCCTCCAGGGTGTCCAGGTCGAGGTTGGGCACCCGGAAGTAGGGGTGGGTGATGACGATCTTCTCCACGCCCACCGAGCGGGCCTCGCGGACCAGCGCGACGATCTCCCGCGGAGCCAGGTGCGAGGTAGCCAGGATCGCGCCGTACTGGGCGACCAGCTCGAGCACCTCCTTGACCTCGGGCCGGAGCTTGCCTTCCTTATCGGCGATCCAGATCCCCTCGGCCTGGCTGCGGCCGCCGGCCTGCGAGTCGTAGCCGCCGGTGCCCCCGTGGACCTCGGCGTGGTAGCCCGCGTCCACCGTGGGCATCCACACCTCCTTGCCGCCGAGCTTGAGCGAGGCCTCCACGGCGGCGGCGTTGATCCCGCCCACGTAGTAGTTCAGCACCACCCCGCCGAACACGCGGATGCCGGGGATGACCCGCTGGACCAGGTAGGCGCGCGACACGGTGTTCTCGTGATGGCACTTGAGCATGATGGCCTTCATGCCCGCGTCGCGCGCTGCCCGCACGATGTCGAAGTCGTCGGCCAGGCGGGGGAACAGGTCGGGGTACGGGTGGCAGTGCAGATCCACCGCGCCCGCCACGTCGATCAGCGGGCCGCCGTAGGTGCGCTTGGTCATGGTGTTCCCTCCTGGTGCTGACGGTAATTCCCGGCGGTGTCCGGTGAACAGGACGGCGACGCGCTCGTGGTCGCCGATCGAACCCGAGTGCCGCATCTCGAGCAGCCCGGCCAGACCGGACGAGCCGGTCTCGTCGACCGCGATCCCGGTCCGGAACACGGCCAGCCGGTTGGCCTTGACCAGCGTGTCCTCGGCCACCACCAGCGGCTGGCCGCCGCTGGCCAGCATGCCCTCGACCACGGCGCGCCAGTCGTAGGTCTCATCGTCGAGGATGCCGCTGGCCACGCTCTTGGGTGCTTCGGGCCAGGGCTGCATGATCGCGGACCGGTGTCGAGCAGCGTCGACCATAACCTTGCGAATGGCGGCGGGGGTGCGGGTGGGAGTGGGAGTGGGAGTGGGAGTGGGAGTGGGAGTGGGAGTGGGAGTGGGGTCGCTGGGGAGCAGGGCGCGGACGCGGGTGTAGGCCTGTTCCAGGGGGTGGGCGCCGGTGGTCTGCACGGTGTGTATGGCGGGCATGCGGGACAGGGCGCCGAGGTCGGCGGCCTCGCGCAGGGCCTGGATGACGGAGCTGGCCAGCGCTCCCCCGCCAACTTGAATGACGAGATGGTGCAGGGGCGGGGCGCCGGTCAGGTCGGTGGCGAGCTCATAGCCGAGGGTCAGGCCGCCTTCGATGGCTAGGCCGTTCTCCGGGCCCTGGGTGGTGAACGGGAGCGCGCCGTGGTCCAGTTCGTGCCGCAGCCGGTGATAGGCAGGATCACCGGGCACGCCGGGTTCGCGCGGGCAGGTGACGACGTGGGCGGCGAGGTCTTGCAGTCGCTTGAGGATCAGCGGGTCGGCCTCGGGGGGGACGAACACGGTCAGCGGCCAGCCGCCGGCCTGGGCCACCACCGCCGCGGCCAGGGCTGCGTTGCCGCAGCTGGCGATGGCCAGCTCCCGGCGCTCGGCCGGGTCGAGCAGGCCGAGTCGCTCCATCACGGCCAGATGGATGAGGACGCCCATCAGGTGGCGGCCCTTGTGCGAGCCCGACACGTTGCCGGTCTCGTCCTTGACCCACACTCCGCCGTCGGTGGCGAAGCCCAGGGCCTCGCTCAGTTCCCGGCTGCGGCCGAACGGGGTGGCGCGGAAGCCGCCGCCGTCCACGGCAGCGACCGCGGCGTCGAGCGAAGCGACCAGGTCGCGATAGGCGCCGTCGAGCAGGCCATACGCGTTGGCCACGTGGTAGGAGTGCATGAGGGTGCGGTAGCGCAGGAAGGGGTTTAGGTCGGGGCCGGCGGGGAGGCTGGCGGGGGCGGCGTCGGCGGGGAGGCCGGCGGGGGCGGGGGTGAGGGTCCGGGTCAGGACGTGATCGGCGTCGTCGGTCCCGGCTCGAGGGCAGCGGAACGGATACGGATCGGCCAGGCCGGCGGTGTAGCCGCACCCGCTGCAGCAGATGGTGCTCCCGGGTGCGGTCACGTGGCCAGGCCGGTCTGTTCGTTGAATTCGGTGATCATGGCATCCCAAGCAGGCAGCAGGTCGCGCAGGCCGGTCCAGAACCGCTGGTCGCGCCGGGCCTCGAAGTCGGCCAGCGACACGCCTTGCTGCTCGCGCCAGGTGTAGTAGCCGAGGTTGAAGATGCGAGTCCGGTCGGCCAGCGTGGTCTCCAGCAGGTTATCCAGGCCGGCCCCGATGACCCACTGGCCGAACACCACGGCCGCGTCGGCCCGCTCGAAGCCAGCGGGAAAGTCGCGGGCGGCGATGCGCTCGCGTTCGCTGCCGTACATCGCGGCCCCGTCCGTGGCCACGGTCATGATCACGTCGTCCGGCCCGAGCCCCAGGTATTTCGCCGTCTTCACGGCGGCCAGGATGTTGCAGACGCTGGACAGCCCGAAGTCGGGCAGATAGTCGAGCACGGCTTGCGGGACCCGCCGCCGGTTCCTGAGGTAGTCCAGGCCCTCCGGGGCCGCGAACAGCACCGACAGCTGGTCGGTGGCCTGGTCGGAGATCGCGGCGACCAGGTCGGTGTTCATCACGTTGTGGATGAGCGGGATGTGCTTGTCGCCGATGCCCTGGATGTTGTGCTCGCCGAAGCCGTTGGCCAGCATGGTCGGGCATTCCAGCGCCTCGGCGGCGACGATCTTGGCGCCGTAGCGTTCCTTGAGGTAGTCGCCGGCGCCGAGCGTGCCGGCCGAGCCGGAGGCGGACACGAAGGCGCGCAGCCGCACGGCCGGCTCGGCGGCGGCCAGCGAGTCGAACACCGCCCCCAGGGCCAGGCCGGTGCACAGGTAGTGCACCAGGTGGTTACCGAACTCCGCGAACTGGTTGAAGATGACGTTGGCGGGATCGGAGGCCAGTTCGGCGCACTTGTCGTAGATCTCCTTGACGTTGCTCTCGGTGCCCGGGGTGCGGATGATGTCCTCGGGGTCGGTGACCCAGTCCTCCAGCCAGGCAAACCGCTCCCGGCTCATGCCCTCGGGCAGGACGGCCACCCCGCGGCAGCCCAGCAGCCGGGAGATGGCTACCCCGCCCCGGCAGTAGTTCCCGGTCGACGGCCACACGGCCCGGTCCCAGGCCGGGTCGAACGTGCCGGTGACGATGCGGGGCACCAGGCAGCCGTAGGCGGCCAGCACCTTGTGCGCCCGGACCATCGGGAACAGGTCGCCGAGGACCACCACGACCTGGGCGTCCACCCCGGTGAGCTCGCTGGGCAGGACCACGTGCGCCGGGGTGGCGGCCAGGTCGGTCCGGTCGCGGTCGTTGTACCAGTGCACGCGGAACAGGTTGCGCGGGTCGGCCTGGTCCGGGCCGACCTCCTTCAGCGCGGCGCGGATCGTGGCCGGGATGGTGTCCGGCGCGGCCAGCTGGGCGAAGGTGGGCAGCAGGATGCCAGCGCCGCGGAACCAGTCGACCGTGCGCCGGTAGGTCTCGCGGTCGATGACGTCGTGGTCGAGCCCCAGTGAGGTCATGATCCCAGCCTTGTGATCACCGAGAAGCCGAGCGTCTCGTAGGCGTCCATCGCGTCCAGCACCTGGCTGGCGTCCTGCAGGGCCAGTGTCTGGCCGACGATCCGGGCGGGCTGCAGGATCCCGGTCTCGACCAGGCCGAGCAGCCGCGGGTAGTCCACGTGCGGGTTGCCGACGCTGCCGGCGATCTCGATCTCGCTCTCGATGATGTGGTCCAGCGGGATCCGCACGTAGCCCTGTTCGGCCTGGCTGGTCAGCCCGACCTGGACCAGCCGGCCGCCCTTGCGCAGGCCCAGCACGGCCGCCTCGACCAGCGAGGCCACGCCCAGGCCGCCGATGGCCAGGTCGGCGCCGCCGCCGGTGAGGTCCTTGATGGCCGCCACCGCGTCCTGCGTGGCGGCGTTGACCGTGTGCCGGGCGCCCTCGGCGCGCGCCTTGTCCAGCTTGGCGTCGGTCAGGTCCACCGCGATGACCCGGCCGCCGAGCGCGGCGGCGATCTGCACCGCGGACAGGCCGATGCCGCCCGCCCCGTGCACCGCGACCCACTGGCCGGCGGCCAGCGGCCCTGGCGGGTCACCGCGTGGAAGGCGGTCATGTACCGGCAGCCGATGGCCGCCGCGGACAGCGCGTCGATGCTGTCCGGCAGGGTGATGCAGTTGAAGTCGGCGTTGCGGATGGCCGCGTACTGGGCGTAGCCGCCGTCGTGGGTCAGGCCCAGGAACTCCATGGCGTCGCACAGGTTGGAGCGGCAGGCCCGGCAGTACCCGCAGCGCCCGCAGGACTCGTGAAACGGGGTGGTCACCCGGTCCCCGGCCCGGACCGCGGACACGCCCGAGCCGACCGCGACCACCGTGCCGCCTAGCTCGTGGCCCATGACCAGCGGCAGCTCCGGGACCAGGCCCACCCAGTCCCAGTCGCCGTTCCACACGTGCCAGTCGGTGCGGCAGATGCCTTCGGCCTCGACCTCGATGACCACCTCGCCGGGGCCGGGGGCCGGGTCGGGCAGGTCGGTGAGTTCCAGCGGCCGGCGCCGCTCGACCAGCTGGGCTGCCTTCACGTCTGGCTCCGCTCATCTAGCAGCGTCAAGATCCGTTCGGGGGTCATCGGCAGCCGGTCCGGGCGGATGCCGATGGCGTCCTGGATGGCGCTGGCGATGGTGGCGGCCACGTTGCCGATGGGCGGCTCGCCGATCCCGCGCGCGCTCAGCGGCCCCTTGCCCTCGCCGCTCTCCACGATGTCGACCAGGACGTCGGGGAAGTCCTGGGCGTTCGGGATCAGGTAGTTGGCAAACAGGGCGGCCTGCACGTAGCCGTCCTCGACGGCCATGTCCTCGGTGAGCGCGTAGCCCAGGCCCTGCAGGGCGCCGCCCTGGATCTGGCCCTGCACCCGCATCGGGTTGATGGCCCGGCCCACGTCGTGGCAGGCCGCGTAGCGCAGCACGGCGACCTGCCCGGTCTCGGTGTCGACCTCCACGTCGGCGGCGTGGGTACCGTAGGTGTAGTCGGGGAACGTGTCGCCCTGCCCGGTGCGCGGGTCGAACGAGCCCGCCTCGGCGCGCCAGGTGGACAGGTGCGCGGTGCTGATGGCGCGCTTGTCGCAGGCGGCGGCCAGCTCGGCCAGGGTGATGCCCACCTCGCCCCGGTGCGGCCGGACCTGGCCGTCGGTGAACTCCAGGTCGTCGGCGGGCACCCCGAGCAGGTCGGCGGCCACCGGCGCCATCCGGTCGCGCAGCTCGCGGGCGGCGTGCAGCACCGCGTTGCCGGACATGTAGAGCTGGCGGGTGGCGAACGTGCCGCCGGCCGGCGGGTTGAGCGCGGTGTCGCCGATGTAGATGCTGATGTCGTTCAGCGGCGCGCCGAGCACCTCCGCGGCGATCTGGCACAGGCTGGCCGCCTGGCCGGCGCCCAGGTCGGTGACGCCGGAGCGGATCAGCAGCGTGCCGTCGGCGTTCAGGCTGAGCCAGGCCGAGGCGCGGTCGCGGAACCAGATGGTCCGCCCGTACGGGTGCCGGTTGCAGCCGATGCCCCGGCCAGTCACCTTGCCCGGCCCGGACGGCCGCGGCGGTTCGCCGAGCCGGGCCAGCGCGCGGTGCATGGTCTGGCCCACCTCGACGCAGGTGTCCAGGCGCTCTCCGGTGGGCAGCAGGTCGCCCTTGGCCAGGAAGTTACGCTCTCGCACCTGGGTGCGGGACAGGCCAAGGCGGGCGGCCAGCTCGTCCAGCTGCGACTCGTAGCCGAGCACCACCTGCATGGCGCCGAACCCGCGGAACGCGCTGGACGGCACGTTGTTGGTGAAGATGGCCGAGCTGGTGATGCTGGCGTTGGGCACCCGGTACGGCCCGCAGGCGCAGGCCGCGCCCGCGAACAGCACCCGCGGCGACAGGTTGGGGTAGGCGCCGGCGTCGCCGAGGATCTCCACCTTCATGGCGGTGATCGTGCCGTCGCGGTCCGCCCCGGTCCGGTACCGCATGGTGAACGGGTGCCGCTTGGTGCTGGCCACCAGCGACTCCTGGCGGTCCCAGATCATCCGGACCGGCAGGCGGGTCCGCCAGACCAGCAGGGCCAGGAACGGCTCGACGGTCATGTCCTCCTTGCCGCCGAACCCGCCGCCCATGTACGCGGCGATGACCCGCACCTTGCTCTGCGGCAGGCCCAGGATCTGCGCGATCATGGCCGCGTGCTCGATGACCTGGGTGGAGACCCGCAAGGTGAGCACGCCGTTCTCCAGCCAGCCGACCCCCGCCTCGGGCTCCAGGTAGGCGTGCTCGACGTGCTGGCTCTGGTACTCCCCCCGCACCACCACGTCGGCGACGGCCAGCGCGCCGTCCACGTCGCCGCAGTGGATCTGCCAGCTGACCAGGGTGTTGCCGACCTCGTGGACCCGCGGCGCCCCGTCGGCGCGCGCCGCCTCGACGTCGAACACCCCCGGGAGCTCCTCGTAGTCCACGGCGACCAGCTCGGCGGCCTCGTGCGCGATCTGCGGGGTGGCGGCCGCCACGACCGCCACCGGCTCACCCATGTAGCGCACCCGGTCCGCGGCCAGCACCGGCATGGTCACCTGCAGCTCGGCCAGGCCACCGCTGGCCAGCTCGACGATCTGGTTGCTCGGCACGTCGGCGGCGGTGAGCACGGCGGCCACGCCGGGCAGCGCGAGTGCCGCGCTGGTGTCGATGCCGGTGATCCGGGCGCTGGGCACCGGGCTGCGCACCACCCGGCCGTGCAGCATGCCGGGCAGCTGCCAGTCGGCCGCGTAGTGCAGTGAGCCCTTGACCTTGTCCACGAAGTCGTGGTGGGCGGGCGAGGTGCCGACCACTCGGTAGCGCTCGGTGTGCGTCTGCAGGTCCGGGCTGGTCATTGGTCCGCGTACTCCTCGATGGCGTCGAGGATCTTGGTGTAGCCGGTGCACCGGCACAGGTTGCCGACCAGCGCGTACCTGATCTCGTCGCGCGAGGGCCGACCCGTCCGGCGGACCAGGTCGAGGGCGGCCAGCACCATGCCGGGGGTGCAGAAGCCGCACTGCGAGGCGCCCCGGCGCAGGAAGCACTCCTGGAGCGGGTGCAGGGTGTCGCCGGGACCGAGCAGCCCGCGCATGGTGGTCACCTGGTGGCCTTCGGCCTGAATGGCCAGGGTCAGGCAGCCGTTGACCGGCTCGCCGTCCAGCAGCACCGTGCAGGTGCCGCAGATGCCCTCGCCGCAGCCGTACCGGACGTCGGCCAGGCCCAGCTCGTCGTGCAGCACGTCCAGCAGCGTCTCCGACGGGATGATCCAGACCTCGTGGTCACGCCCGTTGACGTGGAGCGTGATCTGCCGTTTGTTCATCCGGCCGCCCGGGCGCAAGCTTCGCGGAGGGCGCGGCCGACCAGAACCCGGGCCAGGCGGCGCCGGTAGGCGGCGGACGCGTGCACGTCATCGGCCGGTTCGAGGCGGTCGGCGATCCGGGTCGCGGCCGCGTCGAGCGCTTCGTCGTCCGCGGCGCTACCGGCCAGTTCGGGATCCTCGAGCACCACGCGGTCGGCCACCCCGGCTAGCGCGACGGTGGCGGCGGCAATCCGGTTGGTCCGTTCGGCCAAATTAATCACCACTGAGACGGCCACTATGGCGAAGTCAGAAGTGCGACGGACCATCTCGTGGAAGGACCAGCCCTGGCGCGGCCGGGCGGCCGGGATCAGGACGTCGGTGATGATCTCGGCCTCGGCTAGCGTGGTGGACCAGTAGCCGGCGAACAGGTCGCGGGCCGCGATGGTGCGCTGGCCGGCCGGGCCGCGCGCCACCACCTGGGCTTCGGTGGCCAGCATGCAGCAGCCGATCTCGGAGGTCGGGTCGGCGTGGGCCAGGCTGCCGGCGATCGTGCCGCGGTTGCGGACCCGCACGTTGCCGACGTACCGGATCGCGTCGGCCAGCACCGGGCAGTGCTCGCGGACCAGATCGTGCTCGAGCAGGACCCGGTGCCGGGTCAGGGCGGGCAGCCGCAGGACGTGACCGGCCATGGTGGGCTCGCGCTGGTCGGCCGGGTTGATGTCGATGAGCAGGTCGGGGTGGGCGAGGCGGAGGTTGAGCATGGGCATCAGGCTCTGGCCGCCGGCCAGGATCTTGGCCTCTTCCCCCCGATCGGCACTGTCTGCGAGCAGGCGTACCGCCTCGTCGTAGCTGCCGGCGGCTACGTACTCGAAGGCAGAGGCGACCATAACGCCTGCAGCCGGGCGATCGCGGCGGCCAGCACCGCCTGGTTGCTGGTCACCACGGGCAGGCCCAGCCGCTCGGCGATGGCCGGGCGGGCGGCCATCGCGCCGAAGTTCGTACAGGAGGCGAAGGCCAGGTCGATGGTGCCCGCGGCGGCCAGCGGGCCAAGGGCGCGTTCGGCGAAATCCACGATCTGGTCGTACGGGACCTCAGCGATCTGGAAGTTGTCGGTGATGCCGAGCCCGCTGATGCCGGCCACGTCGATGCCGTCGTCGGTAATGCTGGCCTTGATCTTCTCGTTCAGCTCGTCGACGTACGGGGTGATCACGCCGACGCTGGCCGCGCCGGACGCCTCGATCGCGGTCCGGACCGCGCCGATGGTGGACACCACCGGCGCGTGGGTCAGCTCGCTGATCCGCTGGCACAGCTCGGCGTCGTAGTCGTTGCCGCGCAGCGCCCCGGCGCTGGTGCAGCCGAACACCACCACGTCGGGCCGCGCGGTGCCCAGGTCGCGCGCGGCGGGCAGCGCGAACTCATCCAGCATCCGGTTCTCCCCGGCCGGGGTGGTGTCCTCCATATACATCCGCGCGGTGTGCAAGGCGTGGCCAGGCGGCAGGTCGCGGATGAAGTCGACCTCCATCATGGTGTTGGAAGACGGGATCATCAGCCCGACCCGGACGGGGCGCGCGCTCATACCGCCTCCCGGACGGGCCCGTCGCGTAGCTCGCGGTAGATGGCGACCTCCTCGGCCGACGGCGGGGTGAGCTCCTCGAGGGTTTCGCTGAGCAGCAGGTCGAAGCCGGTCTGCTCGCGGACCTGGGCGACGGTCACGCCGGGCTGCAGTGCTTTCAGGCGCATCCGGCGGGTGGCCGGCTCGAAGTCGAGCAGCGCCAGTTCGGTGACCACGGCGCCGAGGCGTCCGGTCAGCAGGCCGGCCCGGGCCCGGCTGTCGCCACCGGTCAGGTAGCCGGGGCTGGTGACGAAGTCGACCCGTTCCACGAACCGCCGTGGCTCGTGCTGGGTCACGATCAGCACCTCGTTGCACAGCGAGATGATGTCGTTGGCCCCGCCGCTGCCCGGCAGCCGGACCTTGGGCCGTTCCATGGTGCCGATCACGCTGGTGTTGATGTTGCCGTACATGTCGACCTGGGCGGCGCCCAGGAAGCCGTAGTCGAAGAAGCCGCGCTGGGCGTACAGGAAGATGTCGGTGATGTCGGTCAGCATCTGCGCGCCGTAGGCGGCCCGCATCTCGTTGGTCGATATCGGCAGCTTGCCGGGCAGCAGCGCGGTGCCGATGATGCCGCCCTCCAGCACGATGGTCAGATGCGGCGCATGCCGGTGCCGGGCCAGGCCGGAGGCCAGCAACGGCATGCCGACCCCGGCGAAGACGACCTTGTGGTCTTGGAGAAGCCGGCTGGCCGTGATGGCCATCAGCTCCTCGGCGGTGACGTCGCTCACCGGGGCATCAGCTCCCCCGCGTCTTGTTCTAGGGCGGCCAGACGGTCCGGTCCGGCCGCGGCGAGGAAGCTGGCGAAGTTCTGGTCCGCGTTCTCCTCCACGTAGCGCAGGCCGGCGGCTGGGCCTTCTTGCTTCGCCGCAGCGGCGTAGGCGTCGAAGTGCCGCAGGTCAGGCCCGTACCGACCGTAACACTCGTGCGGGTAGGCGCCGTACGGGGCTTCGACCACGGCGTCCACGGCAAAGTGCGGCAGCATGGTCAGGTCCGGGCGGGCGGTGATCTGTTCGGGGCTGACGATCTGCTCGGCGCTGACGATCACCGTGCGGGCGGCCCGGGCCATGTCGACGTCCATGTGCTGGTACCCGTCGACCTGGACGTTGCCGAACATGTCGGCCCGGTGGGCGTGGATGAGGGCCACGTCCGGGTTGAGGGCCGGCACCGCGGCCAGCCGGTCCCCGGTATACGGGCAGGTGACGGTCTGCAGGTCCAGCCGGGTGGCCAGATCCGAGCCGAGCATGGTCAGGGCGGGCAGGAACGGGACGCCCATCGCGCCGGCCTTGTAGCGCAGCCCGATGGCCAGGTGACTCCACTCGTCGTAGGCGACCTCGCCGCGCTCGACGTAGTGCCGGAAGATCGGGGCCAGCCCCCAGGGCAGGCCGATGCCGACCCAGCTGGATACGATCCGGTCCAGCGCGCCGGTGGAGGCGAACAGCTCGATCTCGTAGCAGGCCAGCGGCCGGGACACGGTCAGGTGCCGGCGCCGCTTGCGCAGCAGGGCGAACACCAGGGCCATCGGCGTGCGGGAGTACAGGGTGCCGCCGATCGCCACGTGGTCGCCGTCTTTGACCAGTTCGGCGGCCTGTTCGGCGGTGGTCCGCTTGTCGGTGGCGGTCCTGGTTCTGGTCTCCCGCTCGGCCCGAGCCGCGAGGACCGCGACGTGCTCCATCAGTCGGCCACCCGGGTTCCGAGCTGTTGTTTTTCGAGCCGGGGCAGCACCTCGATGGCCAGCCGCTGCACCTGCTCGAGCTCGTAGTTGTACGGGCAGAAGACCAGGTGCTTGACGCCGGCGTCCAGGTAGGCGGCGATCTGCTCGGCGCACTGCTCGGGCGTGCCGCGCACGGCCGACTCCGGCGTCGCCTCGCTCCAGGCCGGCACGTCGAAGTAGTCGCCGACGTACTGGCTGGCTTTGCGGGTCGCCTGCTCGTAGGAATCGCCGACGCACAGCGGGACCTGGGCGACCAGGTTGAGCTGGTCCGGGTCGCGGCCGGCGTCCTCGGCGTAGTTCTTGATCCTGGTCCACGCCCCGGCGATCGATTCCGGGGTGTAGAAGTAGGTCACCCAGCCGTCCGAGCGGGTGGCCACCCTGCTTAGCACCCGGTCCACATACCCGCCGATCAGCACCTGCGGCCGGGGCCGCGGCTGGGGCAGCATGCGCACGTGGGACAGGACCCGCCCGTCCCATTCGCCGGTCACGTCGTCCTCGTCCCACAGCCGGTACATCATGTCCAGGTTCCGCTCGAAGATCTGGCCGCGCTGGCCGAACGGAACCGCGGTGGCCTGGAACTCGCGCTCGTACCAGCCCGCCGCCACGCCGAGCATCAGGCGGCCCTTGCTGCCGGCCTGGATGGTGGCCGCCGTCTTGGCCAAGATGGCCGGCTCGCGGATCGGCAGGACCAAGATGCCGGTGCCCAGCATGATCCGGCTGGTCCGCGCGGCCACCATGCTCAGCGTGGTCAGCGCCTCCAGGAACGGGAACGGCCGGCGGGCGCCGAGGAACAGGTGGTCCCAGGCCCAGACCGACGCGAAGCCGAGTTCCTCGGCGGTAATCGAGTAGGCGCTGACGGCGTCCATGTCCGGGACCTTCGTCGCGGGAGTGAAGTTCTCCAGGGCCAAGCCGAACTCGACGGTCATGTCTGCCTCCGGGCGGGGCCGGGGTTATGCGGTCGCCCGGCTTCCTCAAAATCGTATGCACGTGCCGTCGGCCGCTTCATTGGCGGTTCCTGCCAACAAGGTTAGCCATTCTTCGGCAACTGGTGCCATATCGCTTGGTCGGCGGGAACCGGGATAGTGACGATAATGCCAGCCCTGTACCATGCTGGGCCCAGCGGCTAATGAGGAGATGCCATGAGCCACGCAGCCGACGCATCTGACTTGGAAGCGACGAGATCGCGAGAAGAACCGCTGATCCTGGAGCGGCACGGGATCGACTACATCCCGCCGAACGAGCGGCACGGCAAGCCGTACACGCTGTTCACGTTCTGGGCGGCCAGCAACGTGCAGATCCTGGCCATCTCCGTCGGCGTGCTGGCCATCGGCGTGGGACTCAGCCTGCCCTGGGCGATCTTCGCGATCATCGTGGGGAACGCGGCCGGCGGGCTGTACATGGCCCTGCACTCGGTCCAGGGCCCGCGGCTCGGACTGCCGCAGATGATGCAGTCCCGCGCTCAGTTCGGCATGTACGGCACGGCGCTGCCGAACGTCATCGTGGTGCTGATGTACATCGGCTACTTCACCTCCAGCGCGATCCTGGGCGGCGAGGCGGTGGGCAGCCTGCTGCACGTGAGCACGACCTGGGGCATCATCATCGTCAACATCTTCGTGCTGCTGATCACGTTCTTCGGCTACGACATGTTCCACTCCTACAACCGGATCGTGACCTGGCTGTCGGCCGGGGTCTTCCTGGCCATCTTGGGCAAGCTGCTGACCATCCTGCCCAGCCACCTGCCGGCCGGGGACAACTCCGCGGGCAACATCTTGCTGGCCATCTCGTTCTACGTCGCGTGGCAGGTCACCTGGGCGCCGTACGTGTCGGACTACTCGCGGTACATGCCGGAGAACACCTCCAGCGCGAAGGTCTTCAACTACACCTTCATCGGCTCGGTGGTCGGCGGGTCCCTGGTCATGTGCGTGGGCGCCATCGCGGCGGTGGTGGCCGAGAAGGCGGTGGGCGCGAACGCCCCCGACTACCTGGGCGGCCTGCTGTCGGTGAAGTGGCTGTTCCTGATCATCTTCATCCTGGGGGTCGGCTCCGGGAACTTCGGCAACCTGTACGGGCCGTACCTCACGTTCATGGCTATCATCTCGCCGTCCGGCAAGCTCGCGTCCAAGACCACCGGCCGGACCGCCCGGATCATCGCCACCACCGTGGTGGCCATCATCGGCACCATCATCGCCATCAAGGCCAGCGGCAACTTCATCACCGACCTGGAAAACTTCCTGGTCTTCACGCTGTACCTGCTGGTGCCCTGGACCGCGATCAACCTGACCGACTTCTACATCATCCGGCACGGGCAGTACGACATCCCCGAGCTGTTCAAGACGGACGGCAAGTACGGGAAGTTCAACTGGTTCGCGCTGGCCGTGTACGCGCTGGCGGTCGGGATCCAGTTCCCGTTCATGAACGACCCGTCCGTCTACGTGGGCCCGATCGCCAACTCACTGGGCGGCGCGGACATCGCGTGGATCGTGGGCTTCGTGTTCGCGGCCGTCGTGTACTGGGTAGGGGCGCGGTACTTCATGTCGCCTTCGGCCCGGGCGCGGCGAGCCGGCGAGGTGCTCACCGGGCAGAACGCCTGACGATCTCGATAGCAGCGTCCCCGGCGGCCGCAGCCGCCGGGGACACTTTTTGTGCTACAAGGCGATCCGCCAGACGCCGCGGCCGTGGGTGGCTGGAGCCCGGCGGGCACCTATGGCACTTTGGTGTCGCTACAACGACAGCTATGTTCCATGGGTGCCGGGCCGCGGCGCCTACGGGCCGATGGGGCGCCGGTCTCCTCGGTGCTCCAACGTGCGAAACGCCCGCTGGCCCGGTGGCGTTACTGCTGGACTGCGCGAGCGCCGGCCCGCGGAATGTCGGTGGCCCGGCGCAGGATGCAGTGATGGAACTAAACGGGAAGACGGCTCTGGTGACCGGGGGCGCGGCCGGAATCGGGGCGGGGATCGCGGAGCGGCTGGCCGGCGAGGGCATGGAGGTGGTCATCGCCGACGTGGACCCGGAGACGGGTGCGGCGACGGCGGCGAGGATCGGCGGGGTGTTCGTCCGCGCGGACGTGGGGACCGAGGCCGGGGTCCGGACGGCCGTGGATACGGCCCGGCAGGCGCGCGGGGGGCTGCGGGTGCTGGTCAGCAGTGCCGGCGGGTTTGCTGAACCGTGTTTCCCGGCGGCGGACGCGGCGGGGTGGAGTTACACGCTGGACCTGAACCTGCGGGCGGTGATGCTGGCGGCTCAGCTGGTGCGGGAGCCGATGGCCGCGGGCGGCGGCGGAGCGATCATCACGGTCGCGTCGACGGCCGGCCTGGGCACGACCAGCCACGACTCCCCCGAGTACGCGGCGGCCAAGGCCGGGCTGATGCGGTTCACCGCGTGCCTGGCGCCGTGGCGCGAATCGATCGGGATCCGGGCCAACTGCATCTGCCCGGGCCTGGTGGACACGCCGTCCTCGCGCCGGTCACGGGCGCGGCTGACGCCGGCGCAGCGGGCGGACCTGCCGACGGCGCTCACGCCCGCGGACATCGCGGCCACGGCGATGCGGTTCCTGGCCGACGACACGTTGGCCGGGCGGGTCATGGTGTGCCGCGGCGGCGAGGCTAGCCGTCTGCTGCCGCTGGTCGACTGGCAGACGGCGTTACCGGAACGGTCGCGCCGGGGTCCGTGTTCGGGGCCCCGGCGCGACCGGTTAAGCGGTATGGCGGTTAGGCGTGGTGGCCGACGCCCAGGTCCAGGTCCTCCTGGTGCGCGTCGGCGGCGGCTTCCTCGGCGTGCGCCTGGACCCGCTCCGGCCCCAGGCGGCTGTTCACGGCGAAGTAGAAGATGATCAGGCTGAACACCGCGATGGCCCCGAGGTCCCACCAGAACGGCAGGTGGACGCCGAGCTTGGCACCGAGGAACGTGGCGTAGCCCTCGGCCGAGCCGGTGTTGCCCGGGCCTGAGCTGATCCCGCCGACGTAGCTGCCGCCGAAGATAGAGAACAGGGTCAGGCCGATGATCCACGGGATCGCCCAGGCACCGGCCCGGAAGTTCAGCGGCTCCTGGTTCGGGTCGACCCGGCGGGCGATGATGTACAGGACCAGGAAGAAGGCCACGGCGGCGTCGATCTTGAGGTTGTTGGCGGTGCCGCTCCAGTAGATGATGAAGCCGGAGACCACGAAGCTGAACGGGGCGATGATGTTCAGCATCGGGGCCTTGTACGGGCGGACCCGGTTCGGGTCGCTCCTGCGCAGCGAGACCGCGGCCACCGGGGCGAAGCTGTACATGAACGACGACGCCGCGGTGATGGCCCCGACCAGCCCGGCCCAGCTGCCGAAGGGCAGGAACAGGACGCAGCCGAAGGCGCCGCCGAAGATGATGCTGAACCAGGGCACGCCGCGCCGGTCAATGGAGGCGAAGACCGGCGGCACGAAACGGGTCTTGGCCAGCGAATACGACAGCCGGGAGGCGGCGCTGACGTAGACCAGGCCGGTGCCGGCAGGCGAGACGACCGCGTCGATGATCAAGATGGTGCCGAGCCAGCCCAGGCCGACCGAGGTGGCCAGCTGGTAATACGGGCCGAACGAGTTGACGGTGCCGAACGGGTCCTTCCAGCCGCTGTGGGCCAGGGTGGCCGGGTTCAGCGCGCCGGTGAAGCACAGCTGCAGCAAGATGTAGAGGGCGGCCCCCATCAGCATGGAGCCGACCACCGCGAGCGGCACGTCCCGCCTGGGGTTGCGCGCCTCCCCGGCCAGCTGGGCGGCCTGCTCGAAGCCCTCCAGCGCGAACACGATGCCGAGCGGGATGGCGATGAACACGCCCTTGATGCCGAACGGCATGAACCCGCCGCCCGCGCTGAAGTTCGAGCCGTGGAACACCTTGGTCATGATCAAGATGACGGTCGCGAACGGCACCAGGATCTTCCAGTACATGGCGACCGTGTTGGTCCGGGCCATCCACTTGATGCCGAACAGGTTCAGCGCGGTGAAGACGAACATGAAGCCGATCGCGACGGCCAGGCCCTTACCGGTGAGCAGGCCCTGCGAATTTTGCAGCCAGGGCCAGTACTTGGCGTCCAGGTACCCGAGCGTGGCCTCGACCTCGATCGGCGCGACGGCCATGGCCTGCAGGTAGGAGTAGGTCCCGGCGAAGAAGCCGCCCAGGGTGCCCGCGTGGATCCAGGTGAACCGCGCGGTGCTGCCGGAGATCGGGTAGGTCGAGCCGAGCTCGGCGTAGATCAGCGCGATGCCGATCAGCAGGATCACGCCGATGATCCACGAGATGATGGCCGCAGGCCCGGCGGCCTTGGACGCGTTCAGCGTGCCGAGCAGCCAGCCCGAGCCGATGACCGACCCGGCCGAGACCATGAACAGCGGCAGTAGCCCTACGTCCCGGCGTAGCCTGGGCGGGACATCCGAAAGGTCCGCAGGTACGTCACTCATCCCGCAGCGCTCCTCTGGGTGGACGGAACTGGCAGATCGGAGTCACCCGGTGTTACGCGATCTACCAGACGATTTGTGGGAGAACCATAGCATCGGGAGGATTAAAAGTCGCCCATTGAACAATGGGCGCCGTGTCGCTATATTTTTGGCTCCTCGATCGGCGAAAAGGACATTGTGTACAGGATCCCAGGTTATTGGACTCCCGTATCGTGGGTCAGCCGGCGCCGATGCCCGCATTATGAGCCCTGCGGGCGCGACCTACCGGATTGAGGCGTAGACGGTCTGGTGCTCGGCCGCGGAGCGGGCCCAGGAGTAGCGCTCAGCGGTGGCGAGCGCGGCCGAGCGGAGCCGGGCGGCGAGGTCCGGGTCATCCAGGATGGTGGCCAGGGCGCCCGCCAGGGCCGGTGCGTCGCCCGTGGGGACCATGAGGGCGTCGCGGCCGGGGGTCAGGAACTCCTGGAACACCGGCAGGTCGGAGGTGACCACCGGCAGCCCGGCGCTCATCGCCTCCAGCACGGCCAGGCCCCAGCCTTCCTTGGTCGAGGGGAAGGCGAGCACGTCGGCGGCCGCGTACCAGGCGGGCAGTTCGGCGTCGGGCACGGTGCCGAGCAGGACCACGTCGTCGTCCAGGCGCAGGTCCAGGGCGGGCAGGGAGTCCAGCACCCGGTCCCGGTAGGCGCGGTAGTCCTGAAAGGAGTGGCCGCCGACCACCGCGTGCACCGGGCGGCGGCCCGCCCGCTTGAGCGCGGCGATCGCGTTGACCAAGGTGTCGCTGCCCTTGCGCGGCTCGATGCCGCCCACGGACAGGATCAGCGGCAGGCCGGCGGCCCCGGCCCGCCGCCGCAGTTCTTTGGCCGGGCCCGAGTCGGCGGCCCGGAACCGGGCCACGTCGACGCCGTTGTGGACCACCTCGGCCGCGACGCGGTACTCGTCGTGCAGCAGGTTCCGCCAGTGCTCGCTGACGACCAGGATCCGGTCCGGCTCCAGGATGGCGCGGCGCTGGCAGTCGATGAGCGACGGGCTGGTGAAGTCGTCGACGTGATGGACGGTGCGGACCACGACCGGGCGGCCGGTGCCGATGGCGTCCCGGACCTGGTCGGCGGCGCGCGCGGAGATGCAGTCCTGGGTGTGCAGGATCGGGTAGTCGGCCGCGAGCGGGCCGAGGCCTTCGGCTAGCGCCGCGACGCTGGCGAAGACGCGCTCTTCGAGGGTGGGCAGGGTCGCCGGGGCGGCGATGATGGTGACCGGGGCCCGGATGGGCCGGAAGAAGCCGACCTCGGGGTCGCCGAGCGCGATGACCCGGACCGGGTACCCGGCCGCGTGCAGGGCCTCGGCCAGGTGGACGGTGTGGACCGCCCCGCCGCGCGGCTTGACCGAGTAGGTGACCAGGCCGACGGGTAGCTGGGCCGCGATCACGGGCGGTCCGGGCTCGCGCGGCCCGCGACGGCAGCCGCGACGGCGGCCGCGGCGCGGGCGGCCTCGGCGGCGCTGGCGGTGACGATCGCGCCCGCGTTCCGCAGCGTGCGGCGCTGCCGGTCCAGGCCCTGGCGGTCGGCCCGGGCGCCTAGCACGTAGGCGATCACCGCGAGGCCGTGGTTGGTGAGATCCGCGCAGGTGCCCGCGATCTCGCCCGCGGGATCGGGGTGCGACCCGTAGCCGATCACCACGTCGAGCAGCACGGCCGCGACGTCGTCACCGAACGCCTCGGCCGAGATGATCTCGGTCCGCGCGGTCGGGTCGATCATCGGGTGCGGCCGCCCCTTGGTGTACTCCTCCTCGCCCAGGTCCAGGCAGATGTGGGCGCCCGGCGGCGCGGGCAGGCCCAGGTCCTGGCGCAGCGGGATGTTGGAGTAGACCGGGCCGAGCGCGCGGGTGAGCACGACCTGGGCCTCGTAGCACAGCGTGCCGCCGGTGAAGAAGCCGCGGACGGCGCGCCGGGCGCCGTCCATCCGGGCGGTCGCGTGATCGATGGCCGCGGTCAGGTCCGCCGCCGGGGCGGGGCCGGGCAGGCCCAGGATCTGCGCGGTCTGCCGTACGCCCTGCTCGAGCGTGTCGGCCAGCACCGCGCCGCCGATCCGGCCGTCCGGGGCGGACATGCCCAGGCACGCCGCCACCACCGGAGTGGACGTGCTGGCGCCGATCACGGTCCGGGCCACGTCGGGGTCGGGCGGCTTGGAGACCAGCAGGATGACCTCGGTACCTGGGTCGGCGTCCAGCGCCCGGACCGCTTCGCGGGCCATCAGCCCACCCACCCCGGCCGACAGGTCCCGGCCGCCCACGCCGATCACCTGGGAGACGCCGATGTCGCACTGGTCCAGCAGCGACATCACCTCCTGGGCGCCGGTGCCGGCCGCGGCGACCACCCCGACCGGGCCGGGCCTCACCGCGTTAGCGAAGCCCAGGCCCACCCCGCCCAGCACCGCGGTCCCTGCTCCCGGGCCCATCAGCAGCAGGCCGAGCCGGCGGGCGCGCTCCTTCAGCTCCACTTCCTCGGCCAGCGGCACGTTGTCGCTGAACAGCAGCACGTGCAGGCCCGCCGACAGCGCCGCATGCGCGGCTAGCGCGGCGTACGGGCCGGGTACCGAGACCACGGCCACGTTAGCCCCGGCCAGCCGGGCCGCCGCCTCGCCCACGGTGCGGGGCGCCGGGCGGCCGGGTTCCCCGCCGGGCGGGGCCGCGGCTGCGGTGAAGATCGCCGTCCGGCCCCGGTCCAGGGCGTCGGCGGCGGCGCCGTCATCGGCCGCGCTGACCGCGAGGACCAGCGCGTTGGCGTCGGCCCCGGCCAGGTCGCCGGGCGGGAAGCCGCGGCCGGTCAGGTCATCGACCGCGGCCGGCGTAGCCATCGCGGCGTTGGCCCAGCTCACCCCGGGCCCATCCGCCATGGCCCGGGTCGCGCTCATCAGCAGCAGCGAATCCCGGTATGTGCCGGGGTAGACCTGCAGGACCGGGACGCTCACCGGCCGCGCTCCAGCGGCGCCGGGCTGCGCTCGATACGGGTGCCCGATGGCGCTCCGGCCCCGGTCAGGGTGCCTGAAAGGGTCACCGCCAACAGGTCCGGCGAGGTGATCACCGCCAGTTCTCCGCCGCTGTCCAGGAAGCGCAGCGCCGCTTCGACCTTGGGGCCCATGCTGCCCGGCGGGAACTGGCCGTCGGCCAGGTGACGGGCGGCCTCGTCGGCGGTGATGGCGGTCAGTTCGGACTGGGTCGGCTGGCCGTAGTCGAGCATGACCCGGTCCACGGCGGTGACCAGGAGCAGGGCCTGGGCGCCGAGCAGCCGGGCGATCAGGCCCGCCGCGCGGTCCTTGTCGATGACCGCGTCGACGATGGCGCCAGGCGAGGTGGCGTCGCACACCGGGATCCCGCCGCCGCCGCCCGCGATGACCAGGTGGCCCGCGTCGACCAGGGCCCGCAGCGCGTCGATCTCGATCACGTCGGCGGGTTCGGGTGAGGCGACCACCCGGCGATAGCCGCGCCCGGAGTCCGGCTGGACCACCCAGCCGCGTGCTTCGGCCAGCCGCCGCGCCTCGGCGGGCTCGAAGAACGGGCCGATCGGCTTGGACGGGGACCCGAACGCGGGATCGGCCGGGTCGACCGTGACGTGGGTAATCAGCGCGACCGCGGTGCCCGGTCCGCGCAGCAGGTCGATGGCCCGGGCCAGCAGGCTGCCCAGCAGACCCTGGGTCATCGCGCTGAGCAGCGGCAGCGGCTGGGCCGGCACCATGCCGGTCGCCTCCTGCTGCAGGGCCAGGTTGCCGACCTGGGGACCGTTGCCGTGAACGATCACCACCCGCCAGCCGGCCTCGATCACGGCGTGCACCGCGGAGGCCATGGCCGCCGCGTTCGCCAGCATCTCGTCGTACGTCCCGGACTGCCCCGCCCGGGTAAGGGCGTTGCCGCCGAGCGCCACCACCGCAGTCTTCGTCATCGGATCCTGCTGATCGGGGTAGGGTTGATATGAGTCGTATAGGTGACGACTCGTTAAGAATAGTAAACGCGAAGGCCCGGGGGGTGCAATGGCCGGTCCCGGTTCCAGGGGTTCCGGGCCTGCGGGTCCCGGGGGTTCCGGGCTCGTGGGTTCCGGACCTGACCGTGCTGCCGAAGTGCCCCGCGCGGTGCTGCGGTCCTGGGACGAGGCCGAAGCCCGGCTGTTCCCGACGATTATGGCCCGGCCCGACGTGTACCAGCAGGCGGTGGCACTGATCCAGCAGCTGCTCGGCCGGCTCCGGGAAACCTGCCCCGACCTATCCAGCCTGCTCGCCGCCCACGAACGCGGCGCCGATCTGGTCGACCAGGAGGCCGGCGAAGGGATCCAGCCCGGCCTGGTGGCGGCGGCAGCGTGCGCGATGCGCTACCGGGAGCTGGTCGCCTCGCTGGCGGCGGCGGGCCGGCTGGCCGCGCTGGCCGCCGCTCGCGACCGCGGCGCGGCCTGGACCGTGGTGCAGGAGACCGGCTCGGCGGACCGGGCGCCCTTCGTCCCGTACCTGCGGGTGGAGGCCGAGGTCGGCACTGGGCGGGCCGTGATCATCTCGATCGAGCCGGACGAGACCCTGAGCCGCGCCGTGCGCCGCCTAGACGCGGGCCAGGTCGACCTGGCCAGCGGGGCGCTGCGGATCGGCGAGGCTATCGGCAGCTACCTCGACCGGGAGGAGTTCGCGGCCGCCCTGCGCGAGGCCCGGCCGGACACCGACCCTGGCGCTGACCAGCCCACCTCCTGACCTACCAACCCCACCAGTCCCAGTTCCGCGGTAGACCGGGGCCCCATGGGCGTGTTTCTCTCGGCAGGAGCCAGCCGGTGGTCTGGCCTCAGCAGCGTCGTTGCGGCACCCATGTCGTTGGGTGCGCGTCGTTGTGGCAACGACGTCGTCGGGCGGCTCACCAGGAGCGGGTCAGGTGGGTCATGGGGGGCAGTGAAGCAGGTGAGGTGTGACCGCCGCGGGCGGGGAGGCGGCGGGGAGGGCGGGCGGTTGGGCAGTTGGGCGGTTGGGGTGGCGCAAAGTGGAGCAGGACCTTGCCTTGACGTGACCGCAAGGTTTATCAAGGATGGTGAACGTTCGTATCGCATCAAACAAGAAGCGGCGGCCGAAGATGGGCCACGAGGGAGGGAACGATGGCTGATGGCAGGCCCGCCGGGCTCGCCCACCTCATTACCGAACTCCAGGGCCACGGCCTGCGGGTCGAGGTGCCGCTGGAATCCCGCCAGGGCGGGGCCGGGCCCGCGGACGCGGGCATGCTGTGGATCGACGGCTTCGCCGCCACCGTGCCGACCAGCGCGGACTACGTCTCCGCCTCGCCCTACGTGCTGCGCGCCGAGGACGACGGCTGGGGTGTGTACCGGGACGGCGAGCGGCTCGCCTCGGCCGAGCCGTTCCAGCGGCCCCGCTTCTACGACCTGGCCACCGCGGACGGCGTGCCGTACTGGCAGATCGCCCTGCTGCACCTGGACTCCCTGGCCAGCACGGTCATCCAGACCTGCGCCTACTGGGGCAACGCCGACCAGTGCACGTTCTGCGGGATCGGGGTCACGCTGGCCAACGGCCGGACGATCGCCAAGAAGACCCCGCAGATGCTGGCCGAGGTGGCGGTCGCGGCCAAGGAACTCGACGGCGCGGTCGACGCCACGCTGACCACCGGCACCACCGCCACGCCGGACAAGGGCGCGCTGTACGTGGCGCGCTGCGGCCAGGCCGTCCACGAGGCCGCGGGCCTGCCGGTCGAGGTGCAGTTCGAGCCGCCGCGCGACCTGGACGTCATCGACCAGGTGCGGGACATGGGGATCAGCTCGGTCGGCATCCACGTGGAGAGCTTTGATCCGGCGGTGCTGGCCCGGATCGCGCCGGCCAAGGCCCGGACCGGGATCGACGGGTACTTCCGGGCCTGGGAGCGGGCGGTGACCGCGTTCGGCGAGGGCCAGGTGTCCACCTACGTGATCCTCGGTATGGGCGAGGACCCGGAGCTGACCGTGGCCGGCTGCCAGCGGGCCATCGACCTGGGGGTCTACCCGTTCGTGGTGCCGCTGCGCCCCACCGTGGGCAGCCTGATGGAGCACCTGCCGGCCCCGTCGCCGGAATACTGCGAGACGATCTACCGCCGCGTGGTGCCCTACCTGAGCGCGCGCGGGATCGGGGCCCGCGGCGTGGCCGCCGGGTGCGCCAGGTGCCAGGCGTGTTCGGCGATGAGCCTGCTCGAGACCCCCGCGGATGATGATGGCCGGATCCACCTCCCGATCCTCACCAACCGCTAGCCGCCGGCAGGCCTGCCAGGCCGCATCGGGCGCCGAGGAACTGGCGGTCCACTTCCGGATCCGGCACCAGGTCTTCGTGGTGGAACAGAACCTGTTCGCGAACACCGGTGACCGGGACGTCCACGACGACGACCCGGCGACGGTGCACGTCCTAGGACTTTTTGACGGAACGGCCGTCGGTACCGTGCGGCTCTATCCGGTATCAGGCGTGCCCGGCCGGTGGAAGGGCGACCGGCTGGCCGTGCTGGACGGCCACCGCCACCACGGCCTGGGCGCGCCGCTAGTCCGGTTCGCCGTGGCCACCGCCGCGGCGCGCGGCGGGCGGGAGATGGAGGCCTACATCCAGCCCGCCAACGTGCGGTTCTTCGAGTGGCTGGGCTGGCATCCGACCGGCGCGCTGGTGACGTACGCCGGTATCCCGCATCAGCGGATGCTGATCACGTTCTGAGGCCGCGTGCAGCACGGCCCGTTCGGCATAAATGCAGGTGGGTCACCGATTCGGACCTGAGGTCGAACGCGGTCCCTTCCTGGCCGGCCAGGCGCAGGCGCAGCAGGCCGGTGCGGTCCAGGGTGCCGACCACCGCGGCGGCCAGGTCGCGGCCGGCGAAGGCGCGCAGGCACCGGTCCTCCTGCCCGGCCGGGACGCACAGCAGGAACGCGAAGCACGGGAAGCAGCACACCCACCGGTCCAGGCTCACCCCGGCCGGGACCGGCAGCGCGTCCAGGTCGACCCGCACGCCGAGGCGGTTGCATTCCAGCAGCATGGCCAGGGAGCCGACCAGGCTGGCCATGCTGACGTCCTTGGCCGCTTCGATCCAGCCGCGGGCGGCGCCCTCGGCCAGCAGCCGGACGTCGCCGGCCAGCTGCTCGCCGCGCTCGTCGAACGACGGGAAGAACGGGAAGTCATCGCGCATCTTGCCGTCGGTGCACGCGGCGACGACCAGGGACTGGCCGGGTTCGGCGGCGCGGGCGGACAGCGGGTGGTCGGACCGGCCCAGGCCGAAGGCGGACAGCCCGGGCGGTCCGGCGGTGACGGTCAGGTGGCCGCCGACCACGGGCACGTCGTAGAGCCGGGCCGCCCAGCGCATGCCTTCCAGGACCTGCTTGATGACCGGGCGCGGGCCGGTCACCGTGTCCACCAGGGCCAGCGGCCAGGCGCCCATCGCGGCCAGGTCGTTGAGGTTGGTGGTCACCGCGGCGATGCCGGCGCCGTGCGGATCGGCCGCGACGAACGAGGGCAGGATGGCCTCGCCGCCCACCACCATGGACGTGCCGGCGGCGGGCACGACCGCGCCGTCATCACCCGGCCCCGCCACCCAGTCGGTGTCCCCGAAGACCTCCCTGACCAGCCCGATCTCGGCTTTGGCGGCCACCCCCGGATGGTTGCGCACCCGGTCGATCAACGCTGGCAGGTCGGCGGGCATGTCGGATCCGTCCTTGCACTAAAGTGGAGAAATATCTATCATAGCGTTCATGCCGGGTCCCGACTTCCTCGATCTGCCGGCCCGGGTGACCAAGCCACGCGGCACCGGCATCACCCACGTCCTGGACCGCGGCACCCCGCTGGGGCAGTCGGCGGACCTGCTGGCCATGAGCGGCGCTTACATCGACGTGTGGAAGCTGGGCTGGGGTATTTCCTACCTGGACCCCACCCTGCCCGGCAAGCTCGAGCTGCTGGCCAGGCACAGCGTGCTGGCCTCACCCGGCGGCACGCTGCTGGAGATCGCCTGGGCGCAGGGCCGGGCCGCGGAGTTCCTGGACTGGGCGCGTTCGGCCGGGTTCCCGTGCGTCGAGGTGTCGGCGGGCACGGTGCCCATGGAGCCGGCCGCGAAGGCCGAGCTGATCGCCGAGGCGGCGCGGCACTTCATCGTGCTGGCTGAGGTGGGGCCGAAGGACCCGGGCGTTCGGCTGACCCCGGCGCAGTGGGCCCAGGGGCTGGCTGCCGATCTGGCGGCGGGCGCCACCTGGGTGCTGGCCGAGGGCCGGGCCAGCGGCACGGCCGGGATCTACGAGCCGTCCGGGGCAGTGCGCGAGGACGTGGTGTCCGCCCTGGTCTCGGTGACCGGCCCGGACTTCCTGGTCTTCGAGGCGCCGCGGGAGCAGCAGCAGGCGTGGTTCGTCCGCCGGTTCGGTCCCGACGTGAACCTGGCCAACGTGTCCCCGGCCGACGCGCTGGGACTGGAGACGCTGCGGCTGTCGCTGCGGGCCGACACCTACGGGGCGTGGTCGCCCGGCTCGCTGCCCGCGCAGCGGACGTTACGTTGAACCTGGTTCCCTCGCAGTACCGCAACGTCAGCGTCGCTGACGTACCGGTGGCACTCGACGAGCCGAGCCTGCGTTCGTTTTTCGTGGGCCGGGAGGTCTACCGGCGGACCAGGTACATCGTGGCCCGGTCCGGCCGGGCCTGGTCCGGCGGGGCCTGCGCGGTGGTGGAGGTGAGCAAGGAGTCGGAGGCACCGTTGTTCTCGCCGGTCACGGCGATGTCGTTGCTGGCCGGGCCGTCGCAGACGGCGTTCGTGGACTCTCCGGAGACCGATACCGGGATACCGACGCAGCTGGCCCGGGTGGCTGCTTCTTTGGCGGCTGGTGCTCGGTGTGTGGTGGTGCGCGGGCGGTACGGGCACGTGAGCTTCATCCTGGAGCCGGCGCCGATCCGGATCGGGGTGGTCGAGGTGGTGCCGCCGTGGCCGCCCAAGCTGGCCGACCAGCTCAGCCGGGTGCTCGACCTGGCCGAGGACCTGCCGCCGGTCGAGCTCGTGCCGCACCTGGTGGACCTGTCCGAGCTGGCCGCTTCCCGGCCGGCCTTCGCATTACCTGTTCCCGTGCCGGGCCGGTGCGGTTGGGTCGGCGGACGCGGTGTCCTACCTGGACGAGGTTCCGTCGCGGGTGCCGTGGACGCTGGTCGGGTGCGCCCGGTCCAAGTCGATCCACGACTGGTTCTACGGCGATGCGGTGCCGATGGTGGACATGTGTCCGCGCCGGCTGGCCGCGGATTTCGACGGGCCGTTGATCACCAAGTGCTGCCTGCTGGAGGACCGGGTGGTGGCCGAACCGGGCCTGGTGGTGGTGCCGTGGGGGGCCAGCCTGGCGCAGATCCGGGAAGGGCTGGAGCTGGCCGTTTCCGCCGTTCAGCCGGTCCTGCGATGACCACGCGGCTGGGTGATTCGGCGCTGTACCAGCACCTGTGGGGTTCTGCGGAGGCCCGGGACGTGCTGGGCGAGCAGGGGCGGCTGGCGGGGTGGTTGTCGGTCATCGCGGCCCTGGCCGAGGCGCAGGCTTCGGCGGGGGTGGTCCCGGCGTCGGCGGCGCGGCTGATCGCGGCGGCCTGCGAGCGGCCCGAGGCTATCGATCTGGAGTACGCGGCCGCGCAGACGCGGCTGACCTCCCACTCGATGCTCGGGCTGATCCGGGCCCTGCAGCAGGTGGTGCCGGAGGAAGCCCGGCAGTACGTGTACGTCGGGGCCACCGTGCAGGACATCACCGACACCGCGACGGCGGTGGCGCTGCGGCGCATCGGCGGCATCATATGGCGGGACCTGCGGCTGGTTGAGTCACATCTGCTTTCGCTGGCAGTTTTGCATCGCTCGACGGTGATGGCGGGCCGCACGCACGGGCAGCCGGGGAGCCCGGTGACGTTCGGCTGGAAGGCGGCGTCGTGGGCCGACGAGGTGCGGCGCCATCTGGACCGGCTCCGGGAGGGCGCGCCGCGGTGGCTGGTCGGGCAGCTCGGCGGGGGCGTGGGCAGCCTGGTGTTCTACGGGTCTGCTGGTTTTGCGGTGCGGTCTTGTTTCTGCGCTTCGCTCGGGCTGGGCGATCCGGGGATCTCGTGGCTGACTTCTCGTGACCGTTTGGCCGAGTTCGCATCGCTGCTGTCTTGGATTTGCGGAACCCTGGCCCGGATCGGCGGCGAGGTGTACGAGCTGCAGCGGCCGGAGCTCGGCGAGCTGGCCGAGGCCGCGGCGGCCGGGACGGTGGGCAGCATCACCATGCCGCACAAGCGCAACCCCGAGGCCAGCGAGCACCTGGACACCCTGGCCCGGCTGGTCCGGGCCAACGCGGCGGTGCTGACCGAAGGGCTGGCCCAGCAGCACGAGCGGGACGGGCGGGGCTGGAAGGCCGAATGGGTAGCGCTGCCGGAGGCGTGCCTGCTGACGTGCGCGGCGCTGCGGCTGGCTCTTGATTTGGTGAAGGGGCTGACCGTGGACGCGGCGGCGATGCGCGGGAACTTGGCCCGGTACGGCGGGTGGCCGGTCAGCGAGCGGGCGCTGGCCTTGCTGGCGCCGCGGCTGGGCGCGCGGCGGGCGCAGGAGCTGTTGCAATCGGCGTTCCGCGATGCCGCTCCGGGGGTGTCCGCCGCGCAGGTGCTGGTGGGGGCGGGGCTGTTCGGCCCGGAGGAGGCGCAGGAGCTGACCGCGGCGCCGGATACCGGCTCGTGCCAGGCCATGGTTGACCTGGTGGTGGAGCGGGCCCGGGCCGCGCGGGCGGCCGAGCCGGAGGTGTGGCCGTGAGCCGGGGGTTGCGCGGGCCCGCGACCGGGGCGGAGATGGCCGCGCGGGTGCGGCTGGCGGCTCCGCCGCGGCTAGCAGCACTGCCGCGGGTGCGGCTGGCGGCCCTGCCGCGGCAGCGGCTAGCAGCACTGCCGACGCCGCTGGTCCCGGCGCCGCGGCTGGCCGCGGCGGTGGGTGCCGGGCAGCTGTTCGTCAAGCGGGACGACCTGACCGGGTTCGTGTTCGCCGGTAATAAGGCGCGGCCGCTGGAGTTCCTGGTCGCGGCCGCGCTGGCCGAGGGGGCCGACACGCTAGTCACCGGGGGCGCGCCGGGCTCGAACTTCTGCGCCGCCACGGCCGCGGCGGCGCGGCGGGCCGGGCTGCGGTGCGAGCTGGTGCTGGCCGGGCGGCCGGGAGCGTCTTTGCCGCTGGCCGTGGCCCTGGCCCGGTCCTGGGGTGCCGAAGTGCGCTGGACCGGCGTGGCCGAACGGGACAGCGTGGACGCCGGACTGCCCGCGGCCGCGGCGGCGGTGGCCGCCGCTGGGGGGCGACCGTACGTGATCCCGCGGGGCGGGGCCACCGGACTGGGCGCGATCGGGTACGCGCTGGCCGCCGTGGAGCTGCACGAGCAGCTTCTGGCCTGCGGTGTTGAGTCCGCGCTGGTGGTGGTGGCGGTCGGGTCCGGCGGCACGCTGGCCGGCCTGGTGGCGGGCCACGTACTGACGGGCCGGCCGGGGCGGCTGGTGGGCGCTTCGGTCAGCCGGCCACCCGAGGAGACGGCCGGGCGGGTGTTTTCGTTGGCCTTGGAATGCCTGGGCCTGCTGTCGCCGGGGGATTCCGTGGGGCTGGATGACGTCGTGGTGACCGATGCGCGCGGCCCGGGCCACGGGCTGGCCTCGACCGACGGCACGGCCGCGGCCGAGCAGGCGATGCGGACGGAGGGGCTGATGCTGGATCAGGTCTACACCGCCAAAGCCATGGCCCTGGTGAGCCGGTACGCGGCGGGCCAGACCGTGGTGTTCTGGCATACCGGGGGGCAGCTGGACGTGGCCGCGGAGGCGGGCCGGTGACTAGTGCGTCCCGGCCCGGTTCGGCGCGGTCCGGTCCGGCCGGGCCGCCGGTGGGGCCGCCGGCCGCGGAGTTGATCGACGCCGGGTTCGCCCTGGAGAACGCGGACGCTCCGATCCTGCATCACGGCATGAACCTGGCCGACCTGGCCCACCTGCTCGACCTGGCCTCCGCCTCGGTCATCCCGCCCGAGGCGGTCCGGAGCCTGCTGGCGCTGCTGCTCGAGGTGATCGAGATACCGGCCGACGAGTTCCCCTACGACCCGGCCAACGGCGAGCCGTACAACTCGCGGGAACGGTACTTCGTGTCCCGGGTGGGCGACGTGGCGGGCTGGCTGCACGCGGGCCGCCCGCGGCGCGAAGCGGTCCGGGTCGCGTTCCGGCTGCGTCTGCGTTCGGACTTGTGCGACCTCATCGAGGCCGCGGCGGCGCTGGCCGACGTGATCGCGGACCAGGCCCGAGCGCACGCACGCACGCTCATGGCCGATCAGACCTACCTGCAGCACGCACAGCCGTCGACGTTCGGCCATTATCTTCTGTCCTTCGCGTTCCCGGTGCTGCGCGGCGGCCGCCGGCTGAGCGAGGCGCTGGCCTGGACCGACGCCAGCCCGGGCGGTGCGGGCTGCGTGAACGGCACCCGGCTGCGCGCGGACCGCCGGCACGTCGCGGCCCTGCTGGGCTTCCGGACCGTGGCCGAGCACACCCGCGACGCGATGTGGCAGGTCGACGGGCTGTTCGACATGGTCAGCGCGGCCGCGGGCCTGGTCCTGACCCAGTCCAAGCTGGCCGAGGACCTGGAGATCTGGGCCAGTCAGGAGTTCGACTACGTGACCTTGGCTGACGGCTACAGCCGGGCCAGCGTACTCATGCCGCAAAAGCGCAACCCGTACGCGCTGTCCATCATCCGGGGCGCGGCCGGCACCCTGACCGGCCGGCTGGCCGGCCTGCTGGCGGTGGCCAAGACCCCGTTGGCCCGCAGCGACAACCTGATCTTCGCCTACGGCGAAGTGCCGCGCGCGCTGGACCTCGCGCTGCGCACCACGCGTCTGTCGGCCGGGGTGGTCCGCACCCTGGAGGTCAACGCGGACCGCATGCGCGCCGCCCTGGAGTCGGGGTTTTCGCAGGCCACCGATCTGGCCGAGTACGTGATGCAGACCTGCGGGATCGACTACCGCAGCGCGTACCGGGTGGTCGGCCACGCGGTCCGGCAAGCCAGCGGCGCGGGGCTGCGCGGCAGCGACATCGACGGCGCCCTGCTGGACGCGTCGGCGGTCTCGGTGATCGGGCGGTCCCTCGGGCTGACCGGGCACGACCTGTCCCCGGCGCTGGACCCGTGGCAGATCGTGGTCAGCCGGACCACGCTGGGCGGCGCGGCCCCGGACGAGGTGACCAGGATGGCGTCGGAGGTTGCCCGGGCGGCCGGCGAGCTGGCCGGCGAGGCCCGGCGCTGGCGGGAGACCTATCAGACGGCGCAGGACGCGTTGCTGGCCGCGGCCCGGCGCTGGGCCGGTATTGAGCGGAGCTGAGATGACCGAACCGCTGTCGCTGCCGACCCGGGTCGGCGTGGTCAACGTGGGATTGCCGCTGTTCGGCGAGGCGATCCGGGAGCAGGGCGCGCCGGTGGTATCGGTGGACTGGCGGGTGCCGGCCGGCGGCCAGCCTGCTCTGGTGGCCGCCCTGGGCCGGCTGTACGGGATCCACGCTTCGCGGGTGGATTCGGCCAACGCGGAGGTGCTGCGGCGGCTGGATCAGGGCATCCCGATGCTGACCGGCGTCACCACGGTCGCGCGGGCGTTGATGGGTCTGCCGGAGCGGACCCTGGTGCACTGCGGGCCGGCCATCGGCTACGCCGACGCGCCCGATCCGCTGCGCCGCTCGATGCGGGCCGCGGCGGTGGCCGAAGGCTGGGCTGCCGATCCGTCCGACGCCGACGCCCGGCTCGGCCGGGGCGAGATCGGGCTCAGCCCGGCCAACGCGCACCGGGTGGTGGTGCCGATGGCGACCGCGCTCGGCGCGAGCGCTCCGCTGTACGTGGTGACCACCGAAGCGGGCGGGACGACCGCCTACGCGCCAGTCTCCCAGGGACCGGGCGAGGTGGCCTGGTTCGGCTGCGACAGCGAGGCGGCCGTGGCGCGGCTGGTGTTCCTGCGCGAGGTGGCCGCGCCGGTGATCGGCCGGATCCTGGCCCGCACCGGACCGCTCGACATACTGGCGCTGGCCGCGCAGGCGCTGGTCATGGGAGACGACATCCACGTCCGCACCCAAGCCGCCACGAACCTGCTGATCCGGGAGTGGCTGCCGCACCTGACCGAACTCGGCGGGCTGGACGGCACCGCGTTCGCGCGGTACCTGGCGGGTAACCACTTGTTCTTCCTGACCCTGGCCATGGGCGCGGCCCGGTCGCTGACCGAGTGGGCCGCTGCGGTACCGGGCGCGTCGATCGTGACCGCGATGGCGCGCAACGGGACCACGTTCGGGATCCGGCTGAGCGGCTCGGACCGGTGGTTCGTGACCGAGGCACCCGAAGTCGGCCACGCGCTGTACTACCCCGGCCAGGGGCCGCAGACCAGTGCCCGGGACATCGGCGACAGCGCGGTGCTGGAGCTGTGCGGACTGGGCGCGGCGGCGGCGGCCGGGTCGCCCGCGGTGGCCCAGCTGCTGGGCGGCCAGATGGGCGCCGCGGCCGAGCTCACCGACCGGCTCGCCGCGGTGTGCGCGGGGCGGTCGAGCCGGTTCAAGATCCCGGTGCTGGACAACGCGGGCACCCCGCTCGGGGTGGACGTCCGCAAGGTGGTCGAGCTCGGCACCACCCCCGCGGTGACCACCGGGATCCTGCACCGCACCGACGGGACCGGCCAGGTCGGCGCGGGGGTAGCGGAGGCGCCGCTGGCCTGCTTCACCGAAGCGCTCGCCGATCTGGACCGCCGCCTGACCGAGGCGTAACCATGAAGCTGCGCTGGGGCCGGATGGCCCCGCGCCGTAGGTGGGGCACGCGCCGGGGCGGGGTCCCGGTCGGCTCGGCGAGGCCACGACACGCGGCGGCTAAGCCGCTGGCGGAGAACGCCTACGGCCTGGGCGGGGACGCCCGGGGCTCAGGCTAAAGCGAAGGGTCTCATCTCTGTCATTGTCGGTCGGGGGCGGCCGGCTGGCAATCCGATTTCCGGACGGTGAACCGGTTTGGCCGGCCCCTGCGTTGCATGACCATGCATTGATGTGCATATAATTTCAGCATGTCCAAGGTACTCACCTGTCTGCCGGCTGGGGAACGTGTCGGTATCGCCTTCTCCGGTGGGCTCGACACCTCGGTGGCGGTCGCGTGGATGCGGGCCAAGGGTGCCGTGCCGTGCACCTACACCGCCGATCTCGGCCAGTACGACGAGCCCGACATCGCGTCGGTGCCGGGGCGCGCCACCGCGTACGGCGCGGAGACCGCCCGGCTGGTCGACTGCCGGGCGGCCCTGGTCGAGGAGGGGCTGGCCGCCCTGACCTGCGGGGCGTTCCATATCCGGTCCGGTGGGCGAGCCTACTTCAACACCACGCCGCTCGGCCGGGCCGTGGCGGGCACCTTGCTGGTCCGCGCCATGCTCGAGGACGACGTGCAGATCTGGGGCGATGGCTCCACCTTCAAGGGCAACGACATCGAGCGGTTCTACCGCTACGGCCTGCTGGCCAACCCCTTGTTGCGGGTCTACAAGCCGTGGCTGGACGCCAGCTTCGTCAGCGAGCTGGGCGGGCGCAAGGAGATGTCCGAGTGGCTGGTCGCCCACGGCCTGCCCTACCGCGATAGCACGGAGAAGGCCTACTCCACCGACGCGAACATCTGGGGCGCGACGCACGAGGCCAAGGCGCTGGAGCACCTCGAGGTCGGCATCGAGATCGTCAAGCCGATCATGGGCGTGCCATCGTGGGACCCGACGGTGGAGATCGCCGCCGAGGACGTGACGGTCGGCTTCGAGCAGGGACGGCCGGTGACCATCAACGGCAAGGAGTTCGCCTCGGCCGTCGACCTGGTGCTGGAGGCCAACGCGATCGGCGGCCGGCACGGGCTGGGCATGTCCGACCAGATCGAGAACCGGGTCATCGAGGCCAAGAGCCGGGGCATCTACGAGGCCCCCGGCATGGCCCTGCTGCACGCGGCGTACGAGCGGCTGGTCAACGCGATCCACAACGAGGACACGCTGGCCAACTACCACAACGAGGGCCGCCGGCTGGGCCGGCTGCTGTACGAGGGCCGGTGGCTGGACCCGCAGGCGCTGATGCTGCGCGAGTCGCTGCAGCGCTGGGTGGGCATGGCCATCACCGGCGAGGTGACGCTGCGGCTGCGGCGCGGCGAGGACTACTCGATCCTGGACACGTCCGGGCCGGCCTTCAGCTACCACCCCGACAAGCTGTCCATGGAACGCATCGAGGACTCCGCGTTCGGCCCGACCGACCGCATCGGCCAGCTGACCATGCGCAACCTGGACATCGCCGACTCCCGGGCCAAGCTGGAGCAGTACGCCGGGCTGGGCATGTTCGGGACGCATCCGGCGCTGGGCCGAGCCGGGCAGGCCGGCCCGACCGGGCTGATCGGCGCGATGCCCGAGGGCGGAGCCGGGGCGATCGCCTCCCGCGGGAAGGTGGCCGGCGACGAACTCCTCGATCACGCCGCCATGGAGGCCGGTACCGACTGATCCCTGGCTGATCCCTGGCTAGGCGACCACGGTGACTTCGATCGGCGGGGCCGCGGCCAGGGTGTTAGATACGTAGCAGACCCGCAGGGCGGGTTCCACCAGGGCTTGGACCACGTCGGGCGCCGCGTCGGATTCGACGCTCAGCTGCAGGCGGCTGAACCGCGGGCCGTCGTAGGTGCCCGTGGCGGTGACGACCAGGCCGGGCAGGTCTATCCCCCGCTTCCCGGCCGCCCAGGCCAGCGCGAGGGTGTAGCACGAGGCCATGGCGGCCAGCAGGTACTCGGTCGGCATGGGCCCGGTATTGGTGCCGCCCGAGCTCTCCCGCTCGTCGACGACCAGGTCGAAGCCGCCAGCCGCGACCCGGCACCGCCAGCCGCCCTCCCACCGGGCGACCACCGAATTGGTGTGTGGTCGGCTATCCACGTGCCCTACCCCCGCGCAGCCCAGGGTGCCGTCCGGTCGCGGTGATCGGACGGCACCCGACGGATGAGCCTCAGACGGTCCAGGTGTTGAGCTGGAAGGCCCCGGCCCGCCACGCGGTGAGCGCGGAGTCCAAGACGTCCAGCGGGTTGAACGCCTTGACCCCGTCGATGAGGTCCTCCTCGCGGAAGCCGTACAGGGCGCCCATCGCGAAGCGGCAGGCGTAGACCGAGGCGCCCTCCTTGAGCAGGGTCTCGATCTGGCGGTTCACGGCCAGGTTGCCCGGGAAGCCCTCGGTGCCGATGGTCGGGTAGCCGCGGTGCCGGGAGGCCAGCAGCACGGCCGGGCCGTACAAGATGATCGACACGTCGAAGCCCTTGCGGACCAGCCGAGTGGAGGTCAGCAGGTTGACCAGGGACACCGACCCCTCGAAGGGGACGGAGTGGATGAAGATGAACGCCTTCTCCCCCGGGTTGGCCCTGATGTCCTCGAAGACCTTTTCTTGGGTGTCGTACAGCGAATCGACGCCGGCCTCGCCACGCGGCGACTCGATGGTGATCGGCATGGAACCTCCCTGGTATTCGGCTACTTGCTACGGACGCTGGGTTCTCGTCCAGGTCTGGTGATGACTGCCAGGCAGCCGGTGCATGATCGCCGAACGGACCGGCCACGGCACCGCCCGGTAGGCGGGCACGTAGATCCGCAGCCAGAAGAAGTCCCGCCCGCGGGGCGGACGCGGCGGCGTGACCCCGTACTTGGCGGCGATCTTCTCCTGCGCCGCGATCATCAGATAGTGCTCCGACGTCGCGCGCAGCCACCGGGAGAACGACATCTCAGGACCTCAGCCCGGCGAGCAGGTTCTGCGCGGCCACCGAGATCGGCTCGTTCAGCGCCCCGATCGGGGGCGAGTAGACATTCTCCATGGTGGCCAGGTCGTTGATGGTGATCCCGGTACGGACCGCCATGGCCAGGAAGTCGGCGCGTTCCTTGATTCCCTCGCGCCCGACCATCTGCGCACCGATGAGGCGCAGCGTCTTCGGGTCGGCCAGCAGCTTGACCCTGACCTTCTCCACGCCCGGGTAGTAGCGGGCCCGCGAGATGCCCTCGGCCACGCCGACCACGTGCGGAATGCCCAGCGCGGTGGCGAGCGTCTCGCTGAAGGAGACGCCGCCGATCATCCAGTCCCCGGCCACCATCCCCCACGGCACGCTGACCGGCTGGTAGGCGCGCTGGCCGCCGGCCGCGTTGGTCCCCGCGACCTTTCCCTGCGCGTAGGCGTGGCTGCCGGACAGGCCCTGGACCGGGATGTCGGTGACGCTGTGCGGCACCTCGATGCAGTCGCCGGCCGCCCAGACGTCGGGGGCCGAGGTGTGCATCCGCTCGTCCACGATGAGCCCGTCCGCGGACCCGGTCTTGAGCCCGGCCGCCCGGGCCACGGTGGTGTTGGCCTGCTTCTTGGTGCAGACCACAGCCAGGTCGCAGGCGATCTCCCCGTCCGAGGTAGCCACGGCCCGGATCGAGCCGTCGCCGAGGAAGCCGGTCAGCGTGGTGCCGAAGTGCAGCTCCGCGCCCTTCTCCCGCCAGGAGTCCTGCACCGGACCGGCGATGTCCGGGTCGGTGGCCACCGACAGCGCCCACGCGCCCGGATCGATCAGGTGGGTCTTGATGCCCCGATGACACAGCGCGGTGACCATCTCCAGGCCCAGCGGAGACGCCTCGACCACGACGGCGGTCTTGACCCCGTCCAGTACCTTGTCCCACTCCATGGCCTGGCGGATGTTCTTCACGTAGTACAGGTTGCCGAGGTCGGTTCCGGGCACTCCGGGATCGGCGTAGTTGAAGCCGGTGGCCACGATCAGCTTGTCGTAGCCGACCTCGCCCTCACCCTCCACCGACACGACCTTGCGGGCGGTGTCGAACCCGGTGACCCGGGTCTCGTAGTGGATGTCGATGCCGTTGTTGGCGTACGCGTCCTTGGTGGCCAGGAAAAGCCGCTCGAAGTCCGGAATCTCCTTGCCGTGGACATAGGGAATGCCGCACGGGCTGTATCCGACGTCCTCGAACTCGGTGTAGACGCGGACGTCGGCCACCGGGTCGACGGCCTTGGCCGCCCCGGCCGCACCGATGCCTGCGGCGCCGCCGCCGATCACCACGATCCGCTGGGCCATGTTCACTCTTCCCAGAGCAGGGACGGGACGTTTAGTATCCGGTATGAGTCGTACACTATACTGGCCGGGGCTATGCTGAACGTCAAGACATCATCACTGTTCTCCCGGGCGGACATCGCATGAACCAAGTGCCGCGCACTGAGGGTCCACCCTGCCTGGACGTGCAGCCTAAGACACGCTCGGACGGAGCCGCCGGGGACCTGGAGCGCATCGTCGGGTCCATCGGCCTGAAGGTGTTCAGCCTGCGCAAGCGGATGGGCCTGTCCCTGCAGCAGCTGGGCGAACGCTCGGACGTGTCCGCGGCCGCGATCCACAAGATCGAACAGGGCGGCATGGTGCCCACCATCACCACGCTGCTCAAGATCGCCGGGGCGCTGGGCCGGCCGGTCTCCTACTTCGTCGAAGAGGATGTCGGCCGCGACGACGTGGCCATACTCACTCCGCCTGACGAGGACCGGCCGGTATTTACCTCGCACAAGGGCATCGCCCTGAACAGCATCTCCGGACCGTACGCCCGGTTCCTGCTGGCCGGGGCGCGGGCCACCGTAGCGCCCGGCGCGACCAGCGGGCGCAAGCCCATGCAGCACCCCGGCGAGGAACTCGTCCACGTCACCGAGGGCGTGCTGGAGTTCACCGTGACCGGGCAGCTATTTGAGGTGGACGCCGGAAGCACGCTGCACTTCCGCGGCGACCAGCCGCACACCTGGTGCAACCCGGGCAGCACGGAGGCGCACGCGGTCTGGATGGCGCTGCGGCCCCAGTAGTGATCGCCGATCTTCTGCCGCCCGTGGCAGCGGCCGCGGAATCCCTCGGGCCGCAGTCCCGGCCCGGGTCCGGGCTCTTCCCTGCGGAGGAGGCGGTGGTCCGCACCGCCGGGCCGCACCGCCGGGCCGAGTTCACCGCCGGGCGGATGTGCGCCCGGGCCGCGCTGGCCGCGCTCGGCCTGCCCGCGACGCCGGTTCCGGCGGGCCGGGCAGGCGAGCCCTGCTGGCCGGACGGGGTGACCGGGAGCATCACGCACTGCCCGGGCTACCGGGCCTGCGCCGCGGCGCGCATCACGGACCTGGCCGCGCTGGGCATCGACGCCGAACCGGACGCCGCGCTGCCCGCCGGGCTGATCGAGTCGGTAGCCGGCCCGGCCGAGCGGGCCTGGCTGGCCCGGCAGGCGGCATCGGCTCCCGCGATCCGCTGGGACCGGCTGCTGTTCAGCGCCAGGGAGGCGGTGGGCAAGCTGTGGTTCCCGCTGACCGGGCACTGGCCTGGGCCTGACGAGCTGACCGTGTTCCCGGGAATGGCGGGCACGTTCCAGGCCCAGGTGGCCGGATCCGGCCTGACCGGCCGGTGGCTGGCCCGCGACGGGCTGATCATCACCACCGTGACCTGGCCGCCGTCCGCGGCCCGGTCAGCGCGGTGACCTGCCGGACCGCGGCCCGGTGATCAGCGCAGCGGGAACGACTGTCCGCGCTCGGCCTCCGGGCGCGGGCCGAAGATCCTCCGGTCGGCCTCGGCGATGGGCACGTCGTTGATGCTGGCTTCGCGGCGCATCATGTAGCCGTCCAAGTCGAACTCCCACAGCTCGTTGCCGTAGCTGCGGAACCACTGGCCGGACGCGTTGCGGCACTCGTACTGGAACCGCACCGCGATCCGGTTGCCCTCGAACGACCACAGGTCCTTGCGCAGGGCATAGTCCAGTTCGCGGACCCACTTGCGGCGCAGGAACTCGGTGATCTCGGCCCGGCCGGTGACGAATTCGTCCCGGTTCCGCCGAGACCGAGTCCTCGCTGTAGGCGCCCGCGACGCGCTCCGGGTCGCGGGTGTTCCAGGCGTCCTCGGCGGCCTGGACCTTCTGCCGGGCGGTCTGTTCGGTGAACGGCGGCAAAGGCGGTCGGGGGGTCACGCCACGACAGTACCTGGCTTATCGCGATGAATCCTGGGAAGAGCCGCTGTTACGCGTAACATAAGTCGGGGAAGGGTGATGACAGGGTTAATGGCAGAGACACGCAAGTGTGAGCAGTGCGGCACGTTGTTCGCGCCGCGACGTGAGCATGCCCGCTTCTGCTCAGCGCGCTGCCGGGTGGCCTGGAACCGCCAGCACGTCGGCGATCCCCCGGCCGAGGCGGGGCCGCTCGGCTGGACCATCACCGCCATGCGGGAGACCATCGACCGGCTGCTGCACGCCCGGACCGCGGACCATCCGCACGGCTTCGCCGCGATCAGCGAGGCGGTGTGGTGGGTCACCCTGGTCGACGCCACGCTGGTGCGCTACCAGCCGGACGCCTACGACGCGGTCCTGGACGGCTACGCCGCGGCCGAACGGCGGGTCATCGAGGAGACGTTCGGCGGATTGCGGTTCGTGCGCAACTGGATGGGCTACCACCTGGATACCTCCGACTTCATCCAGCCGCAGTGCAGCCCGGATCATCCTGGCGCGGGCCCGATCGCGGCCTGGACCTGGCGATCCCTGCCCGAACCGGTGCTGGCTGCCCTGCCGGCCCGCGGGCAGGAGTGGGAGATGACGCGGTACCGGGAGTACCAGGCCCAGCTGGCGGTCAGGCCGGTCGGGGAGACCTTTGAGCGCGCGGCGGCCTTCCTGCTGCGGGCCTGCAGTAACGACCTCAGCCAGGTCTAGCCGCCCGCTCGGCACCCGGGCTCAGCCACAGGGTGACGTGGGTGGGTTCCAGCGCGCGGTGCACGGCACCGGCCAGGTCGTCGCGGATCGTGCCCAGGTCGGTCGCGTCCTGCAGCCGGGCCGCGAAGGCGGCCACGGTCCGGTCGGCGTCGTAGCGGGCCCGGTTGAACCGGTGGTCGACCATCCGCTGGACTCGTCGGCGGACCGGGTTGAACAGCGCGGCCACGACCAGCGTGGCGGCGGCGACCGCCACGGGCGACTTCAGCCGGAGCACCTCGGTGGCCAGCAGAACCAAACCCGCGTAGACGCCGATCAGCAGGCCGGTGACCAGCGTGTAGGACACAGTCCGGCTGATCAGCCGGTCGATGTCGTACAGCCGGTACTTCAGGATCGCGAAGACGATGCAGACCGGCACGCTGAACAGCCCGAAGGCCAGGCATACGTTGTCCACGGCGACCAGCAGCCCGCTGCCGGAGGAGAACAGGACCGTCCCGGCCAAGCCGACGACGGCGGCGGCGCTGCCGGCCAGCAGCCACTTGAGCTGAGCCCGCCGCTCTCCGGTGGCCCGCCGCCAGCTGAGCACCTGGCGCAGCACGAACGAGACCCAGAACAGGGGTATCGCGGCCAGGACGATGAGGAACACGATCGCCGGAACGCCCGGCGGCCCGGGGTTGTTGACCAGCTGGCCCTTACCGTCCACCACGACCGGGGCCTGGCTCACCTCCCACGCTCCGCCCGCCAGCCAGAAGGCGGTGATCAGGGCGCAGACGGCCAGGTAGGCCCGCAGGACCCGCCGCCACCGGGACGGAAGCCCGCCGTCCGGGAAGAGCAGGATAACCAGGGGGAGCAGCAGGAACATGGAACTCCACAGCTCCGAGGCGACCACCGCCGCCGCCGGGCCGAGCGGGAGCGTCCCGTGGTGGAAGTGGTAGTCCAGGACCGCGTAGTGCACGGCGTCCTCGTAAAAGACAACCAGCGCGCTGAACCCCAGCAGTAGCCAAGCGACGCTGTTTCCCGGCTGGCGCCGGGCGATGATCAGTCCCAGTACCGCGATCAGCAGCCCGAATAGGCTGAGCCCGTCGACGCGCGAACCGCTTCCGATGGCGGCGGCAGGCCAAGTGCGTACAGCGCCACGATCAGCACGAGCGCGCCCAGCAACCGCGGCGGCCAGCGGCGCCGCGGGCCGCCTGACCGCGTCCTCCCCATGCCGCGCACGCTACGCCCGGATCGTCCCGGGAACGTTACGGCCAGCCCGCGACGTGCAGTGAAACCCGGGATCCGTGGAGTGAAACCCGGGATCCACTGCGCCCTAGCGGAGTGGATTCCCGAATTCATCTCCTCTGGGCTGGGGTTATGCGGGCGGGGCGGTGGTGGGGGGGTTACGCGGGTGGGGTGGGGCAAGTAGCGTCGGAAGCGAAGGAACGATTCACCCCCGGAGGGCTAACGAGTATGACCGCACGAGAAACGGCGTGGCAGGCGGCGGAGTCAGCGGCGGGGGTGCTGGGGCCCGAAGCGGACGTGCTGGCCTCGGTGGACTCGGCCGGGCTGGGACAGTCCACCATGGCGGTGCTGTGGCGGGCGGCCCGGCAGCCGGCCGCGATGGCCACCGCGACCATGCGCTTCTGGACCAGCGCGGCGATGGCCGGGCCGGTGGCCACGGCCCGCTGGCTGGGCATGGATGTGGCGCCGCCGGTCCCGGTGCCCGAGCGTGACAAGCGGTTCGCGGATCCGACGTGGAGCGAGAACCCGGCGTTCTTCACCGTCCGGCAGGTCTATCTGGCCGCCGCCCGGCTCGCGAACGACCTGCTGGCAGTCGGCTCCGGCGATGCGATCGACGACGCTAAGGCTGCCCTGGCCACCGGGTTCCTGCTCGACGCGCTCGCGCCGACCAACTTCCTGCTCACCAACCCGGCCGCGCTCAAGCGGGCGCTGGAGACCGGCGGGGCCAGCGCCGTCACCGGGGCCGGGCACATGATCGACGACCTGCTCAACAACGGCGGCCGCCCCCGGCAGGTGGACACGCGGCCGTTCCAGGTCGGGAAGAACCTGGCCGCCACGCCGGGAAAGGTCGTGTTCAAGAACGACCTGATGGAGCTGATCCAGTACGCGCCGCAGACCAAGCAGGTCCGCGCGGTCCCGGTGCTGGCCAGCCCGCCGTGGATCAACAAGTACTACGTGATGGACCTGGCCCCGGACCGCAGCTTCCTGGAGTGGGCGGTCCAGCACGAACGCACCGTGTTCGCCATCTCCTACCGCAACCCGGACGCCTCCATGGGCGGGGTCACGCTGGACGACTACCTGATCCACGGCCCGCGGGAGGCGCTGGACGTGGTCGGCGAGATCACCGGCTCGCCCAAGATCGACATCATCGGGCTATGCCTGGGCGGGGCGCTGACCGCCATGCTGGCCGCCTACCTGGCCGAGAAGGGCGACGACCGGATCGGCACGATCACGCTGCTGAACACGCTGCTCGACTACAGCCAGCCGGGCGTGCTCGGCACGTTCACCGACGAGAAGACCGTGGCCCGGCTGGAGAAGCAGATGGCGGCCCAGGGCGTGCTGGAGGGCAGCCAGATGGCCGGCACCTTCGACATGCTCCGGGCCAACGACCTGATCTTCAACTACGTGGTGTCCAACTGGCTGATGGGCCAGGACCCGCCGGCCTTCGACATCCTGGCCTGGAACGGCGACAGCACCCGGATGCCAGCCGCGATGCACTCGTTCTACCTGCGATCCCTGTACATGCGCAACGAACTGGCCCGGGGCGACATGGAGCTAGCCGGCCAGCAGCTATCGCTTTCGACAGTGAAGAACGACACCTACGTGGTGGGCGCGATCAACGATCACATCGTGCCCTGGCACGCGTCGTACAAGACCACCGGGCTGCTGGGCGGCACGGTCCGCTACGTGCTGTCCAGCGGCGGCCACATCGCCGGCATCGTCAACCCGCCCGGCCCGAAGGCCTGGTACGAGACCAACGAGGCCGGCACCGCCGACCCGGAGGCCTGGCGGGCCTCGGGCACCAAGCACACCGGGTCCTGGTGGCAGGACTGGACCGAATGGTCCGATTCCCGGGCCGGCGGGCGAGTAAAGCCCCCGGCGATGGGCAGCCGCCGGTATCCGCCTCTTAGTGACGCCCCAGGAGACTACGTGAAGGGCTGAGATATCACCATGGCTGACATGAACGGGCAGGTCGCGCTCGTCACCGGCGGGATCCGCGGCATCGGGCTAGCCATCTGCGAACGGCTGATGAACCGCGGGGTCAAGGTGGCGGCGGGCTACGCGTCCAACGCCGACGCGGCCCAGCAGTTCGCCGACAAGTACGCCGACCATGGCGTCAGCATCCACAAGGGCAACATCGGCCGCAACGAGGACTGCGAGCGGGTCATCGGCGAGGTCCTGGACCGGCACGGGGAGCTGGACATCCTGGTCAACAACGCCGGCATCACGGTGGACAAGACGATGCGGAAGATGACCCCGGAGGAATGGGACCGCGTCATCCACGTCAACCTGTCCGGCGCGTTCTACCTGTCCCGGGCCATCCTGCAGCAGATGCTGGACCGCGGCTACGGCCGGATCATCAACATCTCCTCGGTGATCGGCTCGGCCGGCGGGTTCGGGCAGGCCAACTACGCGGCGGCTAAGTCCGGGATGTTCGGGCTGACCATGAGCCTGGCCCTGGAAACCGCGAGCAAAGGCATCACCGTGAACTCCGTTACGCCGGGCTACATCACCACCGACATGACCGCGGCGGTCCCGGCCGCCGCGATGGACAAGATCATCGCCCGGATCCCGGCCTGGCTCGGCGAGCCGAACGAGGTGGCCCGGGTGGTGGAATTCCTGGCCGACCCCGAGTCCGGGTACATCACCGGGCAGGTCTACCCGGTCAACGGGGGCTTGTACATGTAGCGAGGTCCGGACATGCGAAAGCCGGACGGGTCGGCCTCGGGGGAACCCATCCGGCTTTCGCTGGTGGTTACGGGTTGACGACCAGGCTGAACGTGCCGCCGAAGGCCTTGATCCCGTTGCCGTTGCCCACCGGCGCGGCGCCGCCGTTCGCCGTCGGTGCGAGGCCCTCGTTGCTGAACAGGTAGAGCGGATGGCCGTTCCAGGTGATCTGGCCCACACCGCTGGACAGGCTGGTCACGCCGACGCTGGAGGCCGGGACGCCGGTGTAACCGGGTGACCCGTTCGTGTAGGCCGGCGGCCAGGCACGGGCGCAGGACGCGATCTCGGCACAGCCCGCGCCGTAGCCCGAGTTGTCGCCGCTGAAGGTGTAGAGCGGGAAGTTGACCCAGCCGATGCCGGTCTGCATCGGCTCGGCCAGCACGGTGTGGCCGCCGACCTTGGTCGTGGTCAGCGTCCCGGCCCACGGCACCGGCACGCCGCTCGGCGAAATCAGCCACCAGACGCCGTGCCAGGGCGGCAGGCCGGCCTCGTCCCAGCCCTCACCGGTCACCGCGCCGGCCTGCTCGTCGAACAGGTACAGCGGGTGCCCGGCGTAGGTGACCTGCCAGCCGACGCCCTTGCGGTAAACACGGCCGAGCAGGGCCCGGCTCACGCCCGGTCCGGCGACCGGCCTGCCGTTGGTGGTGATGGCGGGCCATTCGGCGTTCTTGTCATTCGACGGCCCCGTACAGGTGATCGGCCCGATCGGGGTCTTGGTCACGCCGGTCGTGCAGCCGAAGCTGTGGCCGTGGTCGGAGGTGATGTAGTACAAGGTGAAGTTCTTGAACGGCCCGGAGCCGACGGCCAGCGACCGGCCGAAGGCCGTGTTGGCCACGATGATCTCCGTACCACGCGATGCGGTGTGGCTGGCCGTCGAGGCCAGCGCGGGCGTGGCGGCCAGCGCCAAGGTTGCTGCTGGCACTATGAGCAGGGCCAGCGATCTCCGGATGGACATGGGTCTCTCCTTTTCCCTCCCGTACGCCCCCCGCGCGGCCGTGAGGCCCCCCAGGCGAGGCGGCGTACGTGCGGCGGTGATCGGACATCAACCGACACCAATCGCCACCATGACTGTGAGATTCTGAGTACTTCGTCACTAATGCGACCGGAACGACCCCAACGTAGGCGCGTACCGTTCCGAAATCGTTACGGCTTGCGGCGATCTGGCCCGCGCCGCGCTGGCCTGCGTGATCGCGCGCGTTCTCGGTTCGCGGCGGCCGGGTCCGACGGCCGCGGCCCGCCGCTCGGCCGCCCGTGCGTGTACAGAACCGCAACCGGGCCTTAGGATCGCATAATCTGGCACAACGGTAGGAATGGCTCTAACCGCCACTAAGAGTGGGGATTCATGGTGGCAGTGCCGCTGACGTCTGACCGGCCGCGCACGATCGGGCCGTATCGGCTGCTCGAGCCGCTGGGCGAGGACGGGCTGTACCTGGCCTCGGCGCCCAACGGGGAACGCGTCGCGGTGCGACCTGTCGCGCCCGCGGTGGCCGGGGATCCGGCGTTCCGGACCGAGATCGCCGCCGCGCGCCGGGTGGACGGGACGTTCACCGCACCGGTGATCGCCGCGGACCTGGACGGCGACGTGCCGTGGCTGGCCACGGCGTACGTGGCCGGCCCGTCGCTGGCCGAGGCCGTCCGCGCCCGTGGGCCGTTGCCGCCCCGGACCGTGCTAGCCCTGGCTTCCGGGCTGGCCGAAGGGCTGCGAGCCCTCCATGACGCGGGGCTGGTGCACCGGAACCTCGACCCGTCGAACGTGCTGCTGGGCCAGGACGGCCCGCGGGTGACCGGCTTCGGGACCGGACGGTCCGGTCCGGACTTCACCTCGCCCGGGTTCTTGTCGCCCGAGCAGGCTCTGGGGCACGACGTGGGACCGCCGAGCGACATCTTCAGCCTGGGTGCGGTGCTGGTGTACGCGGCTACCGGGCATGGGCCGTTCGGCGTCGGATCGAGTGCATTGCTCATGTACCGGCTGGTCAACAGCCCGGCTGAGCTCGGTGACCTGCCGGGTGAGCTGCGCGACCTGGTGGGCGGCTGCCTGGCCAAGTCGCCAGGTGAGCGGCCATCGGCCAGTGGGCTGCTGGCTTCGCTGGCGGGTGTGACCCGGTCGTCGGCGCCGGTGTGGTCGGCGTCGTTGTTGGCGCCGCCGGCGGATGTGTCGCCGGTGGTGGCGGACGGTGCCTCGCGGGCGGGGATGGGCGGGGGCGCCGGACGGCCTTCGCGGCGGGGCTGGTCGCGATCGCGTGGCCCGGCGTGGATCGCCGCCGGGATTCTGGCCGGGAGCGCCGCGGCGGCCATCGTCTTGACCGGCGCCATCCCGCTGTCGCCGGGCGGGCACGCCCAGCCGCGCACCGGCACCGACGCGCTGGCGGCACCGGAGTCTCCCGGGCAGGGCCCGCCGATCGTGAACTCGCCGACGTCGGCGCCCGGAGGTTCGGCGGGCGCGGCCCGGGGGCAGTCGCACTCGGCGCGCACGGTCCAGGTCTCCCCTGCAATACTGCTAGGCCCGTCAGCGTCGTCGTTCTTCAGCCCGTCGGCAACGGCGCCCGGGACCGGGCCTTCGTCGGCGCCCACGTCAGGTACCTCGAGCCCGTCGGCCTCGGGATCCGGGTCGGCTTCGGCTTCGGCGTCGCCGTCGACCTCGCCGTCGGCATCCACCTCGCCGTCGGCTTCTCCCTCACCGTCGACCTCGCCGTCGGCTTCTTCCTCGCCCTCACCGTCCGCGTCGTCTTCGCCGTCCGCGTCGTCTTCGCCGTCGGATACCTCGTCGCCGTCCGACACGTCATCGCCGTCTTCGTCGGCTAGCTCGTCCGCTTCGTCTTCGGTGTCGGCACCGGCTTCGTCGTCCGGGACTACGGGCGCGTCGGCCAGTTCCGGCTGAGGGTGACGGCTCAGCCGGGCTGAGCCTGGTCGCCGGTGCGGTGCGGAGTTCCGGTCCGGCTGGCCTGGCGCCGTCGGCGGCGGGCGGAATCGATCCCGGCTACCACGGTGATGATGGCCGCCACGATGGCCACGGTCCGGATCAGGTCCTGGAGGTCGGACGGGTCGGGCGAGGCTGCCCGACCGAAATGCGTGCCGGATTCGGCGCTCGGCAGGTGCTTCCCGGGCGGCCCGATCGATACCGACGCCAGGTGCCGGCCGGGCGGGCCGGGACCTACGCCGAGCACGCTGACCGCCGAGCTGTGCTCCCAGGCCAGGCCCGCAGCAATGATCACGGCCACGGCCAGCAGCACGGCGGCCAAGTGCCGGACGAACGTCACCGGACGCGCCTAGCCGGGAGCCGGCGGCCGAGGCGGCGGCCGACGGCCACGATCCATCTCCAGCGCAGCGCGACGTGGATAGGCACCAGGATCAGGGTCAGCGTGGCGGTCGTGGAGTGCAGACTGCTCCAGAACGCACCGCCGGGAGAGCTGATGCCCAGTTGGTTGAGGGCCACCCGTGAGATGAGGATGCCGGAGGCCACGCACAGCGTCATGGTGAAGATCAGCGCCAGGTTGACCAGCCAGATAAGGCGATCACGCCCCCCGCGGCCGAACAGCCGCCTGGTGGTGCGGATCACCCAGTCCCAGTGCAGGGTGAGGTGGACCAGCAGGGCCAGACCCAGCCCCATGCCCAGCCATTCGTGGATCGCGAGGCCGGTGAAGCCGGGACTGTAAGCCAGCACGTAGGCGGTCAGCAGGGCCGCGTCCAACCCGAAGTCGAGCCGGGTCCGGGCCCAGATGCGACGACGGCTGATGACGGGCGACGGCGGCGGATCCGTCTCGATCGTCTGCCGGGACGCGGCCTGATGCTGCATACCTGCCACGGTGGCGGAGGGTGGGTTCGTCGCGCATCGGGCCGCAGGCTGTTTCGCGGAGCGGGCCGACGCCTGGCGGGCTACGTCTGGCGACGTACCGAGCGGGACGGCGAACAACGTGATTGCGGCAAGGTCGGGTGCCTCTTCTAGAGTGAGTTTGCCGGTGCGTGGTTGCGGCCAGGGTGTGGCGCTTCTGGGGAGCCGCCGGCGGCGCGGGGCATGAGGTCCGGTCGCACAGCGCTGGCGCGTTCCGCCTCACCGGCCCCGCTGTAAACGTCAGCCACTCATTCACCGCGCTGCGGGTCCCCGGCAACCGGGGGGAATCGGGCTAGGTGATAGTGGAGCAGGTGGCCGCGCCGACGGTTACCTTGACCGCGTCCCCGGAGCCGGCGTCCAGGTAGACGTCGGCGTAGCCGCTGGAGTCGGTGTGCCAGGAGCGCGAGGCTCCGTTACTGGCCGAGGCGGTAACGGTCCGATCTGGCTGATTGGAGTGCACGGAGATGTCGTAGTCGGCGTAGGCCGCGCTGTAGGAGGCGCTGGCCGTGCACCAGGCCCCGCCCGAACCGTGACCGCCGCCGCCGCTGAGCCCGAGCTTGCGCTCGGCGGTCAGCCCGTCCGCGGCGAGGGCGGCCAGCGGAGAGCGCATTAACCTGATCATCGCGGCAGCTTAGCGCAGGACGCCTACTCCGGCGGGGGATCGCGCGGCGGCCGGCCGGGCTTGCGCATCGCCTTGACGCGGTCGGGAAGCCTGCCGCTGTCGGCCAGGGCGCGCCGGAGCAGATACTCGATCTGGGCGTTGGTACTGCGCAGCTCGTCGGCGGCCCACCGGGCCAGCGCGTCGTGGACGGCCGGGTCCAGCCGTAGCAGGATGCTCTTGCGTTCGCTCACTGGTACTCGGTCACTAGTAGAGGGAGCCGGTGTTGACGACCGGCTGCGTGGCCTGCTCGCTGCACAAGACCACGAGCAGGTTGGAGACCATGGTCGCCTTGCGCTCCTCGTCCAGGTCCACCACGTTCTCCTCTTCCAGCCGCTTCAGGGCCAGCTGAACCATGCCGACCGCACCTTCCACGATCCGCTGCCGGGCGCCGACCACCGCGCTGGCCTGCTGCTGGCGGAGCATGGCCTGGGCGATCTCGGCAGCGTAGGACAGCCGGGTGAGCCGGGACTCGATGATCGCCACTCCGGCCGACCGGACCCGGTCGGCGATCTCCGCCGAGAGCCGTTCGGTGATCTCCCCGGCGTTGTCCCGCAGCGACAGCTGACCCTCGGTCGAGCTGGTGTACGGGTAGCTGGAGGCCACGTGCCGGACCGCGGTCTCGGTCTGGATAGCCACGAACTTGATGTAGTCATCGACCGCGTAGGTGGCCTTGGCCGTGTCCTGCACCTGCCACACGACCACGGCGGCGATCTCGATCGGGTTGCCGTCGGCGTCGTTGACCTTGGCCTGCGCGGTCTCGTGGTTGCGGATCCGGGTCGACACCTTGATGCGCCTGGTGAACGGGTTCACCCACTGCAGCCCGTAATCGCGGATCGTGCCGCGGTACTTGCCGAACAACTGGACCACGCGCGCCTCGCCGGGGACGATCTGGGTCAGCCCGGCCAGCAGCAGGATCGCGGCGAGCACTACGACGATGCCCACCCAGATCAGCGCGGCCCTCGTCCCGCCGGTCTGCTTGCCCGCGTTCCACAGCAGGGCCACGGCCGCGATCAGGCCCACCGCCCCGCCGGCCAGAACCCTGATGCCAGGTCTCGACCAGACCTTATGCTCGGCTATCTGAACCGACGTCTGATCTGATCTGACCGGAGCCTGTGTGGTCATCCGTCCCACCTCCGCTTGACGTCCTTGATATTACGTGCTTAGCATATTGATATCAGTTTTTTGATGCAACACGGGCGACGGCGTGGCGCGGTGAGCCGGGCCGGGGGGCGCCTGCTAGGTGATCTGGAAGGTGCCTAGGCTTTCGGGGGGTTCGGGCTGGACGGCCACGTGGTCCACCACGGCGTGACGGGGGCCGTGGTGGGCCCAGTCGACCAGGCGGTCGACGGCTTCGGCCGGTCCCTCGAAGACCGCCTCGACCCGGCCGTCGGGCAGGTTGCGGACCCATCCGGCCACGCCGTGCTGCTGGGCGAGCCGACGGCAGGTGTCGCGGAAGAAGACACCCTGGACCCGGCCGGAGATCAGGACGCGGTAGCGGACCACAGGCCGACCATACCGGCCGGTCAGCCGGCCAGCAGCCGGGCGGTGTCGCGGGCGATCATCAGCTCCTCATCAGTCGGCACGACCAGGGCCAGCACCGGACCGGGCGGGCTGATCCGCCCGGCGGTGTCGCGGCCGTCCTGGGCGTTGGCCTGCGGGTCTTCGGCCAGGCCGAGGAAGGCTAGGCGGTCCAGCACCCGGCGGCGCACGATGGCGCTGCGCTCGCCGATGCCGCCGGTGAACACTAGGGCGTCCAGCCGGCCCAGGCTGACCACCATGGCGGCGATCGCCTTGGCCAGGCGGTGCACGAAGACCTCGAGCGCGAGCTCAGCCGGCTGGTTCCCGGCGGCCGCCGCGGACTGGATGGCGCGCATGTCGTTACCCACCCCGGACAGCGCGGTCAGCCCGCTGGCCGTATCCAGGGTGTCGGTGAGCTGGTCGACGGTCAGGGCGGCCTGGGTGGCCAGGTAGCCGAACATCCCCGGGTCCACGTCGCCGGAGCGGGTGCCCATGACCAGCCCCTCCATCGGGGTCAGGCCCATGGTGGTGTCCGCGGACGCCCCGCCGCGGATGGCCGCCACGCTGCATCCGTTGCCCAGGTGCGCGGCCACCAGGTACAACTCGCCGAGCGGGCGACCCAGCAGCTCGGCCGCCCGCTCGCTGACGAAGCGGTAGCTGATGCCGTGGAAGCCGAACCGGCGCACGCCGTAGCGGGTGTACCACTCCTCGGGGACGGCGTACCGGTAGGCGCGGGGCGGCATCGTGTGGTGGAACGCGGTGTCGAACGCGGCGACCTGGGGCAGGCCGGGCCGGGCCGTGCGCACCGCCTCGATTCCGGCCAGGGCCCTCGGGTTGTGCAGCGGAGCCAGCTCGCTGAACGACCGGATGGCCGCGATCACCTCGTCGTCCACCAGGACCGACTCAGTGAACCGGTCCCCGCCGTGGACCACCCGGTGACCGGCCCCGAGCAGCTTGGCGCCGGGCAGGTGACCGAGGATCCGGGAGATGACCGCCTGGTAGCTGCCGTCGCCGAGTTTCTCGGTCACCTCGTCGCCCGCGGCCCGGCGGACGTGCAGCACGGCCTCGGGTGTGCCGACCTCCTCGGCCTGTCCGCCCAGTACGCGCTCGCCGCTGCCGGGGTCCAGCAGCGCGAATTTCACCGACGAGCTGCCCGAGTTGAGCACCAGCACCAGGCCCGACCCGGCCTTATATCCGATGGTCACGGTGGGCAGCCTAACGTTAGGCTGCGGCCATGGTTCCCGCGACTCATGTACTGGCGTTCGCGGCCGTGATGACGGTCCTGGTCGCCATCCCCGGCCCGAGCGTGCTGTTCACCGTCAGCCGGGCGCTGACCGTCGGCCGGCGCGCCGCGCTGCTCACCGTGGTCGGCAACGAGCTGGGCCTGTGCGTGCAGGTAGTCGCGGTGGCGTTCGGGGTGGGGGCGGTGGTGGAGCGCTCCGCGCAGGTGATCACCGTGATCAAGCTCGCGGGCGCCGTCTACCTGGTCTTCCTCGGCGTGCAGGCGATCCGGCACCGGGCCTCGATGGCCGAGGCGCTGACCGCGCGGGTCGCCCCGGTCCGGCCGCTGCGGGCCATCCGGGACGGGTTCGTGGTCGGGGCGGCCAACCCGAAGACCATCGTGTTCTTCGTGGTCGGCCTGCCCGAGTTCACCACCACCGCGCCCGGGCACCTGCCGGTTCCGGCGCAGATGCTGATCCTGGGCGCCTTGTTCCCGGTCATCGCGCTGGTGCTGGACAGCGCGTGGGCGGCCATCGCGGGCACGGCCCGGCAGTGGCTGGTGGCGTCGCCGCGGCGGCTGGCGCTGATCGGCGGGACCGGCGGCCTGGTGATGATCGGGCTGGGCGTCAGCCTGGCCGCGACCGGCCGTAAGGACTGAGGGCGCGGGACTGAACGGGACGGACTGACGGGGGCGGCCGCGGGTCACTTCTGCCCGGCATCGGACGAATATGTCTACTACGTGCGGCGATTCCGGAATGTTACAGAAATCTTCCCAGACTGGCCCATCCGTTCCCCCGGCTGCGGCGAAGACAGCGCGTGACAGGCGATCCGGTGGCCAACGGCGGCCGCCAGAGGGCACGAGCCGGCGTGGGCAGCGGATCGCGCCGAGGCCGCCATCGGGTCGCCGTGCCGCCCCTCTCCCCTCGAAAGGATCGCCATGCCCAGTCATGACCCACAGTTCTCCCCGGCTGAGGGGGTTTCCCGGCGTTCGGTCATCCGGGGCGCCGCCACCGCGGGGGCCGCGGGACTCGCGGCCACGGCGCTCAGCGGAGCGCTGAGCCCGGCGGCCTCGGCCAGCACCCGGGCCGCGGGCCGTACCCGGGCCGCGGGAACCCAGGCGGCCGCCGCGCCGGCCAGCGCGGTGCACGCGCCGGCCGGTCCCATCGTGGTTCACGTCCGGAACGCCAAGTCCGGCGACATCGAAGTGTTCTCCGGGACCAGCCAGACTCGCGTGCACGACGCCGACCTGGCCGCCCGGATCGTCCGGGCGATCGGGTGACCTTTGCCATCGGTTGACCAGCACTAGCCCACAGCACTAGCCGACAGGGGCCAGCGGCCGCGCCGACTGGCCAGTCGAGCCACGTTCGAGCCCGTTCAAAGCCAGTGAGGTAATTGAATGTCATCGCATCGCGAGGCACCGGAAATCTCCAAGGACCCGGTGGCCGATAGCACCGACGTCTACGCGTTCGTCAGCCCGGATAACCCCGACACCGTCACCCTGATCGCCAACTACATCCCGCTGCAGGGACCGGCGGGCGGCCCGAACTTCTACGAGTTCGGCGACGACGTCCTGTACGAGATCCACGTCGACAACAACGGTGACGGCCAGGCCGACATCTCCTATGAGTTCCGCTTCCAGACCACCGTGCGCGACCCGGACACCTTCCTGTACAACGTGGGGCCGATCGAGTCGCTGAACAGCCCGAACTGGAACCGGGTGCAGACCTACAGCGTGAGCGTCAATGGCCGCTCACTGGGCAGCGGGCTGGCCTGCCCGCCGTGCAACATCGGGCCGCTGTCCACGCCGGACTACTCCAGCCTGGCCGCCGCCGCGGTGCACAGCCTGGGCGGCGGGATCAGCGTGTTCGCCGGCCAGCGCGCCGAGGCCTTCTACGTCGACCTGGGCGCGATCTTCGACCTGGGCGACCTGCGTCCGTTCGAGAACCTGCACGCCCAGTACGGGCTGAACGCCTTCAGCGGGCCGGCGGCCGGGGTGAACGCGACCAACCACCTGAACGTGCACTCGATCGCGATCCAGGTGCCGATCTCGGCGGTGACGATCAAGGGCCACCCGACCATCGGGGTGTGGACCACGGCCAGCCGCCAGCGGGTCACGCTGTGGGACGCCGACCGGGGCGAGAACGTGAACAGCGGGCCGTTCCGTCAGGTCTCGCGGCTGGGCAACCCGCTGATCAACGAGGTGGTCATCGCGCTGGGCGACAAGGACCGGTGGAACTCGCTGCCGCCCGCCGGCGACAAGCAGTTCGCCCACTACTACGCCCAGCCCGGCCTGGCCGCTTTGCTGCCTGCCCTGTACCCGGGCGTGTTCCCCAACCTGGCCAAGCTGGTGGCGTCCGGGAAGCCGCGGGCCGACCTGGAGGCGATCCTGCTCACCGGGATCCCGGCCGGGCTGATCAAGGGCTTCACCAACCTGACCGGGGCGGTGCTCGCCGATATGCTGCGGCTGAACACCTCGATCCCGCCGACGCCGGCCGACAAGCAGAGCATCTACGGGCTGGTCGGCGGCGACGCGGGCGGGTTCCCGAACGGCCGCCGGGTGACCGACGACGTGGTCGCGATCGAGCTGCGGGCCATCGCCGGAGTCGTCTACCCGTTGATCGACAAGTCCTTCACCCCGGACGCGGCGGCGGCCAAGCTCACCGACGGGCTGACCCCGGCCAGCGTCAGCGCGCCGTCGCTCAGCCGCTTCCCCTACCTCGGAGTGCCGTACAGCGGGTTCGACAACCCGTCCTGACCGCGATGCTCCCCGGCCGGGCCTCCGCACGGGCCTGGCCGGGGGTTCGGCCCTTCCCCAGACCTGGAGGTTGACCCCAATGACTGAGGCAGCGACCGGGCCATCCGGTCCGGGAACCGTAGTCCTGGAGCTGGGCGCCGAGGTCGGCGCCCTGATCCTGTACACACCCGCCGAGCTGGACGGCCGGGAGATCGAGATCAGCCGGGACGACGAACCCGGTGCCCGCCGCACGCATTCGCAGGTCCGCCCGCGGCACATGCCCAAAGGCACCAGGTACGCGGCCGTCTACCCAGACCTGGCCGCCGGGCCGTACGTGATCTGGGCCGACGAGCACCACCGGGCCGGCCGGGTCGTGATCAGCGGCGGCCGGGTCACCACCTGGAGCTGGCTGGCCTGAACCCCTCCCCTGGCTGGCCTGCGCCCGCCCTGGCTGCTCTAGGCCGGCCAGGGCGGGTTCTTACGTTTGCCGGCGGCTGGCACCACGGCCCGTTCCGCATAAATGGCTAGACCGGCAGGGGCAGGGCCAGAATCGGTGTCGTGGTCGGTTGTTTGCTGCCGGGCGCGGGTTCGACGGTGAGGCCGAGCTTGTCGCCCTTGACGATCCCGGTCGCCACCACCGGCGAGGTCGCGCCGGACTGGGCGGTGGGCAGCAGGCCGGCCGAGACGATCTTGACCGGGCCGATCAGCCACAGCTGGTAGACCTTGCCCGCGGGCAGGGCCGGCAGGCCGGAGGTGGCCACCACCAGCTTGCGGGTGGACGCGTCCAGGACCACGACGGCCACGCCGCCCTTGCTCGTGCTGTGCGACAGCAGCTGGACGTGCGGCGCGCCCAGGATCTGGGCCAGCGCCTGGTCGTGCTCCTTGGCCTGGGTGAGCTCGGACTCGACGCGGGCCTGGGCGGCGGCCAGGGCGTGGCTCTGCGCCCGGGCCTGGTTGAGCTGGTCCTGCGTGTGGGCCTGGGTGAAGCCGAAGAACACCGCGACCGCGATCGCGGCCGTGGCGACGGCCCCGGACAGCCACGGGATCCACGGCGCCGTGCCGCGGGTCCGGCGCGGGCGGGCGTGGGTGCGGATCTCGGGCGGCAGCTGGCGGGTGTGAGCCACCGCGGTCATGACCCGGTCGCGCATCTCGGCCGGCGCCTCGGTGGTGGCGGCGAAGGCCATGGCCGTGGCCACCTCGCGGAACCCGCGGATCTCGCTGGCGCACGACTGGCAGCGGCTCAGGTGGCGGCTGAACCTGGCGGTCTCGCTGGCCGAGCCCAGCGCGTCCAGGGCGTAGGCGCCGGCGAGCGTGTGCAGGTCCTGGCGGAAGAACCGCATCTCAGCTCACCCCCAGGCAATCGCGCATCCGGATCAGCCCGTCGCGGATCCTGGTCTTGATCGCCCCCAGCGTGACGTTCAGCAACTCGGCTACCTGACGGTAACTGTTCCCGCCGTAGTAGGCGAGAGTGATCGACTGACGTTGGATTTCGGTAAGACCTTCCAGGCAGCGCCGGACTCGTTCGCGGTCCAGGCTGGCTTCCACTGCGTCGGCGACCTCATCGTGTGGCGGACTGACGTCGACTTGCCGGTGTTCGCGCTCGGCCGCTGCCGTGGTGGAACGGATCCGGTCGATGGCGCGGCGGTGGGCGATGGTCGTCACCCACGTCGCCGCGCCACCCATTGCCGGGTCGAACCGCGCTGCGTTCCGCCACACCTCGAGGAGGACCTCCTGGGCGACCTCCTCGGACTGCGACGGATCGCGAAGAACCTTCCTGATGACTCCGTAGACCGGTCCGACCATCCGGTCGTAGAGTGCTTCGAACGCGACCTGGTCGCCACGTGCCACGTGGACAAGCAGGTCATCAAGATCCCGCTCTCCCCTCCTATCCGCGGCCGCCGGCGTGAACCGGGACGCGTCCGAATCGTTCGGGTTCATATGGCACCTTCGGAGGGGAGGCCGTATCGGATGGGTGCGGAACAAAAGAATTCTAAAATTTTTCTGACCGCTGTAGCGTGGTCCGGTGACAGAGCCGTTGTCCGTTCTGCGGCAATTTGTGGGTAAACAGCGGTTTTTTTATTCGGCCGGCCGGGTTACGGGGCGGCGGTCCGGCTCTTGTGGGAGACCAGCCGGCCGCTGTCCGCGGCGGTGGCGGGCTACGCGATCGCTGCTTCGGTGCTGCCGAACCTGGTGCTGATCGCCGCGGGCCATCTGGTGGGTTCGATCCCGGCGGCCGCTGTTCACGGGCTCAGCTCGATGGCCGGACACCGGCTGGTTATTGCTTTGGTTTGGCTCGGCGCCGCGTACGCGGCGGCGCTGGTGCTGGGCCCCGTGCAATCCTCGCTCAGCTCGGTGGTCAAGTGGCGGCTGGTCTACCGCACCGAGGACCGGCTGATCGCCGCGGTGTCCGGGCCGGCCGGGATCGCGCACCTGGAGGACCCTTCGGTGCTCGACGATCTGGCCCTGGCCCAGGGCCAGCTGACCGGGCAGATGCCCGCCGACGCGCCGATGACGCTGGCCCTGGTGGTGAGCAACCGGGTCAGCGGGCTGCTGGCGTGTGCGGTGCTGGCGTCGTGGCAGTGGTGGCTGGGCCTGGGCATGCTGGTCATGTGGGTAGCGATCCGCCGCCCGCAGCTGGCCCTGATCCGGGAGCAGGGGGCGCTGTACGCGGGCAACTCCGAGGAGCTGCGCCGGGCCTGGTACCTGCAACGGCTGGCGGGTACGCCGGCGGTGGCCAAGGAGTCACGGGTGTTCGGCCTGGGCGGATGGCTGGTGGACCGGTACCGGACGACGTTTCTGCTGGCCATGGCGGCCCCGTGGGCAGTTCTGCGGCGGCTGGACCGGGCGGTGCTGTGGCTGTCGCTGCCGGTGCTGGTGGCGTTCGGGGTATCGTGCGGATACCTCGGGCTGGCCGCGTACCGCGGCGAGATCAGCCTGGGAACGCTGGCCGTCATGCTGCCGATGCTGGCCGCGACCACTCCGCTGGGCGACATCTCCTGGGATGACGTGGCGCTGTCGTGGATGATCCAGGGGCTGCCCCGGGTGGGCGCTCTGGAGACGGCGCTGCGGGGCGCGGTTCGGAGCTGGCCGGGTCGCGGCCGGCGGCCGGGCTGCCGGTTGCCGAGGTGCGGTTCGAGGAGGTGCGGTTCCGGTACCCGGGCGCGGACCGGGACGTGTTTTCCGGCCTCGATCTCGTGTTGCGCGCGGGCCGGTCGACGGCGCTGGTCGGGATCAACGGCGCGGGCAAGACCACGCTGGTCAAGCTGCTGGCCCGGCTGCACGATCCGACCTCGGGACGGATCCTGGTCGACGGGGCCGACCTGGCTCAGCTGCGGCCGGCCGAGTGGCAGCGGCAGGTGGCCGTGGTGTTCCAGGACTTCGCGCACTATCCGCTGTCGTTCGCGGAGAACATCGGGCTCGGTGCGCCCGCTCACCTGTCGGACGTGCCCGGGCTGACCGATGCGGCCCGGCGGGCGGGGGCGCTGGACGTGCTATCCGGGCTTCCGGGGGGTTGTGACACGGTGCTGTCCCGGTCGTACGACGGCGGGGTGGAGCTGTCCGGCGGGCAGTGGCAGCGGGTCGCGCTGGCCCGCGCGCTGTTCGCGGTGCGGCACGGTGCCGCGATCCTGGTCCTGGACGAGCCGACCGCGTGGCTCGACGCCCGGGGCGAGGCCGACTTCTTCGAGCGGTTCCTCGATATCACCGAGGGCACCACCACGCTGATCATCTCGCACCGGTTCTCCACCGTCCGGCGCGCCGATCACATCTGCGTGCTGGACGAGGGGCGGGTGCTCGAGGAGGGTGACCACTCCTCGCTGGTCGCGGCCGGGGGGCGGTACGCCCGGCTGTTCGGCCTGCAAGCGGCGCGGTTCGAGGACGACTCGTGAGCGGGCGCTCGGTGCTGAGCTGGGGGCGGCCGGGCGTCTGGCGCTCGGTGCTGGGCTGGGGGCGGCCGGGCGTCTGGCGGTCGGTGCTGGGCTGGGGGTGGCGGGCGGCGCCCGGGTGGCTCGTCTATACCGGGGCGCTGCTGGTGGCCAACGCGATCACCAGCGTGCTGTACCCGGTCGGGCTGGCGCTGGTCATTGACTCCGCACTGAGACACCGCGCCGACGGCGTGGTGTTCGGGGTCGTGGTCGTCGGCGGGCTGTACACGGTGTCCTGGGCACTGGCCATGCTGGCGGGCACGGCGGGCGCCAACTTGTCGGACCGGACCTCCTTCTACCTGACCGCGCGCATCGCCGAGCAGCTCAACGCGGTCAGCGGGGTCGACCACCTGGAACGGCCCGCCTACCTGACCGAGCTGGAGCTGCTGCAGCAGAACCTCCGGCTGCTCGGCAACGGCCCGCGCCAGATCCTGCTGGTCATCCAGATCCTGGTCCGCACGGCGGGGATCGTGGTGATCCTGGCGGTAATCTTCCCGCCGCTGGCGCTTCTGCCGCTGAGCGCGGTGTTCCCGGTGGCGGGCGAGCGGTTGTCGGTGCTGTTGCGGCAGCGGTCCGATGAGCGGCTCGCGGCCTCGCGACGGCTGGCTAATGAGCTGTTCGAGCTGGCCACGTCGGCCGGGCCGGCGAAGGAACTGCGGGTGTTCGGCGTCACCGGTCCGCTACGGGACCGGCACCGGGCGCTGGCCGACCGGGTGTTCTCGGGCACGGCCCGGGCCGCGCTGCTCGGCGGGCTGTGCGGCGCGGCCGGCTGGCTGCTGTTCGCGGCGGCGTTCGTGGCCGGGATCGCGGTGGTGGTGGTGCGGGCCACCCACGGCACCGCGTCGGTGGGGGCGGTGGTGCTGGCGGTCACGCTGGTCCAGCGCGCCCAGCTTCAGGTCGGGCAGGCCGCGGCGGCCATCGGCCAGCTGCTGACCACGGCGCGGACGGCGCGGCGGCTGCGCTGGCTGGAGGACTACGCCGCCGCGGACCGCGCCTCGCGTGTTCCTGCTGCTTCTGCTGTTCGTGGGGTTGCGGGGGTTGCGGGGGTTGCGGGGGCAGCGGGGGCTGTGGGGCTGCCGCCGGCGGTGCTGCGCGAGGGCATCACGCTGCGGGAGGTCAGTTTCGGCTACCCGCCGGACGGCGCCACCGTGCTGGACGGGGTGGACCTGCACCTGCCCGCGGGTGCGGCCGTGGCCCTGGTCGGCGAGAACGGCGCGGGCAAGACCACGCTGGTCAAGCTGCTCACCGGCATGTACCAGCCGAGCGCCGGGCAGGTGCTGCTGGACGGAGTACCGCTGGCCGACATCGACCTGGCCGCCTGGCGGGAGCGCACCGCGGCGACCTTCCAGGACTTCGTCCGGTTCGAGCTGCTGGCCGGTGAGGCGGTCGGGGTGGGTGACCTGCCGCGGATCTGCGAGGCTGGCGCGCTGTCCGAGGCGCTGGAACGGGCCGACGCGACCGCGGTGGCGGCCGCATTGCCGGACGGCCTGGAGACCCGGCTCGGTCGCTCGTTCACCGGAGGTCAGGAGCTGTCCGGCGGGCAGTGGCAGCGGCTGGCGCTGGCCCGCGGCATGATGCGCGACCTGCCGCTGCTGCTCATCCTCGATGAGCCGACCGCCAGCCTGGACGCGATCACCGAGGCGGCGCTGTTCGAGCGCTACCTGATGGCGCGGGCGCTGGCGCGGCAGTCGGGCGCGATCACGCTGCTCGTCTCACACCGCTTCTCCACGGTCCGGATGGCCGATCTGATCGTGGTCCTGGACCAGGGCCGGATCGCGGCCAGCGGAGACCACGCGTCGCTGATCCGGGCCGGCGGCCTGTACGCCGAGCTCTACGAACTGCAGGCCCGCGCCTACCGGTGAGGCTGCCATTCATGATCGCGGGCAGTTTGTACCGAATAAGTGCCCAAAGTGCCCGTGATCATGAGGTGGGCGGGGTGAGTCGCCGGGTGCTGGGGTGGGTGAGGTGGGTGAGGTGGGCGGGATTGGGTCGTCGGGCTCTGGGGTGGGTGAGAGGGGTGGGGCGAGTGGGGTGGGGTCGTCGGGTTCTGCGGTGGATGGGGTGGTGGAGTGGGCCATTAGGTTGGCGATCGCGGCGCGCATGGCTTTGAGGCCGGCGCCGCGGGGGACCTTGAGGGAGGCGTAGGCCAGGGCGCCGGCCGGGATGGGCAGCCAGAAGTTGACCAGCCGCCAGCTGAGCACGCCGAGGGTGGCCACGCTGCGGGTCACGCCGAAGCTGACCAGCAGCAGCGGGGTCACCGAGTCGACCACGCCCAGGCCGGCGGGCGTGATCGGCAGCGCGCCGGCCACGTTGGCGATCCCGTAGGCGGCGAACAGCTCGGCCGGGTTGACCAGGCGGCCGAAGGCGGCCACGAAGCACCACAGCGACGCGGCGTCGAGCAGCCAGTTGAGCGAGGCCCAGGTCAGCGAGATGAGCAGGACCCGCCGGTTGCGGGCCAGCGCAGACAGCGAGGCCGCGGTGTCCAGCGCGGCCCGTTCCAGGCGGTCGGCGGTCAGGCCGGGGATCTTGTCGCCGAGCGTGCGCAGGATCCGGGACGCGCGCTGCGCCCCGCGGGTGATGCCGACGACCAGGGCCGCGACCGCGAACAGGACGACGGCGCCGATGATGGCCACGGTCACGTAGATCGGGTGGAAGCCGGCCAGCGGGATCGACACGACCAGGGACAGCCACAGCAAGACGTTGAGCACCACCGTGGAGCCCAGGCCCTTGGTGGCCATCATGACCGCGGCGTCGTTGCCCTTGATGCCTTCGGTAGTGAACAGGCGGTAGCCGATCCCGGCGCTGCCCAGTGTGCCGGCCGGGATGACGTGCGCGACCGCCGCGGCGGCCAGGTCGATGCGGAACAGCCGGGACAGGCCGGGATTGTGGGTGCCGGCGGCAGCAGGGCTTGGGTTAGCAGGCCGTAGCAGAACAGCGACAGCCCTTCCAGCACCAGGCCCGCCACCAGCCAGCCGGGGTTGACCCCGCCCAGCAGGTTCAGGTTCTTGCTGGCGCCCACCAGTTCGGGCACGACCAGGTACTCGATGACCAGCGCCAGGGCGAACAGGAGGATGCCGCGACGCAGCGGTTTGACCACGAACGGCCGCCAGATCCGCCACCGGCGGCGCCAGGTATCGCGCGACCGTGGGTCCCCGGCGGGCTGCTGGCTCGGGTGGGCCTGGTCAGTCCGCATGGGGGTGCTCCTACCCGGCTTCGGGACAGGCACGCCGTTATCATGCGAGACAGAACTCACCGAAGGGAGCGGTCGTGGCTGATGCGGGGCATACGGCGCGGGCGATGTGGACCTTGTTCGAACCCATCCACGCGACGATCTACTTCGCGCCCGAGGCCCGGGGCGCCTTCGAGCAGGCCGGGCTGCGCGGGTTCTGGCGCGGCTACTTCGCGGGGCGGGCCGCGCCGCTCGGGCCGGCCAGCGCCGCGGTGGTGACCGCTTCGTTTTTCAACTTCGCCCCCGCCTTCGTGGCCCGCGCCGTCCCGGCGGTCTGGGACCTGATCTCGCCCGAGGACGCGCTGCGGACCCGGCTGGCTGGCGCCGATGCGGCCCTGCGGGCCTTGCTGCCCGAGCGTGAGGAGCAGGCGGCGGCCGCCGCGGACCTGCTCTGGCTGGCCGTCGGCGAACTGGACTTCTCCGGCCGGGTGCTGGCCGCGGCCAACGCCGCGCTGCCGGTGCCAGAGGGCGAAACGGCGGGCTGGGCCCGGCTGTGGCAGGCCGCCACCTTGCTACGCGAGCACCGGGGAGACGGGCACTTCGCCGCGCTAGCCGCGGCCGATATCGACGGCTGCGAGGCGGTGGCGCTGCGGTGCTGCATGGACCTGCGGCGGGAGGACCTGCAGCCGGTGCGCGGGTGGACCGGCGAGCAGTGGGACAACGCGCTGGCCGGACTGGCCGACCGCGGCTGGGTGGGCGCCGACGGCCGGCTGACCAACGCGGGCCAGGCCGCGCACGACGCGGTGGAGAACGCCACCGACGGGGCCGCGGCCCGGCCGTGGGCCCGGCTCAGCCCGGAGACGACCGCGGGCATCGCCGAGGCGCTGACCCCGCTCGCGCAGGCCTGCGCGGCGGTCTTGCCCTACCCCAGTCCCATCGGCGTGCCCGCACCCGGCGCCCTGGGCTAGCGCGCGGGCGCCGCGGGGCTAGGCCGAGCGGGGCTAGGCCGAGCGGGACTCCAGGCCGAGGGCCTGCAGGCGTTCGCCCCAGATGGCCAGCGCCCGGGCGTCAGCCGGGCAGGCCAGCAGGTGATGCCGGTCGCGCAGCGCAAGCACCAGGTACAGCGTCGTGCGGTCGTCGACGTCCTCGTAGCGCACCGCGCGGAGCAGCAGATCGCACGCGGCGTCGAGGTCATCGGGATCGGGCGGCGCCGCCCGCGGCCAGGGGTCGCGGTAGCGGTCGTAGCTCAGCCGCCCAACCGTGAATGCCACCTCCGGCCAGGCCGGGTCGGCGGACGGCAGCCAGTAGAGCAGCGCGCCGCTCACCGCGATGGCTTCGTCGCGATCCGCGCGGATGGCCGCCACGACCGCCGGATCGTCGTGGCCGAGCCGCTCGATGGTCCAGTCGATGCGGTGGTCGAGGAGGGTGGACAGCAGGGCCCGGGCCTCGGCGATGAGCGGGGATCCCTCGCCGGACCCGTCATCGGCTTCGTCGTCGGCTCCAGCCCCCCGCAGCAGCGCGGCCAGCGCCGCGCGGGCGTGCTCGATTGCCGCGTCGAGATCCGCACCGCCCGGCGCCGGGCGGCTCGCGGTCTGGCCCATGCCTGTCCCCCTCCGCGGATGAGCCAGGTGACGGCCGGCTCCGTCAGGGTGATACTCGGCCGTCACCTGGGTCCTGATCGTCACGGGCACCACAGCCGTGACGGGCTATTGGCGGCGGACGCGGCTGACCGGCCCGGACCGGGGCTGGTCCGCCGCGCGACAGGAAAGGAATGGCTGGTTGCAGCCGGGGAATTCATGTGGCCCCCCCACGGGCTAAAGAAGTGCTGACTGACAATGGCCGTGATTGGCGAATACGTGACGCTTTATAAGCATCAGAAATTACGCGCCGGGCACGGCCGCGGCGCGCAACCAGTTCCTGTCTCCCCACAGGAACCTGCGCACACGAGCAGGCGATGCGACCACGCACCGCGTGACCCTAAGTCGTATCCATCCCGCATGACCCTCCCGCCGGCCAGCGCGGCCGGACGGTTCCTCCCCTCATCCACCCCACATGGGCGATCCGGACGAGACGCGGGCCCGGATTCCCATGAGCATCGCAGCCGAGTTTAATGTAGCTAGATTAACCATGTCTATCCATGTGGGATTTACGTCAATAAATATCCGGTATACATCGCGCCGGGCCGGTATCGGGCTAGTCACCCGCTGGCCGGGTAAGCGGCGCAGGAGCGCGGCCGCCGCCGAGCCGAACGTTTCGGCCGGGCGGTAGGCGGCGCGGGCCGATCGCCAGCGGGCGCGCAGCGCGCCGATGATCTGCACCGGGAGAGCTCGCGCCGCGTCCCCGCCAGTCAGGATCTCCAGCGGCCCGCGGACGTAAACCCCGGCCAGGGTAGGCAGGTCGACGAACTCCGAGGCCGGGTTCGAACCGCCAGGCAGCCGGGTGGCGCGCTCGATGAGCCCGGCGCCGAGCTGCCAGACCGCGTGTCCCTCTTCGGCCAGGATGAGTTCCACGGCGGCCAGGAGCTCGACCGCCATCGCGTAGGACTCGGCGATCATCAGCCCGTCGCCGAACTCCGCCGGGCTGGGCGCGGCCGGGGTGAGCGCGGTCAGCGCGGCCAGGTGGTCCAGGTGGGCGCCCTCGTGGATGCCGCGCCAGATCTGCTGCGCGAGCGGCGAGGCGGTGGACGGGACCTCGGCCACCGCGGGACCGGGGCTGGGCCAGCCGGGCAGGCACATCCAGGTCCGGCGGGCCAGGAACCGGTCTACCGGCAGCCGCACGGTGCCGTGCGCGTCGCTCGGCGACGGGCGGTAGCGGGCGCCCCAGGCCAGCTGCCGGTCGCTGCTCAGCGGGCACGAGGCACCCCACGGGAGACCAGCGCCGGTCATCATGAGCTCTTCGCCGAACCGCGCGAGCAGATCGGCCGCCTGCCAGATGAACGGCCCCACGCTGCGGATCGGGCCGACCACCGGGCGGCCGTCCGGGTACCACGGCGGGACCGGCCCGGCTAGCTCGCGTACCCGGCGGAGCCGGGCCGCGTGCTGGCCGCCGGAGACGACCGGCCAGGAGCGGACGACCTCGTCGAGCCCGCCGAACGCGCCGGACAGGTCGCGCCCGCCGAACCCGGGCGGGACCTGCCCGTCCAGTGCGAGACAGCCGACCGCTACGTCGGCCCAGCCCCGGACGGTCCACGCGGCCGCCTCCGCGCCCGAGGCGGGTACCTGGAGCGCCCCGGACGCGGCGGCGACGGCCCATGCGTACGCGGCGGGCGCGGGGACATGCGCCGGCCCAGGGAGCTGGGCCCCCGGGCCACGCGCCTCACTACCCATGTGGCATAGACATAGCTCCGAAGTCTGCGAGGGGGCGCTTCCGGTACGGCGGCCGTCTGGCGTCCGTTCGCCAACCGAAGCTAGTACCTAAACCAACACCAACGAATCATATGGGGTTTAGCTAGGTAAATATGGCCGGCCCGGTCGCAGGGTTACCGCCTATCATGATGATCTTGGCGCTGGTCAGCCAGGCGGCGAGAGGAGCGGGCGGTGGCGACCCAGGACGAGCGGCTGGCGGCGATCGCCGCGGCGGCCGCCGGGGTGCTGCGCCGAACTCCCTATCACGCGGTCCGCGCCGGAGACGTCGCCGCCGCGGTCGGGCTGCCCGGTGAGCGGGGCCGCTCGGCGGTCCGGCTGTACAACGAGGTGCGCAACCGCCGGGTGCTGGTCGCCCTGGCCGCTGCGCACGCCTGGCGAGACTTTCCCGGCCGGACCGAGTGGTCGTGCCCGCTGCCCATCTCATCGGTGACGGCCGCCCGGGCCGCCGCGACCGCGGCGCTGGCCGTGATCGTCGCGTTCCACCGGGCCGAGCAGCCGCTGATGACCCAGGTCGGGTACGGCATCGGCGACATCTCCACCGCCGAGAAACGGCAACTGGCCGCGGGCCGCGACGCCGCGACGCCGCGCTGGCCGGTCAGCGAATGGGGCCGGGTCGCGACCGCGGCCTGGCGGGGCCGGTGCGCGGTGTTCACCGATTTTCTCATCCCGGTGCTGCGGGACTGCGCCCAGTCGGTCACCTACCTGGACGACGTGGACGCCATCGACAGCGCGTCCCGGCTGTCCGACATCGCCTTCCGGACCTGCCTGGCCGATCAGGAGGGCCCGGTTGACCTGGTGGCGCGCGGGCTGGCCGCACTGTGGTTCGAGCGCGACCTGACCCGGCTGGCCGGGACGCTGCCACGGGACCTGGAGAGCAGCGAGACCGCGCTGGCGGCCGTGGTCCGGCGGCGAACCGATCCGCGCGCCGAGGCCAACGCCAACTCGGTCGTGGTCCGGGTGCTGCTGGAGGCGGGCACGCTGCACGAGCGGTGCGTCCGGGAGGCCCGCCGGACCGTCTCGCTCTGGCAGGATCTGGTGGCGGCCGGGGCGGCCGACTCCGGAGCCCGGGGACACGACCTGCAGCGGCTCAGCGACGCGGCAAGCCACCTGGGACTGGCCGCGTTCCGGTACGGCGACCGGGTGGCCGCCGCGGACGCATGGCAGCTGTCCCGCCGGGTGGCCGCCCAGGACCTGCAGCACGATGTGTCCCGGGTCGCCCGGGCGGACACCAACCTGGCCGGGCTGACGGCCGAGATCCAGGACGGACCCGATGCCGGTGCCCTGGTCTCCGGGGTGTTCCAGACTCGGCTCGGCCTGGCCGAACGTCACCCGGACAACGCGGCCGCCTGGCGGCGGCTGACCGTGACGGCCCGGACCCGCGCCGATATCGCCCGGTCCGACGGCCGCGTCGGCGAGGGCGTCCAGCTGGCCATCGAGCTGCTGGCCAGCCGGCAGGACCGGCTGGGCGACCCGGTGCACGCCGACGTGGCCGAGGCGCGGCTGGTGCTGGGGCAGGCCCTGCTGGCGGCCGGCCATCCGGTCGCCGCGCGCCGTCACCTGGAGGAGGCCGCCGACGCGCGCCGCGGCCGGTTCCTGACCGCGTCCTACCGGGTGCAGGAGGACCTGCTGTGGCTGGCCCGGGCCGCGCTGGTCCTCGAGCAGCCGCAGACGGTGCTGGACCTGCTGGACGGCCGGGCGGCTGGCACCGACTGGTTCGCCAACCAGGTCTCGTTCCGGCTCGGTTACACCGCGCGGCGGCTGCTGGCGCTGGCCGCCGGCGGGCTGGGCCAGACCGATGAGGCCACGACGACCCTGCTGGCCGACCGCGAGCGGCTGGCCGATCAGCCGCTCGATGACGGCCTGGATCCGCTGACCGCCGACTTCGACCGGGCGCTGGGCCAGGTCGCGCTGCTGCGCGGCGACGCAGCCGACGCGATGGCCATCCTGGCTCAGCTGGCCGAGGCCGAGACGCGAGCCGGCCTGCCGCGGCCGGCCCGGGGTTGGACGCTCGTGCTGCTCGGCCGGGCGGCGGACCAGCTGGGCGAGGCCAAGCAAGCCGCCGCGTGCTTCGCGACGATCACCGGGTTCGGCGCGGCCGGGATCGATCCCGGCCATCCGGTGATCCTCACCGCCCGCTACGACGAGGCCGTGCGCCGGGCCGCTACGGGGGCCACCCGGGACGCCGCCGACCTGCTCGAGCCGGTGCTGGACCGGAGCTTGCTGCCGCACGGCTACGCCGCGCTGGGCGAGGCGCACCCCCTGCTGGCCCGGGCGCGCGCGCTGGCCGAACGCCTGGGCATCGCCGTTCCCGGCACCCTGACCGCCATCGACGAGGCGTCACTGGACATCGACGTCTGAGCCCCGTCGCGCAGGGCGGGCCAAGGGCAGCGCGACCAGGTAGGCGCAGGCGGCCGCGGCCAGGCCGGCCCCGGTGAGCCAGGCCGAGCTCACCTGGTGCAGGCTCAGCGCGGCCAGCACCGCGCCGCTGGCGATCAGGCCCGCGAGGGCCCCGAACGCCTGCTGGCGCAGCCATGAGCCAGGCCGGGTCAAGCCCGGCGGGGCGTCGGCGGGGAGCAGGTAACCCAGGATGAACAGCCCCTCGGCGGCCAGCACGGCGGTCCCGGCCCGGGAAGCGGCGCACACCACGACCGCCGCCGCGGTGGCCAGCACCGGTCCGCGCCGCCAGCCGCCTAGCGCCGCGGCGAGCACCGCGGCCGCCCCCAGCACCGCCACCGCGTACGCCCACCCCGGCGCCCACGCCAGCGGCCAGGCCACCATCAGCAGCCCGAGAGCCAATTCCATGATCACGAAGGATTTTGCATGAAATAGCACTGAAAACTTTTCGCGATCATGAAAGACCCCGGCCCGTCCGAACCTTAGCCGGCTCATGACCGCGACCCGCGGGGCGGTGGGGACACGGGTGACGGCGGGGACGCGGCCACGAGCGGGACGCGGGTCGGGGCGGGGACGTGAGTCATGGGCGGCTGCCGGCTAGGCCGCGCAGGCCGGGTGGGGGCTGGCGGAGGGGGGCGAGGACGCTATCCAGCTCGGTGCTCTGGGACCACTGCAGGACCGGGATGCCCAGGGAACGCAAGCGGGCGCGGGTGGCGGACCGGTCCAGGCGCCACAGGCGCAGCGCGAGCTGGGCGTCGGGCCGATTGGCCGGGGGCGGCTCGTCGCGCAGGGTGTCCACCACGATCAGCGGGAACCCGCGCTGGCGCAGGTCGGCCACGGCGCCGAAGCTGCGGGGATCGAGCAGCGGGGAGAACACCACGACCAGCGTGCCGGGCGGCAGCGCGGTGCGCGGGATGCGGCCCACGTCGGGGGTCACGAAGCTGTCGTAGCGGGCGGCCAGCATCAGCTCGGCGACGCGGAAGAACTGCCGGTCGCCGGCGGCCGGGCCGAGCCAGCGCAGCAGGCCGCCCAGGACGACCAGGCCGGCCCGGTCGCTGACCCGCAGGTACGCGGTGACCAGGGCGGCCGCTCCGTGCACGGCCAGGTCCAGGCTGCGTTCGGAGACCGGCCCGGAATCGCCGAACGTGTCGATCATCACCACCAGGTCCGCGGCCCGGGCCGCGGACCGCTGGTTGACGTGCAGCTGGCCACGCCGGATGCTGACCGCCCGGTTGACGTCGCGCAGCTGGTCGCCGGGCACGTAGGGCCGGATGCCGGCGAACTCGACGCCCTCGCCGACGGCCCGCCCGGTGTGCTCCCCGATCCGGCGCAGCAGCTCGGCGGGGACCAGCCGGGGCCGCATCCGGGCCGGGCGCGGGAACACCTCGAGCGGGTCCAGTTCGATGCGCCGGGACGTGCCGAACGCGCCGGCCCGCCCGCTGACCAGGATGGCCCCTGGCGAGGGCCGGCCCCACCGGTCGGGGCGGATCACCCACTGGGCGCTGGCCCGCCCGGCGTGCAGGAAGGTCTGACGGCGCGGGCCCGGCCGGCCAGGGTGACCTGCGGCGCGGGAGCCAGCTCCAGGACCAGCTCGTCCAGCGGCGGGGCGGCCGCCACGGTGACGGTGACCGTGACGTCCTCGCCCTCGAAGCAGCGGGTGCCCGACATCGTGACCTCGATGTCCAGCGACGGAGGCCGTCGGCGCGGCAGCAGGGCCAGCGCGCCGAGGGCGGGCGCGGCCAGCAGGACCAGCGCGGCGTGCCCGGTGAGCACCGCGGCGGCCAGGGCCAGCAGGGCCGCGGTGGCCAGGACCCGGGCCCGCCCGGCGGGATACCAGCTCACGCCGGGCCGCGCGGCATCGGAGCCGGGGCCGGGATCCCGGCCGGGTACCAGGTTCATGCCGGGCCGCGCGGCACTGGGACCGAGGCCGGGATCCCGGCCGGGTACCAGGTTCATGCCGGGCCGCGCGGCACTGGGACGGAGGCCAGGATCTCGGTGGTCACGTCCTGGCCGGTGACCTGGCGGACCCACATCTCGGGGCGCAGCACCAAGCGGTGGGCCAGGGCCGGGACCGCGACGGCCTTGATGTCCTCGGGAGTGACGAACTCGCGGCCGTCCAGCACCGCGCGGCCGCGGGCGAGCTGGATCACGGCCAGCGTGCCGCGTGGCGAGGCGCCCACGGTGACCTGCGGGTGGGACCGGGTGGCGCCGACCAGGGCGACCACGTAGCCGAGCAGGTCCGGGTGCAGCTGGACCGACTCCAGCGATTCCCGCATGGCCAGCAGCCGGGCGGCGTCGGTGACCTGCGGCGGTACCGGTTGCGCCGAGCCGCGGGCCAGCCGTCGGCGGGCCATCTCGGCCTCGCCTTCGGCGTCGAGGTAGCCCAGGCTGACCCGGGCGATGAACCGGTCGAGCTGGGCCTCGGGCAGCGGGTAGGTGCCCTCGTACTCGATCGGGTTGTCGGTGGCCAGCACCACGAACGGGCTGGGCAGCGGGCGGGTGATCCCGTCCACGCTGACCTGGCTCTCGGCCATGGCCTCCAGCAGCGCGGCCTGGGTCTTGGGCGGGGTGCGGTTGATCTCGTCGGCCAGCAGCAGGCCGGTGAACACCGGGCCGGGCCGGAAGACGGCCTCCCCGGTGGCCAGGTCCAGCACGGTCGCGCCGGTCAGGTCGGCGGGCAGCATGTCCGGGGTGAACTGGACCCGGGTGAACTCCAGCCCCAGCACGGTGGCGAACGTCCGGGCCAGCAGCGTCTTGCCCAGCCCGGGCAGGTCCTCGATCAGGATGTGACCGGAGGCCAGCACGCCGAGCAGCACCGCGGTCACCGCCTCGCGCTTGCCCACGATGACCTGCTCGACCTCAGCGAGGATCCGCTCGCACAGCCGCGCGGTGTCCGCGACGGTCCCGGTTACGGCGTTGGTCATCGGCCCTCCAGCCGGGTGACGATGCGATCCAGGGTGGCCAGGTCCGGGCCGGGCCCGTCGGCGTCGGCCTTCCCCGTGGTGTGCGGCGGCTCGGGACTGCCGAGGGCCGCGGCCAGCCGGGCCAGCCTAGGACGCAGGCCGTGCTCGTAATGCCGCCGGGCCAGCCGGGACCACTCCACGTCCGAGGCGATCGCGGTGTAGGCCGGGAAGTCCGCCGCCCGGACCGCCGGCCGCCGCTCCGCATCCGGCCGCGATTTTTTCCGCCGAACGGGCCGTGGTTTCTCGCCCCGCAGCACTCCGCGCGCCACGATCAGGACGCCCAGGGTGGCCAGGGCGGCCACGTCGATCAGCCCGGCGGCGCCCGCCGCGGCGTAGCCGGCGCCGAGCGCGGCGGCGATCCCGATCACGGTCGCGCCGGCGGCCACGATCCGCCTGCGGCGGCTCACGGCGCGCTCCCGGCGCCAGCCAGATCGGTACCGGCCAGATCGGTGCCGCCCAGATCGGCGCCGCCCAGATCGGCGCTGGCCAGGTCGGCGCGCATCGCGGTCAGGGCGTCCGCGGCGGCCCGGGAGTCGGCGCTGGTCATCGGGTGCGTGCTGTACCGGGCCCGGCGGAACAGGCCGGTCAGCGTCTCGGCGGGCCCGGGCCGGACCAGGCCGGCCCGCCTGGCGCGGGACAGCACCTCGGCCGGGGTGTCGGCCAGGGCGGGCGCGGTCCCGGCGGCCGCGAACCCGCGTTCCATGGCCGCGTAGCAGGCGATGATCGCGGCCCGCGGCTCGCCGCCCGCCAGCAGCGCGTCGCGGCCCGCGGTCAGGCTGTCCAGCAGCGTGGCCAGGCGGGTCCGGGCGGGCGTGAGCCGCATGCGACGCCCGCGCCGGCTGAGCAGGGTCAGCGCGACCAGCACCGCGATCGCGATGGCCATGCCGGTGAGCAGCGGCCAGATCGAGCTGGCGGTGGCCGCCGCGCCGGTCTGGCCGCCCAGGCTGATCTTCGGCGGGCCGCTGGGCAGAGCCCGGGGCGGGAGCGAGCGCGGCTTGCGGGTCAACAGCACGGCGAACGGGGTGATCAGCGCGGCCACGGCCAGCAGGACGCCGGCCGTCTTGGCCCACCAGGGGAGGTTCGGCCGCCAGGACTCTTCCTCGTCGTCGTCCTGCGGCTGGCGCTGCCGGCGGGCGGAGGCGAGCACGACCAGGAAGGCGATGAAGGCCAGGCCTTCGGCGGCGGACAGTGCGATGGCCAAGACCGGGCCGCTGGCACCGACGGCCGTTCGGTCCGAATTATGGGAGAAAGTGCCGCGCGCCCGTAGCCCGGCGACCGCGACGGCCAGGAGTACGGCGACCGCCGCCACCCGCCCGGCCTCGGCGGCCCGGCGGCCATGCGCGGCGGCCTGGGTCAGGGGATGGGCAGGTCGTGGTGAGCCCGGGCGAATTGCCGTTCCCCTTCGGTCAGATCCTTTTCACGCACCGGAACGACCAGGCTCCAGTGCTTTCCGACCGGGCAGTACTGAACCCTGGCCACGACCAGGTCCAGTCCTTTGAGTTTCACGCCGGGAATCCAGACGGTGGAGTACACGTGCCCCTGGCGGCACCGGACGACCACGTTGGCGCCCAGCTTGTAGCCGAGGAGCCGCGCGAGCACGGAGCCGCCCGCGATGACCCCCACGACGACCACCGCCGGTGTAACCGCTCGCCGTGACATTCCGCCATTATCGCACCGCCCGGGCCCGGCTGGTTAGTGCGGCGTTGCGGTGCGGCGGGCGGGCCGGGGCGCCTCGCCGCCGAGCAGGACGCGGGTCAGCTGGTTGCCGGTGTCCAGGAGCTGGTCGAGGGCGGCGTTCAGCTGGTCGTCGCGGACGTGGATGGGACCGTCGCCAGGATCGGACTCGCAGGCCAGCAGGGCGGCCTTGCGCAGGAGTTCCTTCAGGAAGGAGGCGGTGACGCCCTCGGTCCGCCCGACGATGGCCTCCGGCTCGGTCAGGTCCAGCACCAGGTGGCCCTGGTAGAGGCGGATCAGCTGGCGGCGGGCGTCGGCGTCGGGCAGCGGGAGCTCGGCGGCCAGGTCGACCCGGCCGGGGCGGGCGGCCAGCGCGGGCTCGAGCAGGTCGGCGCGGTTGGTGGTGAGCAAGAACGTCACGTCGGTGCCCGAGTTGAGGCCGTCCATCTCGTTGAGCAGCTGGAACAGCAGCGGATGCTCGCCGGGCCGGGCCTCGCGCTGCTCGGCGATCAGGTCCACGTCCTCCACCACGATGACGGCGGGCTGCAGGCTCCGGGCCACCGAGCAGGCTTCCCTGATCCGGTTCAGGGCGCGGCCCGAGATCACGATCACGGTGGCCTCGGGCAGCTGGCCCAGCAGGTAGCCGACGGTGTGGGTCTTGCCGGTGCCGGGCGCGCCGTGCAGCAGCACGCCGCGCTTGAGATGCTGGCCGCTGGCCAGGAGCCGGCCCGAGTGCCGGCCGACCCCGAGCACCTGCCGCTCGATGTTGTCGAGCACCTCGTCGGGCAGCACGATCTGGTCCCGGGTCACCGCCGGGCGCTCCAGGAAGTTCATCGGCACCTGCCGGCCGACCCCGAACACCTCGGGCCCGAAGCTGATCACCTGACCGCGGAACACGCTCCGCTCGCTGGCCAGGGTCCTGATCTCAGCCAGGATGGCGTCGATCCGGCCCTGATCCGCGCCGGTGATCTGCAGCACGACCTGGGGCATCGGGCCGCGGTCCACCGGCTGAAGGACCATGGCCAGCCGGCTCCCGGCGTCGTCGACCAGGTAGATGCCGTGGCTGACGCACGGGTGGGTCTGCCCGTCCGGGCCGCTGGGCACGGCGACGGTCATCACCCCGCCGAAGCCGGCCGCGCCGAACGGGCCGTTGCCCGAGGGCTGGAGCAGGTCGCCGATCCCGACGATCTCCATGTGGCGCATCATCCCGATGCCGGTGATGCCGAACACCTGGTGCGTGCGCGCGGTGCCCTGGCCTTCGTTGAGCTGGCCTTCGTTGAGCTGGCCTTCGTTGAGCCAGGCCTCCAGGCCGACCTGGACGTTGACGTGCTCGTATCCGGGCCAGGTGGCCGACACGGTGGGCAGGCTGACCGCGTCGGGGCCCAGGTGCTCCAGGAGCAGCCCGCGCAGCGGCTGATCCTCGGTCCGGGCGGTGCGCACGGCCCGGTTCAGCAGACGCCGCGCCAGGCGGCCGACGTCGGCGAGTTCAGGTTGGTCGGATGGGCCGGGATTTCCCACGTTTGCAGCGTAGGACGGCGTGGCAAGTGGTTTTCGGTGCTCCTGTAACGTGAGCCGCGTGGCGGACGCATGGCCGGAAACGGCGCTTCCTGGCCGGCCCGCGCCGCTCGGCGCGACGCCGGGCGACGGCGGAACCAACTTCGCGGTGGCCTCGAGCATCGCCGACGGCGTTGAGGTGTGCCTGTTCGACGACGCCGGCGCCGAGGCCCGGGTGCGGCTGGCCGACTACGACGACGGCGTCTGGCACGGGTTCGTGCCGGGCGCGGGCGCCGGCCAGGCCTACGGGTTCCGGGTGCACGGCCCCTGGGATCCCGGCCGCGGGCTGCGCTGCAACCCGGCCAAGCTGCTGCTCGACCCGTACGCGCGGGCGGTGCACGGCGAGGTCTCGTTCGGGCCCGAGGTGTTCGACTACGACCCGGCCAGCGCATCGCCCACCGCGAGCGCGCTGGATTCGGCCGGGCACGTGCCGCGCAGCATCGTCTCCGACGGCATGTTCCGCTGGGGGGCCGACGAGCCGCTCCGGCGCGGCTACTCGGACACGGTCATCTACGAGGCGCACGTCAAGGGCCTGACCATGCGCCACCCGGACGTACCCGCCGAACTGCGCGGCACCTACGCCGGGCTGGCCCACGAGGCGGTCATCGGCCACCTGACCCAGCTGGGCGTGACGGCGGTGGAACTGCTGCCGGTGCACGAGTACGTGCCCGAACAGTTCCTGGTCCAGCGGGGCCTGACCAACTACTGGGGCTACAACAGCATCGGGTACTTCGCGCCGCACCACGCCTACTCGGCCGCGGTGCGCGCCGGGCAGCCCGGCGGGCAGGTGGCCGAGTTCAAGACCATGGTCCGGGCGCTGCACCACGCGGGCCTGGAAGTCATCTTGGACGTGGTGTTCAACCACACCTGCGAGGGCGGCGCGGGCGGCCCGACGCTGTGCTTCCGGGGCCTGGACAACCCGGCCTACTACCGGCTGGACCATGACGACCCGAGCCAGTACTACGACACCACCGGCACCGGCAACTCGCTGAACGCCGGGAACCCGGTCACGCTGCGGCTGATCATGGACTCGCTGCGGTACTGGCTGACCGAGATGCACGTGGACGGGTTCCGGTTCGACCTGGCCGCCACGCTGGCCCGCCAGGAGGGCGGGTTCAGCCCGATGTCCGCGTTCTTCGACATGGTGGCGCAAGATCCGGTGGTCTCCCAGGCCAAGCTGATCGCCGAGCCCTGGGACGTGGGCCAGATGGACAGCTACGACCTCGGCCAGTTCCCGGTGCTGTGGCACGAGTGGAACGGCCGGTACCGGGACAGCATGCGGGACTTCTGGCGCAGTCAGAAGACCGGCGGGATCGGCGAGTTCGCCACCCGGTTCGCGGGCTCCTCCGATCTGTACGGGAAGGGCGGGCGGACCCCGGCTGCTTCGGTCAACCTGATCACCGTGCACGACGGGTTCACGCTGGCCGACCTGGTGTCCTACGACACCAAGCACAACGAGGCCAACGGTGAAGCCAACCGGGACGGCACCACCGACAACCGGTCCTGGAACTGCGGCGCCGAGGGGCCGACGCCGGACCCTGAGGTGCGGGCGCTGCGGGCCCGGCAAGCCCGGGCCATGCTGAGCACGCTGCTGCTGTCGTTCGGCGTGCCGCTGCTGCTCGGCGGCGATGAGCTCGGCCGCACCCAGGACGGCAACAACAACGCCTACTGCCAGGACAACCAGATCTCCTGGTACGACTGGTCGGCGGTGGACGCCGACCTGCTGTCGTTCACCGCCGCCCTGGTGGCGTTCCGGCGCGCGCACCCGGTGTTCCGCCGGCGCCGGTTCCTGACCGGCGCGCAGACCGCCGAGCTCAGCTGGTTCACCCCGGCCGGGACGCCGATGAGCTCCGGCGACTGGGCCGACCCCAACGCGCTCGCGCTGGGCATCTACCTGGACGGGTCGGACGCCCCGGACCGGACCGCGGACGGGACGCTGCTGCTGGACGACGACTTCCTGGTCCTGGTCAACGCGTGGTGGGAGCCGCTGGACTTCGCCGTCCCGACGGCCCGGCCTGGGCAGGCCTGGCAGGCGGAGATCGACAGCTACGATCCGCGGCGCACCGCCGGGGACGGCGCGGCCGCCCGCTACCAGGCCGGTGAGCGGGTCAGCGTCGGACCGCGGTCGGTCCTGGTGCTGCGGGGCCCGCGGCCCGCGGCCTAGCGCCCCTGCCTAGCGTCGCCCTAGGGAACCAGCGCGCGGTGGGTCGGGGTGAACCCGGTAGTGGTGTCCGGCGCGGCCGGCATCCAGTGGTCGCGGGTCACCCAGACCCAGGAGGCCAGCCGGTCGCCCCGTACCGGCCCGGGCTGGGCCTGGTGCAGCCGCGGGGCCGCGCAGACCATCATGACCACGGCCGTCACCAGCAGCAGCAGCCCGGCCGCACCGGTGAGCACCGTCGACCTGGAGCGCGCCCCGCTCACGATCGCGTTCATCTGATCTCGTCTCCCCGTATCCCCGTCCGCGTTTCCCGTTTCCCTGTTCGCTGTCCACGCTAGGGAACCGGCCGCGCGTTGCCCATCCGGCAGACCCCTGATTTCGGAGGGGGGTAACCCCTACCTGATACACCGGGTCTGCCGCATGGCCCCTGCTTAGCCCGTCGTCGTTGAGACGTGATTGAGCCGCGGTTGTCATCGGGCGCCTGGCGGGCCTGCGCGTCCGGCGCGTACAGAGCGTACGGAGCGGTGGGGCACAAGTTGTGCGATGCAGCTCGAGAGGAACCGCAAAGCCGCGCCGATTACCGGATGCCGCAATTAAAGACCAGTCGATTACATAGGGCAAACGCTATTATGGTGGTGCGGAGGTCACATCCGGTTACCTGTGGACGGGTTGTGCATAACCTGGTGGATAACCGCAGCTACGTGCGCATAACGGCGTACATTCTGTGGATATCATGTGGATTAAGAAAAGGGCAAAAATAAATGGCCGGGGCCTCTTGCGGGCCGCGCTAAAGGAGGGTAGAAATTACTTCACCGCCGGAAACGGGCACCATCCAGAGGAAACTCAGGGACGGGGAAAAGGCCGGGAAACCGGGATTTTCCGCGGGTGACTGGCACCGGCGGGGCGGCTTGCGGCGCAGGGTAGACCGGGCAACCGGCCGACTCGGTGCGGCGGGACGCAACAAGGCCCCCTCCATCTCATACGTGGAGGGGGCCTTGTTCTTATTGTGCCTGACGCGGCCCGTCTGGCCAGGACCGACACGCCAGAATTCGCCCGGCCGCCATCCGCGCGTAACGATCCGGGAACGGCCGGCAGCACCGCGGACACCCGCCAGCCCCCGGCCGCGGTGGGCCCGGAGGTCAGGCTCCCGCCGCAGACCGCGACCCGCTCGCGCATCCCGGCCAGGCCGAAGCCGCCGCCCGACCGCTCCAGGCTCGAGGTCTGCCGCAGCGGGGCCGCGTTGACCACGGTTACCTGGACATCGGCGTCGTGGCCCTGGACCGTGATGTCGACCGGCGCGCCCGGCGCGTGCTTGAGCGCGTTGGTCAGCGCCTCCTGGACCACCCGGTAGGCAACCTGCGACGCGGCGGGCGCCAGCCGGTCGTAGCGGCCCGCGAACCGGCAGTTCACGGCCAGACCGGTGACGCTGGCCCGGCGGACGAGCTCGTCGACCAGGGCTAGTCCGGCTGGTGAGCCGGCCTGCGGACCGGCCTGCGCAGCTCCGCTGAGCAACTCGACCAGCCTGCCGATCTCGGCCTGGGCCTGCGCGGCCGCCTCCGCGACCGACTCCAGCGCTTCGGCCACGCCGTCGCCGGTGGTTACGCGCTGGCCCGCGGTGGCCTGCACGACCATGACGCTGAGGCACTGGGCCACGATGTCGTGCAGCTCTCGGGCGATGCGGGCCCGCTCGTAGCGAACCGATTCCTGCGCGAACAGCTCCCGTTCGGCCCGCAACTCCGCGTTGCGCACCTGGAGCTGCCCAGTCATCCGGCGGCGGGACAGGACGACCCGGCCGACCAGCCACGGTCCGACGGTCAACATCACGGCCAGCGGGTTGAAGACACCCGCGTTTGACAGCACCAGGCAGCCCGCCAGCAGCAGTGAGCCGGCCAGGCCGATGGCCAGCCCGGCGTCGGCCCCCAGGGAGTAGGCGAACAGGAACGGGGTCAGGAAAAACGGAATGGTGAGGGCGCCGCCGACGACCGGCGCCAGGCCGAGCGGCCACACCGCGGCCAGGGCGGCACAGGCCACAGCGGCGGCGCCGACCGGCCACCGGCGCCGCACGCCCAGGGCGGCGGCGTACGGGAACGCGAAGACCAGCACCAGCCAGCGGCGGTCCTCGGGCCGGGCGATCAGGCTCAGGTAGACCAGGACCCAACCGATCACGGCCGCCGTGAGCAGCAGGTCGCTGCGCCACGACAGGGCGAACCGCCGGAGTTCAGGCATGGCCGCTGACCAGCGGCAGCCGGGCCGTGGCGTAGCACATCCCGCCCGCCAGCCGACTGTCCACGGTGCCGCCGTGCAGGGCCGCCCGCTCCCGGGCCGCGGCCAGCACCGTGCGCAGGTCGACGTTGGCGGCCGGGCGGCCCGGATACGTGCAGCTCGAGGGCCTCCGGGGTGAAGTTGAGCCGGACGTCGACGGCCGCTTCCGGCGCGTCCCGCAGGGCCACCAGCAGGTGCTCGACGATGCGGTAGCCGGACAGTTCGAGCCCAGCGGGCAGGGTCCGCGGGTGACCGTCGACGGTGAGCCTGGCGTCGGCGCTGGTGGCCCGGGCCAGCAGTTCGGACAGCCGGGCCAGCGTGGGCTGCGGCTCGCTGGCCGGGCGCTCCCGCAGGCTGCTCAGTACCTCGCGCAGGTGACCGAGCACCGCCCGGCCGTCGTGCTCGATCGAGGCCAGCGCCCGCCGGGCCGCGGCCTGATCGCCAGCGGGATCGCCGGCCAGCGCGCCGAGCCCGGCGGCGGCGGTGCTGGCCAGGCCGCCGATCTGGGCGTGCAGCGATTGCTCGAGCTCCGCGGTCAGCTTGGCCCGGTCGGCCAGCACGGCCAGGCGAGCGGTCTCCTCCCGTTGCCGCCGCAGCTCGGCCGACGATTCCCGCAACGCCGCGGCCGTCCGCGTCCGGGCCCGGACCAGCCGCCCGGACACGAAGAAGGCGGCCAGCAGCGGGAGCACGGCGACCAGGCCCGGGCCTTCGATCTGCTGGTCATAGAGGCCTTCGGTCACCACCGCGGCCGCGCACAGCAGGAATCCTGCGGTGGCGGCGTGGCGGTCGCGCCGGGCCCCGGCCGCGAAGGCGACCAGGAAGACGGCCGGCAAGGCGGCGCCGCAGCGGACCATCAGGCCGAACACCAGCCCGTTGAACAGGGCCGCGGCCGCCATGACGGCCGCCGCGGCCAGCGGTGCCGGACGGCGCCAGGCCACCGGCGCGATCATGACCATCGCCCCGGCGGCAGCCAGGGCGCCGCCGTGCCGATGACCGGTGTGGAGCACGCCGGAGACCAGGACGACGGCGTAGCCGGACAGGATGACCGCGGCCGCGAGGTCGGCCACGCCCAGGCCGGCTACGGTCCAGTTCAGCGGGGCGCGCAGGGCCCTAGCGTTGGCCACGACTCTCGCACCCCCTCTTGCCTGCAGATTCATTGTCGGCACGCTGTCGTCCTGGTTCAACTCGGGGGCTACCGGCGGCCGCCGGCCACGGGGGTGGCGGTGTTGTCCCCGACGGCCAGCTTGCGCTGCCGGGCGCCCGCACGCCGCTGGATCAGGTGCAGCACGGTGACCACAACCAGGCCCCCGACCAGGGCGAGAATGCCGACCACGCCGGTCAGCGGCAGCGGCGAGTTGGGGTTGTGGTGCAGGACCGGGGGCGAGGTCAGTACGACACCGACCACGAACGCGGCGGCCAGGACGAGCAGCAGGGCGGTGGCCTGCGGCGCGCGGCGGGCGGCGCCCTCGTCGTCTTGCTTATCGCCGGCGGCTGAGCGGGCCCGCAAGATGATGGCGAGCTGCGTGGCGATGCCGAGCGCGAAGGCCAGCGCAATGGCCTGGAAGATCCAGTAGCTGACGCCCTGGGGGGTGCTGGGCGGGTTGTTACCGCGCCCGGAGGCGAGGGTCCAGGTCTGGACGGCCAGCACAGCCAGGAACGGGACGATGATCGCGGCGGCGGCCCGGCGGGGTTCTCGGATGATCCAGGCGGCGAGGATGGCGGCGACAAATCCGGCCAGTGGGGTCATGACATACCTCCGTATTTCGGTTACGGAGCAGGTCAGCCCCGTGTTTCGGATACTGGAAACAGTAGGAATCCGGACCTGGCGGCGTCGTCCTGCACGGGGGCGAGGTTTGCTGGCGGCGTGTCACTCGTGAGGACTACGTTGGCCTGGTGACCGGCCCACCCATCACCGTGCTGATCGCCGACGACCAGCAGATGGTGCGGCGCGGGTTCCGGGTCATTCTGGAGGCGGAGCCGGACATCTCGGTGGTGGCCGAGGCCGGGGACGGCCAGGAGGCGATCGAGCAGGTACGCAGGCACTCTCCCGCGGTGGCCCTGCTCGACATCCGGATGCCGGTGCTGGACGGGCTGCGGGCCGCCCGGGAGGTCCTCGCGATCAGCCCGGACACCCGGGTGCTGATCTTGACCACCTTCGACGCCGACGAGTACGTCTACGAGGCGCTGCGCGGCGGGGCCAGCGGCTTCCTGCTCAAGGACGCCCCGGCCGACCAGCTGATCACCGCGGTGCGCAGCCTGGCGGCGGGCGACGCGCTCATCGACCCGGCCATCACCCGCCGGCTCATCTCCCGGTTCGCGCTGGCCGCCCGCGGGCCGACCGGCCTGCCCGAGGAGCTGCGCCCGCTCACCGCGCGGGAGCTGGAGGTGCTTCGGCTGGTGGCGCGGGGGCTGTCCAACGTGGAGATCGCCCGGGAACTGGTCGTGGAGGAGAACACGGTCAAGACCCATGTGAGCCGGATCTTGATGAAGCTGGGCCTGCGCGATCGGGTGCAGGCCGTGGTTCTGGCCTACGAGGTGGGCTTCGTGACCCCGGAAACGCGGTCATGATCGGGTGAGCGCCACCACCAGGGCGACCAGCGCGACCGCGACGATGGTGCCGGTAACCAGCTTGTGCTTTTCCGGGCGGGTGTAGGCCAGGCGGCCCACCACGTAGATGGCCGGGGCCACGGCCAGCAGGATCAGGCCCGGGATGATCTCGCGCTTGAGCACGACGCCGCCGACGGCGGCGAAGGACAGCGCGGTACGGGTCCAGGCCAGCGCGGTCCGCTCCCGGGCCAGGCCGCGGTCGCGCTGGCCGCTTGCGGGTCCGGTGGTCATCGCAGGGCCGAGACCAGGACGACGATGGCGGATACGACGGCCATGGCGGCGATGATCACCGCCATGATGGTCGGCATCACCGACCGGGGCAGCGGCTGGTCGTGGCGCATGGCCCACTGGCTCCTGGTCCACTCGCGGTAGGCGGTTATCGCCACCACGGCGCCGAACACGATGAGCGGCAGGCCCAGCACGTGCCGACCCCACGGCACCCCGGGGAAGGGCGGCAGCAGCTGGATGACGCCCAGCCCGGCCACCACCAGGGCCAGCGCGGTCCGGCTCCAGGCCAGGAAGGTGCGCTCGTTGGCGAAGGTGAACCGGGGATCGGGCTCGGTGCCGTCGTCATCTGGCGGCGGGTCGGGCGGCTGGTCCGTCACCGCACCCCCTTCGCGGCGATCGCTGCGCCGCGATCACCACAGAAATCTTCCCAAAAAGCGTTGGCCCCGGCACGGCGGCACGCTCATACGACCGGGAGCAGGTTGGGGACCGCAGCCCCGGGGCGGGCCGGGATCTCGTGTTTCGATCCCGGCCCGCCCGCGCTGGCGGGATCAGGCTCGGCTGACCGCGGCGAGACCGGCGGCCAGCCGTGAGTCGGCGTTCTGGTGGGCGACCACCGAGATCACGTGCAGGACAGCCGGCTCGCGGTATCCGGCTTTCCGCAGCCCGTCGAGGTCTGCGGGCTGCATCCGCCAGGGCTCGCGGCTGAGTTTGCGGGCGAACGCGACCAGCGTGTCGTCACCGTCGGCTACCGGTGCGGCTCCGCCGAGCGCTTCGGCGCCTTCCCAGTCGGCGGCCTCTTCGGCGGCGACGGAGGCCAGCAGCCTGCGGTCGCGCTGGCTGATCGGCTCGTCGGCGCCCAGCACGTAGTCGCGCCAGGTCTCCCACGCCGCTCGCAACGGCGGGTACTGCGGCCGCCGGCGGTCACCTTCGCGGCGATCAGGCGCGGCCGAGCGGTCGGGCCGGGGCGCCGAAACCTGGGTCAGGTTGGGCTCGAAGGCGGGCAGCGGCGTCTGGTAGTCGAACTCGATGCCGGTCGCGTCGGCCACCCGGGTGAAGTAGTTGAACATCGAGATGACGCCCATCGCCGCCTCGAGCTGCGCCGCATCGAGTCCCTGCCGGGCCGCGTCCTGCACGGCCTCGCCGGTCAGCGCCCAGGGCCCCGCGGTCAGCGTCACCGCGACCTGGGCCAGGGCGCGGGCGCGCGGGTCCAGGGACTCGTCCTGCCGCTGGAGCACAGCCAGGGAGGCAGCGGCTTCGCCGCTGGCGACACGCAGAAACTCTGCGTGAGCGGATGTTCAATAAAAGCACTGGTTGGTGCGTGACGTGGTGCTGGCCAGCAGTTCGCGGTCAGGCCAGGGCAATCCGGTGGTGGCCAGCGCGCCGGACACGCTGAACGTCCGACGCAGCAGCTCCGCATCCAGGCTGTGCGCGCGGATGATGCCGGCCGCGTCGCCATGCGGGGGACGGTAGACCGGCGGCATGGGCCGGTTGTCCATCGCCGCGTAGGCCTCGGCGAGCGCACCTGTCGCCTGTGTCTGCGGGATTATGTCCAGCCACGCCATAGGCAAATAGTGTCATGCGCCCTATACCTGGACAAGGTAACCCGCAACCGGCGAGAAATCCCCTCGGTGCGGCTACTCCCCCAGCGTCTCCCGCATCTCCCGCAACGCCTCGGCCAGCTTGGGCGCGCTGGTGTGCGCGTTCAGGCCGCTGGGATTGGGCACGACCCAGACCCGGCAGGGACCGATCAGATCCGGCTGCGGGCCGTTGACCGCGCGCGGGTGACCGAACGCGGTGCGGTACGCGGTGACGCCGGCGATGGCGATGATGCGCGGCCGATATCGGGCAGCCAGGGCGGTCAGGTGGTCCAGCCCGGCCCGCAGTTCGGCGACGCTCAGCTCGGCGGCCTGGGCGGTGGCTCGCGGGACCAGGTTGGTGATGCCCAGCCCGAGACCGGGCAGCAGGTCCTGCTCGCTGGGGGCCAGCCGGCGCGGCGTGAACCCCGACAGGAACAGCGCGGGCCAGAACCGGTTGCCCGGCCGGGCGAAGTGCCAGCCGGTCGCGGCGGAGTACAGGCCGGGATTGATGCCGCAGAACAGCACCCGGAACGGTGCTCCGGGCGGCGGGAGCACGTCGGGGATGGTACGGTCGCGGGCCGCCTCGAGGTCCAGCTGGGTCGCCATGGCGTCTAGCATGCTGCCCCGGCCCGGGTCATGCGTCGGCGGCCGCCTGGCGCAGTCGTTCGGTGAACGCGGGATCGGTGAGCTCCGCGGGCCGGGCGGCGGTGAAGATGACGATGTTGCCGTCGGGGTCGGCGGTGGTCAGGTCCCGGGTGTTCCACGGTGTGTCGGCGGGCCCGTCGACCCGGCCGCCGCCGTGCGCCCGCGCGCGTTCGGCCAGCGCGTCGAGCTCGCCGTAGACGGCGGCGAAGCTCAGCTGGCCTGCGTTACCAGGGCTGACCGGACCGCGGGCGGGCCGGACCAGCAGGTCCTGGAATTGCCAGCGGCGCAGGTGGACCAGGAGCGGGTCGCCGCCGGGACCGGGCAGGGTGAACAGGTCGATGAAGCCGAGGCCCGCGATGTACCAGGACACGGTGGCCGCGAGGTCGGTCGCGTGCAGCGTGGCGAACATCGGCATGCCGTAGATGGCCCGGCTGACCGGCGGGGGTTCGGCTCCGGCGGCGGGCGCGGGGACTGGGGAGGGGAGTTCGGTCATGGTTGGCTACTGTGCCGGTTCTGGCGGCGTTTCGGTCAAGTTGTTTTCTACAGGTGCTGGGTGGTGAAGGCGCGCAGGGCCTGCCGGAGCTGCGGGGAGAAGGGCAGCGGCTGGGTGTAGTCGGCCGCCGAGCCGCTCGGATCCTGCTTCAGGACGTGATCCACCCCGGTCAGCATGGTGAAATCGGTGTCCGCTGGCGCGGCGGCCAGGCCGGCCAGCAGGTGGCGGACCTCGCCGCAGGTCACGTTCTGGTCGACATTGCTGCAGCTGACCAGGACGGGCAGGCCGGCGGGCAGGCGCGCGGCCAGCCGGGCCGGGTCGTCGCGGTCGGCCTCGGACAGGAACAGCGCGTTCGCGGGACCGAGGATCGAGGACAGGTCGGCCGGGACGTTGGCCGGGACGGTGCCGGTGGCCCGAAGCTGCGCGACGCCGGCCCTCCAGGCCCGGGTCAGGCTGGCGGCCTGCTGGGCGGTGAGCAGCTTGGCCCGCTCGGCGGCGGCAGCCTGGGCTTGGACCTGGATGGTAAGGACGTCGAGGTACCGCTCGGCGAGCGGTTCGAGCAGGCCGAGGGCGTGCACGGCCGGCAGCGGGCCCGGACCGGAGTTCGGCGGGTCCGTGCCGGTGGCCAGCAGGAGGGCGAACAGCGCGCCCTCGCTGTGGCCGATGACGCCCAGCTTGTCCGGGTCGACGGCGGGCTGGCGGGCCAGGTACTTGAGGGCGGCCGCGGCCTCCTGCTCGAACGGGGTGATGCCGATGGTGGCGGGATGGCTGGCGTAGGGGCCGAGCCCGGTCTGGCCGCTGCCGAGCTTGTCGTAGCGCAGACTGACCACGCCGTCGGCGGACAGCCAGTCGGCGAGGGTCTTCAGGGTGTCGATGGGGCCGCCCAGCACGGCGCTGTTGCCGTTCCGGTCGGTCGGGCCGCTGCCCGCGATCAGCAGGACGGCGGGCAGGCGGCTGCTGGTCGTGGCCGGATGGCGGTACGTGGCGTAGATGGTCAGGCCGCCGGCTTGGAAGGTGACGGGCTGGTCGACCCAGGGCTGGCTGGCCGCGGCCGCTTTAGTGGCCGACGTTGTGTTCGGCGGCGCCGAGGTGGTCGCGGTCTGGCTGCAGGCCGCGAGGAGCCCGAGGGCGGCCAGGACCGCGGCGACGCGATGGGGTGAGGTGGCCATGACGGGTTCAGACGCCGGTGGCGCCCTGGATCTCGGCGACGGTGCTCTCGGGATCGGGCACCGACACGATCAGCCGGCCGAACTTGGCTTCGCCGGCGAGGTCCACCCGGACCGCCGGGCCGCTGCCCTCGATAGCGGCGAAGTCCTCACCGCCCAGAAACCGCCTGGTACCCAGGGCGATCACCCCCGGGATACCGGTCCCGGGGGCCCGGATCCCGCGCAGCGCGGAGTAAGGGTCGGGCTCGACGCACACCGAGCGGACGGTGCGCAGCGGGACGCGAACATCGCCGCGGAAGGCGCCGAGCTTCTCCAGCGGGGAGAGCCGGACCACGAGCTCCGGGCCGTCGACGACCAGCTTGGCCATGGGTGGCCTCCTTTATCGCTCTTTATCGTTCGTTCAGGAAGAACAGGCCCGCGACCTGCCCGGCGCGGTCGTAGCTGACCCGGCCGGTCAGCTCGGCGGCCTCGAAGCGCAGCGGCACGTTGACCACGGTGAAGTCACCGGCCTGGTGCGCGACCGGCTCTCCCATGCCCTCGTACGCCCCGGCGGCGCCGACTACTTGCGCCCAGGCCGCGGCCAGCCGCCGCGCGTCCAGGGCCACGGACATCCGCTGGTTGAAGCCGACGGTGGCCTGGTCCCAGCGCTGCTCGGCGACGTCGGCGAACAGGGCAGCGGCACGCTCGGCCGCGCCGGGAAGGATGCGGTCAGCCATCGGGGCTCCTGTTCTCGGGTCGAGCGGGCGGCCGAACCGCTGGAACGCCGCCTGCCTGGTCGTGCCCAGCAGGTCCCCGATCTCGGCCCAGGTGTGACCGGCCTGCCGGGCCTTCTGCACGGCCTCGCGCAGGCCTTCCTCGACCAGTCGGGCCAGCGAGCGGACCACGGTCACCGTCTCCAGCGGAGCCAGGATCCCGTCGGCGGGCACGTCGTCGAGGGCGGCGCGGGCCGCGGCGATCACCTTGGGCAACGTCGGCGGGCGGTCCGGGGATGCCAGGTTCGGCACGTTGTCAATATTGCCTTCACGAGTCCGGTTTGTCAAGTTGTCTTTGACATGTTCACGAGTCCGCCGGGCCTTGCTGCGGCAGGAGGCGTCGCAGTAGAGGCGGATTCTTCCCCGGCCATGTTGAACTGGAAGGTCTTTGCCGCAGGCGGCGCAGCGATGGCCCGGGGTGTCGATGTTGGCCACGGCGAACCTCCTCGCGTCCCGGTGGCGTTGCGCACGTTATGGTAGCACGTAATTGTAAAACGTGCGCTGGGGCCGAGTGTTCGGCGCGGGGCGGCGGGCGGCGGGGCGGCGGGGCGGCGGGGCGGCGAGGTGCAGGGTGCGGGGTGCGACGCGACGGGCGGGGCGGTTTAACGGAGGACTACGTGGTCGCCGCCGAAGTCGGCGGTGAGGTGCAGGTGGCCACCGAGGGCTTCGACGTAGCTGACCAGAGTGCGGACGTCGGTGGCGCCGACGTCGGCGCGTTCGATGGCCGCTACCTGCTCGGCCGGCACGCCCATCCGGTCGGCCACCTCGGTCTGGGTCAGGCCGAGCCGGGTCCGCTCCTCGGTCAGGGTGCGGGCGCGGTTGCGGGCCGCCAGGGCGGCCGCGCCGGCCTCGACCTCGGCTACCTGGCCGGGAAAGAATTCCTCGGCCAAGGCCCGCGGGTCGTCGTAGCCGAGGGCACGCACCTCGGGCACCTGGCCGGCTCGCGCCTCGAGCAGCACGTCCGCGGACAGCAGCACGGCCTCGCGGTACTGGTCGCGGGCTGCTTCGCGACCCTCGAGCACCGCGATCAGCAGGGCCGTGCCGGGCGGCTCGAACCCGAAGATGAGCCGGATCTCGCCGTCGCCGGGCGCGCCGGGGCGCAGCTCCAGCAGGCCTTCGGGCAACGGCTGGCGGCCCAGTTCCCGCCGGATCTCGGCGGTGACGTCCCGGAGCCGGGACACCGCCTGGGTATCCGGCTCGGCGTCGGCCGCGGCGGGGATCTCCTCGTTGACCTGGACTTCGGCGCGGGCCGTGACGTAGCTCGCCTTCAGCACCTCCTTGCGGACCCGGAACTCGTCGGTCCGGCGCTCCTGGCGCTGTAGCCGGGTCCGGTGCCAGGCCTCGGTCTCGCTGATCCACGGCAGCAGCTGCCGGGCCTTGGTGATGTCGCGTTCGGCCACCTCTCGCCAGCGGCAGGCCTGCTCGGCCTCGTCCCGCTGGCCTGCCGCCAGCGCCCGACGACGCTGGTCTTCGAGCCGAGCCTGCGCCGACTCCAGCTCGTCGATCTGATCGGTGAGGTCCCTGACCAGCCAGGCGGCGTCGGCGGTCCGCTTGCGGACCAGCTGCAGCCGGTCGAGGCGGTGCTGGTAGGAGGCATCCAGGGCCGCGGCCAGGTCCTCGGGCCAGGTTTCCGCGACCGGCAGCACCAGCGGCGGCCCGAGGCTGGCGCCCTCGCTGATCAGCGCGGCCAGCGCCTGGCCCACCTGCATGGCCGTCACCGGCTCCGTGCTACGCAGGTCAGTCAGCCAGTCGTGGATTTCGCCGGACATCCGCAGCTGGTAGCCCATGCGCGATCACCTCCCAGGACCAGGGGTTGGCGTCCCCGCGAAACGATCGGGACGGTAAGCGGCGAGCTCGGCGCTCGGCGTGCCGGAGATCAGCTCGCCGGCCATAAGCCGGGACAGGTGAGCGGCCAGCGTCACCCCGCTGTGGGTCACCGCGACGTAGAGCCACTCGGCCCCGGGCAGCCGGCCGACGATGGACCGCCCGTCGACCGGCATCGGCCGGACGCAGACCTGGTAGCCGGCCACGGCCGCATCGTCCAGGCCACGGACGGTGCCGCGGGCGCGGCGCAGGAGCTCGGCAGCCCAGCGGCGCAGCTCGGGGTCGGGAGTGTGCAGGTCCACAGCCGCGTCGGGCGCTTCCAGGTGGAGCAGGCCGCCGGGGTGCGGGCGCAGCGCGAGCCGCGGGGTGTGGATCAGGCGCTTCGGCCCCGCCGGGCGGACCGGGCCGACGCGGACGACCAGGCCGGGGGCGGTAGCGCCGGGGGTTTCCCATGGGACCAGCGGGACCGGGGAGGCTGGGGAAGCCGGGCCGACCGGGCTGGCCGTGCTCGCCGGGCTGGCCGTGCTCGCCGGGCTGGCCGTGCTCGCCGGGCTGGCCGTGCTCGCCGGGCTGGCCGTGCTCGCCGGGCTGGCCGGGGGCGCCAGGGCGGTCAATCCTGGCGTCCAGCGGCCGGCGCAGCACACGATCTGGTCGGCGGCCAGGATGTGGCCGGCGGCGGTCCGCACCTGGCCGGCCGCCAGGCCGGTCACGCGGCCGGCCTCGCCGGTCAGCACGATCGCGCCGTCCGCGGTCGCGCTGGCGACCAGGCGCTCGATCAGCGGTTCGGTCAGCAGGTACGCCTCTTCGGGAAACCACGCGATCGCGGCGGCCGGGTCCGTCAGCCGCAGCGCGGGCTCGAGCTCGGCGGCTTGCGCCGGGTCGACCAGGCGGGCCGGATAGCCCCAGTCGGTCAGGCGGCGCACCCGGGCGGCGTCGGCCGCGAGTTCGAGGTGGCCGACCGGGCGGTACCAGGCTGGGCCGTCGAGCTCGGGCGCCAGCTCGGCCCAGGCCTGGATCCCGGCGTGGTTGAGGTCGTGATAGGGCCGTGGCTCCTTGTCGTTGGAGTTCACCCAGGCGAAGCTCAACCGGCTGGTGCCGCGGCCGGGCTGGTCCCGATCGAGCAGCGTCACCCGCATCCCGGCCCCGGCCAGGCGGGCCGCCACCGACGCGCCGAGCACGCCCGCGCCGATCACCACGCACCGCACCCTCCGAGGTTAAGCCGGGCGGCGCGGGACATGAAACTGAGCTTCGGGACGGGACGCGGGGCGAGGCGGGCGGCGCGAGCGGAGTGAAACTGGCAATCCACCACACCCAAGGGTGGTGGAACCCGGGTTCCACCACCCTTGGCCTCGCGGGAGCAGCGCACCACGAAGCACGCTGCGCTCCTATGCAACGCCAGCACCACCGGTAAGCCAGCCGCGCGCGAACCCGGGCGACCTGCCACAAGCAGCCGCCGACGACACCGCGTTCTTCAGTCACTCCGCTTACTGCATGTCCCAGCCCAGTTTCATTCTGGTGGGGTGGGGCTGGGGGGGCGCGCTAGGGATGGCGGCCTAGCCAGGCGGCTAGCTGGGTGTAGGGGGCAGCGTCGGGCGGGACAGGGACGGGCGGGCCGAAGGGGATGTCGCCGCCGCGCGGCTCGGCGGGCAGGATGCGCCGGGAGATGGCCAGCACCCAGGAGGCGAGCTCGGGGTCGAGTTCGGTGGGCTGGCCGGTGGCCCGGGCCAGGTCCCAGCCGTGGGTCAAGATCTCCTGCACGTAACCGGACAGGGCGATGCGGCCGGGAACCTTGCCCCAGGGCACCTCGACCAGGGCGTCGAGCTTGGCGTCGTCGGCCCAGGCCGCACGGGTCCGGGCGGCGGCCGCCTGGTAGGTGGCCAGCCAGGCGTCGTCGGGCACGCCGTCGACATAGGGCTCGACGGCCAGCCCGTCGCCGCCCTCGCCGATGGTGGCGATCCGGTTCAGGCCGCCGACGATGTGGCTGAGCAGGGCGCGGACGTCGTACTCCGAGCACGGCGTGGGCAGCGTGAGCTGGTCCGGCTGGACGACCGCCACGATGGATTCGGTCTGGGCCATGGCCCGCTGGTGGAACTCGCGTGGGTCTGTCATCTGGGTCATGGGCCCACCCTGACGGTCAAACTTGACAAGTAACGTCATATTTTAGAAGTCATGAAATCGGGTCGCCTGCTCGAGATGCTGCTGCTCCTCCAGGCCCGCGGCCAGGTGACGGCCGCGGAGCTGGCCGCGCGGCTGGAGGTTTCGCCGCGCACCGTCTACCGGGACGCCGAGGCGCTGTCCTCGGCCGGCGTCCCGATTTATACCGAACGAGGCCGGGCCGGGGGCATCCGGCTCCTGCCCGGCTATAGGACCGACGTGACCGGGCTGACGCACGACGAGGCGCGGGCTTTGTTCGTGCTCACCACGGGAGGCGCGCAGGATGACCTGGGGCTCGGAGCGGCGGCCCGTTCGGCCGTAATGAAAGTGATGCGGGCGGTACCGGAACCGTTCCGGCCGGCCGCCGCGGCCACCAGCCAGCGCATCCTGGTCGACCCGGCCGGGTGGATGCGGCCGCCGGACCCGCGCGGGCAACTGGGCGTGTTGCAGGCGGCGGTGTTCACCGACCGGCGGGTGCGGCTGTGCTACCGGAGCAGCGGGCAGGGCGAGGCGCGCGAGCGGACGGTGGACCCGTATGGGCTGGTGAGCAAGGCCGGGATCTGGTACCTGGTGGCTGACCAGGGCGGCGAGCCACGGCTGTTCCGGGTGTCGCGAGTGACGTCGGCCGTGGTCGGCGAGGAGCCGGTACGGCGGCGGGACGGGGTGGAGCTCGCGGGCTTGTGGGCCTCGCTGCGGCGGGAGGTCGAGGACCGGCCGGCCCCGCTGGAGGTGGTGGTGCGGGTGCGGCGGGAGTGGCTGGACCTGTTCGGCCGGATGAGCGCGGTGCACCTGGACGGCCCGCTGCCCGCCGCGGCCGGGGAGTGGACGCAGGTGCGGCTGCGCTATCCGGGGGTGATGGCCGCGCGGCCGCTGCTGAGCTTCGGCGGGAACGTCGAAGTGATCTCGCCGGAGGCGGTGCGGGCCGACCTGGCCGCGGTGGCGGCGGAGATCGCGGCGTTGTACTCGAATGTGCGTTTGGACTTAGGGTAGACTGTTCGAGTGAGCGTTTCGGTGCAGGAGTCGCTGCTGGACATGGCCGAGTCGCCCTCGCTCGGGGCGCTGGGTTCCTCGGTGCGGCGGGTGCCGCTGAGCCGGGGCGCGTGGGTGGACGTGCGGCCGGGCTGGCTGGCGGGGTCGGGCGCGGTGTTCGGCGCGCTGGTCGAGACGGTGCCGTGGCGGGCGGAGCGGCGGCACATGTACGACCGGGTGGTGGACGTGCCCCGGCTGCTGTGCTTCTACGGCGAGGACGAGCCGCTGCCGCACTCCGCGCTGACGTCCGCGCGCGAGGCGCTGGACGCGCAGTACGGGGCGGAGCTAGGCGAGCCGTTCCGGACCGCGGGCCTGTGCCTGTACCGGGACGGGCGGGACAGCGTGGCCTGGCACGGCGACACGATCGGGCGGGGCAGCACTGAGGACACCATGGTGGCGATCGTGTCGCTGGGCGCGCCGCGCGCCTTGACGCTGCGGCCGCGGGGCGGCGGCGACCGGTTGCGCTTCGAGGTCGGGCACGGCGACCTGCTGGTCATGGGGGGCAGCTGCCAGCGCACCTGGGAGCACGCCGTACCCAAGACGGCCCAGGCCGTGGGGCCGCGGATCAGCGTGCAGTTCCGGCCGCACGGAGTGCGCTGAGGTTTTACGGGCTCCAACGGGCTTTAACGGGTCGACGGCGAGGCGCGCGGCGTGTCATCGTGACGCGTCATGGAGGACGCTGAGCTGTACGCGCATTACTCCCGGGGCGAAGAACGCGACCGGCTAAGCTCGGGCCAGGGACTGCTGGAGTTCATCCGGACCACGTCGATCATCCTGCGGCGCCTGCCCGCGCCGCCCGCGCTGGTCGCCGACATCGGCGGCGGTCCGGGCCGGTACGCGCTATGGCTGGCCGGGCTGGGCTACCGGATCGAGCACCGGGACCTGATGCCGCTGCACGTCGAGCGTGTTGAGGCGGTCCGTGGCGGGCTTTCCAGACGGGCGGCCGGGGTTAGCGGCGGAGCCGTCCCCGAGGTTAATCACGTAGCGGCGAGCGGATGACGGCCAGCAGATGGCTCTCACCAGCATAGATTGCCTTACATAATCAACTGGATACTAAAAGACTCGGTAATGCCACGTTGCCGAGGGGCGGCGCGGGCCGTTCATCGGGGGCGGTTCAAGGGCGAAGAGCCCAGAGCAGAATAGGGGATAGTTGAAATGCTAGGCCAGTTGCTCGTCGCTGGCCGGCGATCTCTGCTCGCTACTCGGCAATATCGGCTCGTTGATCAGCAGTCTGCTTTAACGGACGGCAGTACGCGGCCCGGTCCGGCACCATAAGGTGCCGGACCGGGCCGTTTTGAGGGCGCCCGCCAGTTTCGGTGGCTCGCGTGAGCTGGTGACCGACAGGCGAGTAGCCTGCTTCTAGCTGTTCACCGAGCTGGAGTTGCTCTGGCTCGGGCTCTGAGTGCAGCTGCTGGTCTGCGACGGGTTGAGCGCACCGGTGGTCAGGCCAGGCGAGAGGATGTCACCGGCGGCCGTCAGCGTCTGAAGAGCCGCCGCCGCGGCGGTCTGGACGTCACCGGTGCAGGCCTGGACCGGCACCTGGTTACCGCTGAGGTTCAGGATGCTGTCGTTGTTGAATCCGCTCGGGCCCGAGTCCGAGTTCGAGCTGGAGTGGCTCCAGCCGGAGTCCTTCCCCGTGCAGCCACAGTTGTCCGACGGATCCGTGCTGGAATCATCGGTGGCTGTGGTGGTGGTGGTGGTGGAGTTCATCTGGGTGGGGCTCTGGGTGCAGGTGCTGCTCTGCGACGGAGTGACGGCACCCGGGCTCAAGGTGGGCGAGCCGATGGATCCGAGCAGGCTGGTGATCGTCTGGGTCGCCGCCGCCGCGGCGGTCTGGACGTCACCGGTGCAGGCCTGGACCGGCACCTGGTTGTTGCTGAGGTTCAGGATGCTGTCGTTGTTGAAGCCGCTGGGACCGTCTTGGATGGTAGCGGCAGAGGCCATCGGAGCGCAGAAGCCCACGAGCGCTGCCGTCGCGATGGCGAGGGCGAAGGCGCGGTTCTTTCCGGACATACTTTACGTTCCCCCATTTAATATGGTTGATTCTTCACGCGGGTTCGCGTGATGGTCCGCTTACGAAGCGAAACCATACATGAGTCCTCGCAGATAAACGCCAAGTTTGCCGGCTCGCCGTAGTTTTTTTCAGTGAATTCTGGCGGCAATCGGGTGGTTTTCATGCTGGTTTACCGCTAACTATTCCCCACTACCGCGAACGTTCGGTAATCGTGTAGCGGGAACAAAAAGGAAACTCCCTGGCAGGCCGTTTATTACAGTGACGCAAAGCCGGGCGGAAAGGGACGAGACGGCAGGCCTGACGGTCAGCGGAAGTCGCGGCTGGGTACCGTGGTACCGGTCACAGAACGTAGCCGCAGCGGCCGCAGGGCGATGGCCAGCAGGTTGACCGCGTCGCCGGTGCGCTCGATCCGGCCGTAGATGAGCAGCGCGGGTGCGGTGGTGGCCGTCTGGCGGTGGCGAGTCCAGACGTACGGCGGGCAGATGACGTTCAGCATGCCGGTCTCGTCTTCCAGGCTGAGGAACACCACCCCGCGCGCGGTCGGCGGCGCCTGGCGGTGGGTGACCAGTCCGGCCACGACCACGGCCGAATCCGCGGTGGCGGACCGGGCCGCGGCCGCGGTGAGCACCCGCCGCGCCGCGAGCCAGTCCCGGACGTGAGCTACCGGGTGGATGTCGTAGGTCCCGGTGGCCCACAGATCGGCGAAGGTCTCCTCGGCCGGGGTCATGGCGGGCAGCGGCGGCGCGGCATCGGCCGTGGCGCCGGGGGTGGTGCCGGGCAGTTGCCCCTCGCGGACCGAGGCGGCGGCCCCGGCCGCCCACAACGCGGCCCGCCTGCTCAGCCCGAAGCACCCGAACGCGCCCGCGGTGGCGAGCGCTTCCAGCGTGGCGGCCGGCAGCGCGGTCCGGGCCGCGAAATCCTCCAGGTCCCGGTAGGGCCCTTCGGTGGCCCGGCCGGCCGCCACCCGCTCAGCGGCCTGGGTACCGAGGGTGCGCACCTCGGACAGGCCGAGCCGGATGGCGGGCGGTTCGCCTTCCAGGGTGGCCAGCGCGTCGCTGGCGTTCACGTCCACGCCGCGGACCCGCACCCCGTGCCGGCGCGCGTCGTTGACCAGGCTGTGCGGGGCGTAGAACCCCATCGGCTGGTTGCGCAGCAGCGCGGCGGTGAACGCGGCCGGGTAGTACCGCTTCAGCCAGGCGCTGGCGTAGACCAGGTAGGCGAAGCTGATCGCGTGCGACTCGGGGAACCCGTAGTTGGAGAAGGCCAGGATCTTGCCGTAGATGTCGTGAGCGGTAGCCGGGTCGATGCCGCGTTGGGCCATCCCGTCGAGCAGTCGCTGGCGGAGTTCCTCGATGCGCTCCGGGGCCCGCTTGGAACTCATGGCCTGGCGCAGCCGATCGGCCTCGGCGGGGTCAAAGCCCGCGCAATCGATGGCGAGCTGCATCATCTGCTCCTGGAACAGCGGCACGCCCAGCGTCTTGCCGAGCGCCGCGCGCATCGACTCGTGCGGCATCGCGACGTCCTCCAGGCTGTCGCGACGGCGCAGGTAGGGGTGGACCGAGCCGCCCTGGATCGGGCCCGGCCGGATCAGCGCGACCTCGATGACCAGGTCGTAGAACTGCTTGGGCCGCAGCCGGGGCAAGGTGGCCATCTGGGCCCGCGACTCGACCTGGAACACGCCCACCGTGTCGGCCTCGGTCAGCATCTGGTAGACGCCCGGGTCCTCCTGCGGGATGGTGGCCATCGTCCAGTGTTCTGAGTGGTGCTTGGCCACCAGGTCGAAGCAGTCGTGCAGGGCGGCCAGCATGCCCAGGCCGAGCAGGTCGAACTTGACCAGGCCCGCGTAGGAGCAGTCGTCCTTGTCCCACTGCAGGACGCTGCGGCCGGGCATCCGGGCCCACTCCACCGGGCACACCTCGCCCACCGGGCGGTCGCAGATCACCATGCCGCCGGAGTGGATGCCCAGGTGCCGCGGCAGCCGCTGCATCTGCGCGGCCAGTTCGGCCACCGCGGCCGGGACGTGGTCCGGGCCGGTGTCACCCGCAGGGTCGGTGACACCGGCCCGGATGGGGGTGCCGCCGGGCAGCAGTTCCCCGGCGGCGGCCGGTCCTGGGCCGATCTGGGCGACCCAGGCGTCGGATTGTTCGGGGGTGTAGCCGAGCGCGCGGCCCGCGTCCCGCAGGGCCAGCCGCGGCCGGTAGGTGATCACGTTGGCCACCTGCGCGGCCCGGTCCCGGCCGTAGGTGTCGTAGACGTGCTGGATGACCTCCTCCCGGCGGCGGTGCTCGATGTCCAGGTCGATGTCCGGCGGCCCGTCCCGGCCATCGGACAGGAACCGCTCGAACAGCAGGTGGTGCGAGACCGGGTCCACGTTGGTGATGCCGATCGCGTAGCAGACCGCCGAGTTGGCCGCCGAACCGCGGCCCTGGCACAAGATGTTCTGGTCCTCGCAGAACTCGATGATCTCGTGCACGATCAGGAAGTAGCCGGGGAACTTGAGCCGCTCGATGACATCCAGCTCCCGGGCGATCTGCCGGTACGCGCCGGGCACCCGCTCGTCGCCGGGCGGCCCGTAGCGGGCCGGGGCCTTGCGCGCCACCAGCTCGCGCAGCCAGGAGGCTTCGGTATGACCGGAGCCGGGCGGGACCGGGCCGTCGGGCAGGTTCGGCGCGATCACCCGGAAGTCGAACGCGCACTCGCGGCCCAGCGCCGCGGTCCGTTCCCGCACGCCCGGGTAACGCCGCAGGAGGGCGGCCATCTCCTGACCCGACCGCAGGTAGCCGGTGCCCGCCGCGTCCAGCCAGCCGTCCTGGTCGTGCAGGGACCGCCGGGCCCTGATCGCGGCCAGTGCCTGGGCCAGCCGGACCTGGGCGGGCGCCGCGAAGTGCACGTTTCCGGTGGCCACCACGTCCACGTCGGCCAGGGCGGCCAGCCGGGCCAGCAGGTCGTTGCGTTCGTCGTCGCCCGGATCGTAACGGCAGTTCAGCTCGACCATCACGTTCTGATGGCCGAACATCTCGGTCAGCTCGGTCAGTTCGCGCCAGGCCGCACCCGGGCCGCCGGCGGCCAGCGCGGCGGGCACCGGCCCCTTGCGGCACCCGGTCAGCACCACCCAGTGCCCGCCGTGCGCGCTGGCCAGCGCGCCGACGTCGTACACCGGGCGGCCCTTTTCCCCGCCCGCCAGCTGGGCCGCGCTGATCACCGCGCACAGCCTTCGGTAGCCTTCGGCGTCGCGGGCTAGGACCAGCAGGTGCGAGCCCTCCGGGTCGGGCGTTTTAGCTGGCCCCGGAGGCAGGCCGAGGCTGAGCTCGGCGCCGAACACGGTGTTCAGGCGGACCCGCTGGCCGCGGAGCCGCGCGGCGGCCTGCGCGAACTGCGGCACCCCGTACATCCCGTCGTGGTCGGTGATGGCCAGCGTCTCGAGCCCGAGCCGGGCTGCCTCGGCCACGAGCTCACCGGGCGTGGCCGCCCCGTCGAGGAAGCTGTAGGAGGAGTGACAGTGCAGCTCGGCCCACGGGATGGCCAGCCTGGGTGGCGGCGGGGCCGGCCTTAGGTTTCTGGGAAGCTCCCCGAACTGATGGGAGGCACGCTGATCCGGATCAAACTCGTCCGGCAGCTCGCTCTCCAACCGCCAGGCCATCCGCCGCCGCAGTTCGCGCCAGGGCATCGCCGGGTTGTCCCAGCCCATTACCAGTACCCCGCCTCGATCAGCCACCGGCCGTCCTGGACCGCGGCCAGCCAGGCCCGCCCGTCGCCGGTCAGCAGCTGGAACCGGGCCCGGCGGCGCGCGGCGAGCGGATCCCACCAGCGTTCGGACAGCGGCCACGGCCCGGCCCAGCCGGTGACCCGCAGGACCGGCTCGCCGTCGGCCGCCAGCCAGGCCGGCGCGGCCGAAAGCACGCATCGCCCGGTGACCGTGACCGCGTCTCCGGCATCGTCGGTCACTTCGGCCTCACGGGCGAAGGGGTACACCACGCCCGGCGCCGCGCCCATGATCCGCCCGGGCCAAGGCTGGCCCACGGGCAGGCGGGGCTGCCTTTTTTCGCCGAACGGAACGTCGTTCACCTGCTCAGACACATCTCGCCCGCCACCCAGGGCGGGACGCAGCACCGCCTCGTGCCCGAGGATGGCCTGCACGCGCATGGCGGCTCGCGCTACCCGGTCGCTGACCACGGTCTCCCCCCACAGCGCGAGCTGGTGTCCGGTGGCGTGGACCACCTGGTCCGGTAGCAGGCGGAGGACCGCGATGCCGGCGTCGGGGTCATCGTCGTCTGCTGGCGCCCGCCAGCCGTCGAGCTGCCAGCGGACCCGGTCGGCCAGGCCGGCCGCGGACAGCAGGCCGTCATGCCGCCAGAGCCTGCGGCTCTCCCGCCCGTCGGCGCAGGTGGCCCGGACCTGGACCCGGACGCAGGTGAGCCCGCGAGCCGCGAGGCCCTGGAGCATCCGCTCGGCGAGCACCTTGGCCGCGAACACCACCGGCTCGGCCAGCGGTTCCGGCGGGTCGAACTCCTGGGCCACGGACAGGTCCTCGGCCGGCGGGCGCACCGCCAGCGGCCGGGAGCCCAGGCCGCGGGCCAGCCGGTGCACGGTCTCCCCCACCACGCCGAACCTGCTGGCCACGTCGTCGGCCGGCAGCGCGGCCAGGTCGCCCAGCGTGCACAGGCCGAGCCTGGTCAGCAGGGCCACCAGGTCCGGGCCGACGAGACCGTGGCCAGTCCGGCCTTGACCGGACCCGTCCTGGCTGGCTAGGACGCTCACCGGCTGGCGGGCCAGGAACTCCGGTGTCCGGCCCGGCGGAACAAGGACGCCGGGCGCGGCGCGCGCGGCCAGGTGCGCGGCGAACAACCCGTCGGCCGCCCCGATCTGACCCTCGACGCCGAGGTCGGCGACCGCGGCGGCGAGGCCTGGCCAGTGCCGTCTCGCCGCCGAAGTAGCGGGCCGGGCCGCGGGCCCCGAACGCGCACACTCCCGGCTCGACCGCCTCGATCGCCGGGCAGAACGCGGTCACGGCCGCGATCACCTGCTCGAACAGCCGGGCCGCAGGTCGTCCGGACCTGGCCAGCCCAGGGCAGTACACGACCATGACCCGGGGCAGATCGGGTTCCAGCGCGCTCATCCGGCCCGCACCACCCGGAGCCGGCGAGCGGGCTCGAAGTCCGTGGCCGGGAGGTCCGGCACCGGGAGGTCCATGGGCTCGGCCGCGCAGACCCGGCCGTCTTCGGCGGGCAGCCAGAGCCAGCGGGTCCGGGCCACGGCGGCTCCCCCGCGGCCGTCGGCCATCACCTGCGCGCAGCAGGCCCGGAGCCGGCCGTGCCCGTCGCCCAGCCCGGTCCACCCCTGGGTGAGGACCCGCAGGCGCACCTGAGCCCCGGGCCAGTCGCCGATGACCAGCAGCACGCCCCGCCCGCGCCGCAGCGTCGCTTCCAGGCGCTGGCGGACCTGGGCTCCGGGCATCGGGGCCTGCGCGGGCGGCCGCAGCAGGACCAGCTCGCACCCGTCGAGCAGCGACGCCACCACCTGTGGCCAGGCGTGGCCCGGATCCGGGACCAGCAGGGTCCGCTCCGCGTCCAGGCCCAGGCCCGCCGCGGCCAGCACGCCCGCCTCGGGCACTCCGGCGATCCCGCACCAGGCCCCGTCCGCCGAAGCGCCCGCCGCCAGAGCCAGGGCCAGCAGGCCGAACCCCGCCACGGTCAGCACCGTGCCGCGGGCCAGCCCGCCCCGCGGCAGCAGGTCGCGCAGCGGGGGTAGCACCGGCATCACCCCGGCACCGACCGTCCCTGCGCTGGCCGTTCCGGCGCTGGCCGTTCCGGCGCTGGCTGTCCCTGCGCTGGCCGTTCGGGCGCTGACCGTTCCGGCACCGGTCGTTCCGGCACCGGTTGCCTCGGCGCTGAGAGGACCAACGCTGGGTGGCTCGGAGGCCTTGGGCAGCCCGTGTCTGGATGACTCGGCGGTCACAGATAGCCGAGGCCGTGCGGATGATATCCGCCTGATTTCCGCAGGCGCGCTCCCCATTTCGTTAATGATCGAACTTAGATTCGTACATGTCAAGAGGCCAATTAACGTTTCCTGCTTGAGATTCTGTAGTTACTCTGATTGCTGGAGAATCTCGGGAAGGAAGTCGATGGAACGCTTGGGTAAGAGTGAGACCGATCTCATCGAGCGCGAGGTCCGCGAGCGCTTCCCCGACGGCGCCCTGGACGGCGTCGTGGTGTTGCAGTACGGCGACGACCCGGCGGTCGAACCGGGCCAGATCGTGATCCAGGTGGACCTCGGACCCGCCGCCGAACCGGACGGCGACGAGGATCCCGTCGACGCTTTCCACCGGGCCAACCGGAACGCGATCCAGCAACTCCAGCGGGATATCCCGCAGCGCTGGCCGCAGGCCAACCGGTTCAAGCTGCTCAGCAGCCAGGGCGAGGACCGCAAGCGCGCCATGATGCTGCGAATGCCCGGGCCGGGCGAATCCAAGAACGAGCTCACCCCGGTGATGGCCCGGCTTGGCCCGGCCGACCTGGAGACCCTGGACACGCTGATCACGGCCGGTTTCGCGGCCAACCGGGCCGAGGCCGTCCGCTGGGCCCTGGCCCGCATCCGCGAGCGGCCCGCCTACGCCGAACTGCGCGAGCGCGCGAAGGAGATCGCGAACCTCAGATCCCAGTTCTAAGCCGCCGCGCCCCGTCGCCCAGCGCCCCGTCCCGGCCTGGTATCAGGCGGCACGGACTGCGATCATGGCTCCGCACTCAACCGGTGGTGCTGTGTTGCACAGGAGCACAGCGTGCTTCGCCTGGGGCCCTGCTTCCGCGCAGCCGAGGGTGGTGGACCCCGGGTTCCACCACCGTAGGGCGTGGTGGATTGCCAGTTTCACTCCGTTCGCGTCGGCTGGAGCCCGGCTACTCCGGGTGGGGTGCGGGGTGGGAGTGCAGGATGGGGGTGCTGTTATTTCGGTGGCGCTTGGCTTTGGGCGACGGGCGGCGCGGCTGCGGGGTGGGCGCTTCCGGGCCGGGGCTGATCGCTTGCCGCCGCCTCGTAGGCATCGAGGGCCTGCTTGAACTGGCGCCGTTTGACCTCGGGCCAGAGCTGGACGAACACCACGACGACGACACCGGTCCACAGCGCCCAGCCGAAGGTGTAGATCAGGTCGCCGACCACCGCCAGCGGCTCTTTTGTCTCCCAGGTTTTGAGCAGGAACCCGCCGACATGAGCGGCCAGGCCAACCACGAAAACGGTGCCGAGGACCCAGTACATGGGCCGCTGCCCGGAAGCCGACCGCCGCACCAGCGCCAGGTTCTCGCCCACCCAGGCGAGCAGATAGTCCCGTTCCCGTTCCCGTTCCCCGAGACCGAGCACGTCTTGTCGTTGACCGCGCTCGTCAGCGGACGGATCGGGAGCCCGCTTCGCTTCCGGTTCTCCGGTCATGGTCGAACCTCCTCACACCGCGGACTACCGGGGTCGATGGGCTAACCGTAGATTAGGCGGCCGCGGAGGATGACGGCGCGGGGAGTGTCCAGGAGGGCCAGGTCCGTGCGGGGGTCGGCGTCGTAGACGACGGCGTCGGCGGGGGCGCCGGGGATCAGGCCACCGCCCGCCGAGCTGCCGCCGGGGCCGGGGGCCAGGTAGGCGCGGGCGGTCCAGGAGGCGGCGGCCAGGGCCTGGTGCGGGGTCAGGCCCGCGGCGGCTAGGGCGCGGATCTCGTCGGCGATGCGGCCGTGCGGGCGGGAGTCGGTGCCGGCCAGGATGGTCACGCCCGCTTCGGCGGCCGCGACGACCAGGGCCGGGTGGGCGGTGGCGCCGCCCACATACCAGTCCTTGCGCGGGCCTTCCGGGCGGTCGCGCACGTCGTCCAGGACGGACAACAGCACGCTCAGGGTGGGGGTCAGCGCGATGCCGCGTTCGGCCATCTGGGACAGCAGGTCCGGGTCCAGGCACATGCCGTGCTCCAGCGAGTCCACCCCGGCGGCGACCGCCGCCGCTCCCCCGGCCGCTTGCTGGGAGTGCACCGCGACCCGGCCGCCCGCGGTGTGCACCGCCTGGACGATCTCGGCCAGCACGTCCGCGGGGACCGGCTCGTCGCCGGGACCCCAGTCCGCGATGATCTTGGCCCAACCCGTGCGGGCGGCCTGGGCCGCGGCCATCGCGGGCAGTTCGGCGTGGTCGGCGCGGCGGCCCCAGCCGTCGAAGAACTGGCCGTGCTGGGCGATCCACGGTCCGGCGTGCACCGCGCGGGGCAGGTCCCCGGCCTGGCCGAACCACTCGGGCGGGTCGCCGGCCAGGCCGGGCGAGCGGATCATGGTCACCCCGGCGGCCACGTGCGCCCGCAGGTCGTCGCGCAGCACGTCGTCGTCCAGCGGCTGGCCTGGTTCTTCGGCGCCGGGATGGGTGTGCGCGTCGACCAGGCCGGGAACCAGCCAGCCCTCGGCGGCCAGTTCGGCGCCGGGGACCGGATCGTCGGTCCACCGGTCGCCGTCGGCGTACAGGTCGACGGGCTCGCCGTCGGGCAGGGCAATACCGCGAATCCGGAGCACGGTCATCACGCCACGCTAACCCCGGTCCGGGAGGAGGGGAACGGGGGCCCGGGGCGGGAAAAAGGACAGGGGCGGGTTCGGAAGGAGGGGAACGGGGGCACGCTGGGTGGTCCGTTCGGCATAAAAATCGGGGCGGGCCGGTACGGGGGTGATGGCCCCGGAAGGTGAACATGCGGACCCCTGGTTCCAGAGGGTCGGGAGTGCCGGTGAAGCGGTGGGCGGCGACGCCCCAGCCCTCGGCCGGATCGGACACCCAGAGCTCGTCGAAGCCGCGGGCGGCGAACCAGTCGCAGATCCCCGGCAGCAGGTCCGGAGACCAGCGGCCGCGGGTCCAGATCACCGTCCCGCCCTGGGCGCACAGCTGGGTGCAGTAGCCCACCGTGCGCTCGATGTCCGCGTCGGTCAGGTTGCCGAACACGCCGCAGACCAGGACCAGGTCGGCGGGGACCAGCCCGGCGTAGGCGTAGGTCAGCGCCGCGTCGCCGATCGCCACCTCGATCCCGGGCAGGTCCGCGGCCCGGGCCGCCTGGCGCGCGAACTCGGCGCTGCGCGGGTCGATCTCGACCAGCCGGGCCCGGACGTCCGGCCGGCGCGGGTGGCCGGCCAGGGCGCCGATCAGGTCACGGCCCTGGCCCGCGCACACGCTGATGGCGCGCAGCGGGCCCGGCCGGGCCTGGTCCAGCGCGGCGCGGATCTGCTCCTGCACCGCCGCGAGCCGCCGCGCCAGCGCGGTGCCGGGCACGTCGTAGTCGTGGTGCCAGGTGAACCAGTCGTGTTCGGCCATACGAGTCATAATGCCTGGGTGGCAGCGGACGTTGGGCTGGAGCACGGCACGCTGGACGTGGCGGGCGTGCGGCGCGGGTACTGGCTGGCGCGCGAGCCCGCCGCGACGGGGCCGCTGCTGATGGTGCTGCATGGGTCGGGGACCAACGGCCAGCAGACGGCCACGACGTTCACCGGACTGGCCACCCGGGGGCCGGCGGCCGGGGTGACCACGGTGTTCCCGGACGGCTGGGGCGAGGTGTGGCACATCGGGCGGCCGCCGCCCGGGGAGCCGGCCCTCGACGACGTCGCGTTCCTGGTGGCGCCCACGATCAGGGAGTTCAGCCGGGCGGCCGGACCGGTGCCGCGGCAGCGGATCCCGGTGACGATCATGGCCGGGACCGGGGACCGCGCGGTGAACTACGACGGCGGGGCGCTGGCCGCGGGGGGCATCTCGGGCCTGATCCTGCGGTGGCGGGCCGCGCGGCACGGCGATCTGCCCGCCGAGCGGCGGACCGCCCCGGTGGAGGCGGTGGCCCGGGACTGGGCGGCGGGCAACGGGATCAGCGGCGAGCCGGACGTTTCGCAGCTGCCGCCCGCGGCCGGGGATCCGCCGGTGACCAGGTTGACCTGGTCCGCGCCCGGGTGCCCGCCGGTGGTCCTGTACCGGATCGAGGGCGGCGGGCACGGCTGGCCGGGCGGGCCGCAGTTCCGGCCTGCCCGGGCCATCGGGCCCATCCCCCGTCAGCTGGACGCGACCGGCATCCTGCTGGAAATGATTTGACAGAACCTGCGCCGGGTGTATCAGGTGACGCCCAGGCGTCCTCCGGGTTAGAAAAGAGAGGTTAACCGCCACAACTGAGGCGCTGATGATGGCTGAAGGCGGGCCAGCCGGGGCTGGCCGACCACCCACCGGGAGTGCCTGCGGGTGGTGACCGCAGCTCGTAAATCGGAGCGGCTAGGAACAGGACTAGACGACGCTCTGCAATTCGTGAACAACACGATCATCGACGAGGAGATCCTCATGGCTGAGCGGAACGCGGCGCTACGAACGGCGCTCGCGGAGCTCCCGCCCCGGTGTCAGCGCTTGCTGGCCATGCTCACCAGCGACCCCCCGTGTCCGTACGCGAAGATCAGCAAGACCCTGCAGGTCGCGGTGGGGAGCATCGGCCCGCAGCGAGCCCGCTGCCTGGAACGGCTGCGCAAGTCCAGCGCCCTGACCGCGTTCATCGAAGGCGAGGTCGGCGTCAACTGGGCGGGAGGCGAGCAACGTGCATGACGACGAGGAGCTCCTGGCGGCGCTGGCGGAGGCGCTCCGGGCCCGGGAGGCGGTCCCCGAGTGGTTCGTCGAGACGGGCAAGAACGCGTTCGCGTGGCACAACATCGACGCCGAGCTGGCTCAGCTGACCTACGACTCCCGCCGGGACCAGGACGTGGCGGCCGCGGTGCGATCGGAGACCGCGACGATCCGGGCGCTCACCTTCACCTCGGGGCAGCTGTCCATCGAGCTGGAGGTGGGTGAGAGCACGCTGCTCGGCCAGATCATCCCGCCGCGGGCCGGCACGCTCGAGATCCACACGGAGGCCGTGGCAACCAGCTCGCCGGTGGACGAGATCGGCTGCTTCGGGGTGTCCCCGATCCCGGCCAGCCCGTTCCGAATACGCTGCCGCACCGAGGACGGGGCCGACGTGCTGACCGGGTGGATCACGCTGTAGCACGTCGCGGTTCTGGCGGCTTCGCGGCTCAGGCGGCGCCTAGGGTGACCAGGGAGGCGGCGGTGGCGTGCTCGACCGGATCATCGGTGAGCCGCCGCCGGACGTGGTAGATCGACTCGGCCAGGGTCTGGCCGGCCCGCAGGTGCCGGTGCAGGTCGATCATCAGCGGCACGACGGCCTGATCGTTCAGCGGCACGATGGCGGCCAGGATGCCCGCGGTGCCCAGCGGGAGCAGGCTGGACACCAGGCCGAGCAGCTCGTTGGCCCCGGCCGGCGCCAGTACCCCGGAGTCACAGCTGGACAGGACCAGCCGGTACGGCGCGCGGTCCAGCCGCTCGAAGTCGTAGACGGTCAGCGGCCCGTCGTGCATCCGCAGCGAGGAGAACAGCGGGCTGTCGGATCGGAAGATCCCGTGCGCGGCGATGTGCGCCAGCCACGCCCCGTCCAGGGCGGTCAGCACCTTATCGGCGGTGGCCGCGCCCTGGTCCAGCATCGTGACATCGTCGTACAGCCGGGCGACCAGCGGCACCTCGGCTCCGTCCGAGGCCAGGCCGGGCCCGCGGGCCAGGGTGACGTGGCGGTGTCCGGGCGCGGGCGCGGCGCGAGCGCGCATCCAGGCACTGGCGGACGGGGACACGCTGACCACCCGGTCGTTCAGCGCGGGCAGCAGGGTCCACGGGATGGGGTGCAGCTTGCCGGTCGGGACGATGATGACGGGCCCATCGCCCAGGTGCCGGGCGGCCGGTCCGAGCAGCACCTGCTCCAGCATGGGACCCGCCTTGTCCAGGATGGACAGCGCGCTGGCCGGGTCGTCGCCGGGCCGGGCGCGGGCCAGGCGGCGCAGGGCGAAGCGGGCGAAGTCCGCGGCCTTCATGGCGTCGCTGGCGTGGCCCGCCGCGAACTGCCGCACCCGGCCCGCCCCGCAGACCAGGACGTGCAGGTCGCCGTCGACGTCGACGATCTCGACCAGCCGGGCCGGGCCGAGCTCGTCCAGCAGGCCGCCCGGGCTGAACGAGGATCTCCCGGTGCCGGCGGCCCCCTTAGCTCGCAGCGCGCTGGCGCGTACCACGCTCTCCAGGCGCTTTTGTTCCCGCTGGAGAGACGCGCTTGACCTATCCTGGCTGCGCACCGCCTCCAGTTGCCTGGTCACGCTGCGCAGCGCGGTCAGGCTGGTGTTGAGTTCCGGGTCGGCGAGCGGTCGCACGCGTGGAACCGCCAGCGCGGTGGCCCGCCAGCGCTCGCTCCAGGTCAGCAGCAGCCGCGGGCGGCCCGCACGGGCGGCATGGCGCTGCGCGAGCACGGCCAGTTCGGCACCGTGCACGGTGGCCCGCGCTCGGAGCTCTGAGGCGCCGAGGGCGAATCGATGCTCGTCGAGGGCGTCGAGCCCGTGGCGGCAGGCGGCCAGCATCCGGCCGGGACGGCCCGCGGCCTCGGCGCGCAGGGCCTCGCCGAGCCAGCCGCCGACCCGGGATAGCGCCGGCCCGCGGCGCCGGATCGCGGCCGTCGCGACTAGATGACGGTCGGCGTCCGCGTGGCGGCCGAGATCCAGGGCGATGCGGCCGGCCAGCAGATGGGCCTGGGCCGCGTCGGCCGCACCCAGCAGGTCCAGCCGCGCGGCGGCCCGGTTCGCCTCACGCAGCAAGGCGGCCGAGGCCGGGCCAGCCGCGTACCGGGCGTGGCTGAGCACGTACGCCGCATGAGCCTGCCGCCAGGTGCTGTGCTGCGACCGGAACAGACGGTAGGCAGCCTGCGCCCAGTCCAGGGCGGCCGGAGGCTGATCCGCGGCCAGCGCGCAGGTGGCCGCCATCAGCAGCAGTTCCGCCTTCTTGGTCGACGGGCCGCGGATCTGCTCCATCTCCCGCAACGCCGCATCGGCCTCGGCCAGGGCGTCGCTGGCCAGCCCGGCCGCCAGCAGCACGGCGCACCGTTCGACGCGCAGCGTTACGATCGGCACGTTGAGCCTGCGGTATAGGGGTACCGCCGCATCGAGATAGGCCAGCGCGGCCGGCAGGTCGCCCGAGGCGAAAGCGACCAGCGCGCGATTGACCACCGGGTCGCTCGCTTCCAGTTCCTGCCCGATCTCGGCATACAGCCGGGCGGCGGACGCGAAGTCGGCATCAGCCCGGCTGGTCAGGCCCAGCTTCATGTAGGCGTTCGCGCGGGTGTTGAGCGCGCGAGCGGTCCAGAGCAGGTCACCGGCGCGCCGCAGCACCACGACCGCGTGCTGCGCATCTTCCAGGGCCGCCGGAAACCGGCCCAGGGCCACCAGCACGATCGCGCGCCGGGCTCGTACTCGCGCCGCCAGCACGCCACTGGAACGCTGCGCGGCCCGCTCGAACGCGGCCAGCCCGGCCGCCGTCCGGCCTGCGAAGACGAGCGCGACGCCCAGGCTGGCGAGCACGTCGGCTTCCCGCTCGGCCGAGCCCGTGCGATGGGCCAGGCGCAGCGCCTCGCGCAATTCGCGGACCCCAGCCTCGACGTCGCCGAAATCGCGCAGCACGATCGCCGCGGCCTGATGAGCCACGGAGGCGTCATACGGGCCGGGCTGTCGCGCCAGCACGGCACGCGCCTTGGCCAATGCCTCCTGCGGTCGCGACGTGGACAGCAGAATCAGGTCATCGGTCTCGCGTGGCCCGGGCGCCATCGCGGAGTTTCCCCCACCCACAAGCCGATTTTAGGATCCCCGATTCGTGCGGTCCATGTATTAACCCGTCACGAGGGCCGCTCCGTAAGGCAATTCAACCCGCGGGTTCCCTAACCACCCGCCAGCCCGCGGCCAGGGCCCGCGGTTAGATCGGGTAAATCCGTAGTTCGGGAGGGCACAGTGAACCTCTGGTATAGCGAGCTCCACGACAAGGCCGTCGCCGAGGCCGAGATCATCGTCAGCGAGTTCGCCCGTCACGGAATCGAAATCGGCGGCGTTCGCGACTCCGCGGATACCGACCCGGGGGTGACCCCCAACGGCATCGGCTTTATGTACGCCCGGGGCCACATTCTTACCCGCGCCCAGTACCTGGGCGGCGCAGGAGGGATTAAGGGCACCCAGCCCACGCTTGAGGCAAGCAAACAGCGAGGGGTCCTGGACGTTCTCCATGAGAACGGCGTGGAAACGGTCGATGTCACGCGAGTGGTCCGCGATGTCGTGCTCCTTCGCCTTAACCCCAAACCCTGGAAGGGTACTTCTAAAAGTAACCACACTTCATCGGAAAGTGACAGCGTGGCATCAGGCGACCGGAATAGTAATGGCGATCCTGCGGAGCGTGATAACCAAATCCGCGCGAGTGAGCCGCCCGACGTGCTCCGCATTCTCAGACTCATCGATGACGAGTTCGGCGAAGGGATCGCGACGCCCGATCACGTGCTAACGGCGGCGAACGGGCCGATGACTCCGTGCTCGGCCACCGAGCCGGAGGAGGTTTCCCGCTGGGCAGGGCCAGATCCCGCGATCTGCCGGGACGGCGGGGCCAGGGTGCGGATTTTCGTGGCCGACACCGGACTCATCCCGGAAGCGGCGACCACCTTCCCGTGGCTGCACGGCATCCCGGATGGCACCGACCTGCGCGCCGGGCCGGGCAACACCATCGTGCCCTACGAGGGACACGGCACGTTCGTCACCGGTGTGCTGCGGTGCCTGGCGCCGCAAGCGCAGATCTACGTGGCGAACATCTTCAACATCGCGGGCAGCGCCCTGGAATCGGACTTCGTGCGCAGGCTCAATGCGGCGTTCGGCTTCGGCTTCGAGATCCTCCACCTGACGGCTTCGTGCATGACCAGGAACAACCACCAGCTCATCGCCCTGGGAACCTGGCTGGAGCAGCTCCGGCCGTACAAGGGTGTCATCTGCGTCGCCCCGGCGGGCAACAACGACACCCGGCGACCGTCCTGGCCGGGCGCGTTCGGTGACGTGCTCTCCGTCGGGGCGCTCGCGACGGACCGGCGCAGCCGGGCGGGCTTCAGCGATCACGGCGGCTGGGTCGACGTGTACGCGCCCGGTCAGAACCTCATCAACGCCTTCGGCAGCGGCACGTACGCCTGCCAGATCCCGCCCAATACGGGGGAAAGGACGTTCACCGGCCTGGCGCAGTGGAGCGGTACCTCGTTCTCGGCGCCGATCGTCACCGGGCTGATCGCGGCCCGGATGGCCCGCTGCGGGGAAAGCGCCCGGGAAGCGGCCGCGGCCCTGCTGGCCGAGGCGCGGGCGCAGTCGATACCGGGCGTCGGCCCGGCCCTGTTCCCGCGCTGTGGCGGGGGCTGCGATCGTGGCGGCGCCGGCGGACGCTGTGGCTGCGGCGACGACCGGTGCGGCTGCGGGTCGTGCGGCTGCGGGTCGTGCGGCTGCGGGTCTACCAGGCGGGGGTGCGGGGGCCCGGACCGCTGACGTCCTGATGCGGGGCGTCGACGATCCGCTGGGCCTTGGCCTGCAGGATGAACCGCTGGATGGTGTAGGTGACCGCGAAGTACAGGGTCAGCGAGGCCGTGCCGAGGCCAGACTGCGGGCCCTTGCCGTCGACCAGGTAGTCGTAGCCCAGGTGCACGCCCAGCGAGACGACCCACAGCACGGCGTGATCCAGGTCCCCTGGCGCAGGGCCTGGCCCGCTTCGTACCAGACCCGCACGGTCATGGCGCGGATGGCGCCGGTGATCGCGGCCAGGACCAGGCTGCCCGCGAGCGCGAGGAAGATCGTGCTGGTGTGGTGGTTGTGCTGCAGGAAGTTGGTGAGCTCGATGATCCCGATGACGGCCAGGACGAGCGGCAGCCGGTAGTTGGCGCGTACCGGCCGCACCTGCAGCTGCCGGTAGACCAGCAGGGCCAAGATGGCCAGGCCGATCAGGAGGTTCGTGGTGCTTGTCGCGGTCACGGCCTTAACGCTAGTCCGCTAGTCCTGCGGGTCCTAGTGCTTATCTTCCCGGGTCGCTGGTGACAGATGTCAGGGGTGGCGGACGGCCTCGAGCTCGGCCCACGGGTGAGTGCGGCCCACTGATGGCTCTACCGATCTTGTACGCACACTGTGCGGGGTGTGTCGGGCCTGTGTGTGTCGGGGCGGAGCGGCGCCCTAGTGGTTTTCAAGAGCGTGCGGTTCGCGGTCCATCACGGCTCCCACCTCGACGTTCAGCATCTCGACCCGCCGTGTTGTCCGGATCATCCCGCGTCATCCCGTGCTTGCGGCAGTAAGCGGACGGCTCGCACCAGCCAAGGATTCGTGTCCTTGCCCGGCGATCCGGGGGAGTCCGGTGTGGCGATCTGCCTGTCAGTTTAGATTGACACGGCAGAGAGTGTCAGTCTAAACTGACAGGCATGGACATCGAAAAGCTCAGCGCGGATGTCTCGTCGGATGACCCGGCAATCGGGCTTCGCGCCTCGCTGGCGCTCCATCGCCTGGCGGAGAGGGTCGAAGCGCACCACGTCGCGTCCGCCCGCGAAAAGGGCTGGTCGTGGCAGCAGATCGGAGACGCTTTGGGCATCACCCGCCAATCCGTGCACACCAAATACAACAAGGAGTCATCATGACCACCGAACCCGCAGCGCCAGAGATGCTTCACGGCTGGGCCATCTACTTGCGGGCCGGTGAGGAGGCTCGCCGCCGAGGTGATCGCCGAACCGGCACCGATCACGTCTTGCTCGCCTTGCTGGAGGATCCCCCGATCGAGGCCGTGCTGGGCGTGAGCCTGCAGCAAGCTCGCCAGGCCCTTGAGTCGCTCGATCAGGAAGCCCTGGGTGCCCTGGGCCTGGGTTCCGGCACCGACGCTCCCCCACTGCCGATGCGCACAGTGCCGAAGAAGCCGACGATCAGAGACATCGCGAAAAAAGATCGCCTCCGCATGACGCCCGCGGCAAAGAAAGTGCTTGAGGAAGCGTCTAAGCCCAACCGTCGAAGGCTATATGTCACGGCCCAGCAAGTGCTGGCCCAGATTCTCACTCTCCAGCCACCAGATCCGGCGGCGGTGCTGCTGGACGCTCTCGGCGTGAACACGTCGGAGGTTCGGCGCCGATTGGGTACGGTCACGCGCGGCTAGAGTCAGACTGTGTAGATAGCCTCGATGACGAGACGGCTCGCTGACCTGGCCTGACGGTTGTGGGATTCATCAAAGACCGCTCTTCCGGGCAGGGTGCCGCAGCCGCATGGTTCCGGGCGGCCCCGGAGGCGCATCATCCCAGGTAGGAGGGGTACCGGGCCGGAACCGCTGCGCACAGCGCCCGCACGCACGGGCGGTCGCTGTGCGGCCAGCGTGTGCCTTCTGTGCGGGGGATGTCCGTGGTGGGCGAGGCAGAAGCTGGCGTCGGTGCGGAGGTTCTCGTACGTCCAGGGGTGCCTGGCGCAGGCGAGGTCTGCCCCGGGGGCTGAGCGGTAACGTTTCCGGAACGATCCGGGCGTACCGTGAGGTGGGTGAGGGAAGGCGCGGCCGCCGGGCAGGCCCGGCAGAGGCCGGTCACGGGGCGCTCCTGGCTGGCGTCATCGGTGAGCGTCCTGGTCCTTGGCGGCCTGCTGCTGGTGCTGATCGGCGTGGACGCGCCGCTGGCCCGTCTCGCGCACCAGAGCATCAACGCCAGCAGCGGCTCGTTGCCGGTGTGGTCCACCGGTGCCATCGGCGCGCTGGGTGTCGTGCTGGCCTGGCGCAGGCCCCGCAACCCACTCGGCTGGATGTTCCTGGCCGCCGCGGTCTTCGGCACGCTGAGTGAGGACGCCAGCTTCTATACGGTGGCCGACTACCGGCTCCATCATGGCGGGCTGCCGCTGGGCTGGGTGGCGGTGCTCGCCCAGCCGGGCTGGGCGCCGACGATCGTGCTGGCCGGGCTGGCCGTGCTGCTGTTCCCGGACGGTACCCTGCCGTCGCCGCGCTGGCGGCCGGTGTTGTGGGTCTACCTGGCCGTCGCCGGGCTGTGGATGGCTGGTGCCGAGGCCGCCTCGGTCGGCGCCGTCGCCGGCCATGACGTCCGCGTGGATTCCAGCGGGGGCCTGCTAGGGCTGGGATCGACCACGGGCCCGTACGGTTGGTTCGGCGTGGTGGGGGACGTGTTCTTCCCGGTGCTGGCGGCCTGCTGGCTGGCCGCGCTGGCCGCGCAGGCGATCAGCTACCGCCGCTCGTCCGGTGAGCGCCGCCAGCAGCTGAAGTGGCTGCTGACCGGGAGCGTGATCGCCGGGACCGGGCTCGTGCTGGCTCTGTCGGGCCTGAGCGACCTCTCGGGTACTGTCCTCGCGGTGGCGCTCCCGGCGAGCATGGGCGTGGCCATCTTCAAGTACCGGCTGTACGAGATCGACCGGATCATCTCCCGGACCCTGGCCTACGTGATCGTCACCGGCCTGCTGGTCGGCGTCTACGCGGGGCTGGTGCTGCTGGCCACCCGGGTCCTGTCGTTCCACAGCACGGTCGCGGTCGCGGCCGCCACGCTGAGCGCGGCGGCGCTGTTCAACCCGCTGCGTCAGCGGGTCCAGCTCCGGGTGGACCGGAGGTTCAACCGGGCCCGATATGACGCGGACCAGATGGTGGCCGCGTTCGCGGCCCGGCTGAAAGACGCGGTGGACCTGGATCCGGTCCGCGATGACCTGGCCAGTGTCGTACAGCAGGCGCTGGAACCGGCCCACCTATCGGTATGGATGAGCCGACCCAGCTGAGGTGAGCCGCCGCCGCGAGCCGGCCGGGCCCGCCACTATGGAGCCGAGTTGCCATAGCCGCCGCTCCCGGATGTCACCGGGAGCGGCCAATACTGCTAACCAATCAAAGCGTGTAAGTGGCCTCGATCACGAGAGGGCGCGCTGAGCTGGCCGGACGGTTGGGGGATTTATCCCAGACGCCTCTTCCGGGCGGACTCCCGCATTTGTCAGCGTCCGTCGTGGCCGCGACGGGCAGTCTGCCCTGTCTGCCCGGTCTGTGCGGTCTGTGCGGCGCCCGTCCGGGGGTCTGCCGCGGCAGTTCTGCCCGCGGGTGAAGCCTGCGTTCCCAAAGCCCCACCCGCCCCCATAGCATCACTTTCCGGGAGAATCCGGGTTCCCGGGAGTATCTGGTGCATCCGGGTGCACCGGATCCTCCCGCAAGCCTGGATCCTCCCCGAAAATGGTGCCGGTGATCCTGGGCTGAGCCATGTGGCGGCTGCCGCGAGGTTCAGCCGCGCCGGGGCCGGCCGGCAGTCTCAGTCCCCGGCGGCACCGCCGGCCGGGGACCACAGCGAGTAGGTCTCCTCGATCCTCAGCCGACGGGCCAGATGGCCCGGACTGATGCGGGACTTAGACAACACCGCTCTTCCCGGCAGAGTGCCGCACTCATCGGTTGGCGGTCGGCCCAGCTGAGTGGCTGATGTTGCGGGAAGGGCCGGAGGGGGTGCTGAGGGCTGTGCCCTGACCCTGGCACAGGCCTGCACGCGCCCACGCACCTATGACTGTGGCAACCTAACGGCTCCAGCCATTAGTAAGCGGCAACCATCGGTTGGCGGGGAGGGGCGGCGCGGGGCGGGGAGGGGCGGCGCGGGGCGGGCGGTCAGGGGTGGAGGGCGTGGTGGACGGCGGTGGTCAGGGCGGGGATGGACAGCCAGCCGTCGTGGGACCAGATGATCTTGCCGGACGCGGAGACCAGGGCCAGCCAGGGCTGGTCCTGCACGTTGTAGCCGTCGGCGACCCGGCCGGTGGTGTCGAGCGCGACCGGATAGTTCAGCGGGGTGCCGAGGCCGTTCAGGTAGGTCCGGACGGTCTGGGCCGAAGGCTCGACCACGGTCTCGTCCACCGCGACGAGCGGAGGCAGGCCGTCCTTACCAGCCGCGGCGACGTAGGCGTTGCCGTCGATGAGCTCGGACTTCAGGTCGGAGACCTCGGACAGCCAGGTGGCGAAGAACAGCACCAGGTGCGGCGCTCCGGGCCCCAGCACGACCTTGGTGTCGCCGGTAGCCGACGGCAGGGAGACCTGATCCGCGGGACCCTGCTCGGTGATGGCGGCCAGTGACTCCTGGCTGGCCACGTGCGGGTGACCCGGCAGCAGGGTGGCCAGCTCGTCGGCGATGACCTGGGCGGACTGACCGACGCTGGAGTAGGCCATCTGGGTCAGGTAGAGCTTTTGCTCGCGGCCGTGCTGATCGATCACGAACAGGGCCGGGGTGTGGTCGATCTGGCCCTGCTCGATCTGCACGGCAATGTGGTACGAGCTCCACACCGCCTTGAGCTGGGCGGACGAGCCGGTCAGGAAGTCCCACTGATTGACCATGGCGTGGGCCCGGGAGTAGGCCAGCACGTCCGCCACGGTGGTCGCGTCCGGATTGGCGTCGACGCCGAGCAGCTGGACCTGGTTGCCCGCGGCGCCGAGCAGCTGCTTGGCCTGCACCATGGCCTGCGTGGTCAGCGGGCACACCGTCGTGCACTGCGAATCCTCGAAGCCCAGCATGACGACCTTGCCACGGAACTGGCTCAGCGACATCGGCTGGCCGAACTGGTTGACCAGCTTGATGTCCGGCGCGGGCTCGGAGTTCAGGGAGCTGCCCAGGTCGAGGTTCGGATTCATCTCCGCGGCGCTGGAGGCCGGGTTGGCCTGCATGCCACCCAGCGAGCTGGTGCTGCTGGCGCTGCATCCGGCCAGGGCCGTCAGCGCGCTCAGCAGGACCGCGGCCGCCAGCGGGCCGCGTGCGCGGAATGTCTTCATCGCGAAAATCAGCCTACTCTGTCTACTACAGATTGTCGTAGAGAGTTGTGATCATGGCGGGCTCGGTGCCGGGGACTGAACGGGGACTTCGGGCTCGTCGCCGACGATGACCCCGCCGCCGTGACCCCAGGCGACGTAGCGATAGATCAGGTTGATCATCGTGGAGATCCGGTTGCGCCCGCCCAGCAGGTAGAACAGGTGCAGGGCCAGCCAGGACAGCCAGGCCAGGGTGCCCCGCAGCCGCAGCCCCTGGGGCAGCTGGACGACGGCGGACCGGCGGCCGATGGTGGCCATCTGGCCCTTGTCGTGGTAGTGGAACGGCTCGGTGGCGGTCTGGCGGTGCAGCCGGACGATCTGCTTGGCGGCGTGCCGGCCCATCTGCAGCGCGGGCTGGGCCAGCTGCGGGGTGGGATCGTCGGGATTTTCCGCGATGTCGCCGACCGCGAAGATCCGGTCCTGGCCGTGCACTCGCAGGTCGGACCCGACCAGGATGCGGCCGCCCTTGCCCTGGGGCAGGCCCCAAGCGGTCACGGCGTCGGCCGCCCCCACCCCGGCCGCCCACACGGTCAGGTCGCTGGGCAGGTTCTCCCCGTCGGCCAGCAGCACCTGACTGCTGGTGATCTCGGCGATCCGGGTGTTCAGCCGGATGTCCACGCCGCGCTTGTCCAGCTGGCCCCGGGCGTACTCACGCAGTCTCTCGTTGAACGAGGTGAGCAGGGCGGGCGCCATCTCGATCAGGCGGACGTGGATCCGGGCCGGGTCGACGTCGGGGAAGGTCGCGTCGAGCACGGTGGCGGACAGCTCGGCCAGCGTGCCGGCCAGCTCCACGCCGGTGGCCCCGCCGCCGGCCACGGTGATGTGCAGGTCGCCGCTGGCCACGCTGAGCCGCTCGAAGGCGGCCATGAGGTGGTCGCGCAGCGCGACCGAGTTGGAGCGGGTGTACAGCGCGAAGGTGTGCTCGGCGGCACCGGTGATGCCGTGGTAGGCGGCCGCCACCCCGGTCGCGATGATCAGGTAGTCGTAGCTGAGCTCGAGGCCGTTGTCGAACTTGACCAGGCGGGACGCCGGGTCGATCGCGGCCAGCTCGCCGTGCCGGAAGTTCGCCCCGTACCGCCCGGCGAAGCTCCCGGACGGGTAGGTGACGTCGCCGGGGTTCAGCCCGGCGGTGGCCACCTGGTAGAGCAGCGGCTGGAAGGTGCTGTAGAGGTGACCGTCGACCAGGGTGACCCGCAGGCCCGCACGGGTGAGCCGGGAGATGGCGGACAGCCCGGCGAAGCCCGCGCCGCAGATGACGACGTGCGGGGCGCCTGGGTCAGCCTTATGACTTCTGGCCATCGTCCTCACCCTCCGCGTCCGGGTTCTCCACCACGACGTTCTCGCTCTTGCTGCGCTCCTCCAGCTGCGCGTACAGCTGGAAGGCCCGGCGGTCCTGCTCGGTGTACGGCGGCGGCGCGATGCTGCGCGGCCACAGCCGGTGGTGCAGTACCACGTTAATCTCCACCGCGTACAGGGTCAGCTCCGCCTCCAGGTAAAGCCAGGCGAGCAGGCCGATTACCACGGCGAAGGTGCCGTAGATCGGTGACGCGTGGGCCAGCTGATGCGAGATGAAGTAGCCGACGTACTGCAGGATCTGCCAGATCACGCCGGCGATGACCGCGCCGAGGCGCACCTGCCGCCAGCCGATCTCGCGGGCCGTGCCCAGCATGAAGCCCAGCCAGAAGACCCCGACGCAGCCAGGACCACGGGAATCCCGGCCGGCGCGTGTACGGGATCTCCCACACCGTGTTGAGCGCGTTCTGGATCGCGGTGGCCACGCCCCGGGCCCCGAGGAACGTGCCGAGCAGGCCGACCACCAGGGCCAGGCCGGACTCGTGCAGCGGGCCGATGTGGCCGAGCTGCTGGCCGATTACCGGGTACTGGCTCAGCGCGGAGTTCAGCAGCCGGTGCTGCAGGCTCAGGTTGTTCTTGAGCGCGATGTCCAGCACGGTGACCAGCACGAGCAGCAGCGGGAAGATCGCGACGAAGGCGTAGTAGGCGACCAGCGCGGCCAGGTTGCCCGCCTGGTCGTCACCGAACTTCTTCCACACCGCCACCGGCACGGCCAGCCACGCATGGCCCTGCTGCAGCGAGTCGAGGTCCGCGACGGTCCGCTTGACCATGTTCATGGGGCAGGAAGGTACCGTGCCCGGCGGCGTCCAGCCGCCGGACCCGCCGCGCTACAGGTTCAATGCGACCAGCTCGGGCTGCAGGCAGTCCTGACCCGGCGCGGACGGGGTGACCGACGGGCTCGGCGTGCCGCTCACCGGCGGCTCCGGGGAGGCGGTGGACGTGGCCGTCTGCGCCGGAGTGGAGACGGGACTGCCGCTGGGCGTCACCGACGGGCTGGCCGAGACCGGGGTGCTGGGGCCCAGCCGGGCGCAGGCCGCGATGACCACCAGGTTGCTGGCCGGGTCGGCGCTGCCGCCGATGCCGCCGGGGTCGACGAAGTAGTGCGGCCAGGGCAGCCCGGCGGCGGCCAGGATGACCCGCTGGGCGTCGAGGTCGTAACCCCAGGCGTCCCCGCCCGCGCCCTGATCAAGCCCGAGCGCCACGCCGTCCCGGACCGTGTACAGGCCGGCCGACCCGTCGACCGCCGACCCGGAGGCGGTCGCGGTCACCCGGCCGGTCAGCGGGTTCACCGCGATCAGGTTGGCCCCCTTGGTCAGGTAGATCCGGTCCTGGCGCGGGTCGGTACCCTCGGCCACCGCCCCGGCGATGGTCCACAGCCAGGTGCCGGTCGTGCCGCTGTACGCGGTCACCCCGCGCGCCGAGGAGAACAGCACGGTGCCGTCGAACGCGACGCTGAACGTGCCCGGGAAGGAGACGTTCTCGATCGGCCGGATCACCGAATCCGCGCCGGTGGCCAGGTTGATCAGGCGCAACGCGGTGGCAGGCGCCGACGCCAGGAAGCCGCCCGCCGATTCGGCCAGGTAGAGGGTCCCGTCGTCGGTCCGCCAGGCTTGCTGGACCGAGCCCGTGCTCACCCGCCAGCGGACGCGTCCGGTGGCGTTGTCGTAGCTGGTCACCGCGGTAGACCCGATGATCACGGTGGATTGCGCGCTGGCCCAGACCGCCCCGCCGAAGATGGCAGCCGGGTAGCGGCCGGACGGCAGGCCGGCCGGGCCGGAGATGACCACCTCGGTGCGTTGCGGGTGCCCGGCGGTGATGTAGGAGACGCCCGCCGTGACCTCGCCGGGCCAGGTGCGCACGGACACGATCGCCGCGCCCGCCGGGAACCCGGTCAGTGTCTGCGCCCACAGCGGCGCACCGGTCTGGTCCGAGTACCCGGACACGGTCAGCCCCGCGCCGATGGCGGCCAGGCCGTAGCCGACCGACACGTAAGCCAGGCCTGCGGCCGGCACGGTACCGGTCAGCCCCGGAACCACCTGCCACGACCCCAGCAGCGGCCGGGTCCACTTGATCATGCTCGGCACCGATCCGGCCCGGCAGCCTGAGCGGCACACCGAGGCCGGCGTCCCGCTGGCCGCGGTGAGCGCGGGATAGGGCAGCAGCGCCACGCCCAGCAGGACCAGGACCAGCGTGCAGCGCCGCAGCCGCGGGGAGGCGCCGGCCGTGCCCAGGCGGATCCGGCCGAAGACAGCGCGTTCGGCCCGGCGGCGCATCCGCCGGGCCGCGCGGTTCATGGCCCGGCCGTGCAGCCGCCTGGGGACCTTGCGTCCCGGCCGTCGCCTCACGACACCAGTCGCCTCACGACACCAACCGTAGGAGAAACCCGGACCAAACGAGGCCGTCTTCGGGCCCCACTGGAACCGCCAGCCGGACCGGGCCGATAGCGTTGGACCATCCGTCCCCGTCCACCTCGATGAGGAGGTCAGCCATGTCCGACCGTCCGCCGCTGCCCTACGACCACATGCCCGAGGTGCCCTCCTTCGAGGTGCGCAGCGACGATGTCACCGACGGCGAGCAGATGAGCGAGAACCTGGTCTTCGACGACTGGGGCATGACCGGCGCAAACATCTCGCCGTCGCTGATCTGGTCGGGCTTCCCCGCCGAGACCAAGAGCTTCGCGGTGACCTGCTTCGATCCGGACGCGCCGACCGGCTCGGGTTTCTGGCACTGGATCGTGCTGGACATCCCGGCGTCGGTGACCGAGCTGGAGACCAACGCGGCCGGGACCGACGGCTCCGGTCTGCCCGAGGGCGCGTTCCACGTCCGCAACGACTACGGCGCCAAGGACTTCGGGGGCGCGGCGCCGCCGAAGGGCGACGTGCCGCACCGGTACGTGTTCGCGGTGCACGCGCTGGACGTGGACACCCTGGGCGTCAACGACGAGATAACGCCCGCCGTGGCCGGGTTCAACCTGCGTTTCCACACCATCGCCCGGGCTGTCATGGTCCCGGTCTACGGGTACTGATCAGCTCGACCGCTCGCCGCAGCGCGCCGCGTCGTAACCGGGCAGGCTGGCCAGCTGAGCCAGCAGCCAGGGCGAGGTCAGCACCCGCAGCAGGCCCTGGACCTCACGGGACGCGGCGTGCTTGGCCGGCAGCACCAGGTCGAAGCGTTCTTCGGCGAGCGGGATGACGTTGAGCCCGTAGGCCAGCGCGGCCGGCTCGCTCGACACGCCCACGTCGGCGAGGCGGCCCGCGACGGCCGCCGCGACCTGCAGGTGCCCGGCGGCCTGGCTGTGGTAGCCGGGCAGTTCGGCCGGGTCCAGGCCGAGGCGGTCCAGCTCCTGGTCGAGCAGCCTGCGGGCCTGCGCGCCCGGTTCGCGGTTCACCAGCCGCAGGCCGTGCCGGACCGCGTCGGCCAGCCCGGTGATCTGGGTTCCGGGCCGGCTGATCAGGCCCTCGCGCCAGCAGCTGAACCCGACGACTTCGGCGCGGTCGGGGAGCTCGGCCTGGTCGGCGGGCTGGTGAACCCCGGCCGCGTGGACCAGCCCGGCTGCGGCCAGCCGCAGCGCCTCGGCGTTGCCGCACGGCCACCAGGTGAACCCGAGCGGCGGGTCGAGCAGGGCCAGCGGCGTCTCGAGCAGCGGCAGCGCCGGATCGCAGCCGGCCACGACCAGGGTCGGCCGCGGCGGCGCGATGGGCCGGACCGCGATCAGGTCGCCGTGGCTCTCCTGGCCGACCACCAGGCCGCCCGCCGGGCCGAAACCCGCCCGGGCCAGCGTGTCCGCGCGCAGCGGCAGGGCGACGAACGTGTCGCCGACCGTGGCCAGCGCCACCCGCGAGCCTTCCCCGCCGACCGGGGCCACCGGCTGGGCCAGCACGGGATCGGCGGGATCGCCCGGGCCGAACAGCTCTTCCACGGTCAGGCCCAGCGCACGGCCCAGGGCCAGCGCGACCCGCAGCGAGGGATCCGAATGGCCCGATTCGACGGCCGACACGGCCTGCCGGGTCACGGCGGCCATCCCGGCGAGTTGCTGCTGGGACAGGCCACGGGCCTGGCGGGCCAGCCGCAGCCGCGTGCCCGCGGCCCAGGAAGGTTCTGTCACGCCTCACAGCCTATGATCCGGGGCATGAAGACGCAGATCATCGAGGTCCGCACGGGCGGGCGCGAGGCGATCAGGGACATCACCGGCGAATGCGCGGGGTTCGCCAGGACGGCGTTGGCCGGGGGCGACGGGCTGCTGCACGTGTTCGTGCCGCACGCGACGGCGGGCGTGGCGCTCATCGAACTCGGCGCGGGCACCGACGATGACCTGCTGGCCACCCTGGCCGACCTGCTGCCCGCCGACGACCGCTGGCGGCACGCGCACGGATCCCGCGGGCACGGCCGGTCGCACGTGCTGCCCGCGTTCGTGCCGCCGTACGCCACGCTTCCGGTGATCGGCGGCCGGCTGGCCCTGGGCACCTGGCAGTCGGTGGTGCTGGTCGACCTGAACGTCGACAACCCGGACCGCCAGGTCCGGCTGTCGTTCCTGAGCTAATGCGGGTCTTGGTCTTGGGCTCGGGCGGGGCCGCGGGCTGGCCGGAGCCCGGCTGTCGCTGCGCCTCCTGCCGTCGGGCGGGCAATAACGCACGCAAACCGTCGACCGTTCTCATCGATGATGTGGTGCGGCTCGGGGCGGGGAACGACGGGATCCTGGGCGTCGAGGGGTACCGGATTGTGCCGGTTACCGGGGGGTGGGAGGTCACCGGACCAGACGGGGCGCGGCTGTTGTACGGGGCGGTGCCGGTGCCGGCGGAGGGGGCGGCGGCCTATGATCTGGCCTTTCTGGATCTGCTCGGGGAACCGGCCCAGCTCGGGTTGCTGCGAGCCCGGGGGCTGATCACCACGGACACGGTGACGGTGGTGGCGTTCGCCGATCACCGGGTGTCCTCCGAGGGTGAGCTGCGGCGCCGGTGCGGGTACTGGCGGGTGGCCCTGGCGGAAGACGGGGGTGAAGTCACCACGGCCCGTTCGGCAGAAAAAGGTTTTGAATCTCAGCGGGTGCTGGTGCTCGGCGGGGCACGGTCCGGCAAGTCGGAACAGGCCGAACTGCGGCTGGCCGGCGAGCCGGACGTGACCTACGTGGCGGCCGGGGCGGGGCGGACGGCCGCGGATCCGGAGTGGGCGGCGCGGGTGGCCGCGCACCGGGCGCGGCGGCCGGCCTGGTGGCGGACGGCCGAGACCACCGACCTGGCCGGGGTGCTGGCCCAGGCGCGCGGCGCGCTGCTGATCGACGGGATCGGCACCTGGCTGGCCGCGGTGATGGACGAGTGCGGGGCCTGGGACGGGTCGGCGCGGGCGGCGGATCGGCTGGCGGCCCGGACCGAGGCGCTGGTCGCGGCGTGGCGGCAGACCGCGGCCCACGTGGTGGCGGTCAGCGACGAGACCGGACTGGGGGTGGTGCCCGCGACGCCGGCCGGGCGGTTGTTCCGTGACCAGCTGGGGCGGCTCAACCAGGCGCTGGCCGCCGAGTCCGAAGAAGCCGAGCTGGTCGTGGCCGGCCGGGTCATGCCGCTGAGCCCGGGGTGAACACAGCGGGCCGAAACGGGTCAGGGGCGGTCCGCGCGATAACGGTCCGGTGACAATCCGGCGCTCACCGCGTGTTCGGCGGCCGTCGGGCCGCGATGTCTGCTTGCTCGCTGGTCAGCAAAGCCTGAGGGCGGCTACCGTAGGAAGTCCCGCGGCCAGCAACGGGGTCTGGGGGGCCTGGGGGTGTTCCCGGGACAGCACAGCGAGGTGATCAGCAGCATGGCGCGCGTGGTAGTCATTGGCGACCTGATGACGGACACGGTCGCCCACGCCAGGCTCGCGCTGGCCCGGGGCAGCGACACGCCCGCCGCCGTGACCATGCACGGCGGGGGGTCCGGGGCCAACGTCGCGGCCTGGATGGCGGCCGACGGCGGGGACGTGGCCTTCGTCGGACGGCGCGGCGCGGACATCGCCGGGCGCAACCGCGACATGGAGCTGATGGGCTACGGAGTCGACGCCCGGCTGGTGATGGACCCGGAGCGGCCCACCGGGACGTGCGTGGTCATGGTCACCCACAAGGGCGAGCGGACCATGCTGTCCGACCCGGGCGCGAACGCGGCCCTGTCCCCCGATGACCTGCCGCACGACCTGTTTATCCCCGGCGCTCACCTGCACGTTTCCGGGTACACGCTGCTGTCCGAGGGCTCCCGGTCGGCCGGGCTGGCCGCGATCGAGTACTCGCGGCGGGCGGGCATGACCGCTTCGGTCGACGCGGCGTCGGCCGCGCCGCTGGATCGCGCCGGGGCCGAGCCGTTCCTGGAGCTGTCCTCCGGCGCGGTGCTGCTGTTCGTCAACGCCGCGCAGGCCAAGGTCCTCACCGGCCGCGACGACCCCGAACAAGCCGCCCGCGTGCTCACCGCCTGGTACCCGCACGTGGTGGTCAAGCTGGCCGCGGACGGCGCGCTGTTCTACGCCAACGGCCGGCCGCCGGTGCGGGTCCCGGCGCCACCGGTGGACCGGGTGGTGGACGGGACCGGCGCGGGCGACGCGTTCATCGCCGGGTTCATCCCGCCCTGGCTGGACAAGAAGCCGCCGGGCGAGGCGCTGGCCAGCGGCTGCCGGCTGGCCGCGCACGCGCTGAACCTCATCGGCGCGCGGCCGGTCCTGTGACCTATGTGACGGACCTGTTCTCGCTTTCCGGGCGGGCCGCCGTGGTGACGGGCGGGAGCTCGGGGATCGGCCAGGAGATGGCCCGCGCGCTGGCCCTGGCCGGGGCCCGGGTGGTGCTGGTGGCCCGGGACAAGGTGCGGCTGACCGTGGCCGCGGACACGATGCGGGCGGCGGGCGGCGACGTGGCGTGGGTGGCCGCGGACCTGGCCGTGCGGGACGAGGTCGCGCGGGCCGCATCGGAGGCTGTGTCGGTGGCCGGCGAGCCGGACATCCTGGTCAACTGCGCGGGGGTCAACATCCGGCCGCCGCTTTCCTCACTCAGCGTCGAAGACTGGGACCTGACCATGGCGGTCAACCTGACCGCGCCTTTCCTGCTCGGGCAGCGGTTCGGGCCGTCGATGGCGGCCCGCGGCTGGGGCCGGATCATCAACGTGACCTCGCAGCAGGCCCACCGGGCGTTCGCCAACAGCGGCGGGTACGGGGCCTCGAAGGGGGGCCTGACGTCGCTGACGCGCTCGCAGTCCGAGGAGTGGGCGCGGTCCGGGGTGTGCTGCAACGCGGTGAGTCCTGGTTTTGTGATGACGCGGCTGAATGAGCGTCTGGCGAGCGATCCGGCGGTCGTGGCGGCCCTCGCGGCCCGGACGATGGTCGGGCGGAACGGTTCGGCGGCCGACTTTGCCGGGGTGACCGTGTTCCTGGCCTCGCGGGCCAGCGACTACGTGACCGGGCAGACGCTGTGGGTGGACGGCGGGTTCTCTGTGACTTAGGTTTCCGGCGTGGTCGGCCACTGTGGTCGGCGCGGTACGGCAGAATGTTCGGTATGGCAGGACGACGAGGCGGTACCACCACTCCGCCGGAAGATTTCGAAGAGAATATCGTCGACATCGACGTCGCCGAGGAGATGCGCGCCAGCTATCTCGAATACGCGTACAGCACCATCTACCAGCGCGCGCTCCCCGACGCGCGGGACGGCCTCAAGCCGGTGCAGCGCCGCATCTTGTACCAGATGAACGAGATGGGCCTGCGCCCGGACCGCCCGCACGTCAAGTGCGCCCGGGTGGTCGGCGAGGTGATGGGACGGCTGCATCCGCACGGCGATTCGGCCATCTACGACGCGCTGGCCCGGCTGGCCCAGCCGTGGGCGATGCGGCTGCCGCTGGTAGACGGGCACGGGAACTTCGGCTCGACGGGCGGCGACGACCAGCCGGCGGCGATGCGGTACACCGAGTGCCCGGCTGACCGCGGCCGCGATGGAGATGGTCGCGTCCATCGACGAGGACACGGTCGACTTCATCCCGAACTACGACGGGAGCGAGACCCAGCCCGACGTGCTGCCCGCCGGGCTGCCCAACCTGCTGATCAACGGGGCGTCCGGCATCGCGGTCGGGATGGCCACCAACATGGCCCCGCACAACCTGGGCGAGGTGATCGCGGCGGCGCGGTTCTTGATCCGCAATCCGTCCGCGTCGCTGGACGCCTTGATGCGGTACGTGCCGGGGCCGGACCTGCCGACCGGCGGGCGCGTCGTGGGCCTGGAGGGCATCCGGGAGGCGTACGAGACCGGCCGGGGGATCTTCCGCACCCGGGCCACCGCGGTGGTCGAGCAGCTGACCCCGCGCAAGGCCGGCATCGTGGTCACCGAGCTGCCGTACACCATCGGCCCGGAGAAGGTCATGGCCCGGATCAAGGATCTGGTCCAGGCCAAGAAGCTCAACGGGATCGCGGACCTGAAGGACCTGACCGACCGCAAGAGCGGGCTGCGCCTGGTGATCGAGGTGCGCAGCGGGTTCAACCCGGACGCGGTGCTGGCCGAGCTGTACCGGCTGACGCCGATGGAGGAGACCTTCGGCATCAACAACGTGGCCCTGGTCGACGGGCAGCCCCGGGTGCTGGGCCTGCGCGAGCTGCTGGAGATCTACGTCGCGCACCGGCTGGAAGTGGTGCGCCGGCGCACCGAGTTCCGGCGGCGTAAGCGTCAGGACCGGCTGCACCTGGTCGACGGGCTGCTGATCGCCCTGCTGAACATCAACGAGGTCATTGCCGTTATACGGTCCTCGGACGACGCCGCGGCCGCGCGCGAGCGGCTGATGACCATCTTCGAGCTGTCCGAGATCCAGGCCCAGTACATCCTGGACACGCCGCTGCGCCGGCTGACCCGCTACGACCGGCTCGAGCTGGAGCGCGAGCAGGACGTCCTGCGGTCCGAGATCGACGCTTTGACGGCGATCCTGGAGTCGGACGCGCTGTTGCGTGAGCTGGTCAGCGACGAGCTGGCCGAGGTGGCCAAGAAGTTCGGCACGCCGCGGCGCACGGTCCTGCTGGATTCCGACGCGTCGGTGGCGGCGGCGGTCCCGCTCGAGGTAACCGACGACCCGTGCGTGGTCCTGATGTCGGCCAGCGGCCGGGTGGCCCGGGTGGCCGTCTCGGACACCGATATTTATGCCGAACGGACCCTGGTGCCTCCGGCCGGGGACTTGCCTCGTGCTGCCCACGACGTGCTCATCGCGGCGGTGCGGACCACCGCCCGGGGCACGATCGGGGTGGTGACTTCGGCCGGGCGGCTGGTCAAGGTGGACGTGCTGGAGCTGCCCGCGATGGTTCTGCCCGGTCCGGGTGCGGCGTCGCTGGCCGGCGGCACGCCGCTGAGTGAGTTCGCGGCGCTGGAGCCGGGCGAGACGGTGGCCGGGCTGTGCTCGGTCGATTCGGCTGGCGTGGCCCTGGGCACGGCTGAGGGCGTGGTCAAGCGGGTGCTGCCGGAGTATCCGCAGAACCGGGACGAGTTCGAGCTGATCTCGTTGCGTCCGGGCGACAAGGTGGTGGGCGCGGTAACGCTGTCCGACGAATCGGCTGAGCTGGTCTTTATTACCTCCGACGCACAGCTGCTGCACTTCCCGGCGTCCGCGGTGCGGCCGCAGGGGCGGGCCGCGGGCGGGGTGGCCGGGGTTCGGCTGTCCGCGGGGGCTTCGGTGGTGTGGTTCGGCGCTTGTGATCCGGCGGCTGCTTCTGGCGTCCCGGCTGGCCCGCCGGGGACCTACTCCCCCGCCGTCGTGGTCACGGTGGCGGGCGGCACCGGGGCGTTGCCCGGCACGGGCGGGCGCAGCGTGAAGGTGACGCCGTTGCACGAGTTCCCGGGCAAGGGCCGGGCCACCGGCGGCGTACGCTGCCACCGGTTCCTGAAGGGCGAGGACGTTCTGGTCATGGCGTGGGCGGGGGCCGCTCCGGCGGTGGGGGCCACCGACGCGGGCAACCCGATGTACGTGCCGGATCCGGTGGGCAGGCGCGACGGGTCGGGAGAGCCGCTGCGCAGTCAGCTGGCCGTCATCGGTGGCGCGGGCCGCGTGCCGTAGTTCTGGTGGGTTCGCTGGTTGGCTGGGTTGGCCTTGGCTGGGCTGCCGTGGCCGGCTCGGCTGGAGGGCTAGGTGGCCGACGCGCGCTCGTGGGTCGGGACCCGTTCGGTGGCCAGGACCCGTTCGGTGGCCGGGCCAGCCTGGTGGGGAATGGTGACCGCGGGCGGTGCGGGCCTGGTCAGGCTGGCCAGCTGCGCGGCCGGCCCGTCGTGGCTAGCCGCCTGGGCCAGCTGGGCCAGGAGTTCCTCGGGGCCCGCGGTCGCGGTCTCGGCCAGCTGCCAGTCTCGGACGATGGCCCACCCCTGCGGACCGGGATCGAACAGGCCGCTCACGAAGCAGCCCGCCGCGTCCAGCGCGGCCAGGTCCGGGTCGTCGTCGCGCAGGCTGTGGACGTAGCCAGCCGCGTCGATCAACGACACCACGCTGCGGGCCACGTACACGGCGTTGGGGCCGGCGCTGTCCAGCCGCCACCAGGCGCGCGCCCGGAGGAACTGGGACACCAGAATCGCCTTAGTCACGGGAAGTGATGATAGCAGTGCTGAAAGTGACCGAGGGTAGATTCGCGGAGTCCGGACGCAGGCGTCGGCGCGTCGTGGCGTCGTGCTCAGGAGCCGGAGCTTCGTGGCTCACAAGCCGGGGCGTCTCGGCTCAGGCGTCGATTCGGGCGGGGTCCAGCTCGGCCGCGCCGGCCACGATGAAGTCCCGGCGCGGGGCCACCTCGGTTCCCATCAGCAGGCTGAACATTTCGGTGGCCGCGGCGGCGTCCTCGATCCGGATCCGGCGCAACGTGCGGTACCGCGGGTCCATGGTCGTCTCGGCCAGCTGGCCCGCGTCCATCTCGCCCAGTCCCTTGTACCGCTGCACCGGCTCCTTCCACCGCTGGCTGCGCCGCTCCAGGTCGAGCAGGGTCCGGTTCAGCTCGGCATCGGAGTAGGTGTACCGGTACTTGTCCTGGCCCTTGCGGACGTTGGTCAGCTCGATGCGGTGCAGCGGCGGGACCGCGGTGAAGACCCGGCCCGCCTCCAGCATCGGCCGCAGGTAGCGGTGGAACAAGGTGAGCAGCAGGGTCCGGATGTGCGCGCCGTCGACGTCCGCGTCGGCCATGAAGATGACCCGCTGGTAGCGGGTCGAGTCCAGATCGAACTGACTACCCGAGCCCGCCCCGATGACCTGGATGATCGCGGCGCACTCGGCGTTCTTGAGCATGTCCGCGAGCGAGGCCTTCTGCACGTTGAGGATCTTGCCGCGGATGGGCAGCAGGGCCTGGAACTCCGAATCGCGGGCCAGCTTGGCGGTGCCGAGCGCGGAGTCGCCCTCCACGATGAACAGCTCGCTGCGGTCATCGGCCGAACGGCAGTCGACCAGCTTGGCCGGCAGCGATGAGCTGGCCAGCGCCGACTTGCGCCGCTGGTTGTCGCGGTGCTCGCGGGCCGCGATGCGGGCCTTGGCCGCCGAGACCACCTTCTCCAGGGCGGCCTTGGCCTGCAGCTTCGCGCCGCGCGGGGGGGTCTCGAAGTAGGCGCCGAGCTGGGTGCTGACCACCTGCGCGACGATCCTGGCGGCGGCGGGGGTGCCGAGCACCTCCTTGGTCTGGCCCTCGAACTGCGGCTCCGGCAGCCGGACCGAGACCACCGCGACCAGGCCCTCGAGCACGTCCTCCTTGGTCACCGGCTCGTCGCCGTTCTTCAGCAGCCGGGCCGCGCGGAGCTGGTCGTTCAGCGTGCGGACCAGGGCCCGTTCGAACCCGGTGACGTGGGTGCCGCCGTGCGGGGTAGCAATGACGTTGACGAACGAGCGCAGCACGGAGTCGTAGCCGCTCCCCCACTGGACCGCCACGTCGACCTGCAGCTCACGATCGACGTCGGTGGGCGTCATGTGCCCGTGGTCATCAAGCACCGGGACGGTCTCGGTGAAGTTTCCGGAGCCGGTCAGCCGCAGCACCTCGGTGACCGGCTCACCGGAAGCCAGGTGCGCGCAGAACTCGCTGATGCCGCCGTCGAAGCGGAACTCGGCGCTGGCGGGCGCCTGGCTGCGTTGTCGCTGGCGTCCGTGCAGGTCTCTGGGCTCGCGTCTGAGCTGCTTGTCTCTGGGCTTGCGCCGGAGCTTTCGTCGCGGATGGCGATGGTCAGACCGGGGACCAGGTAGGCGGTCTGACGCGCGCGCTCGGTCAGCGACTCGAAGCTGAACCGGGCGTCGCGCAGGAAGACCTGGCGGTCCGGCCAGAACCGGATCCGGGTCCCGGTGGCCTTGCGCAGCACGCGGCCGAGGTCCCGCAATCCGGCGCGCTTGGTGAAGTCGGCCGTCGGGCCGGGCTCGGCGAACTCGCCGGTAACGCCGCGGCGGAAGCTGGCCGCCCAGGTCCGGCCCTCCCGGTCCACCTCGACGTCGAGCCGCGCGGACAGCGCGTTGACCACCGAGGCGCCCACGCCGTGCAGCCCGCCGGAGGCGGTGTACGAGCCGCCGCCGAACTTGCCGCCCGCGTGCAGCCGGGTCATGACCAGCTCCACGCCGGACAGCTTGGTCTTGCGCTCGATGTCCACCGGGATGCCCCGGCCGTTGTCCCGGACCTCGGCCGACCCGTCGGCGTGCAGGATCACGTCGATCCGGGTGCAGTACCCGGCCAGCGCCTCGTCCACCGCGTTGTCGAAGATCTCCCACAGGCAGTGCTGCAGCCCGCGGCCGTCGGTCGACCCGACGTACATGCCTGGGCGCTTGCGCACTGCGTCCAGGCCCTCCAGCACCGACAGGTGCCGGGCGGTGTAGCGAGGAATCGCCCGCGGCGTCGATGGGCAGCCGGGCAGCGGTAGCGGTGGCGGTTGGGGCGGTCACGGCCGGGCCGGTCTCCTTCCGGGAAGCGGCCCCGCGCGGGAGCCTCTCGAACAGAGTAGCGTTCCTGGCCGGGTGCCGGGTGCGTGCCACGCGGCCACACCGCGGAAATGCTTGGATCCGTCCGCTACTCGGGTATATCGTCGCTGAGACAGGCAAGCGCGTGCACGGCCGACAACTAAACACGGAGCGTCCGGATGCGGTTTCGCTTGTGGCGTACAGCAGCCGGAGTGGGAACGCCGACGCTTGGGTATGTGTTGCACTGAGTGGAAGGCGCAAAACCGGAGCCAGACGGATGTAGAAGCCGGAGGCACGACGCGAGGAGGCGACGTGACCGGAGCCATAGCCCCCACAAGGCCGCTGACCGCCTGGGACGTCTGCGACCGTTGCGGCGCCCAGGCGTATGTTCGCGTGCTGCTCCCGGAACGGCGGAGAACTGCTGTTCTGCGCGCACCACGGCCGCCAGCACGCCGAGGCGCTGGCCAAGGTCGCGGTCGAGATCCAGGACGAGACCGACCGGCTGGCCGAGCCGCAGCCGCAGTAACGCGCTGGTCACCGCCGGCCACGCGGCCGCCGTCGCGGAGGCCCCGACGCCAGCGTAGACTGGCGGCGGCTGGCCCTTTTTCGCCGGGCGGGACCGCCCGGGGGTGGCCGGCCGAGGGGGGCCGCTCTTTGCGGGCGGCTCGCGGGCTGCGTTAGTCCAGGTAGTCGCGCAGGACCTGGGAGCGGGACGGCGCAGCTTGGACATGGTCTTGGTCTCGATCTGGCGGATGCGCTCCCGGGTCACCCCGTAGACCTTGCCGATCTCGTCCAGCGTCTTGGGCTGGCCGTCGGTCAGGCCGAAGCGCATCGACACCACGCGCCTCCCGCTCCGGCAGCGTGTGCAGGACGAGTGGAGCTGCTCCTGCAGCAGCGTAAGCTGCCGCGTCGCCGGGCACGATCGCCTCGGAGTCCTCGATGAGGTCACCGAACTCGCTGTCGCCGTCCTCGCCGAGCGGGGTCTCCAGGGAGATCGGCTCCCGGCCGTACTTCTGCACCTCGATGACCTTCTCCGGGGTCATGTCGAGCTCCGCGGCCAGCTCCTCCGGGGTGGGCTCGCGGCCCAGGTCCTGGAGCATCTGCCGCTGCAGACGGGCGAGCTTGTTGATGCTCGACCATGTGCACCGGGATGCGGATGGTGCGGGCCTGGTCGGCCATCGCGCGGGTGATCGCCTGCCGGATCCACCAGGTGGCGTAGGTGGAGAACTTGTAGCCCTTGGTGTAGTCGAACTTCTCGACCGCGCGGATGAGGCCCAGGTTGCCCTCCTGGATCAGGTCCAGGAACGGCATGCCGCGGCCGGTGTACCGCTTGGCCAGCGAGACGACCAGCCGCAGGTTGGCCTCGAGCAGCTGGTGCTTGGCCGCCTGCCGTCCTCGGCGATCCTCCAGGTCGCGCCGCTGCGCCGGTGTCATCCGCCGCCGTCGGCCAGCTTCTCCTCGGCGAACAGGCCGGCCTCGATCCGCTTGGCGAGCTCGACCTCCTGCTCGGCGTTGAGCAGCGGGACCTTGCCGATCTGCTTGAGGTAGTCCTTGACCGGGTCGGCGGTCGCGCCGGCCGCGGCCACCTGGGCGGCGGGCAGGTCATCGTCATCGTCGCCGAAGACGAAGGTCTCCTCGTCCTCGCCGCGGCCGACGGGGGCCGTCTTGACGCTGGCAGCGAGCCTGGCGGCCTCGGGCGCCTCGAGCCTCGATTGCTTCCTCGGGCTCGGCGCCCTCGGGCGTGTCCGGCCGGTCAGCGTCCGCGTCGTCGGTCTCCGCTTCGTCGGCCAGCTCGTCACCGACGAGATCGTCGGGTCGACGCCACCTCGCTCAGATCGGGCTCGTCCAGGTCTCCCCCGGCGAGCGCGGCCTGGATGTCCGCGTCGTCCGCGTCGAGATCGCCGCCGAACTCATCGTCGTCGAGATCCGTGTTGTCCAGAATGACCGCGTCCTCGTCGAGAGTCACCGCGGTCAGCCCGGCGTCCGCGTCGGCGCGCTCCCCGGAACCGTTCTCGCTGGTGTTCCGGGGTCCAGAACCGGACATCGCAGCCGCCTCGTCCTCGACGGTCCTGGGCTGCTGACCCGACGTCCTGGGGCGCTTCCGCGCTGCGGAGTTAGCAGCGCTCACGACCACGGTCACCCCTTCCTTGGCTGGCTAGATGCCACTCGGACTGGTTCAACCCGCCTGTCTCCCACCTCATCACCATAGGCGGCGCCCGGGAGTGACTTGTACGCCTCCGCCCGGCGGAAGAGACGCCAACCGCGGGCGCCGGTCACTGCGTTCCTCCGGCGGGCCGGTGCATGACCAGCACCGTGACGTCATCGTCCTGCTCATGACCGGCGAGCATGTGGTCGACGAGGTAGCGCAGCAGCTGATCCGGGTGGCCCAGCAGCTCCTCATCGGCGCGTGCGGCCACCGCGGCCAGCTCCTCCAGTCCTGCGTCAAGTATC
>CAWBDS010000011.1:0-1306256 GCA_963787645.1 uncultured Actinomycetes bacterium | reverse complement strand
GCTGTGCCTCAACGTCGAGGTGCTGTCTAGCGACGGTGCCGCGATCGAGATGCGCGACACCGACGAGGATGTCTTCCGCGCGGCCGAGGAACTCGGCATCGACCTGTCCCGGCGTGAGCCGAGCAGTGTCGAAGAGGTCTGACCAGAAGGGGGAAAACACATGCTTGACGTCAACTTCTTCGACGACCTTCGCATCGGCCTCGCCACCGCCGAGGACATCCGGCAGTGGTCGCACGGTGAGGTCAAGAAGCCGGAGACCATCAACTACCGCACGCTCAAGCCGGAAAAGGACGGGCTCTTCTGCGAGAAGATCTTCGGTCCGACCCGGGACTGGGAGTGTTACTGCGGCAAGTACAAGCGGGTCAGGTTCAAGGGCATCATCTGCGAGCGCTGCGGCGTGGAAGTCACCCGCGCCAAGGTGCGGCGCGAGCGGATGGGCCACATCGAGCTGGCCGCGCCGGTCACGCACATCTGGTACTTCAAGGGCGTGCCCTCCCGGCTGGGCTACCTGCTCGACCTGGCGCCGAAGGACCTGGAGAAGGTCATCTACTTCGCCGCTTACATGATCACCCACGTGGACGACGACGCGCGGGCGCGTGACCTGCCGTCCCTGGAGGCGAAGATCAGCGTCGAGCGCGGCCAGCTCGAGCAGCGCCGCGACGCCGACGTCGAGGCCCGCCAGGCCAAGCTGGAGGCCGACCTGGCCGAGCTCGAGGCGGCCGGCGCCAAGAGCGACGCGAAGCGCAAGCTGCGCGAGTGCTCCGACCGCGAGTGCAAGCAGATCAGGGACCGCGCGGGCAAGGAGATCGACCGCCTGGACGAGGTCTGGAGCAGGTTCAAGAGCCTGAAGGTCCAGGACCTCGAGGGCGACGAGCTGCTGTACCGCGAGATGCGGGACCGGTTCGGCCGGTACTTCCGCGGCGGCATGGGCGCGCAGGCCATCCAGGACCGGCTGGCCAGCTTCGACCTGGACGAGGAGGCGCAGAACCTCCGCGAGACGATCCGCACGCGGCAAGGGCCAGAAGAAGGCCCGCGCGCTCAAGCGGCTCAAGGTCGTGTCCGCGTTCCTGAACACCAGGAACAGCCCGATGGGCATGGTCCTCGACTGCATCCCGGTGATCCCGCCGGACCTGCGGCCGATGGTCCAGCTCGACGGCGGCCGGTTCGCCACCAGCGACCTCAATGACCTGTACCGACGGGTCATCAACCGGAACAACCGGCTGAAGAGGCTGCTGGACCTCGGCGCGCCCGAGATCATCGTGAACAACGAGAAGCGGATGCTCCAGGAGGCCGTGGACAGCCTGTTCGACAACGGCCGCCGCGGCCGCCCGGTCACCGGCCCTGGCAACCGCCCGCTCAAGTCCCTGTCCGACATGCTCAAGGGCAAGCAGGGCCGGTTCCGCCAGAACCTGCTCGGCAAGCGCGTGGACTACTGCGGCCGTTCCGTCATCGTCGTCGGCCCGCAGCTCAAGCTGCACCAGTGCGGTCTGCCCAAGCAGATGGCGCTGGAGCTGTTCAAGCCGTTCGTGATGAAGCGCCTGGTTGACCTCAACCACGCGCAGAACATCAAGTCGGCCAAGCGGATGGTGGAGCGGGCCCGGCCGGTCGTGTGGGACGTGCTCGAGGAGGTCATCACCGAGCATCCGGTGCTGCTGAACCGGGCGCCGACCCTGCACCGCCTCGGCATCCAGGCCTTCGAGCCGCAGCTGGTCGAGGGCAAGGCGATCCAGATCCACCCGCTGGTCTGCACCGCGTTCAACGCGGACTTCGACGGCGACCAGATGGCGGTGCACCTGCCGCTGTCCGCCGAGGCGCAGGCCGAGGCGCGGATCTTGATGCTGTCCACCAACAACATCCTCAAGCCGGCCGACGGCAAGCCGGTGACCATGCCCACCCAGGACATGATCATCGGGCTGTTCTGCCTGACCCGGCAGACCGCGGGTGCGCCGGGCGAGGGCCGGGCGTTCTCCTCGCTGTCCGAGGCGCTGATGGCCTACGACGCGGGCGAGCTCGACCTGCAGGCCAAGATCCAGATCCGGCTGCCCGGGATCGTCCCGCCGCCGGCACCGAGCTGCCCGAGGGCTACGAGGCCGGCGACCCGATCCGGCTGGGCACCACGCTGGGCCGCTGCATCTTCAACGAGACGCTGCCCGCCGACTTCCCGTTCGTGAACTACGAAGTGGGCAAGAGGCAGCTGACCGTGATCGTCAACTCGCTGGCGGAGACCTACCCGAAGGTGGACGTGGCCACGGCCCTGGACAACGCTGAAGGACGCGGGCTTCCACTGGGCCACCCGGTCCGGCGTGACGATCGGCATCGAGGATGTCGTCGCGCCGCCGAACAAGGCGGCCATCCTGGAGAACTACGAGCGCCGCGCCGACAAGGTGCAGCGTGAGTACGAGCGCGGCCTGATCACCGACGACGAGCGCCGTCAGGAGCTCATCGAGATCTGGACGCACGCCACCGCCGACGTGGCCCAGGACATGGAGGCGGCCTTCCCCGAGACCAACTCGGTCTGGATGATGGTCAACTCCGGGGCCCGTGGTAACCCGATGCAGGTCCGGCAGATCGCCGGCATGCGCGGCCTGGTCTCCAACCCCAAGGGCGAGACCATCCCGCGGCCGATCAAGTCCAGCTTCCGCGAGGGGCTGTCCGTGCTGGAGTACTTCATCTCCACCCACGGCGCCCGCAAGGGCCTGGCCGACACCGCGCTGCGTACCGCGGACTCCGGGTACCTGACCCGGCGACTGGTGGACGTGGCGCAGGACGTGATCGTCCGCGAAGAGGACTGCGGCACCGACCGCTCGCTGCCGCATGCGGATCGCGGAGAAGGACTCCGAGGGCCGCGTGCGCGCGCTGCCGAACATCGAGAACACCGGCACCGGCCGGACCATCGCCGAGGACATCGAGGCCGAAGGCGTGATCTTGGCCAAGGTCGGCGACGACACGACCGAGACTGATGATCGCCCGGCTGGTCGAGGCCGGGCGTGGAGAACATCCGCACGTACAGCGTGATGGTCTGCGAAGCCAAGATGGGCGTCTGCGGCAAGTGCTACGGCCGCTCGCTGGCCACCGGCAAGCGGGTGGACGTCGGCGAGGCGGTCGGCATCATCGCCGCCCAGTCGATCGGCGAGCCGGGCACCCAGCTGACCATGCGGACGTTCCACACCGGTGGCATCGCGGGCCCGGACATCACCCACGGTCTGCCGCGTATCCAGGAGCTGTTCGAGGCCCGTATCCCCAAGGGCATGGCCCCGATCAGCGAGTACGAGGGCCGGGTCAAGATCGAGGAGAGCGAGAAGACCCGCAAGATCGTCATCATCCCGGACGACGGCTCGGAAGAGGCCGCCTACCCGGTACCGATGCGGTCCCGGCTGCTGGTCAGCGACGGCGGTCACGTCGCCGTGGGGCAGCAGCTCATCGCCGGCGCGGTCAACCCGCACGAGGTGCTGCGCATCCTCGGCGGCCGGGCGGTACAGCTGCACCTGGTGCACGAAGTCCAGGAGGTGTACCGGTCGCAGGGTGTCTCGATCCACGACAAGCACATCGAGATCATCATCCGGCAGATGCTCAAGCGGGTGAACGTGCTCGAGTCCGGCGACACCGAGCTGCTGCCCGGTGAGCTGGTCGAGCGGCTCCGGTTCGAAGAGGTCAACCGCGCCGTGGTGAACGACGGCGGCACCTCGGCCGCGGGCCGGGCGGTGCTCATGGGCATCACCAAGGCGTCGCTGGCCACCGAGTCGTGGCTGTCGGCGGCCTCCTTCCAGGAGACCACCCGGGTGCTGACCGACGCGGCCATCCACGCCAAGTCGGACTCGCTGCTGGGCCTGAAGGAGAACGTCATCATCGGCAAGCTCATCCCGGCCGGTACCGGCTTGCCGGTGTACCGGAACATCCGGGTCGAGCCCACCGACGACGCCCGGTCCTCGGCCTTCCCGCCGGGCACCTACGCCGAACCGGAGAACTACGCCTTCGGCCAGGGCTCCGGCGAGGCCGTCCCGCTGGAGGAGTACGACTTCGGCTCCTACAACCGCTAGTCAGTAAGGCCAGTCACGGGCTGGCGGCCGCTCCCAGGTGGCCGCCAGCCCGTTGCTCTATATATAGGCGGAACGGGCCGTGGCTCGTGCCCCCGCCCCAGCCCCACCGCTGAGCGGGGCCGCCGCTGAGCGGGGTGAAACCCGGGTTCCACCACCCCCTAGCGTGGTGGATGCCCAGTTTCACTCCGCTCCTGGGGGATTAAACGCGGCGGAGGGCGCGTTGTAGAGGTACGAGCAATGCTTGACGGGCATCCACGCTCCCGGGGGGACCGGGCCGGTGGACGCTCGATTTTGCTTGATGGTCAGGTCATGGTAAGTTCTTCATCCGTGTCCGTGTTCGCATGGGCACGTACGCATGCCAGTTGATGGCCAGCTCAGAGGCTGATGGTCCACGGACCGGCTCCGGGTGGCTGAGTGGCTGGCAGCACGGGTTTTCTCCCTCTCAGCAGTCGGCTCACGACGAGCCGCTGACGCCCGGTCACGGCGACACGCCCGACCTCGGGGGTCGGCGGGGGTAAAGAAAGCCCAGCTAGACGGATTACCAGGTCCCGATTTGGGGCCTTGACCGGCTAGAGAGACCTCGGAAGCAAAACGACGGAAAGACGGAGACGCGGTTGCCCACGATCCAGCAGCTGGTCCGCAAGGGCCGCCAGGACAAGGTAGCGAAGAACAAGACGCCGGCGCTCAAGGAGAGCCCGCAGCGCCGCGGCGTGTGCACGCGCGTCTACACGACGACGCCCAAGAAGCCGAATTCGGCCCTGCGCAAGGTGGCCCGGGTCCGGCTGACCAGCCAGATCGAGGTCACCGCGTACATCCCGGGCGTCGGGCACAACCTGCAGGAGCACTCGATCGTGCTCGTGCGCGGCGGCCGGGTGCGCGACCTACCCGGTGTCCGCTACAAGATCATCCGCGGTTCCCTGGACACCCAGGGTGTCCGCAACCGCAAGCAGGCTCGCAGCCGTTACGGAGCGAAGAAGGAGAAGAGCTGATGCCTCGCAAGGGTCCCGCGGCCAAGCGGCAGCTTGTCACCGATCCGGTTTACGGCTCGCCGCTGGTCACCGCGCTCGCCAACAAGGTCCTCAAGGACGGCAAGCGGTCGGTGGCCGAGCACATCGTCTACGGAGCACTCGAAGGGTGCCGGGAGAAGACGGGCAACGACCCGGTCATCACCCTCAAGCGCGCCCTGGACAACGTCAAGCCGACCCTGGAGGTCAAGAGCCGCCGCGTCGGCGGCGCCACCTACCAGGTCCCGGTCGAGGTCCGCGCGTCCCGCAGCACCACGCTGGCGCTGCGCTGGATCGTGGCCTACTCCAGGAACCGTCGCGAGAAGACCATGACCGAGCGGCTCATGAACGAGCTGCTCGACGCGAGCAACGGCCTCGGCGCCAGCGTCAAGCGGCGCGAGGACACGCACAAGATGGCCGAGTCCAACAAGGCGTTCGCCCACTACCGCTGGTGAGCGCGGGCTCAGCAACCAAGACTTCTATTTACGAGAACGAGGAATCGTGGCCACCCAGACCGCAGTAGACCTCGCCAAGGTCCGCAACATCGGGATCATGGCGCATATCGACGCGGGCAAAACGACGACCACCGAGCGGATCCTGTTCTACACCGGCATCAACTACAAGCTCGGTGAGGTCCATGAGGGCGCGGCCACCATGGACTGGATGGAGCAGGAGCAGGAGCGCGGCATCACCATCACGTCTGCCGCGACCACCACGAGCTGGCTCGGCCACACCATTAACATCATCGACACGCCCGGCCACGTGGACTTCACCGTGGAGGTCGAGCGCTCGCTGCGCGTCCTGGACGGTGCCGTCGCGGTGTTCGACGCCGTGGCCGGCGTCGAGCCGCAGTCCGAGACCGTGTGGCGTCAGGCCGACCGGTACGGCGTCCCGCGGATCTGCTTCGTCAACAAGATGGACCGGGTGGGGGCCGAGTTCCACCGCTGCGTGGACATGATCACCGACCGGCTGGGCGCGACCCCGCTGGTCGTCCAGCTCCCCTGGGGCGTGGAGTCCGACTTCCGCGGCGTCATCGACCTGATCCGCATGCGCGCGCTGCTGTGGCAGACCGAGGGCAAGGGCGACAAATACGACGTCGTCGCGATCCCGGACGACCACGCCGAGGCGGCGCGCGAGTACCGTGACCGGCTGCTCGAGACCATCGCCGAGAACGACGACGAGATGATGGAGCTGTACCTGGAGGGCACCGACCCGACCGAGGAGCAGCTCGTCGCGGCCATCCGCCGGGCCACCATCGCCGGCACGGTGACCCCCGTGCTGTGCGGGACCGCGTTCAAGAACAAGGGCGTCCAGCCCATGCTCGACGCGATCGTGGACTACCTGCCGAGCCCGGTCGACATCCCGTCGGTCAAGGGCCACGCGGTGGGCGACGAGGCCGCGGTCATCGAGCGCGCCCCCGACCCCGAGGCGCCGTTCTCGGCCCTGGCGTTCAAGATCATGTCGGACCAGCACCTGGGCAAGCTCACCTACATCCGGGTCTACTCCGGCACCGTGGAGTCGGGCAGCAGCGTGCTGAACTCGATCAAGGGCCGCAAGGAGCGGATCGGCAAGATCTACCAGATGCACGCGAACAAGCGCGAGGAGCGCCCGTTCGCGGTGGCCGGGCAGATCGTCGCGGTGATGGGCCTGAAGGACACCACCACCGGGGACACGCTGAGCCAGCAGGACAAGCCGGTGGTCCTGGAGTCCATGACCTTCCCGGCCCCGGTGATCAACGTGGCCATCGAGCCGAGGACCAAGAGCGACCAGGAGAAGCTGGGCACCGCTATCCAGCGGCTCGCCGAGGAGGACCCGACCTTCCAGGTCAGGACCGACGAGGAGACCGGCCAGACGATCATCGCGGGCATGGGCGAACTGCACCTGGAGGTGCTGGTCGACCGGATGCGGCGCGAGTTCAAGGTCGAGGCCAACATCGGCCGTCCGCAGGTCGCCTACCGCGAGACCGTCACCCGCAAGGTGGAGAAGGTCGAGTACACGCACAAGAAGCAGACTGGTGGCTCCGGCCAGTACGGTCGCGTGCTGATCAACCTGGAGCCGACCGGCGGTGACGGCGGCGGGTACGAGTTCGAGAACAAGGTGACCGGCGGCCGGATCCCCCGGGAGTACATCCCCTCGGTGGACACCGGCTGCCAGGAGGCCGCCGAGTTCGGCGTGCTGGCCGGCTACCCGATGGTCGACCTCAAGGTGACGCTGACCGACGGCGCCTACCACGAGGTCGACTCGTCCGAGCTGGCCTTCAAGATCGCCGGTTCGATGGCGTTCAAGAAGGCTGCCGCCCAGGCGAATCCCGTGCTGCTCGAGCCGATGATGGCCGTCGAGGTCCGGACTCCGGACGACTACATGGGCGACGTCATCGGCGACCTGAACAGCCGCCGTGGCCAGATCCGGGAGATGGAAGAGCGTTCCGGGGCCCGGGTGGTCAAGGCGATTGTTCCGCTGTCGGAGATGTTCGGCTACGTGGGGGACCTGCGCAGCCGGACGCAGGGCCGGGCGGACTACAGCATGCAGTTCGATTCGTATGCCGAGGTCCCGCCCAGCATTGCCAAGGAGATCATCGCCAAGGCGCGTGGCGAGTAAGCCAGCAGTCAGTACGGACCCGCCCATCTGGGTGGGCGGGTCGCAATAACCAACGAGGAGAATCCAGTGGCGAAGGCCAAGTTCCAGCGGACTAAGCCGCACGTCAACATCGGCACCATCGGGCACATCGACCACGGCAAGACCACACTGACCGCGGCGATCACCAAGGTGCTGCACGACAAGATGCCCGACGTGAACCCCTTCACTCCCTTCGACCAGATCGACAACGCGAAGGAAGAGAAGGAGCGCGGGATCACGATCTCGATCTCGCACGTCGAGTACCAGACCGAGAAGCGGCACTACGCGCACGTGGACTGCCCGGGTCACGCGGACTACATCAAGAACATGATCACCGGTGCCGCCCAGATGGACGGCGCGATCCTGGTGGTCGCCGCGACTGACGGCCCGATGCCGCAGACCCGCGAGCACGTGCTGCTCGCCCGCCAGGTCGGCGTGCCCTACATCGTGGTGGCGCTGAACAAGGCCGACATGGTGGACGACGAGGAGATCCTCGAGCTGGTCGAGCTCGAGGTCCGCGAGCTGCTCACCGAGTACGAGTTCCCGGGCGACGACGTGCCGGTGGTGCGGGTATCCGCGCTCAAGGCGCTCGAGGGCGACGCCGAGTGGGGCGAGAAGGTCATGGAGCTCATGACCGCCTGCGACGACTCCATCCCGGAGCCGGTCCGCGAGATCGACAAGCCGTTCCTGATGCCGGTCGAGGACGTGTTCTCGATCACCGGCCGCGGCACCGTGGTGACCGGCCGGATCGAGCGCGGCACCATCCACACCGGCGAGACCGTCGACATCATCGGGATCAAGGAAAAGGCGCAGTCCACCACCGTCACCGGGGTTGAGATGTTCCGCAAGATCCTGGACGACGGCCAGGCCGGCGACAACGTGGGCCTGCTGCTGCGCGGCATCAAGCGCGAGGAGGTGGAGCGCGGCCAGGTCGTGATCAAGCCGGGCACCAACACCCCGCACACCGAGTTCGAGGGCCAGGTCTACATCCTGTCCAAGGACGAGGGCGGCCGGCACACGCCGTTCTTCAACAACTACCGTCCGCAGTTCTACTTCCGAACCACCGACGTGACCGGCGTGGTGAACCTCCCCGAGGGCACCGAGATGGTCATGCCGGGCGACCGGACCGACATGCACATCGACCTGATCCAGCCGATCGCCATGGAGGAAGGCCTGCGCTTCGCGATCCGCGAGGGCGGCCGCACCGTCGGCGCCGGCCGGGTCACGAAGATTATCAAGTAGAGGTCGTGCAAACGGCGGCCGGGCTCACCGGCCCGGCCGCCGCCGCATGACCGACCACGTACGTACAGCGCCAATGTAAAAAGTGGCTGACTAAAGAAGCGAAGGACACCGAGGCCAACCATGGCGGGACAGAAGATCCGCATCCGGCTCAAGGCATATGACCACGAGGTCATCGACAGCTCGGCGCGGAAGATCGTCGACACCGTGACGCGTACCGGCGCGCGGGTGGCTGGCCCGGTGCCGCTGCCTACCGAGAAGAACGTGTACTGCGTCATCCGCTCTCCGCACAAGTACAAGGACTCGCGCGAGCACTTCGAGATGCGGACGCACAAGCGGCTGATCGACATCATCGACCCCACGCCGAAGACGGTGGACTCGCTGATGCGCCTCGACCTGCCGGCTGGCGTCGACATCGAGATCAAGCTCTGAGGAACGCACCGACATGGGCAAGCAGATCAAAGGGATCCTGGGTACCAAGCTTGGTATGACCCAGGTCTTCAACGAGGCCGGGCAGATCGTGCCGGTGACCGTCGTACAGGCCGGGCCGTGCGTGGTGACCGGCGTGCGGACCCCGGACCGCGACGGGTACTCGGCCGTGCAACTCGGCTTCGGCGAGATCGATCCGCGCAAGGTGACCAAGCCGGTCAGCGGCGTGTTCGAGAAGGCGGGCCTGACCCCGCGCCGGTACCTGGCCGAGCTGCGCACCGACGACGCGTCGGAGTACACGCTCGGGCAGGAGCTCACCGCTGAGGTGTTCGCCAACGGGCAGCACGTCGACGTGACCGGCCAGAGCAAGGGCAAGGGCACGGCCGGGGTCATGAAGCGGCACGGCTTCAAGGGCCTGGGCTCCTCGCACGGCACCCAGCGCAAGCATCGCTCGCCCGGGTCCATCGGCGCCTGCGCCACCCCGGGCCACGTGTTCAAGGGCGTGCGGATGGCGGGCCGGATGGGCGGCGTGCGCACCACCGTGCAGTCGCTCACCGTGCACGCGGTCGACGCCGAGCGGGGGCTGCTCCTGATCAAGGGCGCGGTGCCCGGTCCTCGCGGCCGGGTCGTGCTGGTCCGCAGCGCGGTCCGCAATCTATCCAAGGGTGGGGGTGAAGCCTGATGACCGCCGTCAGCGTCATCTCGCCGTCCGGTAAGGGCGGCAAGACGGTCGACCTGCCGGAGGAGATCTTCGCCGCCAAGGTCAACATTCCGCTGATCCACCAGGTCGTGGTGGCCCAGCAGGCCGCGGCCCGGCAGGGCACGCACGCCGCCAAGACCCGCGGCCAGGTCCGCGGCGGCGGCAGGAAGCCGTACCGGCAGAAGGGCACGGGCCGGGCCCGCCAGGGCTCGCTGCGCGCACCGCAGTACACCGGCGGCGGCGTCGTGCACGGCCCGGTGCCGCGCTCGTACGTGCAGCGGACCCCCAAGAAGATGAAGGCCGCCGCGCTGCGCGGCGCGCTGTCCGACCGGCTCAGTCACGGCCGGGTGCTGGTGGTCAGCGGCTTCGTCGAGGGCGACGCGCCCCGGACCAAGGACGCGATAGCCGTGCTGACCGGGGCGCTGGGCACTTCCGGCGGCGCGCTGGGCCGCCCGGTGCTCGTGGTCGCGCACCGCGACGATGATCTGACCTGGAAGTCGCTGCGGAACGTGCCGGGCGTGCACGTCCTGGCCGAGGACCAGCTGAACACCTATGACGTGCTGGCCAGCGATCACGTGGTCTTCACCGAGCAGGCCCTGACGGCGTTCGTCGCGAGGGCGACGAAGGGAGCCGGTCAGTGAGCCGGGACAACAATCCGCGGGACGTCCTGCTGCGGCCGGTGGTCTCGGAGAAGAGCTACGGGCTGCTCGACGAGGGTAAGTACACCTTCGTCGTGGCTCCCGAGGCCAACAAGACCCAGATCAGGCTGGCCGTCGAGGCCGTCTTCGGGGTCAAGGTAACCGGGGTCAACACCGTGAACCGGCACGGCAAGCGGCGGCGGACCCGGTACGGCTGGGGCAAGCGGCCGGACACCAAGCGGGCGATCGTGACCCTGGCCGCAGGGGACCGAATCGACATTTTCGGCGCCTAGGGAGATCGACGAGAGATGGCTATCCGTAAGTACAAGCCGACCACCCCTGGCCGGCGCGGCGCGAGCGGCTCTGACTTCGCCGAGGTGACCCGGAGCGAGCCGGAGAAGTCGCTGGTCCGTCCGCTGCACTCGCGCGGCGGCCGGAACGTGCACGGCCGCGTCACCGCCCGGCATCAGGGCGGCGGCCACAAGCGCGCCTACCGGCTGATCGACTTCCGGCGGGCGGACAAGGACGGCGTGCCGGCCAAGGTCGCGCACATCGAGTACGACCCGAACCGCACCGCCCGCATCGCGCTGCTGCACTACGCGGACGGCGAGAAGCGCTACATCATCTGCCCGCAGGGCCTGTCGGCCGGCGACACGGTGGAGAGCGGGGCCGGCGCGGACATCAAGCCGGGCAACGCGCTGCCGCTGCGCAACATCCCGACCGGCACCGTGGTCCACGCGATCGAGCTGCGGCCCGGTGGCGGGGCCAAGATCGCGCGCTCGGCAGGCTCGGGCGTGCAGCTGCTGGCCAAGGAGGGCGGCTACGCGCAGCTGCGCATGCCGTCCGGCGAGATCCGGCGGGTCGACGCGACCTGCCGGGCCACGGTCGGCGAGGTCGGCAACGCCGAGCAGGGCAACATCAAGCTGGGCAAGGCCGGCCGCAAGCGCTGGAAGGGCGTCCGCCCGACCGTGCGCGGCGTGGCCATGAACCCGGTCGACCACCCGCTGGGCGGCGGCGAGGGCAAGAGCTCCGGCGGACGTCACCCGGTCAGCCCGTGGGGTCAGCCGGAGGGCCGGACCCGGCGGGCGCACAAGCCGAGTGACCGGCTGATCAGCCGTCGCCGCGGCAGGAACAAGCGGTAGGAGCAGCACGCGATGCCTCGTAGTCTTAAAAAAGGCCCCTTCGTGGACGACCACCTGATGAAGAAGGTGGACGTGCAGAACGACCGGGGAACCAAGACCGTCATCAGGACGTGGTCCAGGCGTTCGATGATCGTCCCGGCCATGCTCGGGCACACGATCGCCGTCCACGACGGTCGCAAGCACATCCCGGTGTTCATCACCGAGTCGATGGTGGGCCACAAGCTTGGCGAGTTCGCGCCCACGCGGACTTTCCGCAGTCACGTCAAGGACGACCGGCGCAGCCGCCGATAGGAGAACGACGACACATGGAAGCTCGGGCGAAAGCGCGGTATGTCCGCGTCACGCCGCGGAAGGCCCGCCGGGTGGTGGACCTGATCCGCGGGTTGCCCGCTGACCAGGCGCAGGCCGTGCTGGCCTTCGCGCCGCAGGCGGCCAGCGAGCCGGTCGGCAAGGTGCTCGCCAGCGCGATCGCCAACGCGGGCGCCGGCGGCGGCCGCGTGGACCGGGGCATGTTGTGGGTGCGCCGGGCCTGGGTCGACGAGGGCCCGACGCTCAAGCGCTTCCGGCCGCGCGCCCAGGGGCGCGGGTACCGGATCCTCAAGCGCACCAGTCACATCACGGTCATCGTCTCTGACGACTCTGAGGGAGGAACCCGCTAGTGGGGCAGAAAGTGAACCCGCACGGGTTCCGGCTCGGCATCACCACCGACTTCAAGAGCCGGTGGTACGCCGACAAGCTGTACAAGGAATACGTGGCCGAGGACGTGGCCATCCGGCGCATGCTGCAGCGCGGCATGGAGCGGGCGGGCATCTCCAAGGTCGAGATCGAGCGGACCAGGGACCGGGTGCGGGTGGACATCCACACCGCGCGGCCCGGCATCGTCATCGGGCGGCGCGGCGCCGAAGCCGACCGCATCCGCGGCGACCTGGAGAAGCTCACCCAGAAGCAGATCCAGCTGAACATCCTCGAGGTCAAGAACCCCGAGATCGACGCTCAGCTGGTCGCGCAGGGCGTCGCCGAGCAGCTGTCCAGCCGGGTTTCGTTCCGGCGGGCCATGCGCAAGGCGATCCAGAGCGCGATGAAGGGCGGCGCCAAGGGCATCCGGGTGCAGTGCTCGGGTCGCCTGGGTGGCGCGGAGATGTCCCGGTCGGAGTTCTACCGCGAGGGCCGGGTGCCGCTGCACACGCTGCGCGCGGACATCGACTACGGCTTCTACGAGGCCCGCACCACCTTCGGCCGGATCGGCGTGAAGGTCTGGATCTACAAGGGTGAGGCGCCGACCAGCCGGGCCGGCCGCGAAGCGCAGCAGGCCGCGTTGCGGGCCGCTGCCCAGCAGCGGCCCCAGCGGCCGCGGGACGCGCAGCGTCCGCGGCGGCGTGCCCCTGAGGGCGCGTCCGCCAGCGAGGAAGGCTAGAGGACATGCTGATTCCGCGCAGGGTCAAGCACCGCAAGCAGCACCGGCCGCACCGGACCGGTAACGCCACCGGTGGTACCCACGTGTCATTCGGCGAGTACGGGATCCAGGCCCTGGAGCACGCCTACGTGACCAACCGGCAGATCGAGGCGGCCCGTATCGCCATGACCCGGCACATCCGCCGCGGCGGGAAGGTCTGGATCAACATCTACCCGGACCGGCCGTTGACCAAGAAGCCGGCCGAGACCCGGATGGGATCCGGCAAGGGCTCGCCCGAGTGGTGGATCGCCAACGTCAAGCCCGGCCGCGTGATGTTCGAGATGGCCGGGGTGAGCGAGGAAGTGGCCCGCGAGGCGCTGCGCCGCGCGATCCACAAGCTCCCGATGAAGTGCCGGGTGGTCAAGCGAGAGGTGGGTGAGGGCTGATGGCAAGCGGCCTGACCGCGCAGCTGCGCGTGTCCACCGAGGAAGAACTGCACGCCAAGCTGGCCGAGGCCAAGGAAGAGCTGTTCAACCTGCGCTTCCAGGGTGCCACCGGGCAGCTGGAGAGCCACGGGCGGCTGCGTGCGGTCCGTAAGGAGATCGCCCGGATCTACACGGTGATGCGCGAGCGCGAGCTCGGCATCATCACCTTGATCGAAGAGTCCGGCGAACCAGCGGATGCCGAGCCGGCCGACGCCGCGGCTGCCGCCGGAGAAACGGCCACCGATGACGACGCGGCCGAGGAGGAAAGCGAGTGAGCGAGAACGCCACGGGTGCCGTGACGCGCGGCTACCGCAAGAGCCGCGAAGGCCTGGTAGTCAGCGACAAGATGGACCAGACCGTCGTTGTCGAGGTCGAGGACCACGTTAAGCACCCCAAGTACGGCAAGGTTCTGCGCCGTACCAAGAAGTACCAGGCGCACGACGCCGCCAACGCCTGCGGCGTGGGTGACCGTGTGCTGCTGATGGAGACCCGGCCGCTGTCCGCGACCAAGCGGTGGCGGGTGGCCGAGATCCTCGAGAAGGCCAAGTAATACCAGAGACCGCCTGGCTCCGATGCCCGGCGAACAGTAGCAGGAGTTGACGTGATCCAGCAGGAGTCGCGGCTCAAGGTCGCCGACAACACGGGTGCGAAGGAGATCTTGTGCATCCGTGTGCTCGGCGGCAGCGGCCGGCGATACGCGGGCATCGGTGACGTCATCGTGGCGACGGTCAAGGATGCCCTTCCCGGCGCCGGCGTGAAGAAGGGCGATGTCGTCAAGGCGGTCGTAGTACGCACACGCAAGGAGCGCCGCCGCGGCGACGGCTCCTACATCCGGTTCGACGAGAACGCCGCGGTGCTGATCAGGGACGGCGGTGACCCGCGCGGGACCCGCATCTTCGGACCGGTCGGCCGTGAACTGCGCGAGAAGCGGTTCATGCGGATCATCTCGCTGGCCCCGGAGGTGCTGTAGATGAAGATCAGGAAGGGCGACCACGTGATCGTCGTGGCCGGCCGGGACAAGGGCCGCAGCGGCCTGGTCATCGCGGCCTACCCGGACCGGGACAAGGTGCTGGTCCAGGGCGTCAACGTGGTCAAGAAGAACAAGAAGGTCAGCTACCAGGGCCAGCGCGGTGCCAAGGAAGGCGGCATCACGCACGAGGAAGCGCCGATCCACGTGAGCAACGTGCAGCTGGCCGACCCGGACAGCAAGAACGCGGCACGCGTGGGCTACCGGTTCGATGAGGACGGCAGGAAGGTCCGCGTGGCCAGGCCGAGCGGGAAGGACATCTGATGGCGACCGAGGCTCCGGTCGTACCGCGGCTCAAGGAGCGCTACCGGGAGGAGATCGCCCCGGCACTCCGCCAGGAGTTCGGCTACGACAACGTGATGCAGATCCCCCGCCTGACCAAGATCGTGGTCAACATGGGCGTGGGGGAGGCGGCCCGCGACGCCAAGCTGATCGACGGCGCGGTCAAGGACCTGTCCACCATCACCGGGCAGCGGCCGGCCGTGGCCAAGGCCAAGAAGTCGGTGGCCCAGTTCAAGCTGCGCGAGGGCATGCCCATCGGCGCCCACGTCACGCTGCGCGGGGACCGGATGTGGGAGTTCCTGGACCGGCTGCTGGCCATCGCGCTGCCCCGGATCCGTGACTTCCGCGGCCTGTCCGACCGGCAGTTCGACGGGCACGGGAACTACACGTTCGGGCTCACCGAGCAGGTCATGTTCCACGAGATCGATCCGGACAAGGTGGACCGGCAGCGCGGGATGGACATCACCATCGTGACCACCGCAACTAACGACGCCGAGGGCCGCTCGCTGCTGCGGCGGCTCGGATTCCCGTTCAAGGAAGGCTGACGTGGCTAAGAAGGCCCTGATCGCCAAGCAGAAGCGGACGCCGAAGTTCCAGGTTCGCGGCTATACGCGGTGCACGCGCTGCGGGCGGCCGCGGGCTGTCTACCGCAGGTTCAGCCTGTGCCGGATCTGCTTCCGGACCATGGCGCACCGCGGCGAACTGCCCGGCATCACCAAGTCCAGCTGGTAATAGAAAAAAACGAGCACACCGCAGGTCCCGCTGTTGAAAAACCGGCGGGAAACCGCGGTGAGGAAGGCCTGTTGGCCATGACCATGACCGACCCGATCGCAGACATGCTGACCCGTCTGCGCAACGCGAACTCGGCGTACCACGACACGGTGGGCATGCCGTACTCCAAGATCAAGTCCCACATCGCCGAGATCCTCCAGCAGGAGGGCTACATCGCCTCCTGGCGCGTCGAAGACGCCGAGGTCGGCAAGAACCTGGTGATCAACCTGAAGTTCGGCAACGCGCGCGAGCGCTCCATCGCCGGCATCAAGCGGGTGTCCAAGCCGGGGCTGCGGGTCTACGCCAAGAAGGACGAGCTGCCCCGGGTGCTCGGCGGGCTCGGCGTGGCCATCATCTCCACCTCGGGTGGGCTGCTGACCGACAAGCAAGCTAAGAAGCGTGGCGTGGGCGGGGAAGTCCTCGCCTACGTCTGGTAAGGGAGGAGCTGCGATGTCAAGAATCGGGCGACTCCCCGTGACCATTCCCAGCGGGGTAGAGGTCACCGTGGACGGCCGCGAGGTCACCGTGCAGGGGCCCAAGGGCACCTTGAGCCACACCGTGGCCGACCCCATCGACGTCGTGCGTGAGGACGGCGTGATCCGGGTGACCCGGCCCAACGACGAGGGTACGGTCCGTGCCCTGCACGGCCTGTCCCGCACGCTGATCGCCAACATGGTGACCGGCGTCACCGACGGCTACCGCAAGACCCTGGAAATCGTGGGCGTCGGCTACCGCGTCCAGGCCCGGGGCAGCGACCTGGAGTTCTCGCTCGGGTTCAGCCACCCCGTGCACATCGCTCCCCCGGAGGGCATCACCTTCCGGGTCGAGGCGCCCACCCGGTTTGTCGTGGAAGGCATCGACAAGCAGCAGGTGGGCGAGATAGCCGCGCAAATCCGCAAGCTCCGCAAGCCCGACCCGTACAAGGGCAAGGGCGTGCGATACCAGGGCGAAGTGGTCCGCCGCAAGGTCGGGAAGGCTGGGAAGTAACAATGGCTGGCACCAAGGTCAGGTCACACGCCCGGGTCACCGGGCGGGTGCGACCGCACACCCAGAAGTCCACGGCTGCGCGCGTCCGCCGTCACCTGCGGGTCCGCAAGAAGGTCACCGGCAGCCCGAGCAGGCCGCGGCTGGTCGTCAACCGGTCCGCGCGGCACATGTTCGCGCAGATCGTGGACGACAGCGCGGGCCGTACGCTGGCCGCCGCGTCCACCCTGGACGCGTCGATCCGCACCGCCGAGGGCGACAAGACGGCCAAGGCCCGCAAGGTTGGCGAACTGCTCGCGCAGCGCGCGGCGCAGGCCGGCATCGAGGCCGTGGTCTTCGACCGCGGCGGCTACCGCTACCACGGCCGCGTCGCGGCCCTGGCGGACGGGGCCCGGGAAGGCGGCCTGCAGCTATGAGCAGGCTCGAGCGTTACACAGAGATGAGGAAGGGCTAATGCCAGGAGGACCCCGGCGCGGCGGCGGAGGCGGCGAGCGGCGCGAGCGCCGTGACGACCGCCGCGGCAGCGCGGCCGAAAAGCAGGCTGCCTACCTTGAGCACGTGGTGACCATTAACCGCGTGGCCAAGGTGGTCAAGGGCGGCCGTCGCTTCAGCTTCACCGCGCTGGTCGTGGTGGGTGACGGCAACGGGATGGTCGGCGTCGGGTACGGCAAGGCCAAGGAAGTCCCGGCCGCCATCGCCAAGGGCGTCGAAGAGGCCAAGAAGCATTTCTTCCGGGTGCCGCGGATCGCTAGCACGATCCCGCACACCGTTCAGGGCGAGGCCGCGGCCGGGGTCGTGCTGCTCAAGCCGGCCAGCCCGGGAACCGGCGTCATCGCCGGCGGCCCGGTCCGGGCCGTGCTGGAGTGCGCGGGCATCCACGACGTGCTGTCCCGCTCGCTGGGCTCCTCCAACCCGATCAACGTCGTGCACGCGACGGTGGCCGCGCTGAAGAGCCTGAACCGGCCCGAGGAGATCGCGGCCAAGCGCGGCCTGCCGATCGAGGACGTCGCGCCGGCCGCCATGCTGCGGGCGCGTGCCGCCGCGGCCGGGGCCTGACGGGAGGGCACACAGAGATGGCACAGCTGAAGGTGACCCAGATCAAGTCGAAGATCGGCGGGAACAGCGCGCAGCGTAACTCGCTGCGCTCGCTCGGGCTGCACCGGATCGGCCAGGTCGTAGTCAGGCCGGATCGCCCGGAGTTCCGCGGCATGATCAAGACGGTTCGCCACCTGGTGACCGTGGAGGAAGTGGACTAAATGCCGGAGACAAAGACGGCGGACCAGACGGCGTCCGGACGCGGGCTCAAGCTGCATCACCTGCGGCCCGCGCCGGGGGCGCACAAGGCCAAGACGCGGGTCGGCCGCGGCGAGGCGTCCAAGGGCAAGACCGCGGGCCGCGGGACCAAGGGCACCAAGGCACGCAATCAGGTTCGGCTCGGTTTCGAGGGCGGCCAGATGCCGCTGCAGCGTCGCGTGCCGAAGCTCAAGGGCTTCTCCAACGCTGGTTTCCGCACCACCTACCAGGTGGTGAACATCGGCCGGCTGTCCGGGCTGTTCCCCGACGGCGGCGAGGTGACCCCGGAGAACCTGGTGGCCAAGGGCGCGGCGCGGCGCGGCGAACTGATCAAGGTGCTCGGTGCCGGTGAGCTCTCGGTGGCGCTGCGCGTGTCCGCGCACGCCTTCTCCGCCACCGCCGTGGCCAAGATCGAAGGCGCCGGCGGTACGGTTACCGAGCTCGCTTAGCGCCTCCTGACCAAAGGAGACAACCCATGGCGTGCCGGGTAAACTACGAACTCTGCCCGATCCACCGAACCGAGGACTGCGCATGCTGACGGCCTTCGTGCGGGCGTTCCAGACGCCGGACCTGCGCAAGAAGATGCTGATCACGCTGGCATTGATCGCGCTGTTCCGGTTGGGCGCCTCGCTGCCGACGCCCGGCATCAGTGAGAAGAACGTGGCCTACTGCTCGAACCTGGCCACCAGCGCGGGCAGCTCCTCGGCTGGGGTGCTGGCCATCGTCAACCTGCTCAGCGGCCAGGCGCTGCTGCGCCTGTCGGTGTTCGCGCTCGGCATCATGCCGTACATCACGGCCAGCATCATCTTGCAGCTGCTGACGGTGGTCATCCCGCGGCTGGAGACGCTCAAGCAGGAGGGCCAGGCCGGCCAGACCAAGATCACCCAGTACACCCGGTACCTCACCGTGGGCCTGGCGATCCTGCAGTCCACCGGTTACATCGAGCTGGCCCGGTCCGGCACGCTGTTCAACGGGTGCGGGGCGTCGGGCAGCAGCAATCCGCTGATCCCGAACGGCGGGATGTTCAACATCGCCACGATGGTGATCTGCATGGTGGCCGGCACCACGGTCATCATGTGGATGGGTGAGCTGATCACCGACCGCGGCGTGGGCAACGGCATGTCGGTACTGATCTTCACCACCGTCATCTCCGTCATCCCCGGTGAGATCCTGGCCATCTACCGCGACAAGTCGGCGTTCTACGCGGGCGTGGCCATCTTGGTGGTGATCGCCATCGTGGCCTTCATCGTGTTCATGGAACAGGCCCAGCGCCGGATTCCGGTCCAGTACGCCAAACGGATGGTGGGCCGCCGGATGTACGGCGGCACCTCGACCTACATCCCGATGAAGGTCAACCAGGCGGGTGTGATCCCGGTCATCTTCGCCTCGTCGCTGTTGTACATCCCGACCCTCGGCGCGCAGCTGTTCGGCAACCAGACCAAACCGCAAGGCTGGGTGTCCTGGGTCGAGAGATACCTGGCCCAGGGCACGTCGAGCAGCCTGAGTACCGGCGGCTTCTACATGCTCGCGTTCTTCCTGCTGATCATCGGGTTCACTTACTTCTACGTGTCGATCACCTTCAACCCGATTGAGGTGGCCGACAACATGAAGAAGTACGGCGGGTTCATCCCCGGCATCCGGCCCGGGCGGCCGACCTCGGAGTACCTCAGTTACGTACTCAGCAGGCTCACCGCGCCCGGATCGTTCTACCTGGGTGTCATCGCGCTGTTCCCGCTGGTCGCGCTCACCTCCATCGGGGTCGGCCAGCAGTTCCCGTTCAGCGGGGTCAGCCTGCTGATCATGGTCGGCGTCGGGCTCGACACCGTGAAGCAGATCGAGAGCCAGTTGCAGCAGCGCAACTATGAGGGTTTCTTGCGATAGTGCGCATCGTCCTCGTCGGGCCCCCCGGTGCGGGCAAGGGGACACAGGCCCAGTTCATCTCTTCGCATCTGGCGATCCCGAGGATCTCGACAGGTGACATTTTCCGGTTCAACGTGACCAGCAACACCGAACTGGGCCGCCAGGCTCGTGAGTACATGGAACGCGGCGATCTGGTGCCGGACAAGGTGACGATCGCCATGGTCCGGGACCGGCTCGGCGAGGACGACGCGCAGGAGGGCTTCCTCCTGGACGGCTTCCCGCGGAACGTGTCGCAGGCCGAGACGCTCAAGAAGATGCTCGCCGAGGAGTGGGATACCCGGCTGAGCGTGGTGCTCGAGCTAGTGGTCGACGAGGACGAGGTGGTGCGGCGGCTGTCGGGGCGCCGCACCTGCCGCCGCTGTGAGCGGGTCTGGCACGTGCTGTACGACCCGCCGGCCCGCAACGGCATCTGCGACGACTGCGGCGGCGAGTTGTTCCAGCGCGACGACGACTCCGAGGACACGATCCGGCACCGGCTCGAGGTGTACGCGGAGCAGACCTCCCCGCTGATCGCGCTCTACGCCGACGAGAACATCCTGATCGGTATCGACGCGACCGGCCCGGTCGAAGAGATCACCAGCCGGGCGCTGGCCGCGCTCCGGCCGTTCGTGCGCTGAGGAGGCGCCCCATGTGGCCGCGCCGCGCATCGGAAATCCAGATCAAGACGCCCGAGCAGTTCGCGGTCATGCGCGAGGCTGGGCTGGTAGTGGCGCGTACCCTGACCGCGGTGACCGCAGCGGTCCGGCCCGGCGTCACCACCGCTGAGCTTGACGCGCTGGCCGAGCGCGAGATCCGCGCGGCGGGCGCCACCCCGTCGTTCCTGGGCTATCACGGGTATCCCGCCACCTTGTGCACGTCGGTCAACGACGAGATCGTGCACGGTATCCCGAGCCCGGCCCGGAGCCTGGACGAGGGCGACATCATCTCCATCGACTGCGGTGCGATCGTCCGCGGCTGGCACGGAGACGCCGCCGTGACCGTCGGCGTCGGCACCATCTCCGCCGAGCACGCCGCGCTGCTGGAGGTGTGCCGGACCGCGCTGTGGCAGGGTCTCGCGCAGGCTCGGCCGGGCGGCCGGCTGGGCGACATCTCGCACGCGGTGCAGGCCAGCATCGCCGAGGCCGGACCGTACGGGGTGGTCGAGGAGTACACCGGGCACGGCATCGGCACCGCCATGCACATGGACCCGCCGGTGCCCAACTACGGCCGGGCCGGCCGCGGGCTGCGGCTGCGCGCCGGGATGGCGCTGGCCGTCGAGCCGATGGTGATGCTCGGCAGCCCGGAGACGGTCCTGCTGGACGACGGGTGGACGGTCCTGACCGCGGACGGCAGCTGGGCCGCGCACTTCGAGCACACGGTTGCCATCACCCCGGACGGCCCCTGGGTGCTGACCGCCGGGGACGGCGGCCTGGACCGGCTGGGCGATACTGGAAGCAGGGACCCGGCCAGCGTTCCGCCAACCTAGACCGGGAGAAAGGCAACCTGGTGCCTGGTGATCCGCGGATCCGCGCATCCGACGCGGATCGCGACCGCGCTGCGGCGTTGCTGCGCGAGCACCACGCCGCGGGACGGCTGACCGCTGAGGAATTCTACGAGCGGATGGAGGCCGCGCTCGACGCCAAGACGCTCGGCGAGATCGACGAGTTGCTGGCCGACCTGCCGCTCATCGACCTGTACCGGCTGCCGCACGAGACCATGCGACGGGCCTCCGACCTCCCGCACACCTCGATCAGGCCGCGAGATCCAGGCCGGGGAGGCGACCCGACCCGGTTCCCGCCGGGCACGGTGGCCATGGGCGCCTGGGCCGTGGTCACCGGTACGCTGATCGCCATCTGGGCCGTCGCGGCCGTGGTCGGCGTCGGAACCTGGTTCCCGTGGTGGCTGCTGATAGGCTTCATCTGGGTGGTGGTCCGCCGCGCGCGGCGTGACCGGGAATAGGGGCCACCGGGAATACCCGCGGCTCCCGCGGTGTCCTATACCTAGGCGGTTCGCGTTGGTGCCGTAGGTCGAGTACACTCGTCTCCGGCCCATCTGCTGGGTTTCCCGTGGTTAGCACCCGGGGCTCGCGTAGGCGAGTAATACGGACCCGTCGGAGCCCCTCCCGGTTATCTCCCGCTGGCTGAGCCAGCGCGGGCGTGCGCCAGGCGGGGCAGGCTCACCGCCCAGGAGAGTTAAAAGGCCAGCCGCGCCTCGGCGCGGACCACCACCTTATAGAGCGAAGCGCGGAGGACATGCCCAAGAAAGACGGCGCCATTGAGATCGAGGGCACGGTAGTGGAGTCATTGCCGAATGCCTTCTTCCGGGTGGAGCTGGACAACGGGCACAAGGTTCTCGCTCACATCAGCGGGAAGATGCGGATGCACTACATCCGCATCCTGCCTGACGACCGGGTCGTCGTAGAGCTCAGCCCCTACGACCTCAGTCGCGGGCGGATCGTGTACCGGTACAAGTAAGAATCGCACTTAGTGGAGACAGCACCGTGAAGGTCAAGCCGAGCGTCAAGAAGATCTGCAGTAAGTGCCGGATCATTCGCCGGCACGGCCGCGTCATGGTCATCTGCACCGACCCGAGGCACAAGCAGCGCCAGGGCTGATGCAGCACAGACGCACAATTACAGACGCTCACTGAGCCAGACAATTAAAGCTGGACACGCGCCGCAGACCGCCCGCGAGGGCGGCGACCCCCGGACGGAGGCCGGGGCCAGGTCCGGGCAGGGCCTGGGGGCGGCGCGCAGGACCTCCGCCCGACGAAGGAGAACTGCCCGTACATGGCCAGGCTTTCTGGCGTCGACCTCCCCCGCGATAAGCGGCTGGAGGTCGCGCTCACCTATATCTACGGGATCGGCCGCACCCGGGCGCTGCAGACGCTGCAGGCCACCGGGGTCAGCGGCGACACCCGCGTCCACAACCTGACCGACGAGGAGCTGATCAGGCTCCGCGACTGGATCGACGCCACCTACCAGGTCGAAGGTGACCTGCGCCGCGAGGTCCAGGCCGACATCAGGCGCAAGGTCGAGATCGGCTGCTACCAGGGCATCCGGCACCGCCGCGGGCTCCCGGTACACGGGCAGCGCACGCAGACCAACGCGCGTACCCGCAAGGGCAAGAAGAAGACGGTGGCCGGCAAGAAGAAGGCCGGCAAGAAGTAATGAGTAGTCCGCAGGGACCGATCACCTCGAAGGAAGCACATGCCGCCTAGGAGCCGTCAGCAGGCCGCCGCGAAGAAGGTGCGCCGCAAGGAGCGGAAGAACATCGCCCACGGGCACGCCCACATCAGGAGCACGTTCAACAACACCATCATCTCGATCACCGACCCGACGGGCAACGTCATCTCGTGGGCGTCCGCGGGCCAGGTCGGGTTCAAGGGGTCGCGCAAGTCGACCCCGTACGCGGCCCAGATGGCGGCCGAGGCCGCCGCGCGCCGGGCCATGGAGCACGGCATGCGCAAGGTCGACGTCTTCGTCAAGGGCCCGGGCTCGGGCCGGGAGACCGCCATCCGGTCGCTGCAGGCGACCGGGCTGGAGGTCGGTTCGATCCAGGACATGACCCCCGTCCCGCACAATGGCTGCCGGCCGCCCAAGCGGCGCCGGGTCTGACGCAGAGCCCACGAGGAGATAAGCGAGACTATGGCTCGATACACAGGCGCGGACTGCAAGCTCTGCCGCCGGGAAAAGACCAAGCTCTTCCTGAAGGGCGCGAAGTGCGACTCGCCCAAGTGCCCGATCGAGATCCGGCCCTACCCGCCGGGTGAGCACGGCCGCAACCGGCCCAAGGAAGGCGACTTCCTGCAGCAGATCCGCGAGAAGCAGAAGGCCAAGCGGATCTACGGCATCCTGGAGAAGCAGTTCCACGGCTACTACGTCGAGGCGGCCAAGAAGCACGGCCGGACCGGCGAGACCATGCTCCAGCTGCTGGAGCGCCGCCTGGACAACATCGTGTTCCGGGCCGGCTTCGCCAAGAGCCGCGACATGGCCCGCCAGCTGGTCCGCCACGGCCACTTCACGGTGAACGGCAAGAAGGTCGACATCCCGTCCTACCGGGTCAGCGAGAACGACATCGTCGAGGTGACCGCGAAGGCCCGCGAGCTGACCCCGTTCATCGTGGCGCAGGCCGAGATCGGCGAGCGCCCCGTGCCGGCCTGGCTCGAGGTGGTCTCGGACCAGATGCGCATCCTGGTCCACGCGCTGCCGGTCCGGGCCCAGATCGACACCCAGGTCCAGGAACAGCTCATCGTCGAGTTCTACTCGAAGTAATACCGAAGGAATACGTCCCGGCTCCGCCTGGAGCCGGCCGACGGGAAAACACAGCAGGAAACCCCGACTGTCATATAGCGGGCGTCGGAAAGGAACACATTCATGCTCATCGCTCAGCGCCCCTCGCTCGCCGAGGAGCAGGTCGACGAATTCCGGTCCCGGTTCGTCATCGAACCGCTGGAGCCGGGTTTCGGCTACACCATCGGCAACTCGCTGCGGCGGACGCTCCTGTCCTCCATTCCCGGCGCGGCCGTGACCAGCATCAGGATCGAAGGCGTCCTGCACGAGTTCTCCACCGTCCCGGGCGTGAAGGAAGACGTCACCGACATCATCCTGAACCTCAAGGAACTGGTGGTCTCCTCCGAGCACGACGAGCCCGTGGTGATGTACCTGCGCAAGCAGGGCCCGGGTGAGGTGACCGCGGCCGACATCGCCCCGCCGGCCGGCGTCGAGGTGCACAACCCCGAACTGCACGTCGCCACCTTGAACGGCAAGGGCAAGCTCGAGATGGAGCTGACCGTGGAGCGTGGCCGCGGCTACGTCTCGGCCACCCAGAACAAGCAGCCCGGCCAGGAGATCGGCCGGGTGCCGATCGACTCCATCTACTCGCCCGTGCTGCGGGTGACCTACAAGGTGGAGGCCACCCGCGTCGAGCAGCGCACCGACTTCGACCGGCTCATCCTCGACGTGGAGACCAAGCCGTGCATGCGGCCGCGGGACGCGGTAGCCAGCGCGGGCAAGACGCTGGTCGAGCTGTTCGGGCTGGCCCGCGAGCTCAACGTCGACGCCGAGGGCATCGACATCGGCCCGTCGCCGACCGACGCCGCGCTGGCTGCGGACCTGGCCCTGCCGATCGAGGACCTCAACCTCACCGTCCGGTCCTACAACTGCCTCAAGCGCGAGGGCATCCACACGGTCGGCGAGCTGGTCGGGCGCAGCGAGCAGGACCTGCTCGACATCCGGAACTTCGGCGCCAAGTCGATCGAGGAAGTCAAGCAGAAGCTCATTGACATGGGCCTGTCGCTCAAGGACTCGCCGCCTGGATTCGACCCGAGCACCGCGGTCGGCGGCTACGACGACGACGAGAGCTACGTGGAGACCGAGCAGTACTGACGTGGCACCCGCCACGTAGACCAAGGAGAGATCCGTATGCCCACGCCCACCAAGGGGCACCGCCTGGGCGGCAGTGCTGCCCACCAGCGGCACATCCTGGCCAACCTGGCCACCGCGCTGTTCCAGCACGGCCGGATCACCACGACCGAGGCCAAGGCCAAGCGGCTGCGGCCGGTCGCAGAGCGGCTGATCACCTTCGCCAAGCGCGGTGACATGCACGCCCGTCGGCACGTGCTGACCGTGGTCACGGACAAGGGCGTGGTCCACCAGCTGTTCACCGAGATCGCCCCCGAGTTCTCCGAGCGCGACGGCGGCTACACCCGCATCACCAAGATCGGCCCGCGCAAGGGTGACAACGCGGCGATGGCGGTTATCGAGCTGGTCCGCGGCGAGCCGGTGGCGGCCAAGCCCCGCCGCCGGACCCGCCGCGCCGACTCCGCGGCCGCCGCGGCCGCCGCCACCACGGCCGCCGCGCCCGCCGCCACCACGGCCACCGCGGTCGCTGCCGACTCGGAGGCTGAGACGGAGACCGACGCCACCGAAGCGCCCGAGGCCGCGACCCGCGAGGCGCCCGTGGTGCCCGAAGAGGGCGAGGCCGAGGACACCGACGACCTCGCCGACGAAGCCGACGAAGCCGACGAGGCCAGCGACGAAGCCGCGGACGACGACGAGGACGCAGACGCCTAACCCCGCACGGCGTTACCCAACCGGGTGGATGGGCCGTCGTACCAGCTCTTACTGGTACGACGGCCCATTGACCTATCTCCATGCTGGGCTCCGGATCGGTTGAGGTGGCCTTGGAGCAGGAACCACGGTCCGTTCGGCTCAGAATTGATCTGGCCTACGACGGGTCAGGATTTTCCGGCTGGGCCGCCCAGCCCGGCAGGCGCACCGTGCAGGAGACCCTGGCCGTGGCGCTGGGCCGGGTGCTGCGGCTCCCCGAGGCCGGCCCCGGCCCCCAGAACCCGCTGGCCCTGACCGTCGCCGGGCGCACCGACGCCGGGGTGCACGCCCGCGGCCAGGTCGTCCACGCCGACGTGCCCGCCGCCGCCTGGGCCACCCTGGCCAGCCCCAGCGCCAGCCACGACGCCAGCCACGACGCCAGCCCCAGCGCCGGTCACGACGCCAGCCACCGCCCCAGCCACGACGCCAGCCACAGCGCCGGTCACCGGACCGGGCCGCTGGCCCGGCTGGCCGCCGCGCTGCCCGCCGACATCCGCGTGCACGCCATCGGCTCCGCTCCGGACGGCTTCGACGCCCGCTTCTCCGCGCTGTGGCGCCGCTATTCCTACCGCGTCTGCGACGACCCGGCCCGGGCCGATCCGCTGCGCCGGCATGAGACGCTCTGGGTGCCGCGCGAGCTGGACCTGGCGGCCATGAACGAAGCGGCCGTCGGCCTGACCGGCGAGCACGACTTCGCCGCCTTCTGCCGGCGCCGGGAGGGTGCGACCACGGTCCGGACCCTGCGCGTCCTGAGCTGGCACCGCGCCAGCGACGGCCCGGCCGCCGACGGCGAGGCCGCCAACGAAGAGACCGGCGGCCGCGAGGCCCGCGACCGCGCCGCCCGCTACGGTGTCGCGGTCGCCACCGTGGTCGCCGACGCGTTCTGCCACAACATGGTGCGCGCGCTGGTCGGTGCGCTGCTGGCCGTGGGCGAGGGGCGCCGGCCGCCCGGCTGGCCCGCCGAGATCCTGGCCGCGGCCGTCCGCGACCCCGCGGTGCGGGTGGTCGCGCCGCACGGGTTGTGCCTGGAAGAGGTCGGTTACCCGCCGCCCGCCGAATTGGCCGCGCGGGCCGCCCAGGCTAGGAGGCTCCGGGTTTCCCCGTCAGCATCCGGGTGCTGAGGTTGATGTTGGCGCTCCCGATGACCAGGTTCGCCGCGAACTGCTCGAGCTGCTGGCGCTGGGCGGACGTGGACGGCGACTTGAGGTTGGTGAACTCGGCCCACATCAAGATCAGGTAGTGCCCCTTGATCTCGGCCTGGACCACCCCGGTGCCGTTGCCGAGCTTGGCCGTGGGGCCCTTCTGCCCGGCCAGCGGCGCGATGATCTGCTGCGTCCCGGTGGTGTTGCCTGCCTTCTGCGCGGCGCTGGAACTGGTCAGGTTGGCCACCCCGACCGTCCCCATCATGGTGCCGTTACCCGAGATGTAGCTGGCCCGCAGCACCTGGGTGCAGTGGCCCGACCGCAGGGCGGTCTGCAGGTTCGAGCCGTACACCGCCTGCGTGCAGTCCTTGGTCACGGCGGCCGCGGTCCGCTCATACGAGCTGCCGTTCAGCTCGAACTGCGGCGGGAACAGCTGCGCCAGGGTCAGCGGCTCGGGATCCTGAGACCGGGTCCCGATGTGCTGCCACTTGCCCAGGGCCTGATCGAAGCCCGGCGACCCGGGGGCGTTGGTCGGCAGCCGCAGCGAGGCGGGCACCGGGGCGTTCACCCGCGGCTCGTAGAGGAACTTGTACCCGGCGAACGCGCCCGCCGCCACGACCAGCGCCGCCACCACGGCCAGCCACGCCCTCCGCGACGAGGACGAACCGCGCGACGATCCGGCGGACCGCGCCGCGCGCCGCCCTGGCCCCGCCCCAGGTCCCATCGAGGCCGGCGCCACCGGATCGTCGTCGTGCTCGTCGCCCGCCACGCCGAAGCCCTGCGGCGGCGTCTGCGCCTGCTGATACCCCTGGGGCGCCGTCTGCGCGGACTGGAACCCCTGCGGGGCCGTCTGCGCGGGCTGGAACCCCTGGGCCTGCTGGAACCCCTGCGGCGGCGTCGCCTGGCCCTGGTACCCCTGCGGTGCGGCGGGCGGGAACCCGCGCACCGGGGTCCGGTCCAGGGTCGGTTGCGCCCCCGTGCCGTAACTCAGGGCCCCGCCGGTGCCGGTGCCCGGGCTCGCGCCGGTGCCCGGGCTCGCGCCGGTGCCCGGGCTCGCGCCCGGACCCGCGCCCAGGGCGCGGTGTGAACCGGTACCGCCCTCGAACGGCTGCGACCCGCCGCCGCCGTCTGAGCCCAGCACGTGATAACCGCCGGTACCGGGGCCGAGCAGCTGCCCGGGGCCGATCAGCTCGCCGGGGCCGTTGGGGTCCTCCGCGTCCGGCCAGGGCGCCTGGCGCGGGTCGGCGATTGGCCGACTGGGCCTGCCGCCCTGATGGTCCATAGCATGAGGGTAGCGTCCGGGCCTGGGCCAAGGCCGTCGCTTTGGCATCACTGGCTGAAGCGGAGTATGCTGCATGGGCGTCATGCGCTACGGGCATGCACGCGGCGTGCCGTCTGCCCGCGCTCAGCACAAAGAACATCAGCGGGGCGCGGCACGCTTGCCCGGCCAGCACCGATTGGCTCGCCTAAGAGCGGCTCGCAGGTGAAGGCCAGACCACGATACATACGCGAAGGCTCAGGACTGTGCGCACATTCAGCCCGAAGGACAGTGACATAACGCGTCGGTGGCACGTCATCGACGCGTCCGACGTCGTGCTCGGCCGCCTGGCCAGCCACGTGGCAGTACTGCTGCGCGGCAAGCACAAGCCGATCTTCGCCCCCCACATCGACACCGGCGACTTCGTCATCGTGGTCAACGCGGCCAAGGTCGCGCTGTCCGGCAACAAGCTGGAACAGAAGCACGCCTACCGGCACTCCGGTTACCCGGGCGGCCTGCGGGCGGTGTCGTACGCGAGCTTGATGGCCAGCAACCCCGAGCGGGCGGTGGAGAAGGCGGTCCGGGGCATGCTGCCCAAGAACTCGCTCGGCCGCAAGACGCTGAGCAAGCTCAAGGTGTACGCGGGCCCGGATCACCCGCACCAGGCGCAGCAGCCTCAGCCGTACGAGATCACCCAGCTCGAGCAGTAGACCTATCAGAAGGAAGCACGAGGATTACCGTGGCTGAGCCCACTGGCGTAAGCGGGACCGCCGTCGAGGACGAAGCAGAAACTTCGGACCTTACGGACGAGGAGTACGGCGCGGACGCGCCGTCGGAGTACACCACCGAGAGTGCCGACGCTCCGGCGCGGGCCGTGACCCGCCGCCCGGTGGTGACCGGCAACGCGGCGGGCACCGGCCGTCGCAAGGAGGCCATTGCCCGGGTCCGTATCCTCCCGGGGACCGGCCAGTGGCAGATCAACGGGCGCACGCTCGACGTGTACTTCCCCAACAAGGTGCACCAGCAGCTGGTCAACGAGCCGTTCGTGACGCTCGGCGCCGAGGGCAAGTTCGACGTGGTGGCCCTGATCACCGGCGGCGGCGTGACCGGTCAGGCCGGCGCGCTGCGCCTGGGCGTGACCCGCGCGCTGACCCTGGTCGACCCGGAGAACCGCCCCGCGCTGAAGAAGGCCGGCTTCCTGACCCGGGACGCCCGGGTCAAGGAGCGCAAGAAGTACGGGCTGAAGAAGGCCCGCAAGGCGCCTCAGTACTCCAAGCGGTAGAGCCCGCTCGCGCCTGTCGAGCCACACGTCAACGCATACGACCGGGAGCGACATGGGTGAATCGGGTCAGCGTGGCCGTCTTTTCGGTACCGACGGCGTGCGGGGGGTCGCCGGGCACGATCTGACCGCTTCCCTGGCTCTGGACCTCAGCGTGGCCGCCGCCGCCGTCCTGGGCGGCGGCGCCCGCCCGGTCCCCCCGGTGGCCGTGGTGGGCCGGGATCCGCGGGCCTCCGGGGAGTTCCTCGAGGCCGCGGTGGTGGCCGGGCTGGCCAGCGCGGGCGTCGACGTCCTGCGGCTCGGGGTCATCCCCACGCCGGGCGTGGCCTACCTGACCCAGGCCCTGGGCGCCGCCTTCGGGGTGGTCATCTCGGCCAGTCACAACCCGGCCCAGGACAACGGGATCAAGTTCTTCGGCCGCGGCGGGGTCAAGCTGCCGGACGCGGTCGAGGACCAGATCGAGGACCGGCTGGGCGCGGCCCCCACCCCGACCACCAGCTTCGGCCGGGTCAGCGACGCCAGCGCCACCCAGGAGCTGTACCTGGATCACCTGCTGGCCACGCTGCCCGGCGACCCGGCCACGGCGCTGGCCGGGCTGCGGATCGTGGCCGACTGCGCGCACGGCGCGGCCTACCGGCTGGCCCCCCAGGTCCTGGCCCGGGCCGGAGCCGAGGTCATCGCGATCGGCGCCGAACCCGACGGGCAGAACATCAACGCCGGCTACGGCTCGACCTGCCTGGGCACGCTGGCCGCGGCGGTGGTCGAGCACGACGCGGACGCGGGCGTGGCCTACGACGGGGACGCCGACCGGTGCCTGGCCGTCGACGCCGACGGGCAGCCGCTGGACGGCGACCAGATCCTGGCCGTGCTGGCCACCGAGCTGCGCGACGCGGGCCGGCTGGCCGGCGACGCGGTGGTGGTCACGGTGATGTCGAACCAGGGCTTCCACGTGGCCATGCGCGACACCGGCATCGCGGTCATCGAGACCCCGGTGGGCGACAAGCACGTGTCCGCGGCCATGCGGGACGGCGGTTACGTGCTGGGCGGGGAGCAGTCCGGACACATCATCCTGCTCGAGCACGCCACCACCGGCGACGGGATCTTGACCAGCCTGCAGCTGCTCGCGGCGGTGCACCGGCTCGGGCTGCCGATGGCCGCGGCGGCCAAGATCATGCGCAAGTACCCGCAGGTCCTGGTCAACGTGCCCGGTGACGCGTCGCGTATGGGGCCGCAGGTCGACGCCGCGGTGACCCGGGCCGAGTCGGTGCTGGGCGGCAACGGGCGGGTGCTGGTCCGGCCGAGCGGCACCGAGCCGACCATCCGGCTGATGGTCCAGGCCGCCGACGCCGTCCTGGCCGAGCAGGTGGTCGGCCAGCTCGCGGCCGAGGTACGGCTGGCGCTCGCCGGGAACTAACATGCGACCCGCCTACCCGGTCGAGGTGGTCCGCGCGGCCGAACGCGCGCTGATGGACCAGCTTCCCGAGGGCACCTTGATGCGGCGCGCCGCGGCCGGGCTGGCCGCGGTGTGCGGCTCCCTGCTGGCCCGCTACCCGGGACACGTCTACGGCGCCCGGGTGGTGATCCTGGCGGGCCGCGGCGACAACGGCGGCGATGCCCTGTACGCGGGTGCCCTGCTGGCCCGGCGCGGCGCGGCCGTGACCGCGATCACCCCCGCCGCCCAGGCACACGCGGGTGGCGCCGCCGAGCTCCGGGCGGCCGGCGGCCGGATCACCAGCGACCCTGGGGACGCGATCGCCCAGGCGGACCTGATCATCGACGGCCTGCTCGGCATCGGCGGCCGGGGCGGCCTGCGCGAGCCGTTCGCCGGCCTGGCCGCGGCGGCCGAGCAAGCCCGGGCCGGCCACGCCACGGTGGTCGCGGCCGACCTGCCCAGCGGCATCGACGCCGACACCGGAGCGGTCGACGGACCGGCCGTGCGCGCCGACGTGACCGTGACCTTCGGCGTGCTCAAGCCCGGCCTGCTCATCGACCCGGGCGCCGGGTACGCGGGCACCGTCGAGCTGGTCGACATCGGCCTGCGGCCCGGTGCCGAACCCGCTGCCGAGGCCCCGCAACGCAGCGACATCGCCGCCCGGCTGCCCCGCCCCGGCCCGGAGTCGGACAAGTACCGGCGCGGCGTGGCCGGCGTGCTGGCCGGCAGCGACCGGTTCGCCGGCGCGGCCGTCCTGGCCACCGGCGGGGCGATCCGCGGCGGGGCCGGCATGGTCCGGGTGGTGACCGGGACCGTGGCCGCCGCCGTGGTCCGCGAGGCGTGGCCCGAAGCCGTACTGACCGTCTACCCGGCAGACGACCCCGGCTGGGACCTGACCGGCGACGTTGGCCGGGTCCAGGCCTGGGTGGCCGGCCCCGGCATGGGTACCGGCCCGGACGCCGTGGCCCGGCTGGCCGCGGTGCTGGCCACCGACCTGCCCGTGCTGGTCGACGCGGACGGCCTGACCATCCTCAGCCAGCATCCGGACCTGCTGCCGCGCGCCGCGCCCACCCTGATCACCCCGCACGCGGGGGAGCTCGGCCGCCTGCTGGACACCGACCCGGCCGCCATCGAGGCCCACCGCCTGGACCACGCCCGCCGCGCCGCCGAACGCCTCGGCCTCACCGTCCTGCTCAAGGGCTCGACCACGGTCGTCGCGTCGCCCGGCGAACCGGCCGCCCTGGTCAACCCGACCGGTACCCCGTGGCTGGCCACGGCCGGCTCCGGCGACGTCCTGTCCGGGCTGGCCGGCGCGCTGCTGGCGCAAGGCCTCGAGCCGCCCTGGGCCGCGGTGACCGCGGCCTACCTGCACGGCCTGGCCGCCCGCCTGGCCGCCGCCGGCCCCAGCGCGCCCGCCGACGCCGGAGCCGACCCCGAAGGGCCCGCGGACGCTCCGATCGGCGCCTTCGACGTGGTGACCGCGCTCCCGGCCGCCATCCGCAGCGTGGTGTCCTAGGTGGACCGGGAAGCCGTCGTCGACCTGCGCGCGATCTCCGGCAACGTCGCGGCGCTGTGCGAGGCGGTCCGCGGCAGCCAGGTCATGGCCGTGGTCAAGGCGGACGGGTACGGGCACGGCATGGTCCCGGCGGCCCGGGCCGCGCTGGCCGGCGGCGCGACCTGGCTCGGCACCGCCGACCTGACCGAGGCGCTCGAACTGCGCGCGGCCGGGATCACCGCGCCGGTGCTGTGCCTGATGGCCATCGGCGAGCCCGCCGAGGCGATCCGCGCGGGCACCGACGTCACCGCCGCCTCCGTCGCGGTGGTGACCCGGGTGGCCGAGGCGGCGGCCCGCGCGGGCGTCCCGGCCCGGCTGCACCTCAAAATCGACACCGGCCTGTCCCGCGGCGGCGCCACCCGCGCCGGCTGGCCCGCCGTGGTCCAGGCCGCGCTGGCCGAACAGGCCGCCGGGCGGCTCCAGGTGGTGGGCCTGTGGTCCCACTTCGCCTGCGCCGACCTGCCCGGGCACCCCTCGATCGCCGCCCAGCTGGCCGCGTTCGCCGATGCCGTCGAGCACGCCGAGAAGGCCGGGGTCACACCCGAGGTCCGGCACATGGCCAACACCGCGGGCGCGCTGACCGTGCCCGAGTGCCGCCTGGACCTGGTCCGGTTCGGCGGCGCGGTCTACGGCATCTCCACCCTGCCCGGCGGCGCGCCGCCCTGGCTGCGCCCGGCCATGACCCTGCGCGCCCGGCTGGCCCTGGTCAAGCGGGTGCCGCCCGGCTCCGGCGTGTCCTACGGCCACCGCTACCTGACCGACCGCGAGACCACCCTGGGGTTGGTGCCGGTCGGCTACGCGGACGGCGTGCCGCGCGCCGCGACCGGCCTGCCGCTGGTCAGCGCGCGCGGCCGGCGCTGGCCGATCGCGGGCACGGTGTGCATGGACCAGTTCGTGGTCGACTTCGGCGACGAGCCAGTGACGGCGGGCGAGGAGGTCGTGTTGTTCGGTCCGGGGGATGACGGCGAACCCACCGCGCAGGAGTGGGGCGAGCGGCTGGGCACCATCTCCTATGAGATCGTGACCGGCATCGGGAACCGGGTCGTCCGCAGCTACCCCGGCGGCGCATGATGGATATTTTCCCGAACGGACCGTGGTGCGTGCCCGCGGACCTGCGCGTGGCCACCGACGCGGACATGCGGGACCTGGGCCGCGAGCTGGCCGGCCGGCTGCGCGCCGGCGACCTGGTCATCGTGACCGGGCCGCTGGGGGCGGGCAAGACCACGCTGGTGCAGGGCATCGGCGCGGGCCTGGGGGTGCGCGGGCCGGTCACCTCGCCGACCTTCGTCATCGCCCGGGTGCACCCGGTCCTGGCCGGGTCCGGGCCGTCGCTGGTGCACGCGGACGCCTACCGGCTGGGCAGCATCAGCGAGGTCGACGACCTGGACCTGGACGCCGACGTGGCCCGCGCCGTCACCGTAGTCGAGTGGGGCGAGGGGCTGGCCGAAGGCCTGTCCGAGGACCGCCTGGAGATCTCGATCGAGCCGGACTCCGACGGCGACACCCGGACCGTGCGGCTGCGCGGTCGCGGCGCCCGCTGGCCCGGGGGGTTATCCGGAAAACAGACGGCCAGCAGCACAGATCGTTTATAGTTCCGCTGTACTTTGATCTCCTTGTCCGGAGGCGTGTGTGCCAGAGCAGGAGTTCCTGCCTCCTCGCCGGCCGTCCGGGTTCCGTCGCCCAGGCCCCGAAGTCCCGGACGAGAACCCGCCGCCGTGGGCCAACCTGCCCCCGGTCGTGCCCGCAGCCCGGCCGACCCGGCCTGCCGCCGACTACCCCATGGGCCCCTGGCGCAGCGGCGACCCCGGCCCGGCCGGACCCGGGCCCGGTCCCGGCGTCCCCGCGGCCGCTGCTGACTACGGTGAGCAGGTCCCGGAGTGGGCCGGGCCGGACGCTCAGTACGAGGACGAGGACCCCCCTGACACCGCTGCCGGTCCGGTGCCCGAGCAGCAGCCGCGCGCGGCTGGTGGCCGGGCCCGGCGCGCGGCCGCCCGGCGCCGGCGCCGCTGGCTGATCCTGGCCGCCAGCCTGGTCGTCGTGGCCGGGGGAGTGACCGCGGCCATCGTGATCCCGGGCGGCTCCGGGCCCGCGCCGGTCACCCCGGACGGCCTGATCACCACGTTCCAGCCTGGCGAGCTGCAGACCGTGCCCGACGCCTGCGGCACGGTCCCGGCCGCCACCGTCCAGAGCTACCTGTCCGGGCAGGTCAAGCAGGCCTCCCCGCTGGCCATCGGCGGGTCGGCCGAATCGGCCTGCGACTGGACTATCGACCACCCGCCGGTCTACCGGCTGCTCGAGCTCAACCTGCTGGCCTACGCGCCGAACGGGCTGGCCAGCGGGGACGGCAGCGCCACCTACGCCGCGATGGACGCTTACGGCCAGACCCTGCAGTCCCTGCAGGATCCGGCCAAGCGCTCGGCCGAATCCAAGGCCACGGTCAGCGCGCTCAGCGGCCTGGGCAACGAGGCGTTCAGCGCCACCCAGGTGTTCCGCCGCGGCGGCGCGGTCACCGACGTGGCCACCGTGGTGGTCCGCTTCCACAACGTGATCGTCACCGTGACGGTGAACGGGCTGGAGCACTCCAACCGCGGCAACTACGGGCCGGTCTCCCTGTCCAGCCTGTCCTCGGCCGCCCTGGCCTTCGCCCAGGCCGCCGAGACCGCGCTGCACTAGCCCTTTCACTCCCCCCAAGCCATTAGGCTGGGCGGGTGCTCGTGCTGGGATTCGATACAGCGACGCCCGCGGTGAGCGTGGCCCTGCACGACGGGGAGCGGGTCATCGCCGGGGCGTCGGCCCTGGATGGCCGGCGGCATTCCGAATTGCTCGCGCCGATGATCGCCAAGGTCATGGCCGACGTCGGTGCGTCGCGCGGCGACCTGACCGCGGTCGCGACCGGGGTCGGCCCCGGACCCTACACCGGGCTGCGGGTGGGCCTGGTGACCGCGCGCGTGCTCGGCTCCGTGCTCGGCGTGCCGGTCTCCGGCGTGTGCTCGCTGGACATCATCGCCGCGTCCGCGGCCCGCGGCCGGGAGTTCCTGGTCGCCACCGACGCCCGCCGCAAGGAGGTCTACTGGGCCCGCTACGACGCCGACGGCCGCCGGGTGGCCGGCCCCGCGGTGGGCCAGGCCAGCTCGGTCCCGGACGCCGCGGACCTGCCGGTCGCGGGGGCTGGCGGTTCGCTGTACCCGGAGGCGTTCGGCGAGCTGATCGGGGCCGCCTACCCGGACGCCGGCATGCTGTGCGCCCTGGTCGCCTTCCCGGGCCGGGTCCTGCTGCTCGACCCGGAGCCGCTGTACCTGCGCCGCCCGGACGCCCGCGAGCCCGGACCGCCCAAGCGGGTCACGCCGTGAAGCACGCCAGGCAGCAGGAACAGGCCCGCGAGGTCCGGTTGCGCGAGATGCGCCGCGCCGACATGCCCCGCATCATGGCCCTGGAACGGGAACTGTTCCCCGAAGACGCGTGGACCCCGGAGATGTTCGCCAGCGAATCCGCCCAGCCGGCCTCGCGCCGGCTCTACCTGGTGGCCGAGGAGGGGGACACGCTGACCGGGTACGCGGGCATGATGTTCACCGGCGGACCGCAGGCCGACGTGGTGACGCTGGCCGTGGACCCGTCCCGCTGGGGACGGGGCACCGGCACCGCGCTGCTGAGCGCGCTGGTCGACGAGGCGGCCCGCCGCGGCTGCACCGAGGTCCTGCTCGAGGTGCGCGAGGACAACCCGCGCGCCCGGCGGCTGTACCAGCGCGAGGGCTTCACCGAGGCCGGCATCCGGCGCGGCTACTACCAGCCCTCCGGCGTGGACGCCGTGGTCATGCGGAAGGCGCTGGCCTGATGATTCTTCCCCTGGTGCTGGGCATCGAGACGTCCTGCGACGAGACCGGGATCGGCCTGGTGCGCGGGCATGACCTGCTGGCCGACGCGGTGGCCTCCAGCGTGGACCAGCACGCGCGGTTCGGCGGCGTGGTCCCCGAGGTGGCCAGCCGGGCGCATCTGGAAGCGATGATCCCCACCTTCGACCGCGCGCTGGCCACCGCCGGGGTGCGGCCCGGCCAGATCGACGCCGTGGCCGTCACCGCCGGGCCCGGCCTGGCCGGCGCCCTGCTGGTCGGGGTGGCCGCGGCCAAGGCCTACGCGTTCGCGCTCGGCAAGCCGCTGTACGGGGTGAACCACCTGGCCGCGCACATCGCCGTGGACCAGCTGGAGCACGGCACGCTGCCCACCCCCGCGGTGGCCCTGCTGGTCTCGGGCGGGCATTCCTCGCTGCTCCTGGTCACCGACGTGGCCAAGGAGGTGGTTCCGCTCGGCGCCACCATCGACGACGCGGCGGGCGAGGCCTACGACAAGGTGGCCCGGGTGCTCGGCCTGCCGTTCCCCGGCGGGCCGCCCATCGACAAGACGGCCCGCGACGGCGACGCCGCCGCGATCGCCTTCCCGCGCGGCAAGTACCACGACGGCACGCTGGACTTTTCCTTCGCGGGCCTGAAGACGGCCGTGGCGCGCTGGGTGGAGGCCCGTCAGGGCGCCGGGGCACCGGTGCCGGTGGCCGACGTGGCCGCCTCCTTCCAGGAGGCGGTGGCCGACGTGCTCACCCGCAAGGCCGTGCAGGCCTGCCAGCAGCACGGCGTCCGGGACCTGATCATCGGCGGCGGGGTGGCGGCCAACTCCCGGCTGCGCTCGCTGGCCGCCGAGCGCTGCGCCGCAGCCGGCATCCGGCTGCGGGTGCCCCGGCCCGGCCTGTGCACCGACAACGGCGCCATGGTCGCCGCCCTAGGCGCCGAACTCGTCCACCAGGGCGTCGCCCCGTCCCCCCTCGACCTGCCGGCCGACTCCTCCCTCCCCGTCACCGAAGTCGTCGTCCGCTAACCCGGCTGCCCCCACCCCTGGTTCCATGATCATGGCCAGAAACGACCGAATAGCGGCCGAAACTGGCCATGATCATGGTTGGCCGCGGTTACCAGCGGCCGTAGTGGATGACGTCTTCGGCCGGGCGGCGGCGGGCACGCAGGTCGCGCGGGGCGGGTTCGGCGTCGTGGCCGATGGCGATGGCGCCGATCGGCTCGTGGTCGTCCGGGACGCCGAACGCCTCCCGGAACGGCTGCACGGCCTCCGGCACGATGCCGAAGTACAGTGCGCCGAGCCCCTCGTCCACCACGGTGAGCAGGATCAGCAGGGCCGCCATCCCGGTGTCGATGTGCCAGAACGGCACCGGCCACCGCTTCTCGTCCCGGTCGGTCCAGCCCTTGTCAGGCAGCGCGTAGCGGTCCAGGTACACCCGCTTGGCCGACATGGGCACGATGACCAGCGGGGCGCTGGTCACCGTGTCGGACGCGGCCGCGCCCGCCACCGCCCAGAAGCGCTTCAGGTCTTCCCCGGTCAGGACCAGGAAGGCCTGGCCCTGGGAGAACCCGGCCGACGGGCCGCGCACGGCATTGGCCAGGATCCGCTCCAGGCTTTCCGCCGAGACGGGCTCGTCGGTGAACGTCCGCACCATATGCCGGTGCCGTACGACCTCGGTGAACTCCACTGTGCCGCCGCTTCCGCTAGGCCTTCTGGGCCCGGGCCGAGCGATGCCGCAGCCGCCAGACCAGCCGGCTCAGCAGGGCCAGGGCCGCCGCTCCCGCGGCCACCGGGACCAGCCGCTTGAGCAGCACCGGGCCGACCAGCTTGACCAGGTTGAGCGAGTCCTCCTGCGCGGGCGCGCTGGTGCTGACCGCCGATCCGGCGGCCGCACTGGCCGCCGCGCCGCCGCTGCCGTTCCCGGTGTGCGCGTCCATGGTCGCCCCTGGCGCGCTGGCCCCGTCCACGCTGGCCCCGTCCGTACTGGCAGCATCCGTACTGGCCCCGTCCGTACTGGTACTGTCCGCGGCGGTGCGGCCGGCCGGAGCGGCCGGGCTGCTCCCGGCGTCCCCGGCGGTGTCCCCGGAGATCAGCTTGGCCAGGTTCGAAGCGAACTGCTCGACCAGCTTGCTGCCCACCTCGACCATGACGCCCCGGCCGAACTGGGCCAGCCGGCCGGTCACGTTCATCGTGGTGTGCATGGTGACCTCGGTGCCGGATCCGTCGGGCACCATCGAGGCCCGGACGTTGGCCGACGCCGTACCCGCGCCGCGGGTCTCCTTACCGGAGGCCTCCAGCACGACCACGTGGGCCTCCGGGTCGCGCTCGGTGAACTTGGCCGTGCCCTTGTAGGTCAGCGACACCGGGCCGACCTTGACCTTGATCCGTCCGTTGACCACGTCACCGTCGACCTCGTCGACGGTGGCGCCCGGCATGCACGGCGCGATCCGCTCCACGTCGAGCAGGATGTCCCAAGCCTGGTCGGGCGGGACGGGAACGGTGAACGAGTGGTCCATCTCCATGGCCATCGGTAACGTCACTCTCTCTGCGTCAAGTCGATCTGTGCATTATGCCCGGTTTCGTCACCCGCACCGAATGAAACTGGGCTTCCACCACCCTAGAACGCGGTGAAAACCCCGTGTCATCGCCCTCGGCGCGCGTGCCCCGCCGCGGCTCACCCAGCAGGTCGCGCCGCGGCCAAGTCGCCTTGGGCGCGCGTGCCCCGCCGCGGCCCACCCCGGCTCGCTGGCGCCGCGCCGGGCGTGCGGCGCCAGCGAGCGTCGGCGGGCTAGCTGACCCCGGCGGCCCCGGCCAGCGCTCGGCCGGTGAGCACCCGGGCCAGGTGACGGCGGTAGTCGGCCGCGGCCCGCAGGTCGCTCGGCGGGTCCGCGCCCTCGTCGGCGTTGGCCGCCGCGGCGGCCAGTGCCGCGCGGGTGGCCTCCGCTCCGGCGGCCGCGGCCTCGGCGGACCGCGCCCGGACCGGGACCGTGCCCATATTGGTCAGCCCGACCCGGGCCTCGGCCACGTGGCCGTTTTCCCGGCGGGCCAGGGCGGCCACGCCCACGATGGCCCAGGACTGCGCGGTCAGCACGAACTTCTCGTACCGGAAGCCCCAGCCGGGGCCGAGCTTGGGCACCCGGATCGCGGTCAGGATCTCGCCTGGCTGCAGCGCCGTGGTCAGGTAGTCCACGAAGAAGTCCGCCGCGGCGATCTCTCGCTCTCCGTCGGGCCCGTGCGCGATCAGCGTGCCGTCCAGCGCGGCGATCACGGCCGGCAGGTCCCCGGCCGGGTCGGCGTGCGCCAGCGAGCCGCCGATCGTGCCCCGGTGCCGGACCGCCGGGTCGGCTACGGTAGCCGTCGTATCGGCGATCAGCCCGCAGTGCTCGCGGATCAGCGGATCGCGGATCACCGAGTAGTGCGTGGTCAGCGCGCCGATCACCAGCGCGTCACCGGCGTCCCGGACTCCGGCCAGCTCGCCCAGGCCGCCGATGTCGACCAGCAGCTCGGGATAGGACAGCCGCAGCCGCAGCAGCGGCAGCAGGCTCTGCCCGCCCGCGATCACCTTGGCGTCGTCGCCGCCGCCCGCCAGCGCCTGTACCGCGTCGGCCAGCGACGACGGCCGGACGTAATCGAACTTCGCGGGGATCATCGCGCCTCTCCCTTGGCCTCGTTGATGGCCCGCCACACGCGCTCGGCCGTGCACGGCATCTCGACGTCCGTGACGCCGAACGGGCGCAGGGCGTCGACGATCGCGTTGACCACGGCAGGCGTGGAGGCGATCGTGCCCGCCTCGCCGACGCCCTTGACCCCGAGCGGGTTGGTGGTCGACGGGGTCTCGGTCCGTTCGGTGACGAACGTGGGCAGGTCCGTCGCCGACGGGATCAGGTAGTCGGCCAGCGTGGTGGTGAGCAGGTTGCCCTCGGCGTCGTAGGCGGCCTCCTCGTACAGCGCCTGGGCGATGCCCTGGGCCAGGCCGCCGTGCACCTGGCCCTCGACGATGAGCGGGTTCACCACCACGCCCACGTCGTCCACGGCCACATACGAGCGGATCTTGACCTGCCCGGTCTCGGTGTCCACCTCGGTCGCGCACAGGTGGGTGCCGTGCGGGAAGGAGAAGTTGTTCGGGTCGTAGGTGGACTCGGAGTCCAGCGACGGCTCGACGCCGTCCGGCAGGTTGTGCGCCGCGAACGTAGCCAGCGCGATCTCGGCGATCGAGCGACCCTGTTCCGGGTCGCCGCGCACCGACCACCGGCCCGGCGTCCACTCCAGGTCGTCGGGCGAGACCTCGAGCAGCCCGGCCGCGACCGCCTTGGCCTTCTCGACCACCTTGTCGCACGCGCCGACCACCGCGATGCCGCCCACGGTCAGCGAGCGGGACCCGTAGGTGTCCATGCCCTTGGCCGACACCTGCGTGTCGCCGTGCAGTACCCGGATGTCCTCGAACGGCACGCCGAGCCGGTCGGCCACGATCTGGCTCCAGGCCGTCTCGTGTCCCTGGCCGTGCGCGCTAGACCCGGTGACCACCTCGACCTTGCCGGTGGGCAGCATCCGGATCGTGGCGCTCTCCCAGCCGCCCGCGCCGTAGGCCAGCGAGCCGAGCACCCGCGACGGCGCCAGTCCGCACATCTCGGTGAACGTCGAGATGCCGATGCCGAGCTGGACCGGGTCACCGGACTCGCGCCGCGCGGCCTGCTCCTTGCGCAGGTCGTCGTAGCCGAACAGCTCGACCGCCTTGGCCGTGGCTGCCTCGTAGTTGCCGCTGTCGTAGGTCAGCCCGGCGATCGTAGTGAACGGGAACTCCTCGTGCGCGATCCAGTTCCGCTTGCGCAGCTCCAGCGGGTCCACACCGAGCTCGGCGGCCAGGTCGTCCATGATGTGCTCGATGGCGAACGTGGCCTCGGGCCGCCCGGCGCCCCGGTAGGCGTCGGTGGGCATCTTGGTGGTGAACACGCCGGTGCACTTGAACGCGTAGGCGTCCATCTTGTAGATGGCGTTGTACATGAACGCGCCGAGCAGCGGAATGCCGGGCGTGACCAGCATCAGGTAGGCGCCCATGTCGGCCAGCAGGTCCACGTCCAGGCCGCGGATGCGGCCGTCGCGGTCCGCGGCGATCTTGATCCGCTGGAGCTGGTCGCGGCCGTGGTGCGTGGCCAGGTTCCCCTCGCTGCGGGACTCGGTCCACTTGACCGGCCGGCCGAGCTTGCGGGTCAGCAGTACGGCCAGGAACTCTTCGGCCGTGACCTGGAGCTTGGACCCGAACCCGCCGCCCACGTCGGGCGCGATGACCCGGACGTTCTGCTCTCCGATGCCGAGCACCGCGGCGATCAGGAACCGGAGCACGTGCGGGATCTGGGTGGACGTCCAGAGCGTGATCTCGTCGCCCACCATCGCGGCGACCGTGGCGCGGGGTTCCATCGCGCACGGGATCAGCCGCTGCTGGCGGTAGGTCCGCTCGACCACCACCGGCGCGTCGCGGAACGCGGCCTCGATGTCCCCCTGGGCGAAGGGCCACACAAAGGACTTGTTGCCCGCCTCGTGCACCTTGGGCGAGCCCTCGGCCAGCGCGGCCTCCATGTCCAGCACGGCCGGCCGGGGCTCATACTCGACGTCGATCAGCTCCAGGGCGTCGGCCGCGGCGTACCGGTCCCGCGCCACCACGCAGGCCACGATCTCGCCCACGTAGCGGACCTCGTCGGTGGCCATCGGCGGGTGGGCCGGGATGACGATGTCCGGGGTCACCGGCCAGGCGCAGGGCAGGCTGCCCTGTTCGGCGGCAAAGTCCGCGCCGCTGAACGCGGCGATCACGCCAGGCGCGCCGCGGGCGGCGGACACGTCCACCGAGGTGATTGTGGCGTGGGCCATCGGGCTGCGCAGGTACGCGACATGGACCAGCCCGGGCAGCTGGATGTTGTCGGTCCAGTTGGTCTGGCCGGTCACCAGCCGGGCGTCTTCCTTACGGGTCCGCGCCTTGCCGATCTCGGTGGTCACGGTCATGATGCGGCTCCCTGGCTAGCCCCCACAGTGTCCCCTGGGGGGACGACCCCCCCAAGCCCCCCCGCGGCCCGCCGGACCGCACGGACGATGTTCTGGTATCCGGTGCACCGGCACAGGTTGCCCTCCAGGCCCTCGCGGACCTCCTGCTCGGTCGGGTTCGGGTTTTCCCGCAGCAGATCGGCCGCGGCCATGATCATGCCCGGGGTGCAGTACCCGCACTGCAGCGCGTGCTCATCGTGGAAGGCCTGCTGCAGCGGATGCCACTCGCCGTTCGCCAACCCCTGGATGGTGGTAACTTCCGCCCCGTCGGCCTGGACCGCGAGCACCGAGCAGCTCTTCGCGGACAGCCCGTTCAGCAGCACCGTGCAGGCGCCGCAGTTCGATGTATCGCAGCCGATGGGCGTCCCGGTGCGCCCCGCCACTTCACGCAGATAATGAACGAGCAGCATGCGGGGTTCGACCTCATCGTCGTACCGCACGCCGTCAATAGTCATGCTGACCTTGGTCATCCGGCCTCCTCGCCGACCTACCTGGGCAGATGCGCTGACGTTCCCCAGGCCCACCTAGGAGCCAAACCTAGGACGCCGCCAGAGCCAGCACCAGACCCCTGACGCCCCGCGCGTCGCGGTGCCTGCCTGGTGCGGGTCACGATCCGAATGCCCGCTGGTGCCCTCGAACGGGCCGTCATCAGCGTTGAAACATTGTGACTAGCGGTCGGCGTGACCTGTCGGGCGAGCGAAATCTCAAAAAAATTCAGCCGGCCGGGACCGGGGCTACGCGCGGGCCGGGGTGCGTTCATCGCAGCCCCACGGCGAGCCGTACTCGGTGAGCAGGTCGAGGAACGGCCGGGGCGGTAGCGCCTCGGGACCCAGGACGCCGGCCCCGGACCAGGCGCCGCCGTCGATCAGCTCCAGCGCCACCACCGGGTTGACCGCGGTCTGCCAGACCACCGCCTGCGAGCCGTACTCGGCCATCGACCAGGCGCTGTCGACCACATGGTAGAGGTACACCTCGCGCGGCGCGCCGTCCCGGCCAGTCCCGGTCACCCAGGTCCCGGCGCAGGTCAGGCCGGTCATCTTGTCCCCCAGCGTGGCCGGGTCGGGCAGGCATGCGGCCACCACGTCCCGGGGCGATACGTTCGCCGCGCCTACCTGCACCGGGTCGGTCCGGTCCAGGCCCAGCTTGTGCAGGGTACGCAGGATGCCGATGAACTCCTCGCCTAGGCCGTACTTGAACGTCACCCGCTGCGCCGAGATCCACCGCGGCATCAGCAGCACCTCTTCGTGCTCCACGTTCACGCACTCCACCGGGCCGATCCCGGCCGGGAAGGTGAAGACCTCGGGCTCGCTGAACGGCTCGGTGGTGAACCAGCCCCGGCCCTGTTCCCAGATGACCGGCGGGTTCAGGCACTCCTCGATCGTGGTCCAGATAGAAAAGGTGGGGGCGAAGTCGTACCCGGCCACGGCCAGGTTGGCGCCGTCCCGCACCCCCAGCTCGCTGATCTCGCCGAACAGTTCGTCGGCGGCGTGCCGGGCGAACACGTCGGACAGCCCCGGCTCGACCCCGATCCCCACCAGCGCGAGCTTGCCGGACTCCTCCCACTGCCGGGCCATCGCGAACTGGTCGTCGCCCAGCTTGACCCCGGTCTTGCGGTACGGTTCGGCCGGGTCGGGATGGGATAGGGACATGGCCATGTCCAGGTAGTGCACGCCGGCCGCCAGCGCGGCCCGGAACAGCGGCATCACGAACCGCGGGTCGGTGGCGTTCATGAGCACGTCGCAGCGCCGCTGGGTGAGCAGCTCGGCGACGGCCCGCTCGTCCCGCGCGTCCAGCTGCACGGCCTCGTACCCGTCGCGGGCCGCGGCGGCCCGCTGCGCCCGGGCCAGGTCGTAGTCGGCCACCACTAGCTCGGCGAACGACCGCCGGGCGGCGATCCGGGCCAGCGCCGAGCCGACCCCGCCCGCACCCACCAGGAGTATCCGCATGGGGCTAATCCTCTCTTCGCGCGGTGCCGACCCACGAGACCAGTTGTTCCCCCCATGTTATACAACTGAAATCGTTGCTAACTAGCCCATTATGTGCTAGAACCGTAGCACCGGCCTGGAGATCATTCGCTTTGCCCTGCCCGCTCTAACATCGTGCTAACGGGCTGAATCAAGGGCGACCAGGCCGGCGACCGGCTCACTGGCAGGAGGGTGAGGATGGCCACTACGTCAGAAATCCAGCCGATGGAGCAGGCCGAGGAAAAGGGCCTGAAAGCGGGTGCCCTCGGCTTGGTCTCCAGCGTCGTCATGGGGGTGGCCTCGACCGCCCCCGCGTACAGCCTGGCCGCGACGCTGTTCTTCGTGGTGGCGGCGGTCGGGCTTAAGTCCCCCGCGGTCGCCGTGCTGGCCTTCATCCCGATGCTGTTGTGCTCGATCGGCTACAGCGAGATGAACAAGGCCGACCCGGACTGCGGCACCACGTTCACCTGGGGCACCCGGGCGTTCGGGCCGAAGACCGGCTGGGCCGGCGGCTGGGCCATCGTGGCCGCCGACGTCCTGGTCATGGCCAGCCTGGCCCAGGTCGCCGGGCAGTACGTGTTCCTGCTGTTCGGCGACAACGGCGTCGGCCAGGATGCGACCGCGTGGCAGGTGCTGCTGGTCGGTATCGGCTGGATCGTGGTCATGTCCTACATCTGCTACCGCGGCATCGAGGTCTCGGCCTGGTTCCAGCGCATCCTGCTGACCGTCGAGGTCGTCATGCTGCTCGTGCTCTCGGTCACCGCGCTGGTCAAGGTGGAAAACAGCCACCCGAAGGGCTCGGTCTCGCCGAGCTTCGGCTGGCTGCTGCCGAGCCACCTGGGCCTGTCCGCGTTCATCAGCGGCATCATCCTCATGCTGTTCATCTACTGGGGCTGGGACACCGCGGTCTCGATTAACGAGGAGACCAGGGACAAGAACAAGACCCCGGGCCAGGCGGCGATCATCTCGACCGTCCTGCTGCTGGTCACCTACGCGATCGTCATCTTCGCCGTCCAGGCGTTCGCCGGCACCGGCACCTCGGGTACCGGCCTGGGCAACTCCAACAACCAGTTCGACGTGCTGTCCGTGCTGGGCGGCGCGATCTTCGGCGGCGGCGGCCTGGGCACCTTCCTGTCCCGGCTGCTGATCCTGATGGTGCTCACCTCCGCCTCGGCCTCCACCCAGACCACGATCCTGCCCACCGCCCGCACCACCTTGTCGATGGCGACCTACAAGGCCATCCCGGCCGCGTTCGCGAAGATCCACCCCCGGTACCTGACCCCGACCGTCTCCACCATCGTGATGGGCATCATCTCGATCGCCTTGTACATCCCGCTGAATTACTTCGCGGGCGGCAACATGATCGGCGACGCGGTCACCGCGATCGGGCTCTACATCGCCTTCTACTACGGGCTGACCGCCTTCTCCTGCGTCTGGTACTACCGCAAGACGCTGTTCAGCGGCGCCCGCAACCTGTGGATGCGCGGCATCCTGCCCGGGCTGGGCGGCCTGATCATGTACGCGGCCGGCATCTACGCTCTGCAGAGCGACTGGGTGGCCAGCAACAGCTACACCAGCTGGACCATCCCGGGCCTGCGCTGGCACATTGGCGGGATCTTCCTGATCGCCCTCGCGGCGGGGCTCGTCGGCGTGCTGGGCTTCATCTACATGCGGGTGACCGCCCCGGCGTTCTTCAAGAAGCAGACCCTCACCCGCTCCACCCCGACCCTGGTCCCCGACGAGTAGGCCTCCCGGGCCCGCCCTAGCGTTCAGCTCAGCTCGCCGCAGGGACGCACGAGCCCACCGCACGCAGCACGCACCACGGCCCGTTCGGCGTAACTAAAATGACGGGTGTGCTCGATGACGCAGAAGTCACCCGGATCCTGACCATTACCGCGCATCCCGACGACGTCGACTTCGCCGCGGCGGGTACCGTCGCCCGGTGGACCGAGGCTGGTATCGAGGTCATCTACTGCGTGGTGACCGACGGCGACGCGGGCGGTTTTGACGAGGACTTCCCGCGGGCCCAGATGCCCGCGCTGCGCCGGGCCGAGCAGACCGCCGCGGCCAAGGCCGTGGGCGTGCACGACGTGCGCTTTCTCGGCTACCCGGACGGCCAGGTCGAGGCCACCCTGGACCTGCGCCGGGATCTGGCCCGGGTGATCAGGCAGGTCCGCCCGGACCGCGTGGCCTGCCCCAGCCCCGAGCGGGATTACGTCCGGATGGGCGTCAGCCATCCCGACCACCGGGCCGTCGGGTCGGCGGCTTTGGATGCCGTCTACCCGGACGCCCGCAACCCGTTCGCCTTTCCCGAACTGCGCGAGGTCGAGGGCCTAGCGCCGTGGAAGGTCCGCGAGGTCTGGATCGCCGGCCCGCAGTCACCCGACCATTTCGTGGACGTGACCGCGACCTTCGGCCGGAAGATCGCCGCGCTGCGCGCGCACGAAAGCCAGACTGGTCAGATGGACGACCTGGAGGAGCGCATCCGCGAGCGGCTGGCTCGCGCGGCGGCCCTGGGCGGCCTGCCCGAAGGCCGCCTGGCCGAGTCCTTCCGGGTTATCGAAACGGGCTAGGAGATGTCAGCCAGGATCTGGTTGAGCATCTTGACCGTGTTGCCCGCGGGCTCGGCCTGCAGGCAGAGCTGCTCCATGACCTCGAGGTAGCTGTCGACCTCGGACGGCTTGTCCAGGTACAGCGCACTGGTCAGCTGCTCGATGTACACCACGTCGTGCAGGTCCGGCTCGGCGAACCGCAAGATGGTGAACGGCCCGCCCATGGCCGCGTGCGGACCTGCCGTGAACGGCAGGATCTGCAGCGTCACCGCGGGGTGCTCGGCCATCTTGATCAGGTGCTGGAGCTGCGTCCGGGCCACCTCGCGGCCGCCTACCGGACGGCGCAGTGCGCCCTCGTCCACCACGGCCCACAGCTGCGGCGGGTTAGGCCCGCTCAGTACCTCCTGGCGGCTGACCCGCAGCTCGGCCCGGCGGTCGATGTCGTCCTCGCTGACCGCCGAACCCAGCCGGATCAGCGCCCGCGCGTACTCCTCGGTCTGCAGCAGGCCCGGGACGAACTGGACTTCGTAGGTCCGCAGTACGGAGGCGGCCGCCTCCAGGCCTACGTACGGCTCCAGCCAGGACGGCATGGCGTCGGAGTAGGCGTGCCACCAGCCGGGGGTGTTGGCCTCGCGGGCCAGGTTCAGCAGGGCGGCGCGCTCTTCGCTGTCGGTCACCCCGTAGAGCGTCAGCAGGTCGCTCACGTCCCGCTCCTTGAAGCCGACCCGGCCGTGTTCCATCCGGCTGATCTTGGAGTGGGAGCCCCGGATCGCCTCCGCCGCCTGCTCCGCGCTGATGCCGCGTGACTCGCGCAGCCGGTGCAGCTGACCGCCGAGCACGAGGCGCTGGACGGTCGGTCCGCCGGTACGAGTGCCGAAAATGCTGGGCGGGACGTCCCAGGCCGAGTCTTCGGATGAGACCATCGGCGCTCCTCGCATCGTTACGCTCTGAGCCTGGCGGGGTGTGGACCAGTCTCCCATGTCTGCTCATGCCTGTGGAAGGGGCTTCTGTGACAATTCAACAGAAGTCCTGATCTCTCCGTGTTCCCGCAGGTCCTGAGGGTCACGTCGGTCGGTCGTTATTGAGGTGTCGCCGCAAGCCGGCCGGTAGCTGTGCTACGGGCGCGTAAGCTGCTGCGCTTCGTGCAATATGTGGTCAAATTCGCCGTCCTTGGCACCGGCCAGGAATGCGGTGATCTCCGCCTGAGTGTAGAGCAGGACCGGGCCTACCGGGAACCGCGAGTTCCGCATGGCGATCTCGCCGTTCGGCAGCGCGGCCAGTTCCACGCAGGCGCCGTTGGGATTACTGTGCTGGCTCTTCTGCCAGTGAACCTCGCCGAGTTCGCTGGCCGTCATGCCGTTGTACATCGTGGCCATCCTTATCCCCTTCCGACAGGTTCAACGCATACCTACCCGCCGAATTCACTCGCTGTAACCCAGAGTAAGCAAGTGGTGAGTAAGTGTCTGAATACGTTTCAACTGTCTGGTGGACCCCCGTGCGGCTATACGGAGACCTGTGCACAGAGCGAATGAACGTGCATTTGGTCTTGCATTTGCACATATTATCAGGCAGCATGTCTCTAAGCACGCGGTTAACATCGTGATGAGCGAGGGTTCTGTCCTACGACATGCAGGAAGCTGTTGCGTTGGCGCATCTCAGTGTCGCTACCGGTAGCGGGGATGACGACGAGGAAGTAGGCATCCCCTGGCCACCGGTCTCGGACGGCATGCCGCGACTGCTGCCGGTGCCGTCCGCGTGGTGGGAGACCCCCGCGGTGACTACGCGTGCCCTGAGCGCCCGGCCCGAAGAGGCCAGGACCGCCCGGCATTTCGTCCGTGAGCTGCTGACCTGCTGGGGCCTGGAGGCGCTGGCCGACGACGCGGAAATGATCGTCGATGAGCTCGTGGTCAATGCCGTCCTGCACGGCACCCGGGCCGGCCTGACGCATCCCAATCCGGGCGCCGTGCTCCGGCTGTGCATGCTCCGGCGCGCGGGCGAGGTCATGCTGGCGGTGGTCGATCCCGGGAACGAGACGCCGATGCCCCGGCAGCCCGACTGGGGCGGCGAGAGCGGACGCGGCCTGCAGATCGTCGGCGCGCTCAGTCACGTCTGGGGCTGGAGCCCGATCGCCGGGCACGGCAAGGCGGTCTGGGCCGTCCTGCGCCACCCCTGAGACCCGAGGCCCTGCCGCTCTAACGGCCGCTAGCCGGGCGGCCTCACGCGATCCCGGACAGCGGCTCCTCCGACGCGGTCACCAGGACGTGCTCGACCAGGGTGATCAGCACTTCCTTGGCCGAATCCTTGCTGCGCGCGTCGCACAAGATGATGGGCAGGTCGGGATCCAGGTCCAGGGCCACCCGGACGTCTTCGGTGTCGTACCGGCGGGCGCCCTCGAAGCAGTTCAGGGCGACGATGAACGGTATCTGCCGGCGCTCGAAGTAGTCGATGGCCGGGAAGCTGTCCGCGAGCCGCCGGGTGTCGGCCAGGACCACCGCGCCCAGCGTGCCGATGGCCAGCTCGTCCCACATGAACCAGAACCGCTGCTGCCCGGGCGTGCCGAACAGGTACAGCACCAGGTCGCTGCGCAGGCTGATCCGCCCGAAGTCCATGGCGACCGTCGTGGTGGTCTTGCCCTCCACGCCCGCCGTGCTGTCCGTGCGCAGGCTGCCCCCGGTCAGCGGCTCTTCGGTGCGCAGCGGCCTGATCTCGCTCACCGCGCCGACCAGCGTGGTCTTGCCCACTCCGAACCCGCCAGCCAAGAGGATCTTGATGGCGCGGTACTGCCGGCTCCCGCTGGGATCAGAGACCCCGTAGTCCATTGAGCACCTCCCTCAGGGTGTGCCTGTCGATCCGTTCCGCCATCACGACCGGGTGGCTGATCACGACCAGGCCCAGTTCGCGCAGGTCGGCCAGGATGATCCGGACGACCCCCAGCGGGAGGTCGACGTCAGAGGCGATATCCGCGACCGTCGTCGGGATCCGGGCTAGGTGAAGCACGCTGATGTGCTCGGGGGCTAGCGCGGCCGGGTCGGCGAACGCGCGGGTAGCCGCCACGGTGGCGACCAGGTTGAACGACTCGCCGGTGTGCCGCGTCCGGCCCTGGGTCAGGGCATAGGGCCGGACCACCGGTCCCGCCTCGGCGTCCAGCCACCGCTCATCGTTGGACGGCATGACGTCTCTTAGGCCCAGCCGCGCAGCGCGGCCGCGCGGGTATTCACGCGGATGTGCTCGCCGGCCCGCTTGACCAAGATGGCCATCTCGTAGGCGACCAGGCCCAGGTCGGCGCCCGGCCCGGTGACCACCGCCAGGCACGTCCCGCTCCCGGCCGCGGTCACCAGCAGGAAGCCCGATTCCATCTCGATGATGGTCTGCCGGGCCGCGCCGCCGCCGAAGTGCTGCCCGGCCCCGCGGGCCAGCGACTGGAAGCCGGCCGCGAGCGCGGCCAGGTGTTCGGCGTCGTCGCGCTCGAGCGTGTCCGAGGCGCCGAGCGCCATCCCGTCCTGCGACAAGATGACGGCCTTGGTGATGGACGCGACCCGGCGCACCAGGTCGTCAAGCAGCCAGTCAAGCTGGCCGGTCCGGGTCGACGTCCCGGCGTCAGGTTCCATTGGTTTCTCCCCGTCCCTCGTCGGTGCCCGGCCCCCGGTCGTCGTCGGGCGCGGAACCTTGGCCTCCAGACTCGAACGGCGAGTCGCCCGGGCCGGTTATCCGCTGCGAACGTCCCTCTTGCCAGCCCCGCTGCAGCGCGGACATGGTTTGGCGGATCTCGGCTGGCGTCGGCCCGCTGGCCGGGCCCCCGGCCGCACCAGTGGCTGGACCGGCGACCGGAGTCCCGGCCGCCGAGCTCCGGCGGCGTGGCGGGTTGTCCCGTAGCTGCGGCGCGATGCTGGCCTGCCTGACCCGCCGCGGTAGTCCCTTCGGGTCGTCATTGCCGCCTGGCGGGCCGCCCGGCCCGTCGTCGCCGGCGACGGCCCGCTGCGACCCGGTCTGCTCCCACGGCGGACCCGACGCCCGCGCGGGCCGCGGTGCGGCCACCGGCGTCATCGGGATACTCGGCGTGCTCGGCCCAGGAGACACACCCGGCCCCGCCGGGCCGCCACCCGCCCGGCCGCCGCCACCTAGTCCCGCCGTGGCCCCGGTCTCGCGGGCGACACCGGGCGCCGCCGTGGTCCCGGCTCCCGCGCCCGCCGGCCCGGCCGCGGGCGGGACCGAACCCCCGGCCACGCTGCGTCCGCTCCATCCCGGGAACGGCGACGGCTGGTCCGCGTACGGCGGGGCACCCGCCACCGGGTACGGCCCGGTGCCCGGGAACGGCGGCGAACTGACGTACACCGAGGCATCCGCAGCACCCGCCAGCCCGTCTGACCGCTCCGGCCCCTCCGGCCCCTCCGGCCCGTCACCGGCCACCGGGTCGTGCCGCCGCGGCGTGAACACGTCGAAATCCGAGTATCCGCCGGTCCCGTTCGGCCCCTCGGCCGTCCCGTTCGCCAGCCCAGCTCCCGCCGTCGGCCCAGCTCCCGCCGTCGGCCCAGCTCCCGCCGCCGGCCCAGCTCCCGCCGCCGGCTCGGCTCCTGCCGCCGGCTCGCGCGGCGCCGCGTGGTGCGCGCCGCGCCCGGTGCCCTCCGGCACCCCGCCCAGCGTCCGCCGCAACGGCCCGGCGATCCGGACCCCCGGGATCTCGGGCAGCGCCCGGCCGCCGAGCTCGGGCAGGTCGCGCGGGCCTGCTAGCCCGGTCATCTCCTGCGGCGCATAGTTCCCGTTGGTCCCCGCCCCGGCCCGGCCCGGCAAAGCAGGGCCCGACAAAGCAGGGCCCGACAAAGCAGCGTCGGACAATGCATGGTCGAACGAAGCGGAATCGAACGAAGCGGAATCGAACGAACCGGCGCCGATCGCGGTCGGCTCGCCGGGCAGCCCGGCCCGGAATGCCTCCTCGGTGACCACCAGGTGCCGCGGGATGAGCACGATGGCGGCCGTACCCCCGTAGGGGGACGCCTTGAGCGTGACCCGGATCCCGTGCCGCTTCGCCAGTTGGCTGACGACGAACAACCCCAGCTGCTCGCTATCGGACGGGTTGAACTCCGGCGGGCTGGCCAGCCGCTCGTTGAGCTCGGCCAGCCGCTGCGCGCTCATGCCCAGCCCGCGGTCCTCGACCTCGATGACGAACCCGTTGGCCACCGTGTCCCCGGCCACCCGGACCGAGGTGTACGGCGGCGACAGCGTGGTGGCGTTCTCGATCAGCTCGGCCAGCAGGTGGATGACGTCGGCCACCGCCGAGCCGGCCAGCGCGGCTTGGCTCCGGGTGGCCACCGAGACCCGTGCGTAGTCCTCGACCTCGGCGATGGCGCCGCGCATCACGTCCACCATCCGCACCGGGTTGCTCCAGGCCCGGCCGGGCGGCGCGCCGGCCAGGATGACCAGGCCCTCGGCATGCCGGCGCATACGCGTGGTCAGGTGGTCCAGGCGGAACAGGTCGTCCAGCGCCTCGGGGTCGGTGGCTCGCCGTTCCATCTGGTCGAGCAGGGTCAGCTGGCGGTGCAGCAGCGACTGGCTGCGCCGGGCCAGGCTGCGGAACACGTCGTTGAGGCCCTGCCGCAGCTTGGATTCCTCCACCGCGGACCGGACGGCGGTCTGCCGGACCAGCTCGAAGGCCTGCCCGACCCGGCCGATCTCGTCGCCGCCGGTTCGCAGCGGCGGCGCTTCGGCGGCCATGTCCACGTCTTCGCCGCGCCGCAGCCGGGCGATCACGTCCGGCAGCTGGTCCTCGGCCAGGGTACGGGCGGACGTCTCCAGCCCGCGCAGGCGGCGGATGATGCCCCGCGCGACCAGCGTGGTGACCAGCAGCGTGATCAGCAGTCCGAGCAGGGCGATGCCGCTGGTGACGGCGACCCTGACCCAGGCCGAGTGGCTGATCTGGTGATCGACGGCCAGGATGGAGTCCGCGACCGCGACGCCGCCGTTGTACTCATCTTTGAGCAGCGTGCCGGCCAGCTGGTTCCACTGGGCCTGGGTGACCGGCAGCCTGGTGGCCGGCGTGCTGGCCGCGATGGCCTGCTCGATGCTGGTCAGGCTCTGCTGCATGGTGGCGGAGCCGGCCAGCTTGGCGTTGTACAGGGTCAGATTGCCCGGGCTCAGGATGTAGTTCGCGTAGGCGACGTCGGCCGCCCTGGTCGCGGCCAGGTCGGCGAACGCGATGCGGTTCTTCGTCGAGATCCGATTGGTGGCCAGCATCCCGGACAGCAGCGCGTCCTCCTGGGAGAGCTGCTCCCGGGCCTGGACGGTGGCGATCAGCCCGACCGCCTGGATCTGCTGGGAGTTGGCGGTCACGCTCTCGGTCTGGATCAGGAACAGCTTGAACTGGGTCGTGATGCCCTGGCTGTAGGCGCCCAGCGCGTCCAGCGGACTGAGGGCTCGCGCCTTGACCGCGTTGCGCAGCGTCGGCAGCTGACTCAAGCCGCTGACCAGGCTGCTGACCGTCTTGGCCCCTTCGGAGTTCTCAGAGCCGGTGGTGCCCTCGGAATGCATGGCGGAGATGAAGTTCGGCTCGGCCCGGTCGGTCGCCGCGGTGGCCGCGGTGTAAGCGTTCAGGTTGGCCGTGGTCGGCTGGAACAGGTAGATCACCGCGGCGGTGCGCTCGGCTTCCAGGAACGTGCCGAACTGCGCGGCCGGTATCGCGGTCGCGTTGACCAGGTTCGGCGCCCGGTCCACGCTGATGGCGCTGTTGATCGTGGTACCCGCCACGTAGGCGAGCAGCCCGACCAGGGCGACCAGGGGTATCGCCACCAGGAAGTAGATTCGGAGCCGGATGGACCGGCCACGCGATCCCATGCCACTCCCGCGTTGCAGAGGCGCTGGCCTGCGAGGACCCCCCGGTCGCGGCCAACTACGGTCAAGACGGCCAGAATAGCCCATAACAGGCATGGCTCGGAGGCGAAGAGAGATATCTCCGCCTATGTGCTCCTGCGTGACGCGGCGGTCCCGGTGAGGGCGTATTCGCTGGTCGATGCCCTAAGTTACGGATGGTGACGAGGGGGCTGGCGCTCTCGCTGGCGCTCTCGCCGGCGCTCCGCTGGCGTTCCCCGGCCAGCCCGCGTTTGTCGGTGCGAGCGCCTACCCTATGGAGGTGGCCGCCCTCGCGATAGACGCCCTCCTCGACGGACTCAATCCGCAGCAGCGTGCTGCCGTCGTGCACGAGGGCAGCCCGCTGCTGATCGTGGCCGGCGCGGGCTCGGGCAAGACTCGCGTGCTCACCCACCGGATCGCCTACCTGCTGGCCGCGCGGGACGTGGCACCGCACGAGATCCTGGCCATCACCTTCACCAACAAGGCGGCCGGGGAGATGGCGGCCCGGGTGGCCGCTCTGGTCGGCCCGCGGGCCCGGTCCATGTGGGTGATGACCTTCCACTCGGCCTGCGTGCGGATCTTGCGCCGGGAGGCCAAGCGGTTCGGCTACCCGTCCTCGTTCTCCATCTACGACCAGGCCGACTCCCAGCGGCTGATGGCGCTGACCTGCCGCGAGCTCGAGCTCGACCCCAAGCAGTTCCCGCCCAAGATGATGGCCGCCCAGGTGTCCAACCTGAAGAACGAGCTGATCGACTACGAGACGTTCGCCGGCCAGGCCCAGACCGCCCGGGACAAAGCCCTGGCCGAGGCCTACGCCGAGTACCAGCGCCGCCTGGTCGCGGCGGGCGCGATGGACTTCGACGACCTGATCATGGTCACGGTCAACCTGTTCCAGGCCCTGCCCGAGGTCGCCGCCGAGTACCGCCGCCGGTTCCGGCACGTGCTCGTGGACGAATACCAGGACACCAACCACGCCCAGTACATCCTCGTCCGCGAACTTGTCTCCGGCCGTGCACCTCTTTTTTCCGGCCGAACGGACCAAGGTGACGGCACCGAGGATCCCCTCCCGCCTCCCGAGCTATGCGTGGTCGGCGACGCGGACCAGTCCATCTACGCCTTTCGCGGCGCCACCATCCGCAACATCGTGGAGTTCGAGCAGGACTATCCGGACGCCGAGGTCATCCTGCTGGAGCAGAACTACCGCTCCACCCAGAACATCCTGGCCGCGGCCAACGCCGTGGTGGAGAAGAACCAGGGCCGCAAGCCCAAGAACCTCTGGTCGGACGCGGGGGCCGGCCCGCCGATCACCGGCTATGTGGCCGACAACGAGCACGACGAGGCCGCGTTCGTGGCCGAGGAGGTGGACCGGCTCTCCGACGCCGGCCAGGCCACCCCCGGCCAGGTGGCGGTGTTCTACCGGACCAACGCGCAGTCCCGGGTGTTCGAGGAAGTGTTCATCCGGGTCGGCCTGCCCTACCGGGTGGTCGGCGGGGTCCGGTTCTACGAGCGCCGCGAGGTCCGCGACCTGCTCGCCTACCTGCGGCTGATTGCCAACCCGGCGGACGAGGTGTCGCTGCGCCGGGTGCTGAATACCCCCAAGCGCGGGATCGGAGACCGGGCCGAGGAGTACGTGGCCGCCTTCGCCCAGCGGGAGCGCATCACCTTCGCCCAGGCGCTGGCCCGGCCGGCCGACGTGCCGGGCCTGGCCGCCCGGTCGGCCGCCGCGATCGCCGGCTTCAACACGCTCATCGCCGGGCTGCGCGAACTGGCCGAGAACGGTCCGGTCGCCGACCTGGCCGAGGCCATCTTGGACCGCACCGGGTACATCGAGGCGCTGGAGAACTCCTCGGACCTGCAGGACGCCAGCCGGGTGGAGAACCTGGAGGAACTGGTCTCGGTGGCCCGCGAGTTCGACGGGTCCCGCGACGACGGCACGCTGGCCGACTTCCTGGAGCGGGTGTCGCTGGTCGCCGACGCGGACGAGATCCCGGAGGGCGAGGAGCACGGCGGCATGGTCACGATGATGACCCTGCACACGGCCAAGGGCCTGGAGTTCCCGGTGGTGTTCCTGACCGGCCTGGAAGAAGAGGTGTTCCCGCACCAGCGGTCGCTGACCAACAAGAAGGAGCTGGAGGAGGAACGCCGGCTGGCCTACGTCGGCATCACCCGGGCCATGCAGCGCCTGTACCTGACCTGGGCCGTCCGCCGGAACTGGTACGGCCGTCCCTCGTTCCACGACCGGTCCCGGTTCCTGGCCGAGATCCCGGCGGGGCTGATCGAGTGGCGTCGCGACCAGAGCGCGGCCGCCTCGGCCATCACCCCCGCGCAGGAGCGGATGGCCAGCAGGCCGGGCACCCGGTCACCGGGGAACCGTCCGGTGCCGACGCTGTCCACCGGTGATCTGGTCACGCACGACAAGTTCGGGCTCGGCACCGTGGTGTCCACCGATGGCTACGGCGACCAGGCCGAGGCCAAGATCGACTTCGGGGCCGACTACGGGGTCAAGCACCTGGTGCTGCGCTACGCCCCGCTGGAGAAGTTGTAGGGTCCAGAACCCGGTCGCGGCTCTGGACGCGGACCCCGGCCGCCGGTCCCCTGCGGTCCGGTCTGTCCCGGCTGACGCTTGACCGGCTGCGTCCCCGGCCCGCTCCCGATCGGCCCGGTAGCGGTCGGTCCCGTACCGATCGGCCCGGTAGCGGTCGGCCCGGTACCGATAGGCCCGGTACCGATAGGCCCGGTAGCGGTCGGCCCGGTAGCGGTCGGCCCGGTAGCGGTCGGCCCAGCGCGCCGCGGACGCGGTTCTGGCCGGCCGTCGGAGCGGCCGTCCAAGCCGCCGCCGTACCGCGACGGTTCCGGGCCCGACCAGCCCGGCGGCCTCGGGGCCCGCTGGTCGCGGCGCCACAGGAACCAGCGCACCGTGGTCAGCGCGATGGCCAGCAGGGTACTCAGCACCATCACGAAGAACCCGTTGGCGATCCACTGCGTCGCGCCCACCGCGATCTCGGTCTTGTCCGCCGAGTGGTCGTAGACCACCCCGGACGCCAGCGCGCCGAGCAGATAGCACAGGGCCGGCACCGGGAAGATCAGCCGCCCGGTCCTGGGCTGGACGGTCAGCGCCGCGGCCACCGTGCCGGCCAGCACGAACAGACCCAGCACGGTACCCGGCTGGGCCCGGGTCACGATGGTGGCGATGGTGCCGATCAGGGCGCTGCCGACGATGACGCAGATCCCGAGGCTGCCGCGCAGCGAACCTTCCCAGATCCGGCTCAGCCGCCCGCTCCAGCCGGCGGAGCCGCGGTCAGGCCGACCGCGGCGCAGCCTGGAGGAGGCCGCAGGCCCGGTGCCCTTCCGGCCGCCGCCCGCCGCCCGCCGTGACGTCGTGTCGCCCCGGCGCGGCTCCCGGCGTGGCGTCCTGCCTCCAGGCTCGCCGCCGTATGGCCTGCTCGGGCGCGCATCGCGCCGTCGTGGGTCGCTCATATGTGCTTTGGATGTTAGTCGTTGCGCGTTGGTAACGGGGCCGTGAAGGTAGGCTTCGTCGGACGGTAACCAACCACCCCCGGTATTCCGGAGGAAGAACGAGATGGTGAGGTCAGGGTCGCGGCCGCCCCTGTGGGGTGCCGCCGGCAAGGCCGGGTACGCACTGAGCTGCATCGCCGCCGCGCTCGTGCTCGCCATCAGCGGCTTCTCGTACTTCGTGGTCAAGAACGTGGATGCCATCGGGGGTTCGCACGCGATCGTCAGCGGCCCGTCCGTCGGGGCGCAGAACATCCTGCTGATGGGCCTGGAAAGCCGGACCGACTGGAACGGCAACATCTTGCCGCCCGACGTCCTCAAGGCCCTGCACGCCTGCAACGCGGCCGAGGTCGCGGCCGGCTGCGGCGGCAACGACACCAATACGCTCATCTTGATCCATATTTTCGCCAACGGCGGGAAGGCGGTCGGCTTCTCCATCCCGCGCGATGACTGGGTCACCTTCCCCACCGCCTACGACGGGCAGACCCAGGGCAAGATCGACCAGGCCTACGGCCTGGCCCTGGCGGCCGCGGAGAACCAGGCCAAGGCGCAGGACCCCACCATCACCCAGGACGCGCTCGCCTACGCGGGTAACGAGGCGGGCCGGGCGGCCGAGGTGGCCACGGTGGAGTCGCTGACCGGCGTGCACATCGACCACTTCGCCGAGCTCAACCTGGACGGGTTCTACGAGCTGGCCAAGGTGGTCGGCGGCGTGGAGGTGTGCCTCACCCACGCGGTCCCGTACGACCCGTATTCCGGCTTCTCCGCCAAGCGGGCCGGCTACCAGCACCTGAACGCCAAGCAGGCGCTGGCCTTCGTCCGTCAGCGGCACGGCCTGACCAACGGCGACTTCGACCGCACCAAGCGCCAGCAGGCGGTCATCGACTCGGTCACCAAGGAACTGCGCGACGACGGCGTGCTCGACGACCTGACCAAGCTGAACGCCCTGCTGTCGGTGGCCAGTCATTACCTGATCACCGACCAGGGCTGGAACCTGCTCGAGTTCATCGGCCAGATGAACGGGCTCAGCCTGGGCAACGTCACCTTCCGCACCCTGCCGGAGGTGGCGCCCATCACCATCGACGGCCAGGACGCCAACCAGATCGACGTGCCGCAGATCCAGCAGATCATCCAGCAGACGTTCTACCCGGTGCCCAAGTCCTCGGCCTCAGCCTCGGCGTCGCCCACATCGGCCGCCATCGTGGGCGACAGCCAGGTCACGGTGGACGTCCTCAACGGCGGCAACACCCAGGGCCTGGCCGGCCAGGTCTCGACGGCCCTGGTCAAGGACGGCTTCACGGCGGGCCAGGTCGGCAACACCGGCGCGCTCGCCACCACCCAGGTCCTGTACGGCACGGGTACCGAGGCCAGCGCGACCAAGATCGCGTCGCTGTTCGGCGTGACCGCCACGGCCAGCTCGACGATCGCGGCCGGTCACGTCCAGGTCCTGCTCGGCGCGGACGCTACCGTGCCCGGCGGCGCGGCCAGCACCAGCACGAACTCCGCGTCGCCGTCGCCGTCGCCGTCGCCGTCCACGTCCACCTCCTCGGCGTCGGCGTCGGCGTCGGCCTCGTCCACCGCCCCGGGGGCCGGCGCGGTCACCGCCAAGAACGGCATTCCCTGCGTCGACTAGGCTGGTGGCATGGACAAGATCCGGGTCATCGTGGCCAAGGTCGGGCTCGATGGCCATGACCGCGGGGCTAAGGTCGTGGCCCGGGCGCTGCGTGACGCCGGAGTAGAGGTCATCTACACCGGGCTGCATCAGACCCCCGAGCAGATCGTGGCCGCCGCGATCCAGGAAGACGTGGACGCGGTCGGCCTGTCCATCTTGTCCGGTGCGCACATGACGCTGTTCCGCCGGGTCATCGACCTGCTTGCCGAACGCGGCGCGTCCGACATCGTGGTGTTCGGCGGCGGCATCATCCCCGAGGAGGACATCGAGGAGCTCTACCGGATGGGGGTGGCCAGGATCTTCACCCCGGGCGCGCCCACCACCGACATCGTGGCCTGGGTCCGGGCCGAGTTCGGCCAGGAAGTCGCCGAGACCCAGGCCTGACCAGTCCCGCCAGCGCCGCCGACGGCCCCGCCGGGCCGCCGATCCGGCCCGCCGATCCGGTCCGCTGATCCGGTCCGGTCAGGCGGTGCGGTCCAGCGGGGTGCCCTGGGCGGCGCCGGCCTCCTCGGCCTTGGCCGGCCCGCGCAGCACGTAGGCGACCCCCACCGCGATGACCGCGCCGGCGACCGGCCCGATCAGGTACACCCACCAAGTGGACAGGTTGCCGATGGCCACGTCGGGCCCGAAGCTGCGGGCCGGGTTCATCGAGGCCCCCTCGAACGGCCCCCCATCGTGCCCCAGCCCATGATGTAGGCCCCCACGGCCAGCGGGACGAACGGCCCGTTGAGCTTGGGCCCGTTGGCCAGGTTCAAGATCATCAGCACCAGGCCGAAGGTGATGACGGTCTCGAACCCGGTCGCCTGCCAGGACTGGCCCGGCTTGGGCATGGTGGCGGCCAGGTGCCCGGCCGGGCCGAAGAACCCCCGGGCCAGCAGCGACCCGCAGATGGCGGCGGTGAACTGGACCACCCAGTAGACGCCGGCCATCACCCAGCCCATGTCCTTGCGCAGCGCGAAGGCCAACGTGGTGGCCAGGTTGAAGTGGGCCGAGATGTCGCCCAGGAAGTACACCGCGACCACCAGCCACAGCGCCGAGACCAGCGACAGCACCAGCACGACCTGCCAGGGCTGCAGGCCGCGCCCGCCGTACCGGGCCAAGATGGCCGCGCCGCCGGACAGCACGAAGGTCAGCCCGGCCATCCCGATGAACTCGGCCAGCAGCCGCCGCAGCCGGTGATCGGGGTTGGTCCAGTCCGCGTAGCCCCGCGTCCCGCCGACCGAGGCGACGAGCGCCGCCTTGCCGACCAGCATCTCGGAGCCGCTGGCCTGCTCGCCCTTCAGGGTCTGCATGTCAGGAGCGTTCCGGCGCCGAAGGCTCGCCCGGGCGGGTCAGCGCGATGGGGATGACCACCTTGTCGTACAGCTCCTCGGACACGCCCTTGGCCAGCGCCGCCTCCTTCAAGGTCAGGTCGTGGTCGATCGCGTAGTACGAGATGGCCGCGGCCTGGTCGTACCCGATGATCGGCGACAGTGCGGTGACCATCATCACCGACCGGTCGATGTTGTCCTTGAGCTTGGCCTCGTTGAGCTTGGTGCCCTCGACCATGTACTCGCGGAAGTGGTCGCACATGTCGGCCATGATCAGCGCCGAGTGCAGGTAGTTGTCGATCAGGATCGGGCGGAACGCGTTGAGCTCGAAGTTGCCCTCGTTCCCGCCCATGGTCACCGCCACGTCCGAGGCGATGACCTGGATCGCGACCATCAGCATGGCCTCGGCCTGGGTCGGGTTGATCTTGCCCGGCATGATCGAGCTGCCGGGCTCGTTGGCCGGGAACAGCAGCTCGCCGAGCCCGGTGCGCGGTCCGGAGCCCAGCCAGCGCAGGTCGTTGGCGATCTTGAACAGCGTGACGGCGGCCGCCTTGAGGCCCGCGTGCGCGCGGACCATCCGGTCCAGCGTGGCCTGCGCGGTGAACTTGTTCGGCGCGGTCACGAACGGGAAGCCGGTCATGGTGGCGAGCTGCTCCGCGACCTGCTCGCCGAACCCGGGTGGGGCGTTCAGCCCGGTCCCGACTGCGGTGCCGCCCATGGCCAGCGCGAGCAGGCCGCTGGTGGCGTGCTCGACCTCGGCGATCGCGTCGTCCAGCGCCCCGGCGTACCCCGACCATTCCTGGCCGACGGTCAGCGGCACCGCGTCCTCCAGGTGGGTCCGGCCGATCTTGACCACGTCCGCCCACTGCTTGGCCTTGGCGTCGATGGCGTCCCGCAGCCGCGTCAGCGCCGGGATGGTCTTGCGGGTGGCCATCGTGTACGCGGCGATGTGCATCGCGGTGGGGAACGTGTCATTGGAGGACTGGGCCATGTTGACGTGGTCGTTCGGATGGATCGGCTCCTGGGCGCCCAGCGTGCCGCCGACCAGCTGGATGCACCGGTTGGAGATGACCTCGTTAACGTTCATGTTGGACTGCGTGCCCGAGCCGGTCTGCCACACGTACAGCGGGAACTCCGCGTCCAGCTTTCCGCTCGTCACCTCGTCGCAGACCCGCTCGATCAGCGCGCCCTTCCAGGCCGGCAGCCGCCCGGCCACGGTGTTGACCACCGCGGCGGCCTTCTTGACGTATCCGTAGGCGTGGTACACCTCGGCCGGCATCTTGTCGTGGCCGATATTGAAATGCTGCAGGCTGCGCTGGGTCTGCGCGCCCCAGTAATGGTCGGCTGGCACCTCGACCGTGCCCAGGCTGTCGAACTCCTTCCGCATCCCCGTGGCGTCCAGCCCGATGGGCAGGTCCAGGAGCTTAGGTGCCTCGTCGTTCGTGTTGGTCATGGCGCGTTCTCTCCTCACACGTGGCAGCCTTATGACCATCATCGTCACGCTCGGGACGGTTCGGAAGCACCCCGGGGGGACACCCTGGCCGGCCCCCTAGATCCCCTGACGTGGCCAGCGAACCCACGAGGAGATGACCGGCTATGAGCACCCCGCCCGCCTGCGAGATCGCCGTCACCCACTTCATCGTCGTCGCCGACGTCGAACGGTCCCGGCGCTTCTACACCGAGGTGCTCGGAGGCAGGACCGTCCTGGCGGGCGAGCCGTCGTACGTCGCGCTCGCCAACAGCTGGATCATCATCAACACCGGCGGCGGCCCGACCGACGACAAACCCGCGGTCATCCTCGAGACACCGCCCGATCCAGACCGGACCAGCGCCTTCCTGAACCTCAGGGTCTCGGACATCGAAGCGGCCTACGCCGACTGGAAATCCCGCGGCGCGGAGTTCCTCACGCCGCCGAAACAGCACCGGACCGAGATCCGCTGCTACATCCGCGACCCCGACGGTCACCTGATCGAAGTCGGCCAGACCATCCTGCCCGGCGGCTGGCGCGCCATCCTTGACCGGTGACCCGCCGTGTCCCGCAAGTCCCACCCGTCCCGCAGACCTCCGCAATGCCACCCGGCTTGCCCGCGGGCCGCAGCCGTAGCGACACCGATGCTCCACCGGTGTCGCTACGACTTGCCAGTCGCGAGGCTCGGGGACCCAGCCGGGAGGCGGATCAGGAGCCGAGGTCGGTGTCGGGGCCGACCGCCTCCCATCGGCTCAGCTCGGCGGTGAGGGATCCCAGGCGGTCGCGGATCCGGTCGGTGGCGTCGCCGCCGAGGACCAGCCGCAGCGGCGGATCCGGCGCGTCGAGCGCGGTCAGGATGGCCTGGGCCGCCTTGGCCGGGTCGCCGGGCTGGGTGCCGTCCCCGCTGCGCAGGTAGTCCCGGATCGGTCCCACGGTGGCCGCGTATTCCGGCCGGGCGCCGACACGTAGGCCGCGCCCGGATTGAACAGCCCGGTCCGGAACGCCCCGGTTCCACGATCAGGAACGTGACCCCGAAGGCGACCTCCTGGCTCAGCGTCTGGGTGAGGCCCTCCAGCGCGAACTTCGTGGCGCAGTAGGCGCCGAAGCCCGGCCCGGTGACCTGCCCGCCCACGCTGGACATCTGCACCACCGCGCCGCGCCCGGCCCGGCGCATGTGCGGCAGCGCCGCCCGGATCAGCGTCGCGGGCCCGAAGAAGTGCAGGTCGAACAGGTCGCGCAGCTCGCGCTCGGCGGTCTCCTCCAGGGCGCCGACCTGGGTGCGGCCCGCGTTGTTGACCAGCACGTCGATCCGGCCGAACCGGGCGGCCACCTCGTCCACCACCGCCACGCAGCGAGGCGGAATCGGGTTCGATCACGGTAGCAATGGCGCCTCGGCGGCCAGGGTCTGCGGGTAGATCAGCCCCGTCCCGGTGTTGAGCACGACCACCTCATCGGTCTCCGACAGCCAGCCCGAGGCCCGCAGCTGCCGGACGGCGGCGAAGCACGCCGCGCCCTCCGGGCAGATGAGGCTGCCCTCCAGCCGGGTCACCACGCGCTGCTCGGCGAGCAGCGCTTCATCGCTCACCGCCACCGCGGTCCCGCCGGTGGCGTAGAGCGCGTTCAGGACGAGGAAGTCGCCCAGGGCCTTGGGAACCGTGAGGCCGAACGCCACCGTCTTCGGCTCCGGCCACGGCTCGCTGACCGCGGCGCCGGCCTGGAACGCGGTCACGATCGGCGCGCAGCCCTCGGCCTGGACGGCCACCAGCCGGGGCAGGTCACCGGACACCCAGCCGAGCTCGAGCAGTTCGTGCAGGGCCTTGTGGATGCCGATGATGCCGACGCCGCCCCCGGTGGGGTACACGATTACGCCGGGCATCCGCCAGCCGAGCTGCTCGGCGATCTCCAGGCCCATCGTCTTCTTGCCCTCGATGCGGTACGGCTCCTTGAGTGTTGCGGTGTTCTGGTAACCGGGGCGCTCGGCCAGAACCTCGGTGACCATCGCGCCCGCGTCCGCGATCGTGCCGTCGACCAGGTGCAGCTCGGCGCCGGCCGCGGCGCATTCGGCCTGGGTGACCGGCGGAGCCCCGGCCGGCATCACGATCAGGCTGCGCATCCCGGCCCGCGCCGCATACAAGGCCCAGGCCGCCCCGGCATTGCCGTTGGTCGGCATGGCGATCCCCGCCACGCCCAGCTCGGCGGCCCGCGACACCCCGACCGCGGCGCCGCGGGCCTTGAACGTCCCGGTGGGCAGCAGCCCCTCGTCCTTCATCAGCAGACCCGGCACGCCGAGCTCCCGGCCGATCCGCGGCACCGGCACCAGCGGCGTCATCCCCTCGCCGAGGCTCACCACGTTGGACGCGTGGCGGACCGGCAGTAGCTCGTGGTACCGCCACAGGTCCGGCGGCCGGCCCGCGATCTCCCGCGGCGACACCTGGCCGGCCACCTGCTCCAGGTCGTACCGGGCCAGCAGCGGAGCCCCGCAGGAACAGGTGCCCTGGACCTGGTCCGCGTCATACCGGGCCGAGCAGCGCGAGCAGTCGAGGTGCGAAAGCGCGGAGTATGGCATCTGCCCAGTCTCGTGCACGCCGGCCGGCGGACCAGAGTCCGTAACGGTCCCGGAACGCTGCCTTCGTAAGGCGGGCGGGTGCGCGTGATGTCCCGGTCACTGAGCGAATTGACGCCGCTGGTGCTCGCGGCGGCGCTCGCTCTGCTGGGGCTGAACGGTCGCGTGATGGCGCGGTGGCTCGGCTTCGAGACCGTCCTGGGCAGCGCTGCCGTGCTGTACGCGGGTGCGGGCTGGCTCATCACCAGGCGGCTGGCGCAAAACCCGATCGGCTGGCTGCTAAGTGTGATCGGGCTGCTGGTGGCCGCGGAACTGCTGACCGAGCAGTACACGATGTACGGGCTCGTCACGGCCCCCGGGTCCCTGCCCGGCGCGCCGCTGGCCGGCTGGTTCTCCGTGGTCATGATCGAGCTGGCCCTGTTCCTGCTGCTGTTCCTGATCTTGCTGTTCCCGGACGGACGGCTGCCGTCGCGTCGCTGGCGGCCGGTGCCGTGGGTGATCCTGGCCGCCACGGCCGGCTCGGTCGCGGGTCAGATGCAGGCGGGCCGGATCAGCGCCGGGCTGACTGACGTGCTGGATCGCACCGGCCGCAGCTTCCCCAATCCGGTGGGGATCTTCCCGCGGCACGGCTGGTTCAGCGGCCTGCTCACCGTGGCTTACGGCCTGATCCTGATCGCCATGGTGGCCTCGGCGGCGTCGGTGTTCGCGCGGCGGCGCGGCGCCACCATCGAACGCCGCAAGCAGCTGGCCTGGCTGGCCTGGGTCGGCTTGCTCACCCTGTGCTGGCTCGCGGGGACCGGCGTGTGCGATGCGATCACCCACGGCGCCGATACCTGGGCCGCCGACCTGTTGTAGTACTTGCTGATCCTCACTCCGGTCGCGGGCATTCCGCTGGCCTGCGCAGTAGCGGTGCTGAAGTACCGCCTGTACGACATCGACCGGCTGATCTCCCGCACCGTGTCCTACGCAATCGTCACCGGACTGCTGGTCGGGCTGTACGCCGGGCTGGTACTGCTGGCCACCCAGGTGTTCCGCGCGCAATCCCCGGTCGCGGTGGCCGCGTCCACACTGGTCGCCGCGGCCCTGTTCCACCCGCTGCGCAGCCGGGTGCAGCGGGTCGTGGACCGCCGGTTCAACCGGTCCCGGTACAACGCGGAGCTGGTCATCACCGCATTCGCGGCCCGGCTGCAGGACGCCACCGATCTGGACACCATCCGCGCCGACCTGGCCGCCGCCGTGGATCAGGCCCTGCAGCCGGCCCATCTGTCCCTGTGGTCCGGTCCGCAGCCCGGCCCGCGAGAAGTGCCCGGCAGGCCGCGGGAAGACATCCCGCTCCCGGGCATCGCATGAACACGCGATTCCTGATGTTCGCGCCGCCACCCGGATCGCCGAAGCCCGGTCATAGCGCGGCGCCGGGCCGCTCCCGGGCCGGCTGCAGCACCGACGAGCCCAGCCAGTGGCTGACGCGCAGCGCGAGCTCCAGATCATGCGGGTTCTCGCCCACTGGCCGTCCGAGGCTCTCCTCGGCCCGGCGGATCCGGTACTGGACGGTGTTCTTGTGCACCATCAGCTGTTCGGCGGTCGCATTGTAGCTGCCGCCGAGCCGCAGGAAGACCAGCAGCGTATCGCGCAGCCGGGCGTGCGGCTCGTCGTCGGTGGCCAGGCCGCCCAGCGTGCCGGACACCCAGGCGCGCAGCAGCTCGGGCGACGCGAGCATCATCGCCACCGGCGCCACCTCGCCGAACGCCACCACCTGGACCGGCGGCGGCTCGGCGGCCAGCGCGACCGCCTGGGCGGCGATGGCCTGCTGATGGCTGAGCCGGAACCCGGCCGTCCCGCGCGCCGGGTCGCCGAACGCGAAGTGGATCCCGCTGTCCACCCCGGCCGTGCTGGCCTCGGCGGCGTCGAACGTGTCCCGGATGCCCAGCGGCAGCCAGGCCCACGCGCTGGCTTCGTCGCGGGGCACGAACAGCGGCTCCCCGGCGCAGGCCGCCTTCCCCGCGATGTGGCTGATCGCCTGCTCCAGCCGGGTGATGTTGTCCGCCGTCGCCGTGGCCTCGGCAGCCCAGCAGACCACGCCCAGGTGGTACTGGCGCAGCCGGTAACCCAGGGTGGCCTCGGTCGCGCCCACGTTGACCCGCCGGCCCGACAGCAGGTCGCGGATCCGGCCGGCCCGCGCGGCGCTGCGGTTGCGCAGCCAGTTCTCCCGTTCGCGGGTGTAGGCCGCGACGATCTCCTCAGAGGTCTGGTCGACATACCCGGCCACGATCTGGGACATGCCGAGCGTGGCGGCGGTCAGCAGCTGGGCGTCGTCGGTCTGCCGGGCCAGCTCCTTGAGCACCCAGTCGGAAAAGCAGGTGTGGCCCAGCCGGTAAGCGCGCAGCAGCGCGGTCAGCGGCGTGCCGCGCTGCGCCCGCCGGCGCGCGTACTCCAGCGACGCGGCCGGCGCCCGCACCGCGCTCAGGTCGATCTGATGCTGCATGATCTGCAGGCAGGTGCCCACGTTGCTGTGCACGCTCGAGGTGAGCAGGGCCAGCACCGCCTGGTCGTCGTGCAGCTCCGGGTCTCCCGCAGGATCACCTCGTAGACGTTCTCGGACACCGCGCCGGCCCGGTGGCTCACCGTCGCCGCCACGCCCGCGATCAGCTCGGCGACCGCCGGACCATTCACGTCCACCTGCGGAGTCTTACACATATTTTTCCGAACGGACCGTGGTGCGTGCCCCGGACCACCCGTCCCGCCGCCCCCGGGCGGGGCCTGGGTAGGGTGTGGACCGGTACCCGGCGGCACACGGTGCAGAGAGGGGCCGGCCATGACCGCGGCCAGTCAGCCGCAGCTTGTCACGCTGCGTTCCGGTGACGTGGTGCGGATCCGGCCGGTCCGGCCCGATGACGGGGCCGCCCTGGTCCGGGCCTACGAGAACCTGGGCGAGCAGTCCCGCTACCGGCGGTTCTTCACCGTCATGCCGCGGCTGCCCGAGGCCACCCTCCAGGCGGCGGTGCAGGTCGATCACACCGACCACGAGGCGCTGGTCGCCGTGCCGCTGCTGTCCGCGCAGATCGTCGGGGAGTGCCGGTTCATCCGGCTGGCGGACCAGCCCGACACCGCCGAGGTCGGGGTGACCGTGGTCGATGCCTGGCAGGGCCGCGGGCTCGGCTCCGCGCTGCTGGCCCGGCTGAGCGAGCGCGCCGCGGAGGCCGGGATCGAGTACTTCACCGCCGAAGTCCTGGCCGAGAACCGGACCATGCTCGGGCTCCTGCCGGGCCTCGGCCAGGTGCAGACCGAATCGCGCGGCCCGGTGGTCACCGCCCGCGTGGAACTCACCGAACCGCACCGGCCGGGCCGCCCTGACCTGCGGGACCTGCTGACCGCGGCGGCGCGGGGCGACATCATGGGCCTGCCCGTCCTGCTGCGCGCGCTGATCCGCGTGCCGGAGGAACTGGCGCATATCGTCAGGCTTCCGGTGAGCGCGGTCCTCAAGGCGCGGCGGCCCCCGGACTCCTGACGGTCAGCAGTTGGTCAGCTCGGGGCTCTGGTTGAGCAGCTGGGCGCGGGCGGTGGTGAACTCGGCCCGGGCCGCGGCTGCGTCCGGGCGGAACACCGCGGCGCGGTGGCAGTTCTGGAAGGCGAGCCGGACGCCGAAGTGCCGTTCGGCGGCGGCGCGCATGGCGTCGCTGGCCATCATCCGCAGCAGCTGGCCGCGGGCGGCCTCGTCCGGCGGCGGCACCTGGTTGTCGGCGCGGTCGGCGCCGGTGGCGTGCAGCTGCCCGGTCAGGTCGCTGATGAGCTGCCAGGCGTAGGGCAACGAGGCCTGGATGCAGGCGGTGAACGCGGCGTCGTCGACGTCACCGTGGCGGGCCTGATCGAGCAGGTCGGCGGGAACGGTCAAAGACATGGCTAGCGCCTTTCATTGCGTAGTCGGCTGAGCACGCCCGGCAGCCTAACTCGCGGCTCGACTGTGTTGCGAGTGAAATTGAGAATCGTTATCATTCTCGCTAGGCAGTATCCCCGAGACAGCGCGGCCGGCGCGGCCACCGCGGTCAGGTCGATCCGGTGCTGGATGATCTGCAGGCAGGTGTCGACGTTGCTGTCCACGCTCGACGCGAGCAGGGCCAGCAGCGGCTTGTCGTCGCGCAGCTCCGGGATCTCCCGCAGGATCACGTGGTAGACGTCCTCGCGTACCGCGGCGGCCCGGCGGCTCACCGCCGCCGCGACGTCGGCCATGACGCCGGGCCACCGCTCGGTCGGGACGTCGGCGGTCAGCACCGTCTCAGGCTGACGGCCGGCATGGTGAACGGTCATCACCAGATACCGGTGATCGGCCCGATCAGATCGCCTTGAGCGCTTCGGACCTGGTCACGGCGTGGCCCAGGGCGCCGTACTCGTGCAGGTCGCCGAACATCTCGATGCGGACGGCCTGGTCCAGGGCGCCGACGCGGACCGGCTCGTAGCCGGCCGTGCGGATCAAGCCGGCTACCAGGTCGCCCGCGCCAGTGTCGTCGGCGGCGTAGAACAGCACCGCGCGCTCGGGTTCCTGCCGCGCGACCGCGGCCAGCGTGGGGGCCGACAGCGTGCCGAACGCCTTGACCAGGGGCGTTCCGGCCGGCAGCCGTCCGGCCAGGATCTGGCCCGAGGACTCCTGCGCGCCGATGACCTTCTGGTAGCCGCCGGAGCCGTCCGGTCCGACCGGGTTGGTCGGATCGACGATCACCTTGCCGGCCAGCCGCTCGCCGTACTGATCGATGAGCTCCTTGAAGGAGTCGAGCCAGACGGCGATCACGAGCACGTCGGCCCGGTCGACCGCCTCGTCGACGCTCACTGCTTCGGCGTGGCCGCCGAGGTCGGCCGCGATCTTCCGGGTGGCGTCGGCGTCGCGGCTGGCCAGCAGGAAGTCCTGGCCGCCGGCCGCGAAGTCCGCCGCGAGCGTGCCGCCGATGTTACCGGTGCCGATGATGGCTACCGTGCTGTCCGAGATGGGCATGGTCCTGCTCCTTTACCGTGTGATCGACAGGCCCCGGCCTGGCCGTCAGCCAGGTGAAAGGTCGTCACAGGATCTTGGCGATCCCGCCGCGTTAACTTGTTCGTTCAAGTGAAACCCTAAACCTACTCAACTTGAACAGTCAAGTAATCGACCGCAGTTGGCAGCAGAAAAACGCTCTTACATGGTAAGTTCGTGATACGAAAAAAATTGAACCTGCAAGTCGTCGCGGCTCTGTACGGCCGAAGGAGTCCCGCCCATGAGTGAGGTCCAGGTGATCTCAGGCGCCGGTCTGGCGCCGGAGCCGCCGGTGAAGTGGCTGACGCCCGCGGAATTGCAGTCCTGGATCTCCCTGATCCGGCTGGTGATCTGGCTGCCCTGGTCCATCGACCACCAGCTGCGGCGCGACTCGGACCTGGCCATGGTAGAGTACCAGGTCCTGGCCAGGCTGTCCGGCAGCCCCGAGCACACCATGCGGATGAGCTCGCTGGCCAGCTTGACCAACGCGTCGCTGTCCCGGCTGTCGCACCTGATCCAGCGCCTCGAGGGGCGCGGCCTGGTGCGCCGCGAGCCGGACGCCGAAGACGGGCGGTTCACCAACGCCATCCTGACCGACCTGGGCTTCCAGACCCTCGCCGCCGCCGCCCCCGGTCACGTGGCCCACGTGCGATCGCTGGTCATCGACGTCCTGTCGCCGGAGCAACTGCGCCGCCTCGGCCAGGCCGCCGACCGCATCATGTCGCACATCGACACCTCAGCCATCAACTCAGCCGGCCATGCCGATCCGCTGAGTCCGAGCGCCGCCCACTCGCCGCCGCGGACATCCGGCGAGCCGCCAGCCGGCTTCGCGCCCACGGCATCAGGCGCTAGCGCCGACTTAATGGGTGGCCCCGTAAGTTCGTCGGGCGTGGCGCGGCGACTCACCGGGGGCGGTCGGCGGTGGTGTCTCGGTCGTGTGCCGGCATGTGTCCGTTGAGCAGGGCGATCGCACGCGGCGACGGATGTTGCCGGGCTGCGGCTATCAGCCCGGTCATGGTGACCTCCAAGACGGCCTCGAAGGTCGGCTCGCGGTCGGCGTTGCGGGCTTGTTCCTGCAAGACCGACCCGACGGCGACGGTGAACACGGCGTGCCAGGCTACGTGCGCCACGGCCCGGTCCAGACCTGCCGAGACCAGCCGGTCGAGGAACCGGGCAAGCATCTTGGGCCCGGTCGCCGTCGATGCGGCGCGGGTCAGCATCAGCTCGGTGAGCCCGGGGTGCTCGATCAGCTGTGATCGCAGCCCGGCGGCCACGGCGTGCACCCAGTCGGGCCAGGGCTGCTGGCCGGCCGGAAGCCTGATGCTCGCCACGAACCGGTCGGTGACCGCGTCGAGCAGGTCTTCGCGGTTGCTGACGTGGTTATACAGGGCGTTGGGGGAGACCCCCAGGGCATCGGCCAGGCCGCGCAGGCTGAAGGCGGCGAGTCCGTCCCGGGCGATCAGCTGCGTGGCCTGGGTGATCACGGTGTCGCGGGTCAGTCGCTGCCCGGCCGGCGGGGCACCGCGCCGCCGGGAAAGCCTTGCTGTATGTACGCCGTCCATATATCCTGCCTCTCAAGGTAAATGTACACACATCATTTACGGAGGTGAGGACCCTGCGCACTCGCGACGTCCTGGCTGGTGCGCTGCTGCTCAACGCCATCCCGCACACGATCATGGGGCTGGCCGGGAAGCGCTGCATGACCCCGCTGGGCGGGACGAACTCGCCGCCGGCGGCCAACATCGTCTGGGCCGGGCTGAACATCCTTGGCGGCGCTGCCGCGCTCGGTCCAGGCACGTGGCGCTCGATCGGCCAGCGCGACGCCGACGAGCGGCTGCGTGCCATCACATGGGGCATCATCGTCATGGCCGCGTTCGCCGCGATCTACGAGCTCACCCCGGGCGCCGCACGGCACCGCCTGGTCCGCGCCGAGCTCGCGTCATCGCCGGTCCCCGCTTGGCGCGCCAACTCGCGCTCGGTCACCCAGCGGCCGACGGGTCCTGTGATGACCTGCACCTGAGCCGGACACGCCAACGAAATGAACATAAACGACACAGCCGGCGCAGGCCAACTGGCCCGCAAGCTGGCCATCATCACCGCCGTGGTGGCCACCGGCTTCCTTTGCGGCTGGTCCGCGCTCGGCATGACTGGCGGGATGATGCTTGCCGTCGCCTTGGGCTCCGGCGTCGCCGTGCCCGTGTTCCGCAGCGAGGCCACGCCTGCCTGCCGTCGTCGGCGGCCGCAACGCAAGTCGTCGCGCTCTACTTAGTGGGCGACCCGTAAGTTCGTGGGGGGTGTTAAGCGGCCTCCGCAAAGTCGGTTTGCCGGCTGGTGTCTTGCTTGTCGTGTTCGCTCAGGCGGTAGAGCAGGTTCCTGAGGTCATCGGCAGTGTATTTCCAGTGGAACGCTCCGCGGTCTGGTTATCGCGGTCCACGAACGCGAGCAGGGTTTCGGATAGCTTCTCCAGGCTGGGGAAATCGTTGGGCGAAACGACTTTCTTCTGGATGATGGAGAAGGAGAACTGCCTAGGCTTGACCGGGTTCTCCGCGAGGATCCGCAGCAGCGACGTGACCGACACCGGCTCCCCGGCCCGGACCAGGCCTCCAGTCGCGCTTGAGTTCCGGGCCGGTCCACCGCGGCAGCGGCACCTCGGTGGCGGCCGGCAGCTGGCAGGCCAGCGCGACCACCGCCGCCCGCATCTCCGCGCTGATCTGCCGCGGCCAGCACGACCTGCGCCCGCAGCCGGTCCCGCCTGGGAGTCGTGGCCCCGCGGACGCGTTTCTTCAGGGCCTTGCGCTCGGCGGCAGTCAAGGTGATGGGCTCAGCAGACAGCGGCATAACGGGCTCCCGAACCGGATCACACCGGTGCAATCCGCTTCCCGCGCGGTGCTCGTACCCACCGCCAGAGCCGGCGCGCGGCACAATGAGGCACATGGCCGCGATCCCGGAGTCCACCCGCGGCTCGGTCGCCTTGCGGCTCCTCGACCACGCGGAAAAGCACTGGCCCCAGCTCCACCGGGTCCAGGTCACCAGCCGGGCCGGGTTCGCCTACGTCACCGGGATCCTCCCCGGCGGCGAGCAGATCCCGCTGTGCCGGCTGCGTTATGGCGGCTCAGCCCATTCCTTCGGGTTCGCGATCTACTCCGCCGCCCGGGGACGCTACGAGGACGCCGTCCTGCTCAACGGGTCGCCAGTGGGAACCCCCAAGAAGCTCGACACCGCCTGCACCGTCCACCTCGCCGGTCTCGGACACGAACCCGGCAACGGGACCCCCGACGAATTAACGGGTCACCCACTTAGGTGAACGCGCCGATGCCGGTGATGGCGCGGCCGACGATCAGGGTCTGCATGGTCTCGGTGCCCTCGAAGGTGTGGATCGCCTCCATGTCGACCATGTGCCGCATGACCTGGTAGTCGCGCAGGATGCCGTTGCCGCCCAGCATGTCGCGGGCCTCGGCGGTGATCGCGCGGGCCTTGCGGGTGTTGTGCATCTTGGCCAGCCCGGCCACGGTGGGACTCAGCCGGCCTCGGCCAGGCGGCCGATTTGCAGGCAGTACAGCTGCATGGCGGTCAGGTCGGCCAGCATGCCGACCAGGCGCTGCTGGATGATCTGGAAGCTGGCCAGCGACTCGCCGAACTGCCGGCGTTCCATGGCGTACCGCAGGGCGACGTCGTAGGCGGCGGTGGCGTGGCCTAGCGCCGCCCAGGCGCAGGTGCTCCGGGTGGTGGCCAGCACCCGGGTGGTGTCCTTGAACGAGCGCGCCTCGGCCAGCCGGTTCTCGGCCGGCACCCGCACCTGGTCGAGCGTGATCTCAGCCTGCCACACCGAGCGCAGCGAGATCTTCCCCTCGATGACCTGCGCCTGGTAGCCCGGCGTGCCCTTCTCCACGACGAATCCGTTGACCTGACCGTCCTCGGTGTTGCGGGCCCAGACGACGACCAGGTCGGCCATGCTGCCCAGGCCGATCCAGCGCTTGCGGCCGGTCAGCACCCAGCTGTCTCCGTCCCGGCGGGCCGAGGTCTCCAGCGCAACCGAGTCCGAGCCGTGCGTCGGCTCGGTCAGCGCGAAGGCGCCCAGCTTGTCCATCCGGGCCAGGTCGGGCAGCTAGCGGCCTTCTGCTCCTCCGAGCCGCACATCGCGATCGAGTTCATGGCCAGGCCCGCGTGCACGCCGAGGAACACGCCCAGGCTGCCGTCGCCGCGGTGCAGTTCCATCGTGACCAGCCCGCACGCCATCGGGCTCATCCCGGCGCACTCGTAGCCCTTGATGTCCTCGCCGACGATGCCGAGTTCGGGCAGCCGCCGGATCAGCGGCCAGCAGATCTCGGCCCGTTCCCAGTAGGGGCCGACGACCGGTACGACCTCCTCGTCGACGAACCGCCGGACGGTGATGAAGTGCGACCACTGCTCGTCGGTGAACGGCTCGCGGACCGAGAAGAAGTCCGTGCCGAGGGATTCGCCGAGATGCTCGCTGGCGACCTGGGTCATGGCTGGCCCTTCATGGCTGGCTGGCCTCCGCGGTGAGGTCGGCGTCGAGAAACGCCTCGACCGTGGCGGCCAGGCGTCCGGGATCGGCGGCCAGCTCGAGGTGGCCGCCCTGGTAGACGTGCAGCTTGCTACGCGGTATCAGCAGGTGCATGAGCCGGGCGTTGACCACCGGGATGATCGGGTCGTCGTCACCGGCCAGGATCAGCGTGGGCGGCCGCAGTCTCGGCAGCCGCGGCAGGCTAGTCCAGCCGAGGATCGAGAGCAGCTGGTAGTAGTAGCCCCGGGCCGGCCCCAGCCGGGTGGTGGCGTGCAGCAGGTCACGGGCCACGATCGGGTCCTGGCGGGCGGTGCCGCCGTACAGTTCGCCCGCGATGCGGGCCGCGTAGCCCGGGTCCCGGTGGCGTCGCGGCGTGAGCATGCGCAGCAGGACGCGCGGGTGTCCCGGCACCATGAGCGCGCCCGGCGCGGTCGCCACCAGTACCAGGCGGCGCACCCGGCCGGGCCGGCTCAGCGCGAACTGCTGCGCGAGCCCGCCGCCCCAGGAGATGCCCAGGACATCGGCCTGCTCGTAGCCGAGCTCATCGAGCAGGCCGCCCAGCAGTGACGGCAGCGTGGTCAGGTGGTAGGGGACGACCGGGGCCGGCGAGCCGCCGATGCCCGGCATGTCGAACCGGATGACCGGCCGCCCGGGGTCGAGCGCGTCGACGAACGGCTGGAACAGTTCCAGGCTGACCCCGATGCCGTTGCACAGCAGCAGCGGCACCCGGCCCGCGGTGCCCTCCCGCACCGCGATGCGCAGGGCCCGGCCGCCGACGGTCAGGATCCGCATCCGCTCGGCCGGGCCGACCCGCCGCAGCCTGCCTCGCATGATCCGGCCCAAGCCCGATAGCTGACGGTTGTCGTTGACCGGTCCGGGACCGGACGAGTCAGCGATCGTAAACATAGGTGCCCGGTGCTTCGCTGGTCGGCGCCAGCCCGCCACCGCCGAGTTCGGCGGGCGCGGCCCGCTCCTCGCCGCACCGCTCGGCGAGCCAGTCCGCGTAGTCCGGCCACCAGGATCCCTGGCCGGTCTCCGCCCGGCGCAGCCACTCCTGGGGGTTTTCCGGGCAGTCCTTGGCGATCTGGTAGCGGGCCTTGGCGTTGTCCGGCGGGTTGACCATCGCGGCGACATGCCCGCTGCTGGACAGCACGAACCGCTGCCGTCCGGACAGCAGCTGGGTGGACCGGTAGCAGCTCTGCCAGGGGCAGATGTGGTCGGTGATCCCGGCCACCAGGTAGGTATCCCGGTCGACCGCGGCGAGGTCCACGGGTGACCCGAGCATGGTCGCGGCGCCCGGCGTGACCAGCGCGTTGGCCGTGCCAGCTGGAGGAAGTCGCGGTGCAGGCCCGCGGTCATCCGGGTGGTGTCCGCGTTCCAGAACAAGATGTCGAACGGCGGCGGCGGGCGGCCGAGCAGGTAGTTGTTGACCCAGTAGTTCCAGATCAGGTCGTTCGGGCGCAGCCAGGCGAACACCTCGGCCAGCGTCCGGCCGTCCAGGTACCCCCGGGCCCGGGACGCGGCCTCGGCCACCCGCGCGGTCCGCTCGTCGATAACCGCGCTGGCCAGGCCGGCGTGCGCCTGGTCCAGCACGGTGACCATGAAGGTCGAGGCGGCGATCCGGTTCTGCTGGCCGGTAGCCGCCAGGTGCGCGCCCACCATCGCGGCGATGATGCCGCCCGAGCAGGCCCCGGCCAGGACGGTCTGCTCGCTGCCGGTGATCCGCGCCGCCGCGTCCATGGCCTCCAGGATGGCCGCGCCGTAGGTGTCCAGATCCCATTTCGCGTACCGGGCGTCCGGGTTGCGCCAGGAGATCATGAACACCTGCAGGCCCCGGCCGACCAGGTACTCGACCATGCTGCGGCCGGGCGCCAGGTCCATGACGTAGAACTTGTTGATCACCGGCGGAACGATCACCAGCGGGACCTGGCGGACCGTCGCGGTGACCGGACGGTACTGGATCAGCTCGAATACCGGGGTCCGCAGGATTACCGATCCAGGGGTCACGGCCAGGTCCACGCCCACCTGGAAGGCGTCTGGCTCGACCATGGACGGCACCCGGGGCGGCACCGCCATGTCGGCCACGAAGTGCCGGAACCCGGTCACGGCGCTGCCGCCGCCGGAGTCGATGGCGGCCTTGATCGCGGCCGGGTTCAGCAGCGGGTTGTTGCTCGGGGCCAGCGCGTCGATCAGGTTGGTCAGCACGAAGCCGACGCGTTCGGAGTCGGCCTCGTCCAGCCCGGCCTCGGCCACCAGGCCTTCCGCGGTCTGCGCCGCGGCCAGGTAGGCCTGCAGCGTGCGGCGCAGCAGCGGGTTACCGGCCCATCCCGGGTCGGCGAACCGGCGGTCGCGCCGGGACGGCTCGACCTGCGAACGGCCGACGGCGATGCGGCCCAGTTCGCCGAGCAGCTGGCGGCTTCGCCCGGCGACCAGGCGCGGTCGGCCGGCCAGCGCGGCGGCCAGCCGCAGGCCGGAGCCGCCCGGGTTCACCCGGCGCAGCATGCCGGTGGCCGCGTCGGCCAGCAGCAGGTCCAGGGGCGCGGCGGCGGCATCGGCCGCGGCGGTCCTGATCGATTCGGTGTCGGCAGTCATTATCAGCCGAGCGTAGGCCGCACGACGCGTCCGGCCAATGGCCGCCGGTCACGAACCCGCGACCGGTGATGGTCCTGCGGGCACAGGCGCCCGGTGCGGCTCAGTTGATTCCGGAGGTGTCGATGTGCGACATGATCCGGTCGGCGGCCACGCCTGTGCGCCGCAGTTGCTCCGGTGACAGGACGTCGATGACCAGCGATCGCACGTGGGCCACGTGACCGGGGGCGGCGGCGGCCAGGACCTGGAAGCCCCGGTCGGTCAGGATCGCGTTGGTGAACCGCCCGTCCGCCGGATCCGGCTCACGGCGCACCAGGCCTCGCCCCTCGAGCCGCTTGACCAGGTGCGACAGCCGGGACAGCGACGCGTTGGTGACCTCGGCCAGCGAGCTCATCCGCATGCTCCGGTCGGGACTTTCGGACAGCATGGCCAGGACCTGGTACTCCACCATGGCCAGGTCCGAGTCGTGGCGCAGCTGCTGATCGATCGACCAGAGCAGCCAGGTCATCATCCGCACAACCGACAGCCAGGAGTCCACTTGAGCGGCGGTCAGCCACTTCACCGGCGGTTCGCCGGCGCCGCCCGGGGCTGCATCGGTCATCTGGCCAGGATACTCAGCACTGGATGATTCAAGTCGCAGGCGTGGCTCACTGAAAAGAGCACCACCGTCAGATCAGGCCCGGTGGACGCGGTCGCGGCGCTGCTCCAGGTACTGGCGTTCGGCGAGGTCGTGGGTCAGGCTGATCGCGCTGTCATAGGCCGCGACGGCCTCGTCCGGCCGGCCGAGCCGCTCCAGCAGGTGCGCCCGCGTGGCCTTGGCCGGCTGGAACAGGCGGGCGGGCGGGCCGGCCTCGGCCAGCAGCGCGTCCAGCACGGCCAGTCCCGCCGCGGGCCCGTCGACCTCGGCGGTGACCGCGGCCAGCGCGACCCCGCTGCCCAGCGAGGGCGCGATCGAGTACAGGATGCGGTGCAGGCTGAGCAGCGTCGGCCAGTTCGTGGTGCCGTCCCGGTCCCGCGCGCAGTGCACGGCCTGGATCGCCGCCTCGAGCTGGAACCGGCCCAGCTGGCCGGCCGCGTGTGCGGCCCGCAGGTGCTCGTGCGCCCGGCCGATCAGCCGCGCGTCCCACAAAGCGGGGTCCTGCGACGCGAGCGGCACGAACCGCCCGGCCGCGTCCATCCGGGCCGGCGCGCGCGCCGCCGAGAGCTCGATCAGCGCCGCCAGCCCCCGGACCTCCGGGTCGCCCGGTACCAGGGTGGCCAGCACCTCGGCCAGGTGCAGCGCCTCCGAGGGCAGCTGACGGTCCTGCGGTCCGGTCGCCCAGTCGATGACGTATGCGCCGTAGACCGCCTCCAGGACCGAGGCCATCCGGGCCGGCAGGTCCGTCCGGTCCGGGATGCGGAACGCGATGCCGGCCGCCTTGATCCGCTGCTTGGCCCGGACCAGCCGCGGCGCCATCGTCGACGTCGGCACCGAGAACGCCCGCCCGACCTGCTCGGCGGTGAAGCCCAGCACCGTGTTGAGCATGAGCGGCGTGCGCACCGTCCGGTCGATGGCCGGGTGCGCGCACACCAGCATCAGCTCCAGCCGTCGGTCCGGGATCGCGTCGACGTCGAGGTCGTCGATCTGCGCCAGCGCGTCGTAGCCGGCCTCCAGGGACACCGACCGCTGCACCCGCGCGGACTTCCACTCATCGCGCAGCCGGTTGCGGGCCACGGTCAGCAGCCACGCGTCGGGACTGCCCGGCACCCCCTGCGCCGGCCAGGTCCGCAGGGCCCGCTCGAACGCGTCGGCCAGCGCGTCCTCCGCCGCGGCCAGATCGCTGCTGGAGGCGGCCAGCAGGGCGAGCAGCCGCCCGTAGCTGTCCCGCGCCGCCACCCCCGCCGACCGCGCCGCCTCACCCGCCGAGCCCGCCGAGCCCGCCGAGCGCGCCGAGCCGGCCGAGCGCGCCGAGCCGGCCGAGCGCGCCGAGCGCGCCGCCGCATCGAATGACGTCAGCGGATCCACGCGCCGTCGACGAAGCTGGTCGCGACCGGCCGCACCTCGAGCACGCCCCACTGGGCGCCCGGGCACTTCTCGGCCCAGCCGATGGCCGCGTCCAGGTCGGGCACGTCGAGCATAAACACCCCGGCCAGCGCCTCCTTCGTCTCGGCGAACGGCCCGTCCTGCACCCGCAGGCCACCGTCCCGGCAGGTCACGGTCGTCGTGGCGACGGAGGGCTGGAGCACGTCGGCCGACCGCAGCACGCCGGCCGACTCCAGCGCCCGCCCGTAGGCGTCGAACGCCTTCATCGCCTCCGCGATCGCCTCCGGGCTGATCTCGCCCTCGGCCGGCTCCCGGTAGTTCATCAGCAGTGCGTACCGCATCGTCGTTGCCTCCCATCCCAGTGTCGCGCCGATCGCGACGTCCGCACCGACATGACGATCAAGCCATCCCCAGATCGTCACCCGGAAGCCGAAGGCGGTGACCAGTCGTAGATGGCGGCCAGGCCGCGCAGCGCGGCTCCCGGGGCGAGCCTTCCGGTCAGCCGCGCCACGGTGTTGCGGAACGCCACGGCGGACGGCGAGGTCCAGGTGGTCATGGTCGCGGCCCGCCGGGACCAGCGGACCACATCGGTGGTCCGCGCCACCCGCAAAGCGGTGTAACGGGCCAGCATCGCGGATACCGCGTCCGGCTCGGCCCCGGCCGCCAGCCGGGCGATGACCACGGCGTCTTCGAGGGCCTGGCACGCGCCCTGGCCGAGGTTCGGCGTCATCGGATGGGCGGCGTCGCCCAGCAGCGCGACCCGGCCGCGGTGAAAAGCGGGCAGCGGCGCGGCCAGCTCGGCGACGTCGTGGCGGAGCACGTCGCCCGGCCTGGCCGCCGCGAGCAGTTCCGGGATCGGCTCGTGCCAGCCGCCGAACAACCGGACCAGCTCGGCCAGCTCGTCGGGTGCGCGCACACCGGGGTCCGCGGGAGCGGCCGCGTAGCAGTACACCCGGCCGTCCGCCAGCGGCATGACGCCGAAGACGGTCCCCCGCCCCCAGCTCTCCGCCATCGGAACCGGCCCGGTCACCGGACCGGTGAGCAGCCGCCAGGTGGTGAACCCCGCGTAGCGCAGCCCCGGATGGTCCGGGAACAGCGCCGACCGGGCCGCAGAGCCGATCCCGTCCGCCGCCACCACCAGATCAGCATCCAGGTCGCCCGCCGTGGTAGACACCCGCGCCGCCGCCGCCGTCGCCCCGCCGGAGCCGGAGCCGGAGCCGGAGCCGGAGCCGCAGCCGGAGCCGGGCTCGACCGACGTCACCGCGGTGGCCAGGCGGAGCACACCGGCCGGAATCCGGGCCGCCAGCGCGTCGATGACCGCCGCCCGCGTCACCAGCATGACCGGATCCCCGAACCGGTCCGAGATCATCCGGCCGGTGGTGCTGCGCATAAGCCACCGGCCATCCCAGCGCCGGATGCCCACCTCCTGCGGGACGGCCAGCCCCCGTAGCGCGTCCCCGGCCCCGATCGCATCCAGCGCCCGCAGCCCGTTGGGCGCCAGGGCCAGCGCCACCCCGACCGGCTCCAGCGACGCCGCGCGCTCGCAGGCCGTGACCTCCCAGCCCGCCGCGCACAGCCCCGCCGCGGCGGCCAGGCCGCCGATCCCCGCGCCGATCACCACCGCCCGCGCTCGTGCCACGGTCGCGCCCCGTTCAGCTCAGCAAACTACTACAGCCCATAGTACATGGCCGCGCAGGACCGCCCCAGAAGGGCACAAACGTTGACCACGGATTCGTCCGCCCGGGACGATGGCCGGCCGCGCCGTCCGGGAGACAGTGAGCCATGGCCGACCATTCCACCGTCCGGACCGTGACCTACGACCTGCTGCGCGACCTCAGGCTGACCACCATCTTCGGTAATCCCGGGTCGACCGAAGAGCCCTTCCTGGCCGAATTCCCCGATGACTTCCGCTACATCCTGGCCCTGCAGGAGGCCTCCGCCATCGCCATGGCCGATACCTTCGCGCAAGTCACCGGGCGCCCGGCGCTGGTCAACCTGCACTCCTCGGCGGGCCTGGGCAACGCGCTGGGCAACCTGGTCGCGGCCAAGGCGATGCTCTAAGCCAAGCGACACTCTATGACCCATCCGGAAGCGGCGAGCCCTGCGCCCGCAGGTAATCCCGGACGGCCTGCTCCAGCCGGGACGGCCAGGGGACGCCGCACCGCGCGGCGATCGGCGGCGCCTCGCGGAAGAACACGGCGAACGTCGCGTCGCGCGCCGCCCGCACCGAGTCCGGCGACGGCGCGGGCACCGGCAGGGCCAGCAGGACCTGGCGCTGGGCCGCGGTCAATTTGGAGCTCCACTGCTTCGGGCCGGTGGGCGGCGCGGGCTTGTTCGACTCGGCGAACATCTGGTACAGGAACATCTGCACCTGCTGGACCGCGACCACGCCGAGCAGCCAGTCGTCGCGGACCAGCACGACCGGGAAGTTGGCCGCCTGCCGCAGCGTCTCCTCGATCAGGTACGTGATCACCGCGGGGTCCGGCGGCGGGTCGGCGGGTGCCGGGACCAGAAGATTCAGCCCGTCCCGGTCGAAGACCACCAGCCGCCTGGTCAGGACCGTGGCCGGCAGCTTGCCGACCGGCTCGGCGATGACGTCCAGGCGCTCGCACGACGGGGTCAGCGCGTGAAAGCTGCCCGCCGCGAGCGGCCGCGCGGTGAGCACCGGCGTGATCGCCGCCAGCCAGTCCGGCCACGACGCGGCGAAACCGTCGAAGCCGTCGTCGGCGACCGCGACCGCGAGGTCCAGGTCGGACCCCGCGTCGGCCTGGCCGCGGGCCAGCGCGCCGGTCAGCCACATCGCGCGAACCCGCTCGTCGGCCTCGAACACCGCCGCCGCCCGGTCGAACAGCGGGCCGTAACCCGCCGGCAGGGCCGCCAGCGCGGCCGGCCGCTCGATCACCAAAGGCCCTCCAGCCAGAAAAGAGGGACGCGGTGACCGAGCGTACGCGTGGTCGACGAACAGGTCGGCCTCCGGCTCGGCGCCCGGGAGGTAGGAGTACTGGTCGAAGTCGGTCACGCCCTCGGCAGAAAGCATGTCCTGGCACAGGAATGCGTTCCCGGTGCACTCCCGGGTGGGCTTGGTCAGCACGCGTAGGCCGCGTCGGCGTACAGCTCCGGCTTGCGGGCCCGGGCCATCGCCGCCTCGCCGCCGAGCAGGTTCTGCACCGCGGCGGTGGCGATCAGCGTGCGCGGCCACAGCGCGTTGGAGGCGATGCCGTCCGCGGCGAACTCGGCGGCGAAGCCCAGCGCGCACAGCGTCATCCCGTACTTGGCGATGGTGTAGCCGACGTGCAGGCCGGCGACTTCACCCCCGCGTTCGCGCTGCGGCTCGCCCTCAAGGACGCCGAACTCGCCGTCCAGGCCGCCCGGGCCAACGGCGCCAGCCTCACGCTGACCGACGCGCTGCTCCCGCGCTGGCGCGACACCGCCGCCGGCGGCCACGCCGACGACGACCTGTCCGCCGTTTACCTCACCGCCTGACGCCCCCGTCCCCCCACGGCAGGATTTCTAGGCGGACGGCCTTGGATACCTTCGTCCTATGCGACTTCAAGGGGTATTGCGGACGGCGGTGTAACAACCGGGATCTTCCGTATGATTTCCGATAGCCGGCTATCGGGTGCCGAGGACGCTACGGACCACGCCGGGCGTGTTCCCTCCTCCTTTGCCATCGGCAGCGTGAGAAGAAACTGGTCCGCGATGGTTAGCGCCACGAGGACCGCGTCACCGGGAGCGTCAAGCTGCGCGGCCAGCCAGCCCAGTGTGTCGGATGGAACGGCGCACACATAGACAGTCTCCCCGACCGTATTCGTCACGGCCGAGACCAATGACTCCGCCTGGCTGGGCACCCGCAGGACCTGGCTGATGCGTTCATACACCGCCTGGCGCTGGTCGCGGTGCTCGTCCATCGCTAGACGAGTGACTAGTTCGCGACCCGCTACCTCGTAATGGCGTTCGTGAGTTCGATCACATCAAAGGGGCCTGGTCGCTCAAGTAAAACGAAAGCACGTCCTGCACGCCGGAACGCCACTCTGCCAGCGACTGCCGTCCGTAGGCCAGGCCCGGAGCCTGTGGTGACGTGGCGTAGACGCTACCGTCGCCGGACAGTCTCATGATCATGTGGATCTGCTCGCCCATCACTTCACCACCTTCAGCGCTTCATGGCTTAGACCGACCTGCTTGATCAGGATGTCTCGGACTACATCCGGTGACAAGCTCTCACTGTCATGAAACGCGTATGTCAGCGGCGGCCTTCCCTCAGCAACCAGGCGGCGATGGGACCCTCTCTGCCGTTCGATTTCATACCCGAGCTTGCCTTGCAGCACGGCCAGCATCGCACGCGCTCGCAAGGAAGGAAACGGGTCCGGCATGTCGCCAGTTTAGACCGAGGTGGACTCATAGCTACCGATTCGCCACGTTCCGTCATCGCATTGCGGCGCCGCCCAGGTCCGCAGGGCGCACCCCGCAGGGCCCATTCGCCCCTCAGGCCCCGACAGTACCGCCCAGCCTGGAACCGCAACGACACCGATGTTCCAGCGCTGCCGCCCTGGCGACACCTATGTTCCATGGGTTCGTTTCCTCGGGGGTGAGTGGCTGCCTTCTGGAGTCAGCGTCAGCTAGGCCCGGGGCGGTCGCATCTCACCTGCCTCACCGCTCCCATATGACCCGCCTGACCCGCTCCTGGTGAACCACCCAGCGACGTCGTTGCCACGACGACGCGCACCAGACGACGTGGCTGCCAGAGACCTCGGACGCGCTCTCGGCGGGCGACGGATTCGACCGGTCCATCGACGGATGGTACGCCGCGCGGTGACGGTTGTCTCCCCTTGACTGTCCTGCATCCCGTGCCCGGGCCCCGGATCATGTCTGCCGAGGTCCGCGACATCATGAGGAGCGTGAATAACATCGTCCTGCCGGCCGGCGAGAGCTGCCCGTTCTGCGCGTTCCTCCAGGGCCAGAAGCCGTACACCATCCTGCGGCGCGGTGAGCTCGCGGCCATCCTGGTCACGCGGGAACAGCGAGGCATGTCCCATCTGCTGGTCGTGCCGGTCCGGCACTGCCCGACGATCCTGGGCCTGAACGACGATGAGTCGGCGGCGCTGATGAGCGAGATCCGCCACGCGGCCCGCATTGTCGACGCCGCGGAACGACGGCCGGGCATCGCGGTCTGGCAGAACAACGGGATATCCGCCCATCAGGCCGTCGCGCACGTGCATTTCCACGTGGCGGGCACGCTCGCGGAGGGCGGCACCAGGTGGGGTGAGGTGCCCAGGCTATCGGTCGCGGAAACCGACGCCATCGCCGAGCGGCTCAGGCAGGTGGAGGCCGCCCTGGGACCTGCTTGATCTCACCCGGCCCGAACCGGGCAGCTGCCGCGGGCCTCGAGACGATAGCGAGCGCCTATGGCGCGACAGGAAATAGCGCCTTCTCATTTGCCAGCCGGCGGGATGGACTGGTGGACGCGGGAGTTGACGAGCGGACCCGGACGCTGCGCATGCTGACCTGGGGACATTGGCGATCAGCGGCCGCCTGCCGGTCCGCCGATCCGGAACTGTTCTTCCCGATCTCGAATTCAGGCCGGAGCCTGGCCCAGATCACCGCGGCGAAAGCGATCTGTGCAGACTGCCCGGTCAGGTGCGAATGTCTGACCTTCGCCCGGCGCACCCGGCAGGTCTACGGCATCTGGGGCGGCGCGACCGAGGAAGAGCGGGGCGCGGCGGTATCGGGACCGTATCGCGGGTCACCTGGGTGAGCCCGTCCGGGCAGCGCGCCCCAGGAGGGCTTCCTGTTCCTGGACCGCGACGAGTTCCCCGCCTCGTTCGCCGGCGACCTGCCCGCGGCCAGGCCGCGTTCATGGCCGATTCGCAGGTCCCCTGGGGCGTGAACGCGCTCGGCGGCACGATCAGCGAAGCCGCCTGGCGGCTCGAGCCCAGCTGCTACCTGGTCACCGGCGACGACCGGATGATCCCGCCGTCCGCGCAGCGCTCGATGGCCGAACGGACCGGCGCCGCCGTCACCGAGGTCTCCGGCAGGGGATAGCCCTTGACTGAGTAGACAGGTCTGTCTATTATCGAGTTCATACAGACCTGTCTACTCAATGAGGGTGGGAAACCACAGATGACGATGCACCAGCAGGTACGCCGTCCGGCCCGACAAACCGCCACCGCCCTGCCGCCCGACCCGTTTGTGCGCCGGCCCCGGCGGCCTGGGCTCAGCGGTTACCGGCTGAGCGGCCGCCCGGCGGTCTTCGTGCTGGCCTCGCTGATCGTGGCGCTGCTGGCCTCCTCCGCCGCCCCGACCCCGCTGTACGCGATCTACCAGGCCCAATGGCACTTCACGCCGATCACCACCACGATCGTGTTCGGGGTGTACGCGCTGGCCGTGCTGGCCTCCCTGCTGACCTTGGGCAAGCTGTCGGACCACGTGGGACGCCGGCCGGTGCTGCTGACCGCGCTCGCCGTGCACGCGGGCTCGCTGGTCATCTTCGCCACTGCCACCGGGGTACCGGAACTGCTGTCCGCCCGGATCGTCCAGGGCCTGTCCACCGGCGCCGCCCTGGGCGCGATCGGCGCGGCCATGCTGGACATGGACCGCGAGCTCGGCACGTTCGCCAACGCGGTGTCGCCGGGCATGGGCAGCGCGACCGGCGCGATCTTGTCCGCGCTGGCGGTCCGCTTCCTGCCCGACCCCACCCACTTCATCTACCTGGCCCTGATCGGCGTGCTCGCCCTGCAGGCGGTCGCGATCGCCGCGATGCGCGAAACGGTCACCCCGGCGTCCGGCGCGCTGGCCAGCCTGCGCCCGGAGATCATCCTGCCGCGCGAGTTGCGCGCCCCGGTGCTGACCGCGGTGCCCGTCCTGTTCGCGGTGTGGGCGCTGGCCGGCCTGTACGGCGCGCTCGGCCCGGCGCTGGTGCACACGCTGACCGGCTCGGGCAACGTGGTGCTGGGGGCCATGAGCCTGTTCGTGCTGGCCGCTTCGGCCGTCGTCGCGACCATCGCGCTGCGCCGGGCCGCGGCCCGGACGGTGATGCTGGTCGGCATCGGCGCCCTGATCATCGGCGTGGCCGTCACCGTCACGGCGGTCAGCGTGGGATCGGTGACCGCCTTCTTCATCGGCTCGGCGATCGCCGGGGTCGGGTTCGGCAGCGGCTTCCAGGGCGGTATCCGCACCGTGGTCCCGCTGGCCGCTGCGCACCAGCGGGCCGGCCTGGTCTCGCTGCTCTACGTGGTGTCCTACCTGGGGCTGGGCGTGCCCGCCGTGCTGGCCGGGTTCGGCGTGGTGCACGGCGGCGGCCTGGTCGACACCACCCGCTACTACGGCGCCGCGGTGATCGCCCTGGCCGCGGCGGCCCTGGCCGGCGTGCTGAAGAACCGGCCCGCCCGGCTTACGATAGACAGGGCTGTCTAGGAAGGTGGCCGTGATGACCGTCAAGGAACGTCCGTCCGCCCGGGAGCGGCTGCTGGCCGCGGCCAACGAGCTGTTCTACAACGAAGGCGTGCACACGGTCGGCATCGACCGCATCATCGAGCAGGCCGGCGTGGCCAAAGCCTCTCTGTACAACACCTTCGGCAGCAAAGAGGAGCTGGTCCGGGCCTACCTGGAGACCCGGCACGCCAGCGTCACCGAGCGGATCATGAACGCGGTGAACCGCTACGACACCCCGCGCGAGCGCCTGCTGGCCGTGTTCGAGGGCCAGGGCGAGCTGTTCGCCCAGCCGGACTACCGCGGCTGCGCGTTCTCCCGGGCCAGCGCGGAATCCCATCCCGGCGACCAGGCCGAGCAGGCCGCCGAGGGCTACCGCCGCTGGGTGCGCAACCTGCTGACCGAGCTGGCCGCCCAGGCCGGCGCGCCCGAGCCCGACGCCCTGGCCCGCCAGCTGCACCTGCTCTACGACGGCAGCGGGACGTCCGCGCGGATGGACCACGACCCCGCGGCCGCCGCCGTAGCCCGCACCGCCGCCGCCGTCCTGCTCGACGCCGCCCTAGCCCGCTAATACCTTTTTACCGAACGGACCGTGGCTTAAAGCGTCCTTAACGGGAGTTCGCGGCGGACCGGTCCGGGGCCAGCCTGGTCAGCTGAACCCGCGAATTGACCCTGAGCTTCTCGAAGACGTGGCGGAGATGGGTGTTGACCGTGTGCGGGGAGATGTAGAGCGGGTCCGCGATCTCCCGGTTGATGGACCCGTGCGTCCCGGCCTGCGCGAAGACCTGGGCGCCGGCCTGGCCGCGCTGCGCCGCGAGCCCGACGTGCTGGTGCTCATCGCCACCTTGGTGCCGGCCCTGGCCGCCGCGAGCGGCTTCCTCACCGTCGGGGTGATCGCGCTGGTCGCCGCCAGCTCGGCGGCCACGCCGGCCAGTACGGCCTGCTGATCGGCATCGCGGGCGTCGCCGAGGTGTCCGGCGCGCTGGTCATCGCCCGCCTGCCGCTGCGCCACCTGGCCCGCACCGCCGTGCTGGCCTGGGTCCTGCTCGGCGCCTTCCGCCATCTGGCCAAGGCCCTCGGCCTGTGGGAGGCCGGCATCGCCGGTGCCACCGCGATCGCTCCCCTGATCGCCACCGCCATCATCGACAGCGTCGGCGTGGCCACCGGATTCATGCCGTGCTGATCCTCATCGGCGCCACTGCTGCGCTCGTCCTGCACCGCACCAGGCCCCGCAACCCGGCGTCCGCCCCGGTGGGGGGCCCGTTCGCCCTGGCCGATACGGCCGACCACAGGTGAGTCACCCCGCCGGTGCTGAGCCTGAAGCTTGCCTGGCCACGCCCCGGCGGATGGCATCGTCGGCCGCGGCGTCGTCCAGGCCCGACTCGATGAGCAGCGCGCGGGTGTGCTCCCCGAGGGCCGGGACGGCCTCCATGGGCGCCTCGGCATCCGCGAACGTCGCGGGCGGGAGCAGCGCCTCGGCCGTCGCGTGCTCGGTCCTGATCGTCCGCCAGCGGTCGCGCGCGAGCAACTGCGGGTGCTCAACCACCTGGTCGAGCTGCTTGACCTGCGCGGCGGGAATTCCGGCGGCGGCCAGCCGGGCGTCCAGTTCCGCGGTGGACCACCTGGCCGTCTGGGCCGCGACGAGCGCGTCACACTCGGGCCGGTGCCGCACTCGCTGGACGTTGGTGGCGAACCTGGGATCTTCCGCCGCTTCGGGAACGCCCAGGACCGCGGTGACCAGCGTGCGCCAGCCGCTGTCGTTCTGCACGCCGATCAGGATCTGCCCGTCGCGGGTCGGGAAGGCGTCATAGGGCGCGATGGAGCTATGGCTCAGCCCCATCCTGGGCGGCTGGCGGCCCGTGTGCAGCTGCGTGTTGAGCGCGTATCCCATCCACTCGACGGTGGCCTCCAGCATGGACACCTCGATGGTGGCCCCCTCTCCGGTACGCCACCGGCGCAGCAGCGCGGCCAGGATCGCTTGCGAGCAGTACATGCCCGATGCGATGTCGGCCGTGGGGATGCCCGTCTTGACCGGGGTCTGCGGCGTGCCGGTGATCGCGATGAGCCCGGCTTCGGCCTGGATGAGCATGTCGTAGGCCTTTCGCTGCTCCATCGGGCCGCCCCGCCCGAACCCGGACAGGCTGGCCGCGACCAGCTCGGGCCGGCCCGACCGCAGCTCCCCGGCCCCGAGCCCCAGCCGCTCGGCCGCCCCGGGCGCGAGGTTCTGCACGAAGACGTCGGCCCGCGCCGCCAGACGCTGCACGACCGCGCATCCCTCCCGGGTCTTGAGGTCGACGGCGATGGATTCCTTGCCGCGGTTGAGCCAGACGAAATGCGCGCCGGTGCCGTGGACCACGTGGTCGTAGTCACGGGCGAAGTCGCCTCCGTCAACTCGCTCCACCTTGATCACCCGAGCCCCGAGATCCGCGAGGTTGCGGGTCGCCAGCGGCGCGGCCACGGCCTGTTCGACGGTCACCACGGTGATGCCGTCCAGCGGGAGGCTCATGACGTCTTCCCCGCGTTATGAACGGAAGGCCGGGCTGATCAGGCAGTCGCGCAGCGCCTCGGCGAACTGATCGACGTGACGGTAACCGAACGGCAGCGGCGGCCGGATCTTCAAGATGTTGCCGTGCGCGCCCGTCGCGCTGATCAGCACCCGCCGTTCCCGGAGCTGGTTGACCAGCTCCAGCGCGGCCGCCCCGTCCGGCGCGCCGGTCTCGGGATCGGTGAGTTCCACGGCCACGTACAGCCCGGCGCCCCGGATGTCGCTGATGCCCGGATACCCGGCGCTCGCCTCGGCGATGGCCCCCCGGAGTGCGGCCCCGACGGCACGCGAGTTCGCCATCAGCCCCTCGTCCTCGATCACGTCCAGCACCGCCGAGGCGGCGGCCACCCCGATCGAACTGCCGCCGAACGTATTGAAGTAGCGGACCTTGCGACCGAACTCCGCCAGCAGCTCGCCCCGGGCCGCCACGCCCGCGATCGGCATCCCGTTGCCCATGGGCTTGCCCATGACCACCAGGTCCGGGGTGATGCCGTGCCGCTGGAAGCCCCACATCGCCTCGCCGGTCCGGGCGAATCCCGGCTGTACCTCGTCGGCGATGTAGAGGCCGCCCGCGGCGTGCACGGCCTCGACGACGGGCCGCAGGAATCCGGCCGGCTCGGGGATGATCCCGTCGCTGGAGAACAGGCTGTCGGCGATGAACGCGGCCAGGCCGATCCCGTGCCGCCGCAGGTCCGCCGCGGCCTCGGTAACCCGAGCCGCGAACGCCCGGCCGGCCTCCTCCCCGCCGGGCACGCCGGGCACGCCGGGCACGCCGGGCACGCCGGGCACGCCGGGCACGCCGGGCACGCCGGGCACGCCGGGCACGCCCCCCGCCCCATCGAACCGCGGGTCCGGCGGCGCTATCGTCCGCACCTGTGGCCCCAGCGGCACCTCAGGCCCCAAAGATGGCGAGATCTCCGCCGCCGCGGCGGTGAGGCCGTGGTAGGCGTTGCTGGTCACGATGACGCCCGGCGCCCGGGTGACGAACCGCGCTACCCGCAGGGCCAGGTCCACGGCCTCGCTGCCGGTGCAGGTGAACATGACGTTGCCGATCTCACCGGGAAACGTCGCGGCCAGCCGCTCGGCGTACTCCAGCAGCAGGTCAGTCCCGTAGCGGGTATGCACGTTCAGCGTCGCCGCCTGGCGCGCGATCGCCGCCACCACGTGCGGATGGCAGTGCCCGACGGACGGCACGTTGTTGTAGGCGTCCAGGTAGGCGTGGCCCTCGGCGTCGTACAGGTACACACCCTCAGCCCGAACGAACCGCACCGGATGCCGGTAGAACAGCTTGTAAGCAGGCCCGAGCACCTGCATCCGCCGCGCGACGTGCTGCCGCATGTCCGGCTCAAGGTCGCCGATGGTCTCCGGGTCGAACCCGTTCACCATGTACGCGGTGCTGGTCATGCTCGCCTGGTCAGGCATTGCGGGCTCCTAGGGGACACGCGTCACGGATGCGCTGGCGGATCAGCTCGTCCGGGACGGCCAGCAAAGAGTTCAGCTGAGTCCAGGCCCGGGCAATATTTCTCAGCAGGTACCGCCAGTTGGCCGGGGCCTGTTTGACTCGCCATTCCGGCACGATGACCCGCGCGACCAATCTGGCCCTGATCAGCTGGGGCAGCAGCCCCAGCTCGTCCGCGCTCAACTCGGTCACCGCGTGGTATCCGGCGATGGCGTCGATCGCGGTCGCGATCGGATCGGGGCCATCCGATAGCTGATAGGCGGCCATCACCGCGACGTCGTTGACCAATGCCGTATAGATGGCATCGCCGAAATCGAGAATGCCGCTGACCGATACGCCGTCCGGACCGACCAGGATGTTGTCGGAGTTGAAGTCGTTGTGCACGACCTGGGCGCGCAGCGTGCTCAGCGCCGGGCCGGCCAGCTCCTCGAAGCGGTCGATCTCGTCCAGCAGGATCTTGCGCTGGTCCAGGGAATCGACCGCGTCGGCCAGCGGCCGAAGTCCGGTCACCTGCTGGATGTCCCACACCAGCTGCCGGTGCGCTGCGGGATGATCGTAGCCGCGCAGCGCCTGGCCGAGCAGGGCCAGGTCGCGGCCGATCTGCTCGCGCAGCGGCCGCGTGCTGGGCACCCCGCGCAGCGGCTCGCCGGGCAGGAACGAGATCACCCGGATGATCCGGCCCGCCAGCGGCCCGGTCCGCGGGATCAGGTAGGGCGCCCCGTTCACGGCCGGCCGCAGCCGCGGCACCGGCAGGTCCGGCGCGCTGACCTCGAGATGGCGCAGCAGCCCGGTCTGGAAGCTGACCGCATCCTCGGCCTCGCCCGCCTGGGCCAGCTTGATCAGAACCGGAACCCCGCTCGCGGTATCGATGCGGAAGGTCTCATCGACCTCGCCCGCCAGCCGGCCGATCGTCCCCCGTAGCCCGAACTCCCGCCCGGCGACGCCAGCCACCGCCTCCTCGATATCCGGCACAAACCCATCTAACACCACGGCCGGATCCGCCTTAGATCATGATGACCAGCATGAACGCCATCGTCACGCCCATGGCGATCCGGCCGCTCGCGGTCACCCAGGCCGCGAGGACCGCATCGGCCGGGACGGCCAGCGATACGGCGGGGTCCTGAAACCGGCGAAATCCGCCCCGGCCGTCGGCGCGCCGTCCAGGCGACGATGCAGCTCTGACACGCCGAGGGTAACGGCCGCTCCCCGCAGGAGAACCAGCATCCCGCAGATGAAAGTCACACCGCTGGGAAGCACGATCCCGGCCAGCGTGAGCACCGCCCCGGCCAGCAGGAGCATGACCCCGCGGCGGGTGCGCACGGCACGCGCGAGACGCATCAGGCCGATCAGTGCGAACAGCGCGCCGGTACGGGTCCACCTGCGGATCGGCCTGGTACGTGCGTGCGGCGTGAACCGCCGGGCACCGTACCTGCCGGCAGGCACGGCGGACGAGCTCCACACCACCAGGTTCCGCCGATGCGATCGCAGCCTCATGCACCTCGCCGCCGCTCTGAGTCCTCAATGCTACGCCGTCGCGCTCCTCACCAGCGTGCCGCGCACGGGATGGCTACAGCCGGCGAACAAAGCGCGGGTATCCACTGGAATTGGGCCAAGGGCCGCGGACAAGGACTCCCGCAGGCCAGGGCACCCGGCGGGCGGCAGCTGACGGCCGGACGAGCCGGCAAGTTGCTCCAGGGCACGACTGATCAGCGATGATGATAGGCAGGCACGGCCTTCCGTCATGATCACGGGACTCGATACGTACATGACCTTGGAAACCGTGCCTGCTTCGTCCCTGCGACGCCGCCCACCACGCCATCAACCGGTCATTACGCCGCTATGCCGGGACCGCGGGCACGCTGGCAGGCGGCGTGACCAGGTTCGTGGTGGCGCCGCTGCCGTGGCTTGCGGGTTCAGCCGAGCGGTCGCGGCTGTGCCCAGGCGCGCAGGTCGGCGGCGTCGGCGTTCCAGGGAAGGAATCGCTGCCCGCTGGGCCAGCCGGTACATGGACCGGCCCTACACCATCCTCGGACTCACTTCATGATCTTGAAACGGCCGTACTCTCGGCGTGCCGGCTTCGGCATCGAGCTCAACGACGAGGCGATCACCAGCCGCCAGCGCTGGCCGTAGCCTGAGGATCGAGGACGCATGGACATCATCCGTTTCACGACCGGCCGCGGCACCGGTCCGCGCGTCGGGGTCAGCGACGGCCAGGTCGTCACCGACCTGGGCGCGGCTGCCATGGCGGACCTGCTCAGGCAGCCCGCCGCCGAGATCCGGCGCCGGTGCGAACGGGCCGGGCCCCGCACGTACCCGACCGGCGACGTCACCGTGCTGGCTCCGGTGGACGAACGGACCGAGGTGTGGGCCGCCGGCGTGACCTACGAGCTGTCCCAGCGTGAGCGGATGAAGGAGAGCGTGGGCGCGGCCGCGTTCTACCGGCAGGTCTACGACGCCGAGCGCCCTGAACTGTTCTTCAAGTCCACAGCTTGGCGGGTGGCCGGTCCGGGCCAGCCGATCGCGGTGCGCGCCGACTCGGTCATCGACGTGCCCGAACCGGAGCTGGCCCTGGTGCTCAACGCCCGCGCCGAGATCTGCGGCTACACGATCTGCAACGACGTCAGTTCACGCACGATCGAGGGGGAGAACCCGCTGTACCTGCCCCAGGCCAAGATCTACCTGGGCAGCTGCGCGCTCGGACCGGTGATCCGCCCGGCCTGGGAGATCCCCGACCCGTACCGGCTGACCATCACGCTGACCATCACCCGGGACGGCGCCGGCATCTGGGCCGGCACCGCATCCACGGCCGGGCTGCACCGCAGGTTCGGTGAGCTGGTGGAACACCTGTACCGCGCGGACGTGTTCCCGGACGGCGTCATCTTGTCTACCGGCACATCGCTGGTTCCCGAGCTCCCGTTCAGCCTGGCCGACGGCGACGTGGTCAGCGTCGGCATCGCCGGGATCGGCGTCCTGACCAACCCCGTCGTCCGGGGCCGCCCGCCGTGGCCCGACGGTACGCTCCGGCCATGAGCTCTACGTTCCTGATATCCCGCAGGTGGGCGCGGACCAGCCGGTTCACCATAACCGACGAGGCCGGAGCGCCGCGGTTCGAGGTCCAGGGCAGGTTCGCGCTGACCAGGAGACTGTCGGTCTGCGATGTGGGGGGCGCGGAGGTAGCGGTGATCTCGCGCCGCGGGCTGGCCCGGCGCTACCAGATCCTCGCGGGCGGCCAGGAGAGCATCGTGTATCCCCGCGGGTTGTTCGGCCGGCGCTTCGAGATCGACGCGCCGGCCTGCCCGCTGGAGGCCCGCGGGAACTTCTCGGGCCGGCAGTACGCGATCGCTCGCGGCGGCGTGCTGGCCGCCGGGGTCACCCAGTTGCGCACGTTCCGGGAGCAGTTCGCGGTCGAGGTCGGCGACGGGGAGGATCCCGTGCTCATGCTGGCCGTGGTCCTGGTCATCGAGATCATCAGAGACGAACGCCGGCGCAGCGCCGGCGGCTGACCGAGGCGTGATCCAGGTTCGGGCCGGGCCAGCCGGTAGCGTGGCGGTATGGTGGCGCTGCTGCTGGTGGCGGCCTCGCTGGGGTTGTCGAACTTCGCGGCTTCGGTGGGGATCGGGGTCAGCGGGGTCGATGGCCGCACCCGGCTCCGGGTGGGGATCGTGTTCGGCGTCTTCGAGACCGCCATGCCGCTGTTCGGGTTGCTGCTGGGGCGGGGCCTGGCCGGCCCGCTCGGCGGCGCCGCGCACTGGATCGGCGCGGGCCTGCTGGTCGCGACCGGCCTGTACGCGCTGGTCCAGGCCGTCCGCCCGGCCAGCGGCCAGAGCAGCGCAGACGCGGCGGGCCAGCGGACCGGGCGGCTGGTCCTCACCGGGGCGGCGCTGAGCATCGACAACCTCGCGGTCGGGTTCGCCCTGGGCACCTATCACGTCGGGCTGGTCGTGGCGGTGCTGGTGATCGGCGCGGTCAGCGTGACCCTGTCGCTGGCCGGGCTGGAGCTGGGCCGGCGGCTCGGGGCCCGCGCGGGCGGCCGGGGTGAGATCGTCGGCGGGCTAATCCTGGTCGGGGTCGGGATAGCCATCGCGGCCGGCGTGCTCTGACTGGGCCACGCCGCCAGCACTACGCCGGACGCCAGCGATTCAGGTGCGTCTAACCTTGAGCGATGTTCTCGCCGCAGGGTCCGTCGGTGCGTGAGCTGGCGGTGCAGGCGCTGTCCTCGGTCGCGGGCGGCTATGACCTGCTGGCCCCGAAGTTCGATCACACGCCTTTCCGCACGCCCGATGTCGTGCTTGACGCGACCCTGGCCGCATTGCGTCCGCTCGGCCCGTTCGGCCCGGGATTGGACGTGTGCTGCGGCACCGGCGCGGGCCTGCGGACGCTCGGACCCCTGTGCCAGGGACCGGTCACCGGCGTTGATTTCAGCGCCGGCATGCTCACCCGGGCGCGCCGTGCGCACCCGGGGGCCACATGGGTGCGGGCCGACGTCCGGGCCCTGCCGTTCGCCGGGGCCTGCGACCTGGCGGTCAGTTTCGGCGCGCTCGGGCACTTCCTGCCCGCCGAACGGCCCGCGCTGTTCGCCGGCGTGCACCGCGCGCTGCGGCCGGGCGGGGTGTTCGCTTTCCCTATCTACGCGCCGCCGCCCGTTTCCTCACGCTCGTACTGGGCGCTGCTCGGGTTCGACCTGGCCATGCGGGTCCGCAACGCCGTCTGGCGGCCGCCGTTCGTCATGTACTACCGCACCTGCCCGCTGCGCGCGGTCCGCGACGACCTGACCGCGGCCGGATTCACCGTGACCACCCTCCCATTGGCGGCGCTTGGCCGGCGCGACGACGGCAGTCCCCGGTACCGGCTGGTCCTGGCCCGCAGCGCCGCTGCTGCTAGCTGACCGTTTCCTGGCGCTCGGCGGGCTGCCTGGGGATGGCCAGGTACCCGTTGCTGACGATGGACTGCGCCGCCGTCGCGTACGCGGCCGGGTCTGGCCGCGGGATGGTCGCCAGTCCGTCCACGTAGCGGTTATACATACAGAACGCGGCGGCGATGAGCACCGTGTCGTGGATCTCCAGGTCGGCCGCGCCCGCTTCGCGCGCGGCCGTGACATCGGCCTCGCGGATCGCCTGCCCGCCGCGCTGCACGGCCGCGGCGATCCGCAGCAAGGCGGCGAGCTTCGCGGTGACCGGGGCGGTCTGCGGGGCCGCGCACACCTGGTCCACGAGCATCATGCCTTCGGGCAGCTGGGCCGCCGCGGCCGCCGCGTGCGAAGAGGTGCAGTAATTGCAGTCGTTGAGCGAAGACACATAGGTGGCGATCAGCTCCCGCTCTCCCCGGCTGAGCGTGCTGGGGCCCCGCAGGAGGACCTCGGCCAGCAGGCACAGGGGCTCGGCCGTGTCCGGCCGGTACATGAACAGGGACCGGATGCCGGGGGCATCGTTACCTAGGTCAATGTGCGGCACCTGCCGGGCTCCTCACTGCTGTGACTCATGGGTCCGTTTCCTGGGGGGTGAGTGGCTGCCTTCTGGAGTCAGCGTCTGCTAGGTCCGGGGCGGTCGCACCTCACCAGCCTCACCGCCCCTATATGAACCACCTGACCCGCTCCGGGTCAGCTACCCAACGACGTCGTTGCCACAACGACGCGCACCAGACGACGTGGGCGCCACAACGACGCTGTTGAGGTCAGACCACCGGCTGGCTCCTTCCGAGAGAAACACACCCGTGGCTCATTCCTGAGCGGGTGGCCGCTCCAGTAAACGGCAACTGGAAGGCAAAATATAGGGCAATCCACGCAGTTCACCCCTTCAAGATTGCCCCGCCCCCAGCCGCTCACCGTCGGCCAGGTAGCGGCGGTCGCGGCCAGCGTGCGGCGGCTGCACCGCGCGGCTCAGCGCATACGACTCCGCGGCCCTGCTGCTGCGGCGCGGTCACACCGGAAGATCTACATGATCTCCCGCTCCGGCTTGACGCTGCGGCCTTACCCCGCCGGGCACCGGCACCGGGTGCTGAAGTTGCCGGCCCCGCGGCCGGTGATACCTATGCGGGGCTGGCGGAATTCACCCGCTAGCTGCGCGCGGAATGGGAGCGGGCCTGCGCCGTGGTGGCCCGAGAGCATCCCGGAGAATCGCCAGCGGTCGTGACCGAACGGGTCATGAAAGCGTGGAAGCCGGCAGCTACGGCACCGCCTGGCCGTGCCCGACACCACCCCGTTCGCGGCCTTCATCGAGACGCCCGCCGCCGTGCACTCGGTCGCCGGGTTCTGCGCCGCCGGAGCCAGCGAGCCGCGCCGCGACCCCCGTGCACGTCTTCGCCCTGCTCGCTGACCTGGACCATTACCTGCGGCAGCTCCCGGCCGACGGATTCATGGTGTGCACCGCCGAACTCCAGCAACTCGCCCGCTCACGGCCGAGGCGCGTTGGCCACGGTGACGTGGATGGTCCCTGCCGTAGGCAGGATTCCAGTGACCAGGGATGACGGGATGCGGAACACCCGGCCCGGCGCCGCGGGCCAGGGCAGGCGCCGGGCGGCCAGGACCTTCCCGTCCTGGCTGACCTGCACGTGCGGCACCGGGACGTGAGCGTCGGACCAGGCCAGCAGGCGGTGGCGGACGGGGGCGGGATCGCCCGGGCGCAGCGTCTGGGGGGTGATCCAGCGCAGCGGCGGGTCCGCGATCAGGCAGACGCCCGGACCGGGGGTCCGGCGGGTGGCCAGCCAGCGACGGACCTGGGCGGCCACGTGGCGGCCGTCCAGCGCGGCCACGTCGGCGGTATCCACCGGGTGCAGCAGGTTGCCGACGGCGAACACGCCCGGTGCGCTGCTGCGCAGGGCGGTGTCCACGCGCGGCCCGCGGGTGGCCGGGTCGATGTCCAGGCCGGCGGCCACGGCGAGTTCGTTATCGGGGATCCAGTCCCCGGTGGTGATGACGGTGTTGCACCGAACCGTGCCCCGGTCGCCGCGGTCCAGGTTCTCGATCTCCACCGATTCGACCCGGTCCCGGCCGTTGATCCGGATGACGCGGGTCCGGGTGGCCACGGGGACGCGCAGGGCGAGCCGCCCGAAAGCGCGGAACGCCGCGTAGGACTCGCCGGCCGGATAAGCGCTAGCCATCAGGACCGTCTCGCAGCCGGCCGCACGCAGGGTCAGGACCGCGGACCAGCTGACCAGTTCGGCGCCGATGATGACGGCGCGCCGTCCCGGCTGGACGTGGTACAGGTGGACCATGTTCTGCAGCTGGCCGGTGGTGTAGACGCCGTCCGGCCGGTCGCCGGGAATCAGCCGCGCGGGCCGGGGGCGTTCCCGGGCGCCGGTGGCCAGCACAATCGCGTCGGCGCGCAGCCGGCGGCGGCCCGCCGTTGAGGTGATCTCCAGGGTCCGGTCGCCGGCCCAGCCCGTGACCATGGCGGAGGTATACAGCACGGCCCCGGCGTCGCGGGCCAGCGCGGTCAGCCGGCGAGCGTAGGCCGGGCCGGAGATGAACCGGCGCAGGTCGCGAAGCCCGTAGCCGGGGTGGTCGCTGTGCCGGGGGATACCGCCGGTCTCGGCCTCGCGCTCGATGACCCGCACCTCGCCGTCGACCTGGGAAGCAAGGCAGGCGGCGGCGGTCAGCCCGGCCGGGCCGCCGCCGATGATCGCGACGGCCACCTGCTCCTCACCAACCCCGCTCATCGCCGCCCGGCCAGGGCCCTGACGTGCGCGCCGCAGTAGAACCCCTGGCAGCGGCCGTTCATGACGCGGGTCCGGCGCCGCAGTCCGTCCAGCGCCGCGGGCGGGATGTCCGAGGCGTAGGCGTCGCGGATCTCGCCGGCCGTGACGCGTTCGCAGAAGCACACGATGCGCCCGTATTCCGGATCGCGGTCGATCAGCTCGGCGTCCTGGTAGGGCCGGGTGAAGGCCTCGCCGAGGTTGGGCATCCGCGGCGGCGGCGGCAAGCCGGCCCGCGGGGCCAGGTCCAGCCCGGCCTCGGCCAGCAGCCCGTGCACATGTTCGGCGATGGCCATGCCCGCGGTCAGGCCGGTGGACCGGATGCCGCCGACCAGCAGGTAGCGCCGGGCCGGGTCGATCTCGATGAGGTAGTCCCGCCGGTCGATGGCCGCGCGCAGCCCGGCGTAACTGGCGGTCACTTCCTGCTCCAGCAGCCGCGGCATCAGCGCCCGGCCCTTGCCGAGCAGGAACTCCAAGCCGGCCTCGGAGGTGCCGGTGGCCGTGCGGTCCGGCAGGTCTTCGGACGTCGGGCCGAGCATCACGTTGCCGTAGATGGTCGGGCTGATCAGCACGCCCTTCCCGCGGGAGGAGGGGACCGGCAGAACGATCCTGGGCGCCAGCGGCCGGGCTTGCTTGTCGAACACGAGCAGCTCGCCGCGGCGCGGGGTAACGGCGAACCGGTCGTGGCCGAACGACTCGTCGATCCAGTCCGCGCCCAGGCCGGCCGCGTTGATCACCCACCGCGCGGTGACGTCACCCCGGCTGGTGTGCACGGTAGTGAACCCGTCGGTCACCTCGACCCCGGCGACCAAGTGCTCGCGGAGCAGGGTGGCACCGCGCCGCACGGCATCGGTGGCCAGGGCCAGGTTGGTGGTCCAGGTGCAGATCAGCGACTCGCCCGGGACGGTCAGGCCGCCCAGCGCGCCAGAACCGAGATCAGGTAGTTGCCGGTACACCGAGGCCGCGTCGATCAGGGCGCAGTCGTGATACCCGTTCCGTTCGGCCTTGTCCTTGAGCGCCGGCAGCGCCTGCCGCTCCTCATCGGTCCAGGCCACCAGGATGGCGCCGGTGCGCTCGACCGGGATGCCGGTCCGGGCCGCGTACTCGCCGAGCAGCTGATAGCCCCGGGCCACCAGGCGGGATTCCAGGGTGCCCGGGGCGGCGTCGAAGCCGGTGTGCAGCAGGGCGGTATTGGCCTTGCTGGTCCCGTCGCCGACGTCGTTGCGCGCCTCCACGACGGCGACCGACATGCAGGTTCCGGCCAGGTCGCGGGCGATGGCCGCACCCACGATCCCGGCCCCGATCACCGCGACGTCGAAGACCGGGGTGCTCATGAGGCGACGGTTCCCGCCGAGCGCGCGGCCGCGGCGGCCCGCTGCCAGCGGGCCAGGTAGTCCGCGGCGCGATCACCGGACCAGGCGGGTTCGTAGGTCTGCTCTGGCTCCCACCCGCCGGTGACGCCGGCCAGGCTGGCGGCGGGGTCCAGGACCAGCCGGGCGCAGGCGGCGGCGCCGAACGGCGTGGCGTGGGCGGAGGGGTAGACGTCGACCGGGATCTGGGCCAGGTCGGCTTGGGCCTGCATCAGCACCCGGGACCGGGTCAGGCCGCCGTCGACGCGCAGCCGGGTCAGCGGGGCGCCCAGGTCGGCGGCGATCAGGCCGGCCAGCCCCGCGACCTGGGCGGCGATGCCCTCGAGCAGGGCGCGGACCAGGTGTCCCGGACCGGAGCTCAAGGTCATGCCGGAGAACGACGCCGTGGCCCCCGAGTCCCACCAGGGCGCGGCCAGCCCGGCCAGGGCGGGCACGCACAGCACGCCGTCGCTGGCCGGGGCGGCGGTGCTATCGAGCTGGCCGGCGCCGGTGATCAGGCCGAGCTCGGTGATCCAGCGGACCGCGGCGGCGGCCGTGTAGACCTGCCCGTCGATGCAGTAGCTGGTCTGGTCGCGCAGCCGCCAGGCCACCGAGGTGGTCAGTCCCGCGGTCGACCGGACCGGTACCGGGCCGGCCTGGGCCAGCATGAACGCGCCGGTGCCGAACGTGCACTTGGCCATGCCGGCCGAGATGCACGCCTCAGCCAGCAGCGCGGCCTGCTGGTCGACGATCAGCCCGGCGACGGGGACATCCCCGCCGAAGATCCCGGTGGTACCGACGATCGCGTCGTTCGCGACGATCGCGGGCAGCGGCTCACCGGCCAGCCCGAACACCTCCAGCAGCTCGCCGTTCCACGCCACGTCGTCGAGGCCGGCCAGCAGCGAGCGGCTGGCGGTGGCCGCGTCGGTCACGAACGCGCCGCACAACTGGTGCACGAGCCAGGTGTCGCTGGTGGTGACGACGCCCTCGGTGGTGACGTTTTCCCGCAGCCAGGCCAGCTTGGGCGCGGAGAAGTAGGGATCCAGGACCAGCCCGGTCAGCTCGGCCACCCGCGCGGCGCAGGAGGCCAGCCGGGCGCACAGCGCTTCGGCGCGGCGGTCCTGCCACACGATGGCCGGCGACAGCGGCGTGCCGCTGGCCCGGTCCCAGGCCAGTACGGTCTCGCCCTGGTTGGCCAGCGCGACCGCGTGCAGCGGGACGCCGGCCTGCGCGGCCGCCCGCCGCCCGGTGTCCAGCACCGAATCGAGCATCGCGGCGGGATCTTGCTCGACCCCGCCGCCGTCGAAGTACCGCGGGTGCAGCGCCTGCTCGGCGATGGCCAGCACCTGGCCGGCCGCACCGGCCACGATGGCCTTGGTGCCGGAGGTGCCCTGATCGATGGCCAGGATGTTCAGGACGGCTCCTGGCCCGGTTCGGTCCGCATGGCCCGCGGCTCGGTCACCAGCTGGACCACGTAAAACACCAGGCCCAGGCCCAGCGCGCCGAGGACGTAATACTGCGCGTCGCGGAACTCTGACGGCCCGATCAAGATGATCAGTTCATAGGCCAGCCAGATCAGCGCGCCGCCGACCACCGGAATTTTATATCTACCGAACGAAGCTCGGTTCGTGCCCTCGGCCTCCTGCGTGCCGCGCCGCCGGGACGTGAACACGTACAGCAGGACCGTGCCCGCGTACAGCAGCGCCGGCATGATCGTGGACGCGGTGAACAAGGTGGCCAGCGCGCTGGTGTGGGTGCGCAGCACCAGCGTGATAGCCGCGCCGAGCACCGCGGCCAGGACGGTGGCCCAGGACGGGCCGCCGGTGGCCCGCGGCACCCGGGACAGGAACTGGTGGCCGGGCAGCCGCCGGTCCCGCGCCATCGAGAAGATCAGCCGGCCGTTGGTCACCATGATGACCAGGCCGCAGGCGAAGATCGACACGCACACGAAGACCAGGAAGATCTTCTGCACCACGCCGCCCAGCACGTCGTGCACGATCGACGCCACCGGCGCGGGGCTGGCGTAGGCCGCCTTGTTCGTGGCGAAGGCCAGCACGACCAGGAACGCGAACCCCACTACGCCAGAAATCAGGACGGCGCGGATCATGGCCCGGGGGATGACCTGGTTTGGCTCGTGGGTCTCCTCGGCCAGGTTGCTGGCCGACTCGAACCCGACGATGGTGTAGGCCCCGAGCAAGGTGGCCAGCATGAACGGCCCCAGCCAGCCGTAGTAGCCCAGGTGCGGGACCGCGCCGGTGGCGCCCAGGTTCGACCAGTGCCCCATCGACCGGACCGCGGCCACGATCAGCAGCAGGACGGTAAGGCCCGCGATGCCGACGATCTCGGTGGCCACCGCGGCGTTGTTCACCCGGGTGGTGAGCCGGGTCGAGGTGATGATCAGCGCCGCCTGCAGGGCCAGCACGACCAGCGTCTCCAGCGCCGCGCTGGTCGGGGTGAACGTCTCGCCGATCAGCGGCTGGAACGCCACCTGGACCAGGCCGTAATCGACCGAAACGGTGACGATGGTCAAGAACGCGAACGACATCCAGCCGAACCACCAGCCCACGTGCGTGTTGGCCAGCCGGGACGCCCACTGGTAGGAGTATCCGGACAGCGGGACCCGCACCGACAGGGCGCCGTAGACCAGGGCCACCAGCGCCTGCCCGGCCACCACGATCAGCCAGGTCCAGATGGCCCGGGTGCCACCCGTGGTCAGCGCGAAGGCGTAGGTAGTGAAGATCCCGGTGGTGATCGAGATGAACGAGAACGCCACCGCGAACGACTCGAATTGCCGCAGCGAGCGGACGAACTGCTGCCGGTAGCCGAACTGCCCCAGTTCCTCGTCCTCCGGCACCGGCCCAGCGCCGGCCGTGACCTGGTCCATGTCAGTCTCCCTTGAACACAGTGTTGGTTCCGGGGGGGCCGACCCCCCCGTTCCCCCCCGGCAGGACGGTGCAGCCGGCCTTGGCGAGGGCCTCGGTGACCTCGGGGCTGGCCTGGTAATCGGTCAGGACCGCGGTGACCCGGCTCAGCGGGCAGACGCGGTGCACGGCGACGGCGCCGAGCTTGCTGGAATCGGCCAGCACGTACGAGGCGGCCGAATGAGCGATGATCGTGCGCCGGGTGATCACCTCGGGCGGGTGGTAGTCGGTCAGCCCGGCCTGGGGGTGCACGCCGCCCGACCCGAGGAACGCCTTGTCCGCGTAGAACTCGGCGAAGAACGCCTCGGCCTGCGCGCCGTAGCAGGCCGCGTCGCCCGGCCGGATCTGACCGCCGCACAGCAGCAGGTCGATCTCGTCCCGGGCCGCGAGCACCATCGCGACCGGCACCGAGTTGGTCAGCACCCGGCCGCGGAACGAGGAGGGCAAGGCCCGGGCCACCTCGAGCGCGGTCGTTCCGACGTCGATCACGATCGTGTCCTGCGGCTCGACCAGCGTCGCCGCGAGCCGCGCGATGGCCACCTTGCGGTCGCCGTGCAGGGCGCTGCGCGCGGCGAAGGTGCCCTTGGTCGACCGGACCGACAGCGCCCCGCCGTAGACCCGCTGCAGCAGGCCGGCGTCACGCAGGCCGCGCAGGTCGCGCCGGATCGTCTCGGCGGACACGCCGAACCGCTGGGCGAGGTCCTCGGCCGAGACCGCCTCGGCCTGGCGCAGCTCGGTCAGGATCACCCGTCGGCGCTGAGTTGGCAGCACAGAGGACTCCTTTGACCGTTGTTTACCGATCTTGTCTAATTTCTGTGTGCGATGTCAACCGCGAGTTTGCCCGAAGCCGGGTTGCGCTTCCAGCGATCGCCAGCGGTCTCGCCACCGCCACCCGGCTGGCCGGTCCTACGCTGATCCCGTTGCGGCGATCAAGACACAGCGGTGAGGTGGGCGATGACCAGTGCGGACGGCTCGTTGCTGTCGGTTAGTGCCGAGGCCCGGCAGTTGGTGGCTCCCGACTATGCCGTCGTGGACGGGCTGATCGAGCACACCGCGTCAGCCAAGGCAGAGGCCCTGCGGACGGTCGCCGACAGCCTGGACCGGCTGACCGCGGGCCTGACCGCCCTAGGCGCCGTGCCCTTCGACGCGAGGGCGGGGCGCCATCCGCTGACCTGGTCGGCGTATTCGACGGCCACCCGCGAGGAGCTTTACCACGACAAGGAAACCATGCGGATGGAGCGCACCGGCCAGGTCACGGCCACGGTGTCGCTGCGGGTCACGACCCGGGACCTGGACCGGCTGGATGATCTCAGCCGCGTGCTGGAGGCCGACCCGGACCTCGACGTGAACGGCGTGACGTGGCACGTGGACTGGGACAACCCGGCGTGGCCCCAGGTCCGCGCCGCCGCGATCGCCGCCGCCATCGGCAAGGCCCGGGACTACGCCGCCGCGCTGGGTACCTCCCTGCGCCATGTCGAGCACATCGCCGACGCCGGCCTGCTCGGCGGCGACACCGCGCCGCCCATGCTCCACGCCCGGGCCTACAGCGCCGCCGGCAGCGCCCAGCCAGCGTTCCCGGCGCTGACCCCCGTGCCGCAGGAGCTCATCGCCTCCATCGAGGCCCGCTTCCGCACCACCGAGGTATCCTTGCCCAGCGCGTAACGCCATACCGCTTAGATCGGGTAGCGGGTGGGTTCGGTGGTGTACTGCCGTCCGGTTGGCATGGTCCACCGGACGCTGCCGTCCGCCAGTTGCTCGGCGTTCCACCGCCAGGTACCCGGACGGCCGGCGGGAGTGAGGCTGAACCCGGGCCCGCAGGGCGGCAGGTCGTGCCCGTCGCGTTTGCGCCGTCGGGCCGGCCGGGCGCAGCCGGCCCTGCCCGGCGGTGAACACCCGGGTGCGCGCCGGCAACCTGGGCGCCACATCAACGACCTGGTCCCCGTCAGCGAGCAGCCGCCGGGCAACAGGGCCGCCGGTACCCCGGCATCCCTCGATAGCCCATACCCGCTGCGGCCAGTGCCGCACTGCCCCCACCATCGCCCGGTACCCGGACGGGCAGCTGCCATCCCGGCCCCGCCCGAGCACCGTCTCATCGCCGTCCATCACCTCGATCGCGGCGGACCGCTGGCGCGGGCCCATCCCGACCACCACCGCGCTCATCGCGCTCCTCCTTCGCCCAGTCAGCCGGAACTTCCGGGGACCAGGGAGAGCACCGCTACTTCGAGCTGAGCAACCCCCTCTTGAGCCTCTCCCCGCCCACCGCACCCGGCCCCCGCAAGCCACATGAGAGCCACGCAACCAGCACGGACAGCCGAAATCAGAGCGACGAACCGGGCACCTGAACCGAGCCTCGCCAGGCACCGGTCCTAGCGCAAGTCAACAAGGAGCCGAATAGCGGGCGTTGCGCCGTCGTATACTTACGCTCTATCCTGAATGTCGCCGGCGAAAACGATGATCGGTAATTCAGCTTCGGATTAAAGCCGTGGGCAGGCGGAACGCCAATTCGGCGCGTCTGTTTTCTTGGCCCCGCGACTAGCACGAGACGCAGATTAACCCGTTCTGCGTGTATTGACACTGGAATCGCCTCCGAATGGGAGGCGGTGTCTAGCACCAGCACTATCGCTTTCAGGTCTTAGTTCGTAACGTCACGGTCATATCCGGCTGTGCGGCGGCCCACGCTGTTACGACGTTGCCCCGCGCGTTACCGCGGCCGACGGGACCACCGGCGTTTCGCGGGCCATGGCGGCCCGCTTGGCGGCATTGCCCGAAACCCATTTGAGCAGGAACGGAAGCAGGATCGTCGGGAACACCAGCGGTTCGAGCAGCATCTGGAGCCATTCCCACAAGGTGTTCCCGGAATAGCCGGTCCACGTCCACCGCAGGGCGTAACCGCCGATCACGGTAACGATCCACCCTGCCACCAAGGCGATGACCATTCCCCTCTCGTACGGGCGCAGCAGCCGGCCCCGGTAGCGGATGCCCCTGCCGGTCAGCGCCGCCGTAATGGCCAGCGCCCCCGGCAGCACGAGCAGGCCGATCCAGTTCCATAGCTTCTGGCTGCTGAAGCCGGTCCAGCTGATCGGGACCAGGTAGCCGGCGATCGCGAATCCGGTGAAGGCTGCGATGAACGCGCCGTAGACGATTCGCCGGCCCGTGCCGATGTATTCCCGGTCCTGAATCCACAGCGGGATAGTGCCCAGGACGACCGGCAGCAGCAGCAGGTTGAGCCAGTCCCACACTTGGCCGTTTACCTCAAAACCGGTCCACTCCCATGGCCCGGCGTAGCCTCCGACGAGCGTGACCAGCCCGGCCAGGATCAGGACGTACGTGGCGTCTTTCCGCACCGTCTCGTGGTCCGCGAGCGTGTGCAGCCTGCCCGCCGACTCCGCGGTCTCCGCCTTGACCGCGTCCGCGGATGGCGCCCTGGACAGGCCGGCCGCGGTGAGGTTGTCCGCTAGCGCGCTGCGCATCAGCGCCCGCGCCTGGCCCACGATGTCCGCGTCGGTGATGGCGTCGGCCGCGGCGCGGGGGTGGCCGGGATCCGCCGTTCGGCCCAGCTCGACCAGGGCCCTCAGGCCCAGGACCTCATCTGGCGCGATGGTAAGCGTCAAGATAGCCATATGCCAGCCCTCCACCCCGCCTCCCGCTGGCCGGGCGGCGAAGCGAGCGGAAAGGCGTCACGCTACAATTTCGGCGGGATCCAGCCGAAATCCGCCTGACAGGTTTCCTGTGGCAGTATTACCGACAATGCTGAGAATATCAAGTCTGCCGCGCTAAGGGAAACTTGCTGATCTTATGCCGCCCGCTGATCAGCTGACCTCGATGCGCCGCATCCGTAACAGCCGTCACGGACCAGGTATAAAGCGGGCCGGCCGATCAGCGCCGAAACCTATTCGCCAGCACAGATCATCCGGATATGTATCAGTTGCGGTCACGCCCTCAAATCCCGGCCAGCTATCCATATCCGCAGGCCAGCGTACGCGGTTATCAACGCTATCTTGGCGATGCCGCGCCGCCGGCCCGTGCTCGAGTGCCCACGCCGGCACCTGGCCCGAATATTTATTCATCCAGAATCATGCAGGGAGAATACTCGCATCTGCCGCAGACAGGGCGAGGCTGTCACACGCGCATTTCCCCCGGAGACTATCCGCACATGCGGTCCCGAGCCGACGTCTCGGAATCTGGGTTTGACATGACACGGAGGACGAGGTCCCGACTGCGGGAGCCGTCAGGCGCGCCGGGCATGGCACTGTGCGGCGCTGATGCTTCCAGATCTAGGCGCCGGCGGCGCGCCCTTGGGGGAAGATGGCGGCGTGGAGCGCTTTATCAACGCCGCGTTCAGCTTCGAGGTGACCGACACTGCCGCGGCCGGCGGGCACGGGCCAGAAGGCGTCGCCATCCTCTTGCACGGCTTTCCGCAGGACCGCCGCTGCTGGGAAGGGGTGAGTCCCGGCCTGGCCGGGGGTGGGTACCGGGTCCTGGCGCCCGATCTGCGTGGCTACTCTCCAGAGGCTCGGCCGGCCGCCCGGTCCGCGTACCGGAATTCCCAGCTGGCAGCGGACGTGCTCGCCCTGGCCGACGCGGCCGGAGCGGAACGGTTCCACCTGGTCGGCCACGACTGGGGCGCCGCCTTGGCCTGGTACGTGGCCGGCTGCCATCCAGGGCGGGTGAGGTCACTGGCCGCGTTGTCCGTGCCGCACCCGCAGGCGTTCGCTCGGGCCTTGATCACCAGCGACCAAGCGGCCCGCTCCTGGTATATGGCCGCCTGCCAGCTGCCCTGGCTGCCCGAGCGCGCACTGTGCCGCCGTGGCGGCCGGGCCTTCCACGACATCCTGGTACGCACCGGGCTCGATCCGGCCAGCGCGGACCGCTACGCCGCCCGGGCCCGGGACCCGGCCGTGCTGCGCGGCCCGCTCAACTGGTATCGGGCCATGCCGTTCAGCCTGCACGAGCCGGCCGGGCCGATCCGGGTGCCGGCCATGTTCGCCTGGGGTAACCGCGATCGGTTCGTCTCACGGGCTGCGGCCCAGCTGTGCAGGCACTACGTCACCGGGCCGTATCGCTTCATTGAACTCGACGGCGCCTCGCACTGGCTGCCCGAGCAGGCCGCCGGCCAGGTGGCGGCGCTGCTTGCCGAGCACTTCGCGGCTGCTTCCAGGCCTGAGGCCGGCCCGGTCGGCAGATGCCCGGTACGCTGGGCGAGGAGGCGTAGTCCTGGCTGACCTGCCGCCTGAGAATCTGGACCCGGCAGCGGGCGGCCGGGCGGGCGGGACGCTAGTGCCCTCGGAGTTCGCGGTCGCCCGGTACCGCTGTGGTCTGAGATCCTGGGATAAGTCAGGTTCTGCCAGCCGGCCATCTGGGCTCTTTGCCGCATCACGGTCTGCGCGGCGCGGGGCCGCAGGAAACGCGCAATGATCCCGAGCCGCCGGCGGGATAGCCCCGGCCCCCGGTTAATACGGGCTGGGCCCGCCGCTATCCCCCGCCGCCTGGCCAGACTGGGCCGCTACCAGATGCTGCTGATCCTGGCCGAGCGGCATAATGCCGGCGTTGTTGATGGTGTATCCAGCGGCCCAGCCCGGCGACCCGTGCGCTCCATGGCGCCGGCCGCCTGCTGCTCGTTGGTGATGTCGCACTCCAGCACCAGCGCGCTACCGCCTGGTTCCTGCGTTGCGCTCTTGCATGTCCATGCGCTGGTCTTGCATGCCCGGCAGGGCGGGGCACTGGACGGCCTGGCGTTGTCTTTGGCGTGCCGGAGCCATGGATGAGTACCAGGCTGAAGGCTGATTCTTGATTGATTCCAGAATCTGCGCCATTGTTGGAAGGGTGTCGGCGACTTCGGACTTCGAACGCGTGCTGCGCGGGGCTTCGCTGCGCGTGACCGGGCCCCGGGTGGCGGTGCTGAGGGCGGTGCACGATCATCCGCACGCCGATACGGACTCGATCTGCGGGGTCGTGCGTGAGGACCTCGGAGTGGTGGTGTCTTTGCAGGCCGTCTATGACGTGCTGCGGGCGCTGACGGACGCAGGGCTGGTGCGGCGCATCCAGCCGGCGGGCTCAGTGGCGCGGTACGAGGCGCGGGTTGGGGATAACCACCACCACGTCGTGTGCCGGTCGTGCGGTGCTATCAGCGATGTCGACTGCGCGGTCGGCTACACCCCCTGCCTGACCGCCGCCAGCGACTCGGGCTACGAGATCGACGAAGCCGAGGTCATCTACTGGGGCCAATGTGCGCGATGTGCCGCGTCAGCGGCGGCCGCGTCCGGCGGGTGATCGCAGCCGCGCAGCGCTCGGCACCAGCAGGGCAGCACGGCCTCGGGTCCGGAGCAGCAAGCTCAAGACCAATCAGCGATAAGAACGAGACAGCGAGACAGGAGGAGGACCGACGTGTCTGACCACGGCAGCGAAAGCGAGAACCCAGTAATCCCCTCCCCGGCCCCCGCGGCGCACCGGCCCAGGACCAACCAGGACTGGTGGCCGAACCAGCCGAACCTGCAGCCCCTGCGCCAGCCCTCGTACCGGTCCGACCCGATGGGCGCGGACTTCAACTACGCCGAGGAGTTCAAGACCCTCGACGTCGAGGCGCTGAAGCGGGACATCTTCGAGGTAATGACGGCCTCACAGGACTGGTGGCCGGCCGATTACGGCCATTACGGGCCGCTGTTCATCCGGATGAGCTGGCACGCCGCGGGCACGTACCGCATCCACGATGGCCGGGGCGGCGGCGGCCAGGGTGCCCAGCGCTTCGCCCCGCTGAACAGCTGGCCGGACAACGCGAGCCTGGACAAGGCGCGTCGGCTGCTGTGGCCGGTCAAGCAGAAGTACGGCCGGAAGATCTCCTGGGCCGACCTGATCATCTTCGCCGGCAACTGCGCCTACGAATCGATGGGGTTCAAGACGTTCGGCTTCGGCTTCGGGCGCGAGGATATCTGGGAACCCGAAGAGATCTACTGGGGGCCCGAGGACACCTGGCTCGGCGATGAGCGCTACAGCGGCGACCGGGAACTCGCCGAGCCTTTCGGCAACGTGCAGATGGGCCTGATCTACGTGAACCCCGAGGGTCCCGGCGGCAACCCGGATCCGCTGGCCGCCGCCCGGGACATCCGGGAGACCTTCCGCCGTATGGCGATGAACGACGAGGAGACGCTGGCGCTCATCGTCGGCGGCCATACGGTCGGCAAGACGCATGGCGCGGTCGATACCCAGTACATCGGCCCGGAGCCCGAGGCGGCTCCGATCGAGCAGCAGGGCCTGGGCTGGAAGAACACCTACGGCACCGGCAACGGCTCCTTCACGGTCACCGGCGGGCCGGAGGGCGCGTGGACCAGCGAGCCGACCAGGTGGGACAACGGCTTCCTGGACCACCTGCTCAACTACGACTACGAGCTGACCACGAGCCCGGCCGGGGCCAAGCAGTGGATCGCGAAGAATCCCGAAGCGCAGGGCGCGGTGCCCGATGCGCACGACCCGTCCAAGCGGCACGCGCCGATGATGCTCACGACGGACCTGGCGCTGAAGCTGGACCCGGTCTACGGGCCGATCGCCAGGCGCTTCCACGAAAACCCGGACGAGCTGGCGAACGCGTTCGCCAGGGCGTGGTACAAGCTGCTGCACCGTGATATGGGACCCGTTTCGCGTTACCTCGGCCCGTGGGTTCCCGAGCCGCAGCTGTGGCAGGATCCCGTCCCCGTGGTCGATCACGAGCTGATCGGAGAGGAGGACATCGCTGCCCTTAAGGCCAAGGTCCTCCAATCGGGTCTGTCCGTCCCCCAGCTGGTCTCCACCGCTTGGGCGGCGGCGGCCAGCTTCCGCGGCACCGACAAGCGCGGCGGGGCCAATGGCGCGCGGATCCGGCTGGCGCCGCAGAAGGACTGGGAGGTCAACAACCCGGCCGAGCTGGCCCAGGTGCTGCCGGTCCTCGAGCAGGTCCAGCAGGATTTCAACCGCTCGCAGGCCGGCGGGAAGAAGGTCTCCCTCGCGGACCTGATCGTCCTGGGCGGCTGCGCGGCCGTGGAGCAGGCGGCCAAGAACGCCGGCCACGACATCACCGTCCCGTTCGCGCCGGGGCGCACGGACGCCTCGCAGGAGCAGACCGACGCGGAGTCGTTCGCCGTGCTGGAGCCGACCGCGGACGGGTTCCGCAACTACCTGCGGTCCGGGCAGAAGCTGCCGCCGGAGACTCTGCTGGTGGACCGGGCCCGCATGCTGACCCTGACCGTACCCGAGATGACGGTCCTGATCGGCGGCCTGCGGGCGCTGAACGCCAACTTCGGGCAGTCCCGGCATGGCGTGTTCACCGCCCGGCCCGAGACGCTGACCAACGACTTCTTCGTGAACCTGCTCGACATGGGCACCGAGTGGAAGGCATCGGCCTCGGCTGAGAACGTGTACGAGGGCCGGGATCGCGCCACCGCAGAGGTCAAGTGGACCGCCACCGCCGTCGACCTGGTGTTCGGCTCGGATTCCGAGCTCCGGGCCATCTGCGAGGTCTACGCGTGCGCCGACGCGAAGGACAAGTTCGTACGCGACTTCGTGGCCGCCTGGGACAAGGTCATGAACCTCGACCGGTTCGACCTGACCTAACCCGATGTCCAGGCCGGCCGTTTACCGGTCGGCCTGGACATCCCCAGCTGCCTGCGGAGGGCCTTGTGGGGGTCGAGCGGCTGACGGCGGGCCACGCTTTCCACAGGACCGTCCAGCCGGCCTTCCTGACCGGACTCGCCGGGGCATCGGGATTTATGGACGGCAGTGGCGGTTCATCCGGGGTGGCCAGGGGCGCGTCGATCTGGCGGTCGAGGTGGACGGTGATGAGCAGATGCTTGTCATCATCGAGATCAAGGGGACCGACTGGGACGCGATCCCGGCTGATCGCGTGCTGAGGAACCTGCGCCGTCATCTGCGTCAGTTGCAGGCCTACCTCGATACCGCCATCGAGGACACGGAAGCAGGCCGGTGGGAGGACATCGTAGGTGCCCTGCTGTACCCTGGCCGCCCCGCCAGCGCCGAGACGCTGGCGGTGATCGAGACGATCGCGGGCGAGCAGGCTGTGCAGGTGACCTGGTATGACGACGTGAACTGGCACTCGTAGCTCGCCGCCGCGGCTGTTATGACTCCAGCGTAACAGCCCATGCGCGCGAGCCAGGATAGCCGCCGAAGCCGTGCGGCGCGCATCTGCCTGTCATCTATCAGCCGGTTCCTGCGGCTTTCAGTGGACGTGAAGCACACCAGTTACCGGCCCTGCGGGAGCAACGGTCCGGGACGTTGATGCGCTGTATACCAGGTTAGCTGATTTCCCGGTCTGATAACGATCCAATGTATTTGCTCCGGGATCCGGGTCGATGGGCCCGATGCCGCCGAGGTCGCCGGGCCGGTCCGCGCCGCGGGTCAAGGTGATACCACTTCAACGGACAGACCTACGGGCCGGTCGCCAGCAACAACGGGCTGTGCCGGTCGAGCTACGGGATCGACACGCTGCGCCGGATGCTGATCATCCAGAAGTGAAGGCGCCGGCCCGGCCGCGGTCAGTGCCAGCCGGCAGGCGGGCTATTGAACCGTGATCACGGTGGTGACCTGGTCCAGCCCGGCGATCTGGAGCATGGTGGTGATCGGTCCGATCTCGGGGACGACCAGGGTGAGGCGATGGTCCTGGGCGGCGGCGAACAGGGCGTTGATCGCGGCGCTGTCGCAGTAGGTGACCGCGGTCAGGTCGGCGATGATCACCTGGGCGGTGGCGGCCGCCTCGGTGAGCGCGGCCTGGAACCGGGCGGCGTTGGCCAGGTCGATATCCCCGGCGGCGTGCACGGTCGCGGGCTGCTCCGCGGTGCCGGGGACGAGATCGAAACGTGCCTGGTAGTCGCTGGGGGCGGGGTGTTCGGCCATGGCTACAGTTCCTTGGTCATCGTTACGGTCGTCCCGCGCTCGGAGCTGGCGATGTCAACCTCGTCCATCAGGGCGTGCATGAAGGCGATCCCGTGGCCGCGGGTGCCGAGTTCGGATCGCGGGGGCCGCCAGCGGCCGGTATCGGTGATCGTGGCCTGGACGGTGGCCTGGGCCACCCGGACGGTGACGGCGATCTGGACCGGCTCTGGCTCGTCGCCGCGGCCAGCCGTGCCGTGCTCGTAGGCGTTCCCGATGGCCTCGCCGACGGCGATCAGGACGTCGGTACCGTCCCCGTCGTCGAGGCCGGCCTGCGGCAGCCATCGCCGCAGTCGCGCGCGGATCACGGCCAGGCAGGACCCGTCGGCCGCGGAGACGTGCACGTTCAGCGGAGCCGGCGGCTGCCGGTAGATCAGCACCGCAACGTCGTCCTCGAAGCCCGCGGCGGGCGTCATGCCCGCCATGACCTGATCGGCGAGCTTATCGGGGTGCTCCGCGCCGTGCTCGGTGAGCAGGGCCGCCGCGGCGCTGATCCCCTCGTCCAGGGGCACATGCCGGCGTTCTACCAGCCCGTCGGTGTACAGCATGAGCGTCCCGCCGGGAGGTACCGTGACCGACGCCTGCGTGCGCGGCGAGGCGGCCGGGCGTACCGCGAGCGGCAGCGATTGCGCCTGGTCGAGCACCGAATGCTCGGCGCCGGGGCTGACCAGGATGGGCGGCGGGTGCCCGGCGCTGCTGTAGCTCACGGTCGCGGTGGCCGGGTCGATGACCGCGCAGAACACCGAGGTGCACTCGGCGGCGGGGATCCGGCCGGCGAAGGTGTCCAGGTCGGTGAGGGCCTCGGCGGGGCCGGAGGCGCGCAGCAGCACCGCCTGGCTGGCCGAGCGGAGCTGACCCATGACCGCCGCCGCGGGCAGGCCGCGGCCAACGCAGTCGCCGACCACGACGCCGATCCGCTGGCCGGACATCGGGACCACGTCGTACCAGTCCCCGCCGACCTCCAGCGGATCTACCGCCGGGACATACCGCGCGGCGAAGCGGTGCGGCAGCTTGGTGGGGCCGAGGATAGCCTGCTGCAGTGTCAGCGCGACCGTGCGGGCCTGAGCGTAGTCCCGCGCCCTGGCCAGCACCTGGGCCAGGTGGCTGGTCAGCGCCGCGAACAGCTCCCGTTCCTCGGCGCGCACGGTCCGCGCCGCGGGGAACTCGGTCACCACCGCCGAAGTCCCCGCCCCGTCCAGCGGGGCCGCCAGCAGCTGAGCCGCGTCGTCGCCGGGCAGGACGGCCACCGACGCGGCCGGCTGGCGCCGCGTGGCGGCCAGCGCGCCGGCCACCGCCGCGGACGGTTCCCGTCCCGAAAGCCACCGCGGCCAGCCGGTGATGGCCGGACTGCCGCTGCTGGACCACAGGGCGATCGTAGCCTGGCTGGCGTGCAGCGCGGCGGTGAGCTCACGGGCCGCGATGGTCAGCACCTCCGATATCTCGCCCGCCGCGGCCAGCGCCGCCGCGAAGCCGGCCAGCGTGGTCTCCCGTTGCACGGCCAGCCGCTCGGATGTCACGTCCCGCGCGGTGCCGACGAACACCCGGGCCCGGCCGTCGCGGGCGGGCAGGCTCGCGGAGCTGCACGCGAGCCAGGCGGTGTGCCCGTCCCGGTGCCGGACCGGCACGGTATACCGGCCGCCGCCGCGCTGCTGGTAGTCGGCGAAGGCCTGCTGGACCAGCGCGTGCCCCTCAGGGTCGGTGGCCGGGTCCGGTAGCCACGGGTGCGGCCACTGGTACGGCAGGTCGCCGGGATCGTAGCCGACCAGGGCCAGGAACGCGTGGTTGGCCTCGATGAGCGTGCCCTGGTCGTCGGTGACGAAGAAGCCCTCCTGAAGGGAGTCGATCAGGGCGCGGCGGAACCGGGATTCCCGGTTGCGGAACCGGGCCATCTCCAGGTTGGACCGCACCCGGGCCAGCAGTTCCACCGCGGAGAACGGCTTGGGCAGGTAGTCATCCGCGCCGGCCGCCAGGCCCGCGGCCGCCGCCTCTTCCCCGGCCCGGGCGGACAGGAACACCACCGGGATCAGGCCGGTTCGCGGGTCGGCCCGCAAGGCTCTCACCAGGCCCAGGCCGTCCAGGCCGGGCATCATCACGTCGGTCAGCACCAGGTCCGGCTGGCTGGCCCGGACCGCCTCCAGGGCCGCCCGGCCGTCGGCGACCGTGGTGACCTGGTAGCCGGCCGCGCGTAGCAGCCGGGCCAGGTAGTCGCGCATATCGGCGTTGTCGTCCGCGACCAGGACCCGCGCGGGCTGGTCCCCGCCCGTCCGGGCCGGGAGGCCTGCCCCGCTGCCGGCCATGATCTTCTCGGGCCCGGGCCCGTCGTCACCGTCCTGCCGGGCGCTGGGCAGCCAGCGCAGGGCTTCCTCGATGAAGGGGTCGGCGGTGGCCGAGATCGTCACCGCGTGGCCCGCCGGGACCAGGGCGTCCGCGGGCAGGTGAGCGTTCCCGAAGGGCAGCCGGATGGTAAACGTGGTGCCCTCGCCCTCGATGCTGGCCGCGGTGATCGTTCCGCTGTGCAGCTGGATGAGCTCCTGGACCAGGGCCAGGCCGATGCCGCTGCCCTCGTTGGAGCGGGCGCGGGCGTTCTCGATGCGGTGGAACCGCTCGAACAACCGGGGTATCTCCGGCCGGGGGACACCGATGCCGGTGTCGGCCACCGTGACCACCGCCTGGCTGCCCTCCGCGCGCACGGCGACCCGGACGGAGCCGTCGAAGGTGAACTTCAGCGCGTTGCTGAGCAGGTTCAGCACCACCTTCTCCCACATGCTCCGATCCAGGTAGACCGGCTCGGGTAGCGGCGGGCAGTCCACGTCCAGGGCCAGTCCGGCCCGGTCGAGGGCGGAGCGGAAGACGCTGGCCAGTTCGGCGGTCGCCTGCGCGAGGTCGGTCGGCTCATAGCTCGCCTGAATGCGCCCAGCCTCGATGCGGGAGAAGTCCAGCAGCGTGTTGACCAGCAGGCCCAGGCGCAGCCCGTTGCGGCTGATCACCTCCAGCTCCTCGCGCACCTGCGGGTCGGCGTCGGCCAGCCGGCGTCGCAGCTCCTGGACCGGTCCGATGATCAGGGTCAGCGGGGTGCGGAACTCGTGGCTGACGTTGGAGAAGAAGGTGGTCTTGGCCCGGTCCAGCTCGGCCAGTTCCTCCGCGCGGCGCTCCTGGTCATGGTAGCTGCGGGTACTCGCGATCCCCGCCGCCAGGTGCCTGGCCACCAGGTCGACGAACCCCCGGTAGCTTTCGTCCAGGGGCCGGTACCGGTTCAGGCCGGCCACCAGGAACCCGTACGGGGCCCCGCCCTGCTGGACCAGCGGTACCACCAGCGCCTGAGCGGGCGGCTCGCTCCCCACGCCGGCCGGCAGGCCGGTGAACGGGCCGCCGGCCAGGTCCACCAGCGCGGACTCACCCCGCAGCAGGGTCCCGGCGGGCCACACCGACTCCGGATCCCCGACCGCCACCGCGGACGGGGCGGCAGGCTGCCCGGCCGTTACCCCGGTGCTCCCGGCCAGCCGGGCGGTGGCGCCGTCCCCATCGAGCAGGTAGGCCAGGGTGAACGGCAGGTCCTGCCGGTTGCGGTCCAGCTGCCGCCCGGCGAAGTCGAGCACCTCCTGATCGGTGCGCACCACGCTCGGGTCAGAGCCCAGATCGCGCAGGGTCGCCATCCGGCGTTCGCCGATGACCCGTTCGGTCTCCTCGCTGACCACGCACAGCATGCCGACCACGGCGCCGGCGTCGTCGCGCAGCGGGCTGTAGGAGAAGGTGTGGTAGGTCTCCTCCGGATAGCCGGACCGCTCCAGGAACAGCAGCAGGGCTTCGTCCCAGGTCGCCTGGCCCGTGGCCAGCACGGTGCCGATACGCGGGCCGATGTCCTCCCAGATCTCCGCCCACACCTCGCTGGCGGGCCGGCCCAGCGCCCACGGGTACTTACGGCCCAGGGTGTCGCGCCGGTAGGCGGCGTTGCAGAAGAACGTCAGTTGCGGGCCCCAGGCCATCCACATCGAGAAGCGGGACGACAAGAGGATGTCCACCGCCGTCTGCAGGCTCTGCGGCCAGGACCCGGGCCGCCCGAGCGGGGTGGCCGCCCAGTCCACCGCGGCCAGGTCGGCGCCCACCTCGTCATCGGCGGCGAACATCCGTGCCGCCGGCCTGGGATCGGTCCCCGCTGCGCGCGCCACTGGCTGTCCCTCCTTCGCCCGGCAACGTTGTACCCGAGCCGCCAACTCGTAACATAATTCACCTGTCCCGGTGCTGGTGGCCGGTGGTGAGTTGCCGGCCGCGTTCGCCGGATCCGGCCGGGCGGGCGGTGTGCAGCCGACCCCGGCTTCGGGCGTCGGGCAGGATGGATCCATGCTGGGTTCTGGTGATTCCGGCGTGCTGCCGGTTATTGACGTGAGCGCGTTGACCGATCCGGCGTCGGCCGCGGCGCGGGCGGGCGTCGCGGGGCAGATTCAGGCGGCCTGCCGCACCCACGGCTTTTTCTACGTGACCGGCCATGGCGTGCCGGACGGGCTGCTGGCGGAGCTGGCCGCGGCGAGCGCTGAGTTCTTCGCGCTGCCGTTGGCGGACAAGCTCGAAATTGCCATGGACCGCGGCGGACGGGCCTGGCGGGGTTTCTTCCCGGTCGGCGCCGAGCTCACCTCCGGGCGGCCGGACCTGAAGGAGGGCATCTACTTCGGTGCCGAGCTGCCGGCCGACGATCCGCGGGTCCTGGCCGGGGTCCCGCTGCACGGCCGCAACCTCTTCCCGCGGCAGGTTCCCCGGCTGCGCCCGCTGGTCCTGGCCTACCTGGACGCGCTGACCAGAGCGGGGCAGGCCGTCCTGGCCGGGGTGGCGCTGAGCCTAGGCCTGGACGCCGGGTACTTCGCCACCGGGTACACCGCGGATCCGACCATCTTGTTCCGGGTCTTCCACTACCCGCCGTCACCTGCGCAGACCCAGGACTGGGGCGTAGGAGAGCACACTGACTACGGGCTGGTGACGCTGCTCGCCCAAGATGACAGCGGCGGCCTGCAGGTCGCCGTGCCGGCCGGGAACGGGCCGGACTGGATCGACGCGCCGCCCATCCCGGGCACGCTGGTCTGTAACATCGGCGACATGCTCGACCGCCTGACCGGCGGCTGGTACCGGTCGACGCCGCACCGGGTGCGCAACGTCAGCGGCCACGGCCGCCTCTCCTTCCCGTTCTTCCTGGACCCGGGCTTCGCCGCCGAAGTACCGCCGCTGCCTGACCGGGCCGCGGCCGGAGACGACGGCCGGCGGCGCTGGGACGGCCAGGACCTGCGCGCCTTCAGCGGCATCTACGGCGACTACCTGCTCGGCAAAGTCTCCAAAGTCTTTCCTCAGCTGGTCCGCGAGGTCCTGGAACGGCCCACCTAATGTGGGGGAGCGCGGTTAGGGAGCTGGCCGGTGGCTGACCCGGTCGTCGTCCTGGTCACCTGCCATGACCTGGGGCGGCATCTGGGGTTGTACGGGCGGCCGACGGTGCCGAGCCCGCGGCTCGACGCCCTGGGGGCGTCCGGCACCGTGTTCGACGCCGCCTTCTGTACCGCCCCGCAGTGCAGCCCGGCCCGGGCCAGCATGAGCACGGGGCGCTACCCCCACCGCCATGGCCTGCTCGGCCTGGCCCACCCTCCGTACGACTTCCGCCTGCGCCGGGCGGCCGTGACCACCGCCGCCCACCTCGGTGCCCACGGGTTCGGCACCCACCTGTTCGGGCTGCAGCACGTGGCCGCCTCCCCGCCAGACGCCGGGTTCGCCACCGTCCACCCGTACTCCGGCCCGGCGGCGATCGGCGCCGATATCGCCGCCCAGGTGGAGCGCTTCACCCGGGCCCTGCCGCCCGGGCCGCTGTACGTCGAGGTCAACCTGGAGGAACCGCACCGGCCCTATGACCAGGGCGGGGCCATCCCCGAGGACCCGGCCGCCGTGCAGGTGCCGGCGTTCCTGCCGGACGGGCCGGCCAGCCGGTCCGAGATCGCCGCGCTGCACGGGGCCATCCGCCACGCCGACGCCGCCGTGGGCCGGATCGCCGCCGCCTTCTGGGGCAGTGCCCGCGCCGGCGAGGTGGTGCTCGGCTTCGCCGCCGACCACGGGCTGGCCATGCCCGGGGCCAAGTGCACGCTGTACGACCCCGGGCTCGAGATCACCCTGCTCCTGGCCGGCGCCGGGATCCCGGCCGGCCAGCGCCGATCCGATCTGGTCAGCGGCGTCGACGTCGGCCCGACGCTGTGCGCCCGCGCGGGCGTCGACGCCCCGCCGGGCGTCGACGGCCGTGATCTGCTGGCCGGCGGGCCGCCGCGCGAGCTCGTGTTCGCCGAGAAGACGTTCCACAGTTACTACGACCCGATGCGGGCCGTGCGCGGCGCGGCCGCGAAGCTGATCGTCAACTTCGGCGTCGGCTTCCGGGTGGAGGTCCCCGGCGACGTGACCGAGGGAGCGATTTTCCGCAGCGACCCGCGCCGGTACACCGGCGGCCCGCACCCCGTCGCCGAACTCTACGACCTGCGCGCCGACCCCCTGGAGCGGCACAACCTCCTGGACGGCGATGCCCGGCCGCCGTCGTTCGAGGAGCTGCGCGCCGCGCTCCTGGCCTGGATGCGCCATGGCGAAGATCCTCTGCTTAATGCCCACGGCCCGCTGATCGCCCCGCAGCACCGCCGGGCGCTGCATCTCCTGGGCGCCTGAGCTTATTCGGGCCGCGGATCCCAGCGGAAGCGGCGGACGGCCACGACCGCGCCGACCGCACCCCAGGCCGCGAGCACGGCCAGGTCTCGCCAGTCAGCGCCCGCATGCCGGGCAAACGGCCCGGTCAGGGCCTCGTTGAACGGCCGTACCGGAAGCCAGCCGGCGATCCGGTTGAGCAGCGTGGACTGGATCGGCAGGTAGGTCCCGGAGATGAACAGCAGCGGGAACAGCACGAGCTGGGCCACCGCCGGGGCCGCCTCGGCGTTGGCGATCACCGACGCCACCGCCACGCCCAGCGCGCAGAAGCTCGCGGCCCCGAGCACCAGCGTCGCCATGATCGCCAGCCAGTGCGACGGGAGCGGCACGCCGTAAAGCCGGCCCACGACGACGATCAGCGCGATGTCGATCACGCTCACCAGCACGCAGTGGGCCAGCAGCCCGGCGAAGTAGGCCCACGCGGGCAGCGGCGTGGCCCGGATCCGCTTGAGTATCCCGGCCTGCCGCCGGGCCGCGAGGGCCACCGCGAGCTGGCCGTAGCACGAGCCGAGCACCGACAGCGCGGCGATCGTCGGCACGTAGTACTGCAGCGCGGACAGGCCGCCGAAGTACGAGCTCTTCCCGGATCCGCCGAATAGCGCGCCCATGATGACCACGAACACGACCGGGAAGATGAAGGTGAACACCGCGCTTTGCGGGTTCCGCCAGAACGACAATTGCTCATACCACACCTGATGAGCCAGCAGGCGCAGGCTGCTGCGGTTGCCCGTCGGCGATCCGCCCGTGCGGGCGGCAACGGCGGTGGTCATGGCATGTTCCTCTCCGGCGCGCGCGCTGGCGCTCCTTGGGTTAGCTCTAGGTAGACGTCTTCCAGGCTGGGCCGCTGCACCGTGAGCCCGGCCAGCACCTGGCCGCGCTGGATGGCCCAGTCGGTCAGCCGGTGCAGTTCCTGGGTCGGCTCGTCGGTCTCGACCACGACCACGCCGTCCGCCGCGGGTGACGAGACCGAGACCGGCAGGTCCGCGGCCGTGCAGCCGGCCGGCAGCCGGAACGAGATGCGGGCGCGCTCGGCATCTCGCCCGCCCAGCGCGGCCGTCTCGCCGGCGGCTACGACGACGCCGCCGGACAGCAGCACCACCCGGTCGGCCAGCGCCTGCGCCTCGTCCATGTCATGGGTGGTCAGCAGGATGGTCATGCCTGCCGTGCGCAGCTCGCGCACGAGCTGCCAGGCGTCCCGGCGGGCGGCCGGGTCGAACCCGGTCGTGGGTTCGTCCAGGTAGAGCAGCTCGGGATTGCCGATCAGGCCGAGGGCCAGGTCCAGCCGGCGCTTCTGCCCGCCGGACAGCGACCTGACCTTGCGGCGTCCCAGGCCGGTCAGGCCGACCAGCCCGATGACCTCGGCCACGTCGCGGGGCGCCCGGTAGTAGCCGGCCGCGCGGGCGATCGTCTCGCGGACGGTCAGGTACGGCTCGACCGCGATGTCCTGCAGGACCAGGCCGGTCCGTTCGCGCAGTTCGCGGGCGCTGGACCGCTCGCCCGGGTCGTAACCGAGAACCGCGGCGGTCCCGCCGTCGCGGCTGCGGAAGCCCTCCAGGATCTCCAGCGTCGTGGTCTTCCCGGCCCCGTTCGGCCCGAGCAGCGCGACGATCTCGCCATGGCCGACGGTAAAGCTGACGTCTCGCACGGCGTGCACTGGGCCATAGCTCTTGCGCAGGCCCGACACCTGGACGGCATGAGACACGAGCGGTCCCTCCCCCGTAATGGCCAAAGCGGCCGTTACCTGCGTACGCACCGGACCTCCACCGTCAGGTCGAGGTACCGTCCGGCCAGCCCGGGCATGGCCGTCAGGCCGAACTCGGTCCGGTCGACGCGGACGGCGGCGGTGCCGGTGTACGACCGCCCGGCCGCGGTCACCTGGCCGATCGTCAAGGTGACCGGCCTGGAGACCTCGCGTACGGTGAGCGTCCCGCTGATCGTCCGGCCGTCCGCGGAGACCAGCCCGTCGCGGAAGGAGATGACGGGGAACCGGGCGGCGTCCAGGAACCGGGCCGACCGGACGGTCCGGTCGCGCTGCTTGTTCCTCGTCCTGAAGCTCGCCGCGTCGATCTCGACCTCGATGGCCGAGTCGGCCAGCGGCTCGGCGATGGCCGTGGAGCCGGACCGGATCGCGAACGTGCCGCGGACGGGACCGAGCCCGAACATGTGCCGGGTCCGGAAGGTCACCTTCGACTGACTGGCATCGATCTCATAGCGGCCGAGGCTGATCTGGGATTCTGTTTGCATGTCCCCATTGCATGCCGCCACGGGTGCCGCCCGGCAGGGCGGCCGGTAGGGTCCTGCCGCTACGAAGGGATGGCCTCCCGGCGGGGGATGCAACTTTCGTATGGTCCTGCCGGGCCGATGGTATGGCCAGCCCGGGCGGCCGAAGCGCGATGACATAGCCTGAACGACATGGGGTTTTGGGCGTGTGCGCGGCCTGATCGCCCGGCGCTGGACGGGCTCCTCGCCGGCGGTTTCGTCCTGCTCGACACGACCCTCACGCTCGCCGGGGCGTCGTGGTGGCCTGCCCATCCCGGCGCGCTGGCCTGGGCCATGCTGGCCGTTCAGGGGCTGGCCGACGGCTCACTGGTTTTCCGGCGGCGGGCGCCCGTGCTGGTCATCGCCATCCTCGGCGGGTTCAGCCTGGTCATCTCGCTGCTCATCGCGCCCGCGGGCCTGATCACGCCGGAAAACGCCGGCCACGTATGGGCGCCCTTCGGAACCGTTCTGGCTGCGTACGGGCCGTTTTTCTATCAACGGGACCGGCGGGTGGCGTTCGCGGCCGTGGGCACGCTGACGCTGATCGTGGCCAGGGTCTGGGACCCGTCCACGTCCGCTCTCACGATCGGCGTGCTGCGGACCGCGCTCGGGCCGCTGCTCGCGCTCTACTTCACCGCGCGGCACGAGGTCCTGCAGGGCCTGCGCGACCGGGCCGAACGCGCCGAGCAAGAGCGCTATCTGCTCGCCGAGCAGGCCAGGGCCGAGGAACGCGTCCGGCTCGCGGGCGAGATGCACGACGTCGTGACGCACCGGGTCAGCCTGATGGTGCTGCAGGCCGGCGCGCTCGGCATCACCGCCCCGGACGAAGCGACCCGGCAGGCCGCCGAGGAACTGCGGGCCGCGGGCTGCCAGGCGCTCGATGAGCTGCGGGATCTGGTCGGCATCTTGCAGGCGGAGCCCGCTGGTGATCAGAACGCCGTCGACGCCGGGGCTGCCCGCGCTGATCGCCGAGTCCACCGCGGCCGGCACCCCGGCCGAGCTCGCCGAGGACGGCGACCCGGCGTGCGCCTCGCCGGTGGTGGGGCGCACGGCGTACCGGATCGTGCGTGAGGCTCTGACCAACGTCCGCAAGCACGCGCCGGGCGCGCGCGTGCTCGTCCAGATCGGCTACCGCGAGTCGCAGGTCAGGGTCGTGGTCAGCAACGGGCCGGCCGCGCCAGGCGCGGACCGCGAGCTGAGCGCCACCGGATCCGGCCTGGGCCTGGCCGGTCTGCGCCGGCGCATCGAGCTGGTGCACGGCACGCTGCGGGCCGGCCCGACGCCGGACGGCGGGTTCCGGCTCGAGGCCGTGCTGCCCGCGTACGTCCCGACCGCCGACCCCGCCGACCCCGCCGACCGCGCCGACCGCGCCGACCGGGCCGACCGGGCCGACCGGGCCGACCGCGCCGAGCAGCCCGTTCCGGCCGCGCGGCCGACGTGATCCGGGTAGTCGTCGTCGACGACGAGCCGATGGTCTGCGCGCACCTGCGCACGATCCTCGGCTCGTCCGGTGACATCGAGGTTGTCGACGAGGGTCACGACGGAGCGGCCGGGGTCGAGGCCGTCGTCCGCAGCCGGCCCGACCTGGTGCTCATGGACCTGCGCATGCCCGGCGTGGACGGCCTGACCGCGATCGAGCGGATCGGCAAGCTCGCCGACCCGCCCGTCGTGGTCGTGCTGACCACCTTCGACGCCGACCAGTACGTGCTCCGCGCCCTGCGCGCCGGAGCGGCCGGGTTCCTGGTCAAGTCGACGCCGCCGGCCGACCTGATCGGGCTGGTGCGGGTCGCGGCGGACGGCCATACCGTGCTGTCCCCGGCGGCCGCCCGGCGCCTGGTCGCCGCGTCCGCCGACCGCCAGCCCGCCCGCGAGCACGCGCGCAAACTCCTCAGCACGCTGACCGAGCGGGAGGCCGAGGTACTCGGCTGCCTCGGTGAGGGACTGTCCAACGCCCAGATCGCGAGCCGGCTGTACCTGTCGGAGGCGACGGTCAAGGGATACGTGTCTCGCATGCTGGTCAAGCTCGGCTGCGCCAACCGCACCCAGGCCGGACTGCTCGCGCACGACGCCGGGATCGTGCACCAGCAGTAACTCAGACCCCCGAACAGGGCCGTTGCCCCTGCGACGGCCAGCACCAGCTAGGCTTCCCCATGAATGCCGCGCGTGACGCGGCGCAAACCCAGACGGAACCTAGGACGGACCCCCCGTGGACCTGTTTGAGTATCAGGCGAAGGAGCTGTTCGCTGAATACGGCGTCCCCGTGCAGGCCGGCAAGATCGCCCGTACGGCGGAGGAGGCACGCTCGGCCGCGGCCGAGTTCGCCGCTCAAGGCCATCCCCTGGTCGTGGTCAAGGCCCAGGTGAAGACGGGCGGCCGCGGCAAGGCCGGCGGCGTCAAGCTGGCCAACGGCCCGGACGAGGCCTGCGAGAAGGCCAGCCAGATCCTGGGCATGGACATCAAGGGCCACACCGTGCACTCGGTGCTCATCGCCCAGGCGGTCGACATCGCCGCCGAGTACTACCTGTCCTTCCTGCTGGACCGGGCCAACCGCACGTTCCTGGCCATCTGCTCGGTGCAGGGCGGCATGGAGATCGAGGAGATCGCCCACTCCGCGCCGGAGGCGGTGGCCCGCATCCCGGTGTCCGCGCTGACCGGCGTCGACGCCACCAAGGCCCAGGAGATCATCGCCGCGGGCCGGATCCCCGAGCAGGCGGCCGCGGGCGCGGCCCTGCTGGCCGAACGCCTGTGGGCCATGTTCACCGACGAAGACGCCACGCTGGTCGAGGTCAACCCGATGGCGCTGACCGAAGACGGGCAGGTGCTCGCGGTCGACGGCAAGGTGACGCTGGACGACAACGCGTCCTTCCGCCAGGAACACCAGCGCCTGGAGGACGACAGCGACACCGACCCGATCGAGGCCAAGGCCAAGGCCAAGCACCTCAACTACGTCAAGCTCGACGGCGAGGTCGGCATCATCGGCAACGGCGCGGGCCTGGTCATGTCCACCCTGGACGTGGTGGCCTATGCCGGCCAGCCGCTCGGCGGGATCAAGCCCGCCAACTTCCTGGACATCGGCGGCGGCGCCTCGGCCGAGGTCATGGCCAACGGCCTGGAGATCGTGCTGTCCGACCCGAGCGTGCGCAGCGTGTTCGTGAACGTCTTCGGCGGGATCACCTCCTGCGACGCGGTGGCCAACGGGATCGTCTCGGCGATCGGCATGCTGACCGAGCGCGGGGATCAGGTCGACCGCCCGATCGTGGTCCGGCTCGACGGCAACAACGCCGCCGAGGGCGGCGAATCCTGGACGAGGCAAAGATCAGCGTGGTCGAGCAAGTGGGCACGATGGACGGCGCGGCCAAGCGCGCCGCGGAGCTGGCCAGCGCCGCGAAGGGAGCATGAGGTGGCGATCTTCCTGACCGGCCAGAGCCGGGTCATGATCCAGGGCATCACCGGCTCGGAGGGCCGCAGGCACGGCGCGCGCATGCTGGCCGCGGGCACCAAGGTGGTGGGCGGCACCAACCCGCGCAAGGCGGGCCAGACCGTCGAGCTGAACGGCGCCGACGTACCGGTGTTCGGCACCGTGGCTGACACGATGGCCGCCACCGGGGCTGACGTCTCGGTGGTGTTCGTGCCCGCGTCCGGCACCAAGGCCGCGGTCATCGAGGCCATCGACGCGCGCATCCCGCTGTGCATCGTGATCACCGAGGGCATCCCGGTCCACGACACCGCGGAGTTCTGGGCCTACGCCAGCGCCGCCGGTAACCGCACCCGCATCATCGGGCCGAACTGCCCCGGCGTCGCCTCGCCCGGCAAGTCCAACGCCGGCATCATCCCGGCCGACATCACCAGCGAGGGCCGGATCGGCCTGGTCTCCAAGTCGGGCACGCTGACCTATCAGATGATGTACGAGCTGCGCGACATCGGCTTCTCCACCGCGGTCGGGATCGGCGGCGACCCGGTCATCGGCACCACGCACATCGACTGCCTGCAGGCCTTCCAGGAGGACCCGGAGACCGACGCGATCGTGATGATCGGCGAGATCGGCGGCGACGCCGAGGAGCGGGCCGGCGCGTTCATCGAGCAGCACGTGACCAAGCCGGTGGCGGGCTACGTGGCCGGCTTCACCGCCCCCGAGGGCAAGACGATGGGCCACGCCGGCGCGATCATCTCCGGGTCGAGCGGTACCGCCCAGGCCAAGAAGGAAGCCCTGGAGAAGGCCGGCGTCCGGGTGGGCAAAACCCCCAGCGAGACCGCCGCCCTGGTCCGCGACCTCATGAAGCGCTAGCCGCGCTTTACCGGACCGCGGGCGGCGCGCCTGCTTGGGCCGGCGGAGCCCGCTTGCGAGTATCGGGTTTGTGAGCGTTTCCGCCAACCCGCGATCATCGGCCAGCGAGCCCGCCGGCCCACGGTCAGCGAAGGCGACGGCCACGGCGACGGCTGCGGCTGCCTCGAAAACGGCCCAGCCCAAGGCACAGCCCAAGGCGCGGCCTACCCGGCCGCTGGTCGTCACCGGGGGCATCGCCGCGTGCGCGGCGGCGGCCAGCGGGCTGGCTGCGCTGACCACGCTCACCGCGATCGGCTGGATCACCGCCCCGCACGTCGGCATCGGCTCCGGGCTCGGCGGGGTGCTGCGCACCGCCGCGCTGCTGTGGCTGATCGCGCATCACGTCGGCCTCACCGTGCCCGGTGCCGGGCGGATCGGCATGCTCCCCTTGGGGCTGGTGCTGCTGCCCGGCGCGCTGCTGGCCCTGGCCGGGCGGTGGGTGGTACACGCCGGGGCGGTCACCCGGCTGCGGCACGTCGGGTACGCCGCGCTGGCCCTGGCGCTGCCCTACACCCTGCTGGCCGGCGCCCTGGCCGTGGCCTGCCGGAGCTCGCAGGCGGCGCCGTCGCTGTGGCAGGCGGTCGTCGCGTCGTTCCTGCTCGCGCTGGTGGCGGGCGGGCTGGGCGCGGCCCGCGGGCTGGCCCCGTGGTCGCGGCTGACCCGCCTGATGCCGGCCCGGCCGCGCTCGGTCATCCTGGGCATGCTCGGCGCCTCGGCGCTGCTCACCGCGGCCGGCGCGGCGCTGGCCGGAGCCTCCCTCGCCGCTCACCTGGCCCAGGTCAAGGCGGCCACCGACGCGCTCGCGCCCGGCACGGCCGGGGCGGCGCTGCTCCTGCTGGCCCAGCTCGCCTACGTCCCGAACGCCGTCATCTGGGCCGTCGCCTACGTGCTGGGCCCCGGGTTCGCCTTCGGGGCCGGGACGGTGGTGGCCCCCACCGGCTCGGCGCTGGGCGCGGTGCCCGCCTTCCCGCTGCTGGCCGCACTGCCCGCCGGGCCCCGGACGGCCGGGCCGGCCTGGCTGACCGTCTTGATCCTGGCCACGCCGTACCTGGCCGGGGTGTTCGCGGGCCTGGTGACCGTGCGGGTCACGCCCACGCCGGTGATCGAGGCCGCGGCGCTGTGGGGCTTCGCCGCGGGCGCGGCCACCGGCGTGCTGGCCGGCCTGCTCGCCGCGTTCTCCGGCGGCCCGCTCGGTGACGGCCGCCTGGCCAACGTCGGACCGTCCGGGTGGCAGGTCGCCCTGGTCGCCATGCTCCAGATCGGCGTGACCGCCGCGCTGACCGCCGCCGCCGCGAACTGGCTGCTGTTCCGCCGCGCCAGTCCCAAGCGGCCCAAGCGCCCCCGCCCACACCCCAGCGAACCCGAAGACGCTCAGGAAACCTGGGCCTGGGCCCCCGACGCCGAGGCCGAGGCCGAGGTCGAGGCCGAAAACCAAGAATCCTGGCCGCCCGACCAGGACCAGATCCGGGTCGGCGTGATCGACGAGACCGACGACGCCGGCGGCCACCGCATCTACCTCAACCCCTGGGCCAACCGCGACGACCCAGCGGACTACCCAGACGAAGACGACGACGACGAGTTACCGGCCGTCCTGCAGCACGCTGATCTCGCCGCCGACCGAGTTATCGAGCTGGTTGTGACAGACCTGCTGGGCGGCCACCGTGTTGGCGCTGTTCATGCAGTTGGAGTACGCGCTGAGCTGCGGCCAGAACACCGCCAGCACCAGTAGCCACAACGCGCTGAACCCCAGGCCGAACACCCCCAGCACCACCCCGCTGACCGACCCGCGCGGCCGGGCTACGCCGCCCCGCCGGGCCCGGCGGCTGGCCCCCGCCCCCAGCCAGATCGCGATCGCACCGAACACCAGGGTCACGATGGCCACCAGCACACCACGGTGCAGGTTGCCCAGCCCGAGCGCCAGGCCGAGCAGGCTGAGCGTGCCCATGGCCAGCGCGGCCGCGGCGCGCTGCCGCAGCGCCGGGTCCGGTGGAGGCAACTGCCGGGCCGGGAGCATGCCCCGCGACTGGGTTCCGCGTCCGCCCGGTGGCTGATATCTGGCCATCGGGCTCTATTCTGCCCCGTCCAGGATCAGCACTGTCCAGCGAGCCGCCGGGCCACGTGCCATAGGGTGACGGCATGCCCTCTCGCCTGGTCGTGCTGGTGTCTGGCGAGGGGACCAACCTGCAGGCCCTGATCGACGCCGCCGCCGACCCGGCCTACGGCGCCCAGATCGTCGCGGTCGGCGCGGACCGCGACCGGATCACCGCCCTCGCCCGGGCCGAACAAGCCCGCCTGCCCGCCTTCACCGTCCGGCTGGCCGACCACCCCGCCCGCGTGGACTGGGACGTGTCGCTGAGCAAGGCGTGCGCAGCCTACGCGCCCGACCTGATCGTGCTGGCCGGGTTCATGAAACTGGTGGGCAAGAAGTTCCTGGACGCCTTCGGCGGCCGCTGCGTGAACACCCATCCGGCGCTGCTACCGTCGTTTCCGGGCGCGCACGCGGTACGCGACGCGCTGGCCCACGGGGTGAAGGTGACCGGCTGCACGGTCCTGGTCGTCGACGAGGGCGTGGACTCCGGGCCGATCGTGGCCCAGGCGCCGGTCCCGGTCCACGACGACGACGACGAGGCGACCCTGCACGAGCGGATCAAGGTGACCGAACGGGCCCTGCTCGTCGGCACGGTCGGCCGGATGGTCCGCGAGGGCTGGACCGTCCAGGGCAGAAAGGTGCGGATCGGCACATGACCAGGAACCCGATCAGGCGCGCCCAAATCAGGCGAGCACTGATCAGCGTCTACGACAAGACCGGCCTGGAAGAACTGGCCGCCGGGCTGCACGAGGCCGGCGTGGAGATCATCTCCACCGGCAGCACCGCGGCCCGGATCGCCGCGGCCGGGGTGCCGGTCACCGCGGTCGAGGAGCTCACCGGCTTCCCCGAATGCCTCGACGGCCGGGTCAAGACCCTGCATCCCCGGGTGCACGCGGGCCTGCTCGCCGACACCGCGAATCCCCGCCACGAGGCTGAGCTGAACACCCTGGGCATCGAGCCGTTCCAGCTGCTGGTCTCGAACCTGTACCCGTTCGAGGCCACCGTCGCCTCCGGCGCCACCCCCGAGGAATGCGTCGAGCAGGTCGACATCGGCGGCCCGTCGATGATCCGCGCCGCGGCCAAGAACCACGGCTCGGTGGCGGTGGTCATCGACCCGTCCCGGTACGCCGACGTGCTCGCCGCGGTGGCCGACGGCGGCTTCACCGTGGATCAGCGCCGCGGCCTGGCCGCCGAGGCCTTCGCCCGCACCGCCGCGTACGACCTCGCCGTCGCGTCCTGGTTCGCCGCCGCCTACGCGCCCGACCAGGTCGCCCGCGACAGTGGCTGGCCGCAGGTGGCCGGGGCCCTCTGGCGCCGGGCTGATGTCCTGCGCTACGGCGAGAACCCGCACCAGCGGGCCGCCCTTTATATGGCCGAACGGGCCACAGGTGCAAGTGTCCAGTCGGGCATCGCCTCCGCCGAACTGCTGCACGGCAAGGCCATGTCGTACAACAACTACGTCGACGCGGACGCGGCCCGGCGCGCCGCCTATGACTTCGCCGAGCCGTGCGTGGCCATCATCAAGCACTCCAACCCGTGCGGTATCGCCATCGGCGCCGACCTGGCGCAGGCCCACGCCCAGGCGCACGCCTGCGATCCGGGCTCGGCCTTCGGCGGGGTCATCGCGGCCAACGGCCCGGTCACCGCGGCCATGGCCCGCCAGGTCGCCGAGGTGTTCACCGAGGTCGTGGTCGCGCCGGGCTTCGAGGACGAGGCGCTGGACATCCTGTCGGCCAGCAAGAACGTCCGCCTGCTGCGCTGCGCCGCCCCGGAAGCGGCCGGCGTGGAGTGGCGGCCGGTCAGCGGGGGGATGCTGCTCCAGTCGGTCAACCACGTCGCCGAGCCCGGCGACAACCCGGCCCGCTGGGAGCTCAAGGCGGGCCCGGCCGCGGGCCCGGATCAGCTGGCCGACCTGGCCTTCGCCTGGAAGGCCTGCCGCGCGGTCAAGTCCAACGCCATCCTGCTCGCCTCCGGCGGTGCCTCGGTCGGCGTGGGCATGGGCCAGGTCAACCGGGTCGACTCAGCCCGGCTGGCCGTCGCGCGGGCCGGGGACCGGGCGGCCGGCTCGGTAGCGGCCAGCGACGCGTACTTCCCGTTCGCCGACGGCTTCGAGATCTTGGCCGAAGCCGGGGTCACGGCGGTCGCCGAGCCCGGCGGCTCGATCCGCGACCACCTGACCGTCACCGCCGCCCAGGCCGCCGGCGTCAGCCTCTACTTCACCGGCGTCCGGCACTTCTACCACTAGGGCGATGGTCTCCCGAGCACGCGAACCGTCCAGCCCGCGTCGGCCCACAGGCCGGCGTCCAGGCCGCAGCGGGCGTCGATGATGACCCGCCGGGCCACCACCTGGCCTAGCGCGGCCGGGTCGATGGCCTGGTAGTCCGCCCACTCGGTCAGGTGCAGCACCAGGTCGGCGCCCTGCGCGGCCTCGAACACCGACTCCGCGTAGCGCAGGTCGGGCCGCCGTCGGGCCGCGTTGGGCATGGCCACCGGGTCATGCGCCGACACGATCGCGCCCTGCTCCCGCAGCCGGCCGCACACGGCCAGGCTGGGCGAGTCCCGCACGTCGTCGCTATTGGGCTTGAACGCCACGCCGAGCACCGCCACCCGCGCGCCGTCCAGCGTGCCGCCCGCGGCCTCCCGGGCCAGCGCGACGACCTGCTCCCGGCGCCCGATGTTGATCGCGTCCACGCTGCCCAGCAGGGCGACCACCGAATCGACGCCCAGGGCCGACGCGGTGGCCCGGAACGCGCGCACGTCCTTGGGCAGGCAGCCGCCGCCGAAGCCCAGCCCGGGCGACAGGAACCGGCGGCCGATCCGCGCGTCGTAGCCGAGCGCCTCGGCCAGCGGCAGCACGTCGGCGCCCGCCGCCTCGCACACCTCAGCCATGGCGTTGATGAAGGAGATCTTGGTGGCCAGGAACGCGTTCGCCGCCACCTTGACCAGCTCGGCCGTCTCCAGGTCCATGACCAGCAGCGGCACCCCGCCCGCCAGCGGCAGGGCGTACACCTCCCGCAGCAGCGCCTCGGCCCGTTCGGACGTGACGCCCGCCACGATCCGGTCCGGGGTCAGGCTGTCGGCGACCGCGTGCCCCTCCCGCAGGAACTCCGGGTTCCAGGCCAGGTCCACCTGGCCGCCGGCCGGCGCCGCGGCCCGGACCCGGGTCAGCACCCGCCGGGCGGTGCCGACCGGGACGGTCGACTTGCCCACGATCAGGGCCGGCCCGGCCAGGTGCGGGGCCAGCGCGTCGGCCGCCGCGTCGACGTAGCTCAGGTCGGCCTGGCCGCCGGCGCCCTCGGGCGTGCCCACGCACAGGAAGTGCACCTCGCCGAACGCTCCCACCTCGGCGAACGAGGTGGTGAACCGGAGCCGTCCGGCGTCCAGGTTCTTGCGCAACAGCGGTTCCAGGCCGGGTTCGAAGAACGGCGCCTGGCCGCCCGCGGCCTTGGCGAGCTTGTCCTCGTCGATATCGATGGCCAGCACGTCGTGCCCGAGATCCGCGAGGCAGACGGCGTGCGTGAGTCCTAGATAGCCGGTCCCGATCACGGTGACCCGAGGCAACTGAGCACCTCCTCCCTGAGAGGGTTTCCCCCACGATACTGAGTCGGGTACCGCCAGGCGCCGACGTCTGGGTAGCGGCCGGCTGGCCGTTGGGCGAACAACCGCTAGCTACCAGCCGGTAACGTGGATGTATGACCCGGTGGCGGGCAGCCATACCCCGTTTGGCAGTCTGTATGCGAGCAATGAAGGAGGTCGGTGTCCCCTATGAAGATCGTCGTCTGCGTCAAGCAGGTCCCCGATACCTGGGCCGAGCGCAAGCTCAAGCCCGCGGACTCAACCCTGGACCGCGCGTCCGTCGATGGGCTCATCAACGAGCTTGACGAGTACGCGATCGAGGAGGGTCTGCGGATCGCCGAGGCCCAGCGTGCGGCGGGCCAGGACGCCGAGGTCACGATCTTGACCATGGGCCCGGACAAGGCCGCCGAGTCGATCCGCAAGGCGCTGTCCATGGGCGCCGACCAGGCCATCCATCTGCTTGACGACGGCCTGGCCGGCTCGGACGCCCTGTCGACCTCGTACGCGCTGGCTCAGGTCCTCCAGGATGACGGCTTCGACCTGGTCATCTGCGGCTCGGAGTCCACCGACGCCCGGATGGGCGTGATGGCCTCCATGCTGGCCGAACGGCTCGGCGTGCCGCAGGTCTCGCTGGCCAGCAAGGTCGAGATCGACGGCTCGGACCTGAAGATCCGCCGCCTCTCCGAGGACGGCTACTTCGAGGTGGAGTCCACCCTGCCCGCCGTGATCAGCGTGGTCGAGAAGATCAACGAGCCGCGTTACCCGTCGTTCAAGGGCATCATGGCGGCCAAGAAGAAGCCGGTGAAGACGCTCACCCTGGCCGAGGCGGGCATCGACGCCGCGCTGGTGGGACCGGCCGGCGCGAGCACCGAGGTGGTCGACTTCGCCCAGCGGCCGCCCCGCCAGGCGGGCACGATCGTCAAGGACGAGGGAGATGGCGGCGTCAAGGTCGCCGAGTTCCTCGCCGCGCAGAAGTTCATCTAGAGGGGGGCGAGGAATGGCTGAGATCCTGGTGCTCGCGGAGCACGTGGACGAGGACGTCAAGAAGGTCACGCTGGAGCTGATCACGCTGGCCCGCCGGTTCGGCGAGCCCGCGGTGGTGTGGACCGGGCCGGGGGCCGAGCAGGCCCGGGAGCGCTGCGCCGAGTACGGCGCGGCCCGGATCTACGTGGCCGCCGACTCGGCGTTCGACGACTACGTCGTCGCCCCGGCCGTGGACCTGCTGGCCCAGCTGGTCCGGGAGAAGTCCCCGGCGCTGGTGCTGCTGGCCGGCAACGCGCAGGGCAAGGAGGTCGCCGGGCGGCTCGCGGTCAAGATCGACTCCGGGGTGCTCACCGACGCGGTGGACCTGCAGCCCGGTGACGACGGACCGGTCGCCGAGCAGTCGATCTTCGGGGGCGCCACCATCGTCCACTCCCGGGTCACGCGGGGCACGCCGATCGTGGCCATGCGGCCCAACGCGGTGGCGCCCGAGCCCGAGCCGGGCGCGGCCGAGATCTCCCCGGTCTCGCTGGCCACCGAGGCGTCCGGCGCGAAGGTGACCAACCGCGTGGTGGCCGAGCGTGGCGAGCGTCCGGACCTGACCGAAGCCTCGATCGTGGTCTCCGGTGGCCGCGGCACCGGCGGCACCGAAGGCTTCGGCGTCATCGAGCAGCTGGCCGACGCCCTGGGTGCGGCGGTCGGCGCGTCCCGCGCGGTGACCGACGCCGGCTGGTACCCGCACCAGTTCCAGGTCGGCCAGACCGGCAAGACGGTCTCGCCGCAGCTGTACATGGCCATCGGCATCTCCGGCGCGATCCAGCACCGGGCGGGCATGCAGACCTCCAAGACGATCATCGCGGTCAACAAGGACCCCGAGGCCCCGATCTTCGAGCTGGCCGACTTCGGGGTGGTCGGCGACCTGTTCAAGGTGGTCCCGCAGCTGCTGGAGGAGATCGGCAAGCGCCAGTAGCCGATTTCGGCCGTTACATCTGTAACTGCACCCCAGCTAGGCTGTAGGCCGTCATGAACTCGCAGCACACCGTCTACCTGGATCACGCGGCGACCACGCCCATGCGGCCCGAGGCGATCGCCGCCCTGACCGAGGAGCTGGCCCGGCTCGGCAACCCGTCCTCGCTGCACGCCGCGGGCCGCCGGGCCCGCCGGGTGGTGGAGGAGTCCCGGGAGCAGCTGGCCGAGGTGTTCGGTGCCCGGCCCAGCGAGGTGGTCTTCACCAGCGGCGGGACCGAGGCCGACAACCTGGCCGTCAAGGGCCTGTACTGGGCGCGCCAGAACGGCAGCCCCCGGCGCGGCGTGCTGACCACCTCGGTCGAACACCACGCGGTGCTCGACTCGGTGCGCTGGCTGGAGGACCATCAGGGCGCCGAAGCCATCTGGCTCGGCGTGGACGCCGACGGCGGCGTGCCCGCCGAGGCGCTGCGCGCCGCGCTGGCCCGCGCCGGCGACCAGGTGGCCGTGGTCAGCGTGATGTGGGCCAACAACGAGGTCGGCACCGTGCAACCGGTCGCCGAGCTGGCCGCGGTGGCCCACGAGTTCGGCATCCCGTTCCACACCGACGCCGTGCAGGCCGCCGCGCAGCTGCCGGTCGACTTCGCGGCCAGCGGTGCCGACGCGCTGGCCGTGTCCGCGCACAAGCTCGGCGGCCCGGTCGGCGTCGGAGCCCTGATCCTGGCCCGCGGTGTGGAACCGGTCCCCGTGCTGCACGGCGGCGGCCAGGAGCGCGAGGTCCGCTCGGGCACCCTGGACACCGCGGGCATCAGAGCCTTCGCCGTCGCGGCCGCCAGCAGCGCCCGCAAGCGCGCCGACGAAGCCGCCCGCCTCACCGCTCTCCGCGATAACCTGGTCCGCCAGGTCCTGGCCGCCGTCCCCAACGCCGTCCTCAACGGCGCCCCGCCCGGCCCCGGCCGCCTGCCCGGCAACGCCCACTTCTCGTTCCCCGGCTGCGAAGGCGACGCCCTGCTCATGCTCCTCGACGCCAACGGCATCGCCTGCTCCACCGGCTCGGCCTGCACGGCCGGCGTAGCCGAGCCCAGCCACGTGCTGCTGGCCATGGGCGCCGACAACTCCCGGGCCCGCGGCTCCCTGCGCTTCTCCCTCGGCCACACCTCCACCCAGCACGACGTCGACGCCCTGGCCGCCGTGATCGGCGAGGTCACCGACCGCGCCCGCCGCGCCGCCGCCCGCTAATCCGCAGGCGCGCCGCACCCATACCGAGACGTGGGTGGGCTCCAGCGCCTGCTGCACCACGCCGGCCAGGTCGTCCCGCACGTCGTTGCGGTAGCGGCCGGCCGCGCGGTGGGAACGGTGGCTCGCGGCGCGTAGCCTGTGAGGCGATGGGCGGACTGAAGGTGCTCGCGGCGATGTCGGGCGGAGTGGACTCCGCCACCGCCGCGGCTCGGATGGCAGACGCGGGTCACCAGGTGACCGGCGTCCACCTCGCGCTGTCCGCGAACCCGAAGTCCTACCGCACCGGGGCCCGGGGCTGCTGCACGCTGGAGGACGCCCGGGACGCCCGGCGGGCCGCCGACGTGATCGGCATCCCATTCTACGTATGGGACATGGCCGAGCGCTTCCACCACGACGTGGTCGAGGACTTCGTCGCCGAGTACGCCGCGGGCCGCACGCCCAACCCGTGCCTGCGCTGCAACGAGAAGATCAAGTTCGCCGCGGTCCTGGACCGGGCCCTGGCGCTGGGCTTCGACGCCGTTTGCACCGGGCACTACGCCCGGATCGTGGACGGCGTCCTGCACCGCGCCGCCGATCCCGGCAAGGACCAGTCCTACGTTCTGGCCGTCCTGACCGCCGGCCAGCTGGCCCATGCCCGGTTCCCGCTCGGCGACACGCCCAAGACCCAGGTCCGCGCCGAGGCGGCCGACCGCGGCCTGGCCGTGGCGGCCAAGCCCGATAGTCACGACGTCTGCTTCATCGCCGACGGCGACACCAGGGCGTTCCTGGCCCGGCACCTCGGCCAGGCCCCCGGCCAGATCGTCGACACCTCCGGCGCCGTCCTCGGCGAGCACGACGGCACCTACGCCTTCACCGTCGGCCAGCGCCGCGGCCTGCGCGTCGGCACCCCCGCCGAGGACGGCAAGCCCCGCTACGTGCTGGACATCGAGCCAGTGACCAAAACCGTCACCGTCGGCCCCGCCGAGGCCCTGGACGTCACCGACATCGCCGCCACGCGCCCGGTCTGGACCGGCTGCCCGCCGCCCGCCGAGCCCCTCGACTGTCTGGTCCAGCTCCGCGCCCACGGCGAGGTGCACCCGTGTACGGCCCGGCTGGACGGCGACGAGTTGCGCGTGCGCCTGCACCGCCCGGCCCGCGGCGTGGCCAGGGGCCAGGCCGCGGTCCTCTACGACGGGGACGCCGTCCTGGGCAGCGCTACCATCAGCAGCACGTCCGCGCTGGCTTCCTCCGTCGGCCGGGTATTTTTAACGTGCTCCTGGGCGGACAACGTGGCCTCTCAACCAAGCAGCGATAAGTCTTGAGCGATCCTCGGCATAATCTGGGCTTTGAGGGTGAGGCTCAGCTCCGAGCGTTTATTAGAGCGCTATCCGGCGCTGCGATACCGGGCAAGTTCGCATACGTGGGAGAGGCGGCGGCAACTTATAATGCACACGCGCTAAGGAAAGAATATAGCCAGTTCACCAGGAGCGTAGCCGATGAGTCGTCGCTATTGCTGGACGTCTGGGGCCGGGACTTGAATTCGATCAGAACCCTAGCAGATGTAGGACCCGGAAATGGCCTCCACAGCGCTGAGCTCCTGCAGCGTTTGTCGGCGGCGGCGAACTGGCTGCCAAGCAAATACCTCGCAATTGACTACAGTGGGCATATGGCCGAGCTGGCCAGGCAAAACATGAAGCGTTTGGTTCGGAAGATCCAGGTCAACTCGATACTATTCGACATAGAGAGTACGTTCACGCAGGCATCATGTCATCGCCCGGAGGTGCATGAATGTATATATTTCCTGCTCGGCAATACCATCGGCAATGTCGAGTCAATATCACGGGCAGTAGAAGGAATACGCAGCCTGGCCGGCGCGGGCGCGCGTCTCCTCATTGGCTGCGCGCTATTCGACGAGCAGCGCAGCGCAGCGTCGTATCTGGGCCCTTACCAAATGAAGACCTATATGGATTGTGTTCTGTATCCGCTTATGATGATCGGTGTGCCCGCGAGGATGCTGGCGTTCACCGCAGAGTTTAATCCTGATACCAGGACCATCTTGTCGCTAGCCAGATTTAAAGAAGACTTTCAGGCAAACGTGCTGGATGAGAACGTAACCGTGAAGGCGGGATCGACTATTCGATGCGCTTTGTCTCGGAGGTTCCTTCCGGGTGAGATCCCTAACCTGCTCAAGCGGTGGAATGTCTCTGTTCTTGGGCTTGCCGAGGATCTACCGAACGGGCACGGAACCTATTGTGTAATCCTGTAGATGAAATAGATCCTCGTTGTTCGCGCTCCGGTTCGCTGGCCCCCCTGGCCGCCGCTAACCTCTGCCGAAGAGATGCAGGTTGAGGTCCTGCGGGCGGGTCGACTCCGGGTGCGACTCGGTGTAGAAGTTCATGACCGCGACGATCCGGACGTCCGCGGCGAGCACTAGCGGGCGGGCGTAGTGCGGGTGCCGCCTGCCGTCGAAGAAGATCAGGTGGCCTGCGTGGGGCCGGATCACCGAGCAGTCTCGCTCGGTCGTCTCGACGTCGGTCGCGTCCGGGTCGTGGGCGATCACGAGCTCGCCGCCCGCTCCAGCTAGATGATCGGTGCAAAACAGCAGGCCGGTCAGGGGGTTGGAGTCGATGTGACACTCGAACCGCATGTCTCTACCCCGCTGGACGTTGAGCACGATGCCATACCGGTCGTCGCAGGCGGCCACGACGGGTTCATCCGAGACTTTCCGGGCCAGGTCGAGGAATGAGCCTCGATAGAGCCGGTACAGCCAGGGCAGATTCTGCCGCACCTCGGGCGCGTGCACCCGGCCGCGGTAGATGCGCTGCACATTCGGACCCTCTCGGGACAGGAACGGCGTGCGCGGGAACTGGCGGAAATCGGCGTCGGTGGCGGTGGCGGTGATCTCCTGCTGCCAGTCTCCGGAGAGACTGCTGGTCATGTCGAACGTCGTCCAGCGGAATCCTGACGGCATCACCTGGGTTCGTTCTGTGCGGGAAACGGGCGGCTGGAGGGCGAGATCACCGCAGACCGTCCGGGGGACGGGCCGCCCGCCCCGGTGATCTCGCGAGGTTGGCTCGTGCAACGTGCATCCATCGGCGCGGAACCGGCCCCGTAGCGCGGGAAGGGCCAGACCGCGGCCTTCGACGTTGAAGGCTCCGTGCTCGGCAGCACGGCCAGCACCGCTACACCTTGGGGTCGTAGTGCTCGTAGCGGTACTGGAGTGACGGACGGCTGTGGTGCTTGGCCATTGCACCTCCCTGCTGCACCCTTGAGCGCCCCGAGTTCTGGCGTCAGCCCCGATCGAGAGCCCCCTCCCTTCGCTTCAGTCCGATTATCACCGCCGATGCGACGATCATGGCGGCTTGTCCGGTTCGGGAGGGCTGACGGCGGTTCTCGTGATCGCGATGCGAATTCGGGTGTCCGGCATTGATCTGGAACGATGCGCCTGAACGGGCACATGACGCCGATCGCCGGGGGAAGGAAACCCTGTCCGAAAGGTAAGTTGACAGGTTTCACGGGCCCGTCGGCGGGCCTCCGTCAGATCACTTAGGGGTGTGCTGTACCGATTCCTTTCGCTTCGTCGAGCCACGCGGACCAACGCGCCGCGTACGACAGATTCCCGATCCATGGAAGCAAGATCAAGACGAGGGCGGGAAGCAGAGCGGGCACCGCGAGGAGAATCCCGGTCGCCCGGACTCCGATGAGGCCGGGCAGGCTGCCGTCGGTAAGCGACGCGATCGGCTTGCTGCCCGCCCACGCGACCGCCCACGCGGCCATGATCGCGGTCTGGCGTTTCACGTCGCCGCCCGCGCACTCGATGAGCAGCGACCTGGCCGTCGCGCCCGCCACCAGGCACGCCGCGCCCACTGCGAAGGCGGCGGCGGCGCTGAGCCAGATCGTCGGCGCCGCCGAGAAGAACATCATGGCCAGCGCCAGCATGGCCAGGACGGCGGCCACCCGCCGGATGGATGGGGGGCGTCGTTTGCTCGGGCGGAACGATCCGATCACGTTACCCGCGCCGAGAGCGGCGATGAAGACGCCTGACCAGTCGGCGGATGAATGGAAGACATGCCCGGCCAGCGCTGGACCCAGGACCAGGATCGGATCCGCGGCGACGGTGATGGCTGCCACCATCAGCAGCAGAACCATGACCCGCGGCTCTTTTACGGCGATGTGCAGGCCGTTCATCACCCGGGAGCGGTTCGGTGCCTGCTGCCTGGGCCGCGGGCGCAGGTACACCAAGACCAGGGTGAAGAGGAGGAATGAGGCCGCATTCAGGGCGAACGCCAGCCCGAAACCCACGGTGGTGAAGACCAGGATGCTGATGGCGGGGGCCAGCGCGCGACCCAGGTTGTAGGAAACCGAGTCCATGGCCATGGCCCGCTTGACGGCCTGAGTCCGGTCAGCCTCGTTCCCGCTGTCGGAGAAAAGCCCCGCCACCATCACCGACATCGCCGGCAGGGCAAACGTGAACGCCAGTCCTATCGCCAGTGCGCAGGCGAAAAGCCAGTCGATGGTGAGCGCCCCGGTGAATCTCAACACCGCGAGGGTAGTGGCGATGGCGGTCGACGCGATCTGGGTGACGAGCAGCGCCCGCCAGTTTCCGAACTTGTGGGTCAGGACTGCCGCCCACGGGCCGAGCAATAGCGGGCTGGTGAACTGGGCACATGTGACCAGGCCGACCGCGAATACCGAGTGCGTCAGCTGATACGCGAGCACTACCTGGGCCGTATTTTGCAGCCACGTCCCGAAATTAGAGGTGACGCTGCCGATGAAATACCAGCGGAACTTGGGATGAGCGAGCGCTGCCCAGTTCGAGCTCCTGGGGCCGTGGCCTCCGGTCATGCCGAGCGCGACGAGGGCCTGCCGCGCAAAAATGCGGGCCGGCGGGTCCCCTGAGGGGCGGACGGGTGGGTGCGCGGCGTGCGTCTCGGGGCTGCCGGTAGTGCTGAGCGCGTCTGCGGGGTCAAGCAGGCCCGTGGCACCCGCAGAACCCGGGTCGGGTTGGTTCACATGTGGTCCTATACGGCTGTTCGCCACCGGGCCGGAGAGGCGTCGATGGCGAACGTTGGCTGGGTATGGGTCACGCTCTGGGTCGCGGGCTAGAGATCTGGTACATCTCCGACGTTGACCAGGAACTGGTTGCGGTCGGCCGGGAGTACCGTGACCGTCAGCCGCATCGGCTTGCCATTCCCGTCGTAGGCAATCCGGAAGATCTCGAACATCGCGATCCGGCCGTCCGTGGGCACCTTGAAGAAGTCCGCCTCGGTGGCGTTCGGTGCCCGCACGGTAATCCAGTCGCGGTAACCCACCTGTTTGATGCCGAGCGTCTCGCGCAGGTACGCGACGGCTCCTTCGATGGGCTTAGAGCTCATCAGCCGGGGGGCGCCCCGCTCGGCGAACTCCACCGGGTAGAAGGACGTCTGAAGCGAGTACGGCTTGCGGCCAATATGGCGCTGCTCGTGGCGGCTGATTACTTCGGTATCCGCGGCGACCGCTAGCCGGGTGGCGACGTGCTCGGGGGCTGGCTGTATCTCGACCCGGATGGCGCTGCTGGAAGGGGTCAGGCTGTCCCCGACCTTGGACAGCAGGCTAGCGCTCTGTCCGCCCTCGGCGACCTCGCCTTCCTTCCGGGTCAAGGTGGTGACAAACGGGTCTTCCTTCTTGATCACGAAGGTTCCCTGCCCGGGACGCGTCTCGACCAGCCCGAGGCTGGTGAGCCACTTGATCGCGTCGCGTACCGTGTTCCGCGACGCTTCGTAGCGGTCGCGCAACTCAAGCTCGGTCCGCAGCTGCTGGCCAGGCTCGAGGTCGCCGGACTCGATCTGCCCGCGCAGATCGTCAGCGATCTGGCGGTACATGGGGTCTGCCATCGAGCCTCCTTCTCTTGGTCGACCGCCCTCCGGTGAGGCTGATCCTGCTTGTCCGGACTATCCCAGCCATCCGCCTGAATGGAATATTTGGCCTTGACGGGTTTATACCCAACTCCTTCGTGGGTAACACCTTAGCAGGTGTACCAAAGGTTGGGATGGCTCGGATGACAGGAAAGAGTCTAGCAGTTCCACTGCTTGGATGCACTAGAACCTGCCAGATGATTCTGCCGAGCCTTATAGTCGGGTCCAACCAGACCAATCGGACAGCACGTACAGATCGTGGGCAGACGGGGACACCGCGGCGCACGGGCACCAGGCCGGCGAGCGCAGCTCGCCGGGCCGCGGTCGCAACAGGCGGGACCTGCGGAAGGAACTCCGCAGGCGGCACGGGTTGGAGGCCATCATGGCCGGCGTCATAGTCACAATGGCAGTCGCTATCTTCCTCGGCGGAATCGTTACCGGCGTGATCGCGGTCATCGCGGTGGCGGTTCGCCGGGAAGACCGTCGCTACACGCTGGCGGTCGAGGCGCCCGACCGGCTGTCCAGGAACGCTCGCCGGCTGACCGGTATGGGCCGCCGGGATCTGGACACGGAGTTTCTCCGGCCGGCGGGTGAACTCATCCGCTAGCGGGCGCGATCGGCACAGCCGCGCTTAACCGGCGCGTTGAACCCGGAGCCCCTTCCTCGCCGGGGCAGGATGGGCTCCGAGGCTGCACACCTCGACGACCAGCTAATGTGCGATTCAAGCCCGGTGGGGCGACGGTCTCCGCTCGGACTGAGCCACGTGCCCCGCGGCCACCTCAGCCGCCGCGGCCAAGGCTATGGTGGGCCAGCCTGCGGTGTGCCAGCCATCCCAGCCGCTGGGCTTGCTCGATCCGCAGGAATCATCCCCGCTGTCTGGCTAAATGGCATCTCGTTCGTTTCGGACTCAGCACAGGCGGGTATTGACTGGTACATACCAAACGTTGGGATGACTAGAACGATAGGTCAGATTCTAGCCATTCAGCTGCTTGGTCACAGAAGAACATGCCAGACCAGTCCTGCCGGACCAACGGTTAGCCTCAGTCCGGTGACCGGGATGACATGACCAGCTGGGAGCCGGTTGCCGACTCACGAGCGAGGCCGCGGAGTCTCTCCGGGGTCGGAACAGCGGGGCCCGGCGGTGCCCAGCACCAGCCGGCCGAGGTGCGGAGGCTGATGTGGACCGCATCATGGTAACAGTGACCATCGGGGTGGCTCTCGTGTTTGCTGCCGGTGTCATCCTCGGATTTTTCGCGACGATCTCGTTGGGTTCCCCCGCCGCGTCCGCGGTGCGGGCCGGTCGCCGCGCTCGGCCTGATCGTCCGCGCCGGAAGCCGTAGCGTCCCCGCCCATGACGGGAATGCCGACCAGGAGGTGAGAACACGATGGAAGAGACAGTTCTCCACGGGATCGCCTGCCATGCTTCGGGCTAGCCCGCCGGCCGCGGGCCTGGCGGCGGACCTGGCCGACCTGACCGGCCTGATACCGGAGCCCGGTCTCGTCGAGCGTCTCTACGATCTGGCCGGCGCCTACACGGGCTTGGGTCCCGCGAGCCCGCTCACCGCCGAGATCGTCGACGTCGCGGTCGCGGCCGCCACCGCAGCCATGCTGATCGAGCGGCCTTCGTCCGGGGGCGTCCTGCCGCGCCGGGCGCCGCGGCACGACCTGCCCCTCGGGTCGAGGGCCTGGCCGGGTCTCACCCCGGACCGGCCAGCGCGCACCAGCGGCCGCCCGGATGTCGCCCGGCTGGCCCTGGCCGGACCGTCCGCGCTGTCTACTGACGGTCAGATGTGCGCCGTTCTCGCCGTCGACATCGCCGGCTTCACCCGCCCGGACCGCGACGATGAAATCCGCCGCTACCTGCACGAGAAGCTGTACGAGTACCTGCAGGCAGCATTCGACAACTCGGGCGTCCCCTGGCAGGACTGCTTCCACGAGGACCGGGGGGATGGTGCGCTCATCGTGGTCCCGCCCGGGATTTCCTTCAAGGGGCTCATCCACCCGCTCCCCGACATGCTTCGCGACCTGATCCGGCGGCATAACCATGTCTCCCGCGAATCCGCGGCCATCCAGCTGCGCATTGCGGCCCACATCGGCCCGGTCGACTACGACGGTCACGGGTTCGTCGGTACCGACGTCAACTTCGCGTTCCGCATGCTGGAAGCGCAGCCGGTCAAGCGCATGCTGGCGGCTTCCGTTGCCGAGCTATGCCTCGCGGTCTCCAACTACGTCTACCAAAGCTTCGTCTGCCACTACCCCAGCCTGCTGCGGCCTGACGTCTTCCGGGCCGTAAGGTTCCAGGTAAAAAACACTAGGGCCCGAGCCTGGGCGTACCTGCCCGGCACGTCGTCCTAAGCTCGACGTGTGCCAGAAGACAAGGACCAATATCCCTGGATCGCGGGCAGTGCCACCGGGATCGGGTCGATGCCGGGGACCGACCCGGACGAGGCCATGCGGGTCATCGCCGGCGAGCTGCCGGACTTCCCGCACCTGGCCGAGCTGCCGGACCGCGGACCGGGCGCCGATCTGACGGGGCGCACCGCCGCCCTGCTGGTGGACATGCCGGTCGAAGTCACTCCGCGCGGCTGGCGGCTGGCCGAACGCCCGGGCCGGGATCTAACCCGGGCCCGGTCCATGCTCACCGCCGACCTGGACGTCATGGAGGAGGTGCTCCAGGGCTACCGGGGAGCGCTGAAGATCCAGCTCTGCGGTCCCTGGACGCTGGCCGCCACGGTAGAGCTGACCCGCACCATGAACGTTGCCCTCCGCGATCCCGGTGCGGTGGCCGACCTGACCGCCTCGCTGACTGAAGCGACCGCCGCGCACGTGGCCGACGTGGCCAAGCGCGTGCCCGGTGCCCAGCTGGTGGTGCAGTTCGACGAGCCCGCGCTGCCCGCCGTGGCCCGGGGCGAGGTGCCGACGGCCAGCGGGATGTCCCGGCTGGCCGCCGTCGAGGACGAGCCGTTGCGCGAGCGGCTGGCCGCCGTGCTGGCCGCCGCCGACCGCTACACGGTGGTGCACAGCTGCGGGAACGGGGTTCCGTTCGGCATAATCCGGCTGGCCGGGGCCGATGCCGTCTCCTTCGACCTAAGCCAGCTACGGCGCGGGGAAGTGGACGGGGTAGCCGAGGCGGCCGAGGCCGGGATGGGCGTGTTCACCGGCGCGGTCCCGGCCGTGCCGGACCCCGCACCGGCCGGAACGGGCGCAGATCACACATCAGGGATCAACCCGGCCGACGGCAGCGACGAGGCCCGCCAGTCGGCCGAACGCGTCATCCGGCTGTGGCGGCGGGTCGGGCTGCCGCTGGACACGCTGCCGGGCCAGGCGGTGATCACCCCCGCCTGCGGCCTGGCCGGCGCGTCGCCGGCCCAGGCGCGCGCCGCGTTGACGCGCTGCCGCCAGGCCGCGAGCATGCTGGCTGAGCTGATCGAAGAGACAGGGGGCGAATCCTAGATGAGCGATCCGCAGGCGGCACCCGCCGATGCGCGCAAGCGGCACGCCGACCTGAGCCTGGAGATCACCGAGGCCGACCACCGCTACTACGTGCTGGACTCGCCGACGATCTCCGACATCGACTACGACACCAAGATGCGCGAGCTGCGCGCGCTGGAGGACCAGTACCCGGACCTGCGCACGCCGGACTCGCCGACCCAGACCGTGCACGGGACCGTCTCCACCTTGTTCACCCCGGTGGAGCACCTGGAACGGCTGCTCAGCCTGGACAACGTGTTCACCGACGAGGACCTGGTCGGCTGGGCCGACCGGGCCACGCGGCTCGCGGGCCAGACCCCGATCAGCGCGTACCTGTGCGAGCTGAAGATCGACGGGCTGGCCATCGACCTGGTCTACCGGGACGGCGCGCTGGTCAAGGCGGCCACCCGGGGCGACGGGCGGACCGGCGAGGACGTCACGCCGAACATCCGGACCATCGCCTCTATCCCGGCTCGCCTCACCGGGTCCGGCCATCCGGCCGTCCTGGAGGTGCGCGGCGAGGTGTTCATGCCCGTGGCGGCGTTCGGCAAGCTGAACGAGTCGCTGCTGGACGCGGGCAAGGCCGCCTTCGCCAACCCGCGCAACTCGGCCGCCGGCTCGCTGCGGCAGAAGGACCCCCGGATCACCGCCTCCCGCGCCCTGGACGCCATCATCCACGGCATCGGCCGCGTCGAGGGCTCGCCGGGCGACACGGGCATCAGCGGCGCCGCCAAAGGACCCGGCGAGGAAGGCCACCTGCAAGGCGCGCCCGATACCCAGTCCGGCTGGTACGAGCGGCTGCGCGGCTGGGGCCTGCCGGTCAGCAACCTGTACAAAGTGGTGCCCGACATGGCCGGGGTCCGGGAGTACATCGCCTACTACGCCGAGCACCGGCACGACCCGCCGTACGAGATCGACGGCGTGGTGATCAAGGTCGACCAGATCGAGCTGCAGCGCCAGCTGGGCTCGACCAGCCGGGCGCCGCGGTGGGCCATCGCCTACAAGTACCCGCCCGAGGAGGTCACCACCCGGCTGCTCGACATCCAGGTCAACGTGGGCCGCACCGGCCGGGTCACGCCGTTCGCGGTGATGGAGCCGGTCAAGGTCAGCGGGTCGACGGTGGACCGCGCCACCTTGCACAACGCGGACGAGGTCAAGCGCAAGGGCGTGCTCATCGGCGACATGGTCATCCTGCGCAAGGCCGGCGACGTGATCCCCGAGGTGCTCGGCCCGGTCGCCGGCCTGCGCACCGGCGATGAGCGCGAGTTCAGGTTCCCGGATGAATGCCCGGCCTGCGGCACCACCTTGGCCAAGGGGGAGGACGAGGCCGACTGGCGCTGCCCGAACACCAGGTCCTGCCCGGCGCAGCTGCGCGAGCGGCTGTTCCACGTGGCCGGGCGGGGCGCGTTCGACATCGAGGTGCTCGGCTACGAGGCGGTCAGCGCGCTGCTGGACTGCGGCCTGGTCACCGACGAGGGCGACCTGTTCGCGCTCACCGAGGAGCAGCTGGCCACCTGCCCGTTCTTCGTGGTCAAGCAGGGCACGCTGAGCGCCAACGCCACCCGCCTGCTGGCCAACCTGGAGCAGGCCAGGACCCGGCCGCTGTGGCGGATCCTGGTCGCGCTGTCCATCCGGCACGTCGGCCCGACCGCGGCGCGGGCGCTGGCCGCGGAGTTCGGCTCGCTGGACCGCATCGATGAGGCCAGCGCGGACGCGCTGGCCGCGGTGGACGGGGTCGGGCCGACGATCGCGGTGTCGCTGCGCGAGTGGTTCGACGTCGACTGGCACCAGGCCATCGTGGCCAAGTGGCGGGCGGCCGGTGTGCGGCTCGAGGACCCGGACTGGGACCCGAACCGCGCCGCGGCCCGGCTGCTGGCCGGGGTCTCGGTGGTCATCACCGGCACCCTGCCCGGGATGAGCCGGGAGGAGGCGGGGGAGGCCGTCCGCGCCGCGGGCGGCAAGGTGACGTCCTCGGTGTCGAAGAAGACCGACTTCGTGGTGGCCGGCGAGAACGCGGGCTCCAAGTACGACAAGGCCGTCGAGCTGGGCGTCCCGATCCTCGACGAGCCCGCCTTCCGCGTCCTGCTCGACCAGGGCCCCGAAGCCCTCCGTCGGCCCGCAAGCTGAGGGGCGCGGGCGGGCGGGGCCGGTGCTGTACCGGCCCCGCACTCTGGCTCTCCGGGTCTGGCCTCCCGTCGGCAGCGCGCGAACGCGCCACCGGGCCGACCCGAAGCCGCAGGACCCCACAAGGGGGGGATATGAGGCCCTGCCGTCCCGCCAGAGATCACCGCCCGCCGCGCAGGACTCATCCAGGTGGAGAGGCGGGGTTCCTGCGCTTGTGCCGCAATGCTCCTCCCGGTGCGGCAGGCCGTCAAGCGCAAAACAACTAGTTCACGTGCTGAAACGATTCGCCTGCTCGCCCTCCAGCCGGCCCGGCGGGAGTCTGCGGCCGCACACGACGAGCAGCAGATCCGCGGCGGTACCGGTCAGCGGCGCGCCCGAGCCAAGGGACCAGTCCAGGTCGCGGGCGCGGAACTGGACCCCGTCCAGGTCGGCGCCGAAGAATTTGACCGAACGGTCCGTGGTGCTCGCCGGCAGCACCCGGCGCAGCCGCTCGTCCGGCAGCGCGAAACCCAGGCCGAGTGCCACCGTGATGTCCAGCCCGTGAATCACGTCATGGGCCAGCGCCCCGTCGTACCCGCCGCCCGGCGGCCGCCACGGATGGCCGGTGTTCGCCCGGACCGCCTCGGCCAGCTCGGCCGGCGACAGCCGGGCCGCGTCGCGCCGGGCCACCCGGTCGGCCATCGCGTTGAACCGGCCGCCCGACCTCGCGAGCTCCGCCAAGAACCGCGGGCCGCGGTACCGGAACGGCATCGTGAGGTGCGCCACGACCTCCCGCACCCGCCAGCCCGCGCACAGCGTCGGCTCCTCCCAGCGCCCGGCCGGCAGCGCGGCCAGCACGGCCGCGAGATCGCCGCGCTGGGCGGCGATCATGTCCTGGATGTTGTCCATCGCGTCTCCCTGCGAAATGAGAAGGGGCTTACGCAGAACGCGACGAGCGGACCGGGGTCAGATAGACGTTTTGACGCGACGAGCGGACCAGGCTCAGATAGACGTTTCGGCTAGCCGCCGGGACAGGAACCGGCGCTCGGTGTCGGTGCTGGCCAGCTCCAGCGCCTCGCGGTAGGCTACCGCCGCCTCGGGCAGACGCCCGAGGCGGCGGAGCAGATCGGCCCGGGTCGCGGGCAGCAGGTGGTAACCGGCCAGCTGGCCCGAGGCCTCCAGCTCGGCCACCAGCGCCAGCCCGGCCGCCGGGCCCTGGGCCATGCCCACCGCCACCGCGTGGTTCAGCTCCACCACCGGCGTGGGCAGGAGCCGGGCGAGCTGCTCGTACAGCCCGGCGATCTGCGCCCAGTCCGTGTCCGCGGCGGTGGCCGCGGTGGCGTGGCAGGCGGCGATGGCCGCCTGCACCTGGTACATGCCCGGCTGCCCGCGCCGCAGTGCGCCCCCGAGCACTGCGACGCCCTCGCCGATCGACGCCTGGTCCCACAACGACCGGTCCTGGTCCTCCAGCGTCACCAGATTCCCGGCCGCGTCCAGCCGCGCCGAACGCCGCGCGTCGTGCAGCAGCATCAGCGCCAGCAGCCCCGCGGCCTCGGCCTCGTCCGGCATCAGCGTGGCCAGCACCCGGGCCAGCCGGATCGCCTCGGCGCACAGGTTCTGCCGGACCAGGTCGGCGCCGGCCGTGGCCGAGTAGCCCTCGTTGAACAGCAGGTACAGCACGCCCAGCACGCCCGGGGTGCGTTCGGGCAGCAGGTGCGCGGGCGGGACCCGGTAGGGGATGCCCGCGTTCTGGATCTTCTGCTTGGCCCGGACCAGCCGCTTGGCCATGGTCGGCTCGCTGGACAGGAACGCCCGGGCGATCTCGGCCGTGGTCAGCCCGGCCAGCGTGCGCAGGGTCAGCGCCACCCGGGCCTCCAGCGACAGGGCCGGGTGGCAGCAGGTGAACATCAGCCGCAGCCGGTCGTCCGGCACCCCGCTTTCGTCAAAATCCGCAGGCGCATCAAAGGGCTCCGCAGGTGTCATGGCCGCTACCTCCCGCAGTTTGGCCGCCCCGACGGCGCGACGGCGCAGCACGTCGATGGCCCGGTTGCGGGCCGCGGTGGTCAGCCACGCCCCGGGCCGGCCCGGGATCCCGTCGCGCGGCCAGCGCTGCAGGGCCATCGCGAACGCGTCTTGCGCGCATTCCTCGGCCAGGTCCCAGTCGCCGGTGGTCCGGATCAGCGTGGCCACCACCCGGCCCCACTCATCCCGGAAGGCCAGGTCGACGGCCGCCCTGGCATCGGTCATTGCGGCCATAGCTCGCGGATCTCGATGGTCGCGTAGGTGGCGGCCGGATGCCGGGCCGCGACCTGCACCGCCTCGTCCAGGTCCGCCGCCTCGATCAGGCAGAACCCGCCGACCTGCTCCTTGGTCTCGGCGAACGGCCCGTCGGACAGCAGCAGCTGACGACGGCGCACCCGGACCGCCTTGCCCTCGGCGGGCGGCCGCAGGCCGCCGCCGCCCTGGAGCACACCGCGCTCGGCCATCTCCTCGGTCCAGCCCCCGCAGCCCTCATCCGCATGCGCCGCGGCGCTCTCGTCACCTCGTATCAGCAGCAGATAGCGCACTGGTCCTCCTCCTGTTACCACTACGACGAACGGCCGGCCCGGGCCAGGACCACGCTAGCGGCCTTATTTGGTTACGGCCTGCCTTCGCCCGCCCCCTAGAATCGCGTGCATGTCCATCACCCGTGACGAGGTCGCGCACCTGGCGCGACTGGCCAGGATCGCGCTCAGCGACGCCGAACTCGACCATCTGGCGCCCCAGCTGGACCAGATCATCACCTCGGTCGCGCAGGTCCAGGAGGTCACCGCCGAGGGCATCCCGCCCACCTCGCACGCGACCGGGCTGACCAACGTGTACCGCGACGACGTCCCGCTGCCCTGCCTGACCCCGGCGCAAGCGCTCGACCAGGCGCCCGCGGTGGAGCAGCAGCGGTTCAAGATGCCGCGGATCCTGGGGGAGGACTAAGCATGTCACGCGAACTGACCCGCATGACCGCGGCCGAACTATCCGGCGCGCTCACCAGCAAAGAGGTCTCCGCCGTCGAGGTCACCCGGGCCCACCTGGACCGGATCACCGCCGTCGACGACCGGGTGCACGCCTTCCTGCACGTGGCCGCCGACACCGCGCTGGACCAGGCCCGGCGGGTCGACGCACAGCGGAGCGCAGGCGAAAACCTGGGCCCGCTGGCCGGCGTCCCGATCGCGGTCAAGGACGTGTTCACCACCACCGGCATGCCCACCACGTGCGGAAGCCGCATCCTGGAGAACTGGCACCCGCCGTACGACGCCACGATCACGACCAGGCTCAAGCAGGCCGGCGCGATCATCTTGGGCAAGACCAACATGGACGAGTTCGCCATGGGCTCCTCCACCGAGAACTCGGCCTACGGCCCCAGTCACAACCCGTGGCACCTGGACATGATCCCGGGCGGCTCGTCCGGCGGGTCGGCGGCCGCGGTGGCGGCCTACCAGGCGCCGCTGGCCATCGGCACCGACACCGGCGGCTCGATCCGCCAGCCCGCCGCGGTGTGCGGGATCGTCGGCACCAAGCCGACCTACGGCGGCTCGTCGCGGTACGGCGTGGTGGCCTTCGCCTCCAGCCTGGACACGCCCGGGCCGTTCGGGCGCACGGTGCTGGATACCGCGCTGCTGCACGAGGCCATGTCGGGCCACGACCCGTGCGACTCCACCTCGATCGACGCGCCGGTCCCGCCGGTCGTGGCCGCGGCCCGCGAGGCCGACATCAGCGGCATGCGGATCGGCGTGGTCACCGAGCTGAGCGGAAACGGCTACCAGCCGGGGGTCCTGTCCAGGTTCGCCGGGTCGGTGGAGCTGCTCGAATCCCTGGGCGCCAAGGTCACCGAGGTGTCCTGCCCGCACTTCAAGTACGCGCTGCCGGCCTATTACCTGATCGCGCCGAGCGAGGCCTCGTCCAACCTGGCCCGGTTCGACGCCATGCGCTACGGGCTGCGGATCGGTGACGACGGGACCCGGGACGCCGAACAGGTCATGGCGCTGACCCGCGAGTCCGGCTTCGGCGCCGAGGTCAAGCGGCGCATCATCCTGGGCACCTACGCGCTGTCCAGCGGCTACTACGACGCCTACTACGGCAAGGCGCAGCAGGTCCGCACGCTGATCATCCGCGACTTCGACGCGGCCTTCGGCCAGGTCGACGTGCTGGTCTCGCCGGCCACGCCGACCACCGCGTTCCCGATCGGCGAGCGCGCCGATGACCCGATGGCCATGTACCTGGCCGACCTGTGCACGATCCCGTCGGACCTGGCCGGCAACGCGGCCATCTCGGTCCCGTGCGGGCTGGCCCCCGAGAACGGCCTGCCCGTCGGGCTGCAGGTGATGGCGCCCGTACTGGCCGACGACCGGCTGTACCGGGTCGCCGCGGCCGCCGAGGCGGCCTTCACCGGGCGCTGGGGTCATCCGCTGCTCGACGAGGCGAAGGGGCTTTGACCATGACCACGGAAACCCTCCTCTCGTTCGACGAGGCCATCGCGCGCTACGAGCCGGTCATCGGCCTGGAGACCCATGTCGAACTGGGCACCAGGACCAAGATGTTCTGCGGCTGCATCACCACGTTCGGCGCCGGCCGAACAGCCAGGTCTGCCCGGTCTGCCTCGGCCTGCCCGGCTCGCTGCCGGTGATGAACCGGACGGCGATCGAGTACACCATCCGCATCGGTTTGGCCCTGAACTGCACGATCGCCACCTGGTGCCGGTTCGCCCGGAAGAACTACTTCTACCCGGACATGCCCAAGGACTTCCAGATCTCGCAGTACGACGAGCCGCTGTGCACCGACGGCTACCTCGACGTGCGATTCGACTGCAACGGGCACGACGGTCCAGAGGCGAGCGGACCCCGAGCCGAGGGCGGCAGCATAAGAACCGTCCGGGTCGGCATCGAGCGGGTTCACATGGAGGAGGACACCGGCAAGTCGCTGCACGTGGGCGGGGCCACCGGCCGGATCCACGGGGCCGAGTACTCGCTGGTGGACTACAACCGGGCGGGCATCCCGCTGGTCGAGATCGTGACCAAGCCGATCCCCGGCACCGGCGCGGCCGCGCCCGAGGTGGCCCGGGCCTACGTCACCGAGCTGCGCCACCTGGTCCGCGGTCTGGGCGTCTCCGACGTGCGGATGGAGGAGGGCTCGCTGCGCTGCGACGTGAACACCTCGATCGCGCCGCCAGGCGCCCCATGGGGCACCCGCACCGAGACCAAGAACGTCAACTCGCTGCGCTCGGTGGAGCGCGCGGTCCGGTTCGAGATCGAGCGGCAGGCCGCCGTGCTCGACGCGGGCGGCCGGGTCACCCAGGAGACCCGGCACTTCCACGAGGACTCGGGCCGCACCACGGCCGGCCGGTCCAAGGAAGAGGCCCAGGACTACCGGTACTTCCCCGAGCCCGACCTGGTCCCGGTCGCCCCGTCGGCCGAGTGGGTGGCGCAGATCCGGGCCGCGCTGCCCGAGGCGCCCGCCGTGCGGCGGGCCCGGCTGCAGGCCGAGTGGAACCTGTCCGACCTGGACATGGCCGCCCTGGCCAACGCCGACGCGCTCGACCTGGTGGCCGAGACGGTCGCCGCGGGCGCCTCGCCCGCCGACGCCCGCAAGTGGTGGCTGAGCGAGCTGGCCCGCCAGGCCAACGGCACCGGCACCGAGCTGGCCGGCCTGGCCATCACCCCGGCCCAGGTCGCCCGGGTCGCGCAGCTGGTCGCCGACGGCGCGCTCAACGACCAGCTGGCCCGCCAGGTGATCGACGCGGTGCTGGCCGGGGCAGGCGACCCCGACCAGGTGGTCGCCGACCGCGGCCTGGCCGTGGTCAGCGACGAGGGCACGCTCGCCGCCGCCGTCGACGCGGCCATCGCGGCCCATCCCGACGTGGCGGCCAAGGTCCGCGACGGCAAGGTCGCCGCCGTCGGCCCCCTGCTCGGCGCGGTCATGAAGGCCACCGGCGGCCAGGCCGACGCCACCCGCGTCCGTCAGCTCATCCTGGCCCGCCTCACCGGCTAACCCCGTTCCACATCATCGTGGGTCAAAAGTGCTGCCATAGCAGCCCTAACGACCCACGATGATTGCTAGCCGGGCAGGGCCGAGCGGCGCCAGGCGTCGGGGCCGGGGTGCACGGGGCGGCGCAGCAGCCGGGAGCGGTCGGCCCACGCGGACGGCGCCCAGCGCGGGGCGGCGGCGGCGTCCGAAGCGGAACCGGTCCGCGACAGCAGCACGGTGAGCACGGCCGCGATCTCTTCCGGGGTCGCGTCGCCGCGTACCACCCGCAGCACGGGGCGCTCCGCAGAACTGGCGTCTGTCGCCACGCCGCTAGCCCCGCGATTTGCCGGTGCCGATGCCGAACTCCCGGTGCACCCGCTCCCAGAACGCATCCCGCAGCCACTCGCGGGCCTCCTGGTAGGGCCGGAGCGACAGGCCCAGTTCCTTCTCCGCGTCGACCAGGAGTTCCTTGTCGATGACCGGCGGCAGGATCGGCCCGGGCAGCAGGTCGCGGATGTTGTCCCGGCCCCGGGTCAGGATCCACTTCTGCGCCACGTGCTCGCCGGCCTCCTCGACCCGGCCCCGGTCCGGCCCCAACCGCGGCATCGGGCCGGTCTGGGACGGCGACCAGCCGCCGCCGGGCGGCATCGCGGCGTGCGCGCCGGTCCGCGACAACGGCGCGGGCGGCGGCGGCAGCCGGCCGTGCCGCTCGCCGAACAGCTGGGACGGCGAGGGGACGGACGCCGAGATGGCCGGGAACGACCCGGTGTCCGAGCGGGACTGGTCGGGCACCAGGTTCTTGGTGAAGTAGGGCCGCAGGAACGAGGCGTCCAGCACGTCGACCGTGTCCGACTCCCACACCAGCCGCTCGGCCTGGTTGGTGCCGTACGGCGGCTCGATGCCCCACAGGTGCACGCGCACCCCGAAGGCCTGGGCCGCCTCGACCGCGGGCACCATGTCCTCGTCGCCGGCGATCAGCACCGCGTCGGTGATCGCGCGGTGCCGGGCCAGCGCCTCCATGTCCGCCCGGATCTGCGCGTCCACGCCTTTCTGCTGGCCGCGGGCGTTCAGGTTGCCCAACCGCAGCTTGACCCAGGGCATCTGGGCGATGACCCGCTGGTCGATGGTGGGCACCCGGTCGCGGGCCGCGTCGTACCAGTAGACCCGCAGCAGTTCGCCGCGGATGATCTCGTCGGCGTGCTTGGTGACGACCTGGATCAGCGGGGGCGCGTCGACCCGGAAATCGCGGCGCGAACTGGTCCCGAACAGCAGCTCACCCGCGGCGGCATAGATGTAGCCGACGTCCACCATGACCGCGTAGCGGGCCAGGATGGGAAGCGGGGCGGCGAATTCGGTCATCATCCCTGACTCTAGGCCAGCCGGGCCCATGCGTGCGCCACATGCACCACAATCATCGACAGAATGGATCCGCCCGACTACTCACAGTGGAATGTTGCCGTGCTTCTTGGGCGGCAGCGTCTGCCGCTTGGTGCGCAGCGTCCGCAGCGCGCGGGTCACCGCCAGCCGGGTCTCGGCCGGGCGGATGACCGCGTCGACGTAGCCGCGTTCGGCCGCGATGTACGGGTTGGCCAGCGTGTCCTCGTATTCGGTGATCCTCTCGGCGCGCAGCGAATCCGCGTCCGGCGCGGCCGCCAGCTCCCGGCGGTACAAGATGTTCACCGCGCCCTGGGCGCCCATAACCGCGATCTGCGCGGTGGGCCAGGCCAGGTTGACGTCGCCACCCAGGTGCTTGGAGCCCATGACGTCGTAGGCGCCGCCGTAGGCCTTCCTGGTGATCACCGTGACCTTCGGCACGGTGGCCTCGGCGTAGGCGTAGATGAGCTTGGCCCCGCGCCGGATGATGCCCTGCCATTCCTGGCTGACGCCGGGCAGGAAGCCCGGCACGTCGACGAAGGTCAGGATCGGCACGCCGAACGCGTCGCAGGTCCGCACGAACCGGGCCGCCTTCTCCGACGCGTCGATGTCCAGGCACCCGGCGAAGTGCATCGGCTGGTTGGCCACCACTCCGACCGGCGAGCCCTCGATGCGGCCGAAGCCGACCACCATGTTCGGCGCGAACCCGGCGTGGATCTCCAGGAACTCCCCGTCGTCGACCACGCGGGTGATGACCTCGTGCATGTCGTAGGGCTGGTTCGGCGAGTCCGGGATGAGCGTGTCGAGCTCGTCATCGACCGGCCCGATCTCCAGGGCGGCCTCAGTGAAAACCCGCGGCGGCTCCTCCAGGTTGTTCGACGGCAGGTAGGACAGCAGATCGCGGGCGAAGTCGATGCAGTCCTGCTCGTCGGACGCCTGGTAGTGCGCCACCCCCGACTTGGTGTTGTGCGTGGTGGCGCCGCCCAGCTCTTCGAACGTCACGTCCTCCCCGGTCACGGTCTTGATCACGTCCGGTCCGGTGATGAACATGTGGCTGGTGCCCTCGACCATGAGGGTGAAGTCGGTGATCGCGGGGGAGTAGACCGCGCCGCCCGCGCACGGGCCCATGATCAGCGAGATCTGCGGCACGACGCCCGAGGCCATCACGTTGCGGTAGAAGATCTCGGCGAACAGGCCGAGGGCCACCACGCCCTCCTGGATCCGCGCGCCGCCGCCGTCGTTGATCCCGATGATCGGGCAGCCGGTCTTCAGCGCGTGATCCATGATCTTGACGATCTTCTCGCCGTACACCTCGCCCAGCGAGCCGCCGAACACCGTGAAGTCCTGGCTGAACACGCACACCGGCCGGCCGTCCACGGTGCCGTACCCGGTGACCACGCCGTCCCCGTACGGCCGGGTGCGCTGGATGCCGAAGTCGTGCGCCCGGTGCCGGGCCAGCTCGTCGAACTCGGTGAACGACCCCGGGTCCAGCAGCATGTCGATCCGCTCCCGCGCGGTCTTCTTGCCGCGCTCGTGCTGCTTGGCCACGGCCTGCTCGGACCCGGCGTGCACCGCCTCGGACCGGCGGCGCTCCAGGTCGGCGAGCTTGCCCGCGGTCGTGTGCGGATCCGGGCCATCAAAAGCGGGGGCGGGGTTCGTCATGGCATCAATTTAACGGGCTGGACACATGAGCGGATTACGCTCGCCCCGTGAGAGTTGAAGCACTGTGAACATGAATCGGAACCGGGACCGGGCCGAACTACCGGAGCCGATGCGACGCGACGTCCGGCTGCTCGGCGACATCCTCGGCGAGGTGATCCGTGATTCGGACCCTAAAACCGGCCCGGACCTGCTGGCCGACGTGGAGCGGCTCCGCCACGCGGTGATCGACGCCCGCTACCAGGCCCGCGACCTCAACGACGACGCCGGCGACGCGATCGTGGCCCTGGTCGCCTCGTGGGACCTGGACCGGGCCGAGCAGGTGGCCCGCGCCTTCACCGTGTACTTCCATCTGGCCAACCTGGCCGAGGAGCACCAGCGCATCCGGATGCTGCGCGAGCGCGACGCGGGGTCCGAGCCGGTGCGCGAGTCGCTGGCCGCCGCCGTGGCCGAGCTGGACCGCGACGCGGGCCGCGCGCAGCTGACCGAGCTGGTCGAGGCCATGCGCGTGCACCTGGTGCTGACCGCGCATCCCACCGAGGCCCGGCGCCGGGCCGTGGTGGCGGTGCTGCGCCGGATCAGCGAGTTGCTCAGCGTCATCGACGACGAGCGGGCCGGGGCGGCCGAGCACGCCGAAGCGCGCCGCGGCCTGCGCGAGACCATCGACCTGCTGTGGCGGACCTCGCAACTGCGGGTCAAGGCCATGGACCCGATCGACGAGGTCCGCACGGTGATGACCGCGTTCGACGAGACCCTGTTCCGGGTCGTCCCCGCCGTGTACCGCGAACTCGACCGGGCCCTGGACGCCCGCGACGACCAGCCGGTCCACGCCTACTTGCGCTTCGGCAGCTGGGTGGGCGCCGACCGGGACGGCAACCCGTTCGTGACCGCGCAGGTCACCCGGGAGACGGCCGCCATCCAGGCCGACCACATCCTGCGCGCGCTGGAGGCCGCCGCCACCCGGGTCGGCCGGGCGCTGACCCTGCACGAGGCCACCACTCCGCCCTCGGCGGGGCTGCGCCGCGCGCTGGCCGCCGCGGCCGCCGCCCACCCCGAGCTGCTGGCCGAGATCGCGGCCCGCTCCCCGCAGGAGCCGTACCGCACCTACCTGCTGTACGCCGCCCAGCGGATCAACGCCACCCGGATGCGCAACGCGGACCTGGCCTATGCCGGGGCCGCTGACCTCCTGACCGACCTGCGCGTGGTCCAGGACTCGCTGAGCGCCGCCGGGGCCGTTACCCAGGCCGCGGGCGAGCTGCAGAACCTGATCTGGCAGGCCGAGACGTTCGGGTTCCACCTGGCCGGCCTGGAGGTCCGCCAGCACAGCCAGGTGCACGCCCGGGTGCTGCGCGAGCTGCGTGCCGCCGGCCCGCCCGGGGAAGAAACCGGCACCGAGTGCAGCGCGGAAACCCAGGAAGTGCTAGCCACCTTCCGGGCCATCGGCTGGATCCAGGACCGGTTCGGCGTAGCCGCCTGCCACCGCTACGTGATCAGCTTCACCAGGTCGGCGCAGGACATCGCCGCGGTCCACGAGCTGGCGGTCTACGCCACGGCCGGCGGCCGGGTCCCCGTCCTGGACGTGGTGCCGCTGTTCGAGAGCGCCATCGACCTGGCCAACGCGCCCGCCGTGCTCACCGGCATGCTCGACCTCCCGCCGGTGGCGGCCCGCCTCGCGCAAACCGGCGGCCGCCTGGAGGCCATGCTCGGCTACTCCGACTCGGCCAAGGAACTCGGCCCGGCCAGCGCCACCCTGCGGCTGTTCGACACCCAGGCCCGGCTGGCCGAATGGGCCGCGGCCCACCGGATCAAGCTGACCTTGTTCCACGGCCGCGGCGGCGCGCTGGGCCGGGGCGGCGGCCCGGCCGGGCGGGCGGTGCTGGCCCAGGCGCCCGGCTCGGTCAACGGGTCGTTCAAGGTCACCGAGCAGGGCGAGGTCATCTTCGCCCGGTACGGCCAGCGGGCCATCGCCCAGCGCCACCTGGAACAGGTCAGCTCCGCCGTGCTGCTCGCCTCGTCGCACAAGCGGGCCGACCGCACCGCGGCCGCGGCGGCCAGCTACCGCACCATCGCCGACCGGATCGACCAGGCCGCCTGCGCGACCTTCCGCGGCCTGGTCGAGGCGGACGGGTTCGCCGATTGGTTCGCCCGGATCAGCCCGCTGGGCGAGATCGGCGGCCTGCGCATCGGCTCGCGTCCGGCCAAGCGCGGCCTGGCCGAGCCCGCGCGGCAGATGGACCTGGACGATCTGCGCGCCATCCCCTGGGTGTTCGCCTGGTCGCAGACCCGGGTCAACCTGCCCGGCTGGTTCGGGCTGGGCAGCGGCCTGGCCGCGATCGAGCGCGACCACGACGGCACGGGCGTGCTGCGCCGCGCGTACCGCGAGTGGCCCCTGTTCCGCGTGCTGCTCGACAACGCCGAGATGAGCCTGGCCAAGACCGACCGGCCGATCGCCTCCCGCTACCTGGCCCTGGGCGGCCGGGACGACCTGACCGCCCTGGTGCTCGCCGAGTACGACCTGACCAAACGCCTGGTGCTCGCCGTGACCGGTCACGACCGGCTGCTGGCCGACCGGCCGGTGCTGTCCCGGGCCGTCGCGCTCCGCGACCCCTACGTGGACGCCCTGTCCTACCTGCAGCTCCGCGCCCTGTCCGCGCTCCGCGCACCATCGCACGAACAAGACCGGGAGCGGGTGGAACGGCTGCTCCTGCTCACCGTCAACGGAGTCGCGGCCGGCCTGCAGAACACCGGCTAGGCTCGCCTGCATGAGTGACACCGAGTGGCGCACGCACCGGCTCGAACTGGACGATCAGACGCTGCGGGAATGGGACGCCGCGGTGCTCGCGGCCGACGCCGAGGGGATCGTCCTGGACCGGTCGGCGTTCTACCCCGGCGGCGGCGGCCAGCCGCCGGACCACGGCGTGCTGCTGTGGGGCGGCGTGCAGACCCGCATCACCGGCGCGCGCAAGGGCGATGACCTGTACCTGATCCCGGCCGAAGGTGACCCGCTGCCCCCGGTCGGCACCGCGGTGCACGGCGCGGTCGAGGACGAGCGCCGCACCGCGCTGATGCGCACCCACTCCGGCCTGCACGTGCTGTGCGGCGTGGTGTTCCGGGACTTCGGGGCGCTGGTCACCGGGGGCAACATGGAGCCGCTGACCGCGCGGATGGACTTCAACCTGCCCGACGTGCCCGAGGGCTTCCGGGACGCGGTCGAGGCGGCCTGCAACGCCGAGATCAGTGCGGACCGCCGGATCGACGCGCGCGTGCTCCCTCGCGACGAGGCCTTCGCCCTGCCCGACATCATCCGCACCGCCACCAACCTGGTCCCGCCGGAGGTCAGGGAGGTCCGGATCATCGACATCGTCGGCCTGGACCAGCAGGCCGACGGCGGCACCCACGTGGCTTCGACCGCGGCGGTCGGCCGCATCGAGGTGGTCAAGATCGAGAGCAAGGGCAAGGGCTTCCGCCGCCTGCGCATCCGCATCGGTGACTGAGACCCTGCTCGACGCCGCGGCCGCGCGGCAGGCCGTGGCCGGGGGCATGTGGCGCACCGTCGAGGTGGTCCCGGTCACCGGCTCGACCAACGCCGACCTGCTGGCCCGCGTGGCCGACGGCGCGCCCGAAGGCACCGTGCTGGTCGCCGAGCAGCAAAGCGCCGGCCGCGGCCGGCTGGGCCGGACCTGGACCGCCCCGCCGCACGCCGCTCTGACCTTCTCGTTGCTGCTGCGCCCGGTCCAGGTGCCCCGGGCCCGGCTGGGCTGGCTGCCGCTGCTGGCCGGGGTGGCCGTGGCCGCCGCGGTCCGCGACGTGACCGGCCTGGACGCCCAGCTCAAATGGCCCAACGACGTGCTGCTCGGATCGGCCAAGCTGGCCGGCCTGCTGGCCGAGTCGGCCGGCGACGCGGTGGTGATCGGCATCGGCCTCAACGTGTCCACCGAGCCGCCCGACCTCCCGCCGCCCGGCCCGGGCGCGCTGCCCGCCACCTCGCTGCGCCTGGCGGGCTCGCCGGTCCTCGACCGGGTCGCCCTGCTGGCCGCCGTCCTGGCTGGCCTGGAACGCAGGTACCGGACCTGGTCCCGGGTTTTCGGGGATGCCGAACGGTCCGGCCTGCGTGCCGAGTACACCCGCTGGTGCGCCACCCTCGGCCGTCGCGTCCGGGTCGAACTGCCCGGCGGCCGGACGCTCGACGGCGTGGCGGCCGGGGTGGACGCGGACGGCAGGCTGCTGCTCAGCGTGCCGTCCGGCCCCGACCGGCCGGTGGCCGCGGGCGACATCGTGCACCTGCGCTGAGCACTGGTCAGTGCGTGCCACTATGTGGCGTATGGATCGTGAGTCGTCACTGGCCGCCGGCGAGCAGCCCGTGCTGCTGCTGCACCCGCACTGGAAGACGCTGATCCGCCCGACCCTGGTCGCGGTGCTGGTGGTGGCCGTCGCGCTGGTCGCCGAGGTGCTTATCCCGTCCGGCGCGGCGGCCGTCGCGACCCGCGGCGCGGTGGCCGTCGTCGCGGTGCTGTTCTTGATGGTGTGGCTGATCGTGCCGGTGCTGCGCTGGCGGACCACGAGTTACGAGCTGACCACCAAGCGGCTGCGGACCCGGTTCGGCATCGTCACCCGGCGCGGCCGTGACATCCCGCTGACCAGGATCAACGACGTGTCGTTCGAGAAGGGCCCGCTCGACCGGCTGCTCGGCGCCGGGCGGCTGGTGGTCGAGTCAGCCGGGGAGCACGGCCAGATCGTGCTGCGCGACATCCCGCACGTGGCCGACGTGCAGGCCACCCTGTTCCGGCTGGTCGAGGACGAGCAGCGGCGCCTGGAACGGGACCAGAGGAACCTGCCCTAGCTCCGCACCCGTACCGTCGGCGACCGGCCGAGCACGTGGTTTGCGCTGTCCAGCGCCTTCACCGCGAAGTACGGTCCGGCCGAGTTCACCGTGATCATCGTCTCGAAGCCGCTGCGCCGCTGGGAGCCGATGTGCGACAGCGCGCCCGACGTCCTCCCGGCCATGACCGTCCAGGTCTGCACCTCGGTCGCCCCGTTCCAGCTGGCGTAGACGACCGAACCCCCGGCCGGATTCACCCGCGCCGCGGCGGCGGGCTGGTCCGTCGGGTGCCCGGTCCAGGCCGCGGTGAAGGCCCGGTAGGACTGGTCACCGATCGGGAACTGGCCGTCCAGGATCAGCGTCCCGTTCTCGGTGAACTGCGAGAAGTACGGCAGGTTGCCCCAGCCGACCAGCACCTCGCCATCGGCCAGCACCTGCATGCTGCCCTGGTTGGCGGCGGCCAGGCCCGCCGGGTGGACGTAGCTGCGCTGCAGCGTGGCCCGCATGGCGCTGGTGTCCAGGTGCAGCAGGATGGCCCGGGACTGCCGCTCCTTGACCGGCGGGGAACCGCCGTCGTCGAAGATGCTCAGCGTGTCCGCGCCCTGCGGCAGGACGTGGTGCTGGAACCAGAACGTCGCCCCCGAGCCCATCTTGAAGCTCGACCGCTTGCCGCTGAGCTGCCAGCTGACCTTGCCGCTGGGCCGCTCGATCTTGTAGACCGTGCTGGTGTTGCGGGCCGAGAGCAGCAAGCTGCCGTCGGAGGCGATCGAGATCGAGTTGGGGTGGAAGTAGTCGAACGGCTCGGCCTTGGTCCCGGCGCCGGCCAGCGGCACGTAGGTGTCGGTCACCGGGACGTGGTCGATGCTGTTCCACTCGAACAGCACCCGGCCCGAGGAGATGTCGATCTCCTGGATCACCCCGGCCAGGGCCACGCCCTGCTTGGAGCCGCCCACCCCGGACAGGTTCGCGGTCACCGGCGTGACCGCGGTGACCAGCGCGGTGTTCTGCGGGGTGATGACGAACTCGTGCAGGTCGACCTGGAGCCCGTTCCCGCCCTTGACCGTGGCGATGGTCCGGTACGAGGTGTCGGCGATGATCGCCTGGCCCTGTCCGGTGCCCTTGTTGATCTGGCCCTGCCACCAGGTGAGCACGGGCTTGCCCCGGTAGGTCTGGACCTTGAGGTCGACCCGGCCCATGCCCTTGGCGGCCGGGAACCCGGTGTTCGGGGAGTACCAGACGATGCCGCCGTGCCGGTCCAGGATCATCAGTCCGGGCGTCCCGGGCCCGGTCAGGGGATAGCCGGACGGGGTCAAGATGAAGAACGGCGGGTCCGAGGCCCCGGCCGCCGTGCGGCCGTGATGGGCGATGGTCAGCGCGGGCGGGGTCAGGTCCGGGCGGCTGACGAAGTGCAGGACGCCGCGCGCGTCGTCCGGCGTGGCCGGGGCCGCGGGAAGCGCCCCGTCCGTGGTGGCCGCCGCGGCCGGGTGCGGCCAGGCGTACCCGCCCAGGGCGGCCAGGGTCAGTCCGCTCGCGCCCAGGACCGTGCCGCCGCCGAGCAGCTGCCGGCGGGTCAATCTCGGTGTGTCCAACTCCGCACCTCCGCTCTTAGTTTTAGCAGGCTGACCTTAATATTTCCGCAGCGTCGGCTGAATGTGCAGCCCCATCCTGGGCGGTCCGCTCAGCTGGTTCCCAGGTCCGGTTAGCCTGGAGGCATGACTGAGCTGCCGGAGCGGATCTCGGTCCGCGAGGTCGGGCCGCGGGACGGACTGCAGAACGAGGACCCGGTGCCGACCGACGCCAAGGTGGCGCTGCTGGACCGGCTGTCCGCCACCGGCGTGCAGCGCATCGAGGCCGTGTCGTTCGTCCGGCCGTCGGCCATCCCGCAGATGGCCGACGCCGACGAGGTGTGGAAGCGCGCCGCCCGGGCGCCGTCGGTCCGCTATTCCGCCCTGGTCCCGAACCTCCGAGGGGCCCAGCGCGCCCTCGACGTCGGCTTCACCGAGCTCGAGGCGGTCGTGTCGGCTTCGGAGACGCACAACCGCAAGAACGTGAACCGCTCCACCGGGCAGTCGCTGGACGAGATCGCGGAGATCATCTCGGTCGCTCACCAGCGCGGCGCGACCGTGCAGGTCATCGTGTCCACCGCCTGGGGCTGCCCGTACGAGGGCGACGTGCCGGTCAGCCGGGTGGTGCAGGTGGCCGGGCGGGCCCTGGCCGACGGGGCCGACTCGTCCTCGTTCGGCGACACGACCGGCATGGCCACGCCGACCCGGGTGCGGGCGCTGGTCGGGGCGTTTCGTTCGGCCCATCCCGATACGGCGCTGAACCTGCACTTCCACAACACCCGCGGCACCGGGCTGGCCAACGTGCTGGCCGCCCTGGAACTCGGCGTGGCCGACTTCGACGCCTCGGTCGGCGGCCTGGGCGGCTGCCCCTACGCCCCCGGCGCGACCGGCAACATCGCCACCGAGGAACTGGTACACATGGTCGAGGACATGGGCGTGGCCACCGGCATCGACCTGGAGGCCATGATCGCCGCCGCCGCCGAAGCCGAAGAAATCGTCGGCCGCACCCTGCCCTCCCAGGTCCTGCGAGCCGGCCCCCGCACCAGGACAATTCCCTCATGACTGACTTCCCCAAGCTCCGCGAGACCATCGAACGCGGCGGCGCCACCCGTTACCACGAGGCCGCCGCGGCCCGCGGTAAGCTCTTTGCCCGCCAGCGGATCGACGCACTGATCGACGAGGGCAGCTTCACCGAGGACGGCCGGTACGCCAACGCGCTGGCCGACGGCCTGCCCGCCGACGGCGTGGTCACCGGTACCGCCCTGATCGACGGCCGCCCGGTCGCGCTGATGGCCAACGACTCCACGGTCAAGGCCGGGTCCTGGGGCGCGCGCACCGTGGAGAAGATCATCCGGATCATCGAGAAGGCCTACGAGACCGCCATCCCCATGGTCTACCTGGTCGACTCGGCCGGAGCCCGGATCACCGACCAGGTCCAGATGTTCCCCGGCCGCCGGGGCGCCGGGCGTATTTTCCGCACTCAGATCCGCGCCTCCGGTTCGATCCCGCAGGTCTGCGCGCTGTTCGGCCCGTCGGCGGCGGGCGGCGCGTACATCCCGGCGTTCTGCGACTTCACCGCGATGGTGGACGGCAACGCCTCGATGTACCTGGGCAGCCCGCGGATGGTCGAGATGGTGGTCAGCGAGAAGACCACGCTGGAGGAGATGGGCGGCGCCCGGCTGCACTGCACGGTGTCCGGCAGCGGGCACCTGCTGGCCGCCACCGAGCAGGACGCGCTGGCCGCGGTGCGGTCGTACCTGTCCTACCTGCCGCAGAACTGGTCCGCCCCGCTGCCCGTGGTTGCGGCCCGGGGTCCCAAGCTCGTGGATTTGCGGGCCCTGGTTCCGGAGAGCGAGCGCCAGGCCTTCGACATGCGCCGGTTCATCCGCGGCCTGGCCGACGAGGATTCGTTCTTCGAGATCCACGCGCTGTGGGCCCGCGAGGTGGTCACCGGCTTCGCCCGTCTGGACGGCCAGGTCATCGGCATCATCGCCAACAACCCGATGTTCAAGGGCGGGGTGCTGTTCGTCGACTCCGCGGACAAGTCGGCCCGGTTCATCCAGACCTGCGACGCGTTCGGCATCCCGCTGCTGTTCCTGGCCGACGTGCCCGGCTTCATGGTCGGCACCGCCGTGGAACGCCAGGGCATCATCCGGCATGGCGCCAAGATGATCGCCGCCATGTCCGACGCCACCGTGCCCAAGATCTGCGTGGTGGTCCGCAAGGCGTACGGCGCCGGCCTGTACGCCATGGCGGGCCCGGGCTTCGAGCCGGACGCGACCCTGGCCCTGCCCACGGCCAAGATCGCCGTCATGGGCGCCGAAGCCGCGGTCAACGCCGTCTACGCCAACAAGCTCGACCAGATCGCCGACGAAACCGAGCGCGCCGCCGAGACCGACCGCCTGCGCCGCGACTACGAGCAGGACATCGACATCCTCCGCCTGGCCTCCGAACTCGTCGTCGATGACGTAGTAGAACCCGAAGACCTGCGCGCCGAACTAACCCGCCGCTTCGCCATCGCCCGCCACCGCGACCGCACCCCACCCCGCCGCCGCCACGGCATCACCCCCGCCTGACCGTCCCGCCGACCCCGCACGCACCCCGCCAGCCCCGCCCAACTCGGCAAACGTTTTACCTTTCCTTTACTATTTAGGCATGACTCGCGTGCTGCTCGCCGAGGATGACACCTCCATCTCCGAACCGCTGTCCCGCGCCTTGCGCCGCGAGGGATACGAGGTGGACGTGACCGCGGACGGGCCGACCACGCTGGACCGCGCCCTGGGCGAAGGCGTGGACCTGATCTTGCTCGACATCGGCCTGCCCGAACTCGACGGGCTCGAGGTCTGCCGCCGGGTCCGGGCGGGCGGCTACGCGGTCCCGGTGCTGATCCTCACCGCGCGAGCCGACGAGGTGGACACCGTGGTCGGCCTGGACGCGGGCGCGGACGACTACGTAACCAAGCCGTTCCGGCTGGCCGAGCTGCTGGCCCGGGTCCGTGCCCTGCTGCGTCGCGGTACGGCCGAAGGCTCCGCCGTCCTCGGCGTCCGGATCGACCCCGACGCTCGCCGGGCCTGGCACGGCGACACCGAGCTCGACCTGACCACCAAGGAATTTGACCTGCTCTGGATCCTGCTCCGCGACGCGGGCAAGGTGGTCACCCGCGAGCAGATCATGCGCGAGGTGTGGGACGCCAAGTGGTGGACCTCCACCAAGACCCTCGACATGCACATCTCCTGGCTGCGCCGCAAGCTCGGCGACGACGCGCACAGCCCTCGCTACATCACCACCGTCCGTGGCGTCGGCTTCCGTTTCGAGCGCGGCGACTGACCGGGCGAAACTGTGCGCCGAAGGCTGTGGCTCGCCACCTTTGCCGTCACGGTCGCCGCGATCCTGGCCGTGGGCGTCCCCGCGCTGATCATCACGGCCAGCCGCTCCGGAACCGGAACCGCAACCGGGACCGGCACCGGAAGCGCAACCGGAACCGGAACCGCCACCGCGATTGCCATCGTCGCCGCGGTGATGGCCGGGGCGATCGGCCTGGCCGCCTGGCTGACCGCGGTGCTGGCCGCCCGGATGGCCCGCCCGGTCGAGGAACTCGCCGAAGCCGCCGGACGCCTCGGCGCCGGTGACCCGCGCCCGCTCGGCCGCCGGTACGGCGCGGCCGACCTGGATCAGGTGGCCGATGGCCTGGACAGCTCGGCCCGCCGCCTGTCCAGCCTGCTCGCCGCGGACCGCGAACTCGCGGTGGACGCCTCGCACCAGCTGCGCACCCCGCTGACCGCGCTGTCCATGCGGCTGGAGGAGATGATCGCCGCCGCCGATGACCCGGATGTGGTCCGCGAGGAGGGCAGCGCCGCCCTGACCCAGGCCGAACGCCTGGCCGACGTGGTCACCCAGCTGCTCAGCCCGGCCCGCCGGGCCAGCGCCGCTTCGGCCGAGCTGACCGGCATCGACGAGATCGTGCAGCAGCAGGTCGTGGAGTGGGAGCCCGCGTTCCGCCGGGCCAAGCGCAAGCTGACCGTGATCGGCGTGCGCGGCCTGCAAGCGCACGTCACGCCGGGCGGCCTGGCTCAGGTGCTGGCCACCCTGCTGGACAACGCGCTGATGCACGGCGGCGGCACGGTGACCATCCAGACCTCGCAGAACGCGCGGTCGGTGGTGGTCGAGGTCCGGGACGAGGGCAACGGCATCCCGCCCGAGCTGGTCTCGCGCATCTTCGAGCGCAGCGTCAGCGGCCGCCCCGAAGGCACCGGGCTAGGCCTGGCGCTGGCCCGGACCATGGCCGCCGCCGACGGCGGCCGCGTGGTGCTGGTCAAGCCCAAGCCCGCCACGTTCGCGGTGTTCCTGCCCCGCCACCCGCTGCGCCCCGGCACCCAGGCCGTCCGCGGCCCCGCCTAGCCGGACAAAGACGAAGACTAAAGACAAAGAAAGCTCAGCGCCCGCGCTCGGCGGGGTCGAGGCACTCCCAGGCCGGCCCGTAGCGCAGGTCCGCGGGCCGCTGCGCGAGCTCCTCCCACGGCGGCCCGTCCGAAGCGCCCGCCAGCACCGCGCCCGAAGGGCTCGTCTCAGCGGCGTCGACGATGCCGGACACCGCGGCCTCGCTAGCGGCGACCACCCCAGGCGTGCCGGCCAGGAAGACCCACTTCTTGTAGGCGAAGTACCGGAAGATCGTGCCCAGCCCGGTGCCGACCACGCTGGCCCCGTTGTAGGCCAGCTCCGACTTCATGTCCAGCCCGTAAGTAGCGGTCGCGATCACGATCTCGGCGATGGCCAGGCCGACCACGTTCAGCGCCACGAACAGCACGCCCTCGCGCAGCAGGGCCTGGTTGACCCGGTGCCGGAAGGTCCAGAACCGGCTGCCCAGATAGGTCACGAACGTGGCCGCGGTGATCGACAGCCCCTTGGCCACCATGGGCCCGACACCCATGTGGACGTGCAGGTAGTCCGCGCCGCCCAGGTCGATGATCGACCCGATCAGCCCGACTACGCCGAACTTCATCAGTTCCGGGATCAGGTCGGCCAAGCGCTTACGGAGGCTTGCCATCCTGGGCATAAAGAAGAGTCCTTTCGGCGCGCACAGCATGTCCGGCCCGCGCAACAAACCCCCGGCAGGCCCCTAGCAAGACTCGCACATGCTACCGGCCAACCCTGGGTGCCGACTCACTCTTCCCTGAGCCACCGCTCTGAAACCACCCGGAAGAACCACCCGCAGGACTCAGCCCGCCAGCGTGTTCTCCCGCCCGGTCCCGGCCAGGAAATGCCAGGTCAGGTACACCGCCGCGGTGATCACGAACCCGACCTCGAAGGTCAGGTCGCCGACCGAGCCCACGTGTGAGGGCACCACGCCGAGGTATTCGGTCTGGTTGGAGAACAGGTAGATCGAGATGCCCATCCCGACCAGCATGGCCACCGGCCCGGCCCAGTTCGTCCGCCGGGTGCCGAACAGCAGCGCCTCGGAAGGATTGCGCCGCAGCAGCAGGTCACAGAAGTACACCGCCAGCCACGGGGCGATCCAGTACGCGATGATCAGCAGGAAGTTCTCGTACTTGCTGCCCGCGTTGTGCAGCCCGCTCCAGGCCAGGAAGAATCCGATGGCGCCGAACCCCAGGGCCACGATGGCCCGCCGCAGCGACAGCGGCAGCTTGATGCCGATTGCGGTGAACGACAGCGCGCCGGAGTAGATGTTGAGCACGTTGGCCGAGACCGCGCCCAGCGCGATGGCCAGCAGGGTCAGGTCGGCCAGCGGCGTGGCCAGCATCGAGGTCATGCCGCCCGGGCCGGCCAGCGCGTTGCCCGCGCCGACCGCGGTGCCGACCGCCGCGCCGACGATCTCGAGCAGCGCGCAGGACAGGAACAGCCCGCTCCCGGACCACCAGGCGATCGCGCGCCGGCTGGTGTCCGGCTTGAAGTAGCGGGTGTAGTCCGACGCGTACGGGTTCCAGCCCACCGCGTAGCCGAACGACGCGCCGAACGTCAGCAGGAACGCGCCGGGGATCGTGTGGTGCGAAGCGCCCGGGTGGGCCTTGCTCAAGATGACGCCCGCCGCGATCAGGAAGATCACGGTCAGGATCGGGAAGGCGTACCGCTCGAAGACGTGCACCAGGTTGTAGCCGAAGAACGCGACCGCCACCTGCACGACCACGATGATGAGCAGGCACAGCACCTGCGGCAGGTGGGTCAGCACGTTCAGCGCCAGCGCGCCGCTCACGCTGTTCACCGCGAACCAGCCGATCCCGGCGGTCACCGAGTTCAGCCCGGCGGGCAGCGCGTTGCCCCAGTAGCCGAAGCCGAGCCGGCTCAGCACCATCTGCGGCACCCCGTACTTCGGACCGCGCAGCGACAAGATGCCCTGGGTCACGCCGCCGATCGCGCTGCCCAGCACCAGCGCCAGCGCCGCTGACCAGAACCCCAGCCCGAACCCGGCCACGGCCAGCACGCCGACGAAGATCGTGGCGAACTCCATGTTCGGCGACGTCCAGGTCCAGAACAGCTGGATCGGCCGGCCGTGCCGCTCGTTCAGCGGGATGAATTCCGCGCCGCCCGGCTCGACCGCCATGACCTGGGTGCCGTAGCTGCCCTCGCGGACCAGAACGCCCGCGTCCGCATCGCTGTGTGTGACGTCCTGGTCGCGTGTTGCCATAGGGCCCTCCTCCGGTGGCCGTGATTATCTAAATGTGCTGGAAACAGCCCTCTGCTTCAAGAGCAAAAGACCTTTGATACCGAACGGGCCGTGGTGCGCGCACCCGGTCACCTGCGTGCTCGCCGGTCCCGTAGGGTACGGACCGTGAGCGCGGGAAACACAGTGGGGATGGTGGGCGCCGGCCAGCTGGCCCGGATGACCGCCCAGGCGGCCATCGGCGTGGGCGTCGGCTTCCGCGTGCTGGCCGGCTCGGCCGCCGACAGCGCCGCCCAGGTCAGCGCCGGGGTCCGGGTCGGGGACTACCGTTCGCTGGCCGACCTGCGCGAGTTCGCCGCCTCGTGCGACGTGCTGACCTTCGACCACGAGCACGTGCCGGGCGAGCACCTGGCCGCCCTGGAACAAGCGGGCGTCGCGGTCCGTCCCGCCGGCGCGGCGCTGCGCTTCACCCAGGACAAGCTGGCCATGCGCGAGCACCTGACCGGTATGGGGATCGACTGCCCGCGGTTCGCGCCGGTGAGCGGGATCGCCGAGGTCGAGGCGTTCGCCGCCGGGACCTGGCCGGTGGTGCTCAAGGCGATCAGCGGCGGTTACGACGGAAAGGGCGTCTGGGTCTGCGCCTCGGCGGCGCAAGCCCAGACCGTCCTGGCGCACGGCCTGCGGCTGATCGCCGAGGAGTACGTCCCGTTCGAGCGTGAGCTGGCCGTGCTCGCGGCCCGCTCGCCGCACAACCAGGGCGCGGTCTACCCGGTGGTGGAGACGGTCCAGCGGGACGGCATCTGCCGCGAGGTCATCGCGCCCGCGCCCGGCCTGCCTCCCGGCCAGGCCGCCCAGGCCGAGGCGCTCGCGCTGCGGATCGCCCGCGAGCTGGGCGTGACCGGGCTGCTCGCGGTGGAGATGTTCCAGACCGCTCGCGGGCTGCTGGTCAACGAGCTGGCCATGCGCCCGCACAACTGCGGCCACTGGACCATCGAAGGCGCGGTCACCTCCCAGTTCGAGCAGCACCTGCGGGCCGTGCTGGACCTGCCGCTCGGCTCTCCGGCGCTGGCCGCGCCGGTCACGGTGATGGCCAACGTGCTGGGCGGCGACGACCCGGACGTCTACGACCGGTACATCCACGTCATGGCCGGTGACCCGGCGGTCAAGGTGCACATGTACGGCAAGCCGGTGCGTCCCGGCCGCAAGATCGGCCACGTCACGGTGACCGGCGACCGCGACCACCGCGATCCGGCCGAACTGGCCGACCGGGCCCGCCGCGCGGCCAGCTTCCTGCGCTGGGGAAAAGAGGACGGCGAATGACCGACCCGGACCTGCCGCCCGCGGCCGGCCCCTACGCATCCCCCCTGCCCCGGCCGGCCGGCAGCCCTGACCCATCCCCCTCTCCGGTCGTCGGCATCGTCATGGGCAGCGACTCGGACTGGCCGGTCATGCAGGCCGCGGCGGCGGCGCTGGCGGAGTTCGCCGTCCCCTACGAGGCGGACGTGGTCTCCGCGCACCGGATGCCGCACGAGATGATCGAGTACGGGTCTTCCGCGGCCGCCCGCGGCCTGCGGGTGATCATCGCGGGCGCGGGCGGCGCCGCGCACCTGCCCGGCATGCTCGCCTCGGTCACCACGCTGCCGGTCATCGGCGTGCCGGTCCCCCTGGCCAACCTGGGCGGACTGGACTCGCTGCTGTCCATCGTCCAGATGCCCGCCGGGATCCCGGTCGCGACCGTCGCGGTCGGCGGCGCTCGCAACGCCGGCCTGCTCGCCGTCCGGATCCTGGCCGCCGCCGAGGGACCGGCCGCCGAGGCGCTCGGGGCCCGGCTCCGTACCTTCGCCGAGCAGCTCGCCGACCAGGCCCGGGCCAAGGGCGCCGCGCTGCGTGAGCGCCGCGGCGCAGACTGAATCGGCTTAGAGTCTGCTCGTTACGGGCATGCTCCCTCGGCAGCCCCTTGAAACGGAAGGGGACCGGTCGGCCTGGGAGGCGGGCGTGAGCATCGGTGCGACCCTGGCCGCGGCCCGTCGCCACGCCGGGCTCAGCGTGGCCGAGGTCAGCCGGCGCACCCGGGTCCGCGAGAACATCATCGAGGGCATCGAGCACGACGACTACCTGGCCTCCGGCGGCGATTTCTACGCGCGGGGCCATATCCGGGCCATCGCCGAGGCGGTGGGTACCGATCCCGCGCCGCTGATCGAGGAGTTCGACGAGCGGTTCCGCTCCGCCGAGGAGATCACCGCGGCCGAGGCCTTCCAGCCGATGCTGCCGATCCGCAAACGCGAGCGGCGCCGGATCCGGGGCGCGGCCGTGCTCGCCGTGGTGGTCCTGGCCGTGCTCGGCTTCGCTATCTACAAGGCCGTCGCCGGAGTGGGGAAGACCCAGCCCCCGGTCGCCGCCTCCAGCCATGCGGCGCATACCAGCCAGCCCGCCGCGGCCCCGTCGATCACGCCCAGCGTCCAGGGCAGCACGGTATCGGGCAGCACCGAGTCGGCCAGCCCGACGGCCGCTCCGTCTACCCCGCCGCCGAGCCCGGCCGCGCAGACCCTCGCCGCGGCCAGCGTGGCGGCCTTCGGCCCGGCCGGGACCGCCGACGGCGACGATCCGCAGCGGGCCTCGTTCGCGCTCGCGGGCCACGCGGCCACGCCGTGGTACAGCGACTGGTACGCCACCTCGGACTTCGGGGACCTGCAGGCGGGCACCGGCCTGCTGCTCGACATGGGCCGAACGGTCACGATCTCTACGGTCCGGCTCTCGCTCGGCGCCGCCCGCGGCGCCAGCCTCGAGTTGCGCGTCGGCAGCCGCCCCGTGCTGGCCGACCTGCGCACCGTGGCCACGACAACCGGCGCCTCCGGCACCGTCGAGCTGTCCCTGAAGTCGTCGGCCCGCGCCCGGTACCTGCTCATCTGGTTCACCAAGCTGCCCCCCGACAACTCCGGCACCTACCAGGCCAGCATCTACGCCGTCACCATCCGCGGCCAGCACTGAAATGTTGCGGATCCCGAAAGCGCCGCGAGAGGCCGCTGCGCTAGCCGTCAAGGAACTCGGCGTCGCACCGTCCGCTACGGCGATGGCGGCCGACGCGCTGCGCACACTGCTGCAGGCGACGGTGGCTCTGGCGGCGCTGGAGCTTCACTACGAGCAGTACCCGGAGTTCCGTCCGTCCCTGGCCGACGCCATTGCCGCCGCCGAGCTCGACGGTAACCCGCTCTCCGCGACCCTGCGCACCGAATGCACCAGCGCGTGCTCGACGAGACACAGATCGTCTTCAAGCGAGCGGCGCGCACCCCGATTGATGACATCCCGCTCGACGCCGCCAACGCCAACGCCGCGGCCGGCATCGCGAAACGGATCGGGGTCTCGGTAGCTGACGAGCGATCTACCATCGAGGCATGAGCCTTGATTTCCCTCCGTTTGCCCTGTCCGAAGAGCACGAGGCGCTCCGCGAGTCGGTCCGCGCCCTGGCCGACGACAAGATCGCGCCCCGGGCCGCCGAAGTCGACCGGACCAGCGAGTTCCCCTGGGACGTGTACGAGGCTCTGGTCAAGGCCGACCTGCAGGCCGTGCACATCCCGGAGGCCTACGGCGGCGCGGGCGCCGACGCGATCGCTACCGTGATCGTCATCGAGGAGGTGGCGCGGGCCTGCGCCTCGTCCTCGCTCATCCCGGCGGTGAACAAGCTGGGCACGGTACCGCTGCTGCTCGGCGCGTCCGAGGAGGTCAAGGTCCGGTACCTGGCCCCGGTCGCGCGCGGGGAGGCGATGTTCTCCTACGCGCTGTCCGAGCCCGAGGCCGGCTCGGACGCCGCGGCCATGAAGACCCGGGCCGCGCGCACCGCGGACGGCTACGTGCTGAACGGCGTCAAGCGCTGGATCACCAACGCCGGGGTGTCCAAGTACTACACGGTGATGGCGGTCACCGACCCGGACGCGGGGGCGAACGGGATCTCGGCCTTCGTGCTGGAGGACGGCGACCCCGGGTTCACGTTCGGGGCTCCGGAGCACAAGCTCGGCATCAAGGGCTCGCCGACCCGCGAGCTGTACTTCGACGACTGCGCGATCCCGGCCGACCGCCTGGTCGGCGAGGAGGGCGAGGGCTTCAGGATCGCCCTGCGCACCCTGGACCACACCCGGATCACGATCGCCGCCCAGGCGCTCGGCATCGCCCAGGGCGCCCTGGACTACGCGCTCGGCTACGTCCAGGAACGCAAGCAGTTCGGCCGCGCCATCGCCGAATTCCAGGGCCTGCAGTTCATGATCGCCGACATGGCCATGAAGCTGGAGGCCGCCCGCCAGCTCACCTACGCGGCCGCGGGCCGGTCCGAGCGGGCCATGGCCGGCGAGCGGGTCGCCGACCTGACCTTCTTCTCCTCGGCCTGCAAGTGCCTGGCCTCCGACGTGGCCATGTCGGTGACCACCGACGCGGTGCAGCTACTCGGCGGCTACGGCTACGTGAACGACTTCCCCGTCGAGCGCATGATGCGCGACGCCAAGATCACCCAGATCTACGAGGGCACCAACCAGATCCAGCGCATGGTCATGGCGAGGCAGCTCCTGAAGTAGCTTGTTCCGCCCCTGTTCCGTGAGCGTCGTCTCGGCGCGGTGCCTCTTGACGCTAGCCACCTCAAATGGGATCTGACTGGTATGATGTTCCCATGGAAGCTGTCGTGGATCAGGCGGGCCGGATCGTGTTGCCCAAGCACATCCGCGACGCCCTGGGCTTGCTCCCCGGGACGAAGGTGGATATCTCCCCTTACGGTGCCGGCGTGCAGGTCGTGCCCGCCGGTCGGACTGCGCGCCTGATCGAGGAAGATGGCGCCCTGGTGTCGGCTGGCGACACGCCGGTCGATGACGACATCCTCTTCGGCCTTATCGACGCGGGCCGCAGGTGACCGTCGCGGTCGATACGAGCGTCGCCGTCCCCCTTTTGGTTCGCTCGCACCAGCACCACGCGGACGTGGTGCGCTGGTGGGCCGGGCAAGCTCTCACGCTGAGCGGGCATGCTCTCGCGGAGACCTATTCCGTGCTCACCAGATTGCCGGGTGATGCGAGGCTCTCTGCGGACGACGCTGCGCGCCTGCTTGATGCGCGGTTCACGGCGCCGCTGGCGCTGAGCGGCGCGACGGCCAGAAAGGTCCACGTCACGTTGAGCCGCCTGGGCATCGCTGGAGGCGCGGTGTACGACGGACTGGTGGCCCTCGCCGCCAAGGAGCACGGGGTGGCCCTGGCGACGAGAGACGCGCGTGCCCGCGGAACCTATGACGCGGTTGGAGTCGACATAATCATCGTCGCCTGAAACACAACCCTGCGGCCAGTACTTTGCCCGCGACTGTGGTCATGGCCGGCTTCTTACGGTCTTGGCTACGTCTGGCGCTCGCTGAATCACTTAGCGACAATGAGCGCGTGACGGCGGGTGACTGGGACCGGATGGCCAGCGTCTTGCGGTACTGGCATGCGATAGAGATGTTCGACCGCAGGGTATCCCGGCCCTGCTGTCGCGAAGGGAACTGGCCGAGCGGGAGCCTGGCAGCTGGTGTGTCGAGGCGGTTCCGTTCCTGGCCGGCGAGGCCGCCCCCAAGCTGCCCTGGCAGGTGGGGCACCCCCGGTACGCGGAACCGCCGAAGGATGCGACGTACGGCAGCGAGTGGCGGTACAGCGTGTACGGCGGGGTGTTCACCTTCGGTGCGGTGCGGCAGGTGATCACCGAGCGACTCGGATTCACCGAGCCTGAGGACTTCGCCGGGACACGGAAAGAGGGCACGGAGAGCGCACTGTTCGCGTTCACCGTGGACCAGCGCGGCCTGTTGCTGGACGGTACCGGGGCGTTCTCCTCGTGCGCCTGGGCGAGCGGACGGCTCGACGGCGTCCGGCGCGGTCAGCGCACCGCCCTCGAAGGGTTCGAGAAAGTGTCGGGGGAGTGCCAGGCTGCTATGGAACGGCTGCTCGCCAAGCCGGTTCAGTACCCGCGGTCGCTCCCGGCGCGGGTGGCTGGCGGCCGCCACGACGATCGTGAGGCTACCCTCCAGCAGAAGAACGGGGACGGCTGGCTGGCCTCTGCCGTGGACGTGCTCGGCGGTGCCGCGGAGGGCGCCGTCGCTGCCGTGCTCGCCGCTCTCGTCCCGGCGCGCGGGCCACTAGGGGCGGGCGCGCTCACCGGTGCCGCTAACGCAGCGATCGCGACCGCTGTCGACCGGGCCAAGCGCGCAGTGGGAGGTGCCGGTTCCGGCGCGGCCGATGTGGCTGCCAGTGAGCCGCCGCAGGCCGACGATGTGCGGGAGCCATCAGATACGCCAGCGGACGGCTCCGGGTCGCCGTCCGCCGAGGACGGTTCGCGACCGATCGAGGCATTCGACATCGCGTGGTTCGGTACCGCCGGACCAGCGGGTTGATCTGCGTGCGCCCGGCAATCGGCCGCAGCTTCGGGAAAGCGTGGCCCCCGCTTACTGCCCGCCGGGCCGCTGGCCTGCTGCCCCGGCCAAGGCACTGGTCCTGAGCCAGCAGTTCGCCGTCAATGCGATCATCGCCCAGCTGGCCAGCCGCAGCGGCCTGTTCGCGGTGAACGGGCCGCCGGGCACCGGCAAGACCACGCTGCTGCGCGACCTGATCGCCGCGATCCTGGTAGCCCGGGCCGCCGAGATGGTCAAGCTCAAGCGGCCGTCGCAGGCGTTCGTCCGGCGTGCCTGCATATCCGCGAAGAATGACACGACCCAGTGGGTTCTCGGTCCGCGCGATGAACTCACCGGATTCGAGATCGTCGTCGCTTCGTCCAACAATGCCGCGGTAGAGAACGTGACGCGGGAACTCCCGGCCCGCCGGACCCTCGGCGAGCCGTGGCAGGAAAAGGCGGACTACTTTGCCGACCAGGCCTCGATGCTGGGGCCTAGTCGCGGTCCCGCTCGGCAACTCGAAGAACCGAAAGCGGTTCTGCGGCTGGTTCTGGCGTGCCAGGACCGGGCTGCGCGCGCATCTGGAGTCCCTGCAAAAGAACGGAGGCGGCCAAGCCGAATGGGACGCCGCCAGGAAGCACTTCGAACAAGCGCTCCGGAAAGCGGAAGCACTTGCTCCGAGCCGTGCCGCTTTTGATCCCGCCGGCTGGGCTGCCCTCCCGCAGTCAGAGCAGGAGCAGGAACCGCTGTGGCCATCCGGCGATGACTGGCTGGCCGCCCGAGCGGAAGTCTTCCTCGCCGCCCTCGACCTGCATCGTGCCCTCGTAACGGCGCTGGCCAAGACCTTCAGGACCAATCTGGAACTGCTGGCCAAGGCGCTGGCCCGCGAGCCGGGCGCGCCGCCAGCAGACGCAGAGTATGCGACGTGGCAGACCCTGTTCCTGCTCATCCCCGTCGTCTCTACGACGTTTGCCTCGTGCGGCCGGCTGTTTGCCAGCCTAGGCTGCGAGTCGCTCGGCTGGGCGCTGATAGACGAGGCCGGCCAGGCGCTACCGCAGGCCGCGGTCGGTACGCTCTGGCGGGTCGGGCGGGCGGTCGTGGTGGGTGACCCGCGCCAGCTTCAGCCCATTTCACAGGTGCCAGCTGAGGTGCAGGAGAGGCTCACGCCCTCGTTCGGAGTCAGCGATGAGCTGTGGAGGCCGGCGGCGGCTCGGCGCAGGCCCTGGCTGACCGCCGCAGTGTTCTTGGGACCACCGTGCCCACCGCTGGCGAGCCGGTGTGGGTGGGTGCGTCGTTGCGCGTGCACCGGCGGTGTGAGCAGCCTATGTTCAACATGAGCAACACACTCGCCTACGGCGAGATGATGGTTTACGGCACACGCGAGGAGCAGTTTCCTGCGCCGCCGCGGGACGCATACCCGGGTAGCTGTTGGATTGACGTCAAGCGGCGGGACGGCACCGGCAAGTGGGTGCCCGCGCAAGGGGAAGCGCTGCTGCAAGTGCTGCGGAAGCTGCGTGATGACAGGTTCGGGGTCGGCTTGGACCAGGTGTATGTGCTGAGCCCGTTCCGCGACGTGGTGAGCGAGTGCAAAAAGAAGATTGGCGCGGCACTGCGTGACGAACTCGTGCCGAGACGGGCCCGCGTGTCCTTCACCAGGGAGCACATAGGCACGGTCCACAGCATGCAGGGCCGGGAAGCCGATGTGGTGATCTTCATTCTGGGCACCGACCGCTCGGCGTCGGGCCGGGCCCGCCAATGGGTGGGGAACCCGCCGAACCTGCTCAACGTCGCGGTCAGCCGGGCCATGCGGCGGCTGTTCGTCATAGGGCACTTCAGCGAGTGGACCGATGTCCCTAGCTTCGGAGTGTTCGACAACCCAGCCGGGTTTCCGCGAGTGCGCTTCGATTAAAGTGCTGAGTCCGTGCTGACATCTAAGCGGCCGCCACGTCACCTGCCTGCGGAATCTGCGCACGGTCCACGATCACCCAGATCTACGAGGGCACCAACCAGATCCAGCGCATGGTCATGGCACGGCAACTGCTCAAGACCTGAAAAATCTCCGGCCTCAGGTACCGCAATACGGACCGTCCGGCGCCGGTCGGGGCGAGTGCACCGTGCTCCCAGCCCCTGACCCGGACATCGGCGTTCACGCCGAGTACGCCCCGGCGTCGAGGTCCTCGATGAGAGTCGGGCCTACGGGTACCCAACCGAGAAGCTCCCGCGTCACGGTGCTCGTCGCCGTGAGATCCATGCCGAAGAAGGTCCCGATCCACCCGAAGTGGCCTTGGACGTCCTCGGGGGAGATCGAGGTGACGGGCAGGCCGAGAGTGCGGCCGATGGCCTCGGCGATGTCGCGGGTGGCTATGCCTTCTTCCGCGGCGGCGTGCAGGCGGGCACCCGCCGGGGCCTTCGCCAGTCCAAGAGCCACCAGACGCGCGGCATCGGACCGGTGCACGGCGGCCCACCGGTTGGTCCCGTCTCCCGGGTAGCCGGAGACGCCCTTTTCGCGGGCCACCGCGGCGATCACCGCGATGAACCCGTGGTCGCCAGCCCCGTGCACGGTCGGCGCAAAGCGCAGGCTCACGGTGTGCACACCGCGGTCGATGAACTCGAGCGCGAGATTCTCGCTGCCTCCGCGCGGCGAGTCCGGGCCATGGAACGGGGAGGCGTCGTCCTCCGTGGCCGGCCTGCCCTGGGTGAGGGCGGCGACGCCCGAGGCGAGCAGGAAGGGGCGGCCGGTGCCGGCGAGCGCATCGCCGATAGTCTGTACCGCCGCTCGCTCGGCGGCGCTCGAGGCGGCCGGGTTGGACCAGTCGTGCTTGTTCGCGAGGTGGATGACGGCTTCGGCGGCCTCGGCGCCAGCACGGATGCTCGCCAGATCGTCGAGGTCACCGCGGCGCACCCGGACCCCTTTGGCCTGGAGGGCGGCGGCGGAGGCGTCGGACCTAGCGAGCCCGGTGACCTCGTGTCCGGCGGAGAGAAGTTCATCGACGGTGGCGGAACCGATCCATCCCGAGGCTCCGGTGACGAAAACGCGCATGGCTCTGTTTCCCTTCGGCTCCGCACGTGGAGCGGCTGGTGTGATGATGTCAGTAACTGATGTCAGCTACAGACATCACTGTACACCTATGCGACAGTCACTGTCATCACTAGACTCGGCATCATGGTGCGTTGGGAGCCGGGCACGCGAGAGCGCCTGCAGGCAGCGGCACTCGAGCTGTTCGCCACTCGCGGGTTCGAGCAGACGACCGCCGCGGAGATCGCGCAATCCGTCGGCTTGACCGAGCGCACCTTCTTCCGGCACTTCAGCGACAAGCGCGAGGTGCTGTTCTACGGGCAGCAACAGTTCCTCCAGGCGTTCATCGACGGGGTGGACGCTGCGCCGCCTGACGCATCCCCGTTCGAGGTCATCGCGTGCGCGCTTCAGGCGGCGGCATCGTTTTTCCCCGACGACCGCCGCCCGTACTCCCGTGCCCGGCAATCCGTGATTGACCAGAACCCCGCGCTCCGGGAACGCGAACTGCACAAACTCGCCGGCCTCGCGACCACGGTCGCGGCGGCCCTGCGCGCGCGAGGCATCGGCGAGCCAGGGGCCACCCTGGCGGCGCAGTCCGGCGCCACCGTGTTCGGGATCGCGTTCGCACAGTGGATCCGCGAGGGCGAAATGCGGTCCCTGCCCGACATCGCGTCGGACGTACTCCACGAGCTGTTCACCCTGACCGGAGCGGCAGCCGGGCCGCGGAAGTTCCCGTGACACACAAGAGCCGCTTGCGCCGGCCCACCTGACATGCCTGTACGAAGGCCGGAGAGCACATCGTCACCGAGCTCGCCGAACTGTCCTCCGTCTCCCGGCTCAGGGTCTACCGGGTGCTGGGACGCGCGGCCCGGGCCAGGCGGCCGCTTAGACCGTCTGGACCCGAGCCGCGGTTCGGGCCCGGCGCTCTAGGCCTTGACCGTGGCTGCCCTCTCGATGGTTTCGGTGTAGGCCGTCATGGTCGAGGAGCAGTGGCCGGCGACGCGGGCGGTGGTGTAGAGCGCCTCGAAGACGCACCGGCCGCAGCCGGCCAAGCCGCCCATGTCGCCAGTGGCATCGATCACCTCGAACGGCCCGACCTGGGAGATGGTCCCGACGCAGGTGGTGGCGTCGAAGCGTACCGTGGGTGGCCCGGCGCTGTGGTAAATGCGGAAGCTGCCGCCGGCGAAGGTCGCACCGTCGATGACCCGGCCCGGCTTCTCGGTGCCGCCGGCGTTGACGACCCCCGTGACGATGATGGTGCCTGGGCCGGAGGGCTTGGTCGACACGACGCGGAAGTACTCCGGTGTGGGCGGCGCTGCTGGGCGCCCCGCACCGATGGGTCGGCGCCGGGATGCCAGCCACCAGCGGCCGAGCCCGGCCATCCGGCTTGCGAGGACCAGGTGGAGGTCCGTGCCGTGGTCGCCAGGGTCGGCGGCGTGGACGGGGGAGGCGACGGCGACGGCGGCGAAGACGGTGCTCACCGCAGCCGCGGCGAGGATGGCGGTCAGGTGGGTGCGGAACGGCGGCCGGCTGCAGGTTGCGCGGGCCTGGCCCCGGTGTGCGGTCGCGGTGCGGGCGAGGCCGGTGATGGCGACGGCCGCCACGGCCACGCGGATCGCAGCCAGGCAAGGGCGGCGCGGCCGGGATGCCGTTGTCTCGAGCAGGCGAGGGTCGCCCAGCCGAGGACCGTGCTCGTGGCTGCGGCACCGATGGTAGGGCCCGAGCGGCACGGTGGCGGGGCTGGAGCCAGGGAACTTCGCCGCGCCGGCCACCATCGCGGACGGCCGCTACCGCGCGCCGCTGGCGCCGGGGGGGGTCCACCGAGATCCTGCCGCACTCGCTGGCGGAGTACACCTATCCGGCCGGCGCCGCGTGGCGCGGCGGGTTGCCCTGACCATGGCTCCCATGCCGGGCTCCGTCCCGCCGGGGCCCTTCCCGCTCGTCTTCGGCGGCGGACCGATCGGCGGCCTGTACGCGCCGGTTAGCGACGATGCGGCCACGGAGACGCTCGGGGCCGCGTGGGAAGCGGGGATCCGGGCCTTCGATACCGCGCCGCACTACGGGGTCGGGCTGTCCGAGCGGCGCATCGGCGATTTCCTGGCGGGTCGGCCTCGGTCCGAATTCACCGTCTCCACCAAAGTGGGGCGGCTGCTGGTGCCCGCGACCGAGGCTGTGGACGGGGTGGAGGAGTTCTACGGAACCCCGCTGCTGTCCCGGGTGCGGGATTACAGCCGGGACGGCGTGCTCCGGTCGCTCGAAGGAAGCCTGCGGCGGCTGCGGCTGGATCGGGTGGACATCGCGCTTATCCATGACCCTGAGCACGATATGGGCGCCGCACTTGATGACGCGTACCCGGCGCTGGCGGACCTCCGGTCGCAAGGGGTGGTTGGAGCCATCGGTGCCGGGATGAACTCCGCCGCCCCGCTGACCTGGCTGGCCGAGCGCTGCGACCTGGACTGCGTGCTGGTGGCCGGACGTTACACGCTGCTTGACGACTCGGCGGCGGGCAGCCTGCTCCCGCTCTGCCTCCAGCGCGGCATCGCGGTGCTGGCCGGTGGCGTATTCAACAGCGGCATCCTCGCCGACCCGCAGGAGGGCGCGCGCTACGACTACGCGCCGGCCGCGCCAGAGGTCCTGGCGCGCGCCCGCCGTATCCGGGATATCTGCGCCTCCTATGACGTCCCGATGATGGCGGCGGCGCTGCGTTTCACCCTGCGCCACCCCGCGGTCACGGCCGTCGTGGTAGGCGCCCGTACCCCCGCGGAAATCCGGAGCGACCTCTCCTACGTGTCCATGGACATCCCCGACGCCTTGTTCCGGGAACTCCGGTGCGTTCGACAGTGAGCTCTGTGTTGCCTCTACGAGGGCGCCAACCAGACCCAGCGCATGGTCATGGCGAGGCAGCCCCTGAAGTAGCCTTTCCGTCCCTGGCCAAGGCGGCTAGGTTCGCTCGCACCGCTTGGGTGTCCGGGTGGTCGGCGCCCAGTATCCGCTGGCCGTCGGCGAGCGTCCGCTCGAGCAGCGGGATCGCTTCGGCCGTGCGCCCCGCGGCCCGGTAGCCCATGGCCAGGTTGTTCCGCGCCCTGAGGGTATACGGGTGGTCGATGCCCAGTTCCCGCTGGCAGTCGGCGAGCGTCCACTGATACAGCCGGATCGCCTTGACCGGCCGCCCGGCGGCCAGGTAGCCCATCGCGCGCTTGTCCCGGGACCTGAAGGACTTCGGGTGGTCGCCACCCTGCAGCCACTCGAACATCGGGACCAGAACAGTAATCAACGAAACTCCGACGCCACACCCAGCGAAACAAAGCCGTCATCGGTGACCGGATCTACCCAAGATGCTACTCCGCGGATGACTTTACAGACGACCCGGCCATCCCGACCCGGCCACCCCGACCAGGTAACCCCCACCTTGACTCAACATCCTTAACGGTTTAGGGTACTTAACTGTTAAGGAGGTCGGAGCATGCAGCAGGAAGTCGTGCTGGCGATGCTGGCCAAGGAGCCGTCCCATGGGTACGAACTGCGGGCTCGGCTGGCCCGGGCGCTTGGACCGGTGGCCGAGGGGATCAGCGAAGCCCAGATGTACGTCACGCTCACCCGGCTGGAGAAGGGGGGCTTCGTCGCCCGGCTCGACGCGCCGGCCCAGCGGTCCGATCGCAAGGTGTACTGCCTCACTGCGGCCGGCCAGGAGCGGGTGACCGAGTGGATGTCGGACGTGAGCTGGCCGCGGCCCGACCTGGCCGAGTTCCACATGAAGCTGATCGCCGCCGCGCAAGGCGGGCTCGCCGACCCGATCAGCCTCATCGATGCGCAACGTCGTGATCTGCTGCGCCGCTTGCGAGAAGTCGGCCGCGCGGTGCTGGACGAGGAGAAGGATTCCGACGCGGCGCTGCTCCTGGAAGGCATCGTCCTTCGCCTGCAAGCCGACCTGCGCTGGCTGCACGCCTGCGAGACCGCCTGGACGAAACGGAGTACCTGGAAATGAACACCGTGCTCGTGCACGCCAAGGGCTTGCGGAAGGACTACGGTAGCGGCGAGGCCCTGGTGCGCGCGCTCGACGCCATCGACCTCGACGTCAATCGCGGCGAGGCCGTGGCGGTGATGGGTCCGAGTGGCTGCGGCAAATCGACGCTGCTCCACCTGATCGGCGGGCTCGATCGCCCGAGCGCCGGTCAGCTCTCGGTCGCGGGGCAACGCGTCGACGAGCTCTCCGAACGGGCCCTCGCGCACCTGCGCCGCGATGAGATCGGATTCGTCTTCCAGGCGTTCCAGCTCATGGACGAGCTCACCGCGCAGGAGAACGTCGAGCTGCCCGCGCTCCTGGCCGGTGGGGCGCCGAACGAGGCTCGGGTCCGCGCGACCGCGTTGCTGGACCAGGTCGGCCTCGGCGATCGCGCCCGGCACCTGCCCTCGATGCTGTCCGGCGGCCAGCGTCAGCGCGTCGCGATCGCGCGGGCCCTGGTGAACGACCCGGCCCTGGTACTGGCCGACGAACCGACCGGCAATCTGGACAGTACTTCGGCGTTCGACGTGCTTTCGCTGCTGAGTGACCTGCACGCCCGGGGCCTGACCTTGGTGATCGTCACCCACGACGAGCGCATCGCCACCACCGCGGACCGCTTGATCTCCATGCGCGACGGGGCCTTTGTCGACGAGACGCGGCTGACTGGCGGTTCGCAAGGAAACCTCAGCACGTTCGCGGAGTGGGAGCAGCTCAGGTGAACGTCATGAACCAGCCGCGCCGTGCGGGCCGAGTAAGGGGACGCGCCCTGCTGCTCTTTCGTCTCGCCAGGCAAGACATCCGGCACCATGTCGCCCAGGCCGTGCTCCTGGTGGTCGCCATCGCCGCCGCCACGGCCGTGCTCACCTTGGCCTTCGCGCTGAACGGCGTGAACAGCAATCCCTACCAGCAGACCATGGCCGCGACGAGGGGTCCCGACGTCGTGGCCCAGGCTGGGAATGACCCGTATACCGGCGTGACGTCGCCGGCCGACCTCGCCGCGCTCGCGGCGCTGAACCATGTCCCAGGGGTGGCGGCCCACAGCGGCCCCTATCCGATCGTGGGCGACACCGGTCCGCTGGGCCCGGTCATGCGCAGCGCGGGTCTCGTCACCACCGTGCAGGTGGAAGGACGTCAGCCCGGCGTGGCCGCGGTCGACCAGCCCAAGGTGACGGACGGGACGTGGATCCGGTCCGGCGGCGTGGTGGTCGAGCGGTCCTTTGCCGAGGTGGCCAGCCTGCGTCTCGGCCAGACCATCACGCTGGATGGTCACCCCTTCCAGGTGGTTGGCTTTGCCGTCACGGCGGCATCCGGCGGCTACCCGGGTATGAGCCTGATGTGGACTACCGAAGCGGCGGCGCGCAGCCTGGCCACCACGGCTTATCCGCTGTCCTACGTCTCGGATCTCAAGCTGTCCGACGCGTCGCCGGCCGCGATCGCCGCGTTCGTGAACGTCCAGAGCACCAGCAACCCGTCATCTCCGTTCCTGACCCCATGGACGGCGATCGCCTATGGGGACAGTGCCTTTCTGCGCGCCGACCAGGCCTTCTTGTTTACCGGCGCCACGCTGCTCGGCGTGCTCGCGCTCGCCAGCGTGGCCGTCCTGGTCGGGGGCCGCCTGGCGGAAGGAACCCGGCGGGTCGGACTCTTGAAGGCCACCGGCGGCACACCGGGCCTGGTCGCGGCGACCTTCCTGACCGAGAACCTGTTCCTGGCCGTCGTCGCGGCGTTCGTCGGCCTGCTGGCCGGCTGGCGTGCGGCCCCGCTCATCTCCAGTCCCGAGGCCGACCTAGTCGGTACTCCGGGAGCGCCGCCGCTCACGCTGGTGATGATCCTGATCGCCATCGGCGTGGCGCTCGTCGTGGCCCTCGCCTCGACGCTCGTTCCCGCGCTCCGCGCGGCGCGGATGAGCACGATCGGCGCGCTGGCCGACTCGGCTCGCGCGCCGAGGCGGCGGAATCCGCTGGTCCGGCTGTCCAGGAAGCTGCCCGTGCCCGCGCTGCTCGGGCTGCGGCTGGTCGCCCGGCGGCCACGGCGCGCGACCTTCAGCGCGGCGAGCATCGCCGTCGCCGTCATGGGCCTGGTCGCCGCACTGGCCATCCACGCCGCCGTCGACGCCAAGTTCGCTCACTTCGGGAGGTCGGGCGGCCTGGTCAACCCGGATGTCCCCCGAGCCGAGCAGGTGCTGACCGTCGTGACCATCTCGCTGGTCGTCCTGGCCGCGCTCACCGTGATCTTCGCCGCTTGGGCGACGGTCCTCGACGCCAGACGCGCTTCCGCGGTGACGCTCGCGCTCGGTGCGACGCCGCGTCAGGTCCGAGCCGGGCTGGTCATGGCGCAGATCATCCCCGCGCTGCCCGGCGCGATCCTCGGCGTCCCCCTCGGCATCGGCCTGTTCCAGATCGCGGGCCATCACCTCAGTGGCCTGCCACCCGTGCTCTGGCTGGTCGCCGCGGTACTCGGAACCGTGTTCATCGTGGCCGCGCTGACCAGCGTTCCGGCCCGGATCGCCACCCGGCGACCCGTTGCCGAAATGCTGCAAGCCGAGGCGGCGTGATCCCCGTGGCATCGGTTAACGTGACACCGAAAACGTAGTGCAACCGGCGCCGACGACGGTGCCGGTCAGCGTGATGTCGTCGTTGCCCGGCGCCGGGGCGGCAAGGCTCACCATGAGGTAGTTCGGCGGCTGGCTGATCCAGTGACCCGGCTTGAGCTGGAACCCCTGGGCGGAATAGCTCCCGGTCAGCGTGAAGCTGCCAGATGGCACTCGAGAATTGCCGTCAATGGGGTAGAAGTCGAAGGTGGCGGCCAGGGTGCCGTTCGAGGCCGCCTCGAGGATCAGCCGGAGCCCGGTCCAGCCCTGCGGGCAGAAGTAGGTACCGGTCCAGGTGCCGGTGAGGCGGTCCGGGCTAAGGGCCGATCCCGGTCCGGCGGCCGAGGTAGGCGCCGCCGTCGCGCTCGCGGTAGCCGTGGGCGAGGCGGGCGAGTGGGTCTGCGTCCTCGGCGGGCCCTGCGCGGCCGGGTGTCCGCCGTCGGCGATGACGACCCCGGCGATCATCCCGGCGGCCAGCGCGATCACCAGCCCGGCCAGGGTCAGCCGCCGTCGACCGGTCACCCCGCGTCGGCCGCCTGCCCCCGGTCGGCCGCCTGGCCCCGGCCAGGCGGCCGCTTCTGCCGGCCGCCCGCTCCCCGCAGGGGGCCCGCCGCCCCGTCGGCCGCCTGGCACGACTTCCTCGGGCCAGGGTGGGGCGGTGGGGCCGCTCAGGTGCGGGCCGGCGACGGTGGCGGGGCCCGGCGCGCCATTCCGGGCGCCGTTGGCCAGGGCCGGAAGGACCGCCGCGGCAGGCCCTGGTCGGCTGGCGCCGCGGTCGGGCGATCGGGGCTCCCACCCGGGGACGGGGACGGCATCGCCGAGTTCGGCCAGCAGGTCGCTGGGGCTGGGCCGCCGGCCCGGATCCTTGTCCAGGCAGCGCTCGATCAGCGGGCGGACCGCGGCAGGAACTCGGTCCAGGTCCGGCGGCTTGTGAACCAGCCGGTACAGCAGGGCGTCGCCGGACCCGAACGGTGCCTGGCCGGTGGCGGCGAAGGCCAGCACGCCGCCGAGGCTGAACACGTCGCTGGGCGGCCCGACCTGGTGGCCTTCGGCCTGCTCCGGCGACATGAAGGCGGGCGAGCCGAGCACGACGCCGGCACTGGTGACCGCATTCGACTCCAGGGCGCGGGAGATGCCGAAGTCGATGACCCGCGGACCATCCTCGGCCAGCAGCACGTTCGATGGCTTGAGGTCACGATGCACCAGGCCGGCCGAGTGGATCGCGTGCAGGCCCTCGGCCAGCCCGGCCGCCAGGGCCAGCACCGCGTCGGCGGGCCACGGCCCGTACCGGGCCACGGCATCGGCCAGCGACGACCCGGCGATGTAAGCGGTGGCCAGCCACGGCACCGAGGCCTCGGTGTCCGCGTCCACCACGGACGCGGTGAATACGCCGCTCACGCTTCTCGCGGCGGCGACCTCGCGCCGGAAGCGCGCCCGGAACTCCTGGTCCGCGGCCAGTTCGGCCCGAATGACCTTGATCGCCAGCAGCCGTCCGCCCGGTGACCGGCCCAGGAACACCTGACCCATGCCGCCCATGCCCAGCCGCCGGATGACCCGGTACGGCCCGATCAGCTCTGGATCGCCAGCCCGCAGTTCCTGCACCAGCATGCCTCGTACGCGCTCAACCATCTATCCGGACCAGATCCCTGCTTCCCAAATTTCGCCGGTTAAGCGGAACGAAGGAACGAAATCAGGGCTCCGTGGTATGCAGTTAGGGCGGAGTGACTGAGGAATGCGGTGTCGTCGGCGGTTGCTTGTGGCAGGTCGCGCGGATTCGCGCCGCGGCAGGTTACCGGTGGTGCTTGCGTTGCCAGGGAGAACAGCGTGCTTCGTGGTGCGCTGCTCCCGCGCAGCCGAGGGTGGTGGAACCCGGGTTTCACCACCGTAGGGTGTGGTGGATTGCCGGTTTCACTCCGCTCGCGCCGGCCGCAGCCGGCTACTCCGGCTGACTGCATATCCCGGTCAGGGCTTGCGCCCCGGGCCAGCGGTAGCAGTGCTCAAGAAGGCGCCCCGCCAGCTTCAGATATAGCGATGGTGGCGGCCTGATCAGCGCGGGGGCGCCTGCCGTGGCCCAGGTTGCCGCGCAGCACCCGCAGCACGCGGTCCGGGCGGAGCAGCCCTTCGGGGCGGTCCTTGAGGCCGATGACCCCGATCATCGCGGTGGCCAGCGCCTCGTCGTGGACCGCCGCGGCGTGCAATCGTGGCAGATAGGCGTTGACCAGGCGTACCTTGGCCGACCGCGGGCCGGTGACCTCGGGGAAGGCCAGGTCAGAGCCGACCGCGATGTCCCAGGCCCCATCGATCGCGGCCGCGATGCCGCGGAAATAGCGGCGGGCGTCGGGCCGTGCGTCGCGGGCCAGCACCTCGCGCAACGTCATGGCCTCCTTGGCCGCGACCGTCATGCCCTGGCCGTAGACCGGGTTGAACGAGCATGCGGCATCGCCGATGACCAGCAGGCCGGCCGGGAACGCGGCCAGCCGTTCGTACCGGCGGCGCACGCTGACCGGGAACCGGAACGGCACCGGGTCGCCCAGCGGTTCGGCGCCGGCCACGGCGGTAGAGATGTCGGCGGTCGGCAGTCTGGCCACGAACTCATCGAACCCGGCCGGGTCGGTGGGCGGATAGTCGCCGCAGATGCCCGCGACGGTCAGCATATGGTGGCCGCCCTCGATGACCGTCAGGACGCCGGCGCGGGAGTTCGCCAGCGTGCCGGCGGTGAGGATCATATGGTCCCGGCCTAGGGCGCCGGGCCGGAGCCGGTAGGTCCGGGTCGCATAGCCCAGGCCGATCTCGACCCGCTCCTCGGCGGGCTCCTGGTAGCCGAGCTCGGTCAGCCAGGCCGGCGTGCGTGAGCCCCGGCCGGATGCGTCGACCACCAGGCTGCCTCCGATCTGCAGCCGGCCGGCCGTTTGGCCCGCGGACCTGAACGCCGGTGACCACGCGCTTGCCCGCGGTTACGGTCAGCCCGCCGATCGAGCTCTCCTGGAGGAAACGGACCTCCGGCAGTTGTCGCACCAAAGCCCGGATGTGGCCCTCAATGAACGGCCGGCTGCATAACAGGGCAGCCATGCCGGTCCGCGCCTGCCGCAGCTGGCGGCCGGACAGTTGCCAGCGCAGGTCGCGCGAGACGTCGCACACCACGGCACCGCCGGCCGCCAGCGATGCGCTGAATCCCGGGAACAGCTCGTTGAGGATCTCCAGGCCGCGCGGATGCAGCGCGTGCAGATGCCGGCCGTGCGGCACGCCCCGGCGGTGCTCGCCGGCCGACGGCAGCGTGGCTCCAGGTCACGGCGGCCGGTGCGAGCTCCGCCACGGGCAAGCGGACGTTCCGAGTTGACGAGAACGTCCTCAACCCGGTGAGATCGTAACGCCTGGGTAACGATCCAGAAATATGATATCTCAACTCTTGCCACTCCTTAATCCCCACTGCAAGGATTCGCCGCACGGCCCCTTACAGGGAAAGGAGGTCAGCCATTGTGGCGTCTGCCCAGCAAGAACTGGCCTCACGGGCGCTGCCATCGCCAGCCGAGCAACTGAATCAGGGCGGCGCCGATCGGCACCAATGGCGGCCACCCTGGATGGTGTACGAGATATGGAGACGTTCATGAGAGTAGCTAGACGGAAGTACACAGCCGTGGGGGCGGCGTTCGGACTGGCGCTCGCGCTGGCGGCGTGTAGCTCATCTGGCGGCGGGTCGAGCTCGGGGAACTCGTCCGAACCGTACGCCGGGACGACGATCACCTACGAGACGTACACCGCGACGCCGGAGTTCACGTATTACAAGTCGCTGATGCCGCAGTTCACCGCCAAGACCGGCATCCACGTGAACTTCGTCGAACTGCCGGTCTCCTCCATCGACCAGACCCTGCAGCTGCAGCTGAAGTCGAAGGACACCGGGCTGGACGTCTTCTCCTACGGCACCGAGGATCTGCCGAACTTCGTGGCCGCGGGCGACGTGGCCCCGCTCGACTCTTACCTCGGCAACAGCGCCGACACCGCGGCTAGCTATAACTTCTCCGATGTCGCGCCCGCCATCGAGGCGTCCTGCCAGTCGGGCGGGAAGACGTACTGCGTCGCCAGTCACGCGGGCGGCGCGCTGCTGTACTACAACACCGCGATGTTCAAGGCGGCGGGCATCTCCTCCCCGCCGCAGAGTCCCGCGCAGCTCCTGGCGGACGCGAAGCTGCTGACCAACTCCTCGCACGCCGGTTTCTGCGTCCGCGGTGACAAGTCGCAGGCCCTGTACGACGCATTCCAGATGTGGAACTGGTTCGTGCCTTACAACAACCCGCTCACCGGAACGTACTTCGACAAGAGCTGGAACTTCCTGATCGGCCAGCAGCCCTACGCCGACGCGTTCGGGTCCTTCTACCGGAACATCCTGCAGAACGACGCGCCCAAGGGCATCGCCACTTACCTCGTCGACAACTGCCTGCAGGACTTCCAGCAGGGCCGCGTGGCCATGTGGCAGGACGACTCGGGCAGCATCCCGCTGGTTCTCGACCCAACCCAGTCCAAGGTCGCGAACAGCGTGGCGTTCTGGGAACTGCCGTGCCAGTCGGTCAACCCTAACAACTGTGCGCTGGTGCAGCCGTTCGGTGTGTGGATGAACGCCGCCTCCCAGCACAAGGGCGCCGCGTGGCAGCTCATCCAGTTCCTCACCTCACCCGCGACCCAGAAGGGTGCCGCGCTCGCCAAGGACCTCCTGACCCCCTCGCGAACATCGGTACTCGACGATCCACAGGTCATAGCGGCGCTGCCGCCCACCTTCGACCAGGCGCTGAAGTACATCCTGGCCCACCCCGACGCGGCGCTGCTGCCCGGCATCGCACAGGGCACGGAAATCATCCCGCCGATCGCCGACGGCCTGTCGACCCTGGTCACGACACAGCAGTCGGTCACATCGGTGATGGCCACGATGACCAGCGGAGTCAATACCATCATGAAACAGGCGGGCTACCCCAAGCCGTTCCCGTCGACGTGACAACGCAGGAGAAATAACCGCGGATGGCAACAGACGCTGGTTCGGACGTGCGCGCTCGCAATGCGGGCGCGCACGTCCGCGCGTACATAGACCGGCATTTCCTGGCTTTCGTCTCGTGGCCGGCGCTCATCGTCATGCTGGCCGTCACGGCCGTCCCGTTCCTGCTCACGATCGGGATGGGCTTCACCAACTACAACCTGGTCCAGCCGGGCTGGCGGTTCATCGGGTTCTCGAACTTCGTCGAGCTGTACCACGACCCGCAGACGCCGCAGGTCATCTTCAACACGTTCTACATCGTGATCGGACTCACCGTCTTGTCGACGGTGCTCGGCCTGCTGCTCGCGGTGCTGATGAGAACCGCCTTCCCGGGTATCCGGATCATCCGCAGCCTGTACACGCTCCCGATCATGACGGCGGGCATCGTGGTGGCCATCACCTGGCGCGCGATGTTCAACAACGAGGCGGGCTGGGTCAACTACTTCCTGGGCTTGTTCCATCTGCCCCAGCCGCTCTGGCTCGGCGATCAGCGGCTGGCCATCCCGGTGGTCGTGATCGCCAGCTTGTGGACGGCGGTGCCGTTCCAGGCCATCTTGCTGTTCGCCGGGCTGCTCACCGTCCCTCGTGAGTTGCAGCAGGCCGCTGAGGTGGACGGCGCCAGCCCCTTCCGGGTCTTCTGGCACGTGACGCTGGTTCATATCAGGCCGGTGCTGTTCATCGTGGTGCTGCTCCGGCTGATCGATGGCTTCAGGCTCTTCGAGCAGATCCAGGTGCTGACCACGGGCGGCCCGGGGATCGCGAGCACCCCGTTCAGCCTGCAGATCTACGACACGGGCCTGCTGTACCAACGGCTCGGTTACGCCGCCGCGATGGGCGTGATCCTGGTGCTGCTGGTGGCGGCCACCGTGGGCATCACCTTCCTGGTCCTTCCGCGGCGGAGTTAGGCATGGCGATGAGAACGTCGTCGACGCAAAGGCATACTGGCGCTTCGGATCTTTCTCCTGGTCCTCGGGCTGGTCCTGCTCGGGATCCCGTTCTTGTGGATCGTGCTGACCGCGTTCAAGGAGCCGATTGCCGCGGACGCCTCCCCGCCGATGTTCATCAGCCCGCTGACCCTGGCCAACTTCCGCGCCCTGTTCCAGGACAACTACGCGCAGTCGCTGCTGAACTCCGTCATCATCACCGGGCTCTCCACCGGATTCACCCTGATCTTCGGTATTCCGGCCGGCTACGCGTTCGCCCGCGGGACGTTCCGCGGCCGGGGCTTCTTCGGCGCGTTCCTGCTCTTCAGCAGGATGGTGCCGCCCGTGATCTACATCATCCCGCTGTTCCTGTTCTTCCATTTCCTGAACCTCATCGGCTCGTTCACCGGGCTGACGCTGGCCTACCTCACCGGCCTGCTGCCGTTCACGGTCTGGATGTCGGCCTCCTATTTCCAGGCTGTGCCGATGGAACTCGAGGAGGCCGCGCGCGTCGACGGGGCCAGCAGGCTGCGCATCTTCTTCAGGATCGCGTTGCCCCTGGCGCTTCCGGGCGTGGTCTCGGTCGGGTTGCTGATCGGCATCGCGGCCTGGGGCGAGTACTTCATCCCGCTGATCCTGGGCGGCTTCAGCACCGAGCCGGCCACCGTCGGGATCGTGGACTTCATCGGCGTGGACGGATCAAGCTGGGGGCCCATGGCCGCGGGCGCCCTGTGCCTGATCATCCCGGTCTTCGTGGCCACGTTGATCGCCCAGCGGTCGCTCCTGGACGGCCTGACCGCCGGCGCCATCAAGGGCTAGCCGGCCGGATTGACCGTCCCGACCGGATCTAACGGCCGCTCGGCTCATGCCCGCGGGCGCGGCACGCTGCTACCGGCGCGCCCGGGCCAGCAGCTGGTCGCGGTTCACCACGGATGCGGGCGGCCGCCCGTTAAGCGCGTCGACCACGCTCTGAGCGACCCCCCGGCGCAGTTCGATCCCGGCCTCGACCGACCAGCTGGCCACGTGCGGCGTGACGATGACGGTGTCCAGCCGCAGCAGCGCGTCGGCCGGGTCCGGCGGCTCGGTGCTCAGCACGTCGAGGGCCGCCCCGCGGATGACTCCGGTCCGCAGCGCTTCGGTCAGCGCCGCCTGGTCCACGACCGGGCCGCGGGACAGGTTGAGCAGATAGGCCGTCGGCTTCATCTGGGCCAGCTCCGCGGCGCCGATCAGCCCGGCGGTGGCCTCGGTGAGCGGGCAGTGCAAGGTCACGTAATCCGCTTGCGCGAGCAGCTGCGCGAGCGGCACAAAGCTGATGCCCGGGTGGCGATCGGGCCGCGCGTACGGGTCGTAGGCGATGACCTCGAGCCCGAGCGCCCGCGCCTTGCGGGCTACCTCGGACCCGATGGCCCCGAAGCCCACCACTCCGAGCAGCTGACCGCGCAGCCGCGACGGCGGCGTGACCGGCGGGGCCGTACCCCAGCGGCCCGCCCGGACGTGTGCGGCCAGCGGCAGCGTGCCCCGGTTCAGGTCGAGCAGGAAGCCGATGGTCTGCAGGCTCACCTCGTCGAGGCAGTAGTGCGGTACGTTCGCGACCGGGATGCCGTGGTCGGTGGCGGCGTCGATGTCGATCATGTCGACGCCCACCCCGTAGCGCGCGATGACCTGGCAGGAGGTGAGCGTGCTGATGAGCGCGCGGTCGATCTTCGCGAACTGCACCATCAGCGCGTGGGCGCCCGTGGTGGCCGCGAGCAGCCCGGAGCGCCCGGTCTCCGCCGCCGTGATCAGGTCGATGGGAAGCCCGGAGTCGGCGAAGACCTCCGCTTCGATGTCGTGGCCCGATTCCGTGAAATCGGTCACGACCACCCGATGTCTTTGCACGTCATGTCCCTCGCGGCGGCCAGTGCCCGACGTTGACAGCGATCCGAATACCCACAAAAATGATACATCATATATCGACAGAGCCTGGATATATCGGCAGAGTCTGGAGCGTTCATGCACATCGATCCGTCAGGGTTGTTCGATCTCACCGGACGAAGCGCGGTAGTGACCGGTGGTGCGGGTGCGCTGGGCAGCCAGGCGGCCATGGCCCTGGCCAGCGCCGGCGCCCAGGTCGCCGTCGTGGATGTCGACGACGTCCGGGTCGCTCAGGCCGTTGCGGCGATCCAGGAAGACCAGGGCGCTGCGCCGGTCGGCCTGGTCGCGGACCTGACCGACGAGGCGGAGGTGGAGCGGGTCTTCGAGACGGTGATGGATGCCCTGGGCGGAGTCGACATCCTGGTCAACGCCATCGCGGCCCCGGTGCCGCGCGCGGCGCCCGAGGTGTTCCCGCTTGATGACTGGCAGACCACCCTGGCCAGCGACCTGACCAGCTTCTTCTTGTGCTCTCGGGCGGCGGCGACCCGGATGATCGCGGCGCGGCGCGGCGGCAGCATCGTCAACTTCAGCTCGATCGCCGGGCTGACCGCGCTGGGCCGCGGGAACATGGCGTACGCCGTGGCCAAGGGCGGAATCTGCCAGCTCACGCGCGAGATGGCCTTTGCCTGGGCACCCGAGAACATCAGGGTCAACGCGATCTTGCCCTGCCAGTTCACCAACGCGTGGTGGGCCCAGATCGTGACCGGCGGCGAACACGAGCCGCTCGTGGAGCGCGTGCTGTCCGGCATTCCCCTCGGCCGCCTCGGAGCACCCAGTGAGATCCGAGGGCCGGTGGTCTTCCTGGCGTCGGACGCCGCGTCCATGGTGACCGGCATCATGCTTCCCGTCGACGGCGGGAACCTGGCCGCCAACGCCGGCGCCAGCCTCACCATGTAGCCCGGCCCGCGTGCGCCCGCGGGTTCAGGCCGGCGTCATCAGGAGCAGGACTTCATCGACGACCGGCTGGCCGGCCGGCATCATGGCCTTGATGAGCGGCGGGCTCTGCGGAACGGGGGAGCGGGGCGCGTGGACCCGGCCGACGGGCGCGTCCAGGTACTCGAACGCCGACCGCTGGATCGAGGCCGCGAGTTCGGCGCTGACCCCGCCGTATCCCGCGCTCTTGTCGACGATGACCGCCCGCCCCGTCTTGCGCACCGAGGCGCAGACCGTGTCCAGGTCGAGCGGGTACAGCGTCCGCAGATCGATGACCTCCGCCGAGACATCGCGCTCGCGGAGCATGTCGGCCGCCTGGTGGCACACTCGGACGCTGGCGCCATAGCTGACCAGCGTCACGTCCTGGCCGTCCCGCACCACGTCGGCGCGGCCCAGCGGGATCAGCTCGTCTGGCCCGCCGACCTCGCCCCGGATACCGGTCAGGCTCTTGTCCATGAGGAACAGGACCGGGTTGTCCAGGCGCAGCGAGGACTTGATCAGACCCTTCGCGTCAGCCGGCGTCGAGGGCACCGCCACATACAAGCCCGGCATCTCGGCGAACCATGAATCGATGACGTTGTTGTGCTGAGCACCGCCGTAGGCCACGCCGTTGGTGGCCCGCACGACGAGCGGGACCGGGATGTCGAACATGTAGTGGATCTTCGCGGCCTGGTTGCAGAGCTCGTCCATGCAGCCGAACGAGAAGTCCAGGAAATTGAGGTCCACCACCGGACGCATGCCCTGCAGAGCGGCGCCGACGCCCGCCGCGACCATGGCGGCCTCGGAAATCGGGGCGTCCCTGATCCGCTCGATGCCGAACTGCTCGCCCAGGCCGAGCACCTGAGCGAAGTGCCCGCCCCGCAGGAAGATGTCGGTGCCCATGACGAAGATAGCGGCGTTGGCCGTCATCTCCTCGGCCAGGCCAGCACGGTAGGCCTGGGAGTAGGTCAGCTTCTCGCTCATGCCGGTACCGCGCTCACCGGTAGCGGCGGCCAGCTCCGGGTCACGTCCGCCGTGTCGGGCCAGGCGGATTCCTCGGCGAACGCTATCGCGTCGGCCACCGCCTCCCGGGCGCGCCGGTCGGTGGCGTCGTACCCCCCGGGGCCCAGGACGCCACTTTCCTCCAGGCGCTGCCGGAGCCGGCTGATCGGATCCCGGTTAGCGCGCCAGTCCGCCACCTTGGCCGCCGCCCGGTAGTTCTGGACGTCGCCCACGTTGTGACCCTCGTACCGGTAGGTGCGCGCTTCGAGGAACGTGGGGCCGTCGCCCGCTACCGCTCGCTCGCGCGCCCGGCGGACCGCGTCGTAGACCGCGACAATGTCCTGACCATCGACCATCTCCACCGGAAGGCCGAAGCCTGCCGCGCGGGCGGCGATGGAAATACCCGCCATCGAATGGGAAATATGCGTCTCGACCGCGTACAGGTTGTTCTCGCACATCGCGATGAGCGGCAGCCCCCAGAGCGCAGCCAGGTTGACCGACTCCCAGACCCGGCCGTTGTTGACGCCGCCGTCACCGAAGAAACCGACCGCCACTAGGGGCTGGGACTGCAGCTTCATGCCCAGGGCGGCCCCCATGGCCAGCCCTAGGCCCGCGCCCACGATGCCGTTCGACCCGAGGAACCGGCGGCCGGCGTCGACCAGGTGCATGCTGCCCCCGCGGCCTCCGCTGACGCCGGTCGCCTTGCCGAACAACTCGGCCATGACCGATCGAGGGCTGAGGCCCTTGGCCAGCGCATGGTGGTGGCTGCGATGAGTTCCCGAGACGACGTCCTGGCCGTCCAGCGCGGCCATCGTGCCCACCGCGACGGCCTCTTGACCTTCGGAGGAGTGGATTCCGCCCGGGATCTGGCCGGCCAGGGACAACCGGACCGACTCATTCTCGAAGTACCTGATCAGCAGCATGCCGTCGAGCCACTGCCGGAGATGCTCGCTGGTGACTTCTTCGGGCAGGGGCGGGGATGGTGGGGCCTCCCCGGACGTGTCCGGCTCACGCATCAAGCTTCTCCCTCGTTGCTGCCCAGGTCATGGACTGATCCAGCGCGGCCTGCAGGGCAGCCAGGAGCTTGGCCGCGTGGTCTCCGTCGAAGTGGCGGTGGTCGACGTTGAGCGTGGCGGAAAAGGACGGCCGGACCACCACCTGGCCGTCGACGACCACCGGCCGGTCGGCGATCGTGCCCGTCGTCAGCAGCAGTTTCTGCCCGGCGGGGATGATCCCGGTGAACGAATCCACCTGGTAGCCGCCGAGATTGGACAGCGAGGCCACCGGTCCTGCGGCTAGGTCCCGGGCCGACAGCTGGCCGTCGCGTGCCCGGGTTACCGCGGCCGCCCGGGCCGCGACCAGGGCCGCCGGCCGCAAGCTCGGGACGTCGGCGATGACCGGGATGACCACCCCGTCGGGCGTCGCCACGGCCAGGCCGAGATCGCCGGTGGTGTCCGCCTCGGCCGTCACCGCCAGCGCGAGGGCCCGGAGCAGGAGATCGGTGGCCGTGGCCGGCAGTCCGTCTTCGCGCAGCGCGGCGAGGGCCTGGTTAACACCCCGCGCGTCGATCTCCCTGACCACGGCGAAGTGCGGGATCGTCCGCCAGGACTCCGAGACGTGCTCAGCGATCGCGGCTCGAAAGCGCGCACCTCGCCGTCCGGCCGCGGCCTGGGCCTGCGCCTCGGCTTGTTCACGCAGTTCCCGGCGCTTACGCGGGGAGAGCGTGTGCGGGACCCGGTCGTGCGGTCCGGTGCGCGCCGCCTCCCCCCGGCGCCAGGTGCGGCGGCATCTGCCGCCTCGCCCCGGGCACCGGGTACGCCAGCACCTGCTGCTCCGGCGTCGGCGGCCGGGTCAGCCGCCGCATGCGGTGCGGCCTCGTCCGGTTCGGCCTCGCCCGGCTCGAGTACACGCACGATGACCTGGCCCACGGGTATGGTCGCGCCCGCCGCCACCAGGTGCCGGCCGAGTACCCCGTCGCCGGGGCTTTCCAGGTCCAGCGAGGATTTGTCGGTCTCTATCTCGGCGATCGCCTCACCGCTGGCCACGCTGTCGCCCGGGTTCTTCAACCATGCGTTGAGTACGGCTTCGGTCATTGCCATGCCGACGGATGGGATCGTCACCTCGCGCACGATGGTTCACCGTTTTCGGCGTCAGCGTCAATGTTGAGGCGATGATATACAAGATACTATCCTGTCGCAACCAACTCGGGCATGCCGGCTGCGCACCAGGCAGCGTGGCTTGTGGCGAAACGGTCCGACGGGTCAGCCTGGCTAGACGATCATCACGATCTGTGTACGATATTCTAAGCGCGGCCAGCGTGATCGGCTCGCCTGTCCTGCGGCCTGCCGAGCGCACCGCCTGCTCTGGGTCCGGCTGCTCAGGATCCGGGCCGCGACCGGCAACGAGGAGGGCGATCACCATGACGCATACCGGCCAGGGCCCACGGTGAGCGCGGGGTACACGGACCGGGTAGCCCTGGTCACCGGCGGGGCATCGGGCATCGGCGCGGCGACCGCGGCGCGCCTGCGCGCCGCGGGTGCGATCGTCCACACCCTGGACGTGACCGAACTGCCCGGTGCGGATAACAGCCGCCACGCCATCGTGGACGTGACCGACGAGCAGCGGGTGCGGGACGCGATCGCGGCGGTCGGCCGCGAGCACGCCCGCATCGACCTCCTGGTCAACAACGCGGGCATCGGCGCGATCGGCACCGTCGAGGACGGCGACCTCGACGAGTGGCGCCACGTCCTGGACGTGAACGTGTTCGGCATGGTCCACGCGACCCGGGCCGCGCTGCCGTTCCTGCGGCAGTCGCAGGGCCGGGCCATCGTCAACGTCTGCTCGCTGGCCGCGCTGGTGGGCCTGTCCAAGCGGGCCGTCTACAGCGCGAGCAAGGGCGCCGTCTACGCCCTGACCCTGTCCATGGCCGCGGACCTGCTGGACGACCGGATCCGGGTGAACGCGGTCGCCCCGGGCACGATCGGCACTCCCTGGGTGGACCGGCTGCTGGACGCGGCCGACGACCGCGAAGCCGAGCGCGCGCGGCTATCGGCCCGCCAGCCCATCGGGCGCCTGGGGACGGCCGACGAGATCGCCGCGGTCATCACCTTCCTGGGCTCCACCGACGCCAGCTTCGTCAACGGCTCGGTGTGGACCGCCGACGGCGGGATGGCCTCGTTGCGCACGCCGCCCAAGCTGACCGCGCCGGCCTGACCCCGAAAGCTGGTATACAATGTGCCAGGCGATGGCGGCCCGAATAGGGCCGCCATATGCCCGTAAGCTAGCATCACCCGCAGTTCAGTAACCCTGTGCGCCGGCTGACCGATACGGTCGCCGAGCCGCCGAGGCCGGTCCGGAAGGAGGCGGTCATCGTTCTCCACCAGCCCGCGCCTCTGCCCGTGGCCACCTACAAGCAGGCGGCCTACAACTCCATCCGCGAGATGATCGTCGAGCTAGTGATCCCGCCCGGCACCCGGCTGGTCGAGAACGACCTGGCCGCGATGCTGCAGGTGTCTAAGACGCCCGTCCGGGAGGCGCTCGCCCTGCTCGAGGCCGACGGCCTGGTCGACGTCACGCCGTACCGGGGCGCGACCGTGCGCTGGGTCTCCCGGGTCGACATGGAGGAGCAGGGCTTCCTGGTCAACGCCATCGAGCTCCCTGCGTTCCCGCTCCTGGTCGAGAAGATCACCGCGGAGGAGATCGCCGAGCTGGGCCAGATCGTGCGCGGGCTGAAGAAGGCCCGTACCGTCCAGGACGGCCGCACGTTCCGCCGGCTGACCGCGGAGAGCCACGAGCTCATGTTCCGGTGCGTCGGCTATCCGCGGCTGAACCGCCTCATCGTCATGCTGATGGGCCCGGTCGGGTTGCGCCTGGACCGGATATTCGTCGACAGCTTCCCGGACACCTGGGATCTCATGCTGGACCTGTCCCTGACCCGCTACGACGCCATCAAGGCCCGCGACGCGGACGCTGCGGTAGCGACCATCCGCGAGCACCGCGAGATGATCGGCAAGCTGAACTTCTCCCGCATCGATCACGAGCTCGTCGCCCCGTACTTCGGCCCGCAGTAACCTGCCCCGAGGGTCCTGAAGGTCGCCTGGAGTACGATATTCGAAGTCCGGCAGCGGTGACCGGTTCAGTCGATTCTGGTCACGATGGCGATTCGGGTCACGATAGCGATTCGGGTCACGAGGGACGGCCGATGGAGTCTTTGCCCTACCTTCCCGAGGTTCCCGATCCGGCGCTGGCCCACTCCGTCCCGCTCGACAACCCGCTGCACGGGCCGCCGCCCGCCCGGTTCGCCGACGGTGAGGTCCTGGTCATCCAGTACCAGACCTCGCCAGCAGCCGTCGCCGCGCTCGTGCCGAGCCCGCTGCAGCCGGCAGACGTGGTCATGGTGCAGATCGCCCGCTGGGGCGACGTGGCCGGCCTGGGCCGGGATACCCACGAGGTCAACGTCATGGTCGCGGCCCGGTACACCGGGCGGTCGGCCGTGGTCAGCGGCTCCTACTCGCCGTACTTCTTCGTCGACAGCGATCGCGCGATGGCGGGCGGCCGCGAGTTTCACGGCCAGCCCAAGCGCATCGGCGAGGTCTGGCTCGAGGTCCGCGGCGACTTGATCGTCGGCGGGCTGCGGCGCAACGGCATCGATGTCTTCACCGGAACCCTCCCGTACAAGACGCGTCCGGCCAGCCTGGACGACGTCCGGGCCCGGGTGGACTTCGTCACCAACCTCAACCTGAAGATCATCCCGCAGATCGACGGCAGGCCGGGGCTGCGTCAGATCACGGCCCGCGACCTGACCGACATAACCGTGTCCGGGTGCTGGTCAGGTCCGGGCACGGCGCGGATCGAGGAGAACGCCCAGGCGCCGCTGTACCGGCTCCCGGTGCTCCGGCACCTCGAGGGGTTCTACTGGTGTGGCGAGTTCTCGCTCGTGGGCGGCGTCGTGCTGCACGAGTATTAGCCGCACAGCCAGCGGCGCGGGTTGTCCATGAGGATGCCCGAGATCACCTCGGCCGGGACGCCGAGCTTTTCCAGCCCGGGGATGACCACCTTGGCGATGAAGGTGATTCCGTCCGGGTTCGACCGCTGGTGCCGCTCCTGGTCCTCATCGGCGAGCAGCCCGGCCCAGATCGGCTCGTCGTGCGAGAGCAGCAGCTGGCCGGCGAAGCCCGCCTCGATCAGCTTGCCGATCATCTCGATCCGGTCCTGAACCGTCTGGCCGCCGTATTCGGGCAGGCGGCCGTGCGGGAGCCGGTCCATGGAGATCCAGTAACCACGCGCCGCCAGGCCGGTCAGGTAGGCCAGGTCGTCGCTGTCATCGCTGTGGCCGATGGCCACGCGGTGCGGATCGACGCCGACCGACTCCAGGAGGGCCGCCTGTCCCTCGCCACTTCGGTGCCGGGCCGCGGTGTGGGTAATGATCGGCGCGGAGGTCTGCACGCACGCGATGCCCGCCGCCTGCAGGATCTTCTCCTCGCCCGGTCCGATGGCCTGCTCGGTGGCGACCTTGATCGCGCCCGCGCGCACGCTGGTACCGTCCACTCCTTCGCGGAGATCATTGATGAACCAGTCCGCCAGCTGCCCGGCCGTCCGCGCGCGCACCGTGACCGGCGGGTCGAGCCACAGGCCCGAGCACGCGATGATCGCGACCCCCGAGGCCCGGGACACCTCGGCCAGCAGCTCCCCGTCGCGGCCGAGGTCGAAAGTGGTGCAGTCGACGATCGTGCGTACGCCCAGGGCCTTGGCCTCGGTCAGCGCGGCCACGCCGGTCGCCACCAGGTGGTCGCGCCCGCCGCTGAGCCCGGGCCAGCTGCGCAGGATCCCGGCCGAGCTGGCCGCCACGTGCTCATGGACCAGCGTGAAGCCCAGGTCGGAGTCCGGTATCCATCCCGTGACGCTCTGAACACCGCCCACCGCGGACCCCAAATCTAGAATATGAGACACAACATATGATAAGACAATCGATGACGGCAGGAGGTCGATGAGCAATACACCGCAGGTCATCTCCATCGACAGCCTCAGCGACTTCTGCGTCGGTGCCCTCCGCGACTGCGGCGTGACCGAGGCCGACGCACAGGTCACCGCGCAGATCCTGACCACCACCGACGCCTGGGGCGTGTTCACGCACGGAACCAAGGCGCTGCGCGGGTACCTCCGGCGGCTCAGGGGCGGTGGCCTGGCTCCCCGGGGGGTGCCGTCGGTCGTGACGGAAGGGCCGGGCTGGGCCGTGGTGGACGGCGACTCCAGCCTGGGCATGGTGACCTCGACCTACGCCATGGACGTGGCGCTGGGCAAGGCGCGCCAGACGGGCCTGGGGTACGTCGGGGTACGCAACAGCTGTCATTTCGGGGCGGCGGGCGCCTACGCGGCGCAGGCGGCGCGGTCGGGGTTCATCGGGCTGGCCATGGCCAACGACATCCCGTCGGTCGCCTCGCCCGGTTCGCGCGGCCCTGTGACCGGCAGCAACCCGCTGGCCTACGCAGTGCCGGCAGGCCGGTACCACCCGCTCATGCTGGACATGTCGATCGCAACGGTGGCCGGCGGCAAGGTATACGCGGCCCGCGAGCGCGGCGAACCCATTCCGGCCACCTGGCTGGTCGATGACCAGGGCCGGCCGACCGACGACCCGCAGGCCTACCCGGAGCACAGCACGCTCACGCCGGCCGCGGGTCACAAGGGATTCGGCCTCGCGCTGCTGATCGAGGCCCTGTCCGGAGCCCTGACCGGCGCGGCCATGACCACCCGGGTCGGAAGCTGGCTGGCGGGCGATCCGGCGGCGCCGACGCACCACGGTGCCGCGTTCCTGGCCATGGACGTCGCGGCCATCAGCCCGGGGCTGCCCGCCCGCGTCGAGCGCCTCATCGACGAGATCCACGCCGCCCCCCGCGCGGATGGGGTCGACCGGCTCTACGTTCCCGGTGAGAAAGAGTGGGAGAACCTCGACCGGTCGCGCCGGGACGGGATCGCGCTGCCGCCCGACGTGGTGGCCAGCCTGCGCGAAGCCGCCGTCATCGGCCGCACGGACCTGGACCGATACCTGAAGACGCCATGAAGGTCACCGGGCTGGAGACGGTACGCCTGGCCGAGCACCCGCAGATGCTCTGGGTCCAGGTGCACACCGACGAGGGCATCGTGGGGCTGGGCGAGACTTGCATCGGGCCGGCCACCGTCGAGGCGCACGTTCACGAGACGATCGCGCCCTACCTGGTCGGCCAGGATCCGCTCCTGGTCAGCCAGCACTGGCACGAGCTGTCCGGCGCCTTCCTCGGCTATCAGGGCACCGGCGCCGAGACTCGCGGCCTGTCCGCCGTGGACCTGGCCCTGTGGGACATCCGCGGCCAGGTCCTGAACCGCTCCATCGCCGACCTGCTCGGCGGCCAGACCCGGAAGGCGGCGCGCATCTACAACACGTGCGCGGGACCCACCTACGGGCGCGCGACGCGGGGCGCGCTGCGGGGCGCCGATCGCGGCACTGCCGCCCAGGATGGCCTGCTGGCGGTCGGTGTCGCGGCGCCCTACGAAGACCTGCAGCTGGCTATCGACCGACCCGCCGAGCTGGCCCGGCAGCTGCTGGACCAGGGCATCAGCGCGATGAAGATCTGGCCGTTTGATCCCTACGCCGCCGCCTCCGGAGGCAATGACATCCGGCCCGCCGATCTCAGCGCGGGCGTCGCGGTGATCGCGCAGATCCGCGAGGCGGTCGGCGACGCGATGGACGTCATGCTCGAGATGCACGCGGTCTGGCACCTCGGTGCGGCGCTGAAGATCGCCCAGGCCGTCGAGCCGCTGGGCGTTTACTGGTTCGAGGACCCGGTCAAGGCGGACAATTTGGCCGCCGCCGCCACCTTTGCCGCCAGTACCCGCGTCCCCGTGGCCATGGGCGAGACGCTGGCTGGCCTGGCCTCGTTCCGGACCTTGCTCGAGACCGGCGCGGCCCAGGTCGTCATGTTCGACCTCGGCTGGGTGGGCGGCCTGACCGAGGCGTGCCGGGTGGTCTCGCTCGCCCAGGCGTACAACCTGGTCATCGCGCCCCACGACTGCACCGGGCCGGTGGTGCTGACCGCGTCCGCGCACCTGGTCAGCAACGCGCCCAACGCGCTGATGCAGGAAACCGTCCGCGCCTATTACACCGGGTGGTACCGGGACATCGTCACCGAGCTGCCGGCCATCGGCGCCGGACAGATCTCCCCGCCGCCCGGGCCGGGGCTGGGCACCAAGCTGCGCCCTGGTCTGACCACCGGTTCCGACGCCCGCACCAAGTTCACCGGCATCGACGATCTCTAACCCCCTTCGATGGCGCCGATCGCGGCCGTGCAGCCGCTCGCATCCAGGGCCTGCTGCGCGTAGCTCCGGACCGCCGACGGCTCTTCCAGGTCAGCCGCCGGGGGCCACAGGGCCCGGCCGACGCACACCCCCCACGCGCCGGCCGCAAAGTACGCCGGTGCCTCGGGCAGCGTGACCTCGCCGGACACCACGATCCGCGCATCGGGCAGCGGCTCCAGCAGCATCCTGACCGTCCCGTGGCCCCCGATGGCCGAGACCGGGAAGAGCTTGACCGCGGCTGCGCCCAGATCCATCGCGCGCACCATCTCGCTGGGTGTCATCACCCCCGGACAGGCGGGCACATCCAGCTGCACGCAGCGCTCCACCAGGGCCGGGTCGAGGTGCGGCGAGACGATGAACGACGCCCCGGCTTCGGCGCAGGCCTCCACCTGGGCGACGGTCCGCACCGTTCCGGCGCCCACCCGCGGCACGCCCTCGGCGACCAGGGTGGCGATGACCTGCACGGCGTCCGGCACCGTCATGGTGATCTCGATACCAGCCACGGTGGTCAGGGCCAAGCCCCGGCCCAGGGCCAGCGCCACCTGCGGGTGGTCGGTCCGCAGGACGGCGATCACGCCACGCCCGGTCGGCGGCCGCCGGCCCGAGTGGGGGAGCGAGGACATGGTGGCCCTTCCGCCGGATTCCATGTTGAGATATCGTACATGGCATCTTGTCGGCAATGCCGGATAACCGGGTGTGACCAGGCAGGTTGCCCACGGAGCAGCCCGCGGTGGCCAATCCGGGCCACCGGAGAGGCGGGCGGTGCTGAACAGCGATCAACCCGAGCGGTATCTCGTCACCGGCGCGCTCGGCGCCCTCGGCGCGTGGACGATCAGGCACCTGCTTGATCAAGGGGCCGCCGTCGTCGCGCACGATATCGCCACGGACCCGGGCCGGCTGCGGCTGTTCATCGACGACGACGAACTGGCCCGCGTGGTCTTCGTGCGCGGCGACGTGGCCGACGTGGACGATCTGGAGCGGCTGGTCGCCGAGCAGCACGTGACCCGGATCGTGCACCTGGCCGCGCTCCAGGTGCCCTTCGTCCGGGCTAACCCGGTGCTGGGGGCGACGGTCAACGTGGTCGGGACGACCGCGGTGCTGGAGGCGGCCCGCCGCCACGGCGACCAGGTTCGCGGGATCGCCTACGCCAGCTCCGGCAGCGTCTACAACGCCGCCGACGCCCACCCGTCGGCTCCCCTCACCCTCGACACGCCGATCCGCCCGCCCAACCTGTACGGGGTGTTCAAGCAGGCCAATGAGGGCACCGCGCGAATCTACTGGGAGGATCACGGACTGCCCAGCATCGGCCTGCGACCGTGCGGGATCGTCTACGGCCCGGGTCGTGACCAGGGCAACAGCTCGCCGCCCAGCAAGGCCATGCTGGCGGCGGCCGTCCTGACCGGCTATTACATCCCGTGGCGGGGCCAGATTGTCTTCTCGCACGCTTCGGACGTGGCCAGTGCCTTCGTCCAGGCCGCACAGGCGGTCCCGGCCGGAGCGCAGGTCTTCAACCTCGGCGGTTCGGCCAGCACCGTGCCCGATCTGGTCGCGGCCATCGAGGACACCGAGCCTGCCATGCAAGGCCGGATCGCCGTCGGCGACGCGAAGATGGTCGGTCCGGTCGAGGTGGATGAGGCAGCGCTGGGTGTGGCCGTCGCTCCGGTGCGCTGGCGACCGGTCAGCGAGGGCGTCCGCGACACCATCCGCACGCTCCGCAGGGCCATGGAGCGGGGCACGCTGGACGCCGAGGCGGTCCGGCAGCGGCTGCGCCAGGAGAGCGAGGCCGCCCGGGCCGGGACGCGATGACCGACTACTGCCGCACCACGATAACGAGGAGATCCGGATGCAGCTGATCAGCTTTACCGTGACGGGCAGGTCCGGTCCGGCGGGATAACGGGCCCAGCGGACCCGTCGATGACCCGGGTGATCGATCTGAACGCCGCCGACCTGCGGCTGCCCGCGGACATGCGGCACCTGCTCCGCGGTGGTGACGAGCTCCTCGACCTGGCCCGCCACGTGATCGAAAGCGCGCCGCCGCAGGCGTGGCTGGAGATCGCCGGCTCACAGCTGCTGGCGCCGGTGCCCAACCCCGGCAAGACCATCTGCATCGGGCTCAACTACCGTGACCATGCCGGCGAGGCGGGACTGGCCGCCCCGGCCGAGCCCGTGGTCTTCGCCAAGCTGAACAACACCGTCAACGGCCCTTACGGCCCGGTGCGGCTGCCTCGCGCCACCGAGCAGATCGACTACGAGGGCGAACTCGGTGTCGTCCTGGGCCGGACCTGCCGGGGCGTCAAGGAGGCCACCACGCCCGTCTGCTTGAGCGGGCGGATGGCGTCAACCTGGTCGAGCCGCGGACGGCCCGCCATCAGTACTCGAAGGCGGTCAGCGTGTCGGCCCGCAGCCCCAGCCGGAGCGTCTCGAGGCCGATGACGCCCTGAGCCGTGACGTTACCCAGGTTGACGTCGGGCCCGATCCTGGTCACGAAGTACGCCTGCAGCGCGGTGGTCGGCGCCTCGAACAGCAGGTTCTCCTGGTCCAGGCCCGAGGCCAGGATGTCCTCGATCAGCCCGAACCGCAGCGCTCCGTCGGGCCGGCAGACGCCGGACTTCCCGCTCTCTCTGGCCTCCAGCGTGACCAGGGACGCGCCGGCCTCGAGGTCCTCGTTGATGTACTTCACCCACTCGCTGAGCGGCAGCTGCTCGGAGCGGTCCGGGTCCTTGAACCCGACCTCGGAGACCACGCAGAACTCATCGGCGAGCTTGCGCACGTAGCTCGCCTTCTCCGAGTTGGACAGCGAGATCGTCCCGTTCGACACCTCCACATGCCGGCACGACCAGGTGTGGCAGAACGTCCTGAAGTCCTCGAGCCGGCCCTGCAGGAGGTACTTCTCGAACAGCGTCCCGCCGAAGTAGAACCCGGTCTGGTGGGCGTTCAGCACGTCAATCTTGGTGCCAAGTTTGCTGGTCACCAGCGCGTGGTGAGGCCGGTGCGGCGCGGCTTTTCGGTCCGTGCTGGCAGGCGCAAGGCAGTCGGATTCATGGCTTCCCTTTCTTATGGGTTCATCAAACGGGTTCATCAACTACAGGCCGGAGCGCAGGATGCAGGCGTTGCCGAGGGGCTCCCAGGCCATCTGCTCAACCGGCACACCGCCCAGGCAGGCGGCCAGCATGCGCAGCGTGCCGCCGTGCGCGACGATCGCGATTTCCGCCGCCGCACCGAAGCCGGGGGACTGACCGGGCAAGCGTCGTTCGGCCAGATCGGCGGCGAATCCGGCCACCCGCAGGTAGAAGTCGCGCAACGACTCGCCCCCCGGCGGCCGGACGTCGGGATCGGCGACGTGGTTCTCGCTGATCCCGCTGACCGCGGGGGTGATCGCCGCGGTGGCGGCCCCCTCCAGCTCGCCGAGGCAGCGCTCGCGCAGCCGCGCGTCGCGGGCCATGGCCAGCCCGAGCACCGAGGCCAGCGGAGCCGCGGTGGCCAAGGCGCGGTGCAGGTCGCTGACGTACAGCGCGTCGATCGGGCGGTCGCCCAGCCGCCCGACGATGTCCCAGGCCTGGCGCACGCCGCGCTGGGTCAGCCGGGCCTGGTCGCAGTGCCCCTGAGCCAGGCCGGCCGCGTTCCAGGTGCTCTCGCCGTGCCGGACGAGCCAGACCGTCCGCTGGGCGTCCGTGACCTCGGCGACCGCGCCGCCTGCTGATGTGCCGTGAACCATGACCGGCAGGGTGGCGGGTGTTGCTGAAAGATCAATGAAAAAACGGCCGCCCACAGAAACGTGTCATGAACTTCTCAGCCAGGGCTGAGCCGGTGAGCGGCCCTTACCGCGGCGTGGGCGGCCGTATCGGAATAGCCGTGTCGCAGATCAGGCCGCCGCGCCCGGCGGGCGCGGGAACCACCCCGTGCGCCCGCAGGATCGCCGCCGCATGCAGCGCGATCTGCGCGTCGCCGCTGGCTGTGGGATGCAGGTGGTCGGGGGCGCGCGGGAACCGCCACTGCCCGGTCAGCGGGTCCATGATGATCGCGCCCGGGTCCGCGGCCTGTGCGGCCGTCACGATGGCCTGGTCGGTCTGGTACACCCGGGCCGCGTGCGACCGGCCGGGAAACACGGTCAGCAGGGCGATACGCGCCTGCGGTGCCTGGGCCCGGATCAGCGCGATGGCCTGTGCGACTCGCTCCCGCACTAGTTGCGGCGCGATCCCGATGTCGTCGTGCCCGGCCTGCACGATGACCAGCGCGGGCCGCAGCGACCGCAGTCCGACCTGCGCGAGCTCACGGGCGACCGGCCCCTGGTGCCGTACGCCCGGCCGGACGTAGCCGGCCCCCGGGTCGCCGTAGATCACGGCATTCCAGTGCTCCATATGGGCCAGCAGCACCGCCCACGACCGGTCCGGGGCCCCAGCCCCGATTCCCGCGGTGAACGAGGCGCCGACGATCGCCACCCGCGTGTCGCCCGGCCCGGTGTCGCGTTCGAGCCCGGCCTCGCAACCGGCCGGCCGGGCCGGCGGGTGCCTGCGCTCCGGGGTCAGGCCAGGAGCGCGGATGAGCTTGCTCCGGGCAGGCCCGAGATTTGCGTGCGCCCATGGCGGCAGAGCCGCCCCTCGCGCCACCGCCCCGGTCAGGAAGACCAGCAGGCCGACCGTAATCACGGTCAGTACCACCCTGCGCCGGGCCACGGCCAAGTGTCAGCGAACCCGCTGATGGTGTCAAATGCCGCCCGGACGGGTCACCCGGAACTCACACGCGATTCCGGCGATGCTCCAGACCAGGCTGGCTACGTTCACCTGCCATGAGACGACAACTCCGCGGGAGGATCGCCATGAAGTGCGTATCCGCGCTCGCCGCCATGACCGTCATCGTGCTGGGCACCCCGGCCATCGCCCTGGCCAGCACCATCGGCCCCGGATCCGGACCCGCCGGTCCAGGCCAGGTCCGGCTCGTCTGCCCGGCTCCGCCCGGCCAGCACCTCCGGCCCCGGACCGTGCGCATCACGCACGTCAAGGCGCGGACCGTGCGCGTCCGGCTCCGGATCGCGCACGTCAAGCGGCTCCGCACACTCCCGCCCGGCACCGTAGTCTGCGGCTTTCCCCGGGGTTGCCCGCCCCGGCCGCTGACCTTTGACGTGGCCTCGGGCAGCAGCACGCTGACCGAAGTGTCCGGACCGGTGCTGGCTCCGCCGCAGGAGTTCCGCTACCACGGCCAGCTCTACACGATCATGAGTGTCAACCCGGGCGCCGACAGCTTCACCGTCTTCCGGGACGGCCTGCTGTTCGTGAACCATGGCCCCGCGATCACGGGAGCCACCGGGTTCATGGCGTGCACCACGGCCCGTTCGGCAGAAAATCGTTAACTGGCCAGGCGGCGGTCTACCGCGCCGGCGTCGGTCCGCACGCCCTGCGGCCCCCCGCCGGCGCGGAGGGATCCGGCCGAGCCGGCCGACCCCAGCCCGGCTGAGCTGAGCCCGGCTGAGCTGAGCCCGGCCGAGCCGAGCGCGGCGTCGAGCATCCGCTCGCGGGTGTCGATCTCGTCGCTCATGCGCAGGACCAGCGAGGCCAGCTCGGCCGTGGTGCCGGGCCTGATCCGCGCGCAGTAGGCGGCCAGCCGGGACCATAGCGCGCGGCGCCTGGTCAGCGGCGCCCGCGGGGCGACCTGCGGAAGGCCCAGGCACCGTAGTGCCAGCAGGCGCCCCTCTGGGCGGGTTGGCCCGTATCCGGTGTCGTTCACGAGGCGTTGGACGCGCCGCGCGGGCCCCGGGTTGACAGCCACGCCGAAACCGCGGCCCCGCCCGCCTACCGCGTGATCCCCGCAACGATGTCGTTGGGCGCCGCCTCTGGCCGCCCCACCGGCAAGACCGGTAAGTATGGGCCGTGGACCTGATCATCGCCCCGGCCGACCCGAACGCCGATGACGTGCGCGCCCTCCTGGCCCGGCATCTGGCCTTCGCCCGCGGCGAGAGTCCGCCCGAGCACGTCCACGCCCTGAAGTCGCAGGCCTGGGCCGACCCCGAGCTCACCGTGTTCGGTGCCCGCCGCGACGGCGAACTCGTGGGCGTCGGTGCCATCAGGAGGCTGGACGATACCCACGCCGAGCTGAAGGCCATGCACACCCGGGCCGAGGCCCGCAGCCAGGGTATCGGCCGGGCCATCCTGGCCCGCCTGCTGCGCGTGGCCGGCGAACGGGGCTATCGCCGGGTCAGCCTGGAAACCGGGGCCATGGACGCGTTCGCCGCCGCTCGCGCGCTGTACCGCCAGGCCGGATTCGAGCCGTGCGCGCCGTTCGGTCAGTACACGGCCAATCCCTATAGCGTATGCATGACGCTGGTCCTGGATCCGGCTCGTCAGGACTAGCCTGCGTGCCCGGTGCGTAAGCGCGGGCCGCTACTCTGTCACCATCTTGGGGAAATCGAAAGGACTATTGTGGCCGAGTCTCAGCCATTGCGGGAGCGCACGCTCGTCGTGCTCAAGCCGGACGCCGTTGCCCGCGGCCTGGCCGGACGTATCATCCAGCGGTTCGAGGACGCGTCGCTGAAGATCATCGGCATGAAAATGCGCGTGATCGACGCCGACTTCACCCGCCGGCACTACTTCGACCTGGAAGAGCGGCTGGGACCTGCCGTCTACCACGCCACCGCGGAGTTCATGCAGCGTGGCCCGGTCATCGCGTTCGTGGTCGAGGGCGAGGACGCGGTGGCCACGGTCCGCAAGATCGTCGGCTCTACCTATCCGAACGAGGCCCAGCCGGGTTCGATCCGCGGCGACTTCGCGCATCAGTCCAAGGCGGTCGCCGTGGCCACCGGCAAGGCGGTCGCGAACCTGGTGCACGCCTCGGGCAAGCCCGAGGAGGCCAAGTACGAGGTCGACCTGTGGTTCGACGCGACGGAGCTGTTCGAGTACCGCGGCGTGTCGGACGCCTTCGACTGGTAAGGCTGGTAAGGCTGGTAAGGCTGGTGAGGGCCGCCGAAGCAGGCTGATGACCGCCCCGGTCTTACTGGGCGGTCACGTTGGGCGCGCCTTTGCGCAGGACGAACTTCTGGATCTTCCCGGTCGCGGTCTTCGGCAGCTCACCGATGAAGGTGACGCCGGTCGGGGCCTTGAAGTGGGCCAGGTGTTCGCGCGCAAAGGCGATGACTTCGTCCTCGGTCGCGCTGGCGTCCTCGTTGAGCACCACGAACGCGTGCGGCGTCTCGCCCCACCGCTCGTGGGGCAGGCCGACGATGGCCACCTCCCGGATGGCCGGATGGCGGAGCAGCGCGCCCTCGACCTCGATCGAGGAGATGTTCTCCCCGCCGCTGATGATCACGTCCTTGAGCCGGTCGCGGATCTGCGTGTAGCCGTCGGGGTGGACTACCGCGGCGTCTCCGGTGTGGAACCAGCCGTCACCCATGGCCCGTTCGGTCGCCTCAGGGTCCTCGTAGTACCCGTCCATGACCACGTTGCCGCGGACCACGATCTCGCCCACCGTCTGGCCGTCGGCCGGCACCTCGGTCCCGTCGGTGTCGACCACCCGTAGCTCACCGGAGGTCAGCAGTTCCACCCCCGTCCGGGCCTTGATCACCGAACGGTCGGCCAGTGACAGCCCCTCGTGCTCGGGCAGCGGGGCGCAGATGGTGATGAACGGCGCCGTCTCGGTCAGGCCGTAGACCTGGGTGACCTCCCAGCCGAAGTCGCCTTCCAGCCGCTCGATGGTGGCCGCCGCGGGCGGCGCCCCGGCCGTCACCACGCGCACCCCGGGCGGCACCTCGCCGCGCGCCGCGGCGGGTGCGTTGGCCAGCGAGATCAGCACCGTGGGCGCGGCGCACAGCGAGTTCACGTGCTCGTCCCTGATCAGCGCGAAGATGGTGGCCGGGTCGACCTTGCGCAGGCAGATGTGGGTAGCCGCGGCGGCCGTCACCGTCCAGGTGTAGGTCCAGCCGTTGGCGTGGAACATGGGCAGCGTCCACAGGTACCGCTCGCCGACCGCCATCGGCAGGTGCAGCAGCGTGCCGATGGTGTTGAGCGCGGCGTTGCGGTGGGTGATCATCACGCCCTTGGGCCGCGCCGTGGTCCCGCTGGTGTAGTTGATCGTGAGCAGGTCCCGTTCGCCGATCTCCGGCCGCTCGAAATCGGGCTCGGCGGCGGCGGCGGCCGCCTCGTAGTCCAGCCACCCGTCGGCCGAAGCGGCGCCCTCGAAGGCCACGAAGTGGCGCACGTCCGGCATCCGGTCCCGGACGCCGTCCACCACCTTCAGGTAGTCGCTGTGCGCGCAGACCACCGTGGCCCCCGAGTGGTTCACGATGTAAACGAAGTCCTCCGCGGTGAGCCGGTAGTTGATCGGCACCAGGACCGCCCCGATCTGCGGCACCGCGTAGAACGCCTCGAGCTGGGCGTGCGTGTTCGGCGCGATGGTGGCCACGCGGTCGCCCGGCCGCACGCCCAGTCCCTGCAACGCCGCGGACCAGCGGTCGCAGCGGTCGAAGAACTGGCGGTAGGACAGGCGCAGCTCGCCGTCGACCACCGCCTCGCGGTCGGCGTGCAGCCGGCGGGTCCGGCGGGCGAAGTCAAGGGGCGACAGAGGTGTTTCCATAATCCGATTGTGGCAGCCGGAGCCCGCGGCCAGTAGAACCCGGGGCCAGCCAGCTCGCGAAGACCGCCAGCCCGCGAGGCTGGAGATAACGGACTGGTCCGAATCGGTTACCGACAGTGTTATTGTCTTGTGATCGTCGTCACAGCTGCCGCCGTAAACCGGGCCGTGATTTTCTCGCCGAAGTCCTGCGCATTCGAGCGGCCTTTCTGGCATCGTTGGGCGCCAGCGGTACTTGTGCGAGGCGAGCCGGACGGCGCACCAGGTCAGGTGCAGCGGGTAGGCGGCGCGGGCCAGGTCACCGCGGGTCCGCACCCGGCCGGTCGGCAGGCATCGAGACGGTCTCCGGGGCCCGGCGGGCACGGCCGGAAGATGGGAGAGCCTTGTCGCGACACCGGACGGGGAATCGCAGCAATAGGCGTAAGCGGGGCCTCATCCGGCGTGTCGGCGTTGTCTTTCCGGTCGCGATTTTCGCCCTCGTGGTGGTCATCGGTGTCGCGGTCGGCGGCAAGGTGTTCGGCCAGGGGACGAGCGCCTTCAACGTGGTGCAGGGGATCGAGGCGGTACCGGGCAGTCACACCATGGCCCTGCTCGAGACCGAGCGCGCCCAGCTGATCGCGATGACCACCGCGGCCCGCACGGTGACCGTGGAGGGCAAGGCCAAGCTGGCCTCGCCCCAGGAACTGGCCGCGGCCAACCCCAGCACCGGGACCGCCGCCGGGACCGGCGGCGGCGGGGTCGTCTCCGTCCCCTTCACCCAGCCCAACCCGGGCTCCGCGCAGGCCATCGCCGAAGCCATGCTGAGCGGCTTCGGCTTCGATCCGCAGACCCAGTTCGGCTGCCTGGTGGACCTGTGGAACCGGGAGAGCGGCTGGGTCTACGACGCGGAGAACGCCAGCGGCGCGTACGGCATCCCGCAGGCGCTGCCGGGCAGCAAGATGGCCAGCGCGGGCGCGGACTGGGAGACCAACCCGGCCACCCAGATCAGGTGGGGCCTAGGCTATATCAAGGGGATTTACGGTAGTCCGTGCGGTGCCTGGGCCTTCGAGGAAGCCAACGGGTACTACTAACCGGCCGGTTCGGCGCGCCCTCTATCGCCGGTAGTGCGAAGTTTAAGCAACGCTGTGAGTTTCGTCATAGTCGCTTGCCCAAACGTTCGCTAACCGAGAAAAGCATAGGTAAACGCGGCAATTTCGGGCCTTGATCAGCTGCTTCTCCGTTGGTGGTGATCTACATCACGTCGCTTTTTGACGGCATTACCATTTGACATCAGGCATGGTAGTAAGCCGACAGCACCCCGCCTGTGTGATGGCTGCCCTGAGCGAGCCCGGCGCCCTGACCCGCGCCATGTCACATGCGCAGATGCCTGCCCGTGATGTGCCGTGGCAGTTGTGATCGGGGGTGAAGCAGATCGCGTGACACGCGCACCACCGAAAGGTTCCTTTGTCACGGCACCGGAAAATTCAATGCAGTCGGCCCCAGGCCGTGGCCCTGATCGCGGCCGGCGCGTTCACCGTCGCCACCGCGGTGGCCGCGACCGCGGCCACCTGGCCGTCCGGACCCTCCGGACTGGCCGCCGGGCGGCCCCATGAGGCCTACGCCGGCCCGCTCCTGACCGTTTCCGGCCAGGTCGTCAAGCTGCAGGACGTTCAGATGGCGGCCTTCCAGCAGAGCACCGCGAGCCAGGCCGTGCAGGCCTACCAGGTCCGCGACGCGGCCGCCGAACTGGCCGCCGCGCACTGGAGCACCGCCCGCCAGCAGGCCGCCAAGAAGGCGGCTGCGGCGAAGGTGACCTCCGCAGCCCAGCCCACGGCATCGGCCACGGCGTCGGCCCAGCCCACGGCGTCGGCATCGGCCCAGCCCTCGCAGGCGCCCGTGCCCTCCGGTTCCCCGCAGCAGATCGCCGAGGCCATGCTTGGCTCGTTCGGCTGGTCCGCCAGCCAGTTCGCCTGCCTGGATCCGCTGTGGGCCCACGAGAGCGGATGGAGCGTGACCGCCTACAACGCCGGCTCGGGCGCCTACGGGATCCCGCAGGCGCTGCCCGGATCCCGGATGGCCAGCGCCGGACCCAACTGGCAGACCAGCGCGGCGACGCAGATCAGGTGGGGTCTGGAGTACATCAAGGGCACCTATGGATCTCCGTGCGGCGCGTGGGATCATGAGCAGGCCACCGGCTGGTACTAGCGAAGGCTAGATTAGAAACTGCTGAGGCGGCCGCAACCCCCCCTGCGGCCGCCTCAGCCCACGCTCGGCCGCGTCAGCGCACGCTCGGCCGCCTCAGCGCACGCTCACGTGAGCGGGGTGAACGTCTCCGCCGCTTCGTCGAAGATCGGCCGCATCTGGTTCCACATGCTCTGCGGCGCGGTCATGTACAGCGCGTAGGACTGCGCGCCCGCCGAGGTGTGCAGGACGAACAGCAGGTCGATGGCCTCCTGGTTGGTCCCCTTGTCCACCCAGGTGAACTTCCACCACGCTCCCGGCGTGCCGCGGATGGTCTCGCCCTGCAGTCCCATCTGCAGGTAGCCGGGGAAGCGGTTCTGGGCCAGCGACTGGTTCTTGATGTACTGCGCTTCCTTGACCATGTCGCCCGGGTAGGTGTGCGGCGTGAGGTCGACCAGGACGTTCACGTTGGCCGACGGGTCGTACAGGTAGGTCTGGTAGCCCGTGGTGCTGGTCTTCCAGCTGGCCGGCGCGCCGATGCTGAACCCGGCCGCTTCGGTGCCGGTGGCGGGCCGCGTGACGGTCGTCCATCCGGCCGGCAGCGGGCCCGTGGTGTGCTCGTTGATCGCGTCGACGATCTGCGGCGCCGTGGCGGGCGGCGCGAGCGTGCCGGTCCCGGACGACGACGTGCCCGGCGCCGACGAACTGCTGCCCAGCGGCGTGGTCGGCGTGTTGTGCCGCAGCAGCACGATGGCGGCCGCCCCCGCGCCCGCGCCCAGCAGGGCCAGCAGCACCAGCACGACCCATAGGCCGCCTCGGCGCTTGCGCGCCCGCGCCGGCCCGGGCCGGTAGTCAGCCGGCGGCCGGTAATCCGGCCGGGCCGCCCCCGAACCAGCCGGCCGGGCCGCCCCGAAACCAGCCGGCGACGGGGCCGGCGCCCCCCACGGCACCGGCTCGGCCTGATACGCCGACCCCGACCAGGGCTGCGCCGACGGCGCCGCACCCGACCTGGGCGCCGGGTCGTACCACGAGGAGAAGTCCGGTGCCGGCCCCGCTCCCGACGCGAGACCCCCGCGGTCATACTCAGTGGGCGGGAAGTCGTACCCGCTCTTCGGCCGGTCCAGCTCGGTCACCGGCTGGTCGGGCCGGGCCGCCTCGCCCATGACCGGCTGCGGGGTGGTCGCCGCGGTTCCCGCCGCCTCCGACTCCCCGCCGCCACCGGCGGCCAGGTCAGCCCCGCCGCCACCGGCGGCCAGGTCAGCCCCGCCGCCACCGGCGGCCAGGTCAGCAGCGCCGCCATGCGTGTCGGCGGTGGACAGCAAGCCGAGCGGATCGGAGGAGAACGAAGGCGACGCGGACAGCGCGGTGGGCTGGTACCCGGCCGGCTCCGCAAAGGCTCCGCCGGACAGCCGCGGCAGCACGTCGGTGATCATCCGAGTGGCGGTGGCCGCGTCCGGCCGGTCGCCGGGCTCGCGGCGCAGCAGCGCGGCGATCACCGGCGCGAGCGCGCCCGCGGTCGGCGCCGGCGGCGCGTCCTCGTTGATGATGGCGGACATGGTGGTGATCGCGCCGCCGCGCTTCTCGAACGGCCCGTGCCCCTCGACCGCGGCGTACAGGGTCGCGCCCAGCGACCACAGGTCCGAGGCCGGGGAGGCGTCCTCACCCCGGATGCGCTCGGGCGCGGTGAAGCCCGGCGAGCCCATGACCATGCCGGTCTGGGTCAGCCGCGGGTCCCCTTGAAAGGTCGCGATGCCGAAGTCCGTCAGCACCGCCCGGTCGTCCCGCCCCAGCAGCACGTTGCTCGGCTTGACGTCGCGGTGCATGACCCCGGCGGCGTGCGCCACGCTCAGCGCGGACAGCAGCTGCCGGCCCACCTCGGCGGCCCGGCGCGGCGACAGCGGTCCCGAGCTGGCCAGCACCTGGTCCAGCGACTGTGCGCTGACCAGCTGCATGACGATCCACGGACGGCCGCCGTCCTCGGCCACGTCGTAGACGGTCACCACGCCCGGGTGGTTCAGCCGGGCCGCGGTCTTGGCCTCCCGCAGCGTCCGCTGGTAGGCGTTGGCCCGCTCCTCGTCGGTGAGCGTCTCCGCGATTCCGACTTCTTTGATCGCGACGTCACGATCGAGCAGCTGGTCGCGGGCACGCCACACGACCCCCATCGCCCCTCGGCCGATGGGGGTCTCCAGCCGGTAGCGCCCGGCGATCACCCGCCCCGCGTCGGCCAATGGCTGCATACGAGGACCGTACACGGTGTTCGCTGAAAGGTCTCTGGGGGACGCCTAAGCATTGATTAAGTGTCACCGGATCGTGGCCGGTCAGTGCCCCCTGGTTCGCTCGCCTGCGGCTCGCTCAGTGCCCCCTGGTTCGCTCGCCTGCGGCCCGCTCAGTGCCCCCTGGTTCGCTCGCCTGCGGCCCGCTCAGTGCCCCCTGGTTCGCTCGCCTGCGGCCCGCTCACGGATGCGGCCCTAGGCTCAGCACCGGCCCGGACGGATCGGCGAAGAAGTCATTGCCTTTGTCGTCTACCACGACGAACGCCGGGAAGTCCCGCACCTCGATCCGCCACACCGCCTCCATGCCGAGCTCGGGGTACTCCAGCACCTCGACCCGGGTGATGCAGTCCTGGGCCAGCCGCGCCGCCGCGCCCCCGATCGAGCCGAGGTAGAAACCGCCGTACTTCTTGCAGGCCGCGGTCACCGCCGCCGACCGGTTGCCCTTGGCCAGCATGACCAGCGAGCCGCCCGCCGCCTGGAACCGGTCCACGTAGGAGTCCATCCGCCCGGCCGTCGTGGGCCCGAACGACCCGGAGGCATACCCGGCCGGCGTCTTGGCCGGCCCGGCGTAGTAGACGGGGTGGTCGCGCAGGTAAGCGGGCATCGGCTCGCCCGCGTCCAGCCGTTCGGCGATCTTGGCGTGCGCGATGTCCCGCGCCACCACCAGCGGCCCGGTCAGCGCCACCCGGGTCCGCACCGGGTACTGGCTCAGCACGGCGCGGATCGAGTCCATCGGCTGGTTCAGGTCGATGGCCACGACCTCGCCGTCCTCGGCCGACACGTCGACATCGGGCAGGTACTGCGCCGGATCGGTCTCGAGCTGCTCCAGGAACACCCCGTCGGCGGTGATCTTGCCCAGCGCCTGCCGGTCCGCGGAGCACGACACCGCGATCGCCACCGGGCACGACGCCCCGTGCCGCGGCAGCCGGATGACCCGCACGTCGTGGCAGAAGTACTTGCCGCCGAACTGCGCCCCGATCCCGATCTTCCGGGTGATGTCCAGCACCGCGGCCTCGAGCTCGACGTCCCGGAACCCGTGCCCGGACGCCGAACCGGCGAGCGGCAGCGCGTCCAGGTACTTGGCCGACGCGTACTTGGCCGTCTTCAGCGCGAACTCGGCCGAAGTCCCGCCCACCACGATGGCCAGGTGGTACGGCGGGCACGCCGCGGTGCCCAGCGACCGGATCTTCTCCTCCAGGAACCCAAGCATCCGCGAGGGGTTGAGGACGGCTTTCGTCTCCTGGTACAGGAACGACTTGTTCGCCGAGCCGCCCCCCTTGGCCATGAACAAGAACTTGTACTCCCCGCCGCCGGTCGCGTACAGCTCGATCTGGGCCGGCAGGTTGGAGCCGGTGTTCCGCTCCTCCCACATGGTCAGCGGCGCGAGCTGGGAGTACCGCAGGTTCAGCGTGGTGTACGCGTCGTAGACCCCGCGCGCGATGTGCTCCTCGTCGCGCCCGTCGGTGAGCACCTGCTGGCCGCGCTTGCCCATCACGATGGCCGTGCCGGTGTCCTGGCACATGGGCAGCACCCCGCCCGCCGCGATGCACGCGTTCTTGAGCAGGTCCCGGGCCACGTACCGGTCGTTCGGCGAAGCCTGCGGATCGTCCAGGATGGACCGTAGCTGGCGCAGGTGCGCGGGCCGCAGCAGGTGGGCGATATCGTGCATGGCCGCCGAGGTCAGCAAGGTGAGCAACTGCGGCTCCACGTCCAGGAATTTTCGGCCGAACGAATCGTGGTTCGTCACGCCGTCACTGGTCAGCCGCCGGTACGTGGTCTCGTCCACTCCGGTTGGCAGCAATTCAGTAAAGCTGAACTCAGGCACGGGGGCTCTCCTTTCCCGCTGTTCAGCTTAGGCGGGTCCGGCGCCTGGCCGACCCGCCCCTGTCGCCCCGGGAAGGCCGCCCGTTGCAGGGCGTTTCGGGTGCCGGTCGTCCCGAGTCTGGCCGAAACAAACACTGTGTCTCGGTGATCACGACTTGTACAAGTTTCAGCAAACTTGTATCGTGACGCTATGCGGCGGCGCCGCGCCGCGCGGTGCCCCCGTCCGCGCGATGAGTGCTAAGCACGCGGTGCCCCCGTCCGCGTCCGGCTGAGCTGCGGCGCCGCCGCCGTATCTTCTTCCTGCTGTGGCCCGGTTTTCTCCTGCCCCGCTGCCCGGTCCCCGCCGGTCACACCGGCCCCACCGGCCCCAGCGGCCACGCCCGCCGCGACCAGCACCGCTCCCGCCACGTCGGCCGGCCGGATCGTCCCCGCGCCCAGCACCAGTTCCGCGCCCATCGCGCCGAACGGCACCAGCCCGGCGAACAACCCCACCCGGTCGGCGCCCAGCCGCGGCAGCGCGCTGTACAGCAGGTAGAAGCCGCCCGCGCAGACCGCCACGGCCAGGTAGCAGATCGCCGCGGTCTGGCCGGCGGTCGGGACCGGTACCGCGCCCGCGCCGCCGGTCGCGAACGCGAACCCGAACAGCACCGGCACCGAGCACACGCTGACCCAGGCCGAAGCCCGCAGCGGCCCGAAGATCGGCAGCAGCGGCACGGCCACCAGGGTGAAGCTGACCTCGGCCGTCAGCGCGCCCAGGGCCAGCAGCAAGCCCAGCGGATTCGCTCCGCCCAGCCCGGTGACCACCGCCGCTCCCGCGGCGACCAGCACCGCGGCCGCGATCATCCGGGACGCCGGCCGGCGGCCCGTGGCCAGCGGCGCGGCGATGGCCAGCACCACCGGCACGACCGCGATGACCGTGCCGACCGTGGCCGCCCCGGTGTGCCGGACCGCCTCGGCCGTGAAGTAGTTGAAGCCGGTCACCCCCACCGTGGCCTGCAGGGCCAGCAGCACCACCACGCGCCTGGTCAGCCGGGCCTGCTGGTGATCCAGCGGATGCCTGCGGCGCTGCACCCAGCAGGCCGCGGCCAGCACGGTGGCGGCCAGCGCGTAGCGCAGCGCCTGCGCGGCCAGCACCGGGTACCCGGGGATCGCGGCGTTGACCCCGGCCAGGCTGCCGGTCAGCAGGTACGCCGCGGATGCCCGGAGTCCGCCGGACAGCTGCCCGCTGCGTGTGTCCACACCCGCACCCTAGGGGCGGCCGGGGCTACCGGGCTAGCCGCGGCAGCAGCAGCGATGACGCCGTGATGCCGGCCACGGTGGCCACGGCCAGCACGCCGAAGTCCAGCCACAGGTTGGTACTGGTCCCGATGAGCAGTCCGCGCAGTCCCTCCACCTCGTACGACAGCGGGTTGACCTTGCTGATCGCCTGCAGCCAGCCGGGCATGACCCGGGTCGGGTACAGCGCGCTGGAGCTGAAGAACAAGGGCATGGTGATGGCCTGCCCGATGCCCATCAGCCGGTCCCGCTGCAGCGCGATGCCCGCGATGGTCATCGACAGGCACGAGAAGAACGCCGAGCCCAGGATCAGGAGAACGGCGCTGGCCAGCAGCTTGAGCGGGTTGTCGGTCAGCGTTACCCCGAGGATGGCGGACAAGATCACCACCACGACGCCCTGGATGAGCGAGCGCACCCCGGCCGCGAAGGCCTTCCCGGTGATCAGCGCGGCCCGTGGCGTCGGGGTGACCATGAGCTTGGTCAGTACGCCCGCGTCGCGTTCCCAGATGATCTGGATGCCGTAGAAGATGGCGATGAACAGCGCCGACTGGGCCAAGATGCCGGGGGACAGGTAGGCCAGGTAGGAGATGCCCTTCGGGGTCGGGATGGCGTGGATCCGGGTGAAGGTCTCGCCGTAGATGAGCAGCCACAGCGCGGGCTGGATGGCCCGGGTGTACAGCTCGGTGCGGTCGTGCCGGATCCGCCTCAGCTCGACCCAGCACAGGGTCACGATCCGGCTGGCCAGCCGTTTGATTCCGGCGAGCGGGCTATCAGCCCAGTCGGCGGGCGGTGCGCCGGGCGCGGCGTACGTCACGGATTCCTCCCTGGGCGACCTCGAGGGTATCGCCGGTGTAGTGCCTGAACACGTCGTCGAGCGTGACCTCGGGCCCGAGTCCCGCCTTGAGCCCGGCGGGCGCGCCCTCGGCCCGGATGGTGCCCTGGTGCATGAGCGCGATCCGGTCGCAGTAGGTATCGGCCTCGTCCATGTAGTGCGTGGTCATCAGGACGGTCATGTCGCCCCCGTCTCGCAGCCCGGTGATGTACTCCCACACCTCGGTGCGCGCGATCGGGTCCAGCCCGACCGTGGGCTCGTCCAGCACCAGCAACCGTGGCGCGTTGACCAGCGCCTGGGCCAGCTCCAGCCGGCGGATCATGCCGCCCGAGTACGTCTTGGCCACCCGGTCCGAAGCCTCGGTCAGCCCCATGGCGCCCAGGGCCTCGCCCACCCGGGCGGCCCGCCGGGCCCGCGGCACGTCGAACAGCCGGGCAAACAGCTCTACGTTCTCCCGCCCGGTCAGCATCCCGTCCGCGGACAGCAGCTGCGGCACGTAGCCGATCATCCGGCGGACCAGCATCGGCCGGACCGCCGCGTCCACCCCGAACACGCTGACCCGTCCCGCGGCCGGCTTGAGCAGCGTGACCAGCATCCGGATGGTGGTCGTCTTACCCGCCCCGTTCGGCCCCAGCAGCCCGAACGTCTCCCCGGGCCGGATCTCCAGGTCCACCCCGTTCACCGCCACATGCTCCCCGAACCGGTACGTCAGCCCCTCACACCGCACCGCCAGCCCCGCTGCGCCCACGTCTCCGCTCGCGTCCATGCCCAGCCCCGTGCCCGCAGTCCGGCCCGTACCCCCTCCCGTCTCAGGGTGATCGACCGTGGTCATGCGTTCTCCTCCGCAAGTTCCGCCGCGAACCGGACCAGCGCCGGCACCGCGTCCGCCAGGGTCTGCCGGTCGGCGGCGCTCAGCCGGTCCACCGCCCGGCCTGCCAGTTCCGTACGCAGGTCGCGGAACTCGGCGATCCGCCGGGCACCCTTATCGGTCACGCTCAGCCGCACCGAACGCCCGTCCGACACCGCCCTGGTCCGCTCCAGCAACCCCGCCGCGCTCAGCCGCCCGACCAGCGTGCTCACCGTGTTGGACGCCAGCCGCAGCTCCCGCGCCGCCTCGGCCACGCTGATCCCGGGCCGCCCGGCGGCCAGCCTGAGTAGCTCCGACTGCCCCGGCGGCAGCGGCTCCGCCAGCCACGCCGACCGCACCGCCCGCCGCACCACCCGCCGTATCCCGCCGATCGCCGCCAGCACATTTCCCGCCAGCACGTCTCCCGCCAGCACGTCTCCCGACGGCCGCCGCGAGTCACTCCCGCCAACAATGTCGTTCACAGAGCTAACTATATCGGCGAGCGTCGCCGAAATGGGCCGGTCGGCCAGGTTTTGCGCCTGATTCCTGCGGTACCCGGCAGTCACGGGGTCTCGGCATGCGTAAAGCATCAAAAGGAGGGCACGGTGTCAGCACCGCCCGATACGGCCAGCAGTCCCGCGATCCGGAGCCTGATTCCGGCCCGGATCGACCGGCTCCCGTGGTCCCGGTTCCACACCAGGCTGGTGATGGCGCTTGGGGTGGCCTGGATCCTGGACGGCCTGGAGATCACCATCGCCGCCAACGTCGGCCCGGACCTGACCCAGAAGGCGACGCTAGGCATGTCGGCGGGCGGGGTGGCGGACATCGCCACCTGGTACCTGGTCGGCGAGGTCATCGGCGCGCTGTTCTTCGGCCGGCTGTCCGACAAGCTCGGCCGGCGGAACTTGTTCATCATCACCTTGGGCGTGTACCTGGTCGGCAGCGGCCTGACCGCCGCGACGCCGGCCGGCGGCAAGTGGTTCCTTTTCCTGTACGCCACCCGGGTCTTGGCCGGGTCAGGCATCGGCGGTGAGTACGCCGCGATCAACTCGGCCATCGACGAGATGATCCCGGCCAAATTCCGAGGCCGGGTGGACCTCGCGGTCAACGGCACCTACTGGGCCGGCGCCATTATCGGCACCGCGGTCACGCTGTACGTCCTCAACCACGTCGCGGCCGGCTGGGGCTGGCGGATCGCGTTCTTGATCGGCCCGGTCCTGGCGCTGGTCATCATCTATGTCCGCAAGAACCTGCCGGAAAGCCCGCGCTGGCTGATTATGCACGGCCGGGAGCAGGACGCCGAGGCCTCCATCGCCGAGATCGAAGGCGACGTGGCTAAGACCAAGGGCGAGCTTCCGCCGGTCGACGAGAGCCAGGAACTCGAGATCACGCCGACCAAGCGGCTCGGCTACCTGGCCCTGCTGCGCGTGCTGTTCCGGCACTACCCGACCCGGTCCATCCTCGGCGGGGTCCTGATGATCACCCAGTCGTTCCTGTACAACGCGATCTTCTTCACCTCCGGGCTCGTGCTGGAGTTCTTCTTCAAGGTCAAGGCCACCGACACCGGCGTGTACTTCTTCGCCTTCGCGGCCGGGAACCTGGCCGGGCCGCTGACCATCGGCCGGCTGTTCGACACCATCGGCCGCAAGAAGATGATCTCCGGCACGTACATCCTGTCCGGCGTCATGCTGATCATCACCGCCGAGTTGTTCAAGGACGGCGTGCTGACCGCGGCCACGCAGACCCTGGCCTGGGCGGTGATCTTCTTCTTCGCCTCCGCGGGGGCCAGCGCCGGGTACCTCACGGTCAGCGAGGTCTTCCCGCTGGAGGTCCGCGCGCAGGCCATCGCCGTGTTCTTCGCCATCGCCCAGGTGTTCGGCCTGCTCGGCTCGCACTGGTACGGCCACCTGATCGGCAAAGGCCAGGACCGCAACACGCTCTACGCCGGCTACATCGTGGGCGGTGCTGCGATGATCCTGGGCGGGATCGTGGCCATCTTCTTCGGCGTCGCCGCCGAGGGCAAGTCGCTGGAGGACGTGGCCAAGCCCCTGTCGGTGATCGGCAAGCCCGCCGAGACCATCTTCCGTCCCGGCTCCGCCGGCGCCGCCGGCGACTAACCGCTCCGCCGGCGCCTAACTAGTCGGTTGCCGCCGCGCGGCTCAGATCTTGGTGAAGTGCTGGAAGCACTCGTAGTAGGGGTCGGTGGAGTGCGCGAAGTGGTTCGCCTCGGAGCGCTTGACGGCCAGGTAGGCCGTGCTGCGCAGCGGCCCCAGAACGTCCATCAGCAGCGCGTCCGCGCTTAGCGCGTCCAGCGCCGCGGCCAGCGAGGCGGGCAGGCGGTGCGCGCCGGCCGCGGCCCGCTCGGACTCGGTCAGCGTGGCCGGATCGACGTTCAGCGCCTCGCCGGGATCGATCTTGCCCCGGATGCCGTCCAGGCCGGCGTAGATGAACCCGCCCAGCGCAAGGTACGGATTGGCGCTGGAGTCCGACGGCTTGAGCTCCAGGTTGACCGAACTACCCGAGTCCCCCCGCAGCGGTGAGCAGATCCGGACCGCGGCCTCGCGGTTGTCCATCCCGTAGCAGCTGTACGCGCCGGCCCACATCTGCGGCGCGAGGCGGCGGTAGCTGTTCACGCTGGCGCAGGTCAGCGCGATCAGCGCGGGCAGGTGGGCCAGCAGGCCGCCGATGAAGTGGTAGCCCACCTGGGACAGGCCGTTCCGGTCGGCCGGGTCGGCGAAGACGTTGCGGCCGACCGGAGAGCCGTCGGGCGACACCTCCAAGAGCGAGGCGTGCAGGTGGGTGCCGTTGCCGGCCTGGTCGGGGATGGGCTTGGGGGCCAGGCTGGCCCACAGGCCGTGCCGGAAGGCCACGCCGCGGACGGTCTCCCGGTACAGCACGTGGTTATCGGCGGCGCGCAGCGCGTCGGCGTACCTGATCGACATCTCGTGCTGGCCGTGCCCGAGCTCGGGGTAATAGTGCTCGACGACCAGGCCCTGCGCCTCCAGCGCATCGACCAGTTCCATGGCGAAGTCGTGCGCCATGTGGAAGCCGGTGGACGAGTAGCACAGGCTGTCGTCGATGGGGATGAGCCGGTCCGGGATGGACGGCCCGGCGGGGGAGGATTCGCGGCGTCCGATGGTGAACTCGGGCTCGAACGCGGCCTGCATCGCGTATCCCTCGCGGCCCAGCTCGGCGATGGCCTGCTTGAGGAACGTCCGGGCGCACGCCTCCCACGGTGACCCGTCCGGCTTGACCAGGTCCGCGAGCATGGCCGCGCCGCCGGGAGCGTAGGGCAGCGGGACGAAGGTGTCGGGGTCGGGCAGGATGCGGACCTCGCCGACCGGGCCCATCCCGGGCACCGGCTGCAGCTGGTCGAGCATGGACATGGCCATCATGGCCACGGTGTGCCCGATGCCGCTGGCCATCCGCTCCCGCAGATGCCCGGTCCCGGAGGCCTTGCCGCGGATGATCCCGCCGTGATCGGCGTACAGGAAGCGGACCAGGCGGATCTGTTCCTGGCTGGTCTGCCCCATCACCGTCTCGATCGCTCCGTCTGTCATGGAAAATGGGTAGCACGTTCCACCCTGCTACGTACAGCCGAGCGAGGCCAAAAGCATGTCCCCACGTCAGGCACCGCGCGACTTGCGGGCGTCCGACACGGACCGGGACCGGGTCCTGGCCGTACTGGCCGAGGCGGTCAGCGACGGGCGGCTCAACGCCGACGAGCACGCCGAACGGGTCCAGCGGGCTTGCACGGCCCGGACCCTGGGCGAGCTGGCCGACCTGACCAGCGACCTGGTGGTGGCGTCCGCTCAGCCGGTCCGGCTGGACGGCGGGCGGGTGGTCAGCGGGATCTTCGGCCCGGCCAAACGGGACGGCCGCTGGGTGGTGCCGGAGTCTCTGACTGTGACCGCGATGTTCGGCGAGGTCGAGCTGGACGTCACGCAGGCCATCTTGCAGGCCCGCCACGTGCAGCTGTTCGCCACCGTGATCGGCGGGCGGCTGCGGCTGGCGGTGCCGGACGGGGTGTCGGTGGTGGTCACCGCGCCCGTGGTGCTGGGTCGGCGGCGCGGCAGCACGCCGCTGCCGACCGGGACCGATACGCCGGTGATCGAGGTCAAGGGCATGGTCCTGGGCGGAGAGATCATCGTCCAGACGCCGCCCCGGGCCCGGCGCTTCCGCCTGTTCGGCAGCCGGCGCTGACGAACAGCCTCAGTCGAACCTGACCGAGGAGTACGCCCGCAGCTTCCACAGCTGATGCTCGCTCTTGATGCTGCGGATCGTCCCGGACCGGGAGCGCATGACCAGCGAGTGCGTGGTCGCGTGGCCGCGCAGGTACCGGACGCCGTCGACCAGTTCCCCGTCGGTGATCCCGGTAGCGGCGAAGAACACGTCGTCCGACGTGACCAGGTCGTCGGTGGTCAGCACGCGGTTCAGGTCGTGCCCGGCGTCCAGCGCGCGGCGGCGTTCGGCCTCGTCGCGCGGCGCCAGCTTGCCCAGGATGACCCCGCCCAGGCACTTGAGCGCGCACGCCGCGATGATCCCCTCGGGCGTCCCGCCGATGCCGAGCATCAGGTCGATCCCGGTGCCCTCGCGGGCGGCCATGATCGCGCCGGCCACGTCGCCGTCGGTGATCAGGTGGATCCGCGCGCCGGTGGCCCGGACCTCCGAGATCAGCTCGGCGTGCCGGGGCCGGTCCAAGATGACCACGGTGACGTCTTTCGGCGAGCAGCCCTTGGCCTTGGCCACGGCGAGCACGTTGGCGGCCACCGGAGCGTTGATGTCCACCATGCCGGCCGCCTCGGGACCGGTGGCCAGCTTGGACATATAGAACACCGCGGACGGGTCGTACATCGAGCCGCGGCCCGCCACGGCCAGCACCGACACCGCGTTCGGCATGCCGTTGGCGCACAGCCGGGTGCCGTCGATCGGGTCGACCGCGACGTCGCAGGCCGCGCCGGTGCCGTCGCCCACCTCTTCGCCGTTGTACAGCATCGGGGCGTTGTCCTTCTCGCCTTCCCCGATGACCACCACGCCGCGCATCGACACCGAGTTGATCAGCATCCGCATCGCGTGCACGGCGGCGCCGTCGGCGCCGTTCTTGTCGCCCCGGCCTACCCACCGGGCGGCGGCCATGGCCGCGGCCTCGGTCACCCGGGCGAGTTCGAGCGCCAGGTTGCGGTCGGGGGCGTGATTGTCTGGCTCGTGGGCCTGCTGCTCGGCGGTCATGTCTGCTTCCTTCCCGCTGGGCCGGTATGGCGATCCTATTCAGGGCCGCCGGGCTACCCTGACCGGTGGTGAACAAGCCGGTACGCGCGATCCTCTGCCTGCTGGGCGCCGCGATCGTGGTCGTGGCCGTCCCGGTGCCGCATGCCGTCGAGCCAGCCACCATCAGCTACGCCGGTGACCTGGCCCGGCTGGCCCGGCTGGCCCCGTACCCGGCGGTGGCCCCGGTCGGCCTGCCCGCCGACTGGCAGCCGGTCAGCTCCGGCCTGGCCGTGGGCGGCGGGAACGGCCCGGGCACCGTCACCTGGCAGCTCGGCTTCATGACCGCGGATGGCACGCTGGCCTCGCTTAATGAGACCAACGCGAGCGCCGCCGCGTTCATCCGGCGCATGACCAACGACGGAACGACCCTCACTCTCGCCGACCTGAACGGCCAGACCTGGCGGCTCATCACCACCCCGGCCCGGGGCCAGCGCTCGATGTACCTGACCAGCAAAACCGGCCGCACGCTGGTCGTCACCGGCAACGCGACCTGGGCCCAGCTGCGGGCCCTAGCCGCCTCACTGCGCCCGATCGCCCGCTGAGGTCGCTGAGGTCGCAGAGCCCGGATCCGGCTCGCTACGCGGCTCGGGCACCCGGGCGGACCGTCGCGCCCGGGCAGACCACATGCGGCCGGGCCGCCTCACCCGGGCCCGTCCGGGCGGTGCCACCTCGTCCGGCGTCTGCGGGGTCCGGACCGGCTCGGCCGCCTCGGGCGGGCGGTCGTCGAACGTCACCTCGATGTGCTGCTCCGGGCGCCGCTGGTTCTGCAGCGCTTGCAGCGCCATGCTGGCCCGGTCGGCCTCGGTCAGCGGCGGCTGGACGATGGCCCGCGGCCACAGCCGCCGGACGAGCACCACGTTGATCTCCGCGCTGTACACGGTGATCTCCACGGCCAGGTAGATCCAGGCGAGCAGGCCGAGCACCGTGGCGAACACGCCGTACACCGAGTCGGTGTGCAGGTAATGGTGAACCAGCCAGGTACCTAGGACTTGCAGCGCGGTGTACAAGATGCCGGCCGTGACCGCGCCGGGTAGCAGCTTGCCGATCGGGACGCCCTTGGGTGTCAGGACGCGGAACGCGCCGATGTACATGCCCGCGCTGAACGTCGCGGTTACCGCCACCGCGAGGAAGTCCAGCCCGAAGCCCTTGAATACGTAGTTATCGAGGCTGCTCAGGCCAGTCGTCACGATCACGCCGCCGCCGAGGAGGGCGAGGAAGAGCACCGAACGTCCCAGCCGCTGGACATAACCGGGCCTGGCCGGCCCGGGCAGGTTCCACACCTGCTCCATGGTGAACAAGCGGCCTGCGCCAGGCCCATCGAGCCCCAGACCAGACCCAGCAGGCCGACCACCAGCCCGATCACGCTGGCTCGCCTGAGCTCGTGGACGTTTTCGGTCAGCGTATGGCCGAGCAGCGGGATCTGGCTGGCCACCGCGTTCAGTACATCGGTCTGGACCGTCGGGTCGACCGAGGAGAAGACCAGGCCCAGAATCGTCACCAGTACCAGCAGCAGCGGGAACAGGGCGGCGAAGGCAGAGTGGGCCAGGTTGCCGACAAGCGCGCCGCCGTTGTCGTCCCCGTACTTCTTGATCACCGCGAAGACGAAGGCGGTGGGCGTGAACCGCCGCTGCGTGGCGTCTACTTTCCTGATCGCCTTCTCGACGGGATTCATCGCGCCTGCCTCGCTGTCGTCTGCCAGACGTGTGCCCAGCACAAAGACCGGCAAACAGAGGTCAGAAGGGCGCGTCGTCCGAGCCCGAGCGCGAAGCGCCGGAGGAGGTGGCCGCCGCCGAAGGCTCCTCATCGTCCCGCTTGGCCATGGCCGCGGCCAGCCGGGCCCGCGCGCCGTCCAGCCATTCCTCGCACACCGCGGCCAGCCGCTCGCCGCGTTCCCACAGTTCGAGGGACTGTTCCAGGGTCAGCCCCCCGGCCTCCAGGCGCTTTACCACCGAGGCCAGCTTGTCCCTGGCCTGTTCATACGACAGGGTCTCCTTGGCGCCTTCGGTCACGGCAACCTACCCTATCCGTCGGCGCGGACCGTGAGCTGATCCGCCGCGAACCGGACGGTCAGCGTCTCGCCCGGCTCCACCTCATCCGCGCCGCGGACCACCCCGTCGTTCTGGTGCTGCACGATCGCGTAGCCGCGGCGCAGCGTGGAGGCGGGGGAGAGGGCGAGCAGCCGGGCCCGGGTGTGCGCGAGATCGTCACCGCCGCGCGCCAGGCTCGCGGACAGCGACAACCGGGCCCGCTCGGCCAGCGCGTCGACCCGTTCGGCCTGGCGTTCCACCTCGCGTACCGGATCGGCCAGGGCCGGCCGGGACTGGATCCCCTGCAGCCAGGCCGTCTCCCGGTCCAGCCAGCCGGTCACCACGCGCCGCGCCCGGTCGCGCAGCTGCCCGATCAGCGCGAGCTGCTCGCCCACATCCGGCACCACCCGCTTGGCCGCGTCGGTCGGCGTGGACGCACGCAGGTCGGCCACGTAGTCCAGCAGCGGCGTGTCCTGCTCGTGGCCGATCGCGCTGACCACCGGCGTCCGGCCGGCGGCCACCGCCCTGACCAGGCCTTCGTCGGAGAACGGCAGCAGGTCCTCCAGCGACCCGCCGCCGCGGGCGATCACGATCACGTCCACCTCGGCGTCCTCGTCCAGCCGCCGCAGCGCGTCGGTCACCTCTTCGACCGCGAACGGTCCCTGCACCGCCGTCTCCTCGACCCGGAACCGGACGGCCGGCCAGCGCCGGGTGGCGTTGCGCAGCACATCGCGCTCGGCGGCCGAGTCGCGTCCGCAGATGAGGCCGATGACCCGGGGCAGGAACGGGAGAGGCCGTTTTCGTTCGGCAGAAAAAAGCCCTTCCGAGCCGAGCTGGCGGCGCAGCCGTTCCAGCCGGGCCAGCAGGTCGCCCACCCCTACCGCCCGGAGCTCCAGCGCGGTCAGGGCGAACGAACCCCGGTTGGCGTTGAAATCCGGCCGGGCCCAGATCACCACCCGCGCGCCCTCGGCGGGCGGCGGCTCGGCCGCGTCGAACACCTGCCGGGTGCAGATGACCCGCACCGATACCGCGGCCACCGGGTCGCGCAGGGTCAGGAAGACCGCGTTGCCGCGCACGGCGAACTCGGCGATCTGCCCCTCGACCCAGACCCGGCCGAGCCGGCCGATCCACCCGGCGACCAGCTGCAGGACGGTGCGGACCGGGACCGGCGCCTCGGCCGAGGTGTCAAGGCCCATCTACTCCTCGGCCTCCACCTTGGCCAGCCGGCGCTCGAACATGGCGAGCACGTCCGCCCGGTCGGCGTGCGTCCGCTCGTAGCCGATCAGCTGCTGGAGCTGGGTCACGTCCAGGTTCCGCAACCGCGCCCGCAGCGACGCGATCGACAGCTCGTCGTAGTTCGGCCACGGCGCGCCCAGCCCCGCCGCAGGCTCGGCCACCGCCGAGACCTCCGCGGAGGCCGCCGCCGAAGCCGCCGCCGAAGCCGCCGCCGAAGCCGCCGCCGAAGCCGCCGCCGAGGCCGCCGGAGGATCCGCAACAACCGGCCCGGCGCCGACGCCCGCGCTCTTGAGCAGCCGCACGTTGCCAGTCTTGTCAAAATCCCTGGCCTCCGGAACGACCGCAACTTCCGGATCAGCCGGCACAACCGCAGCCTCCGGCTCCGCCGCAACGTCCGGCACAACCGCAACGTTCGGCACAACCGCAACGTCCGGCACCACCGCGGAAACCTCCGACGCCTCCGGCGCCCGAGCCCGCGGAACCTGCTGGACCGCTTGGCCGCCCGGCGTCTTGTTCCTGAGCTTGTCCGTGATGAGCAGCAGCTGGCCGATCCCGGCGAACACCCCGCGCAGCGCCTGGGCCGGGGCTTCCTTGATACGTTCACTGACCTGCGGGACGCGCATATCGCTTTTCTCCCTAGAGACTGGTACCTCGCAGCGCCCAGGAAGACTTCCCGGCATTCCCCCCGGGCGTGCGTCGCTGTTAGTCAGCGCGTGTTCCCTGCCGGGTAATCTTCGCCCCTCCGGGCACCGGGCCGCAACAGGGCGGCCGGCGGGGCCCCGGACATACTCACCTACCATGGGCGTATGTCTTCAAGTCCTCGACGCGTCCTGCTGGCCAAGCCGCGCGGCTACTGTGCCGGCGTTGACCGGGCCGTGCAAGCAGTCGAGATGGCGCTGGAAAGATTCGGGCCGCCGGTCTACGTGCGCCGCCAGATCGTGCACAACACGCACGTGGTCAGCACGCTGGAGAAGCGCGGCGCGGTGTTCGTCACCGAGGTGGAGGAGGTGCCGTCCGGCGCGGTCGTGGTCTTCTCCGCGCACGGCATCGCCCCCGAAGTCCGCCAGGCCGCCGAACGCAACGGCCTGCGCGCCATCGACGCCACCTGCCCGCTGGTCACCAAGGTGCACAACGAGGCGCGGCGCTTCGCGGCCAAGGACTACGACATCCTGCTGGTCGGCCACGAAGGGCACGAGGAGGTCGTCGGCACCTCCGGCGAGGCCCCGGACCGGGTGCGCCTGGTCGACGGCGCCGATGGCGCCAAAGACGTCCAGGTCAAGGACCCGTCCCGGGTCGTGTGGCTGTCCCAGACCACGCTGTCGGTGGACGAGACGGCCGAGACGGTCAGCGCGTTGCGGGAGCGCTTCCCGAACCTCATAGACCCCCCCAGCGACGACATCTGCTACGCCACCCAGAACCGCCAGGCCGCGGTCAAGGTCATCGCGGCGCAGTCCGACCTGGTGATCGTGGTCGGTTCGCCGAACTCCTCGAACTCCGTGCGCCTGGTCGAGGTGGCCAAGGACCTCGGCGCGCCCGCCTACCTGGTCGACGACGCAGGCGAGATCGACGAGCGGTGGCTGGACGGGGTGGCCACGGTCGGCCTCACCAGCGGAGCCTCGGTGCCCGAGGAGCTGGTCGCGGCGGTGCTCGGCAAGCTGGCCGGCGACGGCTTCGACGCCGTTGAGGAGGTCGAGGCGGTGCCGGAGCACATGACCTTCGCGCTGCCTCGTGAGCTGCGAAGCTCAGCGCCGAGCGCCTGAGCCGCCCATCCGCCGCTGCATGAGCCGCTGCTGCATGAACCGCGGCCGGTAGCCCCGGCCGATGGCCACCACCACGGTCAGCGCGGTCCCGGTGAACAGCCACGGCGCCGAAGCGCCCAGCGTGACCAGGATGCCCGTGGCGGCCAGGAACGTCCCGGGCGCGGTGAGCAACTCCGCGCAGGTGGCCCCGACAAAGAACAGCAGCGGCGGCGCCACCACCACGGTGCGCAGGCCGCTGGTCTTGGTGTAGTACGTGACCGCGCCGCACCCGCACACGAACGCCGCGCCCGCCAGCGTCCCCCAGCCGCTCCAGTCCGCGATCAGCTGGGTGAAGAAACACAGCAGGAACAGCCCCGTGACCGCCCCGCGACCGGTCAGCCGGACCGAAGACCGCGGCTGCAGGCGCGGTACGGTCTCGCGATCGCGGCGGTCCAGGACCGGCGGCCGGGTCTGCATCATCGAGCCGCGCGCACCAAGCCCACCGGCCGGTCGGCGTCGGACAACATAAGCTCGGCCTGCCCGCTGGCCAGCAGCTCCGGCGCGGACAGGGCCCGGGTCGCCTCTTCCACCGGCACCAGCGGCTCGAGCTCGCCGTCGGTCACGCCCAGCTCGTTCAGCTTCCGCGCGGTGACCAGCACCCGGCTCTCCAGCGAGCCGACCGCCTGGTTGTAGGTGGACACCGCCTTGGTCAGGTGGCGGCCCAGCTGATCCACGTGCCGGCCCAGCCCGCCGAGCCGTTCGTACAGCTCGCGGCCGAGGTCGAACACCGCCCGCGCGTTGTCCGCCAGCGCCTCCTGCTGCCAGGCGTACTGCGCCGTGCGCAACATGGTGACCAGCGTGGTGGGCGTGGCGATGTGGACCTTGCGGGCCAGGGCGTACTCCAGCAGCCCCGGGTCGTGCTCCAGCGCCGGGGCCAGGAACGCCTCACCGGGGATGAACAAGATGACGAATTCCGGCGACGGGCTCAGCGCGGTCCAGTACGCCTTGCCGGCCAGCCGGTCCACGTGGTCCCGCAGGTGCCGCGCGTGCGCCTGCATCCGCGCCGCGCGCACGTCCTCGTCGTCGCTCTCGGCGGCCTCCAGGTACGCGGCCAGCGAGACCTTCGAGTCGACCACGATGTTCTTGCCGCCCGCGAGCCGGACCACCATGTCGGGCCGCACCGCGCCGACGGTCACCTGCTCGTCGAAGTCACAGCGCGCGCTCATCCCGGCCAGCTCGACCACCCGGCGCAGCTGCAGCTCGCCCCAGCGCCCGCGTGCCTCCGGCCGCCGCAGCGCGGTGACCAGCGCCTGGGTCTGGACCCGCAGCTGCTCGGAGGTCTGCCGGGCGATGTGGACCTGCTCGGCCAGCGCGGCGTGCGACCGCGTCCGCGCCGCGTCGGACTCGCGCAGCTGGTCCTCGACCCGGGCCAGGGTCTCCTTCAGCGGCCCGACCAGGTGCTCGACCGCCGCCCGCCGGGTCTCCAGCTCACCGGCCGCGTTCGCGTTGGCCGCCCGCAGCCGGCCCTTCCGCGACCTCCAGGAACCGCGCCGTGCTGGCGTCCAGCGCCTGCGCGGACAGCGCCTCGAACCGCTCGGAAAGGTGCCCGTCGACCAGCGCGGCCCGCTGTTCGGCCGCGTGCGCCCGCGCGCTGGCGTCCGCCAGCCGGCCGCGCACAAACAGGTACCCGATCACCGCCCCGATGACGATCCCGAGCATCAAGCCGACCAGCAACGACGTCATATGCAGCAAGGATCGCACCAGGTCGGCGAATACTCCCGCAGACACGCCCGTGACCGGCCGCTCCATTTCATTTATGCCGAACGGGCCGCCGTGCCAGCCCTCCGCCCGGCAGGTAGACAATGGGGCGATGGCAGAGGCGTCAACCGCGGACCTGCTGGCCGGTTACCTGCGCGCGGCCGGCGTGCAGCACATCTTCGGCTACCCCGGCGAGTCGGTCATCGACTTCATGGAGGCCGCCCGCCGGCACGACCTGGCCGTGGTCTCCGCCGTCCGCGAGGCCACCGCCGCGTTCATGGCCGAAGGCGCGGCCATGGCCACCGGCCTGCCCGGCGTGTGCCTGTCCACCCTGGGGCCCGGCTCGACCGCGGTGCTGAACGGCGTGGCTTCGGCCACCTTGGACCGGGTGCCCATGCTGGCCATCTCGGGCCAGATCGAGAGCTCGCGCGAGCAGTTCTTCACCCACCAGGTGGTCGACCACAGCCAGCTGTTCGCGCCGGTCACCAAGGCCACCCTGCGCCTGGACCCGGCCTCGGCCGACATCGTGATCCGCAAGGCGCTGCGCACCGCCGTCGCCGAACGCCCGGGCGCCGTGCACCTCACCGTCACCGCCGACACCTGGCCAGCCGCCGCCGGGAGCGCGGAGATAGCCGTCCCGCCGCTGACCCCCGCCGCGGGCACGGTCGCGGTCTACGGCGACGGCGACCCGCTGGCCGGCCTGCGCGCCGCGCGCCGCCCGGTGCTGCTGGCCGGCCCCGCCGCGGTGCGCTGCGGGGCCACCGATGAGCTGATCGGACTGGCCGAGCTGGCCGGGCTCCCGGTGGTGGTCTCGCCCATGGCCAAGGGCGTGTTCCCCGAGGACCATCCGTACTTCGCCGGCGTCCTGGACATGGCCGGGCACCGGGTGGTGTGGGACCTGCTGGCCGGGGCCGACCTGATCGTGACGGCCGGGTTCGACCCGGTCGAGCTGATCAGCCCGTGGTCGATCGCCACCCCGGTGCTGCACCTGGACACCACCCCGAACACCGACCAGGTCTACGCCAGCGCCCACGAACTGGTCGGCGACGTCGGGGCGCTGCTCGGCTGGATCGCGGTGCAGTGGTCCGGCGCGCCCCGGTGGGAGCCGGGTGAGGTCGCCGCGCACCGGGCCCGGCTGCGCGCGGCCTGGCTGGACGGCCGGGCCGAGGGCCGGCTCAACCCCTCGGATGTGGTGGCCATAGCTCGCGAGGCGGCCCCGGACGAGGCCATCGTGACCACCGACGTCGGCTCGCACAAGATCATGGCCGGGCAGGTCTGGCTGGCCCGGACGCCGCGGTCGGTGCTGATGACCAACGGGCTGTCGGCCATGGGGTTCGGCGTCCCGGCGGCCATCGCGGCCCGGCTGTCCTGCCCGGACCGGCCGGTGCTGGCGCTGGTCGGCGACGGCGGCTTCGCGATGACCGCGACCGAGCTGCGCATCGCCGCCGAACTGGGCCTGCCGGTCACCGTGGTCGTCTTCGCCGACGGCAGCCTGAACCGGATCGAGCTGCGCCAGCAGCTCATGGGCTACCCGCCCACCGCCACCCGGCTGGGCGGCACCGACCTGCCCGCGCTGGCCGAGGCCCTGGGCTGCGACGGGGTGCGCGCCGATACCCCGGCCGCGCTGGAGCAGGCCCTGTCCGACCTCGGCGCCCGCTCGGCCGGCACCCGTCCCCTGGTCGTCGAGGCGCGCATCGACCCCTCGCAGTACGAAGCGCAGTTCTGACCCTGGCTCACCCCCTGAGCCCGCGCCCCCGCAGCCTTCGGGCGGCACTAAACTCCGGGGGTGAGTTTGTCTATCGGTATCGTCGGCCTGCCCAACGTCGGCAAGTCCACCCTGTTCAACGCGCTGACCCGGGCGGGCGCGCTGGCGTCCAACTACCCGTTCGCCACCGTCGAGCCGAACGTCGGCGTGGTCGGCGTCCCCGACCCGCGCCTGGCCGAGCTGGCCAGGCTGTACGACTCCGCGCGGATCGTGCCTGCCGCCGTGCGCTTTACCGACATCGCCGGCCTGGTCCGCGGCGCCTCCCAGGGCCAGGGCCTGGGCAACCAGTTCCTGGCCCACATCCGGGAGACCGACGCGATCTGCCAGGTGGTCCGGGTGTTCGCCGACCCCGACGTGACCCACGTGGACGGCGACGTATCCCCGGAACGTGACATCGAGACGGTCGTCACCGAGCTGATCCTGGCCGACCTGCAGACCCTCGAGAAGGCGCTGCCCAGGCTGGCCAAGGAGACCAAGTTCGCCAAGGATCCCGCGCGCGCCCAGACCGCCGAGGCCGCGGCCCAGGCCCAGGCGCTGCTGGACCAGGGCACCACCTTGTGGGCCGGCGCCGCCGCGGCCGGCACTCAGTTTGCCGAGTCTGGCCTGCCCGCGCTGCGCGAGCTCCAGCTGCTGACCGCCAAGCCGTTCCTGTACGTGTTCAACATGGACACCTCCGAGCTCGAAGACGAGAACCTGCGCAAGGGCCTGGCCGCCCTGGTCGCCCCGGCCGAGGCGATCTTCCTGGACGCCAAGACCGAAGCCGACCTGGCCGAGCTGCCCGAAGACGAGGCCGCCGAGCTGCTCGCCGAGGCCGGCCTGGGCGAGCCCGGCCTGGCCCAGCTGGCCCGCGCCGGGTTCCGCGCCCTGGGCCTGCAGACCTTCCTCACCGCGGGCCCCAAGGAGACGCGCGCCTGGGAGATCAAGACCGGCGCCACCGCCCCGGAGGCGGCCGGCGTCATCCACACCGACTTCCAGCGCGGCTTCATCAAGGCCGAGATCGTCTCCTACGACGACCTGATCGCGGCCGGCTCCCTCATCGCCGCCCGCGCCGTCGGCAAGGTCCGCATCGAAGGCAAGGACTACATCATGCGCGACGGCGACGTCGTAGAGTTCCGCTTCAACGTCTAGCCCCGCCCCCAGGCTCGTCCTCCAGCCCGCTCCCGGCCGCCTTAACGTCTAGCCCCGTCCCCGGGGCCGCCTCAGCGGCTAGCCCCCGTCCCCGGCCGCCTCAGCGGCTAGCCCCGTCCCCGGCCCCTCAACGTCTAGTCCCGTCCCCGGCCCCTCAACGTCTAGTCCCGTCCCCGGCTGGTCCTCTAGCCTTGACGTGCGGCGGCCGGCCTGGGGCCGCCCCGACCGAGGCGAGGCTCACCCATGGGCACGGCTAAGGACGCTCATCCCGCCCGGCGGTTCAGCGCGATCGGACACTGGCTGGTCGGGGGCACCCCCGGCAGCCGGCACCGCGATGTCCAGGGCGGTACCCAGCGCGCCGCCGTCCTCGGCGCCGGCGACGGCCTGCTGACCAACCTGTCGCTGGTCCTGGGCATAGCCGGCGCGTCGACCAACGCCTCCGCGGTGCGGCTCGCCGGGGTCGCCGGCCTGCTGGCGGGCGCCTTCTCGATGGCCGCCGGCGAGCTGGTCTCCGTCCGCGCTCAACAGGAGATGGTCGAACGGGAAGTCCAGGTCGAGCGCCAGGAGCTCGCCGACGATCCCGAAGGCGAACAGCGCGAGCTGGCCGGCATGTACCAGGCGCAGGGTCTGTCGGCCGAGGACGCGAGCACGGTGGCCAGCATCCTGTCCGCCCACCCCGGCATCGCCCTGGACACCCACGCCCGTCTGGAGCTGGGCGTCGACCCGCAGGCGCCGGGTTCAGCCTGGCAGGCGGCGGTCATGTCGTTCCTGTCGTTCTCGGTGGGCGCCATCTTGCCCCTGTTCCCGTGGCTGATCACCCACGGCTCGGCCGCGGTCATCGCCTCGGTGATCATCGGCGCGGTCGCGGCCCTGGCGCTCGGGGCCGCGATCGGTTTCATGTCCGGCCGCAACGTCCTGGCCACCGCCGCCCGCCAGCTCGCCGTGGCCGCCATCGCCGCGACGGTCACCTACGGCGCCGGCCACCTACTCGGCGTATCCACCACCTGACCCTCCTCAGCCAACCGCCCGGCCGCCCTCGGCCCCCAACCGCCCGCGAACCGGCCGCACCCGCTGCGCCAGCCCGGCCAGTACCGCATCCCCGGCATGGCTTCCCATCCCGAAGGCATCAACGCGAACTCCAGAGCGGTACCGCCATGATCACGAAGGCTTTTATATGGCATAGCACAGAAAATCCTTCATGATCATGGAAAACAGGCGATCTCCTGACCATCCGGCTGGGCGGCCCCTGGCCGTGGCACTCCCACATCAGGACGAACCCGTGGCCACGTGTCAAGGATCGACGCGCACCCAGCAACGTGGTAGCCCCAACGACGTCGTTTTCGCGCGCCGCCAGGACGGCACCGGCGAGGCGCTCGGGACGGTTGTGATCAGCGATAAATTATGAAAGATACTGATCACTTGCAATTATCGTCTTTGTGTTTGATACTCGTGCCATGACCACATTGTTCATCGGTCGACTGTACGAGGAACGGTCAGGCTCCGTTGTCCATCCCGGCTCGGGGCGGGTGCCATGAAGGAGCCGTTCGCCCGTGAGCGAGACCAGCTGATGGTGCCCCGGCTGACCGGAGCGGCCTGGCGCCATGCGTCCGGCCGGGAGCCCACCGAGGCCGAGACCGCGGCCGCAGTCCGGGATCTGCGGGAGATCGCCGGGGATCGCGGTGATCTGCTTGCCGAGGTCGCGGGCCTGCTCATCGGCTACTACCGGCGGACCGCCGAGCGGCCGAAGGCTCGCGCGGCCGCCTACTACTGCATGGCGGCCGGCGCCGACCTGGCGCTGATCCCGCGATGGGTCGAGGTGGGCTGCGCCCGGGCGGCCGCCGCGCGGCGGATCCCTCCGGCCGGACCCGGACCAGCACAGGTATACGCCTGGCCTAAGGCGGTCTAGTTTCATGCTCCCGGGCAGGTCACCGCCTTGGCGGGGACGATCCGGGTGCGTCCGTCCGAATACGGTGCGAACTGGATTGAACTCACTGCGTGTCCGTTACGTATCAGAGAGTGCTGGTCGTTTGTCCGCGCAGATGTCCGGCGAACGGCTGTAACCGGCCCCTCGCCGCGACGTGATGCTCCACAATGGACCCCGGACCGGCGCGAAGGGACGGCCGCCCTGCCATCGCAGGTGCGGAAACGTGCGGAGGTGTGATGTTTCGCGGGCCTAACTCTGGTGACGGAGCGCGTCTATCCGATTACTCTCACGTTATCCCGCTGTTTGGCGCGACCGGTCCTGATGCCGCGACGCTGGACGGCCAGATCGACCTGCGGACCCCGGTGGAGCCGGCCGGGCGACCCTGGAGCGGCGCCGGCGGCCGCTGGCTGCTGTGGCCGCTGAGGTTCGTGCTGTGGGCCACGCTGCTGGTTATCGCCTACCGAGGCGTCACGGCGATCGTCTTCCAGCAGGCCAGCTCGCCGCAAACGGGCGGCGCCGGACCGTCCGGAGGGGCGGCCGGGCAGTTCCCCGTGACCCTGGCCGAGGCCTACGCGACGGAGTTCGGACAGGTCTACCTGAACTTCAGCCCGGCCAGCCAGGCCCAGCGCGAGCAGGCGCTCGCCGCCTTCGTGCCGCCCGGCGTCGCGGCGGCCAACCCGGACCTGGGCTGGAACGGCACCGGCCAGCTGCGCCTGCAATCCGAACAGGTGGCCGGGATCGCGGTCCAGGATCCGCAGCATGCCGTGGTCACGCTGCTGGCCACGGTCAACGGTCAGCTCATGGAGCTCGGCGTACCGGTGATCGCCTCGGGCGGCGGCGTCGTAGTCGCGGGGGAACCCGCCTGGCTGCCCGCGCCGCCGCAGGTCTCGCCGCCTAAGCTGGCGAGCCAGGCTTCGGACCCCGTGGCGCAAAGCCAGCTCATGAATGAGCTGCCGGCCTTTTTCCAGGCCTATGCCAGCGGTGATAGCGCCGCGCTCAGCCGCTTCGAACTGCGCGGCGTGTCGTTGACCGGACTAGGCGGCGCGGTGGCCTTTGACTCGATCGCGGGTCTGCAGGTACCTCCGGGTGGTGCCACCCGGCAGGTAACCGTGTCCGTCATATGGCAGCTTCCCGGCCAGGCTTCGGCCGGCCTCACAAAAATAGAGATGGCCTACCGAGTGTCGGTCGTCGACCTGCAAAGCGGCAAATGGTATGTAAATGAAATCAGCGCGGCGACTGAGGCGGTGGGAGTCAAATGACCAGGACAGCGGCGGCTGACGCCGTCATGTCCGTCTGCCCGCATACTGCTGCCGCCTGCCCGGTCGCCGCCGGGACTGCCATCGCCTGCACCGGGCCCGGCCCCGCAATCCGCCCGCTAGGTCGTGCCCGTTCGCCGTTCCTGTGCCATCTTCCTGGCGCACCGCATCAGCCTGAGGTCAGGTGCGTGCGCTCGCTTCACCGGCGCCCGTGTCCCGGGAACGCCGCAACATCTGCTGGATGGCCTGCTGATCCCGGAAGGGACTCCTCATGACTACTCACCTCACCGCGATGGTCCCGGTGGCCCTGAGCACCACGAACCTGGTCCACTACCTGCAGGGACTGTTCGGGCCGCTGTTCCTCGGCATCGTGGGCATCGTCGCGATCTTCTTCCTCTTCACCCGTGAGATCACCCGGTTCGTGCAGTTCATCGTGCTGGCCGTGGCCATCGCTGTGGTCTTCTACACGCCCAACATCGTCCAGACGCTCGCCACCGGCATAGCAAACGCGCTCGGAGTCCACTGATCCCGGCCTGACCGAAGGAGCGCGTGACTAGTGGACCTACCCACTTACACAAATATCTGGCGGATCGAAAAAAGACTCTACAAACTTTACGATTTTCGCCTGCCGGCCCCGCTGCCCATTACCTGGATTGCCGTTTTTGCCGGAATTACCGTTCCATACATTTTCTTCCTTGTTGTAATTGGCTTGCCCTTTAATCACAGTTTGGTTTGGCTTTACGTGCTGCCACCGGGGTTGCTCACCTGGCTGACCACCCGGCCGGTCATTGAGAGCAAGAGATTGCCGGAGCTGGTCAGCTCACAGGTGCGCTATCTGTCCGAGCCCAAGACCTGGTGCCGGATGGCCCCGCTCGCGGAGAAGGACGACGTCTACGTGACCGTCCGGGTGTGGCACCGGCGCCCGCCGGGCGCGCGGCCCAAGAAGGCCCGCAAGGCCGCGGCCCGGGGCAAGTCCGCCAGCCGTGCCCTCGAGACCGCCGCAGCCGCTGCAGCCGCCACCCGGGCCGCGGGGCCCGTAATGTCACCGCCGCCGCGGTCAGCGTACCGTTCCGTGCCGAGCCGGTCGTCCGCCACGGCCGCCCCGGCCCCGGCTACGGCCACCCCCGCCCCAGCCGCCCCGGCCCCGCTCCCGGCTGCCCCGGCCCGGGCCGTGCCGCTCCCGGTGTCGCAGCGCGCCGCCGCCCGGCCCGGGGCCAAGCGCGTCCGCGCCCCCCGCGCCTGGTGGCCCGAGGCCGAGCCGGGCCAGCGTCCACTCGCGCCCATCAACCAGCGGCCGTCCGTTCCCGCCAACGAGCGACAGGCCGACGAGCAGCGAGGCCCCGCGGTGTTCCAACGGCCCTCGTGGGCGGTTCCGCCCGCCGAGCGCAGGCAGGACTCCCGCGCGCTGGAGGTCTCGCACGACCCCGAGCCCGACCCCCGCGACCTCGGCCAGCCCGGCCCGGCGTCCTTCAGTTCGCCCGCCTGGCCGCAAGCCGGCGCGGGTGCCTTCGCCCAGATCCCCGCGCTCCCGGAGGTCGGCCCGTTCCCCGAGGTCGGAGCCTTCCCCGAGGTTGAACCGTTCCCCGAGGACGAGCCGTTCCCGCAGGCCCAGGTCCTGCCACGCCCCGAGCCCGAGCCGGCGCCGAGCCGGCGCCGCAGCCGGCGCCCGAGCCCGATCCGGCGCCGGCCCCGCAAGCCGAGCTCGCCGCCGAGCCAGAACCAGAGCCAGAGCTAGATCGCGAGCCAGAGCTAGATCGCGAGCCAGAGCTAGATCGCGAGCCGGAGCCGATCCCGTTCCCGGCGAACCAGGGCGCCGCACACCCGCAACCTGAACCGATCCCGTACCCCGAGTCGCAGGGCGCCGCAGACCCGCAACCCGAGCCCGCACGCGAACCGGAGCCCATCTCGTTCCCGTTCACCTTCCCGCAGGCCCTGGCCGCCTTCGACCCGGACCCGGCCCCCGCCCCCGCCCTCGAGCCGCTCTCGCTCCCCGAACCCGAGGCCCAGACCGCACAGCCCGAGCCCGAGGCCACAGCGCCCGAGCCCGAGCCGGAGCCGCTCCCCTCACCGGAACCGGAACCCGTCCCGCTGCCCGCCGCCGAAGCCACCGCCTTCCCGCCCCTCGATCCCGAAGCCTTCGCAGCCCCCGATCCCGAAACCATCGCAGCCCTCGATCCCGAAGCCTTCGCGGCCCCCGATCCCGAAGCCTTCCCGCTCCCCGAGCCCGGCTCCGTGCCCGACCCCAGCGCCATGCTCGAGCTCGAGCCGCTGCCCGAACCCGATCCCGCGCCCCCGGTCCGGCCGGGCCTGCGCCGCCCGGCCCGGCCCGCGAAGGATCCGGCCGCGCAGCCCAGCGGATCCGCCTCGCCGGGACCGGGACGGTCGATGGCGGCCAAGGTGGCCGCACTGTTCGTCGACCTGGAAGGCGACCGGCCGGTGCCGTCGGTCGAGCGGGCGCTGAGCGGGCCGGACAGCGTGACCGACCCGAGCTGGCGGCGCCGGGTGAAGGTGGTCACCGGCGGCCAGGGCCAGGGGCCCGGCCAGCGGGACCAGGCCGCGCTAGACCGCGAGCGGGCCCGGCTGCCGCTGGTCGGCGCGCGCCGGATCGCCGTGCTCGGCTGCACCAGCGGCGCCGGGCAGTCCGCGATCGCGCTGATGACCGGGCACGTGCTGGCCGCCGCCCGCGCCATTCCCGTCGCGGCGCTCGACCTCAACCCCGGCCCCACCTCGCTGGCCGCGCTCATCGAGCCGGCCACCTCGGTGACCGCGCTGCTCACCGGGCGGAACGCAGACCCGCAGGCCGAACGGCACGGCCGCGCCCGCGCCCGGACCCGGGGCCAGCTGGACGTCATCGTCGGCGACGAGGCCCGGCAGCTTCAAGGCGGTGACTACCAGCGGCTGGCTGACCTGATGGCCGAGCGCTACCCGCTGACCATGATCGATCCCGCCCCGTCCGGGCTTAACCGGGTCCTGTCCCTGGCCGACCAGCTGGTGCTGGTCACCCCGGCCAGCCCGGAGGCGGCCACCGCGCTGGCCCACACCCAGCAGTGGCTGAGCGCGCATGGCTACGACGAGCTGGCCGCCCGGGCCGTGACCGTGGTCAACGGGGCCAGCCGGCGGAGCATGGATGACGTGCTCCGGGCCGAGTCGGTGGCCCGAGGCCGCTGCCGGGCCATCGTCCGGGTGCCCTGGGACGACCTGCTGTCCGCCGGGCCTACGTCGCCCGCCGCCGTAGGTCCGCAGACCCGGCTGGCCTACACCGCGCTGGCCGGGGTCCTGGTCGCTGGCCTGGGCCCGGAAAACACCGTCCTGCGAGCCCCCGTTCGAGGAAGGAGTCCTGGTGAGCACGCGGACTAAGGGATCGAGAGGTTCCACCCGCTCCCGGACCAGGCTGGGCATCAGGTACTTCGATGACCGCGTCCTGCTGACCGACACCCACGCGTGGGCCTACTACCGGATCCCGTCGGTCTCCTACGAGTTCACCACCCCCGACGAGCGGGAGGCGCTGGCCACCAACATCACCGTGGCGCTGGCCGCGATCCGGATGGCCGACGCCGAGGTCCACCTGCGGATCGCGCACCGGTCCTACCCCGCGCACGCCTGGGCCACCGGGCTGGACGCGACGTCGGACGGCGGCCCGGGCTGGCGGGACTACCTGGAGCAGTCCTACCAGCACGTCTGGGCCAAGGACTTCTGGGGCAAGGAGATCTACCTGGGCGTCCGGCTCGGCCAGCGCGGCGTGCGCGCGCAGCTGTCCGGCGGCGTGCTGTCCCAGTTCACCGCCGCCTACAGCCGCGGCGAGCGCGGCCTCGGGCTGATCGACGAGGCGGTCAGCGGCGCGGAGATCAGCAAGTGGACGGAGTTGGCCGAACGCCTCGGCCGCGCGCTGAACGCCAGCGCCCTCGCGGCCCGGCATGCGACCTCCGGGGAGATCGCCTGGCTGGTCCAGCACACGCTGATGGCCACCGCGGGCGAGCCGGTACCGTCGGCCACCAAGCGGCGGCGGTGGGGCGCCGGGGAAATTGACACGCTGTTTGAGGGCCAGATCCACAACGGGCGGACCGTGCTGTGCCTGGAGCACATGAGCGGGGAATCGTATGCCGCCTTTGTCTCCTTCGCCCGGTTTCCCGATGTCATGTCCTTTCCGGATGGCGAGCCGTGGCTGCATTACGCCGATTCGCTGCCGTTCCCGGTCGAAATCAGCTCCCGGATGAAATTGATTTCGCCGGCCAAGGCGAGCAAGGACGTCGGGCGGCGGCTGGCCCACGCGCGGGATATGGACGCGCATATCCGCGAGGCCGGCGCGGAGGCGCCGATCGCGCTGGCCGAGCAGATCGCCGCGGCCCGGATGCTGGAGCACGGCATCACCAAGGAGCGGCTGCCGTTCGTGTACGGCTGGCACCGGCTGATCGTGACCGCGCCGACCCGGGACCTGTGCGTGCGCCGGGTGGAGGCGGTGGTCGAGCACTACCGCGACATCGGGATCGACGTGGTCAACTCGACCGGCGATCAGTTCTCGCTGCTGTGCGAAGCGCTGCCCGGCGATCGGATCCGGCTGAATTCCTACGTGCAGCGCCAGCCGCTGTACACGATCGCCGGCGGGATGCCGACCGCCACGGTGGAACTCGGCGACCGGCGGGACGCCGAGGCCGACTGGATCGGGCCGTACATCGGCGAGACCCTGGGCCGGGCCCGGTCCATCGTGCACTTCGACCCGCTGCTGGCCGCGGCGCGGAACCGGCCCACCGCCATCGCCATCACCGGCGAGCCGGGCGGCGGCAAGACCACGCTGGCCCTGCTGCTCATCTACCAGCTGGCACTGCGGGGAGTGACCATCGCCGCGATCGACCCCAAGGGCGACGCCGAATCGCTGGTCGAGTACCTGAAGGGCCAGGGCCGCCGGGCGCGGGTGCTGCCGCTCGGCGCGGCCGCGCCCGGCCTGCTCGATCCGTTCTCCTTCGGCCTGGACCTGGCCGAGAAGCGCACCATGGCCACCGAGACGCTCCGGCTGCTGCTGCCCCGGATGAGCGAGGAACGCGAGAGCGCCATGATCCAGGCGGTCGGCGCGGTGGCCGGGATGGAGCGGCCCAGCCTGGGCAAGGTGGTCCGGCACCTCGAGGAGGCCGACGACCCGGCCTGGAAGAATACCGGCGCGGTCATGCGGTCGATCTCGGAGATGCGGCTGGCCCGGCTGTGCTTCGCCCCGTCGATGGGCCAGCAGATCGACGCGGAAGGCTGGACCACGGTCTTCACCCTGGCCGGGCTCACCCTGCCCGACACCTCGACCCACCGCGACGACTACTCCTACGAGCAGCGGCTGTCGGTCGCGCTGCTCTACCTGGTCTCGCAGTTCGCGCGCAAGCTGCTGAACGGCATCGACCGCACCAAGCCCAAGGCCATCTTCCTGGACGAGGCCTGGGCCATTACCTCCACTCCCGAGGGTGCCAAGCTGGTGCCCGAGGTCTCCCGGATGGGCCGGTCCCGCAACACCGCGCTGATCCTCGTCTCGCAGAACGCCGGGGACCTGCTCAATGAGCAGGTGACCAACTGCCTGTCCAGTGTGTTCGCGTTCCGCTCGACCGAACGCGGCGAGGTGGCCAACGTCATGTCGCTGCTCGGCATCGCGCCCTCTGATGAGCACAAGGCCGTGCTCCGTGCGCTCGGCAACGGCGAGTGCATCTTCCGTGACCTGGATGCCCGGGCCGGCCGCATCGGTATCGATCTGGTTTCTGAGGAACTGCGGGACTGGATCGACACCAACCCCACCCGGGCCCGCCATGGCCAGCCCGGCCCCCGCACCGACGCGGCCGAAGCGTCGTCCTAGCCAGACCCACCAGGAGTTTCTCCGATGCTTGTCCCGCTCGCCCCGTCCCAGCGCCGCGCGGAGACTCGCGCCCGCTCCCGGACCCGCGGACGCCGTGCCGCGCGCTGGGCGATAGGAGCGCTGCTGACCCTCGGCGCGCTGATCGGCTTCGGCGCCCCCGCCCTGGCCGCCACGCACCCCGGCGCCAACCCGGCCGCTACCACGACGCACCAAATCGTTCTCACCGCCCAGCTCACCCCGGCCGCGCCCACCGCGCCGGGCGGCGTGTGCCAGGTGCCTGGCATCGGCGATATCGGCGGGCTGGTCGGGCTGTGCGCGCAGGGCTCCAGCGGCATCCTGGGCGACCTGAACAACATCTGCGAGCCCTCGCTGCCCCAGCCCGAGCCGGCCACCGGCGGCATCGACAACATGGTGGAGCCGCCCGCCGCGCCGGGAGTCGGCACTGGGGGCGGCAAGACGCTGTACGACAACTACGGGGTCGCCGGGCAGTTCTGGGCCGCGCACGGCTTGCAGTGCTCGGACATGACGTCGCTGATCGGCAACAACGTCTCCGGGATGGTCTTCGACGCGGCCAAATCCATCGACCGGGTGACGATCACCGTCTACCAGTCCGCCGCGGGCAACAACATCTTGACCTGGTTGCAGAACGCGGTGGACAAGCTGATCAGCTCGCTGGGCAAGGCCATCTACTTCCCCTACCTGGCCCCGGTGGTCATCCTGGGTGCGATGTGGCTGGCCTGGCAGGGCCTGATCCGCAAGCGTGCCACCCGGACCATCGAGGGCACGCTGTGGATGGTGGTGGCCGCTACGGCGGCCATCTTGCTGATCGGCAAGCCTGCCGCCTTCACCGGGGTCGGCACCGACGTGTCCAACGGGGTCACCGGCGTGCTCAACACCGCGTTCGCCAAGCTGCCGGCGCCGGTCAACAGCAACTGCCTGCCGGTCACCCAGGGCGACCCGCAGAGCGTGTCCGCCAACTACGCGTTCACCACCGGCAACGGCCTGGTCGACGACAACGCCAACGAGCTGTGGTCGGTCCTGGTCTGCAAGCCGTGGCTGTACGGGGAGCTCGGCACCACCCAGTACAACACCCCCGGAAACGGCCCGCAGACGGTGGTCAACACCTACGGCCGGCAGCTGCTGTGGTCGCAGGCCTACGCGGCCAACGAGACCCCGACCACCGCGCTGCTCCAGGCCAAACAGTCCACCTACGCGGGCATCGCCGGGCAGCTGCAGCAGAACGACCCCGCCGTCTATCCGCTGTTCCAGGGCAACCAGTGGACTACCCGGCTCGAGATCGCCTTCGCCGCCATGTTCGCCGCGCTGGTGGCCGGGCTGCTCATCCTGCTCATCGCGCTGACCCTGATCGTGCTTAAACTCGGCTTCCTGCTGCTGCTGGTGGCCGGGCCGTTCTTCCTGATCATCGGCACCCACCCCGGCTTCGGCCGGATCATCGCGATCCGCTGGTTCGAGATGGTCGTCGGGGTGCTGATGAAACAAGCCGCGGTAGCGGTCGTGCTCAGCGTGCTGCTCTACTGCTACTCGCTGATCATGGGCACCACCGACCAGACCCTGCCGTGGGCGTTCAAGATCTTGATGATCGCGCTGGTCACGGTGGCCGTGTTCATCTACCGCAGGCCGTTCACCCACCTGTTCTCCGCGGTCGGCTACGGCACGCTCGGCTCCAGCGAACGGGCCGAGGTCAGCCTGCGCGATGCGGGCTTCACCTTCCGCCGCAACACGGCAACGGCCGCGAGCGTGGCCATCCCGGGCGTCGCGGGCGCCCGGGCCGCCCGGTGGGCCCGGCGCAGCCCAGGCCAGGCGGCATCGGTCGCGGCCGGCGTGGCCAGCGGGGTCGGGGCGGGTGCGGCGGCGGCCACCGCGGCGGGCGAAGTCGCCGCCGGAACCGCCCAGGGCACCACGGGCGACGCGTACGCGTCCCGGTTCCGGCCCGACGCCCTCCCAGCAGCCGACGGGGACGGCGAGCCGAGCGCGGGTACGCGCCGCGGCGCCAGTGCCGCCAGCCTGGCCCGCAACCGGAGCATGCCCGAGACCGAGAGCGCCGCCCGCGCCGCCCCGCCGCTCGACCTGCCGCCTCGCGGGAGCACCGCAAACGGCACCGGAGCCGGAGCCGGAACCGGGAACGGCCACGCCAGCGGCGTCGGTGCCGGCACCCGAAGCGCTAGCGCCGCCACCAGCTGGTCGCGCGGCGCCGGGCGCTCCGCGGCTGGATCCCCGCCCGCCCGCCAGCGCGCGACCTCCGCCCCGCCCGCCAGCCGCAGCAACGGAACGACCGGGACCAGCCGGAGCAACCGCCAGCCCGTCCTGGCCCAACCAGCCGGCCTCCGGCTGGACCGGCCCCCGCACGGGCTCCGGCGCTAGCTCCGGCACCAGCTCCGGCACCAGCTCCGGCACCAGCTCCGGCGCGGGCCCCCGGCAGCGGCCCGCCGTCGCCCCGCGCCGCCCCGCGGCACCGCCGTCCGGCTCGGCCCCGGCCAGCGGACCAAGCGGACCAAGCGGACCGAACGGGACGAGCGCCGATCAACCGCGGGCCACGCCGTTCTGGCTGCGCCCGATCCGCCGGGATAAATAACGGACGGTCAGCGTGGAACTCAGCCCCCGCCAGCGCAGCGCGGTCTTCATCGCGGTCGTCATCGCGCTCGCCGCGCTCGGCTACTACCTGGTGGTCCCGGCCGTCACCCACTCCCACGGAAACGGAAACGGGACCGGGAACGGGAACGGGACCGGGAATGGGAACGGAGCCAAAGCCGCCCCCAGCGCCAGCGTGCCCGCCACTCAGGTGCCGACCACCGCTCCCGCGGTCCAGGCCTCCGCCGCCGCCGCCGCGGGCGGCCCGGACATCTACGCCTGGCTGCCCTTCACCCAGCAGAACCTGGCCGCCGCTGCCTCGGTGGCGACCCGGTTCAGCGTCGACTACGACACCTTCACCTACACCGAGAGCGCCACCGACTACATCGGCGCCATGGGTGACCTGGTCACCGGCCAGCTGGCCGGCACGCTGCGGGCCGCCTTCGGGACCCCCGGCGTGGTCCAGCTGCGCAAGAGCCAGCAGCAGGTCTCCACCGGGACCGCGACGATCAACGCGCTGCGCGCGTTCGGCCCGTCCAGCATGACGTTCGTCGTCACCGCGGGCCAGAAGCTGGCCACCAACAAAGGCACCAGCAATGGCAGCACGCAGTACGCGGTCACCGTGACCGGCTCCGGCGGCAATTGGCAAGTCAGCGACATCGAATTGGAATCCGCGGGTAATCAATGACGAGCAGGCTCCTGTTTGCGCCCGAGCGCCAACAGGCCCCAGGACCACCTCCCGCTAAACAGCACCGCATCCTGATCGCGATCATCATCGGCGGCGTCGGCCTGCTGCTGCTCGGCCTGCTGGCCGTGCCGGTCCTGGTCGGCACCAACCTGTTCTTCGCCGCGGGCGCGGGCTGTTCTGGCCAGCAGACCGGGGCCGTCGGCCAGCCCACCGCCGGCGCGAAGGCCAAGACGATCCCGGCCGACTACCTGTTCTGGTACAAGAAGGTCGGCCAGCAGTACGGCGTGCCGTGGACGATCCTGGCCGGGATCGGCACCGTGGAGAGCGACAACGGCCGGACCCTGCTGCCCGGCGTGCACAGCGGGGCCAACGCGTTCGGCGCGGCCGGCCCGATGCAGATCGGCATCGGCGGGGCGGCCGGGAACGTCTGGGGCGGCGCGCCGGTCCATCCGGCCGGCCAGGTGGTCAGCGGCGTGGCCACCGACGAGGACGGCGGGCCCACCGCGAGCGTCTACGACCCGGCGGACGCGATCGCCGGCGCGGCCAAGTACCTGCTGGAGTTCCAGGTCCAGACCAACCCGGCCGGGGCCATCTTCGCCTACAACCACCTGCAGTCCTACGTACAAAGCGTGCTCTATTACGCCAGCACCTACGCGGGCGGCAACTTCTCGGTGGTCTCGGCGCAGCTGCCCTCGGGCAGCGACGCGGCCGGCTGCACCGGCACGGCCGGGGGCGTGGCCGGCGGCGTGCCCGCGATCAGCGCGCCGAACCAGGTCGTGGCTACCGCCATCGCCTTCGCCGAGCAGCAGCTCGGCAAGCCGTACCTGTTCGGCGGTACCGGCCCGGATGCCTTCGACTGCTCGGGCCTGGTCATGATGGCCTACCGGTCTGCCGGGGTCAACATCGAACGGACCTCGGAGCAGCAGTGGACCACCGAGCAGCGCATCCCGGCCTCCCAGGCCCAGCCCGGCGACCTGGTGTTCTTCGCGGGCGCCGACGGCACCCCGACCTCGCCCGGCCACGTGGGCCTGGTCATCGGGGGCGGCAAGATGGTCGAGGCCTACGCGACCGGCTTCCCGATCCGCGTGGCCACCTACACCAACCGGGACCCCATCGGATTCACCCGTCCCTGGGCCAACGCTAACGTCAACCAGACGGTTTCCGCCGCTGCACCCTCATTGCCCACTGGCTGACCGCCAGTAACCCGGCCCTACCGTACGGACAGGTAGATCAGGCAGCCCAGGCCGGCCGCCAGGCAGTAGATCGCGAACGGCGTCAGCGTCCGCGAGGAATTGCTCAGGTAGCGGACCAGGAACCGCAGCGCGAGGTAGGCGCCGATAAAGGACAGCACGCTGCCGAACAGCACCTGGCCGCGGATCCCGTCTCCCAGCGGACCGGTCAGGTCCTTGACCTTCAGCGCGCCGGCCGCCAAGATGACCGGGGCCGAGAGCAGGAACGAGAACCGCGCCGCGTCTTGCCGGGACAGCCCGCGGAACATGCCGGTGACCATGACGATGCCGTCCCGGCTGATGCCCGGCATCAGCGCCAGGATCTGCACCGCCCCGAGGAAGAAGGCGGTGAGGTAGCCGAGTCCGGTCAGCCTTTGGTCGGCGGCCACCGCCAGGCCCGCCTGCTCCTGTTTGAGCGCCCGCTGCCCGGACGAGTGCCGGCCACCGCTGACCGCACCGCGTCCTCCCGCGGCCACCGAAGCCGTCTGCCGCTCCGCGATCAGCTGCTGCTGATCGGCCTCCGCCTGCAGCGCTTCGGCAGCCGCGCCGCGCCGCCGCCGCGCCTCGCCGGCGATCAGGATCAGCCCGTTCACGAACAGGAAGCACGACGTGAGGATCGGCTTGCTGAACACTGTGCGGAACGTGTGCTCGAGCAGCAGCCCGGCCAGGCCGACCGGGATCGTGGCCACGATGATCATCCAGGCCAGCGTCTGGTCGGTCCCCTGCGGCGCGAACCGCCTGGTGCCCGGCTCGGGGGCGAGGAAATGCCGGAGCGAGGCGAAGAACGCCCCGATGATCCGGATCCAGTCCCGCCAGAAGAACACGATCATGGCCAGCGCCGTCGCGACGTGCAGCCCGACGATGTAGGCCAGGTAGGGCGACTCGGACTTGGACACGTCCAGGTCCTGGGCCCACTGGCCGCCGACGATCGCCGGGATGAGCACGGCGTGGCCCAGGCTGGAGATGGGGAAGAGTTCGGTAATTCCCTGCAGCAGCCCGACGACTCCGGCTTCTGCGAACGTCAGATGCGACATGCCAGCCCTTCGCTCCCACGGTTTTAAACCATTTATCCCGAACGACCAGTGGTGCGGGCTCCACGGACACGTTCATGCCAACCCGGGGTTCAGCGGCCCCCCAGCCACGAGTCATGGTAGCCGGGCCCAAAGTCCGCCTCGCCCGGTTTCATACTGTCTTCATGTAGCTCGCGCCCATGCCACACGGGGTGAATCCCGGGTTCCACCACACTCTATGGGGGTGGATTCCGGAATCCACCACGCTAGCGCCGGGACGCCGCTAGCGCCGGGGCACCGCTAGCGCCGGGGCACCGCTAGCGCCGGGACGCCGCGACGCCGCGACGCCGCGACGCGGGCCCGGTTACACGTCGGCGGGCTCGGACTGCTTGGTGTTGGGGACCGCCGGGGTGTCCTTGGGGGTGCGGCGGCCGATCTTGTCGCCCAGCCAGACCAGCGGGTCGAACTTGCGCCCGACCACGCGCTCCTTCATGGGGATCAGCGCGTTGTCGGTGATCTTGATGTGCTCGGGGCAGACCTCGGTGCAGCACTTGGTGATGTTGCAGTACCCCAGGCCGAAGTCGTCCTGGGCGATCTCCCGCCGGTCGGCGGTGTCGGCCGGGTGCATCTCGAGCTCGGCGATCCGCATCAGGAACCGCGGGCCGGCGAATGGCCGCTCGTTCTCCGGGTGGTCGCGGATCACGTGGCAGATGTTCTGGCACAGGAAGCACTCGATGCACTTGCGGAATTCCTGTGACCGGTTCACGTCGACCTGCTGCATCCGGAACTCGCCGGGCTTGACCGACGGGTCCGGGGTGAACGACGGGATCTCCCGCGCCTTGGCGTAGTTGAACGACACGTCGGTGACCAGGTCCCGGACCACCGGGAAGGTCCGCAGCGGGGTGATGGTCAGCGTCTCGGTGGGCTCGAAGGTCGACATCCGGGTCATGCAGGCCAGCCGGGGCCGCCCGTTGATCTCCATCGAGCACGACCCGCACTTGCCGGCCTTGCAGTTCCACCGGATGGCCAGGTCGTTGGCCTGGCTCGCCTGCAGCCGGTGCAGCACGTCCAGCACAACCTCGCCCTCGTTGACCTCGACCTGGTAGTCGGCCAGGTCCCCGGCGCCCGCGTCCCCGCGCCAGACCCGCAGCGCAGCCTGGTAACCCGCCATCAGTGCTCCTCAGCAGCGACATCGGCACCGGGCTCTACCGCAGCAGGAAGGCCCGCCAGTTCCTCGTCGGTCATGTACTTGTGCAGCTCGCTCACGTCGAACAGCTCGAGCAGGTCGGTCCGCATGGCCACCATCGGCTGCCGCTTGAGCGTCACGTCGCCGTCGGCGTCCAGCGAGCAGATCAGGTTCACCTTGCGCCACTCCGGTGACATGGCCGGGTAGTCCTCCCGGGTGTGCCCGCCGCGCGACTCCTGGCGCTCCAGCGCGGCCTGCGCCACGCACTCGGCCACTTCGAGCATGTTCCGCAGGTCCAGGGACAGGTGCCAGCCGGGGTTGTAGGCCCGGCCGCCGGGCGCGGCGACCTTCGCCGCCCGGGTACGCAGCTTGTCCAGCTCGACCAGCGCGGTCTTCAGCTCGGACTCGCGGCGGATGAGCCCGACCAGGTCGCTCATGATCACCTGCAGCTCGCCGTGGACGGCGTACGGGCTCTCGCCCTCGCCGCGCTCCAGCGGCTCCAGCGCCACCGCCGCGGCGGCGGCGACGTCGCCGGCGGGCACGTCCGGCCGCGAGGACAGCGTGGCCACGTACTCGGCCGCGCCCAGTCCGGCCCGCCGGCCGAACACCAGCAGGTCGGACAGCGAGTTGCCGCCCAGCCGGTTCGAGCCGTGCATGCCGCCCGACACCTCGCCCACCGCGAACAGCCCGGGCACCGAGGCGGCCCCGGTGTCCGGGTCCACCTCGACCCCGCCCATCACGTAGTGGCAGGTCGGGCCGATCTCCATCGGCTCCTTGGTGATGTCGACGTCGGCCAGCTCCTTGAACTGGTGATACATCGACGGCAGCCGCTGCAAGATGTACTCCGCCGGCCGCCGGGACGCGATATCCAGGAACACCCCGCCGTGCGGCGATCCGCGGCCCGCCTTGATCTCGGAGTTGATCGACCGGGCCACCTCGTCGCGGGGCAGCAGCTCGGGCGGACGCCGGTTGTGGTCCGGGTCGTCGTACCAGCGGTCGGCCTCTTCCTCGGTCTGCGCGTACTGGGCCCGGAACACGTCGGGCACGTAGTTGAACATGAACCGCTGGCCCTCGGAGTTGCGCAGGATGCCGCCGTCGCCGCGCACCGACTCGGTGACCAGCAGCCCGCGGACCGACGGCGGCCACACCATGCCGGTCGGGTGCAGCTGCACGAACTCCATGTTGAGCAGCTTGGCCCCGGCCCGCAGGGCCAGCGCGTGCCCGTCGCCGGTGTACTCCCAGGAGTTCGAGGTCACCTTGTAGGTCTTGCCGATGCCGCCGGTGGCCAGCACCACCGCGGGCGCCTCGAAGGTCACGAACCGGCCGGTGTCCCGGAAGTAGCCGAACGCCCCCGCGATCCGCGCCGGGTAACTGTCTTCCAGCAGCAGATCGGTGATCGTGGTCTCGGCGAACACCCGGATCATCGCCTCGGGGTCGCCGAACTCCACCGCGTCGGCCTGCTGCATCGCGACGACCTTCTGCTGCAGGCTGCGGATCATCTCCAGCCCGGTGCGGTCGCCCACGTGGGCCAGCCGCGGGTACTCGTGCCCGCCGAAGTTCCGCTGGCTGATCTTGCCGTCCTTGGTCCGGTCGAACACCGCGCCCCAGGCCTCGAGCTCCCAGAACCCGGTCCGGGGCCTCCTTGGCGTGCAGCTCGGCCATCCGCCAGTTGTTCAGGAACTTGCCGCCGCGCATGGTGTCGCGGAAGTGGACCTGCCAGTTGTCGTTCGGGTTCATGTTGCCCATGGCCGCGGCGCAGCCGCCCTCGGCCATGACCGTGTGCGCCTTGCCGAACAGGGACTTGGAGATGATCGCGGTCCGGTGTCCCCGAAGCCGCGCCTCGATCGCCGCGCGCAGCCCCGAGCCGCCCGCGCCGACCACCACGACGTCGTAGGAGTAACGGTCGAGCTCGTCCATAACGGTCCCTCTAATTGAAGATTCGCGGATCAGCGAAGGCGCCGCTGGCCACCAGCATGATGTACAGATCGCTCAGCAGCAGCGTGCCCAGGGTGATCCAGGCGAACTGCAGGTGCCGGGCGTTCAGCCAGGAGACCTTCGTCCAGGCCCAGTACCGGACCGGGTGCTTGGAGAAGTTCTTCAGCCGCCCGCCGGTGATGTGCCGGCAGGAGTGGCAGCCCAGCGTGTAGCCCCACAGCAGGATCACGTTGGCCAGCAGGATCAGCGACCCGATGCCGAAGCCGAAGTCCCCGTGCGGCCCGCGGAACGCCTGCGCCACGTCGTAGCTGAGCAGGATCGCGACGAACAGCGCCGCGTACCAGGTGTAGCGGTGCAGGTTCTGCGCGATCAGCGGAACCCGCGTCTCGCCGGTGTACTTGGCGTGCGGCTCGCGCACCGCGCAGGCGGCTGGCGCCCGCCAGAACGCCCGGTAGTAGGCGCCCCGGTAGTAGTAGCAGGTCAGCCGGAAGCCGAGCACGAACACCAGCGACACGAACGCGTAGGGGATGATCGGCGGCACGGCCGGGATCCACTGGCCCAGGGTGCTCGAGCCGGGCACGCACTCGCCGCTGACACACGGTGAGTAGAACGGGGTCAGGTAGTGGTCCGACTGCACGTAGTACCAGTGGCCCATGAACACCCGGACCCCGGCATAGATCAGCCAGGCCGTCAGGCCGGCGGCCACCACGCCTGGCGTCTTCCACCAGGGGTCGGTGCGAAAGGTGGGTGCGGAGATCTGCGCCCTGGTTCTGTCCGGGGCTTCCGGTGCCTGTGTCATTCTTGTTCAGCGTCCTCGCTGCTTCGAGCGTAAGCGTAACGCCACGCACCGCCAAACCATCCGGGCGTGGGTGCTGCCCAAGAACTTATTCCAGTCCGCGCACTGATGCAGTGACCGAGACCTCATCGTGCTATGTGACGCTGACTACACCCAGCGCCCGGCGCAGGAAATCCAGCTGCAGCAGCAGGAGGTTCTCCGCCACCGTCTCCTGCGAGGCCATGTGGGTGATCCCGGTCAGCGGCAGCACCTCGTGCGGGTACCCGGCGGCCAGCAGCGCGCCGGACAGCCGCAGGGTGTGGGCCACCACCACGTTGTCGTCGGCCAGGCCGTGGATCAGCATGAGGGGACGCGGGGAAACCACGGCCCGTTCGGCCCAAGAAATCAGCGAGGACCGGTCGTAGGCCTGCGCGTTGGCGCCCGGCAGGCCCAGGTAACGCTCGGTGTAATGGGTGTCGTACAGGTGCCAGTCGGTGACCGGCGCGCCCGCGATCGCCGCCCGGAACACGTCGGGACGGCGCAGCACGGCCAGCGCGGCCAGATACCCGCCGAACGACCAGCCGCGGATCGCCACCCGGCCCGTATCCAGGTCGCCGAACTGGTCCGCCGCCACGGCCAGCGCCTCCACCTGGTCGTCCAGCACCGGTCCGGCCAGGTCACCGGCCACCGCGCGTTCCCAGGCCTGCCCGCGGCCCGGGGTGCCGCGGCCGTCCGCGATCACCACCGCGAACCCCTGCTCGGCGAACCACTGCGGGACCAGGTAAGCGCCGCGGGCCCGGAGCACCCGCTGGGCGTGCGGGCCGCCGTACGGGTCGAGCAGCACCGGCAGCCGAGCGCTTCCGGTCTGATGCCAGGACGGGAACAGCACCGCGGCCTGGATCTCGCGCGGCCCGGCCCGCAACAGCAGCGGACGCGGCGCGGGCTGGGCCGGCGATTCGGCCCGCGACGCGATGGCCACCTCCGGCCCGGATCCGGGCCGGTCGACCCGGACGGTCACGCCGTCGGTGTTCAGGTCCCGGTGCGAGATGACCGTGGTGGCGCCCGCGCGGGTGCCCGCCACGACCGCCCCTCCTTGGCCAGCACTGCCGGGCCAGACGCGGCGCGGGCCGGACGGCTGGTAGGTCCACAGGCCGATCTCGGCCGGGTCGCGAGCGGTGGAGGCCTGGAACAGTACCGTATCCCCGTCCACGTCCAGCACCCCGCGGACCTGCAGGCCGGGGTCGGTGACCGGCTCCGCGGAACCATCCGGGCCGAGCAGCACCAGGCGCCGGGTGTCCGCCTCGTCCTGGGTCCACACGATCCGGCCGTCGCCGGTCCAGGCCGGCACGCCCGGGACGATCTCCAGCCACACCGGGTCGGTGTCCTGGTGCAGCACGGTGGTGGCGCCGGTGCCGACGTCCACGCCGAGGATCCGCATGGCCCGCTGGTCCCGGCTCTGCACCACCACCAGCGGCTGGTGGTCCTCCTGCCACCCGGCGCTGACCAGGTACGGGAAGGCCGCCCAGTCGACCTGGACCGGCACCGTGGTCCCGTCCAGGCGGGCCAGCAGCAGGGACACCTCGGCGTTCGGGGTGCCGGCCGCGGGATAGGCCACCTCGGCGGGCGGGCGGTCCGGATGCGCGGGATCGGCGATGTGCCACCGGTTGACCGGGGTCTCGTCCACCCGCGCGACCAGCAGCGCAGAGCCGTCCGGAGCCCACCAGTAGCCGCGGTGCCGGTCCATCTCCTCGGCCGCGACGAATTCCGGCAGCCCGAACGTCACCCCGGGCGCACCCGCCGGATCGGCCACCGCCCGGTCCCCGTCGGCCCCGCCGGCCCCGCCCGCCCCGCCGGTACTCTCGGCCCCGCCGGCCAGGCTCGCCACCCGCAGCGCCCCCTCGCACACGTAGGCCAGCCACCGCCCGGCCGGATCGGGCCGCGGATCCAGCGCCGGGGTCCGCGTCGGCACCTGGTAGGCCGGCCCGTCGCCGGTCAGCGGCCCCGTGGTTAGCGGTCCCGTGGTTAGCGGTCCCGTGGTTAGCGGTCCCGTGGTTAGCGACACCGCGTAGACGTGGCCGGACAGGGCGAAGGTGGCCATCGTCACCGCCCGGTCGGTGGCGTAGGCCACGATCCCGCCCGCGTGCTCCCGGACCCGCTCCCGCCGGGCCCGCTCCTGCGGCGGCAGGTCCTCCTGGTCGGCACCCAGCGTGCGCGGGTCGGCCACCAGCCGTTCCCGGCCCTCGTCGAGGTCCAGCACCCACAGGCAAGTCACCGGGTCGGCACCGCCCTTGGTGCGCAGGAAGACGACCCGGTCGCCGTCGGGGGCGACGCGGAACGCGCGCGGCACGCCCAGGCTGAACCGCCTGGTCCGGGCCTCTTGCCGGGGGAAGCTCTCGGTCATGAGATGAAATCTAGCCAGTTAGGCTCTTCGATATGACTTCGCCCGACCGCCGCCTGCTGCTGGTTCACGCGCATCCAGACGACGAGTCGATCTATACCGGCGCCACCATGGCCCGGTACGCGGCGCAGGGTGCCCAGGTCACGCTGGTCACCTGCACGCTCGGCGAGCTGGGCGAGATCATCCCGCCGTCGCTGGCCTACCTGGCCGCGGAGAAACAGGACGAGCTGGGGGAGTACCGGATCGGCGAGCTAGCCGCGGCGTGCGCCGCGCTGGGCGTCACCGATCACCGGTTCCTCGGCGGTCCGGGCCGGTGGCGCGACTCCGGCATGATGGGCACGCCGGGCAACCAGGATCCCCGCTGCTTCTGGCGGGCCGACGTGGACCAGGCGGCCCAGGCCCTGCTCGACGTGATCGGCGAGGTCCGCCCGCAGGTCCTGGTCACCTACGACGCCGACGGCGCCTACGGCCACCCCGATCACATCCAGGCCCACCGGGTGGCCTGGCGCGCCTGCGAGCTGGCCGGCCCGGACGCGCCGGCCAAGTTCTACGCCACCGCGGCGCTCGGGTCCGAGGAGAGCACCACCGTGATCGACGCCGAGGCGTACTTCGACCGCAAGCTGGCCGCGATGCGCGCGCACGCCACCCAGATCACCGTGGACCCGCCGTACTTCGCGCTGTCCGACGGCGTGCGCCGCCCGGCCAGCGGTACCGAGTACTTCACCCTGCTGTCCGGCCCAGGCGACCTCGAAGATGACCTGTTTGCCCGTTAACCTGGCCACATGAACATCGCCACGCGCGGGAAGGGGACCGGGGTGCTGCTCACTGCGGCCGCGTACGCTGCCCTGTTCCTGGCCGGCGCGGTGCAGGGCCTGATCGGCAGCTTCCAGTACGGCCGCGACGCGCCGCTCGGGGCCATCGCGTTCTGCGTGGTGCTGCTGGCCACCTGCGTGCTCGGCGGCTGGGCCATGCGCTCGATCAACGGCGCGTTCTGGCCCGCGCTGGGCTGGATCCTCACCTCGTTCATCTTGTCCATGCCGGATTCGGGCGGCAGCGTGATCATTACCAACACCACCCCGGGCAAGTGGTACCTGTACGGCGGCACGGTGGCCTGCCTGGCCGGGATCGCGCTGGCCTTCGGCGCCTGGGTCCGGGCCGGGAAGCGGCCCCGTTGAGCGAGGTCGATCACGCCTCGTTCCGGCGGGCCGCGGGCCAGTTCGCGAGTGGCATCGTGGTGGTCACCACCCCGGCCGGCCACGCCATGACGGTCAGCGCGTTCACCTCGGTGTCGCTGGACCCGCCGCTGGTGCTGTTCTGCGCGGAGAAGATCGCCCGGTTCCACGACGCGGTGCTGGCCGAAGGCTCCTGGGCGGTGTCCGTCCTGGCCGAGGACGACGAGAAGACCGCGGGCTGGCTGGCCCTGCGGGGCCGCCCGCTGGACGGGCAGCTGGAGGGCGTGCCCCATCATGGCGGCCCGGCAACCGGCGCGCCGCTGCTCGACGACGCGCTGGCCGTCCTGGAGTGCCGCACCACCGCGGTGCACGACGCGGGCGACCACAGCATCGTGGTCGGCCAGGTGCAGGCCGTCGCGGGCCCGGCCGATCCCGCGGACCGCGGCCCGCTAGTGCACTACTCCGGCGCCTACCGCCGCCTCAGCGGACCCCGGTTAAGCCAGCGCGACGCAACTCGTCAGGTTGCCGCATGCGGCTAGTTCAGCGCGATCTCCTCGATGCGGTCAAGCCCCCAGTCCAAGTCGGCTTCGCTGATCACCAGCGGCGGCGCCAGCCGGATCACGTTGCCATGCGTCTCCTTGGCCAGCACGCCGGCCGCGGCCAGCCGCTCGCACACCACGCGGCCGGGCAGCGCGGCGAACTCGACCCCGGCCCAAAGCCCGCGCCCGCGCACGGAGCGCACCGCGTCGCGGGGCAGTGCGGCCAGCCGCGCGTGCATGTGCTCGCCCAGCGTGGCCGCCCGGGCCTGGTACTCCCCGGTGGCCAGCATGGCCACCACCTCGCGGCCGACCGCGCAGGCCAGCGCGTTCCCGCCGAACGTGGACCCGTGCTGCCCGGGCTGCAGGACGCCCAGCACCGGCCAGTTGGACACCATCGCCGACACCGGCACGATGCCGCCGCCCAGCGCCTTGCCCAGCAGGTACGCGTCTGGGACCACGCCTTCGGCCGCGCACGCGAAGGTGAACCCGGTCCGGCCCAGCCCGGACTGGATCTCATCCGCGATCATCAGGACGTTCTGCGCGGTGCACAGCTCGCGCAGCCCGGCCAGGAAGCCGGGCGGCGGCACGATCACCCCGGCCTCGCCCTGGATCGGCTCGACCAGCACCGCGACGACCCGGTCGTCCATGGCGGCCCGGACCGCGTCCAGGTCGCCGTAGGGGACGACGCGGAAGCCCGGCGTGTACGGCCCGAAGTCGTCCCGCGCGTCCGGGTCGGTGGAGAAGCTGACGATGGTGGTGGTGCGGCCGTGGAAGTTCCCGTCGAACGCGATGATCACCGCCTGGTCGGCGGGCACGCCCTTGACCCGGTACCCCCACTTGCGGGACACCTTGATCGCGGTCTCGACCGCCTCGGCCCCGGTGTTCATGGGCAGCACCACGTCCATGCCGGCCAGCTCGGCCAGCTCGGCGCAGAACGGCCCGAACTGATCGTGGTCGAACGCCCGGCTGACCAGCGTGAGCCGCTCGAGCTGGCTCATCGTCGCGGCGATCAGCCGCGGGTGGCGGTGGCCGAAGTTCAGCGCCGAGTACGCGGCCAGCATGTCCAGGTAGCGGCGGCCCTCGACGTCGGTCACCCAGGCGCCCTCGGCCTCGTCGATGACCACCGGCAGCGGGTGATAGTTGTGCGCGGCGTGCTCCTGGCTCAGCCGCATCAGCTCGGTCGCGTTCCCGCTCATGATCTCGGTCACGATGGCCTCCCTCTCTGAGCCTCTCTGGCCCAGGGTAGGGGCTGATCTGGCGGGAAGACATCCGCCGATCATGCGTGTCGGCGCAGAATCATTGCGTAAAACCCGGCCACAACATCGATTCCTTGCGCATTTCGGTGGGAGCCGGAAGGTCAGCGCTTGCGGGCCACTCCGCAGCAGGCGAACGCTTCGTCGGCCGCCCCGGCGCCGCCGGACGTGTCCGGCTTCCACCGCGGGCACGGCACCACGCCCGGATCGATCAGGTCCAGCCCGTCGAAGAAGCTGGCCAGCTCATCGGGCCGCCGCAGGTGATAGGGCACCGGCGCGGCGGCGTTGTACCGCCACTGCGCCTCGTCGGCCGGCCCGGACCCGGCCACGCCGTCGGCGATGGCCAGGTAGCTGCCCGGCGGCAGCGCGTCCAGCAGCTGGCTGGTGATCGACCGGGCCGCCCCGTGGTCTTCGATGTGGCCCAGCACGCCGAGCATCATCAGCGCCACCGGCCGCTCCAGGTCCAGCGTGCCCGCCGAGCCGGCCAGCACCGTGGTCACGTCCCGCAGGTCCGCGTCCACGTAGCTGACCGTGCCCTCGGGGGTGCTGGCCAGCGTCGGGGTCCGCAGCAGCACCTGGGCGTGGTGCAGCACGGCCGGGTCGTGGTCCACGTAGACGATCCCGGTGTCGGCCGAGATCCGCTGCGCGATCTCGTGCGTGTTCCCCCCGGCCGGCAGGCCCGCGCCGACGTCGAGGAACTGCCGGATTTTGGCCGGCCCGGCCAGGAACCGCACCGCCCGGACCAGGAAGGCCCGCTCGGCCCGCGCGGTCTGGGCCAGGTGCGGGAACTCCCGGTCGAGCTGCTCACCCGCCACCCGGTCGGCGGCGAAGTAGTCCCGCCCGCCCAGCCAGTAGTTCCACACCCGCGCCGGGTGCGCCACGCTCACGTCCACCCCCGGCGGCGGCGGCCCGCCCGGATCCCGCTCCGCCCCGGCCGCCCCAGAACCAGCAGCTGCCCCGGATGCGGCCGCCGGGCCAGGCTCGTGACCAGCCGGTGACGGCCGCGGGCTAGGCACCGTGGTGGTGAAGCCGTGTCGAGGAGCACGTCGGCGAAACATTCCTCGTATTCTGCCCGAACGCCCCTAGTGCACGTGGCCCCGTTACCCGAGGAGCCACTTCAGCGCCGCCGCGCTGCCAGCGCGCGTCAGCGCCGCAACGCCGCCAGCCGCGCCGCCGCGGCCGCCATCCGCTCGTCAGTCGCGGTCAGCGCCGCCCGCACGTACCGTGCCCCGGCCGCCCCGTACACCGACCCCGGCGTGACCAGGATCCCGCACTCAGCGGCCAGCAGCTCCGCCGCCGCCCAGCCGTCATAACCAGGATGCGTCAGCCACAGGTACAACCCCGCCTCGGAGTGCTCCACCGACCACCCGGCCGCGCTGAACGCCTCCCACAGGACCGAACGCCGGGCCCGGTACCGCTCTCGCTGCACCACCGCGTGCTCATCGTCGCCCAGCGCCGCGGTCATCGCCGCCTGCACCGGCGCCGGCACGATCATCCCGGCCTGCTTGCGGATCGCCAGCAGCGCGGAAACCAGCGACGGATCGCCGGTCACGAACCCGGCCCGGTACCCGGCCAGGTTGGACCGCTTGGACAGCGAGTGCACCGCCAGCAGCCCCTCGTACAACCCGTCGCACACCGACGGATGCAGCACCGAGACCGGCGGAACGTCCCAGCCCAGGCCGATGTAGCACTCGTCGGAGGCCACCACCGCGCCGCGCTCGCGGGCCCAGGCCACCACCTTGCGCAGGTGGGACACCGGCAGCACCCGCCCGGTCGGGTTCGACGGCGAGTTCACCCACACCAGCCGCACCCGCGCCGGGCCAGCGGACAGCAAGCTGTCGGCGGCGACCGCCGTAGCACCGCAAAGCCGCGCCCCGATCTCGTAGGTCGGGTAGGCCAGCTCCGGGTACACCATCACGTCGCCCGGCCCGAGCCCGAGCATGACCGGCAGCCAGGCGATGAACTCCTTGGTCCCGATGACCGGCAGCACGTCGTCGGGTGACACGGTCACCGACAGCGACCGCTCCAGCCAGCCCGCGGCCGAAGCACGCAGACCAGCAGCCCCCCGGGTCGGCGGGTACCCCGGCGCGTCCGAGGCCTCGGCCAGCGCGGCACGAACCACCGAAGGCACCGGATCGACCGGCGTGCCCATGGACAGGTCGACCGCGCCGTCCGGGTGCAGCCGGGCCTTCTCCTGGAGCGGCGCGATCCGGTCCCAGGTGTACGCGGGCAGCCGGCCGGCGAGGGTCACTCCTCGGCTTGCGGGGGCAGCGCCGCTACGACCGGGTGGTCATGGCCGATCTTGCCGGCCTTCGAGGCACCGCCGGGGGAGCCCAGGTCAGCGAAGAAGTCCACGTTGACCTTGTAGTACTCCTTCCACTGCTCCGGTACGTCGTCCTCGTAGTAGATGGCCTCGACCGGGCAGACGGGCTCGCACGCACCGCAGTCCACGCACTCGTCAGGGTGGATGTACAGCATGCGTTCGCCCTCGTAGATGCAGTCCACTGGGCATTCTTCGATGCATGCTCGGTCAAGCACATCAACGCAGGGCTGCGCGATGATGTAGGTCACGGGTGAGCTCCTTCGTGGTTCTGATCCCTGCTGCTAACAGTACGGCGGCTACCGGGCTGATGCCGAGGCGGTGCCGTTCCCTAGGCCGCGACAATACTGCCCCGCGGCACCGGGCTCGCGGTCTTGCTGGCCCGCTGCCAGCCCATACTGCCATTAGCCGCGTTCCACACGTAGCCGGCATACCGGATCTGGCTGATGCCGTACTGCTGGGCGTAGGCCACCAGCCAGTTGGCCACCGTCCAGGCCCCGGCCCGCTGCACCCGCACGACCGCGTCCCGGGTGATCTTTTTCTTTTTTACCGAACGGTCCGTGGTCACTCGCACCAGCACTGCGTCCGAGCCTGCCGGGCCGAACGTCCCGGTCAGCTGCTTCTCCGCCCCGGCCAGGTCGGCCTGGACCCCTTGGCCGCCCGGGGTGTACCAGCAGGACACCCCGCCCGGCGAGGCGCCGGTGAAGTAGCCGGCCAGCTGGGTGGCGATCCCCACCCACTGCTCATAGGCCTGCCCGTCGGCGCTGTGCTGGACGTCCTGGGCCGCCTGGTCGACCGGCATCTTGGTGTAGCCCGGCACCTGGACCAGCGCGGCGAAGAACTTGGTCGTGGCGTAGACCGGGTCCTCCAGCTCGGCGGTGGTGCCCCAGCCCTGCGACGGGCGCTGCTGGAACACCCCGACCGAGTCCCGGTCGCCGTAGTCCAGGTTCTGCAGCTGAGATTCCTGCAGCGCGGCGGCCAGCGCGATGGTCACCGCGCGGCGGGGCAGCCCGTGCCGGGCCGCGATGCCCGCGATGGTGGCCGCGATGCCGGCCTGGCTGGTGGCCAGCGGGATGGAGACGTTCCCGGAGCCGGCCTGGCAGCCGGGCGGCGGTGGCGGAGCCGGGGGATTAACGCTATGCCGCGGGGCCCCGAACACGATGTAGCCGACCGCCGCCGCCAGCAGCACCAGCACGGACCCGACGACGGAAACGGCCCGCAGCCGGCGGGAAGGGGGCGGCACACCATCAGACCGTACCGCTAAACGGTGACTACTAAGCTGGCCCAACATGAGCACCGTGCAGGCCTCCCCCCTCCCCGAGATCATCGACGAGTTGTGGGAGCATCGCACCGAGCTGACCCCGGCCGACGAGCAGGCCCGCGCCGCGGTGGTCGGCGCGGTGGACGCGATCGACGCGGGCCAGGCCCGGGTGGCCGCCATCGACCCGGCCACCGGCCAGGTGCTGGTCGACGAGCGGGCCAAGCGGGCCATCCTGCTCGCCTTCCGGGTCCTGCCCATGGCCCGGTCCCAGGTGGGCGACTTCCGCTACGACGACCGGGTGCCGCTGACCACCCGGCTGGACGGGGTGCGCGCGCTGCCCGGGGCCATCGTCCGCTGGGGCGCGTACGTCGCGCCGGGCGCGGTGCTGATGCCGTCGTTCGTCAACATCGGCGCCTACGTGGATTCCGGCACCATGGTCGACACCTGGGCCACGGTGGGCTCGGGCGCCCAGATCGGCAAGAACGTCCATCTGTCCGGCGGCGCCGGGATCGGCGGCGTGCTCGAGCCGCCGAACGCGGTGCCGGTGGTGATCGAGGACGAGGTGATGATCGGCTCGCGGGCCATGGTGGTGGAGGGCGCGCGGGTCCGCACCGGGGCCGTGCTCGGCCCCGGTACCCTGCTCGGCCCGACCACGCACGTCATCGACACCGAGACCGGCGCCGAACTGCCCCGCGGCGAGGCGCCCGCCTGGTCGGTGTGCGTGAGCGGCACCCGGCCGCGGGCCTTTCCCGGCGGCACGTTCGGCATGCCCTGCGTGCTGGTGCTCAAGCGGCTGCCGTCCGGCCAGCGGCACGACAAGGCGGCCCTGAACGCCATCCTGCGCGACCACGGCATCAACGGCTGACCTGGGCCCTTACTCTTAGTACACGATGAGCGTGAATTCCGAGCCGCACCGGCGGATCCGTCGCCAGGGACCCGTCACGCTGCGCGGCAAGCAGATCCCGGCGACCACCACCGACCAGCGGCTGCTGGACCGGCGGGGCCCGGCCGACTGGGTGCACGCCGACCCCTGGCGAGTGCTGCGCATCCAGGCCGAGTTCGTCGAGGGCTTCGGCCTGCTGGCCGAGCTCGGGCCGGCGGTCTCGGTGTTCGGGTCGGCCCGCACCCCGCGCCACACCCCCGAGTACCTGACCGCCGAGGCCATCGCCTCCGGCCTGGTCCAGGCCGGTTACGCGATCATCACCGGCGGCGGGCCGGGCATCATGGAGGCGGCCAACAAGGGCGCGGTCGAGGCCAGCGGCCTGTCGGTCGGCCTGGGCATCGAGCTGTCCACCGAGATGGGCCTGAACGATTACGTCGAGGTCGGCCTGGAGTTCCGCTACTTCTTCGTCCGCAAGACCTGCTTCATCAAGTACTCTCAGGCCTTCGTGGTGCTGCCCGGCGGCTTCGGCACCATGGACGAGCTGTTCGAGGCGCTCACCCTGGTCGCCACCAGCAAGATCACCAAGTTCCCGATCGTGCTGGTCGGCCGGGCCTACTGGTCCGGCCTGCTGACCTGGCTGCAGGACACCATGGCGGCCGCGGGCAACATCGGCCCCGCCGAGTTCGGCCTGATCAGCATGGCCGACGAGCCCCACGAGGTGGTCGAGATCATCCGCAAGGCCCACGCCGGACACGCCGACACCGCCTGAGCCACCGGGACCCCACCCCTAACTCTCAAGTCGCAACCCCGCCCCAGCGCAACCCTGAGGCGACCCGGGTTTCATGCACGCCTCGTTACGTGTGTCCCTGGGCCGGGTGACCCGGGCTGTGTGCATGGTAGTACTCGGCCTCGGCTTCCGCTGGAGGACGTCGGCCGAGGCGGTGCATGAGCCTGCTGGTGTTGTACCAGTGGACCCAACGTGAGGTGATCTCTTCCACGTCCGCCAGGGTCTCCAGCGGTCCGTTGCGGAATGGTGAGCCCTCTCGCGTACATTCGGTTTTGTATAGCCCTATAGTGGTTTCCGCGAGCGCGTTATCGAGCGCGTCTCCGACGGTTCCTATCGATGGCGCCAGGCCGGCCAGGATCAGCGTCTCGGTGAAATGCACGCTCGTATACTGGCTTCCTGCATCTGAGTGATGAATGGCATCGCCGGTTATCGGGTTTCCTTGCCGGGCCCGGTACCCGGTCGCCTGGCGTATCGCTGATTCCACGAACGCGGTCTCCTTCGACAGCGAGCATTCCCAGCCCGGAATGAGCCCGGCGAATGCGTCGATCACGAATGCCGTATAGGCAAACCGGCCTGTTACCAGCGGCACGTAGGTGAAGTCCGCCACGTGCAGCTGCCCGGGCCGGGACGCCTTGAACTGGCGGCGCACCAGGTCCGGCGCCCGGGCCGCTGCCGGGTCCGGCACGGTGGTACGGACCCGGCGGGCCCGGGTGACGCCCCGCCAGCCGTGCGCCCGCTTGAGCCGCTCGACGGTGCACTTGGCCACCGGGATGCCCTGCCGCCTCAGGTGCGCCCACATCTTCACCGTGCCATACAGCGATTCCGGCGGGCGGCGGCCATTCTCATCCGGCTCGTAAATCCCGGCCAGGATCTCGGTGACCGCGGTATCCCACAGCTCCCGTTTCCCCGGCGCCGCAGCCCGGTGCGCCCAGTAGGTCCGCGGGGCGATCTGGATACCGTGCACCAAAAGCGCCCGGCAGATCGGTGCGACCCCGAATTCCTCTTTCTCCTCGTCGATAAACCGGCATATCAGCGCTGTCGCGGGTCGCACTCCCGCGCGAAAAAACCCGCCGCCGCCTTGAGAATTTCTACGGTCTGCTCCAGCTCGCGATTTTTCCGGCGCAGTTCGCGGATCTCGGCCGATTCAGCGCTGGTGACTCCGGCCGCCTTCCCCTCGTCGACCTCGGCCTGCCGGATCCACTTGCGCAGCGTCTCAGCGCTCATCCCCAGCCTGCCGGAGACCGCCGTGATCGCCGCCCATTGCGTCGGGTAATCCCCGGCGTGCTCGCGGACCAGCCGGACCGCCTTGGCCCTCGTGCTCGCGTCGTACCTGGTGCCTGGCATCGTGCCATCATCCTTCCCACAAAAGGAGGTGCGCACGAAACCCGGGTCAGTTCAACCCCGCCCCAGCGCAACCCCGCCCCAGCGCAACCCCCGCCCCAGCGCAACCCCCCGCCCCAGCTCCAACCCGTTGTCCCCATCCGCCTATGGTTGCCACTTTCATGGGTTTCCTGCCCGGGGCGCGGACGCGGTTTGGGCGCGAATGCGACAGCACGCACGATGCGTGGCACGATGAATATGTGCCTGCGCTCATGATCGTGGTCGCCGTCGCCATTCTCGTCGGCGTGTTCTTCGTCGCCACCGGTCGCGGCGGCGAACTGGCCTATGAGCACGCCGACCACGCCCCGCTGGACCTCGGCCCGGTGTCCCCCACCGACGTCGCCCTGCTGCGCCCGCCCACCGCCCTGTGGGGCTACAACATGCACGTGACCGACGAGGCGCTGGAGAAGATCGCGCAGGCCATCCGGGATCGCGACGTGACCATCGCCTTCCTCCAGCAGCGCCTGGCGGAGCTGAACACGCGGGCCAACCCGGTGCTGCCGTCCGCCGATACGCCCGGTCCGGACGACGCCACCCAGACCCAGCCCGGCGGCAGCGCGCTGGCCACCGAAGAGCAGAACTGGTGACCGAGCCCGCCCGGCCCAGCGGTCCGGTCCCCGGCCCGGACGGCCAGCTGCGCTGCCCGTGGGGCCTGAGCACCCCGGACTACCTGGTCTACCACGACCAGGAGTGGGGCCGGCCGGTGCACGGCGACACCGAGATCTTCGAGCGGCTGTGCCTGGAAGCCTTCCAATCCGGGCTGTCCTGGCTGACCATCTTGCGCAAGCGGGAGAACTTCCGCGCCGCCTTCGCCGGCTTCGACCCGGCCGCGGTCGCGGCGTTCGGCGAGGCGGACCGCGCCCGCCTGCTGGCCGATGCGGGCATCGTGCGCAACCGGGCCAAGATCGACGCGGTGCTGAACAATTCCCGGGCCGCCCTCGACCTGCCCGAGGGCCTGAGCGCCCTGGTCTGGAAGTACGCGGGCGAGCCCGGCCCCGCGCCGCGCACCCTGGCCGACATACCCGCCACCACTGCGGCATCCAAGGCGCTCAGCACCGAGCTCAAGCGGCACGGCTTCACCTTCACCGGCCCGGTCACCGCGTACGCCACCATGCAGGCCTGCGGCATCGTCAACGACCACCTGGCCGACTGCTTCGCCCGCTAACCCGGGGTTAGCCGGCCGCCGGGCCAAGTTCGGCGTTCGCGCCCGTGCCATCATCACTACCCGTAATACTTTGACTTCGATTAGTGATGATCCACCTCCCCCCGGACTTCAAGGCGGACGATGAGAGCGCTGCTGCTTACCGTGGGATCGCAGGGCGACGTTCAGCCATTCGTCGCGCTCGCCTCCCGGTTGCGCGCGGACGGGCACGAGGCCGTGCTCGCCGCGCCCGCCCTGTACGGCGGCCTGGCCGCCGCCTACGACGTGCCGTTCGTCCCGCTCGCGCTGGACCTGGACCAGCTGGGCACGGCGCTGGCCGGCCGGGCCGGGCTGCGTCACCTGGTGACCTTCTACCAGCGCCTGGGCCGGGCCACGGCCGCCCTCCTGCCCGGCGTCACGGAAGCCGCCGGGCTGGGCGCGGACGTCGTCGTGCACCACCCGGTGCTGCCGCTGGGCCAGCACCTGGCCGAGTTCCTCGGTGTGCCCGCGGTGGTGGCCCAGCCGCAGCCCGCGCTGGTCCCGACCGGCGAGTTCGCGTCCGCGGCCTGGCCGCGCCGGGTGCCCGGCATGCTGAACCGGCCGTCCTACCGCGCGGCCCGCGCGCTGTCCGGCGCGTGGTGCCGGGCCGAGATCGAGCGCTGGCGGCGCAACGTGCTGTGGCTGCCGCCCCGGCCCGGCCAGCACGATCCGCTGCGCGCCGCCGACGGGGCGCCGGTGCCGGTGCTGCACGCCTACAGCGCCCACGTGGTGCCGCGGCCCGCCGACTGGCCGGCCAGCGCGCACGTCACCGGGTACTGGACGCTGCCCAGTGCGGCGGGCTGGGCCCCGCCGCGCCGGCTGGCCGAATTCCTCGAGGCCGGCCAGCCCGCCGTCTACTTGGGCTTCGGCAGCATGCCCGGCCCCGATCCCGAGCCGCTGGCCGCCGCGCTGATCGCCGCGGCCGGCCGGGCTGACCTGCGCATGGTGGTGGCCTCGTCCAGCCTGGCCCTGCGCCGCCTGCTGCGCTCGGATCGCTTCCTGGTCATCCGGCAGGCCCCGCACGGCTGGCTGTTCCCCCGGGTCCGGGCCGTGGTGCACCACGGCGGGGCCGGGACCACGGGGGCCGCGGTCACCGCTGGCCGGCCGCAAGTCATCTGGCCGTTCGGGGTAGACCAGATTTTCTGGGCCCGCCGGATGACCGGCCTGGGCGTGGCCCCGCCCGCCCGGCCGGTGCGGGCGCTGACCGGGCCGGCCCTGGCCGCCGCGCTGGAGCGGGCCCTCGGTGACCCGCGGTTCGCGGCCGCGGCCGGCCAGCTCGGTGACCGGGTCCGGGCCGAGGACGGCTGTGCCGCGGCGATCAGCTGGCTGGAGCAGCTGACCGCGGGCGCGCGCACGGCGGTGCCCGCATGATCGCGCTGCCGTTGCCCGCCGGGGTTACCCGCCAGGTCGTCCAGACCGGTCACGGGCCGGTGCCGGTGCTGTGCGGCCAGCCCACCGTCGCCGACCCGGTCGACGTGATGATGACCTGCGGCTTCTTCGGGACCAAGGAGGACTTCCGGGAGCTGATCGCGCTGCTGGCCCGGGCCGGCCTGCGCGGCTGGGCCTACGACTACCGCGGCCAGCTCGAGGACGGGGCGCCGGACCAGGAGTACACCGTGGCCGGGCTGGCCGGTGACCTGCTCGACCTGATGCACGCCGTCACGCCAGACCGCCCGGCCCACGTGATCGGACACTGCCTGGGCGGGTTCGTGGCCCGGGCCGCCGTGCTCGCCGAGCCCGCGCTGGCCCGGAGCCTGACCCTGCTGTCCTGCGGTCCGAGCATGGGCGAGCGCAAGCACCGGGCCATGCTCGGCGGGCTGGCCAAGCTGCACACCAACGGCGGCACCATGGTGCTCTGGCCGCTGGTCCGCAAGCTGCTGGCCGACGACGACACGGTCATGCGCGAGTTCTGGCGGGCCAAGCTGGCCTCGATGAACCCGCGCTGGGTGACCGGCGTGGCCGAATCGCTGGGCGAAGAGCCCGATCGCACCGCCGAGCTCATCGCGGCCGGCCTGCCCGCCCTGGTCGTGCACGGCCAGCGGGATCGCCGGCTGTGGTCCCCGGACGTGTACGCCGACCTGGCCGCGCGCCTAGGGGCGGACCGCGTGGTCATCGATCGCGCCTCGCACAGCGCCAACATGGAGCAGCCCGTGCCGACCGCGACGGCCCTGCTGCGCTTCTGGGCCGCCCTGGCCCGCCCGGAGCCGGCGGGGGTGGCCGGATGAGCGTGATGACGACCGCCGAAGGCTCGGGGGGGCTCGGGGGGGTCGTCCCCCCCGGAACTAGCAGAGACCGGCGCACCGAAGAATCAGAAGCCCTGCGGATCTTCCTGCGGCTGATCCGGCCGCGGCCGCTGGCCGACCCCTACCCGCTGTACGCCCGGCTCCGTGACCTGGCGCCCTTCCTGCCCGTGCGCTTTCCCGGGGTGCCGTCCGGCTACCTGGTCAGCACGTACGCCGGCTGCTCCCGGCTGCTGCGCCATCCCGCGTTCGGCCCGCCCACCCACGACCAGCTCGACCTGCTCAAGCCGGGCTGGCGCGACAACTCCTTCACCCGCTACATGTACCGCTCGATGGTGTTCCGGGCCGGCCCGGCCCACCGGGAACGCCGGCAGGCCGCGTCGCGGCACTTCGCCCCGGCCCAGATCGCCCGGTACCGCGACGAGCTGGACCAGCTGGCGGGCCAGCTCATCGACCGGCTGGCCACCCGGGGGCCCGGCCCGGTCGACCTGATGGAGCACCTGGCCCTGCCGTTCGCGGCCCTGTCGCTGGGCCGGCTGCTGGCCATCGAGGACACCGAGGCGATCCGGCTCGGGCGGCTGGCCCGCCAGGTCGGGACCGCGTTCGAGCAGTTCGCCTTGGCCGACCAGCACGCCAACGTGACCCGGGCCGGGGAAGAGCTGGTCGCCCGGCTGGCCGTGATCGTGTCCGGCCGGGCCGGCGCCGGGCATGACAACCTGCTGGCCCAGCTGGCCGCCAGCCACGCCGGGGCCGACGAGACCGAGCAGCTCGGCGCGGCCGTGCTGCTGTTCGGCGCCGGGTTCGACTCGCCCGCGACCATGGTCGGCCTGGGCACCAAGCTGCTGCTGGAGCACCCGCTCCAGGCCCGGCTGGTCGCGCAGTGCTGGCCACGGGGGGACGACCCCCCTGGCACCCCCCGCGGTCCGGGCGTCGCTGCCGGAGCGGTGGCCGAGATCTTGCGCTACGAGCCGCCGGTCCAGCTGGTGGCCCGGACCGCGCTGCAGCCCGCCGAGCTGGAGGGGCATGAGGTGCCCGCAGGAGCCATGGTGTTCGGCCTGATCGGCGCGGCGAACCGCGACCCGGCTCAGATCAAGGAGCCCGAGACGTTCGACGTGACCCGGGAGAAGGCCTCCTTGCTCAGCTTCGGCGCCGGGCCGCATTACTGCCTGGGCGCATACCTGGCCGGCCTGCAAGGCGAGGTGTTGTTCGGCCGGCTGCTGCGCCGGTTCCCCGGGCTGCGGCTGGCCGGACCCGCGGACCCGCCGGTCTACCGCTCGCCCGGTTCCACCCTGCGCGGCCTGGATCGCCTGCCGCTCTACCTGGAATCCTGAGGCCGCCGGCCCAGCCCAGCCCAGTCCGGCCCGGCCCGGGCTAGGCGACGGCGGCGGCCATCCGGTCCACGATCTCGGCCAGCAGCGCGCTGCTGGTGCCGATCGCGACCCGGACGAAGCCGTCCCCGGGCGCGCCGAAGTTCCGGCCCCGGCTCAGCGCCACCCGGCCCCGGCGCAGGAACACCTCGGCCGGCTCGGGGCCCAGGTCCAGCGCGGCGCAGTCCACCCAGGCCAGGTAGCTGGCCTCGGGCGGGACGTACCGGGCGCCCGGCAGCCGCCGCGCGAGCAATCGGCCGAACTCCGCCCGGACGTGGTCCAGCTGCCCGATCAGCGCGTCCAGCCAGTCGTCGCCCGCGGTCCAGGCCGCCTCGGTGGCCAGCACGCCGAACAGCCCGGCCCCGTACTGGCAGGCCGCGGGCAGCCGGCTCAGCACCGCCTGCATCCGGGCCGACCCGGCCACCGCGACCGCGCCCTTCAGCCCGGCCACGTTGAACGACTTGGACGTGGAGGCCAGCGTCACCCCGCATTCGGCCGCCGCGTCGCCCGCCGCCACGAACGGCGTGTGCCGGGCGCCGGGCAGGGTCAGCGAGGCGTGGATCTCGTCGCTGATCACCGTCACCCCGTACCGTTCGGCCAGCGACCCGATGCGGGCCAGGTCGGCCGCGCTCCACACCCGCCCGGTCGGGTTGTGCGGGCTGCACAGCAGGTAGCCGCGGGCGTCGGCGGCGAAGGCCGCCTCCAGCGCGCCGAAGTCGAGCTCCCAGCTGCCTTCGGTGCGAGCCAGCGGGACCTCGACCACGCGCCGCCCGGCGTTGGGGATGTGCTCGAAGAACGGCGGGTAGACCGGCGTGTTGATGACCACGCCGTCCCCCGGCTCGGTGGTGAGCAGCAAGATGGCCTCCACCCCGGCCATCACGTCGGGCACCAGGTGCACCCGGCCGGGATCCACCGTCCAGCCGTGCCGCTTGGCGGCGAACCGGGCCAGCGCGTCGCCCAGCCCGTTGGTGATCGCGTACCCGCAGTCGGACCGGCCGACGGCCGACCGCAGCGCGGCCCGCACCGGCTCGGCCAGGTCGTAGTCCATCTCCGCGACGAACGCGGGCAGCACGTCCGGCGGATGCAGCTGCCACTTCTCGCTGCGCCGCTGCCGGAGCCGGCTCAGGTCCAGGTCCTCGAAGCTGTTAGCCATGCACGAAGCCTACGGACTGACCTCGGCGGCTCGCGACCCGCCACTTGACCAGGCAATACTTCAAAGAGTCACTTATCGATTACCCAGAGTGCTAAGGTCGGGACTCAGTTCACCATCTCGGGGGCGCGGGCCGGACCATCCTCCGGCCCGCCGGTGTCAGGCCCGGTCGCGTGGGTGTCCCGATCGCGGCCACTTCGGATCCACATCTTTCAACGGGAGCCTTTCGTGTACAAGTGGCAAGTCTTCCTCGGCGGCGTCGTCTCGGCGACCTTCGTGCTGGCCGGCGCGGCCGCTCCGGCCCTGGCCCAGACCGCGGCCAGCTCACCGCTGACCACCGTGGCCCAGAAGCTGACCGGGTCGCAGATCACCGGGGACATCTGCAACATGGCCGGCACCCCGCTGGCCGGCGAGGTGAACTCGGCGGTCTCCGGCGTGACCGGCACGTCCTGCACCGAGTCGAGCACCAGCACGCCGAACTCCACCACGCAGAGCGCCTCCCTGCAGATCAGCACGGTGCAGAACACCTTGGCCCCGGCCACCGGCACGATGACCAGCGCGCTGCCCGGCCTGAGCGCGGTCACCGGCGTGATCCCCGGCCTGTCTTCGATGAGCAGCGCGCTGCCCGGCCTGAGCTCGCTGACCAGCCAGGCCCCGGCGCTGTCCGGGGGCCCGGACGCGGCCTGGACCGCACCCAGCACGTCGAACTCGACCGCGGACCTGACCGGATCCAGCAGCGACAGCACTGACCAGTCGAGCACCGGCGCCACCAACGTGGTCCAGGGCGCGCTGCAGGGCGTGACCGGCAACCTCCCGCTCGGCTCGCTGACCGGCGACCTGGGCAACGTGACCGGCGCGCTGACCGGCGCCAGCACCGACCAGCCGCAGGGCTAACCCCGCCGGGACCGCGTCCCGGCAGAACCCCGTCCCGGCCGCGGCGTACCCGCGGCCGGGACGAGGCGCTTATCCTGCACGGCATGAGCACGGACGAACCCGACGTGGCCAGGCTGTTCGCCCCGGTGTCGGTCGAGGAGGTCTTCGTCGGCGTGCTGAGCGAGGCGACCAGCATCCTGGGCCAGGTCGATGACCCGGTGGACGCGGAGCTGTGGGGCTCGGACCTGATCGGCGCGCTGGCCTCGTCCGCCGTGGGGCAGGTCTCGCTGATGCAGGCCTTGACCCGGTCCCTGGTGCCCGCCGCCGAGGCGGCCTCGACGCCGCAGGCCCTGGCCCTGCTGCGGGTGCTGGCCGCGCTCGGCTCACCCGGCCTGCGCACCGCCGCCGAACAGGCCGCCGGCCGGCTCCGCGCCCAGGGCGTGACCGACCCGCCCTGGGCCGCCGCGCTGGGTTCGCCGCGGATCGGCGAGTGCTGGCACTACGCCGACGTCGGCGGCGGCCAGGAGTCGCTGACCATGACCTTCGCCTACGGCGACCGCTGGCACGCGCTGTCGGTGCTCATCGACCACGCCCGCGGGGGCCAGATCCGCGACACCTGGGTGGCCCAGGCCGCCGGCCTGCGCGCCGAAACCGAGCAGACCGCCCGCCAGGACTCGCGGGTGGTGTTCGAGATGATCGACGCCGCCGACGCGGGCCGCAAGCTGTCCCAGGCCATCGGGGCGGGGGAGTGCCCAGAACAGCCCGATCAGGTCGACGACGTGGTGGCCCACCGGGCCCTGCTGCACGCCCGCCGGGACCTGCTGGTCAGCGCAGGAAACCGGTAACCAGCGGCCCGACCAGGTCGGTGCGCCGCAGCACGCCCATGTGCGTGGTCCCGGGCAGCACCGCGAGCTGCGCGCCGGGGATCAGCGCGTGCATCCGCACCGCGTGCTCCAGCGTGATGAAGTCGTGGTCGCCGAACACCAGCAGCACCGGCGCCGTGATCCCGCCCAGCTCCTCGGGCGTCCAGCCCTTGAACGTGTTGGCCGCCTGCGACGACTTGGCCGCGAACGCCTCGAAGTGGCCCGGATCCGGCGCCACCCGCAGGTAGGCCTCGCGCATCTGGCCGAAGTCCGCCATGGTCGGCATCCGCGTCGACGTCGCGTGCCGGGCCGGGTCGGTGATCTCCTCGTGGAACCCGTCGGTGGTGTAGCCGGCCGACATCGCGATCAGCTGGCCAACCCGGTCCGGGTGGGCCAGGGTCAGCGCGAGCGCCACCCCGGCGCCCAGGCTGAACCCGAGCACGTCCGCCTGGGCCACGTTCAGGTGGTCGAGCAGCCCGGCCACGTCACTGGCCAGCGTGGCTAGGTCCATCTCCCGCTCGATGTCGGCCGTCCGCCCGTGTCCCTGCAGCTCGGCCGCGATCACTACCCGGCCCGCGGCCAGCTCGGGCAGCAATGTACCGAACGACCCTTCGATGGTCAGCAGCCCGCCGTGCAACAGCACCAGCGGCCGTCCCGTCCCGTGAACGCCACGCTCGCCATGCACCTCGTAGTACATCCGCAACCCGTTGACCGGCGCATACCCGCTGTCCACGTCGGGACCTCCCCACCGCTAGCGACGACCGCTGCCCGCCCTACGCTACGCAGTCAGGGCCACGGCAGCGCCGGCCGGGTCGAGCAGCCGGTGCGGGCCCGGGCCGCCCGGCAGCCGGACCAGGTCGCCCCGGACCCGGGCCGCCGGGCCGTCCGGCCCGGCCAGAACGGTCCCGTCGGCCCGCGCCGCGACCAGCTCACCGTCGTGGCGCAGCAGGACCGGCCCGTCGCGCTCGGCCGAGATCGCCACCCGTCCGGCCGCGAGCCCGCCCAGCACGTCGTCGCCCTCGCACTCGACCCAGGTGGTCGGGCAGCCCGGCAGGGCGTCCGACCCCGGCCGGTGGAAGTCGCTGCCGCCCACCGCGATCGCCGCGGGGTCCCAGGCCAGCCACCACCCGAACGGCAGCGTCCAGCGCTTGTCCAGCCAGCTCCAGTGCCACACTTCGGCCAGCGGCGGCCGGCGGCGCATCGGCCGCGTCCAGCTCACCGGCCCGGCGAACGGGTGGTTGACCGACAGCAGCCCGCCCCGGGCCTGCGTGGCGTCCAGCCAGTGGTCGGGATCGCGGCGGAAGTCGATCCAGCCCACGTCGCCGAGCGCGCCCGCGTGCCCGGCGTCGGTGGTCACCTCCTGGCCGGGCAGCAGCGTGATCTGGTACCGCCGGGCCGCGCCGGGCAGCTCCGCGTGATGGCTGATCGTGTTGTGGTCGGTGACGGCCAGGAAGTCCAGCCCGCGCCGCACGGCCAGCACGGCCAGCTCCGGCACGGTCAGCGCCCCGTCGGAGTGCACCGTGTGCGTATGCAGGTCGCCCGCCAGCCACTGCCGGCCGGGCCCGGCCGGCAGTGCCCGGCGGGCGGGCCGGTCCCGCGGCGCCGGCGGGGCCCGCGCCGCGGCCGCCAGCAACCCGTCGCCGCGCCCCGTGGTCCGCACCGTCACCCGGTAGGGCGCGCCGCCCGCCGGGACGCGGTGCACGCCGATCATGACCTGCCAGAGCCCGGTCTCCAGCTCGCCGGGCAGGTACCCCGGCGTAGCCGCGTCCGCGGTGATGGCGAACCAGCCGCGCGCGCCGCCCGACCAGCCCCGGAACCCGTCCGGCCCCAGGCAGCCTAGGTCCAGGACGGTTCCCTCGGCCTGCTCGTATTCCAGCTCGACCCGCAGCCCGGCCGTTCCGGGTCCCACCTCCACCGGCAGGTAGTGCCAGGGCGAGGCGAACCGGTGCTCCAGCGTCCAGCGTCCCTCGTGCACCGTCTCGTTCACCTGGCCGACCCTGGCGTCATCCGTGCAGCCTAGCGAGCGCCCGCGCGGGGCAGCGCGGGGGCCGGGCCGACCGGGTCGCCGGCCGAGGCCAGCAGCCAGTCCGTCCCGTCCAGCCGGATCGACCGGACGTACGGGTCGTGCCCGGCACACCGCCGGGCCAGCCGCGCGCTGACGAACTCACCCGGGCCGGGCCGCGGCAGGTCCAGCGCGGCGGCCAGCAGCTGGTCCCCGGCGTAGTCGCCGAAGATCACGATGCCCTCGTCGCGCAGCTGGTCCCGGGCGCCGCCGCCGTCCCGGACCCGCTTCATGTAGTCGTCCTGCATGGCCACCGTGGCCACCACGGTCCGGCTGACCCGCATCCGCTGCGCCCGCCGGAACAGCTCGTTGACCCGCTGCTGCCCCGACCCCAGCGCGAAGATCGCCGCCACATCCGGTGACGGCAGCCTGATCAGCGCGTTCTCGCCCAGCGCGGCGCGGTGGTGCAGCCAGCACACCGCCGCGCGGCCCAGGTCGTTCAGGGTCCGCTTGCCGTCCCGGTTGCCGGCCGGACTCAGATACTCACCAAGCGCCCGGATCAGGCCCGCCGACCAGGTGCCGTCCTCGTCGCTGGCCTGGACCAGCAGCATGAGCTGCCCGGCAGCCTCGGGCGGGATCATCCAGCCGCCCATCCGCTGGGAGAACTTGCAGTCCACGTCGGCGCCCGCGATCGTGTAGTCCAGCGCCACCCCGTCGGCCAGCCGCAAAACCCGGGCCAGCGCGATCTCGACCAGCGTCCCGGCGTGCGTCTTCTCGGTCTTGTGCAGCTGGTCCCAGCGGTACCGCCCGGTGTGCTGCCCGTCCAGCAGCATGTCCAGCGCGCCGCGGATCGCCGCCGCCATCCGCGAGCCGTCCGGATCCAGGGCGGTCAGCGCGGCGGCCACCGCGGCCAGCTCCGGATCGGCCCCGGGCACCGGATCCCCGTGCAGGTCGTCCAGCCCCGGCAGCACCCCCTGCCCGAAGCCCGGCTCGCGACCGGGATCCGGCATCCCCGGCAGCGGCAGCTGACCGGGCAGCGGCTCGAGATCCGGATCCGGCAGGCTCACCGCGCAGCCCCTGCGAGCAAGCTCGCAGCCGGCTCACCGCGCGGGCCGGTTCACGGCGCGGGCCGGTTCACCGCGCGGGCCGGTTCACGGCGCGGCTCCGCCGGCTCAGCCGCGCTGCGCAGCGCGTCCATCAGCATGGTCACCGCGGGCGGGTCGGGCGGGTCGCCGTACCGCATCGCGAACACCTGCCGGCGCGCGCCCGGCAGCGCCGTCGTCTTGATCCCCGGGTGCCGCGCCGCCCGCAGGCACAGCGCGGGCAGGGTGGACACGCCCAGCTCCGCGGCGACCAGCGCCTGGACCGCCACGTAGTCGTCGGTGGTGAACGCGATCTTGGGGATGAACCCGGCCTGCGCGCACTGCCGGAGCAGGTTGGCCCGGCACCGGTCGCAGCCCGCGATCCAGCGGTGCCGCGCGTACTTGGACAGCTCCGGGGCCCCCGTATCGATGGCGTGCGCCGAGGTCACCAGGTGAATGGGCTCGTCCAGGATCAGCCGCTCGCGCAGCCCCTCGGTGAGGTCGATGCCGTCGTCGTCCTCGTTGAACCCCGAGGTCCCGAACACCGTCCCGTGCCCGGGGTGGGCCGCCGGGCCGTCCGCGGGATCGGGGTCCGGATCGTCCGGGAAATAGCGGAACACCAGCGCCACGTCCACATACCCGGCCCGCAGCATGCGCAGTGCCTCGGGCGGTTCGGCCTCGGTCAGCCGCAGGTCGATGGTGGGCTGGCGGCCGCGCAGCGCGGCCGCCGCGGCCGGCACGATCGTGCCCAGCGCCGACGGGAACGCGGCCAGCCGCAGCCGCCCGGCGCGCAGCCCGGTGTAGGCGGCCAGTTCGTTCTCCGCGGCGTCCAGCCTGCCGATCACCTCGGCCGCGCGCTCGGCCAGCAGCCGGCCCGCGTCGGTGAGCCGGATGCCGCGCCCGGCCCGCTGGATCAGCTTGATCCCGGTCTCGGCCTCCAGCCGGGCCAGGTGGTGGCTGACCGACGGCTGCGCGTAGTTCAGCGCCCGGGCCGCGGCCGTGACCGAGCCGTAGCGTGCTACCGCTACCAGCACGCGCAGCCGCGTCACGTCCAGCATGCACCGACTATAGATCGTGCCGATCGGTTCGCCCAGAGTCCTGCTCTAAACCTATTCCGGGCGGTTTCCGGCCTATCGGTCCAGGTCAGGAACGACCGGGGTCAGCGCCCCTCGAGCAGCGGCGCCTCCGGCCGCCGGACCGGCGATCCGGCCTGCTGCCGGCGCCGCCACGCGATCCCGGACAGCGCCTCCAGCACCACCCGGTTGCCCAGGAACGCGGTCACCTCGGCGTGGTCGTAGGGCGGCGAGACCTCGACCACGTCGATCCCGGCCAGCGGCACCGACATGGCGATCCGCCGCACCGCGTCCAGCAGCTGCCGGGTGGTCAGCCCGCCGGGCTCCGGCGTCCCGGTTCCCGGCGCCATGCCCGGATCCACCACGTCGACGTCCACGGACAAGAACACCCCGTCGCACTCGTCGGTGGCGATCGCGAACGCCTCGGTCAGGCATTCGTCCAGGCCGCGCGTGACCACCTCGGTCATCTCGAACGAGCGCATCCGCTGCTCCGCCATCCAGGCCAGCGTAGGCGGCTCGGGCCAGTAGCCGCGCAGTCCGATCTGCAGGAACCGGTCCCCGCGCACCGCGCCGGACTCGATCAGCCGCCGCATCGGCGTGCCGTGCCCGTATCAGCGAGCCGAACTGGGTGTCGCCGGTGTCGGCGTGCGCGTCGAAGTGGATCAGCGACACCCGGCCCCAGCCGACGTGCCGGGCCACCCCGGTGGCGTCGGGGAAGGTGACCGTGTGGTCGCCGCCCAGGATGACCGGGATGGCGCCCGCCTCGGCCACCCGCTGCACCACGCCCTCCAGCCGGCGCAGCGACTCCGTCGGTCTCGCACCGGCGGCATCATCACGTCCCCGATGTCGGCACAGCGCAGCTCGGCCAGCGGGTCCACGCCCAGCGCCAGGTGCGGCCGGGACCCGTCGTGCGGCAGGTAGTCGGTGATCCGCATGGCCTGCGGCCCGAACCGGGCCCCCGGCCGGTGCGAGGTGCCCGCGTCGTAGGGCGCGCCGAGGAACACGATGTCCAGCCCGGCCAGCGTCGTCCAGCTCGGCCCGCGGTACCCCGAGGAACGTGACGTCGGGCCCGAACATCCCGCGCACGTACCTCTTCCGGCACCGTCCGGCTCATCCCGCCATGCTCTCGCCTCGCCCTACTCGCAAATCAGCCGCCTGCCCCGCACGATACAGGTGCGAGGCCGCGGGCCCGGCTCGCCTCGAGTGCCGCCAGCCCGGCAGCCGCCGGTCCAGCCAGCCCGGCAGCCACCAGTTGGCCCGGCCGAGCAGCTCCATCACCGCCGGGACCAGGACCAGCCGCACCACGGTCGCGTCGACCAGCACGGCGGCGGCCAGCCCCAGCCCGATCTGCTTGACCGAGACGTCCGGGGTCAGGTCGAAGGACAGGAACACCACCACCATGATCGCGGCGGCCGCCGAGATGACCCGCGCCGTGCCGGCCAGCCCGCGCCCGACGGCCAGCCGGTTGTCGCCCGGTCCGGTCGTACTCCTCGCGGATCTTCGACAGCAGGAACACCTCGTAGTCCATGGACAGCCCGAACAAGATCACGAACAGGAATACCGGCACCCACGTGGTCATCGGCATCTTCTCCGGGAACCCGAACACGTGCCCCAGCCAGCCCCACTGCGTCACCGCGACCAGCACCCCGTAGGCCGCGCACACCGACAGCAGGTTCATCAGCGCCGCCTTGACCGCGATGACCACCGAACGGAACACCACCAGCAGCAGCACCATGGAAAGCGCCACGACCACGCCGATCAGCCACGGCAGCCGCGCGTCGATCAGGTTGGTGAAGCTCACGTTGGCCGCGTTCGGCCCGGTCAGGTACGCGGTCACCCCCGGCCCTGCTTGGTTATACCGGGGCACCACGGTGTCCTCCAGGTGGTTGACCAGCGTGTCGGTCGCCGCGTCCTGCTCACCCGGTGGTCGGGTAGGCGATCATCAGCGCCGCCTGCCCGTCCCGGCTGATCACCGGCGGCGTCACCGCCGCGATCCCCGGCGTGGCCTCGATCGCCCCGCGCAGCCGGTCCACCGGGCGCTCGCCCCGGTCGGCCAGGCGTCACCTTGGCCGCCACGATCAGCGGCGCGTCGAACCCCGGCCCGAACCCCTCGGCCATCGTCGCGTAGCTGGCGTACCCCATCGTACCCCGGGGCTGCGCCGACTCGTCCGGCATGGACAGCTTGATGGCCAGCGCCGGCGTGGCCAGCATCAAGATCAAGGCCGCGGACACCACCGCGGCCACCACCGGGTGCCGCTGCACGACCCCGGCCCACCGCTCCGCCGGATGTCCCTTCTTTCCTGCCGAACGGACCCGGGCCCCCGGTCCACCGCGTGCCCCCCGCCGCGAACTACCCGGTCCCGCCCCGCCCGGCCACTCGCCGCCCGAACACGCGCCCCCGAGGAAGCTGTTCAGCCGGGAGCGGCCGGGCCAGCCGGGTGCCGGTGAACCCGAGCAGCGCGGGCAGCAGCGTGAGCGCGGCGACCACGGTCATGGCCACGGTGGTCCCCGCCGCGATCGCCACGCCGTTCAGCAGCGGCTGGCGCAGCACCAGCAGGCCCAGCATCCCGATGACCACCGTGGTGCCCGCGGTCAGCACGGACCGCCCCGCGGTCCGCATCGCGATGACCACGGCTTGCTCGGCCGGCGTCCCGGCCTGCAGGTCGCTGCGCTGTGCTGGCCCGGGCGGACGACCCCCCGGATCCCCCCGCAATTCCTGCCGGAATCTCGTCACGATGAACAGCGCGTAGTCCACCCCGACGCCCAGCCCGATCAGCGCGGCCACGATGGCGGAGAACGACGGCGCCGGGAACAGGTGGCCCGAGCAGCGCGGTCAGCGCCAGCCCGGAGCCGATGCCCATCAGCGCGGTCGCGATCGGCAGCCCCATCGCCAGCAGTGAGCCGAACGCGATCAGCAGCACGATCGCCGCCGCCCCCACGCCGATCCCGTTGGACGGGCCGCCGTACGGTGTCTCGGCCAGGTCCACCACGTCGCCACCCAGGCTGAACGTCACCCCGTTCCCGCTGGCCGTCCGGGCGTCGTGCGATCAGCGCGTTGGCCTCGCTGCCCGAGATGCCCGACCCTTGGATACCGAACTGCACGCTGACGTACCCGATGTGACTGTCCGCCGACACGCCCGTGCAGGTCCGCTCGCACCCCGGTGACGTGCGGCGCCTCCCGGAACGGCACCAGCGCCTGCGCCGACCCGCTGCTGTACGCCGGCCGAACTGATCAGTCCCTCGGACCGGATGGCCAGCGTGAGCGTGTCCCCCGACTGCGCGGCGAAGTGCTCATTGAGCAGCGCCTGCCCCGGGTCGCTCCCGGTAAAGCTGTTGCTCCGCCGCCGCCCCGAACTGCGTCCACAGCGTGACCAAGCACGCCACCCCGACGATCCACACCACCACAGTGAGCCAGCGATGCCGGTAACAGGCCGCACCCAGCCCGCCCAGCACTCCCGAATTCCCAGACATAACGTCCCCTACGAGCCGAAGGAGTAACTAACGCCCCCCAGACTCGTCCCCACCCCCCGCCAAACGTCCTCCCCCCGAAGACACTTGCCCGCCCCCCTCCTCCCCCCACCTACTCCCCCCGTAGTACGCCCCCCGTCCCGCCCGCGCCCAGCTCTCAGCCCCGCTTCCCGCCCGGGGCCACTCCCACCAGCCTCGCGTCCGCCCCACCCCGCATCCGCCCCACCAAGCGCTCGCCCCGCGAAGCGCTCGCCCCGCGAAGCGCCCAGCCCCACTCCGCGCCCCGGCCCCGCCCGCGTGCCCTCCCGCACGTGCCGCATCCCAGCACGGATCCCGTCCGCGAGTTTCGCCGTCCCGAGTGCCTCCCCGCCCCAGACCACATCCCGGCCGAGCACGCGGCCGCCCCGCACGCGTCCCCGGTCAACCACCCTTTCTCTCCCAAAGCACTCCCACCGGCCTCACATACCCCAAACGCCCCGCGCTCACCACTAACGACGCCTCCCGCTGCCTGCACGCATCCGCCCGATCGCGTGGCCCTCCCACCACTCACCCCAACCGCTGCAAGCTCCCCATCCACCACACTGGCCCATCCGCACGCGTCCCGGCTGGGTGCAAGAGGGGGCCGACCATGATCACGAAGACTTTTATGTGCTATTCCATATAAAATCCTTCATGATCATGGAAATGTCGGTACCCCGCGTCACAGTGGCACAATGGGATACGACATTCCTGCCTCCGCCGAGACGATTGCGCAGTGGCAGGCCGGCGCGATTTCTCGTCGGCAACTGCGCGCCGCGGGCGTGAGCGATCAGCTCATCATCGAACGGCTCAAGCGGCAGCGCTGGCAGCAGCTCTTTCGAGGTGTCTACGCTACGTTCAGTGGTCTGCCGCCACGGCAGACGTGGCTGTGGGCGGCGGTTCTCCGCGTCGGCGAAGGCGCCGTACTCAGCCATCAGACAGCGGCTGAGCTGCACGGACTCGCTGAATACCCGGCCGACGCAATCTACGTCACCGTTCCGTCCACCAGACGGGTCGCGCCCCGCGGTCTCATTGTCCGCATTTCTGGGCGCATCGACCAAGCGAAACAGCCCAACCGTAACCCGCCTCGGACCAGCATCGAGGAAACCGTGCTGGATCTGACTCAGGTCTCCTCGAGCTTCGATGAGGTCTGCGGCTGGATAACCAAGGCCTGCGCTAAGCGACTGACCACCGAGGAAAATCTCCGGGCCGCGCTGACCATGCGAAAGAAAATGCGCTGGCGCACCGAGCTCGATGAAGTCCTCACTGCCGCGGGCAGCGGAATTCACTCCGTGCTGGAATACCGTTACCTGCGCGACGTCGAGCGCGCCCACGGCCTGCCGCCTTCCCGGCATCAGGTGCGGGTAGTCATCGACGGCCAGGTGGTCTACCGCGATGCGTACTACGAGGCATACCGGCTCGCTGTCGAGCTGGACGGTCGGCTGGCCCATCCGGACGAGGAGCGCTGGCGCGATAGTCAGCGGGACGTCAAGGCCGGCGTGCAGGGCGTGCAGACGTGCCGCTACGGCTGGCGTGACGTCTACGCCCACGCCTGCCAGACCGCGCTGCTGCAGGCCCAGATCCTGCGCCGCCGGGGCTGGCTGGGCACCCCGAAGCCGTGCTCGCCAGGCTGCCCGGTCGGACGCGCCCTCAGCCAGGGCGACCAGCGAAAGGGTGCTTAGGACACGGTCAGGCCGTGCTCGTAGGCCAGCACCACCAGCTGCGCGCGGTCGCGCGCGTTCAGCTTGGTCATCGCCCGGCTGACGTGCGTCTTGGCGGTGAGCGGGCTGACCACGAGCTGACGGGCGATCTCGTCGTTGGACAACCCGGAGGCGACCAGCCCGACCACCTCCCGCTCGCGCTCGGTCAGCGATGTCAGCCCGGCGCGGGCGCGGCCGCCCGGCGCGCCGAGCGATGCCGGACCAGCGACCAGCCCCGGAACCGGCCGCCCGGCCCAGGCGCGGACCTCGCTGCCCGCCGTTGGCGGCGAACGTGGCGATGACGGCCCTGGTCACGCTGGGGGAGAGCAGCGCGTCGCCGCGGGCCACGACCCGGACCGCCTGCAGTAGTTCCTCCGGCTCCACGTCCTTGACCAAGAACCCGCTGGCCCCCGCGCGCAGTGCGGCGAACACGGTCTCATCGTCGTCGAACGTGGTCAGCACCACGACCTTGGTCACCGCGAGCCGGGGATCGCTGGCGATCAGGTGCGTGGCCGTGACGCCGTCGACCTCCGGCATATTGATGTCCATGAGCACCACGTCGGGGGCGTGTTCCCGGGTCAGTGCCACCGCGACCCCGCCATTGGCCGCCTCGGCGACCACCGCGATGTCGTCCGCCGACTCAAGCAGCATCCGGAACCCGGCCCGGACCAGCACCTGATCATCGGCCAGCAGTACCCGGATCATGATGGCTCCTCTGCGGTGACCGACGGCGCAGCAGAGACCGGCGCCTCAGCAGAAACCGGCGCCTCAGCAGAGACCGGCAGCACGGCCGTGACCTGGAATTCGCCGCCGGGAAGCGGCCCGGCGGTCAGCTCGCCGCCCACCGAGACGGCCCGTTCGCGCATGCCGTCGATGCCGTGGCCTCCAGCCGGAAGGCCGGCGGCACCGGCCGCGCCGACACGACCGGCCGCGCCGCCGGCACCCGCCGGGCCGCGGCACCGGCCGCGCCGGCGGCACCCGCCGCGCCAACGGAACCGCCGTTGCCGTTCGCCAGGCTGTCGTTGGTCACCGTGATGGTCAGGCCCTCCGGCTGATAGCGCAGGCACACCTGCGCGGCCGCACCGGGACCCGCGTGCCGCAGCACGTTGGTCAGCGACTCCTGCAAGATGCGGTACGCGGAGTGATCGGCTTCGGCCGAGAGCGGCCGCCGCTCGCCCTCGACGGTCACCGTCACCGGTGCCCCGGCCGCGGTGACGGCCGCGCGCAGCGCCTCCAGCCGGGCCAGTCCGGTCTGCCCGGCGGCTACGGGCGCGTGCTGGTCACCCGGCTCGACCCGGCGGAGCTGGCCCAGGACCGAGCGCATGTCGATCAGCGCGCCCTTGCTCGTCTTCCTGATCGCGGTCAGGGCCGTCCGTAGCGGGCGGACCGGTGCGTCGATGTCCAGCAGGTGCAGCGCGGTTCCGGCCTGGACGGTGATGGTGGCCATGCTGTGCGCCACGGTGTCGTGCAGTTCCCGGGCGATGCGCAGGCGTTCCTCGGCGACGATCCGGGCCTCATCGGCGGCACGTTCTTCCTCGGCCAGCCGGAGCCGGATCGCGGTCTCCTGGTTCAGCGCCTGGCGGCTGCGCGTCACCTTGCCTACCGTGAGGCCCAACGCTAGGATCACGATCTGGGACAGGAACTCCTGGGACAGGGCGGCCAGACCCTGTTCGGTGCTCGCCTCGACCACGATCAGCCCGGTCAGCATGAAGCCCGAGGCGATGCTGACCGCCCAGATCAGGTAGCCCGCGAGCGTCGCGTCGTAGAGCGGGACGAAGAACACCGGGGCGGGCGAGATGTTCCGCCGGGCGAAGATGTAGTAGAAGAAGATCAGCGCCGCGCAGGCCAGCATGACCTGGAACGGCCACCGGTGCCGGAACAAGATAGGCAGGGCCAGCAGCGCGCCGAGCAGGTAGGCCTGCAGATCGAGCCGTACCGCGCCGGGACCGCTGCCGGTGATGACGTTGATCTCGATGGCTGCGATGACCAGCACGACGATGCCGACGTCGAACGGCCTGACCCCGAGCGGCCCTTCGGCCACTACCCAGGCCGGCAGATGGCGCTGCGACCGGTCCGACGGCGTCACGCTCCTCACGGCGTCACGGTATGCCATTCCCGCCCGCAGCGGAATGCGACCGGACCAGGCCTCGAGCAGAATGTGATGGCACAGATTCTCAGAATCGCGTCAACCAACCTGCCGACCTTCGCGTCTCACTAACTGAGGCTCGGCGAAAGCGGGACGCCGAGCCTCGTTTTATGCCCTGATCCGGATAGGGTGTGCCCCAATGAGCGGGCATCGTGGATGACATCGACGCACGGATCGTCGCCGCGCTGATCAAGGATGCGCGAGCCAGCTACGCGCTGATCGGTCAACAGGTCGGGCTGTCCGCACCCGCCGTCAAGCGGCGGGTGGACCGGCTGCTCGCGGCCGGAGCGATCACCGGTTTCTCGGCCCGGGTGGATCCGGCCGCCATGGGCTGGACCACCGAGGCGTACGTCGAGTTGTTCTGCGGCGGGCGCACGTCACCGGACGAGATCGCCGCCGCGGTGGGCCGCTACCCCGAGGTCGCGGACGCGTGCACGATCACCGGCGAGGCGGACGCCCTGGTTCACATCCGCGCCGCCGACGTCCGGCATTTCGAGGACGTGATGGAGCGGATCCGGGCCGAGCCGTTCGTGGTCAGGACGCGGAGCGTGATCGTCCTGTCCCGGCTGGTCGACCGCGCCGAGGCGCTGGCCCCGCCCCGCTGAGCGCTAGGGCCGCCCCCGCTGAGCGCTAGGCGCGCCCTGCTGAGCCGCATCATGTCCGTTCTGCGTATCACGGGCGGCCTGAGCAGCTAAAGTCATGCGCATGTCGGAGTTTGAAGATCCGAGCGCGAATACCGGGCGCTTCCGGGCCTTTGTCGAACGCGGTGATGAGGAAGTCGCGCCGTCCCGCCGCATGCCCGCTTCTCCTGGCGTGCTTATCGCCGTGGGCGTGGTCATCGTGGCGATCATCGTCGTGATCGTAGCCATAGCCTAAAGGGATGGCCGTAGCCTAACGGGATGAGTGTCACCTCTACCGCGCGGGTCGTGACGGACCGCGGCGAGCGCTACCGTAAGCAACTCGCCAGCCACTTCGGCAACCGGGTCGAGGTCACGGAGTCGCCGGGCGGGACCGTGCTGAGGTGGGGGTTCGGCGGGACGACCACGCTCACCGTGGCGCCCGGCGCCTTGGTCATGGTCGCCGTCGCCGACGACCCGCAGACCCTGGACCAGGTCAAGGACGTGACCGGCCGGCATCTGGAGCGCTTTGGCGAGAAGGACGGGCTGGTCGTTACCTGGCGGTAGCCTGCCATGCCCCGTTCGGTCAGGTCCGGATGACATCCTGTGACCCATGACGAGCACCGTCGCCGAGGATGACGAGCGACATCGGCTGACCGTGGTCCAGGGGCTGGCCGCGCTGTCCCTGGATGCCCTGTCCTCGGTGGCCTACGGTCCGGAGGCCATCCTCGTCGTCCTGGTCGCGGCGGGCACCACCGGGCTGCGCTACTCCCTGCCGGTGACCGGCGCGATCATCGTCCTGCTCACCGCGCTCGTCGTGTCGTACCGGCAGGTGATCGAGGCCTTCCCCAGCGGGGGCGGCGCGTACGCAGTGTCCAAGGCGCACCTGGGCACCCAGGCCAGCCTGGTCGCCGCCGCGTCGCTCATCGTGGATTACGTGCTGAACGCCGCCGTCGGCGTGTCAGCCGGGATCGAGGCCCTCACCTCTGCGTTCCCCCAGCTCTCTCGACCATCACCTCGGCCCGGCCACCGAGACCGTCGGGGTCCTGCTGGTGCTCAAGGCGTTCGCCTCCGGCTGCTCGGCGCTGACCGGTGTGGAAGCGATCGCGAACGCCGTGCCGGAGTTCCGAAAGCCCCGGGCCCGCCGGGCCCAGCACACCGAGGTCTGGCTCGGCGTCCTGCTGGGCGGAATGCTGATCGGCCTGGGCATCTTGATCCACCGCTTCTCGGTCGTCCCGCATTCCTCGACCACGGTGCTGGCCGAGCTCACCGAGGCGTCTCTCGGCCACACCTTCTTCTTCTACGCCGTCCAGATCATCACCTTGGTGCTCCTCGCGCTGGCCGCCAACACCTCGTTCGGCGGCCTGCCGGTGCTGGCCGCCCTGCTGGCCAAGGACAACTTCCTGCCGCACATGTTCGGGCTGCGCGCGGACCGGCAGGTGCACCGATCCGGCGTGGTCGTGCTGGCTATGCTGGCCGCCGCCCTGCTGGTCGCGTCCAACGGCGATACTCAGGTGCTGGTCCCGCTGTTCGCCGTCGGGGTGTTTATCGGGTTTACGCTGTCCCAGCTCGGCATGGTCAGGCACTGGAGCTCGCAGCGGTCGGGCGGCTGGATGGGCCGGGCGATGATCAACGGGGTCGGTGCGGTCCTGACCGCGGCCACCACAATTATCGAGCTGATCAGCAAGTTCACCGAGGGCGCATGGCTGATCGTGCTGGTTATCCCGGCCTTGGTGCTGCTGTTCAACCGGGTCCACCTCAGCTACCGGCGGATCGGGGCGCTGCTCGGGATAGGGCAGGCACCCGGGCCGCCGGTCAGGCACAAGTCGCTGGTCTTCGTGCCCGTCGCCTCGATCTCGCGGCTGATCGCCGCGGGCCTGTCCACCGCGCTGTCCATCGGAGATGAGGTCATCGCGCTGAACGTCTACTTCACCGATCCCGACGAAGAGGCGGCCGACACGACGTTCCGTGACCGCTGGCAGCAATGGAACCCCGGCGTCCCGCTGGTCACGTTGCGAAGCACACACCGCTCCATCGCCAAGCCCATCGTGAAGTACCTGTGCGACATCGAGGACCAGGACAAGTACCACAAGCTGGTCGTGCTGATCCCCGAGGTGCAGCCCAGGAGGTTCTGGGACTATCTCCTGTTCAACCAGCGCGGCGTCATCCTGGACCGCGCGATCAGGCGGGGCACGGCCAACGTGGTGCTGTGCCGCCTGCGCTACCGGCTGGAGCAGTTCGCGTCGCACCCGTCCAACGGTGCGCCGGCCGCGGCGGCCGTGCCGCCCGGAACGCCAGGCCCGCCCGGAACGCCAAGGCCGCCCGGAACGGCCGCCGCTCCGCCGGTGACCACTCCGCCCCCCGGGTAACGACCTAGGCCCTCGGCTCACGAGACGGCGGCCCGGCCGAACGCCCTGGCCTCCCGCCGGAACGCGGCGATCGCCCCCGGGTCGGCGATGCGGTAGTCGTGTGACGTGACGGCATTGAACCAGACGAATCCGAGCAGCCCGTACGCGTGCACGCCGGCGAACAGGTTGGTGACCTTATCTTGCTGGCCGGCGGCATGCGTCGCGCTCGTCTCGGCGATGAGGATCGGGTCCCGGGTCAGCTCGCGCAGCGCGACGATGGTCGGCCCGAATATGGCCGTGAACTGCCACGACGGCTTGAGGTAGTAACCGTCGACCCCGACCCAGGTTACGTACGAGCTGCCCGGCCACCAGGCCGCCGGGCGGAGCGTCCGGCCATCTTGTGACTGGATGACGTTGACGGTCCACAACCACGTCACGTTACCGGCTCCCAGCCGGCGGAACAGGGCGACGATGTGCCGCCAGGCGGCCACGAAGGCCGCCGGGGACGTGTGCTGGTAGCCCCAGGAATACCACGGCGCGTTCATTTCGTGTCCGAAGCTGAGGATGACCGGGTGATGATAGGACCGAACGGCCGTGGCGTACGCATCCAGATAGCGGTCATACTGCCCCGACGCGATCGCGGTGAGGCTGACGTCAGTCGGGTCGATCTGCACCATGGGCACCGCACCGTGCTTGGCCGCAGCCGTGGCGAAGTCGGTCTTGAATGGTTCGGGCCATCCGCTGTAGTACACCACCAGTCTCGGCCGCACCCCGGTGGCACTGGTGAACGAGGTGACGCCGGCGTACGAGCTGGGCGCGGTGGGGGAGTAAACCCCGAGGTAGGATCCGGGAGTCGCGGGCAGGCCGGATGGCGCAGGCCGCTCGAGCGGGTGCCCGGCCTGTTTCGCGCCCTGCGCGGTCAGCACGGTGAGCAGGGAGGCGATGATCACCAGCGCGCCGACCACGGCGACGGCGAACTCCGTCCGGACCCTTCGGGAGCGGTTCACGATCCGGGCCTGGTGAAGGTGTCGGCGCCGGCTCGAAATGCGGAAGCGGCCGCGGGACCGCTGACGCTGAAGTCCTGCCGGGCTGAGTTCGTGGAATCGAACCAGACCAACCCGAGCAGGCCGTAGGCGCGCACGCCGGCGAACACGTCGGAAATCTTCGCGGGCTGGCCCGCGGTGGTCGTAGCGCCTGTCTCGGCGATGAGTATGGGATCCCGGGTCAGGGCGTGGATGCTGGCGATCGTCGGCCCGAACAAGGGCGCGAACTGCCAGTCGGGCTTCAGATAGTAGCCGTCGATCCCTACCCACGTCACATACGAGCTGCCCGGCCACCATGGAGCCGGGGGCGGGATCCGGCCCCGCTGCGTATTGTTGACGATGTTGACCGTCCACAGCCAGGTCACGTTCCCGGCGCCGAGTTCCCGGAACAGGGTCACGATGTGCCGCCAGGCGGCCACGAACACCTTGGGCGACGTGTGCCGGTAGCCCCAGGGGGACCACGAACCGTTCATCTCATGGCCGAAGCTCACGATGACCGGGTGGCGGTAGGCGCGTACGGTCTCGGCGTACGAACTCAGGTAGGCGTCGTACCGGCCGTCCGCGATCTTGGCCACGCTGATACCGTCCGGATCCATCTGCACCAGCGGCACCGCTCCGTGGTCAGCTGCGGTGGTAGCAAAACTGACCGGAAACGGCACGAACCACCCGCTGTAGTACATGACCAGATCCGGCTTGGAACCCGTCGCGCTGGCGAACGCAGTCACCCCGTCGTAGGACGCTGGGGTTCCTGCCGCGTACACCCCCAGGTAGGACTGGGGCGTGGTCGGCAGGTCGACCGGCAACGGTCCGGTATGGTCCGTAGACCTGTGGTAAAGGTCGACGCCCACTGCGGTCGCGGCTACGACGATGATCGCCACACTCGCGGCGGCGATCCATCGGCGCCTCCCGCGGCCATGTTTCAATTCGCGCATATCAGTCCTGCCGTGTGGCTCGTCATAGCCGAGCGAGGGTCAAGCCGGCGGCGCCGTGCCGGAACGCCGTGCCTGCCGCTGGGTTGTCTTCGATGTGCCAGTCCTGGTGGTAGAGCCCGTCGTCTTGAGCAATGTCGAACCACACCAGCCCGAGCGTGCCGTAGTGGCGCATCCCCTTGAACAGGTCGGCGATCTTCGCGGCCTGGCCGGCCTGCGGTCCCGCGGCGGTCTCCGACAGCAGCACGGGCCTGCCCGTGAGCATCCGCACCTGGGCGATCGTCTTTCCGAAGACGCTGCTGAAGGTGTCGGAGGAGCGGTAGTAATATCCGTCGATTCCGACCCAGGTGACGTACGGGTTACCAGGCCACCAGGCAGCGATCGTCCCGGTGCCCGGCTCGTCCGCCTGCAGCGTCCACAGCCAGGTGACATTGTGAGCGCCCTGGTCACGGAACAACGTCACGACGTGCCGCCAGGCGGCCACGAAGGTCGAGGCGCTCACCTGCCTGTAGCCCCAGGAGTACCAGGGAGCATTCATCTCGTGCCCGAACCCTATGACGACCGGCTGCCCGAAGCGCCGGACGCTGTCGGCATACGAGCGCAGGTAGCTGTCATAGTCGCCTGCGGCGATGTCGGGGATCGATATGCCGGTGGGATCCAGCTGTACGACGGTGACCGCACGGTGGGCGTGAACCGTCCGTGCGAACGACGTCATGAACGGTTCCCGCCATCCGCTGTAGTACCCGACGAGGTTCGGCTGTTTGCCCGCCACGCGGGCGAACTCCGCCACCGGCTGGTAGGTCTGCGGGGGCCCGATCTCGTAGACGCCGAGATAAGAGGCCTGGTTCGTGAGCAGCGATGTACCCGCCAAGGCCGGCCCGGAGGAGGATGACGCGGCCTGGGTGATGGCGAACGCGACACACGCGGCGGCGATCATGACGATCGCGACGATCGTCAGCCGCGATTTCACCAGAGCCGAACCGTTCATGAGCCGAGCCGGTGATACGCCGTGGCGCCGTGGCGCAGGGCGGCCGCGGCCGACGGGCCGGTCAGGCGCCAGTCCTGCTTCCCGATGGCGTCGAACCACATGAAGCCCAGCAGGTCGTAGGTGCGGATTCCGGCGAACAGGTCGGCGATCCGGCCGGGCTGGCCTGCGGCGGGCGCCACCCCGGTCTCGGCGATGATAATCGGGTCGCTGGTCAGGGCACGCACGTTGACGATGGTCGGCCCGAACAAGGTGGCAAAGGTCATGGACGACTTGGTGTAGTAGCCGTCGATGCCGACCCACGTCACGTACGCGCTGCCGGGCCACCACGGCGCCGGAGAGGGGATGCCGCCCCGCTTCTCGATGACGTTGACCGTCCACAGCCAGGTGACGTTGCCGGCCCGAGGGTCCGGAACAGGGTGACGATGTGCCGCCACGCGGCCACAAAAATGGCGGGGGAGGCGTTCCCGTATCCCCAGAGCTGCCAGTACCCGTTCATCTCATGGCCAAAGCTCAGGATGACCGGGAGACGATAGGACCGCACGGCCGCCGCGTAAGCACCCAGATAGCGGTCGTACTGGCCCGTGGCGATCGCGCCGAGGCTGAACCTTCCAGGGTCGATCTGAACCAAGGGCACCGCGCCTTGCCTGGCTGCAGCGTCGGCAAAGCCGGTGCGGAACGGCTCCAGCCATCCGCTGTAGTACGTGAGCACGTCCGGCCTGACCCCGGTAGTGCTCGTGAACGCGGGCACTCCGGCGTATGAATCAGGTACGCCGGTTACGTACACCCCCAGATAGGACTCGGGCCTGGCCGGGAGAGTGGCCAGCACCGGCGCCGAGCTGACCGCGGATCTGCTGGCCGCGGCGTGGAAATGGAGAGCAGCGGTCACGGTGATCGCGACTCCCGTAATGACGGCGACGGCGATGGCCGCGATACCCAGCAGTTTCATCGGCTGACTCCGTTGACGATCCGGGCGTGATTCCGCCGCGAGGCAAGAGCCATCCCGGTGATGAGCAAGGCGAGCAGGCCCGTGGCCAGCAGCGGCGCGAAGGCCGCGCCGTACCGGGTCATGCGCCACACCGCCAGCGTCACCCAAGCCAGTCCGGTCCCGCCGTTCCACAGGGCCAACCCGACCCAGACACGGCGGGTCCCGGCCTTCCGGGTGCCGCCACCGGTCGGCTGCCAGCCCATTCGCCTTCCTCGGCAGATATCCCACAAGGCGAACACGTGAGCCCATCCATAGAGCAGTTTGGCCATGAGCGCCTCGGGTCCGAACCGGCAGCGATGCCAGGCCGGGAAGACGATCAGGTTGTAGATCATGGACGGCACGATGAACAGGTAGTTGATGAGCCGTACCCGCTCCGGCAGCAGGATCAGCATGACGAGCGGGATGGCGGGAGCGATGAAGGTGAATAGCGCGGTGTGCGCGTAGTAGGAGAATCCGGACAGGTAACAGCAACGGGTGCGCCAGCGCATCCGCATCGCCCAGAACTTCCTGGAGCCAAGCAGTGACATCGAGCCTGGCACACCACCGGTACTGCTGGGTGAGAAACGAGTCTGGATCGGACGGGCACAGACCTGCCGCGAGCGGAACCGGGATGTAGCGCAGGCTCCAGCCGGCGCGGCGCAGGTCGAAACCAGTGTGCACATCCTCGGAATGCTCGATGAGCGTCGTGCCGCCGTTAGCCGCCAGCGCCTCGCGCCGGTAGATGGCGCACGAGCCCACGCAGATCGCCCCGTCGTGCCGGTTCCGCGAAACCTGCACCAGACGATAGAACAGCTCCTGGACCGCGCCGGCGCCGCGTTCCATCCACGACATGTGCCCGCGGGTATGGAAGTACTGCGGGGACTGCACGATGCCCACCGCCTGGTCAGTATCGAAATACGGCAGCATCTCAGTAGGCAGGTCCGCCCGGGGTGCGAAGTCGGCGTCCAGGATCAGGATGAACTCACCTTCTGAGCAGCCGAAACCATGCCGCAGGTTGCCCGCTTTCTTCATCCAGCCCCGGTTGGGGCGGACCAGGTGCTTAAAGCCGAACTCCCTGGCCATGGACTGGACCCGCACGTCGCCACTGTCGTCCAGCACGTAGGCGGTGGCCACGCCAGGATAGGCGCGGACCAGTTTCAGGACGTGCGCCCACGTGTTGTGCAACACCGTGAGCGGCTCACCGCAGACCGGCAGGAAGATATCGAGGGACGGATAGCGTTCGGGCTGCCATGACGCGACGAGCCTGCCGTGTGCTTCGTGATCGAATCCCCGGGTCCCGATGTTCACCGCCAGGGAGATGACGTAGTAGACAATGGTGGCCAGGACGAACGGCAGAAACGTCCAGGTGAATATCGGGCTCTGGAATACGAATCGAGCCTGGCTGATCAGCAGCGCGCCGAAGCTGGCCAGTGAGGTCCGGATGATTATCGCCAGGTCATGGTCGGAATAGCTGGCCTTCTCGGCATCAGAGGGCGCGGCGGGCAGGCTCAGGCCGTATCTTCTATGCCGTCCCGCTCGGCTGCGCGGAAGTACTCGCTCAGCCGTGGCCATGATTTCCTTGGTGACCGGCCTGGCCCGGCTGATACGCCCAGACCATGACCTGGCCGCTGCCGAAGTCGTCCTGGATGGGAACATCCGCAACCAGGTGGTACGTCCCGGCCCGGTGTAGGTCGGCGACAATTTGCGCGTCGATTTTCGCCGTGTCGGTAAAGCTGAGCATGATGAGCGAGAAATAACCCTCACCGATAGCGGCCTGATACGCCGCCGCGCCGGACAGGAGCCGATGTGTCTTCGGACTTGAGTACGTGAAGGACCAGGTTTGCGACCATCGCTGCCAGGGAACGGAGTTCTCCAGGTAGTAGGCCGGAACGTCGTAATCCTCGGTGAGATAGTTCCCTGGATATGTGCGGGTGAGAGAACGGATCGCCGCGACGGTCTGAGTGGAGTTGGGCCATTCCTGGAAGAAGTTGCTAGCTTGGGTGCTGCCGACGACTCCGGCCACCACCACGGTCAATGTTCCGGCGAGCCAGATAGCCGCCCCGCGCAGCCACGTCCGCCGCCCGATCTCGAAGAGCTGCCCGATCGCGAATCCGGCCGCGGCCGCGGCGAACCACACTCCGAAGTCCACCTGCTTGAACAGGGACGTCGTGGTGTGAATGCGCGCCTGATTCAACGGCACCAGCGTCCCGGACACGGCGAGCACGGCCACGATCACCAGTTGCGCCCGGTCGTTTCGGCGCAGAGCGCAGATGACACCCAGGCTAGCCAGGACGCCAACCAGCCCGCACCACTTCGATGCCTCGACCAGAACGAGAGACGCGGACTTGCTCCCGGCGGCACGGGAGAGCGTGGTCGATAGCACGCCCGCCAGGTACCAGGGGCCACCCAGGGCCAGCAGGACGCTGACCAGGCCGAGAGTGCCCGCGGCGAGATGGCCGCTGCGGACGAATCCTGGTTTCAGGCCGCGTCTTTTCGTGACCGTAATCGCGGCCAGGGCGATCACCGCGGGGTCCATGACCGCCGTCGCATATTTGGCGGCATTCGCCAGGGCGAGCAGCGAGATTCCCGCGACCAGGAAAAGGGTGGAGTTGTCGCGGTCCTGAGCGCTCACCACGCACCAGGCCGATGCGGCCAGCAGGAACAAGGCCATCGCGTCATAGGTGGCGAACGCGCCGAGCGCCTGGGTGGGGCCGGTCACCGCGAAGAGCGCGGCGGCGAAGCATGCCGCTCGCCGCCCGAACAGCTTTGACGTGGTGTTCCAGAGCAGTCCGGTGGCGCCCAGCATGAAGGCCAGGCTCAGCAGCCGGGCGGCGGCCAGGCCGCCGATGTCAGCGGCCAGCGCGGCCAGCGGCGGGTAAATGACTGGTGCACCGGAGAAATAGGTCGCCAGCGGCGGAAGCGGCGCGCCGTGCAGCCAGTGCGCGATCTCGACGTGGCCGCCGAACAGGTAGGTAGCCTCATCCAGGAACGCCGTATTCGACCACACCAGCCGCAGGGACAGCACGGCCTGAACGGTGAGGATCGCGATCAGCAGGAATCCCGGTGCGTCCACGAACCGGTCATCGCCGCGAAGTGACCTGCGGACCTCGCCTGGCGGCGGCTGCGCGAGCGTCGAGCCCGGCGGACGTTCCACCGTCAGCGTCATCGGGTTCGGTCCCGGTTCCGGTAGCACCGGTCCCGGTTCCGGTGGCGCCGAGACCGGTTCCGGTCGCGCCGGGACCGGCACGGGGGGGACCCGGTCCGCGCGCTCGTCATCGGCCGGGAGCGGATCGAACGTCTGGTACGCACGAAAACGGTGCCGCCACAGTGCCGCGGTGGCTTCGCTGAACGGCGCTTCCAGTGCGTCCTGGCTGGGTCGATCGGTCATGACGCGGGCCGCGTGAACGTGCTGGCGCCCTTTCCGAAGGCGGCCAGAGCCGCGGGGCTGCTGATGCTGAAGTCCTGGCCCTGGAAGTTGGTGGCGTCGAAGTACACGAAGCCGAGCAAGCCGTAGAGGTGTACGCCGGCGAATACGTCGGCGAGCTTGGCGGACTGGCCGGCGGTCGGCGTCGCCCCCGTCTCGGCGATGAGAATCGGGTCCTGGGTCAGCGCGCGCACGCTGGCGATGGTCGGGCCGAACAAGGGCGCGAACTGCCAGTTCGGCTTCAGGTAGTAGCCGTCGATCCCCACCCAGGTCACGTACGAGCGGCCCGGCCACCACGGGGCCGGCGACGGGATCGCGCCGTTCTGAGTGTCGTTGATGATGTTGACCGTCCACAGCCAGGTCACGTTCCGCGCACCCAGGGCTCGGAACAGGGTGACGATGTGCCGCCAGGCGGCCACGAACGTCTTCGCGGAGGTGTGCCGGTAGCCCCAGCTGTACCAGGTGCCGTTCATCTCATGGCCGAAGCTCATGACGACCGGATGGCGGTAGGCCCGGACGTCCTCGGCGTATTGGCTCAGGTAGCCGTCGTACCGCCCGGCGGCGATCGCGGCCACGCTGGTGTGGTCCGGATTCATCTGCACCAGCGGCACCGCTCCGTGGTCGGCCACCGTGGTGGCGAAGCCGCCGGGGAACGGCACGAACCATCCGCTGTAGTACATGACCATGTTCCGGCCGGGCCCCGGTAGCGCTGGTGAACGCGGTTACCCCGCCGTAGGAGGCAGGCGCGCCGTTCGTGTACACGCCCAGGTAGGACTCGGGCGTGGTCGGCAGGTGGACTGGCAGCGGCCCGGTGGGCGCCGGGTGATCCGCGGACTTGTTGTACAGGCTGACTCCGGCCATGATCCCGGCCGCGGCCACCACGGCCGTGCAGGCCGCCAGTATCCGCCGCCGTCTCCCGGGATGGCTACGGTTACGGTGCTTGCGGTGGCCGGGCCATGGCTGCAGCGTGAGATGAGCGTCGTCCTCCTCGTGGATGGGCGGGTAGCTCATGCCGTTACCTCCGCGAGCTCGGAGCGGGCGCGTGTCCAGACGCCCTTGGTCGGAGTCAGCAACGGCGCCAGCATGTACAGCTGCACGCCGGCCAGGATTTCGGTCGCCCAGTACGGATGCCATCCGTACTGCCGGACCCGCAGCGCCAGGCCTGACCAGAGCAGCACCTGGACGATGACAATCCAGCTGCACAGGATCCGGTTGACCGCAACGGGAACCCTGCCCCGGCCGGGCGAGGCTCCGGTGGGGACCCATTCGGCGACGCGTCCGCGGATCGCGTACCAGACCGCGTACACGTGACAACACGAGTTGATCACGCATACCCGGAAGATCGTCGGCCGCCAGCCGCGGCTCAGCAGCGGGAACGCGAACATGGTGGCCACCATCGCGGGCAGCAGCGGCAGATAGTTGTGCGGGTAGACGTGCTGCGGATAGAACCAGATCATCGTGAGGGTCGGAAACGGCCCGGTGAGCAGCAGCGCGGCCGACGACATGTAGTAAAGAAATGCGGCCCAGAACGCGGCCCGCTGCTTCCAGGTGAACGGTGCCTCCTGGAAATGCTTGTCGATCATGAGCAGCATCGAGGAACGGCACCAGCGGGCCTGCTGATTGGCCAGGGACGCGAAGTCGGCAGGCGCTATCCCTTTGGCCAGGCAGAGGGGCAGGTACCGGGTCTCGTAGCCAGCCCACCACAGTTTCATGCCGGAGTGGACGTCCTCACCGATCGGCACCCGGGCGAACCCGCCCGCGGCCACCACCGATGAGCGGCGGTAAACCAGGTTGGTCCCCGCGCAAATCGCCGCCTTGTACCGGTCCCGGGCTGGCTGGATGAACCTGAAGAAGATCTCCTGGAGCGCCCCCGCGTAACGCTGGATATACGTCAATGACCGGTTGGTGACGTCGAAGTACTGGGCGGTCTGGACGATGCCGACGCTGGCGTCCGAAAAGTAGGGCATGGTCTCGTAGAGAAACTCCGGGCGCACCGCGAAATCGGCGTCGATGACGGCGATGAACTCCCCGTCGCTGATATCCAGGGCGTGCAGGAGGTTGCCCGCCTTCTTCAGCTCACCGGGGTTGGGGCGGACCACATACCGGAAGCCGTACCGGTCAGCCAGGTCGCGGACGCTCTCCCGGGCCGAGTCGTCGAGCACGTAGACCGTCTTGAGCCCGTGCCAGTTCATCTTGCTGACGTACTTGTAGGTGTTATCCAGCACCGCCAGCGGCTCACCGCAACTCGGCAGGAACACATCGATGGTCTCGCCTTGCTCGGTGTAGCTGGCCACCATCGCCTGGTGCTCGGCCAGGGTCAGCCGGGGGCGCCCGACCCGCAGCCAGAAGTTGACCGCCACCGGCGGCACCATGACCATCAGCAGCAGCCACATGAGCGGCGACACGACCCAGGCGCGCTCGGCTACGTGGACGTACCCGTAGAGCACCCCTCCGGACGCGATGAGCAGCCAGGCGAAGACCAGTCGACGCTGCTTGCCGAAGTATGCGTACTTCTCTCGGTGGCCTGGTGGTCGCGGCAGGTACTCCTGCCGCCGCTCGGCGGCCTGCGGCTCAGTGAGGGTCACGATCACTCCGGGTCGGTGCCGGCCGCCGAGCGGCCCAGATGGTGTAGCGCCCGGCGCGGGCCAGGATGTAATAGCCGCCCGCGTGACGCATGTCCGCGGTGATCTGGTTGTCGGTGGCCGCGGTGTCGCCGAAATCGAGGATCACCAGCGAGAAGAAATGGGCGCCGATCGCGGCCTGGTAGGAGGGCAGCCCGGTAGGCGCGCCTGGATAGCTGAAGAAGTAGGTGCTGGACCATCGTGGCCAGGGCACCGCGGCGCGCAGGTAATACGCCTCCACGTCGTAGTCTTCCGCCAGGTAGTCACCCGGGTGGGCGCGGACCGCAGGACGCAGGATGGTGATCAGGCGCGCGCTGTCCGGCCAGACCTTGTACAGCGAGGCCGCTTGCCCCATCGAGCCGAACAGCGTCGACGCGGCAATCGGCAGGGCCAGCACCGCCGCCCATCCCCGGCCGGGGTCCACCCTGCTCAACCGCGCCATGGCGTAACCCGCCGCGATCGCCGCGAACCAGGCGCCGAACACCACGTGCTTCTGCAAGCTGACCGTGGTGTGGAGCCTGGCCTGCTCGGCCGGCGCGAGCAAGGCGGCGGCGAGCAGGACGGCGGGCAGAAACTTCCCGCCGGTTTCCCGCCGGGCGGCCAGCACCGCGCCGAGGGCGGCCAGGAGGAGGATCAGGCTGCTCCACACGTACGCCCGCTGGAGCACGGCGGTCACCGGGACATCCGCTCCCGGGCGAGCCAGGGTGCTGGTCGTGAGGCCAAGCCAGTACTGGTGACCGCCGGCCAGGATGGCCGCGGCCACCAGGGCCAGCCACGAGCCAACCGCGGCCAGGACCGCCGCCGCTAGCCGCGCACGGCCGGGGCCCTGGCGGCGTGCCGCCAGGGCCACCACGATGAACACCACCGGGGTAAACAGCGCCGTCGCGTATTTCACCGCGTCCGCGAGGGCCAAGGCGCCGCCGGAAGCAATGAGCAGCATAATCCGGCCCCGGGATTCGCAGTCGGCCGCCCGGACGCCCAGCCAGACGGCCAGGCACAGCAAGAACAACGCCATCGCGTCGAAAGTCGCGAGAGCGCCCAGGAACTGCGTGCCGGCCAGGGCGGCGAACAAGGCCGCGGCCAGGACTGCCGCCCGCTGCCCGTACAGCCGCACGGTCGTGGCCCACAGCAGGCCGGTGACCCCGAGCATGAAGCACAGCGAGAGAATGCGTGCGGCGACCAGGCCGCCGATGCTGTCCGCAAGCGCGCCGAGCGGCGGATAGATGACCGGCGCTCCGGAGAAATACGCGGGAAAGCTCGGAATTGGCGCATGGTGCAGCCACCAAGCCCATTCCAGGTGCCCGGCCCGCAGGTAGAGCGCTTCGTCCTGGAACGCCGTATTGGACCAGATCAGCCGAAGTGATAGCACGGCCTGAGCGGCCAGCACGGCCAGCAGCGGCCATCTCCGGTCGGCCCGGCTCGCCCGGCCCGGGCCGCCCGGCCGCCACCCGGCACCTTGCGAGATCGCCGCCTCGCCGCGATGGTCCTCACCGGCGCCGGGCAGAACGCGGACGAACCCAGGCCCTGCCGAACGGACCGGATGCCGGATCGCTCCGAACTGCCCGGTATTGCTTACCGGATGCTGGCTGCCGATCAGCGTGAGGCCCCATTCGCCGACCTTGCGGACCGGCATTTAGGGCCGATAAGGCGTATCTGCTTGCTGACAGAGGATGCCAAAGGCATTTTGGTGACCCTCAACTCACACATTGAGCTCATAAGACCACTTACCGTAGTTAGATTCTTACCGAGGTAAAGCGGTCCCCCACGGAAAGTTACAGTGCATTTCCGCAGAAAGAGTACGGTTTGCGGATTCTTCCGGTAAGTCAGAAAAAGGATCATGGTGATACATTCCGGCCAGTGGAACCAGGGCAATATTGCTGAAGCTAATGTGACGCATGTACCGATGTGCGATCTTCGTCCCGACTGGGGGGACCTCTCATATGCGGGGACCTCCGGTCAATTAGCGGGTGGGCTGGAGGCCAGTTCGCTGGTCACTCCGAGCCGGAAGGAGATTTCGGCAGTCAGGCTGTCTTCGAGCCGCCAGTCCTGGTGCAGGATCCCGCCGTGCTGGGTTTTGTCGAACCACACCAGCCCGAGCGTCTTGTAGGTCGCCATCCCCTGGAACAGGTCCAGGATCTTGTCGGCTTGCCCCGCCTGCGGCCCGACGGCCGTCTCCGACAACAGCACCGGTTTGCCGGTAAGCGCCTGTACCTGGTCGATGGTCCGGCCGAAGACGCTGGCGAAGGTGTCGGTGGGACGGTAGTAGTACCCGTCGACGCCGACCCAGTTCACGTACTGCGCCCCCGGCCACCAGGCAGCGATCGGCCCGGTGCCGCGTCCATCGGCCTGGACCGTCCACACCCAGGTCACGTTGTCGGCGCCATCGCTGCGGAACAGCGTCACCAGGTGCCGCCAGGCGGCTACGAACGTCGCCGGCGCGACGCGCCCGTAGCCCCATGAGTACCAGGGGGCGTTCATCTCGTGCCCGAAGCCGATGACCACGGCATGACCGAAACCGCGCACCGAGTCGGCATACGAGCTCAGGTAATCGTCGTAGGTGCCGTCGGCGATCGCTGAGATCGAGGCGTCGGTGGGGTCGATCTGCACGAACGGGATCACGTCGTGCTTGTGGAGCAGCTGGGCGAAAGCCGTGTCGAACGGCTCCGCCCATCCGCTGTAGTACCCGAGCAGGTTGGGCGCACGGCCCGCCGCTGCCGCGAAGTCCGCGACCGGATCGTAGGCCGGAGGAGCACCGGGCTCGAAGACGCCTAGGTAGGCGGCCAGGCTGGGTGGCAGCGACGCGTGGGCGGCGGGCGGACGGGGATGCGAAGATCCGACCAGGCGGATGGACGCGCCCGCCAGGGCGGCTACCGCGAGCGCGATGGCCAGCAGCGTGACCAGCCGGGATGTCATCGCGCCCTGCTCCCGGGGAAGATGACGCGGCCGACCATGGCCAGGTTGACCAGGCCGAAGAACAGCAGGACCGCGAACTGCGGGGAGCCGAGGGTGATCGTTCGCCACAGGGCCAGGGCCAGCCACAGCACGGCCATGCCGCCGCTCCACCAGGTGACGCCGAGCCGGAAGCGCGGCAGCGAGTTCCCCGGTGTCCGGGTCGGATGCCAGCTCATGGACTTGCCCCGCGCTCCGTCCCAGAGCGCCAGTACGTGTGCCCAGCCGCGGGCGATGCCCAGCGGCCAGATGCCCGGCCCGTAGCGGGACAGGTGCCACAGCGGGTACAGGACGAAGCCGGTCAGCATGGCCGGGAGCAGGACGATGAAGTTCCGCAGCCGGATCTGGCCGGGGAGGAAGGCCAGCATGACGATCGGGATGCTGGGCCCGAGGAAGGTAAGCAGGGCCGTGTAGACGTAGTACAGGAATCCGGAGATGTAGGTCAGCCGGGCCGGTACCGGCATGCGTACCGACCACAGCCGCCGGGAGAACACGATGCCGACATTCCCCGAACACCAGCGATACTGCTGCCTGACGAAAGCGTCGAGCTGGTCCGGGCAGATCCCGGTCGAGAGCAGGACCGGCAGGTAGGTCATCGACCAGCCGGCCCGGCGCACATCCAGTCCGGTGTGCACGTCCTCGGCATAGGGGATGAGAGTCGGACCGCCCTGCGGCGCTAGCGCGGTTCGCCGGTAGACGGCCGAGGTGCCGCAGCAGACGGCCGCGCCCAGCCGGTCGCGAGCCACTTGGACGGTCCGGTAGAACACCTCCTGGATCGGCCCCGCGGCCCGCTCGACCCAGGTCTGTGCCGGGCTGCTCCTGAAGTACTGCGGGCTCTGCACGATCGCGATCGCCGGATCGTCCATATAGGGCAGCGTCTCGGCCAGGAAGTCCCGTCGCGGCGCGAAGTCAGCGTCCAGGATGACCAGGTACTCGGCACTGGTCTGGGAGAAGGCGTGGCGCAGGTTGCCGGCCTTCTGCCCGCCGGCCAATCTGGCCGGCGCAGGTAGGCAAAGCCGAAGGACTCGGCCATCGGGCGGGCGTCCCCGGCTGGCCCGTCGTCGAGCACGTACGCTCGCGCCTGGCCCTGGTAATCGCCGATGAGATCCAGCACCGCGGTCCAGGTGTTCCGGAGCAATTCGGCCGGCTCGCCGCAGATGGGCAGGTAGATGTCCACATCGGGATAGCAGGACGGCCGCCAGGCCTGGATGCGCACCTGGTGGGCGTCCAGGTCGAATCCGCGTCCCGCGAAGTTCACCGGCACGCTGATGGCCTGATAGATGGCGAAAATGGCGGTGAAGAACAAGAACGGCGACAACGCCAGGTCCTGCGTCTCGAACCGGAGCTGGCTGAAGATGACGCAGCTCGAGCCGATGACGATGACGGTAGCCAGGTACGGCAGGTTCCGCTGGACGTAGCAGTACTTTTCCTGGTCGTCCGGCGGCAGCGGTGCCGGGCAGTCTTGCTGGTGCCCTCTGGTGGCCGCCCCGACCGGTCGCTCGATGGTTCCGGTGGTGGCTGGCCGCTGGCTGGTCACTTCGGTGGCTCGTATCGCCAGATCACATAGGTGCCCGGCGTGGGCCCGGCGGGCCCGGCGCCGTATGGCACGACCTGGACCGTTTTATATTTCGTGTTACGATGCAGCGCCACCGAGATGCTCTTGTCCAGGTCCGCCGTGTCGGTGAAGTTCAGCGCGACGAGCGAGAAGTAGTTCCCTTCGATGTACAGCACATAGGTGCCCGCGTTGCCGGCCCCGACCACGCCGGCTGCGTCGCTCGGACCGCCGGTCGGGGCGCCGGTCGGCAGAATGATGTTCCGGGTGCCGGACCACCGCTCCCACTGACTCCCGGCCGGCAGGTAGTACTCCGCGATGGACGGGTCCTCGACCAGTAGTCGCCCGTTGGTGTGGGCCACGAGCGGGCGGAGGATAGCAATGAACGCGGTCGAGTTGGGCCAGCTGGTAGCAAACGCCCGTGACTGGCCGGCCGCGACGGAGAGGGGGAACGACAGCGCGATCACGCAAGCGCCGTAGGTGACCACGCGCAGCTTCCCCACCTGCGACGCCCCGATCAGCTTGTCCACCGCGTAACCCGCGGCGATGGCCGCGAACCAGACGCCCAGATCGACGTGCTTGTTCAGCGAGGCCGTGGTGCCCAGGCCCGCTTGCTCGGCCGGCACCAGTAGGGCGGCGGCGGCCAGCAGGGTCAGGGCCCAGGTCTGCGCCCGTCCCGGATGGGTGACCCAGCTGAAGACGGCGCCGCAGAGGGCGGCAATGACCACGATGCCGGTCCACGACCAGGACTGGGCGAGCACGGTAAGCGGGGAGTTCGAGCCGGCGGTGCGGAATATCGTGGTCTGCTCGATTCCGTGCAGGTAGCGGCTTCCGCCGATCAGCACGGCGGGCGTGAGCAGGACCGCCGCGACGGCCAGGATGGTCAGCGGGCGCCAGGCGGCGAATTTGCCGCCGGGTTGCGGGACCGCGGTGACCAGCGCGAGCAACAGCACGACCACGTCAAACAGGGCGTAGGAGTACGCGGTCGCGTCGGCCAGTGCCATCGCGACTCCGGCGGTGATCATCCAGCCGGTCGCGTCCCGCCGCTCACCGGCCCGGACCACGAGCCACGCGGCCAGCGTGAGCAGGAAGATCGACATGGCGTCGTAGGTGGCAAACGATCCCAGGTGCAACGTCGGCCCGAGCGCCGCGAACAGCGCGGCGGCGAAGAACGCGGTCCGGCGTCCGAACAGCCGGCGGCGGTCCCCCACAGCGTGACGGTAGCTCCGAGCATGAAGGCCAGGGACAGGACCCGGGCGCCAGTCAGGCCCCCGACGCTGTTGGCCAGCGCGCCGATCGGCGGGTACAGGACCGGGGCCCCGGAGAAGTAGGCCGGGAACTGCGGCAGCGGAGTGCCGTGCAGCACATGTGCCCATTCCAGGTGCCCGGCCCACAGATACGTGGCCTCGTCTTCGAACGCCGTATCCGCCCGGATCAGCCGCAGCGAGAGGATGGCCTGGACGGCCAGCACGACCAGCAGCGCCCAGTTGGCCGGGACGCGCAGCTTCGTAGTCCGCCCGTGCCGGCGCGCGACGGCCGCCTCGATCGGAAGGACCGGCGCCATAGGAGATTCGGCCGACTCCCGGGTGGCCGGGCCGTGGTCCATAGACGTACCTGCTTATGGTCAGGGCATGCCCGCGGGCTTGGTGAAGCCGCGTTGGTAGCTCACGTTATGTATTAGATCTGTCACTTTTCGCGGGCGCCGCGGGCGGATACAGACGCCGCAAACCAGACCGTAACCGCAGGACCCGCTCGACAGCGTGGATTTCGTGAATTTGCGCCGAAAACTATCCTCGGCGTGACATCGATCAGCCCCAGTCAACCTCTCTTTCGGGGACAAACCAGATTTGAGATAATTGTCGTCACATTTTCGTGGTTTTGCTTGAACAAGCCCCGATCCTGTGCTCCGCTGTACCGTGCGGTCCGCATGATCCCGCGTGCGCATCGCGCCAGGGGTTAGGGTTACGGAATTGGGAGACGAGGACCGTACCGAGCAGCAGCTTCCGCATCGCGTAAAGGGGGCCGCGCCGGCTAGGCATACTCCGTCGGCATCGCCACGGATGTCTGAGGAATTGCGGCAGCGAATGCGAGCGGCGGTGGAGGCCGAAAGGGCCCGGGCGACCGGCCCGGACCAGGAGCCTGCCGACCCGCCCCGACCAGCGGTTAAACCCGTGCCCAAGGCCGAACCCGAGCCCAAGGCCGAACCCGAGCCCAGGCCCGAGCCCGAGCCCGAGCCCGAGCCCGGGGTCAAACCCGTCAGGCCCGTGCCCGACCCCGGGGTCAAACCCGTCAGGCGCGTGCCCGAGCGCACGGTCAAACCCGTCAAGCCCGACCCCGCCGCCGCCCCGGGGCCCGCTTCAGCTGGGCCGGCCGCCGCAAAGCCGCCCGCTCGCCCTGTCCCGCCCGCGCGAGCGGCCACGCGGAATACCGTGGCGCCACGCCGCGTGGTCGCGACTGGCGTGATCGCGACCGCACTGATCCTCCTGGCCGCGGGGTCCTTGGGCGTCGCCGTGGCCCGGTATATCGCGGCCTCCGCAGGCCGCGGCGACAGCGTGAGCCCCGCTCAGCAGCGCGCGGACGCGGCGGCCCGCCGTCAAGCCGCCGAATGGGTCACCCTGCAGGTCAGCCACACCGTCGTCGTTTCCTGTGACCCGGTGATGTGCGCGGCGCTTACCGCCGAGGGCTTTCCGTCCCGCAACGTGCGCGCGCTCGGGCCGACGGCGACGTACCCGCTGACGTCCGCCGTCGTCGTGATGAGCCAGGCCGTCCGTGACCAGTTCGGCAGCAGCCTCAGCTCCCTGTATGCGCCGGCCGTCCTGGCCAGCTTCGGCTCGGCCGAGGCGAATATCACCGTCCGCGTGATTGCCCCCGACGGATCTGCCGCTTACTGGCGTCAGCTTGGGGCCGACCAGAAGAACCGTAAGGACTACGGCGCCTACTTGGCGCGCATAGCCGCTATCACCCTGTCGGCCCAGGCCAAGCAGCAACTGCTAGCCGGCCAGCCTGACTCGCGGCTGCTGTTCGCGATCGCCTCCCTGGCCTCGAGGCAGCCGGTCGACATCCTGGATTTCGGGAACTCCGGACCGGGCGCGGACCCGGCCATCCCGCTCCGCTTCGCGGACCTGGCCCAGAGCGATCCGGCATCTCATCTGTCCCGCTCCGCGTACGTTCGGGCCCTGCGGGCCGGCCTGGGCGCTACCGCTACGGAGTTCCGCCCGGCCAGGATCGTGACCGTGGTCCTCCCGAGCAGGCAGGCCGTGCTTCGCGTCGAGTTCACTGCCCCGACTTCGTTCGCGCTGCTCGGGGCTCAGACGTCGCCTTCCAGCTGACCACCACCCCGGGTACAGTTTCGCCTAGTTGTGACCGGCGAACTAGCCAGTGTCCCCCTCGGCGAATGGCAAGATGACTGCCATGAGAAAGATCGCGGCCGTGGTCGGCGCTGGTGGTACCCGTGTCCTCTGACATGCCGGTGGCCGTGGTGACCGGCGGGAACCGCGGTGTGGGTCGCGAGGTGTGCCGCCAGCTGGCGCTGCTCGGCTTCGAGGTGGTGCTCGGCTCCCGCGATCTGCGCAAGGGCGAGATCGCCGCCAAGGAACTGGATCCGGAGGGAGCCAGAATCGTCGCCTGCCAGCTCGAGGTGGACAACTCACTCAGCGTGGCAGCCATGGCCGACTGGGTGAAAGACCGGTTCGGCCGCACCGACGTGCTGGTCAACAACGCCTCCACCATGTACGACCGGTGGGCCATGGCCAGCAACGTGGAGCTGGGCACGGTCGCCGAGGCCATCGACGTCAACCTGTTCGGTCCCTGGCGGGTCATCCAGGCCCTGCTGCCCATGCTGCGCTCCAGTTCCCGGCCCCGGATCGTCAACGTGAGCAGCGAGGGCGGCTCGATCGCCGCCATGACCGGCGGGTCGCCCGCCTACGGCGTCTCCAAGGCGGGCCTGAACGCGCTGACCCGGCTGCTGGCCGGGGAACTGGCCCGGGACGGCATCTTGGTCAACGCGGTCTGCCCGGGCTGGCCCGCCTCCGAGGCCCACCCGCAGGGCCGGTCCCTGGCCCAGGCGGCGGCCAGCGTCATCTGGGCGGTGACCATCCCCAACGGCGGCCCCACCGGCACGTTCACCCGCGATGGCCAGCCGTTCCCCTGGTAAGCCAAGACGCGGTTAATCGTCCGGGCTCGGCTGGTAGCGGTAGCCCATGCCGGGCTCGGTGATCAGCCAGCGCGGCCGCGCCGGATCGGGCTCGAGCTTGCGCCGCAGCTGGGCCATGTACAGGCGCAAGTTCCCGGTCGCGTCCGCGTAGCCCGGCCCCCACACCTCGGTCAGCAGCTGGTTACGGCTGAGCAGCTTGCCGGGGTTGCGCAGCAGCACCTCGAGCAGGTGCCACTCGGTCGGGGTCAGCCGGATGTCGTCGGCCTGCGCCGCCTCGGCCAGCTCACCGCCGCCGGCCGGCACCGCGGCCTGCCGGGTGACCCGCTTGGCGGCCAGGTCCACGGTCAGGTCGCCGAGCCTGATCCGGGGCGCGGCCTCGCCGGTCCCGGTACGCCGGACCGCCGCCCGCATGCGGGCCAGCAGCTCCGCCACGCCGAACGGCTTGGTGATGTAGTCGTCCGCACCAGCGTCCAGCGCCTCGACCTTGTCGCTGCTATCGGTCCGCCCGGACAGCACCAGGATGGGTGCCTTGGTCCAGCCGCGCAGCCCCTGGATCACCTCCACGCCGTCCAGGTCGGGCAGGCCGAGATCGAGGATCACCAGGTCGGGCGGGTGCCGGGCGGCCATCTCCAGCGCCTCGGTCCCGGTCGACGCGACGTCCACCTGGTAGTCGCGGACCCGCAGGTTGATCCGCAGCGCGCGCAGGATCTGCGGCTCGTCGTCGACCACCAGTACCCTTATCCCCGCTCGCTCGCCGGTCACGACCCGGCCTCCTCGCGTTCGCGCTGGCCCGGCTGGTATTCAAAACCGCGCTGCTCGACCGCCGGGACCGACACGGTCATGGTCAGCCCGCCGCCCGGCGTATCCTCGGCGGTCAGCGTCCCGCCCATGGCCTCGGTCAGGCCGCGGGACAAAGCCAGGCCCAGCCCCACTCCGGTGGTGTTGTCCGTATCGCCCAGCCGCTGGAACGGCACGAACATCCGGTTCCGCTCCTTCTCCGGGATGCCGGGCCCCCGGTCGACCACGCGCAGCTCGACCCGGTCCCCGAGCGCGCTGGCGGTCAGCAGCGGCGGCTGGCCGGGCGGGGAGTACCGCAGCGCGTTCTCGGTCAGGTTGACGATCACGCGTTCCAGGATGGCCGGGTCGACGTTGATCTCCGGAAGCGACTCCGGGATGTCGACCGTGATGCCCCGCGCGGCCGGCTCCAGGTTGTCCAGCGCCCGGGACACGATCTCGTCCAGCCCGGCCGGCCGCGGGAACAGCGACAGCGCTCCGGCTTGCAGCCTGCTCATGTCCAGCAGATTGTCCACCAGGTGGGTGAGCCGGTCCAAAGACTCGTCCGCGGTGGCCAGCAGTTCGTCGTGGTCTTCGGCAGCCCAGTCCACGTCCCGGGACCGCAGGCTGGTCACCGCGGCCTTGGCCGAGGCTAGCGGGGTGCGCAGGTCGTGGCTCACCGCGGCCAGCAGCGCGGTCCGCATCTTGTCCGCGGCCGCGATCGGCTTGGCCGCCTGGGCCTCGGCGGCCAGCCGCTGCTGTTCGAGCGCGACCGCCGCGTAGGACGCGAACGCGCCGAGCACCCGCCGGTCCGCGGCCGGCAGCGGCCTGCCCTTCAGGGCCAGCACCAGCCGGTCGGTGACCGGCACCTCCACATCGGCTTCGTCCGGCCGGGTGACGGCGGGCGCGCCTTGGCCGGCCACCACGTGCCAGGCGCCCGGCGTGCCGCGCAGTCGCTCGGCCGAGGCGTCCGCCGACGGTCCGCCGTCGGCGGCGGCCGGGCACTCCAGCAGGGTCACCGAGTCCATGCCGAACGCCTCGCGGATCTGGTCCAGCAGGGCGCTGAGCCCCTGCTGGCCGCGCAGGACGCTGCCGGCCGTGGTGGTGAGCAGCTCGGATTCGGCATTGGCCCGCGCCGCCTGCATAGTCCGCCGGGCCGCGATGTCCACCACCCAGCTGACCAGCAGCCCGACCACGACGAACACGGCCAGGGCCAGGGCGTTGTTGGCCTGCGAGATGGTCAGCCGGTGGATGGGCGGGATGAAGTAGTAGTTGAGCAGCAGCGAGGCCACGATGGCGGCCAGCACCGCGGGTACGAACCCGCCGACCAAGGCGACGACGACCACCGCGACCAGGAAAACCAGCACGTCGCTGGTCAGGTTGAGCCCGTTGCGGACGCTGGTCAGCACCAGGGTCAGCAGCAGAGCCAGCGCCACGGTCAGCACGTAGGCGGCGATCTGGCGGCGCGGCGTGATCGCGCCGCGGGGCCGCCGCGGCAGGCCGCGCCCCCGGCCCATCTCCGCGTGGGTCACGATGTGCACGTCGATATCGCCGGAGCCGCGAATGGTCCGCGACCCGATCCCCGGCCCGGTGAGCATGGCGCTCAGCCACGACCGCCGGCTCGCGCCGAGCACCAGCTGGGTCGCGTTCTCCGCGCGAGCGAAGGTGAGCAGCGCCTCGGGGATGTCGTCCCCGACCACCTGGTGGTAGGTGCCGCCCACCGACTCGACCAGCCGCCGCTGGCTGGCCAGCGCGGCCGGATCGGCGCCGGTCAGGCCGTCGGACTTGGTGACGTGCACCGCGAGCAGGTCGCCGCCGGACGAACGCGCCGCGATCCGGGCCGCCCGCCTGATCAGCGTCTTGCCTTCCGGGCCGCCGGTAAGCGCGACCACCACCCGCTCCCGGGCCTCCCACGCGCCGGTGATCTTGTGCTCGACGCGGTAGCGCTGCAGGCCCTCGTCGACCTTGTCGGCCAGCCACAGCAGGGCCAGTTCGCGCAGCGCGGACAGGTTCCCGGAGCGGAAGTAGTTGGTCAGCGCCGCGTCGATCTTCTCCGGCGGGTAGATGTTCCCGTGCGCCATCCGGCGGCGCAGCGCCTCCGGCGTCATGTCGATCAGCTCCACCTGGTCGGCAGCCCGCACGATGGTGTCCGGCACGGTCTCGCGCTGCGGTACGCCGGTGATCTTCTCGACCACGTCGTTGAGCGACTCCAGATGCTGGATGTTGACCGCGGAGATCACGTCGATGCCCGCGTCCAGGAGTTCCTCGACGTCCTGCCACCGCTTCTCGTGGCGCGATCCGGGGACGTTGGTGTGCGCGAACTCGTCGACCAGGGCGATCTGCGGATGGCGGGCCAGCACCGCGTCGAGGTTCATCTCCTCGAAACTCGAGCCGCGGTACTCCAGCCGCGCGCGGGGGACGACCTCCAGGCCGTCCAGCAGGACGCTGGTGTGCGGCCGGGCGTGCGCCTCGGCGAACGCCACCACGACATCACCGCCGCGTTCGACGCGCCGGTGCCCCTCGCTCAGCATCGCGTAGGTCTTACCGACGCCGGCCGCGGATCCGAGATAGATCCGCAGGTGACCGCGTCCCGGCCGGCCGCCAGAACGGCCGGCCGCGTCGGCGCCTACCCGGCTGTCGTCATCAGCCATCTCGTGCCCCCGGTCAGGCCGGACGGCCGGGCGCGGCGGAGCCTTGGAAGTACGCACTGGACGGACGCTGCCACAAGAACACCACCGCGCCGCAGGCGATCAGCCAGCTGAGCGTGGTCAGCAACTTGGTCAGGCCCAGGCCCGAGTGCGAGTCGACCACCACGCCCAGGAAGCCCAGCGTGTGCAGGCCGAACAGGACCGTGCCGGCGGTCCGGGCCCAGCGGCGGCCGGCCCGGCAGGCCCGGGCGATCCCCAGCCACAGCGCGATCTCGATCGCCGACAGCAGCACGGTCAGCACCACCACGCCGCCCACGGTCATGTGGTTCGCGGTGGCCTGGGCGGGATGCTTGGTGATGATGGCGCTGGCCACGATGATGATGCCGATCGCCTCGACCAGCGCGAAGCCCGCTCCCGCGTACATCAGCCCGATCGCGTTCCGCATGCTGTCCGGCAGCCGGGTCGCCGGCCCCGCCCGACCTGATACGGCTGGGCCGGGTAGTTCGGCGGCTGGGCGTTCGGGAGGTAGCCCCGCGGCGGCGCCGCTGGCCCCTGCGCCCCGTTATACCCCTGCGGATGCGGGTAGTTCCGCGGCCCCGCCGACCCAAGCTGCTGCCCCGCCGGCCTAGGCTGCCCCGCAGACCGCGCATACCCCTGCGGCCGGGCGTAACCCTGCTGGCCCGGGTAGCTCTGGCCCTGCAGCGGCGGCTGGGCCGGCCGACCCCGAGCCACCCCGGGCCGCGCCCGCACCCGCCGCGGGAGCACCTGCCGCCGGAGCACCCGCCGCCGGCGCGGTCGCCGGATACGCCGCGCTGGCCCACGGGGAGTCCGACGTCGGCCGTGGTCCCTTGGTTTCCTGCTCGAGCCGGGCCTGGTAGGCCCCGATCACGTTGGCCACCGGCCGCGGCCAGAACGACACTGCGGACGGCCCGGTGTCCTGGTTCGCGCTGGCGATCGCGGCGGCCAGCGCCGCCGGCGTCGGCCGCGCCGCCGGATCCTTGGCCAGGCACCCGGCCACGATGTCGCGCAGCGCGGGCGGCACCCCGTCCAGCGCGGCGTCGGTGTGCACCACCCGGTACAGGACCGCGGCGACCGTCCCGGTTCCGAACGGCCCGGCCCCGGTAGCCGCGTACGCGATCACGCCGCCCAGCGCGAACATGTCGCTCGCGGGCCCGGCGGGCTTGCCTTCGGCCTGCTCCGGTGACATGTAGCCCGGCGTGCCGAACACCACTCCGGCCGCGGTCAGCACGGTCCCGTCGGTCGCCCGGGAGATGCCGAAGTCGATCACTCGCGGCCCGTCGGTGGCCAGCAGCACGTTGGCGGGCTTGAGGTCGCGGTGCACCACCCCGCACGCGTGGATGGCCGCCATCGCCTCGGTCAGCCCGGCCAGCAGCGGCCACAGCGCGGGCTCGGGCAGCGGCCCGTTCTCGTTGACCACCTGGTCCAGCGACGGGCCCGGCACGAACGCCGTGGCCAGCCAGGGCGGGTGTTCGTTCAGCCCGCTGGCCACGACCGGCGCGGTGTAGATGCCGCTGACCGCCCGGGCCGCCGCGACCTCCTGCTGGAAGCGGTGCAGGAACTCGGCGTTGCCGGCCAGGTCGGGGTTGACCACCTTGATCGCGACCGCCCGCCCGCCGGGGGACTGGCCCAGGTAGACCCGGCCCATGCCGCCCGAGCCGAGCCGGGCTCGCAGCCGGTACTCGCCGATGACCCGCGGGTCATCCGCGGCCAGTGCCTTCATCTCCGCTCCCGGTGCCGTGTTCCGCGCTTCACTAGGCTAACCCGGCGGTCCTGAAGAACACGCCGGAGCGGCGCCGCCAGAGCAACAGCACCGACCCGCCGGCGATGAGCCAGGTCGCGGCGATCAGTACCGTCCCGATAAAGCCTGCCGCGAAGTGCGCGTACCTGATCAGGGTCAGCAGCGCGACGGCCGTGTACAGACCGAAGAACGCCGTGCTGGCCACCCGGGCCCAGTTCTTCCCGCTCCGGCAGGCCCGGGCCAGCCCGAGCCACACCGTGACCTGGACCACGCAGCTGATCGCGGCCACCACCATCTCGCTCCCGAGGGTGAGCGAGGCCAGCGGATCCTTGCCGCGGTCGACGATCAGCACCGCGCAGATCGCCCAGACCAGCGCGTAAACGGCGCTGCCGTACATCAGCCGGACCGCGCCGACCACGCTATCCGGCCGGCCCGACGGCCGCCTGGCCGACGGCCGCCTGCCCCGCGCCCCCGCATGGCCCGGCCTCCCGGCGGTCGCCTCCCGGCCGAGGCCCGCCGGGTCATCGAACGTCTCCCGCAGATCGGCGCGGCCCTTCGGGTCTCCCGGGACATCGTGCGTCCCGCCAGGCCCCGGATCGGGCGGATCGAACGGATCGAGGCCGTCCTCCGGCTGTCCCGCGCCCGCCGGTGCCCGGACCGCCGCCGATCCCTGGTACGGGGCGGCCGACACCCCGTACGTCGTGGACTCATCCTCGGCCGGGGGCGTCGCGTCCGAGATCTGCGCTTCGAGCTGAGGCTGATACTTGCTGATCAGGTTGGCCACCGACTCCGGCCAGAACGACACCGCCATCGGCCCCGTGCCCTGCCCGCGGGCCGCGATCGCCGCCGCGAGGTCCCGCGGCGTGGGCCGCGCCGCCGAGTCCTTGCCCAGGCACCCCGCGACAAGTTCTCGCAGCCAGGGCGGGAGCTTATCCAGGGCAGGCTCCGCATGTACCACCCGGTATAGGACGCTGGCCGGGGTGCCCTCACCGAACGGAGGTGCACCGGAAGCCGCGTACGCGATCACGCACCCCAGCGCGAACACGTCACTGGCCGGGCTGGCCAGCTTGCCCTCGGCTTGCTCGGGTGACATGTAACCTGGCGTACCGAACATCGCTCCGGTGGCCGTCACCGCCGCGGCTTCGACCGCGCGGGAGATGCCGAAGTCGATGACCCGCGGCCCGTCGCTGGCCAGCAGCACGTTGGGCGGCTTGAGGTCACGGTGGACCACCCCGGCCGCGTGGATGGCCGCCAGCGCCTCAGTCAGCCCGGCGAGCAGCGGCCGCAGCGCCGGCTCCGGGAGCGGCCCGTGCTCGCGGATCACCTGGGCCAGCGAAGGACCGGGGACGAACGCCGTGGCCAGCCAGGGCGGATGATCTTCCAGGCCGGTGGCGACGACTGGCGCGGTGTAGATGCCGCTGACCGCCTTCGCCGACGCGACCTCGTACTGGAACAGGCGCAGGAAGTCCGAGTCGCTGGCCAGCGAGGGATGCACCACCTTGATGGCCACGGACCGCCCGGCAGGCGACAGTCCGAGGTACACCCGGCCCATGCCGCCCTCGCCCAGCCGCCCGCGCAGCCGGAACTCTCCCAGCAACCGCGGATCGTCCGCGGTCAAAGCCTTCATGCCAGCTCCCGTTGCGGCCGCCCGATCATGAACACGAGTCAACTGATCGGCCGTCCGCGCAGTTCGTGATCATTAGCGGTGATTAACCCTGCGCACCACATTCTGCGGCATTTCTTCGCGCTGCGGGCCGGTGACGCCCCGACAAGCCTTCTCACAGACCGATAACGGCCGTCGGGCCGCGGCACGACGCCGGGGGGTTTTGCCTCGCGAGGCGATACATCATGGCTGGTAGCGGTAACCCATGCCGGGTTCGGTGAGCAGGTGCCGCGGCCGGGCCGGGTTGTCCTCCAGCTTGCGGCGCAGCCGGGCCATGTGGAAGCGGAGATAGTTGGTCCGCTGAGCGAACCCGGGTCCCCACACCCCGGTCAGGATCTGCGCCGACCCGACCAGCTGACCTGGCCTCGGCAGCAGGATCTCCAGGATCCGCCACTCGGTCGGCGTCAGCCGCAACGTCTCAGCCGGACCGGAACCCGGACCGGAACCCGGACTGGAACCCGGACCGGAACCCGGCACGGGATCCGCAATAACCGAAGCGCCCGCCAGTGTCACCTGGTGGCTGGTCAGGTTGACCAGCCACTGGCCGATGGTGGCCAGGCCCGGCCGCCCCAGGTCGGCCGAGCCGTCGTCGCGCCGCAGCGCGGCGCGCAGCCGGGCCAGCAATTCGGCCATGGCGAACGGCTTGGTCACGTAGTCGTCGGCGCCCGCGTCCAGGGCGCCGATCTTGTCGCCCGGGCTGGTCCGCCCGGACAGCACGATGATCGGCGCCCTCGACCACCGGCGTAGCTCGACGATCACCTCGGTGCCGTCGATGTCCGGCAGCCCCAGGTCCAGGATCACCGCGTCCGGTGGCCGTGAAGCGGCCAGCGCCAGCGCTTCCCGTCCGGTTCTCGCCATGACCACGTTGTACTGCCGGGCCCGCAGGTTGATCCGCAGCGCCCGGAGCAGCTCGGGCTGGTCTTCGACGAGGAGTACCCCGACCCGGCCGGAACCCGGGGCGCCGGGAGGCCCCGCGAGTTCCGGCCGGGAGTCCCCTGGCTCGGCCATGACCAGGCTCAGCCGGACGCCGACAGCTCGTCGAGCTTGATGTTCAGCGTCAGCACGTTGACCGTGGGCTCACCCAGGAAGCCGAGCGTGCGGCCGGTGATGTTCTGCGTGACCAGGTTGCGGACCTCGGAGGGCGGCAGGTGCCGGGCCGCGGCCACCCGGTCCACCTGGATGTAGGCGTTCGCGGGCGTGATGTCCGGGTCCAACCCGGAACCCGACGCGGTCACCGCGTCCGGCGGGATCTGCGCGACCGACACGTGGTCGAAGGCGGCGATCTGCTTCTGCAACGACGAGATGTCCTTGATCTCGACCGGGTTGGTCGGCCCGAGGTTGCTCGCCGCGGAGAACGTCGGGTCGCACCCGTAGTCGCCCTTGGGCGCCGGCGACGGGATCGCGTCGGACGGCCGGGGCTGGAAGTACTGCGGCAGCGGGTTGCCCTTGGCGTCCACGAACTCCTGGCACAGCAGGCCCGAGCCGACCACGTGGCCCTGGTACGAAACCAGCGAGCCGTTGGCCTTGTTGCGGAAGAGCACCTGGGAGACGCCCACCATGACCAGCGGGTAGATGAGCCCGCAGAGCACGGTGAACACCAGCAGGAAGCGGAACCCCGCGATGTGCTGCCTGACGATGACGGGAAGGCGGTTCATGCCGATCACTTACCAAATCCGGGGATGAGCTGGACGATCAGGTCGATGGCCCAGATGCCGATGAACGGGATGATCAGCCCGCCGATGCCGTAGATGACCAGGTTCCTGCGCAGCATCGACTGGGCCGAGGCCGGCCGGTACCGCACTCCGCGCAGGGCCAGCGGGATCAGCGCCACGATGATCAGCGCGTTGAAGATGATCGCCGAGGTGATCGCCGACTTCGGGCTGTACAGGTGCAGGATGTTGAGCTTGCCCAGGTCCGGGATCACGGACGAGAACATGGCCGGGATGATCGCGAAGTACTTGGCCACGTCGTTGGTGATGGAGAAGGTGGTCAGCGCGCCCCGGGTGATGAGCAGCTGCTTGCCGATCTCGACGATCTCGATGAGCTTGGTCGGGTTGGAGTCCAGGTCCACCATGTTCCCGGCCTCTTTGGCGGCCGAAGTCCCGGTGTTCATGGCCACGCCCACGTCGGCCTGGGCCAGCGCCGGGGCGTCGTTGGTGCCGTCGCCGGTCATCGCGACCAGCTTGCCGCCCTCCTGCTCCTTGCGGATCAGCGCCATCTTGTCTTCTGGCGTGGCCTCGGCCAGGAAGTCGTCGACGCCCGACTCCTCGGCGATGGCCGCCGCGGTCAGCGGGTTGTCGCCGGTGATCATGACGGTCCGGATGCCCATCTTGCGCATCTCGGCGAACCGCTCGGCGATGCCCTCCTTGACGATGTCCTTGAGGTAGATCACCCCCAGCGCCCGCGCCACGCCGCCCGCAGGACGATCGGCCACCACCAGCGGGGTACCGCCCACGCCGGAGATGCGGTCGACGACCGGCTGCAGGTCGGACGGGACCGTTCCGCCGCCGTCGCGGATCCACTGCTGGACCGAGGCCGAAGCGCCCTTGCGCACCTGGCGCCCGTCGGCCAACGGGTCCAGGTCGATGCCGCTCATCCTGGTCTGCGCGGTGAACTCGACGAACTCCGCGCCGGCCAGCTCACCCGAGGGCCGTTCCCGCAGCCCGAACTGGTCCTTGGCCAGGACCACGATCGAGCGCCCCTCCGGGGTGTAGTCCGCCATCGAGGACAGCTGCGCCGCGTCGGCCAGGTCTGACTCGAGCACGCCGCCGACCGGGATGAACTCTGACGCCTGCCGGTTCCCGATGGTGATCGTGCCGGTCTTGTCCAGCAGCAGGGTGTTCACGTCGCCGGCCGCCTCGACGGCCCGGCCGGACATGGCCAGCACGTTGCGCTGGACCAGCCGGTCCATGCCGGCGATGCCGATCGCGGACAGCAGCGCGCCGATCGTGGTCGGGATCAGCGCGACCAGCAGGGCCACCAGGATGACCAGCGACTGCGGCGCCTTGGAGTAGAACGCCATCGGCTGCAGCGAGATCACGGCCAGCATGAAGATGATGGTCAGCGAGGCCAGCAGGATGTTCAGCGCGATCTCGTTCGGCGTCTTCTGCCGCTTGGCCCCCTCGACCAGGGCGATCATCCGGTCGATGAACGTCTCACCGGGCCGCGACGTAATGCGCACCACGATCCGGTCCGACAGCACCGTGGTGCCGCCGGTCACCGCGGACCGGTCGCCGCCGGACTCCCGGATGACCGGCGCGGACTCGCCGGTGATGGCCGACTCGTCCACCGACGCGACGCCCTCGACCACATCCCCGTCACCGGGAATAACCTGCCCGGCCTCGACCACCACGTAGTCCCCGAGGGTCAGCCCCGTGCCGGGCACCGACTCCTCGCGCAGCGAGGCCACATCCGTGCCCGGCGACCAAGAAACCAGCCGGCGCGCCATCGTCTCCCGCTTGGCCCGGCGCAGCGTCTCGGCCTGGGCCTTGCCGCGACCTTCGGCCACCGCCTCGGCCAGGTTGGCGAACACCACGGTCAGCCACAGCCAGACCACGATGGTCCAGTTGAACACCGATGGCGAACGGATGGCCGTGTACAGGGTCAGCACGGCGCCGACCTCGACCACGAACATGACCGGGTTCTTGAGCTGGACCCGCGGGTCCAGCTTCTTGAACGCGTCCGGGGTCGACTTGAGCAGGATCTTCGGGTCGAGCAGCCCGCCGCCGACCCGCCGCGGCTCGCTGGCCTGCGGGCGGGTGTCCGGAGTCGGCGCCCCAGGAACCTCAGTTGTCACAGACATGGCTAATGCAGTCCTTCTGCGAACACGCCCAGCGCGAGCGCGGGGAAGTAGGTAAGTCCGACCAGGATGAGGATCACGCCGACGAGCATGCCGACGAACAGCGGCGTTCTCGTGTCCAGCGTCCCGACGCTGGCCGGGGTGGGCGCCTGTCTGGCCAGCGACCCGGCCAGGCTCAGGGCGAAGATCTCCGGCGCGAACCGGCCGAGCAGCATCGTGATGCCGCCGGTGATCTGGTAGAACGGCGCCGCGGTACCCAGGCCCGCGAAGGCCGACCCGTTGTTGTTGGCCTGCGAGGCGTACGCGTACACGATCTCGGTCAGCCCGTGCGGCCCGGGGTTGAAGATCGCGCTCTGGCCCCAGTGCGTGCCGATCGCGATCGCCGACATGGTCAGGATGACCACCGGCAGGGTCAGGAAGTACAGCGACGCGTACTTCATCTCGACGGGACGGATCTTCTTGCCGATGTACTCCGGCGTCCGGCCGACCATCAGCCCGGCCACGAACACCGTGACCATGGCCAGGATCAAGATGCCGTACATGCCGGCCCGATCCCGCCCGGCGCGACCTCGCCCAGCGCGATGTCGAACAGCGCGATCCCGCCGCCGAACGGCGTCAGCGAATCATGGAAGCAGTCCACCGCGCCGGTGGAGGTCACCGTGGTCGACGACGCGAATAGCGAGCAGCCCGGCGGGCCGAACCTGGTTTCCACGCCCTCATAAGCGCCGTGCGCGAGTTGCGGCGCGGCCCCGGCCGTGCCCAGGTGGGTCTCGAAGAACGAAATACCGCCGACCGCGCACGCCCAGATGATGACCATGACCGCGACCAGCGCGTAACCCTGCTTGTTGTCGCCGACCATCTTGCCGAACGCCCGCGGCGTACTGAACGGGATCAGCAGCAGCAGGAAGATCTCGAAGATGTTCGTGAACGGGTTCGGGTTCTCGAACGGGTGGGCCGAGTTGACGTTGAACCAGCCGCCGCCGTTGTTGCCCAGGTCCTTGATGACCTCCTGGGAGGCCACCGTCCCGCCCGGGATCGTCTGGTGGCCGCCGGCCAGCGTGGCGATCGTGTGATATGAAGCGAGGTTCTCGATGACGCCGCCGGCCACGAGGACCAGACACCCGATCACCGCGATCGGCAGCAGCAGCCGGATCGTCCCGCGGGTCACGTCCACCCAGAAGTTGCCCAGCCGGTCGGTCCGGGACCGGGTGAACCCGCGGATCATCGCGATCGCGACCGCCAGGCCGACGGCGGCCGACATGAACTGCTGCACCATGAGGCCGGCCTGCTGGGTCAGGTAGCCCATGGTGGCCTCGCCGGCGTAGTTCTGCCAGTTGGTGTTCGTGGTGAACGAGACCGCCGTGTTCCACGCGGTGTCCGGCGTGACGTTCGCCATCCCCACCGCCCAGAACAGCCAGTGCTGCGTCCGCTCGATCAGGTATACGAACAGCACGGCGACGAGCGAGAACGCCAGGATGGAGCGTACGTAGACGGTCCACCTCATGTCGGCGTCCGGGTCGATCCCGGTCAGCTTGTAGATGCCGCGCTCCACCCGCCAGTGGTTCTTGTCGGTGAAGATGCGCGCGATGTAGTTCCCCAGCGGCACGTAGCAGGCCGCCAAGGCCGCGACCAGCAGCAGGAACTGCAGCCAGCCGGCCAGCGTGGAACTCATCAGAACCTCTCAGGCAGGACGAGGGCCACGAACAGGTAGATCGTCAGCAGGACGCCGGCGATCAGGCCGATCCAGTTCTCAGCGCTCAAAGGTCTCAATCCCCTTCAAGATGAGCAGGAGGACGGCGAAGACGACGATCGTCAGGCCAACGTAGAACAGGTCCCACACGGTGACTCCTAGTGACGAACCGCTGGTCAGCCGCTACGAACGCGTAGCAGCACATCCCTAGTTAACGGTTCGCGGGCGCTCTGTATACGCGCCCTTACAGGACCCATGCGGCCGCAGCCGGGTTCCTAACAGAACCCATGCGCGAGGCCGGACGGCTAGCTCTCCAGCGCGTTGGGAATCAGCGCGTGCCTGCGCTGCCACGAGCGCAGCCCGTGGCCCATCTCGTCCATCAGCCGGGACGGCGGCACGGCCAGCACCGGGCACTTGGCGTGGGCCAGGCAGTACCGGGCCACCGAGCGGCGCAGCATGCGGCCCAGCGGGCCGCGGCGGCCGGTGCCCACGACGAGCAGGTCGTCGGGCTGGCACGCGATGTCGACCAGCACCGCGCCGGTGTCGCCCCGCTCGACGTGCGGCTCGACCCGCAGGTCGGCGGGCATCCCGCCCAGCCCGTCGTTGAACGCGGCGGTGAGCCGCTCCCAGGCGGCCTCCCGCCAGATCTTGCGCAGGTACGGCGAGGAGTGACGGCGTTCGGCGAGGTCGCCGCCGGGGGGCACCCAGGCGATCACCGGCAGCAGCGGCACGTCTCGCTGCCGGGCCTCGGCCTCCGCGTAGCGGAGCGCCTGCAGGCTCCCTAGCGACCCATGTACGCCCACGACGATCCGACGCACGGTAGGCACCGCAACTCGCCTCCCGAGTGACTACAGGGCACCGCGAAAACCGGTGGCCCCTGACCGGTTACCCATCCATTTAATCTCTACTCGCGGGCAAAGGTGCCGCCGCAAACGACTCCCTGACGACGGGCCAGCGAAAACCTGCTGAACACGCGGTGTTGTGACCTAAATCACCCTAGGTGACCAAGATCATCAGCTGCCCGTGCCGGGAGATTCAGCCCCGCACCCCGAGCTCGTCGATCCGGCCCAGCATCTCGGCCGGGTCGGCGTAGACCCGGTAGGCCCCGGCCCGCTCCAGTTCCTCCCGGCCGTACCCGCCGGACAGCAGCCCGACCCCCAGCGCCCCGGCCCGCCGCGCGGCCAGCAGGTCCCACACGCTGTCGCCGACCACGAACGCGTGCCGCGGCTCGATCTGGAGCAGCGAAGCCGCGGCCAGGAACAGGTCCGGGTCCGGCTTGGCGTGCCGCACCAGGTCGCGGGTCACCATCGGGGTGTCCTCGGGCAGCTCGAGCAGGCTCAGCGCGGGCCGCGCGGTGGCCGCGTACCCGCTGGTCGCGATGGCCCACGGCACGCCCGTGTCGGTCAGGAAGCCGAGCAGCTCCCGCGAGCCGGGCAGCGGCGTGACCGAGTTCAGCTGGGCCCGGTACTGCTCGGCGTGCGCCTGCTGGAGCAGGTCGATGTCGGCCTTGGACAGCGACCGCCCGGTCTCGCGCAGCAGCGCGGACACGAACAGCCCGCCGCTCATCCCGATCCGCCGGTGGATCCGCCACACCGACAGGTCGATCCCGATCGCCGACAGCGCCGCCCGCCACGCGATCACGTGCTGGTACACGCTGTCGATCAGCGTCCCGTCCAGATCAAACAGGAACGAGGGCACCGGCGTCACCACATAGCTGACCGTCATCCCCCCAGTCTCATATATCCCGAACGGACCATTGATCCCCGCCCCCCGCCCTCGCCCGGCGCCCCTCAAGGGGGGTGGATTCGGCAATCCGCTACGCCCTAGCGTGGTGGAGCCCCGGTTTCACTCCACGGACTCCTTGCCTGCGGGCGGCATGGCCCCGTAGCTGGCCAGGCCCTGGTCGAGCTGCAGCAGGGCTTCGTGACCGCGCGCCCAGACCTGGCGGGCCAGGTCGATGTGGTCGGCCGAGCCTTCGGCCAGGTGGCGGCGGACGAACTCGATCAGCGTCTGATGGGTGCCGATCAGCGCCCGGGCCACCACCCAGGGACGCACGTCGTCGGGCCCGGCGCCGGTGTCCTCGGCGATGAGCCGGGCCAGCGAGGCAGTGTACCGGGCCAGGATCTCCCGTTCCCGGGACCGCAGCGCCGGGCTGTCCGCGATCATCGTGGACACCGCGATCAGGAAGCGAGCCGAATCCTCGTCGGTCGCGGCCAGGAAGCCGCGCGCCTGCAACACGAACCGGCCGAACGCCGCGGTGATCGACTCCCCGGCGGGCCGGTCCCGCACGGCGGCCAGCAACTCGTCCTCGAACGCCTCGAAACCCCGGTAGACCAGGTCTTCCTTGGTCGGAAAGTAGTTGAACACGGTGGCCTCGGACACCTCGGCGGCCCGGGCGATGGCGGCCACCGGCACCGCGTCGAAGCCGCGCTCGACGAACAACCGCGTGGCCGTGTCCGCGATCAGCTGCCGGGTGCGCAGCTTCTTGCGCTCGCGCAGCCCCAGCTCAGCATCCATGGCCTGACGTTACCATAAAAATCTTGACACATGAAAGATAGAGCAACTATAAAGTTAATGTGACTCTATCTCAGACAGTGAAGGGTCAGGCGCCGGTGCTGCTGAGCGGCTTGACCCGCGAGATCCTGGGCCTGGCCGGGGTGGTCGTGCTCGGGTCGAGCATGACCATCCTGGACGCCACGATCGTCAACGTGGCGCTGCCCACCCTGGGCCAGGACCTGCACACCTCGATCGCCACGATCCAGTGGGTGCCCACCATCTACCTGCTGGCCTTCGCCAGCGTGATCCCGCTGACCGGCTGGCTCTCCGGCCGCTTCGGGGCCAGGACCGTCTGGCTGGCCTCGCTCGGCCTGTTCATGGCCGGCTCGCTGCTGGCCGCCCTGTCTCCGTCGATCGGCGTGCTGATCGGCGCGCGGGTCGTCCAGGGCCTCGGCGGCGGGACGATCATGCCGCTCGGCCAGTCGATGCTGGCCCAGGCGGCCGGGCCCAAGCGGATGGGCCGGGTGATGAGCATCGTCGGCGTGCCGATGCTGCTCCTGCCGGTGTTCGGCCCGCTGATCGGCGGGGCCCTGATCGGCGCGGCCAGCTGGCGGTGGATCTTCTTGGTCAACCTGCCGGTCGGCCTGCTGGCTATCGCGCTGGCCGTCCGGCTGCTGCCCGCCGGCGGTCCCCGGCCCATGACCGCGATCACAGCCCAGCGCCTGGACGTGCCCGGCGCGGTGCTGCTGTCCGGCGGGCTGGCCCTGTTCCTCTACGGCCTGGCCGAGGCCGGCCAGCACGCCCAGCTGGCCACCCTCTCCGCGCTGGGCCCGATGGCGGGCGGGGCCCTGGCCGTGGCGCTGTTCGGCTGGCGCGCGCTGCGCGTCCCGAATCCGTTGGTCGACCTGCGGCTGTTCCGCCAGCGCGGCTTCGCCGCGGGCACCGCGGTCAACTTCGTGCTGGGCACGGCCCTGTTCGGGGTGGCGCTGCTGCTGCCGCTGTACTTCGAGCTGGTGCGCGGCCGCACCCCGGTGCAGACCGGGCTGCTGCTCGCGCCCCAGGGTCTCGGCGCCGCGGTCACGATCAGCCTGGCCGGCTACCTCACCGACCGGGTCGGGCCCGCCGGGTAGTCCCGGCCGGGGTGCTGCTGGCTCTGGCCGGCACCGCCTGGTACACCCAGACCGGCGCGCACACGCCGTACTGGGCGCTGCTCGTCGCGTTGTTCGGCATCGGAGCGGGCCTGGGCGCCACCATCACCCCGGCCATGGCGGCCGCCTACCAGGGCCTGCCCGCCACGGCCATGGGCCAGGCCACCAGCGCCATCAGCGTCGCGCAGCGGGTGGCCGGGGCGCTCGGCTCCGCGCTGCTGGCCGTGGTCCTCCAGCAGGCCACCGCCGCCCGGCTGCCCGGCTTCCACGGCGGGATCGGCCAGGCCGGCCGGCTCGTCGCCGCCTCCCCGCACGCCGCGGCCGCCCTGGCCCAGGCGTTCGGGGTCAGCTTCGCCGTGGCCCTGGCCGTGTGCGTCCTCGCCCTGATCCCCGCCGCCCTATTGCCCCGCAAGGAGGCCTGACATGACCACCTCGACCGAGCACCACACCCAGGTACCTCCCGCCGCCCGCCAGCTAGCCACCCTGCGTGGCAACTGCATGGGCGCGGCGGTCCTGCTCATCGTCCAGTTCGGCCTGGGCATCGGCCTGAACCTGTACGTCACGCTGCCCACCGGCAAGTCGTTCTTGGCTACCGTGTTCAGCTCCGCGGTGCTGGCCGCGCACGCCATCGTGGCCCTGGCCCTGCTGGGCGCGGCGATCAGCGCCCTGGTCCGGGCCGTCCGGATCCGCCGCGCGGTCGCGTTCACCGGGGCCGGCCTGGCCGCCATCCTGGTCGCCGCGGGCGCCGGGGCCTCGTTCGCGGGCAGCCAGAGCAACAGCGCTTCGCTGACCATGGCCCTGGCCACCGCCGCGGCCATGTTCTGCTACCTGGCCGCGATCTTCAGCCTCAGAGCTTGACCCCATGGGCGCGCTCCAGCTGCTCGATCCAGTCGTCCTGGATGGCGATGCCGTAGCGCTCGGCGAGCTCGTAGTACTCGGCCGCCGGGCGTTTCTCGGCCAGGATCGGCGCCAGCTCCTCGAAGTAGGCCTCCAGCCCGGCCGGGGACAAGATCTCGACCACCCGGGCCACCTCGCCGGTCGCGTTCCACATGGCGTGCGGGGTGTGCCGGGGCTTGACCAGATAGCTGCCCGGCCTCGCGGTCAGCTCCCGGTCTCCCACCCGGACCCCCACCGTCCCCTCGAGCACCAGCGAGAACTCGTCCTCCCGGGTGTGGTTGTGCGGCTTGACCAGGGTGTGCGGCGGGATCTGCACCTCCATCACGGCGAGCGTCCCGCCCGAGTCGGCACTCTCCACCTTGGCCCAATTAAGACCGGCCCAATTAAGACCGGCGCAGATCAGCCAGGACTTCCTCGAGCCGGTCCAGGACCGCGGCGATCCAGGGCAGCACGCACGGGTCGGGCGCGGTCAGGGCGGCGTTGCGCTGCTCGTCGGTCTCGCCGTAGAGCAGGGCGGTCGCCACCCGCAGCCGCAGCCGCCACCGCTGCTCGCCGAACGCGCTGGCCGGCAGCACGCCCAGCCCGTACTGCCGCAGCAGCAGTTCGGCCAGGCCCTCGTCGCTGGTGATGCCGTACCGCCGTCGCAGCAGGTCCCCGAGCGGGCTGAAGTCCGGGTACACGTAGAACGCCGCCTCGGGCGGCGGCACGATCGCGCCGGCCGAAGCGAACCGGAACGCCACCTCGCGGGCCACCCGGCCATGCAGCCGGCGGCTGAGCGCGATCCGCTCGGCCAGCGGGGCCGGCTCGTCGAAGGCCAGCGCGGCGGCCTGCTGTACCGGCCCGGCCGGCGCCGACCAGACCTCGCTGCCGATGCCCAGTAGCCGGGTGCGCAGCTCCCGGCCGAGTCGGCCCTCGGGCAGCCGGGCCACGCCCAGGCGCCAGCCCCCCAGGGCCAGGTTCTTGCTCAGGCCGCTGGTCACCACGGTCCGTTCGGCAGAAATGGTGGCGGGACTGGTGATGTCGGTCACCTGATCGTGGACCAGGTCCCGGTAGATCTCGTCGGAGATGATGATCAGGCCGTGCCGTTCGGCCACCGAGCACAGCGCGCGGACGGCGCCGGGTGTGGCCATAGTGCCGGTCGGATTGTCGGGCAGCGTCACGATGACCACGCGGACCGGCTGGCCCGCCGCGCGGGCCGCGGTCAGGGTGCGGGCCAGCTGCGCGGCGTCGGGCACGCCGCCCGCGCCGGGCACGAAGTGCGTCGTGTGCCCGGCCAGGCTGGCTTGGGCGCCGTAGCTGACCCAGCTCGGCCTGGTCACCGCCACGTCGCCGCCGATCGCCGCGATCAGGCCGAACAGCAGCGCCTTGCTGCCCGGGCCGGCCACCACCGCGTCGGCATCGGTGGGCAGGCCGCGCCGGGCCCACCAGGAGGCGGCCGCCTGCCGCAGTGCGGCGTGGCCGGCCACCGGCCCGTAGGCCGTGCAGCCCGCGGCGTCGGCCAGCGCCTCACGCAGCAGCGGATGAGCGGGCAGCCCCGCCTCGCCGAACGCCATCGGCAGCACCGGCTGGCCACGCCGCCGGCGCGCGTCCAGTGCCTCGTTGGCGGCCAGGGTGGCGGAGATCGCCAGGGGGGTCTGGGAGGATGGGTCCCCCCAGGCGCGGGGGGATTCGGGGGGTCGTCCCCCCGAGCGGAACTGCGTGACGAGGGCCACGGAAACGGGCACTCCTAGCTGCGGGATTAGCGGACGGCGGCCTGCTCAGGCGGACGGTGGCCTGCTCCAGTCTTAGTCGTCCGCACCATAAGCGCAAGCGGCGATCTCTGTCGCAGAGAGTAAGATTTCCTTATGCTCGATCTGCATCGGCTCCGGGTGCTGACCGAATTCGCCGCCCGGGGCAGCATTGCCAGGACCGCCGCCGTGCTCGGCTACACCCCGTCCGCGGTGTCCCAGCAACTGGCCGCGCTCGAGCGGGAGGCGGGCACCGCGCTGCTGGACCGGACCGCGCGCCGCGCCGAGCTGACCGACGCGGGACGGCTGCTGGCCGGCCACGCCGAGCGCATCCTGGCCATGGTCGAGGAGGCCGAGACCGACCTGTCCGCCCGGGCCACCGAGCCGTCCGGGCGGGTGGTGGCGACCGCGTTCCCGTCCGCGGCGGTCGCCTTCGCGCCCGCGCTGGCCCGCAGCCTGCGCACCCATCCCCGGCTGACCCTGGTGCTGCGGCAGACCCCGGCCCGCGAGGGACTACGCCAGGTCCGGTCCGGCGAGGTGGACGTGGCCATCGTGGACGACTGGACCGGCCGGCTGGCCGACGAGATCGAGATGGGCGGCTCGATCCTGTCCTGTTACCACCTGACCCGCGACCCGCTGGTCCTGGTCGTGCCGCGCTCGCACCGGGCGGCCGACCCGGCCCTGCCGGTCGACCTGCGGGCGCTGCGGCACGAACCGTGGCTGGCCGCGCCGGCCGGCGAGCCGTCCCGGCAGGCCGTCGACCGGCTGCTGGCCGCGGTGGGGGTGACCCCGCCGGTGCTGTCGGAGTTCGAGGGCCTGCTGACCATCGTGGGCCTGGTGGCCCGCGGCCTGGGCCTGGCCATCCTGCCCCGGATGGCGGTGGCCGCGGGCGAGCGCCGGGTCGCCGTCCGGGACCTGCCGCACGGCCTGGACCTGGCCCGGGACGTGCACGCCGTGGCCCGCACGGCCAGCGTACGCCGGCCGTCGGTGGCGGTCATCGTGACCGCGCTGCGCGCCGCGGCCAAGGCCCTGCCCGGTTACGGCGCGCGCCTGTCCGTGCCGTCCTGAGCCCGCGCGGATCCCTATGCTGGCCGGGTGGACCTTGACCTGGATAGCACCGGGGCGGCGCTGACCGCCCAGCTCGTGGACATGCCCTCGGTCAGCGGCGAGGAAGGGCCGCTGGCTGACGCCATCGAGCGCGCGCTGGCGCCGCTGGCCCACCTGAAGGTCACCCGGGACGGCCACACGATCGTGGCCCGCACCGAGCTCGGGCGGCCCGAACGGGTCATCCTGGCCGGGCACATCGACACCGTGCCAGTGGCTGACAACCTGCCCTCGCGCGCCGACGGCGCCCGGCTGTACGGCTGCGGCGCCTCGGACATGAAGGCCGGGGTCGCCGTGCAGCTCCGGCTGGCCGCCCAGCTGACCGCGCCGAGCCGGGACGTCACCTACGTGTTCTACGAGTGCGAGGAGGTCGCGGCCGAGCGCAACGGCCTGCTGCGGCTGAGCCGCAGCGCCCCGGCCCTGCTGGCCGGCGACTTCGCGGTGCTGATGGAGCCGAGCGGGGGCCAGATCGAGGGTGGCTGCCAGGGCACCTTGCGGGCCGAGGTGACCGCCGCCGGGAAGCGGGCCCACACCGCGCGGTCCTGGATGGGCCGCAACGCGATCCACGAGGCGGCCGGCATCTTGGCCGTGCTGCGCGCGTACACCCCGCGCGAGCCGGAAGTCGACGGGCTGCGCTACCACGAAGGGCTGAACGCCGTGGCCATCCGCGGCGGCGTGGCCGGGAATGTGGTTCCCGACGAGTGCGTGGTGACGGTCAACTACCGGTTCGCGCCGGACCTGGACGGGGAGCAGGCGGCCGAGGTGGTTCGGTCCATGTTCGGGCGGTGGCCGGTCGCGCTGGTCGACGTGGCCGAGGGCGCGCGGCCCGGCCTGGCCCATCCGGCCGCCGCGGCGTTCGTGGCCACGGTCGGGGCCGGCCTGGGGCCGCCGCGGGCCAAGCTCGGCTGGACCGACGTGGCCCGGTTCGCCGCGCTCGGCATCCCGGCCGTGAACTACGGCCCGGGTCTGCCCGAGCTCGCGCACACCGCGGGGGAGTACGTCGAGGTCCCGGCCATCGCCGACGGCGAGGACCGGCTGCGCGCCTGGCTCGGCCAACCCTAGCGCGCCGCCCCTAGCGGGCCGGCCCGTTGCCGAGCAGGACCTGGGCCGTGTGCCGGGATCCGTTGGGGGCCTGGTAGCCGACCGACACCACCTGACCGGCGCGGTACCGGGCCGTGATGGCGGTCAGCGAGTCGGGTGTGGTGATCGCCTGACCGTCTACTGAGGTGATCACGTCGCCCGCCGCCAGGCCCCGGGTCTGCGCCGCGCTGCCGCACAGCACGCCTACGATCAGCGCTCCGCTGCTGGCCGGCGCGATCCGGTCCGGGACGACGGGCCTCTGGCCGTCGGCCAGGCAGGCCGCGCCCCGGCGGGCCCCGCCCACGTTCCCGGACTGGCGTTCGTCGTTGGCCTGCTGCTGCGGGCTGGAGCTGGTGCTCTGCCCGACCTCCACGCCGAGGAAGCCCGGCAGGCCGATGTAGATGGTGGCGCTGGACTGCCTGGTGGCGATCAGCTTGGCGATGGCCAGTGCCGTGTCGATCGGGATGGCGAAGCCCTGCGTGCCGCTGGCCGCCGCGGTGTTCGCCGCCGTGACCATCCCGATCACCTGTCCGGCGTTGTCGGCCAGCGCGCCGCCGGAGTCGCCCTGCTGGATCTGGGCGTTGGTCGCCAGCATGTGGTTCAGGTCTTCGACGGTATTCGAGCCTTCGTCGCTGGCCTGGATCGAGCGGTCCAGCGCGCTGATGGCACCGGGGGCGGGGGTCACGCCGCCGCGCCCCTGCGCGTCGCCCAGGGCCAGGACCGGGATACCCACCCGGACCTGCCCGGAGTTGCCGAAGCTGACCGTGGTCAGCCGCGGCGCGCCCACCAGCTTGAGCAGCGCCACGTCGTCCTTGGCGTCGTAACCGACCACCTGGGCCGGGTACGTCTGCTTGGCGTTGTCGGCCAGCGACACCGTGATCTGGGTCGCGCCGTCGATCACGTGGTTGTTGGTCAGCACCAGCCCGGAGGGCGACAGGATCATCCCGGTGCCTTCGGCCGTCTCGCTGGCGTACTTGAGCGTGGAGGTGATGTCCACCAGGCCCGGCTTGACCTTGCGCTCCACGAGCGCCGCGTTCAGCTTGGCGGTCAGCCCGCTGGCCACCTGATTGTCCGGGGACGGGATGTTACTCGAGGTGGCCCCCGCGGACGGGCCCGGCCCGGTCCCGGCGAACGCCACGGTCAGCCCCGCCCCGACCCCGGCCGCCAGCGCCGCCACGGTCAGGTACACCAGCATGCGGCCACGCCGCCGGGGCCGGGGCGGCTCCGGATCCCACGATCCGCCCGGCCCGTATCCGGTGCCCGGGCCCAGCTGGTCAGGCCTGCCTGGGTCCCCTGAACCCCCTGGGCCCCCTGGGCTCCCTTGGCCTGCGGCGCCCCCGGGGCCGGCCGCCGCCCAGGGGCTGATGTAGTCGCCTGGCTCTGGCCAGCCGTCCGCGCTATCGCTCTCGTTCTCGCGCATCATCCTCGCCCTCGACCAGACCAGATTACGTCCCGATGGCCGGCATCGGTTCTAGGTCGGCCCGGGCGAGGGCCGCTTATCCGGCTTCTAGGTCGCCCGGCGGCGGACCAGCCAGACGGCCGCGGCGATGCACAGCGCGGAAAGCACGAGCAGCCAGCCGCCCTCGATCCACTGGAAGGGCCAGAACCGGCTGGCGGGCTGGTAGCTGGTCCACAGCGTGTACCCGTGCTGGATGAGGTACTGGTTCACCGAGGAATCCTGCTGCGGGATCCCGCCGCCCTTCCCGCCGCTCAGCTGAGGCGCCCCCTGCTGAAGGACCTGGGCCAGGGTGGTCTGGCTGACCGGCTGGCCGGCCTTGCTGTACCACTGCTGACTGATGATCCACGCCGAGGCGTTCGGGGTGAGGTTCCTGGTCACCAGCGGAGCCAGGTAGTGCTGGCGCAGGTACAGACCGGCCGCCAGGGCGAGCCCGGTGTACACGGCCAAGGTGGCGACGATGGCGGGGACGACGCGGCGGATGAGCATGCCGGCCAGGGCGCCGATCGCGAAGGCGGCCAGCGCCCAGGCGGCGAACGCGACCCCGCGCAGGTCGAACACCGAGGAATCCAGCGGGACCGGGCTGCCGCCGAAGCCCGGGTTGCCGGACAGGAACGGCTGGTAGTACCAGGACAACAGCACGCTGAACGCCCCGGTGGCGGCGGCCACTGCGATCGCGAGCGGCACGAGCTTGGCCACCGCCCAGCGCTGCCGGCCGAAGCCCAGCGTCCAGGCGTACCGGAAGGTGCCCGTCTCCATCTCCCGGGCCAGCACCGGCGCCCCGGCGAACGCCCCGATCAGCGCGGGCACCGCCTGCAGGAACACCGCCATGATCTGCGGCGACCGCCAGTCGGAGATGAAGTGGCCGACCAGCACCCCGCAGGCCCCCGAGCTGGCCGGGTGGCAGGTGACCGCGGCGGTCCAGTCGCGGTGGATCTGAAGACCGCTCAGCCACAGGTAGAGCGCCAGCGCGCCCAGCAGCGCGGCCGCGCCGGCCAGCGCGATCCGGTGCTGCCGCCAGGTGACCCAGGCCATCCGCCGCCACGGCAACGGGCGCGGGCTGGTGTACTCGTGCGGGCGGGCGGCCCCGGTCAGCGCGGTCATTTCGCCACCTCCGATCGTTCAGCGGGCGGGCCCCGGGCCGGACCGGGCAGTGTCGATCCGGGCAGTGTCGATCCGGGCAGGGCCGCCCCCGGCAGTGTCGGTCCGGGCAGTGTCGGTCCGGGCAGTGTCGGTCCGGGCAGTGTCGGTCCGGGCAGTGTCGGTCCGGGCAGTGTCGGTCCGGGCAGTGTCGGTCCGGGCAGTGTCGGTCCGGGTAGGGCCGCGGCCCCGGGCTCGCGCAGGTAGGCCAGGGCGAGTTCCTCCAGGCCGACCGGATGGGCCTCCCAGCCCGGCGGAACCGGATCGTTCGCGCTGGCTCGCACCAGCAGGTGCGCCTGCGCCTCGGCCCGGCGTACGTGCACCACCGGCCGTTCGGTATATCTGTCCGCCTCGGCGGCCGGCCCGCTCAGCATGCGGTGCGCGGCCAGCAGGTCATCGACCTCCCCGGCCACCTGCACCCGGCCCCGCGACAGCAGGATCAGGTAGTCGGCGACCCGCTCCAGCTCGGCCAGCACGTGCGAGGACAGCAGCACCGACACGCCGTTGTCGACCGCCGCGGTCAGCACGATGGCCATGAAGTCGTGCCGGGCGATCGGGTCCAGCATGGCCACCGGTTCGTCGAGGATGAGGAGCTGCGGGCGGCGGGCCAGCGCCAGGGTCAGCGCGAGCTGGGCCTGCTGGCCGCCGGACAGCTTCCCGGCCTTGCGTTTCAGCGGGATGCCCAGCTCACTCAGCCGGGCCTGCGCGTAGGCCTGATCGAAGTCCCGGCTCAGGTTCCGGGTCATGTGCAGCATGTCCGCGACCGACAGGTTCTGGTAAACCGGCGTGTCCTGAGCCACGAACGCCACCCCGTCCAGCGCGGCCAGCGACCCGGGCGGCCGGCCGCCCAGCACGGTGACCTCGCCCGCGGACGGCGCCATCAGGCCGACGGCCAGGTTCAGCAGCGTGGTCTTGCCCGCGCCGTTCGGGCCGACCAGGGCGGCCACGTGCCCGGCCGGGATGGCCAGCGCGCACTCGCGCAGTGCCCAGGTGCTGCCGTACCGCTTGCCCAGGCCGCTGGCTTCCAGGACATTCGTGTTCATGCTGTTCATGCTGTTCATGCGACGCCCTCCGTCTCGCCGTTCGCCGCCGCGCCGCGGCCGCCCTGGCCCGGGCGGCGGCTATGGAAATCCCGCAGCGCGCTGGTGAACAGCGCGACCATGCCGTCCTCGTCAAGTCCCGCCCCATCCGCGGCGGCCAGCCAGCTCAGCAGCGTCTTACGCAGCCCGGCCAGCTCGGGCAGACCCACCTGGCTGAGCGTGGCCTGCACGAACGTGCCCTGCCCGGGCCGCCCGGCGGCCAGGCCCTTGGTCTCCAGCTCCTTGTACGCCTTCAGCACCGTGTTCGGGTTGATGGCCAGCGAGGCCACCACGTCCCGGACCTTCGGCAGCTGATCGCCCGGCTTGAGATACCCCAGCCGCAGCGCATGCTCCACCTGATGCACCAGCTGCAGATAAGTCGGCACCCCCGACCCCGAGTCCAGCCGGAACTCAATCGGCGACCCGCCCCCAGCCCGCCCGCCCGCAGCCCGTCCATCCCCAGCCGGCCCGTCCGCGCCCGTCTCCCCGGCCCCGCTGATCGGCCCGCCCGCGTCGGCCGCCCCGTGGCTGATCCCTTTATCTATGACCATAAGACAAGGGTACAGCGCCAGCCATCCTTGTCAAAAGGGTCAGATTCGCCCCGCGGGGAGTGCTACGGCCAGGAACGTGGCCCGGACGAGGTGATCGCCTGATTTCCATGATCACGAAGGATTTTCGGTGCTATACCATATAAAAGCCTTCGTGATCATGATGACACCGCTTCAGAGTTCGCTTTGATGCCTGCGGCATGGGAGCCAGGCCGTGGATGCGGTACTGGCCGGGCTGGTGCAGCGGGTAGTGCCGGACGTCGTTGCCCGGGCTGGGGAGGGGCCGGCTCGTTCCCTACATGTGTCGGATAGGTGGTGTGAGGATGACCGCGCCGCTGCAGCGGGTGCTGCGGGCGTTCCTGGCGGATCCCGCCGCCCCGCGTTACGGCTATGACCTGATGAAGGCGGCCGGGTTGCCCAGCGGCACCCTGTACCCGATGCTGGCCCGGCTGGAGGATCGCAAGCTGGTCACCTCCGCGTGGGAGACGCCGCAGGCCGAGGGTGAGCGGCCGTGGCGGTATTACCAGCTCACCGCCGAGGGCGTCCGGGTGGCCCGGCTGGAACTCGCCCAGGTCCGCGCCGGCCAGTCGCGCGCCCCGGTCCGGCTGCGCCGCCCGGCTCCGGAGAGCCTGCGATGACCGGCTCCGGAGAGCCTGCGATGAGGGGCGAGCGCTGGCTGCTGCGCACGGGCGAGTTCCTGGTCGGCCGGGCCGCCCGGCGCCTGCCCGCCGCCGCACGGGATGAGCGCTACCAAGAGTGGCGGCCGAGCTGCCGGTCATCCTGCACGATCGTGACGTCCGGCCCGCCGCGGCCCGGGCCGCTCGCATGCTGTGGTTCGCCGCTGACGCCCTGCGCGGTGCCACCTTGCGCGGTGCCAGCCTGCGCGTGCCAGCCTGCGCGGTGCCAGCCTGCGGCCGGGCCTGGCCGGCTATCCGCGGGGCGCATCGCGGCGGGATGGCCCAGGGCGGGGCGGTCAAGACGGCCCGCTGGCTCGGCGTCGGTGCGGGCCTGCTGACCGCGCTGGCCGCCCTGCTGGCGCTCGGGGCGTTCGTGGTCTATGAGGAGATCATCGCCGTCACCAGCCTGGCCGGCTACCTGACGTACGTGCTGACCGACCTGGCCATGCTCGCGGTCTTCCGCCTCCGGCGCCTGGACCGGGCCTTTTTCTGGTCCTGCGCGGGCATGGCGGCGGCGGCCGCGGGCGGTGGAGCGGCACACCTGGCCGGTCACCTCGGCAACGCCTGAGGGACCGGCGCGCCTGAGGGCCAGCCGACGGATTGCTGTCGATTCGTCCGAATCCCGCGCGGCGCGCGTGGATCATGCGCCAGGCGTGGTAGTCTGCGGCAAAGACGCGATATGACGTGATTATCGCGGGGGTGCTGGAAGGGCAAGGGGTTTGAATGTCCGCACCGACTCACAGTGAACAAGACCTTTCCCGACGCGAGGGGATGTCGGTCTCCGGCGCGGCCATGTCGGGCGCGCCGTGGGGGGCCGCGGTCGTGACCGGCGGGGTGGTCGCGGTCGGCGACCTGGGCTTGCACATCATCGGCTCCGGCCTGTCGTTTCACCTGAGCTCGCTGAGCGGCTCGCTGGCCATGGGCGCGCTGGCGTTCTTCGTGGTGGCGGCCGCCGGAGCCCTGTGGCGGGCCAAGCCGAGCCGGGCCATCCGCTGGGCCCGGGCCAACCCGTGGCGCTTCGCCATGCTGCCCGCCTTCGCGGTAGCGGCGGTCGCGCTGGTGCTGTCCGTGCTCACCGGCGGCGGCATCCTCGACGGGGTGCTCAGCGGGCTGTGGCACGGGGGCGTGGCCTACGGCCTGACCGGGGTGGCCGCCATGACCGGCAGGTCGCGGAAGTCGGCGCCCTGACCCACAGAGCGGCCGGACCGGCCGCGACCCGGCTCAGCTGCCGGTCGCCAGCGCTATGCCGCGGTTAAGGTCAGCCTGCGTGACCGCGCCGAACACCCGGTCCACGATGCGGTGCCTGGCGTCCAGGAAGAAGGTCTGCGGCAGGCCGGCCACGCCGTAGGCCGAGGCCGCGATGACCGCGGGGTCGAAGCCCACCGGGTAGCCGACCCCCTCCTTGCGGGTGAACGACACGGCGTTGGCCTGGCCGTCGTTCTCGTCGAGCCCCACGATCGCCACCCTGGCGTGCTCGCCCCGGTAGAACCTGGCCAGCAGCGGGGTCTCCTGCTGGCACGGCTCGCACCAGGAGGCGAAGAAGTTGACGATGAGCGGCTTGCCCGCGTAGTCCGACAGCGCGATCTTCTGCCCCGACTGGCCGAGGACGGGCAAGCTGAACGCTGGCGCGGACGGGTCGGCGGCCGGGCCGGCCGGGCCCGAAGCCACCAGCGCGATCGCGATCAGGGAGGCCACCGCGGCCAGCGCGATGAGCCCCGAGGCGATCTTGTGCCGCAGGGCCGTGCGCCACACCTCGCGGGCCGCGCCCGCCCACGTCTGCTGTTGCACCTCAGGGCCTTCGCGAATCAGTCGCCGGCGACGCCGACCACGAGCGCCCACTGTACGACATCACCCGAAGTCAGCGCCCCACCAGCTGGTAGCCCTCGCCCCGTACCGTCTTGATCAGGCCGAAGCCCAGCTTGGACCGAAGCCGCCGCACGCACACGTCCACCACGTTGGAGCCGGGGTCGAAGTCGTAGCCCCACACGCTGGCCAGCAGCTGCCCCTTGGGCACCGACTGCCCGACGTGCTCGGCCAGCTCCCGCAGCAGGAGGAACTCCAGCCTGGTCAGCGGCACCGCGCCGGCTCCGATGTCGGCCACCAGACGGCCCACGTCCAGGGTCAGGCTTCCGGCCCGGACCACCTCGCCGGCCCGGTCGTGGCCGTTCTCCCCGGTCCCGCCGCGCACCCGGACCCGGAGCCGGACCCGGGCCAGCAGCTCGGCCAGTGAGAACGGCTTGGTCAGGTAGTCCTGGGCCCCGCGCTCCAGGCACTCCACCTTGGAGGCGACGTCGCCCAGGCAGGACAGGACCAGCACGGCCTGCTCCGGGCGCGCGGCCAGCAGCCGCTCCAGGACCACTTGGCCGGCCAGCTCCGGCATGACCAGGTCCAGGATGATCAGGTCGTAATGGCTGCTCAGCGCGCGCCGCAGGGCCTCAGCCCCGGTGCCCGCGAAGTCGGTCGCGTAGCCCGCCGCGTCCAGGGCGCGCCCGATGAAGGCCCGGATTCCGGGCTCGTCGTCGGCCACCAGGATCCTGGCGGGGACCGCATCGGCTGGATGCGTCATGGTGACCGGGGCCGTTTCCTGCGCCGTCATCGCCTCTCGCCGCTAGTGGAACCCGCTAGTAGGACGTCTGGCCATTCCCCGCCCGCCGCCAGGCCTGCCGCGCATCCAGCTCAGTGAAGCCGCGACCCGTTGACCCTTTCGTGACCTGGAGCCGATGTTTCTCCTCTCGCCGGCCGCCGGTCAAGTGTCACGCGCGGTCCGGCCGCATCTGTTACACGTCTGTGTCACAAACGATTGCAACTAGTGCCCAAATCGCCGCAAAGGCCCCCGCGTCAAGTCGCTGACGTGGACCGATTACGGAGCGAAACAGCAGCACGCGGCCTAGCTGGGCAGCTTCGGCGGCGCCACGTCGGCGGACAGCGACTTGCTGGCCGTGTTGATCATGCCGTCGATGGTGGCGCGCTCGGCGTCCAGCGCGTGCTGGTCGCGCTGCAGGGCCGTGGTGGCCGCCTGGATCGAGGCCGCCGAGCTGGCCGTCAGCAACGTGGCCACGTCGACCTGCACCCGCTGGGCGTCCGGGAATCCCCAGGTCACCAGGTCGTTGACCGTCTGGTCCACGTGGAAGGAGGCCAGCGACTCGGGCGCCTGGTACTGGACCAGGTCGTCCATCGGCATGCTGTTGGCCGGAGAGCAGTTGGCCGCGCCGAGGGTGGCGATGCTGACCGCGGTCTTGACGTCGTGGCTGGTCCCGGCCTGGATGGCCCGCAGCGCGGTCAGCGACTCGCTGACCCCGCCGGCGCACGACTCGATGCCGGTGTTCATCGCCTGCACCGCGCCGCGCAGGTCGGTGACGCGCTGGGAGGTCGACGGATGATGCGGGATCGCGGCCAGGACCAGCCCGGCCACTAGCACCGCCCCGGTCGCGAGCATCCACCGGGGCGTGCGCAGCACCGGCCAGCCCGTGCGCCGCGTCGGGATGCCGCTGGTCATTCCGGCCGTCATCGGCTCCTCCCGGATCGCTGGTGGCCGCGGTGCGAACGCAAACGATTGTGTCGCATGCGCACACCGGTACACATCTGAACTACCGGTCATCGTACCTGGTCAGAGGCATAATCCGGGCCGAAGGAGCCGACTTGCTGACATGACAATTTCGTCATCCCCAACGCTAACTGTTGCGGTCGGCTGCCGCCGATCCGATGATCGACCCCAGTAGGTACCGGTGTGCGCAGCGTGGTTCGCCGTACGGCCGGCCTTTGGCCTTGCGTGCAGAAACGTGCAGATAGAGCGAGGTGGTGATCCGGTGTCTGTGGCGGCCCGGGTGGCGGCATTGTCCGCTGCCTTCCTCGTAGTGGTGGGGCTGGGCATCTTCGTCGCCGTGTACTACATCGGCGCGGCTACCACCCAGCTGCCGATCGTGCACTACTCGGCGTCCGGCGGCCAGGTCAACGTGGTCCTCCAGGAGGACCCGCAGAACGACAGCGCCACCAAGCCGGACTGGGTGACCTACTACACCCAGGATCCGGTGAGCAAGCAGTGGCTGCACACCACGCTGTTCTCGGTCCCGGCCGGGGTCAAGGTCAACATGACCATCTACGGCTTCGACGGCTGCACGCCGCTGCGGAACAACTTCTTCAGCCAGGTGCAGGGCACGCTCGGGGGCACGGTGACCTACTCCCAGTTCGACCAGAACGGCAAGGAGTACGTGACCAACGACACCACATCGGTCATCAACTCCTGGTCCGACTGCAACGTCGGGCACACGTTCGCCATCCCCGGCATGAACATCTACGTGCCGGTGGCCTCGCCGAACGCCAAGCTCTCGGCGAACAACTTGTGCGGTACCTCGCCGTGCACCACGCAGGGCAACCCGTACGCGCAGGAGACGTTCAGCTTCATGTCGCCCAAGAAGGGCGGCACCTTCCGCTGGCAGTGCCTGGTCCCGTGCGGCGGCGGATACATCGACGGCAACAGCGGCCCGATGCAGACCCTCGGCTGGATGATGGGCGAAATGGACGTGGTGTCCTGATGGCGACGACCGAGACCCCGCAAGTCCAGGGCCCCAGGAACGAGCCGAACCACGGCTGGCGGATGTTCACCATCTGGCTCATCCTGAGCCTGCCCATCGACCTGATCATCTGGTTCGTCTGGAAGCCGCACCTGCCGCCGGGCGACATGTCCAGCGCGGCCGAACATCAGCAGTTCGACATCGCCATCCTGGCGGTCAGCGGGGCGCCGGTGATCATCGCGGTGCTGCTGTACTTCACCTACGCGATGGTGGTCTGGCGGGCCAGGCCGGACGACGACACCGACGGCGAGCCGATCTACGGCAACACCAAGGTCCAGGCCACCTGGATCATCGGCACCTCGGCGATCGTGCTGTGGCTGGCCGTGTTCGGCACCATCGAGCTGGTCGGCCCGGCCGGTGCGGGCGCCGGTGAAGGCCCGTCGCCCATCTGGACGCTGGCCGGCAAGCAGAGCTCCACCTGGTCGGCCAACAGCAACGACATGCTCGAGGTCCAGGTCATCGGCCAGCAGTGGGCCTGGACCTACCGGTACCCGCAGTTCGGCGGGATGGAGAGCTCCGAGCTCATGCTGCCGGTGGGCATGCCGGTGACCTTCCACGTGACCTCGCTGGACGTGATCCACAGCTTCTGGGCCTACCAGCTGGGCGTGAAGGCCGACGCCAACCCCGACGTCGACAACGTGGCCTACGTGACGCCCAATACGCAGGGCAGCTTCGTGGTCCGCTGCAACGAGCTGTGCGGCATCTGGCACGGGGCCATGTTCAACTACGGCCAGGTCGTCTCGCCGGCCGCGTTCCAGTCCTGGGCCAGCGGGGTCCAGGCCAAGGAGCAGTCGGACGGGATCCTGGCCGCCCTGCCCGCCTACGCGCTGACCTACGACCCCACGGTGATTCCCCAGCTCGGCAAGAACATTCCCGCGATCGACGGCATCACCGGTGGTGCGGGCTACTACTACGGCCCAGGGAACCCGGTGACGCCGTGACCTACCGCCCAGCCACAAAGACAGCCGCCACGCAAACGGCGAAGGGGTGACGGGATGGCCATCGAGACTCAGCCGGAGCGAGCCGAGCCCACGGGCCGCGGTCCCGAGGCCGCGGCCAGGCGGCCCTGGTGGCTGCGGCCGGGCGCGCACACCGGCGTGATCGCGGCCGTGATCGGCTATTTCCTCGGTCACTGGCTCGGTAACTTCCTGGGCGGCGACTACGCCCGCAGCTCGCTGTCCGACGAGAACGACGTGGCCATCGTGCTGGGCTACCTGTTCGCGGTGATCGGCTGGCTGGCCGGCCTGGGCGTGTTCAACGACCTGGGCCGGGTGATGGCCTGGCCGCTGCCCGAGGAGAAGCGGCTGGTCGGCCAGGAGGACCCCGGCCTGGCCAAGTACTTCCGCTACACGCTCGACCACAAGGTCGTGGGCATCCAGTACCTGTACGGCATGATCGCCTACTTCCTGACCGGCGGCCTGTTCGCCATGGCTATCCGCAGCGAGCTGCTCTCGCCGTCGTACCATCTGATCGGCCCCGAGCAGTACCTGATGGTGGTCGGCGAGCACGGCACGATGATGATGATGATGATGTCTTCGGTCATCCTCGGGCCGTTCGGCCAGTACTTCGGCCCGCTGCTGATCGGGTCCAAGCGGGTCGCGTTCCCGCGCCTGGAAGCGCTCGGCTTCTGGCTGACCCCGGCCGCCTACGTCATCTTGCTCTCCGGGGTGCTGTTCGGCGGGTTCCCCACCGGCTGGACCGGGTACGAGCCGCTGGCCACCCAGGCCCAGACCGGCGAGGACGCCTACTTCTTCGCGTTCGGCCTGATGGGCGTCTCGATGATCCTGGCCGGTTTCAACATGATCGTCACGATCATCAACTACCGGGCTCCCGGCATGCGCTGGAGCAGGCTCCCGATGTTCGTCTGGTCCATGTTCACCGTGTCGTTCCTGCAGGTGCTGGCGGTCCCGGTGCTGGTCGGGGCGTGCTATATGGGCCTGACCGACCGGACCTTCCAGACCTCGTTCTTCACCAACCAGCTCGGCGGCAGCAGCTTCTTGTACGAGGACCTGTTCTGGTTCTTCGGCCATCCGGAGGTCTACATCCTGGCCCTGCCGGGCTTCGGGATCATCTCCGAGGTGGTCTCGGTGTTCTGCCGAAAACCGCTGTTCGGCTACAAGATCGCCGCGGCCGGCATGCTCGGCGTGGGCATCTTGTCGTTCTTCGTCTGGCAGCACCACCTGTTCGACAGCGGGATCAACCCGGACATGCGGCCGCTGTTCATGCTCACCACCGAGCTGATCTCGATCCCCACCGGGTTCATCTTCCTGGTCGGCATGGGCACGTTCTGGAAGGCCAAGATCAGGTTCTCCATCCCGATGCTGTTCGCGCTGGCCTTCTACTTCAACTTCCTGATCGGCGGCATCAGCGGCGTCTTCCTGTCCGACGTGCCCGCCGACACCACCGAGCACGGCTCGTTCTTCGTCATGGCCCACTTCCACTACACGATCATGGGCGGGCTGATCTTCGCGTTCATGGCCGGCATCTACTACTGGCTGCCGAAGATGACCGGGATCAAGCTGAACGAGCGGCTGGGCCGGGTCCACTTCTGGACCATGTTCATCTTCTTCAACACGACCTTCCTGCCCCTGTTCGCGCTGGGCCTGGAGGGCATGCCGCGCCGGGTGTTCGAATACGCGCGCAACCTGCAGACGCTCAACGACTGGGTCTCGATCTCCGCGTTCTGCCTGGGCGGCTCGATCCTGATCTTCTTGATCAACTTCGTCATGTCCATGCTGTTCTGGCGGGAACCCGAGGTCGGCAACCCGTGGCGGGCCCGGAGCCTGGAATGGCAGCTGTCCACGCCGCCGCCGCCGGAGAACTTCGCGCGGGTCCCGGTGATCCTGGGCGGCTCCTACGACTACGGGGTCAAGGACGCGCTGCCGGTGGCGGACCTGAACCCGCCGCCGGGAGTGATCGCCGCCGCCTACGCGCCGGTCAGCGCCGGGCAAGCCAGCACCGGGGAGGCCTGACCATGACCGACATCTCATCGACCCCGATCGAGAGCGCAGCCCAGACCGAGGACGAGGGCTTCTACCACGAGTCCGCGCTGAACGCCACCTGGACCGGCTCGCGGCTGGCCATCGGCGGGCTGACCTTCCTGTTCGGCGCGTTCCTGTTCGCCTACTTCTACCTGCGTTCCCTCAATTCGGAAGGCCGCTGGGAGGGGTACGGCTTCATCCATCCGTCGCTGTGGATCGGCACCACGATCATGCTGCTGGCCGCGCTCTCGGCCGGGGTGCACTACTTCGGCCTGCAGCGGATCAAGGCCGGGCACAAGGCGGCCTGGCAGATCGACGGGCTGGCCGCCATGGGCCTGGGGCTGGCCGCGGTGGCGTTCCAGATCTACCAGCTCACCGACCTGCCGTTCAAGCCGGGCAGCTCCGGGTACGCCAGCGTGTTCAGCGGCTTCTACCCGGTGTTCCTGGTCACCCAGCTGGCCCTGCTGATCTGGCTGGAGACGCTGCTGGCCAGGTCCCGGTTCATCCCGGCCCTGTCGTTCGTGGAACAGCCGCCCACGTACACTGAGACCCACGCCGTGCAACGGTTCCAGGCCTCGCTCAGCGCCTTCGCCACTGTCTGGAACTACATGGCCCTGATGGCGCTGCTGTTCTGGTTCCTGTTCTACGCTCTGTAGTAGCGTCCTGAACCGAAAAGGAGAGGGGACCTGGAGTGCACGGTCTGATCGCGGATGGGGCCGGCGGTGCGTGGACCTTCGGCAGTTCGATCCTGACCTTCGCCTTCCCGATGATCTTGTTCATCGTGGTGGCGGCCGCGCTGTACGTCCTGTACACCAAGCCGGAGTTCACCCCCGGGCACCGGCCGCCAGGACTGCAGCGCCCGGTGTCCTACACCGCGGTGCCCGGACTGCCGCTGGCCCAGCGCCACGCCCGGGCCCACGCCCAGGCCGGGCCGGCCGCCAGCCAGGCACCGGCCAGGCCCGCCGCCGCGGGGACGGCCACCACCGTGCCGGGCGACGACCCTGAGACCGAGGGCCCTGAGACCGAGGGCCCTGAGACCGGCGCCCCCGAGACCGGCGCCCCCGAGACCGGGGACGCTGAGTGACCTCTGCCGCCGCTCTGCCCAAGCTCGACCAGCGCGGGACCCCGCCCGGTGGACGCCGTGCCGCGGGCACGATCGCCCGCGGGCTGATCGCGCTGACCAAGCCGCGCATCATCGAACTGCTCCTGGTCACTACCGTCCCCACCATGCTGCTGGCCCAGCGCGGCCTGCCCTCGCTCAAGCTCGTCCTGGTCACGCTGATCGGCGGCACGCTCGCCGCGGGCAGCGCCAACACGATCAACTGCTACATCGACCGCGACATCGACGCGCTGATGAAGCGCACCTCGCGCCGTCCGCTGGTGGTCAACCACGGCCAGGGCACTATCCGGCCCTGGGAGGCGCTGGCCTGGGGGGTGGTCCTGGGCGCCGGGGCCACCTTGATTCTCGGGCTGATGGCCAACTGGCTCGCGGCCTCGCTGGCCGACGCGGCCATCTTGTTCTACATCTTCGTCTACACGCTGGGCCTCAAGCGGCGCAGCCCGTCCAACATCGTGATCGGCGGCGCCGCGGGCTGCTTCCCGGTCCTGGTCGGCTGGGCCGCGGTCACCGGCACGGTGGCCTGGCCCGCCGTGGTGCTGTTCGCGGTCATCTTCTTGTGGACCCCGCCGCACTTCTGGGCCCTGGCCATGAAGTTCCGCAAGGACTACGCCGCCGCCAACGTCCCGATGCTGCCGGTGGTGGCCTCGCCCGCCGCCGTGGTCCGCAAGATCCTGTGGTACTCCTACGCCATGGTGGCGGCCACCTTGGCCCTGGTCCCGTGGGCGGGCTGGATCTACGGTCTGCTGGCCGCCGCGCTGGGGGCCTGGTTCCTGGTCGAGGCGCACGGCCTGGACACCCGCGTCCGCACCGCCCAAGCCGCCCAGAGCGCCCCGGATAACAACCCGGATAACAACCCGGACAACAACCCGGATGACACCCCGGAAGGCGCCCCCTCACCAGCGCCGATGCGGCTGTTCCACCTGTCCATCGCCTACCTGACCCTGCTGTTCGCGGCGGTGGCGGTGACCGCCCTGCTCCCGTGGGGACGCTGGTAGCGCCCGATCCGGGCGTCCTGGGTACGATTACTCCTGTTAGGGCCGGTTTGCCGTGCCTGCGTACGGGAACGTGACGCCGGGCCGGAACGTCCAAGCAGGCGATCTGAAGGGGGATTCGGGCCTGTAACGATTCCTTCATGTTGACCCGGTAGACCGTCTGCGAGGGACTTCGCAGCACGACCCAGCAGGTACGACAAGGAGGTAGGCGAGTGCCACGACCGGCGTCCCGCCGACCCGGCCCGCAGCACGCCTCGCCGCCGGAGCCGGAGCCGTACCCGCCGCCACCCGGACCGTACGCGGCGCCGTACGCCGACCCGGAGCAGGAGCCGGAACCGGACACCCAGGTCTTCCGCCGCGTCCCCCCCGAGACCGAAGAGCAGCCCGCCAAGCACCGCCGCAAGAACCGCAAGCACCGGATACGCCGGTTCTTCCGGTACCGCACGGTGCGGGTCATCACCGCCCTGATCGCGGTGTTCTGCTGCTGGCTGGCCTTCTCCGTCGGCCAGGCGCTGGCTGCTCCCGGTGGCGGGTCGATGTCTTCCAAACTGGCCGAATGGGCCCGCGACCACTACCTGGGCCCGGTGGTGACCTTCGGTGAGTGGCTGACCTACCAGCCGCCCAAGGTCGGCGGCAAGCCCGGCTTCTCGCTCGCCGTGCCGTCCGCCGCCCCGGCCAAGTACAAGGCGACCAAAACCTTCCAGCCCATCATTCCGGCCAAGCTGACCTCCCCGGCGGGCAAGCCGCTGCCCGGCGAAGGCCAGTGGCGCGTGCTGGAGACGGTCAAGGGCCAGCCCGCCATGTTCGGCACCTTCTTGCGCCCGTCCTCGGTGTACACCTCGTACGTGGCCGGGATCGTGTCCATGGACCAGCGCCTGGTCAGCTTCCAGCTGCGCCCCGGCGCCGAAGACCCCGGCTCCGGCAACTGGAAGGCCCAGCCCTGGTTCCCGCCCGGCACCCGCACCGGCCTGATCGGCACGTTCAACGGCGGCTTCAAGCTGGACACCTCGGGCGGCGGCTTCTACCTCAACGGCGTCACCCGGGGCACGCTGACCAAGGGCGCGGCCTCGGTGGTCTACTACCGCAACGGCACGATCAAGATCGGCGTCTGGGGCCGGGACCTGCACATGACCTCCCAGGTCGTCGGCGTCCGGCAGAACCTCAAGCTGATCGTCGACCACGGCCAGGTGCCGGCCAGCGTCAACAGCGACGTCGAGGCCAACTGGGGCGCCACCCTGGGCGGCGGCTACTACGTGTGGCGCTCCGGGCTGGGCATCACCGCCGACGGCCGGATCATCTTCGTCTACGGCCCCGCGCTGAACGTCCAGGAACTCGCTGACCTGCTGCACGAGGCCGGCGCGGTCGAGGCTCTGCAGCTGGACATCAACCCGTACTGGATGTCGTTCGAGTACTACCAGCCGGACGGCCACCCGGCGGACCCCACGCCGGTGAACCTGCTGCCCACCCAGCAGCAGACCGCATACCGGTACTACTCGGTCTACAGTCGCGACTTCACTGCGGTCTACGCCCGGTGACCGCCGAGACCAGCGCCGCCGAGGAAACGGCCCGGCCGCAGACGCAACGGCCGAACTGGCTGATCTCGGTGCTGCGCACCGCCCGCCCCCGCCAGTGGCCGAAGAACCTGCTGGTCTTCGCCGCCCCGCTGGCCGGCGCGACCTGGGCCTGGCCGCACGGCGCGCTGTACGCCCTGGTCGCCGCGGCCGCCTTCGGCTGCGCCTCGGTCGCGGTGTACTTCATCAACGACGTGGTGGACGCCGACCGTGACCGCCGGCACCCGCGCAAGCGGTACCGCCCGGTCGCCGCCGGTGACCTGCCCAAATCGCACGCGATCGCGATCGGCGCCGCCGCCGCCGCGGCGGGCCTGGCCGCGGGCCTGGCCGTCTCGGTCCCGCTGCTCACCGCGGCGGTCGGCGCCTACCTGGGCATCTCGTTCCTGTACTCGTTCGTGCTCAAGCACATCCCGGTGGCCGAGGTGGTCTTCGTGGCCTCCGGCTTCCTGCTCCGCGTGCTGGGCGGCGCGGCGGCCACCCACGTGCCGCCGTCGGTCTGGTTCCTGGTCGTGTGCAGCCTGGGCGCGCTCGGCGTGGCCGTGGCCAAGCGCTACGCCGAGCTGGCGGGCCTCGGCCCGGCCGCGATCCGGCACCGCCCGGTGCTGCGCTTCTACCGCCCGGCCGCGCTGCTGGCCGCTCAGTGGCTGATCGGCCTGGGGATGATCGCGGCCTACCTGGCCTGGGCCGCCGAGGAACGCTCGGACGCGCTGCCCTGGCACGTAGCCAGCGCCATCCCGCTGGCCGCCGCGCTGATCCGCTTCGGCCAGCTGACCGCGCGGCACACCACCGCGCCGGTCGAGGACCTGCTCACCCGCAACGGCCTGATGCTGACCTGCGAACTGACCTGGCTGGCGCTGTTCGTGACCGGCCTTCAGGTCTGAGGGGGGTTTCATGAATTTTTATCCGAACGAACGTGGCTATCAGCCCCGGGTCATCCTGTTCGGCGGTACCAGCGAGATCGGCCTGGCCATCCTTGCCGCCCTCGACCTGCCGGACGATGCCGAGATCATCCTGGCCGGGCGCGACGAGCAACGGCTGACCGCCGCGGGCAAGGAGCTCCCCGGCCGCGTGCGCACCCTGGCCTACGACGCGCTCGACACCCGCGGCCACCAGGCGCTCATCGACGCCGTGTTCGCCGAAGCCCCCGTCGACCTGGTCATCTCCGCCGCCGGCGTGCTGATCGGCCAGGACGAGCTGGACCGTGACGTCCAGCGGGCCGCCGAGCTCATCCAGGCCAACTTCACCGGGCACGTGAGCACGTTGCTGGCCGTGGGGGAGAAGCTGCGCGCCCAGGGTCGCGGCACCATCGTCGTGCTGTCCTCGGTGGCCGCGGTCCGGCCGCGCAAGGCCAACCCGGTGTACGGCTCGGCCAAGGCCGGCCTGGACGCGTTCGCCCGCGGCTTCGCCGACCGGCTGCACGGCAGCGGGGTCCGGGTCGTCCTGGTCCGGCCCGGGTTCGTCATCGGCCGGATGACCGCGGGTATGCCGGCCGCCCCGCTGGCCACCACCCCGGCGGCGGTCGGGCGGGCCACCGCCGCCGCGCTGCGCCGCGGCCAGGATACGGTCTGGGTCCCGCCCGCGCTGGCCGCCCTCGCCGACGCGCTTAAGCTGGTCCCGAGGCCGCTATGGCGTCGCATCTCCCGCTGACCCCAGTAGATTCAGATGCTGTGAGGGTGCTGGTCGCAGAGGACGACGAGGGCCTCGGCCAGGTCCTGGCCCGGGGCCTCCGGGAACAGGGCTACGTGGTGGACCTGGTTCCCGACGGCGAGACCGCCGCCTCCTACCTGCGCTTCTACGAGTACGAGGTGGCCGTGCTGGACTGGCGGATGCCCCGGCTGTCCGGCCTGGACCTGGTCCAGCGGATGCGCCGGGCGGGCACGGCCACGCCGGTGCTGATGCTGACCGCGCGGGACACTCCCGCCGACCGGATCGCCGGCCTGGACGCGGGTGCCGATGACTACCTGGTCAAGCCGTTCGACTTCGGCGAGCTGCTGGCCCGGCTGCGGGCCCTGCAGCGCCGGCCCCCGGTCGCCCGCGCGCCGCGCCTGGTGATCGGCGAGGTCGAGTTCGACCCGGCCACCCGCGAGGTGAGCGTGTGCGGGCAGCGCCCCGCGTTCACCGTGATCGAGCAGGGCATCCTGGAGATCCTCATGCGCCGCTCGCCCGCCGTGGCCGACCGCCGCTCGATCGCCCAGCACGTGTGGGACAACGAGGCCGACGCGTTCGGCTCGAACACCATCGACGTGCACCTGGCCCGGCTGCGCGCCAAGCTGGCCGGCGCCGGGGTGCGCATCGAGACCGTGCGCGGCGTCGGCTACCGGATCATCCCCGCATGAAGCGCCGCGCCGCGGGCGCCCGGTCATTGAGCCCCGCCGCCCAGGTCGCCGCCGTCGCGACGGCGGTCATCGCCGTCCTGTACATCATCGCCGTGATCGTGTTCAACGTGGTGTTCGCCAGCCACCAGACCGCGCAGAGCGACTACTACCTGGGCACCCGGCTCACCGCCGCCGCCCACAACCCGGCCACGCTCAGCCAGAGCGCCGAAGCGGCGGGCTCGTCCGCGGCCAGCGATGACGTGGACGCCGATTCCGCGCCGGTCTTCCTGTGGCTGGTCAGCGCGGCCGGGACGGTCACCGCGCACAGCCCGGGCGCGCCGGTCCTGCCGGCCGGCCTGCTCGCCGCGCACCCGCCGCACGACGGGCTCGCGTTCACCGCCCAGCTAGGGCGCACGGGCGCGTTCCGCCTCGAGCTGGCCCGCCGTGGCGGTGACTGGCTGGTCGCGGGCCAGAGCCGGGCCGGCGACGCGCACACCGAGCGGCTGCTGCTGTACGCCGAGGTCATCGCCGGACCGGTCCTGCTGCTGGCCATGTTCTTCGGCTCACTGGTGGTGGGCCTGCGCGCGCTGGCCCCGGTCGAGCAGTCCCGCCGCCGCCAGCTGGAGTTCACCGCCGACGCCTCCCACGAGCTGCGCACCCCGCTCAGCGTGATCCGGGCCGAGGCCGACGTGGCCCTGTCCAGCCCGCGCGAGGCGGCGCAGTACCGGGACGCGCTGACCCGCATCCAGGGCGAGACCGGCCGGCTCCGCCAGCTGGTCGACGACATGCTGTGGCTGGCCCGGTTCGACTCCCGGCCGCCGCCCCCCGGCGACGAGCCGGTCGACCTGGGCACGCTGGCCCAGGCCTGCGCTGACCGGTTCCGCGCCGTGGGTCCGGCGGTCACCGCCGACGTCGGCGACGGCCCCGCGCTGATCAGCGCGCCGCCGGAGTGGATCGACCGGCTGGCCGGCGTGCTGATGGACAACGCCTGCCGCTACGCGGGCCCCGGCGGCCAGGTCCGGATCGGCGTCCGCGCCCAGGGCAACCGGGTCAGCCTGACCGTCGAGGACAGCGGTCCCGGTATCCCCGCCTCCGAACGCCCCCGCCTGTTCGACCGCTTCCACCGGGCCAACTCCCGCGGCTCCGGGGCCGGCCTGGGCCTGGCCATCGGTGACTCGATCGTCCGTTCCACCGGCGGCCGCTGGCAGGTCGGCGACTCTGCCCTGGGCGGCGCCCAGATGACCGTCTCCTGGAAGCACGCCCAGCCCCACCGCCCCGCCACCTCCCGCATCACCATCACCACCGTCCCCTGACCCCCGCGCCCGCCTCACCGCCCCAGGGGCTCGCCCGTCGCCCGCCGCGCCGCGAGGTCGGGCCTGGTCAGGCCAGCGGCAGGCGCACGGTGGCCCGCAGCCCGGGCCCGGCGTCCCCCAGCGCGACCGAGCCGCCATGGGCGACCGCCGTGGCCCGAACGATGGCCAGCCCCAGGCCCGCGCCCTCGGCACCCTCGCGGCTCCGCGCGTCATCGAGCCGGGAGAACCGGCCGAACGCCCGCTCCACGTCCTCGGCCGGGATGCCGGGCCCGTCGTCGGTCACCACCAGCTCGGCCCAGCCATCCCGGGCCGACACCGACACGCTGACCGCGGCAGACGCGTGCCGGACGGCGTTGTCCAGCAGGTTGACCAGCAGCCGGTCCAGCGCGTCCGGGTCGCCGTTGACCAGGCACGGCGACGGGGCGTCGACCCGCACCGGCACCCGCGCCGCGCCGTACCGAGGCGCGACCGCGGCGCCCACCGCGGCCAGGTCGACCGGGCTGCGCCGGATCCGCTGCTCGTCGAGCCGGGCCAGCAGCAGCAGGTCCTCGGCCAGCCGGGCCAGCCGCAACGTATCGGCGTGCACGTCCCGCGCGGTCTCGGCCCAGTCCACCCCGGCCGGATGATCCAGCGCCACCTCGAGCTGGGCGCGGATGCTGGCGATCGGGCTGCGCAGCTCGTGGGCGGTGTCCGAGACCAGGTCGCGCTGGCGCTGCTGGGCTTGGGCCAGCTGGGACAGCATGTCGTTCAGCGTGACCGCCAGCGAGCGCACCTCGTCCCGGGCCGGCGGGACCGGCAGGTCGCGCAGGATCCCGGTCTGGGTCACCTGCGCCGCGCCCCGGCGCAGCTCGGCGATGGGCCGCAGCGTGTACCCGGTGACCAGCCAGATGGCCAGGGCCAGCAGGACGAACAGCAGCGGCGTACCGATGAACAGGGCCTTGGCCACGGTGGCGATGCTGTCGCTGGCCTGGGCGAACGAGGCTGCGGCCAGCACCACCTGGCCGTCGTCCGCGCCCACCGCGATGACCCGCACCGGGGCCGGCAGGCCCAGCGGCGCCCCGGCCAGCATCCGGCCCTGGCCGGACCGGGCCGCGGCCCGGGCCTGCGCCGGGGCCAGCAGCGGCACCAGCCGGTCGGCGCCCTGCGACACGTCGGTGATCCGGCCCTGCGCGTCGAGCACCTGGATGATGATCGTCCCGCCCACCGGTACCGGGTCGGGCAGCCGGTTCTGATCGATCAGCGTGGCCACCTCGACCGCCCCCTGCCGGGCCGAGTCGTCCAGCCCCCGGACCAGGGACAGCCGCAGCGCGTTGACCAGCAGCAGCGCCGCCGCGGCCAAGGCCAGCGCCAGCCCCGCCGAGGTGATCAGCGTCAGCCGCGCCCGCAAACTCCGCCGCCGCCACCACCGCCCGCCCCACCACCGCTCACCCCGGCCTCGCTCTTTACGGTCGACCACGGTCAACCGCCGTCGGCTGCAAGCCGGTAGCCCGCCCCGCGCACGGTCTGCAGCGCATTTTTGCCGAACGGTCCGTCGATCTTGCGACGCAGGTACCCCGCGTACACCTCCACCACGTTGAGGTCCGCCACGGCCTCGCTGTCCCAGACGTGTTCCAGTAGCTCGGACTTGGACACCACCTGCCCCGCGCGGCGCATCAGGTACTCCAGCAGCGCGAATTCCCGGGCCGTTAGGTCAATATTCGCCTCTCTCCGGCGGACGGTCCGGGCGGCCGGGTCCAGGCTCAGGTCGCCGGCCGTGAGCACCGCGGGCCGCGGCCGGGCGCCGCGCCGCAGCAGCGCGCGCAGCCGGGCGGCCAGCACCACGTAGGAGAAGGGCTTGGTCATGTAGTCATCGGCGCCCAGGTCCAGCCCGTCGGCCAGGTCGTACTCGCCGTCCTTGGCCGACAGGATCAGCACCGGCACCCAGTTGCGGTCGGCGCGCAGCCGCTCGCAGACCTGGTAGCCGGACAGGCCGGGCAGCATCAGGTCGAGCACCACCGCGTCGTAGCCGCCTTCCCGGGCCAGGTGCAGGCCGTCCACGCCGTCGTGAGCCACGTCGACCACGAACCCTTCGGCGGTCAGGCCGCGGCGCACGGCCGAGGCCAGCCGCCGCTCGTCTTCCACCACTAGCACCCGCATGGTCCCAGTCTGACCCAGGAAGCCGGGTCCCGGCGCCCGCGTCTCAGGGTGCTCACAGCGACCGTGCGGCAGGCTGTCAAGAAGGAGGTACGCTCCGATACGGGTGAGGTGTCATGGTTGCGGTCCCGAAGCTGTCCCGGCGGTCCAGGTGGGCGGTCCCGGCTGGTGCGCTGGTCGTCATCGGCGCGGTGCTGGCCGGCTCGCTGATCTCGGTCGCGCAGGCCTCGCCCGGACTGCCCTCCCGCACTCCGGCCCAGCTGCTGGCCCAGGTCGGGGACTCGGTCACCCCCCCGCTGACCGGCACCGTGGTGGAGACCGCCTCGCTGGGCCTGCCCAGCCTGCCCGGCAACTCCGACCCGACCTCGGTCGCCTCGCTGCTCACCGGTTCGCACACGGTCCGGATCTGGTACGCCGGTCCCCGGCACTTCCGGGTGGCCGTACCTGAGCTGCTGAGCGAGACCGACGTGATCACCGACGGCAACGCCGCCTGGCTGTGGCAGAGCACGGCCAACACGGTCACCGAGTACTCGCTGCCCGACCAGGCCACGGCGCCGGACACCGCGCCCACCGTGGCTCCGCTCACCCCGCAGCAGGCCGCCCAGCAGGTGCTGGCCGCGGTGGGTAAGACCACTACGGTCCGCACGGACAGTAACGTCACGGTGGCCGGCCAGGCCGCCTACGAGCTGGTCCTGGCGCCCAAGGACTCCCGGTCGCTGATCGGGCAGGTGGACATCGCCATCGACGGCCGCAACGGCGTGCCGCTGCGGCTGCAGGTCTTCGCGCGCGGGGCCAGCAGCCCCGCGTTCCAGGTGGGCTACACCGCCATCCAGTTCGCCACGCCGGCCTCCGCCGACCTGACCTTCTCCGCGCCCCGCGGCGCCAAGATCACCCACGAGAACCTGACCGCGCCGGCCGCTCCGGCCAGCAGCCGGACGACGTGAGCACCATCGGGTCGGGCTGGCTGACCGTCCTGGACCTGCCGTCCACCGGGCTGACCACGCCAGGCGGCAGCGGGCCCGCCCCGGCCGCCGGAGACCCCGTGGCCTCCGGGGACAGCGCCGCGGTGCTGAACGCGCTGCTGAACTCGGCCACGCCGGTGAGCGGCACCTGGGGCAGCGGCAAGCTGCTGCAGACCAGCCTGGTCTCGGTGCTGATCACCGACAGCGGCCGGATGTTCGTCGGCGCGGTGCGGCCCAGCGTGCTGGAGGCCGCGGCCGGCCAGGCCGCCACGAGTTCCCCGGCCCAGCAGGCGCCTTGACCGCGATCTCGACGGACGGCCTGACCAAGCGCTTCCGCGGCGGTCAGCTGGCCGTCGACCGCATCGATCTGGCCGTCCCCGACGGCGCGGTGTACGGCTTCCTCGGGCCGAACGGCTCCGGCAAGACGACCACGATCCGGATGCTGCTGGGCCTGGCCTTCCCGACCAGCGGCCGCGCCGAACTGCTCGGCGTGCCCGTCCCGGACGGCGCCAACCGGGTCCTGCACCGGGTCGGCTCGCTGGTCGAAGGGCCGGCCTTCTACCCGTTCCTGTCCGGCCGGGACAACCTGGCCCGGTACGACGCGGCCGACCGGACCGCCGACCCCCGCACCATGGCGGCCCGGATCGATACCGCGCTGGACCGGGTGGGCCTGCTGGCCGCGGCGCGCAAGCGGTATCGCCACTACTCGCTCGGCATGAAGCAGCGGCTGGCCATCGCGGCCAGCCTGCTGCGGCCCCGCGAGCTGATCATCTTGGACGAGCCGACCAACGGGCTGGACCCGCAGGGCACCCGGGAGGTGCGGGCCCTGGTCCGTCAGATCGCCGCCGACGGCACCACCGTGTTCGTCTCCTCCCACCTGCTGGCCGAGGTCGAGCAGGTCTGCACGCACGTCGGGGTGATGCGCACCGGCCGGCTGGTGTTCCAGGGCCCGCTGCCCGAGCTGCGCCGCACCGGTGCCGCCCGGGTCACCGTGCAGACCAGCGACGCCGAAGGCGCGGTCAAGGTGCTCGCCAGCCTCGGCCTGGCCGATACGCACGCCGAGCCGGACCAGGCCTCGGCCACGCTGGGCGACGCGGAGCCGGAGCGGGTCTGCGCCGAGCTCGTGCACGCCGGGATCGGGGTGCGCGGCTTCTCGGTCGCCTCGCCCAGCCTGGAGGACTTGTTCGTCGGGCTCACCGGGGAGGGTTTCGATGTCGACGGTTGACGTCCCCGTCCCGGCCGACCCCGCGCCGGCCGATCCCGCCCCGGCCCAGCCCGCCCTGCCGGTGCCCGCCGCGGTCACCAATCCGGCCCGCGCTTGGCTGCGGCTGTTCCGCGCCGAGCTCCGGCTGGTCTTCCGCCGCAAGCGGAACCTGCTCCTGCTCGGCGTGACCGCGCTGTTCCCGGTGGTCATCGGGATCGCGCTGCGGGTGGCGGCGCCGCATCCGGGCAACGGCGGCAACGGCCCGGGCGTGGCGTTCTTCAACCAGCTGGCCGGCAACGGGGTGTTCCTGACCTTCATCGCGCTGTCCACCCTGCTCGTCCTGGTCCTGCCGGTCGTGGTGGCGGTGGTGGCCGGGGATTCGGTGGCCGGCGAGGCGGGCTACGGCACGCTGCGCTACCTGCTCGCGGTCCCGGCCGGGCGGACCCGGCTGCTCGCGGTCAAGTTCGCCGCGATCGTGGCCTTCGGGCTGAGCGCCACGGTCATCGTGTCCGCGGTCTCGCTGGCGGTCGGCGCCGTCCTGTTCCCGGTCGGCCCGGTGACCCTGCTGTCAGGCAGCACGGTGTCGCTGGCCGAAGGCCTGCTCCGGGTGCTGTTCGTCACCTGGTACGTGGCCGGGGCGATGGCCGCCCTGGGCGCCATCGGCCTGGCCATCTCGACCTTGACCGAACACGCCATCGGCGCCATCGCCGCCATCGCCATCCTGGTCGTGACCAGCGAGGTGGTGGACCAGGTGCCGCAGCTCGCGGCCATCGGCCCCTACCTGCCCACCCACTGGTGGCTGTCCTTCGACTCCATCCTGCGCGCCCCGGTCGACACGTCCACCCTGCTCAAGGGCCTGCTGTCGTTCGCCGTCTACACGGTCCTGTTCGGCTCCTTCGCCTGGGCGCGCTTCACCTCCGCCGACGTCACCAGCTGACCCCAGCTGCGTCCGGCATGTTATTGCGACCTAGTCGCAATAACTTCTAGACTGGATTAATGATCACGTCCGAAGGGCTGGCTCAGCCCGCTGACCAGCACCGCAGCCCATCCAGGGGGCGCCTGACCAGGATCAGACAGGGGCTGACCCCGGCCGAATGGGCCCGCTTCGGCGGCATGGTCGCGACCGTGGTCGGACTGAACGTGCTGGGCTGGGCCATGCTGGCCGCTGCCCTGGGCGGCCACTACCACATCGGCAAGACGACGGTCTTCGGCGTCGGCACCGGTGCGCTGGCGTACACGCTGGGCATGCGGCACGCCTTCGACGCCGATCACATCGCCGCCATCGACAACACCACCCGCAAGCTGGTCGGTGAGGGCAAGCGCCCGCTGTCGGTGGGCTTCGCCTTCTCCCTGGGCCACTCCAGCGTGGTGTTCCTGCTCGCCATCCTGCTCAACTTCGGCATCCGGGACCTGGACCGCCAGGTCAGCAACGGCGGCTCCTCGCTGCACAACATCACCAACATCGTGGGGACCTGCGTGTCGGGGTTCTTCCTGTTCCTGATCGCCGCGTTCAACATCGTCATCCTGGTCGGGATCCTCAAGGTGTTCCGCGAGATGCGGGCGGGCGCCTACGACGACGAGCAGCTCGAGGAGCAGCTGAACAAGCGCGGCCTGATGAACCGGTTCCTGGGCCCGCTGGCCCGCCGGGTCGACCAGCCGTGGAAGATGTACCCGATCGGGTTCCTGTTCGGCCTGGGCTTCGACACCGCCACGGAGGTGGCGCTGCTGGTCCTGGCCGGCACCGCGGTGGCGGGCGGCCTGCCGTTCTACGCCATCTTGTCGCTGCCCATCTTGTTCGCGGCCGGGATGAGCCTGTTCGATACCGCGGATGGCTGCTTCATGAACTTCGCCTACGACTGGGCCTTCGCCAAGCCCGTCCGCAAGGTCTACTACAACCTGACCATCACCGGCCTGTCCGTCTTCGTGGCCGTGTTCATCGGCGCGGTCGAACTGCTCGGCCTGCTGGCCCAGGACTCCAGCCTCAACGGCTCGTTCTGGGTCTTCATGCAGACCTTCAACATCAACACGGCCGGCCTGTTCATCGTCGGCGTGTTCGTCCTGACCTGGGTCGTCGCCCTGGCCATCTGGCACTTCGGCCGCATCGAGCAAAAGTGGGAGTCCCCCCGCCCCCTAGCCCCCGACACCCTCGACTAGCCCCGCCGCGCCCCGCCCCCAGCCCCGCCCCAGCGGCTACCAGGTGAAGTCCTCTTCCCAGAACTCGGTGACGCCGCGGACCGGCTCGCGCGGCTCCGTCTCCTGGCCGCGCAGCTCGACCCGCCGGATCTTCCCCGAGATCGTCTTGGGCAGATCGGCGAACTCGACCCGGCGGATCCGCTTGTACGGTGCGACCCGTTCCCGGCAGAACGCCATGATCGACTGCGCCACTTCCGGTGACGGCAAAGAACCCGCGGCCAGCAGCACGTACGCCTTCGGCACGGCCAGCCGCACCGGGTCCGGCGACGGGACCACCGCGGCCTCGGCCACCGCCTCGTGCTCGATCAGCACGCTTTCCAGCTCGAACGGCGAGATCCGGTAGTCCGACGCCTTGAACACGTCGTCCGTCCGTCCCACGTAGGTGATGTAGCCATCGTCATCCGAGGTGGCCACGTCCCCGGTGTGGTAGTACCCGCCCGCCATGGCCCGGGAATTCAACGAAACATCGTCCAGGTACCCGGTCATCAGCCCCAGCGGCCGCCGCGACAGGTCCAGGCAGATCTCGCCGTCCCGCCCCGGCGAACCGCTGACCGGGTCGACCAGCACCACCGAGTACCCGGGCAGCGGCCGGCCCATCGAGCCCACCCGCACCGGCTGTCCCGGCGTGTTCCCGACCTGCGCGGTGGTCTCGGTCTGGCCGAACCCGTCCCGCACCGTGATCCCCCAGGCCTTGCGGACCTGCTCGATCACCTCCGGGTTCAACGGCTCGCCCGCGGCCACGCACTCCCGCAACGCAGACACATCCGCCAAGCCCAGATCGGCCTGCAGCAGCATCCGCCACACGGTCGGCGGGGCGCAGAACGTCGTCACCCGGCAGGTCCCCAAAGCGGAAAGCAACCCGGCAGCCGAGAACCGCGCCTGGTTCAGCACCAAGATCGTCGCCCCCGCGTTCCACGGCGCGTACACGTTGCTCCACGCGTGCTTGGCCCACCCCGGGGAAGACAGGTTCAGGTGCACGTCACCCGGCTGGATCCCGATCCAGTACATGGTCGACAGGTGCCCGGCCGGGTAGCTGGCCTGGGTGTGCGCGACCAGCTTGGGCTGCGCCGTGGTCCCGGAGGTGAAGTACAGCAGCAGCGGATCCCCGGCCCGTGTCACGCCATCCGCCGCAAAGACAGCAGAAGCAGCGAATGCGTCCTCGTAAGCATGCCACCCCGCAACACCAGGCCCGTCGGCCACCACCCGCGTCCAGTCCCCGGCCAGCCCGGCGAACTTGGCCGCCGAAGCCGCGTCGGCCACCACGTGCCGCACCGAACCCCGCACCAGCCGGTCGGCCAGGTCGGCGGGCTGCAGCAGCGTCGAGGCCGGGATGATCACCGCGCCCAGCTTCATCGCGGCCAGGATGACCTCCCACAGCGGCGCCACGTTGCCCAGCATGAGCAGCACCCGGTCGCCCCGCCGCACGCCGAGACCGCGCAGCCAGTTCGCGACCTGCGCCGACCGCGCCGACAAGGCCCCGTAGGACAGGCTCACGTCGGACCCGTCGTCGGACACGATCCGCAGCCCGGTCCGGTCGGGGTGCTCGGCCGCGATCACGTCGAACCAGTCCAGCGCCCAGTTGAACTCGTCAAGCTCCGGCCACACAAACGAGCGCCGTGCCGCGGCGTAGTCGGTCCGGTGACGCAGCAGCAGGTCCCGCGCCGCGCGGAACGTCGAAGAAGTCATGCGCCCATCGTGGCAGCTACCGCCCCGGAGCGGGAACATCAAGATCAGGAGGTGCCAGTGAACGAGCTCACGATCGAGGTGGACCCCGCTGAGGTGGGCCTGGACGCCGGCGGCTCAAGCGCGTCGACGCGCACCTGGCCGGCTACGTGGCCGACGGCCGGCTGCCCGGCTGGCTGCTCACCGTCAGCCGGCACGGGCGGCTGGCCCACGTGGCCCGGTGCGGCCAGCGTGACCTGGAGGCGGCCCTGCCGGTGACCGACGACACGCTGTGGCGGATCTACTCGATGACCAAGCCGATCACCTCGGTCGCCGCGATGATCTTGTACGAGGAGGGCCGCCTGGCCCTGACCGATCCGGTGAGCAACTTCATCCCCGCCTTCGCCAGCCCGAAGGTCTACACCGGCGGCTCGGACCTCAAGCCGGCCACCGTCCCCGCGACCGAACCGGTCCGGGTCTGGCACCTGCTCACCCACACGGCCGGCCTGACCTACGGCTTCCTGCGGGTGCACCCGGTCGATGCCATGTACCGGGCGGCCGGGCTACGAGTGGGCCTGGCCCCGCGGCACGGACCTGGCCGCGGCCTGCGACGCGTGGGCCGGCTTCCCGCTGCTGTTCCAGCCGGGCACCGACTGGAACTACTCGGTGGCCACCGACGTCCTCGGCCACGTCATCCAGGTCGCCTCCGGCCAGCGCCTCGACGAGTTCTTCCAGGACCGGATCCTGGGCCCGCTGGCCATGACCGACACCGCGTTCTGGGCCGGACCCGCCGCCGCCCCGCGGCTGGCCGCGCTCTACACCCCCGGTCCGGACGGCCGCGCGACCAGGTTCGACGCCCTGGGCAAAAGCGCGCTGCACGAGCCGAGCCTGCTCAGCGGGGGCGGCGGCCTGGTGTCCACCGCGGCCGACTACCACCGGTTCACCCAGATGCTGCTGCACCGGCCGGACAGCCCGGCCGGCGAACTGGGCGGCGTCACGCTGCTGAGCCCGCGCACGGTCGGCTACATGACCCGCAACCACCTGCCGGGCGGCCTGGACCTGGAGACCTTCGGCCGGCCGCTGTACGCCGAGGCCCCGTTCCGCGGCGTCGGCTTCGGCCTGGGCTTCGCGGTCATGCTCGACCCGGTGCCGGGCAAGGTGGCCGGCTCGGCGGGCGAGATCTCCTGGGGCGGCGCGGCCAGCACCGCGTTCTGGGTCGACCAGCAGGCGGGCCTGACCGTCTCGTTCTTCACCCAGCTGCTCCCGTCCAGCACCTACCCCATCCGCCCGCAACTCCGTCAGCTCATCTATCAGGCCCTGACCGATTAAAGACATTTTTCTGCCGAACGGACCGTCCTGCGTGCCCAGCTCACCTGCCCACGCCCCCCGGCCCGTGTTGCCAACACCGACCAGCCCGGTCTCGTACGCCAGCACCACCGCCTGCACCCGGTCGCGCAGCTGGAGCTTGGTCAAGATCCGGGCCACGTGCGTCTTCACCGTGGCCTCGCTCAGCGTCAGCTCCGCGGCCAGCTCGGCGTTGCTCAGGCCCCGGGCGATCAGGCCGAGCACCTCGAGCTCGCGTGGCGTCAGCACCGACAGGTCCGCGCTCACCTCGGCCGGCGCCGCCTGGTGCCCGGCGTACCGCTCGACCAGCCGGCGGGTGATGGACGGGGCGAGCAGCGCGTCGCCCGACCGGACCAGCCGGACGGCGGCGATCAGGTGCTCGGGGGAGACGTCCTTGAGCAGGAACCCGCTGGCCCCGGCGGCCAGCGCCGCGTACACGTACTGGTCCAGGTCGAACGTGGTCAAGATGATGATCCGCATGTCCCGCCCGGACCGGGCGCCCAGGATCCGCCGGGTGGCCTCCAGCCCGTCCAGTTCGGGCATCCGGATGTCCATCAAGATCACGTCCGGCCGGTGCTTGAGTGCGGCGGCCACCGCCTCCTGACCGTCCGCCGCCTCCGCGACCACCGGGATCCCCGCCGAATTCAGGATCAGCCGGAACCCGCTGCGCACCAGCATCTGGTCATCGGCCACGACCACCCGCGGCCCATCTCCCGGATCGCTCACGCCCGCGCCTCCTGAACGCCGGCGGGATAAGCGCCGGTTCGAGCGGGATCCGCGCCGCCAGCCGCCAGCCTCCGCCCGGGCGCGGCCCGGCGTCCAGCTCGCCGCCGTAGACCGCGATCCGCTCGCGCAGCCCGATCAGCCCGCGCCCGCTGCCTGCCGCGGCCACCGGACGGCCGTCATCGCAGACCGTGATGAGCAATTCGGCCGGGCGGTAGTCGAGCCGAACGCTCGTCCGGGCCTGCCCGGCGTGTTTCATCACGTTGGTGAGCGCCTCCTGCACCACCCGGAAGGCGGCCAGGTCGACGCCCGGCGGCAGCTCCGGCGGCGTCCCGCCCGGAGCGTCGACCGACAGCTCGACCACCATCCCGGCCGCCCGCAGCCGGGACACCAGGCCCGGAATCCGCGCCAGGCCTGGCTGCGGCGTCAGCGCCGCCCCGCCCGTCCCCGCACCGCCTCCCGTCCCCGCACCGCCGGTCCTGCCGGTCTCACCGCCCTCGTACGGTGCCAGCAACCCCAGCAGATGCCGCAACTCAGTCATGACCGTCCGGCCGCTGGCCTCAACGGCCAGCAACGCCTCCCGGGCGTCGTCCGGCGAGCTGTCCAGCACCCGCCGGGCCGCGCCGGCCTGCACCACCATGACGGCCACGTTGTGCGTCACCAGGTCGTGCATCTCGCTGGCGATCCGGGCCCGCTCCTCGTCGATGGCCCGGCGGGTCTGCGCCTCGTGCTCGGCCTGCGCCTGGCGCAGCCGCGCGGCCGACTGATGGGCCCGGGCACGCCAGACCCGGATGGCGATCCCGACCGACGCCGTCGGGAGCAGGATCAGCATCGCGGTGAAGCGCTCCGGCACCGACGGCGTGGTGTCCGGATAGGCCGCCGTCACCACCCCCGCCCCGGCCAGCACGCTGAGCAGGGCCAGCTGCCGGAACCTGCTGTAGGCGACCGCGCTGTACGCGGCGAAGATCGCGGCCGCGAACGTGATCGACGTGGTGTTCCCCGAACTGGCGATGACCGCGCTCAGGATCACGAAGAACGCGATGATCGGATAGGTCCGCCGGAACGCGAGCGGCGCCGTGGTCAGCACCGCGCCGACCAGGGTGGCTCCGGTCGGGAAGTCCTTTTGTCCGTCGGTCAGCACCCGCCCGAACCCGGGCCCGGGGAAGACGGTGTAGGACACGCTGTTGTCCCGGGTCTGCATGATCAAGGCGACCACGGCCGCGGTCACGGCCGCCGCGGCGAGGATCGCGTCGGCGGTCCGGGAGGCCGCGGACACCTCCGGCCGCTCGTCGGGCTGCCACAGGTAGGCGGCCAGCCGGCCCGCCAGGCCGCGCCACCGTCCGCTGCTCCCGTTCATTTCCTTATTGTCGTCCGGTGGAGTCGGCCCGCCATCATCCGCCGGAGTTATCCGGCGTACACACCAAGGATGAGAACCAGCCCGAAACGGTACCGAAGATGCGCCTGGCGGGCGACGTGCCGGCCCGGCGCCCGGCCGTACCGTCCCGGCATGGATACTCTCGTGCGGCTCACCGACGTGAGCAAGAGCTACGACAGCGACGGCGTGCCCGCGGTGGCACACGTCAGCCTGGAGGTGGCCCGGGGCGAGTCCCTGGCCGTGATGGGACCGTCCGGCAGCGGGAAATCGACCCTGCTCAACTTGATTGCCGGGCTGGACCGGCCGACCGGCGGCCAGGTCATGGTGGGCGGCCAGCGGGTCGACACGCTCAGCGAGACCGGGCTGGCCCGGTTCCGCCGGCGCCAGGTCGGGATGATCTTCCAGTTCTTTAACTTGCTTGACGATATGACCGTGCTGGACAACGTGCTGCTGCCCGCCCAGCTGGCCGGGCTGCCGACGGCCCAGGCGCGGGCCCGGGCCGGTGAACTGCTGACCGCGCTGCACATCGAATCGCATGCCAACGCCTATCCGGCCCGGCTGTCCGGCGGGGAGCGGCAGCGGGTGGCCATCGCCCGGGCCCTGGTCAACCGGCCGGACCTGCTGCTGGCCGACGAGCCGACCGGAGCCCTGGACACCGCGACCGGCGAGGAGATCGGCCAGCTGCTGCTCGACCTCAATGACCAGGGACAGACCCTGATCCTGGTCACCCACAACCCGGACCTGGCCGCCCGCTACGCTCGCCGGGTCATCGCGATCGTCGACGGCCGGGTGGCTAGCGACGTCGACCCCAGAACCACCGGGGCCCGGCGATGAACGCCAGGCCGGCCTGGCCGCGGGCCGCGGCGGGCCCCGCTGTCCGGGCCGCGCGCGGCGGGCTGTCCGGCCGTCGCGTGCAGGCCATGGTCATCGGCCTGGTGGTACTGGTCTCCACGGCCGCCTCCACGCTGGCCCTGGGATTGCTGGTCGACTCCAACGCGCCGTTCGACCACGCGTTCGCCGCCCAGCACGGCTCCGAGGTGACCGCGACCACCAGCGCGACGGCCGCCCAGGTCGCCAGCACGGCGCACGCGCCGGGGGTGACCGCCACGGCCGGTCCGTTCCCGGAGGCCACGGTCACCGCGACCATCCCGTTCACCCCGCCGGCCGGACAGGGCCGGCGTCTTCCAGACGCAGCTGGCCCTGGTCGGCCGTTCGTCGCCGGGTGGCCCGGTGGACGACCTCACGCTGGTCTCCGGTCACTGGCCGACCCAGCCGGACCAGGTCGTGCTGGGCGACCGCCGCGGCCCGGGCGAGCAACTCGGGGGCGCAGGTCAGCGTGACCGGCGTGCCCGGGTCGCCCAAACTGACCGTGGTCGGCTTCGCCACCTCGATCACCCAGACGGCGCAGGCCTGGGTGCTGCCCGGCGAGGTCGCCGCGCCCGGCGCGCCAGACGTGAGCCAGATGCTGTACCGCTTCGCCAGCGCCGCTAACACCGCCGCAGTCAGCGCGGACACCGCGACCATCCGCGCCGCGCTGCCCCGCGGTTCGGTGCTCGGCGCCGGGTCCTACCTGACCGTCAAGCTGCAGGACACCAGCTCGATCGCGCCCTGGGTGCCGTTCATCGTGGCCTTCGGGGTGCTCGGGCTGGCCATGTCGGTGCTGATCGTGGCCAACGTGGTCAGCGGGGCGGTAGTGGCCGGGACGCGCCGGATCGGCGTGCTGAAGTCCATCGGCTTCTCGCCCGGCCAGGTGGTGGCCGCCTACGTGATCCAGGTGGCGGTGCCCGCGCTGGTCGGCTGCGTGGTCGGCGTGCTGGCCGGGAACCTGCTGTCGGTACCGCTGCTCAGCCAGACCGCGCACGTCTACGGCGTGGGCGCGCTGGCCGTCCCGATCTGGGTCGACGTGGCCGTGCCGCTGGTCATGCTCGGCCTGTCCGGCGCGGCCGCGGTGCTGCTCGCGCTGCGCGCGGGCCGGATGAGCGCGGTGCAGGCCATCGCCACCGGCCGCGCGCCCCGGCCGAAGCGCGGTTACGCCGCGCACCGGGTGCTGGGCCGCGACCCCTGGACGCGGCTGCCGCGCTCGGTGACCATCGGCCTGGCCGGGCCGTTCGCGCGCCCCACCCGGACCGCGATCACCCTGGTGGCCATCTTGTTCGGCGGCATCGCGGTGACGTTCGGCGCGGGCCTGGGCGCCTCGCTCAACCGGGTCTACACCGACCTGTCGCACTCGGCCGCCGAACCGGTTCAGGTGTTCATCCCGGGCGAGCCCGGCCCGGGCGGCGGTGGCGGCGCGGTCACGGCCGCCCCGGGTCAGGCTCCGGGTGCGCCCGTGCCCAGCCTGGCCGCGCAGGAGCAAGCGGTCACCACCGCGCTGCGCGCCCAGCCCGGCACGCTGCACTACGTGGCCGAATCCGACGACAACGTCCGCATCCTGGGCCTGTCCGACCACGTGAACCTGATCGGCTTCGGCGGCGACGCCAGCTGGACCGGCTACGTACTGATCACCGGTCACTGGTACGCCGGCGGCCATCAGGCCGACGTCAACACCGCGTTCCTGACCGACACCAACACCAAGGTGGGGGACAGCTACACGCTCAGCTCGGGCAGCCAGAGCACCACCATCCAGATCGCCGGGGAGATCTTCGACCCGAGCGGCGGCCAGGCCGAGATCATCGCCAGCCAGTCCACCCTGGCCGCCATCGACCCGGGCCTGGCCCCCGACCAGTACGACGTGGCGCTGACGCCGGGCACCAGCGCCCAGGGCTACGCGGACACGCTGGGCGCCAAGGTCGGCCAGCCGTACCAGGTCCAGGCCAACACCAGCAGTGACTCGCAGTTCTTCGTCATCATCGGGCTGGTGGCCACGCTGACCCTGCTCTTGGTCGCGGTAGCCGGGCTCGGCGTGCTCAACACGGTCGTGCTGCAGACCCGGGAGCGGGTGCACGACCTCGGGGTGTTCAAGGCGATCGGCATGACCCCGCGGCAGATCATCGCCATGGTGGTGTGCTCGGTGGCCGGCATCGGCCTGGTGGCCGGCCTGATCGGCATCCCGGCCGGGATCGCCGTGCACAACCTCGTGCTGCCGGTCATGGGCCACGCCGCGCAGACCGACGTGCCATCCTCGGTGATGAACGTCTACCAGCCCGCCGAACTCATCCTGCTGGCCCTATCCGGCCTGGTCATCGCCGTGCTGGGCGCCCTGCTCCCGGCCGGCTGGGCGGCCCGCACCCGCACCGCCTTCGCCCTACGCGCCGAATAGAGCGCACCGAATAGAACGCGCCCCTACCGGGCCGCGCAGCGCACGCAGGTCCGCGCCGCCGGGCGGGCAGCCAACCGGTCCTCCCCGATGGGCTGCCCGCACCGTTCGCACACCCCGTAGCGCCCGTCTGCCAGCCGCGCCGAGCGCCGCGTCCGCCGCCGCCAGCTGCTCCCGCGCCTGCTCGAGCAGCGCGGCGGTGTGCTGCCGCTCAAAGGCCAGGGTGGCCCCCTCCGGGTCGTGCTCGTCGTCGGTCCCGCCCGCGCTCGCCGCCTCCGCGATCACCGCGAACTCCCGCTCCAGCGCGGCAATCCGCTGCTCCGCCCGCCCCCGCTCAGCCAGCAGCAACTCGCGCGCGTCCCTCATCCCATGACCTTAACCGCCGCCCGGCACCTTGACCTCGGCCCGCCCCTCCTCCCTCAGCCGGCACCTTGACCTCAGCCATGGTTGAGGTTGCATGATCCGAGAGTGGAAACCGAGCGGCCGCCTGTGGCCCCAGAGCCCGCCGTCGAAGCGCGGCTCGGCTGGACGGCGCGGCTGATCGGACGCGCCCGGGCTTCGCCGTACTATCCGGCGCTCAGCCACCCGGTGCTGCGCCGCGTATTGCCCGGCGCAGCCGCCTCCGCGCTGGGCGACGGTATGAGTGCGGTGGCGATCGCCTGGCTGGCGCTGCGGCTGGCCCCGGCCGGCAGCCGCGGCCTGTGGGTCGGCGCGGCGGTGGCCGCATACTCGCTGCCCGGCGCGGCAGGCGCGGTCGCGCTGCGCCGCTGGCTCGCCGGTCGCGGCGGTGCCCGGCTGGCCTCGGTCAACGCCGTCCTGCGGGCCGCGGCGCTCGGCCTGGTCGGCTGCCTGGCTCTGGCCGGCCTGCTCGACCCGGCCCTCTACGTCGCCCTGCTCGGCCTCTCCTCCGTGCTCAGCGCGTGGGGCCAGGCGGGCAAGTACACCCTGATCGCCGACCTGCTCCCGCCCGAGCAGCGGGTCGCGGGCAACACCGTGTTCGGCCTGGCCGACCAGCTGAGCCTGATGATCGGCCCGGCCCTGGCCGACCTGGTGGCCGCGGCCGCCGGCCCCGCCGTGGTCATCACCGCCAACGCGGTCAGCTGGGCCATCCTGGCCATCAGCTACGCCCGCGTCATCCCGCTCTCCAGCCCGTCCGCAGAGCCCGCAGAACCTGATACCGCTCCAATCCAACCGGTCCAGGTCGGTGCCTGGGCGGTGATCCGCTCCAGCCCCGTGCTGCCCGGCCTGCTGGCCATGTCGTTCGTGTTCTACCTGCTGTACGGCCCGGTCGACGTCGCGCTGCCGGTGCACGTGGCCGTGGACCTGCACGGGTCGGCGGCGCTACTCGGGATCTTCTGGGCCGTGTTCGGCGTGGGCGCGGTGATCGGCGAACTCGCCGCGCCATACCTGCGCCGCTGGCGGGTATGGCCCACCATGACCGCGATCGTCCTCGGCTGGGGCCTGGCCCTGGTCCCGCTCGGCCTGGTCACGCCGCTGTGGGTAGCGCTGGCCGCGTTCTTCGCGGGCGCGGTGATCTGGGGCCCGTGGATGTCTCTGTCCATGGGCGTGCTCCAGGACGCCAGCCCGCCCGGCGCGCTGGCCCAGGTCATCGCGGCCCGCAGCTCGCTGCTTATCCTCGCGGCGCCACTGGGTACCGCGTTCGGCGGTCCGCTGGTTGCCGCCCTGGGCGCCCGCGGCACCCTGCTCGTCTCGGCCCTGGGCACGGTCGCGCTCGGCCTGATCGCCGCGGTCATCTTGACCGCCCGCCGCCGTACGTCCCAGTAGGAACCCGCACCGGTTCCACCAGCCAGGATCCGCGCCGGTTCCACTAGCCAGCATCCGCACCGGGTTCCAGCAGCGGGAACACCCGGGCCACCACGGCCACCGGAGCGGCCTCGGCCGGGCGGGCCGCGGGCCGGTCCTCGCGGTGCCGGTACTGCGCGATCAGCGCCCGGATCACCTCCGCCATCCCGGCCATCTCGTCCGGGGTCAGGTAGACCACCTGGCTGAACGCCTCGTCCCGGCGCCACCGCCCGGGCGCGTCGTCCCGATGCTCCAGCCAGCGCTGGTAACTCTCGTCCTCCAGACCGCGGGCCACCGTGCTCAGCTGGGCATCGCTGACCGGCTGCGGTTGTTGCTCTCTCGTGACACCGGACCGCGCCAGCCGCCAGGGCCGAACCCGGCCGTGCCCCGCGGGAGCCTCCTCGATCACTCCGTGCCGGGCCAGCTGCCGCAGGTGGAAGGAGTACAGGCCGGTGCTGCCGCCCAGCTCGCGGGCGGCGTCGGTCGCCGTGACCACGCCATCGCGCCGGATCAAGTCCAGCAGCGCCGTCCGCGCCGGATGCGGCTCTAGTCCCGTTCTCACTTTGCAAACTATACTCTTTGCAAAGATATCGATCGAAGGAGCGCGCCGTATGCCGGTCCTGCCCGTCCGCCTGTTCGGCGATCCCGTCCTGACCACCCCCGCCGACCAGGTGGCCACGTTCGACGCCGAACTCCGCCGCCTGGTCCGCAACCTCGACGAGACGCTCCACGACCAGCGCGGGTCCGGCCTGGCTGCGCCCCAGGTCGGGGTGAGCCAGCGGGTCTTCGTCTTCCACGACGAGGACGTGTCGGGCCACCTGGTCAATCCGGTGCTCGACTTCCCCGACGAGGAGGAGCAGGACGATCCCGAGGGCTGCCTGTCCATGCCCGGCCTTTACTTCGACACCAAGCGCCGTCTGAACGTCGTGGCCAAGGGCTTCACCGCCCACGGCGATCCCGTCCAGATCGTCGGCACCGGCCACCTGGCCCGCTGCCTGCAGCACGAAACCGACCACCTCGACGGCATCCTGTTCATCGACCGCATGGACCGGACCCGCCGCAAGGCCGCCCTGCGCGCCATCCGCCAAGCCGACTGGAACAACCTCGCCTACCCCAAGCTCAAGATCAGCCCCCACCCCGTCCTCCACGGCGACCAGAGCAGTCGTCATCATCTCCGACGCGCTCCGGTACGAAGTGGCGGACGAACTCGGCTCGCGCATCCGGCAGGAGGACCGCTTCGACGCCACACTTGACGCCGTCCTCGGGGTGCTGCCGAGCTACCCGCAACTCGGGATGGCCGCTCTCCTCCCGCACTCGACACTCAAGCACTCCGCTGATGCCAAGACCGTACTAGCGGACGACCAACCGCCTGCGCGTCGAAGGGCGGCTCGACCGACCTGGACCCCCGCCGAGGCGGCCGTCCTGCTGTGGGAACTGACCTCGTTCCACCTCTGGGACAACCTGGTCAACGACGCCCAGATCCCACCCGACCGCTACATCGAGATCATCACCGCGGCCGCACTCAGCGCACTGGGCGCCCCCGTCAGCCACTGACCAGCCACAAGAACCCGGCACCAGTGGGACCGTTCGACTGCGTGGTGCACGACGGCGACGGCGCCCTGCCTGCTATGCCAACCGCAAGATGAAACGCGAGGCCCTCGTCCCGATCGATGAGGAAGTCGAGCAGGCCATCACCGGGCAGCAGCAGCGGATCCTGCGCCGGTGGCCAGGCGGCAGCCCGTGGAGCCAGTACGCCGGCGGCGACCGCGAGCCCTGATCGCGCTGTCAGGGTCGAAGCTGATGCCGTCGGCTCCGTGGACGCTGACCCAGAACAGGTAGTCCTCGCCGTTCTCTCTCAGCCGGAAGACGATCTCGATGGCCATCCGCTCGCGGTCGAGGCTGGCCACGCATTCATCCAGGCGATCGTTGAGCATGGCCATCCACCGGTCCGCCTCGGCCGAGGCCCCGGGGAGCACCTTAGCTCGCGATAGCCTCACGACCAGGCCGGGCGGGATGCTCAGCGGGCGTTCCTGGCTCATGGGCGAGATCGTGTCCTCGCCCGGGCTATCGGCGGCCGGCCCCGGGAACGGCGGAAGCGGCCCGGCCAGGTGCTCACGCTCCGGGCCGATGTCGATGACGGCGACCCAGTCACGCTCCGCCCACGACTCCAGGTCCTTGGCGATAGCGTCCAGATCAGCTGAGGCCACCCGCCGCGAACGCACGTCAGTCAGGAGCTCATCCGCCCGGGTGCCGGTCAGCTCGCCACGCAAGACCGCCGCGTACTGCCGCAAGAGCCCGACGTCGCGCCGCAATCCGCTGCGGCTTGTCCGCGCCACCGGGACGAGGTTGTCGGTATGCGCAGCGGCCTCGGCGTCACGCTCCACGCCCGACTGCCACGACTCCCGGTACTCAGCCGCCCCCGGGCACAGCCTGTCGGCCACAGCGCGGTCCATGAGCAGCCAGGTCCTCGGGCGGATATCGGCAGGTTCAGCCCAGGCCGCCAGCTCTATCTCCGTGATGATGTATCCGGGCGCCTCGTAATCGCCCATATCAGCCACGCAGATCAGGGCCCTATCCGGCGGCACCTCATCCAGGCCGCCCGGCGGCCCCGGAAGGGCCACCGCCCCGAACTCGCCGAGGAGCCGGTCCAGCTTGCCCCCGGAACCCGGCAAGTCAAGATACCGCGTCATCTACTTCACCACCTGCAGCGCATCGTATCGAGCACAGCGGCCAAGCAAGGCACGGACGACGTGGAGGCAACCTCCAGAACCCGGTAACCAGTGGGTGCCAACCGCACCCCGCATCGCCGCCGACGCGCTCGGCTTCCACTACAGCACCACCACACGGCAGCACGCCCACGCGGGCGTAACCTGGAGCCGGTGCGTTCCGTGACGGGGCAGCCCTGCACTACCCGTCGGCATCCGCATAGCCCTGCTGCCGTCCGCGCGCGCCTGCTGGTCAGCAACACCCGCTGGCTTCACGGCCGCGACCGATACACCGGCCCCGCGTCATGCTCCGCATCCTGGGCGACCCCTCCCCGGCACCGGCATCCAGCCCGGATTCCCCGCGCCGGCGCCCGGTACACAGGCGCCTATCTCGCTTGGCTCGACGCCAATCCGAACGGCTATGTGATAAACACCGAACGGGACGCCCGGTCAAGGACCTGGCGGGCATCGCACGCTGGCACGCGCAGGGGCGCAGCCAGGACGCCGGCCCGGGTCAGCTCAAGCTCGCCACCAGGCAGCGGGCCGTGTCGGCCGCCTGGACGGCTACCGGATCATGCTCGCCAGGGCGCCGCGTTTGACCGGGCCAAGATTTTGTGACCACCGTGATCTGTAAACCGGGCGCATCCGTTATCTAAGGGGCAGGGACGATTCAGCGGCTTCAGCTTGGCTTCATGTTCGCTGGGTAGCCTCGGCCCAGCCGATGCGGGTCGGCCTTCATAGCCAACCGAGAAGTTTCCCGCAGGAAATGTCGATGACCGGACCGCAGAATGGGTGACATGAGCAGAGCACCACGCGATCGCGTCCAGCAGGCCATGGCGGCCCGGGCACGCGGCCGCGCCAAGGTCCGTTCGGCCACCACCGCGGTGACCATGGCCAGCGTGGTCGCGGCGGGCGCCGTGACCCTGGCCTTGCCCGGGTCCACCCACAAGACCGCGAGCTCCACCGGTTCGTCCCCGAGCGGCACCTCGACCAGTACCGGATCCTCGAGCACCGGCTCGTCCACCTCCGGCTCCTCAAGTACCGGATCGTCAAGCACCGGCTCCTCCAGCACCGGCTCCTCAAGCACCGGCTCCTCAAGCACCGGCTCGTCAAGCACCGGCTCCTCCAGCAACTCGAGCACCGGGTCCAGCGGTTTCAGCTCCGGTTCCAACCCGAGCTCCAGCTCGGGCAGCAGCCAGGCCACCTCCGGCGGCTCCTGAGATGCCGCCCGCCTCCGGGCAGGCCGAAGCCCCGCACGACACCAAGGACGAGCACGACGCCAAAGACGAACAGCAGGCCGCGGCCAGCTGGCGAGCCCTGGGCACCCTGGTCCACCTGGTCGTCACCGAACCCCGCTGCCTGCCCCAAGCCCGCACCCTCCTCGAAGCCGACCTGGCCGAAGTCGACCTGGCCTGCAGCCGCTTCCGCCCCGACTCGGAAATCGTCAACCTGCAAGCCAGCCACGCCGCCAGCGAGCAGGTCAGCCAGCAGGTCAGCCCGCTCCTAGCCGAGGCCATCGCGGTCGCGCTGCGGGCCGCCGAACTCACCGACGGCGACGTCGACCCCACGGTCGGCGCGGCCCTGTCCGCCCTGGGCTACGATCGCGACTTCGAACAGGTCCAGAAAGCGCAACCGCGCCAGAGCATCACCGTCCGCACGGTCCCCGGCTGGCGCGCGGTCCACCTAGACGGCCGCACCCTGACCATGCCCCCAGGAATCCAGCTGGACCTCGGCGCCACCGCCAAGGCCTGGGCCGCCGACCGGTCCGCGGCCCGGATCGCCGGCCAGACCGGCGCAGGCGTGCTGGTCAGCCTGGGCGGCGACATCGCGGTCGCGGGCCCCGCGCCCGAGGGCGGCTGGCGGATCCGGGTCCAGGACGTGACCGGCGCCCCGGAAGACCGCCCCGAAGGCCCGTACACGATGATCGCCATCCGCGACGGCGGCCTGGCCACCTCCAGCACCCAGGCCCGCCGCTGGCAGCGCGGCGGCGACGTGCTGCACCACATCCTGGACCCACGCACCGGCCTGCCCGCCGACCCGGTCTGGCGCACCGTCTCGGTGGCCGCCGGGACCTGCGCGGACGCCAACGCGGCCAGTACCGCCGCGGTCATCCGCGGCCGCGCCGCGCTCGGCTGGCTGGCCGGTCTCGGCCTGCCCGCTCGCCTGGTCGACGCCACCGGCGCGGTGTTCACCGTGGCCGGCTGGCCCCACGACGCGCCAGAACACGAGTCAGAGATGGCTCAGAAGTAGCTTGCCGGGTTCACCGACCTGGCTCAGCAACGATGGATGACGTGAACAGAAAAGAACCAACCAGCCACGACGGGGAGGAAGACAGATGAGCGGGACCACCGCGTTCTGGTACGCCAGCCGCGCTACCGGCGTCGTGGCGCTGCTGCTGCTCACCGCCGTCCTGGTGCTCGGCATCCTGGTCAACCGGCAGGGCCGGCTGCCGGGCCTGCCCCGCTTCGCGGTGACCAGCCTGCACCGGAACATCTCGCTGCTGGCCGTGGCGTTCATCGCCGTGCACGTGGTGACCGCGGTGCTCGACACCTACGTCAGCATCCCGGTCCTGTCCGGGGTCGTCCCGTTCGATTCCGGCTACGAGCGGCTCTGGCTGGGCCTGGGCGCGATCTCGTTCGACCTGATGCTGGCCATGATCATCACCAGCCTGGTCCGCGGCCGCCTCAACCGGATCCTGTGGCGGGCCATCCACCTGCTCGCCTACGCGTGCTGGCCGGTCGCGTTCGCGCACAGCATCGGTTCCAGCAAGGACCTGCAGCACGGCTGGCTGCTCTACCTGAGCGTGGCGTGCGCCCTGGCCGTGGTGGCCGCGACCGGCTGGCGGCTGGCCAGCGCCGCCCGCCAGCTCCCGCGCGCGGCCCGCGTCGCCGCCGTCTTCGCCCAGCACGGACCGAGGCGGGCCCACGAGAGGATCTCGCGATGACCGCCGCCCCCGTGCAAGACACCGTGGAGGACACCGTGCGGGACGCCACGGCGACCGGAAAGACCGGAAAGCAGGCCGGCCTGCCCCGCCTGCTCCCCCTGGTCCCCGGCGTCCCGGAGGACCTGCGCGCGCACCTGGCTCGCTACGGCCGGCCCCCGCTGGGCCGCGAAAACCGCGAAAACAACCTCATCCGGGCCGTCGAGCAGGCCGGCCTCACCGGCCGCGGCGGCGCCGCATTCCCGGTGTACCGCAAACTGGCCATCGTGGCCGCCGCCCGCGGCCGGACGGTCATCGTGGCCAACGGCGCGGAGAGCGAGCCCGCCAGCCGCAAGGACGCCCTGCTCCTGCGCGCCGCGCCCCACCTGGTATTGGACGGCCTGCAGCTGGCCGCCGAAGCCGTCGGCGCCACCGACGCCCACCTGTACCTGCATCCCGGCATCCCGCCCGAACTCACCCGCGCCCTGGCCCAGCGGCACACCGCACACATCGACCGGCTGGCCGTCACGGTCACCGAGGCGCCGCCGCGGTTCCTGGCCGGCCAGGAGGCGGCGCTGGTCAACCGGCTGGCCGGCGGGCCGGCCATCCCCACCTTCGTGCCGCCCCGGGTGACCGAACGCGGCCTCGGCGGCGCCCCCACCCTGGTCCAGAACGTGGAGACCCTGGCCCATCTGGCCCTGATCGCCCGCTACGGCCCCGGCTGGTTCCGGGAGCTGGGCACGAAAACCGAGCCCGGCAGCATGCTGGCCACCGTGCACACCAGCACCGGTCACCAGGTCGTCGAGACCGAGATCGGCGTCCCCCTGAAAAGCCTCATCCCGGAGGAGAACGTCCAGGCCGTCCTGGTCGGCGGCTTCCACGGCACCTGGCTGCCTATCGACGCCGCCAAGACGCTGACCCTGGACAACAAAACCCTGAGCACGCACCACGCCGCGGTCGGCGCCGGCGTCATCGCCGCGCTGCCCGCCGGCCGGTGCGGCCTGGCCGAAGCGGCCCGGGTGACCCGCTACCTGGCCGCCGAGTCGGCCGGCCAGTGCGGCCCCTGCCTGAACGGCCTGCCCCGGATGGCCGCTGCCCTCGCCGTCCTGGCCGGCCGCGGGCACCACAGCCAGGTCCGCCACGACCTCGAACGCTGGGCCGGCCTGGTCGAAGGGCGCGGCGCCTGCAACCACCCAGACGGGACGGTCCGGTTTGTCCGCAGCACGCTGACCGTGTTCGCCCAGGAGATCGCGCTGCACGGCCGCGGCCACTGTTCGGCCACCGGCCGCGCGCCGTTCCTCCCGCTCCCGAACGCCATGCCCAGCACCGAAGACGACTGGATCTGAGCTGATGCCCGACACCTTGCGGGTCAACCCGATCGCCTGCTCGGGCCACGGCGTGTGCGCCGAACTCCTGCCCGAGCTCATCTCCCTCGACGAATGGGGCTACCCGATCGTCGACCCGAGCCCGGTACCGCCGGCCCTGGACCTCGAAGCCCGCCGCGCCGTCGCGGCCTGCCCCGCCCTAGCCCTCAAGCTAACCCGGACACAAGAACCACGGGCCGTTCGGCCGAGGTCTAAATGACGTCGTGGCCCGGGTGGGGCTCGACCGGCACCGCGGGAACCGACCCCAGCCGGCCGGCCTGGTAGTCCTCGAAGGCCTGCACCAGCTCGGCCCAGGTATTCATGACGAACGGCCCGTAGGCGGCCACCGGCTCCCGGATCGGCTCGCCGCCGAGCAGCAGGATCTCCATGGGACCCCCGGACCCCGAAGCGGCGAACGTGATCGCCGAACCTGCCTCGAACACCGCCAGCTGCCCCATCTGTACCGGCCGCTTCTCCGCTCCGGCAAAACCAGACCCGGCCAGCACATAGGCCAGCGAGTTGAAGTCGGCCCGCCACGGCAGCCGGACCTGCGCGCCCGCCGACACGGTGGCGTGCACCAGCGAAATCGGCGTGTGCGTGATCCCCGGCCCGTCGTGACCGGCGAACGACCCGGCGATTACCCGCAGCAGCGCCCCGCCGTCCGCGGACGACAACAGCGACACCTGAGAACCCCGGATGTCCTGGTAGCGCGGCTGGGTCAGCTTGAGCGTGGCCGGCAGGTTGACCCAGAGCTGGATGCCGTGGAACAGCCCGCCCGAGACCACCAGCTCCTCCGGCGGCGCCTCGATGTGCAAGATGCCGCCGCCCGCGGTCATCCACTGGGTGTCGCCGTCGGTGATCAGCCCGCCGCCGCCGTTGGAGTCCTGGTGACGGAACGTCCCGTCGATGATGTAGGTTACGGTCTCGAACCCGCGGTGCGGGTGCCACGGCGTGCCCTTGGGCTCGCCCGGCCCGTAGTCCACCTCGCCCATCTGGTCCATGTGGATGAACGGGTCCAGCCGCGGCAGGTCCACTCCGGCGAACGCGCGCCGGACCGGGAAACCCTCGCCCTCGTACCCGGACGGGGCGGTGGTGACCGACGTGACCTTCCGCTCGGCCTCGTTGACGTCAGGTTCGGGAACCCGCGGCAGGACCAGGATGTTCTCGACGGTGACGGCTGGCATGGTGTCTCCTAGGGTCGTGTGACCATGCTAACTGTCTTTGAAATTTCAATTATTCCCGAACGGGCCGTGGTGCCTGCTCCCCGGCCCCGGTTCCGCGGCTCGCGGCCGCGGTTACCGTAGGCTGCCAGCATGGACGCGAATCAGGACCACGCCACCCAGCTATGCCGCCGCGGGCGTGGACGAGCAGCGCGAGCAGGACGTGTTCGCCCGGGCCATGCGCCCGTGGCTGGCCCGGACCGCGGCCCGGTCCCCGATGGTGTCCAGCATCACCGGCCTGTCCAGCGGCTACTTCGCCACCATCTTGCAGCTGGACAGCGGCCCGCCGCTGGCCCTGAGCACCGACGGGGTGGGCACCAAGATCCTGCTGGCCCGCGAGGCCAATCGCTGGGAGCCGGTCGGCATCGACTGCGTGGCCAACAACGTCAACGACCTGATCTGCGTGGGCGCGGTGCCGCTGGCCCTGCTGGACTACGTGGCCACCGACCGGATCGACGAGGGCGTGCTCGAGGAGATCGCCCGCGGCCTGTACGTGGGCGCCGACCTGGCCGGGATCGCCATCCCGGGCGGCGAGATCGCCCAGATCGGGTCGATGCTGGCCGACGCGTCCGGCGGCCGCCCCATGCTCGACCTGGTCGGCACCGCGATCGGCGCGCTGCCCCCGGGCCGCACCCCGATCGACGGCTCCGGCGTGCGGCCCGGCGACGTGATCATCGGCCTGCCCAGCTCCGGCCTGCACAGCAACGGGTACTCGCTGGCCCGGCACGTGCTGTTCGACCGGGCCGGGATGAAGCTGTCCGACCGCGTGCCCGGTACGGCCCGGCACCTGGACGATGCGCTGCTCCAGCCCACGCGGGTCTACGTGAGCCGCCGTCCAGGCCCTGTGGGCGGCGGGCGTGGAGCCCCGCGGGCTGGTCAACATCTCCGGCGGCGGCCTGCTCAACCTCGGCGCGTCTAACTGCCGACGTGTCCTACGAACTGGACGCGCTGCCGCCCGCGCCGCCGATATTCGGGCTGATCGCGGACAAGGGCGACGTGTCGCCCGCCACCATGTACGCCACGTTCAACATGGGCACCGGGTTCGCCATCGTGGTCCCCGCGGCCCGGCAGCAGGCGGCCATGGCCGCGCTGAAGAGCGTGGGTGAAGACCCGGCCCGGGTGGGCTGGGTCACCGGCCGTCCCGGCCGGGCGGTGTCGGTCCCGGCGGCCGGCATCCGCGGCCGGGGCGACACCTTCGACCCCTGGGGGGACCCGTCCCCCCAGCCCCCCCTTGGATAACCTCCAAGACATGGATGCCCGTGCCCACATCAGCCAGCACGCCCGCGAGTTCATCGATGACCTGAAGCAATGGCTGGCCATCCCGTCCATCTCGGCCGATCCCGCGCACCACGACGACGTTCGGCGCAGCGCCGGATGGCTCGCTGCGCACCTGAGCAAGCAAGGCTTCCCGGTCGCCGAGGTCTGGGAAACCGCGCCGGACGGACTGCCCGCCGTGTTCGCCGAATGGCCCGCCGCCGACCCGGCGCCCCGGTGGCGCTGATCTACGGGCACCACGACGTGCAGCCGGTCGAGCCGCTGGAGGAGTGGGACAGCCCGCCGTTCGAGCCCGCCGAGCGCAACGGCGTGCTGCTGGGCCGCGGCGCCTCCGACGACAAGGGCCAGGTGTTCTTCCATTCCCTGGGCATCCAGGCCTGCCTGGCGGTGTCTCGGGCGGCGGCGCCCCCGGTCACGATCAAGCTGATCGTGGAGGGCGAGGAAGAGTCCGGCTCGGAGCACTTCGCGGAGCTGCTGCGCCGCGAGCGCGACCGGCTGGCCTGCGACGTGATCGTGGTCAGCGACACCAGCATGTGGGCCGCGGACGTGCCGTCCATGTGCACCGGCATGCGCGGGCTGGCGTCCGCCGAGGTCACGCTGACCGGGCCGGTCCGGGATCTGCACTCCGGGGCGTTCGGCGGCGGGATCCCGAATCCGCTGCACGCCATGGCCGCCTTGCTGGCCGGCCTGCACGACCAGGCGGGCCGGGTCACCCTGCCCCGCTTCTACGACCGGGTGCTCGCCCTAGCCGACACCGAGCGGGAGCTGTTCGCCCGGCTGCCCTTCGACGAGCCGGACTGGCTCACCGAGGCCGGGCAGAGCGGTGCCACCGTACGGCGAGCAGGGGTTCACCACCCTGGAGCGGATCTGGGCCCGGCCCACCGCCGAGGTCAACGGGATGTGGGGCGGGCACACCGGCCCGGGCGGCAAGACCATCATCCCCAAGGCCGCGCACGCCAAGGTCTCGTTCCGGCTGGTGGCCGACCAGGATCCGGCCGACGTGCTGGCCGCCTTCGAGGAATACGTCCGGGCCGCGACCCCGGCCGGGCTGACCGCCACGGTGACCATGCAGCCCGCGGTCCGGCCGAGCCGCTCGCCGATCACCTCGGCGGCGGTGCGGGCCGGCCGGCGGGCCATGGAACGGGCGTTCGGCCGCGAGGTGCTGTTCACCAAGGAGGGCGGCAGCGGCCCCGAGGCCGATCTGGCCGATATCCTGGGCGCCCCGCTGGTCTTCATCGCGATCGGCCTGGACTCGGACCGGGCACACGCGCCGAACGAGCGGATCGACCTGTCGCTGCTGCTCAAGGGCGCCGAGGTGTCGGCGTACCTGTGGGAAGAACTGGCTAGCGCCGGCGCGGACCTGCGGTGATGCTGGAACACCTGGCGCTGGCCCGCGGCACCGTCGACCGGGCCACCAAGCGGCGCACCGATCAGGAGTGGATCGAAGCGGCCTGGAAGGACCCGCGCACCAAGGTCCTGGTCGTACACGACGGCCAGGCGCTGGTCCGCGGGGACGACGAGCTGGTCTTCATCGCCCCGGAGGAGGCGCCGGCCGGCACCCGGTTCCTGCTCGGCGAGGACACCGACGGCACCGTCTACTTCGGGGTCAGCGCTCCGCTCAATGACGTCGGCTTTGGCGTGCGGGCCGCCTCGCTGCGCGAGGTCGGGGCGGTGCTGCCGGACCGGGACGCGGGGCTGCTCACCCACGCGGTGGCCCTGGGCAACTGGCACGACACGCACGTGCGCTGCCCGCTGGACGGCACCGCTACCATCCCGGACGCGGCGGGCCACTCGACCCGCTGCCCCGCGGACGGCACCGAGCACTTCCCGCGCACCGACCCGGCGGTGATCATGCTGGTCACCGACCCGGAGAACCGCTGCCTGCTGGCCCGCAACGCGGCCTGGCCGGGCCGCCGGGTCTCGATCCTGGCCGGGTTCGTCGAGCCGGGGGAGTCCGCCGAGCAGGCGGTGATCCGCGAGGTGGCCGAGGAGACCGGGATCGTCGTCACCAACGTCCGCTACCTGGGCAGCCAGCCCTGGCCCATGCCGCGCAGCCTGATGCTCGGCTTCCGGGCCGACGCGCTCCCGGGCCAGGTCATCAACGTGGACGACGACGAGCTGGCCGAGGCCCGCTGGTGGAGCCGGGCCGGTCTGCTGGCCGCGCTGCAGGCCGGGGAGCTGGCCCTGCCGCCCAAGGTGTCGATCGCCCGGCACATCATCGAGTTCTGGTACGGCAGCGCCCTGCCGTCCAGCTGGACGGCAGGGCGCTGAATCCGGGGTTTACCGTGCGGGGGCGGCGAGGAAGCCGTCGGTGTTGCCTGGCCGACCCGCCCGAAGTTGGCGTCCATGCCCACCCCCCATGTTGGTGTTGGACCAGAAGCCGACCGTGACACCGCGGTTGTTCAGCCCGGTCACCTGGGTCTGCACCGAACCGGGGAAGTTCTCGCCCTGGTAGCTGGCCCCGTCCAGCAGGTAGCCCATGTTCGGGTGACCCTGCGCCCCGGAGCCGAAGTACCCCGCGATCAACCCGTTGTCGTTCACGCCCAGTAGCTGGTTGAAGGTCGGGTCAGCGGTGTCGTCCAGGGTCCGGAAGCCGCCCGCGGCCACCGTGGCCACGCCCACGCGCACCGCGGTGCGGTTCGCAATCCTCAGGTCAACGTTCCTTCCGTGTCGCGCCATAGGATCTGTCCTGGCAGGTAGGGTGGCCACCGCCACTGCGGGGTCCGCCGGGGGGTGCGGGGAAACACGGGCCATCACCGGGAGCCGAAGGAGTGAGCGTGCGACCGCAGACGAACTGGGCGGGCAACGTGACCTTCGGCGCCCCGGACTTCTACCGCCCGGCCACGGTTTCGGAGCTCCAGCTCGCGGTGACCAAGGCGGACCGGATCAAGGTGCTGGCCACCGGGCATTCGTTCAACGACATGGCGGACTCGCCGGGCGCCCAGGTCACCCTGGCCGGCCTGCCGGCCGAGGTCTCGGTGGACTCGGCTCGTTCGGTGGCCCGGGTCGCCGCGGGCCTGAGCTACGCCGAGCTCGCCCCGCGCTTGGACCGCCAGGGCTTCGCCCTGGCCAACCTGGCCTCGCTGCCGCACATCTCGGTGGCCGGCGCGTGCGCCACCGCCACCCACGGCTCCGGCGCCGCGAATCAGAACCTGGCCGCCGCGGTAGCTGGCCTGCTCCTCGTGACCTCGGACGGCGACCTGGTTCGAGCTGCACCGCGGCGACCCGGACTTCGAAGGCGCCGTGGTCCACCTCGGCGCGCTGGGCGTGGTGGTCAGCCTGACCCTGGACCTGGTCCCGTCCTTCGAGGTCAGCCAGCGAGTCTACGAGAACCTGCCCCTGGACGCCCTGGATGCCTACTTCACCGACCTGATGACCAGCGCCTACAGCGTGAGCCTGTTCACCGACTGGCAAGCCCCTCGCCTCACCCAGATCTGGCTCAAATCCCGCCCCGAACCCCCGTCAGTCACACAGACATCGTGGTTCACGGCCAAGCCTGCTCCCGCGGCCCGCAACCCGGTGCCGGGCGCGTCGCCCGACGCATGCACCCAACAGCTCGGCGTGCCCGGCCGCTGGTACGACCGGCTCCCGCACTTCCGCCCCGAGTTCAAGCCCAGCGCGGGCGATGAGCTCCAGTCCGAGTACCTGCTCCCGGTCGCGCACGCCGTCCCCGCCCTGCACGCCCTGGACGCGATCCGCGACTGCCTCGCCCCGGTGCTGCGGATCTGCGAGATCCGGCGCATCGCCGCCGATGAGCTGTGGCTCAGCACCGCCTACCGCCAGGAGAGCGTGGCCTTCCATTTCACCTGGGTCGCCGATCCCGCGGCCGTCCTCCCCGTGGTCGCGCAGGTGGAGCAAAAGCTGGCCCCGTTCAGCCCCCGGCCGCACTGGGGGAAGGTCTTCACCACCCCGCCCGAGGACCTGCACGCCCGCTACGAGCGGCTGCCCGCATTCCTCACCCTGGCCCGCCGCCTCGACCCCACGGGCAAGTTCCGCAACTCCTACACCACCCGCAACCTGGGTGCCTGATGTCACCGCGAGGAACTGCCGCGTACGACGGGCTGACCGACCTACCCCCTCTAGTAACTGAGGCGGTGAGGTTGGCCCGGCACGCAGGTTTCGCGAACTCGTGCCGGCCGGAGCACGGCCGGCTGCTGTTCGCGCTGGCCAGCGGGGCCGAGGTGATCGGCGAGACCGGCACCGGCTGCGGGGTGGGCCTGGCCTGGCTGGCCTCGGGCGCCCGGTCCGGCGCCCGGCTGGTCAGCGTGGAGCTGGACGCGGCCCGCGCCGCGCTGGCCGCCGACCTGTTCCGCGACGTGCCGCAGGTCAGCGTGATCTACGGCGACTGGCGGGAGATCGGCCAGGCGGCGCCGTTCGACCTGCTCGTCCTGGACGGCGGCGGCCAGGGCAAGGGGTCCGGCGATCCGGCCGACCCGATCGGGCTGCTCCGGCCGGGCGGCACGCTGGTCATCGATGACCTGACCCCGGCGGACCAGTGGCCGCCCAGGTTCGACGGCCAGCCCGACATGGCCCGGATGCACTGGCTAACCCATCCCGACCTGACCGCGGCCGAACTGCGGCTCGCTCCCGATCTGGCCGCGCTGATCGCTACCCGCCGCTGGCCCCAGGTCTGACCTATTAACTGCCGTCGCGCAGGTTCTTCGGGGCGCCCGGCCGGAACGAGATGTGGTCGAAGCTGGCCGTGCAGCCCTGACCGGTGGGCGACTGGGCCAGGAAGCCGACCCGGACCAGCTCGGCCGGGTCCCCGCCCAGCGCGAAGTACCGCAGCAGCCGCCACCAGGAGCCATCGGTCGAGGCGTGGAAAGCCCAGGCGGCTCCGGACCGGGTGACCCGCAGCCACACGGTGTCGCCGTCCACCTCGAAGGAGTTGCAGTCGTCCGAGACGCCCTTGGTCACCACCGTGACCGCGGTCGGCCGCAGCTGCGGCGAGTACTCGAAGCACAGCTTGGCCCAGTGCCGCTCCCTGGCGTGCAGCAGCAGCACGCCCGCGTCGTACCTGCTGGCGAATTCCACCCGGATCTGGGCGGACAGCGTGAAGTCGCCGGCCGGCGGCAGGCCCACGAAGCGGCCCGCGTCCGGCACCAGCGACTCATCGGGGCCCGCGGGATCGACGAACATGTCGGTCCCCGCCGCGGCGGTCAGGTTCAGCACGCCGTGCAGGACGCGGCAGCCCGCCGGCGGATGGCCGGCGGGCTCCAGCGGGAACGGCAAACTGGGCAATTTCAATGCGGCCACCCGGGTAGTTTGCCACGGCCTGCCGGACGGATCACCGCCCGCAGAACGCGATCTCGATGGTCTTCTTGACGTCCCGCTGGAACGCGGGGGTGCTGGTCCCGGTGGGCGCCGGCAGGCTCATTTTGAAGTCGTTGTAGACCATGACGGCCTGGCGCGCGCCGTCCGGGCTGGTGTAGGCGAAGGTCTTGAAGCCGCCCGGGTAGCCGCCGTCGTGGCCCCAGGCGGTACCGCAGGACAGCTGGACGCGGTAGATGCCCAGTCCGTACTGCTCGGCGAACAGCTCGCCCGGGTCGTTGACGGGAATCGCGGCCAGTAGCTCGCGCTGCTGCGCCTGCGGCAGCAGCCGCCCGGTGAGCAGCGCCCGGTAGAACCGGGCCACGTCACCAGCGGTGGAGATCATCGCCCCCGAAGCCCCGGCGCCCGACGGGTTGACCAGGCTGGTGGCGTCGACGGGGCCGAAGTACCCGTGCGCGTACGGCGCCGGGATCCGCGTGCTGGTCAGCGGGAACGAGGTGCCGTGCAGCCCCAGCGGGGTCAGGATCCGGCGCTGGATCTGCGCGGCCGGGCTCTGGCCGGTGACCTTCTGGATGATCATGCCGAGCAGCTCTGGCGGAGTCAGGTATCGCAACTGTCTGAATGCCTCTCAGGTTGGGACGTGATCGGCTTCGGCTGGCCTGTCGCGGCGGCTGATCTGGGCTGCGTAGGCGGCCCAGTCTCCGGCCGAGGCGCGCTGCCAGGCGACGGCGACCGTGATGTGGATGCCGAGCATCCGGGCGAGTACGGCGGCGGGCAGGTCTGTGGCGAGCTGGAACAGTGCGGCCGAGCGCGATTGCCCGGAGCGGATGCCGATCTGGCGAAGCCGTTCGGCCAGCCGGAAAGCGCTGATGGGCCGTCCGGGCTGGCCGCCCGGGAACAGCCAGGGCGAGGTGCCCTGGTCGCCGATGGCGGCGTGGCCTCGCCGTGCGGCGGCGACCTGGAGGAGCAGGGCGTCGAGCGGCTCGGGAAGGACGACTGGCTCGCGGCCGAGCTGGATGCGTACCTGCCCGCCGCTGGCCTGGACGTGGCTGAGGGTGAGCTGGCTGATCGTGGCTGGCCATTGGGCGTAGAGCAGGACGAGCAGGCCGGCGACGCGGTCGTCGGGCTTGAGCGTGCCGTCGTGCAGCAGCCAGCGCGCTTGTTCCCAGCGGGTCTCGGTGTCGATGACACCGGTCGGCCCGCCCCACCGGATGGCCGCGAAGTCCAGGCTGGTCAGCTTGTGCCTGCGGGCCCAGCGGACGAAGTTCCCCGCGTCGGTGCGGTGGCTGGCCTGCGCGGTGACCAGCCATGTTTCCAGGTCGCCTTGGCCGGCGGTGGCCAGGGTGAGGTCGTGTGCGGTGAGCCAGTCGAGCAAGGCGACGGCGGCTTTGATGATCCGCTGGGCGGCCACGACCTGGTGGTGGGTGGCGTGCTCGCCGCGGAGCCGGGCCCGCAGCCGGCGGATCACGTGCCAGACGGCGTAGCGGTGCACCAGTTGCTGCTGGCCAGGGTCGGGGCGCTCGGCGATGACCCAGGCGATCCAGCGTTCGAGCCGGCTCATCTGCTCATCGCGCGCCGGGAAGGTCCCGATGGCGACCAGGACGCTGCGCAGGTGCTCGACCGGCTTGCCCGCCGGGAGTTCGTCGAGGGCACGGTGGGTGAGTTCCTTCCCGGCCAGCTCACGCAAGATCGCCGGTGCGGCGCTCCTGTTCAGCCACGCCTCGATGGTGGCGGGGCGTTCAGCGGTCGCGAGGGCGTGGTAGAGGGCTTGCAGGCCGGGGCGGATGCCGCCTGTCTCGCTGCCCAGCAGCTCACGCAGCCGTTGCCCGATGGTGCAGCGGGCGCACCGGCCGGTGCTGATCCGCCCGGTCTGCCCGCAGCCGGGGCAGGTGCGCCAGAACCCGGGATCGGGACGGGTGCAGGCCGCGCAGAGAGGTTCGGCCCTGGTGCCGCCGCGGACCCGGGCAACCTCTCCGCATCGCGAGCAGCGGGCCCAGCGCTGCTTGCAGGCTTCGCACCACGGCTCGCCGGTCGTCTTCGACACATAGCACGGTGCGTGGCGGCCGCAGATGGAGCAGGTCATCGTCGTGACCGGCGCGCAGGCCGGGCACAAAGGCCCGCCCGCGGAGCGGACGCTGACCGGGCGGCGCCGGCTGCACCCAGCGCAGATTTCCTGGTTGGCCGGGTCGGTGATCAGGCAGTGCGGGCACAACGGCCGGCCGTGCTCATCACGGATAGCGACCTGCTGGACGGCTCCGCACCGTGCGCACGGCTGGAAGCGGGACCTGGCGACGCAGTTGCGGCACGACCACTGCCCGCCGACCCGCCGGTGCAGGCTGATGACCCGGCCGCACCGGGGGCACGGCGGCCGGACGATACCGCTGGCGCCGGCGTCGCAGAGCTCGCTGATCAGCCTCAGCACGGACGGGACCGGTGCCCGGGCGCCCGCTCCGGTGAGCAGCCCCGGCTGGTCTTGCAGGGCCCGGGCGAGCTGACCGCGCTGCCCGGAGCGGGCAGCCGCCGCCGTCACCGCGGCGGTCACGACCCCGGCCGGCAGCGCGGGATCGATGGCTGCCACGACTTTCATCACGATCTCAGCCGGGTCCTGGCCGTCACCGGGCGGGCATTGCGTGCACCGTGGCTGCCCGTCCCGGTCGCGCGAGGCCACCCTGCGCGCCTTGCCGCACGCGGCGCAGGGCAGGCGGACCGGGCCGCAGACGCTGCAGTACCAGTCCTGTCCGCGGCGCTGCAGGCTGCGCAGGTCCTTTCCGCATTCGGTGCAGGCCGGCGGCGAAACCGACCGGGCGCCCGCCTTGCGCAGCGCGATCAGCAGATCCCCGACAGCCCGCGGCGCCGGCGACCGGCCATCGGTGAGGACCGATGGCCGCTGCTGGAGCGCCTGGGCGAGCTTGCGCCGCTTGGCCCGGCCGCCAGCGACGCTCGTCACGGCCTCCTCGATCATCGCGGTGCCGAGTTGCGGCTCCACCCTGGCTACCAGCCCGACCACGACGCCGATCGGGTCGGCGAGCACCTCGGGCGTCATAGCGGTCACTGGTCACTCGCCGGCCCTGGTGATGCGGGCCCGCCTCGGGCGCAGGTCACCGACCCCAGCCTCGCCGCCACTGGCCGCCCGGGCTTTGCCGCCGGCCGTGGCGGCGGCAATGGGCTCGATCAGGTCGTCCATCGTGCAGTCCAGGATGTCCATCAGCGCCATCAGCGCTTTCAGGCTCAGCCGTTCCGGTCGCTCCACCACGAGGCGGTAGACCTGGCTGGAGGACAGGTGAATCCCGCGCCCGGCCAGCGGCTCGATCAGGTCGGTGGTGGCGAACATGCCGCGGCTGGCCATGACCTGCCGCAGGTGCCACCGGTAGTCCAGCTTGCGCGCCATCAGATCCTCCCGTCCTCAGCCCGGCTGCCGGCCGAGGGCCGGGGCCAGCGCCTTGCGCAGCGCGGTGTTCATGAAATCGCCGCTGACATGGGTATAGATCGCCGTCGACGTGTCGCAGCGATGCCCGACGGCTTCCTGGATGAACCGCCGGTCCACCCCGTCCTCAGTCAGGTGCGTCACCCACGAATGCCGCAGGCTGTGCGGCGACAAGGCCTTCGGCAGCCCCAGCGCATCGCGGTAAGCCACGAACCGGGCGTTGATCTCCGCCGGCTTGACCCGCCCGCCGCGCTCGGTCACCCACAGCGCCGGGTGATCGGCGCAGCCGAACCTCGGCCGGATGTCCTCCGCGTAATCGGCCACCGCCTCCACCGCCCAGCCCATCACCGACGGCACGTTGCGGCGCCGCGGCGGCTGCCCGCGCACCGCCTTGCCGTAGCGGACGTGCAGCATCCCGAACCGGCCGAACTCCGGCGCAGCCGGGTTGCGGCCCCAGTCCGCCACATCCAGCCGCGAGGTCTCGGTGCGCCGCAGCCCTTTTCCGGGGGTCCCTGGCCCGTTGCATGATGTCGCATGGACAGGGTGTTTTCGCCGGTCACACGGCGGTTCTCCGTGGGTGTCGTGGTCATGGCTGGTAGATGTGCAGGTAGCCCAGCACGGAACCGGGGGGATCAAGGGATGCGGGCGTTTGCGGTGAGGTTGCCGTCCGGGCAGCAGTACTGGACGGTGCTGGATGGGGATCTGCAAGTCGTGGCCGTCGCGGATGCGTTCTTGCGGCATCAGCGGTTCGGCCGCGACGGGGCGGAATCGACGACGAAGGCGTATGCGCACGCGATCGCGCTGTTCCTGCGCTGGTGCGCGAGGACGGGCCGGTCCTGGCAGGCCGGCGTCGAGCAGTTCGCCTCGTTCATGACGTGGCTGGCCCACGCCGGGCCGTCGGCCTCGGCCGCTGATGGCGACGGCAACGGTCCGGGGGTGCTGCTGGCCGGGCCCGGCGCCGCTCCGGCCCGGTCGGCGTCGCGGATCAACGGGGTGCTGACTGCGGTGCGGGGGATGGTGGTGCACGCGGTCTCCACTGGGGCTGGCCCGGCAGGACTGGTGCCGCTGCTGTATGAGGTGGCCGACGACCGTGATCTGCCCGGGCAGGCCCGGGGCGAGGACGGCCGGATGGCGTGGCGGATGCGAGCCCGGCACCGGCTGCGCGAGCCGGAGACGGCGGTGGATCGTGCCAGCGATGAGGAGATCGTCGCGCTGCTGGGGGCGTGCCGGTCGGCGCGGGACCGGCTGATCGTGCTGCTGATGGCCAGGGCCGGGCTGCGCCGCGGCGAGGTGTGCGGGCTGCGCCGCAGCGACGTGCATCTGCTGGCGGACTCGCGGCGGCTGGGCTGCGAGGTCGCCCGGGCGCACCTGCACGTGATCCGGCGGGAGGACAATCCGAACGGCGCGTGGGCCAAGTCCCGCCGGGAACGGGTGGTGCCGCTGGATTTCGTGGTCGTGCAGGCCTTCGACACCTACGAGTTCGAGCGGATGCGGGTTCCCCGGGCGGTCTCCAGCGATTTCCTGGTCGTCAACTTGTTCCGCGGCCAGATCGGCGCGCCGATGCGGACGGACGCGATCGGGGAGCTGCTGGCGGCGGCGTCGCGCCGCGCGGCCTTGGACGCCCCGATCAGCCCGCATCAGCTGCGGCATGCCTGCGGGAGCAATGTCGCCGATGCCGGCGCTGGCATTGATGTGGTCGCTGACCTGCTCGGGCACGCAGCGATCACCTCCTCTCAGGTGTATGTGCATCCCGGCTCCTCGCGGCTGCGGGCCGCGGTCGACGCGGTGCCCAGCCCTCGCGAGCGGGCGGGAGACGGCCGGTGACCGCCGCGACACTGGCCAGGCCGCAGCCGGCCGCCGGGGCTTCCCGGGAGTTCCCGCATGTGCTTGAGGGAGTCCTCCTGGACGGCGCGGCTGCACGCCTGGCCGCGATGCTCGACCGCGCCCTGCTGGACGAGGCCGGGTGGGATCCCGCGACGCGGATCCTGTATCTGCCCGCCGGGCACCGGCTGCTGGGCCGGCAGGTGTGCCGGGCCGAGGGATGCGCCGGGACCGTCCACAACGACTGCCCAGGCGTCTGCCGCCGCTGCTTCACCCGGCTGGAGAAGCTGGAGATGAGCGCCGCCGATATCGCCGCGGCCGAGCATCTGCCAGCGGCGCCCGCCCCCGCCGGGCATTGCGCGGTGCCGGGTTGCGAGTGCAAGCCGACGGTGCGCCAAGCCGTGCTGTGCGAACCGCACGCCGCGCAGTTCCGCAACCGGTGGACGCCCGTTCCCTTGGAGCAGTTCCTCAGTGACCGATGGGTCCGGCCCCTGCCGCCGCTTCCGCCCTGCCTGGTATCGGCGTGCACCCGCACGGCCGACGGCGCCGTCGGCTACTGCAACACCCACTACCAGCGGTGGCGCGTGGCCCAGCGGGGCAGCGCCGAGGTGGATGAGCGGTGGTGGCGGCTCACCGAACCGTGTGCCGCCGAGCCGGGGCAGGTGAACCTGCGGGCACTGCCCACCCTGATCGTGGTGGAGGTGCTGGCCGGCCTGCAGACTCGCCTCCGCGACGGGCTCCGCCTCACCGACGTGGTGCTGCGGGCGGTCGGCGACACGCTGCGCCGCCAGCAGGCCGCCTCGATCAGCGAATGCGATCCCGGCCTGGCCCCGGGCAAGCGTGCCCGGTCGGTGCTGCGCGCCTTCATCCGCGATGCCCGCCGGGCGCTCGCCGATCCTGACAGCGAGCAGAGCAAGGACATCTGGGACCTGGCGGTCTTCGGGCACCCCGGCGCGCTGTCGTTCACCAAGATCACTCAGCCATGGCTGGCCGCTGCCGCCAAGCGCTGGGCGGCCGAGCAGCTGCCCCGCCACCGCGGCAGCGGCGCCTCCCGGGTCCAGGCGAAGATCAACAATGTCGGATTGCTGTCGCGGCACCTGCACGGCAGGCCAGATCACGGGGCTGACCCGGCCGGGCTGAGCCGCGGCGACGTGGAGGGCTTCCTCAACCGGGTCGCCCACCTTGAAGCAACCGGCCAGGTCAGCCGCTACCGCCGCAACATGATCTGCCGGGACGTGCGGGCGGTCCTGGCCGGGATCCGCGCCCTGGGACTGGCCCGGTCCGGGCAGCCCGCCGCCGGGCTGGCCGGTGACGTCGCCGTCGGGCGCGCCGACATCCCCGCCGACCCGCAGCGCGGCGAACCGGGCCGCGACCTGCCGCCGGAGATCATGACGGTCCTGTGCGCCAGCCTGCACGCCCTTGAGCCAGCCGAGGTCAGGGCCGCTACCCGGATCGGGATCGACACCGGCCGCAGGCCCGAGGACATCCTCAGCCTGCCACTGGACTGCCTGGCCCGCGACAAGGACGGCGGCGCGGTGCTGGTCTACGACAACGCCAAAGCTGACCGGCTGCGCCGCCGCCTGCCGATCAGCGACGCCACCGCCGAAGTCATCATCAGCCAGCAGCAGCGGGTCCGCGAGCGGTTCCCGCACGTTCCGGCCGCGAAGCTGAAGCTGCTGCCCACCACTTACCGCAACCCTGACGGGAACAAGCCGATCAGCAGATCGACCCTGGAAGCCCGGCACCGGGACTGGGTCAACGCCCTCCCGGAGCTGCGCACCCGCGACGACGTCGTCTTCGACACCAGCAAGATCGTGCCGTATGCCTATCGTCACAGCTACGCCCAGCGGCACGCCGACTCCGGTGTCCCCATCGACGTGCTGGCCGAGCTTCTCGATCACCGAAGCTATTCCGTGACCAGGGGCTACTACCGGATCGGCGAGGATCGCCGCCGTGACGCCGTTGACAAGGTCACCGCGCTCAGCTTCGACCGGCACGGCAGCCGCATCTGGCGTGACGCCCGGGCACTGCTGGACTCCGAACGGGCCCGGCACGCGATAGGACAGGTCGCGGTGCCGTACGGCACCTGCAGCGAGCCCTCCAACGTCCAGGCCGGCGGCGGCGCCTGCCCTATCCGGTTCCGCTGCGCCGGCTGCGACCACTTCCAGACCAATGTCGCGTTCCTGCCTGACCTGCAGGCCTATCTCCAGGACCTGCTGCGCACCCGGGAACGACTGGCCGCCACCATCGACGGCGTCGACGAGTGGGCGCGTGCCGACGCCACCCCCACCGAGCAGGAGATCGGCCGGATCCGGCACCTGATTACCATGATCAAAGGCGACATCGCCGGCCTCGACGACGCCGAGCGAGCCCAGATCGGCGAAGCGGTCGCCGTGGTGCGCCGTCATCGCGCTGCGCACGCCGTCCCCCTCGGCATGCCCGCCATCCGGCCCGCTGCGCCCGCGCCGCCCATCACGACCACCATCGCCACGGAGGCCACCGCATGAACGCCGCCAAGCCCGGACCGATGCTGGACGGCCGCCAGGCCGACTCCGCGCGCCGCCGCCAGCGCGTCATCGCCGCGCTCGACCGGGCAGCCGCGCGACGGCTCGGAGACCAGCACGTCTGGGATCGCCCGCGCAGCCGGAGTCGACCGGACGTTCCTCTACCGGCACCGTGACCTGCTGGAGAAGATCCACGCACTCCAAGCCGAACCGGCCATCGGCGACAGCGCCGGCCCTGCCGTCACCCGAGCCTCGCTGCAAGCCGACCTGCTCGCCGCCCACGAACGCGCAGTCCGGCTCAACGCCCGCATTCAGCACCTGGAAAAACGCCTCTCCGAGACGCTCGGCGACCAGGCCTGGCGCGAATCCGGACTCGGAGCCCCAGCCGACATCGACGCCCTCAACCAGAAGATCACGCACCTGGAGCAGCAAGTCATCGACCTGCGCATGCAACTGGAGGAACGCGACGAGGATCTCTCCGCCGCTCGCGCCACCAGCCGTGAGCTCATGACTCAGCTCAACCACACGACCCGGCCCCGATGACACGCCGGGCAGCAGGTCCTTGCACCACAACTGCCGCAGCAGATAGCTTGTCTGTCAACAGCCTCTGAGCTGCACAAACACGGGAAGCCAAGCCCTCGCGCAGCAAGCGAACCCCCGAGAACAGCCCCCACGCGTAGACGACCTTGAACAGCGTGGCGTCCCGGTAGGCGGCCAGCGCCCCCTTGCGCTTCGCAGCCACCGCGCGATCCACCTGGTCATCGGCGTAATCCAGGAAGGCCTGCAGTTCCTCCCGGGTGAACGGCCGCGCCTCCGGATTGCCCTCGTAGTCATTGAGGTGAGTGATCGTGTTCCACTCGTGGCAGATGGGCACGGGGTGCGCTCCCGGCCCGAACTCGCGCTCACACGCCACCGCCCAGCCATAGCGGCCGTCACACACGTACTCGCTGAACAGCCGCAGGTCCGTCTGGTAGCCGCGGATCGTGGACGGCGCCAGGCGCTTCTCGCCGGTCAGCGACTGGGTCCACTCATCCACCTGCGCCGGCCCCCACTGCCACGGGTACTCGCTGGTGAACGACAGGAACCGGCGCACCAGCCGCTCCCGCGGGACGATCGTGCACTCCCGCAGCCCGCGGGCCATCTGCTGGGCCCGCCAGCCGCTCAGCATCGCCTCCACCATGACGTCCTCCGGGTGGAGCTGAACCACGCCGGAGACCAGCTCCAGGTGCGCCGCGCCCGCCATATCAACCCGGCCCATCCAGCCCTCCCAGCCCGCAAACTGCGACCATCTGACAGGAGGATCATTCATCTAACGGGATCGACATGCACGCACCGCAGGTCAGCCGGCGTGTCGGACATGCCGGGGCGCCCCCACTGCCACGGCCCTCTCATCAGGCGACCTGCGATTTCTCGCCCCTCTGATGCAATTCCCGAGGGTTGATGTAGTTGGTGTTGGAGTAGAGCCAGCCGTGCACCGGCGGCCCGAGCCGCAGGGCCACGTCGACGAGCTGCTGTGGCTGCCACGTGCGGGCCAGGTTCTGCGGGGTTTCGGCCCGCGGGTCCGAGGTGTAGTCGCGCAGCCCGCTGGTGTGCTGGAGCAGCTGGCGGATGGTGATCTGGGCCGGGTGGTAACCGGGAGCGCGGATCACTCCGGGCAGCCACTTCTGCACGCTGTCGTCCAGCGATAGCCGTCCCTCGGCGGCCAGCTGCAGCACCACCACGGCGACGAAGGTCTTGGTGATGCTGCCGATGTGTACCCGGTCCTGCGGCTGCATGGGCTGACCGGTGGCCTTGTCGGCCAGCCCGGCCACCACGTCCGAGACCTGCTGGCCGCGCCGCGTGGTGATGATCACGCCCGGCACCCCGTCCGCGGCCAGCTGGTCGGCGGCCCGCTGCAGTCCGCTGATCGCAGACGCGGAAGCCGACGCGGAAGCGGATGCGGACGGCGCCGTGGCCGCATACGCCGCCGACCCGGCGGACACCGCGAGCGCCACGGCCAGTGCCCCGATGAAGTTCATCCTCATGTCTTCCATCCCTGTTCGGTCCGATTTTCACCTGTAAGCTTTAACTTACATATGGAAGTGTGAGCCTGGCAAGTGGATTTCGGGCGGCCGCGGGATGTCAGACCGCGTTGCTAAGCTCCGGGCATGCTGCTTGATCACGTCGGCCTGCAGGCCAAGGACGTCGAGGCGTCGCTCGACTTCTATCTGCGTACCTTCGCCGCGATCGGGATGCGCGAGGCGATGCGCTTCCCGTACGGCGACAACCTGGTCGTCGGCCTGTCCGGGCCCGACGGTCATAACGTCGAGGCCGTCCATCACGGCTGAGCGGCCAAGCCCGATGCGCTTCGCCGTCGACGTGCCGAACTTCGGCGACTTCGCCGACCCTTGGCTGGTCGCCGACCTGGCCAGGCGGGCCGAGCAGGCGGGCTGGGACGCCCTGTTCGTCTGGGATCACGTCACCCACCGCAAGGCGCTGCACCGCACGATCGCCGACCCGTGGATCTTGCTGACCGCCGCGGCGCTGGCCACCGAACGGATCCGGCTCGGCACCATGGTCACTCCGGTGGCCCGGCGCCGGGTGCCGAAGCTGGCCCGGGAGGTGACCACCCTGGACCGGCTCACCGGCGGACGGATGATCCTCGGGGTGGGCCTGGGTGCGCCCATCGCCGACGAGTTCGGCAGCTTCGGTGAGCCCACCGACCCCCGGGAACTGGCCGCCCGCCTGGACGAGGGGCTCACCGCGCTGAACCTGGTGTGGTCCGGGGAGCCGGTCACCTTCCGCGGCCAGCACGTGGTGATCGAGGACGTGGTGTTCCGGCCCACGCCCGTACAGCGGCCGCGGGTCCCGATCTGGGTCGGCGGTGAGTGGCCGGCCAAGCCGCCGATGCGCCGCGCGGCCCGCTGGGACGGCGCGATGCCCATTTTCCCAGGCCACGAAGGCCGCCGGCCGCTGCAGCCGGACCTGGCGACGGTGCGCGAGGTCCACGCCTTCTGCGCCGCGGAGCGAGCCCGCCTAGGCTGCGACGGCGAACCGTTTGACCTGGTGATATCCGGTACCAGCTCGGCCGCCGCGACCGACCTGGTGGGCCCGCTCGCGGAGGCGGGCGCCACCTGGTGGGCCGAGTGCATCTGGGACGACCTGGAGCGCGCCGAGCCCATGGTGCGCCGGGTCGACCAGGGTCCGCCCCGGCTAGGGTAAGGCCGCTAAGACGCGCAGCCGGCCCCGTACCCGCGCGGCGGTCCGGGCCGCCCGGGACCGGCCGGGCGGAGCGGTACGGGACCGCCGGTACAGGATCCGCAGCGGCCTGCGCGCCCGGTCCGGCGAGGACAGTTGCCGGGGCTCGAGTTCGCTGCGCAGCCGGTCCACGTGGGCCAGGATCTCGCCACGCAGCGGCCAGCCGTCCGGGCGTTCGGCCGGGTCGGTGGCCAATACGTCGGCCAGCCGGTCCTGCTGGCGCTGGGCTTCTACCAGGTGATCCCCGAGGACCTCGGCGATCGGCTCGGCTCCCTCGCCCGGACCATCGACCGGCTCGAGGTCGGCCTCGATGAGCTGGCCGTAGGTGCGCACGCCGGCGGCCAGCTCGGTGATCACGGCGGCCAGCCGGGCGCGGGTTTCGGGATCCTTGGTCGGGCTGTCCTCGCTGTCCAGGCGGGCGCTGTCGGCCACCGCGCGGGCCAGCACGCGCAGATCGGTGGCGGCCCGTTCCAGGGTGTCGACGCCGTCCCGCAGGCCCGCGGCCGGGTCGGAGCGCAGCCGGCGGGGGTTCAGCCGGACGCTCTCCTCGGCCTGACCCAGGGCGTCGTCGACCCGCTCGATCTCACCGCGCAGCGCCCGGGTGCGCTCGAGCCACTCGGCGGCCTGGCGTGGATCGGGCTCCTCGGCCAGGCCGTCGGCCATCTGGCCGAGCAGGTCGCCCATCTGGCCGCTCAGGTCGCTGATCGCGTCCTTGGCCGACTGGACCCGCAGCGGCGCGAAGATCAGGCCCGCGCCCAGCCCGGCCGCCGCGCCGACCAGGGTTTCGGTGATCCGGCTGGTCGCGGCGGCGTGCGAGTCGACCGCGAAGATCAGCATGGCGCTGATCGGCACCTCCAGCGTGTCCTCGTGGAGCCGGAGCATCATGCCGAGCGCCAGCGTGCCCGCGATGAGCATGCCGAGGACCCACCAGCTGAACGGCACGTAGGCCGACACGGCCACCGCGGCCACCACGCCGGTGGCGACGCCGATGACCCGCTGCACGGCCGCGCGGATGGTATGGAACAGGGTCGCCTGCACGACCAGGAGCGCGGTCAGCGGGGCGAGCACCGAGCGGACCGACCCGCCCGGCAGCTGCAGCGCGAGCAGGTAGGCGAACACCGCGGTCAGGGTCATCCGGGTGATGTAGACCGCGGCGGGCTGGGCCCGGCGACGGACCAGCGTCAGCTGCTCGGCCTGCCGCTTGGCGACCGCCTTGGCAGCCCCGCTCACGGTCTCGGGGGGTACAGGACGAACCGGGAAACCTTTCATGGGATCAATACCGGAATCGAGTAGGTGGCGGGATACGACAACAAGAAGGCTTTAGCCGAGAGCAAAATCATCACTAGCGACTAACGCATGTGCCGCCCAGCTATTCCCCTCGCCGCCCCACCAGCCCCGATCGCCGCTGACGCTCGCGTCACGGTCCGTCCGAGCCGGCCCGGTCCGCCGCGGGTTCCCTCGATTCCCCGGCCCCTGGCCCGGCGCCCGCCGACCCGGCCAGCACCGCCAGCGGCACCACCACCAGCATGGCCAGCGCCCACGGCAGCCCGAACGCCCCGGCCACCAGCCCCACGGTCAACGGCCCGAGCCCGCCGGCCAGGCCGGCCGCGCTGCTCAGCGTGACCGCGACCGAAGTCTTCCCGGGCAGGCTGCCGTACAGCCGGGCCTGCATGATCGGGTACCACGGCGCGGTGGCCGCGCTCAGCACGGCCAGGATGACCAGCTTGGCCGCCGGTCCCGGGACCAGCAGGAAGCCCGGGTAGAGCAGCGCGGCCGCCACCGCGCTGGCCCGTAGCACGGTCACGTCGCTCATCCGTTCCAGCACGGCCACCAGCGCCGCGTCCCCGGCCAGCCCAGCGCCGAGCCGGATGGCGATGGCCAGCGCGGCGATGGTCGCCGGCAGGTGCACCACGTAGACCAGGTACACCGCCAGGAACCCGGTCAGCACGTCGACCAGCAGGTCCGCGACCACCGCGATCAGAGCCCAGCGCACCGTGGACCAGTCCCGCAGCGCCGCCAGGACCTCCCGGAAGCTCCCCGAATCAGCGTCCGCATCCGAAACAGACGTCGCGGGCAGAGGTTCCCGCGCGCACGTACCCACCCAGGCCGCCGCGGCCGCCGCGGCCAGTACCAGGTAGGCCACCCGCCAGCCGCCTCCGGCGGCCAGGACGGCCGTGAGCAGCAGCGGCCCGGCCACCGCGCCGGTCGACCCGGCCAGGTCCCAGCGCGCCATGACCTGGGCCTGCCGGTCCGGCCAGGCGTCCATCAGCTCGGCCTGGGTCAGCGAGACGAACGCCCCCGAGGCCGGGAAGAACGCGGTAAACGCGGCCAGCAGCACGACAAATGAGGGCGCTCCGGCCACCGCGAGCAAGCTCAGGACAAAGATGACGCCACCGGCCAGGATGGCGCGCCGTCGGCGGGCCGGGCCACGGGTGACGATGCCCAGGGGCAGCTCGAGCGCTCCGCCGACCAGCAGCGGCACGGAGGCGAGCAGGCCGATCTGCCCGTAACTCAGGTGCAGATCATGACGGATCAGCGGGAGCGCGGCGCCCTTGGCACCATCAACCAGCTCGTCGGCCAGTTCGACCGCGAGCGCCACCCCCAGCGCGGAAAGGGCCGACCTTCAACGTCAAGTGAAACCCATGCCGCCATGCTAAAGCCCGCCTCGAAACCCGGGCAACTACAAATCGGGTCCCGCCCGCCCCTGGGCTTCGGCCAGCCAGGGCAGCATCGGCGCCCCGTCAGCCCAGGCCGAGAACGCGGGCAGGGTCACCTCGATGTCTCACGGGCCGCGCCGGGACCAGGACCAGGACGTTAGCCGGGGTGCAGTCGCCGTGCAGCACCACATCCACGTCCCGGCTGATCGTGAACCGCCCCGCGTCCCCGGTCAGCCGCAAGCCCGCCAGCTTCGCGACCTGATCCAGGCACCACCCCGCCGGGCAGGTTGTAGGGGCCCGTGAAGCGCGCGATCAGGTCTGCGTCCAATACCAACCGCGAAGCCCGTACCGGCTGGCTCATGAGCCGGTTACATCACGGGACGCCCCGCCCGACGGAGTGCTTACTCGTGGTAGCGTCGGCCGCAGACTCCGTCGTGAAGCGGGGGGCGTGCGAGCTGACTCGTGGAGGTCCAGGATGACCGAGCTCCCGTCGCCCCCCGAGGGAATGGTGCTGACCCACTTCATCGTCTCGGACGACGTTGAGCGCTCCCGGCGCTTCTACACCGAAGTCCTCGGCGGCCGCGTGGCCTTCCCCGGCAACCCGGTCAATATCGCGCTGGCCAACAGCTGGATCGTCATCAATTCCGGTGGCGGCCCGACCGACGACAAGCCCACGGTCATCCTGGAGACCCCGCGCGATCCGGACCGGGTCAGCAGCTTCCTCAACATCCGGGTCAAAGACATCGACGCCGTGTACGCCGAATGGAGCGCCCGGGGCGCTCACTTCCTGACCCCGCCCAAACAGCACCCGTACGAGAAGCGCTGCTACATCCGCGACCCCGACGGTCACCTGATCGAAGTCGGCCAGACCACCGACCCAAACGGAGACTGGACACCCCCGTCCTGGTCATCAAGCACGCCCGCCGAGCAGCCTGAGTGATCGGCCAGCTCAGCGAGGACGGCGGAACGAGCCGAGCCGCTTCCCGAGGCTGACGACCTCCCGCCCCACAAACCGGGCCCCGGCCGGGTGGCTATCCATATGGGCGGCTATGGCCGCGTCGAGAGCCTCGTCGCCCGGGATTTTCCGCCCCTCGTGACCGCAGTTCGGCGACGTACCGGTCCTTGAGCTGTTCGCGGTCCTGGCCGGCGGCGCTGGTCTGGGCCGCCTTGAACGCCTCCCGGCGAGACTTGAATTCGTGCCGGGATTCGCCCCACATCTCAGCGAAGTCGCGGACGCCGAACGGCAGGGCCACGCCCGCATCGAGCATTACGCGGACGGCTTCCGCGCCTGGGCAGGTGCACGACTGGCGCCAGCCCAGGTCGCCCGCGGTGTTCTTCTCGGTGGGCACCAGGCAGGCGGAGTGGCAGTCGCACCCGCACAGAATCGTGAAGCGTTCGTGGCCCAGACGACGGGGGTTGCGGGCCGAGCCGCAACCAAGCCAGTGGCCGCACTCCTGGTGCATGCCCTCCAGGCAGTCCTGACCCCGTCGCACACGCTCGCCGTGGCGGCCGCCCATGACCCCTAAATCTACGGCGCGGCCTTCAGCCCGACCAGGGCGAAACAGCCGCGCCGCGCTTGATCAAACTCATGGCTCGACGACGCCGATGACGAGCAGCCACGAGCGGGCCTCACCGGATATGAGACCCGCGAACGCGAGGCGCTCATCAAGGGGAATGCGGCGACTGTGCAACCCGTCATCCCGTCTGCCCGCTGACTATCGATGCCACGCAGACGACGTGGATGCCGCAACGACGCGGTTGCGGCAAAAGACAACCACCCTCCGCAGGGCCGGCAACCCTGGACCCGGCGGCAATCTACCCCGGTAGAGCGGAGCGCGCCGAGTGCGCCACGATCCAGCCTGCCCGTCGGCTGGCCATCGAGGCCACGGTGAGCCTGTGATCGCTCCGGCCGCTTCCAGCGGCACATCTTGCCCGCTAGTTAACACGAGAACCATTTCCCGGGTGGATCCGGGCTTCCGGGAGTATTTGGTGCATCCCGGTACACCGGATCCGCCCAGAAGCCCTGATCCTCCCAGATCTTGATGCGGATGGGACATGAGATGCGCCGCGCGAGATGTTGCCGCTTGACACACCGGCCGCGGACACGCCAAGCCCGGGAGAGGGGGCACGGTGTGCCATCGATACGCACACCCAGCCCGCTCACGACGTCGATCACCGCACCGCAGCGGGCCAAGCCCCCGGGCCGCGCTTGATCAAACTCAGCGCCGGTTCTCAACCCGCCAGACCAGGCGCAGGCCGGACCAGTCTCCGTCGATGGCGGCCACCTTGACGTCGACCAGTCCCAGCGGCAGCGCGTGCTCGCGGATCACGTTGTCGGTGATGTCGCTGCGGTGCCCCGCGGCCCGCCGCGGCCAGGCCACCCACAGCGCCCCGGCTGGATAGATACGCCGCGCCAGCCCGTCCAGCTCCGCGGCGATCTCGCCCGCGGCGGCGAACAAGGCGATGATCACGTCGGCCGGGCCGTCCGGGCCCGCGTCGACCAGTCCGGCGGGCGGGTCGGCCAGCGTCCAGCCCGCCGGGGCATGGTGCACCCAGACGCGCTGCCCGGATTTCAGCCCCAGCTTCGCGGCCTGCGGACGCCCCGAGTAACCGACCGACACGAGAACGAGTCGGTATCACACCGTGGTGGCGGGCGCAAGGGGGGTGGCCCACAGAAAGTCCGGGGGGTCCAAGCGCCGGCGAAGACGGGTGGTAACCGGCCTGCCATGGCCCCCGTGGGCACGGCAGGATACTCAGTATGCTACTCAGGATCATCGGACGATGAGCGTCCGTCACGCCCTGCTCGCGCTGCTCAGCGAGGGTCCCAAGTACGGCCTCCAGCTGCGCGAGGAATTCGAGGCGCGGACCGGAGAGGTCTGGCCGCTGAACGTCGGCCAGGTCTACACCACACTGCAGCGCCTGGAGCGGGACGGGCTCGTCGAGTCCGACGACGCCGCGCAGGACGGCCGGGAAAAGACGCCGCAGAAGGCGTTCCGGATCACCGCCGCGGGCGAGGACGAACTCGCCGGCTGGCTGCGCACCCCGCCCGACCTGTCCGCCCCGCCCCGGGACGAGCTGGTCATGAAGGTGCTCGTGGCCGTGCGGGTGCCCGGCACCGACGTGCACGAGGTGATCCAGGTCCACCGGCGGTACCTGGTCGAGCTGATGCAGCAGTGGACCCGGATCAAGGAGGCCGAGGCCGAAGCCGACCTCAGCCTGGCCCTGGTCGTGGACGCGGAGCTGTTCCGGCTGGACGCGGTTATCCGGTGGCTGGACGCCGCCGACGGCCGCATCAAGCGCGCCGCCGCCGCCGAAACCAGCAGCGACGAAACCAACCGCGGCCAGAAGAACAGCACCGCACCCGCGGCCACACCGAGGCTCGGCCGCACCATCCGGACCAACCGGTAAGCCATCAATAAGGAACGGGGAACGTCATGAAAAACAACGAGAAGACCGGGGTATCGCGATGAGCGTCCTCGATATGCGGCACGTGTCGCGGAGCTACGGCCAGGGCGCCGCCGAGGTGCACGCACTGAACGATGTCGATCTCAGCGTCGAAGCGGGTTCGATGGTGGCGGTCATGGGGCCGAGCGGCTCCGGCAAGTCCACCTTGCTCACCATTGCCGGAACGCTGGAGGAACCCACCAGCGGCGAGGTGCTGATCGGCGGTACCCCGGTAACGGAAATGTCGCGCAACGCCAAGGCTCAGCTGCGGCGTCGCTACATCGGCTACGTGTTCCAGGACTTCAACCTGCTGCCCGGGCTTACCGCGGCGGAGAACGTGTCCCTGCCCCTTGAGCTCGACGGCCTGTCCGCCAGGAAGGCCCGCGTCGCGGGCCTGCGGACCCTGAACGAGCTAGGTCTCGGCGAGCGGGCCGGGAACTTCCCCGACCAGTTGTCTGGCGGCGAGCGGCAGCGGGTGGCGATCGCCCGGGCCGTGGTCGGCGACCGGCGCCTGCTGCTCGCCGACGAGCCGTCCGGGGCGCTCGACTCGGCCAACGGCGAGGCGGTCATGCGCCTCATCCACGCCGCGTGCAAGCGAGGCGTGGCCGCCGTGGTGGTGACCCACGACGCCCAGCTGGCCTCCTGGGCCGACCGGGTGATCTTCCTGCGCGACGGCCGGGTGACCGACCAGACCATGCCCGCGCCGGGCCCGGAGTCGCTGCTGATGAAGGGACCGGGTCAGTGAGCGCCACGCTGCTGGAACGCCCGGCCCAGGCGGGGACCAGGAACGGGGGCGGCCCCGCCCGCCGCGCGGTGATCCGCTGGTCGTGGCGCATGTTCCGCCGCGAGTGGCGCCAGCAACTGCTGGTCCTGGCGCTCATCACGGTCGCGCTGGCCGCCACCGTGGTCGGCGCGGCGGTGGCCACCGATACGCCGTCCCCGGCCGGCTCGGGCTTCGGCACCGCCCAGGACGCGGCCACCTACCCGGGCGGCCCGCACCTGGCCGGCCAGATCGCCGCGCTGCGGCAACGCTTCGGCCACGTCGACGTGATCGAGAACCAGGTCATCGCCATCCCCGGCTCGATCAACACCTACGACCTGCGCGCCCAGGACCCGAACGGGCCGTTCGGCCAGCCGATGCTCTCCCTGGTCACCGGGCACTACCCAGCCGGGCCCGGCCAGGTGGCGGTGACCGACGGCGTCGCGTCCGCCTTCAACCTCAGGATCGGTGACGTCTGGCACCAGGGCGGCACGACCCGCCAGGTCACCGGCATCGTGCAGAACCCGCAGAGCCTGCTGGACGAGTTCGCCCTCGTCGTGCCGGGCCAGGTCAGCTCGCCGTCCCAGGTCACCGTCCTGTTCGACGCGCCCGGGGTAAGCGCCGACTCCCTCGGCCCGAACGTCCAGACCCGCCAGTCGGCGGCCAACAGCAACGCGCTCAACCCCGAGACCATCGTCCTGGGGCTGGCCACGGTCGGCATGCTGCTCATCGCGCTGGTCGCGGTCGGCGGCTTCACCGTGCTGGCCCAGCGCCGGCTGCGCTCGCTCGGGATGCTCGGCGCCCTGGGCGCCACGGACCGGAACATCCGCCTGGTGGTCCGGGTCAACGGCGTGCTGGTGGGGCTCATCGGCGCGCTGGCCGGGACCGTCCTGGGCCTGGTCATCTGGCTGGCCTACCGGCCCACGGCCGAAGCCGACGCCCATCACCTGATCGGCGCGTTCGCGCTGCCGTGGATCGTGATCGGCCCGGCGATCGCGCTGGCCATCGTGGCTACCTACTTCGCCGCCGCGCGCCCGGCCCGCTCGATCACCAGGATTCCCCTGGTCGCCGCCCTGTCCGGGCGGCCCGCTCCGCCCAAGCAGGTGCGCCGCTCGGCGCTGCCCGGCGTCGCCCTGTTCGTGATCGCCGCGGCCCTGCTGTCGTACTCCGGCAGCAGGGGCAACGGTGGCGGCGCGCTGGAACTCGTTCTCGGCATCGTCCTGCTGATCGTCGCGATCATCCTGCTCGCGCCCTTCTGCCTGGTGGTGCTGGCCAGACTGGGCCGCCGGGCACCCATCGCGGTGCGCCTGGCCCTGCGCGACCTGGTCCGGTACCGGGCCCGCTCGGGCTCGGCCCTCGCGGCCATCAGCCTCGGGGTCTTCATCGGCGCCCTGATCTGCATCCTGACCGCGCAGCGGTACGGCAACGTCCTGGACTACGCCGGGCCGAACCTGGCCAGCAACCAGATCATCGTGTACACGCCCAACGGCGGCCCGGGCCAGGGCAACGGACCGGGCGGCGGCGGCGGCACATCCGGGACCGCGAGCACGCCGCAGTCCGAGGCGGTCGCCCAGGCCATCGCCAAGGCCCTCGGCTCGGACACCGTCATCGAACTCGACCAGACCAGCGCCTCGCTGCAGCACGCTGCGGCCGGGCGGTCCTGGTCCGGGCCGGTGTACGTGGCCACGCCTCAGCTCCTGCAGGCCTTCGGGATCAAGGCCTCCGACGTTAACCCCAACGCGGACATCCTGAGCATGCGCCCCGGCCTGTCCGGCTTGTCCGACATGCAGCTGGTCTACGGCGGCTACTTCGCGTCGCAAGGCGGCGGTCAGGTGAGCCCGAACAGCGGGCCGGCCAGCTACCCGTGCCCTAAGGGCCAGTGCCTGGCCAACCCGGTGATCCAGCAGGTCGGCGCGCTTCCGTCCGGCACCTCGGCGCCCAACACGGTGATCACCGAACACGCCATCCACACCCTCGGCCTGAACACCAGCGTGCAGGGCTGGCTCATCCAGGCCCCGCACAATCCGACCGCGGCGCAGATCACCAACGCGAGGCTCACCGCCGGAGCGGCGGGCATGACGATCGAGACCAAATCCAGCACGCCCTCGTCGTCGGAGATCCTCGACTACGCCACGGCGTTCGGGATCGCCCTCGCGCTGGGCATCCTGGCCATGTCCGTCGGCCTCATCCGCAGTGAGACCGCCCGGGACCTGCGGACGCTGACCGCCACCGGGGCGGGCAGCCTGACCCGCAGGGAACTGACCGCCGCGACCGCGTTCGCGCTGGCCCTGGCCGGCGCGGTGCTCGGTACGGTGGCGGCCTACGTCGCCGCCATCGGCTACGCCTGGGACAACCACCTGGACGGCCTGGGCGCACTGTCCAACGTGCCCACCGAGAACCTGCTGTTCATCCTGGTGGGCATGCCGGTGGTCGCGGCGGTCATCGGCTGGCTGCTGGCCGGCCGCGAGCCGGCCGTGATCTCGCGGCAGCCGCTCGAATAACGAACCAAGATAAAGGAGACGTCATGAGCATCCTTGAGTTGCGGCATGTGTCGCGCACCTACGGCCAGGGGGCCGCCGAGGTGCACGCGCTGAACGATATCGACCTAAGCGTCAAATCAGGTGAGATGGTGGCGGTGATGGGTCCCAGCGGCTCGGGCAAGTCCACCTTGCTGACCATCGCCGGCACCCTGGAGGAACCGTCCAGCGGCGAGATGCTGATCGGCGGCACTCCGGTCACCGAGATCTCCCGGAACGCCCGGGCTCAGTTGCGCCGCCGCTACATCGGTTACGTGTTCCAGGACTTCAACCTGCTGCCCGGGCTGACCGCGGCGGAGAACGTGGCCCTGCCCCTGGAGCTGGACGGCACCCCGGCCCGCAAGGCCCGCATCACCGGCCTGAAGGCCCTGGACGAGCTGGGCCTGGGGGACAGGGCGGGTAACTTCCCTGACCAGCTGTCCGGCGGGGAGCGTCAGCGGGTGGCCATTGCCCGGGCCGTGGTGGGCGACCGGCGGCTGCTGCTGGCCGACGAGCCGTCCGGGGCCCTGGACAGCGTCAACGGCGAGGCGGTCATGCGGCTGATCCACGCCGCGTGCAAGCGCGGAGTGGCCGCGGTGGTGGTCACCCACGACGCCCAGCTGGCCTCCTGGGCCAACCGCGTCGTGTTCCTGCGCGACGGGCGCATCACCGACCAGACGGCGCCCCACAACGGCCCGGAGTCGCTGCTCGAGACGGGCCAGGAGCGATGAGCACCCAGACGCTGGAGCGGCCGGTGGTCGCGGGGACCGCTGACGGGGGCGTCCCCGCGCGCCGCGCCGTGATCCGCTGGGCCTGGCGGCTGTTCCGCCGCGAATGGCGCCAGCAGCTCCTGGTGCTCGCGCTGCTCACCCTCGCGGTCGCGGCCACTATCTGGGGCGCCGGCGTGGCCACCAACACCCCGCCGTCGAACCCGAACGCCGCCACCTTCGGCAGCGCCGCCGCCCTGGTCACCCTGTCCGGCACCGACCCGCAGCTGACCCAGGACATCGCCACGGTCATCAACAAGTACGGTCCCGGCGACGTGATCGAGAATCAGAGCCTCAGCACCGGCCTCACCGAGCCGGTCCAGCTGCGCGCCCAAGATCCCCGGGGCCCGTTCGGCTACCCGATGCTGTCCCTGATCAGCGGGCACTACCCCACGGGCCCCGGTCAGGTGGCCCTGACCAGCCAGGTCGCCTCGGTATTCAACACCGGGACCGGCGGCACCTGGCACGCCGACGGCCAGACCTGGCGGGTGACCGGCATCGTGCAGAACCCGGCCAACCTGCTGGACGAGTTCGCGCTCGTCGTCCCGGGCCAGGTCACCGCGCCCACCCAGGTCACCATCCTGCTCGGGCCCGCGGCCGTCCCGCAAAACCCGCAAAATCCGCAGAACCCGAACCAGAACCCGGTGGCTCTCCCCGGCTTGCCCAAAGCCGCCACCGTGGCCTATCCGTCCGGCTCGAGCTCCGGGATCCCGCCCGCCACCATCGTCCTGGTCATCGCGGTCCTCGGGCTGGTCTTCATCGGCCTGGTCTCGGTGGCCGGGTTCACCGTGATGGCCCAGCGGCGGCTGCGCGCGCTCGGCATGCTGGCCGCGCTCGGCGCGACCGAACGCAACGTCCGGCTGGTCATGGTGGCCAACGGCGCGGTGCTCGGCCTGGTCGCCGCGGTGCTCGGGGCCATCGTCGGCTTCGCCGCCTGGTTCGCCTATGTCCCGACGCTCCAAGCCGAGACCGGGCACGTCATCAACGCCACCAACCTGCCCTGGTGGGCCATTGCCGTGGCGATCGTGCTGGCCATCGTGACCGCCATCCTCGCCGCCCGCAGGCCCGCCAAGGCCGTGGCCCGGATCCCGGTGGTGGCCGCCCTGTCCGGCCGCCCCGCGTCACCCCAGGCCGTCCGTCGCTCCGCCATCCCGGGCCTGGTCCTGGTCATCATCGGCGTGCTCGCCCTGGTCTTCTCCGGCGGCTGGGGCGGCAACAGCGGCAGCGACGCCCTCGCGCTCCTGGTCGGCCTGGTCACGATCATCATCGGCGTCTGCCTGCTGGCCCCGCTGAGCGTGGCATTCCTGGCCATCGGCGCCGGACCCCGGATGCCAGTCGCCGTTCGGATCGCGGTGCGAGACCTCATGCGGCAAAGGTCCCGCTCCGGCGCCGCGCTGGCCGCGGTCACCTTCGCGGTGTTCCTGTCCGTGCTGATCTGCATCGTGGCCAGCGTCCGCTTCGAGAAGGTCCTGGACTGGACCGGAACGAACCTGAACAGCAACCAGATGATCATCTACACCCAGAACAACAATCCCGGCGCGGGCTCCAGCCTCCCGCTGACCCAAAGCCAGCTGAACACGCTGCAAACCAAGGTCAACGCCTTCGCCACGACCCTGCACGCACAGTCCGTCCTGCCACTGGAAACCACCGGCGCCACACTGTTCCAGCTGGGCACGCAGGACAATAACTTCTCCGGCACGGTGTACGTCGCCACCCCGGCCCTGCTAACCCAGTACGGGATCGCGGCCAGCCAGATCCCGCCCGGTACCGACATCTTGACCATGCGCCCCGGCCTGTCCGGCTACCCGCACATGATCATGGCCTGGAACCGCTACTTGCAGTCCGCGCAGAACGGCCCGGAGAGCGGCGGCCTCGCGCCCTGCACGGCCGCCAACGGCTGCTTGGCCAATCCCAAGATCAGCGAAGTGAGCAGCCTGCCGTCCGGCACCTCGGCACCGAACACCGTGATCACCGAACACGCGGTCCAGCAGTACCACCTAGGGGAGAACCTGCAAGGCTGGCTGATCCAGTCGCCGCAACCCCTGGCCAGCAACCAGATCAACACCGCCCGGCAGCTCGCGATCGCCGCCGGGGTGAGCGTCGAGACCAAGTCAGGTGAGCTCGGCCTGACCGAGATCGCCGACGGGGCCACCGTGCTCGGCCTGGTCATCGCGCTCGGCGTCCTGGTCATGACCGTCGGCCTGATCCGTAGCGAGACCGCGCGCGACCTGCGTACGCTCACCGCCACCGGGGCCAGCGGCACCACCCGCCGCACCATCACCGGCGCCACCGCGGGCGCGGTCGGCCTGCTCGGCGCCGTGCTGGGCACCCTGGCCGCCACGATCGCCGGGGTGGCCTGGGCCCGCAGCAGCCTGTCGGTCACGTTCGGCGCCGTCCCCACGACGGACCTGCTGGCCATCCTGGTCGGCCTGCCCATAGTGGCCGCCTTGGGCGGCTGGCTGCTGGCCGGCCGTCAGCCGGCCGTCATCTCCCGCCAGCCCCTGGAGTAACGGTAACTGACGCAGGCCGGGCCCGGCGTGCTTGCCCCGGTCGCCCTGATGCTCGAGGATCTCCGCTGCGCCGCGGACCACGCAGCGCAGCGGGTCCTCGACCAGGACCGCGCCGATGCCCGCCGCCGTCTCGATCCGGCCTGCCAGGCCGGGCAGCAGCGAGCCGCCGCCGGCCAGCCGGATCTTGCCCCGCACGACATCCTTGGCCAGGCCCGCCGGGATCTCGGACAGCATCTCGTGCACCGAAGCGGCGATCGTCGCCACGATGGGTTCCAGCGCGGTGGCCACCAGCCCGCCCGGCACGTAATCGGTGCGCGGTGTGCGCTGCGCGGCGTCGATGCCGACCGCTTCGGCCCAGCCCTCGGCGCCGCCGGTCACGCCGAGCGTCATCTTCAGGGACCGGGCCGCCCGCTGGCTGATGATCAGTCCCATCTCGGTCCGGATGGCCTGCACGATCGCCTCGTCCATGGCGTTGCCGGCCTTGCGCAGCGACTGGGCCTTGACCACCCGCCAGCCCGCCACCGCGGCCACCTCGGTGGTCCCGCCGCCGATGTCCACCACGAACCCGCCGGCTCCGCCGGTCAGGTCGAATCCGGCGCCGGCCGCCGCCGCCACCGGCTCGTCGATCAGCCGCACGTTGTACCGCGGGCGCCGCACGCCCAGCGCGGCCACGATGGACCGCCGCTCGACCGGGGTGGCGCCGCTGGGCACGCAGACCAGCGCGTTGGGCCGCCCGACCCCGAACCGCCGGGTGCGGCGCAAGAACGCGTGCAGCATGGCCGCGGTCGCGTCCAGGTCGGCGATTACCCCGTCGCGCAGCGGGTGGATCACCTCGATGTCCTGAGGCTCCTTGTCGGCCAGCGCGTCGGCGGCCGCGCCTACCGCGGCGACCTTGCCCACTGCCGTGTCGATGGCGATTGCGGTAGGCTCCTCGAGCACGATGCCGCGCCCCGCCACCCACACCAGCGTGTTGACCGTGCCTAGGTCAATCGCCACGCTATTACGGAAGCGCACCGTTGCTCCCCTCTGCCCGCGCAGCCAGACCCCCCGCCGCGTGACGGTGGACTAGCGTACAGCGGGGTATGCCATCCTCACCAGTGACAGATTATGTGGGTCAGGTCGTGCGGGCAGACAGAGGGAGCGATTCATGCGGGTGCGGAGCCTGGTAGCGACCGTGGTGGGCGTTTTCGGCCTGATCGCGGCCAGCGCAACGGCCAGCGCGACGGCCGGGCTGACGCCCCAGGCTCTGCCCAGGACCACCACCGCGGACCTCATCGCGGTCCGGCCGGCCGTGATCCATGTCGGGACCGCCCGCCGCGCCCCGCTGACCACCGCCCAGTGCGAGAAGGCGTATCACGTCGCGTGCTACGGCCCGGCTCAGGTGCGGCGGGCGTACGGCCTGCCCGCGCTGTACGCCAAGGGCGTGACCGGCCGCGGCACCACGATCGTCATCGTCGACTCCTACGGCTCCCCGACCATCCGGAACGACCTGAGCGTCTTCGACCGGACCTACGGCCTGCCCGCCCCCAAGCTTTCGATAATCCGCCCCGCAGGCAAGATTCCGGCCTACGACCCGGCCAGCTCGGACATGGTTGGCTGGGCCGGCGAGACCACGCTGGACGTGGAGTGGGCGCACGTGGTCGCGCCCGGCGCGAACCTGATCCTGGTGGAGACGCCGGTCTCGGAGACCGAGGGCGTGCACGGCTTCCCGCAGATCGTCACGGCCGAGAAGTACGTGCTCAACCACCACCTGGGCGACGTGATCAGCCAGAGCTTCAGCGCCACCGAGGAGACCTTCGCCAGCAAGGCCCAGATCCAGACCCTGCGCGGCGCCTACCAGCTCGCGCAAAAGGACCACGTCACGGTGCTGGCCGCGGCCGGCGACTCGGGCGCCGCGGACCTCGGGCTGGACCAGAGCACCTATTACTCCTTCCGGGTGACCTCGTGGCCGGACAGCGACCCGCTGGTCACCGGCGTCGGCGGGACCCAGCTGCACTTCACCGCCCAGGGCACCCCCGCCGCCCCGACCGTGTGGAACGACACCTACAACGCCCAGGCCAACGAGTTCACCGACGGCAACCAAGGCCCGAATCCGCTGGCCAGCGGCGGCGGCCAGTCCATGTTCTTCACCCGGCCGAGTTACCAGGACGGCGTGCGCGACGTGGTGGGCGGCAGCCGGGGCGTGCCGGACATCTCCATGAGCGCCGCCTGCAACGGCTCGATCGATACCTACAGCACGTTTGCTGGCGCCCCGCCCGGCTGGTCGCAGGAATGCGGCACCAGCGAGGCCACCCCGCTGTTCGCCGGCATCGTCGCCCTGGCCGACCAGGTGGCGGGCCATCCCCTGGGCCTGATCAACCCGGCCCTGTACCAGCTGGCCAGCCAGGGCCAGCCCGGCATCGTCGCGGTGACCCGGGGCAACAACACCGTGTCGTTCACCCAGGACGGCCGACGGCAGACCGTGACCGGCTTCTCGGCCCGGCGAGGCTACGACCTGGCCACTGGTCTCGGCACGATTAACGCGCCGTACTTCGTCCCGGAACTGGCCCGGCTCGCCGGACACTGAGCATCGAGTACACTTGTCACAGATCGTCACTCATTCCTCACTGAAATGAGTGAGGGGCTGGTGGCGTGGTTGATTCGGCATGCGCTGGGCAGGTGCCCGAACGCAGACGAGTCTCAGGGAGGGCCTGGAATGTGGGGGAAACGCCGGAAGCGAGGTGCGCGGCTGCCTAGGCAGCTGGCGCTCGGACTGCTCGAGGACGCCATGGCGCGAGCCGAGGAGCAACGCGACCAGGAGGCGCCGGAACCAGTTCCCTACGCCAACGCCCCGGTCGTGCCGCCGTCCCGGAACGGCCTAGCCGCCAAAGACGTCCCGGTGGATAACAGCGCCGGTCCAGCTCCCGTGGCCGCCGAAGAAGGCGAGCCAGGGGCGGCGCAACAAGACCTGCCGGCTCAGCGCACCGGGGATAGCACGCGCCACCGCTCGTTCGGCTGAAAGAATCATTCCTAAGCGTCGCGAATCTGCAGCGGGCCTTCAGCTAATTATCAGCTTCGTAGTGCTCACTGGAGGGAGCGATTCTGGCGCTCGACCCACGTGGCTCACCCTAAGGTGTGATTCAAGATGCAGGACTACAGCGGCTATGGCGAGCCGCCCGCCGGCAACTACGGGCCGACCATGCCGATGCCGCCCATGCCGCCGCGACCACCCCGGCGGCGTATCGGCGCGCTCAGCTACCTGCTCGTGGCCCTGGCGGCCGGCGCGCTCGGCGCCGGCTCGGTGGTGGCGCTGTACCACCCGGCGTCGAACAACACCAGCTCGGCCGCGCCGGCGCCCAGTATCAACACTCCCGCGCCGTTGCCCAGCGGCGCCATCCCGCAGCCCAGCAGCAGCCCGGGCACCACGCAGGGCGAGCAGGCCATCGTGAACAAGGTCGCACCCGGCCTGGTCATCATCAACACCACGCTGCAGTACAACAGCGAGGCGGCCGCCGCCACCGGCATCGTGATCAACTCCGACGGCCTGGTGCTGACCAACAACCACGTCATCGAGGACTCGACCTCGATCACCGCGCAGACCGCGAACGGCCACAAGTACCAGGCCAAGGTGCTCGGCTACGACGTGACCGGGGACATCGCGCTGATCCAGCTGCAGAACGCCTCCGGCCTGACCACCGTCCCGCTCGGCAAATCCAGCACGGTCAAGACCGGCGACTCGGTGGTGGCCCTGGGCAATGCCGAAGGGCAGAACGCCATCGTGCCCGCCGCCGGCCAGGTGACCGCGCTGAACCAGAGCATCACCGCGGGGGACCAGGGTGGTTCGGTCACCCAGGAAAACCTGCACAACATGATCCAGACAAACGCGGATGTCGTCTCCGGCGACTCGGGCGGCCCGCTGGCCAACGCCGCGGGCCAGGTCATCGGCATGGACACGGCCGGCAACAACGGCGGTTTCTCGGTGCAGCAGGGCGCCGGCTCCCAGGGCTACGCGATCCCGATCGACATCGCCCTGAACGTGGCCCAGCAGATCGGCCAGCGCCAGGCCAGCTCGACGGTCAGCATCGGCTACCCGCCCTTCATGGGCATCTACATCGGATCGGGCCCGAACAGCAACCCGCAGGCCCAGGCCGAGCAGCAGAACAATGGGCTCGGCGCTGGGAACGGCAACGGCTTCGGCTTCGGCGGGAACGGGAACGGGAACAGCAACGGCAACTCGAGCTGCGACACCAGCAACCGTAACCTCACGCCGCTGCAGAACATCGCCAGCGTCAAGTCCGGCACGCTGATCGTGGGGGTCATCTGCGACAGCCCGGCCACGGCCGCGGGCATGAGCCCCGGCTCGGTGATCACCGCGGTGAACGGCCAGGCCATCGGCGCCCCGGACAGCCTGACCGGCACGGTGTCCAAGTTCCATCCCGGCGACACGATCAGGGTCACCTGGGTCAGCCCGTCCGGTAATCGCACGACCAGCACGATCAAGCTGACTGCCGGTCCGCCCCTGTAGCAGCGTGGGACTCCCGGTCGAACAGGCGCACGATCTCTTCGACCGGGAGTTCCTTGGTCTCGGGCAGGAACTTCCAGACGAACACGATGGCCAGCGCGCACAGCGCCGCGAAGCAGACCAGCACCCCGCCCAGGCTGATCGTGTTCTGCCAGACTGGGAACACCTCGATCAGCAGGAAGTTGGCCAGCCAGTCGATCATGGCGCAGAACGCGGCGGCCTGGCCGCGGACCGCGGTGGGGAACACCTCGCCCTGCAGCGTCCAGCCGACGCCGCCCACGCCTACCGCGAACGAGGCGATGAACCCGTCCAGGCCGATCATGATGACCACCAGGCGCAGCGTGCCGGAGGTGGCGGCCAGGCCGAGCGCGGCGATCAGCACGAACACGATCATCCCGGCGTAGCCGCCCATGGCCAGCGCCTTGCGGCCGAACTTGTCGATCCACCGGAACCCCAGGTAGGTGGAGGCCACGTTGACCGCGGTCATGATCGCGGTCACCTCGACCCCGGCCACGGTGGTCGCGACCAGCGTGGCGTGCGCGCCGGAGAAGATCGGGCCGAGCAGGTGCGGGCCGTAGTACAGCGGCACGTTGATCCCGGTGATCTGCTGGAAGATGAAGAACACGCTGACCACGATCAGCGCCCGCCGCACCCCCGGCGTCCAGGCCCGGCGTCGCTGCGCGGAACCGCCTTCCACCCGCTCGATAACCGATGCCGCGCGGCGCACGTCCTCCATGCTGGCCTCGGTCCCCAGCGCGGCCATGGCCTTCTGCACGTCGTCGTAGCGGCCGTGCCGCAGCAGCCACCGCGGTGACTCGGGCATCTGGGTCCGCAGGGCCAGCCCGATCAGCGCGGGCACCGCGCCTAGGCCCAGCACCAGCCGCCAGCCCACGCTCGCGGCACTGCCCGGGAACGCGGTGAAGATGACCAGCGCGACGATGTACGAGACCAGGATGCCTACGGTGATCATCCACTGCTGGAGCATGGTCAGCGAGCCGCGCCGGTTCTTCGGCGCGTACTCGGCGATGTAGGCGGTGGCGATGGCCGAGTCGGCCCCGATGGCCAGCCCGATCAGCGTACGGGCGATGAGCAGCACCGGGGCGTCCGGCGTGACCGCGGACAAGATCGCTCCCACCGCATAGATGCCCGCGTCCGCGACCAGCAGTACCTTGCGGCCGAAGTGGTCCGAGGCCGGACCGCCCAGGATGGCCCCGGCCGCCGCGCCGAGCGAGGCGCCGGAGACCAGGTACCCCAGGGCCAGGCCGTGCAGGTGGTAGGGCACGAAGTTCAGCGCGGAGCCGATGTTCGAGGTGTCGTAGCCGAACAGGAACCCGCCCAGCGTGGCCAGCAGCGTCAGCTGCCAGTAGAAGGAGGTGGGTACCCGGTCGTCCAGAGTAGTCAGGACATTACTGCTGCTGCTCGCCGGTTGAGACATCGCTCTCCACTTCCCGGGTCCGCGCGCGTTATTCACGCCCAAAAATCCCCCAAAATCGGGTGAACCCGCGCTCCGCGTGCGCAATCAGTGACGGCCGCATGGCTTAACCCGCGAGTTCCGGGGCAGAAGGTGACTGCCAAGGCAAACAAGGAGATCAACATGGGTTTCATGGATAAGATGCGGAACCGCTTCAAGATGGGCCGCGGCCACGCCAAGCAGGAAGTCGGCCGCGCCACCGGCGATCCTTACCTGGAGGCCGAGGGCAAGACTGAGCGCGTCGGCGGCGCGACCAGGCAGGTCGGCGAGCAGGTCAAGGACGCCGGGAAGAACGTCAAGGACGCCTTCAAGCGGTAGGTCCGACGGGGACCCGGCCCCGCCAGGTCTTCAAAAGGCGGCGGCCAGTGGTCACACTGGATCATGTGTACGACTACGACGTACTAGTGATCGGTTCGGGTCCCGGCGGCCAGAAGGCGGCCATCGCCGCCGCCAAGCTCGAACGCCGAGTGGCGATCGTCGAGCGCAAGGACATGATCGGCGGGGTGTGCCTGAACACCGGCACCATCCCGTCCAAGACCCTGCGCGAGGCCATCCTGTACCTGACCGGCCTGGACCAGCGCGAGATGTACGGGCAGAGCTACCGGGTCAAGGACGAGATCACCATCGCCGACCTGGCCGCCCGGACCAACCACGTGGTCGGCCGCGAGATCGACGTGGTCCGCAGCCAGCTGTCCCGCAACCGGGTCACGGTGCTGACCGGCACCGGCAGCTTCGTCGACCCGCACACCGTGGAGGTCGACGGCGGCGACGGGCGGAGCCGCCTGGCCAGCGCGGACAAGATCGTGATCGCCACCGGCACCCGCCCGGCCCGGCCCGCCAGCGTCGAGTTCGACGAGCGCACGGTGATCGACTCCGACGGGATCGTCCACCTGGAGAAGGTGCCGCGCTCGATGGTCGTCGCGGGCGCCGGGGTGATCGGCATCGAGTACGCGTCGATGTTCGCGGCCCTGGGCACCAAGGTCACCGTGGTCGAGCAGCGCGACCGGATGCTGGAGTTCTGCGACGTCGAGGTGGTCGAGGCGCTCAAGTACCACCTGCGCGACCTGGCCGTCACGTTCCGGTTCGGCGAGACCGTGGCCTCGGTGGAAGCCCGGCCCGAGGGCGCCATCGCCACCCTGCTGAGCGGCAAGAAGATCCCCGCCGACACCGTCATGTACTCGGCCGGCCGCCAGGGCGTCGACCGACGACCTCGACCTGGACGAGGCCGGGTCTGACCGCCGACAAGCGCGGCCGGATCGAGGTCGACGAGATCTTCCGCACCGAAGTCCCGCACATCTACGCGGTCGGCGACGTGATCGGCTTCCCGGCCCTGGCCGCGACCTCGATGGAGCAGGGCCGGATCGCGGCCCACGACGCCTGCGGCGAGCCGCTGCACGGGCTGGGCCAGAACCAGCCGATCGGCATCTACACCATCCCCGAGATCAGCTTCGTGGGCCGCACCGAGGAGGAGCTCACCCACGAGAACGTGCCGTTCGAGGCGGGCATCTCCCGCTACCGCGAGCTGGCCCGCGGCCAGATCATCGGCGACTCCTACGGCGTCCTGAAGCTGCTGGTCTGCCTGGATGACCACAAACTGCTCGGCGTGCACGTGTTCGGCACCGGCGCCACCGAGCTGATTCACATCGGCCAGGCCGTCATGGGCTGCGGCGGCACCGTCGACTACCTGGTCGACGCGGTCTTCAACTACCCGACCCTGGCCGAGGCCTACAAGGTCGCCGCCCTGGACGCGATGAACAAGATGCGCCAGATCGCCCGCTTCAGTTAAACCGGCGAAACAAACGGAAACACCGGTGCTGATCGGGGAGTACCTGGCCCCGCGGCACATCGACCTGCGGCCGTTCGCGGTCAACGACGGCGCGGACGTCTGGGTCCTGCCCGGCGGCCTGACCCGGGTCGCGCTGGCCGAAGGCGAGCTGGTGGTCAACTCCAGCCAGGCGGCGGATCCAAGGACACCTGGGTCCTGGCCGGGTCCCAGGCCCACCCCGTCCCCGCCGCCAGCACCGCCTTCCCGCTGCTGGCCACCCCGCAGGGCCGCCCGGCTCCGGCCGTGACCCGCCAGAGCGGTCCGGACCAGTGAACGACGAGCTGCTCAGCCGGATGGCCGAGACCCTGTTCTGGACCGGCCGCTACGTCGAGCGCGCCGACGACACCGCTCGCCTGGTCGACGTCTACGTGCACCGCGTCCAGAGCGATCCCCGGGGCAACCAGGACTGCGCCCCCCTGTTCGGCCTGCTCGGCGTGGTGCCCCCGGACGGCGAAGACCAGCCCGACGTCGGGGTCGCCCTGCGCCGCCTGGCGTATGACCCCAGCAGCCCGAGCGCCATCGTCGGCTCGGTGCTCGCGGCCCGGGCCGGCGCGCGCGGCATCCGGGAGGTCATCTCCAGCGAGATGTGGGAGTGTCTCAACGTGACCGGCCACGGCCTGACCGGCCAGCGTCGCGCCGCCGAACGCCTCGGCCCCCACGTGTTCCTCCGCTTCATCCGCGAACGGGCGGCGCTGTTCTTCGGCCTGGCCGACTCGACCATGAGTCACGACGACGCCTGGCGCTTCGTGGTCCTGGGCCGGTCCCTGGAGCGCGCCGGCATGACCGCCCGGCTGCTGCTGGCCCGGGTGCCCGCGCCGCAGGACGTGGGCTGGCCAACGGCGCTCCCTAGGCCCCGTTGCCCTGGCCGGAACTACGGGCCCAAGCGGCCGGCGGCCGCCTGCTCGAGTACCTGCTGACCACCCCCCTGACCACCGTGACCCCCGCGGTGGCGGCCACCGTCATCGACGCCCTCCACGACGCCGACCCCGTTGAGGCCGCCGAGGAGATCGCCGCCCGCGTCCGCGCCCAGGTCGGCTACATGCCCGGCGCCACCGGCGTCCGCACCGACGCCCAGGAAGCCTGGGACCAGGGCCAGGGCGTCTGCCAGGACCTGGCCCACGTGACCGTCGCCTTGCTCCGCGCGGCCGGCCTGCCCGCCCGGTACGTCTCCGGCTACCTGCACCCCAACCCCACCGCCGGCCCGGCCAGACCGCCGTCGGCGAGAGCCACGCTTGGGTCGAATACTGGACCGGCTCCTGGCGCCCCCTCGACCCCACCAGCGGCGCCCCCGTCCGCGAACGCCACGTCACCGTCGCCCGCGGCCGCGACTACGCCGACATCCCGCCCCTCAAAGGCATCTACCGCGGCGCCCCCGCCAGCGCTCTGGCCGTCGCCTTACATCCACGAAAGATCTTGAAAACAGATTCGATAAACGTGGTCATCACTACTCGAATATAGTAGAATTGTTCGTACGGGGTATTTCTCAGTTTTCTTCCGAACGGACGGTGGTTCATGCCCCAGGACCCGTTCCCCCAACCCGGCCCAGACGACCTCGAGCCTGACGACGACGGTGAGGGCATGGCGCAGGGCCTGTACCTGACGCTGCCCGCCGAGAACCTGACCCTGTCCGGGTTCGCCCAGGGCGGCGAGGCCGACACGATGACGCCCGGTCCGCTGCTGGGCACCATCGTGCACACGGTGGCCGGGCAGGACGGGTCGGGCCTGCGGGGGTGTTCGGATGATCAGCTGCTGGGGGTCATCTCCGGAGTGCTGCGCCAGCAGTCCCGCGATGCGTGGCTGCTGATGTCGGCGGTGGGGGAGTTCGCCCGCCGCGCCGGGACCGGCCTGGAGGGCGAGTTCGCCGCTGATGAGCTGGCCTGCGAGATGCGGATGACCCAGCAGGGCGCCGCCGGGCAGATGGACTACGCCGCCACCGTCGCGGCCCGGCTGCCCCGCACGTTCGCTGCCCTGGGTGCGGGCCGGATCCCGCTGCTGCACCTGCGGATCATCGAGGAGGAGACCCGCTACCTGACCGACGCCGACGCCGCCCAAGCCGACGCCACCCTGGCCGAGCTGGCCCCCGGCAAGACGTTCGGGGAACTGCGCTATGCCGCCCGCAAGCTGGCCCTGGCGCTGGATCCCGACCTGGCCCGCAAGCGCAAGGAAGCCGCCAAGCGGAACGTGCATGTGCGCCGGTTCCAGGAAGAGTCCGGCAACGCCGGGATGGTCGCCCGCGAGCTGCCCTCCGACGAGTTCCTCGCGTCCTGGCAGCACGTCGAGCAGCGGGCCCTGGACCTGCGCGCCGCCGGCGTCCCCGGCCCCCTGCGCGACCTGCGGGTCCGCGCCTACCTGGACTTGCTCCAAGAACGCGACACCCGCCACCAGCTCACCACCCCCGACCCCGCCGCCACCCCGGATCAGCCGCCACCGTACAGCGACCCGCCCGGCCCATCCGGTCCCGGCGGCAACGGCGGTCCGAGCGGCCCTGGCGGTCCCACCCCCGACCCCGGTCCCGTGTCCGGGCCTAGCCTGGCTGCCCTGGTCACCATCACCATCCCCTACCAGACCTACCAGGGCCGCGCCGACACCGCGGGCGAAGCGGACGGGTTCGGCCCGCTGGACGGGGACGACGCCCGTGACCTGGCCGCCGCCGCGGCCCGGCACCCCCGCACCCGCTGGTGCGTCACCGCGCTGAACCCCGACGGCACCGCCGCCGCCCACGCCTGCCTGCCCGGCCGCCGCGGACCACCCGGCACCGGACCCCCGGGCACCGCCCCCGTCCTCACCACGCCACTGACCCCGATCACCCGCGGACCGTGCGCCCACGGCCACGCCGAAACCGGCTACCGGCCCAGCCGCAAACTCCAGCACCTGATCAAGGCCCGCAACAACCGGTGCACCGCACCCGGCTGCGGACGCCCCGCGGCCAGATGCGATCTGGACCATACGATCGCCTGGGACCAGGGCGGACTCACGTGTGAGTGCGACCTAGCCCCGTTGTGCAGACACCATCACCGGTGCAAGCAAGCCCAGGGCTGGCGGCTGGCGCAACCTGAACCGGGCGTCCTAGTCTGGCGGACCCCCGCCGGCCGTACCTACGCCACCGGACCAACCCAGTACCCCGTGTAGTGGACGTGGCTTAATCCTCACCGTCGCGCGAGACTTCTTCAGTTACCTCCTGTATCCCGTGCGGTCCGACCACGTAGAACGACCAGGGCGCGGTCTCGCGACCTATCGTCGCCTGCCGCACCAGGCGAAAGATGTACGCATCAGCCTCACTGATCTCTGCCGGCCCGGGTCTGCGCAGCACGACCATTGCCTTCTCATCGTCATGACATGCAGGCGGCCTGATCAGGCTGCCGATGAGGTCGCTCAGGCCAGCGATATCGTCCTGGTCCGGGATGTCCAGCCGGTCATCGACGGGCAAGACCGCATGGGTCCAGACTCCCCACTCGCCGACGAAGATCACCCAGAGGCTGCGGCTGATCAGCGCGCCGGGTTCGAACGGCAAAGCCCCGAGGTCATAAAGAACCGCCGGGCGCAGGGCGGACTGGTCGGCCTCGCTCAGTGGAAGCCGGTAGTCAGTGACCGAAATGCTGCTGAGAGTATCCATATCTCGCAGTGTCGCAACAAGCACCGACAAAACCGGGCCGTGGGAGCCGGGGAACTGGTGGCGGTGGTCGGCCCGTCCGGGTCGGGCAAGTCCACGCTGTTGCACCTGATGGGCACGCTGGACCAGCCGACGTCCGGGTCGGTGCGGGTCACCGGCCTGGAGGTGGCCAGGATGACCGACCGGCAGCTGTCGGCGCTGCGGGCGTCCCGGATCGGGTTCGTGTTCCAGCGCTTCTTCCTGGCCGAGCACCGGACCGTGCTGGCCAACGTGGCCGACGGGCTGCTCTACGCCGGGGTCGCCCGCCCCCAGCGGCAGCAGGCGGCCGCCACCGCCCTGGCCCGGGTCGGCCTGGCCCATAAGGCCGCCGCCCATCCCGTCGAGCTGTCGGGGGGCGAGCGGCAACGGGTCGCCATCGCCCGCGCCACGGCCTGCCGCCCGCCGGTGGTGCTGGCCGACGAGCCGACCGGAAACCTCGACTCCGCTACCGGCGCCGAGGTCCTGGCCCTGCTGGAAGAACTCAACGCCGAAGGCACCACGGTCATGGTCATCACCCATGACACCCCCTGTGTCAACCTCAGGCCGCGATTTGCTTGGCCGGTTGTTTGGCGAGCGCGGCGGCGGCTCCGTGTTTGGCGGGGTCGTAGGGGGTGCCGTCGAGCCAGCAGCGCCATATGACGCGGATCCAGGCCCGGGCCAGGACGCGGATGGCGTGGGGGTGGTCTTTGCCGGCGGCGCGGGCGTCGGTGTAGATCTTGGCGGCCCAGGGGCTGGCGTGCCGGCTGTTGCCGGCGAAGGTGGTGACTGCGGCGCGGAACCGCTTGTTGCAGGCCCAGCGGAAGTGCACGGCCCGGTGCTTGCCGGATTGCTTGGTGACCGGGGTGCAGCCGGCGAGGGCGGCGACGGAGTCGGGCCCGTCGTAGGCTTGGCGGCAGTCGCCCCACTCGGCGAGTACCTGGGCGGCGTTGACCTGACCCGACCTTGGCAGCGACGTGAAGATCGCGCCGTCCGGGTGCTCCCCGAGGTGGGCGGCCACCGAGCGGTCCAGGTTCTTGACCGACGCGTTCAGGGCGGTGAGCACGCCGACGGCGGCGAGGACCGCATCGCGCAGTGCCTCGGTGAGGGCGTCGCCGGTGGCGCCGGCCGGTGCGTGGCGCAGGCGGGCGAGCAGCTGCGCGGGGGTGCGGCGGCCGCAGTAGCCGTGCTTGACGCAGAACGCGGCCATCCGTTTCTCGCCCAGGTGCGCGGCGGCGGCCGGGGTGGGGTAGCGGGTGAGGAACTCCAGGCTGACCGGCGACTCGACGTCGGCGAAGATGGCTTTAGCGCCGGGCCAGTGCGCGTCCAGCAGCGCCGGCAGCTGGCTGGTGGCCGCGACCCGCATCTCGACCAGGTCGCCGCGGGCCCGCACGACGGTACGCAGCGCCCTGGTCTCGTCGGAGTACGGGGCGGCGGCCTTCAGCTTGTGCGCGCGCAGCCGCAGGTACTCGGCGATCACCGCGGCGTCCCCGGCGTCGGACTTGGCGCCGGAGAGCACCTCGCCGTCCCGCCAGGTCTTGATCGCGTTCGGCTTGACCGGCATGACCGGGTGCCCGGCCTCCAGCAGCAGGTCCACCAGGCGGCCGTCCGGCCGCTCGATGGCGACCGGCATGCCGGCAGGTTCCCCGTAGCGGGCCAGGCGGCGGATCAGCGTGGCGATCCCGTCCGCGGAATGCTCAATCGTGAACCCGGCCGTGATCTTTCTCCCGGCGTCCATCACGCACACGGCGTGGGTCTCGGCGGCCCAGTCGATCCCGGTGAAAAACAACGCGTCAGGCAGCGCAAACGACACAGCAACTCCTCAAGGTGGCAGCGACGGCCCGGCGGCGGCGCGGCTGGCTCCCGGGCGGTCACTAACTGGCGCTCTGCGGCGCATCCCACTGTTGCCGGTCTGCAGCCCCGCGAAAACCGGAGGCGGCAGTGTCATGAAGGCCCTTCACGGGCGACCACACCAGGCCGTCACCCCGGCTCCCGCCGAGTCCCTACAAAGAGCACCGTATCGGTACCCCTGCTAAGGATGGTGCCCTAGTGACCACGCGGTCGCCGCCCGCACGCGGCGGCGCATCGAGATGCTCGACGGGCACATCATCGCCGACACCGGTCCGGCGCCCACGCGGGAAGGACGCTCGTGACCGCGGTCCGGCTGCGCCCCGGGGACCTGGCCGCCCTGGCCAGCCTCGGGCTGCGGACCCGCAAGCTGCGCGCCGGGCTGTCGGCGCTGGGCATCGCGATCGGGGTCGCGGCGATCGTGGCCGTGCTCGGCCTGGCCGCCTCCTCTCAGGCCGCGCTGCTGGCCGAGATCACCCGGCTGGGCACCAACCTGCTCACCGTCACCGACGGGCAGTCCCTGGCGGGCGCCACCGCCGAACTGCCCCAAGCCGCACCCGGCATGATCGCCCGGCTGCCCGGGGTCGCCGCGGTGCAGGACACCGGCACCGTCGGCGGCGTCGACGCCTACAAGTCCCCCTACATCCCCGCGATCCAGACCAACGCCCTCAGCGTCGATGCGGCCACCTTGAACCTGCCCGCGGTGGCGGGCACCAGCCTGGCGCAGGGCCGGTTCCTGAACGCGGCGACCGCCCGCGAGCCGGTCACGGTGCTCGGCGCCCTGCTCGGCCCGCAGGCCGACCCGGAAAGCCCCGGCCAGGTCAACGTCTCGCAGCCGTCGACCGCGCTCACCGCCCGGGCCGACGCCGCGGGCGCGCTCGACGCCTTGTTCCTCGGACTGGGCGCGGTCGCGCTGCTGGTCGGGGCGATCGGGGTGGCCAACATCATGGTCATCTCGGTACTGGAACGCCGCTCCGAGATCGGGCTGCGCCGCGCGCTCGGTGCCACCCGCGGCCAGATCGCGCCCAGTTCCTGGCCGAGGCCGTTCTGCTGTCCGTGATCGGCGGCGTCGTCGGCGTCGCCCTGGGCGCGGCCGCCACCGCCGCCTACGCCCGCGGCCACGGCGAGAGCGTCGTCATCCCGCCGCAAGCCTGGGCGGGCGGCCTGGCCGCGGCGGTCATCATCGGCGCTCTGGCCGGGCTGCTGCCCGCCGTCCGCGCCGCGCGCCTGTCCCCGACCCAGGCGCTCCTAGCCGGCTGACCAGGCTAGCCTCACGGTCATGGCCTCGCCGGATGCGGACGTACTGGACTGGGCGTCGGCGGTCCTGGGGACGGCAGTCACGGTCCTGCGCGGCCTGCGCCTCGGCTACGACCTCGCGGAGCGGACCGGACACGGGCTGATGCTCACCACCCGGATGCCGGGAACCAGCGGGATCCCCGCCTGAGCCCGACCCGGAACGGCTGCGGGCGCTGGGCGCGGCCGCGGCCCGGATCAGCTCGATCGAGCCGGGCCCGGCACCAGCACTCCCGGTCCGGAGCCGGCCGATCGAGCCCGAGGACTTCGCCGGCCTGCGCCGCGAGCAGGGCGCGTCGGATCAGAACAGCGAAGTCTAGAACCTCCCGGGTGCCTGGGCCAGGGTGCCTAGGAAGCTCCTGGCCCAGTACGCCACGTCGTGCTCGTGCACCCGCCGGCGCATCAGCCGCATCCGGCGCCGCGCCTCGCCGCGGCTGATCGTGGCCGCGCGCACGATGGCGTCCTTCAGGCCCTCGATGTCATGCGGGTTGACCAGGAACGCGCCGGTCAGCTCGTCGGCCGCGCCGGTGAACTCGCTCAGCACCAGGGCGCCGCTCTCGTCGGAGCGGCAGGCCACGTACTCCTTGGCCACCAGGTTCATGCCGTCGCGCAGCGAGGTGACCAGCATGACGTCGGCGGCCAGGTACAGCGCGGCCATCTCCTCCCGCGGGTGGGCCTGGTGCAGGTACTGCACGGGCGTGGTGCCGACCTCGGCGTACTCGCCGTTGATCCGGCTCACCGACTGCTCGACCTCGTCGCGCAGCATCCGGTAGGCCCCGACCCGTTCCCGGCTGGGGCTGGCCACCTGGACCAGCGCCACCCGCGGGCCGAGCCGTCCCTCGCGCAGCAGCTCGCCGTACGCGCGCAGCCGGACCGGGATGCCCTTGGTGTAGTCGAGCCGGTCGATGCCGAGCAGTACCGTGTCCGGCTCGTCCAGGGCCAGCCGGATATCGGCGGCGCGCTTGCGGACGGTCTCCCGGCGGGCGATCTGCTCCAGGGCCGCGGCGTCAATCGAGATCGGGAACGCCTCCGCCCGGACCTCGCGGTCGCCGGCCCGGACCGTCGTCCCCCGGGTGGGCAGGCCCGCGGCCCGGCGGCAGGCCCGCAGGAAGTTCGTCGCGTCGCCCCGGCGCTGGAAGCCCAGCAGATCCGCGCCGAGCAGCCCGTTGACCACCTGCCGGCGCCAGGGGAGCTGGGCGAAGATCTCATAGCCGGGGAACGGGATGTGGTTGAAGAAACCGATCCGCACGTCCTCGCGCTGCTCGCGAACCATCGCCGGGACCAGCTGCAGCTGGTAGTCGTGCACCCAGATCGTGGCCCCGGGCGCCGCCTGCTCCACCGCGGCCTGCGCGAACGACCGGTTCACGGTCACGTACGCGTCCCACCACCGGCGGTGGAACTCCGGCGGGGCGATGACGTCGTGGTACAGCGGCCACAGCGTAGCGTTGCAGAAGCCCTCGTAGTAGTCCCTGACCTGCTCCGCGGTCAGGCCGATGCCGACTAGGTCCAGGTCATTAACCGTGAAGGAGCCGGGCGCGGGCCCGGCGTCGCCGGACCAGCCGATCCATACCCCGCCCGACTCGCGCATGACCGGTTCCAGCGCGCTGACCAGGCCGCCCGGACTGGGCCGCCACTCGCCCTCGCCGTCGGGCCCCTCGGTCCGGTCCACCGGCAGCCGGCTGGAAACGACCACGAACCGGTGCCGCCCGCCCGTGTCACCCAAAGCCGTGTCACCCAAAGCGTCGTCACCCAAAGCGTCGTCACCCAAGCTCGCCACCATCGCTTCCACCTTACGCAGGCCAGTGGTCGTACACCCCGCCGGCTGCTGTCTAGTTACAGTAGACGACATGAACACTGAGCTGCTGGCCGAGGCGCGCCAGGCCCAGGAGCGGCTGATCGACGCCGAACGCGACGCCGAGGTAGCCCGCGCCGACTTCTACCGCGCCGTCCGGCGCCTACACCTGCACGGCTCGTCCCTGCGCGAACTGGCCGCCAGCCTGGGCCTCAGCCACCAGCGCGTGCACCAGATCGTCGAGGAGGCCGGCGGCTCCCGCCGCTGGGCCCGCCGGCCGCCGCCCGGCCGGACCAGCGACGACACCTGGCCTGCACGTTCTGCGGCAAGGCGCAGAAGACGGTGCGCAAGCTGATCGCCGGCCCGGGCGTGTACATCTGCGACGAATGCGTGGCCCTGGCCCCGACCGTGATCGGCTCCGGTGACCCCGCCGACACCGAGTTCGGCACCCTGGATGCCGTGCCCGCCGAACAGGCCGGGGTCCGGTGCTCCTTCTGCGGCAAGACTCGCGTCCAGGTCGAGCAGCTGGCCATCGTGCCCGAGGCCACCGCGCAGCGGACCTCGGCCAGCGCCGTCATCTGCGAAGCATGCCTGACCCTGTGCGCCGAGATCATCGAAGAAGAACGCGAAGCTTAGGACGGCACCAGCTCGTTCAGGTACTGCGGCAGCATGGCCCGCCACGTGGGCCACTGGTGCGCCCAGCCCGGGCCCCAGTTGTCCACCCGGTTCGGGATGCCCTGGGCCCCCAGCACCTTGGCCATCCGCCAGGACTCGCCCACGTCCTCCCACTCGCCCTCGCCGGAAGCCAGCAAAACCTTCCGCGACCGCAAGGTATCCAGCTGCGCTCCCGAAAGCCCGGGCACGAACTGCAACGGCGCGGCGTAGTACAGATCCTGGCTCCACGCCTCGTCGTAGAACCGCTCGATCCGGTAGCTGCCGCTCATCCCGACCGCCGCACCGGTCACGTCCGGATACCGGCACAGCACGGCCACCGCGTTGAACGCGCCGATCGAGGCGCCGGTAACAATGACATCCATGGAGTGCCCCAGGTCGGCCCAGACCGCGGGCAGCACCTCCCACCGGACGCACTCCTGGAACTGGTTGAGCAGCCACATCCGGTGCTCGAGCGAGCCGGTCTTGGTCACCATGGCCTGCCCGGCCACGCTGTCCACCGAGTACAGCTTGATCCGGCCCTCGGCCAGCAGCGGGCCGCACGCGTCGACCAGGCCGTTGCGCTCGATCTCCTCGGCGTCCCCGCCCGCCGACGGGAACACCAGCACCGGCTGGCCGAACACCCCCCACCGCACCACCGTCACCGGCTGCTCCAGCCGCGACGAGTACCACCGCTCGCGAACCTTCAGGTCATCAGCCACAAAGACCACCCGATAACTCGTAGTAGAACTTCTGCGCACCCGGGAAGATCCAGGACAGCCCGGCCCGCAGCCGGTCACGCCAGTTCTCCCAGCTGTGCCCGTCGCGCGCCTCGACGTACCGGACCGTCATCCCGGCGCTCTCGAACACCGGCACCATGGACCGGTTCGGCACGATCAGCGGCTCGTACACCCCGCAGCTGATGAACATCCGGTCGGCCACTCGCCGCGGCGCCCCCCGGTAGCGGTTGATGAACTTGACCACCGGATCGAACACCGGCCCGCCGCCGTGGTTGTTGCCGATGTCGGTGAACACGAACGACCCGGACTGCACCAGCAGCGACCCGTAGGTCTCCGGGTACCGGTACGCGGTGGACAGCGCCGCGACCGCCCCGAAGCTCGCGCCCATCAAGCACCGCCCGCCCGGCCGGTCGTCCAGCGGCAGCTCGGCCGAAAGCCGCGGCAGCAGCTCGGCGGTCAGGTACCGGGCGTGCGCCGCGGAGTTGGCGTACTCGGTCAGCCGGTCCCAGGGATTCACGAACGCCACGATCACGTCGGCCACGTCGAGCCGGTGGATCAGGTTGTCCAGCACCGTCTTGGCCGCCGCGTACTCGAGGTAGTCGCTGCCGTCGTGCACGATCAGCAGCGGATACCGGGCCGACCGCCGGAACCTGGCCGGCAGGTACACGCTCACCCGGTCCTCGCGCCGCAGCGCGCGGCTCGGCACCGCGATGTCCACCAGCGTCCCCGGCCGGGCCTCGGGGTCGAACACGGTCCAGTCCGGCACCACGTACCCGTCCGCGTAGCACACCGAGGAATCGCCCACCGGGCTGCGCGCCAGCCGCGGGTTCATCGGGTCGTTGAACCGCGCACGCTGCCCGCCGCGCACCACCTCGAGCTGATACTCGACCCGGGAACCGAACGGCAGCTCCAGCACCGCGTACCACAGGTCAGTCCCGCGCAGCTGGCGCATGGGCAGGTGATCGGGCAGCCCGAGGATCCGGTGCACCACGAAGACCTCGTCCGCCTCGCCCCGGAACAGGAACGTGCAGCGCGGCCCCTCGACGATCGGCACCTCGTGGCGGGCCAGGAACCGGTCGACGGTCTTGGCGTCGATCGGCCGCCGCTCCCGCAGCCGGTTGATGGCCAGCTTGCGGCCGGAGGCCACGGCCACATCAGCGGGACTCACGCCGCCTCGCTCAGCACCAGCACGTGCCCGTCCTCGCCCAGCACCCGCGCGCCCGGCGGCAGCCTGCCATCGGACAGCTCCACCCGCGTCCCGGCCTCCAGCAAGACGCAAACCTGGGGCGCGAACCGCCGCGCGAACACCGCCATCCGCGGCGCGTCGTCCAGCAGCAGCCGGGCCTTGGCGTGCGGCAGCAGGACCACGTTGCGCACCACGCTCAGCCCGCTGCCGTACACCTCGGGATGCCCGGGACCCTGCGGCGAGCGGTCCCCGAACAGCACGATCCGGTCGGCCAGCGCCATCGCCCCCGCCGACCAGGCCACCACCGGAGAGCGCAGCGCGGCGGCCACGTTGAACAGGTGCAGCACCTCGGCCAGCACCCCCACGTGCCCCCCGGCCACCAGCAGGGCCGCGACCCCGTCCAGCGCCGAGGCCACCGAGGTCCGGTGCGCAGCGATCACCGGCCGTTCGTGCGGCCGCAGCCGGTCGAAGAACTCCCCGCGCACCTCGTTGACCCGGGCCAGATGAGCAGCGTCCAGCTCCCGGACCGCCGCGATCGTCTCGGCCAGGGCCGGGCCGGACGTCTGGTGCTGCACCGCGTACACCGCCTGCAGCGCGTAGTCCAGCCGCAGCAGGTACAGTTCAGCCAGCTCAGCCAGGATCGCGTCCAGCTCCCGCGCGGCCGCCGCGTACTCCGGGTCCCGGTCCTGCACGTCCAGCCAGCGCGCGTACAGCGACAGGTTCACCGCCTGCCCGCCCAGCAACGCGGAAAGCTCCCCGTCGTCCGGCTCCCGCTCCTGCCAGCCGGCCGTGACCGTCGCGAACGGCCCCGGGCTGGCCAAGGCCCGCACCACCGGCTCCAGCGCCGGGCGGCGCTGCGGGCCCAGCAGGATCGCTCTCACGACGCGTAGACGTGCAGGGTGCGCCCCACCGTGTCCAGCATGTCGTGCAGCACGTCGTAGTCCGGGTGGCGCATCCGCACGTACGCGTTGGCCATGTAGCCCGCCTCCACGCCCTGGGTAGGCGTGCCCGGCGAGGGCAGGTGCGCGTCGATGACCCACTCGCCGAACTGCCCCTGCAGCTCGTCCACCCCGCTGTACCCGCTGATCGTCCCGTCCTGCGACGGCCGCAGGGCCACGATCCCGCTGGCGAACTGCCGTGACGGCGAAGCGCCAACGGAACCGTGCACGATCGCGTCCGCCCAGGCCCGGTACAGGTCCATGTCGTTGCCCGCCGAGTACAGGTCCCAGGCCCCCACCCCCGGTGGCCGGCACCCGATCTCGGAGAACTTGAGCCCCTTGGGCCCGAAGAACCACTCCATGTGCGTGGCCGACGTCCCGATGCCCAGCGCGTCGATGACCCGCTGCCCCATCTCCCGCAGCTCGGCGTACTCCGGCGCCGAATCGATCCGGTTGGTCGAGATGAACTCCGGCGAGATCCACCGGGTCCGCATCGCCTCCAGCACGTTCGGGAAGTAGTGCGAGACGAAGTCCACCGCCACCCGCCCGTCGACCGAGATCGTGTCGTAGAACCCCTCGTGCCCCTCGATGAACTCCTCCACCGCGATGGAGTCCACCCCCTGGCCGCCGAACACCCCCAGGGCGTGGTCGAGGGCCGCATCGTCATCGACCCGCACGGTGCCCGACGCCCCGGCGCCGCTGCGCGGCTTGAGGATCAGCGGGTATCCGGCCTCGGCGGCGAACTCCCGCGCCGCGGCCGCCGACGACACCCCGGCCGACGCGGCGGTCGGCACCCCGGCCGCCCGCAGCGCCTCCTTCATCGACGGCTTGTCCCGGCACAGCCAGGCCGTATGCACCGAAGTCCCGGGGATCGTGCACGCCTCACGCACCTGCGCGGTGGACATGATGTGCGCCTCGACGGTGGCCTCCAGCCGGTCCGCCCACAGCCGGTCCTGCACCCAGCGGACCGCGCGGGTCATGGCCTCGACGTCGGTGACCGACGGCACCTGCTCGTAGTGGTGCAGCCAGCCCTTCAGGTCGTTGTCCATGATGCCCAGGGAATACTCCCCGATCCCGATCACGGTCGCGCCCGCCTGGGCCAGCGCCCGGACGAACTCCCGCTGGTTCCGCGGAAAAAACGGCTCGACGAAGACCACATTCATGCCTCGAATGGTAACCAGGCGGCGCTCGCACCAGTGACCGACCCAAGCGCCACGGCCCGTTCGGCCCATTTATTTTTGACCGAACGGACCACCCGCCAGCCGCCGGCCCACGCTATGAGCTGCGGTGAGTGGCCGGGGCTCGCCAGCGGGCACGGTCCGTGGTCTCATCAGGGCATGGCCGTTACCGCTCACTGCCGTAGCCGGGGCTGGCAACGCATAGTGATCGCGGCCCTGTTCGCCCTGGCCCCCGTGGCCATCCTGGCCGGGTCGGCCAGGGCCGCGTCCCCGCCCGTCGCGGGGGCCACCGCCGTGGCGTTCAGCCCGGACGGCACGCTGCTGGCCGCCGCCTACGGCGACGGCACGGTGCGGCTGTGGGTGGCCGGCACCGGCCAGCTCCACGGCCCGGTACTGCGCGCCGGGTCGGGCGCGGAAACCGGGGTGGCGTTCAGCCCGGACGGCACGCTGGTGGCCAGCGCCGGGGCCGACGGCACCGTCCGGCAGTGGCAGGTGGCCACCGGGCAGCCGTTCGGGGCGGCGCTGCAGGCCGAAACCGACGCGACCTCGGTCGCGTTCAGCCCCGACGGCACGCTGCTGGCCGCCGGCGGAACCGATGGCGCGGTCACGCTGTGGACGGCGGCCACCGGTCAGGCCTACGGCCCGCTGCTGCGGTCGGTGTCGGGGTCCGGCGGCGGGGTGACCGGGGTGGCGTTCAGCCCGGACGGCCAGCTGCTGGCCGTGGCCTACGGCAACGGCGCCATCGGGCTGTGGAATCCGGTCAGCTCGCAGCCCAGCGGGTCGGCGCTGCAGGCCGGGTCCGCGGTCAACGCGATCACGTTCAGCCCGGACGGGACGTTCCTGGCCGCCGCCGGGGCCGACGGCACGGTCACCTTGTGGCGGGTGGCGACCGGCCAGCCCGCCGGGCCGGCGCTGCGGGCCGGGTCCGGGCCGGTGACCAGCGTGGCGTTCAGCCGGGACAGCACCCGGCTGGCCGCCGCCTACCGCGACGGTACGATCCGGCTCTGGGATCCGGCCACCGGGCGCCAGGTGGGCACCCCGCTGCAGGCGGGCAGCGCGGTGACCGGCGTCGCGTTCGGCGCGGCCGGCCAGCTGGCCGGCGCGAGCGCCACCGGCGCGGTCCGGCTGTGGCACGTGGCCACCGGCCCGGGCCGGCCGGTGCGGGACTGGATCATCGGCGGGGTCGCGGTGCTCGCCGTGGCCCTGGCCGTCCTGGCGGTTGTCATCACCACCCGCGAGCTGAGCGGCCCACCGTGATCGAAGGGACATCATGACGATGGAGATCGTGCTGGCCGCAGCCACCTTGGTGGTGGCCGCCTGCGTGCTGTACGTGACGGTCACCCTGGGCCCGCGGACCAGGCGGTACACCGAGCCGATGATCGACGGGGTGGCCGGCCAGCTCACCGGGACCGCCGCGGAGCTAAGGGGGCAGCTGCAGGCCATCGTCGGCGAGGTCCGCCAGGACCGGGACCAGATCCGGCTGGACGAACGCAAGACCCAGGGCCGCCTGGATCACGCCGACAGCCGGATGACCACCGTGGCCAACCAGCTGCTCACCGAGATCGACGCTGTCCGGCGTCTGGTGGAGCAGCTAGACCAGCGCGTCGCCCAGCTCACCGCCAGCCAGTCCGACGGCCCGCACGAAGATCCGACCGCGCCCCGGCCGCGCCCGCCGCTGCCCGGCGGTTAGCCTTGCCCCATGCTGACCGCCGGTTTCGTCGCGCCCTACCTGCTCGATACCACCACGCGGTTCGTCGAGGCGGCCGCGGGCCTGCCGGACACCCGGCTGGCCCTGATCACCACCCAGTCCGCGGACCAGCTGCCGCCCGCCCTGAAGGACCGGCTGGCCGGGCACTGGCGGGTCGACGACCCGCTGGACGCCGGGCAGATCGCCTGGGCGGTCGAGGGGCTGGCCGGGCAGCTCGGCCCGGTGCAGTGCCTGCTGGCCGTGCTGGAGCAGCTTCAGGTGCCGCTGGCCCAGGTCCGCGAGCACCTGGGCATCCCCGGCATGGACGCCGTCACGGCCCGCAACTTCCGGGACAAGGACCAGATGAAGACCGTGCTGCGGGCCGCGGGCGTGCCCTGTGCCCGGCACCGGCTGGCCCAGTCGGCGGCCGACGCGACCAGCTTCGCCGCCGACGTGGGCTTCCCGCTGGTGGTCAAGCCGCCCGCCGGGGCCGGGGCCAAGAGCACGTTCCGCCTCGATGATCCCGGCGACCTGCACGCGTGGCTGGAGGTGGCCCCGCCGACCCCGGACCAGCCCGCGCTGCTGGAGGAGTTCCTGACCGGGGAGGAAGGCTCCTACGACAGCGTGCTGGTGGACGGCGAGATCGTCTGGGACTCGATCTCGAACTACCTGCCCACCCCGCTGGAGGTGCTGCGCAATCCGTGGATGCAGTGGGTCGTGCTGCTGCCCCGCGACATCGACGGCCCGGAGTACGCCCCGATAAAACGAGTCGCGCCGGTCGCCCTGCGGGCGCTGGGGCTGCGCACCGGGCTCACCCACATGGAATGGTTCCGGCGGCCGGACGGCTCGGTGGCCGTGTCCGAGGTCGGGGCCCGCCCGCCGGGCGCCCAGATCACCTCGATGCTGTGCTACGCCCACGACTTCGACCTGTACCGGGCCTGGGCTCAGCTCATGATGGACGGCACGTTCTCCCCGCCGGTGCGGCAGTGGGCGGCGGGCACGGTTTACCTGCGCGGTCAGGGCGCGGGCCAGGTCCGCGCGGTGCACGGCCTGGACCGGCTGCCCTCCTGGGTCGCCGACCTGGTGGTCGACTCGCGGCTGCCCACGCCCGGCCAGGCCTCCTCGGGCAGCTACGAGGGCGACGGCTACATCACCATCCGGGACCGCCAGACCGCTTCGGTCACCGCCGCGCTCAAGGAACTGCTGACCGCCGTCCGCGTCGAGCTGGGACCTTGATGACCGTGAACGTACTGATGATCTCGCCCGGCTACCCGGCGGAAATGGCGTTCTTCACCCGGGGCCTGGCCCAGGCCGGCGCCACCGTGATCGGCCTGGGCGACCAGCCGGCCGACGCGCTGCCCGCCACCGCCCGCGACGCGCTCGCCCACTACGTCCACACCGGCTCGCTGGCCGCCGAGGACCACGTGGTGAACCTGGTCCGCGACCTTTCCCGCCAGGTCCAGCTGGACTCGGTCGAGTGCCTGTGGGAGCCGTACATGGTGCTGGCCGCCCGTGTGCGCGAGACGCTCGGGCTGCCCGGGCTGACCGTGGAGCAGACCATCCCGTTCCGGGACAAGGAGCGGATGAAGCAGCTGCTCGACGCGGCCGGCCTGCGCACCCCGTGGCACGTCGCGGCGACCTCGGTGGCCGAGGTCTGGGCCGCCGCCGAACGGGTCGGCTACCCGCTGATCGTCAAGCCGATCGACGGCGCGGGTTCGGCCGACACCTACCGCGCCGACTCGGCCGCCGAGCTCGACTCGGTCCTGCCCATGATCCGGCACGTGCCGCTGGTCAGCGTCGAGGAGTTCGTCGACGGGGAGGAGTTCACCTACGACACGATCTGCGCGGGCGGGCAGATCCTGGTCGAGAACATCTGCCAGTACCATCCGCGCCCGCTGCTGACCAAGATGCACGAGTGGATCAGCCCGGTCACCCTGGCCCTGCGCGACCTGGACGCCCCGGGCCTGGCCGGCGGCCGCCAGCTGGGCCAGGCCGTGATCGGCGCGCTGGGGTTCCGGGACGGCTTCACCCACATGGAGTGGTACCGCAAGGCCGACGGCGAGGTGGTGTTCGGCGAGATCGGCGCCCGCCCGCCGGGCGCGCGCACCGTCGACGTGATGAATTACGCCACCGACGCCGATTTGTTCACCGGCTGGGCCGAAGCGGTCACCCACGGCCGGATCTCCCAGCCGGTCGTCCGGCACTACAACGCGGCCAGCATCTTCAAGCGGGCCAGCGGGGCCGGCCGGATCGTCGACGTAGCGGGCCTGGATGCCCTGCTGGCCGAATACGGCGAGCACGTGGTCGCGATCGACCTGCTGCCCATCGGCGCCCCGCGCCGGGACTGGCGAGCCACCCTGATCGGCGACGGCATGGTCATCATCCGCCACCCCGACCTGGCCGAAGCGTCCGTCATCGCCCAGCGCTTCGCCACCGACCTACGCCTGTACGCCGCCTGACCGTCCACGTCCCACCAGTCCCACCAGTCCCACCGTCCCCGCCTGACCGCCCGCCCCCACCACCCCGGCCGCCCCGGCCGGGCCTGCGGTAGCGTCCCAAGCATGACCCTCGACGACGCCGTGCAGCAGGTCCTCCCCTCCGTCCGCGCCGACCTGGAGCGCCTGGTCCGCATTCCGTCGGTGTCCGCCGACCCGGCCGCCGCCCCCCACCTGCGCGATTCGGCGACCCTGGTCGCGGCTCTGCTGTCCGCGGCCGGCCTGCCCGAGGTCGAGATCCTGTCCGTGCCCGGCGGCCAGCCGGCCGTGGTCGCCCGCCGCCCGGCCCCGCCCGGCGCCCCCACCGTCCTGCTCTACGCCCACCACGACGTGCAGCCCCCCGGCGACCCGGCCAACTGGAACACCGAGCCGTTCCAGCCCACCCAGACCGACGGCCGCCTGTTCGGCCGGGGCGCCGCCGACGACAAGGCGGGCATCGCCGTGCACCTGGCCGCGCTGCGCGTCTTCGGTGCCGACCTGCCCGTCGGCGTGACCGTGCTCATCGAGGGCGAGGAGGAGATCGGCTCGCCCACCCTGATCCCGTTCCTCGACACGTTCGCCGACCGGCTGGCCGCCGACGTGGTGGTGTTCGCCGACGCGGTGAACTGGACCGCCGACGTGCCGTCGCTGACCACCAGCCTGCGCGGCGGGGCCACCATCACCGTCGAGTTGCGCACGCTGGACCACGCGGTGCACAGCGGGCTGTTCGGCGGGCCGGTGCCCGACGCGCTCACCGCGCTGTGCCGGCTGCTGGCCACCCTGCACGACGAGCAGGGCGACGTGGCCGTGGCCGGCCTGCACCGCGGTACCGCCGACCCGGTCGACTTGACCGAGGCCGCGCTGCGCGCCGACGCCGGCCTGCTCGACGAGGTGCAGCTGATCGGCACCGGCAGCCTCACCGACCGGCTGTGGGCCGCGCCCTCGATCACCGTCATCGCCCTGGACGCGCCCGCCACCAAGGACGCCTCCAACACGCTGCAGCCGGTGGCCCGGGCCAAGGTCAGCCTGCGGGTGGCCCCTGGCGACGACGCCGACCGGGCTTGCGAGGCGGTCAAGGCCCACCTGCGGACCCACGCCCCGTGGGGCGCACAGGTCACCGTGACCTCCAGCGCTACCGCCGCCCCGTTCCGCGTCCAGACCGGCGGCCAGGCCTACCAGGCCGCCCGCCAGGCCCTGACCCAAGCCTGGGGCCAGTCCGCCCTGGACATCGGCGTCGGCGGCTCGATCCCGTTCGTGACCGCCTACGCCGAGCGCTTCCCGGACGCCGAGATCCTCATCACCGGCGTCGAAGAACCCGACGCCCGCGCCCACGGCGCCAACGAGAGCCTCCACCTGCTCACCTTCCAACGCGCCTGCCTAGCCGAAGTCCTGCTCCTCAGCCAGCTAGCCCCCAGCTGACTCCCCACACCGGCCGTCGCCCCCAGCCCCGGTCGGTGGCTCATGCGTCGAACACTGTCCGCAACGCGTGTTCCAGGGCTGCCGCTTGGGGTGCCTGCCTTGACCGCCAGGCCACCACCCGAGCTCCGCATGTGGTACAGCACCACGCCCCGCCCCCGAAGCTCCCGGCTCAGGTCGGCCTCGAACACGATGCTCATCGCGGTGCTCAGCACGCCCCGGCCGTGCACCCCGATGCCCAGCCGGATCGGTGAACGACTTCACGTACGAATTCCTCTTCGCGCCCTACGGGGCGCCTACCGGCCGGTGCCTGGGCGTCAGTACCGGCTTCCTGCTGGAGCAGGAGGTCATTCTCCTGCCCTGCGGCGTGAACGCCCGCACATTGTGGATCCTTAACCGGGTAGCGACGCCGGGTACAGCACGACCTATCAGCTGATCAGCGGGGCGACCAACAGCAACTTCCAGCATCCGCTCGCGCTGACCGTACTGCGGCCCGGCCCGCCGGTGGCGCAGAACAGGCCGCCGCCTAGCCGAGCGCGGCGGCTCGATGGCGTACCACCACGCCAGCGCGCCGCCGCCAAATCCGCTCATCGCGCCCGAAACGGGTGACGTGGCCGAGATCATGGCCCGCGACGGCGCCAGAACCCTTACCAACAGCTCGGTTTTTCCGCTACATTGCCGCATCGGGAGGAGTCAGATGTCCATCAAGAGCAAGCTTGTCACTGCGGCCACAACGCTGACCGTTATCGCCGGCGTCGGTGCCGCCGGGACCCTGACCGCCAATGCGGCCACCCCCAAGTGCGGCGCGATCTGCTCCGATTTCTACAGCCACGCGTCGGGAACCGGTTACGTCCTCGACACGCCGAATCAGGCCGCCCAGGTCGGCCGGTCGCTCACCCTGGCCAAGGCCACCGGGACCAGCAAGGGCGAGGACTTCGGCATCAACGCCTTGGGCACGCTGAGCGACTTCTACAACGCGGGTCTGGTGTCCAAGGGGCTGAACACGCTCTACGGCAGCCAGAACGTGTACGAGATCCAGTACGCGCCGGGCGGCTCGCCCAGCAACTTGTGCCTGGGCACGGCGGGAACCCCCGCTACCGGCACCCCGGTGACCCTCCAGCCGTGTGGCGCGACCGCCAAGACCATCTGGATCTTCGTTCCGGAGAAGGTCGGCAACAGCACCTACAACGAGCTGATCAGCGCGGCCACCACCAACGGCAACGCCCAGCACCCGGACGCACTGACCACCGTGTCGCCGGGCACCGCACTGTTCACCACGTCGCTGGTCGCCAGCACCAGCTCGTCCTACTCGCACCAGCTGTGGGCCTACGAGCAAGGCGTCCTGCCGAACTAATAAGCTCACGAGCATGCTGACCCGGATCCTGCTCGCTGCGGCGGGATCCCTGATCACCCTGGCCGGAGTCGTCTTCACCCTGCAAGGCGTCGGCGTCATCGGCGGCAGCTTCATGTCCAGCACCACCACCTGGGCCGTGGCCGGCCCGATCATCGCCCTGGCCGGCCTGGCCCTAGTCGCCCTAGCCCTCCGCCGGGCTCCCCCATGATCGTGGGTCGTTACTACTGCCAGAGCGCTAGTTTTGACCCACGATCATGGGCCAGCAGGGCAGCCGGGCGCCGTGGGCTTGGTGATCGTGGACCGCTACCTCGTTCTGACGACGGTAACGGTCCACAACAATGAAGCTCGGCGCCCTAGGGCACGATGACGAGCGGCACGGGGGAGTGCCGGGCCAAGCTGACCGCCACCGAGCCGATCAAGCGGTGCGCGGCGCTGGACGAGCTCCCGACCACGATCGCCACGTTGTCGTCCGGGTGCTCGTCCCGCAGGCGCGTGGCCGCGGCCGTCGGCTGCTCGGTGATCGATCCCTGGCCCCGCTCGAACCGCCAGCGCTCCTCGCGTCCCGCCATCTGCTTGCTGGCCGCGGCGCGCAGGTCCCTCTCGATCTCGTCGAAGCTGACGTCCATCTCGGCGATGGCATCAGCCGACATGACATCGATGCTCGGCAGGTGAGCGACGTACACGATGTGGATCTGGCCACTGCTCCCGCGCATCAGGCCGATGGCGCTGTCGAGCGCCCGGCTGGCCGGCGGGGATCCGTCGTACCCGACGACGAGAAACAGGCTCGCGTTGGGCGATACAGGAGTGTTCATCGTGGCTAACGCTAGTACCCGCCGCGCGCCCCCTCAGCGCGGCGGGTCGGGATCGTTGCATGGGCATCGACCGCCTGCTGATGACGCTTACCGGCGAGAACATCCGCGAGACGCTCCTCTTCCCTTCGTCCGCCCTGATTAAGATTTAGTGCGCAAATCTCAAGCCGCACGAGCGCAAACCCGCTGACTTGCTATCCAGCGCTAAAGAGTCTTAAGTCCGGTCCGCGACCTCGAGGTAACCCGTAAGGCTCGCTATGCGGCGGATTTCTGACTCCGGCACCGGGCCCTTTCGCAGTACCTCGATATCGTCACCGGAGACCCGGACCAGGGTGGAGGCGGTATCGAATACGATGCGGCTGTCGTCTTCCACGACATAGACCACTTCATCGTCTGGCCAGTCCATGAATTGAATGTCCAGCCTGCCGATGGACGCCGCCGGCCCCGGTAACGTTCAGGCTAGTGGCGGTCAGGGGAGCCCCTACCTCCTCGATAACCTGCAAGGTCGCCGGATGGTCCGGAATCCTGATGCCCACGGTGCCGTTGATGCTCACCAAAGTGTCGGGAACCATGGCCGTCTTCTTAACTATTACTGTGGTCGGCCCGGGCGTCAGTTCGCCCAGCAGCCTGAGCGCGGGCTCATTTAGCTCACCAACCGTCGCCGCCATCCTGAGCGATGCACAAGCAATATGCATCACCTTAGCCGCGCCCCGTCCCTTAGCCGTGAATACTTTCTCAACCGCCGGCAGTGACGTAGCCAAGGCAGCGAGCATATATCCCGTCTCGGTCGGCAATACGGCCAGCGAACCTCGCTTCAAGCTGTCGGCAATCCTGCCGACATCAGATAGCTTCAGCGTGCCATTAGCGGAGAACGGTCGTAGGTGCTCAAACTGCGTCATTTAAACTCCCTGGGGCGTCCGATCCGGGCAGTCTACCCGCCGTGAAGGCCCTCATCGTAGTGGCACACTTTCCGCCAAGAGACGGCTCGTCTACGTCGCCGGGATGCCGGGCGCCGGGAAGACCAGCCTCGCTTACCCGCTGGCGGTGATCGAGGCGAACTTCCGGCCGCACAGTCTCTACGAGCGGGAAAGGCTGCTGAGCCTGGGCGGCTGCCCGGTCGAAGTGCACTGTGCCTGCCCCCACGACATTGCTGTCGCGCGCTACCGCACCAGGCCCAGGCATCCTGTCCACGCCACGGCCGCACGCCGCCCGGAAACCGATCTGGCTCAGTTCGACGAGCCCGTCGGCATCGGCCCGCTCATCACCGTGGATACCACCAAACCGGCCGACGTGCCTGCGATAGCGTCCGAAGTCCGCCGCCTGCACGCCCGCGCCCCGCAAAGGCTTGCCCCTAACTGACGGCACCTAGCCGAGTCCCCAGAGCAGCCGGTAGTAGCGGGTCCGTTCTGGGTCCGGCTTGATTCCGTAGGCGTCCAGCAATACCTGATCCCAGCCCGGCCCGTAGTTCCATTCGCAGCTCATGGTGGCGACGGCCAGGTCGGCCCAGCGGTCAGCCACACCGAGGTCGCCGAGATCGACGTGGCCGGACCATCGCCCGTTGTCGGCGATCAGCGTGTTCGGCGCGCAGGCGTCACCGTGACAGACGACCAGCTTGTCCGCCGGCGGCAGGTTCTGGACCTCGATGATCGCACCTTCGATGCCGAGTTCGAGGTATTCCGGAGCCCAGTGCGTGGTGTCAATCCACCCGGCCGCGGCCGCCCGCTGTGCGGCGGCAACTCGGTCCTGTGCCGCCCAGGAGAACGGGCAGCCGGTGACCGGCAGGGCATCGTGCATCGCCCGGAGCCCTGTCCCGATGGCCATCACCGCGGTACGCGGATCGGACGGCCAGCGTGGCGAGACCGCGTTACGGCCGGGCAGGGGCGCCGTGACCAGCCAGGAACCTTCGCCGTCGGCCCCCAGCCCGAGGACCCGCGGGACGGGGGTGTAGTCGACGGCCCAGCTCATGCGCGCTGCCTCCGCGGTCAGGTCCAGATGGGATCTGGCCGGAGCCCATTTGACGAAGCACCGGTCGGAGCCCGTACCCACCTCGAAGGTCAGCGCATCCTCGTTCTCCCACACCAAGCACACCCGGCGACCCGTGGCGAGCTCCCGGACCGCCGCCGGAGGCGTAATGGCCTCATGGCTCACCCGCTTACGGTGCCATACCAGGGCTCAACCCGGCGCCCACCGTCCAGCCCGCTGTAGGTCAGCCGGTCTTGTCTTGCGGATCGATGCCGTGCTCGCGGAGCAGGGCGCGGAGCCGCTCGATCTCGTCGGCGAGCTGCTGGACCTGCTCGGCCAGCACCGGGAGCGCCGAGTGCCCGGCGACCCACTGCTCCTGCAGCGCGGCCTTGGCCGCCAGCAGTTCCTTCTCCTGATTACGTCGCGCCGCGGCCTGCTCATAGTCGCTGGCGTCCACGGCGGATTCCTTCTCGCGCCGAACCTGAGCGATCTGCTCGTCCATGTCACTGGTGTCCGGACCGGTTCCTACCCGGTGCTCAAGTACCGCGAGTCGGATCTCGGCCACGTCCAGGCGAGCCTGTACCTCGGGCCCCGGCGCGGCCTCCCGGGGCGGTCGGCCGGCGATGATCTGGATGACCTGGTGGCGCACCTGGTTCAGGTCGGCGCCCAACCTGACCAGGATCTGGGTGCCCACCCCGTCGCCCTGACGGACCAAGCCGAGCAGGATGTGCTCGGGACCGATGTGGTTGTGGCCAAGTTGCAGCGACTCACGCAGCGACAGCTCGAGCACCTTCTTGGCCCGGGCCGTGAACGGGATGTGCCCGGACGGCGGCTCCTGGCCTCGGCCGATGATCTCCTCGACTTGCTGCCGGACCGCGTCCAGGCTGATCCCCAGCGACTCCAGCGCCTCGGCCGCGACACCTTGGCCCTCACGGATGAGGCCGAGCAGGATGTGCTCGGTGCCGATGTAGTTGTGATTGAGCAACCTGGCCTCGTCCTGAGCCAGAACCACAACCCGCCGCGCCTCGTCGGTAAACCGCTCGAACATCGTCCGCCGCCTCGCGCTACTGAACAGAACCTGGCCGCCAGCCCATGGCGTCGGCCGGACGGGCCTGCCCGGGCAATCCAGTGCTGATCCACCCACAGTACGCGCCCGCAGCCAGGGCCAGGCGTGACCATGAAGCCGCCCGGGCCTATCAGCGACGTGCCGCAGTCCTCAGCCCGCAGGATGCCCGGACGCAGCGTTCTACTGTCTGTCCTGCGGATGAGAGGGATCTCCCAGCGTGTTCAGCAGTACCGGTTTGCCGGTCAGCTCTTCGAGTTCGTCACGGAGCCGGCCGATCTCCGCATTGCCGGGAGCTGTGCCCGGCCGGACGGTGCGGATATCCACCCGGAACGTGGTCCAGATCCCCGCCGACCAAAATCGACTGGATGTTGGCCGCTGGCGGTATCTGCTTGTGGATCGCGGCGGCGATCATCGCGGCTGCGATCTCCTCGATGCGCCGTTCCGGGAGTGTGACGATCTCAGCGCCAGCGGCCACTGCGGTCTGTTCGGCGCCGGCCGTCTCGATGTGACCCGGCCTGGCGGCGATCCCGGCCTCCCCGGCTCCGGCCAGCTCGATGTGGTCGGCCAGCAGCTGGTTCGTCATGGTCTTGCGGCCTTGCTCGTCAGCGGCCTCGAAGGCCCGGGCGGCCTCGTAGGTCAGTTCCAGGTCCACGTACGGGTTCAGGTGCACCCGCAGCGCCGCAGGCCAGCGCTGGGCCGGGTCACGCGCGGCGATGACCGCCCGGCGAGCGACGGTGTAATTCTCCCCGGTCTCGGCCATCCGGGCTCGGATCTGCTTCTTGAACGCGCTGTCGTCAGTCACGCCATGTCCCTCGCGGCGATACTGCCCCGCGCCCTGAACGCCTCGCTCGGCAGTGACCGGACTCATCAACAGCGCGAACCAGCGGCCCTTGTCCTCACCGCCGCCGCGGGCGCGGGCCGCGGGCAGCTCGGAGTCCGGCAGGCGCTCCTGCCACCAGCCAGGCTACTCGGTCTGCGAGGCGCTACCTGGTTTCGGGTCAGGCTGGCTTGTCTTGCGGTCAGCGGTCCGGCTGCTGGCCGCTGGCGAGCTGGATGACCTGCTGGCGGACCCGGCTAAAGTCGGCGCGCTCCCTGACCAGCACCTGCGCGGCCACACCGTCGCCCTCGCAGAGGAGGCCGAGCAAGATGTGCTCGGTGCCGACGTACTCCTGGTCGAGCCGCGTCGTCTGAGTCAGGGACAGCTCAAGTACCTTCTTGGCCCGGGGCGTGAACGGGATGCGCTGAGGCGGCGGCGCCAGGCCTTGGCCGATGATCTCCTCGATCTGCTGTCGTACGGCGTCCAGGCTGATCCCCAGCGACTCCAGCGCCTTGGCCGCGACGCCGTTCTCGCGGATGAGGCCCAGCAGGATGTGTTCGGTGCCGATGTAGCTATGGTTGAGCATTCTGGCTTCTTCTTGAGCCTGGACGAAAGGGGCGCCCCCAGCAGGATTCGAACCTGCCCTCCCGCCTCCGGAGAGAGTCAAAATTTAAGCCTCTGACCAAAACAAATGCTCGCAAGCAAGCAATTTCGGAGCGCTGTGGGCGCGCGGGCACCGCGGGGCGTGTCTCTTCCAGCTGGAGATTGCGAGGTCCGGGATCGGGCTGCGAGCCGCTACCTGGTTTTAGGTCAGGCTGTCTTGTCCTGCGGGTCGATGCCGTGCTGGCGGAGCAGGGCGCGGAGCCGCTCCGTCTCGTCGGCGAGCTCCTGGCATCGCCCGGCCAGATCAGGCAGCGCTGGGTGCATGGTGGCCCACTGTTCCTGGAGTGCGGCTTTGGCGGCCAGCAATTCCTTCTCCCGGTCACGCAGTGCCGCAGCCTGCTCATACTCTTGGGCGTCGACGGCGGCGTGCCGCTCGCCGCGGACTCTGTTCGATCTGCTCATCGAGGTCACTGGTGTCAGGCCCGGTGCCCACCCGCTGCTCAATGGCTGCCAGCCGCTGCTCGAACGCTCCAAGGCGAGCCTGCATTGCCGGCAAGCTGAGTTCCGAGGTGGTAGATCGAGCCGATACGGGTTCCCTGGCCTGGTACCCGTGCAGGAGCTGGGTGACCTGCTGGCGCACCCGGTTCAGATCGGCGCCCAGCTTGACCAGCACCTGAGCGGCTACGCCGCTGCCCTCACGGATGAGGCCGAGCAGGATGTGCTCGGTGCCGATGTAGTTGTGGCCGAGCTGCTGCGCCTCGCGCTGCGTCAGCTCGAGGACCTTCTTGGCCCGTGGGGTGAACGGGATGTGCCCGGAGGGGGTCTGCTGGCCCCGGCCGATGATCTCCTCGACCTGGTGCCGCACCACACCCAGGCTGATGTCCAGCGACTCGAGCGCCTTGGCTGCGACGCCGGTGCCCTCGTGGATGAGGCCGAGCAGGATGTGCTCGGTGCCGATGTAGTTGTGATCAAGCATCCTGGCTTCTTCTTGCGCCAGCACAATCACCCGCCGCGCCCGGTCGGTAAACCGCTCGAACATCGTCCGCCGCCTCGCATCACTCAGCAGAACCTGGCCGCCCGCCCAGGGCACCGGCCGGACGGAACCTGCCCGGGCAAACCAGCGATGATCCATCCACAGTACGCGCCCGCGGCCAGAGTCATGCGTGACAGCGGAGCTGCCAGCTCGTCAGCCGCGGTGGCTGATCCATACCGACACGTGGGCGGGTTCAAGGGCCTGGCGCACGACAATAGCCAGGTCATCACGGACCGAATCCAGGTCCACGGTGTCTTTCAGCCGCGCCGCGAACCCGGCCACCGTCTGGTCCGCGTCGTATCGGGCCCGGTTGAACCGCCGGTCCACCCGCAGTTGCACCCGCCGCCGTACCGGGCTGAACAATGCTGCCGCCGCCAGGGTCGAGGCCGCCACCGCGACCGCCGACTTGACCGCGAGCACCTGAGTGGCCAGCAGCACCAGGCCCGTGTACACCCCCACAAGCAGCCCGGTCACGATCGCGTACGCGAGCGTGCGGCTGATGATCCGGTCGATGTCATACAGCCGGTACCGCAAGATGGCCACGCCGATCGAGACAGGCAGCGCCACGATACCGAACGAGACGACGTTGGCGAACGCCCATGCGGCGCCGGAGGCGCTTCCCGGCGACGCCAGGCCGAAAACGAGGGCTACCACGGCCACCAGGACGCCGCTAGCCAGCCACTTCAGCTGCTGGCGGCGCTCACCAGAAGACCGCCGCCAGGCCACGGCCTGGCGCGCCAGCCCCAACGCCAGGAACGGCACGCCAAGCACGCCGAACACCATCTGGGCCCGCGCGAACCAGCCGGTCGCGCGGTCGATGACCACTAGCCCGTCGAAAGAGTCGAGCTGCATGTGATGCCCAGCGACCGCCCCGGATACCGCCACCCCCAGCGCCACGGTGAACCCCACCAGCACGACCAGGAACAGGCACCTGATCACGCGGCTAGCCCGCGAGGGCAAGGCGCCGTCCGGGAACAGCAACACGACCAGCGCGAACAGGGACAGAGCCGGACCCCACAGCTGGTACAAGAACAGCGCCGCCGGGGCCAGCGGGAGATGGTGGCCAAGCGGATAGCTGATCACCGCGTAGAACCCGCTGTCGATGCTGAGCAGCAGGCAGGTGGCGATGGCCAGGAAAATCCAGCCGATCGGGTTGCGTGGCAGACGCCGGGCCAGTACGAAGCCCACCACGCCGAACGGGACCGCGCCGAGCGCCTCTCCGCCATTCACCTGCGGGCTCTGCCTGGCCAGCAGGGACAGCGGCACCAGGGCCAGCGCGACGAGCGCGAACACGGCGCCCAGCACCAGCGCGGTGGTCGACGAGGCCAGCCGGAAACGGTGCTCTGCCGCCCGATCAGGCCTGGCCATGGACGTACGCTACGCCCGGACCGTTCCGGGAACGTTACCGCTCAGCGCGAAACCCTTAGCAAGTTCAACGGCACCAACTGGAGCCGAGGCGACAATCCTCCACGTCACGCCCCCACGCCGGACTTCACAACAAGGTGCGGCCGTAACGCCAGATATGAGCCCGAGCGCGCAAGCCAAACCGTTTTTACCGATGCACCGGATCTACCAATTTTGGAGCGCTGTGGGAGCGTAGACCCTGGTTGGCGCAGGCTGGCGGATGGCACTACGGCAGCACCTTGTTATCCGAGCCCGGCGAGCGAGGGGACTGAACCGTCGTCAGCCGCGGTGGCTGATCCACACCGATATGTGGGCGGGCTCGAGGGTCTGGTTCACGACCCCGGCCAGGTCGTCGCGGACCGACTCCAGGTCGACGGCGTTTTTCAAGCGGGCGGCGAACACAGCTACTGCCTGGTCGGCGTTGTACCGTGCCCGGTTGAACCGACGGTCCACCGCATGCTGTACCCGTTTGCGCAGCGGGTTGAACAGCGCCGCAGCGGCCAGCGTGGCCGCAGCCACCGCCACCGAGCTCTTGAACGAGAGCACCACAGTGGCCAGCACCACCAGCCCCGCGAACGTCCCGGCCAGCACCGCCGTGATGATGGCGTAGGAGATCACCCGGCTGATGATGCGGTCGATCTCGTACAGCCGGTACCTCAGCACCGCCACCGCGAAGCAGGCGGCGAACGCCAGGAAACCGAGCGGGGTAATCAGGTTGCTGACCAGGTTCGCCAGGCCGGAGGAGCTGCCGGAGGCCAGGGCCCCCGCGAACACCGAGATCACGAGGGCCACGGCGCCGCTGTAGAGCCATTTGAGCTGCTGGCGGCGCTCGCCGGTGGCATGCCGGTAGCGGGGTACCTGCACGGCCAGCCAGGTGAGCCAGCCGGCAACGACGGCAATGAACAGCGCGCTGTGCAGGATGTTCCAGATCCCGCTCTGGTCGGTGACCAGGCTGCCGACGGCGTTGACCCGGATGTCGCGCCCGGCGGCGGCCGGCTCGTCGGGAAACAGCCACAGCAGCACCGCGATCAGGAACAGGAATACCGGCCACATTTCCCCGATGGTCACGGCCAGCCAGCCGAGCGGCAGCGTTCCATGGTGCATCCGGTAGTCCAGGGCTGCGTACTGGTTCACCGGCGCGACAGCCATGACGAAGATCGCAAGCAGGAGTCAGCCGACAGGGTTACGTGACCGCCGGGCGGCCAGCAAGGTGCCCAATGCTGCCGCAGGCCCTCGACCCCCGGGCCGTCGGCAGCCCCGAACTGGTAGCCGCCATGCTCGCCGCCTGCGCCACCATCGGCCGACGGCAAGGGCCGCGCTTCCAAGCGTTCTACGGCTGCATGTTCTACGCCCTGATGCGCCCCTCCGAAGTCGCCGCCCTCACCACAGCCGGCTGCCACCTCCCCGAACACGGCTGGGGCCACCTGACCTTCGCCGACGCCAGCCCCACCGCCGGGAAGGCCTACACCGACGACGGCGCCGTCCACGAGCACCGCGGCCTCAAAGGCCGCACCAAAGGCCGGCCCAGCCCGCAAGCCCGCAGGCCCGCCCGCAAAGTCCCGATCCCCCCGCAGCTCGTCACCTTGCTCCGCGAGCACATCCAGACCTACGGCACCGGCCCCGACGGCCGCCTGTTCCGCTCCGAACGCGGCAACCCCATCCAGACCTCCACCTGGTGGCAGGTCTGGCAGAAAGTCCGGGGCGCCTCCCTCACCCCCGAACAGCAAGCGTCACCGCTCATGAAACGCCCCTACGATCTGCGCCACTCCGGCATCACCTGGCGGCTGGACTCCGGCGTCCCCGACGCCCAGGTCGCCGCCTGGGCCGGGCACAGCGTCGAAATGCTCCGCCGCGTCTACGCGGGCCGCGCCGAAGGCCTCGACGGTCTCTGGATCACCCGCATGACCCACACCCTGCCCCAGGACCAGCCATGACCCCCGGGGGCGCCAGGGGGGCGGGAACCGTCCCAGCGTGGCAACCGGTGGCGCGCCGTGACCGAGCGTGACAACGGACATTTCCGCAAAGATGCAGCTCAAGGCCCAGAAAGGCCCGCTCAAACCAAGCGCCCCCAGCAGGATTCGAACCTGCGCTCCCGCCTCCGGAGAGAGCGCAAATTTAAGTCTCCGACCAAAACAAATGCTCGTAAGCAAGCAATTTCGGAGCGCTGTGGGGGCGCGGGCGCTGTGGGGCGTGTCCACTCACGCGGCCTGTCGGGGTCGTCAGCGACCGGGCTGCTCTCGGCCGCCTGCCCGGATCCACACCGAGATGTGGGCGGGCTCCAGCGTCTGCTGTACGGAACTGGCCAGGTCGACCTGCACGGCCTCCAGGTCAACCGTGCCTTGCAGCCGGGACGCGAATCCGGCGATGATCCGGTCGGCGTCGTAGCGGGCCCGGTTGAACCGCCGGTCCACCATGTTCTGCACCCGGCGGCGCAGCGGGTTGAACAGCGCCGCCGCGCCCAGGGTCGCCGCCGCCACCGCCACCGTGCTGCGGATCTGGAGGACCTCAGTGGCCAGCAGCACGATCCCCGCATACACCCCCACCAGCAGGCCGGTGACGATCGTGTACGCCAGCGTCCGGGAGATGACCCGGTCGATGTCGAACAACCGGTACCTCAGCACGGCAACGCCGACGCACAGCGAGAACAGGAACAACCCGGCGAGGTAGCAGGCCCCGCCGATCGCTCCCGTGCCGGGCACGGTGGAGATCCCGGCCCCTGCCACGATCGCCGCCAGCCCGGCCATCAGCCACTTCAGCTGCTGGCGCCGCTCACCCGACGAACGCCGCCAGCTGGCCACCTGGCCCGCCAGCGAGGCCACCAAGCACAGCGCGACCAGCAGGAAGATCGCGGTGGCCGCCGTGTTCCACGGCCCGGCAGCCGGGTCGTCGCCGCTCAGCTGGAACAGCTGCCCGTCGGGATCCACCTGCGGGTGATGGCCGATGATCGCGCCCACCGTGATGACGGCGGTCCAGGTGACCCATACCAGGCCGATACCGGCATAGGCCCACAGCACCCACCGCCACCGCGGGGACGGCGGCCGGCCATCGGGAAACAGCAGGAAGACCAGGCCGAGCAGCACCAGGCTCAGCAGCCCGCTGGGCTGGGCCAGCAGCGCCACCCAGCCCAGCGGCAGCCCGCCATGATGCAGCCGGTAGTCGAAAACGGCATAGTAAGCGGCGTCGTCGGTGAGCATGGACAAGGCCGTCGCACCGAGGAAGATCCAGCCGAGCGGGTTGCCCGGCTTGCGCCAGGCCACCACGAAGCCCCCCACGGCGCCCGGGGCCGCGACCCACACCGGCGTCGTGACGGTGGCAGCGTTCAGGCTCTGATGCGCCAGACGGGCCAGCGGAACGGCGGCGGCCGCCAGGACCAGCACCAGGGCGCCCAGCACCAGCACTGCTACTGGCAGACCCCAGCGCAGACGGCCGCCAGCGCCCGGCGACGTCATAGCCGCCCGCCCGGCCACCCCTCCACGCTCGCGCACGGGTGTGACGATATGCCCCGAGCGTTCCGGAAACGTTACCGCTCACAGCAGGAAGACGATCGCTGGCCGAGCTCAGATCCGGGACCGGTCTGGTCCCTGGGCCGCTGCGGGGACGTAGCCGCGGCCATGCGGAGGTGGGCCGTCAGGCGCAAGTTCTCAGTCAAGCCCAAGAGCGTTTGTACCGATGCATCACCCGATGACCATGGCCGCCCCACCGCGCACCTTAACCAAACAGTGACCGACCGTGGCCGTTAAAACGGACGTCCGAACCGGCCACGACATCGCCTACGTCACCCGCGGCCACGCCTCCGGATGCGCAGGCGCCATGGCCTACTACACCCGCACCGGCGAACCCCCGGGAACCGGGGAAGGCCGCGGCTGCGCCGCCCTGGGCGTCTCCGGGACCGTCTCGGCCGAGGTCGCCGAGCGGCTCTACCAGGAAGGCGTCGGCCCGGGCGGCGAACGGATCATCCGGCACGCCGCCCCGAAGACCGCGGAGGACCAAGCCGCGGCTGAGGCCGCCGCCATCGCCCGGTACCGTCAGGAGCATTCGTTCGCGTCCGCCAGCGAGATCAACACCGAGCGGACCCGGATCCGGGCCGCCAGCCCGGGCATCTCCCGGCCCTACTACGACATCACCAGCAGCGCCTCCAAGTCGGTCTCGGTCCTGCACGCCAGCACGCCCACGAATTCAGCGCCGCCACCTGGCCCGCCGCGGCCGCCAGAACCCGCTCGACCATCACCGAAAACCTGGCCTTCACGATCCCCCTCCTCACAAAGGACCTGCCCGGCGCCCCCGCCCCGGACACCCTGCGACGAGCGCTACGCAAAACCCTCAACCAGGGCAGCCACACCGACCCCTTGGACCACGACGAGACCAAAGCCATCGCCTGGATCCAGCGGGCCTCCCGCCCCGTCAGCACGCTAGAAGACCCCGCCGTCGTCGCAGACGTCCTCGACGCCCTGGCCGTCCGCCTCGACGGCAAACCCGCCAGCCCCGAATACTTCTCCCGCCGCCGCCGCGTCCTGCACAAATGCCTCGGCTACGCGGTCCGCAAAAAACGGCTCACCGCCAACCCGCTCAGCAAAGCCAACCTGCCCGAAGGCTGGACCGGCCCCGCCAGACCCGACGACACCCTCGACCCCCGAGCCGTCGGCAGCCCCGAACTCGTCGCCAAAATGCTCGAAGCATGCAGCTCCATCGGCAGACGACAGGGTCCGCGCTTCCAAGCGTTCTACGGCTGCATGTTCTACGCCCTGATGCGCCCCTCCGAAGTCGCCGCCCTCACCACAGCCGGCTGGCACCTCCCCGGGCACGGCTGGGGCCACCTGACCTTCGCCGACGCCAGCCCCACCGCCGGGAAGGCCTACACCGACGACGGCGCCGTCCACGAGCACCGCGGCCTCAAAGGCCGCACCAAAGGCAGACCCAGCCCGCACGCCCGCAGGGCCGCCCGCAAAGTCCCATCCCCCCGCAGCTCGTCACCCTGCTCCGCGAGCACATCCAGACCTACGGCACCGGCCCCGCCGGCCGCCTGTTCCGCTCCGAACGCGGCAACCCCATCCAGACCTCCACCTGGTGGCAGGTCTGGCAGAAAGTCCGGGCCGCCTCCCTCACCCCCGAACAGCTCGCCACACCGCTCATGAAACGCCCCTACGACCTGCGCCACTCCGGCATCACCTGGCGGCTGGACTCCGGCGTCCCCGACGCCCAGGTCGCCGCCTGGGCCGGGCACAGCGTCGAAATGCTCCGCCGCGTCTACGCGGGCCGCGCCGAAGGCCTCGACGACCTCTGGATCACCCGCATGACCCACACCCTGCCCCAGGACCAGCCATGACCCCGGGGGGCGCCGGGGGCGCCAGGGGGCGGGAACCGTCCCAGCGTGGCAACCAGTGGCGCGCCGTGACCAAGCGTGACAACGGACATTTCCGCGAAGATGCAGGCCAGGGCCTAGAAAGGCCCGCTCAAAAGGGGCGCCCCCAGCAGGATTCGAACCTGCGCTCCCGCCTCCGGAGGGCAGTCAATTGCGGTTCTCTGACCTGCGCTAACGTCGACGGTCTAGCCGCCGTGGGGACATTTCCCCTGGGTGACACCGCGAGCGGGTCACTTGCCGTTGAGCAAATGACCGACCCGTTTGTCCTGAATTCACCCCAGACATGCATCAAGCCCGATGACAGCGGTCAGCTCTGTGTTGGTGGCCGTCCGTGACCACGATGGTGACCCTCAAGGCGGGCCACGACGTGGCCTACTTCACCCGCGGGTCCTGCGTCGGTGGATGTGTTGACGCGATGTCGTACTACACGGCGTCCGGTGAGCCGCCCGGCCAGTGGGCGGGCAGGGGGGCTAGGTCCCTCGGCTTGGACGGCCAGGTTGATCCGGACGTGATCGAGCGGCTCTATCAAAAGGGCATTGGCCCCGGTGGTGAGATGCTGCTTCGTCCTCGAGTCCCGAAGCCTGTGGAGGACCGCGAGGACGCTGCCGTAACCGCGTTCATGACCGAGCACCCGTTCGCGTCGGCCGTGGAGCTCGCCGAGATCCGCGCCGCAGAGCGCGCGAAGGAAGCCGTCAAACGGGTCCCTTATTACGACCTGACCATCTCGGCCGCCAAGTCGGTTAGCGTGCTGCACGCCTCGCTGAAGCTCGCCGCGAAGCGGGCCAGGGACGACGGGGACCAGGACGCCGCCGATGCGCTCGACGTGGAAGCGGACGGCATCGAAGCTGATCTCGTCGAGTCGGCCCGCCTGGCCGTCGAGCAGCTCGAGCGCGAGGCCTGCTACGTCCGGACCGGGCACCACTCGGCCACCACGGGGGAGTGGCGCGACGGGAACGGGCTGACCGCGGCCCTGTTCACGCATCACATCAGCCGTGACGGCGACCCGGCGCTCCATGTGCACGCAGCCATCGCCAACCTCGTCCAGCGCGCCGATGGCGCTGATGACAGGTGGCGGTCGCTCGACGGGGCGCAGCTCTACCAGATGCGGCTGTCGGTGGCGGCCGCAGCCGACCGGGAGATGGAGTCACGCCTGATCAGGCGCGGCTATGCGATGGTCCCGCGTGCCGACGGCAACGGTGCCGAGGTCGGCGGGGTGAGCAAGGACGTCATGGACCTGTTCTCCTCGCGGAACCGGTCCATAACTCCCGAGCTGGCCAGGCTCATCGACCACTACACCAAGGCCAAGGGCCATCCTCCGTCGAAGCGGACGATCTGGCTGCTCGGCCAGCAGGCCGCGCAGAACACCAGGCGTACCAAGGCTCAGGCCCGGCGCATGGTCGCCGGGACGACAGGCAAGGAGGAGCCGACGGAGGCCGAGCGCCTGGCCGGGTGGGAACGGCAGGTAACCCGCGATGAGACCGGAGCCTTGTCGCAGGTCCATCGTGACGCTCGCGCCTACGCCGTGGCCCACCCGACAACCCCAGAGATCGACGGTCATGCCAAGGCCCGAGCCGCGCGGATAGCCGTCGCCGAAGTGCAGCGGCAGCACGCAGCATGGTCGATAGCCCAGCTGCGGTTCGAGGTCGGCCGAGCCCTACCGGTCGGCGCAACCGCCGCTATGGTGACCGAAATTGCGGACCTGGCGGTGAACGGGTTCGGCGGCACCGAAGTGGTCCGCGTCGCTCCCGCCCCCGACCTAATGGACGTGGCCGAGCTGGGAGTCAGGAGGGACGGGACCTCCGTCTTCCGGCGGCCGAACGAAACGCGGTACGCCACTCTCGCGCAGCTCGACCTCGAAGAGACCGTGATGGGCCACGCCCGTTCCGCGGTCGGCCAACTAGTCGCCGAGAAACAGGCCCAGCACGCGCTTAGAGGCTCCACTTTGAGCACCGAGCAGCGTGATGCGGTAATCAGACTCCTGACCGCGGACAGGCTAATGACGGTCCTCACCGCGCCCGCAGGCGCCGGAAAGACGCGGACCATGGCCGAGTTCGCGCGGGCATGGGACGCCCTGATTGGTGGCCGGGTCATCGGCATCACTACCGCCGAGAACGCGGCCCGGGTCATGGCCGGAGAAGCCCGCAAGCTCGGGGCGCCGCTCGAGGCGTACAACTCAGCGGCGTTCCTCGGCAAGGTCGAAGGCTCCTCCGAGCTCCGGTACCCGGTCGAGCTCCACCATGGTGACGTCCTGGTCCTGGACGAATCATCCATGCTGTCCACCACCGACCTGGCCCTCATCCTCGCCGCGGCCCGCCGCGCCGACGCGCACGTAATCGCCACCGGCGACCTGTACCAGCTCGGCGCCGTGGAAGCCGGCGGCATGTTCCGCGCCATCGCCCGCGAGCTCGGCGCGGTCGAGCTGCACGAGGTGCTCCGCTTCCGTGCAGAGTGGGAGCGCGCCGCGTCTCTGAGACTGCGCCACGCTCACCGCGAGGTATACGCGGCCTACGACACCTACGGCCGGATCCGCCATGGAGACACCGAAGCCATCTACACCCGGGCAGCCAGCGAATACCTAGCTGATTATCTCGCCGGGAAGGACACGCTTCTCCTCGCAGGTACCAACGCCGAAGCCGCCGAACTCGCGCGCATCGTCCAGTCAAAACTCACCACAGGAGGCCAGGTCGGCAACCCGCGGATCGAGCTCGCCGACGGCAACCACGCCGGGACCGGCGACATCATCCGGGCCCGCCACAACACGGACCTCATCATCGATGGCGAACGGCTAGCCAACCGCGACGTCCTCAAAGTCGAAGCATTCGCCGGGAAAGACGTTCAGGTACGCCGCCAGCTCCCCGAACGAGGATGGTCACGCCCGTTCCTGCTCAGCCCGACCTATTTCGCCGAGTACGGCGAGCTGGCCTACGCGGGAAACGTCCACGTCTCACAGGGACGCACGGTCGATACGGCCCAGCTGCTCGTCAGCGAATCGCTCTCCCGGCAATCCCTATACGTCGGGATGACCCGCGGCCGCGAATCCAACGTCGCCCACATCGTCACCGGCGCCACCTCCCACGGGCCAGAGCCCTACGAGCAGGCAACTCCCGAATCTGTCTTCGCGGCCGCGCTGGAAAGGGATTCCGAAGAACTGACCGCAACCGAACAAGTCCGCCAGGCCCAGGAATGGACCTCCGGTACCGGCCACGTCCTGAACCTGTGGTCCGCCTCGGTCAAGAACACAATCCGAGCGTCCATCGACGAGCAATTCCAGGCCCGCCTGTCCGAGGCCCACTACAAGCGGTACATCCTCGAACCCCAGGGCACCACGCTCCGCCTCGCCCTCCGTCAGCACCATCTCCGAGGCGAGAACATCGCGCAGATCATCGACGACATCACCGAGGCCGACCTGACCGGATCCCGGTCAATAACCGCAGTGCTGCACGCCCGACTCCAGGCCAGAGACATCCAACAAGCCAGGACTTCGGCCCCAGAGGCTGTCTCTAGCTCGGCGTCGTGGACTTCCCGGACCCCGGTGAATGCGTCCGAACTCGCCAAGGTCGCCGCCAGCGCCCTCGACGAGCGGGTAACCGAACTGGGTCAAAGGATGCTAGACCAGCCCGAGCCGTGGCTGATGCGTCAGCTTGGAGCTCTCCCCCCAGACGCCTCGCCCCTGCTCCGCGAGGACTACGCCCGCAGGGCAGGCGTCGCCGCGGCGTATCGGGAAGCCGCAGGCATCACCGACCCGTCAATCGCCGTCAGCCTGTGCGGCCATAAGAGCTCCCCAGAACTGGAAACGCTACGACAAGACGCAATCCGCGCCCTGGAGATCCCCGACGACGAGGCACTGATCCAGGCCGCATCCAATGGCGAACTCGAAGCCCGCGTACTCCGCGGCCAGCAAGCCCACGCCGCAGCGCCTGAACCGGCTCACGAGCTCCGCTCGATATCCCTTGCCGAAGCTGAAGTCAAAATACGCGCTGCCAATCACGACGTGGAGAAAGCTACGAGGATGGAAGCGACATCCCTCGTGGACATCCTCAGTGGCCAGCGTGCCGAGCTGGAAACAGTCCAAGCCGAATATGAGCGCTGGTCAGCCGAGACTGCCCAAGACCGGGAAAGCGCCAGCCAGGCCAAGGCCGAACTAGATCGGCGGCAGCTGCAAATGACCGACCGGCCCGAGTCCATCAGCACACCTGAGCCTGAAACGTCCGAACTCGACCCTGAGCCCGAGGCCTCCCCGGAAGCGGACGTTGACGAACCCGAACTAGCCGAGCTGGAATTCTAAAAAGTGCTACAACACTCCGTCGCGGCGCAGCTGCTCGAGGAGCGAGACGCTCTCGCCAGTCTTTGCTTGAGGAGGATCCTCGGCGTCCCGGTCCTCATCCTCGTGGATGACCAGTTCCGACAGGACCTCTAGGTCCTTCGCGTCCACATTCCCGCTAAGCCCAAGGTGGGCGGCACCGTCCCCAGCCCACGTCCCGCAGCCCGATCCGGACAGCTCCCGGATATCGCGGCCCTCCCTGATCGTGACCTCGGCACTCATGGCACACCTCCCTTATGGGAGTGTCACCGGGCGCCAGGCGATGCGTCAACCTCCTTCGGTATCCGCCTTCTTGCTCCAGTAGGCAAGGTTGTTGCGGGTGGTCAGAGTGGCCGGGTGCTCAAGGCCCAGGACTCGTTCGCGGATGGGCAGCAGGGCGGCGAGCTGGTCGCGGGCTGCGGCCGCATCCCCGACCTGTCCGGTACAACCGGCGAGGTTGTGGCGGGTGTTCAGGGTGTCCGGGTGCTCGGGGCCCAGGACTCGTTCATGGTCCGGCGGTGCTGCTCCGAAAACGTTCTGTCCAGCTGCCTACTGGTTGCTCGACGCCCAAAATACTGCGCAGCCAACGTAAGAACGCTGGCGCTCGCCGCGATGATCGCTGCCGTGACCTCAGGGCTCATGAACGGAACCTATTACAGGTCGCCACATCCAGTACTGCGGCAGATATGTGATCCCGCGCCCGTGACAGTTCACAACACAGATCTGCATCGCGGGTCCTTACCTGCCGCACGCAGCTCAGTTCCCTCTTCGCGGAATTCATTGCGCGGAGCTCTGCCGAATCTGGCCATAGTAGGTCAAGCGGCGCCGCTGCGCGGCGCCGGGTCCGGCGCTCCCCGGGCCCGCGATCCGGTCTTGGCGGCCCCGCTTGGCGCGGCCGCGTCGTCCCGAGCTGAGGGCGATGCTGATCTCGCAGGCTCATCTGCGCGTAGCTGTCCGTCATCCTCGGCTTCGATTGTCCGGATCGCGGCCGTCGCGTCTAGGGCGGCCCTGCGAGCTGTCGCATGCGATCGGCTGCGCCGACCCTAGACCCGGCGGCCCCTCACCTGAGTTCCGGTGCCGATGAGGATGAAGGGAGGAGATCAGACGCGGGCGTGGTCGAGGGCCCGGGCCAGGGTCGCCTGGTCTGCGGTCAGGTCGGCTAGTCCTGGCCCAGGGTGCGGCTCACGTATTTGTTGGCGAGTAGGTAGGCGGGACAGTTCGTCTGGAGAAGATCGGCTTGGCGTGGGAGAGCCACGGCCAGCGTGCTGCCGCTATACGGTGTGATTCGTGGCAGGTAACGAAACGCTAGCTCGTGCGACCCGTGCCAAGAACGACGAGTTCTACACCCAGTTGCTCGACATTGAGGCCGAGCTGCGGCACTACCGAGACCAGTTCCGCGGCAAGGTCGTGTTCTGCAACACGTACTGCACACCATTGCCAGGGACGGTCCCCATGACCAATACTCCATTGCCGTCGGCGCTTTCGGGTGCCACAGCAAAATTCGTCGTCATGAGCAACGTCCTCGGCGGCATACGCGAGTATGATAACGGCGGCTGGCCGAAGGCTTCTCTGAATGACAATGCAGCCCTCGAAATAATTCGATTGGGCAAGCCCTCACCCGGCCGTCCCAAAGACCTCACCAAAGACGTGAGAAGACTGCTCCGTATTGCATGGCAGACGGAACTAGCCGCTCGCGTTAGTGACATATATGACGATGACTTGTTGCGGCGCTGCGCCGCGCAGACACTACCCGTGCAGGCTTACTATGCCGTCTTCAATGCGGCGCGAGCTATGACCACGTCCGCGGGCGTGGCTTGTGGCACGCACCAGGCTGTACACCGCGACTTTCAAAGCCAGCGCGTCAAGCGGGCCTATAGGAGTTGGGGGACCGTACTCGTTGGCGATCCCGATCGACTACCTAGCTGTATCCTCTCACCTGCAATCACCACTCCGACCGGCTTTAATCTTATGGAGCTCTCCCACAGACCTGCGGACTACGTATGGGCCGCCCTGCGAATGACACGTCGATGGAAGGTAGAGTCTGCACGAGAAGAATGGCTACGCAAAAATAAGAATAATGACGGAAAGCCGCGAAAACAGCTCCCTGGCACAGCCCGTGCCCAGCTGATATCAGGCCTGCGCGCCACAACACTTATGGACTTCTTGTATGAGCTACGGCGACGGGCAAATTATGAAGGCGTAGATGAATATGGTTCCGACGCTGAGGATCTTGCCGTGGAACGCTTCCACCGAGGTTTGCTCCATGTAACGAATATGGGAATGCTCTTCTATGAGACAATTCTCGCTCAGTATGTTGGTTTGCAGGCCTACGACGCCGAGGTTCGCGACTGGATCGCGTCGGCGGCGAAGGTTGGGCCGTGGGCCGGTGAGGCCGTGGATCGTCGAGCGCGGGCTATACGGTTGGCCATTGCTAACAGACATCCATAACATCAGCTCGCCTTCGATAGCGGAAGAGAAGAGGCCTTCTGCTAACGCGGTACTAACAACGGCTATGGACATAAGGAATCAGCCTCGACCGTAGAGGACTCTCAACCCATTGGCTCACCTGCTCAGGTGGTCTGCGATGAACTTTTATGGCACATGTCCAAACGATTAAGAACCGGCATAATTGTTAGCCAGCCCAAAAGCATCACGTGCAGAGACTAGCAGTCCGTCCCATCCCCCATGTGCATTCCTTATGGCGGTCTCCGTGCAAAAAAGATATTTCCAGATGCCGAATCGGCCGTCGTCGACTACGAACCTCGCCCAATCTTCAGCGGCGGCTCGCTTTATCTGAACGTCAGGACGTTGGGCACGATCATCGGACTTGCCTTCAATAAGCCAGAAGACGTCATCGACGTCGATTGCAATAAAGTCTGGGTAATATTTGTGCCCATTGTCAAGTTCTATGAAGGCTTCGTCTTCGCTACGAAGCCGAAGCCACCACGTGATCTTGGGGGTACTGTCCATGATATTCGCGAGCGCGTATTCTGTCGTCTTCGCATCAAACGACGCAACCGGCAAGATAGATTTAGTCCATCCTGAGTACCAGCGGCCTCGCTCAAAGTCTTCGTATCGGTCGAGGACGTCAGTCGGCATAGCACGTGGCTCTACCGGTATGGTCACCGACCGGAACGCGTACTTGGGCTGGAGCCTGCGAGTGTTGTACTTATGGCGTATAAGGGCGTCTATTCCCCGCAGGGCTTGATGGGCTCGTTCGGCTCCCCAGTTGATCTCAACGCCCACCCTAGCACCGGCGCCTGACATGAATGCGTCGACGACTCGCTTTGTTGCATTGAACTCAGAAAGAGTCTCTTCAATCAGGCCGATGCCGAGAATACGCGATTCGAGATCGCTTTGAACCTGGCTCAGCGGTAGCCACTCCTGGGTAGCGATTGCGGACTGCTGACGCTCTCGCCTAACGCGTACGCCACCGTCCAGGGTCCGGTGTACATTGAGGGCCTCACGCACCAGGGGAACATCAATCTCCGCAGCGAACCCGGCACCTGCTGTGCGTGCCTCATTGTCGGATACGAGCGATAGCGAGAACTGTACCGGGAGAACTTCCTGCTCCCGCCGAGGGAAGGTAATCAGCGGTGCCCCTGGAACCCGCTGAAGGATGCGATAGTAAGCGTCTTGCCTGCCTTGATCGGCCGCTACCCCGAACTCCTGCAAAATGAGTCCGGCCGCACCGTCAACACGGTCATCATCGACGATCCGCGGCGGTGTCACCAGTCGCAGGGTTCCCTGAGTACCCTGCTCGGTGACCTGTGCTGCCGCGTCCGCAATCGCCTTACGTTCGGCGTTCGGGTCTAGCGGTTCGCCAGTGGCAGCCGATTCTCCGGTCGGAACAATCCGTTGGATGAGTGCGTCTTTTTGCTCCAGCAGCTTCCTGTACGAGTCGTGGGCGACCAGATCAACTTGATCGATCATCGGTACGCCTACTCGTCGCCCGTACGGAAGGCGTAGACCACGCCCGAGAATTTGCTCCGTCAACGACTGTGAGGCAAGTGCCCGCCGCGCGATGATGACGCCGATATTCTTGACGTCCCACCCTTCCTTGAGTTTGTCGACGCTCACGACCGCTCGGACTGGTGACTGCGGTTCCTCGACCTTTGCCAGCATGGCCAAGGCTTCGTCCGAGGATTGGGCTGTGATCTCCAGTACTGTGGAGGGATCACCAATCATGTCGTCTGCGGCGAGCATGTTGGCGGTTTCCTTGGCGTCCTCGACCGTCTGGCAGACGACAAATAGCACTGGGTTGACGGCTTGCTCGTTCTCCCCAGTGGCCCAGGCGTTATAGGCGGCGGCCTTAATGCGTAGCAGCTGGCAGGCGTCCGCAAGTTGGGTCCTGAAATCTCGGTGCCCATCTTGCCGGTAGACGATGACCGGAATCTTGACTAGCCCATCCGCGATGGCCTCAGCCAGGCTGTATCGGTAAATGACCTTATTCTCATCAGCAGAATCAGGTGTTGCCGTCAACCCGACGAGCGCACGCGGGCTGAGATCACGTACTGCTGCGGAAAATTTCGCGGCCTGCGTACGGTAGACGTGATGCTCGTCGGCTATAACTACGAGGTCGTTGGCTCCCTGGAGATGGCTATACAGGTCACTGCCAATGAATTCGTCGAGTTCCCGCACTCGACGGGACATGTTGGCTGAAGGTCGGATGAGTTGCTGAACGTTGAACACGAATAGCTTTACGACATCGGATTCGTGAAGCGCGTCACCTACGTGACCGCGAGAAAAATTTTCAGCGGTAATGAGCAGAGCGTTGGCTTCGGTCCCTGGAACGTACTTAAGACTGCCAGGCGTAAAGTTGGCAATCGTCTTATCTTGGATCGTCTTGCCGGGCGTAACTATAAGAATATTGCGAATTCCTTGCGCAGCCAGGTAATCGACGAGAGCCGCGCTAATATATGTCTTTCCTACACCAGTAGCGAGGGCGCATACAACTTCAGTATATTCATCGACCGCGATGTGCTTAATAATCTTTGACAGTGCTGCCTTATTCGGCAGACGAAGATCGAGCCTTGAGGAGATTTCCTCTATGAGCGCCTGATCGTAGGTAAGCCAAGTCACTGCCGAACACCCCGCTTAAACAAGTCGCGTGGCGCCTTCCGCAGGCGCGACCCCGGGCTCAACCGCTTAAGTATCGCCTCTGCTTCGGGGCTGATCGCCCTGGCAACGATTACAGCTCGCTCACTGTCGTCCAGTCGGGATATGACGGCCCGGACCGTTTCGGTATCGGCGACACCATCGATGACGGCAAGCCTCATGTTGCCCTTGCGGCCTGCGAACGGGGGCTCAACGACGACAGAGAAGCCGAGTTGTGCGCACACCGCGTCGGCGAACTGCCCGTTCGCAGTCCACCCAGCGAGGAATACTCGGCCTCCGGATACTTCATACATTGACGGGCCGATAGAAAGCATGCGGAAGCCTCCGCCCTTCTTCCATCCTACGGATTCGGTGATTCCGCCGGGATCCTCTCCATTGACAACGCGCTCGAGCCTAGGCCGAAGATATGAGTCGACAGTGTTCTGCTCGCTCTCGATAGTGATCCATCGGCGCTCCATCTTGTGCGCGACCGCAGAGGTCGTACCCGAGCCAGCAAAACAGTCAAGGACGATATCTCCCGGACTGGAGCCCATATCAAGAATTCGCTGGACCAGAGCCTCAGGTTTCTGGGTCGGGAAGCCGGTGCGCTCCGCAGCCTGAGAGTTGATCACGTTGATATCGGTCCACAAGTCACCGACCGCGCGTCCTTTGGCCCGATGAAGGTATTTTTTGTAACGCGGGAACCCGTCAAGTTTGTCTGGCCAGGCAATGTATCCGGCTTCATCAAGTACATCGAGCTTTTCCCGCATCGTGAGCCGGTCGATCTCAGCCGCATCAAGGCCAATTTCTACAAGAATGTTGCTCGGAACAGCCCAACAGCGTCTCAGGGCGCTGGGATCGAATCCCCGCCATGGCTTTCCACTATCGAGGTGCGGGCGATGATATCCAGCTGTCAGGTTTTCTGCGTCGTATGAGCCTCTGGCATCAGTGCGGGAGAACCTTCGCGCCTGGTATGCCTCGTCCAACGGGATGAACAGTGGCTTCAGCACGGCGGCCTCGGACGCTCCGTAGACCAGGATGTGCTCGTGCATGGTAGCCATCGTCCGGCGAGCCAGACTCTTCGTGCTGGTCCGCTGCCAGACAACCGTGGCTAGGTAATTGCCTGGTCCGAACTCATCATCCATCAGGAGACGGCACCGATGAACCTCGGTACTGTCAAGATGCACCCAGATTGTGCCGGTAGGGGTTAGGAGGTCATGCAACGCCTTCAGTCGGTCGCGCATCATAGTGAGCCACACCGAGTGCTCTAGCGCATCGTCGTACGTTGCGAATGCCTGGCCAGTGTTGAAAGGTGGGTCGATATAAACCAGTGCCACCTTTCCGCGGTACTCCCTCGCGTATTCAGGAACCTTCGCCAGGGCGCGGAGTGCATCATACGAGTCGCCAGTTATCAGCAGATTGCCTTCAGGCGGCGACTGCTCGACGTGTCCCACGAAGCGAACGTCGCGAAGAAGCCGCACCTCGGTTACCCGCGGATCGTCGCGCTCAACCCATTCGTAGCCGCCGCCCGCCGCAGGGAGAAGAGCTTGACTCTTCCCGACCCACGACAGCGTCAGCCGACCGACTGGTGGCATACACAGCTCCTAGTCGCACATCATCGACATCGGGCGAGGCGACCTCTCGGGACCTCGGAGGTCGGTCGGCGCCTCCTTGCTTCCCGCGTCCCCATGCGGATCTGATGACAGGCTATCCTCAAAGAGGTCTGGGCGGAGGTTTGCCACGCAGAACCAGATCAAGGGCCTGCCTGCAGGCCGCATGCACCCGAGCAGCTAACTGTGATCCTGTGAGCCCGCAACTATGCCCGGCACCGGACTGCCCCGTCAAGCCGTGGACCGCATAGCAGGCGAGGACAGCAACGCGAACGACCTGAACGCACCCACAGGCTGACGATCTGACGGCAATGACGCCGCTCGCCGGTGTACGACCCCTGTCTTCAACAGCGAATCATCTTGCACCTCGAACGTGATCTGGGCGCCCGGACGCCGCCAGGCGGCGATCCGATGTCAGGACCGGCACGCCCTTATGGGGGCTATCATCATCCGCCATTTCCTTTCATCAAACCTACAATTACCAGGCTCGACACAGCTGGTCGCAGTAGCATGTAGCAGCATGGTAGGTATCAAACAACTGATGTTCACGAATGATAGCGATCATGGAAGATCGACCCGGCACACCACAACCGGTGACCGCCGGACTGACGTCAGCCACTTGAACCGAAAGAAAGAAAATGCCAACTAGAGATGAGTCACCTTACGGCGATTTGGAGAGCCTGCTACTAGGAAGGGAAGGAAGCACAATCCGTCTGCTGGACCAATACATGCGAAGACGTGAACCAGTTAGCACGACTACTGTGCTGATAGTCAAAAGCTCGCGACTAATTAGCATCGGCCCAGTGCTTACATATACAGATCGCGAGCTTCGTCGGGCAGTTTCGATCCTTGGACCTGAACCAGACGAAGACGAAGCTTCTTATAACTTCGGCAGCCCCGGCTTTCGCCCGAGGCCAATTCCGGCCAGTGCAGGGGGTTTGCTGGTAGATGATGCCAGTGCAGGTTCCCTGAACCTAATTGTAGAAGCCTACGGCGCGGTTCTTTCGCTACTGCAGTCACAACCAGTGACCGCACTATGTACAATCTTCACTTTGAGCCAAATCCCAGCTTCCATCCGCACATGGATCAATCATCCGAGACGTGATGAGAGAGGCCTATTTAACTCTCGACAAGTCCTTGATCTGCTAAGGGAGTCTCACGGCAATACGATGAGAGTGTTGCCCGAGGAACCACCAGACCACGAGCTGGATGTCGTACCAACCGAAGACGGTGCCTGGACTAGGGAATCTGAAGAGTGGGAAACTGATGATGAGGGACCGGAACTCCCGATAATCCCAGATGCACCGCATCCTATTCGAGATAAAGAAGTCTCAACAGTCGGACTAGGGAGGGCTCCGCGCGAATCAGTATATCGTACGGACGAATTTGAGGTCAGAGGCCGTGAAATCATTCATATTCGAATATCTGCCGACGGGACGCAAGACATCATCAACGTAAAGAGTTAACGATGCACCGCACAAGGTTTACGGAGCGAGTTGCGCATACTGTACTGTCATCTCTTTGCGCCAATCGCGAAGTCTGTATGCGCGGCCCGTCGCCACGAACGGAGGACTGTATCTATGCCTGAGAAGTTTCAATTTGACCGCGTGGATCGTCTAACTGACATCCTGTATGGCGTCGCGGCAGCGCATGGCCTAATCCGTTATAAGCTGATCGCAAGACGCGTGGAAACCCGTCCGGACTTCCTTACCCATCAGCTTTATCGGGTTAGTCGACGAGCGGCGGCCAGGGGAGAACCGATGTGGAGTGCGCTTGTGGTATCAGCAAGGACAGATCGTCCCCTAGCAGGTTTCTACGCTATGGCCCGAGACTTTCGACCAGAGTACGCAGACCTTACTGAGGAAGAGCTATGGCAACAAGAACGTCAACGGTGCTATAACGCCACACGGTAGCCGCCGTCTCACCTGGGTAGAGCAACTGAGAAATAGCGACACAGCGGAACGGACGACGGTCAGGATAAATCATGGGAACGAAGCAAACGATGCGACGTTGAATTTCCTCGCTGAGGCACTAATCGGTCTAGCGGGCGCAGCGATTCTCTCCGCAGCCAAGAAGCCTTGCACGCCTTCACTGACCCCAGTGCCACCGCCGGTCCGGAATCGAACGGTCAATAATCCCATATGACCAAGCCCGTACGGCAGAACGTACAGCAACGTCGGTGCACAACCGCTCGCATGCACGACCGTAAACAGAGCTGGCGAGCTGCCGCGCTAGTTCCGACCTGGCACGCGCCTGTAGTTTGCATCCAGGCGGCCAAATCTGCGTATCAGTGGTGGACGTAGACTCCGGCCCAGAGACCGGCGGCAGCTATTATGAGCGCGCCAATAATTGCGCCAGCCAAAGCTATTAGCAGTTGCTTTCGCGTCTCAGACCCGATACCACGGACCTCATTCTCCTTGCGAGGAACTATGCGAACAGCTCCGAACTTGTACCCATAAGCAACAGTCCCACCCACAGCCAGCGCGAGAAAAACAGTGAAAGCAATCAAGGCAGCGAAGATGTCCTCAGCAATGTAGGTTCTATTTTCCAAGAAGGCGTTCGGCACCGTTACAAGGTAGAGGAACAGAGACCCCACGTACATCGCGGATGTAGAACGCATGGCAGAGAGTAGCGATCGGCGACCCTTAACATAGTCTCGAATTCCTGCCGCTAGTTCCTGGCTACCTATGTCCGTTGATGCCGCCCAGAGATCCGCATAGCTTCTCCGAAGCGAAACTGTAACCAGCGGATCTCGCAAAGAAATTCGCACATTTCTCAGCTCTGCCGGTCGAGCATCTCGAAGATCATCGATCTCGTCGGCAACAGCGTCTCCAACCTTAATTTCGAGATGGACCGAGTTTGTATCGGCTGAATCTCCGGACCGCTTTCGGGCGAAAGAAAAAAGAGTATCATATATTAGTTGCAAGTCATCAAGATAAAGTCGCGCCGGCCCCAGTTTGTACTTAACCGGACCGTTTTCTTGAGACTTAATCTCAATTTCTCTCCGCAAAGCCATCTATGCCCACTCCTGAGCTGAGACCGAGCCATCTCTTCACTTCGTGCAGTCTGCGTGCAACTACGAGAAGGCGATAGAGGTCTCCAACGGTCACTCATGGCACTTCGCAGACCTCTAGCACAGTCCCGCGTTCGGGCCAACTCTGCAGGTCACATGTACCCGCCTAGGACTGCGACTGGTGGTCAGGGACAGGATCGAACTGTCGACCTTCCGCTTTTCAGCTTAGCGAACAACGCTCGACGATCTTGCATAATCATGATTCAGGCTCACCTCATTTCCGCAGATCTTCAGCCTCGGACAGCCGCCCGGCCGCCTGGTAGGCGTAGGCGAGGTTGTTGCGGGAGGTCAGGGTGTCCGGGTGGGTCTCGCCCAGGACCCGCTCGCGGTCGGCCAGGGTGCGCTCGTACAGCGGGATCGCCTCGGCCAGCCGCCCGGCCGCCTGGTAGGCGTAGGCGAGGTTGTTGCGGGAGGTCAGGGTAGACGGGTGGGTCTCGCCCAGGACCCGCTCGCGGTCGGCCAGGGTGCGCTCGTACAGCGGGATCGCCTCGGCCAGCCGCCCGGCCGTGTCGTAGGCGGCGGCGAGGTTGTTGCGGGAGCCCAGGGTGTCCGGGTGGGTCTCGCCCAGGACCCGCTCGCGGTCGGCCAGGGTGCGCTCGCACAGCGGGATCGCCTCGGCCAGCCGCCCGGCCGCCTGGTAGGCGGCGGCGAGGTTGTTGCGGGAGGTCAGGGTGGACGGGTGGGTCTCGCCCAGGAGCCGCTCGCGGTCGGCCAGGGTGCGCTCGTACAGCGGGATCGCCTCGGCCAGCCGCCCGGCCGCCCGGTAGGCGTAGGCGAGGTTGTTGCGGGAGGTCAGGGTGTCCGGGTGGGTCTCGCCCAGGACCCGCTCGCGGTCGGCCAGGGTGCGCTCAAATAGCGGGATCGCCTCGGCCAGCCGCCCGGCCGCCCGGTAGGCGTAGGCGAGGTTGTTGCGGGAGGTCAGGGTAGACGGGTGGGTCTCGCCCAGGACCCGCTCGCAGTCGGCCAGGGTGCGCTCGTACAGCGGGATCGCCTCGGACAGCCGCCCGGCCGTGTCGTAGGCGGCGGCGAGGTTGTTGCGGGAGCCCAGGGTGTCCGGGTGGGTCTCGCCCAGGACCCGCTCGCGGTCGGCCAGGGTGCGCTCGTACAGCGGGATCGCCTCGGCCAGCCGCCCGGCCGCCTGGTAGGCGTAGGCGAGGTTGTTGCGGGAGGTCAGGGTGTCCGGGTGGGTCTCGCCCAGGACCCGCTCGCAGTCGGCCAGGGTGCGCTCGTACAGCGGGATCGCCTCGGCCAGCCGCCCGGCCGCCCGGTAGGCGTAGGCGAGGTTGTTGCGGGAGCCCAGGGTGTCCGGGTGGGTCTCGCCCAGGACCCGCTCGCGGTCGGCCAGGGTGCGCTCGTACAGCGGGATCGCCTCGGACAGCCGCCCGGCCGTGTCGTAGGCGGCGGCGAGGTTGTTGCGGGAGGTCAGGGTGTCCGGGTGGGTCTCGCCCAGGACCCGCTCGCGGTCGGCGACGAGGGCCTTGCCGTAGTCGATGGCCAGGGTGAGGCTGTCGCCGAGGTCGTTCAGGCACCACAGCGCCCAGCCGCGTAGTCCGAGCACGGTTTCGGTCAGTGCGGCGTCTTGGCTGCCCACGTAGGGGGCCAGGTGCTCGTGCAGGGCCATGATCTGCCCGATGGCATCGCGGGCGGCGATCCGGTTCTGCCACGGCTCGGGCAGCGACTCGGTTACCGCTGCGAGCAGTCCGGCGACACCTGCGCCAAGCCCGGCCAGGGTCCGGTCCCGGGCCTGGCGCTCGATCGCGACGCGCATGGTCAGCCGGTGCGCGGCCACCGTGGCATCATCGATGCTGAAGGTCAGCAGCGAGGCGCTGGCCAACTGCCCTAGCGCCTCATCCACGCTGTCCGGGCCAGCGACCGTCACGGTGCCGGGCAGCGCGAGCAGGCCTTGCTGCCCGGCGGCGTACAGCAGCTCCCGGGACACCCCGGCCGCCGACAACAGCGCGACCACGTTGACCAGCGCCCGGCACAGGCCGGCCGGGTCGGCGTCGGCCGCGGCGTCCAGGGCCAGCACGATGGCCTCGGCGGCGCCATGCGGGTACGGTTCCCCGGCCGGACGTTTGAGGAGGTCCTGGACCGGCGTGGCGCGTAGCCGGGCCAGGTAGGCCGCATAGTCCAGGTGCTGAGTGACGATCATCGCGGCGGCCTGGCCCAGGGCCAGCGGCAAGAACCCCAGCTCGCCTGCCAGTTCCCGCGCCCCGGCCTCATCGGGACGGCCCGTTCGCTGGGCCAAGAAGACCCGCGCCTCGGCCTCGGTGAACACGTCGACCGTGACCGGCTCGCCGAGCCCGCCGGTCTGGAGCTGGTTGCTGGTGATGATGACCTGGCACTGCCCGGCCGCGGGCACGAACCGGGCCAGGGCGTCCAGATCGGTAGCACTGTCGAATACCACCAGGCACCGATCCCCGTCGGCTTCCAGCCGATGCCGGACCGCCTGCCCGAGGTCGGCCAGGTCCGCGCCCGGCTCTTCGATGCCCAGCGTCGCGGCGATGCCCGCCAGGCCGCCTAGCAGCTGCACCGGATCGGCGGCGTTGACCCAGGCCACCAGCCGCCAGCCCGCGTCGATACATGACCGGGCGTAGGCCGCGGCGAGCTGGGTCTTGCCCACCCCGCGCATCCCGGTCACTGCCCGCACCACCGTGACGCCCGGCCCGCTCGCATCTAGCCGGTCCACCAAGTGCTGGCGGGACTGGAACGCGGTCGCCCGCTGCGGCATCTCCCCGGCCACCACCGGACCCGACACCGGGGCGGCGGGCAGGTCCTGACGTTCTATATACGTCTGGATGTACTGGTTCACCTGCTCATTGCCCGAGCCGACCTGCACGCCCTGGCCGCCTGAAACCTCGGCCCGCAGCGCATCTTCAGGAGGCTCCAGCCGGGCCTTACGGCGAGCCTGCACCAGCGGGATGACCCCGAACACGATCGCAGCAGCAGCGGCCACAACCCCGGCCACCGAACCGATCACCGCCCAGGCGAACGCATCCACGGTGTGACAATACGCACACACCGGCAAGCGCACGCCAGGATCTGCCGGGTTGCAGTTCGGGTTGCAGTTCAGCACCGTGCGGTAGCGGCCAGGACGGACCGATCAAAGAAGCCGGTCCAGCTTGAACCGATCCGGACAGCTACGCCCCGAGCTGCTAATGCGGTTGAGTCCACGGCGCCCGCCGAGGTCAACCCAAGACCTTCTTGGCACAGGCCATCTGAATGACCGTGGGCCATTAGCGGGCCATTAACCCCGGTGACGAAGGGTCTCTCAGGGCACTCGCGGACAGCCCGCCCCGCAGGTCAGCCCGTATAACAGGCCCGGACGGCACAGATTCCCAAGCTGATGATGCGTTTTTGCAGTCGGCAGGCTATCCACGGTCGACCGGCCTGGGGCTGCGTGGCAGTGCTCCAGTTTGTGTTGCAGTTCAACCCCTGTGCTGTCATGCAGTGAGGACTGACCGACGATGTAGTCCAGCCTGAACCCATCCGGACCGCCACGACCCGAGCTGCTAACGCGATTGGGTTACTGTGATGCTCTGTTTACGAGAGCGAGCCGTGAGCTGGGAGGGCATGTATAGATATGACCGCAGCATTTGCCTTGGCCGCCGCAGCTGCCAGCAAGACGGGTCTCGTTCGACAGAACAACGAGGATGCGGCCTACTCAGGCCATTACTTGTTCGCAGTCGCCGACGGTATGGGTGGTCACGCCGCGGGCGAGGTTGCCAGCGCCGCGGTGATCGAATCGCTGCGCATCCATGACGAGGACCCAGGCGCGGGAGCCCCACTGGAAGCCCTCCACCGCGCGGTGACCGAAGCAAACGCAGAGGTAGCGCGTCAGGCAGCCGAGGACCCAGCCCGGTTCGGCATGGGAACCACCCTCACGGCCATGCTCTGGTCAGGTGACACTGCCGCCTTGGCGCACATCGGCGACTCCCGAGCATTCCGATTGCGAGACGGCCAGCTGCGCCAGCTCACCGAGGATCACATCCTCGGCAATCTCGTCTCGAACGCTGGCCCCTTGGCACCGGTGCTATCGCGGTATCTCGACGGCCGCCCAGATCGCTCCCCAGATCTCGGCCTTCGCGACCTCCGCATCGGCGACCGCTACCTGATCTGTTCCGATGGCCTAAGCCCCGTCGTAGGCGAAGAGCAGATCAGCGCCGTACTAGCGGCCATACCCGATCCCGCCGACGCCGTACGCCAGCTCATCGCCCTGGCTGAAGAGGCCGGAGGACCGGACAACATCAGCGCCATCGTCATCGACGTCCGGACCCCGGACAGCAGCTCCGACCAGACCGAGCCCATAACGCTAGGCGCGGCCGCGGCAGCGGCTACCCACTAGAAACCCGTTAGGCGGGCCCAGGCCACGGCTCGGCCGCCCCCTCAGCGCGGTCGAGCACCACGACCTGTTCGACGCGATCGCTCGGGATCACATAGACGGTGACCTCAAGAGGCCGTTCATCCTTCCCCGACGTGCCGACGCGCACGATCTCGAGCACGGGCATCGTGACCGGGATCTGCAGCTCATCAGCCTCTTCCTTGGAAGGCATCCGGGCCCGGTGCGTTTCCCGCCATGAGATAGGCCAGTGGCCCGCCGCCTCCAGCCGGTATAGCCAGTCACCCGGCGCCTCGGCCGCCGCCGCGACCTCGGGCGCGTCCGCCAGGCCGCGCGGATGAATATAGGAGTCATTCGTCTGGAACGGAGGCTCACCTGCCGGACCTGTGACCCGGTGCCGACGCATCACCTCGGTTCCCTCCGGCACCCCGAGCATCCTGGCCAGCCGCGTATCCGTCAGCTTCTCCAGCTTCGCCGTGCGCGGCACATGATGCACCCACACCTCTTGCGCGCTGGCGCTCGGGAAGCTGTACCCGGGTTCGTCTGTTGCCGCGTTGCGCTTGACCAGGTTCCCGCGCGGCCGCCGCGGCCTCGACATGCCGTACCGAACGACCGTGCCCCGACGCGGAACGGCCCACAGCAGGCCCTCGGCCTCGAGGATCGCGATCGCCCGGGCCAGCGTGTCCCGGTTCACGCCGTACCGCCGCGACAGGTCTGTCATGCGGGGCAGGTTCGCTCCGGGCTGCCACTCGCCGCTGAGGATGCGAGTCCGCAGATCAGCGGCAATGTCTAGGTATCGCGAAGTTCCGGCCGGCAACCTTAGCTCCAAGTCTCGTTGAGTTTATTTGCCCAAGCATATTGACAGCAGGAACGGGGTAACATCACGATGATGATATGCCCAAGCAAATAAGGGCATAGTAAGGCCCCCTGGACCATCCGCCAAGATCACCCAGGGGGCAAGGCCCCTGCGACAGGACCCTTTCATGCAAGCTAGCACGCCATCTGCCTGGCAGAAAGACGCCACCTCACCCCACGTGCCCATGCCGCCTGAACTTGGTGCGGCGGCAGCTCAGACAGTCCTTACTCCGCCACCGCTCGCTCTGTAGACCGAGCAGACGGCCGACATGAGCCGCAGCATGGTCTACAAGCTTCACTTCTGGCCGCCGTACAAGCACGCCGCCCACTACAGCGGAAGATCGGACAAGCTGCCGGAACGCCTGACCGATCACGCCCTCGGTCGAGGCGCGCGGTTGACTCAGGTCCAGCTCAAGGCAGGCGGGTCGTGGGTGGTCGGCCTGGCCGAGCCGGGTGGCCCGGTCCGGGAACGGCAGATCAAAGGCCATGACGCATCCAGATACTGCGACGTGTGCCAGGCCCTCAAGGGCTACCAGGCCGGAGAGCTGACTCCGGAGCGGGCTCTCGGCCGTGCCGGATGGAACCGGGCCAGCGAGCACGACCGCGGCCTGCTGGCCGAGATCTTCAACATCGACCGCGCCAAGGTCGACGCCGAGAAGGTCCCCTATGACCCGCCGAAACCAATCGTCCCGCAGCCCAGACCTGAGCCGCTGCAACCGACACCGGAGATCAACGCCCTGGTCGATGCGCTAATCGAGGGCTGGACCTCCCCAAAAGCTGAAGCCGAGGCGGGCGCATGAACCCGCGCGAAGCAATCGAGGCCGCGGAGCTGGCCGAGGCCGAGACCGCCTACCGGCACCAGCTGGCCAGGGAGATGTACCAGGCCGGGCAGCGAGCCGGTTTCGAGGTCGGCTACCGGCAGGCCAACGCAGACGAGGCAGCGGCCTGGGCCAAGATCACCCGTCCCGTCACGCACGGCATCAGCTACGCCGAACTCGAGGAACGCCGCTGGGGACCCGGCGGCCGCGCCCACTTCGCAGACCCACGCCCCGGCGACTTCCCCGGCCGGACCGCCCGACCTCAACCGGAAACCGGACCAGAACTGGAGGCCGGATGACCACCCGTCGCGTGACCCCAGAGAAAACCCAGCGAGCCGGTGCCGCCCACAAGCAGTGGTTGCTGACCCGCGGCCTCACCACCAGAACTGAACCCCAATCCGACATGGAGGCAGGCACATGACCGACACCCCGACCGCCACCGAGAACAACGTGGTTCCGCACGACTCGGCAATGGCGACGGCCGACCCGGCAATGTTCGCGCCGCTGACCAGAAACGAGAACGAGATCCTCACCCATCACCTGACCTCGGGCTGGTACAAGCAGTCCGCCGTGTACCCGACCTTGTCCGAGCCGTGGCGGGAGACCCGCGCCCTGACCAAGGACCTGCACCTCGCATGGGAAGCCGCATGGCAGGCCGAGCACGGCGACCCGGAGGCCGGATCATGACCGCGGGGGAGGCGTGGGACGCCTACGTCACCGCGCAGCGGGTCGCAGGCGAAGCGGTCACCCAGTGTGAGGGGAGCCCCGGAGACGGGACACCCAGCGGGGACCGCGCCGCATGGCTACTAGACGCCGCTGACCTGGCCTGGTCGCAGTTCGAGACCACAGCGATGGCAGAACCACAGGCCGGGTCATGACCGGGCCGCGCGACGATCAAGAGCTCGGCATCTACGAGGGCCAGCCGGTCATGGAGGGCCATCATGGCCGGCTGGTCTACGACTGCCAGCCAGAATCCACGGACGGCTGTCTCATCGCCGTCCCGCACGACTTCCTCGGCATCCCGCAGCTGCCGCCATCGATCGATCCGGGCGAGATCGAACCGGAGGCGCAATGAGCACCACCTGGAGCGGTCCGGCTCACGAGCACGACCACACGATCCGCACCACGCTCCCGACCCAGACCAGCGAGTCGGTCATGTCGTGGACCGACTACCGCGAATGCGCCTGCGGACACCGCATCCCCGCCACCGTCACCGAGATCTCCGTCCCTCAGGCCGACGACGGCATCCAGCGACTGCGCTCCCGCATGCTGCAACCCGAACCGGAGGCGTCATGACCGGATACATCCCTGTCGGCGACGCCGGATACGCACGGCAGCGAGACCGCGAGGCCACCCGGCGCCGACGCCACGCCAACGGCGCCAGCACCCGCACCAAAGTGGCCGGGACGATTCTCCCGGTCGCTGCGGATCCCAGCCCCGGATGGCGCCGCCGCGCCGCCTGCGCCACGGCCAGCCCGTCCCTGTTCGACGGCGAGACCGCCACCGACGTAGCCAGCGCCGAAGCCATCTGCGCCAGGTGCCCGGTGCGGACCGAATGCCTCCAGTTCGCCTTGGCCAATCACATCGCCTACGGCGTTTGGGGTGGCGTCCACCTAGGCGTCACCTCCGAGCAGGCCGCATCATGACCGCCCCAGATCCAAAGGATCCGACATGACCCCCGACATACCCCGTGGCCCCGGCCTGTTCGAAGTCACCAAGGCCAACGGCGAAGCCGTCATCACCAACGTGCGCCGCCTCGCAGGCACCGACCGCGACCCCGGCTCACTCCTGGTCGCCTGGTCCACCGCCCTGCTGGCCCTCCTTGACGCCGGGCTGTTCTACGTCTCCTGGTGGGGCCAGTACCTGTTCATCTTCGCCGCCCGCCATCAGGACATTCCCGCCATGATCCAGGCCGGCATGTTCGACACCGGCCAGATCATCTTCACCGGCCTGTCTCTTGGCCTGGCCCGTAAAGGCCGCTCCTCCAAGGCCGAACGGTTCCTCATCCAGGTCTGCGCCGTCGCCTCGTCCGCCATGAACTACGCCGCTGCCGACACCACCTCGCCTAGGTCCGTGATCGCATTCACCGCCGCCCCGGTCTTCGCCGCGATCGTCACCGACAGGGTCGTCTCGGTGGTCCGCCGCCACGCCCTCGGCGTCGAGGAACCTTCCGCCTGGAAAGGCCTTGGCCGAGCCCTGACCGGCTGCGCGCGGGCCGCCGCCCTGACCCTCCTGTACGGGCTACGGCTCTGCCTGGCCTTCCGAGAGACCGCCGCAGGCCTGCGCCAGGCCGTCCTCAACGCCGCACCGCTGCCGCAGCTGCCCATCGACGACGTGACCCCGACCAAGAAGGCTGTCTTGCTCGCCGCCTACCGCGCCGCGCCCGAATACGGCGTGCGCTCGGCCGCCTCACAAGTCGCCGCCCGGCTCGCCCCGCTCGCCGACCTGCAGCCCGGCACCGCACGCAGCTACGTCTACGCCGAGCTCGCCCGCCTCGAAGGAGAGAGCGCATGAAAACCGACCTGGCCGGCTTCCTCGTCCTGGTCCTGCTCGTCGCCGGGCTGGCCGTCAAAGGCACCGTGTTCTCCCGGGTACCGCACCGTCGGACCTACTGGCGGATCAAGCTCAGAATGCACCCAGGGGAAGGGTTTGCCTCCTTCGGCGAGCTGGCCTGGCGCTGGTCCCGCCTCGCCGCTGTACGGCACGGCCGACGGGTCCGCCCCGACCTAAGCTGGCCAGCCAGGATGACCCGACCCGCAAACCGGTACGCCTGGCGGCTCGGCCGCGGGCAATGGTTCAAGCGGGTCTTCCTGCCCGCCGAACACCAGCGCGTCATCGTCGCCCCGCCTCGGATGGCCAAAACCGGTGCCCTGGCCGAGCAGATCCTGTCCCACCCAGGCGCCTGCGTCACCTTCTCCAGCCGCGCCGACCTGTACGACCTGACCGCGGGCACCCGGGTTGCCCTCGGTCCGCTCCGGATCTTCAACCCGTTCGGCGTCGGCGATCTCCCCTCCAACCTGTACTGGGACATCATCGGCGGATGCCAGGACCCCGACGTCGCCTTCCAGCGCGCCGCCGCCCTGGTTGGCGACGTCGCCCCCGGCGACATGGCCTTCTGGCTGGAGAAGGCCGCCGTCAGCCTGGCCATGCTCATGCACCTGGCCGCCATCCACGGCTACGACATGAGCGCCGTCTACGCCTGGGCCAACAAGTTCGGCCAAGACGCCGTGCTCGACGCGACCCGGGACCCGCGTGTCTCCCGCGAGCTAGCCGCCAGCTGCATGGAGATCTTCACCGACTCCAAATCTGCCGACTCCATCCGGATGACCATGAACCGGTCCCTCAGCTGGGTCACCATTCCCCAGCTCAAAGCCATGGTCACCGGACCCCAGGCCGGCCCCTTCGACGCCGCCGGGTTCGCCGAATCTCGCGGCACCGTGTACCTGATCATGCGCGAAGGTGCCACCTCGGTCGCCGCCCCCCTGTTCCGGGCCCTGACCGACCACATCCACCGCTCTACCATCCTGGCCGGATCCCGCACCCCCTGGCGCAAACTGGCCCCCGGCGTATTCTTCGCCCTCGACGAGGTGGCCAACATCGGCGTCCCGGCGCTGGCTCAGAAGCTGGCCGATTCGGCAGGTTACGGCGCGTTCTTCACCATCGTCATCCATTCCCTGGCCCAGCTCCGCGACGCCTACGGCCCGGACAGGGCCGCCGCCATCTGGTCCTGCTGCGGCTGCAAGATGATTCTCCCGGGCGTCGACGACGCGGAGACGCTCGAGCATCTGTCCACCCTGTGCGGCACCATCACCCGCGACGACACCAAGCTCCCGGTCATCTCCCCGGAGTCGATCCGGATGCTTCCCGACACCCGGGCCCTGATCATCCTGGTCAACCGGCCCCCCGTCACGGTCAAGTTCCGCATCCCCTGGCACAGGCTCAGCTACCGCCTCGGCCGGCTCAGCAAGGCCCCGCAGCTGTACGCGCCCGCCGAGCTCGTCATCCCCGAACCCCACGAGGAACTAACCGATGCCGCAGCCTGACCAGCCCTACGGGGAGACCGTAGCCCGGCTCGTAGTCCAGGTCACCGCCCACAAGGGGCGCCTCACCGCGCTGGAGCAGCGGGCCGACGCCGCGGACCAGCTGATCGAGCGCCTGACCGAGGAGATGGTCAAGGCACTTACCGTCCGGAAAGGCCCAGAGATCATCGCCTGGCACGAGCTCGAGCCGGGGGAGTACGCGACACACCTGGCCGACCTGGCCGCGTGGCTGGACACCTTCCTCACCGCCTACCCCAGCGCCGCCGCCTCGGTCCGGCCGTGCTGGAAGGACCACAAGGACGCGGTAACCGAGCTCGGCCTGATCTGGTGCGAATTCACCAGGATCTACACCGCCGAACGTCCCAGCCTCGACGAGGCCCTGGTCTTTCACGACCGCTGGCTCCCCGGCGTCCTCAAACGCGTCCAGCACATCACCGCGCAATGCGCCACCGGCTGCGCCCTTGGCCGTCCCGCATGGGACGAACTGATCACCAGGAGGCCCGCATGGCCCAGTTGAGTCGTGTCGCCCAGCTCGCCTACCGTCCCAGGCATGACGAGGAACCCCCAAGCTCGCCGTGCACCGGCCCCGCACCGCAGCTGCACGAGGCAGTAACCCGCCGGTGCAGCACCGAGCGGCAAGGGAGCTGTTTACCGTGGCCGCCGCACCACGCCGTAGCCGCGTTGAGCAGGACGAGTGGTTGACCGTCGATGAGGTATGCACCGAGCTGAAGATCTCCCGGCGGACCTTCGACCGCTGGCGTGCCCTCGGTACCGGCCCCAAGGCCAGGCGCCTGGGTGGCACCGGCCCAGTCCGCGTCCGCCGTAGCTGGCTCGACGAATGGCTGGACGCCCCAGATCAGGACATCGCATGATCTCGTTCCAGGTGAGGGTCTACTCGATCGAAGCGTGGCACGGCCGGAAGACGGCCTACCGCGTCCGGTGGGTCGTGGCCGGGAACCGGTTCGGAGAACGGTTCACCATAAAGCAGCTAGCCGAGGCCTACCGGGCTTCGCTGCTCACCGCGGCCGGCAACGGGGAGGGATTCGACACCGAGACCGGCCTGCCCGTGTCGATGCAGCGCAAGCGCCAGGATGTCTCCTTCTATCAGCACGCCCTGGATTTCACCGCGGCGATGTGGCCGACGGTGGCCGCCAAGACCCGCGCCACGACCATCGAGACCCTGGCCATGGTGATTCCCGTCGTTGCCCGCGACTTGGCTGGCGCTCCCGGCCCTGCCGTCCTACGGCGGGCGCTGCGGAAACAGCTCAACCAGGGCGGATACCCGGGCGAGCTGGACCAGGACGAGGGGAAGGCCATCGCCTGGATCCACAAGGCATCCCGGCCCGTTAGCGCCTTTGAAGACGCCTCCGTGGTCTGTGACGTGCTCGACGCCCTGGCCGCCAGACTCGACGGCAAGCCCGCTGCTCCTGAATACTTCTCCCGGCGCCGTCGGGTGGTGCACCGCGCCCTCGGCTACGCCGTCCGCAAGAAGCGGCTCGACAAGAACCCGCTGAGCAAAGGCAACCTGCCTGACGGCTGGATACCCCCGCAAACGCCAGACGACACCGTGGATCCCCGCGCCGTCGGGAGCCCGGCGCTCGTTGCCGAGATGCTTCAAGCCTGTAGTCATGTCGGCCGCCGCCAGGGACCCCGGTTCGTCGCGTTCTACGGCTGCATGTTCTACGCGCTCATGCGCCCATCCGAGGTCGCCGCGCTCACCCACGAAGCCTGCTACCTACCAGAGACCGGATGGGGTTACCTGACCTTCGCCGACGCCAGCCCTGCCGCAGGCCGGGCTTACACCGACGACGGCCAGGTCCACGAGCACCGCGGCCTCAAGGGCCGGACCAAGGGCAGGCCCAGCCCGCGGGGTCGCCGACCCGTCCGGAAAGTCCCGATCCCGCCCGAGCTCGTCGGGCTCCTGCGCGCCCACATCGCCCAGTTCGGCGTCGCCCCGGACGGAAGGCTCTTCCGCTCGGAGCACGGCAACCCAATCCAGCAGTCCACCTGGTGGCAGGTCTGGCAGAAAGTCCGCGCCGCCTCACTAACCCCCGCCCAGCGTGAATCGCCCCTCATGAAGCGCCCCTACGACCTGCGCCACTCAGGAGTGACATGGCGACTCAACTCAGGCGTACCGCCAGCCGAGATAGCCGCCTGGGCCGGGCACTCAGTCGAGATGCTGATGCGGACCTACGCCAGGTGCGTGACCGGCATGGAAGACGTGTGGATCAGCCGCATGGACAAGACCCTCCACCCCGAGGAGGACCAGTGAACTTGGGGACGTATTGGGGACGGAGTCCGTCGCCCGGCGGCATCTGCTGGCATACCGTGACCGAGCGTGACAACGGACATTTCCGCGAACCCGCAGGCCAAGGCCCAGAAAGGCCCGCTCAAACCAAGCGCCCCCAGCAGGATTCGAACCTGCGCTCCCGCCTCCGGAGGGCGGTGCTCTATCCCCTGAGCTATGGGGGCCGTGCGACACCAAAGGGTACCAGTCGCAAAGCCCATGCGGACACGTCACGCCAGGAGGCGTCAGCACTGCCCGGGAGACGCTACCCTCACGGGCGTGACGCACGGATTGGGACGGGTGCTCGTCGTCGACGACGACGAGGTGATCAGAAGGCTGATCGCGGTAAACCTCCAGCTCGAGGGGTTCGAGGTAGAGACGGCAGTGGACGGGCAGGACTGCCTGGACAAGGTGACGGACATCGACCCGGACGTCATCACGCTGGACGTGATGATGCCCAGGCTGGACGGCTGGGAGACGGCCGTCCAGCTCCGCAGAAGCCCCGGCACGGCCCACATCAAGGTGGTGCTGATCACCGCGCGGGCTCAGGAGGACGACAAGAACCACGGCGCGCGGGTCGGCGCCGACGCCTACCTGACCAAGCCGTTCGACCCGAACGAGATGATCCGCGTGGTCCGCGAGCTAGCGAACGCGGGCGCGGGCGCCAGCTAGATGATCACCGCCGACCTGCGGCGCACTATCCTCGCCGCGGTCGGCCCCGACCACGACCCGCTGCTCCGCCCGGGCGCCCAGCCCGGCAGCTACACCTCCAGCCTGCCGTTCCGCCTGAACAAAGAAACACAGCAGGCCCTCACCGCACGTCTCAAAACCGAGCCCTGGATCGCGACCGCGCAGGTCGACGGGTACCTCACCGTCACCATCACCCACGACACCCTGGCCGGCCTGGCGCCCCGCATCGCCCAAGCCGGCCCGGCCTGCGCGGCCAGCGACGCCCTGCGCGGCGACACCGCACCCGGCCCCATCGCCGACCTGACCGCCGCCCCCGACTGGCCGTCCGCCCGGGCCGCCCTCGCCGTACAACTGACGGCCCGGCTCGCCGCCACCGCGGGCGCGACCACTACTTTTTGTGCCGAACGGGCCACACTGGCAGCCCCCGCCACTCCCTCACCGGTATCCGCGGCGATCGCCTACGCGGGCCTCGACGCGGTCCGGCTCACGCTGGCCCGGATGCCCCCCGGTAGCGGCGCCCCGCCCGACGCGCAGGTCTTCGCCCGGCACGTGCTGGGCAATCCCGCTTATGCTGTTCGGTACGCGCATGCCGCCGCTGCCGCCGTGCTGCGCTGGGCCGCCGCCCTCGGAACCCGGCCAGCCGGATTCCAGCCGCACCTGCTCACGGCACCCCCGGAGCTGGCGCTGCTCGACGCGCTGTCCTGGCTCCCGGAACGGGTGGCCATGGCCGCGCGCCGTCGTCGGCCCGACGAGTTCGCCGGGTACCTGGAGGAACTGGCAGCGCGGACGATTGACACCATGAGCACAACTGGCTTCACGACGATTTCGAGCATCAGCAGCGAACGGCTGTGGCTGGCGGACGCGGCCCGGACCGGGCTCGCCGCCGGCCTGCACCTGCTCGGCGTCCACGCGCCAGAAAGGATATAGATGAGCCGTGTCGCGCACCCGGCCGGGCCTCGCCACGGTGACGTGCTGCCCGCCGACCACCCCCCTGCCCCGCCGAACGACCTCAACTTCCTGCACCCCGCCATCTGGCCGCGCGGCGCGCGGCGCGCCGCCGGCGTGCTCACCCTGGGCGGCGCGGACGTGCGCGACCTGGTCGCGCGGTTCGGCACGCCGCTGTACGTGTGCGACGAGCAAGACGTGCGGTCGCGGTGCCGCGACTACATCGAGGCGTTCGGCCCGCAGGCCCGGGTGTTCTACGCGGCCAAGGCGTTCTGCTCCCGGGCCGTGCTGCGCTGGGTGAGCTCCGAAGGCCTCGGCGTCGACGTCTGTACCGGCGGGGAGCTGGAGGTGGCCCTGTCGGCCGGTGTCCGGGCCGAGCAGATCACCCTGCACGGCAACAACAAGACGCTGGACGAACTGGCCCGGGCCATCGAGGTGGGGGCCGGGCACATCGTGACCGACTCCTTTGAGGAGATCGCCCGGCTGGCCTACCTGACCGGGGCCGGAGACCCGGGGACGCCCACCGTCCGGCCGAAGGTCCTGGTCCGCGTCACCACCGGAGTGGAAGCGCACACCCATGAGTTCATGGCCACCGCGCACGACGACCAGAAGTTCGGCTTCTCGCTGGCCTCGGGCGCGGCCGACGAGGCGGTCCGCCGGGTCGTGGCCAGCCCGGGCCTGGAGTTCGCCGGGCTGCACTCGCACATCGGCTCGCAGATCTTCGACGCGGCCGGCTTCGAGGTGGCCGCGCACCGGGTGATCGAGCTGGCCGTGCGGATCCGCGACGAGCACGGCATCGAGATCGCCGAACTCGACCTGGGCGGCGGGTTCGGCATCGCCTACACCGACGAGGACGACGCGCCCGAGGTCAAGGACCTGGCCCAGAGCCTGCGCCAGATCGTGGACTGGCAGTGCGCCGCCGCCGGGCTGGCCCGGCCGCGGCTGACCGTCGAGCCGGGCCGGGCCATCGTCGGCCCGTCGATGGTGACGCTGTATACGGTGGGCACGATCAAGGACGTGGACGGGCTGCGGACCTACGTGAGCGTGGACGGCGGGATGAGCGACAACATCCGGACCGCGCTGTACGACGCCGAGTACACGACCACGCTGGCCTCGCGCGAGTCGTCGGCCCCGCCCATGCTCAGCCGGGTGGTGGGCCGGCACTGCGAGAGCGGCGACATCGTGGTCCGGCACGCGTACCTGCCGTCCGACCTGGCTCCCGGCGACCTGCTGGCCGTCGCGGCCACCGGCGCCTACTGCCGGTCCCTGGCCAGCAACTACAACCACGTCCCGCGGTCCGCCGTGGTCGCGGTCGGCGACGGCGCCGACCCGGCCCTCATCGTCCGCCGAGAGACCCTCGACGACCTGCTGAAACTGGACGTGGGATGACTGACCGCCTGCCAACACTGAAGGTCGCCCTGCTGGGCTGCGGGGTGGTCGGGTCCGAGGTGGCCCGGCTGCTCACCGAGCAGGCCGACGACCTGGCCCTGCGGGTGGGGGCCCAGCTGGAGCTGGCCGGCATCGCGGTACGCCGGGTCAGCCATCCGCGGTCGCCGGGCATCGACCGGAGCCTGCTCACCGCGGACGCGGACGCCCTGGTCACCCGGCCCGACGTGGACATCGTGGTCGAGGTGATCGGCGGCATCGAGCCGGCCCGCTCGCTGCTGCTGACCGCGCTGAAACACGGCAAGCCCGTGGTCACCGCGAACAAGGCCCTGCTGGCCGAGGACGGTGCCGAGATCTACCGAACGGCCCGGGCCTGCGCCGCCGACCTTTACTACGAGGCCTCCGTGGCCGGCGCCATCCCGCTGCTGCGGCCGCTGCGCGAGTCGCTGGTCGGCGACACGGTGCACCGGGTGCTGGGCATCGTCAACGGCACCACCAACTTCATCCTGGACCGGATGGACTCCTCCGGCGCCGGCTTCGCCGAGTCGCTGGAGGAAGCCCAGGCCCTGGGCTACGCCGAGGCCGATCCGACCGCGGACGTCGAGGGGTTCGACGCCGCGGCCAAGGCGGCCATCCTGGCCAGCCTGGCCTTCCACACCCCGGTCACCGCGGCCGACGTGCACCGCGAGGGCATCACCGAAGTCACCGCGGCCGACATCAACAGCGCCCGCGGCCTGGGCCGGGTGGTCAAGCTGCTGGCCATCTGCGAACGAAATGCCAGAAATGGGCAGAGCGGCATCTCGGTCCGCGTGCACCCTGCGATGATCCCGCGCTCGCACCCGCTGGCCGCGGTGGCCGAGGCGTACAACGCGGTGTTCGTCGAGGCGCAGTCGGCCGGGCAGCTGATGTTCTACGGCGCGGGCGCGGGCGGCACGCCGACCGCGAGCGCGGTGCTCGGCGACATCGTCGCGGTGGCCCGGAACCGGCTGGCCGGCACGCGCGGCCCGGACGCGTCCACCTACGCCGGGCTGCCGGTCATGCCGATGGGGGAGACGCTGACCCGCTACCACGTCTCGCTGGACGTGGACGACCGGCCCGGCGTGCTGGCCCCGGTGGCCGAGGCCTTCGCCCGGCACGGCGTGTCCATCGAGGCCGTCCGCCAGGCCAGCCGCGGCCAGGAGGCCCAGCTGGTGATCGTCACCCACACCGCGCGGGACGCGGCGCTGGCCGCGACCGTCCGCGACATCGAGGCGCTGGCCATGGTGCGCGCCGTGGCCAGCGTCATGCGGGTGGAGGGGGAAGAAGAGTGATAACCCAGCACGGCACTGCCTCGGGGGGACGACCCCCCCAGACCCCCCCGCGGCATCAATGGCGCGGCGTGATCACCGAGTACCGGGACCGGCTGCCGGTCACCGACCAGACGCCGGTGGTCAGCCTGCGCGAGGGCGGCACGCCGCTGCTGGCCGCGCCGGTGCTGTCCGCCCGGACCGGCTGCGAGGTCTACCTCAAGGTCGAGGGGGGCAATCCGACCGGGTCGTTCAAGGACCGCGGCATGACCGTGGCCATCAGCGTGGCCGCCGGGGCCGGGGCCAAGGCGGTCATCTGCGCCTCGACCGGGAACACCAGCGCCAGCGCCGCCGCCTACGCGGCCCGGGCCGGGCTGACCTGCGCGGTGCTGGTGCCCCGCGGCAAGATCGCCATCGGCAAGCTGGCCCAGGCGCTGGTCCACGGCGCCCGGTTGCTCCAGGTCGACGGGTCGTTCGACGACTGCCTGGAGGTGGCCAGGAAGCTGTCCGCCCAGTACCCGGTGGCGCTGGTCAACTCGGTCAACCCGGACCGGCTGCAGGGCCAGAAGACCGCCGCGTTCGAGATCGTCGACGACCTCGGCGACGCGCCCGACGTGCACTGCCTGCCGGTCGGCAACGCCGGCAACATCACCGCCTACTGGATGGGCTACACCGAGTACCGGCGCGACGGCCGGGCCTCGCGCGCGCCCCGGATGTTCGGCTTCCAGGCCAGCGGCGCGGCGCCCATCGTGACCGGCGAGCCCGTCCTGCAGCCCCAGACCATCGCCACCGCGATCCGGATCGGCAACCCGGCCTCCTGGCGGCAGGCCGAGGTGGCCCGCGACGAGTCCGGCGGCCTGATCGACTCGGTGACCGACCGGGAGATCCTGGCCGCCTACCGGCTGATCGCCACCCGTGAGGCGGTGTTCGGCGAGCTGGCCTCCTCGGCCAGCGTGGCCGGACTGCTCAAGGCCAGCGCCTGCGGCCAGATCCCGGCGGGCTCCCGGGTGGTCTGCACGATCACCGGCAACGGCCTGAAGGACCCGGACTGGGCCCTGTCCGGCGCCCCGTCCCCGGCCACCATCCCCGCCGACTCCGGCGCCGCCGCCGTCGCTCTCGGCCTTGGCTAGCTGGGCCGCGGACCCGGTCCGGGTGCTGGTCCCCGCGACCAGCGCCAACCTTGGGCCCGGGTTCGACGCGCTCGGGCTGGCGCTGACCCTGCACGACGAGGTGGAGGCGCGGATCCGGCCCGCCGGGCTGTCCATCGAGATCGCCGGCCAGGGCGACGACCTGGCCGGCGCGGGCGAGGAGCACCTGGTGGTCCGGGCCATGCGGGTGGCGTTCGCGGTCACCGGAGAGCAGCCGCCGGGCCTGGCCCTGCGCTGCGTGAACCGGATCCCGCACGGCCGCGGCCTGGGCTCCTCGGCGGCCGCGGTGGTGGCCGGGCTGCTCGCCGCGCGGGCCTTGTCCAACCCCGAGAAGCTGCCCGACGCGGCGCTGCTCCCGCTGGCTTCGGAGCTTGAGGGGCACCCGGACAACGTGGCCGCGTGCCTGGCCGGCGGGCTGGCCATCGCCTGGACGGCGCCGGACGGCCCGCACATGGTCCGCCTCGAGCCGCGCGCCCCGGTCACGCCCGTGGTGTGCGTCGCGCCCGCCCCGGTGCGCACCGACCTGGCCCGCGGCCTGCTGCCCGACGTGGTCCCGCACCGGGAGGCGGCGGCCAACGCGGGCCGCAGCGCCCTGCTGGTCGCCGCGCTGACCCAGGCCGATAGCGGCCCGGACGTGCTGCTCGCCGCGACCCAGGACTGGCTGCACCAGGACTACCGGGCCAGCGCCATGCCGCAGACCCACGCGCTGGTCCGTGACCTGCGCGCCGCGGGCCTGCCCGCGGTGGTCTCCGGGGCCGGGCCGTCGGTGCTCGCCTTCTTGCGGGCCCGGGACGAACCGGACTATCGTCACGACCTGGACAGCCTGGGTTCAATCGTGAGAGAAACGGGTATTGCCTGGCACGTAAGCTCGCTAGACGTCGAGCGGCAAGGCGCGCGTATCCTGCGCCCCCAGTCCACCTGGAACTGAGCGTGCCGGATGTCCAAGGCGGCTGGCGAGCCTCATGGGATGGTTGCCTCCTCTTCCGCGACACGGATGGTTGCGAAGGAATGTCGTGAGCCCTCATGGTGTTAGGCTTAGTGGTGCACCGGGTGCCCCGCTCCGGATTGGGTGCTCGTCGGCAAACCGGGCGCTAGCCGGAAAACTCCTACGGAACGGTATTGTTGCCGTACCCGAGGTCTTTGGCGCAGGGCGCCTCGCTCTCTCCCCAGTACGAAGGGTGCGGGCGGCCCGGCCCTCCGGGCGCTTTCCGACTCATCTCTCCCTGGCTTGCGGAAATCTGGCGGCAAGAAAGCAGCGAGCATCACACTCTGGCCCCCCTGGGGCAGCTGTAGAGGGTCGACGGGCCTAGCGGGTTCACCCAGGCGGCCGAGAATCATGGAAGGACCATTAGTGAGCGACACAACCGAAATCCTCAGCGGCGCGGCCACCGCGTCTGAGGATGCCCCCGCGGGCGCGGCATCGACGTCCAAGTCGCGCAGTCGGAGCGGAGGTACCGGCCTTTCCTCGCTGCTCATGCCCGAGCTGCAGCGGATCGCGCAGACGCTGGCCATTCCGGGGGCCGGCCGGATGCGCAAGAGCCAGCTCATCGAGGCGATCGAGGCGCGCCAGGGCGGTGGCCCCCGCCCGGAGACCAGTGCCGCGCGCAAGGGTTCGGACCAGCGTGCCGCGTCTGCGGGAGCCGACGCGGCCCGCGCGCAAAAGCAGGACGCCATGGAATCAGTCACTCACTCGCGACCGGGCATCGGCGCTAGCGCACCGTCCGGCCTCGGCGACGCAGCCCGCCCGGGCATCGGCGCCGACGGCCCCAGCCAGCAGCTCAGCTTCTATGAGGAAGCCGACTCCGCCGCCCGCCGGGACGCCCCGGCCCGGGACCACGCGCCCCAGGACGCCGCGCCCGCCGCCTCCGGCGAGGCCACCCAGACCGACCCCCAGCGCACCGACCGCCGTCGCCGCACCAGCAACGGCCGCCGGGACGACCAGCCGACCCGCAGCCGCAGCCAGGCCCCCCGCGAGCCGTCCGACCGCGACCTTGCCACCGGGGACAGCCCCAGCCGTGACAGCGCCAGCCGCGACAACGGCAGCCGCGACAGTGCCAGCCGCGACAGTGCCAGCCGCGACAGTGCCAGCCGCGACAACACCGGCGACGGACCGGGCCGCGAGCAGAGCACCGGCCGCGACCAGGGCACCGGCCGCAACCAGGGCACCCGCAACCAGGGCGGCCGCGAGCAGAGCCGCGACCGCGGCGGCCGCGACCAGGACCGCCGTGACCAGGGCAACCGTGACCAGGGCAGCCGTGACCAGGGCCGTCGTGACCAGGACGGCCGCGACCAGGACGGCGACCGCCGTGACCAAGGCGGCCGCGACCAGGGCGGCCGCGACCAGGGCAGCGACCGCCGCGAGCCACTTGCCGCGCGCGGCGGCCCCGGGGCCGGCGACCAGTACCGCGACGACGACGGGGACGGCCGCCGCCGCAGCCGCGACCGGTTCCGGAACCGGAACCGCCGCCGCGACCGGCAGAGCGACCCCGAGCCCGTGATCGCCGACGATGACGTGCTCATCCCGATCGCCGGCATCCTGGACGTCCTGGAGAGCCAGGGCTACGCGTTTGTCCGGACGACCGGCTACCTGCCCGGGCCGAACGACGTGTATGTCTCCCTGTCCCAGGTGCGCAAGCACGGCCTGCGCAAGGGCGACGTGATCGAGGGCGCGGTGCGCCAGCCCCGCGACGGCGAGCGCCGGGAGAAGTTCAACGCGCTGGTCCGGCTGGACAAGGTCAACGGCCTGGACCCCGAGAAGTCGATGTCCCGGCCCGACTTCTCCAAGCTGGTCCCGCTGTACCCGCAGGATCGGCTCCGCCTGGAGACCGAGCCGGGCAACATGATCACCCGGATCATCGACCTGATCTGCCCGATCGGCAAGGGCCAGCGTGGCCTGATCGTCTCCCCGCCCAAGGCGGGCAAGACCACGATCCTGCAGGCCATCGCCAACGCGATCACCAAGAACAACCCCGAGTGCCACCTCATGGTCGTGCTGGTCGACGAGCGGCCAGAAGAGGTCACCGACATGCAGCGCACGGTCAAGGGCGAGGTCATCCACTCGACCTTCGACCACCCGGCCGACGACCACACCACGGTGGCCGAGCTGGCCATCGAGCGCGCCAAGCGGCTGGTCGAGATGGGCCACGACGTGGTCATCCTGCTCGACAACATCACCCGCCTGGGCCGGGCCTACAACAACTCGGCGCCGGCCAGCGGCCGCATCCTGTCCGGTGGTGTGGACTCCACCGCGCTGTACCCGCCCAAGCGGTTCTTCGGCGCGGCGCGCAACATCGAGAACGGCGGCTCGCTGACCATCTTGGCCGCCGCCCTGATCGAGACCGGGTCCCGGATGGACGAGGTGATCTTCGAGGAGTTCAAGGGCACCGGCAACATGGAGCTGCGGCTGCGCCGCGAGCTGGCCGAGAAGCGGCTCTTCCCGGCGGTCGACGTGGACGCGTCGAGCACCCGTAAGGAAGAGATCCTGCTCGCCCCGGATGAGCTCAAGATCGTCTGGCAGCTGCGCCGGGTGCTGCACGCCCTGGAGCCCCAGCAGGCGCTGGAGCTGCTCATGGAGCAGATGCGCAAGACCAAGAGCAACGCCGAGTTCCTGATGCAGGTCCAGAAGACCACCCTCGGTTCCTGAGGGAATGCCAGGTCGGGGAAATCTGTTCTATGACCTGGCACACTAGAAGCCGCAACCATGCGGTACCGGTTCACCTCCGCCACGGGGGACCCGGCGACCGCCGAAGGCAGGAGAGTTTGTCATGAAGGCTGACATCCACCCCCAGTACCACGTCACCACGGTGACCTGTAGCTGCGGGAACACGTTCACCACCCGGAGCACCGCGCCCGGCGGCACGATCCACGCCGAGGTCTGCTCGAACTGCCACCCGTTCTACACGGGCAAGCAGAAGATCCTGGACACCGGCGGTCGCGTCGCGCGGTTCGAGAAGCGCTTCGGCAAGACCTCTGGCCAGCAGGCCACCAAGAAGTAACCCCGCCGAGCCGAGGTCCGTCCACGCGGACCCCGGCTCGTCGCGTGTCTTGGCCCGGTAATTGAGTACGAAAGGTCCTTTGAGTGTTTGACCGGCTAGCGGACCTGGTTAGCGAGCACGCGGAGCTCGAGCACGCGCTCGCCGACCCGGCCGTGCACTCCGACCAGGAGAAAGCGCGCACGCTGGGCCGCCGCTACGCCGAGCTGACCCCGATCGTGCACGCCTACCAGGACTGGCAGCAGACCTCCGAGGACGAGCAGGCCGCGCGCGAGCTGGGCCGCGAGGATTCCTCGTTCGCCGACGAGGCGACCCAGTTTGCCGCGCGGCGCGAGGAGCTCGAGGCCGAGCTGCGCCGGCTCCTGGTACCCAAGGACCCCAACGACGCCCGCGACATCCTGCTGGAGGTCAAGGCGGGTGAGGGCGGCGAAGAGTCCGCACTGTTCGCCGGCGACCTGCTGCGGATGTACCAGCGTTATGCCGAACGACGCGGCTGGAAGACCGAGATCCTGGATTCCACCGTCACCGGGCTGGGCGGGGTCAAGGATGCGACCGTCGCGGTGAAGGGCAAGGGCGCCGAGGGGGCCTGGTCCCGGCTGAAGTACGAGGGCGGCGTGCACCGGGTGCAGCGGGTGCCGGTGACCGAGTCGCAGGGCCGCATCCACACCTCCGCGGCTGGCGTCCTGGTCGTGCCCGAGGCCGACCCGGTCGAGGTGCAGGTCAACGACAACGACCTGAAGGTTGACGTGTTCCGGTCCTCCGGGCCGGGCGGCCAGAGCGTGAACACCACCGACTCGGCGGTGCGGATCACCCACCTGCCGACCGGCATCGTGGTGTCCTGCCAGAACGAGAAGAGCCAGCTGCAGAACAAGGAGCAGGCGCTGCGCGTGCTGCGCGCCCGGCTGCTGGCCCAGGCCGAGGCCGACGCCGAGGCCAAGGCCAGCGCCGAACGGCGCAGCCAGGTCCGGACCGTCGACCGGTCCGAGCGGGTGCGCACCTACAACTTCCCGGAGAACCGCATCTCCGATCACCGGGTCGGCTACAAGGCCTACAACCTCGACCAGGTCATCGACGGCGAGCTCGACGCGGTCATCGACGCGCTGGCCGCCGCCGACCTGGCCGCGAAGCTGGAGTCCGGGACGGCCGGCGATGATGAGCCTGCTACTTGATGAGGTGGCGCTGGCCGCGGCCCGGCTGGCCGAAGCCGGGGTGGAATCGCCGCGCACCGACGCCGAGCTGATCGCGGCCAGCGTGCACCGGGTCCGGCGCGGCGAGCTGCATAACGTGCCCGACTCCGCCTTCGACGCGAGGTTCTGGTCCGATATCGCGCGCCGCGCCGCCCGCGAGCCGCTGCAGCACATCACCGGCCAGGCGCACTTCCGCTACCTCGAGCTCGAGGTCGGGCCGGGCGTGTTCGTGCCCCGGCCCGAGACCGAGGTGGTGACCGGCTGGGCCATCGACCGGCTGGGCAAGATGGACGTCGCCGAGCCCGTGGTGGCCGACCTCGGCACCGGCTCGGGCGCCATCGCGCTGTCCATCGCACAGGAGGTGCCCCGGGCCCGGGTACACGCGGTCGAAGCCGACCCGCTGGCCCGCGCCTGGGCCGAGCGCAACATCACCAGGTACGTCGAGAGCGCCCCGTACACCGCCGGGCGGGTCATGCTGCACGCGGGCGACTTCGCCGACGTGCTCGGCGAACTCGACGGTACGGTTGACGTCGTGATCAGCAACCCGCCGTACATCCCGGTCGGGGCTCGGGTCGAGCCCGAGGCCGGCGAGTACGATCCGCCCGCCGCGCTGTGGAGCGGGGCCGACGGGCTGACCGCCATCCGCGCCGTGGAACGTACCGCGCGGCGGCTGCTGCGCCCGGGCGGCCTGCTCGCCGTCGAGCACGGGTACCAGCAGGGCGCCGCCGTGTACTGGGTGTTCCCCGAGGAATCGGGCTGGCGGGACACACGCAACAACAAGGATCTGGCCGGACGTGACCGCTTCGTCACCGCCACCTGGTCCGGTGAGGGTGCCTGACCATGACCACGCGTTACAACTGCCGGGACCAGTTCTCGCGCACCGCGGGCATCGACGCCGCGGTGACCGCGGCGCGGGCGGGCGAGCTGATCGTGCTGCCCACCGACACGGTGTACGGGGTGGCGGCCGACGCCTTCACCCCGACGGCCGTGGCCGCCCTGCTGGGTGCCCGGTCCCGGCCCCGGAACACGCCGGCCAGCGTGCTGATCGGCACCGCCCGGGCCGCGGCGGCGCTTGTCGATGACCTCGGGGCGTTCGGCCAGGACCTGATCGACGAGTTCTGGCCGGGCGCACTGACCCTGGTGTTCCGGGCCAGCCCCACGCTGTTGTGGGATCTGGGCGAGACCAAGGGCACGGTGGCGCTGCGGATGCCGCTGCACTCGGTGGCGCTGGACGTGCTGAAGCAGAGCGGTCCGCTGGCCACCTCCAGCGCCAGCCGGCACGGCCAGCCCCCGGCGGTCACCATAGACCAGGCGGAACAGCAGCTGGGCGAGGCGGTCTCGGTATACCTGGACGACGGGCCGTGCGCCGCCGGCGTCCCGTCGACTGTCTTGGACCTGACCGGGACCATTCCCACGCTGCTGCGCGCCGGGGCCATCTCGGTGGACCGGCTGCGCACCGTGTCCTCGGTCATCGCCGACAACCAGCCGCTCGCCCCGGCCGATGACGCCGTGGACTTCAAGCCCGCCGCACCGCACCCGCTGGAGGGCCGGATCGACGCGCCGAGCAGCGACGAGCGGCCCTCCGGGGCGTAACGGGTGGCATAAAGTGGCGGTGATGAAAGCCGGTCCGATCCCGATCCCGATGCGCTGAGGCGGCATGCGCGAGTACCTCCTCGTCCTGCTCGTCACCGCGGCGGTGACCTTCCTGCTCACCCCGCTGGTGCGCCGGGTGGCGGTCGGGACCCACGCGATTCACGCGCCCCGGGCCCGGGACACTCACACCGAGCCGACCCCGCTGCTCGGCGGCCTGGCCATGTACGGCGGGCTGGTGGCCGGGCTGGTCGTCGCCAGCCGGCTGACCTCCCTGCAGGATCCCTTTAAGGCGGCCGGGTCCAAGACCGCGATCGGGCTGCTGCTGGCCGGCGCGTTCGTGGTGGTGGTCGGGTTCATCGACGACCGCTGGGGCCTGAGCGCGATCAGCAAGCTGGCCGGGCAGGTTGCGGCGGCCGGCATCCTGGTCTGGAGCGGCCAGTCGCTGCCCTGGCTGCCGATGCCCAGCGGCGGCGTGTTCTCGCTGGAACCGGACCTGAGCCTGACCCTGACCATCTTGCTCGTGGTGGTCACGATCAACGCCATCAACTTCATCGACGGCCTGGACGGCCTGGCCGCCGGCATCGTGGCCGTGGCCGCGCTGTCGTTCCTGGTCTACTCGTACACGCTGATCAAGACGATCGGGACCTCCTCGCAGTCGCTGGCCCCGGTGTCCTCGGCGCTGCTGGCCGGGATGTGCCTGGGGTTCCTGCCGCACAACTTCTACCCGGCCCGGATCTTCATGGGCGACATCGGCGCCATGCTGCTCGGCCTGATGCTGGCCTACGGCCCGATCTCGAGCACCGCGTCGCTGGACCCGACCCTGCTGACCCACTACTCCGGCAACACCCTGGACCGGTTCCCGACCTTCCTGCCGCTGCTGGTGCCGGCCGCGATCTTCGTCATCCCGTACGCGGACCTGATGTTCGCGGTCATCCGCCGGACCCGCGCGGGCAAGCCGCTGATGGCCGCCGACCGCCAGCACCTGCACCACCGGGTGCTCAACATCGGCCACTCCTACCGGCAGAGCGTGCTGATCATGTACCTGTGGGCGGCCCTGTTCTCGGTCACGGTCGTCTCGCTGTCGGTGGTCCGGACCCGCCTGGTCGTGTTCTTCGTCGCCACGGTGGTCGCGGTCCTCACCCTCCTCCCGGTGACCATGCCCCGCCTCCGCCCCTGGCGCCTGTTCCGCCGCACGCGACCCCGCCCGGCCACCGCCCGCCCAGCCACCGCCCGCCGCGCGCCAACCACCGCCCCCCCCGCCCCCGCCGCCTCACCAAGCGCCCCATTCCCCGAAGCCACCCGATACCCCGAAGCCACCCGATACCCCGAAGCCACCCGATACCCCGAAGCCACCCGATACCCCGAAGCCACCCGATACCCCGAAGCCACCCGATACCCCGAAGCCACCCGATACCCCGAAGCCACCCGATACCCCGAAGCCTCCCCATACCCGAAGGCCACCCGGTTCCCCGAGGCCCCGCTCCCCGACGACCCGCTAGGTCCCGGCCCCGTCGGCAACGGCCGCCTCCCGCAGCCCGACCCGTTCGCCACGCCCCGCCCATTCGCCGCGCCAGGCCCGTACGCAGTCCCAGCCGCGGGCGCCTTCGCCGACCAAGCCCCGTTCGCCGCCCAGGCCCCAAACGGGTACCCGTTCCAGGACACCAGCCCGCTCTACGACAGCAGCCCGTTCCAGGACGGCGGCCCGTTCAGGGACGGCAGTCCGTTCCAGGACGGCGGCCCGTTCCAGGACGGCGACCCGTTCAGGGACGGCAGTCCGTTCCCCGACGGGTCCCGGCTCCGCGGCCACAGCCCGGCCGCCGGTCCCGCCGAGGCCCCGGACCCGCTCTCGCCGCCCCCGCCCGGCGACCTGCGGCCCTGGTAGGGCCCGGACCTGGCCTGGATCGCTGCGCTATACCCTTTCTTTACCTTCGTTTTGCCGACTGGGCCGGACCTCACCCCGGCTCCGGCGTCGGCAGCCACGGCCCGGCGCCTCCCACCTCCCGTGCGAAATGTCCGCTTTGCAGGGCTTTCCCCGCACGTGGGCCGCTGATCAGGGGCGCAATTGCGGGCCGCGGCCAACCCGCCCAGGCCGCGCTGATCGCAGCGGCAGGGTCCGGACCGCCGCCCCGGTCCAAGATTGGTCATAGATTGTGCGCGCTCAGGTAAAGACAGAGCAAAGGAGTTTGTGATATCTTTCACGAGCAGGCCCCCTACGGCGAAGTTGAGGCCCGTGATACGTTTCGTCAACACAACCGGATACCCGCACCGGCCCTACGGTGCGGCGACCGGCTCCTGCCAGGATCGCGGGGCAACTTCCCGCGCCTGCGTAGTTGCTGTCGACCCCTCAGGAGCCAAGTAAATGCTGGCGAAGTACGCCATCATCATCCGGCGCGCCGGAGCGCTGACGGCCGTCGCGGCCGCGATCACGGTCGCGCTGTGCGGTGTGCTGGCCGGCGCCAAGGGACTGTACGGGGCGCTGATCGGGGTCGGCATCGTGGCCGTGTTCTTCGGCCTCAGCGTACTGGTGGTGGGGCGGGCCGCGCGGATCAGCCCGCAGGCCATGATGGTGGCCGCCATGGTCACCTACGTGGTCAAGATCATTGCCCTGGCCGTGGTGGTGTCCACCCTGCACGGGATGACGGCGTTCAGCGACCGCTGCCTCGGGGTCACCGCGATCATCTGCATCTTGGTTTGGTGCGCTACCCAGGCCGTCGTGGCGATCAAGATCAAGATGCTCTACGTCGAGCCGGAAGCGCAGCCACAGCAGCCCGCGGCCCGGCGAGGCGAGTGACATGACCGACCACGGCGACGAGGCCGTCGACCGCGCGCGCAAGCAGGCCGCGGCGGAAGGCCGGGCCCAGGGCCTGGAAACCGGTTGGACCGTGTTCAGCTACCTGCTGGCCGGCATGGCCGCCTACGGCCTCATCGGCTGGCTGATCGGCCGGGCCGTGCACGTCGCGCTGCTGTTCCCGCTCGGCATGCTGCTCGGACTGGGTATCTCGATCGGCTACATCATCTACCGCTTCGGCCGCCAAGGGATACAGCAGCAAGGGCTCGAGCGGCCACGGAAGGAGATTACCGGTGACCGGTGACGTCGGAGTCCTGGCCAGCGGCGGCTGCCACATCTTCAACGGGTGCGGGTTCCCCGCACCCGGTCTGCAGGACTTCAACTGGAAGCCGTTCTTTACCATCGGCTCGTTCGGGTTCACCAAGCCGATGCTGCTCGCGATCTTGAGCGCGCTGGTGCTGATCGCGTTCTTCTGGGCGGCGTTCCGGAAGCCGACGCTGATCCCGGGCAAGATGCAGAGCCTCGGCGAGATGGCGATCCTGGCCGTGCGGGACCAGATCCTGCGTCCGTCGCTGGGCCGCAAGGGCGACTCCTACCTGCCGTTCCTGGTGTCGCTGTTCTTCTTCATCTACATCATGAACGTGTTCGAGCTGATCCCGGTCCTGCAGTTCCCGGTCCCGTCCCGGATCGGCTTCGTGTGGCCGCTGGTGTTCATCGTCTACTTCCTCTATCTGTACCTGGGCTTCAAGAACCAGGGCGCCTGGGGTTACTTCAAGGCGATGATCCCGCCGGGCGTGCCGTGGCCGATCTACATCATCCTGGTCCCGGTCGAGCTGCTGCGGTTCTTCGTCTTCCAGCCGTTCACCCTCGGGGTGCGACTGTTCGGGAACATGTTCGCCGGCCACCTGCTGCTGACCATCTTCACGCTCGCCACCTGGTACCTGCTGTCCCTGTCCGTCGGGCTGCTCTACGCCGCGGGTTCCTTCGTGCTGGCCATCTTCGTCTTCCTGCTGGAGACCTTGGTCACCTTGCTGCAGGCGTTCATCTTCACCACGCTGACCGCCACGTACATCGCCAGCTCCGTGGAGCCGGCCCACTAACCCGTACCTGACCTCACCAACGAAAAGGAAAGAAGCAATGTCACTTGCCGCCGCTACTCTCGCCGCCGGATCGACGCTGAACATCAACATCGGCGCCGTCGGCTACGGTCTGGCCGCCATCGGCCCGGGCATCGGCATCGGCTTGGTGTTCGGCCACGCGATCGAGGCCATGGCCCGGCAGCCTGAGGCCACCGGCCGCATCTCCCTTTACATGTGGATCGGCTTCTCGCTGACCGAGGCGCTCGCGCTGATCGGCCTCGTGGCGCCGTTCATCTTCAAGTACAGCTAAGCCCGGTTCAGGAAGAGTGCGTGATGATCCACCACCTCGCTGACAACACAGCGTCGACGAACCCGCTGCTTCCCTCGTGGCCGGAGTTCATCATCGGCACGATCCTGTTCGCCTTGGTGTTCGGGTTCCTGGCCAAGCTGGCCCTGCCCCGGATCCAGCAGATCCTGACCGCGCGTACCGAGGCGATCGAGGGCGGCCTGCAGCGGTCTGATGAGGCCCAGAAGGAGGCCCAGGCGCTGCTGGAGCAGTACCGCCAGCAGCTGGCCGACGCGCGGCACGAGGCCGCCCGGCTCCGCGAGGAGGCCCGGGAGCAGGGGGCGCAGATCATCGCCGAGATGCGCGAGCAGGCTCAGGCCGAAGTGCGGCGGGTGACCGAGGCCGCGCAGACCCAGATCCAGGCCGAACGCCAGCAGGCGCTGAACTCGCTGCGGACCGAGGTCGGCACGCTGGCCACCGAACTGGCCAGCCGGATCGTGGGCGAGTCGCTCACCGATACCGCGCGGCAGAACCGGATGGTCGACCGATTCCTGGAAGACCTCGAGCAGGTGTCCAGCTCGTGAGCCACGGCCCGTTCGGAATAAATCCCCGAAGTACGGCCGGGAGGAGATTGGCATGCGCGGTGTGAGCAGGACCTCCTTCGCCGACCTGAGCGAGCTGCTGGCCGCCGAGCACATCACCAGCGCCACCGTGGCCGGCAGGCTGGCCAGTGAGCTGTTCGCGGTGGTCGGGCTGCTCGACACGGAGCACGGGCTGCGGCGTGCGCTCTCCGACCCGGGCAAGCCCCCGGCGGAGAAGGGCGAGGTGGCCGGGATGCTGCTGCACGGGAAGATCACCCAGCGCGCCGAGGCGCTGGTCGTGGCGGCCGCCGAGGCGCACTGGGCGTCCACCGGTGACCTGCCGGACGCGATCGAAGAGCTCGCGGTCGAGGCCACGGTGCTGGCCGCCGAAGCGGACAACGGGCTCGATGACCTGGAGGACGGCCTGTTCCGGTTCGGCCGGGTGGTCACGGCCACCCCGGACCTGCGCGCCGCACTGGCCGACCCGTCGCTGCCCGAGCAGGGCAAGCGACGGCTGCTCGCCGCCCTGCTCGAGGGCAAGGTGACCCCGGTGACGCTCGGCCTGATCGAGCAGATGGTGGCTCACCCGCGCGGGCGGTCGCTGAACGCCGCCCTGGAAGTGTGCGCCGACATCGCGGCGCGGCACCGGCAGCAGCTGATCGCGGTGGTGCGATCGGCAGTCGAGCTTTCCGCGAGCCAGCGCAGGCGTCTCGCCGACGCGCTGGCCCGCTCCTACGGACACGACGTTCACCTGGATGTCGTCGTCGATCCCTCGGTGGTTGGTGGACTTTCCGTCGAAATCGGGGATGAGCTTATCGATGGGACCGCGGCCAGCCGGCTGGCCGCCGTCCGGCGCAGGCTGGCCAGCTAACGTGCCAGCGCAAGAATCCGACCATACAGTGTTGACAAGACGGGCAGGGCAATGGCTGAGCTGACGATCCGGCCGGAAGAGATCCGGGACGCGCTGTCGCGCTTCGTCCAGGAATATGAGCCGGCGGGTGCCTCGCGGGAAGAGATAGGCACCGTCATCGAGTGCGGCGATGGCATCGCGCGGGTCGAGGGCCTGCCGTCGGCCATGGCCAACGAGCTGCTCGAGTTCGAGAACGGTGTCCGGGGCCTGGCGCAGAACCTGGAAGTGCGCGAGATCGGCGTCATCATCCTCGGCGAGTTCAACGAGATCGAGGAAGGCCAGCGGGTCAAGCGGACCGGCGAGATCCTGGCCGTGCCGGTGGGCGACGCCTACCTGGGCCGCGTGGTCGGACCGCTGGGCGAGCCGCTGGACGGCAAGGGCCCGGTCGAGACCACCGAGGTGCGCCAGCTGGAGATCCAGGCGCCCACCGTGGTCCAGCGCCAGCCGGTGAAGGAGCCGCTGCAGACCGGCATCAAGGCCATCGACGCGATGACCGCCATCGGCCGGGGCCAGCGGCAGCTGATCATCGGCGACCGGCAGACCGGCAAGACCGCGATCGCCATCGACGCGATCATCAACCAGCGCGCGAACTGGGCCTCGGGCGACGAGAAGCAGCAGGTGCGCTGCATCTACGTGGCCATCGGCCAGAAGGGCTCGACGATCGCGCAGGTGCGCGGGGCGCTGGAAGAAGCCGGCGCCATGGAGTACACCACGATCGTCGCCGCCGCGGCCTCCGACCCGGCCGGATACAAGTACATCGCCCCGTACACCGGCTCGGCCATCGGGCAGCACTGGATGTACCAGGGCAAGCACGTGCTGATCGTCTTCGACGACCTGTCCAAGCAGGCCGAGGCCTACCGCGCCGTCTCGCTGCTGCTGCGCCGGCCGCCGGGCCGCGAGGCCTACCCCGGCGACGTATTCTACCTGCACTCCCGGCTGCTGGAGCGGTGCGCGAAGCTGTCCGACGACCTGGGCGCGGGCTCGATGACCGGGCTGCCGCTCGTCGAGACCAAGGCCAACGACATCTCGGCCTACATCCCGACCAACGTCATCTCGATCACCGACGGGCAGATCTACCTCGAGGCCGACCTGTTCAACGCGGGCGTGCGGCCCGCGATCAACGTCGGCCGTTCGGTATCCCGGGTGGGCGGCAGCGCGCAGGTCAGGGCGATGCGTAAGGTCGCCGGTAACCTGCGGCTCTCGCTGTCTCAGTACCGCGACCTGGAGGCGTTCGCGGCCTTCGCCTCCGACCTGGACGCGGCCTCCCGGGCCCAGCTGGACCGCGGCGCGCGGCTGGTCGAGCTGCTCAAGCAGCCGCAGTACGACCCGTTCCCGGTCGAGGAGCAGGTGGTCTCGATCTGGACGGGCAGCAACGGCTACCTGGACGACGTGCCGCTGGAGGACATCAGCCGGTTCGAGAAGGACTTCCTGGACTACGTGCGGCACTCGCACGACGGCATCCTGGCCGCGATCCGGGAGACCAAGGACCTGGCCGATGAGACGGTCACCGCGCTCAAGGACGCGGTCGAGGAGTTCCGCAAGTCGTTCGAGACCAGCTCCGGTGAGCTGCTCAGCGGCGCGGACGAGCAGGCCGAACCGCTGGAGGACGAGGGCCAGGAGACCATCGCCCGGCGCCGCCAGCCCGAGCCCGCCAAGGCCGAGCCCGCCAAGACCGAGCCCGCCGAGAAGAAGTAGGTCATGGGAGCACAGCTTCGCCTGGTCAGGCGGCGGATCGGCACCGTCCAGTCCATCGCCAAGATCACTCGTGCCCAGGAGCTGATCGCCTCGTCACGGATCGTCCGGGCCCAGCAGCAGCAGCGCGCCGCCGAGCCGTACGCCCGGGAGCTGACCCGGGCGGTGGAGGCGGTGATCAGCCGCTCGACCAACGTCACCCATCCGTTCACCACCGAGCCGCAGAACCCGAAGCGGGCGGCGGTCCTCATCTTGACCAGCGACGGGGGCTTCGCCGGCGCCTACAACTCCAACGTGCTCCGCGAGTCGGCCCGGCTGCGCCAGTCGCTGCGCGACCGGGGCGTCACCCCGGTGCTCTACGTGGCCGGCCGCAAGGGCATCTCCTGGCACCGGTTCCGCGAGCTGGAAATGGCCGAGACGTGGAACGGCTTCTCCTCCACGCCGCGGTACCGGGACGCCAAGGCGATCGCCGACGTCCTGCTGGCCGCGTTCGGTGCCGGTGAGGACGGGGCCGAGGACGACAGCAAGGTCGACGAGATCCACCTGGTCGGCACCGACTTCGTGTCGGCGCTGACCCAGCGGCCCGCGGTGCGCCGGCTGCTGCCGCTGGAGATCGAGGAGACCGACGAGCCGAGCCCGTCCGGGCCGCTGCCCCAGTACGAATTCGAACCCGATCCGGAGAGCGTGCTCGACGCGCTGATGCCGCAGTACGTGGCGAGCCGGATCTTCTACGCGCTGCTCGAGGCGGCCGCCTCCGAACTGGCCTCACGCCGCCGCGCGATGAAGGCGGCCACCGACAACGCGAACGATCTGCTCGAGACGCTGACCCGTGAGGCGAACAACGCACGGCAGGCCGAGATCACCCAGGAAATCAGCGAGATCGTCGGCGGCGCCAACGCGCTGTCTGGCGCGAGAGCAACGAGTGAGTGAGGAACACATGACCGCCACCGCAGAAAACACCGCCGAGAGCGGCGAGGCTGCCGCGGGCACCGGCCGGGTGGCCCGGGTCATCGGCCCCGTCGTGGACGTCGAGTTCCCGGCCGAGCACATGCCGGAGATCTATTACGCGCTGCACGTGGACGTCAACCTGGGCGAGGAGACCCGGACGCTGACGCTCGAGGTCGAGCAGCACATCGGCGATAACATCGTGCGCGCGATCTCCATGCAGCCCACCGACGGCCTGGTCCGCGGGGCCGAGGTGAGCAACACCGGGGCGCCCATCGAGGTACCGGTCGGCGACGTCACCAAGGGCCACGTGTTCAACGCCTTGGGCGAATCCCTCGACGTGCCCACCTCCTCGCTGAACATCACCGAGCGGTGGCCCATCCACCGCGATCCGCCGGCGCTGGACCAGCTTGAGCCGGAAACCCAGATGTTCACCACCGGCATCAAGGTCATCGACCTGCTCACCCCGTACGTGCTGGGCGGGAAGATCGGGCTGTTCGGCGGGGCTGGCGTGGGCAAGACCGTGCTGATCCAGGAGATGATCCGCCGCGTCGCCCAGAACTTCGGCGGCGTCTCGGTCTTCGCCGGGGTGGGGGAGCGGACCCGCGAGGGCAACGACCTGTTCCTGGAGATGACCGAGTCCGGCGTCATCCGGGACACGGCGCTGGTGTTCGGCCAGATGGACGAGCCGCCGGGCACCCGGCTGCGGGTCGGGCTGTCCGCGCTGACCATGGCCGAGTACTTCCGCGACGTGCAGGGGCAGGACGTGCTCCTGTTCATCGACAACATCTTCCGCTTCACCCAGGCCGGCTCGGAGGTCTCCACCCTGCTGGGCCGGATGCCCTCGGCGGTGGGATACCAGCCCACGCTGGCCGACGAGATGGGCCAGCTGCAGGAGCGGATCACCTCCACCAGGGGTCACTCGATCACCTCCATGCAGGCCATCTACGTGCCTGCCGACGACATCACCGACCCCGCGCCGCACACGGTGTTCGCCCACCTCGACGCGACCACCACGCTGTCCCGGGCCATCACCGAGAAGGGGATCTACCCGGCGGTCGACCCGCTAGACTCCACGTCACGGATCCTGGCCGCCAGGTACATCGGCCAGGAGCACTACGACGTGGCCCGCGAGGTGCAGCGGATCCTGCAGCGGTACAAGGAACTGCAGGACATCATCGCCATCCTCGGCGTCGACGAACTCGGCGAGGAGGACAAGATCACCGTGCAGCGGGCCCGGCGGATCGAGCGGTTCCTGTCCCAGCCCATGTACGTGGCTGAGCAGTTCACCGGGCAGCCGGGCGTGTTCACCCCGCTGGAGGAGACCATCTCCTCGTTCAAGGCGATCAGTGAGGGCCAGTACGACAACCTGCCCGAGCAGGCGTTCTACATGGTGGGCGGGATCGAGGACGTGGAGAAGAAGGCCAGGGAGCTGGAGAAGTGACCCTGCGGGTAGCGCTGGTCGTGCCCGACCGCGAGCTGTGGTCGGGCGAGGCCACCATGGTCATCGCCAAGACCACCGAGGGCGACATCGGCGTGCTGACCGGCCACTCGCCGGTGTTCGGCGTCTTGGCCGAGGGCAGTGTGGTCGAGATCGTCAACGACGACAACCGGGTCCGGGCCGCGGTCAGCGGCGGGTTCCTGTCCGTGGCCGACGACAAGGTCTCGGTCCTGGCCGCCCAGGCTCTGCTCGCCGACGAGATCAACGCCGATGAAGCCAACCGCGAGCTCGACACCGCGCTCGCCGACGCTGGTTCGGGCACCGAGGAACCCGCCGACGCCAAGTACGCCAGAGCGCAGCTGCGGGCCGCAGGCCAGGCCTGACGGAGGTTACGGTTGGGCGAAGCGCTGGCGCTTGATGCGGCCTGGCTCTTCGCCGCCTTCCTGATCCTGCTCGTGCTGGCCGCCTCTGGCATCGCCGTGCGCCGGTTCCTGCTCGAGCGCGGGGGTGCCACCATCGAGTGCAGCTTGCGCTGCCCGGGCGGAGGGTGGCGCCTGGGCATCGCCTCCTATCAGCTCGATGAGTTCCGCTGGTACCGCATCTTCGGCCTGTCGATGCGCCCCCAGCAGGCCTTCCCCCGTCGCGACCTGGTCGTGGTAGCCCACCGCCCGCCGACCGCGCAAGAGGTCACCATCCTGGGCCCGGGCCGCATCGTGGCCGAGTGCCAGCTCGGCGCCCCTAGCGCTGGGTCCGGCTCGCCCGGTTCCGGCTCGCCCGGTGCGGCCCTCGGAACCGGCAGCCCCGGAACCGGCAGCCTCGGGACCGGCGGCCCCGGGACCGTGGACCTGGCCCTGGCCGAGTCGGCCCTCACCGGGCTGCTCTCCTGGCTCGAGTCCGCGCCCCCCGGCTCCCACCTGGACATGACCCTCTAGCCGGCCAGCGCGGCCCGCTTCACGTGCCCCCAGCAGTCCCGCTAGCCTCACCGGTCACTCGGGCGCAGCCTGCCGGACCGATGAGTGCGGCACTCTACTGTCTCTAGGGGTGTTGGTTAGATGCCCTACGAGTTCGGGCTGGCCGGGGTTGGTGTCGGTGAAGCCGTCTCGGTGGGGTTCAGGATGTCCTGGACGGCCCGGAGGGTGGATTCGGTGATCTCGGCGCGGACGGTGACCTGCCGGTCTGCCTTGTTCCAGTGGATGGCGATGTCGAAGATGGCGAACAGGCGGGCTTTGATCCGGGGCGGCATCTCGGGCAGGACATTGCCTTGCACCTTCCGGTCATTTGCGCGGCGGCCCGCCTGGTGTGCTTTGCAGTTTCCTCCGTTATTGGTGTGATGAGTTCTACCCGTCAGTGCGTTTCCGGATTGGTCCCCCCTCCTGCCTGCGCCAGCGCTCGCGTAGCAGAGCCGAACTTGTTCCTGACCTCGCCCTCGGGTCCCCTTGGGCTGGGGTGAGGTCAGGCAGGAGGGGACCGAGACGGAAACGCGGCGCACAGTGCCCGCACACGCAGGCACTGTGCTTGTGCGGGCATTGTGCGGACGGTGGCCGGCTGTGCGGAGCCCGGCCCCGCACATTCTGTGCCCAGCCGGCCGGTTTCCCGGCCGGGGCGGCCGGGGGTTCGTGGGTGGTGGCCGGGCTTGCCCGGCCACCACGCGGTGCTTGACGAGCCCGCCTGCCTTTGGGGCCTGCCGGTTCCATGGGGATGGTCGTCCTGATGCGCGTCGGCGCGGTAGCTTGCGGATATCCGATACCTGGAGGCGGCTGGTGACTCATTTTCTGTACCTGGTGCGGCACGGTGAGGCGGACCCTCATGACGGTCCGCTCAGCGAAACGGGTGAGCGGCAGGCACAGCTGACCGGACAGCGGCTGAAGGACGTGCCGTTCCGCGGTATCTATCACGGCCCGCTGCCCAGGGCTGCCCAGACAGCGGGCCTGATCGCCGCCAGCTTGCCTGGCGTTCCGGTATGTGCCTGTGACCTTGCCGGGGATTACGTTCCCTTCGCCCCCGATCCGGGCGGCCTTCCGCCGGGCTTTGCGAGCTTTCTCGCCGGGTTCTCGGCGGCTGAGCTTGTGGACGGGCCCAAACTGGCCGCCGCAGCGCTCGAGCGATTCGCGCGGGCAGACGGCGAACAGGAGGACACGCATGAGCTGATCGTGACGCACAACTTCCTCATCGGCTGGTTCGTCAGCCAGGCGCTGGGCGCGCCGCCGTGGCGCTGGCTGGGCCTGAACCAGATGAACTGCGCGCTGACGGTCATTGCCTACCTGCCCGGACTGCCGGCCGGGCTGATCAGCTTCAACGACGCCGGGCACCTCCCGCCGGAGCTGCGATGGACAGGGTTCCCCGCCGTGGTAAGACCTGCTTCAGGCTGACCGCTGCCCTGCCCGGGCGGCGGTGCGGGTTCCACGCCGTCGCCCGGGAGGACGTGGCGGCCAGGCTTGCCCGGCGCGGGCCGGGACCTTGGCGTGACGAATTGTCGGTCCGGCCTTTGCCGGGCCGACCCGAGGGGTCCGGGGTCCCGCCCGCCGCGCTCGCCCGGCGGCCCTGCGGGGCGCGGCTTGCCGCGTCCCACCCGGAAGAATGCATCGCCCGCAGGGCACCATTTCCGGGGTTCTCTCGGCGCTGCCCGATGGCAACGCCGCTCCATAGCGGGCTCGGCGGCGGTAGCATCGCGCCGATGGCGGGACGCGATGCTACCGTGGGCCGCGTTTGGGTCAGAGCTGGATGGTCCCTTGGATGACCAGCCTGCGGCGGGGGTGTCGAGGGTTGTCCGTAGACGTGCCACCTTGGCCTATAGCGGCATACGCCACCCGACACGGCACTAGCATCCGCCGGGCGTCGGGATGGTGTGGCCGGGCGCTTCGCGCCTCGCCAGGCGCGCGAAGCGCGAGCCGACGGGTGATCTTGTAGTTACATGAGCTGGTCGTTCCCGGCAGGTAGCTGAGGAATGGCCGTTCCCCTGCGGGAGGGGCCAGAGCTGTATCCGGCCCGACGAAAAGACCGACGCGATAGCTCGGGTCCGGGCCTACTCTGATGGCCGACGGGCCATGGGCCGCTTCCGGTCTGGCGATCGGGAGCAGCCCATATTCGTGACCTACGGTCAAAGCTGTATCGTCGCTTCGATGGTGAGCCTTCGTCCTGGACCGACATTTTGACACTTAGTGACCGTTTGATAATTCGGTGCCTGGGTTGGGTCGGTGCCCCCGATCGCGCGGCCTAGCCGGAGCTGGCGGGTTGTCGTGCTGCTCCGGGGGAATTAACCGGCGCTTGGGACGCAGCGCGCGATGAGTCCGCAGAGTTGGCGGGCGATGGTCCTGTCGGGGTCAAGGTTCGGATTGTAGATCGTCACTTCCAGGCCGCAGGCGCCTGGCTGAGAGAGCAGGCCTTGCAGCAATTGAGCTGCTTCATCCCAGCTCAAACCGCCCTTGTTGCGGTAATCGACGGCCGGCATGATGGCGTCATCGAGCACGTCCACGTCAAAGTGCACCCAGAAACCCTGCAACTCTGGCTTGGTCACGGTGGCCAGCGCACGGTCAAGGATCAGCGGAATGCTTCCGGCGCGCAGATCTCGGTAGTCGAGCACGGTGATGCCGCTGTCGCGCACATGCTCGCTGCCGAAACGGTCGTTGTCGTCGAAGTCCCGGTAACCGAGCAGCGCGACGTCCTCGGCACGGACCAAGGGCGCGAGACCGTCGAGGTCTGTCAGCGGTCTGGGGCCGCGGCCGGTGGCGAGGGCGAGATCCAGCGAAGCGACCTCTCCGTTGGGCTCATCGTCGGGATGCTGGAAATCCGCCTGCCCGTCCAGGTAGGCCAGGCCGTAGCGGCCTCGCCGCCGGAGAGCTAGCAGCGGGCCCAGGACAATGCTGCAGTCGCCGCCCAGCACCACGGGCAGCCGATTTGCCTGCAACGCGGACTGGATTGCCTCGGCCAGGGACCGGGCCACTTCGGCGATGCCATCGGGGTTGAGGACGCCTGTGGCCCTGTCGCGCCGGTCGTCATAGGGGGGCACCGCCACGTGCTGCGCATCGTCGCAGCCTAGGACGGAATGCAGGCCGACTGCCCGCAGCACCTCCGGCGCCAGCTCCACGCCGCTGGGCCGAAGTCCCAGCGGCGAGGGGACCTGGATGACCAGCGGGCGCACATCTGCCTCCCCGGGGCTCGGCTACGTGCTGATCGTAACCCTGCTGATCACCGGCGACTCGGCGCTCGGCTGATCCAGCGGTCTGATGCGTGCAGCGCCGCCGCTTGACCGAAGTGATGATCCGGTCGGTTTGCGGGCTAGGCCAGGCGCCGGGCCATGAGAAGGATCATGGCCCGCAAGATCATGGCTTCGTGGCTGGCCGGGAGGCGTTGTAGTCGCGCACGGTGCGGCGGTGCTTGCTGATCAGGCGAATGTCCGCTCTACCACCCAGCGGCGGGGCAGCACCTCGAACGCGTGCGGGCTGCGCCGGGCGACGATCTGGATTCTCATCTTCAACGTCACGGCCCAGGCGCTGAGCCTGCCGGTGTAAACGGCATCAGCCCAGATCAGCCGGATGCGGCAGGAGCGGTGGAGGTTCCACAGCAGCGGCCGGGCGGCGTCGCGGTCCTGGACGGACGCGGCGGTGATCACCACCGCCAGCAGCAGGCCCATCGCATCCACCGCGATATGCCGCTTCCTGCCGTTCACTTTTTGGCGTTATCCCACCCTCGGCTGGCTCTGGGCACGGTGTCGGCGGCGCGGACCGACTGGGAGTCGATCACCGCCGCGGTCGGCTCGGGGTCCCGGCCGGCGGCGCCCCGGAACCCGGGCGCGCAGCGCGTCGTGCACCCGCGCCAGCGTGCCGTCATCGCGCCGGGGCCGCTCCGCGCGCCGCCCTACGCGGCCCCGGCGCCCCGAGCGGCCCCGCAGCCCCACTACCCGCGCCGCCCGGGCGGCCGCGCCGCGCCCGGCGACCGCCCCGCACCGCTACGCGCCCGCAAAACCTCAGCCTCGGTCGCCGCCGGGCTTCCAGAGCACGTCCCCGTGCCCGGCGTTGGCCACCCGGGACAAGATGAACAGCAGGTCGGACAGCCGGTTCAGGTATCGCGCCGGCCACGGGCTCATCGAATCGCCGTGCTCGTCGGCCGCGGCCCACGCACTGCGCTCCGCTCGCCTGGTCACCGTCCGCGCCACGTGCAGCAGCGTCGCCCCGCGGCTCCCGCCCGGCAGCAGGAAGCTGCGCAAGGTGGGCAGGTCCGCGTTGTAGGAGTCGCACTCGCCCTCGAGTCGCTCGACATACTCTGCGTCGATGCGCAGCGGCGGGTACGGGGGCGACTCGACCACCGGGGTGGCCAGGTCGGCGCCCACGTCGAACATCTCGTTCTGCACCCGGGCCAGGATGGCGGCGACGTCCGGCGGCAGCTCACCGAACGTGATCGCCATCCCGATCGCGCAGTTGGCCTCGTCCACGTCGGCGTAAGCGGCCAATCGGGTATCGGTCTTGGCCGTCCGGCTGCCGTCACCCAGCGCCGTCGTGCCGTCGTCACCGGTACGCGTATAGATCCGGGACAGAACGACCGGGTTCTCGCTGCGATCATGCGCCATGGCCTCCACCCTAAGCGACCCGCCGCCCTCCGGCCCGCGCGCCCCGAACGGGCCCCCGCCGCCCCGCCGCCCGCGACCGAAACGTGACCACCGAGCCGCCCCCGATCTTCCCATCACGCTGACGACGTGAGACAGTTCGACTACGATGAGTAATCACAGCGATGGTCGCCGGCGGCCGCGACAAGCAGGGATGCCCCGCCGCCGTTACCGTGAGTGCCCAACACCGGGACGGTGACATCGCCAGCGTCCGAGGTCCGGCGGTTCTCGGGGGTCCGCCGGACCCGGACGCGGCCCTGCACCCAAAACACCGCACCCAAAACACCGCACCCAAACACGGCACCCAAAGCACGCCGCCGAAACACCGCATGACCCCAAGACCCCCAGCACCGGCCACGGCGCGTTATTGTTCCCTTTGTCCCCGAGAAGGAGACCGCCGTGTATGACTACATCATCGTCGGCGCCGGAAGCGCGGGCTGCGTTCTGGCCGCCCGGCTGTCCGCCGATTCCAGCGTCAAGGTCTTGCTGCTGGAGGCCGGGCCGGCCGATGACCCCGACGAGATCCGGGCCCCCGCCGCGCTGAGCCGTCTGTTCCAGACCGCCTACGACTGGAACTACACCACGGTTCCCCAGCACCGCGCGGGCGGCCGGCCCGTCTACTGGCCGCGCGGCAAGGTCCTCGGCGGGTCCAGCAGCATGAACGCGATGATCTACATCCGCGGCAACCGCCATGACTTCCAGACCTGGCGGGACGAGCACGGCTGCACCGGCTGGGGTTATGAGGACCTCATGCCGTACTTCAGAAGGGCCGAGGACAACTCGCGCGGTGCCTCCCCGTACCACGGCGCGGGCGGTCCGCTCGCGGTCACCGACCCGAGGTACAAGTCCGCGGCCTGCGAGGCGTTCATCGCCGCCGCCCGCGAGCAGGGCGCCACGCCCAACGACGACTTCAACGGCCCGCGCCAGGACGGCGTGGGCTGGTACCAGGTCACCCAGCGCAAGGGGCGGCGATGCTCGGCCGCCGTCGCCTACCTGCACCCGGCCATGTCCCGGCCGAACCTCACCGTGCATACCGACGCCCTGGTCACGAAAATCCTCATCGAAGACAAAAGGGCCGTCGGCGTGACCTACCTTCGGCTTGGCCAGACCGAGACCGCCCACGTCAACGACGAGGTCATCCTGTGCGGCGGCGCGGTCAACAGTCCGCAGCTGCTCATGCTGTCCGGCATCGGCCCGGCCGACCACCTGATCGACACCGGCATCGAGCCGGTCTTCAACAGCCCGGGGGTGGGCGCGAACCTGAGCGACCACCCGGTGCTCCCGGTCATCTGGTCCACCCCGCGGGTGCGCGGGCTGTGGGAGAAGACCGGCAACCTGGGCGCGCTGCGCTGGCAGCTCACCCACCGCGGCCCGGTGGCCAGCAACGTGGCCGAATCGGGCGGCTTCGCGCATTCCGAGCCGGGCCTGCCCGCGCCGGACCTGCAGCTGCACGTGCTGCCCGCGGCGTACAAGAACCAGGGCCTGGCCGACCCGGCCCAGCGCGCGATGACCGTGCTGGTCGGGCTGATCGACGTGAAGAGCCGAGGCCGGATCCGGCTGCGCAGCGCCGACCCGCGGCACCGGCCCGCCATCGATCCTGGCTACCTGTCCGACGGCGGCGGGGACGCCCGGGCGCTGCTGGCCGGGCTGAAGATGGCCCGGGAGTTCGTGACCGCGCGGCCGATGGCGGCCATCTGCCGCAGCGAGATCTCGCCCGGCCCCCACGTCCGCTCCGACGCCGAACTCCTCGACTATGTGCGCACCAGCGTGGTCACCCTGTACCACCCGGTCGGCACCTGCGCGATGGGCAGCGAGGCTCGCTGGGGCAGCGTCCTGGACGCCGAGCTCAGGGTCCGCGGGGTGGACCAACTCCGCGTGGTCGACGCGTCGGTGATGCCGACCGTGCCCCGCGGCAACACCAACGCGCCGACGATCGCCATCGCCGAGCGCGCCGCCGATCTCATCGCCGGGCGGGCTCCGCTGGCCCCGTCCGACCCGTCCGATCCCGTCGACGCCATGGCCGCCGCCGGCGCGGCCCGCGGCTAGGCAAAGGCAGGGACACCCGGTGACGATCAGCGCGGACACGCAGATCACGGACCTGACCGTGAACGACCATGCCTGCCTGACGTTCGGCGAGCCCGAGGAGCTGTTCGACCTCACCGCCGCGTTCGTTCGGGACGGGCTGAACGGCGGCCTCAAGGTGGTGTGGCTGAGCGACGCCACCCCGGACCGGGCCACCGCCGAGCTGGCCCGGCGCGGCATCGCCGTCGAACAAGCGCTGGCTTCCGGCCACCTGGTTGCGGCCAACTACGAAGGCCGGCTGCTGGAAGGGCAGGCGTTCAGCACGGACCAGGCCCTGTCCTGGCTGGCCCGCGAGGTGGAGGCGGGTAAAGACCAGGGCCTGCGGCTGGCGGTGGACATGAGCTGGGCGCTGCGCCCGGTCGCCGGGGTCGAGCAGCTGCCCGAGTTCGAGGAGCAGGTCGCGGCGGCCATGGCCGGTACCGCGGTGTCCGTGCTGTGCCAGTACGACCGGGAGCGGTTCGATCCGGTCACGCTGGCCTCGGTGGCCGCGTTCCACACGCGTTCGGTGGCGGCCGCCACATACCACGCCGACGTGATGCTGCGCATCTGCCGCCAGTACGCGCCGCCCGGCATCCGGCTGGCCGGGGAACTTGACTACCAGGCCACCGAGTCCCTCGCGCTCGCGCTGACCGAAGCGGTCCGGCTCGAGGGCGACGTGACCGTCAACATGACCCCGCTGGCCTTCATCGACGTCTCGTGCGCCTGGATGATCCTGGACGCCGCGCGCGGTCTGCCCGCGCCCCGGCGGTTGATCCTGCGCTGCCGCCCGGCCCTGGCCGCCCGGTTCGTCCTGCTGGGCGCGGCCGACATCCCCGCCCTGAGCCTGGTGACCGTCGATGACCAGTGACCCCGCGGGCCAGCCTCCCCTCCAACCCCCAGCCCCCGACCCGTTCACCGCTGAGCCGACCGCGCCGACCGTCCCGACCGCCCCCAGCGCCCCGATCCTGGACCAGGCCTTCGACGCCGACTCGCTGTACGCCCTGCGCGCCGCCGTCGCCGCGCACGCCACCCAGGCCGGCCTGCCGCCGGGCCGGGCCGACGACCTGGTCATCGCCGTGCACGAACTGGCCGCGAACGCCGTGCGCCACGGCGCCGGCCACGGCCGGCTCCAGGTCTGGAAAACCGATCAGGCCCTGCGCTGCCAGATCAGCGACGACGGCGCCCCACCGCCCCCGGCCACCGGCCCCCAGCAGCAAAGCGACGGCCAGCAAACCGACGCCCAGCAAGGCGACGCCCAGCAAGGCGACGGCCACCAGCAAGACGCCACCCAATGGCGCACCGAGCCCGGCCACGGCCTCTTCCTAGTTCGCCAAGTCGCCGATCAGGCCACCCTGCGTTCCAGCCCGGCCGGCACCCTGGCCACCATCACCTTCGCCCTGACCGCGCCCGGCCCGCCCTTCGCCCTGGACCAGCAGCAAACGAGCGGCTGCACGGTCCTGACCGTCACCGGTCCCCTGCACCTCGGCTCCGCCGCCCAGCTCACCCAAGCCATCAACGACCTGACCGCACCAGCAAAACTGGTCCTGGACCTGACCGGCCTGACCAGCTGGGACTCCTCCGGCCTAGCCGCGCTGCTCACCGCGAAACAGCGAATCCCCGCCGGGATAGTCCTGGCCGGCCTCCCAGCCCATCTGGCCGAGCACCTGCACGAGACCGGCCTGGCCGGCCACTTCACCCTGGCCGACACCCTCGCCGCAGCGACCAAGACGACGACCGAAACGACGACCGAGACTTAGTGCCCCCGCCGCGATCCCCGCGGCCGGTACAGCCGCCCGTGCAGCAGCGTCACCAGCATCACCAGCCGCCGCAGGTCCTTGTCCGAACGCCCGAACGTCAGCACGTTGAACATCGGCTTCATGCGCTGCCTGGTGATCGCCTTGGGCCGGGTGAACTCGCGCAGCCCGTCCGCGCCGTGGATCCGCCCGAACCCCGATTCCCCCACCCCCCCGAACGGCAGCGCGGGCACCAAGGCGAAGCCGATCACCGAGTTCACCGAGGTCATTCCGGTGCGCAGCGACCGCGCCGCGTTCATCGCCGCCCGCCGATCCCGGGAAAAAACCGCTGAGCCCAGCCCGTACCGCCCCGCGTTGGCGTACGACACCGCCTCGGCCATGTTGACCACCGACCGCACGGTCAGCGTCGGCCCGAACGTCTCGTCCTGCACCGCCGCGGAACTCTCCGGCACGTCGGTCAGCACCACCGGCCGCACGTACGGGCCGTCAATCGAGTCGCGCCCGCCCACCACCGCGCGCCCGCCCCGGGCCAGCGCGTCGGCCACGTGCTTGGCCACCACCTCGCTCTGCGACGGCAGCGTCATGGGCCCGTACGAAGCGGAGAAATCGAACCCCGGCCGCAGCCCGGACACCCGATCGGTCAGCCGCTCCAGGAACGAGTGGTACACCGCGTCGGCGACGTATACGCGCTCGACGCTCACGCAGGTCTGCCCGGCGTTCGACATCGCGCCCCAGGCCGCGGCGTCGGCCGCCGCGTCCAGGTCGGCGTCCGCCCCGACCAGCAGCGCGTCCTTGCCGCCGCATTCGGCCAGCACCGGGGTCAGGTTATCGGCGGCGGCGGCCATGACCTTGCGCGCGGTGGCCGCCGACCCGGTGAACGCGAGCTTGGCCACGCCGCTGCGGGCCAGCGCCTCGCCGGTCGACCCGGGCCCGGTGATCAGCTGCAGCACCGGCTGCGCCGACCCGAACCCCTCCAGCGCCTCACCGAACGACCGGACCAGCCACGCTCCGGTCGCCGGGGTCAGCTCGGACGGCTTGAACACCACCGCGTTCCCCGCCGCCAGCGCGTAGGCGATCGAGCCCACCGGGGTGAACACCGGGTAGTTCCACGGCCCGATCACCCCGATCACGCCCAGCGGCTGGTACTCCAGCGTCGCGGCCTGGTTGAACGCGAACAGCCCGCTGCGCACCCGGCGTGCGCGCAGCACCCGGCGCGCGTGCCGCGCGGCCCAGTCGATGTGCAGCACGGCCAGGATGATCTCGCCCTTGGCGTCGTCCAGCGGCTTGCCGGTCTCCTCGTGCATCAGCTGCGCGAGCCGGCCCATGTACCGGACCAGATAGGACTTCCAGGCCAGCAGCCGGATACGCCGCCCAGACCAGCCGAGCCCGGCCCACCAGCTGGCCGCCTCACGGGCGGTAACGACCGCCGCGTCGACCTCGCGGCGGCCATGAACCGGGAAGGTGGCCAGCACTTCACCGGTCGCGGGATTGACTGTCTCAAGCATCGGTGACCAGTAAAGCACCGAAGCTACGCTTTGCGTGAGAGGGGGACCCGCTTGCCATCACGCCCGTATGTACTCGCGTCCTGCGCCACGTCGGCCGACGGTTACCTGGACGACGCCTCCCCTCAGCGCCTGATCCTGTCCGGCCCCGCTGACCTGGACCGCGTCGACGAGATCAGGGCCGGCTGCGACGCGATCATGGTCGGCGCCGGCACGGTCCGCGCCGACGACCCGCGCCTGCTGATCCGCGACCCGCGCCGCCGCGCCCGCCGCGCCGCCCGCGGCCAGCCTGAGCACCCCGCCCGGGTCACCGTGACCGCCACCGGCGACCTGGACCCGCGGGCCCGCTTCTTCGCCCCCGGCGCCGAACGCCTGCTCTACTGCGCCACCCCCGCCCTGCCCGCCGCCCGCACTCGCCTCGAGGACCGCGCGGTAATCATCGACGCCGGTGACCCCCCGACCCTAGATTTCATTTTTCAAGATTTGGCGGAACGGTCCGTGGCTCGTCTCCTGATCGAAGGCGGCGCGCACCTCCTAGCCCAAGCCCTAGCCCGCCAGCTAGCCGACGAACTGCACCTGGCCATCGCCCCGTTCTTCGTCGCCGACCCCGCCGCCCCCCGCCTCAACCTCCCACCCACCCCCATAACCCCCAGCAACCCCGCCACCCCCAGCAACCCCATGACCCTCGCCGAGATCCAGCGCCTCGACAACGTCGTCCTGCACCGTTACCTCCTGGGCCCCGGCGGCCCCGATCACCGCTTCCTGGCCTGGGCCGTCGAGCTGTCCCGCCTGTGCCCGCCCTCGAAATCGGCCTTCTCCGTCGGCGCGGTGATCGTGGGGGAGGACGGCCAGGTGCTGGCCACCGGCTACTCCCGCGAGCAGGAGGAGCACGACCACGCCGAAGAGGTCGCCCTGCGCAAGCTGGGCTTCCACGACCCCCGGCTGCGCCGCGCCACCATCTACAGCTCCCTGGTCCCCTGCGGCGCCCGCGCCTCCCGCCCGCTCACCTGCGTCCAGCACATCCTGGCCGCCGGAGTCCCCCGGGTGGTCTATGCCTGGCGCGAACCCCCCCTGTTCGCCGCCGGCGACGGCGCCGACCAACTCCTCGTCGCCGGCCTCGACGTCACCGAAATCCCCGACCTAACCCCCCGGGCCCAGGCCGTCAACGCCCACCTGGAACCGCCCCGCTAACCCCCGCGTCCAACCTCCCGTGCGCCCCACTCCGCTCGCCGCCCGCGCCCCCAAAGCCGCCCGCGCCCCCAAAGCCGCCAGAGCCGCCAGAGCCGCCCTTCTTGCCGTCACCCTGGCCACCGTAGCCACCCTCACCGCCTGCGGCACCACTGCGGTCACCAATCCCGGTAGCCCCTCCCCGCACTCCAGCAGCGCCGCACCGGCCGCCACCATCCCGCCCGCTGCCGGCCCGCCCGCAGGCACCCGCCCCGAGGCCGCCACCCTGGCCCGCCACCTGCTATCCCGCCTGCTCCTGCCTTCCGGCGCCCGCCGCCTCCCCCCAACCTCGCTGCCCCCGGCTCTGATCGGCCCGGCGTTCTCCGGCGCCGCCGTCCGCCCCTCGCTCGACCAGTACCAGCTGTTCGCCTTGCCGCAGCCGATGGCCAGCGCCGCCGCCTTCCTGGCCGCCCACGTGCCGCCCGGCCTGGGCGACGGCGGTGCCGGCGGCGAATCGGGTCCCGGCGGCCCGGCCCTCCAAGACGTCACCTACCTAGACCATCAGCTGCCCGCCGGCATCGTCTCGGCCCAGCTCGTCCTGAGCGTGGTACCCGCCACGTCCGGCGGCTCCCTGCTCCGCGCCGACGCCCAGGTCATCTGGTACCCGCCCCGCACCGCCGCCGAGTACCTCAACCCGGCCCGCTACCACGTCCTGACCGTCACGGTCCTGGTCTACGGCCGCCACCCGCGCATCGTGCACAAGGTCATAACGTCACCGGCGTTCATCGCCCGGCTGGCCACCGCGCTCAACCAGATGCCCGCCGAGCCGGACGAGACCATTTCCTGCCCAGCGGACTTCGAGGACTACCAGATCTCGTTCTCGGCGTCCGCGACCAGCCGTCCCGCGGTCATCGTCCACGCCACCCAATCCGGCTGCGGCGGCGCCGGGATCACCGTCGACGGCCGCGCCCAGCCCGTCCTCGATGACCGCGGCACGGTAGGCACCCTGGTCGGCCAGGTGGTCCACGTCACCCCGCAGATCTAGCCAGTGCTACAAACGAGGTGATGACCCCACAACTACGGCGCACCAGGGTTGTGGTTCTCGGCTACTTCTTCGTGCTCGGCGTGGCCACCGCGACCTGGAGCGCCCGGCTCCCGGCCATCAAGGACGCGCTGCAGCTGAGCGACGGCCGTCTGGGGCTGGTGCTGTTCGCGGTGCCCGCGGGCAGCGTGCTGACGCTCCCGTTCAGCGGGCGGATCGCGGACCGGTTCGGCGCGGAGCGGGTGACCCGGATCGCCGGGGCGGCGTGCCCGGCCGCGCTGGTGCCGATCGGCCTGGGCCCGCAGACCCGCAGCCTGGCCGTGCTGATCGCCGCGCTGGCCCTGTACGGCGCGCTGGCCGGGCTGCTCGACGTGGCCATGAACGCCTGCGGAGCCAAGCTGGAGCTGGCCTACGGCCGGCCTATCCTGTCCTCGCTGCACGCCGCGTACAGCATCGCCGGGCTGGCCGGCGCCGGCATCGGCGGCCTGTCCGCGGCCCTGGGCGTCAGCCCGTTGCCCACCTTCGCCGCGACCGCCGCCGTCCTCATCGTCGGCGGCCTGTTCGCCGGCCCGCACCTGGTCATCCCGCCCGCCCCGGCCGAGCCGGACGACCAGCCCCGGCAGACGCCGCTCCGCTCGGCGGCCCAGATCTCGGCGGTGATCTGGATCCTGGGCCTGCTGGCCCTGTTCGGACAGGTCGGGGAGGGCGCGGCGGGTGACTGGAGCGCGGTCTACCTGCACGTCAACCTGGGCACGTCGGCCGGGGTGGCGGCCGCTGGCCTGGCCGCGTTCTCGGTCATGATGGCGGCCGGGCGGGTGGTCGGCGACCGGCTGGCGGCCCGGTTCGGCTCGGTCCGGCTGGTCCGGGCCAGCGGCCTGGTCGCCGGGCTGGGCCTGGTCGCCGGGCTGCTGATCCACGCCCCAGCCGCCGCTATCGCCGGGTTCGCCCTGCTCGGCGCCGGCCAGGCCGGCATCTTCCCGCAGATCGTCTCCTCCGCGGTCCGGCTGGACCCCGCCCACGCCGGACGCAACATCGGCCGTATCGCCGCCGTGGCCTACAGCGGCCTGCTCGGCGGCCCGGTCGCCATCGGCGCCGCCGCCTCCGGCGTCGGCCTCCGCGACGCCCTGCTCATCCCGGCCGCCCTGTCCCTCGTGGTCGCCGCCTGCGCCGGCGTCCTGCGCGCCCACCAGGCACCCCGCGACCGCACCTCCGCCGACCTAGCCCCGCGCACCTAGCCCTGCGTCCGCTCCGGCCGCGGCGTCCGCTCCGGCCGCGGCGTCCGCCGCGCCGCCTCGGGCAGCCTGCGCTCCAGCCGCAGCATCGAGACGGCCGCCGCCATCGCCAGCCCCGCGGCCACTCCGAACGCCGCGGTCGGCGACACGCCGAGCAGCGCCGTGCCGCCGGTGGGCGCGGCGGCCAGCCCGATCCAGAAGCACAGCCCGATCGCCGCCATGTACCGGCCGCGCAGGTGCGCCGGGGCCAGCTCGGCGACCAGCGGCGTCAGCGCGGTGGTGTGCAGGCATTCGCCCACGCCCGCTGCGATCACCGCCACGACCAGCAGCGCGACCGCGAGCCCCCGGCTGGCGTCGGCCGCCTCCACCAGCAGGCAGGCCCCGCAGAACAGCGCCCCGGCCAGCGCCATGGTCAGCGCCCGCCGACGGCCCTCGGCGAACCTGGCCACCGGGACCTGCGCCACCACCACGGCCATGGCGTTGGCCAGCAGCAGCAGCCCGATCAGCGAGGTGCTCAGCCCGAGCTGGTTCTTGGCGAACGGCGGCAGCAGCCAGCTGAACACGCCCCAGCCGACCGCGATCATGGCCACGTCCGCCACCGCCAGGTGCACGAAGGCCCGGTCCCGCAGCAGCTGCCGGTACCCGCCCGGGACCGGTGCCCGCCGCGGGCTCTCGTGCACCACCACACCCAGCACGGCCACGTAGGCCAGGTAGCTGACCGCGTTGGCCACGAACAGCGCCACGAACCCGGTCAGCCCGTGCGCCGCCACCAGCCCGCCGAGCGCGCCGCCGATCCCGATCCCGGCGTTCCCGGCCACCCGGTAAACCGCGGTCACCCGGTGCCGGATGTCCGGCGCCGCCAGCGTGGTCAGCAGGGTGGTCTGGCTCGGGCTCAGCACGCCGTTGCCCGCCCCCGCGCACGCCGCCGCCGCGAACGCCTCGGCGGGCGTGTGCGCGAACGCCAGCCCGCCGTACCCGGCCGCCAGCGCCACCCCCGCCGCGATGGCGGTCAGCCGGGCCCCGAACCGGTCGATCAGCTGGCCCGCCGCGGGCGAGATCACCACCGCCACCCCGGTGATCGCCCCGATCACCAGCCCGGCCACGCCCAGGCTGAACCCGCGCCCGTTGTGCAGGTAGATGATCTCGAAAGGCAGCACGCCCCCGTAGCCGAGCATGTTCAGGAACACCCCGGCCTCGATCAGCCACAGCTCCCGCGACAGCCCGAACCCGATCCGCGCCCCGAACCCCCGGACCCCGAGACTGGCCATGAGCAAAAGCTCACGCCTCCCGTTGCGGGGCAGTCAAGGCCCGGACCGCCCTCAGCTGACCACGTCCCCGCACGCCGGACCACAGGCGCGGGCCCCGGGCGACAACGACATCGTTGCGGCAAGGGTGTGGCTCTTCTGGAGTGAGTGGGGTGCCATGGCGGCGCGGGGCATGATGTCCGGTCGCGCATAGCGCCAGCGCGCGTCCCACCTCACCGGCCCCACGGTAAACACCAGCCACTCATTCACCGCGCTGCTGATCCCTGGCACCTCGTAACGACGGCCCAGCGTGCAGGGCAGGGCACGCGAACCATGATCATGGGTCGTTTCGGGGAAATAGTGCCCATTTCGACCCACGATCATGAATCCGCCGCCCCGGGACGCGCACCGGTGGCACTGCAGTGGCAGCTAGCCTCGCGGCATCGCGGGCGTCGAGCATGATCGTGGCCAGTTCCGGGCGCTGACTGACCGTTTCTGGCCACGATCATGACCAGCCCCCGGCCGGCTTATGTTCCCGGCACTGGGTTAGGAGCGGTACAGCGGGCCATCGTCCCCGTTCCGCCTCCGCCACCTCAGCCCGTCCGGGCCGAGCCTCACTCCCAACGAGCCGCACCCTTGCGGCAACCACGTCGTCAGGTGCGCGTCGTTGTGGCGACGACGTCGTTGGGCGGGCTGGCGGAGGTGACTCAGGTGACCCGCGTCAGAATAGTGTGTCCTCGCGCTCGATCCCGCGCATCCGGTCGTAGTCCAGGGTGACGCAGCGAATGCCCCGGTCGGTGGCGAGCGTGCGCGCTTGCTGCTTGATCTCCTGGGCGGCGAATATGCCCTGGACCGGGGCCAGCAGCGGGTCCCGGTTCAGCAGCTCCAGGTACCTGGTGAGCTGCTCCACTCCGTCAATTTCGCCGCGGCGCTTGATCTCCACGGCCACGCTCTGCCCGGTATCGTCGCGGCACATCAGGTCCACCGGGCCGATCGGGGTCGGGAACTCGCGCCGGACCAGCCGCCAGCCGTCCCCGAGCAGCTCGAGCTGTGCCGCCAGCAGCTCCTGCAGGTGCGCCTCCACGCCGTCCTTCGTCAGCCCCGGGTCGACGCCCAGCTCCACCGACGTGTCGCTGATCACCTCGGTGATGGTGATGGCCAGCGTCTCCCCGCCCTTGTTGGTGACCGTCCACAGGCCCGGTTCCTCGGCCAGGCGGCACGGCGGGGACATCCAGTTCAGCGGCTTGTAGGAGCCGCCATCGCTGTGCACCAGGACCGACCCGTCGGCCTTGACGATGAGCAGCCGCAGGGCCGAAGGCAGGTGAGCGGTGCGCCGGCCGACGTAGTCGACGCTGCACCGGGCGATGACGAGCCGCACGTCGGGTAACTCTACTGGCCCGGGCCGGAAACGGGCGACGAACCGGCGCTGCCGCGGCGTCTCGACCGCGCGGGCCGCGTAGTGCGCCCGGACGTAGCGGACCGCCTCGCGGGCGGGTACGCCGTCCAGGACGGCCAGGCAGGCCAGGGCCGTGCCGGTCCGGCCGTGCCCGCCGTGGCAGGCGACCTCGACCCGCTCCGCCGCGGCCCGCGCCCACGCCTCACGGAGCAAGATCTCGGCTGCCGCCGGATCCGCGGGCAGCCCGAAGTCCGGCCAGCGCACCCAGCGCGCCTCCCACTCGACGGCGGGCGGCTCGTCGCCCAGCAGGTACAGGCCGAAAGATGGCACCGGCCCGGCGGGCAGCGGCCGGGCCAGGGCGCGGCCGCGCACCAGCCGCCCCGACGGCAGCCGCAGCACCCCGGGCGCCGCCGCGTCCCACGCTGCGATCACCCACCGAGCGTAGCCACATAGGGTGGACAGGTGTGAGCCCCCGCAAGATCCGCCGCGAGCGCTCTGGGCCGCCCGCGCCGGTGCCCGGGCCCGAGCGCGTCGAATCCTGGCCCGACGGGGACTGGGTGGTGCGCCAGCAGCCCGGCGCGGGTACTGCCAAGACCTACCGCTGCCCGGGCTGTGACCAGGAGATCGCGCCGGGCACGCCGCACGTGGTGGCCTGGCCGGCCGACGGGATCAACGTCGGCATCGACGAACGCCGGCACTGGCACCGCGCGTGCTGGCAGAACCGGCTACGCCGCGGACCGCGCGGGGTGAGGAGAACCGACGCATGAGCGAGATCCGGCCCATGAGCGAGATCCGTGCCGCCACCGTGCTGCCCGCCAAGCGCACCCCGGTCACCCTGCCCACCGCCGACGGGCTGCGGCTGGTCGGGGAGCTGGCCCTGCCCGCGGACGCCAACCCGGTCGGCACGCTGATCTGCCTGCACCCGCTGCCCACCCACGGCGGCATGATGGACAGCCACCTGTTCAAGAAGGCGTCGTTCCGCCTGCCCGCCCTGGCCCAGCTGGCCGTGCTGCGGTTCAATACCCGGGGCACCTCCTCGGACCACGGGACGAGCGAGGGCGAGTTCGGCGGCGGTGAGACCGAACGGTACGACGTGGACGCCGGGATCGCCTGGGCGGTGGAGGCGGGCCTGCCTGCCCGGTGGCTGCTCGGCTGGTCGTTCGGCACCGAAATAGCCCTGAAATGGGCCTTGGACCGGGCCGCCGACCTGGCCGGCGCCATCCTGATCTCCCCGCCGCTGCACCGGGCGGCCGATGCCGAACTGGACCGGTGGGCCGCGTCGGGCCTGCCGCTGGTCGCCCTGGTTCCCGAGCTCGATGACTACCTGCGTCCCGAGCAGGCCCGGCGCCGGTTCGCGCGGGTACCCCAGGCCGAGGTGGTCGCCGTCCCGGGGGCCAAGCACCTGTGGGTGGGGGAGCCCTACGTGCGCATTGCGCTGAACGAGATCGTGCGCCGGGTCAACCCGGCCGCTCTGGTGCCGCCTACGATGACGCTACCGACACAGTGGGAGGAACCGTGACCGCGTTCGACCTGACCGGGAAGAAGGCGTTCGTGACCGGCGCCTCCCGGGGTATCGGCCGGATCATCGCGGTCGCGCTGGCCGCCGCGGGCGCCGACGTGGCCGTGGCGGCCCGTAGCCAGGAGGGCCTGGCCGAGACCGCACGCGCGGTGACCGGCCTGGGGCGTAAGGCCTTCGTCTTCCCGCTCGACGTGACCCGCCAGGACGACGTCACCGCCACCGTGCAGGAGTCGATCCGGCTGCTCGGCCAGCTGGACATCGTGGTCAACAACGCCGGCGGCATGAACTTCATGGTCCCGTTCCTGGACATGCGCATCTCCGGCTGGGAGAAGATCATGCGGCTGAACCTGGACTCGACGATTTACGTCTGCCAGGCGGTCGGGGCGCACCTGCGCGAGCGCGGCTCCGGCTCGGTGATCAACGTGGCCTCGGTCGCGGGCATGTCGGGTACCCCGGGTCTCATCCCGTACGGCGCCTCCAAGGCCGCGGTCATCTCGGTGACCAAGACCCTGGCCGTCGAGTGGGCCCAGGCCGGGATCCGGGTCAACGCGCTGTGCCCGGGCTGGACCGCGACCGACCTGAACCGGGACCTGTGGGACGGCCCCGATGGCGGCCAGGCCACCATCGCCAACGTCCCGATGCGCCGCTGGGGCCGCCCCGAGGAGATGGCCGGCCCGGCCGTGTTCCTGGCCAGCGACGCCTCGTCCTACATGACCGGCCAGGTCCTGGTCGTCGACGGCGGCCAGCTCGCCACCGCCTGAACCTGACCCGATCGCCGGAGCTTCGGCGGCCGGGGTAGGTTGGTCGTGGCCTGCCCCCGGAAAGGAGCTGACGATGCCCGACGAGACCCGCCATGAGTCCGAGGACCTCGAGGACTACCAGGTCCAGGACTCGACCGACTCGCTGATCGGCGCGCCCGGCGACGATCCCCTGGACCGGGGCGTGGTGCCTCCGGAGCGCTGGTCGGCCGGGATCAGGTACGGCGTTACCGAGCAGGAGCAGGAACAGGGCGAATCCCTGGACCAGCTCCTGGCCGAGGAAGAGCCGGACGACACCCTCGACTACGAAGACGACGAGGACGACGAAGACGACGAGGACCTGGGCGATGAGGACGTCGACGGCCTGCTGCTCGACGACGGCCCCGACCCGCGGGCCCGGCTGGTCGCCGAGGACGAGGGCGCCCATCCCGACGACGAGGAGGACCTGGTCGCCACCGACGTCGGGATCGACGGGGGTGCCGCGACGGCGGAAGAGGCCGCCGTGCACGTGGTCGAGGAAGACGACTACGACATCCGCTCCGAATAACGGAATAACGGAATAACGCAATAACGCAATAACGCAATAACGCAATTACGGGATAACGCCGCCGCGGTCGCCGGGCGCGCGACCGCGTATTCCGAATCGGGCAGCAGCCGGATCCCGGGGCTGACGGCCAGCGCTGCGGGCAGGTCGAGGTGCGTGCTCGCGGTCTGCACCTCGGCGTCCTGGATGGCCAGCGTGGCGGTGACGTCGCAGCTCCCGGCGTGGATGGTGACCAGCAGCCCGGCCTTGATCCCCGCCACCAGCGCGCTGACGTCGAACTCCACGTCCAGCCCCAGCTCGATCGTGCCCGCCTGCCGCCCGTCCACCAGGACGGCGACCGACGGCTCCTGGCTGACCGTGACCTGATGCTGGACCAGGTCCACCAGCTCGGTGCTCCCGGCCGAGGCCAGCGTGCGCCGGGCGGCGGCGGTCAGGTCGTGGTGGATCCGCCAGCCGGACAGCAGCAGGCCGTCCAGCCTGACCTCCAGCAGCCCGGCGGCCGCGGCGGCCGTCTCGCGCACCGCGGCCTTGCGGGTCGCCTCCGGCAGCTCCGCGAGGGCCGGGCCCCGTGCGGACAAGGCCCGTGCGGACCAGCCCTGCGCGGCCAGGATCCGCCCGGCCAGCGCCTCGGTCGCGTTCGCGGCCGGGCCGAACAGCAGGGTGGCGGCGGTACCCGGGCCTGGGCCCGCCTGGACGGTCGAGGTCATGGCTGCTTCTCCTTGATCGTGGTCACGCCGGTGCCGGCCCGCGGCTCGATGCGCACGGTCAGCGTCGGCCGGTCCCCGGTGTCCCGCACGGTCACCGAGGGCGGCGGCCCGGTATGCGGCACGGCCCGCACGTCCCCGCCGCCCACCGGGTGCGGCCCCCGGTGTAGTCCCCGGAAGGCCGCCAGCCCGGCCGCCCCCGCGATCAGCACCAGGCCGAGCACCACCGGAAGGACCGGCCACCAGCTCATCGCCCGGCCCGGCCCGCCCTGGTGCGAGACCGTCCCCGCCGTGTCCGTAGCGGTCACCGTCCGCGTACCCCCAGCCGACGGCGACCGCGAAGCCGCCGCCGACGACGCCGACGCCGACGCCGACGAAGCCGATGACGACGCCGACGAAGACGCCGCCCCGGACGCCGTCACCGTGACCACCGGCGGGTCGGCCAGGTCCTGCGGCGGGCCGCCCGCCCCGGCCTGCCAGCCGTAGAACGTGTCCTGGCCGGTCGCGCTGGCCTGGGCCGGTCCGTAGCTGAACGAGACGGACATGCCCGGGGTCAGGTTCCCGGCCGGCACCGCGACCGTGCTCGCCGGCGTCCAGCCCGCAGGCACCGTGATCCCGACCGTGCCTCCGGGACCCGGTACGCAGCTGCCGGCCTGATAGGTGAACTCCAATGGCGTGCTGACCGCCTCGCTGACGCTCTGGCGGTTCACGGTCATCGACCCGAGGCCGTTGGCCGGGCAGCTGACGGCGACCGGCGGCGCGGTGGCCTGCAGGACAGCGGCGGGCGCATCCCGGAAGTGCCCGACGGCGGTGAACGTGGCCGGAGCGGCCGAGTCCGGTGCGGTGGCCACGACGTCCAGGCTGAACGTGGTGCTGTCAGCCAGCCGCATGGTGACCGGGATCTGCGTGCTGGTGGCGGCGCCCAGGTAGCAGCCGCCGCCCGGGCAGGATAGGGCACCCGGCGATGGCGGCACGTCCGTCCAGCCCGGCGCCATAAACAGGGTGAGGATGAGGAACTGGCCGGGCGGCGGGGTCGGGGCGGTGAACGCGAAGGTCAGCGTCGCTGGCCCGCCCGCGGTGACCGGGCCGGCCGAGACCGACAGGGCGGTCGTGCCTGCTACCGCCGGGTCTATAGCCCCGGCCAGCACGGCGCCCGGCCCGGCCAGCGCCACGATCAGGGCACCCGCCCCGAGCCGCGCCCGCCACCGCCCCATGCTCGAACTCCCTGCCCGTAAGACCTAACCCTTCGGAGGGCGGGACCGGGCAGCTGATACAGGCGCCTACTCCTCCGCAGCGGGCGTGAGCCAGATGACACCCAGCGGCGGCACGGTGATCGAGGCCGAAGCGGGCAGGCCGTGCCACGGCTCGGCCTTGGCCTCGATGCCGCCCAGGTTGCCGACGCCGCTACCGCCGTACACGATCGCGTCGGTGTTGATCACCTCACGCCACCGGCCCGCGGCCGGCAGGCCCACCTTGTAGTCCAGGTGCGGGACCGCGGAGAAGTTCGCGATGCACGCCACGACCGCCGAGCCCGCGCCCGAGCCCGAGGCAGAGGAAGAGGCAGCGGAAGAGTCCGCCGGGAAGCGCAGGAAGGACAGCACGTTGCCCTGGGCGTCGTTGGCGTCGATCCAGCGGAACCCGTCCGGCGACGCGTCCTGCTGCCACAGCGCGGCATGATCGCGGTACGCGTGGTTCAGGTCGCGAGACAGCCGCTGCACACCCTGGTGCACGTCGAAGTCCAGCACCCACCAGTCCAGCCCCCGGGTATCGGACCACTCACTGCCCTGGGCGAACTCCCCGCCCATGAACAGCAGTTGCTTACCCGGATGCGCCCACATGTAGGCCAGCAGGGACCGGACCCCGGCGAACCGGCGCCATTCGTCGCCGGGCATCTTGCCCAGCAGCGAGCCCTTGCCGTGCACCACCTCGTCGTGCGACAGCGGCAGGATGAAGTTCTCCGAGAACGCGTACACCATCGAGAACGTCATCTCGTTGTGGTGGTACTGCCGGTAGACGGGGTCCAGGGCCAGGTAGTTCAGGGTGTCGTGCATCCAGCCCATGTTCCATTTCAGGCCGAACCCCAGTCCGCCCAGGTACACCGGCCGGGACACCCCCGGCCACGCGGTGGACTCCTCGGCGATCATCGAGATGCCGGGCACGCGCTTGTAGGCGATGGCGTTGGCCTCCTGCAGGAACGAGATCGCGTCCAGGTTCTCCCGGCCGCCGTATTCGTTCGGCGCCCATTCCCCGGCCTTGCGCGAGTAGTCCAGGTACAGCATGGAGGCCACCGCGTCGACCCGCAGCCCGTCGATATGGAACTCCTCCAGCCAGTAGGACGCGTTGGCCACCAGGAAGTTCCGCACCTCGGTCCGGCCGAAGTTGAAGATCAGCGTGCCCCAGTCCGGGTGCGCGCCGCGCCGCGGGTCGGGGTGCTCGTACAGCGGGGTGCCGTCGAACCGGGCCAGCGCCCAGTCGTCCCGCGGGAAGTGCGCGGGCACCCAGTCCAGTAGCACGCCGATGCCCGCCTGGTGCAGCGCGTCGACCAGGTGCCGGAAGTCGTCCGGGTCGCCGAACCGCGACGTGGGCGCGTAGTACGAGGTGACCTGATAGCCCCACGACCCGCCGTACGGGTGCTCGGCCACCGGCAGGAACTCCACGTGGGTGAAACCGAGGTCGGCCACGTAGTCCACTAGCTGGACGGCCAGTTCCTGGTAGGTCAGCCCCGGCCGCCACGAGCCCAGGTGCACCTCGTAGATGCTCATCGGCTCCTTGACCGGCTCGCGGGTGGCCCGGTCCTCGATCCACGAGGCATCGGCCCAGGCGTACCGCGAGGTGTACACCACCGACGCGGTGGCCGGCGGGCGCTCGGCGTACTGGGCCATCGGGTCGGCCTTGTCCCGCCACACCCCGTCGTAGCCGCACACCGCGAACTTGTACCGGGCGCCGTCGGTCACGCCCGGGACGAACAGCTCCCACACCCCCGACCCGCCCAGCGAGCGCATCGGGAACCCGCGGCCGTCCCAGTAGTTGAAGTCGCCGGTGACCCGGACCCCGCGGGCGTTCGGCGCCCACACCGCGAACGCCACCCCGGTGACCGGGCCGGCCTCCCGGACGTGCGCGCCGAGCACCCGCCACAGCTCTTCGTGCCGGCCCTCCCCGATCAGGTAAACGTCGTACTCGCTGACCTGAGGCAGGAACCGGTACGGGTCGTCGGTCACCGCCTCGTCCTCCCCGTCCGGGGCGTAAGAGGTGGCGATCCGGTAGTCGGGCACCTTCTCGACCGGCAAGGTGGCGGTGAACACGCCCTGGTACAGGTGGGTCATCGGCACCCGGCCGCTGTCGTCCACCACCAATTGGACCGAACGGGCCATGGGACGCAGCACCCGGACTACCACCCCGTCTGGCCCGGGGTGGGCGCCCAGGATGGAGTGGGGGTCGTGATGCTGTCCGGAGACGAGCCGCTCGAGCTCGCCCAGGCTGACCTCAGCAGCGGAATCAGCAGAATCAGCAGAATCAGCAGAATCAGCCGAGGAGGCCGGAGGATCAGCCGGAGAAGCAGCGGAATCGGAAGTATCGGTCATGGTTTCATCTCAGCGATCGACTCCAGGGGGATGGCCAGCCAGTTGGGTCGGTTCCTGGCCTCGTAGATGACCTCGTAGACCGCCTTGTCCAGCAGCAGGGCGCGCAGCAGCACGGCGTTGCGCTCCGGGTCGAGCCCGCCCGCTTCGGCGTAGCCCGCGCAGAACGCCTCGCCGTTGCGCCGCACCCAGTCGCTGGCCACCGGGGTCAGGCTGGCCCGCTCGGGGTGGGCGAGCAGCTGGTGGCGGGCCGCGTAGTCGAACGAGCGGAGCATGCCGGCCACGTCCCGCAGCGGCGAGGAACGGGCCCGGCGCTGGGCCAGCGGGCTGGCCGGCTCGCCCTCGAAGTCGAGCACCACCCAGCCGGTCTGGGTCCGCATGACCTGACCCAGGTGATAGTCGCCGTGCACCCGCTGGGCGGGCACCGGGTCGGTCAGCTTGGCCAGGCTGGAGTACGCGTCGCCGATCATGTCCGCGTAGCCCGAAAGCTCCGGGACGGCGGCCATGGCCATGTCCAGCCGGCGGAACATCTGCTCGGCCAGCTCGCGGATCGCTTCCGGTTCGAGTTCGGAGACACCAAAGGCCTCGGCCAGGTCCAGATGGACCTGGGCGGTCGCCACCCCGAGCCGCTCGGCCTCGCCCGCGAAGTCGCCGCCGGCCTCCTCGGCGTTCTCCGTGCCGTTCAGCGCGTACAGGTCGCGCACGCTGGTCGCGGCCAGCTTCCAGCCGTCCGCGGCCGCGCGCAGGTAGCGGGACAAGATGCCCAGCACCGCGGGGGCCCCGTCCATCCGGGTCTCGACGTAGCCGTAGGGCTCGGCGATGTGCGTCGAGCCCAGCTCGGCCAGGGCCGTGGCCACCTCCAGGTCCGGGTTGGGGCCCGGGGCGACCCGGCGGAACGCCTTGAAGATGGCCGCCTCCCCGAACACCAGGCTGGTATTGCTCTGCTCCCCGGTCAGCACCAGGCTGTCCAGGCCGCCCGGGGTCCCCGACGCCCAGGACAGATCGGCGTCCGGGACCGCGCAGAACCGCAGCGCCCCCACCGTCCGGTTGGCCACGATCGCGTCCAGCAGGGTCCGGGTCAGGTCGCTGTCGTGCAGCCCGTCGTAGAGTTGCTGCCCGTCGAACGAGCCGATCCGCGCGTGCCGGAGCCGGGCGGGCAGCCGGACGCGCTGGCCGATGTACAGCTGGTAGCAGTCGGAGGTCGTCCCGTGCGAGACGGTGACCAGCAGGTGCCGCAGCCCGGGGTCGCCGGGGATGACCTCGGTATCGGCCACCACCGCGAGGTCATGGACGGTGCGCCCCTTACCGGCGAACCACCGCTGTTTGACCAGCCACGTGGCCAGTACGTCCTCGAAAGTCATGAGCCTGCCCTTACCCCGGCGAGCCGGCGTCAACCGTGATAAAGCTGCGGGCCGGCGTCCGGTTTGCGCGCCGGGCGGTCCTCGCGGGCGGGGGGCAGCTGGAACCAGTAGAACCCGTGCCCGGGCAGGGTCAGCAGGTACGACAGCTCGCCGATCCGCGGGAACACCACCCCGCCCATGGACTCCACCGGCGTGACCCCGATGAACCGGCGCAGGTCCAGCTCGACCGGCTGCGGGAACCGGGACAGGTTGTGCACGCACAAGATGCGGTCCGACCCGTCCGAATCAGTGTCGTGCGAAGAAGGCAGCCGGACGAAGGCCAGCACCGAAGGGTTGGACGAGCCCAGCTCCTCGTAGATGCCGGTGCCGAATACCGGGTGGCGCTTGCGGATCTCGATCATCCGCCGGGTCCACTGCAGGAACGAGGCCGAGTTGCGCTGCTGGGCCTCGACGTTGAGCGCCTGGTAGCCGTACAGCGCGTCCTGGATCGGCGGCAGGTACAGCCGCTGCGGGTCGGTCTGGGAGAACCCGCCGTTGCGGTCCGGCGTCCACTGCATGGGGGTGCGCACGCCGTCCCGGTCGCCCAGCCAGATGTTGTCGCCCATGCCGATCTCGTCGCCGTAGTACAGCACCGGCGAGCCGGGCAGCGACAGCAGCAGCGCGGTGAACAGCTCGAGCTGGTTCCGGTCGCCCTCCAGCAGCGGGGCCAGCCGCCGCCGGATCCCGATGTTGGCCTTCATCCGGGGATCCTTGGCGTACTCGGCGTACATGTAGTCGCGCTCGTCATCGGTGACCATTTCCAGGGTCAGCTCGTCGTGGTTGCGCAGGAAGATGCCCCACTGGCAGCCGGACGGGATGGCCGGGGTCTGGGCCAGGATCTCCGAGATCGGGTAGCGCTGCTCGCGGCGCACGGCCATGAAGATGCGCGGCATGAGCGGGAAGTGGAACGCCATGTGGCACTCGTCCCCGCCGACCTCCGCGTCGCCGAAGTACTCGATCACGTCGGCGGGCCACTGGTTGGCCTCGGCCAGCAGCACCTTGTCCGGGTACAGCTTGTCGATCTCGGCCCGGATCCGCTTCAGGTACTCGTGGGTTTCCTTGAGGTTCTCGCAGTTGGTGCCCTCGCGCTCGTACAGGTAGGGCACCGCGTCCAGCCGGAACCCGTCGATGCCCAGGTCCATCCAGAACCGGAGCACCTCGATCATCGCGTCCTGGACCCTGGGGTTCTCGAAGTTCAGGTCCGGCTGGTGGGAGAAGAACCGGTGCCAGTAGTACTGGCCCCGGACCGGATCGAAGGTCCAGTTGGACTGCTCGGTGTCGACGAAGATGACCCGGGCCCCAGGGTACTTCTCGTCGGTGTCGTCCCACACGTAGAAGTCGCCGTAGGGGCCGTCGGGGTCAGACCGGGACGCCTGGAACCACGGGTGCTGGTCGGAGGTGTGGTTCATGACCAGGTCGGCGATGACCCGGATGCCCCGCTTGTGCGCCTCGTCGACCAGCGCCACGAAGTCCCCGATGTTGCCGTACTCGGGCAGCACGGCCATGAAGTCGGCGATGTCGTAGCCGCCGTCGCGCAGCGGGGACTGGTAGATGGGCAGCAGCCACAGGCAGTCGATGCCGAGCCACTCCAGGTAGTCCAGCTTCGAGATCAGGCCGCGCAGGTCGCCGGTGCCGTCGCCGTTGTCATCGGAGAAACCTCTGATGAGCACCTCGTAGAACACCGCGCGCTTGTACCACTCCGGGTCGCGGGGCTGGTCCGTCGAGAACGCGTCGGCAATCGCCTCGTGATGCGAGTCGGCCATCGCCTCGTGGTGCTCTGTCACGCCGGGTCTCCTGGTGTTGCTGAACAGGTGCGTCACTTACACGGTGCTATAAGCGGGGGGTCACGGTAAAGATGTGCGCGGGCCGAGCCGCCGGATCGAGCCGGACGTAGTTGGCCTGGCCCCAGACATAGGACTCACCGGTCAACTCGTCCGTCACGATGAACTCGCGGTCCACGCCGAGCGCGGGCAGGTCAAGCCAGACCGTTGCCTCCCTGGCCCGGTACGGGTTCAGGTTGACCACAACCAGCACGGTGTCCGCTTGCCCCCCGCCCGTCACCGGGCTTGGCGGGATACTACTAGCCCGCTTGGAGAAGCACATCAGTTCGGGCTGGTCGACGCGATGGAAGGTCAGATTCCGCAGCCAGTGCAGGGCCGGGTGCTCGCGCCGGATCCGGTTGAGCTGGGTGATGTACCCGGAAATACCCAGGCCGTGCCGGGCCGCGGCCTCCCAGTCGCGCGGCCGGTACTGGTACTTCTCCGAGTCCAGGTACTCCTCGCTGCCCGGCCGGATCGGCACGTTCTCGCCCAGCTCGAACCCGGAGTAGATGCCCCAGGCGGGGGAGAGCATGGCGGCCAGCACGGCCCGGATCTTGAACGCGGGCAGCCCCCCGTACTGCAGGTAGGCGTGCAGGATGTCCGGGGTGTTGGTAAAGAAGTTGGGCCGCATGTAGGGCGCCGTCTCACCGGTCAGCTCGAGCATGTAGTCGGTCAGCTCGGGCACTTCGTTGCGCCAGGTGAAGTACGTGTAGGACTGATGGAAGCCGATCTTGCCCAGGGTGCGCATCATGGCCGGGCGGGTGAACGCCTCGGCCAGGAACAGCACGTCGGGGTCGGTGATCCGGATCTCGGTGAGCAGCCGCTCCCAGAACCGCACCGGCTTGGTGTGCGGGTTGTCCACCCGGAAGATCCGGACCCCGTGGTCCATCCACAGCCGGACCACCCGCAGCACCTCGGCGTAGATGCCCTCCGGGTCGTTGTCGAAGTTGAAGTTGTAGATGTCCTGGTACTTCTTGGGCGGGTTCTCGGCGTAGGCGATGGACCCGTCGGCCCGGGTGGTGAACCACTCGGGGTGCTTGTGCACCCACGGATGATCCGGCGAGGCGTTCAGGGCCAGGTCGAGCGCGACCTCCATGCCCAGCTCCCGGGTCCGGGCCACGAACGCGTCGAAGTCCTCGAACGTGCCCAGGTCCGGGTGGATGGCGTCGTGGCCGCCGTCCGCCGACCCGATCGCCCACGGCGAGCCGGGATCGCCCGGCTGCGGGGTCAGCGTGTTGTTCCGGCCCTTGCGGAACGAGACCCCGATCGGGTGGACCGGCGGCAGGTACACCACGTCGAACAGCATGTCCGCGACCGCGGGCAGCCGCTCGGCGGCGGTGCGGAACGTGCCGGAGACCGGCGGCGTCTGGCCGGCCGGGTCGACCTGGGCGCCCTCGGACCGCGGGAAGAACTCATACCACGACCCGTACAGCGCCCGTTCGCGGTCGGCCCGCACGGTCAGCGCCTTGGACCGGGTGACCAGCTCGCGCAGCGGCCATTGGGCCAAGATCGCGGCAATGACCGGGTCCTCGGACCCGGCGAAGCGTTCGTCGGGCGTCAGCGAGCGGTCGCGCATCCGCGCCACCAGCGCGCGCAGCGCGGTCCGGGCCGCCGCCGGGCGGGCGGCGCCGGGCGGCTGGGGGATCCGCCGCGCGGCCCGCTCGAACAACAGCGCGCCCTCGGTGAGCATCAGCTCCACGTCCTGGCCGCCGGGGATCTTGATCGCCGCATCATGATGCCAGCTGGCGATCGGGTCGGCCCAGGCTTCCACGTGGAAGCGCCACAGGCCCTCGCGGGTCACGGTCACCTCCGCCGCGTACCGGTCGGTACCCGGCGCGACCAGGCGCATGGGGGTAAGCGGGCCCGGATTGCGGTCGGGATCTCTGAGCACCACGCCGACGCCGATGATGCCGTGCCCCTCGCGGAAGACCGTCGCGCTCACCTCGAAGGTCTCCCCGGCCACCGCCTTCGCCGCGCGGGTGCCGCAGTCCACCGCCGGCTCGACATCAAGGATCGGGATTCGTCCAATCACCCTGGTTACGCTACCGAGCGCGGGCCGCTTCATGCCAGCGCGGGCCGCGGTTTGCTCCCCGCCGCGCGACCACGGTTTTCTCGGCATGGTGTTCGACTGGGTCACCGCTGTTCGTTCGGGATAATTTGAAATCATTTTTACCTAACGGCCCGCGAGCCAGCTGGCTGGCATGCGAGAACGTTTCGGCGTGGCGGGCGCGGACCGAATATGGTCTGCCCGTGAAAGCGATTCGCCGGTTCAACGTCCGCATCACCCTGCCCGAGCCGCTGGCCGCGCTGCAGGGCCTGATGCTGAACCTCCGCTGGTCCTGGCATGCGCCGACCGCCGACCTGTTCGCCTCGATCGACCCCGGCGCCTGGCAGGCGGCGGACGGCGACCCGATCGCGATGCTCAGCGCGCTGCCGTCGGAGCGGCTCGCGACGCTGGCCGGCGACCCGGACTTCCTGGCCCGGCTGGCCGAGACCGAGCGCGGCCTGCGCGACTACATGTCGGGTCCGCGCTGGTACGCCGACGCCGGCCTCGGGCGAGCCGGGTCCGGCGGCGGTGGCCTACTTCTCGCCGGAGTACGGCATCACCGCCGCGCTGCCGCAGTATTCCGGCGGCCTGGGCATCCTGGCCGGGGACCACCTGAAATCGGCCAGCGACCTGGGCGTGCCGCTGATCGGGGTCGGGCTGCTGTACCGGCACGGGTACTTCACCCAGTCGCTGTCCGCCGACGGCTGGCAGGCCGAGCGCTATCCCAGCGATGACCCGAACGGCCAGCCCCTCGAGCTGCTCCGCGACGCGGCCGGCGCCGCCGTGCACGTCGCGGTCGGCCTGCCCGCGGGCCGTCAGCTGTCCGCCCAGGTCTGGGTGGCGCAGGTGGGCCGGATCCCGCTGCTCCTGCTCGACTCCTACGTCGAGGAGAACGAGCCCGACCTGCACGAGGTCACCGACCGGCTGTACGGCGGCGGCAGCGACCACCGGCTCCGCCAGGAGCTGCTGCTCGGCATCGGCGGCATGCGCGCGGTGCGGGCCTTCTGCGCGCTGACCGGGCATCCGTCGCCGGAGGTGTTCCACACCAACGAGGGCCACGCCGGGTTCCTGGGCCTGGAGCGGATCCGCGAGTACGCCGAGCGCGGGCTGAGCTTCGACGAGGCCATCGAGGTGTGCCGGGCGGGCACGGTGTTCACCACCCACACCCCGGTCCCGGCCGGCATCGACCGGTTCCCCCGCGACCTGGTCCGCCAGCACTTCGACGACGACCCGCTGCTGCCGGTGGACCGGGTGCTGGCGCTGGGCGCCGAGACCTACCCGGGCGGTGACCCGGACGTGTTCAACATGGCCGTCATGGGTATGCGCCTGGCCCAGCGGGTCAACGGCGTCTCGATCCTGCACGGCCAGGTGAGCCGGGAGATGTTCGCGGGCCTGTGGCCCGGGTTCGACACCCGCGAGGTGCCGATCGGCTCGGTGACCAACGGCGTGCACACCCCCACCTGGGTCGCCTCCGAGATCGGTCACCTGCTGGCCCGGGGGGACGCCCCCCAGACCCCCCCGCAGGGGACCAGCGAGACCAGCGACTGGGAGTGGGACCGCGTTGCGGCCGCCCCGGCCGGGCAGATCTGGGCCACCCGGCAGCTGCTGCGCTCCCGCCTGGTGGCCGAGACCCGGCGTCGGCTGCGCGCCTCCTGGCGTCAGCGCGGCGCGTCGGGCGCGGAGCTGACCTGGATCGACGACGTGCTCGACGAGCACGTGCTGACCATCGGGTTCGCCCGCCGGGTGCCGTCCTACAAGCGGCTCACGCTCATGCTCAACGACCCGGCCCAGCTCAGCCAGTTGCTGAACGAACCGTCCCAGCCGGTGCAGATCGTGGTGGCGGGCAAGGCCCACCCGGCCGACGACGGCGGCAAGGCGCTCATCCAGCAGATGGTCCAGTACAGCGACAACCCGGACGTGCGCCGCCGGATCGTGTTCCTGCCCGACTACGACATGGCCATGGCGCGCTTCCTGGTCCAGGGCTGTGACGTGTGGCTGAACAACCCGCTGCGCCCGCTGGAGGCGTGCGGCACCTCGGGCATGAAGGCGGCGCTGAACGGCGCGCTGAACCTGTCGGTGCGCGACGGCTGGTGGGACGAGTGGTACGACGGCGGCAACGGCTGGGAGATCCCGTCGGCCGACGGCGTGGCCGACACCGGCCGCCGCGACGAGCTCGAGGCCCAGGCCCTGTACGAGCTGCTGGCCAAGTCGGTGGCGCCGCTGTTCTACGAGCGCGACCCGGACGGCGTGCCCCAGGGCTGGGTGGACCGCATCCGGCACACCCTGCGCTCGCTAGGCCCGAAGGTCCAGGCCGAGCGCATGGTCCGCGAGTACGTCAACGCCCTGTACGTGCCCGCCGCGGCCTCCACCCGGGCGCTGACCGACGCCGACGGGTTCGGGCTCGCGCGCGAGCTGGCCGCCTGGAAGCAGCGGGTCATCCAGGCCTGGCCGCAGGTCCGGATCGAGCACGTGGAGTCCGAGGCGGCCGGGCAGCGGCTGGGCTCGGCGCTGGCCGTGCGGGTCTCGGTCGACCTGGGCCAGCTGACCAGGGATGACGTGTCGGTCGAGGTGGTGTCCGGGCGCCCCGACGAGGACGACGAGATCATCCGGCCCGCCTACGCCACGCTGACCGCCGAGCCCGACGACGGCGCAGCCGGTAATGGACTCGGCGCGGTGCGGTATGCCGGAGAGGTGTCGCTGGACCGGCCCGGGCCGTTCGGTTACACCGTCCGCGTGCTGCCGAACCACCGCTTGCTGGACAGCCGCGCCGAGCTCGGCCTGGTTACCTACCCGCAGGCCCCGGCCGGCATGACCAACGGCGACCTTCGCTTACCGAGGAACCAGGTCCCCCCTCCCCCCGACTCGCAGCAGAGGAGCCCCGATGGCTGAATTCGTCCGGCTGGAGGTCGCGGACGGCATCGGCACCATCCGCCTGGACCGCCCGAAGGTCAACGCGCTGAACGACCAGGTCACCGCCGAGCTCGCCGAGGCGGCGGCCGAGGCCGAGCGCTCGGCCGAGGTCCGCGCGGTGATCATCTACGGCGGCGAGCGGGTCTTCGCCGGCGGCGCGGACATCGGCGTGATGGCCGAGGCGGGCTACGCCGAGATGGCCGCGCGATCCAAGCGCCTGCAGGCCACCATGGACCTGATCGCGGCCCTGGGCAAGCCGGTGGTCGCCGCGATCACCGGCTACGCGCTGGGCGGCGGCCTGGAGGTCGCGCTGGCCGCGGACTTCCGGGTCGCGGGGGAGAGCGCCCGGCTCGGCCAGCCCGAGATCCTGCTCGGCATCATCCCCGGCGCGGGCGGCACCCAGCGGCTGCCCCGCCTGATCGGCCCGGCCAAGGCCAAGGACCTGGTCTTCACCGGCCGCATGGTGCACGCCGCCGAGGCCCTCCAGCTCGGCCTGGTCGACCAGGTTGTCCCGGATGCCGAGGTCTACTCCGCCGCCCTGGACCTGGTGAAACGCTACGCCGCCGGCCCCGCCCTGGCCCTGCGCGCGGCCAAGCAGGCCATCGACTACGGCCTGGGCGCCGACCTGGCCACCGGCCTGGAAATCGAGCGCGTCCAGTTCGCCGCCCTGTTCGGCACCGAAGACCAGCGCTCCGGCATGCGCAGCTTCCTGGAAAACGGCCCCGGCCAGGCCACCTTCACCGGCCGCTAACCCCCGCGTCTCCGCCGCCGCGCCCGCCACCGGCCGGCCGGCCGTCAGCTGCCGATGCTGCCGATGCTGTCGGTTCCACCGCCGGCCACGATGCGGCGCAGGGCCTGAGCGGCCTGGGCGTTCTGCTCGGCGTAGGCGACCAGCGCGCCGGCCAGGGCCGCGGCCCACTCGTGGACGGGGACCGTCTGCCGGGACAGGACCACGCCGCGCACCGCGCGGCAGATCTCCGCCACCGCCTTCCCGTTGCGCACCGACAGCGTCATCTGCTGGTCGCCCAGTTCGACCGCGATCCGGGAGATCTCCCCGGGCCGCCCGCGCATCCGGTCCGACACGCTGCGGTCCCGGTCCACGGTCACGCAGTCGCTGGGCAGCGCTTCGCCCAGCGACTGGGTCAGGACGCGCGTGTAGATGGCCACGTCCGTGCTGTCGGCGCGCAGCGCGGCGGTCACCATGTCCAGCGAGAGCGCGTCGTCGTGTTCAGTCATCAATCAGTCCCACAGCCGAAGTCTAATCGGCGTGCCTCGGGCACCTCGCGGCGCTGTCCGTGGCCGCGGGCACCGCCGCCCCGGTCATGTCGTTATACATAGGCAACTTCTTGATCCCTCCCCAACATTGCATCTATTTCGTACTCTGGATTCCGCGATGCCTGCTACGGATCGACTGCCGGGGACTCTCGGCCCGTATCGCCTTCAGGACCGCCTTGGGGAAGGCGGCATGGGGGTGGTCCACCTCGCCCAGGATGCGCAGGGCGGCCTGGTGGCCATCAAGGTGCTGCACCCCAACACCACCGAGAGCGTCAACGCGCGCCTCCGTCTGGCCCGCGAGGTCGAGACCATGCGCCGGGTACGCAGCGCGTTCGTCGCCGAGGTGCTGGACGCCGACGTGACCGGCGAGTTCCCCTACATCGTCACCCGGTACGTGCCCGGGCCGACGCTGGAGGCGATGGTCCGCGGCCGCGGCCCGCTGTCCGGCGCGGGCCTGCGCCGGCTGGCCTACGGCACGGCCGAGGCGCTGACCGCGATCCACGCCGCGGGCGTGGTGCACCGCGACCTCAAGCCGGGCAACGTGATGCTCACCGACGACCGGCCGGTAGTGATCGACTTCGGCATCGCCCAGTCCCCGGACGCCACCCGGCTGACCCAGACCGGGCTGGTCATGGGCACGCCCGGCTACCTGGCCCCGGAGGTCATCGAGGGCCAGCCCAGCAGTCCGGCCTCCGACGTGCACTCCTGGGGCGCCACCATGGCCTACGCGGCCACCGGCCGCGCGCCCTACGGCGGGGGCGGCGACTCGTTCCAGACCATCTTCTACCGGATCGTCTCCGGCCACGCCGACCTGTCCGGCGCCCCCGCGCCGATGGTCCCGCTGCTGGCCGCGGCCCTGGCCCGGGACCCGGCCCACCGCCCGTCGGCCCGCTGGCTGAGCGCTCAGGCCAGCGCGCTCGACCTGTCCGGCGTCGGCCCGCTGGCCACCGCCGTCGGTCCCCGCCCGACCGCCGTGCTCACCAACGGCGCCCCCCGCAGCGCCCTGCCCGCGCCGCCCGCCCCGCCCGCCAAGCCAGACAAGCGACGCGACAAGAAGGCTGCCCGGAACGGCCCCTACCCGGCCCCCAAGCAAGCCGCCCGCGACGTCGCCGACCTCCTCCCCCCGGTCGGCTACGCCCCCTTCCCACCCCCCGCAAGCCCCGCCAACGGCGCCTACCCCGCCAACGCCGCGTACCCCGCCAACGCCGCCCGCCCCGCGCCAGCCCCCCAGCACCCTCAGAACGTCCAACAACCCCAGAACCCTCAGAGCCCCGAGAACCCGCGCGCCCCCTACGGACCTCCAGCCCCAGCAGGCAACTCCGCCGCCCAGGGCGCCGAGCACACCACGATGGCCGGCCTGGCCGTGATGATCGCCGCCGTGGCGCTGACCCTGATCCTGCCGGTCGCCGGGCTGGTCCTCTCGCTGGCCGTGATCACCCTGCTTCGCGCGGCCGACCGGGCCCAGAGCGGCCTGGCCGTGCGCCGGTCGGTGCGCGGTCCGCGGGCCAGCGACCTGGTCGTGGTGATCGTCACGGCGCCGCTGAGCGTGGCCCGGGCGCTGCTCACCGAGGCGCTGATGGCCCCGCTGGCGTTCATCGCGGGCGCCGCGGTCTACCTGGCCACGCTGGCCCTCACCCACAGCCTCAACCTGCCCCGGGCGGGCGCGTACGCGGCCGCGGCCGTGGTCGCCTGGTACGGCGTCGGTCCCGGCTCCGGCCTGCCCCGGCGCCAGCTGAACCGGATGGCTGGCGCGCTGGCCCGCACCCCGCTGACCGCCGCGGTGACCGCGCTGGCCGTGTGGGCGCTGGCCGTCGGCGCGGTGGTCTTCGCCGTGTCGCAGGCCCCGTACTACTGGCCGGTGCTGAGCCCGCACCTGCCCAGCCTGCACGGCTGGCCGTTGATCGGCTCGCACCTGCCCAGCCTGCACGGCGCGCCGTTCCACGGCGCCCCCAAGCTAGGGGGCCTGCTCTCGTCCGCGACGAACTGGCTGCTCCGGCACGCCTGAGGACGGCACGCCTGAGGACGGCACGCCTGAGGACGGGCCGCCCGGAGACGAGCCCTCGTCGGCCACCGGCATCGGCTTGACCAGGCCCAGTGCCACGACCTCGTTGGCCAGCCGGGTCCGCCGGTTCGGCCCCTCGGGCACGCGGAACTTCTGGTAGAGCCGCAGCAGGTGCTGCTTGACCGCCGCCTCGGTCACCACCAGATCCGATGCGATCTCGTGCGCGGTGGCGGGCATGGCGAAGGCCTCGTCGGACAGCGCGGGCCGGCACAGCGAGGTGAGCACGTCGAGCTCGCGCCGGGTGAGCTCGGGCGCCGCGGCCCGGCGCAGTTCGGCCTCCTTGGCCAGGTCCTCCTGCGGGATGCCGCCGATCCGGCAGCGGGCCGCGCCGAAGCTCAGCACGTCTCCTTCGGCCAGGACGCGGCGTGCCACCGGCCGTCCGTTAACCCGTGTGCCGTTGCGTGATAAACCGAGGTCGACGACGTAGACGTACGGCCCGCGGCGGATCAGCTCGGCGTGCAGCCGGGACACGCTGGGGTCTTCCAGACGAATGTCGACACCGCGGCCGCGGCCGACGGTTGTCACTTCCCCGCGCAGCGAGACCACTTCGCCACTGTCCTCAACGCGGAGAAACGGTGTATCCACAGCGACCCTCCCGTCTAACGGAGCCGATAGTGATATCTCACCATCTGGTCACCCCTAGTGTCACGAGTCTTACCCCGAGATGTCGTCCGCGGCCCATCTCGAACCGAGGCAGTCCCCGCGCCGCGGCCCCGGTAAACTTTCCCTGCGGAAAGGCGGGGAGGCACGTGCATGGCGAATAGGCCGGCGAACGCCGGTGCTCACAGCGCTGGTCCGCAGCAAGCAACGCAGCAAGCAACGCAGTCGGCCATGCACCAAGCAGCACCGTCGGCCATGCACCAAGCAGCACCGTCGGCCATGCAGCAAGCAGCGCAGCAAGCGATGCGGCAACGACCCGCCGTCGCGCCGCCACCCGTCCACCATCAGGACTTCCACCGAAGCCGCATGGCCGCCCGCGCAGCAAAAGCCAAAGCTCAGGGCGCAGCCGCGGTCCCCGCGCTGGCCTGGCTGCCGTACCTGATCGTCTTGGCGGGCGCGCTGACCGGCCTGGTCGTCGCCTGGCTGAACTCGCTGCACGCGGGCCCGGGCGCGGGGGTGGTGGGCGTCGCGCTGCTGGTCGCCGCGCTGGCCCGGCTGGTCCTGCCGCCGCGCTACGCCGGGCTGCTGGTGTCGCGGAGCAAGGCGATGGACGTGGCGGCCTTCGCGGTGCTCGGCATCGCGCTACTCGCAGTGGCGGCGTCGCTGCCATAAGCAAGCGGCCGCAAGCAACAGGAAAGGGAACGAGACACACATGGCCAAGATCAAGGTAGCCAATCCCGTCGTCGAACTCGACGGCGACGAGATGACGCGGATCATCTGGCAGTACATCAAGGACCAGCTGATCCTGCCCTACCTCGACATAGAGCTCGACTACTACGACCTCGGCATCGAAAGCCGCGACGCGACCGACGACCAGGTCACGATCGACGCGGCCCACGCCATCCAGCGCCACGGCGTCGGTGTGAAATGCGCCACCATCACCCCCGACGAGGCCCGGGTCACCGAGTTCGGCCTGAAGAAGATGTGGCGGTCGCCGAACGGCACCATCCGCAACATCTTGGGCGGGGTCATCTTCCGGGAGCCGATCGTCATCTCCAACATCCCGCGGCTGATCCCGACTTGGACCAAGCCGATCATCATCGGCCGCCACGCGCACGCCGACCAGTACAAGGCCAGCGACTTCGTGGTGCCCGGCCCCGGCACGGTGACGATCACCTACGTCCCCGAGGGCGACAAGAACCAGCCCATCGAGATGGAAGTGGCCCGTTTCACCGGCGGCGGCGTGGCCATGGCCATGTACAACTTCGACGACTCGATCCGCGACTTCGCCCGGGCCACCATGAGGTACGCCCTGGACCGCAGGTTCCCGCTCTACCTGTCGACCAAGAACACCATCCTGAAGGCCTACGACGGCCGGTTCAAGGACATCTTCGCCGAGATCTTCGAGTCCGAGTTCAAGGCGGAGTTCGAGGCGGCCGGGATCACCTACGAGCACCGGCTGATCGACGACATGGTGGCCCAGGTCCTCAAGTGGGAGGGTGGCATCGTGTGGGCCTGCAAGAACTACGACGGCGACGTGCAGTCCGATGTGGTGGCCCAGGGCTTCGGCTCGCTCGGCCTGATGACCAGCGTGCTGATGACCCCGGACGGCCGCACCGTGGAGGCCGAAGCCGCGCACGGCACCGTGACCCGGCACTACCGCCAGCACCAGCAGGGCCAGCCGACCTCGACCAACCCGGTCGCGTCGATCTTCGCCTGGACCCGCGGCCTGGAGCACCGCGGCAAGCTGGACGACACCCCCGCGGTCGCCCTGTTCGCCCGCACGCTGGAGGATGTCTGCGTGCACACGATCGAGGAGGGCAAGATGACCAAGGACCTGGCCCTGCTCGTCGGCCGCGGCACCCCGTTCCTGACCACCGAGGAGTTCCTGGCCGCCCTGGACGATAACCTGCGGCGAGCGATGAACCCTTAAAACCTTTCTACCGAACGGACCGGGGTGCGCCCCTCGAGCCACGCTCCGCGCATCCCACCGGACAGGAGACCCCAGATATGGCACGCAAGGGCAAGGTAACCGTCGTCGGCGCGGGCTTTTACGGCTCCACCACCGCGCAGCGGCTGGCCGAGTACGACATCTTCGACGAGGTCGTGCTCACCGACATCATCGAGGGCAAGCCCGAGGGCCTGGCCCTGGACATGAACCAGTCCCGGCCGGTGGAAGGCTTCGAGACCAAGGTGACCGGCCAGACCACCACTCCGGCGGGGAGTGGCTACGAGGCGATCGCCGGGTCCGACATCGTGATCGTCACCGCCGGGCTGCCCCGCAAGCCGGGCATGAGCCGGATGGACCTGATCGAGACCAACGCCAAGATCGTCCGCAGCGTGGTGGAGAACGTGGCCAAGTACGCGCCGGACGCGGTGCTGATCGTGGTGTCCAACCCGCTGGACGAGATGACCGCGCTGGCCGCCAAGGTGTCCGGCTTCCCGCACCACCGGGTCATGGGCCAGGCCGGCATGCTCGACACCGCCCGGTTCAGCTACTTCGTGGCGGAAAAGCTCGGCGTCCCGGTCGGCTCGGTGCGCACCTTGACCCTCGGCTCGCACGGCGACACCATGGTCCCGGTCCCCTCGGCCTGCACGGTCGACGGCCGTCCGCTGGCCGACCTGCTGCCCGCCGCCGAAGTCGAGGAACTCGTCACCCGGACCCGCAACGGCGGCGGCGAGATCGTCGCGCTGCTCAAGACCGGTTCGGCCTACTACGCCCCGTCCGCCGCCGCGGCCCGGATGGCCCGCGCGGTGGCCGAGGACTCCGGCACGGTCATGCCGGTCTGCGCCTGGGTCGACGGCGAGTACGGGATCAACGGCGTCTACCTGGGCGTGGAGGCCGAGATCGGCGCGACCGGCGTGCGCCGCGTGGTCGAGCGCGACCTGACCCCGGAGGAACTGGCCGCCCTGCGCACCGCCGCCGAGGCCGTCCGGGCCAAGCAGGCCGACGTAGCCAGCCTGTGACCGCCCGCCGCGTGGCCCGGTAACCCCCGGGACAGGCGGCGCAGGGCCAGCTCGCAATACAGCGCGGTGCCGTCGGCCAGCACCGCGTCGTCGAACACCGCGTGCGCCGAGTGGTTGGTCGGGGCGGTCAGCGGGTCGGTCCCGGCCGGGCACGCGCCCAGCATGACGAACGCTCCTGGTACCTGCTCCAGGACGAAGGAGAAGTCCTCCGCCCCGGTGAGCGGGAACTCGGCCCGCTCACCGTGCTCGGCGCCGAACACACCGGCGATCGTCTCGGCCGCGAACGCCGCCTCGGCCTCGTCGTTGACCGTCACCGGGTACTCCGCGGCGTAGATGGCCTCGGCGGTCAGCCCGTGCCCGCGGGCGATGTCCCCGATCAGCCGCGGCACCAGCTCGGCCAGCGCCGCGCGGGAGTCCGGGCTGAACGAGCGGGCCGTGGCCCAGAACCTGGCCTGGTCCGGGATCACGTTGTCGGTGGTCCCGGCGTGGAAGCTGCCCACCGTGATCACCACTGGATCGAACACGTCGAACTTCCTGGTCACCAGCGTCTGCAGCGCGGTCACCATCTCGCACGCGACCACGATCGGGTCCGCGGCCTGGTGCGGTGCCGAGGCGTGCCCGCCCCGCCCGTGCACGGTGACCGTGATCTGGTCCGCCGCGGCCAGCATCGCCCCGGGCCGGGTGGAGAACGTGCCGCCGGGCAGCCGCTGCGAGGTGACGTGCAGGCCGTAGGCGGCCACCGGGCGCGGTCCCGCCGCCTCCAGCACGCCCTCCTCGATCATGTACCGGGCCCCGGCGTAGCCCTCCTCGCCCGGCTGGAACATGAACACCACCGTGCCGTCCAGCTCGGCCTGCCGGGCCGACAGCAGCCGGGCGGCCCCGGCCAGCATCGCGGTGTGCAGGTCGTGCCCGCAGGCGTGCATCGCGCCGGGAATCACCGACGCGTACGGCAGGTGCGTCTCTTCGGTAATCGGCAGCGCGTCCATGTCGCCGCGCAGCAGCACCACCGGCCCCGCCCCGGCTCCGCGCAGCACCGCGGTCACCGAGCTCAGCTCCCGGCCGGTGCTGACCTCCAGCGGCAGCCCGTCCAGCGCGGCCAGCACCTTGGCCTGGGTCTTCGGCAGATCCAAGCCGATCTCGGGTTCACGGTGGATGGCGTGCCGCAGCTCGGCCACCTCACCCGCGATCTGGGCCATTTCGTCACGCACCCGCACTGGCTCCTCCTTCACCGGCAGATCACGATAGTCCCACGCGCCGGGCACCGTCCGAGGGGGTGGCGGCCAGGAAACCCGGCGCGGTCCACGAGCGCCGGGCGAACGCCTCGGCGACCGCGGCGCGCACCGGCTCGGCCCCCGAGCAGGACGGGACCAGCGCGAGCACCGAGCCGCCGAACCCTGCGCCGATCATCCGCGCCCCGAGCGCTCCCGCGGCCAGCGCCGCGTCCACCGCCACGTCCGCCTCGGCCCAGGACACCTCGAAGTCGTCCCGCAGCGACCAGTGCGCCTGCGTCAGCAGCCGCCCGATCTCGGCAAAACCGGACCCGGACCTCAGCAAGCCGACGACCTCCAGCACCCGCTGGTCATCAGCCACCACGTGCCGGGCGCGACGCCGGAGCACGGGATCGGTAAGCCGGTCCACGTCAGCCACGTTCGTTAGGTACCGAAGGGAGGGAACCCCGAGCAGGCGCGCCGCCTGTTCGCACTCGGCCCGCCGCCGGCCGTACTGCCCGGCGGTCAGCTCGTGCCGGGCCCGGGTGTTGATCAGCAGCAGGGAAGCGTCCGACCCGCCCGGGTCGAACGGCACCTGGGCCTCCGCCAGCGACCGGCAGTCCAGCAGCAGCGCGTGGCCGTGCTGGCCGAGCAGCGACGCGGACTGGTCCATGATCCCGGACGGCACCCCGACGAACTCGTTCTCGGCCCGGCGGGCGATCGCGGCCAGCTCACGGCGATCGACGGTCACCTCGGCCAGTTCGGTCAGCGCCAGTTCGATCAGGGCCAGCGCGGTCACGCACTCCAGCGCGGCCGAGGAGGACAGGCCCGCGCCCGCGGGCACGTCGGAATCAAACGCCAGGCACGCGCCGGGCACCTGGTACCCGGCCAAATCCAGCGCCCACGCCACCCCGGCCGGGTACGCGGCCCACCCCGTAACCCGGCCCGGCTCCAGCTCGCCCAAAGAAACGGAAACCACCGTATCGGGCTCCTGAGCCGAGCACAGCACCAGCTGCCGGTCCCCGCGGCGGGCCGCGGCGGCCACGATGCCCTGGCCGAGCGCGAACGGGAGCACGAACCCCTCGTTGTAGTCGGTATGCTCGCCCATCAGGTTGGCCCGCCCCGGCGCGAACCACATCCCGTCGGCCGTCCCCCCGAACCGTGCGCGGAACAGCTCCCCGACCGCGCCCGGCGCCGGGCTCACCGGATGGCGCGAGCCTGGGTAAACGCCCAGGCGTCGGCGGCCATCGCGTGCAGGTCCCGCTCGGCCCGCCAGCCGAGTTCGGTCTGGATCCGCTCGGACGAGGCGACCAGCACGGCCGGGTCACCGGGCCGGCGCGGGCTCATCTCGACGTCGACCTCGGTCCCGGTGACCTCGCCGCACACGTCGATGACCTGGCGCACCGAGGAGCCGGTCCCGAGGCCCAGGTTGTACACCCGGTGCTGGCCCGGCCGGCAGGCGGCCAGCGCCCGCAGGTGGGCGTCGCCCAGGTCGGTCACGTGGATGTAGTCCCGGACGCAGGTCCCGTCCGGGGTCGGGTAGTCCTCGCCGAACACCCGCACCGTACGCCCCTCGGTCACGCTGGCCAGCACGTTCGGGATCAGGTGGGTCTCCGGGTTGTGCCGCTCGCCGAACCAGGTCCCGTCCTGGGCCCGGTGCGCGCCGGCCACGTTGAAGTAGCGCAGGCTGATCGCGCCGAACCCGTAGAGCCGCGCGAACTCGCTCAGCGTGGTGTCCACGGCCAGCTTGGACGCCCCGTAGGGGCTGGCCGGGCGGGTCGGGTCGGTCTCCAGGATGGGCGTCCGCTCCGGCTCGCCGTACACCGCGGCGGTCGAGGAGAACACGATCGTCCGCACGCCGATCTCGCGCATCGCCTCGAGCAGGGCGATGGTGCCGCCCAGGTTGGCCGACCAGTACTTGGCCGGCTCGGCCACCGACTCGCCGACCAGCGACCTGGCCGCGAAGTGCAGCACCGCCTCGGCCCCGTCGGCCAGCACCTCGGCCGCGCAGTCGCGCAGCGTGCCCTTGACGAACGTGGCCCCGGCCGGCACCGCGTCGGCGTGCCCGGTGGACAGGTCATCGAGCACGGTCACCTCGTGCCCCGCCGCGACCAGCTGCGCCGCGACGACGCTGCCGATGTACCCGGCCCCACCGGTGACCAGCACCCTCATGGAATCGCCTCTCTGAGTCGTTGCGCCGCCTCCTCCGGGATGATGTCGTTGATCCACACGCCCATCCCGGATTCCGTCCCGGCCAGGTACTTCAGCTTGCCGGGCGCACGCCGGATCGACAGTACCTGAAGGTGGGCACCGAACTCGCGCCGCGCCGCATCGTCGCGGACCGGTGCCTGATGCCAGGCCGCGATGTACGGCGCCGGGCGGCCGAACAACCCGTCGAACCCCCGCAGCACGTCCAGGTACAGCGGCCCGAACGCTTCCCGCGCCGCCTCGCCCAGCGCGGGCAGGTCCGGCACCCGGTCCCGCGGGAAGATCCGCACCTCGTACGGCCAGCGTGCCGCCTCGGGCACGAACACCACCCAGTGCGCGTTCTGGGCCACGACCCGCGTCCCGGACTTCAGCTCGGCCGCGACCAGGTTGTCGAACAGGTTGCCGCCCTCGTACCGCAGGGCCTGTTCCACCATGCGCGACAGTCGCGGGGCCACGAACGGGAACGCGTAGATCTGCCCGTGCGGATGGTGCAGCGTGACGCCGATCTCCTCGCCCCGGTTCTCGAAGCAGTACACCTGCCGGGTCTCCGGCAGCGCCCCGAGCACCTGGGTCCGGTCCGCCCAGGCCTCCAGCACGGTCCGCACCCGCCCGGGGCTGAGCTGGGCGAACGACGCGTCGTGGTCGGAGGTGAAGCACACTACCTCGCAGCGGCCGAGCGGCTCGCGCAGCGAGGGAAACCGGTTCTCGAACACCACCACGTCGTAGCTCGCCGCCGGGATCTCGGTGGGCCGCCCCGGCGCCGACGGGTCCAGCGGGCACTGATCGGCCGGGGGCAGGAAGGTGCGGTCCTGGCGGGCGGCCGCGATCACCACCCACTCCCCGGCCAGCGGATCCCAGCGGATGCCCTGCTCCGGCGACCCGACCGGCCCCGGCGGGGCAGGCGGCAACGGGGGCAGCGGCCGGGTGTCGCGGGCCAGCACCCGGCCCAGGTCCGGCGCCTCGTCGTAGTACACGATCTCGCGCCCGTCAGCCAGCCGGGCACTGGCCTTCCAGATTGCTTGTGTGCCCACGGGTCTCATAGGTTATCGGGTCTACACTAGCCAGACACATCCCGTACCAGGCAGATAAGAGAATGAGCAAACTAGTCCTGGACATCATCATTGTCCTGGTCATCGTGTGCATCGGGGGATTCTTCTCGGCCTCGGAGATGGCTCTGGTCTCGCTACGAGAAGGCCAGGTCAGAGCCCTGGCCAAGCGCGGCAGGCGCGGCCAGCGGACGGCCCGGCTGGCCAGCGACCCGACCCGGTTTTTCTCCGCCGTGCAGATCGGCGTGACCTTGGCCACCCTGGTCTCCGGGGCCTACGGCGCCGAGACCCTGGCCGGGTTCGGAAAGTCCTGGCTGGTCCGCCAGCACGTGTCCGAGGGCTGGGCGGCCACCTTGTCGTTCCTCATCGTGACCGTGTGCATCACGTTCGTCAGCCTGGTCCTGGGCGAGCTGGCCCCCAAGCGGATCGGGCTGCAGCGGGCGCCGCGGCTGGCTCTGGTCGCCGCGCCGCTGCTGGACCGGATCGCCTCGCTGGCCCGGCCGGTGGTCTGGCTGCTGACCGTCTCCACCAACGGGGTGATCGCCGTGCTGGGCGGCGACCCGCGGGCCGGCCGTCAGGCCATCACCGAGGAGGAACTGCGCGACCTGGTCACCGGCGCGCAATCGCTCAGCCTGGACGAGCGGCGCATCGTGGGGGAGGTGTTCGACGCCGGCAAACGCCAGATCCGCGAGGTCCTGGTGCCGCGTACCGAGGTGGTCTTCCTGGACGCCGAGACCCCGGTGTCGGCGGCCGCGGCGCTGGCCAGCGGCGTGCCGCACTCGCGGCTGCCGGTGTTCACCGACAGCTACGACAACGTGACCGGCTTCGTGCACGTCCGGGACCTGCTCGGCCCGGGCGTGACCAACCGCTCGGTGCCGGTCGGCCGGATCGCCCGCCCGGTGAAGTTCCTGCCCATCAGCAAGACCGTGCTGTCCTCGCTGTCGGAGATGCGGCGCGAGCACGCCCACCTGGCCATCGTGGTCGACGACTACGGCGGCACGGCCGGCATCGTCACCCTGGAGGACCTGGTCGAGGAGCTGATCGGCGACATCAAGGACGAGTACGACACCGAGCAGGGCCAGGCCACCACGCTGCCCGCCGGCGAGGTCGAGGTCGACGGCCTGCTCAACCTGGACGAGTTCGCCGAACAGACCGGCATCACCTTGCCCGAAGGCCCCTACGAGACCGCCGCGGGCTACGTCCTGGCCATGCTCGGCGACCTGCCCGCGGCCGGGGCCAGCGTGCAGGTGAACGGGCACACGATCACGGTGACCGAGCTCGACGGCCGCCGCATCGCCCGCCTGCGCGTAGACTCCACCGAGAAATCCCAGGTGGAAGGCGGTTAGCGTGCCGACCGGTTTCGATACCGTGCTCGTGGTGGACTTCGGCGCCCAGTACGCGCAGCTGATCGCCCGGCGGGTGCGCGAGTGCCACGTCTACTCCGAGATCGTGCCCTCGACCATGGCCGCCGAGCAGATGCTGGCCCGGCACCCGAAGGCCATCATCTTGTCCGGCGGCCCGTCCTCGGTCTACGCCGACGGCGCCCCGCCCGCGCCGCCCGGCCTCTTCCAAGCCGGCGTCCCCATCCTCGGCATCTGCTACGGCTTCCAGCTGCTGGTCGCCGGGCTGGGCGGCACGGTCGAGCGGACCGGCCTGGCCGAATACGGCGCGACCACCCTAGACAGCACCAGTACCGGCCGCCTGCTGTCCGGCACCCCCGTCCGTCAGCAGGTCTGGATGTCCCACGCTGACACCTGCACCCAGGCCCCGCCCGGCTTCGCCGTGACCGCGCGGACCCCGGCCACGCCGGTCGCCGCGGTGGAGGACCCGGCCCGCCGCCTGTTCGGCGTGCAGTTCCACCCGGAGGTGGTCCACACCGAGTACGGCACCCGGATGCTGGCCCGGTTCCTGGAGCTGGCCGGCTGCCGCCCGAACTGGACCATGCTGAACATCGTCGAGGACCAGGTGGCCGCCATCCGCGAGCAGGTCGGCGACGGCCACGCGATCTGCGGCCTGTCCGGCGGGGTCGACTCCGCGGTCGCCGCGGCGCTCGTTCAGCGCGCCATCGGTGACCGGCTGACCTGCGTATTCGTCGACCACGGCCTGCTGCGCAAGGGCGAGGCCGAACAAGTCGAGCAGGACTTCGTGGCCGCCACCGGCGTCCGGCTCATGGTCGCCAACGAGGCCGACGCGTTCTTGACCGCGCTGGCCGGGGTGGCCGACCCGGAGCAGAAGCGAAAGATCATCGGCCGGGAGTTCATCCGCGCCTTCGAGCGCGCCGCCCGCGAGATCACCGCCGAAGCCGGCCAGCACGGCGAGGCGTGCGAGTTCCTGGTCCAGGGCACGCTGTACCCGGACGTGGTGGAGTCCGGCGGCGGCACCGGCACGGCCAACATCAAGTCCCACCACAACGTGGGCGGGCTGCCCGATGACCTGAAGTTCCGCCTGGTCGAGCCACTGCGCGCCTTGTTCAAGGACGAGGTACGCCGGGTCGGCGAAGAGCTCGGCCTGCCCCAGGCCATCGTCCGCCGCCAGCCGTTCCCCGGTCCCGGCCTGGCCATCAGGATCGTCGGCGAGGTCAGCGCGGACCGGCTCGCGGTGCTGCGCGAGGCCGATGCCATCGCCCGCGAGGAACTGTCGGCGGCCGGCCTGGACGACCAGGTCTGGCAGTGCCCGGTCGTGCTACTGGCCGACGTGCGTTCGGTCGGCGTGCAGGGCGACGGCCGCAGCTACGGCCACCCGCTCGTGCTGCGCCCGGTAACCAGCGAGGACGCCATGACCGCGGACTGGGCCCGGCTGCCCGCCGACGTCCTGGCCCGCATTTCCACCCGGGTCACCAACGAGGTCCCCGACGTCAACCGCGTCGTCCTGGACATCACCAGCAAGCCGCCCGCCACCATTGAATGGGAGTAAAAGCAATTACCTGGCCTGCGCGTTCAGCATAATAGTACCTTAAGCGGAGCCGCTCGCCCGCTCTGCTAACGGCACTGCCCCAGTGCCTGCGCGTTAACCTAGGCTCCGCATGGCCCACAGGTCGGGGAACGTCGGCTCGGCCAGCGTGGTCCGCAGGTAGGCCGACCCGGCCGAGCCGCCCGTGCCGCGCCGCGCCCCGATGGTCCGCTCCACCATCTTGATGTGGTGGTACCGCCACTCCTGCATGCCCTCGTCCAGGTCGACCAGCAGCTCGCACACCGCGGTGGCGTCGGTGTCGTCGTCGTAGACCTTCTTCAGCACCTGCTGCACCCCGGCCGAAGCCTCCAGCGGCTGCGTGACGTCGCGGCCGCGCGCCTCCGCGGGCACGTCATAGCCCTGGTTGGCCAGATAGCTCAGGAACGAGTCGAACAGCGACGGCCGGGACATGGCCGCGGTGATCCGGGCCCGCTCCGGGCTGTCCGCCACGTACTGCGCGACCATCATCCGGTCCCGGCGGCCCAGCACCGCCTCGAGCTCGCGGAACTGCGCCGACTCGAAGCCGCTCGACGTGCCCAGCGCGTCCCGGAACCGGGTGAACTGCGTCGGCGTCATGGTTTCCAGCACGTCGAGCTGGGCCACCACGATCTTCAAGATGGCCAGCGTCCGGCGCAGCGTCCGCATGGCGTGCGTGGTCTCGCCGGACTCCAGCTGGGCCTGAGCCTTGGCCAGCTCGTGCAGCAGCTGCTTGAACCACAGCTCGTAGATCTGGTGGATGACGATGAACAGCATCTCGTCGTGCTCGCCGGACCGGGGCTCCTGTGCCCCCAGCAGCTGGTCCAGCCGCAGGTACCCGGAATAGGTGACGGGCTCAGACATGGCTGGCGTACTCCTCGATGAGCGCCCGGGCCGCCTCGGCGGCGTCCCACACGTCGGTGAACCGCGTGGTGAGCGGGGACAGGCCGAACCGGAACCGGTCCGGGGTGCGGTAGTCGGTGATCACGCCATCGTCGGCCAGTCGCGCCACGATCCGTTCGGCCTCGGGGTGGCCGAAGCTGACGTGGCCGCCGCGCCGGTCCGGATCTCGCGGCGTGGCGATCGTGGCGCCCAGCGGGACCAGCCAGGCGTCGGCCAGCTCGATCAGGTAGGCGGTCAGCCGCATGCTCTTGGCCCGCATCGACTCCAGCCCCGCCTCGAGCAGCAGTCGCGCGCCCTCCTCCACGGCCGCGGTGCCCGGGATCGACGGCGTGCCGGTCAGGTACCGGGCCATGCCCGGCGCCGGGTCGTACCCGGATCCCATGTCGAACTGGTCACGCTGGGAGAACCAGCCCCAGATCGGCTGGCGCAGGGCGTCCCGCAGCCGGGCCGAGACGTACGCGAACGCCGGGGCGCCCGGCCCCGCGTTGAGGTACTTGTAGGTGCAGCCGACCGCCAGGTCCACGTCGCAGCCGTCCAGGTCCACCGGCACCGCCCCCACCGAGTGGCACAGATCCCACAGCATCAGCGCCCCGGCCTGATGGGCGATCGCGGTGATGGCGGCCATGTCGGCCAGCGCGCCGCTGCGGTAGGCCACGTGGGACAGGCTGACCAGCGCCGTGTCCTGGTCTGCCGCGGCGCGGACCAGTTCCGGGTTCAGGCCCTGGTCGATGTCGGTATCCAGCATGCGCAGTTCCGCGCCGTGCTGGGCGGCCAGCCCGGCCATGACGTAGCGGTCGCTGGGGAAGTTGTCGTGGTCGGTGATGATCACGCGCCGGCCCGGCCGCGCGTCCAGCGCCGCGCTGGCCAGCTTGTACAGGTTCACCGTGGTGTTGTCGGTGACGATCACCTGCCTCGGGGCGGCGCCGATCAGCTCGCCCACCACGTCGCCGGCCCGGGCCGGCAGGTCGACCCAGTGGTCCCAGGACCGGGCCAGCGCGGTGCCCCACTCCTGCCGGTACACCGTTTCCAGCCGGGCCATGGTGGCCCGCGGCAGCGCACCGAGGGAATTGCCGTTCAGGTAGATCAGCCCCGGGTCCTCGAGCAGGAACCGCTCGCGGTACCCGGCCAGCGGGTCCGCCGCGTCCAGCTTCTCGGCGTACGCCCGCTCCAGCAGTACCTCGGCCATACCGCACACGATAACGCGCCCCCGGGAGCGCGTTTCACCTAGACACGGGTGCCTTCCCGGCCCCCGCCCGGCGGCCGCAGCAGCGCCTCGGCCAGGGTCAGGACGGTTTCCTCCAGCGATCCGATCCGCGCGGTCACCTCCACCTGGGCGGCCTCGACGACCTTGGTCACCACCTCGGAGACTTCGTCCGGGCGCGACCGCAGCTCGTCGACCAGCCGCTCGTTCTGTCCGGCCAGCTGCTCATCCATGGAATCCAGCCGCCCGCCCATGGAGTCCAGCCGCCCGCCGAGCGAACCGACCTTGCCGTCGACCGTGCCCAGCCGGCTGTCCACCGCGCTGAGCTTGCTGTCCACCGGACCGAGCTTGCCCGCCAGCGTGCCCAGCTTGCCGTCCATCGAGACCACGCCCTTGTCGATGGCGCTGACCCGGTCGTACTGGTCGTCCAGCCGTTCGTCCAGCCGCTCCAGCTTGGTGTCCAGGGCCGCCACCCGGGCGTCGGCCGACCCGGTCTTGGCCTCCGCGGTGGTCAGCTTCGCGTCGGCCGCGGTCAGCTTGACGTCCAGCGCGCCCAGCTTCTCGTCGGTGTCGGCCAGCCGCTCCTCCAGCCGCTCCTCCAGCCGCTCGATCCGCCCGTGGACCACCTGGACCTGGCCGCCCAGCAGGTCGACCTGCCCGCCGACCCCGGTCATCTTCTCGACCCCCTCGCCCACCCGTCCCTTGACCGCCGACATCTCCTTGTCCAGCTGCCCGGTGCGCTGGGTCAGCTCGGCCACGGCCTTGTCCAGCCGGCTGAACCGGCCCGCCGCGGTCTCCATGCTCTGCTGGAGCTTGCCCACGCTGTGCTGCAAACGGGCCGCCCGCTCATCCTGGGCCCGCAGGGCCTCCAGGGTCTGGCCCATGGTGTCACACACCGCCTGCAGCTGCGGCAGGGCCTGCTCGACGTTCTCCGCGACCCTCCCCACGGCGGCGCTCATTTCCGGCCACCGCGTACGCAGCTCGGCCAGCGGCGTCACCTGCGAGCGGAGCAGCTCGATGTGCTCGGCCAGCGTCTCGGCCCAGGCCGGCGGCTTGGCCTCCTTGACCAGCCATTCGAGGCCTTCCATCCGCTGCCGGATATCCTCCAGCGCGCTCGCGTTCGACCGCTGGTCCGCCACATGGTCCTGGACGGTCCGCGCGAGGAGCTCGCGCATGCGGTCGGCGGCGCCAGTCTGGTTTCCGCGAAGCAGGATGTGGTTGCCCGGCTGATCCATGATGCTCCTTCAGAAGGGGTTGCCTGCTCCGCCGCCTGTGACCAGTCCGCTCGGCGTCAGGACCCGACAACTCTAGTAGCTCCATGTAATCAGTTGTGTACGGAGAGCGAAAATGGAGATCCCCGCCGGCCGGCTCGTGTTGACGAGTCCGCTTAGCGCCACTACTGTTCGGGTTAGCACTCACTAGTGTAGAGTGCTAACGCGACGAGGCAGTCTGATCCCCGCGACGGCAGGCGGCCGCGCTCGCCCTCTCTAGCAACTCACCATTAGCCTTTCCGGAGGGGGAGGTCAGATCGTGACGACCGCCACCAAGGTAGTAATCAAGCCGCTCGAAGACCGGATTGTGGTCCGCCCGCTCGAGGCGGAGCAGACCACAGCGTCCGGACTGGTGATCCCGGACACCGCCAAGGAGAAGCCCCAGGAGGGCGAAGTCCTGGCGGTGGGACCGGGTTGCTTCGACGACGCGGGAACCAAGCGAGTGCCGATCGACGTCAAGGTCGGCGACGTGGTGCTGTACAGCAAGTACGGCGGCACCGAAGTCAAGTACTCGGGCGAGGAGTACCTGGTGCTCTCCGCCCGTGACGTGCTCGCCGTCATCGACAAGTAGGACCCGCGATCCGGCGGGGCAGGCCAGGCGCCTGTCCCGCCGGTCGCCCAGGAACTCGTTCCAACCGTAGGTTGAGGAATTTCAATGCCCAAGATTCTGGAGTTCGACGAGGACGCCCGGCGCTCGCTTGAGCGCGGCGTCAACAAGCTCGCCGACACCGTCAAGGTGACGCTCGGCCCGCGCGGCCGCAACGTCGTCATCGACAAGAAGTGGGGCGCCCCTACCATCACCAACGACGGCGTAACCGTCGCCAAGGAGGTGGAGCTGGAGAACCCCTACGAGAACCTCGGGGCCCAGCTGGCCAAGGAGGTCGCCACCAAGACCAACGACATCGCCGGGGACGGCACCACGACGGCGACGGTCCTGGCCCAGGCGATGGTGCACCACGGGCTGCGCTCGGTCGCGGCCGGCGCGAACCCGATGGACCTCAAGCGCGGCATCGACGCCGCCGCGGCCGAGGTCTCCGACCGGCTGCTCAAGTCCGCGCGTGACGTGGAGGAGCAGACCGAGATCGCGCACGTCGCGACCATCTCCGCGCAGGACAGCAAGATCGGCGAGCTGATCGCCGAGGCGTTCGCCAAGGTCGGCAAGGACGGGGTCATCACCGTCGAGGAGTCGCCGACCATGGGCCTTGAGCTGGAGTTCACCGAGGGCCTCCAGTTCGACAAGGGCTACATCTCGCCGTACTTCATCACCGACCAGGAGCGTCTCGAGGCCGTCCTGGAGGACGCGTACGTCCTGATCCACCAGGCCAAGATCTCCTCGATGCAGGACTTCCTGCCCCTGCTCGAGAAGATCGCGCAGGTCAAGAAGCCGCTGCTGGTCGTGGCCGAGGACGTCGAGGGCGAGGCGCTGGCCACCTTGGTGGTCAACAAGATCCGCGGCCTGCTCAACGTCGCTGCGGTGAAGGCGCCTGGCTTCGGCGACCGCCGCAAGGCCATGCTGGCCGACATGGCCGTCCTGACCGGCGGCACCGTGGTCAGCGAGGAGCTCGGCATCAAGCTGGAGTCGGTCGGCCTGGAGGACCTGGGCCGCGCCCGCCGGATCGTCGTCACCAAGGACGACACCACGGTCGTGGACGGCTCCGGTGACAAGAGCGCGATCGAGGACCGGATCCGGCAGATCCGGACCGAGATCGAGAACACCGATTCCGACTGGGACCGGGAGAAGCTGCAGGAGCGGCTGGCCAAGCTGTCCGGCGGGGTCTGCGTGCTGCGGGCCGGCGCGGCCACCGAGGTGGAGCTCAAGGAGAAGAAGCACCGCCTGGAGGACGCCATCTCCGCCACCCGGGCCGCCATCGAAGAGGGCATCATCGCCGGCGGCGGCAGCGCCCTGGTGCACGTGGCCGGCGACCTGGGCGACCTGGGCCGCAAGGGCGACGAGCTGACCGGGGTGCGCGTGGTCGAGCGCGCGCTGTCCGAGCCGGCCCGCTGGATCGCGATCAACGCGGGCCAGGAGGGCTCGGTGGTGGCGGCCAAGATCGCCGGCCTGCCCGCCGGGCACGGCTACAACGCGGCCACCGGCGAGTACGGCGACCTGATGGCTCAGGGCATCATCGACCCGGTGAAGGTCACCCGGTCGGCCGTGCAGAACGCCGCGTCGATCGCCGGCATGCTGCTGACCACCGAGACCCTGGTGGTCGAGAAGCCGGAGGAAGACAAGACCCCCGCGGGCGACGGCCACGGGCACAGCCACCCGCACTAACCGCGCAACGCACCGAAACCCGGACCTCGCCATTCGTGGCGGGATCCGGGTTTCGTGCTGTTTGGGCCCTTGTGCCGGATGAGCGATCACTGTCATATTTGACCGGTCTTGGTCAGTTCATCGGGGATTCGGGGACGCCATGCGTCGGGGCGCAAAGATCACGGTCAGCGTCGGCGTGCTCCTAGGCGGCTTGGGCGGCTTGGGCGGCCTGAGCGGGCCAGCCGTCACCGGAGCCACCGTCGCCGGAGCGTCCGCGAGCACGACGGTCACGCCGGCCACCGTGTTCATCCACCCGGACGCGGGGCGCACGCCGCACGCCTCCAAGCAGCCGCCGACCACCGCGGACTGCGAGGCGGCCTTCCACGTCGCGTGTTACCAGCCGGCCCAGATCCAGCGGGCCTACGACCTGAACCCGCTGTACGCCCAGGGCATCACCGGTAAGGGAGCGACGATTGTCATCGTCGACTCCTTCGGCTCGCCGACCATCCAGGCCGACCTGGCCACCTTCGACCAGACGTTCGGTATCCCCGCCCCCCCGTCGTTCAAGATCATCCAGCCGGCCGGCGCCGTCCCGCCGTTCAACCAGAATAGCGGGGACATGGTCAGCTGGGCCGGCGAGACCACACTGGACGTGGAGTATGCGCACACGATCGCGCCGGGCGCCAGCATCCTGCTGGTCGAGACCCCGGTCTCGGAGACCGAGGGCGTGACCGGTTTCCCGCAGATGATCAAGGCCGAGGAGTACGTGATCGATCACCACCTGGGTGACGTGATCAGCCAGAGCTTCAGCGCCACCGAGCAGACCTTCCCCACCGGGGTCCAGGCGCTGCGCGGTGCGTACGTCGACGCCTTCCAGCATCGTGTCACCGTGCTCGCCGCCTCGGGTGATAGCGGCGCCGCCAACACCGAGCTGGACGGGCAGACCTACTACACCTTCCCGACCACGAACTGGCCGCTCAGCGATCCGCTGGTGACCGGCGTCGGCGGCACCCAGCTGCATCTGGACGCCAACGGCAACCACACCTCGCCGGACACGGTGTGGAACGACACCTACAGCGTCCCCGCCCAGCGGTTCATCTTCGGCGACAACGGGCCCAATCCGCTGAGCGGCGGGGGCGGCAAGTCGATCCTGTTCCCCCGGCCCGGCTACCAGAACGCGGTCCAGAGCGTGGTCGGCACCACCCGCGGCGTGCCCGACATCTCGATGAGCGGAGCCTGCAACGGCGCGGTCGACGTGTACAACGGCTTCCCCGGCATCGCGGCCGGCTGGTACCCGACCTGCGGGACCAGCGAGGCCACCCCGCTGTTCGCCGGCATCGTGGCCCTGGCCGACCAGGTGGCCGGCCGCCCGCTCGGGCTGATCAACCCCGCCCTGTACCAGATGTCCGCCCGGCACCTGCCCGGCCTGGTCGACGTCACCAGCGGCACCAACACCGTGACGTTCACCCAGGCCGGCCAGCAGGACACGGTCCCGGGCTTCCCCGCCGGCCCCGGCTACGATCTGGCCTCCGGCCTCGGCACGGTGGACGGAGCCCGGTTCGTCCCCGAGCTGGCTTCCCTCGCGGGCCGGTAACCCCAGCCGCGCTTCACTAGGATGGGAGCATCCCCGCTGCCACTCCTGGTGAAGGTGCCATGACTGATCACGCATTGTCCGGGTTGCCCGATAAGTTCGCGCCCGTCGGGCTGACCTTTGATGACGTGCTCCTGCTGCCCGCGCATTCGGCGGTGCTGCCCAGCGAGGCGGACACCAGCACCCGGATCACCCGCCGTTACCGGCTGCGCATCCCGCTGGTGTCGGCGTCCATGGACACGGTCACCGAGGCCCGGATGGCGGTCGCCATGGCCCGTCAGGGCGGCGTTGGCGTCCTGCACCGCAACCTGTCCATCGAGGAGCAGGCCCAGCAGGTCGACATGGTCAAGAGGTCCGAGGCCGGGATGATCACCGACCCGGTGACCTGCGGGCCGGACGCCACCATCGCCGACGTGGACCAGCTGTGCGGCCGCTACCGGATCTCCGGCGTCCCGGTGACCAGCCCGGACGGCGTCCTGCTCGGCATCGTCACCAACCGCGACATCCGGTTCGAGACCGACCACGCCCGCCGGGTGACCGAGGTCATGACCCCGATGCCCCTGGTCACCGCCCCGGTCGGGGTCCACCCGGACGAAGCCCTCAGGCTGCTGCGCGAGCACAAGATCGAGAAGCTGCCGCTGGTCGACGGGGCCGGCCGCCTCAAGGGCCTGATCACGGTGAAGGACTTCACCAAGAGCGAGAAGTTCCCGCTGGCCACCAAGGACCCGGCGGGCCGGCTGGTGGTCGGCGCCGCGGTCGGCGTCGGCGAGGACGCCAAGCGCCGCGCCCAGGCGCTGACCGAGGCCGGCGTGGACTTCCTGGTCGTGGATACCGCGCACGGGCACGCCCAGGCCGTGCTGGAGATGATCGCCCAGATCAAGGCCAACTCCGACGCCGAGGTCATCGGCGGCAACGTGGCCACCCGGGCCGGCGCGCAGGCCCTGGTGGACGCCGGGGCGGACGGGGTCAAGGTCGGCGTCGGACCCGGCTCGATCTGCACCACCAGGGTGGTGGCCGGCGTGGGCGTGCCCCAGGTGACCGCCATCTACGAGGCGGCCCAGGCGGCCCGCCCGGCGGGCGTCCCGGTGATCGGCGACGGCGGGCTGCAGTACTCCGGGGACATCGCTAAGGGCATCGCCGCGGGCGCGGACACGGTCATGCTCGGCAGCCTGCTCGCCGGATGCGAGGAGAGCCCCGGCGAGGTGGTCTTCATCAACGGCAAGCAGTACAAGCTGTACCGGGGGATGGGCTCGCTGGGCGCCATGCGGAACCGGGAGCGCGGCCGCTCGTACTCTAAGGACCGGTACTTCCAGGACGACGTACTGCGCGAGGACAAGCTCGTCCCCGAGGGCATCGAGGGCCAGGTCCCCTACCGCGGCCCGCTGGCCGCGGTAGCCGGCCAGCTGGTCGGCGGGCTGCGCGCGGCGATGGGCTACTGCGGCGCCCGCACCGTCGCCGACCTGCAGGAGGCCCGGTTCATCCAGATCACCGCGGCCGGCCTGACCGAGAGCCACCCGCACGACGTGCAGATGACCGTCGAAGCCCCCAACTACGGCGGCCGGGCCGGGACGGACGGCCGGTGACCGACGTGGAGATCGGGCGCGGGAAATCCGGCCGCCGGGCGTACTCGCTCAGCGAGATCGGGATCGTCCCCGCCCGCCGGACCCGGGACCCCGAGGAGGTATCGATCGCCTGGCAGATCGACGCCTACCGGTTCGACCTGCCGCTGATGGCGTCCCCGATGGACAGCGTGGTCTCCCCGGCCACCGCCATCGCCATCGGCCGCCTCGGCGGCCTGGCCGTGCTCGACGTGGAAGGCCTGTGGACCCGGTATGAGGATCCCGAGCCGCTCCTAGCCGAGGTCACCGAACTCGACGAGCAGGCCGCCACCCGCCGCCTGCAAGCCATGTACGCCGAACCCATCCGCGAGGACCTGATCGGCCGCCGGATCGAGGAGATCGCCCGCGCCGGGGTGACCACCGCGGCCAGCCTGTCGCCCCAGCGCACGGCCCGGTACTACAAGGCCGTGGTGGACGCCGGCGTGGACATCTTCGTGATCCGCGGCACCACCGTCTCGGCCGAGCACGTCTCCGGCCGGGCCGAGCCGCTGAACCTCAAGCAGTTCATCTACGAGCTCGACGTCCCGGTGGTGGTGGGCGGCTGCGCCACCTACGCCGCCGCCCTGCACCTGATGCGTACCGGCGCCGCCGGAGTCCTGGTCGGCTTCGGCGGCGGATCCGGCCACACCACGGTCACCGTGCTCGGCGTGGCCGTGCCGATGGCCACCGCGATCGCCGACGTGGCCGCGGCCCGCCGGGACTACCTGGACGAGTCCGGCGGCCGCTACGTCCACGTGATCGCCGACGGCTCGATGACCAGCAGCGGCGACATCGCCAAGGCGCTAGCCATCGGGGCTGACGCGGTCATGGTGGGCTCGCCCCTGGCCCGGGCTGCCGAGGCACCCGGTCACGGCTACCACTGGGGGAGCGAAGCCAACCACACCGAGCTGCCCCGCGGCGCCCGCCTCCGCGTCGGCACCATCGGCACCCTGCAGCAAATCCTGCACGGCCCGTCCACCGTCCCCGACGGCTCGATGAACCTGATGGGCGCGCTCCGCCGCACCATGGCCACGGCCGGCTACTCCGACCTAAAGGAATTCCAGCGCGTCGAAGTAGTCGTAGCCGACTCCGCCCGCCGCTAACCCCACCCGCACCCCCCGCCGACCCTTGGCTCCGCCCTGCTCTACTCCCAGGTAACAGGCCGCGCCATCATGGAGGGCAGCGACGACAACTTTGCCGGCATCACCGTCGGCGAGGTCGACCCGGCCTGACCACGAACACCCCAAGCAGTACCACCTCGACTTCGAAGTGGACGAAATCGAGCCCGAACAGCGCCGCGTCGTCAAGCTTGGCGCGACGCTGCACAAGGAATTCATCGCACCCGAGGGCTACGGCTGGCAGGTCTACACCGACCCGGCCGGGCATCCCTTCTGCCTGTGCCGCCACGAAGGGATCACGTGGACCGACAAACGGGTGGTGTGGCCTGAGTTGGTCAGGTTCGGCGTAAAGCCGCATGTTGCGCCGACCGCGTGTCGTTCGAAGAATGTTGCTATGGACTGATACACTCGAATACGAGATCGAAGCTATTGGCCTAACGGACCTGGGTGACACGTCCCCGGGACAGGCCCCCCGCACCGCAGCAGAGTGCCATTCGGTTCTACCCGCGACCCATCAAGGGAGGTGACGGCTCAAGTGGGCACGATCCCGGCTCCAGCGACTACTGACGAAGCGACGGACATGGTCCTGACCGGACTGCGCTTCCTGGCCGCCGCCGACCCCACCGCCATGGCCACCGAGGCCCAGACGGCGTGCCTGCTGGCCCTGGAGCAGGGCAATTCGATCTTCACCGCCGCCCGGGCCAAGATCCTGGCCGCGTTCACCGCCGGCCAGGGCTATTCCGCCGACGCCGACTACAGCCCCACTTCCTGGCTGATCCACCGCACGCGCATCACCAAGGGCGCGGCCCGCGCTCGTCTAGCCTGGTCGCGCCGCGTTACCGGCCACCCGCAGGTGATAGCGGCGCTGGCCGAGGGAGCCCTGCTGTCCGAGTCGATGGCCGAAACGATCTGCCACTGGACCGACAGGCTTCCCGCCGATTGCCGGGAAGCCGCGGATACCATCCTGGTCACCGCCGCCCGTGCTGGAGCACGCAAGGAAGACCTGGCCGCACTGGCCGCCGAGATCTACGCCCGCTCCCTGTCCGCCGACGACGACAATCCAGAACCGGACTTCGAGGACCGTCAGCTCCGAGTGGAGACCACGTTCGCCGGCGAGGGCGTCATTTCCGGGGACCTCACCCCGGAATGCGCCGCCGTCGTCACGGCCGTCCTGGACGCCCTGTCCGCCCCGGTGGGCGCCGAAGACACCCGCACCCGGGAGCAGCGCTACCACGATGCGCTGGAGGACGCGATGCGCCGCCTGGTCGCCAGCGGTCTCCTACCCGAGCGGGCCGGCCAGCCGGTGAAGGTGTGGGCCCACATCTCCCTGGCCGAGCTGCGAGCCATGGACGACGGCTCGGTCCTCCAGCGGGAGTGGATCGGCGAGATGGCCATCCGCTGGACCGCCCACCGGGCCGCCGCCTCCCAGACCGGCAACGACGGCGCCGCCTGGCTGGACGGCAAGTCGGCCGCCGCGGTGGCCTGTGACGCCACCCTGATCCCCGTCGTCACCGGCCAGGTCGACCCCGCTGCCCTCGATGACCTGGTCAACTTGTGCCTCCACCTCACCGGCCACGGCCCCCACTGCGCCCCAGCCCATGACCCAGGCCCGCCTTCCTACCACCCAGCCCCGCCTGCCGGGCACCCGGACCCGCCTGCCCAGCCCGGCCACCCCGCCACAGCGGACCCCGCCGGCCCGCGCCCGCCCACACCGCAAGCCCTGGAGATGCTTCGCCAAGCCATCATCGGCAAGGCCATCGACCTGGTCTCCGGTCCCGGCGCCCTGGCCTCGTTCCTGCGCACCCGCCAGCTCGGCGCCCGCCTGTCCGGCCCCAGCCTGCCGCTGGACGTCGGACACAGCGCCGAGATCCCCGCCGCGATCCGCCGGGCGGTGATCCTGCGCGACCAGCACTGCCGATGGGCCGGCGGCTGCGATCAGCCCGCCGCAGCGTGTGAGGTGCACCATGTGACCCACCTGGCCGACGGCGGCAAGACCAGCGTGGACGGCTGCGCGCTTTACTGCTTCTTTCACCATCACATAGCTATTCACCAGTGGGGCTGGACCGTCACCCTCCATCCCGACGGCACCACCACCGCCCGCAGCCCCGACGGCACCAAGATCCTGCACAGCCACGGCCCGCCGGCCCGTGCCGGGTAAACACCCGGTCCCTGTCCTGTTCCGGAACATGCCTTCGTCCCCAGGTCGTCTAGACTCCTGCGCATGTCTCGGCTCCGCGTGCTCTCCGGCATCCAGCCCACCGCCGACTCGTTCCACCTCGGCAACTACCTCGGCGCGCTGCGGCAGTGGGTGGCCCTGCAGGACACCTATGACGCGTTCTACTGCGTGGTAGACCTGCACGCGATCACCGTGCCGCAAGATCCCGCTCTGCTGCCCCAGCGGACCCGGGTGGCCGCCGCCCAGTTGCTCGGCGCCGGGCTGGACCCGGACCGGTGCACGCTGTTCGTGCAGAGCCACGTGCCCGAGCACACCGAGCTGGCCTGGATCCTGGGCTGCATGACCGGGTTCGGCGAGGCCAGCCGGATGACCCAGTTCAAGGACAAGTCGGCCAAGGAGGGCCACGACCAGGCCTCCGTCGGCCTGTTTACCTATCCCATCTTGCAGGCCGCGGACATCCTGCTCTACCAGGCCGATCAGGTCCCGGTCGGCGAGGACCAGCGCCAGCACCTGGAGCTGAGCCGGACGCTGGCCCAGCGGTTCAACCACCGCTACGGCCAGACATTCGTGCCGCCGCAGCCCTACATCCTGGCCGAGGTGGCCAAGATTTACGACCTGCAGGACCCGACGGCCAAGATGAGCAAGTCCTCGTCCTCCCCGCAGGGCATCGTCGACGTCCTCGACGAGCCTGAGGTGATCCGCAAGAAGATCGGCCGCGCGGTCACCGATCCCGGCTCGGAGGTGCGCGCCGACCTCGAGGCCAAGCCCGGCGTGACCAACCTGCTGCGGATCTACTCGGCCCTGTCCGGCGAAACAGTAACCATCCTGGAGGCCAAGTACGCCGGCGCCGGCTACGGCGGGTTCAAGAAGGACCTGGCCGAACTGGTCGTGGCCACCTTCGCCCCGATCCGGGAGAAGACCCAGCAGATCCTGGCCGACGAGGCCGGCCTTCGACCGCATCCTGGCCCACGGCGCCGCCCAGGCCCGTCAGGTCGCCGGCCAGACCATGACCGCCGTCCGCGACCGCATCGGCCTCCTGCCCGCCCGCCCCTAACCGCCCCAGCCCCGCAGCCACCTGCCCGCCGGGCCACCCCGCGCTAAACCCGGTCCCGGACGCGCGCGGACCGGTCGGAACGCGAGGCACGCGAGGCACGCGAAGGACGCGAAGGACGCGAGGCACGCGACGGACGCTGCCGGCGGTTGTACATGAAGCCGACCGCCGCCGCGAGCACGGCGGCGCAGCTGAACCCGGCCGCGGCCAGCACCGACGGGCCGGCCACCGGGTGCGACCGAGCGGCGATATCGGCCCGCGACCCCCCCGAGGCCGAGACCGACGCCGAGGCCGACGCCGAGGCCGACGCCGACGCCGAGGCCGACGCGGACGGCGAAGGCGACGCCTGCAGCGGGCTGACCAGCGTACCCGCCGAGGTGACCTTGCCGTCCGCGGTGAAGCCCCAGTTGAGCAGCTTCTCCGCGGTGTTGATCTCGGTCAGCGCCGGGCAGTGCAGCAGGGTCACGATGAGCGTGACGCCGTGCCGGGTGGCCATCCCGACGTAGGTGGCGCCCGCCGCGCTGGTCCAGCCGATCTTTCCGCCCACCGCGCCCGGGTAGGTGCTGAGCAGGGAGTTCTGGTTGTACAGCTCGACCGCCTTGCGCCGGGCCACCACGAACCGCGCGCTGCGGGTCTGGTCGTACTTCAGGAACGCAGGCAGGGCAAGCGCCTGCCGGGCGATCAGGGCCAGATCGTAGGCCGACGTGTGCTGGCCCGGGGCGTCCAGCCCGTTCGGGTCCATGGCGACCGTGTCGTCGGCCTGCAGGTGCCGCGCCTCGGCGTTGATCACCGACATGCCCTCGCCGAACGACCCGGTGGCCTGGGTCAGCGCGATGGCCGCGTCGTTGGCCGAGATGGTCAGCAGCGCGGTGAACAGGTCGGCGATCTGGTAGGACCGCCCGGCGACCAGACCGACTACATTCGGCACCGCCGAGGCGGCCTGCTTGCTGGCCACCACGGTGGCGTCCGGGTTGAGCACCGGGATCAGCGCTATCGCGGTGAGCATCTTGAGCGTGCTGGCCGGCCGGTACCAGCCGTGCGGGTCCTTGGCCGCGAGCACCTGCCCGGTGCCGGCGTCGGCCACCACGAACGCCGAGGCCGCCACGTTCGGCAGCCGCGGCGCCGACCGCGATGAGTAGTTGACCACCGTCCCCTGCGACCCCAGCTGCGGCCCGCCCAGGACCGCCGGACCCGAGGCCGAGGGCGAGGGGACGGTAGAAGCCGAAGCGGCCGCGGCCGCCGAGGGCCCCGCCACGCCGACCAAGCAGGCGAAAGCGGCCAGGACGGCCCTCGGCCTGATCCGGTCCAGCATGAGCCTCCTCGCCCCTTGTCCTGTGGTTACCCGCCTGTCCCGAAGTAACCTGAGCGTTATGGAACGAACGTCGGAGTCCGGACTACCTATCGATCCCGTCTACGACGACAGCAAGCTTACGGATTTCCGGCCTGCGGAGAAGCTTGGCCAGCCCGGAGAGTACCCGTTCACTCGCGGAGTGTATCCGCGAATGTATGTGGACCGCCCGTGGACCATGCGGCAGTACGCCGGTTTCGGCACCGCGAAGGAGTCCAATCGCCGCTACCACGAGCTGATCGAGGCGGGCACCACCGGCCTAAGTGTCGCCTTCGACCTGCCCACCCAGATGGGCTACGACTCCGACGCGCCGATCGCGCACGGCGAGGTGGGCAAGGTCGGCGTGGCCATCGACTGTGTTGACGACATGCGCACGCTGTTCCACGAGATTCCGCTCAAGACCGTGTCCACCTCGATGACCATCAACGCGCCCGCCGCGGTCCTGCTGCTGATGTACCAGGCCATCGGCGAGGAACAAGGCGCCAGTCCGAAACAGCTCACCGGGACCATCCAGAACGACGTGCTCAAGGAGTACATCGCCCGCGGTACCTACATCTACCCGCCGCGCCCGTCGCTGCGCCTGGTGGCCGACACCTTCGCCTACTGCCGTCAAGAGCTGCCCAGATGGAACACCATCTCCATCTCGGGCTACCACATGGCCGAGGCCGGCGCCACGCCTGTCCAGGAGATCGCCTTCACCCTGGCCAACGCCAAGGAATACGTCAAAGCGGCCATGAAAGCCGGCCTTGAGGTAGACGAGTTCGCCCCGCGGCTGTCGTTCTTCTTCGTGGCCCGGACCACCCTGCTGGAGGAGGTGGCCAAGTTCCGCGCGGCCCGACGACTGTGGGCGAAAATCATGAAGGACGAATTCCACGCCCAAGACCCCAAGTCGCAGATGCTGCGCTTCCACACCCAGACCGCGGGCGTGCAGCTGACCGCGCAGCAGCCCGAGGTCAATCTGGTCAGGGTCAGCCTGCAGGCCCTGGCCGCCGTCCTCGGCGGGACGCAAAGCCTGCACACCAACTCCTTCGACGAGGCGCTGGCCCTGCCCAGCACCAAGGCCGCCCGGCTGGCCCTGCGCACCCAGCAGGTGATCGCCTACGAGAGCGACCTGACCGCCACCGTGGACCCGTTCGCCGGCTCCTACGCGATCGAGTCGATGACCGACGAGATCGAGACCGCCGCCCAAGAACTCATAAACAACGTCGAGGACCTGGGCGGCGCGGTGGCTGCGATCGAGCGCGGCTTCCAGAAAGCCGAGATCGAGAACACCGCCTATCACGTGGCCCGGGAAATCGACGATGGCGAACGTATTGTCGTAGGCGTGAACAAATTCGTCACCACCGGTGAGGAACCGTACCACCCGCTCCGCGGCGACCCGGCGATCGAGCAAAACCAGGCTGAACGCCTGGCCCGGGTGCGCCAGGACCGGGACGAAGCCACCAGGCGCCGCGCCATTGACGCGCTCAAGAAAACGGCCGAAAGCACGGACAACGTGCTTTACCCGCTGCGGGATGCGCTGCGCGCGGACGCCACCTTGGGAGAGGTCTGCGACGCGCTTCGTGATGTCTGGGGCGAGTACCAGCCCGGCGAAGTCTGACCATTAAACGAGCCGGGCTCGGAGAACGGGAAAGTCATGGCCATCGGATGGAATCCCTCACGCGGTGCGACGCTCGGCGTCGAATGGGAAGTGCAGCTCATCGACTCCGAAAGCCGGATGCTGCGCCAAGAGGCCGGCAAGCTGCTCTCCGACCTCCCGGTAAGCGGCGACACCGGGGAGCACCCGCAGATCCGCCACGAGTTGATGCAGTCCACGCTCGAGGTGGTCACCGGCATTTGCAGTACCGTTTCGGAGGTCAAAGAGGACCTGGCTAAAACGATCAGTGAACTCCAGCGGGCCGCGGCCGAGCACGGTATCCTGCTGGCATGCGCCGGGACCCACCCGGTGAGTGACTGGCGCGATGCGACGATGGCGCCGATCCAGCGCTATGCGGAGCTCGTTGAGCAAATGCAATGGCTTGCCCGCCGGATTCAGACCTTCGGCGTGCACGTCCACGTGGGGATCCGGGACGGGCGCAAGGCGATACCGATCGTTAATGCGCTCGCCGCGTACCTCCCGCATTTTCTCGCGATAACCGCGTCGAGCCCGTTCTGGTGTGGGTACGACACCGGGCTTGCCTCCAGCAGGTCCGTGACCTTTGGCGCACTGCCGACGGCAGGACCGCCGAACCGGCTGACGGACTGGCAACAGTTCGAGGACTATATGGACACGCTGCTGCGCGCTGGGACCATCCGCAGCATCAAGGAGGTCTGGTGGGACATCCGGCCGCATCCGGACTTCGGCACCGTCGAGATCCGCATGTTCGACGGGGTGCCGACGCTCCGCGAGGTCGGCATGGTGACGGCGCTGTCGCAGTGCCTGGTGCAGCTGTTCGACGCGCAGCTGGACCGCGGCTACACGCTGCCCGCCCCCTCGGCCTGGGTGGTCAAGGACAACAAGTGGCGCGCGACGCGATACGGACTGGACGCGATCGTGATCACTGATGAGGCCGGCGCCACCGCGCCGCTGCGCGACGAACTGTATGAGCTGCTCCGCGAGCTGGAGCCGGTAGCCTCGAGGCTGGGCTGCCTCGAGGAACTCTCGGTGGCCTACGAGGTGCTCGAACGGGGTGCCTCGTACGAACGCCAGCGGGCCGTCTACGCACGCACGGGGGATCTGAACAGCGTGGTAGACGCCCTGATCACGGAGTTCGCCGACGATAGATTCTGCACCCAGGGGAGTGCCGGGTATGGCCAAAGAAGAGATTGAGCCCAACGAGATCGTGCCCAACGAGATCGTGCCCAAAGAGATTGGGCCCAAAGAGATTGGGCCCAAAGAGATTGTGCAGGGCACCGATCTGGCCGCGGATCTGGACGCGTTCCTGGGCGGCCATGAAGCGGAGCTGATCGAGTTCCGCCGCGACCTGCACGCGCACCCCGAGCTGGCCAACGCCGAGCACCGCACCACCCGCCGGGTGGCGCTGCGCCTGGCCGCGGCGGGCCTGCGGCCGGTCATCCTGCCCAAGGGCACCGGCCTGACGGTCGACATCGGCACGCTGGACGAGCAGGACGCCTACACCGACCGGCCGGTGGTCGCGCTGCGCGCCGATCTGGACGCGCTGCCCATGGCCGACGAGAAGGACGTCCCCTACCGCTCCACGGTGCCGAACGCCTGTCATGCGTGCGGTCACGACGTGCACACCACCGTCCTGGTCGGCACCGGACTGTACCTGGCCGAGCAGGCCGCCAAGGGCGCGCTGCCGGGCCGGGTCCGGCTGATCTTCCAGCCTGCCGAGGAGGCGGCCAGCGGCGCCTTGGACGTGCTCGCGGCGGGCGGCACCTCCGACGTCGGGCGGATCTTCGCCCTGCACTGCGATCCCCGGCTGGACGCCGGCCAGCTCGGCGTGCGCTCCGGTCCGATCACCGCCGCCTGCGACCGGATCCAGGTCAAGGTGTCCGGGCCCGGCGGCCACACCGCCCGGCCGCACCTGACCGTGGACCTGGTCTACGCGCTCGGCAAGATCATCACCGAGGTGCCGGCCGCGCTGTCCCGCCGGGTCGACCCCCGGTCCAGCTTGAGCCTGGTCTGGGGCCGGGTCAGCGCCGGGACCGTGGCCAACGCCATTCCCGACGCCGGGATCGCGGAGGGCACCGTCCGCTGCCTGGACGACGAGGCCTGGCACCGCGCGCCCGACCTGCTCAAGGGCCTGATCGACTCGGTGGCCCTGGCCTACGGGGTCAACGCCGAGTTCTCCTACGAGCGCTACGTGCCGCCCACGGTCAACGACCAGGCCAGCGCGGCCATGCTCGCCGCGGCGGCGCTCGACGTGCTCGGCGCGGGCTCGGTCGTGCAGACCCCGCAGAGCCTGGGCGGCGAGGACTTCGCCTGGTACCTGGAGGGCACCCCCGGCGCGCTGGCCCGGCTGGGCACCCGGGTGCCCGGGTCGACCGCCTCGCTGGACATCCACCAGCCCACCTTCGACGTGGACGAGCGGGCCATCGGGGTCGGGGTCAAGGCCATGGTGGCCACCGCGATCAACGCGCTGTGGGACGACGGCGCCATGGTCGCCCAGGCCCTCCCGGGTGTGACCGGAGCGTAATCCGGCGAGGTTAGGCTGGGCGGATGGGAACCGTGCCTGTCGGCCGCAAAAAGCGCGCCGAGGCCACCGGCCCGCAGACGTTCCGCTCGCCGACCGCGGTGATCGTCTGGTGGGTCTGGCTGCTGTTCGCCGTGGCCAACTGGATCGACCTGGCCGTGCAGGGCCGCGATCACACCTCGGTGGTCGCGGCGGCCATCTTGCTCCTGGCCACCGGCGTGGCCTACGTCGCCGCCCAGCGGCCCCGGATCCTCGCCGACGACGCGGGGGTCACGATCGTCAACCCGCTGCGCGACCATCATGTGGGCTGGGATGGCGTGACCAACGTCGACCTGGCCGACCTGCTCCGCGTCCACACCCAGGAACCGGACGGCAAGAACAAGGTCATCTACTCCTGGGCCGTGCACTACTCGCGGCGCCGCAAGGTGGCCGCCGAGGTCAAGGCGCGCCGTGCGACCGCCCGCGCCGGTACGAGCCGCCGCTCATCGTTCGGCACGTTCGGGCTGGAGAACTACGGCCTGGCCCGCCGCGATGTCGGCTACGGGAGCCCGGCCGGCAGCGGCACCGCGTCGGCGGCCGAGGCCGAGGCCGAGCGGATCGCCCGGGTGCTCAGCGAGTACGCCACCGCCGCCCGCGCCGAGACGGTCTGGGCCGAAGGCACCGTGGAGATCGCCGGCCCCTCGGGAACGGAGCTCAAGGCCGCCAAGGACCCCCGGGTGGCCGGCTGGCTCGACCCGCTGAAGAGCACCTGGAGCCAGACCGCTCTGCTGGCCCTGATCATCCCCGCGCTGATCCTGCTGATCGTCGCACTCGTCTAGGTCCGGGGCGGCTCAGGCCCGAACGGCCCGGTGTTGGCGTCGCCCATCTTGGCGCACGGCAGCGCGCGCAGCGCGGCCACGTAGTCCTGCGGCGCGCCCGCCTTTTCCGCGGCGTCGGACAAGATCCCGATGGCCCGCGCCGACGGCAGCCCGCCCTCGTAGAAGTTGAGCACGTACAGCCAGGCCAGCACGTCCCCGTCCAGGGTCTGCACCCGGACCTTGGCCTTACGGTAGTAACCCAGGGTTACGCCGTCCCAGTTGTCGAGCGCGGTCTCGTCACCGGAGGACATGTCGTACAGCACGACGAACACCCGGGCCCCGGACTCCTCGACCACGGTGGCCATCGCCCCGTCCCAGCCGATGTCCTCGCCGCCGAAGGTCAGCCGCCAGCCTTCCAGCCAGCCGGTGCCTCGCTGCGGCGAGTGCGGGCAGCGCAGGAGCATCTGCTCCGGGTCCATGTTGCTGCCGTAGGCGGCGTACAGTGCCACGGGGAAAGCGTACGGCGTCCGGCCCCGGCCCGCCCCCTTTGCTCCACGCGCATAAGGGAGAATTACCAATCGTGACCTTGCCACGGCACTCAATCGCGATCCTGGGCGGCGGGCCTGGCGGTTACGAGGCCGCCCTGGTGGCGGCGCAGCTCGGCGCCGACGTCACCGTCATCGACTCCGACGGCCTGGGCGGCGCCTGCGTGCTCACCGACTGCGTGCCGTCCAAGACGCTCATCGAGACCTCCAACGCGATGACCATGCTCAACCGGTCCGCCGAGCTGGGCATCGCCACCGGCGGCCCCGCTATGGTCAACACCGCCACGGTCAATGCCGCCCGGGTGTACGAGCGGATCACCAACCTGGCCCGGGCCCAGTCCGCCGACATCACCGCGCGCCTGGCCGCCGAGGGCATCAAGGTCATCAAGGCCGCCGGCCGCCTGGCCGCCCCCGGCGTGGTCCACGCGGCCGACACCGAGATCAGGGCCGAGACCGTCCTGATCGCCACCGGCGCGCTGCCCCGCGTGCTGCCCGGCGCGCCCCCCGACGGCGAGCGCATCTTGACCTGGCGTCAGCTCTACGACCTGACCGAACTCCCTCGTGACCTCATCGTCATCGGCTCCGGCGTGACCGGCGCCGAGTTCGCCAGCGCTTACCAGGCGCTCGGCTCCCGGGTCACCCTGGTGTCGTCCCGCGACCGCGTGCTGCCGCACGAGGACCAGGACGCGGCCAACCACATCGAGGACGTCTTCCGCCGCCGTGGCATGACCGTGCTCGGCCGGTCCCGGGCCCAGCACGTGGCCCGCGACCGCGACGGCGTCACGGTCACCCTGGACGACGGCCGGGTCCTGACCGGCAGCCACTGCCTGCTCACCGTGGGCATGATCCCGCGCACCGAGGGCTGCGGCCTGGACGAGGCCGGGGTCAAGGTCAACGCGCACGGCTTCATCCAGGTCGACCGGGTCTCGCGCACCTCGGTGCCGGGCGTGTACGCGGCCGGCGACTGCACCGGCGTGCTCCTGCTGGCCTCGGTCGCCGCCATGCAGGGCCGGATCGCCATGTGGCACGCGCTCGGCGAGGCGGTGCACCCGATCCGCCTCGACCACGTGGCCGCCACCATCTTCACCGACCCCGAGATCGCCACCGTCGGCATCACCCAGCGCGCGGTCACCGCGGGCGAGGTCTCGGCCCGTGTCCTCAAGCTCCCGCTGGCCACCAACCCCCGGGCCAAGATGGCCGGCGTCACCGACGGCTTCGTCAAGCTGCTGTCCAGCCCCGGTACCGGCGTGATCCTGGGCGGCGTAGTCGTCGCCCCCCGCGCCAGCGAGCTGATCCTGGCCGTATCCATGGCCGTCGAACAGCGCCTCACCGTCGAGCAGCTAGCCCAGACCTTCGCGGTCTACCCCTCCCTGTCCGGCAGCCTCACCGAAGCCGCCCGCAAACTAATGGAATTCACCCCCGACCCCCTCTAGCCCACCCGCGCCGCCCCGCATCCCCTCCCAACGGAGTGAAACTGGCAATCCACCACGCCCTAGCGTGGTGACACCCGGGATTCACTCCGCTCGGCCGCCGCGTTCAGCCCCCGCCCGTACCTCCGATAATTTTCCCGAACGGGCCGTGGCGCGTGCCTTGAGCCTCCAGCGAGCCACCCGCTGCCCCGGCCCTGCCTCTCCACCCGTGTTCGATCATGTTTAAATTCGAGCGCACGGGAGCATAGGAACAGACAGCCTATTTCGGGGCTATCCGGGTGGAGGTGCTCATGCGTCGCATCCCAGTGATTTCTGCCATCTGTGCTCTGGCCCTCGTGCTTCTGGCGCTGCCGTCCGGGGCCCGGGCCGCGGCCAGTTCGGGGCCGGTCAAGGAGCCGGTCGCGATCGGCACCGGCGGCGCGGTGGCCTCGATGGATACCGACGCGACGCAGGCGGGCATCGACGTGCTGGCGCACGGCGGCAACGCCATCGACGCGGCCGTGGCCACGGCCAGCACGCTGGGTGTGACCATCCCGTTCGTGGCCGGTCCCGGCGGCGGCGGGTTCATGGTCATCTACCTGGCCAAGTCCCATCAGGTCATCACCATCGACGGCCGCGAGAACTGCCCGGCCGCGTGCACCTCGACCATGTTCATCGACCCGTCCACCGGCCAGCCGTACGGCTACGACTACGCCTCGGACCAGCCGCTGGCCACCGGCGTCCCGTCCATGGTGGCCACCTGGGCCAAGGCGGTCAGCTTGTACGGCCGCAACAGCCTGGCCACGGACCTGCGGCCCGCCATCGGGGTGGCCCAGCGCGGGTTCCGGGTCAACGCGGACTTCCAGCAGCTCACCGAGTCCGACCTGCCCGAACTGCAGGCCTACCCGGCCAGCCACTGGCTGCTGACCTCCTCAGGCAACCCGCTGCCGGTCGGCTACCTGCTCCGCAACCCCGACCTGGCCCGGACCTACCGGCTGCTGGCCCGCTACGGCCCGTCCTACCTGTACGACGGGCCCCTGGGCCGGGCCATCGTCCAGGCCGATGATCACCCGGTGCTGACCCCCGGGCAGAAGGTGGTCGCGCTGCCCGGCATCATGACCACCAACGACCTGCGCGCCTACCAGGCCCGGGTCCAGGCCCCGACCCACGTCCGCTACCGCGGCCTGGACATCTACAGCATGGCCCCGCCCTCCAGCAGCGGGACCACGGTCGGCGAGGCGCTGAACATCCTGAGCGGCTACCACCTGGCCGCCGAACCCCGCGCCACCGCGCTGTTCCACTACCTGGAAGCCTCCCGGCTGTCCTACGCCGACCGCAACGCCTACGTGGGCGACCCGCGCTACGTCAGCGTCCCGGTCTCCGGCCTGCTCAGCCCGGCCTTCGCCGCCACCCGGCGGTGCCTGATCCACAACCAGGCGCTGACCTCCCCGGTCGCCCCGGGTGACCCATACCCGCCGTACACCCTCTGCCCGGCCCAGACCGCTCAGCAGCCCGCCGCCGAGGGCGGCCACACCAACAACATCGTGGCCGTCGACAAGTGGGGCAACATCGTGGCCTACACCAACACGATCAACTTCTTCGGCGGCAGCGGGCAGACCGTGCCCGGCTACGGCTTCCTGCTCAACAACGAGATGACCGACTTCGACTTCGCCCCGCCCGCCGCCCCGGCTACCAACGACACGGCCGCCGACCCGAACCTGCCCGCGGGCGGCAAGCAGCCCCGGTCCAGCATGGGCCCGGTCATCGCGTTCCGGGACGGTCAGCCGGTGTTCAGCGTGGGTGCGGCCGGCGGGTCCACGATCATCACCACCATCTTGCAGATCATCATGAACCACGTGGACTTCGGCATGTCGCTGCCCGCCGCGCTGGCCGCGCCGCGGGTCAGCCAGACCAACTCGGCCACCTCACTGGCCGAGCCCGCCTTCTACAACAGCGCCCTCGCCCAGCAGCTGACCAGCCAGTTCGGCGAGAAGTTCACCTTGGCCACCGGGCCCATCCTGCCGCTGGACAACTACCCGGGTGACGCCACCGCCCTGCAGATCCTGGGCCACGGCCTGGACGAGTCCATCGCCGAACCGGTCCGGCTGGGCGGCGGCAGCGCCCTGGTCGTGCACCCCGCGGGTAACTCGCCCGCGGGGGGCGGTTTCTCGCCGCGATAGGCGGCCGAGGCCATCTCCGCCAGCAGGGCGGCCTCGACCCGGTCCAGGTCGATCAGCGTGGCCAGGACCTGGGTCGGGACCGCCCCGCGGTCCCGGATAGTGGCCAGGAACAGATGCTCGACCCCGACGTAGGAGTGCCCCATCTCCTGGGCCACAGCGGTCGAGCCGCCGACCACCCGGCGGTAGCGCGGCGTGGGGGCTGGGCCTGGTTCGTCCATACCAGCAACGATAATCACCCCGCCATAATTAACCCGCTAATGGGAGGGGCGGCCCAGGTCGGGGTCGTCCGGGGGCGTGAGGCCGTGCCGGCGCAGCCGGTTGATCCGGATGTCGTCGGCGTACATGGCCACCACCCCCACGCTGCAGATCAGGAACAACGCCGGGACCATGATGTGGATGAACAGCGGGCCCGGGAACGCGGCCAGCGCGGCCGCGATCGGCAGCATGGCCAGCAGGTGACGGCCGGTCAGCCGGCCGCGCCACCCGGCGTCGGTCAGTTCGTGCCGCACCCATTCCCGGTTGCGGTCCGGCAGCCGCAGGCCGAGCGCGAACAGCACCTTACGACCCACGTTCGGGTCGCCGGGCAGCCTGCTCACCGCTGATCAGTCCTTGAGCTCACAGATGGTCGCGCCCGCCGTCACCGTCTGGCCCACCGCCACCGCCAGCCCGGTGACCGTGCCGTCCTTGTGCGCGGTCAGCGGCTGTTCCATCTTCATCGCCTCCAGGACCACGATCGGGTCCCCGGCCGAGACCCGCTCCCCGTCCGCCACGGCGATCTTGATGATCGTGCCCTGCATCGGGCTGACCAGCGTATCGCCGCTGCCCGCGGGAACCGACCGGCGGGAGCGGCTGGCCCCGCGGACCCGTTCGGCCGACATGGGACCGGCCGGGGCACGGCGCGGCTGGCTCAGTGCGGCGGGCACCACCACCGAGAGCCTCTTGCCGCCCACCTCGACGGTCACCGTCTCGCGGTCGGCCGCCTCCGCGACCGAAGCCGGATCCTGATCGGGCATCGGGGCGCTGAACTCGGTCTCGATCCACCGGGTGTGCACCCGCAGCGGCGCGCCGGCGAACGCCGGGTCGGTCACCACCGCGCGGTGGAAGGGCAGCACGGTGGGCATGCCGCCGACCTCGAACTCGCCCAGCGCGCGGGCGGCACGCTGCAGGGCCTCGGTCCGGCTGGCGCCGGTCACGATCAGCTTGGCGATCAGCGAGTCGAACACCTGCGGGACCGTCATCCCGGCCGTGTACCCGGAGTCGAGCCGCACGCCCGGGCCGGACGGCGGGCTGAACACCGTGATGGTGCCGGGGGCCGGGAGGAAATTACGGCCCGGGTCCTCGGCGTTGATCCGGAACTCGATCGAGTGCCCCCGGGCCGGCGGGTCGTCGTAGCCGATCGGCTCGCCGTCGGCGATCCGGAACATCTCGCGCACCAGGTCGATGCCGGTGACCTCCTCGCTGACCGGGTGCTCGACCTGCAGCCGGGTGTTGACCTCCAGGAAGCTGACCGTGCCGTCCTGGCCGACCAGGAACTCGCACGTGCCCGCGCCCACGTAGCCCGCCAGCCGCAAGATGGCCTTCGAGGACGAGTACAGCGCCTCGACCTGTGCCGCGCTCAGGAACGGGGCCGGCGCCTCCTCGACGAGCTTCTGGTGCCGGCGCTGCAGCGAGCAGTCGCGGGTGGAGATGATCACCACGTTGCCGTGCGTGTCGGCCAGGCACTGCGTCTCCACGTGCCGGGGCCGGTCGAGGTAGCGCTCGACGAAGCACTCGCCCCGGCCGAACGCCGCGGTGGCCTCCCGGACCGCCGACTCGTACTGGTCGGCGACCTCCTCCTCGCGCCAGGCCACCTTGAGGCCGCGGCCGCCGCCGCCGAACGCCGCCTTGATCGCGATGGGGTAGCCGTACTCGGCCCCGAACGCCCGGATCTCCTCGGCGTCGCGCACCGGGTCCTGTGTGCCCGGGGTCAGCGGCGCCCCGGCCTGCCGCGCGATGTGCCGGGCCCGTACCTTGTCGCCCAGCGCCTCGATCGCCTCCGGCGGCGGGCCGATCCAGGTCAGGCCGGCCCGGGTCACGGCCCGGGCGAAGTCGGCGTTCTCGGCCAGGAACCCGTAGCCGGGGTGCACCGCGTCCGCCCCGGACTCCAGCGCCACCTTGATCAGCTTGTCGATGTCCAGGTAGGTCTCCGGGCCGGTCGTCCCGGACAGTGAATAGGCCTCGTCCGCCATCTGGACGTGCAGCGCGTCCAGATCGGGTTCGGCGTACACGGCGACGCTGCCCAGTCCGGCGTCACGGCACGCCCGGACGACCCGCACCGCGATCTCACCGCGGTTCGCGATCAGGACCTTGCGCAACGACAGCCTCCCTGGCTCGTCCTACCTGGCAGTACTGCGCAGGAGTCTAAATCAGGTGATCCCGGACCGCTGAAAGCAGGGCACACCGGGGTCACGCACGAGGAATTTATTTGATCGCGCGCCGGTCTTCATCGGTGGACCATGGTGGTCAGTTGTCTCCCGCTGTACGCACTTCCTCAACCGAAGTGTGACCTCGGGTACGTACAGTGAGCGCCACACCGGTTGCGAGGCCGCCTTGGGGCTGGGGATCCCGGTGGGTTGCCGGCGCTCGGTGATACGCGACGTTCGCGACATTTCGTTACGACGATGTAACGAAAAGCGTGACTCAGCTATCTGTACCAGCTTGGCGCGCGTTGAGTTTTAACAGACGGCACGTTTTAAGACGGCACGGCGGAAGGGAAGGAGCCCAGGTGCGCCTGATGGTCTCGGGGTACCGAGCATGAGCGTGCTTGGCATGCTGGCGTGGTTCGCGGCGGCGGTGAGCCTGTGGCTCGGGGCGCGGCGGCATCGCAGTGCCTTCGCCCGCGGCTACCGGTGGCTGGCCGGTGCCGCGGTCCTGTACTGCGTGGGCCTGGTCATCCAGCAGATCCTCGGCTCGGCGCTCAACCCCGAGTCCGGGCTGTCGTTCGCCGACCTGCCCTCGCTGCTGGCCGTGGCCGCCGCCGCGGTCGGCATCGTGATGCTGTCCACGGCGGAAACGGAACCGGTCCCGGGCGACGGGGCCGGCCCACTGGAAAGCACCTCAGCGCCGGTGCTGCCCGGGCTGGCCGACGGCTACGTGATGGCCGTGGCCCTGCTGGTGATCGGCTGGGTCACCGTGTTCAGCGGGGAGTTCCACCGGTCCACCGAGCGGCCCGGGACGTTCCTGCTCGCGCTCATTCACCCGCTGGCCGACCTGGCCGTACTCGGCGCGCTGCTGCCCATGGTCACCACCGCCTGGCGGCGGGTCCTGCTGCCCTACCTGGCCGTGCTGGTCGTGCTGGCCGGCGACGCCCTGGGCGTGGGCCAGCGGGCCCTGGGCGGGCACCCCGGGGTCGCGGCCCAGCTGCTGGCCGTGATCGCGGCGCTGCTGCTGGGTGCCGCCCCGTGGCGGGTGGCCGAGACGAGCTGGACCGGCCGGGACCCCAAGACCTCGAGCTCGGCCGCGGCCACCATCATCGCCGCGCTGACCGCGGCCGTGGCCACCGTGGTGGTCGTGGCCAACGGCCTGGCGGGCCCCCCCGCGTCCGGGGCCGCCCTGGTGGTGGCGGGCGGCGCCGGCGTACTGGTGCTGGCCGTGCGGGTATTCATGCTGGTCAACCAGAACGGGATCATCCTGGACATCTGGCGCGAGTCCAGCCGCAGCCTGCGCGAGCTGGCCAGCCGGACCAGCGACGTGGTCCTGGTCTGCGACCTGGACGGCGTGATCAGCTACGCCAGCCCGGCGGTGGGGGACTACGGCTACGCGCCCGCGGACCTGACCGGGCGCCGGCTGACCGATTTCGTGCACCCCGAGGACCGCGAGGCCGTGCTCGCCGCGTCCCGGCTCGCGCTCGGCCCCCGTCACGCGGCGGACCAGGACACCGCCGACGACGCCGCCGCGTCGGCCGGACGGTTCCCGGCCCGGGTGCGCGCGGCGGAGGGCACGTGGCGGCACGTGGAGTCGACCGTGCTGCGCTACCAGGTGCCGGGTGCGCCGCGCCAGATCCTGGTCACCGCGCGGGACGTCAGCGACCAGGTCGCGCTGCGCCAGCAGGTCGCGCACCTGACCTTCCACGACGGGCTGACCGGCCTGCCCAACCGCGCCTACATCGAGGAGCGGACCCGGGACCTGCTGCGTGATGCCCCGCCGTCCCGGCGGATCGGGGTCATCTTCCTGGACCTGGACCGGTTCACCGCGGTCAACGACTCGGTCGGTCACGGGGCGGGCGACCTGGTCCTGGCCCAGGCCGCCCGGCGGCTGCGCGCCACCGTCCCGGTCCATGACATGGTCGCGCGCTGGGGCAGTGACGAGTTCGCGGTGCTGATCGAGAACGCGGGCGGCGTGGCGGAGGTCTCCGAGATCGCCCACCGCCTGGTCGGCACGATCACGGCCGAGCCGTTCCGGGTGGCCGGGCAGCAGATCGCGCTCACCGCGAGCGCGGGCGTGGCCCTGGCCGGCCAGGACTCCGGCAGCTCCGGTCACCCGGAGGATCCGACCGGGCTGGTGCTGCGCAACGCGGACGTGGCCATGTCCCGGGCCAAGGAGGCCGGCGGCGACCGGGCCGAGGTCTACGCCGCGCACATGCACGCCGACGTGGTCCGCAGGCTGGAGATCGTGACTGACCTGCAGCGGGCCATCAGCGGCGGCGAGCTGACCCTGCAGTACCAGCCGGTCGTGGAGCTGGCCACCTCGCGGGTGGTCGGTGCCGAGGCGCTGGTCCGCTGGTGGCGCGGCGGTGAGGTCGTCGCCCCGGGCGAGTTCCTCGGCGCCGCCGAGGAGTCGGGCTTGATCGTGCCGCTGGGCGAGTGGGTGCTCCGCCAGGCCTGCGCGCAGGGCGCCGCGTGGCGCCGGGCCTCGTGGCCCGTCGACGTCGCGGTCAACCTGTCCGCGCGCCAGATCACCGCGCCCGGGTTCACCGCCCTGGTCTCGGCCATCCTGGCCGAGACCGGCCTGCCCGCGACCGCGCTGACCGTCGAGGTGAACGAGCGGATCCTGGTCGAAGAGGACGAGCTGCTCATCGACCGGCTGGCCGAACTACACCAGATGGGCGTGCGGATGGCCATCGACGACTTCGGCACCGGGTACGCCTCGCTGGCTTACCTGCGCCGGCTGCCGCTGGACATCATCAAGATCGACCCGTCGTTCGTGGCGGGCCTCGGCCACGACGACACCCTCACCCTGCTGACCCGGACCGTGGTGCAGGTCGGCCGCGAGCTCGGCCTGCGGGTCATCGCCGAGGGCATCGAGCAGCCCCGCCAGCTCAGCGCGCTGCGCGAGATGCGCTGTGATTACGGCCAGGGCTTCCTGGTCGCCCGGCCCATGGCCGCCCCCGGGGTCGAGGCCCTGCTCAGGACCACAGGCCAGGCTCCCGGCGAGCCCACCGAGCACGAGCCGAACGAGCCGGCCCGTCTCGGAATGTGAGACAAGTTCGCCATAGGTTGACGTTCGGATTCCCGATCGCAGTATGGTGGGACTCGTGAAGCTCTCGCAGATCCTCGTAGTACTTGGCCGGCGCGCAGGCAGCTGACCAAGCCAGTTCCTGCGCGCTCCCCTCGACTGCCGTCCGGCACGAGGGGATTTTTTATGCCGCCGCCCCAGCAAATACCGCCCCAGCAAATACCGCCCTACCAGCAAGCCAGGGAGACCAACCGATGACCGAGCAGATGACGGGCCGCAAGGGCACCGCCGGCCCGGAGAGCCCGGCGGGCAGCCCCGCGCCGCCGCCCTCCGCTGTGCCCAGCCCGCGGGACCTGGCCGCCCGCTCGCCGCACCGCAACGCCGACCACTCCCACGCCGAGGTCCCGGGATCCGCCGAGCACGCGCCCGCTCCGGAGGCACCCGCCGCGCATGAACCGGCCGCCGAGCGGGTGCACACGGTAAGCCCCAGCCGGGTTCGCGCCACCGGCGCGCAGGCCCTGGTGTACGCGCTCGAGCGTATTGGTGCCGACGTGGTGTTCGGCATCCCGGGCGGCGCCGTGCTGCCGGCCTATGACCCGCTGCTCGACTCCAAGATCATCCGGCACATCCTAGTCCGGCACGAGCAGGGCGCGGGCCACGCGGCCACCGGGTACGCGCAGGCCACAGGGCGGGTCGGCGTGTGCATGGCGACCAGCGGGCCGGGTGCGACGAACCTGGTCACGCCGATCGCGGACGCCTACATGGACTCGGTGCCGATCGTCGCGATCACCGGGCAGGTGCCGTCGAAACTGATCGGTACCGACAGCTTCCAGGAGGCCGACATCTCCGGGATCACGATCCCGATCACCAAGCACAACTTCCTGGTCACCAAGCCCGAGGACATCGCCCGTACTATCGGCGAGGCCTTCCACGTGGCCTCGACCGGGCGCCCCGGGCCGGTGCTCGTGGACATCTCCAAGGACGCGTTGCAGGCCAGCACCGACTTCTCCTGGCCGGTGCCGTTCGACCTGCCCGGCTACCACCCCGTGACCAGGCCGCACGCCCGGCAGGTGCGCGAGGCGGCCCGGCTGATCAGCGAGTCCCGGCGCCCGGTGCTGTACGTCGGCGGCGGCGTGATCAAGGCCGGGGCCGCGGCCCAGCTGCGCGAGCTGGCCGAGCTGACCGGCATCCCGGTGGTCACCACGCTGATGGCCAGGGGCGCGTTTCCCGACCGGCACCCGCTGCACATGGGCATGCCCGGCATGCACGGCTGCGTGACCGCGGTCGGCGCGCTGCAGAAGGCCGACCTGCTCATCGCGCTGGGTACCCGGTTCGACGACCGGGTGACGGGCAAGCTGGACACGTTCGCGCCCGGGGCGCTGATCGTGCACGCGGACATCGACCCGGCCGAGATCTCGAAAAACAGAAGGGCCGACGTGCCGATCGTGGGCGACTGCCGCGAGGTGATCGCCGACCTGGTCGCTGCGGTGAAGTCCGAGCACGAGCAGGGCCACCAGCCCGATCTGGGCGGCTGGATGGCCCAGCTGAACTCATGGCGGGACACCTACCCGCTGGGGTACGCCCAGCCGGACGACGGCAGCCTGGCCCCGCAGTACGTGATCGAGCGGATCGGCAAGATGGCCGGCCCCGAAGCGGTGTACGTGGCCGGGGTCGGCCAGCACCAGATGTGGGCCGCGCAGTTCATCGACTACGAGAACCCCGGCACCTGGATCAATTCCGGCGGGCTGGGCACGATGGGCTTCGCGGTGCCCGCGGCCATGGGCGCCAAGGTTGGCCGCCCGGACGCCACGGTGTGGGCCATCGACGGCGACGGCTGCTTCCAGATGACCAACCAGGAGCTGGCCACCTGCGCCCTGGAAGGGATCCCGGTCAAGGTGGCGATCATCAACAACGGCAGCCTGGGCATGGTCCGCCAGTGGCAGACCCTGTTCTACAACGAGCGCTACTCCAACACCGACCTGCACCACGCGCCGGCGAAAAAGCCGGAGCAGAAGAAGCTGACCGGGACCCGCATCCCGGACTTCGTCAAGCTGGCCGAGGCCTACGGCTGCGAGGGCATCCGCTGCGAGGAGCCCGGCGAGGTCGACCGGGTCATCGAGCGGGCCATGGCCATCGAGGACCGGCCGGTGGTGCTGGACTTCGTGGTGCACAAGGACGCCATGGTCTGGCCCATGGTCGCGGCCGGCACATCCAACGATGACATCAAGTCCGCGCGCGGCATAGCGCCCGACTGGGGAGGATCCGATGACTGAGTACGGCCCGAGCGTAGTTACGGACCCTAGCCAAGGAGCGGCAGCATGACTAGGCACACGCTCAGCGTGCTGGTGGAGAACAAACCGGGGGTCCTGGTCCGGATCGCCGGGCTGTTCGCCCGGCGCAACTTCAACATCGACTCGCTCGCCGTCGGACCCACCGAGCACGACGAGATCTCCCGCATCACGATCGTGGTCAACTGCGAGGAGCACCCGCTGGAGCAGGTGACCAAGCAGCTGAACAAGCTCATCAACGTGCTCAAGATCGTCGAGCTGGAGCCGGGTGCTACCGTGCAGCGCGAGCTGATCCTGGTCAAGATCCGGGCCGACGCCGAAAGCCGGTCGCGGGTGCTCGAGACGGTCAAGCTGTTCCGGGCCCGGGTGGTGGACGTGGCCCTGGACGTGGTCACGATCGAGGCGACCGGCAACCGGGAGAAGCTCGACGCGCTGATCAAGGTGCTCGAGCCGTTCGGGATCAAGGAACTCGTCCAGTCCGGCATGGTGGCCATCGGCCGCGGCGGCCGCTCGATCACCGATCGCGCGCTGCGGCCCGTCGAACGCAGCGCTTAAACCAAACACAGAAAGGCCCAGTTCAAAGTGGCAGAGATTTTCTACGACGACAGCGCCGACCTGTCCGTCATCCAGCGCCGGCACGTCGCCGTCCTCGGTTACGGCAGCCAGGGACACGCGCACGCGCTCTCGCTCCGCGACTCCGGCGTGGACGTCCGGGTCGGCCTGCCCGAAGGCTCCAAGAGCCGGGAGAAGGCGGCCAACGACGGCCTGCGGGTCACCACGCCCGCCGAGGCGTGCGAGGAAGCGGACCTGATCATGGTCCTCATCCCCGACCACCTGCAGCGGGAACTGTACCGCGAGGCCATCGCCCCGGCCCTGGTGGAGGGCGACGCGCTGTTCTTCGCCCACGGCCTGAACATCCGGTATGACCTCATCGAGCCCCCGGCCGACGTGGACGTCTGCATGGTCGCGCCGAAGGCCCCGGGACACCTGGTCCGGCGCCAGTTCGCTCAGGGCCGCGGCACGCCCGTGCTGGTCTGCGTCGAGCGTGACGCCACCGGCAACGCCTGGCCGCTGACCCTTTCCTACGCCAAGGCCATCGGCGGCACCCGCGCGGGCGCGCTGAAGAGCACGTTCACCGAGGAGACCGAGACCGACCTGTTCGGCGAGCAGGCCGTGCTGTGCGGCGGCCTGTCCGAGCTGATCAAGGCGGGCTTCAACACCCTGGTCGAGGCGGGTTACCAGCCCGAGTCGGCGTACTTCGAGTGCCTGCACGAGGTGAAGCTGATCGTCGACCTCATGTACGAGGGCGGCATCTCCAAGATGTACTGGTCGGTGTCGGACACCGCCGAGTACGGCGGCTACACCCGCGGCCCGCGCCTGATCAACGAGCAGACCCGCGAGGAGATGCGCCGCATCCTGGGCGAGATCCAGGACGGCTCGTTCACCCGCGAGCTGGTCGAGGAGTTCGACGCGGGCAAGCCGAACTTCCTCAAGCGCCGCGAGGAAGAGCACAACGAGCAGATCGAGCAGGTCGGCGCCAAGCTCCGCCCGCTGATGTCCTGGCTCGCCGAGGACGAGTAACTGGTTTCAACGCTCCGGGCGGGGTAGCGAGTCCTGATGACGACAAACACGCTAACCCGCTCGGAGCGCCCGGCCGTGATCGCCGGGACCCAGCCCCCACGTGACTCCTCCGCGGGTGACGTGGTGCTGGCCTACCTGCGAATCCACGCCCAGGCGCTGCGGAACCTCGAACCCCGGGTGCGCGCCGATGAGTTCGACTCGGTGCACCAGATGCGGGTGGCCACCCGCAGGCTGCGGGCCACGCTGCGCACGTACCGCCAGGTCATCCCCCGTACCGACAGCGATCACCTGGCTGACGAGCTGCAGTGGCTCGGCCGCACGCTCGGCCAGGCCCGGGACGGCGAGGTGCTCTCCGCGCACCTGCAGGACACCCTGCGCCCCACGCCGCCCGAGCTGCTCATCGGGCCGGTCGTGGCCCGGGTCCAGGGTCACTACGCGCCTCGCCGGGCCGCCGCGCAGACCGACCTGCTGGCCGCCCTCGACTCGCCGCGCTACCACCGGCTGCTGGCCGAACTGGACCGGGTTGCCGCCGGGCCGCCGCGCGGTCCGCGGGCCGGAGCCCCGGCGCGGGACGTTCTCCCCAGGGCCGTCCGGCGCGCTTACCGGCAGGCCAAGCGGCGGATGCGCACGGCCCGGCACACCCCGGCCGGTCCGGCCCGGGACGTCGCCCTGCACCAGGTGCGCAAGTCGGGCCGCCGGACCCGCTACGCCGCCGAGGCGGCCACGCCGGCCTTCGGCAAGCAGGCGCGCCGTTTCGCCAAGCAGATGAAGCGAGTCCAGAGCGTGCTCGGCGACCATCATGACGCGGTGCTGGCCGTCCAGGCCGCCCGGGACCTGGGCATCGGCGCGCACCTGGCCGGCGAGAACGCGTTCACCTACGGCCTGCTGCGCGAGCGCGAGTTCCGCCGCGCGCAGCAGCTGCAGAAGCGGGCCCGCTACGTCTGGCGCCGCGCCGCCCGCCCCAAGCGCCGCCGCTGGATGAACTAGGGCTCAAAATGCCATCCTGGCGAATGAACTAGGTCGGGAAAATGCCATCCTGGCGAATGAACTAGGTCGGGAAAATGCCATCCTGGCGAATGAACTAGGTCTTAAAAATACTGTCTCATATTCTGATACAGACGTCTTGCAGGCTGTCTTGATTACAGGGAAGTCAGGTAACGTAGCAGGCACTATGCGGCACTTGGTACTCGTAGCCAGCCGCAGCGGGAACCTGTAACTACCTGATCCAGGGCAGGTCGGCCACCCGCTGCGGGGTGACGTGCTGGCCGTAAGTCCCGTTCCCGATCAGGAGCCCGACGTGTACGACATGTATCCCTGGGATGACAGCAGCCCCGAGCGCCGCCGTCCCGCCGCCCCCCGCGCCACCGACGCCGTGCAGATCGCCCTGGACCGCCGCGACAACGGCGGCGACGCGGCCGCCGTGGCCGCCACGGCCAGTCAGCCCCCGGTCGGCCCGACCCGCCAGTAAGGTTCTGGCATGGCTTCACGAACGATTAGGCTCGCCGTCATCGGCGGGGACGGTATCGGCCCCGAGGTGACCGCCGAAGCGCTCAAGGTGCTGCGGGCCGCGGCGCCCCAGGTCAGCTTCGACGAGACCAGCTACGACCTGGGCGCCCGGCGCTGGCACCGGACCGGGGAGACGCTGCCCGACGCAGTCCTCGAGGAGATCAAAGGCCACGACGCCATCCTGCTCGGCGCGGTCGGCGACCCGAGTGTGCCCAGCGGCATCCTGGAGCGGGGCCTGCTGCTCAGGCTGCGCTTCGAGCTCGATCACTACGTCAACCTGCGCCCCGTCCGGCTGTACCCGGGCGTGGCCTCCCCGCTGGCCAGCGCCCGGTCCGAGTCGGTCGACATGATCGTGGTCCGCGAGGGCACCGAAGGCCCCTACACCGGTGCGGGCGGCGTGCTGCGCAAAGGCACGCCCGCCGAGATCGCCACCCAGGAGAGCCTGAACACCGCGTTCGGGGTCCAGCGGGTGGCCAGGTACGCGTTCACCAAGGCGCTGGGCCGGCCGCGCCGCAAGCTGACCCTGGTGCACAAGACCAACGTCCTGACCTACGCCGGTGACCTGTGGCAGCGCACCGTCGACGGGCTGGCCAAGGAGTTCGCCGACGTCGCCGTCGACTACTGCCACGTGGATGCCGCCTCGATGTTCTTCGTCTCCCAGCCCGAGCGGTACGACGTCATCGTCACCGACAACCTGTTCGGCGACATCCTCACCGACCTGGGCGCCGCCGTGGCGGGCGGCATCGGCCTGGCGGCCAGCGGCAACATCAACCCCGAGGGCACCGCGCCGAGCATGTTCGAGCCGGTGCACGGCAGCGCGCCGGACATCGCGGGCCAGAGCAAGGCCGACCCGACCGCGGCCATCTTGTCGGCCGGGATGCTCTGCGAGCACCTGGGCCTGACCACCGAGGCGGCCCGCATCGAGCAGTCGGTGGCCGAAGACCTGCTGGAGCGCCAGGGCGCCTGGGCGGCCCGCACCACCGTCGAGGTGGGCGACGACATCGCCGAACGAGTAGCCGGCTGACCTCGCGGCGCGGCCAAGCGCACCGCGATGGTCAGGCCTCCGGTTACTGTTGATCATCCGGCGATGAGGAAGTACAAGTCATGGTTGATTTCGATATCCGTCCCTCCAGCCACCCGGTGGCCGCCGCTGAGCGCGAGGCGGCGCTGGCCGCGCCGGGGTTCGGCCGGGTCTTCACCGATCACATGATCACGCTGCGCTGGTCCGCCGACCGCGGCTGGCACGACGGGCGCCTGCAGGCGTACGGGCCGTTCACCTTCGACCCGGCCACCATGGTGTTCCACTACGCCCAGGAGTTCTTCGAGGGCCTGAAGGCGTACCGCCAGGAGAACGGGTCGATCACCTTGTTCCGGCCGGACGCCAACGCGGCCCGCTTCAACCGCTCGGCCCGCCGCATGGCCATGCCCGAACTGCCCGAGGAAACCTTCGTCCGGGCCCTGGAACTGCTGGTCAGCCAGGATCGCGACTGGGTGCCGGGGGGCGAGGGTAACACCCTGTACCTGCGGCCGTTCCTGATCGCGACCCAGCGCGGCCTGGGCGTCAACCACCCGTCCAGTGAGTACCTGTTCTGCATCATCGCCTCGCCCGCGGCGTCGTACTTCGGCGGCAGCGGGGCGCCCAGGCCGGTCACGGTGTGGCTGTCCGAGGAGTACACCCGCGCCGCGCCCGGCGGCACCGGCGCGGTCAAGTGCGGCGGCAACTACGCGGCCTCGTTCCTGGCCCAGCAGCAGGCCGTGGAGCAGGGCTGCGACCAGGTGGTCTGGCTGGACGCCGCCGAGCACCGCTGGGTCGAGGAAATGGGCGGCATGAACCTGTTCTTCGTCCACGGCGGCCGGGCCGGCGCCCACATCACCACCCCGCCGCTGACCGGGACCCTGCTGCCCGGGATCACCCGCGACTCGCTGCTGCGGCTGGCCCCCGAACTCGGCGTGGAAGCGGTCGAGGACCGCATCTCCACCGACCAGTGGCAGGCCCAGTGCGCGGCGGGCGAGCTGACCGAGGTGTTCGCCTGCGGGACCGCGGCCGTGATCACCCCGGTTGGCCGGGTCCGCGGCAAGTCCGGCGAATGGCTGATCGGCGACGGCGCCCCCGGCCCGGTCACCACCCGCCTCCGCGAAGAACTGATCGGCATCCAGTACGGCCGCCTCCCCGACCCCTTCAACTGGATCCACAAGGTCTGCTGACCCGCCACCTCCCCTTTGCGCCCAGGAAATCCACCTCGTGTCTCGGATGCTGAGACAAAGCCGCCAAGGCGCGGACCCCTGTGGCACACTAGGCGGGTGACGTCAGGCCGCATCATTATCGGCTGGCGCGTCGGCACCTAGGGCCTCAGCCCTAGCCGCCCCGGGAAACCCGGGCGACGTCGGCGCGCAGACCTCTCGCGTACTCGCGAGGGGTCTTTTTGTTTGCCGCCAAGCCACCCCACAGCACGAAACCCAATGGAGAACCCGACATGCTCGACGACAGCTTCCACGTCTACGACACCACCCTGCGCGACGGCGCGCAGCAGGAGGGGCTCAACCTGACCGTGGCCGACAAGCTGGTCATCGCCCGCCAGCTCGACGAGCTGGGCGTCGGGTTCATCGAGGGCGGCTGGCCCGGCGCGATCCCGAAGGACACCGAGTTCTTCCGTCGCGCCGCCAGCGAGCTGAACCTCAAGCACGCGCAGCTCGCCGCGTTCGGCGCGACCCGCCGGCCCGGCGTCAAGGCGGCCGATGACCCTCTGGTCGCCGCGCTGCGCGAATCGGGCGCGCCGGTCGTGACCCTCGTCGCCAAGAGTCACGACCGGCACGTCCTTCTCGCCCTGCGGACCACGCTCGAGGAAAACCTCGAGATGATCAAGGACACGGTCACCCACCTCAAGACCAACGGCCAGCGGGTGTTCCTGGACGCCGAGCACTTCTTCGACGGCTACAAGTCCAACCCGGCCTACGCGCTCGAGGTCATCCGAACGGCTGCCGAAGCCGGCGCCGACGTGGTCGCGCTGTGCGACACCAATGGCGGCATGCTCCCCGCCCAGCTCGCCGACCTGGTCGCCAGCGTCAAGAACGAAACCCAGGCCCGCCTGGGCATCCACTGCCACGACGACACCGCCTGCGGGGTGGCCAACACGCTGACCGCGGTGGACGCGGGCGTCACCCACGTCCAGGGCACCGCCAACGGCTACGGCGAGCGGGCCGGCAACGCCAACCTGTTCAGCGTGGTGGCCGGCCTGCAGCTCAAGCAGGGCCGCCAGGTGGTGCCGGACCAGGCGATCCAGGAAATGTCGCGCATCGCCCACGCGATCAGCGAGGTCACCAACGTCGCGCCCGACACCCACCAGCCCTACGTGGGCCTGAGCGCCTTCGCCCACAAGGCCGGCCTGCACGCCAGCGCGGTCAAGGTCGACCCCATGCTCTATCAGCACATCGACCCGGCCCTGGTCGGCAACGACATGCGCATGCTGGTCTCGGACATGGCCGGCCGCGCCTCGATCGAGCTGAAGGGCCGCGAGCTCGGCTACGACCTGTCCGGCGACAAGGAAGTCATCGCCAAGGTCACCGACCGCGTGAAAGACCTGGAGGCCAATGGCTACACCTTCGAGGCCGCCGACGCCAGCTTCGAGCTCCTGCTGCGCGACGAGCTCGGCCAGCGCCGCGAGTACTTCGCGGTCGAGTCCTGGCGGGTCATCGTGGAGCGCCACCCCGATCGCCGGATGACCAGCGAGGCCACGGTGCGCCTAAAAGCTAAGGGCGAGCGGCTGGTCGCGGTGGGGGAGGGCAACGGCCCGGTCAACGCGCTGGACAAGGCGCTGCGGGCCGCCCTGGAGCAGATCTACCCGGAGCTGGCCAGCCTCGAGCTCACCGACTACAAGGTCCGCATCCTGGCCGGGACGCACGGCACCGGCGCCGTCACCCGGGTCCTGATCGAGTCCGGCGACGGCACCGGCCAGACCTGGAGCACGGTCGGCGTGGACGAGAACATCATCGCCGCCAGCTGGCACGCGCTGGAAGAAGCCGTCACCTACTGCCTCCTGCGCTCCGGCCGCGAGCCCAGCTAGCCAACCATGATCGTGGGTCGTTACCTATGCCAGAGCAGCGGTAACGACCCACGATCACCCCCGGGACCCTAGGCCGCGGCCGGCACCTGGTCCAGGAAGCCGTGCCCGGACGCGATGCGGCCGTCGTCGGCGAGCACCACCACGTCGAAGCCGGTCACGACCGGCTCGCCGCCCCCGCCCGACCCAGGTGCCAGGTGAACCGCGCCTGGTCGTGGTTGGCGTCCACCGCCCCGCCGAGCGTGAACACCAGGCCGGCGAACTGCTGCTGCGCCGCCCCACCTGGCCATCGCCGCCGACGTCTCGAGCCGCCATCTCAGCTTCGGTCAACGTGCTGCGCCTGAGCATGCACCCGGACGGCATGGCGCCGCGCATCGTCAACCTGCCGCAATGGCGTACCCACCTGCTGACCCGGCTGCACCACCAGGCCCAGGCCAGCGGCGACCCCGGGCTGGCCGAACTGCACGACGAGCTGGCCGCCTACCCCGGCGGCCGCGGTACCCCGCCCGCCCCCGCCGACGTCGTGGTCCCGCTCCGCTACCGCGCCCAGGGCCGCGAGCTGAGCTTCCTGTCCGTCACCGCGATGGTCGGCACGCCGATGGACGTGACCGTCTCCGAGCTGGCCATCGAGTCCTTCTACCCGGCCGACGCCCCGGCCGCCGCCGCCCTAGGCTGAACCATGGACCGGCTCGACGCGCGCCAGCTCAACCGCGCCACCCTGGACCGCCAGCTCCTGCTCCGCCGCGCCGCCCGGCCCGCCCGCGCCGCGATCGACCACCTGGCCGGCCTGCAGGCCCAGGCCCCCCTGGCGCCCTACGTCGGGTTGTGGACGAGGCTGGCCGGCTTCGGTCACGACCACCTCAAAGATCTTTTGGCCGAACGGGCCGTGGTGCGCGCCCACCTCATGCGCAACACGGTTCACCTGGTGAGCGCCGCGGACTTCCTGCGCTTCCGGCCGCTGTACCAGCCGCTGTTCGAGCGCGCCCTGGCCGGGCACTTCGGCTCGCGCCTGGCCGGCGTTGACCTGGCCGAGCTCCGCGCCGTCGCCGCGGCCCTGCTCTCGCAGACCCCGCTGACCCGCGGCCAGCTGGCCGAACGCCTGTCCCAAAGCTGGCCGGACACCGACCCCGCCGCGCTGGCCTACGCGGCCACCCACCTGCTCCAGCTGGTCCAGGTCCCGCCGCGCGGCCTGTGGGGCCAGACCGGCCCCGCCACCTGGTTCCTAGGCTCCGCCTGGCTAACCTCCGCCCCGTTCGCCCCGCCAGCCACTCCCGATCCGTCGACCACTTCTGCCCCTTCCGCCTCTACCGTAGAGGAGCTGGTGCTGCGGTACCTGGCCGCCTACGGGCCGGCCACCGTGCGGGACGTGCAGGCCTGGTCAGGGTTGTCGCGGCTGCGTGAGGTGACGGAGCGGCTAGGTTCGCGGCTACGCCGTTGGGTCGGGCCCGACGGCGCCGAACTCCTCGACCTGCCCCACGCGTCCCGGCCCGATTCAGACGTCCCGGCGCCGCCCCGGTTCCTGCCCGAGTACGACAACCTGCTGCTGTCCTTCGCCGACCGGAGCCGGGTCATCCCCGGCGGACGTCCCGTTCCGCTGCCGCCCGGCAACGGCGCGAGCAACGGCACCCTGCTGGTCGACGGCTGGTGGGCGGCCGACTGGACCATCACCCGGGCCCCGGGCCGCGCCGAGCTCGAGGTCCGTCCGTTCCGCCCGCTCGGATCGGCCGACCGGGACGCGGTAACGGCCGAGGGCGACCGTCTCCTGGCGTTCGCCGCCCCGGGTCATGAGGTCCGTATTACCACCGTTCGTTCGGGCTCATAATTAGACCCCGTGCCCCCGCGGCCCGCCAGGGGACTTACGGTAGGGGCATGGACGACAAGGAGATCCTGGCTCACATCGACGATCTCATTCAGACCGAGCACACGCTGCGCCAGCAGCTTGCCGCAGGTCAGCTGAGCAATGCCCAGGAGCGCGAGCAGCTCAAGGCCGCCGAAGAAGCCCTCGACCAGTGCTGGGACCTGCTCCGGCAGCGCCGGGCCCGCCGCGAATTCGGGGAGAACCCGAACGAGGCCGGCACGCGGCCCGTTGGTGAGGTCGAGGGGTACATGCAGTAGCTGAGCCAGCCGTCCCAACCATCGAGGAGTGGCGTGCGTATCGCGAGATTCGCCAAAGGCGACGGGGTTGCGTACGGCGTGGTCGAGGGCTCCGGGCCCGGGCTGACGATCTCGGAACTGTACGGGCACCCGTTCGGGGTGGACCCGGGCGGGGTCCGGCTGACCGGGAACCGGTACCCGCTGGCCGAGGTGCGGCTGCTGGCCCCGGTGCTGCCCAGCAAGGTGGTCGCCGCGGGCCGCAACTACGCCTCACACGTGCAGGAGATGAACGGCGAGCCGCCCGCCGAGCCGGTGCTGTTCCTCAAGCCGTCCACGTCGGTCACCGGCCCCGGGGACGCGATCAAGTACCCGGTGAAGCTGGTCGAGCGGGTCGACTTCGAGGGTGAGCTGGCGGTGATCATCGGCCGGCTCTGCCGCCAGGTGCCCCGGGAGCGAGCCGAGGAGGTGATCTTCGGTTACACCTGCGCCAACGACGTCACCGCCCGGGACCTGCAGGCCCGGGACGGCCAGTGGACCCGGGCCAAGGGCTTCGACACGTTCTGCCCGCTCGGGCCGTGGATGGAGACCGGCACCAACCCGGCCGACCTGGAGCTGGTCACCACCGTGAACGGCGCGGTCCGCCAGCAGGCCCGCACGTCCGAGCTGCTGTGGGACGTGCCCGGGCTGATCGCCTACGTGAGCCAGGTGATGACGCTGCTGCCCGGTGACGTCCTGCTCACCGGCACCCCGGCCGGGGTCGGTCCGCTGACCGACGGGGACGAGGTGTCGGTCACCATCGAGAGCATCGGGACGCTGACCAACCGGGTCGTCATCGGCGACTAGCTCAGATACTGACGCAGGTGCCGGAGCTGCCGCTCCTCGTGCGCGGCCGGGACCTCGTGGCCGGTGAACGGGAACACCGCGATGTCCTTGTCCGCGGCGATCTCGTTGTACGCGGCGAACACCGTGGACGGCGGGCAGGTCGCGTCCATCAGCCCCGCCGACAGCAAGCAGCGGGCAGTGATCCGGCGGGCCAGCAGGGCGCAGTCCACGTACCGCAGCGTGTCCAGCGCGGCCGGGATCAGGTCGACCTGGTGGGCCAGGAACTCGGGTACCTCGGTGTAGGGCGCCTTGGGGGCCAGGGTGATCGCGCGCTGGATGTCGCACAGGAACGGCACGTCGGCGTGGCACACCGCGACCCGCTCGGGGATCAGCCCGGCGGCGGCCAGCGCCAGCCCGCCGCCCTGACTGGCCCCGGTCACGGCCACCCGCGCCGCGCCGGTCAGCGCGCACGCCGTCTCGACCGCCCGCACCGCGTCGGTGAACAACCGGGTGTAGTAATAGTCCTCGGGCCGGGCGATGCCCCTGGTCATCACGCTGGTGTTCTCCGGGCCGGCGTGCCAGCCGCCCGGGTTCCCGTCGCCCGCGTGGTCGCCGGTGGCGCCGGTGGTCCACCGGCCGCCCTGGCCCCGGGTGTCCATCACCAGCAGGGCGTAGCCGAGCGCGGGCAGCAGCAGGTGCTCGACCGGCAGGCCGCGCCCGCCGCCGTACCCGATGAACTTCACCACCACCGGCACGCCGGACTGCTGGCCGCCGGGCCGCAGGTACCAGGCCCTGATCCGGTCGCCGCCCGCTCCGGAGAACTCGGTGTCGTACACCTCGACCGGCGCGTACACCTGCGGCTGGTAGCGGGTCAGCACCGGCTCGCCCGCCCCGGCCCGGGCTTCGGCCAGCTGCCGCTGCCACCATAGGTCCAGCTCAGCGGGCTCCGCCGTGCTGGTCCGGTAGTCCTTCAGCTGCTCTTCCGGCAGGTCAAACCAGGGCATCGGTGTCTCCTCCAGCCTTTGCGCGCATCAAGCCATACCATTCTCTTTGTGACGGCGGACCCCCAGGCGAGCAGCGACCCGCCTCGGCGTGGCGCCCGGGGGCGCCGGACCGCCGCGCTGATCGCGCTGGTCCTGGGCCTGGCGGGCTTCGTCATCTCAGCGGTCGGCCTGACTACTCAGGTGCTGCCCCGGCAGTTCAGTACCGCCCAGCAGCAGCAGATCGAGAACTGGGAGATCGCCAGCCGGTGGCAGCAGCTGAGCGCGGGCCAGATCTTCCCGGCCTCGGTCAGCTACCAGCTGTCCGCCACGGTGCTCCAGGACGCCACGCCGCTGAACCTGAACGCGCTGCGGGTGGCCATCGCCAAGCAGTCCGGCTGCGGTGCGGGCGTGACCACCGCGGCCGCCGCCGCCGTGCTGCGCCGCGCCGGGTGCAAGGCCGTCCTGCGCGCCACCTACGTGGACGCGACCTGGAGCTACGTCATGACCGTGGGCGTGGCCGTGCTGCCCACCGACGCGGCCGCGGCCAAGGTCAGGCAGAGCCTGTCCCAGCCGCAGCTGACCGCGGCCAGCCAGTCGGCGGCGGCCGGCTGGCGGGCGGCATCCTAGTGATTAAGTACCGCGGCGCCGCGGCGGCGATGTACGACTACAACCGGCAGATATCGGCCAGCCTGGCCGACGGGCCGTACGTGATCATGTACGCCGCCGGGTACGCGGACAGCCGCCCGCGCGTGCCGGTCGCCTCCGACCGCTACTCCTACTCGGAGATGACCAGCCTGGCCCAGGGCGTGGCCCAGTCGGTGGAAGACACGCTCGGTGCCGCGCCCGCCACCCCGCACTGCCCGGGAACCCCGGGATGCTGAGCCTCCGGCGGGGCAGCGCCCAGATGGTGACACTGCTGGCCACGCTGGTGTGCGCCGCGTCGCTGGCCGTGCTGCCCGGCACCGTCGCGGCGGCCGACACCATCCAGGACGATCAGCAGTGGGTCCTGAACATGATGGACGTGCCGGGCGCCTGGCAGCTGACCCACGGCGGCGGGGTCACGGTGGCGGTGATCGACAGCGGGGTGAACCCGGACATCAGCGACCTGACCGGCTCGGTCATCACCGGCCCGGACTACACCGGCGTGAGCACCCGGCCGTCCGATCCCAACTGGGGCGTGCACGGCACCTGGATGGCCTCGCTGATCGCCGGGCACGGCCACGACGGCGGCGACAGCGGGGTGATCGGCGTCGCGCCGCGGTCCAAGATCCTGTCCATCCGGGTCATCCCGGACCGGGCCGACCCGCACTACGCCCGCTACTCGCGCGAGCAGGAGCCGAACATCCAGAACTCCCTGGCCCAGGGCATCGACTACGCGATCCAGCACGGGGCCAAGGTGATCAGCATGTCGATCGGATACAGCGCGCCCAACGGCGCGGTCCGGCAGGCGCTGGCCGACGCGTACTCCCGCGGGGTGGTCGTCGTTGCCTCGGCGGGCAACTCGGGCGCGCCGGGCGGAACCAGCGACGGCGGCCCGTCCCCGGAGTCCTTCCCCGCCGACTACCCGGGCGTGATCAGCGTGGGCGCGGTGAAATCGGACGGCGCCGTGGCCGGCTTCTCCAGCGACAACCTGTCCGTCCAGGTGGCCGCGCCCGGCGTGTCCGTCCCAGCCCAGGGCCGCGACGGCCAGTACTGGTGGGTCAGCGGCACCAGCCCGGCCTGCGCGCTGGTCGCCGGGGTCGCGGCCCTGATCAAGTCCAAGTACCCGGACCTGGCTCCCAACCTGGTCGCCACCGCGCTGACCTCGACCACCACCGACCGCCCGGCCGGGGGCTACAACAGCCAGATCGGGTTCGGCATCGTGGACGCCGCCGCGGCCCTGGCCAAGGCGGCCAAGCTCACCGGTGACCCGCCCGACCCGGCCAGCATCACCGCCGCCGCCCGCTTCGGCGGCGGCCCGGCCGCCATCGCCGCGCCGCCGATCCGCCCGCGCGGCTCCGGCCAGCTGATCCTGTTCATCCTGCTGGCCCTGACCTCCCTGGTCCTGACCGGCGCCGCCGGCACCCGCCTAGCCATCCTCCGCCGGACCCCCCGTTGACCACCTCCCCCCGCCCCAACCCCAGCGACCGCGACCCGGGCGACCACGACCCCGCCCACCGTGACCCCGCCCACCGTGACCCCGCCCACAACCCCAGCGGCCACCACCCCGCCCACAACCCCGGCTCGTCATCGGCGGTCGACCATGCACAGGAGCCGCCGCTGCTGGATGACTTTGCCAGCCGGGTGCTCGACGTAGTCGACTCGATTCCGCCCGGGCGGGTCATGTCGTACGGAGACATCGCCGAGTACCTCGGCGCGGGCCTGGGCCCCCGGCAGGTCGGCCGGGTCATGTCCGTCTACGGCGGCGCGGTGGCCTGGTGGCGCGTGATCCACTCCGACGGCACCCCCGCTCCCGGCCACGACAGCCGCGCCGTGGCGCACTACCTGGCCGAAGGCACGCCCCTGCGCTCGGCGCGCCCGCCCGTCCGCGTGGACATGCGCCGCGCCCGCTGGCCCGGCCCCTAAACCCGCCAGCCGCCGCCACCCTGCCGCCGCTGCCCCGCAGCAGCCCAGTCGACCCCAACTGTCACACTAACAACAACCATACCCGGCCATCAGCGGACCAGGCCGGATGAATCGCCTGATTTTCATGATCATGAAGGCTTTTCGGTGCTATACCATATAAAAGTCTTCATGATCATGATGTTATCGCTCTGGTGTTCGCTAGAGCGGCTGCGGGTGGGAAGCCGGACCGGCGGCCCCGGCCTGCACATCTGAGGGAAGCACCGCGAAATGTCGGTGGCGTCTGGTGGAATCGGGAGGATGGAGCAAGCCCACGCGCCCGCGTACCGCCTGGTCCGCCGGCCCGTGCCGGCGGCCCCCGCGGCACGCCTGGACCAGGCTCAGCAGACCGTGGTCGACCACCCCGGCGGCCCGCTGCTCGTGCTGGCCGGCCCGGGCACCGGCAAGACGACTACCATCGTGGCCGCGGTCGCGGACCGGATCGAGCGGCGCGGCCTGGACCCCGAGCGCGTGCTCGTGCTCACCTTCAGCCGCAAGGCCGCGGCCGAGCTGCGCGAGCGGATCACCGCCCGGCTGCGCCGGACCACCCGCGAGCCGCTGGCCATGACCTTCCACAGCTACGCCTACGCGCTGGCCCGCCGGGAGTTCGTGCTCGCCGGGGATGAGGCGCCCCGGCTGCTGTCCGCGCCCGAGCAACTGCTCGAGGTACGCCGCATGCTGCGCGGCGAGGCCCAGGACGGCGGGGCCCGCTGGCCCGAGGGGCTGCGGCCCGCGCTGGCCACCCGGGGCTTCGCCGAGGAGGTCCGCGACCTGCTGCTGCGCGCGGCCGAGCGCGGTCTGGACGGCCGCGGGCTGAGCCAGCTCGGCAAGCAGCGCGGCCGCGACGACTGGCGGGCCGCGGCGGCGTTCCTGGACCGGTACGCGGCCCGCTTCGACCTGGCCCCGGTCCCGGCCTACGACTACGCGGAGATCGTTCGCATCGCCGCCGCCCTGCTCACCCGCGAAGACGTCCGCCAGCGCGAGCGCGCCGCCTACGACGTGGTGTTCGTCGATGAGTACCAGGACAGCGACCCGGCCCAGGAGTCGCTGCTGCACGCGCTGGCCGGCGACGGCCGCGAGCTGATCGCGGTCGGCGATCCGGATCAGTCCATCTACGAGTTCCGCGGCGCCGACGTGCGCGCGCTCACCGAGTTTCCCGAACGGTTCCGCACCGCGGACGGCCAGGCCGCGCCCGTCATCTCGCTGCAGACCTGCCGGCGCAGCGGCCAGACGCTGCTCCAAGCGTCCCGCCGGGTGGCGCGGCGGCTGCCGCGCGGGCCCATCGGCCACCGGAACCTGATCGCCGGGAACCAGGACCCGGGCGAGATCCGCATCCTCATCGCGGACAGCTCCACCCAGGAGGCGGCCTTGGTCGCCGATACGCTGCGCCGCGCGCACCTGGCCGACGGCGTGCCCTGGTCCTGCATGGCGGTCCTGGTCCGGTCCGCGGCCCGGCAGGTGCCGCTGCTGCGCCGCGCCTTGACCTCGGCCGGGATCCCGGTCACCGTGGCCGGCGACGAGCTGCCGCTGGCCGACGAGCCCGGTACCCGGCCGCTGCTCATGCTGCTGCGCTGTGCGCTGCACCCGGCCATGCTCGACGACCAGACCGCGGCCGAGTTGCTCTGCGGACCGCTGGGCGGCACCGACGCCCTCGGCTTGCGCCGCCTGCGCCGGTCCCTGGGGCTGCTCGCCGAGGCCGCGGGCGAACGGGCGCGAGGCGGTACCGACCTGCTCGCCGAGGCCCTGCTCCGCCCGCGGGACCTGGTCGCGCTGCCGGATAGCGTGGCCGGGCCGGCCCGGCAGGTGGCCCGGCTGCTGGGCGTGGCCAAGGCCGCCATCAAGGCGGGCGGCAACGCCGAGGACGTGCTGTGGGCCATCTGGGATGCCTCCGGGCTGGCCCCGCAGTGGCAGCAGGCCTCCGCGGCGGGCGGCGCGGCCGGGGCCGCCGCGGACCGTGACCTGGACGCCGTGCTGGCCCTGTTCGACAAGGCCGCGCACTTCGCCGACACCATGCCGCCGGGCGCCCCGGGCCTGTTCGCCGACAGCCTGGCCGGGCAGGAGATCGTCGGCGACACGCTGGCCGAGCGGGCCGTGCGCGACAACTGCGTCCGGGTGCTGACCGCGCACCGGTCCAAGGGCCTGGAGTGGGACGTGGTGGTGGTCGCGGGCGTCCAGGAGGAGACCTGGCCCGACCTGCGGCTGCGCGGCTCGGTGCTCGGGGCGGGCGAGCTGGCCGAGGCGGCCCGGCCCGGGGAAGCACCAGGCATGGCCCGGGACGTGGACGCCGCGATGCTGGCCGCCAAGCTGCTGGCCGAGGAGCGCCGGCTGTTCTACGTGGCGGTCACCCGGGCTCGCCGGCGCCTGGTGGTCACCGCCGCGGGCGGCGAGGATACTGATCTGCGGCCGTCCCGGTTCCTGACCGAGCTAGCCGGCGACGACGTGCCGATCGAGCACATCGGCGGCGGGCACGGGACGCATCGCTGGCTGTCCATGCCCGCCCTGGTCGCCGACCTGCGCCGGGGCGCCGCCGACGTCGGCCGCCCGCTGCCCGTGCGGAAAGCGGCGGCGGCTCAGCTGGCCCGGCTGGGCGAAGCCGGGGTCCGTGCCGCGCACCCGCGGGACTGGTACGCGCTGACCGAGCTGTCCGACGCCGGCTCGATCGTGGCCGGCGGCGAGACCGTCCGGCTGTCCCCGTCGCAGGTCGAGTCGTTCACCCGGTGCGGCCTGCGCTGGCTGCTCGAGGCCGCCGTCGGCGCCGGGCGCTCGGACGTCCTGCGTCACCTGGGCACGGTCATCCACGCCGCCGCCGTGCTGGCCGCCTCCGGAGCGACCGAGCAGCAGGTGGCGGAGCGGATCGACGAGATCTGGCACCATCTGGACTTCGGCAGCGCCTGGTACAGCGCCAAGCAGCGGTCACTGGCCGAGCGCATGGTGCGCAAGTTCCTCGACTGGCACGCGGCCAACCCGCGCGACCTGGTCGCGGTGGAAGAGTCGCTCAAGGTCCGGATCGGCCAGGTCGAGATCACCGGCCGGGTGGACCGGCTTGAAGCCGACGACCAGGGCCGCGCGGTCGTGGTCGACCTCAAGACCGGGGCCAGCGCGCCGCGCGAGGACGAGCTGGACCGTCATCCCCAGCTGGGCGTCTATCAGCTGGCCGTGCTGCTCGGCGCGTTCGAGCAGTTCGGCCTGTCCGAGCCGGGCGGCGCCGAGCTCGTGCAGGTCGGTAAGGCGTCCGGCGTCACCTTGCGGGCCAAGGTCCAGCGGCAGGACGCGCTGGCCGATGACCCCGAGCCGGCCTGGGCCAAGGATCTGGTCGAGACCGTGGCGGCGGGCATGGCCGGCCCGGTCTTCACCGCGCGGGTCAACCCCGGCTGCCGGACCTGCCCGGTCGCCTCCTGCTGCCCGGTCAACCCCGAGGGCGAACAGGTCACGCCCTGACCGGCGCCTCGCCCGTCTCGGCGGACTCCAGGTCAGCCAGCGCGTCGCGCGCCCGGTCGGCCAGGGGCGGCGGCACGTCGTCCAGGCCGAGCACGTGCCGCAGCGCCTTGGCGTAGGCCACCTCGTAGGCCTGCGCCTCGGGCACGGCCACGTCCGGGATCACGCCGGTGCCCTCCCAGTTCGTCCCGGTGATCGGGTTGATCGACCGGGCGAACGGGATGCCGATATGGACCGCTCGGCTGATCGGGTAGCCCCGGGTGGGGTGGGCGCCGCCGCCGGTAGTCTCGCCGATGAGCTCGGCGCGCCCCAGGGCCTGCAGGTTGTAGCACAGCTCTTCGCCGCCGGAGAACGTATGGCTGCCGGTCAGCACGTAGACCGGACGGTCGACGTAGCGGGTGCCCGGCACATAGGGCAGGGACCAGAACTGATGGGTCTCGCCGGTATCGGCATGGAAGATGTCGTTGAGATGGGTTGGCTCTTCCCTCAGCAGGTAGCTGCACCACAAGGCCACGCCGTCCGGCGCGCCGCCCCCGTTGTGCCGCAGGTCGAGGATGAGCGCGTAGGTTCCGGCGACCAGTTCCATGGCGGCGGCCACGGCCGGGCCCGCGTTGGCCGCCATCGCGACCCGGCGCAGGTCGACGTAGCCGACGTTGCCGTCCAGCCGCTCCACCCGGCGGATGCCGAAGTTGTCCATCCGCCCCATCTGCCGCATTTTCTGGCGCCGCTTCTCGTGGTCCTCGGGCCGCGCCTCATCCGGACCGGGACCAGACTGTGGACCAGGACCGGGCTCTGGACCAGGACCGGGCTGTGGACCGGGCCCGGGCCCTGGGCCCGGACCGCCGCCCAGCCGCACCCGCAGGTGCTTGTCCCCGGTTACCTCCTGCAGGTGGTCGGTCAGCCGCCCGGTGAGCGTGATCTCGTCCAGGTCGTCGTACTCGCCGGCCGCCAGCCGGGCCTCCACCGCGGTCGCGGCCCGCTCGGCGACGTCGGGAAACACGTAGTTGGTGCGCAGCAGCGATAGCGCGGTGTTCACGATCTCGCGGCCGGACATCTGGTCGGCGGCCAGCGAGCCGTCGTCCGGCATCGTGATCCGCGGTGCATCGGGTCCGGCGCCGTCGAAGGTGAACTCGAGCAGCCGCGCCGCGGGCAGCCGGAGCGAGAGTTCACGTCGCATCGTGTCCATCCCCGCCTGATGGGCCTCCTGCCAGGCGGCCAGGGCCTGTCCGTAACCCGTCGGCCCCTCCGCGGGCGCGGGGACGAACACCCGGACCATCAGCTGCCCCGGCTCGATGGCCGGGTCGTCGCCGTGCTCCAGCACCACGGCCCGCTCCGCGGTAAGCCTGAACCGCTCCTTCATCGTGTGGTTGATGACCCGTTCGATCTGATTCTTTTCCGCCCGTTCCACGGTGCCTCCGATCCGTGTCACTGTGTCAACGTGACCTGCCGCCCGCCAGTTCCGGCCGAGGTCGCCGGGTGCACGACATTTTTGTGGGTGAGCAAGATCGTTTAACTGGTGTGGCTGGTCAGGCGGGGACTGTCTGGTTGTGACGTGTGGGCCCAGACCCGACTTTTATCACTGTGGCGGGGTCGGCTCGGTCGTAGCGCTGTGAGCTGCTGGTTTGCTGGTGGAGTCCGGGAAATTTGCGCATTAGGCCTGGCGTGGCTCGTAGTCTCGTCGGGTGGCGTACGTTCGCATCGTGAAAACCTCGTCGGGGGTGACCGCGGTCCAGATCGTGTGGTCCTGCCGGCTGGGGTCGTGGAACATCGAGCACATCGGCTCGGCGCACGACGACGGCGAGTTTGAGGCGCTGAGGGCCGCCCAGCGGCGGCTCGCGGCCGGGCAGGTGGAGCTGGACCTCGACACGCTGCGCCGGGTGGACGCCCTGGCTCGCGGGCGAGCCGCCGTTCGTTCACTTGACTGACTGACTCACTCAGTTAATAATCGGGGGTATGTCGAGACCTTCGCCCCGTGAGCGGCTGGCGTCCCTGGCCACCGCGGCGACCGAGATTTTCGGGCGGCTGGGATACCGCGGCACCCGTACCGCGGACGTGGCGGCCAGGGCGGGCATGTCGGCGGGCTCGCTGTTCACCTATGTCGAGTCCAAGGAAGCGCTGTTCCATCTCGTGTTCGTTTACGCGCTAGACCTGCTGCCCGAGGCTCCCGAGCTGCCGCTGCCCACGCCAGAGCCGGGCCAGACCGTCGCGCTGTTCGCGCGTGCACTGCGGGATGCGCAGCCGTCCCGCCTGCAGGCGGCGCTGGCCGGGGGCGAGCCCGCTGACGTCGCCGAAGAGCTGCGCGGGATCATCGAGGAGCTCTACGACACGATCGCGTGGGCCTGGCCGGTGCTCGCGGTTGTCGAGCGCTGCTCGGCGGAGATGCCCGACCTGGAAGCCGTCTGGTTCGGCGGAGGCCGGGGGGGCATCTACGCCGACCTGGCGGAGTACCTCCAGCGGCGGACCGCAACCGGACGGCTGTGCCCGACGCCCGACTTCCCGATAGCGGCGAGGGTGATCGGCGAGCTGGCGACATGGTTCGCCTGGCACCGCCATGAGGACCGCGACGCCGCGCTCTACGACGACAAGACCGTCCGGCGCGCGGTCATCGGGTTCATCTGCGCCGCCCTAGTGCCCGAGAGCGCGTCCGAGAACAAGCACCATGCAGAGAGGACCATGAGTCATGCAGACCGCGACTAGGAACTTTCCCTCCGGCGACCTGCGGGTATCCGACGCCGACCGCGACCGGGCGGTGTCCGAGCTGAGCGAGGCCTTCCAGGCCGGCCGGATCACCGCCGACGAGTTCGGGCAGCGATCCGGGCAGGCCCTGGCCGCCTGCACCGGGAAGGAACTGACCGCCCTGCTCACCGACCTGCCGCTGGACCGCGTCCCCGCGGTACGCACCGGCGCCCCGGGGCGAGCCCGCGTCGTCGGCACCTGGATTGTCATGGCCGCATCCGCCGCCGCGGCCGTCCCGCTCGCCGCCGCCGCCCTGTCGAACGCGCTGAGCACCGGCCCGAGCCTCGCCGTGCGCGAGGCCCGGCGCGCGCTGGCCCAGCAGGTCCTGGCCCAGCAGGGCATAACGATCTCGGTCCCGCTTCCCCCGGCCCAGGGCTTCGACTGGGCGGGCACGATAACCCCAGCGGTATTCGCCGTACTGCTTATCGGGCTGATCGCCGTCCTCGCAGCCCGCACCAGGCGCGCTCGCCGGCAGGCCATAATGCCCCTGCAGGCGCCAGTCGCGACATCTTGCGGGTGAGCAAGATCGTTTAGCTGGTGTGGCCGGTCAGGCGGGGACTGCCTGGTTGTGACGTGGCTGCCAGATGCGGTCGTCGGGTCTGCTGGCCTGCTGGCAGCGGAGGGTGGTGATGGCGTCGGCTCTGGTGATGGTCCAGTGCATGCCGGAGAGCTTGAGGCGCTGGCCGATGACCGCTTTGCAGCCGGACTCCACGACGCCGAAGCCGACAAACAGGCCGCGGGAGCGGAACCACTTGTAGCGCATCCGGGGCGTGTTGTTCAGGAAGTAGCCGAGTTCCTTCTGAACCTCCTCTTTCTTCGCGCCGTCGAGGGGGTATTCGCGGACTGCGGTCTCGATGCCGTCGATGTCGCCGTGGTCCAGGTCTTCCAGGCGGGCGGCGAGCCATTGGTCCTTGCGGTCAAGAAGCATGAACTCCAGGCTGCGGGCGAGGCTGTTCAGGTGCTCGCGGGCGTGGAACAGGTCCACGATCTGGGTGGCCGCGGGGAACTTATCCGCGGCGATGCCCCAGATCCAGGCGGCGCCGTCACCGAGGATGGTGAGCTGGCGGACGTGATCGGCGCCGCGGCGGATGCCTTCTGCTTTCACCAGGTCGCCGAACACGGACGCGGGCTCGAAGGTGGCGATGTAGCTGGCCGAGCCGGGGTCCCGCACCGGGTAGCCGTCGTCGTCGAGGTCGTCCTGGGTGAAGAACACGGCGAGCTTGACCTCGCGGGTGCGGGCCCGCCCGTCCTCGCCCTTGCCGTCGCGCCCGGCGGTCTCTTTCGCGGTCATGGTCACGCCGGTGCCGTCGATCGCGCCGTAGAGCATGTCCGGGTACGGGGACGGCGGCATCGGCACCAGCTTGCGGCCGGCGATCGCGGCGGACCGCTCGCGGACCGCAGCGGACTGCGCGGCGCCGCTGGCCTCGGCGGCGCGCTCGACGCGCTTGACGGTCAGCGAGACCCCGGCCAGGTCCTCCAGCAGCCCGGCCGCCTTCGCGAACGGCCCGGCCGCCGCGGCGATGTCGTTCATCGCGGCCAGGCCCGGGGACAAGGACGTGCCCGCGACGCCGAGCTCGGCATCGCGCGGCGCGAACCCGTGCTCGCATTCCGCGCAGTGATACCAGGCACGGCGCAGCGTGACCGGGCCGAGCACTGTATCGAACGTCTTGTCCCGGTAATCGGTGAACTCCGCCTCATGTCCCTGGCCGCAGGGCAGCCGCGGGCCGCGCTGGCCGGGGTCGGCGGACAGCAGCTGCCCCAGCATGCTGCCGCCGAGCTTCAGCAGCCCGGCGCGCAGCACCGTCTCGGCGGCCCCGAGCCCGCCGTCGCAGCCCAGCGCCCGGGCCGCTCCCGCCGCCAGCCGTGCTATCTCGGCGGACCTGGCTTCCGCGAGCGCGGCGAAGAGCCCCCCCTTTCACCCTCCGGCACCAGGGACGCCTGCGTTGCGGCCACCGGCCGGGCCTCGCAGATTTTCTCGCTGACCTCGACGATCTGCCCGACGGCCGCCGTGAACTCCGCGTGCCGGGCGATCTCCCGGCGCACCTTGGCTACCTCCGCCGCCGCCAGCTGCCGGCCCACCGTCCTGCGGCTCCCGGCTGACCTGGTCCACAAGAGCCGCGGCCCGTGCCCGGGATGATCCGCCGCAGCGCAGGCGCAGTTCGGCTTGCCGCACTTGCGGTAATTCTCGCTCACCGACCCGCGCCGGAAGTCCCCAACCGTGCTGAGCTGCGCATACAGGCGGTCCCGCTCGGCCTCCAGCTCCGGAAGCGACGGCTCAGTCATGGGCACCCCTTATCTGATTGTGATTAGCACAACCAGACTGCCATCATAACCTGCCCAGATGTGGGACCCCAACGAATGTGTCGCGCACCCGAGGTCGCCCAACGGGCCGCGAAATGTCGGTGGTCTCTGCTGGAATGACCGAGTGACCACGGTCGTGTACAGCCCGGCGCAGCTGGCCCGCCTGCTGCGGCTGCCCGAGCCGACCCCGGAGCAGGCGGCGGTGATCTGCGCGCCGCTCGGGCCGCTCGCGGTGGTGGCCGGCGCGGGCTCGGGCAAGAGCGAGACGATGGCGGCCCGGCTGGTCTGGCTGGTCGCCAACGGGATGGTCCGGCCGGACCGGGTCCTCGGGCTCACCTTCACCCGCAAGGCCGCGGCCGAGTTCGCCGACCGGGTCCGCTCCCGGCTGGAGCGCCTGCGCCGCGCGGGCCTCACCGACACCAAGCCCGGCGACACCAAGCCCGGCGACACCAGGCAGGACGACGCCGAGGATCCGTTCGGCGGCGACCCGGTGATCGGCACCTACCACGCCTACGCCGGGCGCCTGGTCGGCGACAACGCCCTGCGCGAAGGGCTCGAGCCCTCCATGCGGCTGATCACCCCCGCGCTGTCCTGGCAGCTGGCCGCGCAGATCGTGGCCGCCTACGACGGGCCCATGGATGAGGTCATCTGGACCCCGCAGACGGTGACCGCGGCCGTCCTCGAGCTGGCCGGCGACCTGTCCGAGCATCTGCGCGAAACCCAGGACATCAAGACCGTGGGCCGCTGGCTCACCGCTGAGCTCGGGGCTTTGCCGGGGCGAGTACCAGGGTCCGTTCGGAAGATATTGGCTACCCAGCGAGCGCGCGAGCAACTGCTCCCGCTGGTCGAGCAGTACGCCAGGGCCAAGGCGGGCCGCGAGGTCCTTGATCACGGCGATCAGGTCGCGCTCGCCGCGCGGATCGCCAGCCGCCACCCGGAGGTGGGCGCGGCCGAGCGGGCCCGCTACCACGTGGTGCTGCTCGATGAGTACCAGGACACCAGCCACGCCCAGCTGGTCCTGCTGCGATCGCTGTTCGGCGGCGGGCATCCGGTCACCGCGGTCGGTGACCCATGCCAGTCCATCTACGGCTGGCGCGGGGCCAGTGCGGGCAACCTGCGCCGGTTCACCGCGGACTTCCCGGTGGTGGCGCGGATGCGGCCGTTCGGGGCCTCGGCGCCCACCGGTCCGGCGCCGGTCCTGGTCCTGTCGACCAGTTTCCGTAACGCCGCGCGAGTCCTGGACGCGGCCGCCGTGGTCCAAGAGGAGCTGCGCTACGAGGCGCCCGACGTGCCCCGGCTGGTGTCCGCGCCGGACCGCGGCGAGCGGGGCGCGGTCACCTGTGCGCTGCTGGACACGGTTATCGACGAGGCCGACTGGGTGGCCGGGCAGATCGCCGGCCTGCTGGCCCTGGGTCCCGGCCAGGCCCCCGACGGGCGACCCTGGCCGGACCGCCGGGAAACCACCGTGCGCCCGTCCGATATCGCGGTCCTGTGCCGCAAGCGGTCCCAGTTCGTGCCGCTGCGGCGCGCCATCGAGGCGCGCGGCGTCCCGGTCGAGGTGGTGGGCCTGGGCGGCCTGCTGGTCGTGCCCGAGGTGCAGGACGTGGTGGCCACGCTGCGGGTGCTGCACGACGCGGGGGCGTCGGACGCCCTGACCCGGCTGCTGACCGGGCCGCGCTGGCGGATCGGCCCGCGCGACCTGGTCGCCCTGGGCCGCCGTGCCCGGGCCCTGGTCCGCGGCGAAGGCGACGGTCGGCCGACCCCAGCTCCAGCTCGAGACCAGCAGGAAGACCTCGAGGACGCCCTGGCCGAGGCGGTCACCGACCTGACCGCCGAAACCGGCAGCCTGGTCGAGGCGCTGGATGACCTGGGCGATCCGCACGGCTACTCGCCGGTCGGCTACGCCCGCATGCACGCCCTGGCCGGCGAGCTGCGCCGCCTGCGGGCCCACGTCGGGCGGCCGCTGGCCGACCTGACCGCCGAAGCCGAGCGGGTCCTCGGCCTGGACATCGAGGTCGCCGCGCGGCCGGGCGCCGATCCGGTCGCGGCCCGGGCCGACCTGGACGCGTTCACCGACGTGGCCGACGCGTTCGCCGGCGAGGGCGCCGAGCCCACCCTGGGCGCGTTCCTGGCCTACCTGACCGCGGCTCAGCAGGAAGAGTTCGGGCTGGAGACCGGGCGGGTCGGCGAGTCGGACTCGGTCAAGCTGCTCACCGTGCACGCGGCCAAGGGCCTGCAGTGGCCGGCCGTGTTCGTGCCCGGCCTGGCCCTGGGGGAGCGGTCCCAGGTCTTTCCGGCCCGGCCCCGGGTCTCGACCCGGTGGACCGACAACCCGCGGCTGATCCCGTTCGGCCTGCGCGGCGACGCGGGCGACCTGCCCGTGCTGCGCGGGCTCGACCCGGCCTCGCTGGACGACTTCACCGAAGCCTGCGCGGCCCGGGACCGGTCCGAGGAGCGTCGCCTGATGTACGTGGCTGCCACCCGGGCGGCGTTCTGGGTGGGGTGTTCGGGTTACTGGTGGGGCGAGGGGGGCACCTGCCGTCTGGGCCCTTCCCCGTTCCTGGAGGAGGTCCGCTCGTCCCGCGTGGCCGAGATCAGCGCCTGGGCCCCCGAGCCGGAGCCGGACGCGGAGAACCCGTTGCTGGCCACCGTGGACGAGGCCGACTGGCCGGCCACCCCGCCGGCCGGCACTACGAGGCGGTCCGCGAGGCCGCGGCCCTCGTGGAAGCGGCCACCGTGGAAGCGGCCACCGTGAAGGTAGCCGCCGGGGAAGCGGCCACCGTGGAAGCAGCCGCCGAGATGAGCACAGACGCGCTGAGCCCTGAGGATCAGCTTCTCGTCCAGGCCTGGCGCCGGGACGCCGAGCTGCTGCTGGCCGAGCGCGCCCAGCGCCGCGGCGACGGCGCCATCCCGGTCCAGCTGCCCGCCCGGCTTTCGGTGTCGTCGCTGGTCTCGCTGGCCCGGGACCCCGCCGAGCTGGCCCGGCAGGTGCGCCGGCCGATGCCCCGGCCGCCCGCCCGGCAGGCCCGGAAGGGCACCGCCTTCCACGAGTGGCTGGAACAGCGCTACGGCCAGCAACGACTCATCGACGACGTCGACCTGTTCGGCCTGGCCGAGGAGCCGGACCAGGAAGGCGAGGCAGGCCAGGAAGGCGAGGCAGGCCAGGCAGGCAGGACAGGCCCCGACGACCGGGATCTGAGCCAGCTCCGGGCCCGGTTCGAGCACAGCCAGTGGGCCGAACGGTGGCCCCGGGCCGTCGAGGTACCGTTCGAGACCCTGGTCGGCGACCGGCTGGTGCGCGGCCGCATCGACGCGGTGTTCGCCGACGCCCCCGAAGGCGGCTACGACGTGGTGGACTGGAAGACCGGTCGCCCGCCCGCCTCCGAGGCCGAACGTCACGCCGTTTCCGTCCAGCTCGCCGCCTATCGCCTGGCCTGGGCGACGCTGGCCGGGGTACCGGTGGACCAGGTCCGCGCCGCCTTCCACTACGTCGCCGACGACGTGACCGTGCGCCCCGCCGACCTGCTCGACGAAACCGGCCTGACCGCCCTCATCAACCAGATCCCCGCCGAGGCCCTGTGACGGTGGCGACGAGACAGATAACCATAATCTTCGTTTGCGTAGCCGTTCTGCTAGCAGGCGCAGCTACCGGGTGCAGCGGCTCGCCGACCGGCACCTCATCCGGCGGCACCGCGCCGGCCTGGGGAGCGCCGGTGCACCTCGACCACAGCCAGGCCAGCGAAAACCCGACCTCAGTGTCCTGCCCGTCCGCGAGCTTCTGCATGGCCGTGCTCGAATCGGGTTACGCGGCCACCTACGACGGAACCACGTGGAGCCAGCCCGCCAGGCTACCTTCCTCCGCCGGCGAGCTCGGCGAGCCCGATTCCGTGTCCTGCCCGACCGCCCGCTTCTGCATGGCCGTGGACGCCCGGGACTCGGCCACCTTCGTGTTCAACGGCACCAGGTGGAGTTCCGGCGGTACTGTCCCGGGCCCTCAGACGGGTATGGCTTCGGTATCGTGCTCGTCGCCGGGCTTCTGTGCCGCCGTCAGCAACGGCTCGGACGCGTTCACGTTCGACGGGACCTCCTGGAGCCCCGCCACGGCCGTCGATCCCGCCGGCCAGCTGAGCACGGTGTCGTGTCCGAGCGCCAGATTCTGCGCCGCCGTCGACTACGGCCCGAACGTGGTCACCTTCAACGGCAGCTCCTGGAGTAAACCGTCCGCCATCGACCCGGGCAGCTACCTGCAGGCCGTGTCGTGCGCGTCGGCCAGCTTCTGCGTGGCCCTTGATCGTAAGGGGAACGCGTTCACGTTCAACGGCAGCACCTGGAGCGCGCCGGTGAACGCCACTCCGAACGGTCTGACCATGGGTGAGGGCGGTATCTCCTGGCCGGTGGTGTCGTGCCCGGCCAGCAACTTCTGCGCCGCCGTCGACGGCAGCGGCGGGAACGTGGTCACCTTCGACGGCAGCAGCTGGACCGCGCCCCTCACCATCGACTCGAAGGCCGCTCACTCCCTCAACGGGCCGGTCCTCATCTTCCTCATGTCGGTGTCCTGCCCCTCCGCCACGTTCTGCGTGGCCGGCGACACCACCGGGGATGCGTTCGTCCGCAGCTAAGGAAGCAGCTCAGGAAGCTGAGCAGGCTCAGATATGCTCGGACACCAGCACCGCGAGCGTCCGCGGTGACCGCGCCTCGAACACGTGCGGCACGTCGGCCGGGTAGCAGATGTAGTCGCCCGGCCCGAGGTCGGCCAGCTCGCCGGCCACGCCGACCAGCGCCCGGCCCGAGCTGAGCACCACGTGCTCGATCACCCCCGGCATGTGCGGCTCCGACACGCGCGCGTGCCCCGGCTCGGCCGCGATGCGGTACACGTCCCGGCGGGCGCCCGGCGGGCACGCAGCCAGCAGCGTGGCCTGGTAGTTGGCGTGCGCCGCGGACACCGTGGGCCCCTCGTCGGCCCGGATCACCAGGACCTGCGGCCGCGGCGGGTCCAGCAGCCGGGAGAACGGCGCGTCCAGGGCCACGCAGATGGCCCAGAGCGTCTCCAGGCTCGGGTTGCCGGTTCCCGACTCCAGCTGGGACAGCGTGGACTTAGCGATGCCCGCGCGCCGGGCCACCTCGGTCAGCGAGAGCCCGGTCCGCCGCCGTTCCCGCCGCAGCGACGCGGCGATCAGCTCCAGCGGCGCGCCCTTGGCATCGCCAGCGGCATGGTTCGGCATATCATCCATGCGTTCGCTTTGACGAACGCCAGGATCGGTGTTCATAATAAACTCCGTGAGTTCGATATATAGAACTCTAGCGGGCGGAACCCTGCGGGACATCGCCCTGGCCTGCCTGGCCGTCTGGTTCATCGGCCTGTCCTACGGAGCCATCGCCGTCGCGTCCGGGTTCCCGCTGTGGGTGCCCGCCGCGCAGAGCGTGCTGGTGCTGGCCGGCGCGTCGGAGTTCCTGTTCATCGGAATCGTCGCCGCGGGGGGCAACCCGCTGGCCGCGGCCGCGGCCGGCCTGCTGGTCAACGCGCGGCACCTGCCCTACGGCCTGGCCCTGCCCAACGGCGTCACCGGGCCCGGCCTCGCCCGCCGCCTGCTCGGCAGCCACGTGATGAACGACGAGAGCGTGGTCTTCGCCCTGGCCCAGGAGGACCTGCCCCGCAAGCGCGCCGCCTACTGGGCCTGCGGCCTGGGCGTGCTGCTGTGCTGGCCCGGCGCCGTCCTCGGCGCGCTGATCGGCAGCGTGATCACGAACACCGGCGCGTTCGGCCTGGACGCCATGTTCCCGGCCGTGATCCTGGCCCTGATCGTGCCCGCGCTGCGTGACCGTCAGCTCAGGCGGGCCGCCGGCCTCGGCGCCGTCATCGCGCTGGCCGCCACCCCGTTCCTGCCTCCCGGCCTGCCCGAACTGCTTGCCCTCGCCGCCCTTCTCACAAAAACCCGGAAAACAACGTGAAAGACCCCACGCTCTTCGCGGCAGGCCTGATCACGCTGTCGGCCGGCACGTTCGCGTTCCGGCTGGCCGGCCCGGTGCTGCGCCAGCGGATCTCGTTCCCGCCCTGGGCCGAACGCCTGCTGGAGACGGCCGCGGTCATCCTGCTCGCCGCGCTGGTCGTCACCACGGGGCTGACCGAGGGACATCACCTGGCCGGCCTGGCCCGCCCGGCCGGGGTATCCGTCGGCGGGATCCTGGCCTGGCGCAAGGCGCCGTTCCTGGTCGTGGTATTGGCCGCCGCGGTCACCACCGCCGTCTTGCGCCTACTCGGGATCCCGTAGCTGCCGCTCCACCGCCTCGACCTTGGCCGTGAGCGCTCCGGTCACGCCGGGCCGCAGGTCGGCCTTGAGCACCAGACTCACCCGCGGCGCCCGGGCCGCGACCGCCTCGACCGCCCGCTTGACCACGGCCATGGCCTCGTCCCAGTCCCCCTCGATGGTGGTGAACATGGCGTCGGTCCGGTTCGGCAGCCCGCTCTCCCGCACCACCCGGACCGCCTCGGCGACCTCCGCGGCGACCCCTTCCCCGGCCCCGATCGGCGTGATCGAAAACGCGACCAGCACCGTAACCTCCCAATTTTCGACGGAACGGGCCGTGGTGCGGGCCCCGGTACCAGTTCAAGTTGTATAACGCCGCACCGATCCGCCGCGCCTGATTGCTGCCAGAATGGGTTCGTGATGGTAGCTGGTCGGGTTGACGCGCCCCCGCGCGCCGAGGCGGGGCCGCGCGTCGACGTCGGCCGGGCCGACGCCGGGCCGCTGCTGACCGTCTCGGGGCTGAGCGTCAGCTATGGCCAGCTCCGCGCCCTGGACCACGTCAACCTGAGCGTGCGGACCGGTGAGCTCGTCGCGCTGGCCGGCGAGAACGGGGCGGGCAAGACCACGCTGGTCCGCTGCATCGCCGGGGACGTGGTCCCGGCCAGTGGCGAGGTCTTCTTCGCGGGCCGGCGCATGCCGGCCGACCCGGCCGCGGCGGTCAAGCAGGGGATCGCGGTGGTCTGGCAGGACCTGGCCTTGTGCGACAACCTGAACATCGCGGCCAACATCATGCTCGGCCGGGAGCGGCCCCGGCTGCTGATGTCGGAGACCCGCTTCCACAGCGAGGTCGCGTCGCTGCTGGCCTCGCTGCGCATCCCGATCAGCGACACGACGCGCAACGTCCGCTCGCTGTCCGGCGGGCAGCGCCAGCTGGTGGCGATGGCGCAGGCCATGGCCCGCAAGCCGCGGCTGCTGGCCCTGGACGAGCCCACGGCCGCACTCGGCGTGAAGGAAGAAGCCCAGGTCGAAGAGCTCATAGCGGGCCTGCGCGAGCAGGGCACCACGATCCTGCTGGCCTGCCACGACATCGAGCAGATGTTCCGGCTGGCCGATCGGATCGTGGTGCTGCGGCAGGGCCGGATCGCGGGTGACCTGCGGACGGCCGACGCCCATCCCGATGACGTGGTGGCGCTGATCTCCGGCCAGCCGGCGGCTCCTCCGCCCGCGAGCAGCTGACCCGGCTGCACGGGCTCACCGACCGGCTGGTCTCGGCCGACCCGGCGTCCAGCTTGCCGCTGATCTTGTCCGCGCTGGGCGCGGCACTCGGCAGCGAGCGGCTGTGCATCCACCTGGTCAGCGACAAGATCCTGCACTGCGCCGCATCGCTGGGCTTCAAGGCCGGCCAGCTCGACCCGTGGAGCCGGTTGCCGTTCGGGCCCGCGGGCGGCCCGGTGGGCATGGCCGCGGCGGACGAACGGCCCTTCATCGCCGATAGCGTCCGGCCGGGTGCGGCCTGGGGCAGCTTCCGTGACCTGGCCAGGGCGGCCAATGTGGCCAGCTCGTGGTCGGTTCCGGTGCTCGGGCCTGGCGGCCTGTCCGGCGTGATCACCGTGTTCCGGGCCGAGCACGGCGCGCCGGCCCGCGACGAGCTCGCCCTGGTCACCGTCTACGCGGGCTACGCCGCCAGCGCCATCGAGCGGGACCGGCTGCTGGACCAGGTGACCACCAGGAACCGGGTGCTCGAGACGATCCGCGAGATGCTGGAGACGCTGGCCGGCCCGGTCCCGGTCGCCGAGGGGCTGTCCATCGCGGTCCAGTCGCTGCACCGTGGCCTGCAGGCCCACGAGGTCGCGCTGATCACCCACCCGGTTGGCCAGCCCGCGCGCTGGCGCGCCTTCGTCGGACCGCAGGGCACCGACTGGTCGTCGGCTACCCAGTCCATGCGCGACATCGCCGAGAGCGCGCTGGGCGCTGCGCTCCCCGACGGGGTGGCCCGCCAGCTGGCCAGCAGCCGGCGGCATCGCGTGCGGGCGGTGACCTTCCTGGCCGCCGGCGGCCCCACCATGCTGCTGGCCAGCTGGCGGCGGGTGCCGCCGACCAAGGAGGAGACGGCGCTGCTGGAGGACGCGGCGCACTCCCTGCGGCTGGCCCTGGAACGCGAGGAGGTCGGTCACGCGCACCAGGAGGCGGCCGCCCTGCGCAGGTCCCGGGAGCTGCAGCGCGGGTTCCTATCCCGGATGAGCCATGAACTGCGTACCCCGCTGACCGCCATCAGGGGCTACGCGTCCAGCCTGATGCAGCCCGACGTGACCTGGGATCGCGAGTCCCAGCAGCGTTTCCTGGACCGGATCGCCGCGGAGTCGGCCCGCCTGGGCCGCCTGGTCGATGACCTGCTGGACTTCTCCGCGATCGAGTCGGGCACCATTCGCCTGCAGTGGGACTGGTGCGACATCCGGCTGGTGATCGAGGCCGCGATCGCCTGCCTGCCGCCGGCCAGCGCCGCGTTGGTCGAGCTGGCCTGCGCCGCGGGCCTGCCCGTGGTGTGGGCCGACCACGACCGGATGGAGCAGGTTTTCGTGAACCTGCTGAACAATGCGTCGCGCCACAACCCGCCGGGTACCCCGGTGCACGTGACCGCCGACTACGGGACGTCCGAGGTGGTGATCAGCGTGCGGGACGACGGCGTGGGCATGCCGCCCGAACTGGCGGCCGCTCCGTTCGAACCCTCCCGCGCCCTCCCGGGCAACGTCGCCGGCCTTGGCGACGACCACCGCAAGAGCGCAGGCACGGGCCTCGGCCTGTCCATCGCCAAGGGGATCGTGCAGGCCCACGGCGGCCGAATCGAGCTGACCCCGCTGCCCAAGGGAACCTGCTTCCAGGTCTACCTGCCCGCCACGAGCGAGAGAGACCGCGACGGTGACGACGACTGAGGACGCGCGCAAGACCTGTGCCCTGGTGGTGGAGGACGATCCCAACATCGTCGACCTGATCCGGTCCAACCTCGCCGTGCGCGGGTTCGACACCATCGTGTCCGTGGACGGCATGCGCGCCCTGCAGTTGCTCGAGACCGAAGACCCGGACATCGTGCTCCTCGACCTGATGCTGCCCGAGGCGGACGGTTTCGAGCTGTGCCGCCAGATCCGCGAGCGCTCCCCGGTCGCGATCATCGTGGTCTCGGCCCGCGGCGGCGAGCGGGACAAGGTGACCGCCCTGCACATGGGCGCGGACGACTACCTGACCAAGCCGTTCAGCATCGAGGAACTGCTGGCCCGGATCGCCGCGACGCTGCGCCGGACCCGGCCCGTCGTCCCCACCGAGCAGCAGGCCTCCCCGGTCATCGTGGTCGGCGAGATCATCATCGACCTGGCCCTGCAGCAGGTCCGGCGCAACGGGCAGCCGGTGCACCTGACCCCGACCGAGTTCGCCCTGCTGCGCGAGCTCGCCGTCAACCGGGGCAAGCTGCTCACCCACGCCCACCTGCTGCGCCGGGTCTGGGGTCACGGCTACGAGACCGAGACCGAATACCTGCGCGTCTATGTCCGGCGGCTGCGGGCCAAGCTTGAAGCGGACGACAGCGCCCCGCTCATCCTGACCCAGCCGCGGGCCGGCTATCGCCTGGCCTCCGAATGACCTGAATTGCAATTTCGGGTCACACTCGGATCACAATTGCGTTACAGCCGAACTGGCCGTTAACGGTATCTTCACGGGTCGGCGCCGATGTTAAGGCTATGTTAATTCCGGAAACTCTATGGTGGCACTTAGGACGCTGGGCTGCGTTCGTGCCAGGCATGCGGTGACGTCTAGCTTGCCTGCGTGTGATCGTGTGGTCCGTCATTACTACGCGAGGTGGTACGTAATGATCCGAGTGGCCGTACGTCAGCGGCCGTGTCCGGATAGTGGCTGCTGGTCGGGTTCTATCCGGCGGATGAGCGTCTGGGGAGGAAGTCGCGTCGGGCGTAAGGTGACCGCAATTCGACATCATCACCGGGCGGATTGCCGCACGAGGACGGACGTTCTGCTGACGGGAGAACTTTCGGCTCTGGATTTCTAATGTCGAATGCACTAACTTCCCTCCGAAGGGACACCGCTACTGCACCGGTGTCCCGGTCGGCTTATTCGGGTACATTCGGGCGAAAGGGTATGGGAATTCGAATGAATAACAGAAGTGAGGGAGGTCGGTACTCCCGTACGCAAGGCGGCACGTTCCGGCGCTTCCCTAGAGTGGGCTGGGTGGCTGTCGCAGCGGCCCTTGCCCTGGCGGCGGCGGGCTGTTCGTCCTCGGCTTCAAGCTCGACCTCGTCGAGCGCGCCCGCCTCATCGGGCTCGTCGTCGGCGGCAGGCTCGACCACGGTTCCGAACGTGAGCATCAACTCCTTCACCGTTGACATCGCGTCGACGATGAGCCAGTTCAAGTCGCTGGCCCAGGCCGGGACCAAGGGCGCCAGCAGCCTGCAGGTGGGCGTGGTCCTGCCCGACACCACGTCATCGACGCGGTGGGTTGACTTCGACGCGCCGTACTTCAAGCAAGCCTTCGCCGCCGCCGGATTCACCTCGTCGGAGTTCCGCATCGACAACGCGCAGGGCAGCGACGCGACCCAGCTGAGCGACGCGACCGCCGACATCAACCTGGGTGCCAAGGTCCTGATCGTGTGCCCGCTCGACGGCCCGACTGGCGTCGCGATCGCGAAGCTCGCGGAGCAAAAGGGCGTCATCCTGATCGCCTACGACCGCGCCATCTTCCAGGGCACGAACACCTACTACGTCAGCTTCAACGGCGAGGCGGTGGGTGAGCTGATCGGCACGGGCTTCAACGCGTGCCTCACGTCCTGGGGCATCAAGAGCCCGAAGGTCTACGTCCTGAACGGCGGCGAGGACACCGACCCCAACGCGATCGCCTTCGCCACGGGTTACAACAAGGTGGTCTTCAACCAGGCGGCCAAGTCGGTCGCCGCGGGCGCGAAGGGCACCGCTGACGGCGCCACGCTGGTGGCCGAGAACTTCGCCCCCGGCTGGGACAACACCAAGGGCGGCACCATCTTCCAGCAGGCGTTCACCGCCAACCCGAAGATCAACGCCACCATCGAGGCCAATGACGGGCTCGCCAACGCGGTGATCACCGACCTCAAGGGGGCCGGGGTCAAGCCCCACACCATCCCGACCACTGGTCAGGACGCCACGGCGCAGGGCATGGCCTGGATCCTCGAGGGCTACCAGTGCGGCTCCGTTTACAAGCCGGTTTATAAGGAGGTCCAGGACGCCGTATCGGTGGCCACGATCCTGCTGGCCGGCCAGAAGGTGCCTCCGGCCCTGCTCAACGGCACGGCCACGGACTCGGCTGACACGAGCATCACCGAGCCGGCGTCCCTGCTGTCGGCCACGTGGGTGACCAAGGCCAACATGGAGTCGACCGTCGTCAAGGACAACTTCGACACGGCTTCGGCCATCTGCGCGATCGCGGGCGCGAGCGCCTGCAGCGCAGCCGGCATCAAGTAACCAGCTGACCTGGGGAACCTCGACGGGTTCTGTTGAGGTTCCCCAGGTCATGACATAGTTGTGCCTCAGGCAACGCTACTGACGGGTATTGAGGATGACTGAGCTGAACGAGGCCCCGAAAGGCGCGAGCAGCGGCGGGGACGACGCGGAGCCCCTGCTGAGCATGCGGGGCATCGACAAGCACTTCGGGCCGGTGCAGGCGCTCTACGGGGTGAACCTGGACCTGTACTCGGGTAAGGTGACCGGCCTGTGCGGGGACAACGGGGCCGGGAAGTCGGTACTCACCCGCACGATCGCCGGCGCGCACCAGCCGGACCACGGCCAGATTATCTTCGAGGGGAAACCGGTGCACATCCGGAGCACCCGGGACGCCTCCGCGCTGGGCATCGAGACCGTCTACCAGGATCTGGCGCTGGCCGACAACCTCGACATCGTCCAGAACATGTTCCTCGGCCGGGAACGGCTGCGGCGCGGCCTGCTCGACGAGGACTCGATGGAACTAGCGGCAGCCGAGACCCTGAAAACCCTTCGGGTGACCACGGTGCGCTCGATCCGCCAGCCGGTGGCCTCGCTCTCCGGAGGTCAGCGGCAGTCGGTCGCGGTGGCCAAGGCGGTGATGTGGAACTCCAAGCTGGTGCTGCTGGACGAGCCCACCGCCGCCCTCGGCGTGGTGCAGACCCGCCAGGTGCTGGACCTGATTAAACGGCTCCGGGATCGGGGGCTGGCCGTGATGGTCATCTCCCACAACCTGAACGACATCTTCGAGGTCGCGGACCGGATCGCGGTGCTGTACCTGGGACGGATGGTGGCCGACGCGCCGGCCGCAGGCTTCGACCGGCAGAGCGTGGTGGAGTACATGACGACGGGCGCCGCCAACGGGCGGCCGTCCGAGCCTGCCGGCTCAGCCCGTGGCGAAGGCTGAGCCCATGGGCCCCGACCAGGAACTCCCCGAGACCACGGATCCGGGCCGGACGTCGGCCGAGACGGTGGGTGCCGAGACGGAAACCGAGGCAACCGAGCTCGTCGCCGCCCCCGATCTGTCCGTGGCCGACGTCCCGCCTGAGCTCCTGGCCCAGTCGCTGGGCCAGTATCTGCGGGCCTCGTGGCTCCGGGTCCGCGGTGGCGACAGCGGCGTCCTGCCCGTGATCTTGGCCATGGTGGTGGTCGCCGTCGTCTTCCAGATCATCACTCCCGAGCACGCCTTCCTACGGCCCAGTAACCTGGTGTATATCTTCGGGCTGAGCACCGTATACATGATCCTGGCCATAGCCGAGACCCTGGTCCTGCTCATCGCGGAGATCGACCTCTCGGTCGGCGCGGTCGCCCTTATCGGCGGGGTGATCGCCTTCAAGCTGGTCCAGCAACCCGGGGCGGGCTGGCCGTGGTGGGCGGCCATAATCGCCGCGCTCGTCGCGTGCGGCGTGTTCGGCGCCCTCCAAGGGACGCTGAGTGCCCGGCTCAAGGTCCCGTCCTTCATCGTGACCCTGGGCGGGTTCCTGCTTTTCTCGGGAATCCTCGTCGTCGTCCTCGGCGGCGCCGACGGTTCCGTGAACCTGAACACTTCGCAGGTCGATCAGCGCGTCATCTACGACCTGGTCCAGGGGGAGATCACCCCGCTGGCCAGCTGGATACTTCTGGTAGTGGTCGTCGGAGGCATCGGCGCGGCCCTGTGGCTGCGCGCGGCCACTAGACGACGCCAGGGCCTGGTCGCTCCGCCGAAGAGCGTGACGATACTGAGAATCGTCCTGCTGGCGCTCGTCGGGGTAGGTGTGGTGCTGGTCTGCAATGTCAACCGCGGCACCACCATCAGGACGGTGCAGGGACTTCCGTGGGTGATCCCGATCGTTATCGTCGTGGCGGCCGTCTGGACGCTCGTGCTCGAGCGGACCCGCTTCGGCCGCTACCTGTATGCCATCGGCGGCAACCCCGAGGCGGCCCGCCGCGCCGGCGTCAGCCTGGCCGGCATGCGCACCTGGGCCTTCGCGTTGTGCTCGGCGACCGCCGGACTCGGCGGCATCCTGCTCGGCGCCTTTTTCTACGGTGAGTACAGCACCAATACGGCCGACCCCGGTCAGCTCGTCCTGTACACCGTCGCCGCCGCCGTCATCGGCGGGGTCAGCCTCTTCGGCGGCCGGGGTAAGGCCCTCCACGGTGTTCTCGGCGGCCTGCTCATCGGCGGCATCGCCTACGGCGTGTCCCTGCTCAACCTGGGTAGCCTGTCCACGCCGCTGCAATACATCCTGCCGGGCGCCGTGCTCCTCGCCGCGGTGCTGATTGACGTGCTGTCAAGGCGCGGTACTGGGAGCGTGACCCGTGTCTGAAGTGCCCGTGTCTGAAGTGCCGGCGGACTCTAGCGCGACCCCGGCCGAGGCGACGGACGCCACGACGGCGACCGACCTCACCGCTGCCGACGAGGCCGCGGCCGACGTCCCGCCCGAGCTCATCGCCCAGTCGCTGGGCCAGTATCTGCGGGCCTCGTGGGCCCGGGTCCGCGGCGGCAACAGCGGTGTGCTGCCCGTGGTCCTGGCCATCGTGGTGGTCGCCATCAGCTTCCAGGTCGCGAACTCGAAGTTCCTGTCGGCGCAGAACCTGGTTAACCTCTTCGAGCAGAGCAGCATCTACATGCTGCTGGCCATCGCGGAGATCTTCGCCCTGCTCCTCGGCGAGATCGACCTGTCCGTCGGCCTGGTCATGGGGCTGGCCAGCGTCGTGGTCGCCGAACTGGTGCAGCCGGCCGGCGCGAACTGGCCGTGGTGGGCGGCGATCATCGTGACGTTGATCGCTAGCGCCGCGGTCGGCGCCATCCAGGGATCGCTCGTAGCCCGGCTGAAGATGCCGTCGTTCATCGTGACCCTGGGCGGGCTGCTGATCCTGGAGGGCGTGGCGATCATCGTCCTCGGCGGGAGCCTGGTCGGTATCGGCAACTCCCAGTACAAAAACGAGCTCGTCCTCTACAACATCTTCTGGGGGGCGTTCAACCCGACGGTCAGCTGGATCCTGCTGGTCGTGATCGTCGGAGCCACTGCCACCGGGCTCTGGCTGCGGGACGCCACCAAGCGCCGCCACGGCCTGGAGGCTCCGCCGCGAGTCCTCACCGCGCTGAAGATCGTGCTCATGGTGGTGGCGGGCATCGTGCTCGTCGCCATCTGCAACGTCAACCGGGCCCACGTCGGGACGATCGAGGGCGTGCCCTACATCATTCCGATCGTCCTGGTCGTGCTCGGCGCCTCGACGATCCTGCTGCAGCGCACCCGCTTCGGCCGCTACGTGTACGCCATCGGCGGCAACCCCGAGGCGGCACGGCGAGCCGGGGTCAGCCTGCCCGGGATCCGAACCTGGTGTTTCATCATCTCCGCCGTGATCTCCGGGATCGCTGGCGTGCTGTTCGCTTCGTGGCAGGTCTCGCTGACCACCAATATCATCAAGGCCGCGAACAACTACGTGCTGCTGGCGGTGGCCGCGGCGGTCATCGGCGGCACCAGCCTGTTCGGCGGCCGGGGCAAGACCATCCACGGCGTGCTGGGCGGCCTGGTCATCGGCGGTATCTACAACGGTCTGTACCTGCTAGGGGTGTCGAGCCAGTGGATCGACGTCGTGGTTGCCGCGGTGCTGCTGGCGGCGGCGCTCATCGATGTCCTCTCCCGCCGAGGCGCACAGGGACAGGCTTGACCTGTACGGCTCGTCCCCCGGGGGGCCGTCCGCGAGCCGTGCGCACATTCCGGACGGTCCGTGGTGCATGATCAGGTTCTGTGGGCAGTTACCCGTGGATGAGTGCCTTCCTGGCCGACGCCAGGCAAACGGTCGCCCCGCCCCGGGCGGCTAAGGACGGCCTGCTGCCGCCGCTGCTGGTGGTGTTGACCGTGGTCACGGGGCTGGTCGACTCGTTCAGCTACCTGGTCCTCGGGCATGTCTTCGTGGCCAACATGACCGGCAACGTGGTGTTCTTCGCGTTCGCGCTGGCCGGCGTCCGCGGGTTCTCCGTGCTCGCGTCGGTCATCGCGATCGCCTGCTTCGCCCTGGGCGCCCTGGCCGGGGGGCGCCTGGGCCGGTCGCTAGCAGCGTCCGCTGGCCGGTCTCCGGGGGGCCGCCGCGAACTGCTACTCGGCATCACCGCGGGCATCGAGGCGGTCATCGTGGCCGAGGCGGTGACCATGACCGCGCTGACCGCCACCCCGATGCCCGCCGGCCTGCGCTACGCCTTGATCGTGGTCCTGTCGCTGACCATGGGCGTGCAGAACGCCACCGCGCGCAAGCTGGCCGTCCCGGACCTGACCACCACCGTGCTGACCCTCACCATCACCGGTATCGCCGCGGACAGCCCGATCGCCGGCGCGACCGGCTCGCACGCCGCCCGCCGCGTGATCTCGGTGGCCGCCATGTTCGTCGGCGCGCTGGCCGGCGCCGTGCTCGTCCTGCACGCGAACATCGTCTATCCCCTGGTGATCGCGCTGGTGCTCCTGGCCGCGGTGGCCCTCGCCGCCGTCCTGGCCGCCCGGAGTTCCCGGTCGTTCCCTTCCCCCGCTACGTAGGAGGCTCGATGCGTCTTGCTGCTCTGTCATCTGACACGATGACACCGGAACAGGTCGGCCTGTACCGGGAGATCCTCAGCGGCCCGCGCGGCCAGGGCCCGCGCGCCGTCCAGCTCGACACCGGCGCCGGCGGCCTGGCCGGCCCGTTCAACGCCATGCTCTACGCCCCCGAAGTCGGCCATGCCCTGCAGGAGCTCGGTGCCGCGATCCGCTTCCGCACCGAGCTGAGCCCCCGGATCCGGGAGATGGCCATCCTGGTCGTGGCCCAGGCCTGGAACAGCGCCTACGAGCGCGACTCGCACGAGCCGATCGCCCGCGAGGCGGGCCTGTCCGACCCGGAGATCGAGGCCCTGCGCACCGGCTCCGACCCCGCCTTCACCGACGAGCAGGAACAAGTCGCCTACCAGACCGTACGCTCCCTGACCGGCCCCGCCGACCTAGACGACCATCAATACGACCGCGCCGTCTCCACCCTGGGCGAACGCTCCCTAGTGGAGCTGTCCACCCTAGTCGGCTACTACGCCACCCTCGCCCTCCAACTCCGCATCTTCCGCGTAGACCCCCAATAACGCCCGCCGGCCCCATCACCCCCGCCAGCAACGCCTCCTGCTGCCCAATGAGAGGCCTAGGGTGGTGAAACCCGGGTTCCACCACCCTTGGGTGTGGTGGATTGCCAGTTTCACCACCCTCGCGCCGGCCGTGGTCGCCTGCTTCGGCCAAGTGAATACCCCAGATCGCGGTTTCAGCACCTTCCAGTGCGCCGAAATCGCGGTTTCACTCCGGGTCAGCCGCCTGCTGAGCGGGCGGACCTGGGTGTTGAACAGCCCCGGTACCTGGGAGTGGGAGCTGGTACCGGGGCTGTCATCCCCCCTCTGGGATTCAAGATCACGCTATCAGATCAGATCAGACCAGTCCAGATATATGACCTGGTCGTTTCATCGGTGCTAAGTTTTCCTCGTGACCGCACTTGAGGTGGTTCGCCACGATTTGCCCGAGCCCGCATACCAGCAGCTTGCGGCCATTTTGACCCGCCTGATCGAGGCCGGGCAGTGGCGAACCGGCCCGCTGCCGTCGGTCAAGGCCTTGCAGCAGCAGTACGGCGTCGGCCGCGACACGGTGCTGCACGCCCTGCAACTGCTCCGCGACAACGGCCTCATCTTCACCGTCGCCAAACGCGGCAGCTACGTCGGCCAGCGATCTTGATCGCCCCTCTCTGACCTGGGCAAACCCCGAGCTCGCGTGGTTCTGGTCAAACCAGGCGGCTACCCCGGTTTCCGCATCGCCGAGCCTCAAGCTAGGATGCCGCGGTGGTGTCGGTTCTGTTCGCGCTGCTCACGGCGTTGTTCAATGGCCTGGCGTCGGTCCTGCAGCGAATGGCTGCCGCGACCGCGCCGCCGGACCGCGCCCTGCACCTGTCGCTGTTCGCCTACCTGATCAGGCGCAAGGTCTGGCTGGCCGGGATCGCGATGGTCATCCTGGCCGCGCTGTGCCAGGCCACCGCGCTGGCCAGCGGCCCGGTGGCGCTGGTGCAGCCCATCTTCATCATCGAGCTGCCCTTCACGCTGCTGGTGGCCAGCCGGGTGAACAAGCGCCCGCTGCCCCTGACCACCTGGCTGGCGGTCGGACTGGTCACGGTCAGCCTGGGGGCCGGGCTGGCCGCCGCCGACCCGTCCGGCGGGACCGACCAGGCCAGTACCAAGGTGTGGGTCACCGCGCTGATCGTGACCGCAGTGTTCGAGGCGGTGGTGATCACCATCGGCGTCCGGACCCGGGGCAACGCCCGGGCGGCGGCACTCGGGCTCGCGGCCGCCTGCGGCTACGCGCTGACCGCGACGCTGATGAAGAGCGCGGTGGCGGTCCTGCCCAAGGGCGCCGGGGCGTTCTTCGGCTCGTGGCAGCTGTACGCGACCGCCGTGGCCGGGGTCGGCGCGCTGTTCCTGTTGCAGAACGGCCTGCAGGCCGGGATGCTGGTCGCCGTCCAGCCGCCGCTGACCCTGGGCGACGCGCTGATCAGCGCGTCGTACGGGGTAACCATCTACGGCGAGAACGTGCAGACCGGCGGCTGGCTACTGGTGGTCGAGATCGCCGCGGTGCTCGCGGTCGCCGTGGGCTGTATTCAGCTGTCCCGCTCACTGGCCATGGTCCACCGGGCCGAGCCCGCCGGCCCGTCCGCACCCGAGCCAGCCCGCTAGACCGCCGGCCCGCGGAACGCGGACGCCGGACGCCGGACGCCGGACGCCGGACGCCGGACGCCGGACGCCCAACGCAGAACGCCCGGTCAGCGCCGGACGATCACCGGCTCGCCCGGCACCTTGACCAGGGTGTGGAAGAAGGCCGCGATGTCCATCGGGATCCGGACGCAGCCGTGCGAGACCGGCGCCAGCGGCACGTCCGTGTCGCCGTGGATGGCGTACGCGGTGGCGATGAAGAACACCGGGTTGTACATCTCGCCGAGCGGCACCTGGACCCAGCCGGGCAGGAACACGCCGGTCCGGAAGTTGCCGGTCGGGGTGACGGCCACACCGCAACCGCCGCCGGGGGAGCAGAAGTAGTAGCCGCCGCCGGACGACACGTGGCTGATCAGCTGAATCTGGTTGTGCTTGTACAGGACGAGGACCTCGATGCCGAGGTTGACCTCGATCCGGTTGGACCCGGCGGCCCGGTCGAGGACCCGCGGCGCCCGCGGATGGTTCAGCGCCCGCTGCATCGCGGCGCTGACGAAGTCCTCACCCGGCAGCCCCTGGACCTCCTGGAACGCCCATACGGCCTCGAGCGTGTCGGTGCTGAAGACGCCGTTGATGGCACCCGGGTAATAGTGCAGTGCGGCCAGCCGCCGCTGCAGCTTCCTGACCGCCGAGCTGTGCTGGCCGACCTGCAGCACCCGCGTCGCGGCCGTTGGCGCCGTCCGCTCCGCTGGTGCCGACGGCGTGGCCATGGCCACGGCCGGTACCGCCAGCGCCAGGACCGGCGCAAGCAGAGCAGACATCCACAGGCGTCGCATCGTCAACCTCCGCACCCACTTCGAGGCCCATTCGAGGCAGGGTTTGGGCGCCCCGCTAGCCGCTAGATACCCCAAGATTAGGGCTGACTACCACTAACCCCTAGGACCGACATATCTCGATCCGGTCCCAGCTACGTCTCACGATGGTTAGCCGAAGCAACAATGACGTCCCGCCGCGGTCAGCTCCGCAGGACTCAGTCCGGAACCGCGGCCAGCGCGAAGACGGTTACCGCGCAGGCCAGCAGCGACAGCGCCCCGATCCCGAGCGCCCAGACCGGACCGGCGAAGACCAGCAGGCCCACTCCGGTCACCAGCGTCCCGCCGGCGAACCCCCAGGCCAGCCGCGCACCAGACAGCCGCGGACCGCGTCGGCCCGCACCACTCCGACCCGCACCGCGTCGGCCCGCACCAGCCGGCCGCGGACCGCGCCGGCCCGGGACGGCCGCCCCAGGAGCCCCAAGAGCCCTAGAAGCCCCAGGATCCACTCCAGGTGCCGCGACCCCAGTAGTGTCCAGGCGCCCCCGCAGCACCAGCGAGTACAACAGCGCCAGCGACGGCACCAGCACGACCGCTCCGGCCGCCACGCCGATGATGGTGGCGATCAGCGTGGCCCGGTCGGCCGCGGCGGCCTGGACGGTGAGCCCGGGCAGCAGCGCAGGCTCCTGGGCCGCGGCCCAGCCCGCGATGACCGCGGCCACCGCGAGCGCCGCCGAGGCCCGCGTCGCCCCGAACCACGACCGCCACACCAGGACCAGAGTCAAGGCGCCCGCCACCCCGCTGATGATCACCAGGGCCAGCCCGGCCCCCGAGGTCAGCCCGTGCCACAACCGGGGCGCCGAAGCATGAACCACCAGCAGCCCCGCCACCGCCAGCATCCCGGCCACCGCCCCGGCCCCGAGTGCCCGCAGCCGGAAGTCCCGCGCCAGGGTCGGCTCGGACAGGCGACGGGCGTCGGCCGCCAGGTAGACCGCGGCCAGGTACCCGGAGAAGAACACGGCCAGCACCCCGGCCAGGACCGAGACCGGGTTGAGCCAGGAGGTGATCAGGTTGCCCCGCGCGTTGCCGACCGGCACCCGCCCGGTCGCGATCCCGCCCACCACCGTGGCCAGCGCGAACGGGGTCAGCACGCAGGACAGCGCGAACACCTTCTCCACCAGGGAAACTCCGCCGCGGTCCAGGACCGAACGCAGGGCGTACGTCGTGCCCCGGAAGATGATCCCGATCGCCGCCACCAGCAGCGGCACGGTCAGCGTGGACACGATCGACCCGAACGCCACCGGGTAACACGTCCAGGCCACGGTCAGCACGAAGATCAGCCAGACGTGGTTGGCCTCCCACACCGGCCCGATGGCGTGCCTGGTGTGATCCCGCGTCAAAGCCGCCGAAGCCCGCCCGCCGCCCGGGATCAGCGTCCACATGCCCGCGCCGAAGTCCGCGCCGGACAGCACCGTGTACGCGGTGATCCCGATCAGGATGAACACGATCGGCACGTCAGCCAGCATCGTCAGCCCCGGACGAAGGAAGCGGCACCCGGCTGAACCGCCGCAAGATCCAGACCACCGCGAAACCCAGGAACAGGTACACCAGCCACAGCGCCCCGTAGCCGTACGGGATGACGTGCGCCCCGGTGACCGAAGCGTCGACCCGCATCACGTCGTAGACGATCCACGGCTGCCGGCCCACCTCGGTGGTGATCCAGCCCGCGATCAGCGCCACCACCGACAGCGGCCCGGCGCCCAGGACCGCCCAGTAGAACCAACGGCCCAAAGACGAGCGCCGCCGCACCCGTACGTACAGCCAGACCAGTCCGAGCAACGCCAGCAGCGTCCCGATCCCGACCATGGTCTGGAACGCGAACCGCACCACGTTGACCGGCGGCTGGTCGGCCAGCGGCACGATGGACAGCCCCTTGACCGTGGCGTTCGGATTATGGAACGCGAGCAGCGACAGCAGCCGCGGGATCTCGATCCCCCACACCACCGCGTGGCCGTTGTACCAGCCGAGCAGGTGCTCGGCCGCGCCCCGCGTGGTCGTCGCCAGTCCCTCCATCGCGGCCAGCTTGACCGGCTGATACACCGCCACGTCCCGGGCCGCCCAGTCGCCCACCACCACCTGCAGCGGCGACGCCACCGCCGCGGCGGTCAGCGAGATGCCCAGCGCGGTCCGCTCGTACCGCCCGCGCCGCCCGCGCAGGAACGCCCACGCGTACGCCCCGGCCATCAAGAACCCGCACACGATGTACCCCGCGAAGTACATGTGCACGTACTCGGCCCAGAAGAACGGGTTGGCGAACAGCGCCGACCACGGGTGCGCGTCGACCGCCCGGCCGCCGCTCAAGACAAACCCGCTGGGGTGGTTCATCCAGGCGTTGACCGAGATGACGAAGAACGACCCGGTGATCCCGGCCACCGCGATCGGCAAGCCGCACAGAAAGTGCAGCCGCGGCCGCAGCCGTTCCCAGCCGTAGGCGTAGATCCCGATGAAGATCGCCTCGACGAAGAACGAGAACCCCTCCAGCGTGAAGCCCAGGCCGAACACGTTGCCGAAGTCCTGGATCCACACCGGCCATAGCAGCCCCAGCTCGAAGGACAAGATGGTCCCGGTGACCACGCCCACCGCGAACAGCGCCAGCATGATCTTGGACCAGCGCTGGGCCAGCGTCCGGTACAGCCGGTCGCCGGTGCGCAGGTAGCGCCACTCGGTGAACAGGACCAGCGCCGGGAACGCGATGCCGAAGCACACCAGCGGGATGTGCACGGCCAGCGACAGCGCCTGCATCTGCCGCGCCTCGAACAGATACGGCTGGTTCACAGGCGCGGGGCCCGCCCCCGGGACGCCCGCCAGCGATAGGGGAACCACGCCCCCTAGTCAACTCCCGCCCCGTTCCCCCCGCCCCAGCGACCCCCCGCCCGCCCGCTAGCCCGAGCTTCCGGCCTGGCCAGCCCCGCAAAACCACGCCCGCTACCTTTACCAAGCATCTCGCTTGACATACCAATCCATTGCTTGGTAAAGTTAGCAACAAGCCAGAACGAGGAGAGAAGACATCGTGCCGAACACCCCGCAGGAAGTGCAGGACGAGATCCTGAGCACCGTCCGCAAGAGCCAGGAGACCATCATCGAGGCGATCAAGACCTGGGTCGAGACCGTGCAGTCCATCACCCCGAAGCTCCCGTCGGTCAACGTGCCGGGCGCCGACAAGCTGCCCAAGCCGGAAGAGGTCGTGGCCAACGCGTACGACTTCGCCGAGAAGCTGCTGGCCGGCCAGCGCAAGTTCGCCGAAGACGTGGTCAAGGCCCTGACCCCCGGCGAGACCAAGGCCAGCAAGTAACGCACCCGGGAATCACCATTACGCGGCAGCACCGGACCACCCCGGACGCTGCCGCGTCCTATAGTTTGCAAAAACCAGGAGGTGGGCGTTGAAGGACCCGTGGGAGTCTCAGCGTGAGGCGCTGGGCGCCTTCATCCGCACCCAGCGGCGGATGGCCAACCTGTCGCTGCGCCAGCTCGCGGAGCTGACCCACCTGTCGAACCCGTACCTCAGCCAGATCGAGCGCGGCCTGCACCAGCCCTCGGTGCGCGTGCTCAAGCAGATCTCCGACGCGCTCAACGTGTCCGCGGAGACGCTGATGGCCCAGGCCGGCCTCATCGACAAGGTGGCGGCCGCCGCGCCGATCGGCGCGGACGACGTCCCCCGCCGCTGCCGACCGAAGACGCGATCCGCGCCGACGAGCGGCTCGGCGACGAGCAGAAGGCGGCCCTGATCGCCGTCTACCGCAGCATGCTCGGCTCGGCCCCGAGGTAGTCCCGGGGTTAGTCCGCGAGCGCGCCGAAGCCACTCGGGGGAGTTGGCGTGGCCTCCAGCGTCGCGAGCGCCTCGGCCACGCTGCCGTACCGGGGCACCGCGCGATCGACGCCGGTGATCTCGAAGATGCGCGGCACGGCCGTGCCGGACAGCGCCACCAGCACCTGCCCGCCCGCGGCCCGGGCCCGCTTGTGCGCCTCGACCAGGGCGTGGATCCCCGCCGAGTCGCAGAACCGGGTCTGGGTCATATCGACCACGCACGTCCCGTTCCCGGCCGCTGCCAGCCCCGCCGCTTCCAGCAGGGCCGCGCGCAGCCCGGCGGCGTTGGTGATGTCCACCTCCTCAGGAGCCGTCACCACCGCCGCGCCGCCGACCAGCCCGACCGGGAAGCTGACCTCGCTCATCGGCCTTCACCTCCCAGCCCGAACCGGTCAACTGATCGCACCATCAGCATGAAACGCCGACCATACGCCTGTCAATAGACGCGCGAGAAAAATTTCATGTATTAATACTCGCGATAATCGTCTCGCGAGTATATGATCAGCTGGTATGAGTGACCCTGGCCAGAGCAGTGGTGCCTGGACCCTGCTGACCGGGCACGGGCATGTCCTGGTGGAGATCGCTCGCGACCCCGGAGCCCGGGTTCGCGACATCGCCAGCGCGGTCGGGCTGACCGAGCGCAGCGTCCAGGCCATCGTGGCCGACCTGGAGGCGGCCGGCTACCTGACCCGGACCCGGCACGGCAGGCGCACCAGGTACACCGTCAATAACGACAGCCTCTTCCGCCACTCGGCCCAGGAGGGTCTCCGGATCGGCCCGTTCCTGGACCTGCTCGCGGCGGCCGACGACTCTCCGGACGGCCTGGCCACCTGACCGGCCGCGCGGAGCCACGGTCCGTTCGGGAAAAAGATTATTTATGCCGAACGGGCCACACTGCGGGCCCTACAGCCGGCTCGACGCGGCGTCGGTGACGTGGCGCAGCAGCAGGGCCGTGGTCACCGGCCCGACCCCGCCGGGCACCGGGCTGAGCGCGCCCGCGACGTCAGCCACCGCGGGGTCCACGTCGCCGGCCAGCCCGCCGTCCGCGGTGGCGTTGGTGCCGACGTCGATCACCGTGGCGCCCGGGGCCACGTGATCCGGGCCGATCAGATGGGTCCGGCCCACGGCCACCACCAGCACCTCGGCCTGTCTGGTCACCGCGGCCAGGTCCGGGGTGCGCGAGTGGCAGATAGTCACCGTGGCGTTCCGGTCTAGCAGCAAATGCGCCACCGGCTTGCCCACCACCGCCGAACGCCCCACCACCACCGCCCGCCGTCCGGCCAGCTCGACCCCCTGGTGGTCCAGCAGCCGCAGCACCGCCTCGGCGGTGGCCGGCGCGAACGCGGGCAGGCCGGTCATCAGCCGGCCGAGCGAGGCGGGGTTGGCGCCGTCTACGTCCTTGGCCGGGTCGATGGCCTCGGCCAGCTCGGCCAGCCGCGCGCCGCTCGGCAGCGGGGTGGTCACGATGATCCCGGCCACGGTCGGGTCGGCGGACAGCGCGCCGAGCTGCGCGCTGATCCCGGCCGGGGTGGCCTGCGCGCCGAGGTCCTCGACCTCGCAGCCGATCCCGGCCTGGCCCGCCGCCGCGGAGATCGACCGGACGTACCAGGCGCTGGACTCGTCGTCGGTCGCCGTGACCACGCTCAGCCGCGGCGGATGGCCGGCCGCCGCGAGCTCGGCCGCCGCCGCGGCGGTCCCGGCCCGGATCTGCGCCGCCAGCTCCCGTCCGGACAGGACGGTCATCGGGCGATGTCCTCGCGGACCGCGGCGACCACCCGGTCGGCGCGGGCGACCACGTCGTCGGTGACCTCGGCGATGGCGGCCAGCTCGTCCAGCACCCCGGGCCGCTTCAGGCTGCGCAGGTTGACCTCGACGTTGACCTGGGCGGTGATGGCCGCCGCGCGGGCCGCCTCGGCCGCCGCGGCCACGTCGGTGATGACGTTGCGGTTGCCGGCCGGGCGCAGCTCCTCGGCCAGGGCGATCAGGAGCAGCGCCAGGCGGATCACGTCGGCGGGCGGCCGCGCGGCGCCGGCCAGGGAGTTGGCGATGGCCACCGTGCGCGCTTCCTTCTCCTCGTCGGTGTCCTTGGGCAGCGTGTAGGCCTGCGCCACCAATCCGAACGCGGCCGCGTCCCGCTCGGCCAGGGTCAGGGCCTCGTTCCTGATCCCGTCCGCCTCGGTGATCACGTGCTGCATCAGCTCGGCGTTGTACTTGGCCCCGTCGCTGTACCTGGCCACCATGGCCAGCAGCGCCGCCGACTGCGCGGCGTGCAGCGCCGCGGTCGCGCCGCCGCCCGGGGCGGGCACCCGCGCCGCGAGCTGGTCGAGGAAGGCGGTGATGGTCTCGTCGCGCATACCGTGAGGTTATCGAGAAGCATCACTTACAGTGTGACTATGCGCGGGTATACCCAGGACAAAGATGCTTACCTCAAGCGGCTGCGCCGCATCGAGGGCCAGGTGCGCGGGCTGCAGCGCATGGTCGAGAACGACACCTACTGCATCGACATCTTGACCCAGGTTTCCGCGGTGACCCGGGCCCTGCAGGCCGTCGCCCTCGGCCTGGTCGAGGACCACCTCGGCCACTGCGTCACGCAGGCCATCGAGGAGGGCGGCCCGCAGGCCAGCGAAAAGGTCAAGGAAGCCTCCGAGGCGATCGCCCGCCTGGTTCGGTCCTAAAAGACAGAGCCGGTCCTAAAAGACAGAGCCGGTCCTAAACGACAGAGCCGGTCCTAAAAGAAGCTCGCGGGCAGATCCGACGGCGGCACCTCGAAGTCCGCGCGGGACTCCTCGAGCCAGTCCTGGACCGGCTGCGGATCGGCGCCGGTCACCTCGCGCACCGTGCCGGTCACGTTGTCCGCGCCGCCCTGGCGGATCCAGTCGAACAGCTCCAGGTGCCCGTCGGCTGACCAGGCCCCGACCCCGCTGGCCAGCAGCTGGGCACGCGTCCGCTCCGGCGGCTGGTCGGTGTAGTCGACCTGGCGCGCGAACAGGGTCGAGATCCGCTCCGCGACGTCCTTGAACCGCAGCGCTTGCGGCCCGGTCAGCGTGTACGTCGCGCTCTCGTGCCCGGCGCCGGTCAGCACCTGGGCCGCCACCGCGGCCACGTCGCTGGCCGCCACGAACCCGATCCGCCCGTGCCCGCCGGGTACGGCGATCTCCGCCGTCTCGCGCATCGGGCCCGCGAACGCCAGCAGGTCCTCGGTGTACAGGGCCGGGGCCAGGTAGGTGACGGGCAGGCCGGTGGCGTCCAGGTGCGCGGCGACCTGCCGGTGGCTGACCATGAACCGCACCTCGCAGCCGGGATCGGCGAAGCCGTCGGCCGCGACCTTGACCACGTGCGGGCCGTGGCCCGCGGCCACCAGCGCGTCGATGAACACCGTCTCCAGCTCGGCTTGCTCCTCGATGGCCGGGCTGAGCAGGAAGACCCGGTCGAACCCGCGCAGGACGTCGGCCGGCGGCGGGTCGTCGAACGCCGCCACCACGTGCTGCGGGGTGCCCGGCAGGTCGCCGGCCTTCGCCTCGACGCGCACCATGGCCGTGACGTCGGCGCGCGCGTCCGCCAGCGCCTCCATCACGTGGTAGCCGACTCGGCCGGTCGCTCCAGTCACCAGTACCACGTCGATCACCCTATAGCCCCATCCGGCGGGTAGCGTGCCAGGTATGGACGTTCCGGCGGTCGAGGTCCGCGGCCTGACCAAGCGCTTCGGCGACCGGGTCACGGCGGTCGACGGGCTCGACCTGACCGTCCAGCCGGGCGAGATCTTCGGCCTGCTCGGCCCGAACGGGGCCGGGAAGACCACTACCCTGCGCATGCTGCTGGGCCTGGTCCGGCCGACCGCGGGGCTGATCCGGGTGCTGGGCGCGCCGCCCGGCGACCCGGCCGGGCTGGGCCGGGTCGGGTCGATGGGGGAGACCGCGTTCTATCCGTTCCTGTCCGGGCGGGACAACCTGCGCGCCGCGGCCCGGCGGCGCCGGGTGCCCGACGCGCGGGTGGACGCGGTGCTGGAGGTGGCCGGGCTGGCCGCCCGGGGCGCGGACCGGGTTCTCCGGCTACAGCCTCGGCATGAAGCAGCGGCTGGGCGTGGCCATGGCCCTGCTCAAGGACCCGGAGCTGCTCATCCTGGACGAGCCGTCCAACGGCCTGGACCCGGTTGGGCAGGTGGAGATGCAACGGCTCATCCGCGACCTGGGCTCCGGCGGCCGCACTATCCTGCTCAGCAGCCACGACATGCGTGAGGTCGAGGAGCTGTGCGGTCGGGTCGCGGTGATCGGCGGCGGCCAGCTGATGTTCGAGGGCACCCCCGGGCAGCTGCGCGGCCAGGCCCGGCTGTGGGTGCGGGCCGAGCCCGCCGACCGGGCCGCCGCGGTGCTGGCCGGGCTGACCGGCGCCGACGGCGCGGAACGAGCCGGGGACCTGCTCAGCCTGGCCCTGGGCGCCGAAAGCCTGGGCGCCGAAAGCCGGAGCGAGGCCGCCACGGTCAACCGGCGGCTGGTCGAGGCGGGCCTGGACGTGAGCGAGGTCCGCACCGAGCGGCGCCCGCTGCGGGACGTGTTCGTCGAGCTGACCGGCGGCCGCACCGGCGGCGCCGACTCGCTGCGCCGGCCCGCGGGCCGGCGCAGTGCCGACTGGCGGCTGCGCCGCGGGGCCGACTGGCGGCTGCGCCGCGGGGCCGACTGGCGGCTGCGCCGCGGGCGGCGCGCGAAGGACTGACCGGGTTAGCCGTTGTGCTGCTCGAAGTAGTTCATGATCATCACCCCGGCACTCTGGCCGGGCTGCGTCTCGCGGTCCGGCTGGCAGCTCCAGGTCTTCGGGTTCATCGCCGTGGGGCTGCCCAGCCGCCGGTTGGACGTGATCAGCCAGCCCGGCACCAGCTGGTAGGCGTTCATGCCGATGCCGAGCGAGGTGAGGTAGTTCAGGAACGCCGGCACCGCCGTGGGCGCGTCGTACCAGCAGTAGCCGGGAATCAGGTCGATGGCCGGGTTCGGATGCGGCTCGTAGTTGGTGAACTCCCCGTCGACCACCGGCGCGATGCCGTCGACCACCAGGTACCCGAAGGCCGAGTACCAGGCCGACTTGTTGTGCGCGCCCTGCGCGTGATGGACGGAGTACACGATGTTGCTCACGTGGATCAGCGCGTGGTAGCGGATCATCCCCTCGAAGGACAGGGAGTACCGCGGCCCTTCGATCCAGAACAGGTTGTGCGCGCCGGCCACGTACCGGACGTAGTGCGCCAGGTACGCCATGCCGAACGAGTAGTGCACGCGCTTGAACGTGCCGCCGTTCAGCCACAGCCGCCACAAGGTGGCGTCCGACATGTAGGGCACCGAGGTCCGCGGCTCGTTGTACAGGTCGAAGATGATCTGCGGGTCGTTGCCGTAGAGCTTGGTCATGTCCTTCCAGAAGACCAAGGTCCCCGGGGTCGGGGCGGCCTGGTAGTGCCGCACGTTCAGCGGGGAGAAGTTGGTCTCGTCGTTGAGCACCACCACCAGGCCGTAGTCCTTGGCCAGGTTGATCTCGGACTCGATCGCGGCCATGTACTCCGGATCCCAGGTCGTCCCGGTCGGTCCGACCAGGAGATCCTGGTTGACCTGGATCCGGACCGTATTCGCGCACCAGTCGTTGGCGATGGCCGCGATCTTCTCCATGTCCCCGGTGACCAGCCCGGTCCAGTTTCCCTCCTGCAGCCCGGATACCGACATCCCGTAGGAGATGAACGGCGAGCCGTTCCCGGCCAGCACCTTGGTGCCGTGCACGGTGAACGGCCCGACCGCCTTGCCGCACGAGGACGCCTTGGCCGCGGGCGTCGCGGCCTCGCCCAGCGGCATGATCAGCAGCACGACGAGCAGCGGGGCCAGCACCAAGGCCGCGACCCGGGCCAGGGTGTACCAGCTGAACCGCCGGCCGGCGCGAGCCGGATCGAGCGGCTTCAGCGGGCCTGTCCATGTGGCCAACGGAAAGCTGCCTCCTGTCCCATGGCCGCCCGGACGAGAGCTCCGTTCCGATATCGGGTGATGGAGCAGGCTATGGCCTGGTTGCGCGGTGATAATAACGCTTCGGTCTGGGCCAGCGCGACGAGTTGAGATTCTACCGTGACCTAAGTTCCGCGGGCCCGGTTCCGGTCATCCGTTCTGCCGCTGGAACCAGGCCATGATCTGTGCGCCCGCGCCCTGGCCGGGCTGCGCTTCGGAGTCTGACTGGCAGGTCCAGGTATGGGCGTTGATCGTGGTCGGCTCGGCCAGGTTGGTGGAGGACCTGATCAGGAAGCCCGGCTGCAGCGTGTAGGCGTTCAGGCCGATGCCGTACATGGTCAGGTACTGCAGGAACTGCGGGACCGCGGTCGGCGCGTCCGACCAGCACGACGTGGGCTGCGCCGTGGGGGAGGAGGTCGGAGCCGGCTCGTAGTTCGTCCACTCGCCGTCCACCACCGGCGCCACCCCGCCGCTGATCAAGTAGCCGAAGTCGTCGTCCCACGAACTCGCGTTGGCCGGGCCGCCCGGATGGTGCACGGCGTAGACGACCCCGGTCACGTGCAGCAGGGCGTGCTGCTGGATCATCCCGGCGAACGAGGCCGAGAAGTTCGGGCCCTCGATCCAGAACAGGTTCCGGGCGCGCAGGGTGGTCCGCACGTAGCTGGCCAGCCCGGCCATGCCGAACGGGTAGTACACCCCGTCGTAGGTTCCGCCGTCCAGCCACAGCTGCCACTCCTGGGCCGCCGACATGCCGGCCGAGTACATCCGCGGCTCGTTGAACAGGTCGAAGATCACCTGCGGGTCGTCGCCGTAGACCTTGGCCAGGTCCTTCCAGAACGTCTCGGTCTGCGACGTCGGCCCGCGCTGGAAGATCTGCTCGGCCGGGGTGGCCAGGTTGGTCTCGTCGTTGAGCACCACCACCAGGTGGTAGCTCTCGGCCAGCGTGATCTCGGACTCGATGGCGGCCATGTAAGCCCGGCCGAAGCTCGCCCCGTCCGCTCCGATGAGGTCGTCCTGGTCCAGTTGCAGCCGGACCGTGTTGGCGCACCAGTCGTTGGCCGTGGCCGAGATCTCCTGCAGGTCCTGGGTGACGGCGCCGGCCCAGTACGGGCTCTGCAGGCCGGGCACGGTGATCCCGTAGGACACGAACGGCTTCCCGTCGCCGGCCAGCACCTGCGTGCCGCTCACCCGGAACGGCCCGGCCGCCTTGCCGCACGTCTTGTCCTCCGAGTTCGCCCCGCCCTGCCCCGACCCTGTGCCGCCCGACCCTGTGCCGCCCGACCCCGGCGTACTCCCCGAGATCCCGGCCTGTCCCGCCGCCCCGGCCTGTCCCGCCGCCGAGCCGATGCCCGCCGGCGCGGTCAGTGCGGCCGGTGCGGCTACCGCGGACGGCGCCGCCGCGGCCGGTGCCGCGGCGGCCGCCAGCGCCGCGGCCAGCACCAGCGCCGAGCCCGCCGCCGAGCCCCGCCAACCGAATCTCCTGCCGACGCGAGCCAGGCGCGCCCTCGCCATGGGTCAACCTCCAAGTGGCCACCGGAATGGAATGCCTCCTGCCTCCAAATGGCCACCCGGGGAATAACTCCTGTCCCGCTATCTGGTGATGGAGCAGGTTATGGCACGTTGCGCGGTGATCATAGCGCTGTGTCCCCTGCTCGCGACCCCGTTGTGATCTTCCCGATATCACCCGTGGCCGATATCACCTGCAGCCCCAGTGTCACCTGCGACCTCCAGGCGATGCCGGCGCCGACGCCGGCGGATGATCTTGATCAGGTAGATGAGCCCGAGGATCTGCAGGAACCCACCGCCCTGCTGCGCGCCGGCCCAGTCGTTCTGGTTCGCCATGGTCCCGCTACTCCTTCCGTGATTCCTGCCCCGCCGATTCGTGCCCCGCCGATTCGTGCCCCGCCGATTCGTGCCCCGCCGATTCCTGCCCCGCCGCGGCCGGACTCCCGCGGCGGTCTTCCCGGTCCACGGCGGTCCACAGCACCGTGGTCCACACCCCGTCGTCGTCGGGTTGCTCCCGGGCCCGCCGCAGCAGGTCCTCGACCGCCGCCCGCAGCTCGGCGAGGCGCCCGGCGTTCAGCCGGACCCCCGTGCGGCTGAGCGTGATCAGGCGTTCCTCGCCGGCCTGTTTGGCCAGCGTCGCCGCGTTGATGTCGGCCCGGGTCGTCTCGAGCGCGGCGCCCAGCAGGCGCGCCACGTCGGCCGGGCTGGCGTCGTCGACCAGCGGCTCGACCGTGGTCGGCGCGTACACCCGCTCGACCTTTCCGCCCGCCAGCGGGCGGTACTCGGCGATCTCGATGAGCTTGCCCTCTTCCAGCTGCGCGAGGTGGTGATAGAGCCGGTCCGGCCGCAGGCCCACCCGGGCGGCCAGTTCCTTGGCCGACTGGGGCCGCAGGGCGAGCAGCTCGTACAGGCGGATGCGCAGCGGATCCGCGAGCGCCCGGTGGACCGCCCGCAGCCGAGGTTCTGAATGTCCGTTCACTGAAAACAGATTCTAGCACTCATTGGAAATACGTCCAATCAAAAAAATTCAATCCAACCTCGAGCGACCGTCTAGTTCTGGTCGGCCGGTTCGTCGTACCTGCGAACGGACGCAAGCTTCCAGGAGGTTTCGCGATGAGTCTTCCCGACGTCGTGTCCCGCGAGCAGTGGCTCGAGGCCCGGCGGCAGCTGCTGGAGCGGGAGAAGGAGTACACCCGCTCGGGCGACGCGCTGAACGCCGACCGGCGCAGGCTGCCCATGGTCAAGGTCGACCAGGACTACGTGTTCGAGGGCCCGGACGGGCCGGTGACGCTGGCCGACCTGTTCGGCGACCGGCGCCAGCTGGTCGTCCAGCACGTGATGTTCGGCCCGGACTGGGATCAGCCGTGCCCGGGCTGCTCGGCCTCCCTCAACTCGCTCTCCCAGGGCGTGCTGGACCAGCTCGGTACCCGGGAGACGGCCTTCGCGCTGACCTCCCGGGCCCCCTACGACAAGATCGCGGCCAAAGCCAAGGAGCGCGGCTGGTCCTTCCCCTGGTACTCCAGCTTCGGCAGCAACTTCAACTACGACTTCGGCGTCACCCTGGACGCCGACCGTGGCCTGGTCGACTACAACTACCGCTCCATCTCCGAAGACCTTGACGGCGAGCGGTCCGCGGAGCTCCCCGGCTACAGCTGCTTCCTTCGCGAGGGCGACGAGATCTTCCACACCTACTCGACCTACGGCCGCGGTACCGAGGGCACCATCGGCGCCTACGCCATGCTCGACTGGACCGCCCTCGGCCGCCAGGAAGACTGGGAGGAGCCCAAGGGCCGCGTCGACCCCATCCGCGGCGGCGACCCCACCTTCTCCAGCTGACGCCCCCTCGCCGAACCTGGTTGATGGGCCACCGTACTGGCAAGAGCTGGTATGGCGGCCCATCAACCGGGTAACGCCGCCTGCCCCCGGGGACCAAAGCGGCAAACCATGGGGACAGCTGAGAGCGTTGAGAAGTCCGCTCTCCCGTAGGCGATGGCTTCTGACCAGCGACGAGCACGGCTTTGCGGGCGACGACGTCACGTTCCTGTGCCGGATGCTCGACGCCCAGCCGCTACGCCGAGCGCTATGCGAGTCGGGCAGCGAGATGGCGCTCATCGTCTCGGGCTACGTGTACGACAAGCTGGTTCTGCGCCGCCACACGCTGGCTGACCTCAGATCTTTCCGCCGCGTGAAGACCCAGGTAAAGCGAACCCCGGTCCAAGGCTGGGTCTACCTACCTGACAGCTTCGCGCCGTAACCTCGTCGGCGATACCTTGGCCGTCCGAAGTACGGTGGTCACCGTGACGAGGCTTTCCGGCAGGGTCTGCGTGGTCAACGGGGCCGCGAGCGAGATCGGCCACGCGGTGGCCGAGCGGTTCGCCCGCGAGGGCGGCGTCGTGATCGGCGTCGACGCCAAAGAGCACACGGTCGGCGAGCACCCGATTCAGGCCGACCTCACCGATGAGCCGCAGGTCGAAGCGATGTACGAACAGGTCGTGCGCAGGCACGGGCGCCTCGACGTCATCTACAACAACATGGGCCTGATGGACCCCGGCGACCGCTCGCCCTCGATACCGACCTGCAGACCTGGCGCCGGGTCCAGGACGCCAACCTGACCAGCATCTTCCTGTCCTGCAAGCACGGTATCCGCCACCTGCGCAGCATCGACCCCCAAGGCGGCTCGGTCATCAACGCCGCGTCGTTCCTGGCCGACATCGGCGCGGCCACCGCCCAGATGGGCTACGCGGCGGCTAAGGCCGGCGTGGTCCAGCTGACCAGGGACCTGGGCGTGCACCTGGCCCGCAGCGGAGTCCGGGTCAACGCGGTGCTGTTCGGCCCGATCGAGACGGCCAGCCAGCGGGCCGTCTTCGAGCGCCATCCCGGGGCGCTGGACAAACGCCTGGTGCACTGGCCGATGGGCCGCTTCGGCACGCTTGCCGAAGCGGCCGGCACCATCGCGTTCCTGGCCAGCGACGACGCGGGCTTCATCACCGCCGCCGCGCTGCCGCTGGACGGCGGCATCACCGAGGCGTTCACCGTCCCGGACTAACCGGGTGGCCAGAGCCATCCGCCCGAAGCCGTATGGTGAAGCTTCGTGAGCGACGCCGAACTGCGCATCGACCCGCTGACCGGCACCAAAGTGGTGGTCACCCCGTGGCGGCAGCGGCGTCCCAACCTCCCCGAAGGCCCGTGTCCGTTCTGTCCCGGCGGCCTGGAGGCGCCCGAGCCATACGACGTCCGGTTCATCGCGAACCGCTGGCCGGCCCTGCCCGACGGCCGGCACGAGGTCGTCCTGCACCACCCGGATCACCGCTCGTCCTTCGTCACCATGGGCGAAGTGCGAGCGGCCCAGGTCGTCGAGCTGTGGTCGACCCGCACCGCGGCGCTCGGCGCTCGCCCCGACGTGGCCTACGTGTTCGTATTCGAGAACCGGGGCCGGGCCATCGGCTCCACCATTGAGCACCCGCATAGCCAGGTCATGGCCTTCGACCTGATCCCGCCCGTCCCGGCCACCGAACTGTCCGCCCCCACCTGCTACTTCTGCCCGGAGCCCGGCGACGGCCTGCTGGTCGCCCGCCGCGAGGGATGGCGGGCCGCCGTCCCCTGGGCCCCGTCGTGGCCCTACGAGCTGCTCCTGTCCCCGGACCGCCACGTCCCCGACCTGCCCGCCGCGGGCCCCGCGCTGCGCCAGGGCCTGGCCGCGATGCTGGTCGACACGCTGACCCGCCTCGACGGACTCCTCGGCCCGGACACTCCCTACATGCTCTGGATTCACCAGCAGCCCACCGACGGGGCCGAACACCCCGCCGCCCACCTCCACCTGCACCTGGCCCCGGCCCTGCGGGCCCCCGGCACCCGCCGCCACCTGGCCGCCGCCGAATTCGGCGCGGGCATCTTCTTCGACCCCGTCGACCCGCACCAGGCCGCCGCCCAGTGGCGCGCCGCGTCAACCGCCCGGTTCGGCCGCCCGGAATGACGCGTGGAACGGGGCGGCACGGGATGGACCGCCTCAGCTCATGAGAGCCGATGACGGGAGCCTGTGACCACCATGACCGCCACCCCACCAGAGCCGCATTTCATCCCCACCCAGGACCACAGCCTGCCCCCCGAGCCGCCCACCGTCCAACGCCCGATCTACCAGCCGCCCGCCTTCGCGCCGCCGCCCAACCTCCCGCCGCCGCCCGACCCGTCCGCGCGAGATCTGGCCGGACCACCGCTGCGCCGCCGGCTGAGCGTCGTTCGCATCGTCTGCGGCGTGCTGTGGTTGGCCGTCACGCTTATCTGCGCCGCCGGCGCCGTGGGCGAATTCCTGATCGGGATTCCCGGGGGTGGCGTGCTTTGCTTGATCGTCGCGGCTGGTTCCGGCTGGTATGACTACCGGGTCTGGACCTCCAGGTCCCGCCGTCTCTGGCTCATCGTCTGAACTCCACGAACGACATGATTGCCACCAGCGTTTGGCTCTCCTTCTGGGGGACGCATAGGCGGCGCGTGCCATGATTCCCGGTTGCCCCGGCCTGGCGCTGGTGCATCCCACCTCACCGGCCCCGTTGTCAACCTCAGCCACTCATTCACCGTACAAAGGGACTTCGCCAACCGTAACGATGGTCCGTGGGTGTTTCTCCCGGCAGGAGCCCAGCCGGTGGTCTGGCCTCAACAGCGCCCCGCAGCACCCAGCCGCAGCCCCGCAGCACCCAGCCCCCAGCAACCGCAGCACCGGACCGCATAGGGTCAGGGCTTGTGACCGAGGCCGGGTTCGCCAGCAGCTACGGCCGTGAGCCGGAGGGCGTCTGGTTCGCGCCCGGCCGCGTCAACCTGATGGGCGGCCCGGACTACACCGAGCTGTTCGTGCTCCCCTTCGCGCTGGCCAACGGGGTCACCGTCGCCGCGGCCCGCCGCGCCGACCGGCGCCTGGCGCTGGTCTCAAAGCAGCAAGCAGACCCCGAACCAATCCTGCTGGACCTCGACACCCTGGAACCAGGATCGGTCCGCGGCTGGGCCGCCTACCCCGCCGGGGTGGCGTGGGCCCTGCGTCAGGTCGGCTACCTGGACGGCGGCGCCGACCTGGCCATCGACGCCGACCTGCCTGCCGGGGCCAGCCTGTCCTCCTCGGCCGCGCTGGAATGTGCCACCGCCCTCGCGCTGACCGAACTCCACGACCACCACCTGACCAGGCCAGAGCTGGCCACCCTGACCCATCGGGCCGAGCAGGAGTTCGTCGGCATGCCGTGCGGGATCATGGACCAGATCGCGTCGCTGCAAGGCCGGGCTGGTCACGCGCTGCTCCTGGACTGCCGCTACCGGACCAGCACGCCGGTCCCGCTCGATCCGGCCGCGGCCGGCCTGGCCCTGCTGATCATCGACACCCGGGCCCGCCGCGCGCTGACCGACGGCCGGTACGCCCGGCAACGAAGCGCTTGCGAGCAGGCCGCCCGCGCGCTGGGCGTCCCCGCGCTGCGAGACATCCAAGATCAAGCAGAGCTGGAACGCCTCAACGATCCGGCCCTGCGCCGGATCGCCGGCCATGTCCTGGCCGAACACCAGCGGCTACAAAAAGCGGTCGCCGACCTCCACGCCGGCCATCCCGAAGCCCTCGGCCCCCTGCTCACCGAATCGCACCACTCAATGCGCGACAACTTCGGCTGGTCCTGGCCGCAAGCCGACGAGGCCGTCGAGGCCGTCGGGGCCCTCGGGGCCGTCGGGGCCGTCGGGGCCGTCGGGGCCGCGCCCGGAGCGGAAGCCAGCGGAGCCCGGATGACCGGCGGCGGCTTCGGCGGCTGCGTGGTCGCGATCGCCCCCGCGGAGCGCGCCCCGCAGCTCCGGGCCGCGGTCACCGACCGGTTCGCGCGCCGCGGCTGGCCGGCCCCGCACTACCTGGCGGCCGTGCCCTCCGACGGCGCCCGCCGCCTGCCCCAGACCGGCTAGCCCGAAGCGGGCAGGCAGCGCACGCCCGCCACGGAACCGGTCACCACCGCCGGACCCGCCGCATACGGGATCAGCACCGTACTGCCCCGCTCCACCGCCACCGACCCGCCGTCCTCGAAGGACAGCGAACCCTGACCCGCGGTCACCACCAGCACCCCGTAGCTCTGCGACAGCCGGGCGCCCGGGCCCACCCGCTCGGCCACGAAGAACGCGTCCCCTTCCGCGGGCAGCAACGACCCCGCCCCGCCGTTAAGCGGCCGGCCACGCAGCGAGGCCACCCGTGCAGCGGAAAACGCCCGCCGGTTCACGCAGGCCAGCGCCTCCTCCAGCGGCAGCCCCAGCGTGGCCTCGCCCGCGGCCAGCCCGAACGACGACCACTCCATCATGATCGACAGGTCCGCGGGCTCCTGCAGCTCCACGACCAGGATCCCGGCGCTGATCGCGTGCGGCGTGCCCGCCGGGCACAACACGCTGTCACCCGCCGCCACCGGCACCCGGTTGGTCGCCGCCAGCAGCGCCGGAACATCCTGACTGCGCGCCCACCCGGCCAGCTCGTCCGCGCCCACGTCCCGGTTGAAACCCAGGTAAACCGCCGCGTCCGGCGCAGCCTCCAGCACGATCCAGGCTTCGGTCTTGCCGTGCGGGCGGCCCAGGTGCTCCCCGGCGAACCGCCGGTCCGGATGCACGTGAACCGGCAGCCGCTGCCCGGCGTCGAGCAGCTTGACCAGCAGCCCGGTGTCGCTGCCGTACCGCGCCACGTGCTCGGTCCCCAGCCACGCCACGGGATCCGCAGCGACCGCCGACGCCAGCAGCGACCCGTCCGGCAGCCGGGTCATCCCGTCGGTGCCGGTGCCGAACCGCGCCGTGACCGACGCGATCCAGTCCTCGGGCCGGTCCTGGTGCCCGGCCGTCCCGCGCAGCTCATCGATCCGTCCGGCACCGCGATAGAACATCGGCGGCATGTTCGGCCCGAGCACGATCGGCAGCACAGCACCGACCTTACCGGGGTCTTTTTTTATGCCGAACGGGCCGTGGTCCCTGCGCCGAGTCTCCCGGTTCGCCGCCCACCGGATACGTAGGCTGGTGCGGTGCCCTCCGAAGACAAGGTCCGCCGCCGGGCCCGCCAGCTGGCCGCGCAGGCCGCCGCCACCGGCGACCCGGCCGGCTGGTTCGAGACCCTCTACGCCGAAGCCCAGGCCGGCACGGCCGTCGTCCCCTGGGACGACGGCCAGCCCAACCCGCACCTGACCGAGTGGGCCGTCACCGCAACGGACCGCGGCATCCTCGGCCCCGGCCGCGGCGCGCTGGTCGTCGGCTGCGGCCTGTCCGACGACCCGGGCTTCCTGGCCGCCCTCGGCGGCCAGGTGACCGCCTTCGACGTGTCGGCCACCGCCGTCGAACAAGCCCGCCGCCGCTTCCCCGGCTCGCCGGTGACCTACCAGGTAGCCGACCTGCTCGCCCCGCCACCGGACTGGGCGGGCGCCTTCAACCTGGTCGCGGAGATCTATACCGTCCAGGCGCTGTACGGCCCGGCCCGCGCCGCTGCCATTGCGGCCCTGCCCGCCCTGGTCGCCCCGGGCGGCACCCTGCTGGTCATCGCCCGCGCCACCGACGACCAGGGCCCGGTCCGCGACCCGGCCCTGATGCCCTGGCCGCTCACCCGCCGCGAGCTGGAGGCCATGGCCGGCCGCACGCTGACCGTCCGTTCCGTCGAAAGGTTCTTTGACCGCGAGGACCCGCCCAAGCTCCGCTGGCGCGCCGAGTTCACCCGCGAGAGCTGAGCAACGGCACCGACCGGGCCAGGCGGCGGCTGTACCAGCGCAGCCGGCTGGGCGAGCCGTCCGGCCCGGGCGTCCCGGCGAACGCGATGACCAGGTCGCGCCCGGGGGAGACGTACAGCCCCTGGCCGCCGAACCCCCCTTTGAACAGGTCGCCGTCCGCCGTGGCGAAGTTCCACTGCCGGCTGGCGGGCGGCAGCCGCGGCCCGTAGGCCAAGGTCATGTAGCCCGGGAGCGTCCCGGCCGGCCCGGCGTGCAGCGCAGGGCGTGTTCCGCCCCGCAGCCGCCGCAGGTGCTCGGCGCTGATGATCTCCTGGTCGGCGACCAGCCCGGCGCTGGGCGTGAACAGCATCCCGAACCGGGCCAGGTCCCGCAGCGTGGTACACAGCCCGCCGTGGCTGCCCGGCGCCCCGTCCGGGCCGCCGCACAGTAGCGCGGGCGCCTCGAACCCGGCCCGAGACCAGATCTCGCGCTTCAGGATCTCCCCGAACGGCCGTCCGGTCACCCGTTCGGCCAGCCACGACAGCACGAACGTGTTGACGCTGGTGTACTCGTACGCCTCGCCGGACGGCCGGTGCGCGGGCAGCCCGGACACGAACTCATAGGCAGACGGCAGCACGCTGGCGTAAGCCGGGCGCCAGCCCAGGCACGCCTCGAACCGGTAGAACGGGTGCGCCGGATCGTCGTACCCGCCCGGCACGTCGATCTCCAGGCAGTCGATCCCCGAGGCCATGCTCAGCACATCGGCGATCGGTACCCCCGCCCAGCCCGACCCGGCCAGCTCCCCGAGCACCGCGTCGACCGGCCGCGCGAGGTCCAGCGACCCGCGCAACTCCAGGATCCCGGTCACCGCCGAGGTGACCGCCTTGGTCACTGACATCAGCAGGTGCCGGTCATCCGGCGCCATCCGCGGGTACCGCTCGAACACCACCGTGCCGCCCAGCACCACCACGATCCCGCTGACCGGCCCGTCCGCCACGTACCGCTCCAGGCTCACCCCCGGCTCGACCTGGAAGCCCGCGATCTCGGACAGCTCGGCCCGGTCCAGCTCCGCCACCCGCCGCCCGACCGGAATCTGCACCGACGGAAGCAGCTCGTCCGCATGCAGGTACGCCCACGCCGACGCCTCGCCGCCCAGATCCCAGTTCGCCAGCGTAACCCCCGCCGGCCTCCCCAAACCACCCACCTCCCCACGCTATCCGCCCGCAGCGGCCAGGTCCTCTCGCGAGCAGAGTTTCTCATTGAGAAATCTTGCGCATTGCGCAAGCAGGTCGTCCGGCGGGTCTTGTGAACAGCCGTCTGCAGGGCCGCCAGCGCGCCGCCCAGCCAGCGCCGGCCCGCGACGACCAGCCCGGCCAGCAGTCCTGACCCGGCTGCGCGCGCAAGCACCACGGTCCGTTCGGACGAACGAAATCCTTTCGCCGAACGGGCCGTGGTTCATGCCCTGCCTCAGGATTCGAGGTCCCTCAAGATTCGAGCAGCGCTTCTTCCGACACCGCCGTGCGGGGGAGCAGCAGGGCCAGCACCGCGCACAGTGCGAACGCGCCTATCGCGTACGGCGCGGTGTGCACGATCGCGGCCTCGAACGAGTGCCCGCTGAGGTACCCGAAGAACACCGTGCCGAACACCGCCACCCCTAGCGCCCCGCCCAGCTGCTGCGCCGTGCCGAACAACCCCGAAGCCCCGCCGGCCACCTCGACCGGCACCGCCGCCAGCACCACGTTGACCAGCGGGATGATCAGCAGGGCCAGCCCCGCGCCGGCCACCACCAGCCCGGGCACGACCGGCCACGAACTGCCGTTCACGCCCACGTGCGAGGCGGCCAGCGACTCACCCGCGATCCCGGCCGCCATCAGCACCCCGCCCAGGGCCAGCACGCTGCGCCCGAACTTCTGGGCCAGCGGCACCGCGAAGGGTGCCCCGATGAAGCTGCCCACGCTGAACGCGACTGCGGTCAGCCCCGCCTTGAGCGGCGAGAAGTGCTCGCCGGCCTGCAGCCACAGCGCGAAGGCCAGGAAGAACCCCTGCATCCCGGCCGACGAAGGCCACCTGCACCCCGAGCCCGGCCGCGAACGCCGGCACCCGGAACAGCCGCGCCCGCAGCAGTTCCGCCGGCGCCTGCCGCCCGTCGTTACGCCGCGCACCCCGCCGGGCCTCGATCAGCCCCAGCGCGCCAAGCCCGGCCACGCCCGCGGCCAGCACCAGCCACGTCCACACCGGCCAGCCCAGCGTGCGCCCCTCCAGCAGCGGGTACACGATCGCCACCAGCGCGGCGGCCAGCAGCACCGCGCCCGGCACGTCCGGCCGCCGCGCCCCGGGGTCGCTGGTCTCGGGCACGAACCGCAGACCCGCGATCAGCGCGGCCGCGGCCACCGGGATGTTGACGAAGAACACCGCGCGCCAGCTCCATCCGAACAGGTTGGCCTCGGTCAGCACCCCGCCGAGCAGCAGCCCGACCGCCGACGCGAAGCCCAGCATGGCCCCGTAGATGCTGAACGCCTTGCCCCGCTCGGCCCCCGCAAACATCGCGCGGAACGTGGCCAGCACCTGCGGGGCCATGGCCGCCGCCGCCGTTCCCTGCACCACCCGGGCCGCGATCAGCTCGGCCCCGGACCCGGATAGGCCCGCGGCCAGACTGGCCAGCCCGAACACCACCACGCCGCCCAGGAACACCCGCTTGCGCCCGAACAGGTCCCCGAAGTTCCCGGCCACGATCAGCGCCGCGGCGAAGGCCAGCATGTACCCGGACACCACCCACTCCAGCTGGGTGGCGCTGGCGTGCAGGTCCCGCCGGATCGTGGGCAGCGCCACGTTGACGATCGTCACGTCGATCATGTCCATGAGCGCTCCGACGATCATCACGATCGCGGCCAGCCAGCGCCGGGGGTACCCGGCCTGCGCCCCCGCTTGGCCCGTCACGGCCACCGACTGCGTCGTCATCTCTCCCCGACTCCTCTGATCTCCCGTACTTCCCTGATAACCCGTACTTCTCGAACCAAGTTCGTTTCTCGAACGACGTTCTATCATGGACCATCGATCGAGTCAAACGCTGTTCGAGTACTGGTACAGTGTTCAAGTGCCTGCCGATCCCGATATCCCGCCGCCGCCCTGGCAGCGCGCCCCCGACCGCCCGGCCAGACGCCGCCGCGAGCCGATCAGCCGCGACGCGATCGTCACCGCCGCCGTGGCGCTGCTGGACCGCGAGGGCCTGAGCGCCCTGAGCATGCGCCACCTGGCCGAAGAACTGGGCACCGGCGCCGCGTCCCTGTACTGGCACGTGGGCAGCAAGGACGGGCTGCTGGACCTGGTCCTGGACGAGATCATCGGCGAAGGCAAGGTGCCCGACCCCGACCCCGAGCACTGGCAGGATCAGCTCAAGCAGGTGGCCCGCGACCAGCGCGCCGCCAGCCTGCGTCACCGCTGGATCGTCCGGGTTTCCATTGGCCGCGTCCCCATGGGCCCCAACGCCCTGCGCTACTCCGAGCGCGTCCTGGCCATCCTGCGGGCCGGCGGCCTGCCCCCGCAGCTAGCCGTCCAGGGCTACCTGCTGCTGATCGCCACCGTCAACGGCTTCACCATCGACGAGACCGGCGTCGACGACAGCGCCGACTCCGGCCAGGGCCCCCTGCTGCGCGGCACCCAAGACCTCCAGGAGGTCGCCGACATGGCCCGCGACTACATCGCCGCCCTGCCCGCCAGCCACTTCCCCAACATGACCGCCCTGGCCGACGCGTTCGCCCTCTCCGACCCCAGCGAACGCTTCGAGCTGCTCATCGACATCTTCGTCGACGGCCTGTCCCGCCGCGCCGGTCAGGATCCGCCCGGGTAAAACCGCCACTGGCCTTCGGAGACCACGTCCATCTCGTCGCCGTTGATGCGGATGGCCGTCTGGTCGTCGATGAAGTAGATCGGGAAGTGCGCCTGCGCGGCGATCCGGTCGGCCCACGCGTCCCCGCGTTCGGGGAAATCCGGTGAGTACAGGTGCGGCTTCAGGTACCAGTCGAAGAGCCCGAAGGGCGGGTCCAGCGTGGTCGCGCCGAGGACGTGCAGGTCTGCGGCGTCCCCGATGATGGCCGCGGAGCGTTCGTCGAGCTGGCGGCTGAAGATCATCGACCCGGCGCTCACGCCCACGTAGACCCGATCCTCCAGCGCTTCCAGGAACCCGCCGGCCAGGTCGTTTCCGGTGATGCTGCGGGCCAGGTGGTAATGGCTGCCGCCCTCGACGTAGATGACGTCGGCGTGCCGCAGCCGGTCGAGGACCAGCTGCCGGGGCAGCCCGTTCAGCTCCACGAGGTCGAACTCCCGCCAGCCCAGGCCGTACAGCCGGTTCAGGTCGGCGACGAACCAGCCGTGGTCGCCGGGCTCGGCCAGCGAGGCCGTCGGCACAAACACGATGTTCGCCGCCGTAGTCGGCTTGCCCAGCAGATCGTGCAGCGCCCGCCGCAGACTCTGGTTGCGCAACCCGGCCGACGTCAGCAAAAACCTCATCACGCGAGTCAATCACGGCGGACCGTTCCAGCTCGGGGCAGGGGCGAGAACGGGGAACGGCCAAACGAGCCTCCGGAAGGTGGCAGACGCGGCGGGCGTCAGCTTGCATATCGAATCCGTGTAGGCGCCGCTGACACCTCCTCGGCATTCGGGCGACACGCCGCTTCGGTCCGCGACCTGGGCGGCCCGGATCGGTAGCGTCGACGGCAACCGAACCCCGGGAGGCATGATGGGCCGCGCCAGCAACCGGAAGCAGGCCAACCGTCAGGCCGGGTCCACCCGGCAGACCCGCAAGGCGATGCGTCTGCTGGAGAGCGGGATGCGGGCGCTGGCGCGGGAGACGACGGAGCGCAGGCAGCACGAAGCCGCGGCCATCCGGGCCTGGTGCGGCGGCCTGGAGCCCGTTCCAGCTCAAACGCCGTCCTGGCCGGCGGGCTCCCTCGGCGACCGGTTCCGCAACGCTTACCTGGAAGATGCGCGAAGCGCGCCGAGCCTGCTGACCACCCAGCTTCCCGATGCCGCGGTGATCGCCGCCGATCCCGCGCACTGGAACGTGGCGACCAATGCCCTGATCCGCGCAGTCGCCTTCGACGGCCTGAGCGTCGATCACCCGGCGGTGCGCACGCTGCTCCACACGCTCGCGCCCATCGCCGAGGCCGAGTTCGCGTTCCGCGAGGCCGCCGATGCCTGGTGGGACGCCGACCCGGCCGACCGGACAGGGCCCGAGCCGCAGTTCCCGGAGCTGCACGGGCCGGTGTTCGTGCTCGGCACCTGCGCGCTGGTCGACGCGACCTGGGCGATCGTGGGGGAGGACACGCTCAGCGAGATCCTCGGCGTCCTGCTGCCGGTCCTCGGCCGAACCGTCCCCGGCCTGGAAGGCCAGGTCATCGCCGATGTGCTGGTCGGCGCCTTCGCCCACCACTACCGCTGCGAGCAACCCGGTGACGCGGAGCTGCTGCGGCGTATCGACCGCGGGAGCGGCGATGTCCTGGAGGACCTCGTCGCCTCCGGCGCCGTCCCGCCCGCGGATGCCCTCCCGGTCGGTCTGATGATCCTGTCCGCCCTGGCCGGCTTCTGCCACAGCAGCTCCGATTCGGTCCTCCAGCACGCCGCCTGACCGCCTAGCCCCGGGTCAGCGGTCCGCGGCGCAGCAGTGCCCCGCAGATGACCGCCCCGCCCGCGAAGATGCCCGCGCACACCCAGAACACCGTGGTGTAACCGTGGATCGCCGCCAGCCGGACCAGCTCCGCTGACGGCCGACCACGAAGGGCCAGGTAGCTGCTGGTCGCGCCGGCCGCAATCGTGTTGAGCAGCGCGGTGCCGATCGAGCCCCCGAGCTGCTGCCCGGTGTTGACGCTCGCCGAGGCCATCCCCGCGTCGCGCGGGGCCACGCCGAACGTCCCGGTATTGGCCGCCGCCCCGAAGATGAAGCCCATGCCCACCCCGGTCACCATCAGCGGCCCGAGCAGCGTCGAAACGTAGCCCGAGTGCACGCCGATCGTGGTCAGCCAGGCCAGTCCCGCCGCGTTGAGCAGCATCCCGGCGGTGACCAGCGGCTTCGGCCCGACCCGCGGCATCAGCGCGATGTTGCCCACGTTGGCCACGACGCCGATGACCGCCACCATCGGGAGCATGGCCAGGCCCGACCGGACCGCCGAGTAACCCAGGCTGACCTGCATGTAGTAGATCAGGAACAAGAAGATGCCGAACATGCCCGCCCCGTTGACGAAGCTGGTCAGGTAGGCGCCACCGCGGTTACGGTCCAGAATGACCCGGGGCGGCAGCAGCGGGTGCGCGGCCCGGGCCTGCCAGCCGCCGAACGCGACCAGCAGCACGGCCCCCAGAGCGAGGACACCCCAGGTCGAAGCCACCCGCCAGCCGTGCGTCGCGGCGTTGGAGAATCCGTACACCAGGCAGAACATCGCGCCTGACACCGCCGCCACGCCCGGCACGTCGAGCCTGGCGCCCCGTATCCTCGGCTGCCGGTCCAGCAGCAGCGCGCCCGACGGAATCGCGATCCCCGCGAAGACCAGGTTGATGTACATGCACCACCGCCAGGACGCGTACGAGGTCAGCGCGCCGCCGACCAGCAGCCCGATGGCCGAGCCGCTGGCCGCGACCGTGCCGTACACGCCGAACGCCTTGCCGCGCTCCTTCGCGTCGGTGAACGTCGTGGCCAGCAGCGACAAGGCCGACGGGGCCAGCAGCGCGGCGAACACCCCCTGGCAGGCCCGCGCCGCGACCAGCATGGTGAAGCTGACCGAGGCGCCGCCGACGGCCGAGGCGGCCGCGAAACCGGTCAGCCCGGCCAGGAACGTCGTCTTGCGGCCGATCAGGTCGGCCAGCCGGCCGCAGAACAGCAGCAGGCTCCCGAACGACAGCGAGTACGCGGTCACGATCCACTGCCGGTCGGCGTTGGTGAACCCCAGCGTGTGCTGCGCCGAGGGCAGCGCGAGGTTCATCACGGTGGTGTCCAGGACGATCATGAGCACGCCGGCACAGATGACCGCGAGGACCAGCCACCGCCGTGGGTCCGCGTCGCTGGCCTCGGCGATGCCGCTGAGGCGCCTGCTCGTCACATGAGTCGTTGACATGTGCTTCCTCCGTACGTTTGCCGCTTACACCAGAGCTACGAGCGAGCGCCCGCCGGGGGGACAAGCCCGGGGGACAGGTCCGGGGGACAGGCCGGGGATGAGAGTCTCGGAGGAGGTGTCCCCGGCGCCACGGTTCGTTCGTTGCCAAAGTGAGAGCCCGAGTGTCCAGGAGGTTGCGATGCAGTACGCCCTGATGATCTACTCCCAGCCCGGCTACGCGGAGGCGCTGCCGGAGGCGGAACGGGCGGCGGTGCGCGCCGACTTTTCGGCGCTGGTCGATGACCCCCGGTGCGTGGCCAGCGCGCAGTTGCAGCCCGCCGAGACGGCGACCTGCGTGCGCGTGACCGGGGGCCGGACGCTGATGACCGACGGCCCGTTCGCGGACACCAAGGAAGTGCTGGGCGGCGTCGTCCTGTTCGAGGCGGCCAACCTGGACGAGGCGATCGAACTGGCCACGCGCATCCCGGTCACCCGGTTCGGCGGCGTGGTGGAGATCAGGCCGGTGGTGACCTCCCCGGTGGTGACATCCTGAGCGTGCTCGAAGAGGTCTTCCGGGACGAGTGGGGCCGGGTGCTGGCCTCGCTGGTCGGGTTCCTCGGTGACTTCGACAAAGCCGAGGAAGCGACGCAGGAGGCGTTCGCGATCGCGGCCGAACGCTGGCCCGCCGCCGGGGTTCCGCCCAATCCCGGCGGGTGGCTGGTGACCACGGCCCGCAACCGGGCCATCGACCGGATCCGCCGGGAGCGCACCCTGGCCGGGAAGATCCACCTGCTCCCGGTGCCGGAGGCCACCATGGACGAGTTCGACACAGTGATTTTCGACGACGGGGTGATCAAGGACGAGCGGCTCGAGCTGATCTTCACCTGCTGCCACCCGGCGCTGCCGCTGGACGGGCAGGTCGCCCTCACGTTGCGAGCCCTGGGCGGGCTGGAGACCGCCGAGATCGCGCGGGCGTTCCTGGTCTCCGAGGAAACCATGAAGCGCCGCCTGAGCCGGGCCAAGGCCAAGATCAAGGCGACCGCGATCCCGTTCGCGGTGCCCGGCGAGCACCTGCTTCCCGACCGCCTCGATGCGGTGCTGGCCGTCCTCTACCTGATCTTCAACGAGGGCTACAGCGGCCGGACCGACCTGGCGGCCGAGGCCATCCGCCTGGGCCAGGTCCTGGCCACGCTCATGCCCGGCCAGCCGGAGGCCCACGGCCTGCTCGCCCTGATGATGATCCACCACGCCCGGCGGCGGGCCCGGTTCTCCGGCCCGGATGGCCAGGATCTCGTGCTCCTCGAGGACCAGGACCGTTCGCTGTGGGACCTGCCCCAGATCGCGGCGGGCCAGGCCGTGCTCGACCGGGCGATCGCGCTGGGCGGCCGCGGCGCCTACGTCCTGCAGGCCGCGATCGCCTCGCTGCAGACCGCCGAGCTGATCGACTGGCCCCAGGTCGCCGAGCTGTACCGCCGGCTGGCCGACCTCACCGGCTCGGCCGTGGTCGAGCTCAACCGCGCCGCGGCGCTCGCCCAGGCCGGCGACCCCGCCGAAGCGCTGCGCGCCGTCGACCAGCTCGACCTGGACGGCTACCTCTACTTCCACTCCACCCGCGGCGAACTGCTCCGCCGTCTCGGCCGCGACCAGGAGGCCCGGGCGGCCTACCGCCGGGCGCTGGACCTGGCCGCCTCCCCTCCCGAGCGGCGCTTCCTGACCAGACGCCTCGAGGAGCTGTCCCCCGGGCGATAGCCCGTTCGTGGCCCTGGTGAGAGCGACAACCGTTCCCCAGAGGAGATCGATCATGAACGTGCTGATGGTGCGAGCCAAGATCAAGGAAGAAAACGTCGCCGAGGCCACGGCCGCCGTCGACCAGCTCATCCAGGCGCTCGAGCAGGGCCGCCCCGCGGGCGTGCAGTACGCCTCGGGCCTGCTCAGCGACGGCGTCACCTTCATCGCCCTGCTCAAGCTCGCCGACGACGGGAGCCACCCGCTGCGCGACCTGGCCGCCTACGCGCAGATGCTGGACCGCCTCAAGCAGTGGTACGACGGACCGCCGGCCGCCGACCAGATGACGATCACCGGCTCCTACGGCCTGTTCTGAGCCCCGGGCCCGCGGCATGGCCGGCCGCCTTCACCGCGACCGGTCATGCCCGCGCCCGCCCAGGCCGCAACACCCCTCCCGCCCGCGACCATCAAATTCCATTTCCCCGAACGAACAGTGGTGCCAGCGTCTGCTCCAGGCTTCTCGTGATCCCGTGCGTAATGGCCCGCTCACGGTCAAGCGGTGAACGTCACGGCTAGCACGTCGAGGCCGACGATACGGTCAAAGTGCCGGAGATTGGCTGGTCAGGGGACTACCTTTACCCAGGCCGTTGTGCTGGACCCCTGCACTTCGACGGGAGTGGGCGTATAGCTCGCCTCCTCGTCCGGATCCGGCCCGGGCCTGATAAAGGTCTCGTAGATAAACGGCGAGACGATAATCCCCAGGCTGGCTGAGCCGCTGACGATAGCCCTCTCGACGGGCGGCGCCTTCAACAGCACGGTGGCCACGTCGACCGCGTCACCGGATACGCCGGCCCGGTCTCGAAGGCCGGCCCGACGTTGATGGCCAGCCGTAGTTGAAGTCTCGCCGAATCGCGCTGGCCTCCATTGTGCTGCGCAATCGCAGCGGGCAGCTCCGTGAGTAGGCGTCTCATGACTTCTGCGATAGCAGCGCTCGGCGGCGCCACCACTAGGATGCCGTCACCGCGATCGAAAAGCCGTACTCCCGGGATGCCCTCCACGGTCGCGGCCGTCATGCGCCACAGCGCTTCGCGGATGAGCAGACGATCGCTGCTGGTGCGATTAGCCTCGATCACGTCGATGAGCACGACGGTGTAGTTTTCTCCGTTTAGCGTCACCGGGCGGTGTGGCGCATACTGGGCCGCGAGATTTCCGCCGGGCCACGCGCTGGAAACCGGTGGCGGTTCAGTGAGCCGACGGTAATTCTGGTCAAGCACGATATCGCGCACGCGGGGGTGGTCCTCGACGAAGGTGGCGAAGTCCTCGCTGTTTATCACCAGGCCCCAGACCATCTCGAGGGCCGTCACCGTGGCCGAGCGCAAGGTCACGCCCACCTGAAGCGCAGGGCGTTCGCCGACCAGCTGGCCTAGGTCACGCACAGCGAGGACGCGCTCCCTGCCGTCCTCCACCACGGAGATCTTCGCCCGCCCGCCGAGGATCACGATGACCCGGTCTCCCTTGTCACCTTCGGTCATGAGAGGGTGACCAGCGGCGAACGTCTCCCAGGAAGCCACCTCTCTGAGCGCCGTCCGCTCGGCGTCGTCCAGAGCCTCCCAGAACCTGACGGGGGCGGGAGGTGATGAACCGCGGCTGGCCGCGCGGCGCGCCGGTCGCGCCTCGGCGATCCGCTGGGTCGCCGGATCCGTCTGGCGGCCAAGCGCCCGGTCCCGTTCGACGAGCATCTGGGCCGCCATTACCTGAGCTTCGGTCACGAAGACCGTCTGTGCCATTAGACGCTCGCCTCCCCCCTCTGCTCCCCCTCTTCCGAGAGTACGAAAGTTTTCCCACCAGCGTTAGGGTCGAGTTCGAAAATGACCTCTGCTTCCTCGCCGGAGTCGATAATTGCTTGACGCGCGGGCTTGATGGTTACCTCCAGCGCAGCATCGACAAAGTCCTCCTCGACGGAGCTAAGTAGATCCGATTTTCGTAGTGCATGCAGCTCTTGTACACCTAGCCGAGATTTGCGTGCGTCATTTGAGACAGCGAGCTCGGCGGCCCAGCGTAGAGTGCGCATGACTTCCTCGCGCCTAGACCTGGCCTCGAGTTCCGTCGCCGCGCGATTACCGACACGCTGTCCGAGCAGGGCGATCGCTGCCCCAAGCACTGTCGAAACGGAGCCTAATGCAAGAGTGGCCCAAGTCATGTAAGAGTGGCCCAAGTCGGCAAAGATGTCACGGTAGCGAGCATAAAGCTCAATTGGCTCGGAGCCTACTCCCGGTGCGTACCTACCGTAAGTCCCGGCTAATGAGAGTGAGGCTAAGGCCGGCTCGGACTCATGGCTAGAACCTGCGGGGCGGGATCGGCTCGTCGCGGTAGCCGCCGCCGGGGGACCGCTCCACCCACCAGGCCTGGGCACCGTCCCGCATGGCCACCGCTTCATGCAGCTCGGTGCCGACGTAGTGCAAGCCGACGCCGTCCTCGGTGGCGTACCCGGCCGGGAGTTCGCCACTGGCTACGCACTCGCGGTAGACCCGGCGGCGAGGCTGGTCGTCCAGCGCGTCATGCACCCCGTTGCTGTAAGGCAGAAAGCCCAGCCCGTCGGTGAAGGGGGCCAGGGAGTCGCCGAACGAGTCGGTCGGCCCGCCGCGGTGCCAGCACAAGCTGCCCGGCGCTCCAGCCGGCGAGCACCACCCCCGCCTCCCAGCACTCCCGCATCACCGGCGCCAGGCCATGAGCCCGCCATACCGCCATCAGGTTCACCACGCTGCCGCCCCCGACCAGCAGGACATCCTGCGCCACCAGATGCGCCCTCACATCGGGGACGCTGGGCTGCGTGAACAGCGTGAGCACGCTGAACTCCACATCCGCGCGGCCAGCGAAAACCTCGCTCACCGCCTCGATAGCCGGCGCAGAATCACCAGTAGCGGTGGGGATGAAACAGACCCGCTTCCGCCCGTCGCCCGCGGCCAAGCTCACCGCGTACTCCACCAACGCCGGGTCGGACTTCTCACCCGGCGGCCGGTTCACGATCCCGGAGAACCCGAACACCTGTCTCGGCCTGACGGACACCAGCCCAGCCTAACGACCCTCACGGCTAACCTCACGAGAAAGCATCCGGAATCCTGAGTACCTCCCCGGACCGGATGCGGTCAGGATCACTCCCGATCACCTGTGAGCATTCCGAAGTAGCTCGAGTTCTGGCGTACCGCCAGAGGGTGCCCATTTTAGGCAGTCCTCCTCCGCTCGGCGGATCGCCTGGCCCCAGATCAGCAGTCTGCCTTGCTGGCCGCGAATCTACCGGCAGCGGCCGATGAGCTCGAGGCAGGCGCACTGGTGACAATTGCGCGAGGTCGAATACGGATACGCCCACTGCCCATCCTTGGCAACTGAATTCGCTTGGGGTGGCTAGCTGCGAGTTATTTTGCCCAGCCATTGACATTAGCCAGGATCAGGCTCGTCAGAGCTTTAACGTGGCGATCCGCCCGGCCGCGGCACCCTGCCTCTACGAACGCATCTTCCTCGGCCTGGAACTCCTCTGCCGCCGTGCTCGGTGAGTGGCTGGCCACCACCACGCACCGGGAATGCCTCCGGGCGGCAACGGCGGTGCCCGTCGCAGAGCGCAGGATAACTGACCAGGACATTCTCATGACCGAGCGGAACGCCGCGCTGCGAGCGCGCGCCCCGCTGCCTGGACCGGCTGCGAAAATCCAGTGCCCTCTTCGAGCAATGACCGCGACTAATAGCGCGGCGATCCGGCGAACATCCGTTCGAGCCGATAGGCTGGCCGGAATGACACGTGACGAGCAGGCCGCCCTGGTCGCCTGGCTGCGACAACCCGGAGTCGTCTGGCCAGCGGTCACCGAGCAGCTCGAGGAATACGGCAGCGTGCAGAAGGCCGCCGCCGCGCAGGCCCCTGCTCAGGGTTCGCTGTTCGAGACGGCGCCTACCGATGCCCTCGACCGGGCCGCCCGCGACCTGGAGCGGTGGGAGCAGGCTGGTATCCGGATGGTCTGCGTGCTCGACGCCGAGTACCCGTCCAACCTGCGCATGATCTACCAGCATCCGCCGGTCCTGTTCATGCGGGGAGCCCTCGACGAGCGCGACGCGACCTCGATCGCCATCGTGGGCACCCGTCGGCCGACACCGCGGGGTATCGACCAGGCCCGCCAGCTAGCCGCCGGCCTCGCGGCGAATAGCGTCCCGGTTATTAGCGGTCTCGCCGCCGGAATCGATACGGCCGCGCACACCGCTGCCCTCGCATCTGGCCGCCGCACCGTCGCCGTCATCGGCACGGGCATCGACCGGGCGTACCCGCCGCAGAACGCCGCCCTGCAGGAGGAAATCGCGGCGAAGGGCCTGCTGATCTCCCAGTTCCTGCCCGGCTCCCCGCCCACCAAGGCGTCATTCCCGATGCGCAACGCGGTAATGAGCGGCTACTCGCTGGCCACGGTCGTGGTCGAGGCGGCAAACCGCAGCGGCTCCCGGATGCAGGCCAGGCTCGCCCTCCAGCACGGCCGCCACGTGTACCTTATGCGCAGCCTGCTCGAGCACGAGTGGGCCCGGGACTACGCCGAGCGCCCCGGTGTCACCGTCGTAGAGACCGCCGATGACGTGTTCGTCGGCCTGCAACGGCTCGCGTCGGAGTCGACGGATCTCACCTGGGCGTGACCGGCCGTGGCCTCGGTCTTCGAGCTCAGCGAGCCGTACCGCAACTTCCTCGTATCGGTCCTCCCGCCCGGCCCCGGCGTATGTGCCACCTGCTGGCGGGCGATCGATCCCGAATACCGACTCTGCTACCCGTGCCGGACCGCTCAATATGCCTTCGGGCCGCGCCTCGCTGACCTCGTCGTCCCGATCGCCCTCGCCGTGAAGCACCAGCAGTTCGCACACGAGCTCTGGCACTACAAATACGACGCGGACGCCCGGGCACGCCAGCGGCTGGAGACCCGGCTCGCGGCCGTCCTGTGGCGCTTCCTCGGGCCGCACGAGTCACACATCGCACAGGCAGTCGGCGTGCCGCGGTTCGACATCGTGACCACCGTCCCCGGGACCCGTCCTCGCGATGGCGACCATCCCCTCGTGCGCATCGTCGGCACCCTCGTAGGCCAGACTCAAGACCGCTATCAGCCACTCCTGACCCTCGGCCCCGACGCGTCAGTCGAAGGCCGCGCCGTCCTGGTCAACCGTTACCGCGCCACTCCGGCCTTGACCGGGCACCCGGCCGTCCTGCTCATAGATGACACCTGGACCACAGGTGGCCATGCCCAGTCCGCCGTCATCGCCCTACACGACGCCGGCGCAGGCAGGGTCGCCGTCGTCGTCCTGGGCCGCCACTTCGACAGAGACTTCGGCTGTGGTGAGACCTACTACCGGGAGGCTAAAGCCCGCACCTTCACCTGGGACCGGTGCTGCCTCGAACGGGACCTGCCCGCCACGTGAGAGACAAGCCGCCGCGCCGGTGCCTCAGCCGGTGACACCCTCCCCGGTGGACACGCTGTCGGTCAGGGCCGGACCAGCCGCCGCCGCGGCGGCACTGGCCGCCGCCGCCAGGTTCCGCTGCTCCTCCAGCTGTCGTCGCGACGGCAGCAGTAGCACCGCCACCACCGCGCCGACGCCGAACAGGATCGCGGAGATGGTGAACGCCACCGTGTAGCCGTGCACCGCGGCTACGGCCGGGGCCAGCCGGCCGGCGTGGTGGGCGGTCAGGTAGGAAGCGGTCGCCGTGAGCGCCACCGTGCTCAGCGCCGCCGTCCCGATCGAGCCGCCCACCTGCTGCATGGTGTTGACCAGCGCGGAGGCCACCCCGGAGTCTTGCCGGGCGACTCCCGCGGTGGCGGTGTTGATGGCGGGGGAGAAAATCATGCCGAAGCCCAGGCCCATGACCACCAGGGCTGGCACGATGCCCGTCGCGTAACTGGTGGTCACGGTGATCTGGGTCAGGTAGGTCATTCCGGCGCCGCCGAGCAGCATGCCGGTCACGATGAGGGCCCGCGGCCCGACCCGCGGCAGCAGCACGATGCTGGAGGTATTCGAGGAGAGCAGGATGCATGCGATCATCGGCAGGAAGGCCAGCCCGCTGGTCACCGGGCTGTAGCCCTTGATCAGCTGGAGGTAGTAGGTGAGGAACAAGAAGACGCCGAAGATCGCGATCCCGGTCAGCCCGACCGAGATGTAGGAGCCGCCCCGGGCCCGGTCCAGGACCACCCGCAGCGGCAGCAGCGGGTGGCTGACCCGGCTCTCGGCGAACGCGAACGCGGCCAGCAGGATCACCCCGGCCACGAGCGAGCCGATGGTCAGCGCGGCGCTCCAGCCGGCGATCTCGGCGTGGGAGAACCCGAAGACCAGCGCGAACAGCCCGGCCGAAGCGAGCCCGGTTCCGGCCCAGTCCATCCGCGGCCGGTTGGCCGGCCGGTTGCTCTGCATGTAAACCAGGGCCCCGGTGATGGCGATCGCCGCGAAGACCAGGTTGACGTACAGCGTCCAGCGCCAGGAGAAGTACTGCGTGAGGACCCCGCCCAGGATGAGGCCCACCGCGCCGCCGCCGCCCGCGACGGATCCGAAGACGCCGAACGCCCGGCCTCGTTCGCGTGGGTCACGGAACGTGCTGACCAGAGTGCCCAGGGCGGAGGGCGCGAGAATGGCGCCGAATATGCCCTGCAGCGTCCGCGCGGCCACCAGCATCTCGAACGACTGAGCCGCGCCGCCCAGCGCGGAGGAGAGCGCGAACCCGGCCAGGCCGGTGATGAAGACCCGCTTGCGGCTGAACATGTCGCCCAGCCGGCCCCCGAGCAGCAACAGGCTGCCGAACGCCAGTGCGTACGCCGTCACCACCCACTGCCGGTCGCCGTTCGGGAAGTTCAGAGCGCGCTGAGCGGACGGCAAGGCGATGTTCACCACCGTGGCGTCCAGCACCACCATGAGCTGGGCGATGGCCACGATGACCAGGATCAGCCAGCGATGGTCGTTGGCGGCGGCCCGCTGGCCGTCAGGGACAGGTGTTACCGATGACATGGCGAGCTATACCCCCTGGTAAGAAACGTGGTTGATCAGCTGTCCGGCCGCCTCGTCCAAGCTGTCGAGCAGCCGGAGCAGCGTCGCCCGGTCCGCCTCGCTCAGCGCCCCGAAGATGTGCTTGAGCAGCCGCTCCCGCGTGGCGTTGGCCACGTCCAGGCTGGCCTCGCCCGCGTCGGTGATCGCGACCAGCTTGGCCCGGCGATCGGTGGGGTCCGGTCGGCGCTCGGCCATGCCGAGCCGCTCCAGCCCGTCGACGATGTCGGTGATCGAATGCGGCGACAGCCCGAGGTCGGTCGCCAGCACGTGCTGCCGGGTCGGCCCCTGCTCGTGCAGCCGCCGGAGCACCTTGGTGCGGGCCATCGACAAGCCGCATCCGTTCATCTCATCGCTGACGGCCCGGAACATCCGGTGGTGCACAGCGAGATACCGTTCACCCACCTGCTCAGGCGTGGTCATCCCTGACTCCTGGTGACCTCTAGCCCGTCTCACCGTGACGAGCCTCACGTTGATGTCCTTCATAATGAGGTTCCTCACGAATCTATTCCGCCTGCCCCAAGTCGATCCCGCCCGCCCAGGCGTGTAGAACAGTGCCTGACGTTTCATGCCAGGCAGCCGCTCCTGCCGGGGGGGTAACCGATGTTCGACCGGAGGCGCCGGCACCCGCGAGCGCTACCGCCAAAGCCGTCACCCCAGCTCAGGGTCGGCCGCGTCCGGCCCAGCCGCCGGCTCCTAAGCTGATCAGCTGGACCGCTCTGGCCCTGCTGACCGTGGGATCGGTTGGCAACCTCGGGTCGGCAGCGCCGCTGGCGGTGGTCGGGCTCGCCTCGGTGTTCTTCTACGTGCTGCCCGCGCTGGTGTTCCTGGTGCCGACGTCGCTGGTCGCCGCGGAGCTGGCCTCCGGCTGGGAGGGCGGCGTCTACAACGCAGTGGTCATCATCGTCCTGTTCTGGGGCGGTGTCCTGGTCGTCTCACGCGGGCAGGCGCTGGTGGCCAGGCTCGGGTCGGGCGGCACCCGGATCGGCACGATCATCCCGGCCGCGATCCTGGTCGCGCTCGGCATCGCCTACCTGGTCCAGGGCCACCACCCGGCCGCGCCGATGACGGCCAGCCATCTCCTGCCGTCCTGGACCGGGCTGGCCAGCATCGTCCTGGTCGTCAACAGCTTCTTCACCTACGCCGGCGTCGAAGTCAACGCCGTGCACGTCGACGAACTCCGTAACCCGGCCCGCGAGTGCCCACGATCGATCTTCCTGGCCATGGCCCTGGTCCTGGCCGTGTTCATCGGCCCCACCCTGGCCATCTCCTGGATCATCCCGTCAGCGAAGATCAGCTTCACCACCGGCGTGATGCAGGCCTTCAACGCCCTGTTCACCCACTTCGGCCTCGGATTCGCGGTTCCGCTGATCGCGATCGCCCTGGCCGTCGGCGCGCTCGCCGGAATGATTTCCTGGCTGGACGGCCCATCCGAAGGCCTGCTGCTGATCGGCCGCCAGCAGGGCTTCCTGCCGCCCTACTTCCAGAAGACCGACCGCCACGGTATCGAGATCCGCATTATCGCCGTGCAGGGCATCGTGATCACCCTCATCGCCGTGCTGTACGCGCTCGTCCCGAGCGTCTCGCACGCCTTCTGGATCTTCACCGCCATGGCCACGCAGGTCTACCTGGTCATGTACGTGCTGATGTTCATTGCCGCGCTCCGGCTGCGCTGCTCCCAACCGGATCACAAGTACGGCTACCGGGCTCCGGCCCTGGGCCTGCTATGCGTGCTCGGCACCGTCTCCTCCGTGGCCGCCCTGGTGATCGGCTTCATCCCCCGTCCCAGTCTGCCCACACCAACCCGCTCACTTACGCCCTGCTGATCCTGGCCGGCCTCCTGGCCATCGGCATTCTCCCGCCCCTGCTGATGGACCGCCTCCGCAAGCCCGCCTGGAAGGCCGCATCTCCCTGACCGCCTGGCCTCCCCACATATTCAGTCCCAGAACCCGTCATGAACGCTTCTGGCCTCGTCTTCCAGGACCGGGCCGACGACAGTGACCGAACCCTGGCCGTGTGCGAATACGTCGCGACAGGGCAGCGACATGGTCGGATTGTCCTGGTGGCTGCCGGTGAGCTGCAGCAATCCCGCCTCGGACAGACCATAGACGACCCGGCCGATGCCGCACCAGTAGATCGCGCCGGAGCACATCGCGCACGGCTCCGTGCTGGTGTACATCGTGCACGAGCGCAGCTGAGCACGGTCGAACCTTCGGCTCGCGATGCGCACCAGGTTCGTCTCCGCATGCCCGGTTACATCACGCTCGGAGACTACGGTGTTTTCCGCCTCCGCGGCGACGACGCCATCAGCGTCGACCAGGAGCGCGCCGAACGGGTGGTTCCCATGGTGCCGGGAGCGCCGGGCCAGGTCTATCGCGGCACGCAGGTAGGCAAGCTCCGCGGGGCCTAGGTCGTCGGTCATCTCGGGGACAGCACCCTCAGCGAGGTCAACGCCCAGAGCCCGATCGCGGCCAGCCAGATGACCAGCCGAAGCCATCCGGGCTCACCAAGGCTCGGCGGCAACACCTGCCCGGCCAGCGGCGAGTACGCATACCAGCCGTTCCCCGTTCCTAGCCCGGTGAGGTAATTGGCCACGGCCCCGAGCGTGAGCCCGACCGTGACGACCACCACGACCCGCTGAGCGAGGTTCAGCCTGTCAATCCAGCCCATAGCCCAACCCTGACACTTCCCGCGCGCCCGCGAAGGCCAATCCGCGGTGCCTGCTTGGTCACGCTGTCTTCTGGTCGCCTGGGTTCTGCCGTCCGGTGACGGCCCGCTCGATTCGCTCCAGCCGTTCGGTGATGTCGGCTATTGCTGGCGGCGTCTCGCCACGGGCGGCGTGTTCCAAGATCGACCGCACGTAGGGCGCGTCTTGCAGTAACACGCTGATGCGGGAGATGGCCCGGCCGGATGTGGTAAACACTGCTGCGGCCTGCGGAAACCCCGGCCGCAGCGTCGGGGGTGTCCGGCCCGGGCCGTGACCCGGCCGCGCCCGCTGCGCCAGCCCGGCCAGTATCGCATCCACGGCCTGGCTTCCTCCCCATCCCGCACCCATCAAAGCGAACCCCAGAGCGATACAACCATGATCACGAAGGATTTTATCCGGCATAGCACAGAAAAGCCTTCGTGATCATGGAAAACAGGCGACCCCCGGCCTGGCCGGCCATGCTCCTGGCCACATTCCACGATGGAACCCGTGGCAGGTCGCTCGCATCACGACCGCGACCTGCCACGGGAACCCGCCCCTGCTGGAGACCTGCGGCCGCTATTTGGCCAGGCGGAGCAGGTAGCTCGTGCCGTGGCTGACCGTGACGACAGCGGCGGACGGGCCAGGCACCAGGATGACCGCGCCCGGCACGCTGATCGTTGCGCTGGCGTGCCCGTTGCCCGCCTCGAGCACGCTGACCTTCCCCCCGCCGAGCAGGAGCAGCCCGATACCCGTCCCCGCGACGTCGGTGTCGCTGTCCGCGACCCGGTTCGAGAACCGGGTGCCGAGCGTCGAGCCGCCGAAGGCGTCGAGGTAGGTGCGGCCGCCCTGGTTTTCGTGAATGGCCAGCAGGTACACATTTCCGCCGGCCAGCGCGAGTGGCGCGTCGATGTTCCCGTCGGCGTGCCTGCTCACCGACCCTGACGGCGAAGCGTGGAAGACGTAACTGCCGGAGCCGGCGATCCCTTCGTAGTACAGGCCCGCCGGGCTCGCGGCCATGTCGGCCGGGTATGCGTTGTTCCTGCTGATGCTGTGGACCGCCGGAGACGACAGGCTGAACCGGTCCACGTTCGCATACTCGAAGCCGCTCTCGTCGGTCGCCCAGTCCGTGAACGCCCAGACCGTAGTGCCCACCACGTACAGCCCGGCCGAGGCGGCCCGTACCGGGGTCGGCAGCGTCCAGGTACCCAGCCGGCGGCCATTGGACAGGGCGTAGGCCGAGACCTTGTTACCGACGTCGACGAGGAGGTCGGATGAGCTCGCCGCGACCGCGAGCACCGGTCCGGACGCTCGCAGCGCAGTGGCCGGGGCGTGGTCACCCTTGACCACGTAGACGACCGAACCTCGCGAGTAGTAGACGTTGCCATCGGGGGCCTCGGTCAGAACGTAGCTGAAGCTGCTCCCCAGACGGCCCAGGTCGACCTTCCCGCTCACGTGGACGCCCGCGGCGGCAGCCCGCGCGGGCACGGTGCTCGCGGCCTGCGCCGGAGCCGCGATCGCCAGGCCTGCGGCCAGGCCGGCGACGACCGGCAGCACCGCAGTGGGCAGGCTCTTTCGCCAAACGCTCATGATCGACATCAAACCGCTCCTTCAGGCCAGGCGGACCCCGGCCGCCAAGGCCGTACGGGCTGGTCCTACCGCGGGAAACATTGGATTCAGCGCGACGATATCGCTGCGCCCGTGGCTCGGCCACGTCTGGCCGCGGCGCGTCCCCGACTACCTGTATTCGGTGAAGCAGGGCCCGGACCTGCTGCGGACGGATCAATCCTGCCCGAGGCCACCAGACCCGCCATTTGACCTTGCCGCTGGGGCAAGGTCCAGCCTTCGGTTGAGCGCGCCGGCCGGTGCGCGGTCATCGAGGGCGGAGGCCGATGGGACGACGGGTACTCGACGTGCGGCCGCTGCGGTTGACCGCGTTCGCCCGGCTGTGGGCCGCCAGCTGGGTTACCGCGGTGGGCAGCCAGCTGACCGCGGTGGCCGTGCCGCTGGAGATCTACGGGTTCACCGGGTCGTCGGCCTATGTGGGGCTGGCCAGCCTGGCGGGCTTGGTGCCGATGGTGGTCGGGGCGCTGTGGGGCGGCGCGATGGCCGACGCGGTGGACCGGCGGCGGGTGCTGCTGGTCACCAGCGCAGGCATCGGCGTGACGTCGGTGCTGCTGTGGGTGCAGGCCGCGGTGGCCCTGCGGTCCGTGGCGCTGCTGCTTGCGGTCATCGCCGTGCAGCAGGCGATGTTCGGCGCGAACGCGGCGGTGAGCGGCGCTGTGGTCGCGCGCCTGGTCCCGGCCGGCCTGCTGCCCGCCGCGAACGCCCTGCAGTCGATGTCGGTCTGGTTCGCCGGAATTGCCGGACCGCTGCTGGCCGGCGTGCTGATGCCGCTGGTCGGGGCCCGGATGCTGTTCTTGTTCGACGCGGTCGCGATGGGCCCGACGCTATGGGCGATCGCCCGGCTGCCCGCGCTGCCGCCGGCCCGCCAGGACGAGCCGGGCCGGGCGGGCCATGCCTGCCGCGCAGGCCGGGTCGGCCGTCAGGTCGCGGACGGGTTCCGCTACCTGGGCGGGCACCAGGTCCTGCTCGTGGCGTACGCCGTGGACTTCGTCACGCTGTTCTTCGGGCTGCCCACGGCGCTCTTCCCGCAGATTGCGCACCAGAGGTTCGGCGGGCCGGCCGCGGGCGGGGCGGTCGCGGGATCGCTGTTCGCGGCGATCTCGGCGGGCGCTGTCGTGGCGGCCGTGCTGGCCGGGCTGTTCAGCGGCTCGCGCAGGCCAGGCGCGATGATGGCCGCGGCAGCCTGCGTGTGGGCCGGGGCGATAGCCGGCTTCGGTGTGACCGGGTCGCTGCCGGTGGCCCTGGCGCTGCTCGTCATCGCGGGCGGCGCGCTGCTGATCCTCGGCGTGTTCCGCAAGACGATCCTGCAGGCCGCCGCCGCTGACCACATGCGCGGCCGGATGCAGGGCATGGACCTGGTCGTCGCCGCGGGCGGCCCGCGGCTGGCCAGCGCCGTGCACGGGCTGATCGGCGCCGCATTCGGAACCGCCTGGGCGGTAACCGGCGGCGGCCTGCTCGTCGCCGCCTCGATGCTAATCCTGCTGGTCGCGTTCCCCGGCTTCACGCGCTACCAGGCCGGCCGCGTCCCGTGATCGCTCTGACCCATGGCCGCGGCAACTGTGCGTTACCTCCCCGCCACCTTGATGCCGCCTTGGAACACGGCGCGGCGGTCCGGGTCGCCCCACAGCACGGACGGATCCCGCAACGGGTCCCCGTCCAGGACCAGCAGGTCGGCGACCGCGCCCGGGCCGATCCGGCCCAGGTCGGCACGCCCGAGCAGCTCCGCGTTGACCGAGGTAGCGGCCCTGAGCAGGGCCAGCACACCTTCGACCTCGGCCTGCAGCCGCAGCCCGTGGAGTTGCTCGTCGTCCAGCGGGCCCATCAGGTCGGTCCCGAACCCGATCCGGACCCCCGCCTCCCGGGCCAGCCGGATCGCCGTCCGCCCTGCGTCGAGGACCTCGCGGTTCTTGGCCTGGGCCACCGGAGCCAGGCCGAGTTCGGCGCCGCGCCGCTCCATCGCGTCGTAGGTAACCAGCGTCGGCACCAGGAACGCATCTCGCTCGGCCATCAGGGCGGCGGTCGGCGCGTCCAGCAGGTTCCCGTGCTCGATGGAACGGACCCCGTTAGCCACGGCCACCGCGATCGCCTCCGCCGAGTAGGCATGGGCGGCCACGTAACTGCCGCGGCGGGTCGCCTCCTCGGTGACGGCGCGGATCTCCTCCGGCGAGTACTGCGGCACGCGAAGCGGATCCGACGGCGAGATAACCCCGCCCGAGGCCATGATCTTGATGGCGTGCGCGCCGCTGCGCAGCCGCTCGCGGGTCGCGCGGCGCAGCGCATCGACGCCGTTGACTACCTCCGCCATGTGACCGCCGCTCAGACAGCAGCCCAGCTCCGGCGGCCGCGGATCGCCATGGCCTCCGGTCTGGCTGAGCGCGGGCCCGCAGAACAGGTACCTGGGCGCCGCCGTCAGGCCCTCTCCGATCGCCCGGGCCAGGCCCGCGTCGCCGCCGCCCGGATCCCGGATCGTGGTGAACCCGCGGCTCAGCGCGTCGGCCAGCCGCCTCGCCCCGGCCAGGGCCAGGTAGCTCAGCGGACTGGTCTCGATCTCCAGCAGGCTGAGGCTGGCGCCGTAGGCGTGGAAGTGCGCGTCGATCAGGCCGGGTACGACCGTGCGGCCGCGGCAGTCGATGACCTGGTCGCCCGGCTCCGGGCCCTCGCCGACCTCGACGATCACGCCCGCCGCGACCCGGACGCAGCCTTCCCGCAGCGCATCCGACACGCCGTCGAAGATCATCGCACCGGCGAAGGCCGTGATCTGTCCGGTCACTCCCGCCTCACCTCAACTCGTCGTCGATCAGCAGATCGGCCGAAGAGCGCAGCGGCCCGCCCGTTTGCTCGAGCTCGCGCCGGATAGCGGCGAGACGTTCTCGCGCTGCCTGGGCATCGACGTTCAGCGCGGCTAGGAGCTCGGCTGCGGGGTCGGGGCGGGGCAGGTCGAGCAAGGCGTTGAGCAGGCTCCCGGGGTCGGCCTCGCGGCCCTTGCGGGTGCCCCGGATGTCGGTGATGTCGCCCTTGGCCGCCGGGGTGAGCCGGAGCCGTCCGGTCGCGCGCACCACGACCGGCCCGGCGGTGATTCCTGGCTGCACGCCGATCGCGGCCAGCGCTTGGCGGTCTAGTGCGTCGAGCGCCCGGCGGCCGGAGTCCAGGTCGCGTCCGAGCGCTATCGCCGTCGGCGAGGCCTGGTCGACGAGCAGGGCCAGGACCAGGTGCTCGGTGCCGATCGTTCGGTCTCCGCGCCGGATCGCTTCGTCTCTGGCGTCGTAGTAGGCGGCACCGAAGTTGTCGTCGCGGCCATACCGCTGATCCCTGCCCCCCGCCACCCGCTGCCCCGTGACCTTCTGCCGGGCCAGCCGCCTGGTCATCACGGCGCCCCTGCGTACTTGGCATGCACGGACTGGCGGGTCATCCCGAGCACGTCCGCGATCTGCTGCCACGACCAGCCCCGGTCCCGGGCCAGGGCTACCTGTTCGGCCTCCACGCGTTCCGCGAGCCGACGCAGGGCCAGCACCGCACGCAGCCCCGCTGCCGGGTCCGCTGCCGGGTCCGCTGGCAGGCTAGCCAGAGATCCTTGCGTGTCCACTATGTCAGTTTAAACTTACATAGCATCGTGTCAAATCAAACTGACAACTCGCATCGTTGACCTTCGAGCCCGGAGCGGGGTGATGGTCAAGGCTAAGAAGAGCAAGAAGAGCAAGAAGGGAAAGAACAACAAGTAGCTTTCCCCGACCTGGACGGCAGCGGTCCGGTGACGTACCGCTGCCGTCCAGACGTCGACCCTCCGCACGCCGGCAGGCTGCGCTATCGCGCCGCGCTGGGCGCGAGCCCGTGGTGGCCGGGGCCGCGCGGAATGACCGGCCAGATATCGACGATGATGTCGTCCTGGACGACGTGGAACGCGTCGTAGCAGTTGACCGTGCTCGGCGAGTACCCGGGCACCAGCGTGACGCAGTCGCCGACCTGCAGCGGCGAGCCGTCCGGCGCGGCGAAGATGCCGTGTTCCTCGTCGAACCTGAACACCTCGAGGTCATGGCCGACCATCGTCACGTCGGCGGGAGCCGCGACCGACTTGTTGCCCACGTCGACGATGACCTGCTTGCTCCGCCTGCTGATCACCGAGGCCTGGATGGTCAGCGAGTGCTCGAAGCCCGGCACCATGGTGCCGTGGAAGTTGTCCATCACCACGTACGAGCCGGCCTGGATCTCGGTGATCCCCGGGTACGCCGCGGTCCAGTGCCAGGTCGCGATGCCGCCCGCCGACCGGATCGGGCATCCGATCCCGTGTGCCTCGAGCAGGTCGGCCACGCCCGTGAACAACTTCATGGCCTGCTGCTGCTTGGCGTGCCTGAGGCCTTCGTCCGGCGTCAGCGTGCAGTGACCCTCGTAGCCAGTGATGCCCTCGAACCGCAGCCCGGGCAGTTCGCTCACCTGGCGGCCCAGCGTCAGCGCCTCGGCCTCGGTGTCGACTCCGCAGCGGTTCATGCCGGTGTCGACCTCGATGAAGATGCCGACCGTCGAGCCGGCCCGGACCGCGGCCGCCGAGTGCGCCGCCGCGTTCGCCGCCTCGTCCACCGCGACCAGGATCCTGCGGTCCCGGGCCAGCTCGGCCAGCAGCCGGATCTTGTCCGGATGCGCGACGGTGTTGACCACGAACAGATCGTCAAAACCGGTCCCGGCCAGCACCGCCGCCTCCCAGACCGTCGCCATCGACAGCCCGCGCGCGCCCGCCTGCACCTGGCGGCGGGCCAGGTCGGGGCTCTTGTGCGTCTTGTAGTGCGGCCGGATGGTCGTCGGGCCGATGCGGCGCAGTTCGCTGGCCATCCGATCGATGTTCCGCTGCGCGGCGTCGATGTCGAGCACCAGCGCCGGCGTGACCAGTTCCTCCCGCCTCAGCCCGACGGCCGGCCCGTACTGGCGCATGACCCGGTCGCGAGACTCGGCGAGCGACGCAGCGACATCGGTCATCAAAGACCTCCTCAGGCCGCCGGGCCGAAGCAGCGGACCACGCGTAGCAGTTCGCGACCGGCCCGGACGCGGAACGGCAAGCTCGCGGGCAGCGCATAGGTCTGGCCGCGACCGATCGGCTGGCTGCCGAAGTCACCCTCGATCCAGCCCTCGCCCGCCGCCACCACCGCGACGCAGAAGCGACCGTCGTCGGTGTCGATCTCGTCGGCCACCTCCAGCGCGGAGCCGTCGAAGAACGGCAGCACGTCGTCCTCGAACAGCCGGACCTCGCGGGACCCGTGGCTGGTCCGCAGCACGCGCGGCTGCTGCCGCGCCCGGCCCAGGGCCTGTTCCGCGGAGGTGCCGGTGTAGTCGATCATGTCCAGGGCGACGTCCCAGCCGAGCCCCATGGTCGCTCCGGCATCGTCCTCGCCGGACGTCTCCGCGATGACGATATGGTCGCTGGGCTCCTGCACCTCGATGAACGAGATCCGCGGCCCGAGATAGTGCGGCACGCCGGCGTGGGCCACGTACACCTGGCCCGGATGTACCTGCGTGCGGTGCAGCGAGCCGCGGATGGCCTGGTTGTCGTGGCGGCGGACGGCGTCGGCGAACCAGTCACGCTCGATCCCGGGGCCGAAGCCGATCCCGGCATGGGCCGGCTCACCGGAATCGCCCGGCGTATCGAGCAAGATCCAGGCCTCCGTCTTGCCGAACCGCGAGCCTAGGTGCTGCCCGGCCCAGTCACGGTTCGGGTGCGCGTGCAGCGGCACCGGGCCGGCCGGCGAGAGCAACTTGACCAGGACCCCGGTGATGGGTCCCCAGCGCTCGGCGAAGCCGGCGCCGACCATCTCCTCGGGCAGGGCCTCGACGATCTCCCGGAGCTCGATGGTCCCGATGCCCGGCAGGTCGACCGGGCTCATCCCCTGGGCGCGTCCGTCGGGATCACGGTTGCCGGCCGCCGTGCACGAGCCGACCCAGTCTTCTGACCACCAGTCGTCGGGCCGGTCCGCCAGCCCGCGGAACTGCCTGGTCAGCGAGCCGCCTTCGTAGAACCGGTAGAGCGGGTGGTAGGCCAGCGGCAGCGGCCGCCTGATCGCCGCCCGCAGCCGCTGCAGCGAAAACGAAGCGGTCATCACAGCTCTGCGTTCACGATGAAACCGCCGTCCACCAGCAGCGTCGCGGCGGTCACGTAGCTGGCGTCGGGCGACAGCAGGTACGTGATCGCGGCCGCGAGTTCCTCCGGCTGCGCCCCCCGGTGCAGCGGGATGCGCTCGGTGTAGTACTTCAGGACCTCCGGCTCATCCATCATCGGCGCGCTCATCGGGGTGATGGTCCAGCCGGGCTCGACGGCGTTGACCCTGATTCCGTGCTGGCCGAGGTCGCAGGCCAGCGCCTTGGCCAGCATGCTGATCGCGCCCTTGGTGCCGCAGTACGCGGTCTGCCCAGGCGCGCCGACGTGCGCCGAGATCGAGCTGACGCAGCAGATCGCGCCGCCGTGGCCCTCGCGGATCATCTGCTTGGCGCCCTCCGTGCACACCGTCCACGCGCCGCGCACGTTGGTCTCGAACAGCAGGTTGAAATCCTCAATGCTCGTCTCGGACCACTTCATGAACGGGTTGACCGCGGCGTTGGACACCACGTAGTCGAGCCGGCCCGCCCGTGACGCCACGCCGCTCACCATCGCCGTGACCTGCTCGGGGTCGCGCATGTCGGCCGGCACCGCGAAGCCCTGGCCGTCCGCCGCGCCGATCCGGTCCAACGTCTGCGCCGGGTCCTGGTCCGGGTGGTGGTTCACCGCCACCACCGCGCCGTCGGCCGCCAGCCGGGCCGCGGTCGCCTGCCCGATGCCGGTCGCCGCGCCGGTCACCAGCGCGACCTTGCCGTCGAAACGCCGGTCCATGAGCTCTCCTTCAGAAAATCGCGATCGGGTTCCACGGCGAGCCGGTGCCGCCCGGCAGCCGCAGCGGCAGGCCGACCACCATGAACTCGAAGCGGCCTTCTTCCGCGCACGCCTGGGCCAGGTCTTCGAGCTGGAGGCTGTCGGACACGAACATCCCCATCGCGGTGACCTGGAGCGGATGGATGGGATACAGGATGCCCTCGACGTTGCTCGGCACCGTCTCACCGTCGCCGTCGGGCAAGAACGCGGCGATCTTGCGCTCGTGCATCCAGCCGATCGTGTCGACGTGCAGCCCCGGCTTGCCCTGGCCGGCCGGCGGGTAGCCGTTGTCCCACGCGCCCAGCTCGAGCCGGCGCCGGTGGTGGCCGGTGCGGAACACGAAGATGTCGCCCTCGCCGAGGCGCACCCCCTGCGCCGCCTCCACCGCCTCGAGTTCCGCGCGGGTCACGGCCTCACCCGGCTCCAGCCACGGCACGCCCCGGAACCGGGGGACGTCTAGCAGCACGCCCCGGCCGACGAGCCCAGTCGAATAAGCGGTCACGTCCAGCGCCGTAGCCCCCTGCGACGTCATCACCTCCAGAGCGGGGCGCCCGTTGTACACCTGCCCGCGGTAGGCGATGTGGCACAGCGCGTCCATGTGGGTGTGGCAGTCGCCGTGGAACGCCAGCCCCACGAAGTCCGTCGCGAACGTCAGCGTGTTGCCCATGTCGATGTCATGACCCTGCACCACGTGGCGGATCACCGGGCTGGGGTTGTCCGGTCCCGCGGTGGTGTTCATCGCGATGGACATCGTGACCTGCCGCCCCGACCGGACCAGCCCGGCCGCGGCGGCCACCATCTCCGGGGTGAGGTAGTTCAGCGTCCCGCGCTCGTCGTCCGCACCCCAGCGGTCCCAGTTCTTGACCGCCTCGAAGATCTCGTCGAACTCGCGCAGCGTCACCCGCGCGGGCAGCGTCAGCGTCCGCACTGTCCTGCTCACCTCCCGAGCCTCACAACGTCACCTGAATGCTCTCCAGCCGAGCCTCCAAGCCGGCGATGGCCGCGGCACCCGCCAGCGCGCCGATCTCCAGGTCATACCGCCGGGTCTCACCCGCCTCGAGCCATTGCAGCTCGCCGCGGTCCCGGGCGTCGAACCGGCCCGCATCCCGGTTCGTGCTCGGCTCCAGGCCGACCGCGTAGGTCCCCTCGCCGAGCATCCGCCAGACCGTGTGATGCGGCAGCTGGCTGGACCGGAACACCTGGTACGCCCCGAGCCCGAGCGCCCGGTTGACCACGGCGACGGGCACGGTGTCGGCCGGCTCGGCGATGACCTCGTGCTCGAAGCACGCCTCCGTCGCATCCCGTACCGGTGCCGATAGACGCCGGTATCCCTCGACCGCCACCCCGTAGTCGGTCGTCGTCGACCGGCTGCTGACCAGGAGCTCCGACCCCTCGTCCACGACCGGGAAGCCTACGTTGCAGTGGTAGAGCAGCATGTGCGAGCAGCGCGTGTGCCCGACATTCTCGACCTCATCGGCGATGGTAAACGACGACTCGCCGACCCGAGCCTCGATGCGCCTGCGCAGCACGAGGCTCTCGCCGAACACCGCGGACTGCAGCACCTCGCCCTCGGCCCACAGCACGCACTCGTCGCCGTCCCAGCGCTCGCCGTACCCGGTCAGCCGCGCGGGCAGCCCGCCGACCCGCCCGTGCAGCCCGTATTCGACCGTCTCCATGACGTGCGCCTGGTTGAAATGGGCCGCCGAGTCCCGGCCGGGCACCAGCGTGTGGTCCAGGCCGCAGGTCACGACCATGCCGCCGCCCCAGGCCCGGAACCAGCCCCACTCGCCCGGCTCGTAGTACCAGGGCGCGACCACGCCTGCGGCCGACTGCCAGCTCAGCGGCACCCCGCCGAACTCGCACCGGCCGACGTCGAAACACCGGTCGACCAGCACGTCGAATGCGAACCCGCTGCCGGTCCGGAACTCCAGGACGCGCACGCCGCGGCCCAGGCCGTCGCCGAGGGTCACCAGCCGGACGCCCGCCGCCTGCTCGAGCCGTTCGAGCCGCCTCATCAGTTCAACACGGCTCCACGAGGCGCCGAAGAGCTCAGGCATGCGAGCCGCGCACAAAATGGGAGGCCATGAACGCGCAGGCGTCGGCGGCCAGCTCGTCCTCGCTGTCGAACAGCTTGCGCCAGATCCTCGTCGCGGCGGCCAGGTTGGGCAGGAAGTTGCCGAACGCCTCGACGGTCAGCCATCCGTCATAGCCGACGTCGTGCAGCGCCGCGAACGTGCCGTCCCAGGCCACGCTGCCCGTTCCCGGCACGCCGCGGTCGTTCTCCGAGATGTGCACGTGCGCGATTCGCGCGCCGGCCCGGCGGATCGCGGCCGCTGGATCCTTTTCCTCGATGTGCGCGTGGAAGGTATCGAGATGGATCAGGCAGTTCGGGTGGCCGACCTCATCGATGCAGGCGATCGCCTCGTCCAGCGTGTTCAGGTGGTACAGCTCGAACCGGTTAACCACCTCTTCGGCGAGGACCACGCCGGCCTGCGCGGCGTACTCCGCCGCCCGCCGCAGGTGCTCGACGCAGCGCTGGCGTTCGGTGTCGGTGGCCCCGCGGCCGGTGAACACGCCGAGCGCGACCTGGTGCGGGCCGCACAGCAAGGGAGAACCCACGGTCGCGCAGCAGTCGATCACCTGCCGCAGGTGCTGATAGGCGGCTTCGCGGACGGCCGGGTCGGGACTGAGCGGATTGTGCTCGGCCGCGATCACGGTGTTGGCGGTACGCTGCAGCCCCAGGTCGTCCAGCCGGCGCGCCCAGAGCGCCCATTTGGCCTGATCGAGGTCGAAGATCGGCACTTCCACGCCGTCATAGCCGATCTGCTTCAGCCGCTCGAGCACGGGCAGCAGCCCGTCGTGCATGTCGTCGGCCCACAGGTACAAGTTGATGCCGAACTTCATGTTCAAGGCCTCTCAAAGGGCAGCACCGGAACACCGGACCATCGAAACACAGAGCATTCGCTCACACGCTGGTCATCCGCTCCAATTTGAGTATGAGTCTGCGTCCAGGTGTTGGCAAGGTGCCGGTACGGCGCGCAATTGCCGCGTTGCGCTGCGGTTAAGATTCAGCGACCCTGGGCGTAACCCAAGGCGGCACGGTGAGAAGTACCGACGAAGCAGGACGCTGGAGTTCCGAGGAACTCTCGCTGCGGGCGGCCTGGTTCTACTACCAGGACGAGCTGACCCAGGACGAGATCGCCAAGCGCCTGTCGCTGTCCAGAGCCTCGGTCGGCCTGCTGCTCGACCGCGCCCGCCGGGTCGGCCTGGTGAGCATCAACCTGAACGCCGACTACCTGAACGCGTTCGAGCTGAGCGCCGAGCTACGGCGGACGTTCAACCTGTCCGAGGCGCTGGTCGTGCCCGACCACGACCAGGAGCCCGCCGACCGGCACACGCTGAACGCCCGGATCGGCCTGGGTGGCGCGCAGTTCCTCAGCACGCACCTGCGGCCGGGAGCCACGCTCGGCGTGGGCTGGGGCGAGACCGTCTCGAGGGTCATCGCGAACACGAACTTCGGGGCGACCGGGCCGGTGCACATGGTCACGCTGACCGGCGGCGTGGACGGCTACCTGCAGACGATCCTGTCGTCGAAGGGAGAGTCGGGGCCGGACGCGCAGCTGACCACGGCCTCGGTGATCCCGGCGCCCAACATCGCATCCTCGGCCGCCCTGGCGGCGGCGCTGCGCGAGGAGCCGACCATCCAGCAGGTGCTGAAGCAGGCCAGCGGCGTCGAGCAGGCGATCGTGGGCATCGGCACCCCGGCCCCGGACGCCACCATCGTCCGGCTCGGCTACCTGACCGCCACCGAGGCCCGCGCGCTGCGGGAGCGCGGTGTGGTCGGCGACATTCTCGGCCAGTTCTTCGACGCCGACGGCCAGGTCGCGGACCTGCCGATCCACGCGCGGCGCATCGGGCTCGAGCTGTCCGAGCTCGAGGGCATTCCCAAGGTGATCGGGGTGGCCGGCGGTCTGCACAAGGTGCCGGCCATCAGGGGCGCGCTGCACGGCGGCTTCCTCGATGTGCTGGTGACCAACGAACTCGCCGCGATCAGCCTGCTCGACCTCGAACGCTGACCCCGCCGCGCGGCCCCGCCCAATGCCTGCGAGCGATTTCTCAGGCTATTGACATCTGCTCAGTTTGGGTTCTTAATGGCGTCCAAGCAGCGCAGAAAGCGGCCGGCCTGGGGGATCGCAGGAGGAGCCATGTCTGACACGGTGCGCCCGACCAGCCGCGAACGCGCGACCGAGGGCCTACTGGGGCCAGATCCTGGGCTGGGGCGTCAGCAAGCTGGGCGGCCTGCCCACCTCGGCGGACCTGCCGGGCCTGGTGCTGGCCCACCGGTTCTGGGGCGGCGCCTGGTGGATCTTGCTGCTCGCGTTCTTGAATACGACCATCGCGGTCTGCCTGGCCACCGGGAACGTCGGGACCCGCATGTGGTACCGGATGGCCAAGGGCGGATCGCTGCCGGCCGCGCTGGGCAAGGTTGACCCCAAGTACAAGACGCCGACCAACGCGATCTTGGTCCAGCTGGCCCTGTCCCTGATCGCCGGGCTGGGCGTCGGCGCGTGGATCGGCGCGGACAAGTCGTTCCTGCTGGTCGACGGCCTGGTGCTGGTCATGGCCGTGCTGTTCGTCTACGTCATGGCCAACATCGCGGTCTTCGCGTACTACTGGTGGCAGCGCAGGCCGGAGTTCAACGTCGTCCTGCACGTGCTCTTCCCGCTGATCTCGACCGGCGCCCTGATCTACGCGCTGGTGTACTCGTTCATCCCGTTCCCGGCCGCGCCCTACAGCTACGCGCCGCTGATCGACGGCCTGTGGCTAGCCCTTGGCCTGATCATCTTGCTGGTGATGTGGCGCCGGCACAACGATCGATGGCTGCTCACCGCGGGCGCCGCGCTCGGCGAGGGCGAGGACCAGCCCGCGGCCCAGACCGGTGGCCCCGTCACATGAGTACCGAACCGCCGCTCGACGTTGCGCGCGGCGATCAGCAGGACGACGAAGTCCTGACCACCACCCAGCTTCAGGTCCATGCGCTCGGGGGTTTCAACTTCGGCGTCGGCGTCTTCGTGCCGGATCGTGAGGCGATGGTGCAGCGCGGTAGCCGCCACCAGATGATCCGCCACGGAGAGCCCGTCGTGCTGCTTCGTGGCCGCGACTCGAGCCATCACTCGCATACGTGGGCGAGAGTTTCATGATCATGAAGGTTTTTATATGGAATAGCACATAAAAGTCTTCGTGATCATGGGGATCCGCCGGACCGTGGTGCAGGCGAACATCCGTGTGGCTGAAGTTCAGCTTCTGAGCTGGCCCTTCGGCTCGCGACCCTTCAGACCGCGCAGCCGAGCGAAAAATGAGCGCTCGAGGAGGAGCCTTGTCCCGTACGCGGATTCACAACTTCAGGGTCTCGCTGGACGGTTACGCAGCAGGCGGCCACGTGACTCGCGACGCTCCGATCGGCGGTGCCGAGCGGCTCTTCGAGACGTTCGACGGCCGCGTGATCCACGGGATCGACCGCGTTGGTGATCCGATCACCATGGATCGGTCGCTGACCAGCACGTGGGGCCAGGGCATCGGAGCCGAGATCATGGGCCGGCGCAAGTTCGGCTTCCAGAGCGGCCCATGGACCGACGATCAGTGGCGCGGCTGGTGGGCCGAGGAGCCACCGTTTCACACGCCCGTGTTCGTGCTGACGCACCACGAGCGCTCGCCCATCGAGTTCGCCAACGGCACGAGTTTCCACTTCATCAACGCCTCACCCCAGGACGCGCTCCGGGAGGCGCGCGCGGCCGCCGACGGCCTTGATGTCCGCCTCGGCGGCGGCCCGGACACCATCCGGCAGTTCCTGGAGGCGGGCCTCGTCGACTTCATGCACCTGGTGTTCGTCCCGATCGTCCTGGGCGGCGGCGCGTCCCTATGGACGGGATTGGGCGGGATCCAGGACGGCTTCACCATCGAGACCTCCACTTCGGCCAGCGGCCTAACTCACCAGTTCTGGAACAAGACCCGGTAACCGTGGGTATGGCGAAGGAGCCGACACCGTTCGAGATCCACGAGTCGGGGAGCTTGTTGCACGGCACGAAAGCCGACCTGAAGGTCGGAGCCGGGCCGCCGTTCGAACTACGTCGACGGCCGGACGGCGAACCACGTCTACGTCACCGCGACCCTGGACGCGGCAACCTGGGGAGCCGAGCTAGCGGTCGGTGAGGGCCGCGGCCGGATCTACATCGTGGAGCCACTGGGCGCCCTGAAGGACGATCCCAACGTGACGGACAAGAAGTTCCCGGGCAATCCGACCAGGTCCTACCGCACTCGCGATCTCGTGCGGATCGTCGGAGAACTCCTGGACTGGGTCGGCCACTCACCCGAAGCTCCAGGCCACGCGCGATCACCTCGACGAACTCAAACGCACGGGCACCGCGACCATCGACGACTAACGTCTCGCCGGCGGCACCGATCCGTTTCCCGCTCCCGCGGGGTCTGCATGGATAGTAGGTAGAGCTCACGCGGGAGGAACGCAATGACAGAACTCGATCAGGCTTGCCAGAGCACGCTGACCGTCCTGGCCAAGGTTGAACCGAGCCTGCTGGACGCGCCGACGCCGTGCGCGTCGTGGGACGTCCGGGCGCTGATCAACCACTTCGTCGGCACGGCGCGCTGGTGGGCGGCCACGGTCGCCGGCGAACCGGACGACAAGGCAGCCGACCCGGACTACGCGAGCGGCGACTTCATCGCCGCGTACCAGGACAGCATCCAGATCGCGACCGCGGCGTTCGAGGCCGAAGGCGCCCTGGAGAAGATGGTGATGCTGCCGTTCGGCGAGTTCCCCGGGGTGGTCCTGCGCGGGTTCGCCGCCCTGGACCAGTTCGCGCACGGCTGGGACCTGGCCCGAGCCATCGGCCACCACACCGACCTGGCCCCCGGCCTGGCCACCGTGCTGCTCGGCCAGTCGAGGACCGGGATCACCGACGCGCTCCGCGGCCCCGACGGGCAGGCCCCGTTCGGACCCGTCCGAGCGGCGCCCGCCGGCTCCGGGCCTGCCGACCAGCTCGCCGCGTTCCTCGGCCGCGCGGTGTAGCTGGTGCCCGACAGCACCGCCTTCGTCAGCGACACCGAGCCGTTCCGCCGTGAGCTGTTCGCGCACTGCTACCGGATGCTCGGCTCGGTCGCTGACGCGGAGGATCTGGTCCAGGAGACCTACCTGCGGGCCTGGCGTGCCTATGACGGGTTCGAGCGCCGGTCCTCGGTGCGTACCTGGCTGTACCAGATCGCCACCAACCGCTGCCTGACCGCATTGGCCGGGCAGAGCCGCCGGATGCTGCCGTCGGGCCTGTATCCCCCCGAGCAGGACCTGGACCGCGCCCCGGAGCCGGCCGACCCGCAGGTCAGCTGGCTGCAGCCGGTCCCGGACGCCATGGTCACCCCAGACTCGGCCGACCCCGCGGCCATCGTCGCCGCGCGCGAGGGGCTGCGGCTGGCGCTCATCGCCAGCCTGCAGTACCTCCCGCCCCGCCAGCGCGCGGCGCTCATCCTGGCCGACGTGCTGGACTTCCCCACCGCCGACATCGCGGCCATGCTCGGCACGACGCCTACGTCGGTCAAGAGCGCGCTGCAGCGCGCCCGCGCCCGCCTGAAGGAACTGGACCCCGCGCCCGGCGCGATCACCGAGCCGGCCGCGCCGCAAGCCAGGGCGCTGCTCGAGCGGTACATCGCGGCGTTCCAGAACGCCGACGCCGCCGCCCTGGAGCGGCTCCTGGTCCAGGACGCCACCCTGGAAGCGACGCCCCTGCGCACCTGGTTCCGCGGCTCCAGCACCTGCGTGGCCGGCCTGCGCAACCACGTCATGGGACCGCCCGGTACCTGGCGGATGCTGCCGACCAGCGCCAACGGCCAGCCCGCCACGGCGTGCTACGTCCGGGACGACCACGGGACCTACCAGCCCTACGGTGTCGCGGTGCTCACCATGACCGGCGCCGGCATCAGCGGTGTCGTCTCCTTCGGCGACCCGGAACTGGTCACCATTTTCGGCTTCCCGCGACCGTGACCCGCGCCGGATCCCCGCCGAACGCCCCGATGTTCTCCTGCACCCACCGCAGCGCGGCCAGCTGGTCGAGCAGCCCCAGGTTGGCGACGCCGTCATCGAGATACAAGAACCCCTCGGCGGCCAGCCGGTAGTTGATGCTCACGCACACCACGCCGTCCCGGGCGAACGCCGCGCCGTCGTAGTCGGCCACCGACGACGACCCGTTCATGAACGAGCCCCCGTGGATCCACACCAGCACCGGCAGGCCCGCCGCCCCGGGCGAAGGCGTCCACACGTTCAGGTTCAGGCACTCCTGGCCGCCGATCACCACCTCGGGGAACAGCGCCGCGTACTGCGGCGGATAATCCCCCTTCGGCACCGTCGGCCCGAACGCCGTCCCGTCCCGCTCCCCGTCCCACCCCCGCACCGCCTGCGGCGCCCGCATCCGGTTCCCCCCGAACGGCGCCGCCGCATACGGAATCCCGAGAAACGCCGCACGTATCAAACCCGGACAAAGGCCCTCCGTCCCAGGTAACGGCGCGGTGAATGTCAGGTGACGGGGATACCGCGCGCACGGGGGTTGGGATGAACGGGAAATATGTCGGATACGTCGCGGGCGAGGACCCGCTGCACGGCTTCCTCAGCACGATCATGCGTGATCGCCTGACGGTGCGCGAGCCGCACCTGGCGTTCCAGGTGTTCCGCCTGTCCGGGAGCAACGAGGTCTACGCGTACCAGGAAAAGTTCAGCGGCACCAAGGTCATCTGCAAGTTCTACGGCACCAGGTTCGCGACGGATCTGAACAAGGCGGCATGGAAGGCACGCCAGGAGTACGAGGGTCTCGAGACGCTGCGCCGGTACCATCTGGTCGGGTCGCCCCACCACGTGATCCGCCCGCTGGGACTCAGCCGCGACATCAACGGCGTGCTGGCCGTCGAATACTATTCCGGCGAGGAATTCAGCCACGCGATCGCGCGCGCGACGCAGCACGGAGACGACGCGCACCTGTACCGGCGGCTGACGGCCCTGGCGTACTTCCTGGCCACCCAGCACAACCGGACGGCCAGCGAGGCAACGGTGGATTTCGATCCCGAGTGCCGGTACTTCGACGCGATCGTCGGCAGCCTCAGCAAGGCGCACCGCATCGGGCCGCCGGACGTCGACGAACTCCGCGGGCTGCGCGACCGCTGGCGGGAACGGCCGCAGATGTGGCAGGACCGGCAGGTCTGGCTGCACGGTGACGCGACCCCCGCGAACTTCCTGTTCGGCGACGGCCTGGACGTCGCGGCGATCGACCTGGAGCGGATGAAGCGCGGGGACCGGGTCTTCGACGTCGGGCGGGTCGCTGGCGAGCTCCAGCACTTGTTCCTGCGGGACTGCGGCGACCGGCACCGCGCGGAGCCGTTCATCAGGCACTTCCTGTGGGAGTACAGCTGCCATTTCCCCGACCGCGAGCAGACGCTCGAATCGATTTCCGCCCGCGCGCCGTACTACAGGGCGCTGAACCTGCTGCGGATCGCGCGCAACGGCTACATCGATCACGACTACGGCCGAAGGCTCGTGCGGCACGCGAAGCGGATGCTGCAAGCCGCCTGACCTCCCGGCCCGTCTCGGCTCGTTTCAATGCCCGGCCGAGCGGGAAGCCTGTCGTCAGCTATGGACATCCGAGCGGTCGCCTTCGACGTGAATGGCACGCTGGTCAGGATCCTGGCCGATGACGGCGACGAGCGGATTTTCCGGGCCGCGGCGCACTTCCTCACCTACCAGGGCATCGACCTGCACCGATACGAGCTGCGTGAGCTCTATTTCCAGCTCATGAAGGAGCAACTGCGCAGCAGCGCGGAGCAGTACCCCGAATTCGACGCCGTCGGCATCTGGCGCAGCATCATCGAAGCTCACCAGACGGATTTCACCCGCGCCCTGCCCGCGGGCAAGCTAGCGCAGCTGCCGCTGCTGCTGGCCGAGCTGGCCCGGGGCGTCTCGCGCCGCCGGGCTCGGCCTGTACCCGTACGTCGGCGAGGTGCTCGACGTCCTGCGTGACCGCTGCCCGCTGGCGGTCGTCACCGACGCGCAGAGCGCATACGCTCGCGGCGAGCTGCACAAGGTTGGCCTGCTCGGCTATTTCGACCCGGTCGTCGTGTCCGGCGACCACGGTTTCCGCAAACCCGACCGGCGGCTCTTCCAGCTCGCGCTCGACGGCATGGCCGTGCCGGCCCAGAACACGCTGTACGTCGGCAATGACATGTACCGCGACATCTACGGGGCGCGGGAAGCCGGCCTGCCGACCGTGATGTTCGATTCCGATCAAGGAGCGAAGACCTACCAGGATTGCGCCCCCGATTACACGATCACCGACTTCCGTGACCTGCTGAAGATCCTCGGCCTCACCTAGGTTGCTACGGGGAGCAGAACGTGACCTCGGGGTAGCGTGGTGACGGCTGGTCCAGCAGGGCTTGCGGACTGTTTCGCAGGTGCTGGTCGAAGAAGGCCCGGACGTAGGCGCGGGTGATGTCCAGGGACCGGGCTCCGGACAGGCCGGCGCCGATGTCGATGCCAGCCTGATCGGCTAGCAGCCCGAGGGCGGTGAAGGAGGCGTGGACCGCGCCGGCCACCACGAGCCATCGCTTCCAGCCGGTCAGGCGTTTCCAGTCCCGCTCCCAGGTGAGGACGGAGCCCTTCACGTGTTTCCCGTCCGGCGACGCGATGATCCCGCTTCCCGGGGTGTAGTTGGATTGCTTGCCCAGGAACAGGAATGGCCGTGCCAGTCCCTCGTCCGGGATCGGGGCCGCGGTGGCGCCATCCATGTCGATGCCCGCACGGATGCGGGGGTCGGCCAGCATGGCGGCGATGGCGGCGGCGCCCCCGGCGGAGTGCCCGGCCATCGCTATCCGGGACGGGTCGATCAGCCCGGCGCCCGGCCAGGCCGGGTGCGCACCGGTCAGCTCGCCGAGCACGAAGGACACGTCCGCCGCCCGGCCTGCGGCTACCTTCTCCTGGAACCCGCCGGCCCGACCGCGTGCCTCGCGGGCGAGGCAGGTGGTGACCCGCCCGTCGGGAAAGGCCGTGGCGTGACTCTCGTAGGTGTGATCAATCCCGGCCACGACGTAGCCGTGGCTGGCCAGGTCCTCGGCCAGGGCGGTGAGCATGCTGCGGGAGCTCGTGATGCCGGGCGAGAGCACGATCAGGGGCAGGCTGCGCTGAGGCCCGGCCGGCGTGGCGTTGCTGACCGCGTTGGCCTCGACCGTGCTCAGCGCGTCCGGCGGGATGGCGGTGATGCTTCTGCTGGCGAGCTGGAGTTCCGACTCCGCTGGCGTCATGTACGTAGCTGGCCGCCCGTCCGACGTTGCCGCCGGGTACCACAGGGAGACCATCAGCTCTCGTGCGACCGCTCCTGGGGCCCAGGGATCGGGACGGGAGGTGTCTGTCAGCCACCAGGACGTGGTGCCGGCCGGGCACGGGCCGGTCGGCTCAGGCAGGCGCAGCTTGGGCCCCGGCCCGGCCATCGCGTCAGTGGCGTCTGCGGAAGCTCCCATGCCACCCATCACCGGCCGCCCTCACGTTCCTCAAATGGCTGCTTTGGGCAGGTCGCGCGGGCTCGCGCCGCAGCCGGGTTACCGGTGGTGCTGGTGTTTCAAGGGAGCACAGCGTGCTTGTTGGTGCGCTGCGCCCGCGAAGCCGAGGGTGGTGGAACCCGGGTTTCACCACCCTTGGGTGTGCTGGATTGCCGGTTCCACTCCGCTCGCACCGGGCCGCAGCCGGCTACTCCGACTAAGTAGATATCCCAGAGGCGGGATACTAGGCCCATGGTTGACGACACAGCACGCGATCGGGCCATCTACCACGCGCTGAAGGCGGCCGATGAAGTCGCCGCCGCCCTGCAGACCCATCTCATCGAGGAACACGAGGCCGACCCCGACCGCGGCGCTCCGCAGAGTCCCTCCACCAATTCCCTCAAGCTGCTGAGGCAGGCTCGCGAGCGCCTGGGCCAGGGGCTGCGGGCCCTCCAGGCCGATCACATCGCCGAGTCCGACGACATCTCCCTGCGCAACCCGCAATCCCCGCAACGCACAAGTTGACCCGCGGTCGGACCGTCTAGCCGGGGATACCGTCCCCGGCGACGCTCTCCGCCAGGGCGGGGCTGGCCGCAACCGTGCCAACGGCCGTGGGCTCCATGTTCCGCAGTTCCGCCAGCTTGCGCCGGGAGGGCAGCAGCAGAACCGCCGTCACCGCGCCGACGCCGAGCAGCGCCGCGGAGACCGTCAACGCCGCGCTGTAGCCGTGCACCGCGGCCGTGGCCGTGGCCAGCCGTCCGGTGTGGTGAGCGGTCAGGTAGTTAGCCGTCGCCGTGAGCGCTATCGTGCTCAGCGCCGCGGTCCCGATCGAGCCGCCCACCTGCTGCATGGTGTTGACCAGCGCCGAAGCCACGCCCGAGTCGCGCCGGTCGACTCCGGCGGTCGCGGTGTTGATGGCGGGCGAGAAGATCATGCCGAAGCCCAGGCCCATGACCAGCAAGGCTGGCAGCACGCTCACCGCATAGCTGGAGGTCACGGTGATCTGGGTCAGGTAGGCCAGCCCGGCGCCGCCGACGAGCATGCCGGTCGCGATGAGAGCTCGCGGCCCGACCCGCGGCAGCAGCACGATGCTGGAGGTGTTCGAGGAAATCAGGAGGCAGCCGATCATCGGCAGGAAGGCCAGCCCGCTGGTCACCGGGCTGAAACCCTTGATCTCCTGCAGGTAGTACGTGAGGAACAGGAAGATCCCGAACAGCGCGATCCCGGTCAGCCCGACCGAGATGTAGGAGCCGCCCCGGGCCCGGTCCAGGATCACCCGCAGCGGCAGCAGGGGGTGATTGACCCGGCTCTCGGCGAACGCGAACGCGCTCAGCAGGACCACCCCGGCGGCCAGCGAGCCGATCGTCAGGGCGGCTGTCCAGCCGGCCGTTTCGGCATGCGAGAAGCCGAAGACGATGGCGAACAGCCCGGTCGAGGCGAGCACGGTTCCCACCCAGTCAATCTGGGGACGGGTCTCTGGCCGGTTGCTCCGCATGTAGGTCAGCGCGCCGGCCACCGCGATCGCGGCGAAGACCAGGTTGACGTACAGGGTCCAGCGCCAGGAGAAGTACTGCGTGAGGACGCCGCCGAGGATGAGGCCCACGGCGCCGCCGCCCACCGCGACGGACCCGAAGACGCCGAACGCCCGGCCGCGCTCGCGCGGGTCACGGAAGGTGCTGACCAGGGTGCCCAGGGCGGCAGGCGCGAGAATGGCGCCGAACGCGCCCTGCAGGGTCCGGGCGGCCACGAGCATGCCGAACGATGTGGCGGCGCCGCCGAGGGCCGACGAGAGCGCGAATCCGGTCAGGCCGGCGATGAAGACTCGCTTGCGGCTGAAGATGTCGCCCAGCCGGCCGCCGAGCAGCAGCAGGCTGCCGAACGCCAGCGCGTAGGCGGTCACCACCCACTGCCGGTCACTGTTGGGGAAGCCCAGCGCGCGCTGCGCCGACGGCAGGGCGATGTTCACCACGGTCGAGTCCAGCACCACCATGAGCTGGGCGACGGCCACGATGACCAGGATCAGCCACTTGTGGTCGCGCTCCGCCGGACGCTCGGTGACGGATGACATAACTTAACCCCCGCATGAGAATTGTGACTGATGAGTTGTTCGGCCGCCTCGTCCAGGCTGTCGAGCAGCCGGAGGAAGGTGGCCCGGTCCGCCTGGCTCAGCGCCCCGAAGATCTCCTTGAGCAGCCGCTCCCGCGTAGCGTTCGCCACGTCTAGGCCGCCCTCGCCCGCTTCGGTGATCGCGACGAGCTTGGCCCGGCGATCCGTGGGGTCAGGCCGGCGTTCGGCCATGCCCAGCCGCTCCAGACCGTCGACGATGTCGGTGATGGTGTGCGGCGACAGCCCGAAATCGGCCGCCAGCACGCTCTGCCTGGTCGGCCCCTGTTCGTGCAGCCGCCGGAGCACCTTGGTGCGGGCCATCGACAGGCCGCAGCCGTTCATCTCGTCGTTGACGGCCCGGAACATCCGGTGGTGGACGGCGAGGTACCGATCGCCCACCTGCTCAGGCGTAATCATCACTGGCCCCTCTGAGGTTCACTAACGCTGACCCGGCTCACGTTGATGAGCCTCACGTTGACACCTCTCATAATGAGGAGCCTCACGATTTTATTTCCGCTCATCCAGCGCCGCGAGGCCTGGCGGTCAGGCCATGCGGCACAATGAGGCGATCTCCGGGAGGCTGGCATGGCAAAGCATCCGCTCATCGGCTATCTCATCTGGCTGGTCCTGTTCGGCGCCGTATTCGCCTGGGAGGGGCTCGCCCTGGCCCGGGTGACCGGCGTCCCCAGCCTCAGCGACGTCTTCCGCGTGATCATGCGCTATCCCATCGGCCGGTGGGCGCTGTTCGCGTTCTGGCTGTGGGCCGGCTGGCACTTCTTCATCCGCGGCTGGCACTTCCTGCTCCGGGCCTGAGCTCGTCATGGCGTCGGCCGGTGTGCTCGCGCTGTCCTTGGCGGACCGTCAGGCCCTGGTGCCGATGAGCGCCGGGTACCTGATCCTCATGTCGGCGCTCGGCTTCGGCCTGCGCCGCCTGTACCGATCGCGGGGGACTCCGTCCGGCGACCTCAAGTGGCCGGACGGGAGGCGGACCACGCCGCCCGGCCCAGGGCAGCGTACCGGCTGGGCCGCGCTGGTCAGGCGCGTGGCCGGCACCGTCATCGGCGGCTACCTGCTGCTGATGGCGGTCGTGGTCGCCTACTACTTCGGCGTCGCCCGGGTCGGGCCCGGTTTCCTGGAGGGCGCGCTCACCGGCACGGCTCTGCTGCTGGGACTGGCGGCACCTGTATTCGCCGCCCTGTCCTGGCTGACCGAACGCCGGCGCCGCAGCTGACCTGATCGTGCGAGGAGCATCGGGCTACGGGGCGTATTGCCGGCGGCGAACAGCCCGGACGCCCGCCGCCGTCGTCCGGCCAGGTGACCATGAACACTCCGGCTAGGTGTCCACAGGGCATGCGTCTAGATGTCCATGTTTCATACGGCCATCTGACCATTATTACCGCCTAGCCAGACCATACTTGTGAGATGGATCAGAGCGGGAATCTGGTATCGCGCGAGGCGGAGAGCCTCGTGACCGAGGCCCTGGCCGATACACGTGTCGTCACGCTTAACGGGGCCAGGCAAGTCGGCAAGAGCACCCTAGCCAGGATTACCGCCCTGGGGCACCCGAACACCGTGGTGCGTCTCCTTGACGATCCGGCCACGCTGCGCGCCGCCGAGGACGATCCGGCTGGCTTCGTAGAGCACGACGGCCTCATGGTGATCGATGAGGTTCAGCTGGCTCCGTGGCTGTTCCGGTCGATCAAGGTGGCGGTCGATACCGATCCGCGTCCCGGGCAGTTCCTGCTCACTGGGTCCGCTCAGGTGCTGGCGTTGCGCGGGCTCCCCGACGCTCTGCCCGGCCGGATGGAGATCATCGAGCTGTGGCCTTTCTCCCAAGGCGAGCTGGAAAAGTCCCCTGACGCCTTCCCCGACGCCGCATTCGCCCACGGCCCAGGTTTGTCCCGGACCTCCACGATGCGCAAGCGCGACTATCTCGACCGCGTCGTCCGCGGCGGCTACCCCGAGGCCATCGGCCGGTCCCCTCGCCGCCGTGCCGCCTTCTTCGACTCCTATCTGACGAACCTCATCGAACGCGACGTCAAGCAGCTAGCGGCCATCGAGCGGCGCGGCGACCTGCGCCGGCTTCTGGCTCTGCTGGCCGGCCGTTCGGGTGGGCTGCTCGTCCCCGCCACGCTCGCGACAGCATCCGGCATACCCCGGACCACGCTGAACCGTTACCTCGAACTGCTCTCGGCGGTCTTCCTCATCAAGCAGATCCCCGCCTGGTCAGCCAGCCAGGCCCAGCGGGCCATCGGCACGCCCAAGCTGGCCTTCGTCGACACAGGCATTGCCTCGCACCTGCTCGGCCAGGATGCCACGCGTCTAGGCGAACCCGACGGAGCGGCCGGACCCATGATCGAGACGTTCGTTCTGATGGAACTGGCCCGCCAGCTCACCTGGTGCCAGGAACGGGCTCGTCTGCACCATTACCGCACAAAGGACAAGGTCGAGGTAGACGCCGTCCTGGAAACCCCTGATGGCCGGGTGGTCGCCATTGAGGTGAAGGCCGGAGCCACCGTCCGAGGCGAAGACCTGGTCGGCCTGCGCCACCTCGCCCAGCGACTGGGCCCACGGCTGATAGCCGGATACGTGCTCTACACCGGCCAGCAAACTCTCCCCTTCGGAGACCGTCTGCGCGCCCTCCCCATTGATGCGCTCTGGAACTCCGAACCCTGATCACCGGTATCCTCGCCCTATCAGGTACCCGTCGCCAGCGTGAGGCGCATTCGATGGTGAACGACCGTGGCCACAATGGGCCCCATGGCGAGCCAGCCCCGGTCACCATCTTCGGTCCCGACTTCCCGTTTCCGTTCGACGACTGGATCGCGCACCCGGTCGGCCTGGGCTCGATCCCGGCCGAACGTCACGGCGACGAGGTGGCCGTCGTCGGTGCCGGCATCTCCGGGCTGGTCGCCGCGTACGAGCTGATGAAGCTCGGGGTCAAGCCGGTGGTCTACGAGGCCTCGCAGATGGGCGGGCGGCTGCGGTCGCAGCCGTTCGAGGGCACCGAGGGCGTGGTCGCGGAACTCGGCGGGATGCGGTTCCCGGTCTCGTCCACGTCCTTCTACCACTACGTGGACAAGCTGGGCCTGCCGACTAAGCCGTTCCCGAACCCGCTGACCGAGGCGGCCGGGAGCACGGTGGTCGACCTGGAAGGCGACACGTACTACGCGAGCTCGATCGGGGAGCTACCCCCGCTGTTCCGCGAGGTGGCCGACGCGTGGGCGCAGGCGCTGGAGGAAGCCCGGTTCACCGACATCCAGAACGCCATCCGGGCGCGGGACGTCCGGACGCTGAAGTCGCTGTGGAACGACCTGGTGCCGCGCTGGGACGACCGCACGTTCTACGACTTCGTGGCCAGCTCCCAGGCGTTCTCCAAGCTCTCGTTCCGGCACCGCGAGGTGTTCGGGCAAGTCGGGTTCGGCACTGGGGGCTGGGACTCGGACTTCCCCAACTCCATGCTGGAGATCTTCCGGGTGGTCATGACCAACTGCGACACCGACCAGCGCCTGGTCGTGGGCGGGGTGGAGCAGGTGCCGCGCGGCATCTGGCGCTGCCCGGCGCCGGTGTGTGCGCACTGGCCGGCCGGGACCTCGCTGGCCGCGCTGCACTCCGGCGCGCCCCGGCCCGGCGTGGCCCGGCTGGCCCGGGACAGCGACGGCCTGATCGCGGTCACCGACGCCTGGGGCGACACCCGCCGTTACGCCGCGGTGCTGGTGACCTGCCAGAGCTGGCTGCTGACCACGCAGATCGAGTGCGACGAGAGCCTGTTCTCGCAGAAGCTGTGGGCCGCGCTGGACCGCACCCGGTACATGCAGTCATCCAAGACCTTCGTGCTGGTCGACCGGCCGTTCTGGCAAGATAAAGATCCCCGCACCGGCCGTGACGTGATGAGCATGACGCTGACCGACCGGCTGACCCGCGGCACCTACCTCTTCGACAACGGCCCGGGCCAGCCGGGCGTGATCTGCCTGACCTACTCCTGGATGAGCGACGCGCTGAAGATGCTGCCCGAGCCGGTCGACCGCCGGGTCCGGCTCGCGCTCAACGCCCTGCGCAAGATCTATCCCGAGGTGGACATCGCCAGCCACATCATCGGCGACCCGATCACCGTGTCCTGGGAGGCCGACCGGCACTTCCTGGGCGCGTTCAAGGGCGCGCTGCCCGGCCACTACCGGTACAACCAGCGCATGTACGCGCACTTCATGCAGGACGGCCTGCCGCCCGAGCAGCGGGGCATCTTCATCGCCGGGGACGACGTGTCCTGGACGCCGGCCTGGGTCGAGGGTGCGGTCCAGACCTCGCTGAACGCCGTCTGGGGGATCATGCATCACCTGGGGGGCCGCACCCACCCCGGCAACCCCGGACCCGGAGACGTGTTCGCCGATACCGGGCCGATCGAATTGCCCGACTGAGCTATAGGCCCCTGTCCGCACCAGCTCAGGCCGTCCTATCGGACCCGAAGCTCCGCGACATAGAGCCGTTGGTCAGGGCGCCGGCTTGCGGCCGACGCCGCCGTGCAGGGAATCCGGCCGGCCGGCCGGGCGGGTACCGGGATCAGGCCGCCAGTTGGCCGTCCAGACGACCCCTGGGTCGATGATCTCGAAGCCGTCGAAGAATCGCTCGATCTCCTTCGTCAGCCGTACATGTATCTGCGCCGACGCATTCTGATAGATGTTTGTCACGCTCTCGACTATCCCGTCCGGGTCGTCCTCCGGGGTGGCCGCGGTAATGCCGTGCGTGATGGCCAGGTAGCTGCCCGGCGCCAGGTGATCGCGGTACTCGGCGATGATCTGATGCGGCTTCTCCTCGTCCGGCACGAAGTGCAGCGCGCAGACGCACAGCACGGCCACCGGCTGGGAAAAGTCGAGCCTGGCGAGCACCTCCGGGTGCCGGAGGATCTCGGCGGGCCGGCGCAGATCGCCGAGCGCGACGCCAACTGTGCCGCCCGGCCCGAGCAGCGCCTGGCCATGGGAGCACACCACCGGATCGTTGTCGACGTACACCACCCGCGCGTCCGGCGCGATCGCCTGCGCCATCTCGTGCACGCAGTCCTGCGTGGGCAGGCCGGCGCCGAGGTCGAGAAACTGGCGGACGCCCGCCTCGCCGGCCAGGAAACGGGCCACACGGCCCAGGAACGACCTGTTGTCGCGGACGACCCCCGCGATGTCGGGGACGGCGGCGAGCAACTGCTGCGCGGCCCGCCGGTCGGCGGCGAAGTTGTCTTTGCCGGAATAATAGATATCAATGCAGGTCACAGACCAGCAGGATACTCTAAAGTCAGGCAAAAGTCAGGAACGCGAGATGCCGCACAGAACCAGCACAGCCCAGAATACGCTCGTCCAGGCCACCATCTTCAAGAAGTGCGACCGCACCTCCCACAAGCCCGGCAGCAACAAGGGATGCGCCGGCGGGACGTGCCAGCACACGTGCGATGCCCGCCAGGTGCCGGGCTGCGCCCACAAGTGGACCGTCCGCTACTCGGTCAACTCCCGGCAGCGCGAGCAGTCCTTCGGCACCCTGACCGAGGCCCAGACCTTCCAGCTCACTCTCTCCACCGGCAAGCAGACCCAGGGCGCGATGTTCACCGATCCGCGCGCCGGCCTGGTGGAGTTCCTGCCGCTGTGCGATGCCTACGTGGAAGGGATGGCCAAGGCTAACGCCAAGAGCAAGGCCACCTACCGCAGCAACTTCGCCAACCCGGCCGTCCGCACGCTGCTGGAGGGGCGGAGCGTGCTGGAGGTCGCGCGGATGGACGCCGAGGTCAAGACCCTGCTGAACAAGACCCTCGGCAGCTACAGCGACGACTACCGGAGCACCGTGCGCCGCATCATCACCGGCACCCTGGATGAGTGCGTCCGGCGCGGCGTCATCTCCCGGCACACCCTCAGCGGGATCGAGCTAGCGCCCCGGATCGTGACGGCCGAGCAGTACGAACAGCAGGCCAAGGGTATGGTGGCCGTGTCCGATGACACGGTGCGGATGCTCGCGGACGGCATCACGGTCACCGGCACGGACAAGAACGGCCGGCCGCGCACGCGCGTGATGCCCGGCGTGGGCATCGCGCCCTGGCTCCAGCGGACGATGGGACTGCGGATCAGGGAGGCCCTGGGAGTACGCAAATCCGATTTCAGGCAGCGCGCGGACGGTACCCGCTACCTGCACCTATGCTGGCAGGCCAGCGAGAACGGCCGGGAGCTAGAGCCGCTCAAGCACCGCAAAGCCGGAGACTTCCGGGACGTTCCCGTCCCGGACATGATCTGGGACATGGTCCAGCAACTGGCAGACGGCCCGCTGTGCCCCGGCCCGAACGGCACGCCCTACATGCCTTACAGCACGGCGGGGAACCGGTTCGGCCGCATGCTGGACTACCTGGGCATCAGCGGAGCGCACACCCATTCGCTCCGGCACCAGTTCGCCAGCGAGGCCCTTGACGAGGCCCCGCGCGAGCTCGCCAACATCAGCCAGGTCCTAGGCCACGACAGCGTCGAAACCACGCTGCGGTTCTACATCCACGCCTCAGCCAACGCCGAACAGCGCATCGGCGCGATGATGAATGCCCGATGGACCAGCTAAGCGCCGTAAGGGCACTGCCAGTGTGAGTGCCCCTAGGCAGCTAGGTCAGACGCTAGCGGCCCCCCTCTCTGGTCGGCGGTGTGCGGGCATCGGCCCGTCAGGGCTTGACGGAATCAGGCGCAAGGCCTCACTCTCGGATGTAGTGCAAGCAGCAGCAAGTACAAGCCCTGGAGGACGGACATGGCGCTACGCTTCCTCGCAATCGACCCAGACACGAACGGCGAGAACTGCCCCGCCCTGTTCCTCGAAGAGGAGACCGGAGACCTGCTCTTCCAGGGCTGGACGGTTACTGACCCGGATGTGCTAGCCGATTCGGGCACGCACAGCCCGCTGGCGGACAGTGAGAGCCTTGTCCGGCTCCCGGCCCGTATGCGGGACACCATTCTGGAGGCGCTACATGGCCATGGAGCCGCCGTTCAGCGAGCTGATCGCGGCGACGACGACCTCAGCCGTGCATCTGGAGACACGGGACGCCTACACGCCTGACGACCCGGCTTTCCTCGACTGGAAGGCAGGCAGGCCCGTCGCTGCCCCTGCTGGAGCGGCCTGGTACGACCTCGTGCGCGAGCACACCGCCAGGGGCGTCAGTTTCCGCCGTGCGCGGATCATCTCCGAACCGCTGGCCGATTACGCCCGCTTCGAGTTCCAGTCAACGGAGTTCAACATCTGTGCCGGGGAACTGGTCCGCTGGCTTCCCCGGCACACTGCCCCCGGCCTGCTCGTCCCGCTGGCCGACTACTGGGTCTTCGATGACAAGCTCGTGCGCTTTGGGTTCTTCGCAGGTGACGGGGCGTTCCTCCGTCATGAGCTGGCAGACGATCCCGAAGTGGCCAGGGTATGTGCAGAGGCATTTGAGCGGGTCTGGGAACTTGCCACGCCTCACGGCGACTACCGCCCCGAGCCGTAGCGTATCCGGCAGTGGCAATCTCGCCGTCGTCCAGTGTCCAGCGCGCCCGAGAGCGGCTAGCCGAACGGCTTCGTGACATCAGGCTCGACGCCGGGCTGACAGCCCGTGCCCTTTCGGCAGAGGCGGCCTGGCATGAGGCCAAGACGAGCCGCATCGAGTCGGCCAAGCAGGCCCCCAGCGAGGACGACATCCGTATCTGGTGCCGGGTCTGCGGTGCCGAGCGGGCGGTGCCGGACCTCATAGCCGCGTCTCGGTCGGCCGACTCGATGTATACCGAGTGGCGTCGCCTCCAGCCAGCGGGAATGCGCCGTGACCAGGAGAACCGGGTTCCGCTCTGGGAGCGGACGAAGGTTCTGAAGGCGTACGTCAGCACGGTCGTGCCCGGCTTCCTCCAGACTCCCGAGTACGCCACGGCTCTCCTGTCGGCCATCAGGGTCTTCCACGGCACACCAGATGATGTAGCTGACGCCGTGGCCGTCCGGATGCAGCGGAAACGGCTCATGCAGTCGGGCAATCACCGTTACATCGCCATCATCGAAGAGGCAGTCCTACGGCAGGTGGTCGGGGACGCGGAGATCATGTCCAGGCAGCTTGGCTACCTTCTGGAGGCGACGACGACGTTTCCCGCCGTGTCACTGGGCGTGATCCCTTTCTCTGCCGCCGGGCGTCCGGTGTGGCCCCTTGAGGCGTTCACGGTCTTCGATGACGAGCGGGTAACCGTCGAACTCCTTTCAGCACAGGTCGCCGTTACCACCCCGAGTGAAATCGTCCTGTACGCGCGGGCCTTCGACAGGCTTTCTAGCGTCGCCGTCTACGGGGACAAGGCACAGGCACGTATCAGCGACGCTATCGACGCGCTCTAAATGACTCGCAAGTCGCCGCAAGTCCGTAGACCTGTTCCAGCGCGTTCAGGCAGCCTCGTATTACTACGTCACTAGGGACTGCCAATGACTGCTGAGCCGGCCGCAGAGCCGAAGCATCCGCTTCCTGCCATGACCACGTATGAGCTTAGGGACTACCAGCGCCAGCTTGAGAGCGCCATCGCGTTCTTTGACCGGCAAGACCCGGTCCCGCCGGCCCGGACCCGGCTGCAAGCCAGCCTGGACGCCGTTCTGCGCGAGCAGGGCGAGCGGGCGAGGATCTCTCATGCCCGGTGACCGACCGCACGATGTAGCCGGGATGACCTTCGCCGAGCTTAAGCGTGCACATCGTGACCTGGAGGTAAGCCTGGCTCTGGCGTTCCCTGGCTCACCGGTTCGGGTGTCGATCGCTGCGGAGATGTCCGCCATCGACAAGGAGCTTGGCAAGCGGGCCAGGAACGATGGGCAGACCCCGAGGACGTATCCATGACCCGAGTTGCTGACTGTGTGGAGCGGATGTTCCAGTTCAAGCAGCGGTGTCCTGGCGTGGAGTTTGACCTGAAGCCGTATCTGTTCACCGCTCGGGTCCCCGGCCGTGATGAACCGTTCCGCGCGATGAGCTTGTGCAAGCTGATGGACGCGGTTGAGCGCTGGGCAGCCGAGCAGACTGCGGCCCGGCTGCTGTTCGGGGCCGGGTCAGCCGGCGCCGGGGGCACGGCCGGTGATCGTTTACCTGTGTTCGTGCGGGTTTGCTACCGACGACCCGGACTGGTTCGACGGTCACCACGACCAGCACCCCGATCATCACCAGCGGCGGATGGTGCGGGACATCCCGGATCAGCAGGCCGATTCCGGAAGGCTCCCCGTTCGCTTCTGAGTCCCTGGCGGGGTTCAGCGCGACGGGTTGAGAGGACGCCCCGGTGCGTGTTCGCTAGGCGCGCGCCGGGGCGTCGTCATGCTGCCCAAGAGTGCCCGGCCGAGCAGATGACCTCGACAGCCGACTCTGCCCGAATGGCAGCAGGTGAACCAGGCGGGGCAGAATGACTGGTCATGAGCGAGAGTTCTGACCGCTGGCACAGGTGGCTGCTGGACACCCGGCACGGCGGCGACCTCCAAGCCCATGAGCAGAACGTCACCGAGCACCTGTACCCGGTCCGGGACACAGTGCTCGACAGGGCGCAACTGCGGCCCGGCGAAACGCTGCTCGACGTGGGCACCGGTGACGGACTTATCGCGTTCGGGGCCTTGGAACGACTCGGCCCGGCAGGGGAAGTGATCTTCTCCGACATCTCCCAGGACCTGCTCGATCACTGCCGTAGGGCCGCCGAAGCCGACGGGCTGCTGAACCAGTGCCGTTTCGTCCGGGCAGCGGCCGACTCGCTGGCAGGTATCGGGGACGCTTCGGTTGACGTGGTCACCACCAGGGCCGTGCTGGTCTACGTGAAGGCCAAGGCGGCAGCGTTGCGGGAGTTTTACCGGGTGCTGCGGCCCGGCGGGCGGATCAGCCTGTGCGAGCCGATCAACGTGCTGATGAGCGTTTATGACCCGGACCGGTTCTATGGCTACGACATCCGCCCGGTCGCTCCGCTGGCCGCCAAGGTCAACGCGCTGTACCACTCGATCCAGCCCCGGGGCGAAGATCCGATGGTCGACTTCGATGAGCGTGACCTGGTGCGCCATGCCGAGCAGGCCGGGTTCGCTGTGATAGACCTCGAACTGCACCTGACCGTGAAGAACACCAGGCCACCCATCCCCTGGGACCGGTTCCTGCGCAGGTCAGGAAACCCGCTCATCCCGCCGACGGGGGAAGCCCTCGACCGCACGCTCAGCCCAGGAGAGATCGCCGAGTTCACCGCATATCTCAAGCCGCTGGTGGAGTCCGGCACCGGGCAACGACGCAGGGCGTCTGCTTATCTGACCGCTACGAAACCGGAATGAGCCAACTCACCCGCGCACCTGCTACGCCGAGGCGGTACCGGAGAGTCCAATCAGCACGAGATCGCGTTCGCGGCACGTAGCCCGGCCGGTTTAGTCGGGCTCGCCGTCGTGGATACGGTTGCCGGCGATCTTCCGCTGGGATTGTCGGCTGCGCCGCGCGGCGGGGGTCCAGCAGGGCCGGCCATCGGGCATCTTGCCCTCACCGGGGAGCGAGGTGCGGGTACGGGCACCACCTGGACGAGCACCCGGTCATTTCCAGCAGCGGATGGTGCGGGATGGCCCTTGCCAGCAGGCCGGGCCGGGAGCGTGGGGACGGGACGGCCAGCGGGACACCGGACGGGACATCCGAGGGTCTTCGCGCTGGTGAAGGGGGTGTTGTCGCGGGCGGGACATCGGGCGGGACATCGGCCACCGGAAGCCCCGCTGGACGTGGCCAGCACCACGGCCGTGCTGGCCCAGTCGGTGACGGGCCGCCACCCCGGCATGCACGCTCCCGTACCCTAGCCAGCCCGGCCCCGGTCTGGCAGGGAGGCAGTTGCCGTACCCCGGCCGGGCAGCTGGCGTGCTGCGCCCGGACGCCGGGCGGGCAGGCTGGTGCGGGGCTGGTGCGGGCCGGGCCGCCGGGCCGGGGCCGTGACCAGGCCGGACGGGCCGGGACGGGCCGGCCGGGCGGGTGGCAGTCGGCCCCGTAGGGGCCGGCGCTGGCCCGGTGGGCCGGCCGCAGGCCGGAATCCACCGGGCCAAGAGGGCGGGGGTGACAGGGGGAAGGGGATGACGGCTTGCTTACGGGCCGGGTGGTACGCCGTGGCGTAGCGGCAGAATCGTCATAAGCCGTGCGGATGCGTGTACGGTGGGGGCGTAGGCGGAGAGTCCCAGGCCGCGCCAGAGCCAGGACCGCCCCGGCGAAACCCCAGGTCAGGCAGGCGCTACCAGTCAGCAGAGTCAGGCCAGAGTCAGGAACACCCGTCCGATAAAACGGACATAAGCGCCCAAACTGGGGCCGGACAGGTTCCGCACAGCGAAAGAAACGATTTTCGGATAATTCTGCTGACGTGCCTGTGCGCCCCCCGTACGATCGCTGTACGGAACTGCCGGAACCGCTTGACTAATGTTGTCCTTGCCGCCCAGAGTGTAGTCGTAGATCCTGGCGACGTTCGGCACCGCCGTATTGATGCCGCCCGACCCTACGCCACTAACGCCCACCCGGTCACCACCTCGGTATCTGAGCGATGCTAGCGCGTTCGCGGCAGGGAAGCGGAAGGTGAGATGCCCTACTATGTCGTCAACGCTGGGCGGGAAGGGAACCCTGTGACCCACAACGGCCAGGGCGCTCCGGCTGGAGCAGCCGCGATCGTGACCGCACTGGCCGAGGCGGGAACCACGGTGGTGTTCGGCCTGCCCGGCGGCGGCCCGAACCTGGACGTGGTAGGCGCCGCCGCGGCGGCCGGCCTGCGCTTCGTGCTCGCCCACACCGAGACCGCGGCCGTGATCATGGCCGCCACCTACGCCGACTTGACCGGGCGGCCCGGGGCGGCGGTCGTGACCCGGGGCCCCGGCCTGGCCAGCGCGGTCAACGGCATCGCTCACGCGGCTCTGGACCGGCTCCCGGTCGTGGTGATCGCCGACACGGTGCGGTGGGCCGACGCGGGCCGGATCAGTCATCAGCGACTGGATCAGGCGGCCCTCGGTGCCGTGGTCGCCAAGGCGGCCGTCACGATCGGCCGGGACCGAGCCGGCCAGGCCGCGGCCGCGGCCGTCCGGCTGGCCCGCACGCCGCCGGCCGGCCCGGTGCTCGCCCTGATGGATGACAGCGCCACATCAGACCCCGGCCCGGAACGTCCAGGCCGGACGCGCGATGACGGCGCCCCGCGTGACGTAGCCGTGCTCGCGCAGGCGCTGCGCAGCTCCCGCCGGCCGGTGATCATGCTCGGCACGGGGGCGATCGCCCACACGGCCGCAATCCGGCCGGCGCTGGCTGGCTGCCGTTTCCCGGCCTTGCACACCTACCGTGCGCGCGGCATCGTGCCCGACTCCGCGCCGCAGGCCGCCGGCCTGGTCACCGGCGGCACGATGGAGTGGCCGCTGCTGGCCGCGGCCGACCTGATCGTGGGGCTGGGGGTCGACGAGGCCGAGATGATCCCCGCGGCCTGGGATTACGCGGCCCCGGTGCTGCTCGTGGCCGACCCGCCGAACCGCCCAGGACCGGCCTACTTCCCCGATGCCACGGCCCTGGACATCTCGCTGCCCGAAGCCATCGGCGTGCTGGCCAACCGCCACGGCGACCTTGACTGGCCGCCGGACGCTGGCCAGATCGCCAGGACGCAGTCCGCGCTCCGCCTGTCCGAGACGGTCGCGGCCCGCCCCGGTTTTCTGTCCCCCGTGCAGGTGGTCACGGTCGTTCGCGAACACGTGCCGCCGGAGACGGTCGTGACCGTGGACGCAGGTGCTCACATGCTCGCCGTCATGCCGCTGTGGGAAGTCACCGAACCACGCCGGCTGCTGATCTCGAGCGGCCTGGCCACGATGGGGTTCGCGCTGCCCACCGCCATCGCCGCGGCGATGTGTACGCCCGGCCAGCTGATCGTCGCCTTCACCGGAGACGGCGGTCTGGGCATGACCCTGGCCGAGGTCGAGACCGCCGTGCGGCTGAGCCTGCGCATCGCGGTGGTGCTGTTCAACGACGGCGCCCTCAGCCTCATCAAGATCAAGCAGCGCCCGGCTGGCCAGGGCGACGCCGAAGCGGTCAGCTTCGGGCCGGTTTCCTACGCCCGCGCGGCCGAGGCCATGGGCGCCGTGGGTATAGACGTCAGCACCGAGACCGGGCTGGCCGACGCGCTTTCCGTCGCGTGCGGCCGGGACGGTCCCACCGTCATCGACGTCCAGTTGGACCCAGCGAGCTATCCCGCGATCATGGACCTGAGCCGTGGCGAAGCCGGCCTGTCGGCCGTTGCCCGCAACAACCGTAAGGAGCATCCAGTGCCGATTACCGTGGCGAAGTTCAAGGATGTCGCCGAAGGCACCCAGCCCGGCCAGTTCACGATCGGCGACCGTGCGGCCGTGTCGAGCCTGGCCGAACTGGACCCCACCTTCAAGCGTCTCCTCGACGAGCCGGTTACCGCCGTCGTCGCCGTCATGGGGCGCGACGAGCACCCCAACCTGACGCCGGTCTGGTTCGACTACGAGGGCGATACGGTGCTCCTCAACCTGGCCACCCACCGCAAGAAGGTCGACTGGCTGCGCAGGACCCCGTACGCCACCTTCCTGCTGATCAACCCGGCGAACGCCTACCACTGGATCAGCATCAAGACCGCGCTGAAGCGGGAGATCTCCGAGGACGACCCGGCCGAGGGCCAGCGGGTTACCGATCAGCTCGACCGGATCTGGGTCAAGTACACCGGCAACGAGCCGCCGTACGCCTTGCGCGATCCGTCCATCAACGAACGCCGGGTGCTGTTCGAGATGGAGGTGGTCAAAGTGGCCACGTTCGGCCGCCCCTGACTCGTTGCCCGTGCTGCCGGAGATGCCGGCCGTCAGCGTCGTCGGCGGGTCGATCGGCGGCCTGACCGCGGCGCTGGTGCTCCGCGACGCCGGCTGTGATGTCCGCGTCTTCGAGCGCTCGCCGGCCGCCCTCACGGCGCGCGGCGCCGGACTCGCCATCCTGGACAGCACGCTGCGCTACCTCACCGAACGCGGTGGCCTGCGCGCCGAGGACGTGTGCTCCAGCACCGGCTGGATCCGCTTCCTGCACCGCGACGGCAGCATCCAGCACGAGCAGCCGCACCGGTACCGGTTCTCCTCGTGGAACACCATGTACCGGTCCCTGCTCGCCCTGTTCGGCCCCGGCCGGTACCAGCTGGACGCCGAAGTCACCGACTTCGGTCAAGAGGCCGACCGCGTGTACGTAACGTTCGCGACCGGCCAGCAGGCCGAAGCGGACCTGCTCATCTGCGCGGACGGCGTCGGCTCCTTCGCCCGCGCCCGGCTCCAGCCCGCCGCCGAGCGTTCCTACTCCGGCTATGTGGCCTGGCGCGGCACCGTCCCCGAGCGCGAGCTATCCCCGGCCACCGACGCCCTGCTCGGCGACGCCCTCACCTACCAGGTGCTACCCGGCAGCCACATCCTGGTCTACCCGATCCCCGGTCTGGACGGCTCGGTGCGGCCCGGGGAACGCCTGATCAACGTGGTCTGGTACGTCAACGTAGCCGCGGGCGCCCCGCTCGATGAGCTCATGACCGGCCGCGACGGCGTGCTGCGGCCGGTCTCGCTGCCGCCCGGCGCGGCCTCCGACCGCGCGCTGTCCGCCCTGCGCCAAGCCGCCGTGAGCCGGCTGGCCCCTCCGCTAGCCGAGGTGGTGACCCGGATAGCGGAACCTTTCGTCCAGGTCATCTACGACATCGAGGTATCCCGGATGGCGTTCGGCCGCATCGCCCTGCTCGGCGACGCCGCCTTCGCCGTGCGCCCGCATGCCGCCGCCGGGACGGCCAAAGCCGCCGCCGACGGCTGGGTCCTGGCCGAGGAACTCGCCGCGGCGGGCGGGAACGTCCCGGCGGCCCTAAAAGCCTGGGAGCGGCGGCAACTCACCCTCGGTCATGCCCTGCTGGCCCGCTGCCGCGCCATCGGCGACAGCTCCCAGTTCCTAGGAACGTTCCGCCCCGGCGACCCGCGCCTCATCTTCGGGCTCTACGGTCCTGGTCGCTAGTGGACTTGCCCGGCCTTGGGCGCCTAGGCTCGTCATGTCTCAACGACCGAGATGGCATGATCAGCGGACGGAGATGTAATCGTGGCCGGGAACACGCGGCCTCCGGTCGATGATGGCGCTGTCCTGATCACCGGCGCCTCGGCGGGGATCGGCCGTGAGCTTGCGATGCAGCTCGCGCCGCGGGCCAGGATGCTCATTCTTCTGGCCCGGCGGGCCGGGCGGCTGGAAGAGCTGCGCGCCAGCCTGCTGGCCAGGCACCCCCGGCTGCAGGTAGTGACCCTGTCGGTGGATCTGTCCGGCGAGAACGACGTGGAGCGGGCCCTGGCCGAAGCGGCTGAGCAGGCCGGGGCGGTGGATGTCCTGGTGAACAACGCTGGCGTCGGCGATCAGGCCCTGGCCGACCAGGCAGACTGGACGCGAGTGCGGGACATGCTGCGCACGAACGTCCTGGCGGTTGCGCAGCTGACCACGGCCCTGGTGCCCGCGATGGTGAAACGCGGGCGAGGGGGAGTGCTGAACATGGGTTCGGGGGCCGGGCTGACGGTCATGCCCGCGGCTGCGGCGTATTCAGCCAGCAAGCATTTCATGGACGGTTTCAGCGAGGCACTGCGCGCGGATCTGACTGGCACCGGGGTGGTCGTCACCCAGGTCTGCCCCGGGCCGGTGGACAGCGAGTTCGATCAGATCGCGGGGTCGGTGGGCGGGATGACCGGCAGTCCGCCGCAATTGCTGCGGATCAGCGCGGCGCAGTGCGCGCGCGAGGCGCTGGCGGGCTTTGACCGCGGCGTGCCGTTGGTCTTCCCCGGCCGGGCCTACCGGATCGCCATGCGGGCGCTCCCGCTGCTCCCCCGTGAGCTGTCGCGCCGCCAGGCCGCCCGGTCCGCCACCCGCATCCGCCGCACCGCCAGCGACGCAGCCCATCGGGACCGGCCAGGAGGGCAGGCAGGAGCATGAGAATCAGCCGTCTGATCCTCAGCGGCGCGGCGATTGGCACGGTCATCGGCACCGGGCGGGCCGATCTGAACTCCACTCACGTGTTCAACCCGGCCTGGCCGCCGCACGCCCGGTTCCATAACGTCACCGGATGGGGAACAGTGACCGGGTCCCAGCTCCTGGCGCTGTGGCTGCTGTGGCGGCCTGGCCAGCAGGCACGTGACCACGACACGGCCGTGAGCACCGCCGCGCTGTTGTCCGCGGCCGCCTGGGTGCCGTTCTTCCCCGCTCTGGCCATCTCCGGCGCCGGCGTCGAAGACGAGCCGGGCCACCTCCCTCGCGTCGCCGGGGTGCCCCTCAACCTGGTGCCCGCCGCGCTGATTCCCGCCAGCTGCGCACTCGGCTACCTCCTGCACCGCCACGGGCGCTAGCGCGCTCAGGCTGCCTCGGCCAGCGGACCGGCACGCCAAGGGCAGCTGCCCGTTCGGGATGACGAAGTTCTTTTCATGGAACGGTCCGTGGTTCACGCCGTTCAGGACTTGGTCAGCGCCCCCGCGGTACGCAGCCGGCATTCAAGGAAGATCCGCTCGTCGAAGCCGCCGCGCTCGTTCCCCTGGCCCTGCGCCAGGGAACTCTCGCCGTAAAATGTCAATCGTGACGCGCACAAAGGGAGCGGCCATTCGCTTCGACGCCACGCTGTCCGCGATCGACGCATCGGATGTGTTGCGGTTGCCTGAGACGGCGAGCAAGAGCCTGCCGTCGCGCGGGCAGGTGGCCGTCCACGGAACGATCAACGGCGTCGAGTTCGGGACGGTGCTCGAACCAGACGGAAATTCTGGCCACTGGATGAGGGTCGATGACACGCTGCAACACGCCGCTGGCATCAGCGTGGGTGACACCGCGACGCTCGACATCGAGGTGACCAAGGACTGGCCAGAGCCGAACGTGCCCCGGGATCTTGCGAAAGCTCTGGCCGCTGCCCCGCAGGACATCCAGGACCTGTGGGACGAGATCACCCCCATGGCGCGCTGGGAATGGGTGCGCTGGGTCAACGCCACGAAGAACCCTGACACGCGCGGACGACGGGTCGACGTGAGCATCTCGAAGATGAAGAGCGGGAAGAGACGGCCCTGCTGTTTCGACCTCTCCTCGTGCACCGACCCGGAGCTGTCGAAGAACGGCAGGCTCCTCGAGCCGGAGAGCTAGCGAGGAGCCGAGCAGGCCGTCAGGGTCGCGCACCGGGGGCCAGGATCCCAGACCGCGGCTGCCGCCGGTGACGAGGTAAACCCTGCCGTCCAGTCCAAGATCCATGCGGCCATTCTGCCGGGCGCCACCACCTGAACGACCGTCCCGGCTACCGGGCCGCGTCCAGCCTCGCGCGCTGCTCCGCGGTCAGCTCCAGGTCCGCCGCGGCCAGGCTCTCGTCCAGCTGCGCCACCGAGGAGGCACCGACTAGCGGGATCACCGGGACCTGCCCGCCGATCAGCCAGGCCAGCACCACCTGGTTGACCGTGGCGTCGGCGTCCTTGGCCACCTCCCGCAGCGCCGCCAGCCGGACGGGCGTGCCCGGATGACGGTACTCGGCGAATTCGGCGGCAGCCAGCCTGTCCGGGCGCACGTAGCCGCCCTTCATCAGCGGCGCGTAGGCGACGATGGTGAGCTGCGGTTCGGCCCGCACGTAGCTGAGCAGGTCGCCGCCCAGCTGACCCTGCATCCCGTCCGGCGAGAGCTGGCCCGGCAGGTCGGTGCGCGGCCGCAGGTAGCTGTGCTGGTACTGCAGCACCTCATAGCCGGGCCGCCCGGCCGCCGCGGCCAGGTTGCGGGCCCGTTCCACCCGCCACGCCCAGTGGTTGCTCACCCCCAGCAGGCCCACGGTGCCTTCGGCTACCAGCGCGGCGAAGGCCTCCACGGTCTCGGCCAGCGGCACCGCCGGATCCTCGATATGCGCGTACAACAGGTCCAGCCGGTCCATGCCGAGCCGGTGCCGGCTGCGCGCCGAAGCCTCGCGGATCACGCGGGCCGACAGTCCTTCGGCGTTGTCGGTAAAGCTGGTACCCGGCGCCAGTGGCCGGGCGCCGACCTTGGTCGCGATCACGATCTCCTCGCCGACGCCGACGCCGCGGCTGCGCCGCCAGCGGCCCAGCAGTTCCTCGCTCTCCCCGCCTTGGGTGCCGACCCAGAACCCGTAGTTGTCGGCGGTGTCGATGAAGGTGCCGCCGGCCTCCACGTACCGGTCCAGGATCGCGAACGAGGTCGCCTCGTCCGTCGCCGTGCCGAAGTGCATCGTCCCCAGGGCCAGCACGCTCACCTCGCGCCGGGTCTTCGGGTCCGTGCCGATCGTGCGGTATTTCATCCAGGATCCCTCTCCAGCCGCCCGGTTCCGCCCGGGCGCTAAACACGAGCCTGGATGCTAGAGCGCGCTCGATGTCAAACCGCCGCCCGGGTTAGCCAGTCAGGGTCACGACGTGGCTGAGCATGGCCTGCAGGACGGCTGGACCGTCGCCGCGGTAGGCAGGAGGTGCCGTGGTCGTGACGTTTCCGTTGGTTGCCTTGTCGTTGAACCAGCAGGTCGTCGTGTCGGCCGGGCCTGCTTGCAGACCGCAGAAAGCGCTGACCGCGGGGCGCAGGTGCACCAGCCGGAACCCGCCGGCCGGGCCGTACCGGCTGAAGTTGGCTTCGGCCAGCCTGAACCGCGCGGTGGCCTGCGGGGCAGCCGCGAACACGTCGTAGATGGCGGTGATGGTTTCGCCTTTGATGCTCGAATGGATCACTACCTGGGCCGACCCGGCGTATCCGCTCCCTGCGTGCCCTGCGTCGACGTAGGTCCAGGTCCCAACACCCCGAACGCGCAGGTGCGGCGGCAGGGGCGACCGGAAGGGAACCGATCGCAGGTCCGCCAGCAGAACCAGGACGGCTCGGGCTCTGGCCATGCTGCGTAGACGCCGCAGGAGCACAGATCGTTGCATCCTCGGAATTAAGTGTCCGCCTCCGGGTAGCTGACGGCCGTGGCACGCAGATCCGTAGCCGGGTACGCGATTCCCGGAATCGTCGTGTTCTTCTTCTGGGTGGTCATTGTCATTCTGGCCATCATCGTGCTGGCGGCCATCGTGCACTGGGCCGGCGGCGGAACCCTCAACCTCAGGCTCGGGCACTTCGATCTGGACGTCGGCTTCACCTGATCGCACCAGCCCGCGGTCGTGCCGTCACCTAGGTGAGGGCACGACCGCGGCGAACCAGCCGCGACGCCCCTGCTGTTTCAACCCCTCCTCCTGCACCGACCCGGACCTGTCCAAGAACGGCAGGCTCCTCGACCCCGGGGTACGGCGAGACGGCAACCGGTCTGCCTACCTGCGTGCCACCCTGCGGGTCATGCGGTCCGTCATGCTGGCCGATCAACTGCGTGACCTGCAGGCATACGGCCAGCAGCGAACTGCGGAACTCGGCATCGAACCTGCAGATGTCCCCGCGCGCGTGCAGGAGTTCCTGAAAGGCAATGCTGAACGCGACGGGCAATGAGTCCCGTAGCGCCCGTACCGACGGCCGTCGTCTATGACGTCAACGTGCTGGTGACCGCCGTCGCCAGCGGCTGAAGTAGGCGCCCTGCTCATCGTGTCCAATGAGACGGACCTGCTGTCCATGTCACCCTGGCGCGGTACGCCCGTCCTGACGCCCGTTGCCTTCGCCGGCAAGGTAGACGCCATGCGCCGCCATGCGCGACGAAGGCGAGGCTAAGGCTTGGCCGAACGGTCCGTGGTTCTCCTTGCCCCCGATCACCAGCTAACCAGGGCCTATCGTGAAGTTTGCTTACTCCATAAATCTGAGTAATATGAGTTACTCAAGCTTTTGGAGGGCCGATGGACCAAGCAGAAAGAGACCACATCCAGCACGAACTCGAAATCGCGGCGAACGAGCTCCTCCCCGGCTGGATACGCCGGGTCGAGCTGCTGCAACACGACGACGCGCCGTGGATGGAGCCGGACCAGCTGATGCCCAGGCTCGTCTTCAAAGATCCCGCCGACCGCGTGCGAGATCCGCATCCCGATCCCCGCAAGGTGGCCAAGGCGGCCAGGACGTTCAAGGTGGCCGTCGGCCCCGGGCTCAACCAGTTTCGGCATGACCTGTTGGAGCGGTGGCCCGAGATCCGGTACATCGAGGTGATGCAAGAGGACGACAACGGCCAGCGGACGGCCGGTAACGTCCGGTTCGTCGAGGATGGCCGCGAGGCCGTCGACGGCGAGTTCACCCACGTGATGGTCCGGCTCAAGACGGCCGAGCTGGACATCGTGGACACGCTGATCGCCGCGGGCATCGCGAACAACCGCGCGGAGGCCATCCGCTGGGCCCTGACCCGTATCCGCGAACGCCCCGCTTACGAGCAGCTGCGAGAGCACACCCGCGACATCGAACGCCTCAAGGCCGAGTTCTAACAGCGTGCGCAAAACTCGATCGTCGACGAAGATGCCGCTAACCGCTTCCTGTCCTGAGTCTGTCGCACCACCTGTGCTACCATAAGTTCATGGCTCAGCGAGAGAAGCGTTCGATCTCCCTGCCCCCCGAACTGGCGAGGGAAGTGGAGGAGGCCGCTCGGGCTGAGGGCACTACCTTCAGCGCCTGGCTGGCCCAGACCGCGGCGCACCGGCTCAAGCTGGAAGCCGGACGGCAGGCGCTGGCGGAGTGGGAGCGGGAAAATGGCCCGCTGACCGAGGCCGAGCTGGCCGAAGGGCGGGCGCGGGCCCGGTCGTCGCTGGGCCGGACCTCCGCTGAAGCGGCTGAGCGCAAGTCGGCGTAGTCCCGATGGGCGGGGTCACCTATGACACCGGAGCGCTGGTCGCAGCCGAGCGCAACAGCCGCCAGATGTGGGCATTGCACGCTGGCTACCTGGCCGAGGAGGTCATCCCCACGGTTCCCGCCCCGGTTCTGGCTGAGGCGTGGCGAGGAGGTTCCCGGCAGGCCAGCCTGAGCCGCCTGCTCCGGATGTGTGACACGGAGCCAATGAGCGAGGAACTGGCCAGGTACGTGGGCGTGGTGGCGGGCAAGTCCGGCCACGACGACATCGTTGATGTGTCCGTCGTGGAGGGCGCGGTCCGCCGAGGAGACGCTGTTGTGACCTCGAATAGGACCCACATCCGGATGGTCGCTGACGCCGCCGGGGCCAGCCTGCGAATCGAGTCAATCTAAGCCCGATCCTGTATCTCCTGCGCGATCTCCCAGATGTGGCCGCCCGGATCGGCGAAGGTCACCGTCCGCATGCCCCACGGACGATCCGCCGGGCCGCTGAGCAGCCTCACCCCGCGCCCGGCCAGCTCAGAGCACACCGCGTCCACGTCGCCGACGATGATAGCGAACTGCCCGACACCCTTCCGCGCCTCCTCCAGAACCTCGGGCAGCGGTTCAGGCGCCGCCGCGGACCTGTGCAAGAACACGTACATGCCCGTGAAGCGCAGCACGACTGTATCGTCGTCCGCCGGCGCCGCCTCCAGGCCGAAGACGTCCTGGTAGAACTGTCGCGCCCGGTCAAGATCGGGAACGAAGAGCGTCATCGCGCCGATCCGTTTCTCCCACTCCGCCATGCGGTCACCGTCTTCCCATCAATCGCAGTGCTGTCCCGCTCAGGCGCGGGGAACCCGTGAATCCGGCGGCCCCATCCAGGTGCGCCCGTCGATCAGCTCGCGCGCCGCGTCCAGGTGCCCGGCGTGAACCGCGGTCTCGGCCATCACGTGCAGGATGATCTCCCGCACATCATGAAGCCGCCAGTCGCCAAAGTAATCCGGCCACCTGGCCGGCGCCGCGTCCAGGTCCACCCCGGCCAGCACGGCATCCGCAGCGGCTATCTCCTGCCGGTACAGCTCAAAGACGGCCTCGGCCGGCTCATCTGGCCAGGGCTGCCAGCCCGTCGGGTCGTCCAGGTCGACGGGCTCGCCCGCGGCCACGCCGCGGAACCAGAACCGCTCATCATCGACGGCCAGGTGCCGCAGCATCCCCAGGCACGTCCACCCCGACGGCAGCACCGGGCGTCGCAGGGCCTCCTCCGGCAACCCCTTCATGACACCGAGCACGTGGCGGCGCTGATTGTTCAGCCCGTCCAGGAGCGCTGCCCGCTCCTTGCTGGAAACCGGTTGCATCGTCTGACCTCCCAGGTGCCGGCGGCTGTGCGATGTTACCTCCGATCGCCCTGATGGCCGGGCCACCAGGCGCGGTTGCCGACCAGAGCGGTGAGGCTGGGCGAGAAGAACATCGCCATGACGAACGCCGCCAGCGCGATGCCGGCCGCCACGGCGAACCCGACCTGCTGCAGGATCGAGTTCCCGGCCAGGATCAGCGACGCGAACGTGCCCGCCAGGATCAGCCCGGCCGAACCGATCGCCGGGCCAGCGTGCCGGACGGCGTCCGCGGCCGCCTGCCGCGGCGCCATCCCGGACTGCGCCTGCTCGCGCAATCGCGCGATCATCAAGATGTTGTAGTCGGTGCCGAGCGCCACCACGAACAGGTACATGTACACCGGCAGCAGGAAGACCAGGCCCGCCTGCCCGGCGAACGTCTGGAAGACCAGCACCGTGGCCCCAGCGTCGCGCCGAAGCCGAGCCCGACCGAGAGCATCAGGTACCAGGGTGCCACCAGGCTGCGCAGCAGCAGCATGAGGATCACCAAGATGATCGCGGCGGCGACCGGGAACACCACCGCGTAGTCGTGGTTCGTCGCCGCCTGGATGTCGGCGAACACCGCCGTCGTCCCGCCGACCAGCGCATACGTACCCGGCGGCGCCGCCGCGTGGGCCTGCGGCCGCAGTCTCTCCCGGTAGCGGAACATCAGGAACAAGATGTAGTCCGTCCCGATGCCGAACAACACGACGATCAGGATCACGGTCGTCTGGCTGTCCGCGTTGAGGTTCAGCGCGCTGTTCACGTCGGCGATCAGTCCCTGCGCGACTTCGGCGACGATCGCGATCGTGATGATCGGCATGAGCGCGATGATCGGGCTGCGGAAGATGATCAGCAGCAGGACCAGGATCAGGATCAGCGTGGCGAGCAGCACGATCTGCTCCGCCTTGTTGCCTGACTGCTGGCTGTCGAGCTGCTGAGCCGCCGAGCCGGTCACGCCTTCGTACAAGTCCGCGCCGCTGATCAGCGGCTTGATATCCGCGCGCAAGACCTTGATCGCGTCGCCGGCCTGCGTCCCCGAGCCGTTCACCACGTCGTTGGCCATGGCCACCAACGCGGTCTGGACCAGGCCGTTCGGCGACACCGGTCCCGCCGTCACGCTCAGGATGTTCGCGATGTGCCTGCCGTTCAGCGTGCTCGCGATCGAGGCGACCTTGGCCGGTCAGCTGGCCTCGTTGCTCGTGGTCGGCAGCGCCGGTGCCGTCGCGATGACCGCCGCCGCGATGATGATCCACGCCCCGATCACCCGCCACGGATGGCGTGTCACCAGCTGGCCCAGCGCCGCGAACACGCGGCTGCCATGCCGTGCTGGTCCGCCATCCGCTGCGCTGGTCGCCTGACCGCCCTGCGTTCCCGTCCGGTGAGCCATGCCCCGTCCTCACGTCGTCCGCCGTCGAAACCCCGAACCCCCGGCCCCTAGCCTCGCAAACCCACCGCGCCCCGGGCATACCCGACCCCCCGGAGGATTACAGCCAGCCACGTTCGTCGGCGATGCGGACGGCTTCGGCGCGGTTGCGCGCCCCGACCTTGGCCATCGCGGCCGACAGGTAATTGCGGACGGTCCCTTCGGACAGGACCAGCTTGCCGGCGATGTCGGCCACGGTCGTGCCGGGGCGGGCGGCGGCCAGCACGTCACGTTCCCGTGCGGTCAGCGGGGAGGTGCCGCCCGCGAGCGTCGCCGCGGCTAGTGCCGGGTCAACGACCCGTTCGCCCGCCATGACCCGCCGGATCGCGTCGGCGAGCTGCTCGGCGGGCGCGTCCTTGACGATGAACCCGTAGGCGCCGGATTCCATCGCCCGCCGCAGATAGCCGGGACGGCCGAACGTGGTGAGGATGAGCGAACGGCAGCGCGGGACTTCCTGGGCCAGGACGGCGGCGGCGGCCAGGCCGTCGATCCCGGGCATGTCGATGTCGAGCAACGCGATGTCCGGATGGTGGTCCCGGGCCGCGGCGGCTACCTCATCACCCCGGCCGACCGACGCCACGACCTCGAAGTCCTGCTGCAGGGCGAGCAGCGCGGCCAGGGCGCTGCGGAAGAGCTCCTGGTCGTCGGCGATCAGCAGGCGGATGGTCACGTGGCTGCCTCCGGTGACACGCGGACCCGCAGCCGCCATCCCGCGGGCTGCGCCGGCCCGGCCTCGATGCTGCCGCCGGCCGCGGTGACCCGCTCGCGCAGCCCGGTCAGTCCGTTCCCCGGCGGTGCGCCGCTGCCTATGCCGTCGTCGGTGATCTCGATCGAGGACTGGGACAGCCGGATGGCGCACGAGCTGGCGCGCGAATGCCGGACAATGTTGGTGAGCCCTTCGCGCACGACCCAGCCGAACAGCTCCTGGTGGGCGGGGTCGACGTCGTCCACGGCCCGGGGGAGGTCGGCGGTGATGCCCGCCGCCCGCAGCAACTGGCGCCCGGTGGCGAGTTCTCCGGCGAGCGTCACCTCACGGTAGCTGGCCACCGCGGCGCGTACCTCGGCGAGTGCCTGCCGGGCTAGGGCCTCCACCTCGGCCATCTCCTGGGTCGCGCGGGCGGGATCGGCCTGCCCGATCCGGGCGGCCAGGCCGGCCTTCACCGTGATCGTCGTCAGCGAGTGACCCAGGACGTCGTGCAGGTCGCGGGCGATCCGGAAGCGCTCCTGCTCCGCCGCCAGGGACGCCAGCTCGGCGCGCGCCTCGGCCAGCGCGTGGGTACTGGTCAGCGTCCGGTGGACGGCGAACGTGATCAGCGCCACGACCGGGATCGCGATCGGGGTGACGTCGTCCCACGCGGCGCCCAGGCTCACGTGCCAGGATGGAACCGCGACCGGGACCAGCAGCGCCGCGACGGCCAGCGCGACCACGACCGGCACCGAACGGCTCCCGGCGCGGGCCACGATGGTGATCGTGAGGAACCCGGCCATGACGAACGCCTGGGCGTGCGCGAACGGCAGTTCCGCGACGAACAGCGCGGCCAGGACGGCGTACAGGATCCAGAACCGCCACCCAGTCGCCGGGGCGTTCCCCAGCGAGAAGGGCAGCGGGATGACGAGCCAGCCCACGCCGAACGCGGCCACGATCACGTAGCCGGCGACGGCGGCTGCGCCGCGCGAATCGTTCCCCACCGCGGTGACCACAAAGATCAGGTAGGCCAGGACGGTCGCCCGGGCGGCGAGCAGGCCCCAGCCGCGGACCCGCGCCAGCGGACCCGTGGCCTGCTCGCCTGCGGTATTCACGTCGTCAACTCCAGGGGGTTGGCTGCTAGCGGCCGCCGAGCGCCTCGGTGACCTCGGTGTGGGCGCGGCCGCGGAGCCGCCCGGCCGCCCGCACGTCGGTGACCGGTCCCTGCTCGGTGAAGGAGAAGGCCACGTGTTCATTCTGGAGACGCCGGACGAGCCAGACCAAGGGAAGGCCGATGAATTTCGGCCGGTACACCAGCGCGCCGTCTAGGTGGCGCCCGGTGAAGCCCACCGAGCGCAGCCGGCGGTCGACCCGGTCGAGGATCTGGCCCTGCGCTTCGGGCATGGGCGCGTCGACGGTCACGTCGATGTTCACGGTTTTCATGAGGTCCGGCTCCCGGCACGCTGGTAGACGAATACGGCGATCACGGTGAGAACGGAAGTCCAGGCGGCGATCACGATCCATCCCTCGGCCGGCCAGACGCCGTGACCGAGCGCGGTCTTCCCCGCCTGCACCAGCCAGTACGACGGGAGCGCCTTGATGACGCCGAACAGCGCGCCCGATGTCGCGATCTGGAATCCGTACACGCCGCCCAGCAGCGCGAACAGGGTGACGATGCCGCCCACGGCGAGTGCGCTCGAATCGGGGCCGATCAGGTGCCCGAGCAGGATGCCGAGCACCGTGAACGGGATGAGACCGACCAGCAGGAGGCCGATCAGGGTCAGCCACTCGGTGGCCGACAGCCGCACCCCGAGCGCGGTCCCGGCCAGGCACATCAGCGCGATGGTCAGCAGCGCCCGGAGGTAGGCGTTGAGCACCTTCGCGCCGAAATATGCGCCGGTCCCGAGCGGCGTGATCCGCATCTGGCGGGTCCACCCGGACGAGCGTTCGGCCGCGATGATCGCCGCGCTCCCCAGGACGCCGGCCATGGTGCCCAGCGTGGCCATGGCGACCATGAAGTACAGCGGGAAGGTGGTGCCGTTGAAGTGGGCGTGCCGGTTCGCCGTCCCGACGATGAAGTACAGCACGAGCGGGAACGCGAGCGCCAGGAAGAAAAATCTCCAGTTACGGAAGTTGCGCAGGACCTCGCCGCCACCCCGCACCCGGCCCGCGATGATCTTCGTCGACCCTCCCCGGTCCGTCCCGGCCAGCCGGGCGGCGAAGCCTCGACGCCGTCCCCCATTCGGCGAATTTTTGGACCGAACGGCCCGACCTCACCGCCTAGAGCCAGCGAAGCGCTCGCGCGTGGCGCTGACCTCCACGCCCAGCACGGCCCTCTCCAGGGTCTACATTTGGTCGGACGTTGGCAGGTTCCCGAGCGGGCGGAGCGCGGCGACATGTACCGAAAGATCCTGATCACGCTGGCGGCGGCCGGGCTAGGCGTGAGCCTGGCTGCGTCTCCGTCCGTCGCCGCCGTGCACCATTCATCGAGTTCCACGGCATCGTTGCGGCTGCTGACCGAGCCAGCATCCGGGATCGGCCCGATAGACAAGCTCATCACCGCGGCGAGGTCCTCGGTCGACCTGACCATGTACGAGCTAGCCGACCCCACCGCGGAAGCAGACCTGGCCGCCGACGCCGCCCGCGGCGTGAACGTCCGGATCCTCCTCGACCAGCACCTCGAGAAATCCGCCAACACGGCTGCCTACGACTACCTGAGCGCCCGCGGCGTCCACGTCCGGTGGGCCCCGTCCGGCACCACCTACCACCAGAAGACCCTCACCGTCGACAACGGCACCTCGGTCATCATGACCCTCAACCTCGTCGCCCGCGACTACCCCGGCACCCGCGACTTCGCCGTCATCGACACCGGCCACGCCGACGTCGCCGCGATCGTCGCCACCTTCAACGCCGACTTCGCCGGGCGGGCCATCTCCCCGCCGGATGGCGCCGGCCTGGTGTGGTCTCCGACAAACGCCAAGGCGTCGATCCTGTCGGTCATCAACGGGGCCAAGCACACCCTGGCCGTGGAAGACGAGGAGATGGACGACCCGGCCGTCACCGCTGCCCTGGCCGCCGCCGCCCACCGCGGCGTGCACGTGACGATCACGATGACCGCCGACTCCGAATGGGACCAGGCTTTCAACCAGCTAACTAGGGCCGGCGCGCACATCCGCCTCTACCCGGACCGGGCCACCGCCCTGTACATCCACGCCAAGGCCATCGTGGCTGACGCCGGCCGCTCCGGCCAGCGGGTCCTGGTGGGCTCGCAGAACTTCTCCGTAGCCAGCCTCGGCTACAACCGGGAACTGGGCATCCTCATCAGCAACGCACACATCGTGGCCGCCGTAAGCGCCACCCTGGCCGGCGACTACGCCGAGGCCGGAGCCTATTCACCGCCGCCCCCGGCCAGATCAGGCGCCTGGTGCACCGCCACCGCGAGCGTGTATAACGCCGCCCGCGACGAGAACAACGTCTACGTGCACTCCAACCAGCCCGACCAGGAGGCCACCGCCACTGCGGACGGCTACTCCCACAGCTACCGGACCAATGGCTCCGGTTACGCGCTGATCTACCTCAACGGCCCCCCGCCCGGCGCCAAGATCACCGTGACCGCCGGCGGAGCCACCTGCACCACCAGCGACTGACCGGCCCTGGCGTTCATGATGTGCGCCGCGGCGTCTGCGTAACCGAGCGCGGATTCGTCAGCCGGTCGCGGGCGGCCGGCTCACCGACAGCTCCGGCGCCCTCCCGCGGTACGCCTCGATCTCGACCAGGGACAGCTGCCCCGCACACCCCTGGCTGAGCGTCGAGGAGGGCACGTCGGCGGTCAGCACGTTGGGATTCCCGTGCCGGCAGAACGACGGGTCAGCCGGGTCCGGGTCGTACCACGCCCCGGTGGACAACTGCGCCACCCCCGGCCGAACGGCTTCGTCCACCGCCAACCCGGCCAGGCACGCCCCCCGGTCGTTAAAGATCCGCACGAGATCCCCGTCGCGCAGCCCGCGGTCCTCCGCGTCGCCCGGGTTCATCCGCACCGGCTCCCGCCCGGCGATCTTGACCGACTGGCTGTGCGCGCCCACGTCGAGCTGGCTGTGCAGCCGCGCCTTCGGCTGGTTAGCGACCAGCTGCAAGCCGAAGCGCCCCGCCAAAGCCGAACCGAGCCACTCGTCCGGCTCGAGCCAGACCGGGTGCCCCGGGCAGTCCGGGTACTGGTAGCCGTCGATGGTCGAGGAGAAGATCTCGATCTTGCCGGTCGGCGTAGTGAGCGGATGCTTCTCCGGGTCAAGACGGAACTCAGCGAACGCCACCTGCGGCTCGCTGGCCACCGGCAGCTCCAGTCCGTCGCCCGCCCAGAACTCGTCAAACCCCGGAACCGGCCAGCGGGAAGCGAGCGAATCCCGCCACTCGTCATACAGGAACCGCAGCCACTGCATCGCGGTGCGCCCCTCGGTGAACTCCTTGCCCACGCCGAGCCGCTCGGCGAGCTCGGCGAAGATGTCGTAATCGTCCCGCGCCTGGCCATGCGGCCGGGTGAGCGCCGGCATCGGGAAGAACATCCGGTCGTTCTGCCCGGAACCGTAGTCGTCCCGTTCGATGCTCATGGTGACCGGCAGCACCACGTCGGCGTGCCGCGCGGTCGCCGTCCAGAACGGATCGTGCACCACGACCGTCTGCGGGCGGGCGAACGCCTGGCGCAGCCGGGCCAGGTCTTGGTGGTGATGGAACGGGTTGCCGCCCGCCCAGTACACCAGCCTGATATCCGGGTAGGTCAGCCGCTGCCCGTTGTAGTCATAGGAGACACCGGGGTTCAGCAGCATGTCGGCGATCCGGGCCACCGGGATGTACGCGGACACCGCGTTCGGCCCCTGCCGCAGCCGCGGCACCCCGACCTGGACCGCCGGCTCGCCGACCAGGGCCGTTGAGCCGTACCCGTGGCCGAAGCCCCCGCCCGGCAGCCCGATCTGCCCGAGCATGGCCGCGAGCACCACGCCGAGCCACAGCGGCTGCTCCCCGTGCCGGGCCCGCTGCAGCGACCAGCTGACCGTCACCAGGGTCCGACAAGCGGCCATCTCGTGCGCGAGCTCCCTGATCCGCGTCGCCGGCACCCCGGTGATCGCCGCCGCCCACGCCGGATCCTTGACCACGCCGTCCGCCTGGCCGCGCAGGTACCGCGCGAACCGCGCGAAGCCGACCGTGTACCGGTCCAGGAAACCGGTGTCGGCCAGGCCGTCGGCGTCGAGGACCTGGGCCAGCGCGAGCATCAGCGCGGCGTCGGTGCCGGGCCGCGGCGCGATCCACTCGGCCTGCGCCTCGGCGGGCGTGTCGTCGCGCAGCGGGCTCACCGTGACGAACCGGCAGCCGCGGGCCCGCGCGGCGCTCATCCAGCCGCGGGTGTGGTGCCGGGACACCCCGCCGGGAGACACTGCGGCGTTCTTCGGCGACAATCCGCCGAACGCGACCACCAGATCGGTGTGCTCCGCGATCACGGACTTGGCCGTGGCGTGGGTCTGCAGCACGTTCACGTCGGCGATCACGTACGGGAACAGGACGGTGGAGGTGCCGAGACTGTAGCTGTTGACGTGCCGGACGTAGCCGCCGAGGCAGTTCAGGAACCGGTGCACCTGGCTCTGCGCATGATGGAACCGCCCCGCGCTGGCCCACCCGTAGGACCCGCCGTACACCGCTTCGCCCCCGTGGTCGCGGTAGACCCGCCGCAGTTCCCCGGACAGCAGGTCGAGCGCGGTCTCCCACGACACCGGCACGAACGGCTCGTCGCCGCGCCCCGGCGCCCCGGGCCCGTGCTCGAGCCAGCCCTTCCGTACGTGCGGCTGCGCGATCCGAGCCGGGTGATGCTGCGCGGAGGCGACGTTGTTGATCAGCCGCATCGGCTCCGGATCCCCGCGCCACGGACGCACGTTGGTCAGCCGCTCACCATCGCTGACGGCCTCGAATGTCCCCCAGTGCGTCAGATGAACGGTCATGCGATCGATCGTAACTCACCCCAAAAAGCAAAATTCAAGAGCTTTTCTGCCGAACGGACCGTGGTTCTCGCCGCCGCCAATCGCGGTAGCTGATCCACACCGAGATGTGGCCGGTTCGAGACTCTGGTTCACCACCCCGGCCAGGTCGTCGCGGACCGAGTCCTGGTCGACGGCGTCCTTCAGCCGGGCGGCGAACACGGCCACCATCCGGTCGATCTCGTACAGCCGGTACCGCAGCACCGCGACCGCGATGCAGGCGCCGCTCGCCGCCGGCGTGCCGGCGCGCACCGTACCGTGGGTCTCATGACTGACGATGAGTGCCCGCCGGTGGCCGTGTCGCGGCGGATCTGCGCTCCAGCGCATGACATCTTCCAGGTCCTGGCCAATCCGGCGAGACATCCGGAGTTCGACGGTTCGCAGAGTCTGCGGGGAGCGGGTTCCAGCGCGGTGATCTCGGGTGCGGGAGACGTCTTCGTGATGAAGATGTACTACTCGCACCTCGGCGACTACGAGATGAATAACCACGTAGCCGAATATGAGCAAGACCGGCGGATCGGCTGGGAACCGGAACCCGGGCGCGGCCACCCGCGCGCCGGACGGTCGCTGGGGCACCGGTGGAGCTACCAGCTCACCCCCGATGGGCCGGATGCCACCGTCGTGACGGAAATCTACGACTGCTCACGAGCGCCGGACGACGCGCGTGCCGGGATGGGCAACGGCAAGGTCTGGATCGAGGCCATGACCAAAACCCTCGAGCGGCTTGACGCGCTGTGCGCCGGCCCCGCTCCGGCGCAGGGTCAGGAGGCTGGGCCTGATTTGATGTAGGTCAGGCCGAAGTCGTGCTGCCACGCCTGGCCGTCCGTCGAGCCCTCCCAGGCGCCCGTGATCATGTTTCCGTCGTCGGAGATCGTCCCGGTGTAGCGCTGCCAGAAGCCGGGTGCCTCGCGGCACAGCTTCCACATCGGGCCTTCGAGGGTCATCTGGTAGATGCGGGCAACGCCCCGCGAGTCGTAATAGTGCTGGGTGAAGGCCTCCGGCTCGTCACTCAGGCCGATGATCGCGATGCCGCTGGGGGCGGCCGGGTGCTCGTTGACGAATCGCTGGGTGAGGAAGAACCGGCCGTCCAGCCACTCGAAGATGGTCCGGCCGCCGCGGTTGGTGAAGGCCGGGCTGTCCGGGCCGAAGTAGCCGGCCTCGAACGTGGCCTCCATTTCCCAGTGGCCGATCAGCGCATCCAGGCGATCAAGCGACGCGGAGCGGCCGGCCGGGACATCGCCGGGGCTGCCCGGGTGACCGTCGGGGGTCTGGTCTGGTGTCCGCCTGCCGAGCAGTTCGTCCAGGCGCTCGCCGGAGTCGCGGATCCCGCGCTCCATCCCGGAGGCGATCATCGCGTCGCGGTCTTCAACCGAGCTGAAGGCGGAGACCGTCCGGACGAGCGTGGTGCCGCCGCGTTCTTCCAGCGTTGTGGTGTCGAGCTTGACGTGGCCCGGCGCGCCATCGAATTCGGCCGTCTGCACGATGATGTCGGGTGATGGGTCGCCGTGGAACACGCCGTGGAATGCGTAGGCGTTGCCCTGAGCATCGGTGTGCACGTACCGCCACCGGCCGCCGTCTCGGACGTCATAACGGTCGATGGTCAGCTCCAGGTCATACGGGCCCAGCCACTGCACCAGCAGCGCGGGATCGGTATAGGCGCGGAACACCAGGTCGCGCGGCGCGTCGAACTCGCGCGTGACGATGATCTGCGGGAGACCGGGTTCCGCGGTGATCTGGGTCTTATTCATCGCCGTTTCCTTTCGCCGTCTCGTCTTCCGGTACCCGCCCGGCCAGCCGCTCCGCAGACCCCGGGGCGGCCGGCCGCTCCGCAGGCCCCCGACCGGGGCCGGGAGTGCCGTCCTGGGCGGCCTGCAGTGCCGCCAGCAGGTCGTCCAGCCGCTCATGGCTCTCGTCCCAGAACCGCTGGTAGCGGGCTAGCCAGGTGGTCACCTCGCGCAGCGGCCCGGCTTCCAGCCGGCTGAGCCGGGCGGTTGCCCGCCGCGTGCGCGAGACCAGGCCAGCGCTCTCGAGCACCTTGAGGTGCTTGGAAATCGCCGGCTGGGACATGGTGAACGGCGCAGCGAGTTCGGCCACGGTCGCTTCGCCCTCGGCCAGCCGGGTCAAGATCGCCCGCCGGGTCGGGTCGGCGAGCGCCCCGAACACCAGGCTGAGCTGGTCGGCCACCATCGATAACCACCTTGTTATTAAACTAGATGGTTATAGAGTGCACCATAGGCAGTCGCGTGTCAACGTGCGGAGGATCCGGCAGCGATCCTGACCATGGATCCCGGACCCGTCGATCTGGCCGTGGCCGAGCGGGCGGTCAGGTGGCGATGATGCGGGCGATGCGGGGGCCGGCCAGGCGCACGTAATCCTCACTGGCCAGCGCAACCAAGCGATCGAGCCGCCCGGCGTTGAAGTACAGCTCGTCGCAGTCCAGCAGCGCCGGGTCGGCGATCAGCTCCAGCCGCTCGTCGTAGCTGAACGGCAGCACCGTCCCGGTGCGGCTGCCCGCGAGCTGCTCGGCCTTGCCGGTGTCGGCGAGCGCGCGTAGCTGGCCCCCAGGTCACCAGTCACCGCTGAGCAGCTCCTTCGCCGCGGCAATGCGGGCCTCGTCGCGCTGGTAGAACACCCACTGCTTGATCTTCGTGCCGCGGATCAGCCCGGCGCGGCTGAGGACCTTCAGGTGCTCCCCGCACGTCGGCTGGCTCACCCCGAGTTTGTCCGCGATGAACAGCGAGCACACCCCGTCCCGCACCAGGTCACCGTCGCGCTGGGCCGGGAAATGCGCCCGCGGGTCGCGCAGCCACTCCAGGATCAGCAGCCGCTTCTCGCTGGCCAGCGCCTTAACCAGCTCCACGTCCAGAGGCAGGATGGCGTCCGGCATTTAGCTAGTATGGCAACTAGCTAACTGCCTGTCTATAAGGGGGAACGCCCGTGCCTGCCCCGCCGGCCCGCTCCGCGCCCCGCCGGTATCCCGAGCCGCCGCCGCAGCTCGCCCGGATCCGGCAGCATGCCGGTCTCCTGGCCCTGGCCCTCCGCGCGGCGGAGCCGCCACTCGCAGTCATCGATCATCGCGAGTACCCGATCCAGCGCGGCGCCTCCGGCCGCCACCGCCTCGGCGGGGGTCATGCCCGCCGCGTCGCGCGCCTCCAGCACCGACACGTACCCAAGCTCATGGTTGAGCTCGCGCGCCACATCGTCCAGGCCGTGCTCGACCGGCAGGAAATATCCCTCCATGAGGATCTTGCGCGGTTCGGGCGCGGGCACGCCCTCGACGCCGAGCCGTAGGCACGCGGCCTCGCGGCTGGTCGGTCCGTCATCGGTGTCCGGTGCCGTGCCGGTCAGCTCGTTCGTGGTCAGGGCCTTGCGCTTCGTCACCTTGGCCGGGCACCCCGCGGCCGAAGCCGCCGCCAGCACGACGGCCTCCAGGTCGGCGGCCCGCCGCACGGAGTTCGCGGTCACCGTGAAACTCTTCACGCCGCGCCGGATGGTCCCGAGGTTAGTGAGTCGGCCCGGCTGGACCTCGCCGGCGTACTCGATCTCGTCTGGCGTGTTGCGGGTCCAGAACCGCGCGGGCAGCGACTTGAGATAGGTGTAGTAGCCGTCCGTGTCCCTGATCGGCGGCTGGGGCGGATCCAGGCAGGCCTGGGTCGGCGGATCCAGGCAGGCCTGGGTCAGCAGCGGCCAGACCTTGCCGGCGGAGCCAGCCTCGATCGTCGTTTCGCACCACCGGTACTCGTCCCCGTCTGCGGTCTGGAAGACCGTCGACGGCCGTCCGGCGAACTGCGACAGCAGCCGTTCGCCGAACAGCGGAACGCTTCCCGGCCTCACCGGCCCGTCCGGGAACAATTCCTCGGCGTTTCTGCGGAGGTCGCGGGGCAGGATGGCCATCCCCCCGAGCGCCTGCAGGTGCCTGCCGCCGCCGTCCGGCCGGTCGCCGTCCGGCAGCAGCCGGCCGATCACGACGTCCAGCCGCCGGACCGACAGCGAGAACAACCGGTCGCGCTGCCCGACCCGCTGCGGCCCGCCGACCATGCTGCGCAGCGACAATTCCGACCCGCGCTTGACCCAGCTCACCTCGTACATGTCCATCGGCTCGGCCAGCCACCCGCGTAGCAGGTCACGCTCATCCTCGCGCACCAGGTCCCCCCGGCCCGCGAGAAACCGCCGGGTGATGCCACCGTCGAAGATTGCCAGGTCGAGCGCCAGCATCTTGGCGTGCGGCGCGCCAATGGCGCAGGCATCCATCCGGTCGGCCACCGCGCGGTTCGCTCCCCGCCGGGCGTAAGTGGCGAGCATCGCGTACAGTGCCGGGGCGCGGCGCGGGAGCGGATGGACGCCGCCCTCCAGGTCCCTGACCCGGCAGCACGCCTTGTACTTACGGCCGGACCCGCACGGGCACGGCTGGTTCCGGGACGTGCGCTCGACGCCTATGGCCGGCTGGCGCAGCTGGTCGAGCGGCCGCAGCAACGGCTCGGCGATCTCGTCGGAACCGATCGCCGAAGCCAGCTCCCAGGCCTGTGCCCAGTTGCCCATGCACAGCTCGTACTCCATGGCGTCCCGGACCGCCGGCAGCAGATCCTGCTCCAGCCGCAGGCACGCCCCGATCAGCTGCCGCGCCTGGTCAGACCGCCCCGATCCTTCCTCCGCCCGGGCCCGCAGCAGCATGGTGACGGCCGGACGCCCGCCCTCCTGCGATACCGCGATGCCGCGAGCCCACGGGTGTTCCGCCGCCGCTTCCCGTGCCGCGGCGGTCTCCACCGCCTCCGCCACCAGGTCGATCACCGCCGGCTTGGCCAGCCAGGACGCCGAGCCGACGCCGTGCCCGGCCGCCAGCCCAGCGATGCACCCCAGCGCCTCCCCGGCCTCGCCCACGTCCAGCCGCCCGCGCGACCCGAACTCGGGATGGCTCACCAGCCACCCGGGAATGCCCGCTCGCGCCGCAAGCCCCGCCGCCACCGCGTCGTCACCTGTCCGCAGCGCCGAGGCCAGCTCACGGCACACGGCAATGTCCGGCAGCACCTCTCCCGCAGTCACCGCAGGAGCATACCTCTGCTGCGGCAGCCCGATCCGTGCAACTCGGTTTCGGTCCAAGGCCGGGCAGCGAGCCTGCCGATATCCTGAGCCCGGCGCGTGCCCCGCAAGCGGAACAGGAGACCCGATGACCGTGGAGCCTGGCTGGGTGCCGCCCCCTGAAGCGCTACCGGATGCCCTCCCACAGCGCCCGTTCGTCCGCGGCCGGGTCGTCGACGGCCCGCACGTTCTGCGTGAGCAGCCCGGTGGTCCGGCTCGCCGTATCGTAGGGCGCCCAGCCCGGGTCCCCGCGGGTGATGAAGTCCGCCCAGACCCGGTGCGCCTGGTCCGCGACGGCCTGCGAGGGCGCGTCGCCCATGAGGGCGGGGGACTGGTTCCGGGCCAGGGTGTCGAACACGAACGGCACCTCGACGGCGTGCGACGCCCCGTACCCGTGGTTGTCCGCGGGCTCCGGATGATCGAACCGGTACATCCACGTCCCGGCCGCGCCCGCCGCCGCCCGGGCCTTGGCCACCCGGATGCCCGGGATCCGGAAGAACCAGTCGGTCACCACCGCGGCCATGAGATCCCCGGGGCTGGCCCCGGGCCGGTTGCCCCGGTAGACCGCCAGCCCGTCGCCGGACAGCCCGTACGCGCCGGCCACCAGGCCCAGCGTCGGCTCGTCGATGAGCCCGATCGTGCCCGGCGCGACCAGGAACAGCCGCGCCTCGTCCCGGTTCGACCCGATCAGCAGCCGCACCTCGCCGCCCCGGCCCGCGGCCAGCCCCGCAACCGGCGCCTCCGGCAGCACGACCCCGTCCACCGTCGGCGCGAACGGCAGCAGGCTCAGCATGAGCTGCCCCCACCGCGCCGGGTCCGGGTTCGTCTGCACCTCCACCACCAGGTCGGATGCGGCCTGCACCAGCTTGTCCAAAGGAACGGCCTTGATCGCCTCCCGGTCCGCCGGCACGCCGAGCGCCTCGGCCAGGTACCGCCCCACCATCAGCCCCTCCGCCGCCGGCAGCGTGTGCGCCCCCGCTCCGCTCTGCGCGATAGCCTGCGCGAACAGCCCGCCAGTCAGCGGCATGGACAGCAGCGTCGTCACGCTCATCGCCCCCGCCGACTCGCCCGCGACCGTGACCCGCGCCGGATCCCCGCCGAACGCCCCGATGTTCTCCTGCACCCACCGCAACGCGGCCAACTGGTCGAGCAATCCCAGGTTGGCGACCCCGTCATCGAGATACAAGAACCCCTCGGCGGCCAGCCGGTAGTTGATGCTCACGCACACCACGCCGTCCCGGGCGAACGCCGCGCCGTGGTAGTCGGCCACCGACGACGACCCGTTCATGAACGAGCCCCCGTGGATCCACACCAGCACCGGCAGGCCCGCCGCCCCGGGCGAAGGCGTCCACACGTTCAGGTTCAGGCACTCCTGGCCGCCGATCACCACCTCGGGGAACAGCGCCGCGTACTGCGGCGGATAATCCCCCTTCGGCACCGTCGGCCCGAACGCCGTCCCGTCCCGCTCCCCGTCCCACCCCCGCACCGCCTGCGGCGCCCGCATCCGGTTCCCCCCGAACGGCGCCGCCGCATACGGAATCCCGAGAAACGCCGCCACCCCCGATGACACCGTCCCGCGGACCGCCCCGTCCCTGAACCGCACCACCGGATCCCGCGTCGTCTCGCTCATCTGTCTCTCCATTCTCAGCCGCCCATTTCCCAAGCCCGGCAGAGCGCGTTCGCCAGCACCATCTGGTGCGGTGTCCGGCAGGCCACCCGGATCAGGTCCGGGCTGGCCACGATGATCGCCAGGGCCCTGGCCCGTGAGGTCGCGACGTTCAGCCGGTGCAGGTCGTAGAGGAAGTCCAGCCCGCGCGGCGCCTCGTCCGCCGATGACGTCGCCATCGAGTAAATGACCACGGGAGCCTCGCGTCCCTGGAACTTGTCGACGGTCCCGACCTTGAACCCGCGCTGCCCGCTGGCCGCCAGCGCGCTCTGGATCGCCCGGATCTGCGCGTTGTAGGGCGTCACGATCAAGACGTCGCCCGTCCCGACGGGCCGGACGGCACCGTCCTTGTCCCGCCACGAGCAGGCCGTCAGCCGTCCCGCCAGCCGCGCCACCTCCGCCGCCTCCTCAGGTGAGGCGTTCGTGTTCCCCTGGTGGGCCACCTCGACGACGCGCAGTCCCGCGCCCGCGAGCCCGGAGCCCACGATCTCCTGGCGGCCGAGCCCATCGACGCCCTGCAGCTTCCCGTCGTAGAACGCGGCCGAGGTGAACTGGCACAGGTCCGGGTGCATCCGCCAGGTCTGGTCGAGCAGCAGCCCGGCGCCCTCGGGCATCGTCGCCCGGTCGCCCAGGATGTGCTCCAGCGCCGAGACGCCCGCGCCCGGCGGGTGCGTGGCGTGACTCGGCTGGGCAAGCTGCTGCGGGTCGCCCAGCAGGACCAGGTTCCGCGCCGCCCCAGCCACCGCCAGCACGTTAGCCAGCGACAGCTGCCCCGCCTCGTCCACGAAGAGGGTGTCCACACCGCCTGCCATACCCGCGCGCGCCCACAGCCAGGCCGTCCCCGCGGCCACGTCCAGCTCGCCGTCCTGCAGGGCCTTCTCGAGCTGTTCGTTGCTCATCGTCGCGGCGTCATCATGCCGGTGCGGGTTGTCGCGTTCGGCCCGCTGGCCGATCCGGGGTAGCCTGGCTCCGCGCCATCTCGCGTGCTCGTACACCTTGTCGATGAGGTGGCAGATGACCGCGTGCGAGGGCCCGGTGATGCCCACCGTGCGGCCGTGCGCGATGAGCTCGAGGATCTGTTCGGCCGCGGTGTACGTCTTGCCTGTCCCTGGCGGTCCTTGCATGGGCAGGTACGAGCCGCGGAGCGACACCGCGAGCCGGACCGCGGCGGCACTGGCTGTTTCGCCCGCGGCCCGCAACGATCCGGCCGGATCGCTTCCGTCATCGGGCGGGCGGCGCAGCAGCAGCGCGGTCGCCGCGTCCTCGCCGCCAACCCCTGCGCGCACCACCCGGTCGCCGAGATCCCGCAGTCGGTCCCGCTGCTCCCAGGTCCTGGGCGGCCCCGCTTCGACCAGGGCCGCGGGCCACGGCCCGGAGTAGGTGCTGCCCATCTTCAGGTCGATCGTCCCGCACGCATCGTCCACGTCGCAGATCGACCACTGCTTGTCCGTATCCGGATCACAGGCCGTGCCGCCGCTGGCGAACTTGTGCTCCTGCGGCGGGAAGCGGAACTGCCGCACCACCGACTTCTTGACCTCGCCGACCACTTTCCCGCCAGTGAGCCCGCCCAGCGCGTCCGGCTCGCCGATCAGTTCCGCCGGGCTCAGGGTGCGGACGTAAAAGTACCGCCACCAGGCAGGCTTGTCCTCGCGCCGGTGCCAGTCGAGCAGGTCGGCCAGCAGCGCCCGCGCCTGCCCCTGGCGCGTTTCCGCGGAAACGCCGGCCATCAACGCCGACCTGATCCGGGCGGTCTCGGGGTCCTCCGCGGCACCCGGCTTCTCCGCGAAGACCGGCCGCGGCAGCTCCTCGCCCAGTCGTTCGGCCAGCTCGGGCCGGTGTCCCTCCAGCCAGTCCCGCAGCGCCAGCGTGGCCCGGCAGTCGTCCTCGTTGTACCCGGCCACGACCCGCTGCCGCTCGCCGTCCTCGGCCGCGGTCCCGTCCTCGAGCGCCGCCTCGAACGCGATCAGGCTGGCCGTCGCTTCGTCCAGGTTCACCCGCCGGTCGTACCCGCACAACGGCTCGAGCCGCTTGATCGAATAGCTCTCCACCCCGGCCCGCACGCCCTGCCGCACGACCCGGTACAGGTCGACGAACACCCCGAGCCGGAACAGGTCGTCCACCTCGTCCTCGCGCGTGGCAAAACGCCCCATCAGCCTGCCGACCGCCTCCTGACGTGTGCCGTGGAGTTCGGTGAGATGGTCCACCGACGTCGGCTCGTAGTGGTTGTAGTGGTAGACGTGCAGGCCGGGGCGGCGCGCCCGGCGCTCGGTGATGAAGTCGATCAGCTCCTGGAACGCCCGCTTCTCGCCCGCCCGGTCAAAGGCCCAGATCTGCGTGTACCGCGGGAGACCCGCCTCGTCAGCCTCGGCCGTGTCGACGATGCCGAACAGGTACTGCAGCCCGAACTCCCGGCTGTCCTCGGAGTAGTAGCGGGCTCCCTCGATGTCGAAGAACAGGTCCCCGTCGGCCGGTTCGGGCAGCGCGAGCAGCCCGCGGTTGGCGACCAGCGCGCCATCACCGTCCCGTTCGGGATCCAGGAGCTCATACCTGATGACCCCGTTGTCCTCGCTGATCACCTGCAGGCGGGCTTGCCGCTGGGAGCGTTCCAGGGAATCCCGGCTCACCCGGTCCAGCCGGGGGAGTTCGGCCAGCCCGGCGAACCCGCGCCGGGTCGAGATCCCGGTGCCCTTCAGCGCCCGCCGCTGCCCTGTCGTCATCCCGGCCACCAGCGACAGGTCATCGTCGGTTCGCCTACGCTCGCGGCACATATCGCGCCACCGGCAGATGGCACAGTGCTCGACCGGCTCCGGGTAGACCTCAGCCGCCGGGTCCCCGCCGATGGCGCCCTCAAGCAGCCGCCGCGTCTGCCGCTCGTAGGCGGCGAAGTCGTCCACCTTGAACGAGGCGAACTCCCCGTCGCCCAGCGCCAGGTGCATCCACCGCGGCTCTACGTGCTGCACGTCGGCCAGAAGGTGCGAGTAGAACGCGGTCTGCAGCACGGCCCGGGCTTTCGCGGACCGCGCCAGCTTGGCGTCCACGACCTCGTAATGGACCCCGCCCGGCCGCGGCTCCCCGTCCGGCGCGGGCAGCAGGTCCGCCCGGACCAGGAAATCCGGCCGCCCGAACAACGCCGTCCCGGACCCGCCTCCGGCCAGCGTCCCCTGGTAGATGACCCCGGCCCCGGACCGGATGGCCTCCGCCGTCGCCCCCGCCCCGTCCTCCGCCCCGCTGACGTCCACGACGCCCAGCCCGTCCGCGCGGAACTGCTCGAGCACGCCCCGCTCGTGCACCTCCCCACGCCGGACCAGATCCTGGAACCCGACGTCGAACTCGCGGGGCGGCCGCAGCTCTCCGCGCGCCCTCAGCAGGTCCAGCTGCGTCAACCGCCGGCAGGCCAGGAAGTTAGCGACATCGCTTGCCGCCAGCCGCACGTGCCCCTCGATGATCTTCATTTCGATCCCTAACGACCCCCGGGTCCCAGCCCGCCGGACTCCCTTCCTGCTAACCGCCATCTTCGTCCTTGGCGGCATGGCACGCGCGATGTTCATCCCGAATGTCAACACCGTCGCTTGGTCCCGGCGGGCGCGGTCACCGGGACTGGGGCGAAGCGCTGCGGCGCTGGCCTCATCGGATGGGTCCGCGCGACTGTGGCACATCCCCGTTCCCGCCGGCCAGTGATTAATGCGCGGGTGCCCTCCGCGAGCCAGACGTGTGCCGCAGCATGGCCGCTACGACGGATGGCCACCACGGCCGCGGCGGCAGCTGATGGCCGGCACCCTGCAGGGGCAGTAGCTCGGCCCGGGGGATCCCGCGGGTCAGCGCCTCGGCGTGACCGTAGGGAAACAACGGATCTGCTGTACGGTGGATCACCAGGGTCGGCGCGGTGATCTGGTCCAGCCGCCCGCGGGCCAGCTGACCCTCTTCGGCCAGTGCGTGGTTCATCACGCTGGCCGCCACATCGTTGGTGCGGCCGATGATCTGCTCGACGAGCGTGCGTACGTGTGCTTCGTCGAAGTATTCCGCCGCCTGCAGGTGCCGCTCGTAGCCGACGAGGTAATCGATCACCGCGGCCGGTTCGGCCCAGTCCGGCAGCGGGACCTGGGCGGCGAAGTAGGCCCGCAGGTCCTCCGACATCGGCGGGAGCTCCGATCCGCCCGGAACCGCGGGGCTGGTCGACATCAGCACCAGTGAGTCGACGCGGTCGGGATGGGCCAGCGCGACGTGCTGCGCGAGGGCGCCGCCCATCGAGATGCCGGCCAGGTGGGCGCTGCGCCGCCCGAGCGCGTCCAGCACCCCGGTCACGTCGGCCGCCAGGTCCGCGCCGGTGTATCCCGGCGTCCCGGCTGGATAGCTGACCGACCGCCCGGTGTCACGGTGGTCGTACCGGATGACAAGCCGGCCGCCCGCCGCCAGCTGCTGGCAGAATTCCTGCTCCCACCAGTCCATCGAGGCGCCCATGCCGCTGATGAGCAGGATCGCCGGGTCAGCCGCGTCGCCAGTGGCGTCCACGCACAGCTCAACGCCGTTGACCTCGATGATCCGGCGGCCGTCCGTAACCATCTGCGCTACTGGCTGGCGGGCCGGTACCGGACGTTCACGGCCGACGTGGGGTCGTCGTCGCCGGCCCGGTGCAGGCGGACTGGCTTGCCGCCGGGGTTGTCGTAGAGCCGGATGCCGTCGCCGAGCAGGACCGGCAGGATGTGCAGGTCGATCTCGTCGATCAGGCCCAGGCCGAGCAGCTGGCGGCCGATGGTGGGGGAGAATATCTCGAGGTTCTTGCCGCCGGCCGCCGCCAGCGCGATCCGCGCCGCCTCGGCCGGGTCGCAGTCCAGGAACGTGACTGCGTCGCCGGGCGTCGCGTCCTGGGGGTGGTGGGTGAGCACGAAGATCGGGCCCGTCCAGGCGCCGCCGTACGGTCGGCGGCCGTCGATGGCCTGGTCCCAGCCTTTGCGGCCGCCCAGGATGGCGCCCGTCGTGGTGATGTACTCCTGGTGCAGCCCCGGACGGACTGAGCCCCCGCTCATCCAGTCCATCCCGTGCTCCGGCCCGGCCACGAACCCGTCCAGGGACATCGCGAAGTGAAGGAGCACCTTCCCCTCCGCGGTCTGCGGCGCGGTGTCGCCCATCGGTCGCCTCCGGTGATCTGATTGCGATTTGCAATCGGTAGGCCCACGTTAGACCAACCGATGGTAGATTGCAACCAGCTAACCGGATGAGGTGTGAGGTGGCGGAGCCGGCCCGGTCGGGGTGCCCGATCAACGCCGCGGTCGAGGCGTTCGGCGACAGCTGGAGCCTGCTCGTGCTGCGGGACGTGATGTTCGGCAATCGCCGCTACTTCAGGGAGCTGCTGGCCGGCTCGGAGGAGGGGATCGCCTCCAACATCCTGGCCGACCGGCTCAAGCGGCTGGTCAGCGCCGGCCTGCTGACCCGGGAGGACGCGGGGCCGGGACGGCGGGCCGCGTACAGCCTGACCGAAGCGTCGATTCAGCTGGTGCCGGTCTTCGCCCAGCTGGGCGAGTGGGGCCTGCACCACCGCCCCACCACGACACGGCTCCGGGTCCGAGCCGAACTGCTGGCCGACGGCGGCCCGGAGCTGTGGCGTGCGTTCATGGCCGAGCTGCGGACCATCCACCTCGGCGAACCGGCCCCGGAACGGGACGGTCCCAGCATCACCGAACGCCTGGCCAAGGCCTACACCGCCGCGCTCTGACGTCCCACGGTTCCGCCCGCGGCCCGACATCTCAGGCCTAACCCGAACATCGCCCCGCGGAATGCCCGGGTCACGGGTGCCGCAGCGCGGCGGCAAATGCATGTCCCGGCCCGATATCTGGAACCGGCAGGCCCTTATCGTAAGATCGTCGCAACCGATTGGACGAGCCCTTGGCCAGCCCAGGAAAGATCTTGTCCGCTGGTGGGAAGGCTCTAAAAAACCGTCTCCGAGTTTATCTCCGCCACCATGATGAATCACTTAGTGGGTGACACCGTAAGTTCGTCGGGGTCAGGATTCGGGTTCGTGGCCGAGTCCTGTGAGGTGGACGGTGCAGGCAGTATCGAGTGCTTCTTGCGGGCTGCCGATGGGCAGTCCGGTGAGCAGGACGGCATCTTCATAGCGGTCGCGGGCGGGTGAGTAGATCGCGAAACCGAAGGAGTGGGCTGAGCCGCCGTAGCGGAGCCGGAACAGCGGGATCTGCTCGCCGCCGGGCAGGACGCCGGTGATGTAGGCGAAGGAGTCGCGGTACCTGGCCTGCACTTTGGCCAGTTGCGGCCAGTTCTTCTCGGCGTGGTCCAGCAGCCGCAAGATGATGGAACTGCGGGTGGATTCCGGGATGGCGGGCATGCGCCTCATTGTCCCGCGCGGCGGCATGAGGGCTGGTTATGATCCCGTGCCGGGGAGCGGATGACCTTGCCGCAATCGCCCGGGAGCTGTCATGCCTTTGCCCCGCGCGGTGCCGGTCACATTGACCGCCGCCGAGCGCACGACGTTGACCAAACGCGCCCGCGGCGCGAAGACCGCGCACCGGGACCGGTTGCGGGCGCAGATCGTGCTGGCGGCAGCCCGCGGCCGGGACAACGCCCGGATCGCGGCGGACCTGCAGGTCACCGTAGACACGGTGCGCAAGTGGCGGGGCCGGTTCGCCGGCCGCGGCCTGGAGGGGCTGGCGGACCTGCCCCGCCCGGGCCGGCCGCGGCGGATCAGCGAGCTGACCCGGGCCGCGGTCGTCGCGCTGGCCTGCCAGCTGCCCGCCGCGACGGGGGTGCCGCTGTCGCGCTGGACCGGGCCGGAACTGCTGGCCGAGCTCACCCGGGCCGGGGCCGCAGATGAGCTGTCGGTGTCTTCGGTGCTGCGGATCCTGGCCGAGCATCCGGTCAAGCCCTGGCAGTACCGGTCCTGGATCTCCCCTCGCGACCCGGACTTCGCCGCCAGGGCGGCGGTGATCTTGGACCTGTACCAGGGGTTCTACCAGGGCACGCGGCTGCGGCCCGGCGACCGGATTTTGTCGGTGGACGCCAAGCCGTCCATCCAGGCCCGCGGCCGGTGCCGTCCCGCCGTCCCGGCCGCGCGCGGCAAGCCGGTGCGGGTCGAGCATGAATACGTCCGGCACGGCGCGCTGGCCCTGCTGGCCGCCCTGGACGTGCGCACCGGGAAAGTGTTCGCCGCCACCCCGGCTACCACCGGCATCGCCCCGTTCATGGACCTCATCGGCCAGGTCATGAGCCGGCCGGAGTACAAGGACGCGCCCCGGGTGTTCGTCATCGTGGACAACGGGTCCGACCACCGCGGCCAGCCCGCCATCGACCGGCTCCGCGACGCGTACCCGAACGCGATCATGATCCACACGCCGGTGCACGCCTCCTGGCTCAACCAGATCGAAATCGTCTTTTCGGTGATCCAGAGGAAAGTCCTGACCCCCGGCGACTTCCCCGGCCTGGGCACCCTCAGTTGTGCCCTGCTGACCTTCGTCAATCGCTACAACCGCACCGCCCGGCCGTTCAACTGGAAATTCACCGCCGACGACCTGACCGCGCTGCTGCGCCGAATCAGTCAGCGCGAGCAAACAGCCGCCAGCCAGCAAGCCGCCCTGCCCCAGGCCGCCTGATAACCCAAACGAATTTACGGAGCTACCCACTTAGTGGGTGACACCGTAAGTTCGTCGGGGTCAGGATTCGGGTTCGTGGCCGAGTCCTGTGAGGTGGACGGTGCAGGCAGTATCGAGTGCTTCTTGCGGGCTGCCGATGGGCAGTCCGGTGAGCAGGACGGCATCTTCATAGCGGTCGCGGGCGGGTGAGTAGATCGCGAAACCGAAGGAGTGGGCTGAGCCGCCGTAGCGGAGCCGGAACAGCGGGATCTGCTCGCCGCCGGGCAGGACGCCGGTGATGTAGGCGAAGGAGTCGCGGTACCTGGCCTGCACTTTGGCCAGTTGCGGCCAGTTCTTCTCGGCGTGGTCCAGCAGCCGCAAGATGATGGAACTGCGGGTGGATTCCGGGATGGCGGGCATGCGCCTCATTGTCCCGCGCGGCGGCATGAGGGCTGGTTATGATCCCGTGCCGGGGAGCGGATGACCTTGCCGCAATCGCCCGGGAGCTGTCATGCCTTTGCCCCGCGCGGTGCCGGTCACATTGACCGCCGCCGAGCGCACGACGTTGACCAAACGCGCCCGCGGCGCGAAGACCGCGCACCGGGACCGGTTGCGGGCGCAGATCGTGCTGGCGGCAGCCCGCGGCCGGGACAACGCCCGGATCGCGGCGGACCTGCAGGTCACCGTAGACACGGTGCGCAAGTGGCGGGGCCGGTTCGCCGGCCGCGGCCTGGAGGGGCTGGCGGACCTGCCCCGCCCGGGCCGGCCGCGGCGGATCAGCGAGCTGACCCGGGCCGCGGTCGTCGCGCTGGCCTGCCAGCTGCCCGCCGCGACGGGGGTGCCGCTGTCGCGCTGGACCGGGCCGGAACTGCTGGCCGAGCTCACCCGGGCCGGGGCCGCAGATGAGCTGTCGGTGTCTTCGGTGCTGCGGATCCTGGCCGAGCATCCGGTCAAGCCCTGGCAGTACCGGTCCTGGATCTCCCCTCGCGACCCGGACTTCGCCGCCAGGGCGGCGGTGATCTTGGACCTGTACCAGGGGTTCTACCAGGGCACGCGGCTGCGGCCCGGCGACCGGATTTTGTCGGTGGACGCCAAGCCGTCCATCCAGGCCCGCGGCCGGTGCCGTCCCGCCGTCCCGGCCGCGCGCGGCAAGCCGGTGCGGGTCGAGCATGAATACGTCCGGCACGGCGCGCTGGCCCTGCTGGCCGCCCTGGACGTGCGCACCGGGAAAGTGTTCGCCGCCACCCCGGCTACCACCGGCATCGCCCCGTTCATGGACCTCATCGGCCAGGTCATGAGCCTGCCGGAGTACAAGGACGCGCCCCGGGTGTTCGTCATCGTGGACAACGGGTCCGACCACCGCGGCCAGCCCGCCATCGACCGGCTCCGCGACGCGTACCCGAACGCGATCATGATCCACACGCCGGTGCACGCCTCCTGGCTCAACCAGATCGAAATCGTCTTTTCGGTGATCCAGAGGAAAGTCCTGACCCCCGGCGACTTCCCCGGCCTGGGCACCCTCAGTTGTGCCCTGCTGACCTTCGTCAATCGCTACAACCGCACCGCCCGGCCGTTCAACTGGAAATTCACCGCCGACGACCTGACCGCGCTGCTGCGCCGAATCAGTCAGCGCGAGCAAACAGCCGCCAGCCAGCAAGCCGCCCTGCCCCAGGCCGCCTGATAACCCAAACGAATTTACGGAGCTACCCACTTAGTGAGAAATTGAAGAACCGGCCAGCGTCCTGGCCCGGGGTTTGCCTGATAAGCCCCGGCAATGGCAGTCGGCGGCCCGCTCGTTGTGGCGCGCGCGCGCGGCGGTAGCCTGGTCACGTCCACCCAAAGGGGAGAGATGTACGAGCCATATCCGGTCTCGGAACCTCCGCAGCACCTTGGGCGCGCCCGGCCGCCGCGTACCGTGTTTCGTGCTGTCAGGCTCATGTACGCCGGTGCGGCGCTCGAGGTGGTCGCCTTGATCGTCGCGCTGGTCACCAGGGGAAGCCTGGAGTCGGCTATCCGCACGGCGCACCCGCACTACACCTCGGCGCAGCTGCACACCGCCGAGAACTTCCGGGCCGGCCTCCTGGCCACCGGTGCCCTGATCGCGGCAGGCGGGTGGCTCTGGATGGCGTGGGCGAACGGCAGCGGGCGAAGCTGGGCCAGAGGCGTCTCGGCAGCGCTTTTCGTTATCGGCACCCTGGGCCTGCCGATCGTCTCGTTCCGCACCGCGCGCAATGCTGCCACGCTGATCATCGGCGTGCTCATATGGCTGGTCGGCCTCGCCGTGATTGTCCTCATCTTCAACAATAGCTCTGGCCCGTTCTACCGGAAACCGCACAAGTTCAGACCGTAATACCACCGTCCGTTCGGAATAATTGAAATTCTTTTCCACCGACGGCCCGTAATGCCTGTCCCAGGGCTCGTGGCAAGGAGCAGCTGCATGATTGAGGCGCGCGATCTGACCAAGTATTACGGGCACAAAGCGGCGGTCGACCACCTGAGCTTCACGGTCGAGCCAGGCCGGGTGACGGGGTTCCTCGGGCCCGAATGGCGCCGGCAAGTCCACCACCATGCGCCTGATCCTGGGCCTTGACCGGCCGCAGGCCGGCCTCGCGCTCATCGACGGCAGCCGCTATCGCGACCTGCGCGATCCGCTGCGGACGGTCGGCGCGCTGCTGGAGGCCAAGACCGTGCATCCCGGCCGCACGGCCCGGAACCACCTGCTGTTCCTGGCCCAGACTCAGGGCCTTCCTGCCCGCCGGGCCGAGGAGATGCTGGACCTGGTGGGCCTGCAGGACGTGGCGGACAAGCGGGCAGGCGGTTTCTCGCTCGGCATGAGCCAGCGGCTCGGCGTGGCCGTGGCCCTGCTCGGCGACCCGGAGATCCTGCTGCTTGACGAGCCGGTCAACGGGCTCGATCCCGAAGGTGTCCTGTGGATCAGGAACCTGATGAAGGCGCTCGCTGCCGAGGGCCGCACCATCCTGGTCTCCAGTCACCTGATGAACGAGATGGCCGTCACCGCCGACCACCTGATCGTCATCGGCCGGGGCAAGCTCATCACCGAGGCCAGCACCGAGGATGTGATCGCGCGCAGCACGGACCAATCGGTCCGGGTACGTACCCCCGACGCGGACCGGCTGGCCGAGCTGATCACGGCGGCAGGCGGGAAAGTGGTCCGGGGCGCCCCGGCCGAGGGTGCCGGGCTGCTCACGGTCACCGGCCTGCAGGCGTCCCGGATCGGCGAGCTCGCCGCGTCCGCGTCCGTCGTGCTGCACGAGCTGACCCCGCTGGCCTCGCTGGAAGGGGCATTCATGGAACTGACGTCCGGCAGCCTGGAATTCGGCGTGCCCGGCCAGGATCCGGTGAACGCGGGGGAGGGGAGCACCCGATGACGACCACGTCGCCTGCGGCCCCCACCCGCGAGCCCGCCAGCCCGGCCGCCGGGCGCCACGCCGGATTCGCCGGCCTGCTGCGGGCCGAATGGACGAAGATCCGCTCGGTGCGCTCCACGGTCTGGACGCTGGTCATCTTCGTCGTGGTGTGCATCGGCTTCACCGCGCTGATCACCTGGCTGACCGAGACGCACTGGTACGGCCCGAAGGCCGGACCACGGGACGTCAGGGCCATCGCCGATCCGGTCGGCTTCATCCTGGGCACCGGAGTCGGGCTGGGGCAGCTCGCCATCGGCGTCCTGGGCGTGCTGATCATCACCAGCGAGTACTCGACCGGGGTGATCCGCGCCTCGCTGCTGGCCGTCCCGCGCCGGCTACCGGTGCTGGCCGCCAAGGCGGTGGTGTTCGCCGTTCTCCTGATCGTGGTGACCGAGATCGTCGCCTTCTGCTCGTTCTTCGCCGGCTCGGCCATCCTGCACGCCCACGTCCCGGTGTCGCTGAGCGGCTCGAGCGTCACCCGCGCCGTCATCGGGGCCGGGCTGTACCTCACCGTGCTCGGGCTGCTCGCGCTGGCCATCGGCACCATGATCCGGCACACCGCCGGCGCCATCGCCACGATCATCGGCGTCGTCTTCGTGCTGCCGATCCTGTCCGGGCTGCTGCCGAGCAGCTGGGGCGCGCACATCAATGCCTACCTGCCCGAGCAGGCCGGGACGCTGATCACGCACACGCACGAGCAGTCCGGTGACCTGCTGTCGCCCTGGCAGGGGTTCGGGGTGCTGTGCATCTGGACGGTGCTGGCCCTGGCGGCCGCCGCCTACCTGCTCGAGCGCCGCGACGCCTGACCCGGCAGGAGAACCGATGACCGTGGAGCCTGGCTGGGTGCCGCGGGTCGCCGATGTTGACATTGACGTGAAACGGTGGCGGCTGTCACAGCAACACCTGCAGTGCGTGAAGCAAATGCCTCATTCGCGATATCACCCTGAAGCGGCTGGAGTCTAGGTCGGCGCGAGGGCGCGTCGGCAACGGCAGGACTCACGATGCCTGCTCGCCGCCGTTCATCATGGCGATCCAGCTGTGGGGCGCGTCGTCGCCGAGCATGAGGTCGAAGATGTCTTCGGCTCCGGCTGCTTCGGCGGCGCGCGGGAACATGGCCTGCTCGTAGGCGCCCAGCGCGGCCTCGACGTCGCCGGGGTGCGTGGCGATGGCCTGGCCGAGTTGGGCTCCGTCCAGCATGGCCAGGTTCGCGCCTTCGCCGTTCGGGGGCGCGAGGTGGGCGGCGTCGCCGAGCAGGGTCACCCCGGGCACCCGGGCCCAGCGGTGCGCGGCCGGGAGTGTGTAGAGGGGGCGCACGACCGGTGCGGTGTCCGTGTCGGTGATCAGCGCGGTGAGCTCGGGTGCCCACCCGCCAAATTCGGCCGCGACCCGCGCCGGTACCGATGCGCCATCGGCGCCCGCGAGCCAGTCCTCTGGCTTGTTGAGCTCGGCGTAGGCATGCACGGTGCCGCCCCGTTCCCGGTAAGCCAGGAAGCCGTGGCCCGGTGCGAGCGCGAACATCGACCCGGCGCCGACCGCCTGCGCCGTGGCGCGGTGACGGGTGCCGGCGCCGAACAAGAAGGTCTCGACGGAGGTGAAGCCGATGTACCGCGGGGTGGCGCCGGACAGCAGCGGGCGGACCCGTGACCAGGCCCCGTCCGCCCCGATCAGCACACTCGTGAGGGCGGTGGCGCCGTCGGCGAATCGCAGCTCGTGGCGCCCCTCGCCCACGGCCTGCACCTTGCTGACCTTGCGCCCCCAGTGCACGACGCCGTCCGGGAGCGAGTCAAGCAGCAGCTGCCGCAGCTCGCCGCGCGAAACCTCGGGACGCTCGCCCGTGCCGTCGTCGGGCAGGTCGAGCAGAACAGTCCCGGACCGGTCCAGAACCCGGTACGACTCGCGGCCGGGCAGGACGAGCCCCTGGAACTGCCCGGCCAGGCCGGCCGCCTCGAGCGCCAGCTGCCCATTCGAAGGGTGGATGTCGAGCAGCCCACCCTGGGTCCGCGCGGCCGCCGAGGCCTCCGCTTCATAGACCGTGACCGGGATGCCATGCACGTGCAGGACCCGGGCCAGGACCAGACCGCCGAGGCCAGCCCCCACAACTGTGATTGGTGTCGTCATCGCGTTCTTCCGAAACTCGTTGGATTGCTACTCCAATGACGCTAGCACAAGTTTGGAGCGGCGATCCATTCGTGGCAGACTGGAGCTCATGATGACCAAGGCTCGACGGGCCCCCCGGCGTACGGAGGCGCTGTCCAGGGACGTGATCGTCCAGGCCGCTACCGGGATTCTTGACGCTGAGGGCGAGGACGCTCTGACCCTGCGGGCGCTCACCGTGCGCCTGGCCACCGGATACGGGGCGATATATCACCACGTCGCGGATAGGGATGACCTGCTCGCGGCGGCCACCGACCACGTCATCGCCCGCATCGTGACCGACCTCGCCGCCGACGCCGAGCCCTGGCCAGCGCTGCGCGGCGTCGCGGCTGGCCTGTTCGATGCGATCGTCGCCCACCCCTGGGTCGGTGCCCAGCTCAACCGAGACCCATTGCGGCCGGCGCTGCTGGACATCTACGAGAGCATCAGCCAGCAACTGCAGGCACTCGACGTGCCCCAGCGAGCGCTGGGCGACTCCGCAGGGGTGCTCGTGAACTACATCCTCGGCGTCGCCGGGCAGAACGCCGCCAACGCCCGGGCGCTCGCGAGCAGCAAGATGGACCGGTCAGCTTTCCTCGCCGCCGTCGCCGCACGGTGGGCGCGGCTCGACCCCGCCAGATACCCATCCGTGCACAAAGCCGGGACACAACTTCTCGAACACGACGACCGCGAGCAGTTCCTGGCCGGCATCGATCTCATCCTCGCCGGCATCAAGACCGTGAACCGTGCGGCCAACGACAGCTCTGCCCGGTAAGGGCCAAGGTTTCACCGGAAACTGCCTGTCTTGCCCAGCTCAGCGAACAAGATCCGCCGCATGCTCACCGTCCTCTGCGCCCCTGCCCGTGACCAGCAGCACGCCCGCCGCTGGTCACGCTGGCGCCATCACCACCAAAGAACGTGCACGACAAAGCCACTGCCAGCGACAACAACTCCAAGATCACGAAGTGCGGCTGGAGTTACTAGCCCGGGGACGAGGACGCACTGGTGCACCGCGGCCATGGTAGAGCCAGTGCCCGTTCGGGGCCGGATCGATCTCGCGCAGGCGGCAGCGCCTGCCGACATCCAAGCAGCGATCGATGCCGTCCGCTCCCATTTGCGGCGAGGCGATCTGTCCGATGGCCTGGTGTTCGACGGTGTCCGCATCCGGCTGCTGGAAATCGGCGAAGCCGTGAAGGCCCTGCCCGCCGAGATGCTCAGCTCCCAGCCCGGCATCCCCCGGACTCAGATCGCACGCCTGCGTGATCGCCTGGCGCATCGCTACTTCAAGAGCTTGTCACCGAACGGCCCGTGGTTCCCGCCGTCGCGGCCGGCCGCGTCCACGCGGCGTAAGACCGCCCTGAGGTTCCGTATGGATTGGATGTGCATGGGCCTGTGGATGACCTGTGCACAACAACGCCAGGCTTGTGCGGAGACCTGGAAATACTGGGGGTTCCAGCATTCATTACGTCCATGACAGGCCTGTTAGCTGGGAAAACGTGATCCACACCCTGTGGAAGAAGAGATATTGAAATCGTCAACACGCCACGCCGAAATAGCTAATAAATAAACCGAACCCTTATCGTAAGTTTATCCGGCTGTGATTTCAGGTCGGGACCGTGAAAGCTTGAGACCTGAACGGTGAGCACGGGCGCTTCCGGAGGGGACACAAGCGTAAGGGCGGCCTACGCACATCGGGGCAAACTAGATGCCGGTCGCGGCGCTCACCGCCGGCTTGGGGGGACGGTAGATGAAGATCAAGATCCGGCCATATGAGGCTAGCAGCCTCGAAGAGGACTGGCTTGCGACCGACGACTGGCTCGCCGAGCTTCGAGCCATGGCCGACGGCGAGCCGCCGGACGACGGCCAGGCCGAGCCGGCCAGCCCCGGCGATTCCCGGCCGGAGGCCGCCGGGGAGGCCGGCACGCTCGCCGGGGACTTTGCCGACGTCGGCGTCGCCGACGTTGAGACTTCCGTGCGGGCCGTTATCGGCGATCAACTACGGGTGCCGACCATGTGGTGCGAGATGGGCTCGTGCAGCTCGCGCCACACCGATCCCGCGGCAGTCGGCGAGGCCGACATCCGGGCCCGCGCAATCAGCGCGGGCTGGCGGATCGACGCCTTCGGCAGGCTGGCCTGTCCGCGGTGCCAGCAGGCCGATCCCGCCTTCCGCGCCTCCTATCCGGCGACACTGTGGAACCGGGACGACGCCATCGCCGAGGCCGCACGCGTGGCTGGGGTCGGCATGGCACCGCAGGCCGCCTGGCGGACGTCCTGAACGCCGGCGCCGCCGTGCCCGGAACGGCACCAGTTGCGGGCCTGGCCCAACCGGAGGGCAGCACCGGTTGCCACTGGCTGATGCTGGCTGCGGAGATGGCCGGCCTGCTGAGCGGCGACTGGCGGCCACAGCCGGAGCCCGGCCCGGCGGGCTGGGCCCTTCTGCCCCGGGCCGCCACACGTACCCTCGCAGGGCAGGCCGGATCGGTCCGCGTGGCGCGCGATTTCACCAGGGCCACCTTGCGCCGGTGGGGAGTCGTGGAACGCGGCCAGGACGTCGCGATGGTCGTGTCCGAACTACTGACCAATGCGCTGCGGCACGCCCTGCCAGCGCCTGGCGATGTCCTTCCGCGACGGCCCATCCGGCTCGGCCTGCTACAGCCCGGGCCGTGCGTGCTGTGCGCGGTCGGCGACCCGAGCAGCGCCGTTCCGGTGCCGCGACCGGCCGGCCCCTCGCCGAGACCGGCCGGGGGCTTCACCTCATCTGCGCGCTGAGCGATCAGTGGGGCTGTACCACGCCAAGCAACGCCGGAAAGGTAGTGTGGGCGACCTTCTACTCGCGGCCGGGTCCCGGTCCCGGATTGCCCGGCCTGGTGTAACCACGGCCTCAGGAGCCTGTCGCCCCGTCGATGCGCTGCCGGCGACAAGATGCGCCCCGCCCACCGGTGAACTCCTCGTCCAGCGCCGCCCCGGCCACCGCCTGCCGCGCCAGGTCACATTCCTCGGCGAAGACCGCGAAGTCCGCCTCGGCAGGCTCCTCGATCCAGGTGACGACCGCCCCTGATCGACCATCGGCCGACCAGCGTCAGCCGAACATCCCATACCTGACCGTCCACTTCGTACCGAACGGCCCGTCGGCGCCAGTCAGGCCCGGCCTCGTCGCGCCGTCGCCCCGCCCTAGCACTGCTCGGATCGCTACGCTGACGGCGTGGCATCGAAGAAGCGTTCCGCAAAGCCCAGAGGGCCCCGCCAGGGGATCAGCGGCAACCCGCAGCGGCGTGCCGGGCAACTGGCCCAGCGGCGGGCGGTAAGACCGGACGATCTCTCGCTGCTGGACATGGCCTACGCTTTGGCCGGCGGGGCGGAACCCGCCCCCTGGTGGGACGAGTCCTATCGGCGGATTCTCGCCGCCGCCCGCGCCGTGGCCTGGCCGTCCCGCCTCGTCGACCTGGAGACGCAAGCCTGCCAGATCGTGGGTGACGAATTCTACGAGCGGCTCAACTCAGGGCTGGCCGGGCTGCACCCGTCCCAGTGGCTGCGCATGCTGGCCGAGCAGGCCGGGGCGGCGCTGCAGGCGTCGATAACCGCCGGCACCGACGACTGGCCGCAGTTGTGGGCGCTGCTGTGCGGACTGGCGCTGACTGCACCGCCCGGCGACACCGAGAGCGAGACCGCGAAGCTGGCCCGCGAGACCTTCCCCGACATCCGGGACCCGTACGTGACCGCGCTGGCCGAAGCAGGCCAGGCCGCCAAGCTGCTGGCCGAGCGTGGACTGTCTCCCGGTACCGGGCTCCCGGCCGATGGCTGCCGGGCGGCCGGGAACCCCCTGATCGCGCGCGACGCGTACGGCAGCCGGTTCCTGCTCGTGGCCCCGTTCGGCTACGACCACGAGTCGACCGACCACTGGTACGCGTGGGACATCGACTCGTGCTGGCTCCTCACCGTCGTGGGGGCCGGCGTGTTCGAGTCGGCCGAAGATGCGCTGGCCGAATGGCAGCACGCCGTCGGACCCGCCGCCGCCGGGACGGAGCTGTCCCCGGGCACGCCCGAGCTGGCCGCCCAGCTGCTGGCACCCTCCCTGCGGACCGGGCCGATGTCGGACATCCTGGAGGGAAGCGAGCCCCGGGAGCTCATCCGGGAGTACTACCGCCTCCGCCGCCGCGCCCGCATCCTCGCCGGATCCGCCGGCGCCACGGCCGCCAGCACCGCGCCGTCGTCTGGCGCCGGCGACCCGGGCCCGGCACGCGAGGCGTTCCTGGGCTGGTACGCGGCCCAGCACGACGATGTTCCGCAGGACGTGGCCGACGTTGCAGACCTGATCCTTTACGAGTGGGGACCGGGGACGATCTCCGAAGAGCATTCGCGCTACGCCTGCTCACCGCACCGGGTCGAGATGACGGCGCGCCTGATCCGTGACGGCTACCTCCCCGACCACGCTAACGCGGCTCTCCGCCTGCTGCCGGAGTGGACCCAGTGGTGCATCGAGCAGACCGGCCTCACCGCCGACTTCGCGGCCCACTCCCGCGCCGCCGCGCTCACCGGGGCCGCGTCACTGGTCAGCGACGAGGCCCACGACCGGGCCGCCAACCAGAACGAACCGCCGTTCCGCCGCCAGGAGTAAACGGCCGTCTTCGGCGACACGCCATAGTCCGTGCTTCCACGTCATGCTGGTAGATCGCCGCTCCGCGAGCCAGACGTGTGCCGCAGCATGGCCGCTACGACGGATGGCCACCATGGCCGCGGCGGCAGCTGATGGCCGGCGCCCTGCAGGGGCAGTAGCTCGGCCCGGGGGATCCCGCGGGTCAGCGCCTCGGCGTGACCGTAGGGAAACAACGGATCTGCTGTACGGTGGATCACCAGGGTCGGCGCGGTGATCTGGTCCAGCCGCCCGCGGGCCAGCTCACCCTCCTCGGCCAGTGCGTGGTTCATCACGCTGGCCGCCACATCGTTGGTGCGGCCGATGATCTGCTCCACGAGCGTGCGTACGTGTGCTTCGTCGAAGTATTCCGCCGCCTGCAGGTGCCGCTCGTAGCCGACGAGGTAATCGATCACCGCGGCCGGTTCGGCCCAGTCCGGCAGCGGGACCTGGGCGGCGAAGTAGGCCCGCAGGTCCTCCGACATCGGCGGGAGCTCCGATCCGCCCGGAACCGCGGGGCTGGTCGACATCAGCACCAGTGAGTCGAACGCGGTCGGGATGGGCCAGCGCGACGTGCTGCGCGAGGGCGCCGCCCATCGAGATGCCGGCCAGGTGGGCGCTGCGCCGCCCGAGCGCGTCCAGCACCCCGGTCACGTCGGCCGCCAGGTCCGCGCCGGTGTATCCCGGCGCCCCGGCTGGATAGCTGACCGACCGCCCGGTGTCACGGTGGTCGTAGCGGATGACGAACCGGCCGCCCGCCGCCAGCTGCTGGCAGAATTCCTCCTCCCACCAGTCCATCGAGGCGCCCATGCCGCTGATGAGCAGGATCGCCGGGCCGGCCGCGTCGCCAGTGGCGTCCACGCACAGCTCAACGCCGTTGACCTCGATGATCCGGCGGCCGTCCGTAACCATCTGCGCTACTGGCTGGCGGGCCGGTACCGGACGTTCACGGCCGACGTGGGGTCGTCGTCGCCGGCCCGGTGCAGGCGGACCGGCTTGCCGCCGGGGTTGTCGTAGAGCCGGATGCCGTCGCCGAGCAGGACCGGCAGGATGTGCAGGTCGATCTCGTCGATCAGGCCCAGGCCGAGCAGCTGGCGGCCGATGGTGGGGGAGAATATCTCGAGGTTCTTGCCGCCGGCCGCCGCCAGCGCGATCCGCGCCGCCTCGGCCGGGTCGCAGTCCAGGAACGTGACTGCGTCGCCGGGCGTCGCGTCCTGGGGGTGGTGGGTGAGCACGAAGATCGGGCCCGTCCAGGCGCCGCCGTACGGTCGGCGGCCGTCGATGGCCTGGTCCCAGCCTTTGCGGCCGCCCAGGATGGCGCCCGTCGTGGTGATGTACTCCTGGTGCAGCCCCGGACGGACCGAGCCCCCGCTCATCCAGTCCATGTCGTCCGCTGGCCCGGCCACGAACCCGTCCAGGGACATCGCGAAGTGAAGGAGCACCTTCCCCTCCGCGGTCTGCGGCGCGGTGTCGCCCATCGGTCGCCTCCGGTGATCTGATTGCGATTTGCAATCGGTAGGCCCACGTTAGACCAACCGATGGTAGATTGCAACCAGCTAACCGGATGAGGTGTGAGGTGGCGGAGCCGGCCCGGTCGGGGTGCCCGATCAACGCCGCGGTCGAGGCGTTCGGCGACAGCTGGAGCCTGCTCGTGCTGCGGGACGTGATGTTCGGCAATCGCCGCTACTTCAGGGAGCTGCTGGCCGGCTCGGAGGAGGGGATCGCCTCCAACATCCTGGCCGACCGGCTCAAGCGGCTGGTCAGCGCCGGCCTGCTGACCCGGGAGGACGCGGGGCCGGGACGGCGGGCCGCGTACAGCCTGACCGAAGCGTCGATCCAGCTGGTGCCGGTCTTCGCCCAGCTGGGCGAGTGGGGCCTGCACCACCGCCCCACCACGACACGGCTCCGGGTCCGAGCCGAACTGCTGGCCGACGGCGGCCCGGAACTGTGGCGTGCGTTCATGGCCGAGCTGCGGACCATCCACCTCGGCGAACCGGCCCCGGAACGGGACGGTCCCAGCATCACCGAACGCCTGGCCAAGGCCTACACCGCCGCGCTCTGACGTCCCACGGTTCCGCCCGCGGCCCGGGCCGTCAGAACGCAGTCCAGCCAAGCCATTGCCGGCCGGGCGGCCGTAGCGGTAGCCCGCATGCACACCGGTCATGCGTACCCGCCGGTTAAGCTTTCACCGACGACCGAACGAGCGGGCAGGAAGGCAGACAAGTGACGCAGCGCACGCCACCGGCCCAGACCGATAGCAGCAAGCTGCCGCCCTTCGACCCCAACGTGCCCAACCCGGCGCGGATGTGGAACTACTGGCTGGGCGGCAAGGACAACTTCGCCGCCGACCGCGAGCTGGCCGAACGGGTGCTCGAGGCGATGCCCTCCATGCCGCTGATCGCCCGGGCCGCGCGCCTGTTCCTGATCGACGCGGTGCACCAGCTGGCGACCGAACATCGCGTCCGCCAGTTCCTCGACATCGGCACCGGCTTGCCCACCGCCGACAACACCCACGACGTCGCCCAGCGCGCCGCCCCCGAGTCCAAGATCGTCTACGTGGACCACGACCCAATCGTGCTCAGCCACGCCCAGGCCCTGCTGACTAGCACCCCCGAAGGCCAGACTGACTATATCCAGGCCGACCTGCGGGACACCGACACGATCCTCAGGGGCGCCGCCCATGCGCTCGACCTCACCCGCCCGGTCGCTGTCTTGCTCATCGCGGTCCTGCACTTCATCCCCGACGCCGACGACCCGTACGCGGTCGTGGCGCGGCTGATGGATGCGGTCCCGTCCGGCAGCTACCTGGTCATGGCCCACGCCGCCAGCGACATCGCCCCCGAGGCCTCCGCCGAGATGGCCCGCCGCTACAACGCGATGTCCTCGGCGTCGATTACCCCGCGCAGCCGAGACCAGGTCGCCCGCTTCTTCGAAGGCCTCGACCTGCTCCCTCCCGGCCTGGTCCCCATCAGCCAGTGGGGCCTGTCCGGCCAGATCGACCCCGCCGCCGGCGGTCTGGTCGGCTACTGCGCCACCGCTCGCAAACCCTGAACGGGCAGGCCTGTCCCATAAGGACCTGGCCGACAGCGTCTTGCCGCCCCCTCCGCCGCAGCTCATGTCACCAGCGAGAAAGCACATTCTGGTCGAGGATCGTCGTGGCTGCCTCGCGGGCTCGGGTGGCGACGGCGATGGCATCGTCTATGTCATCATCGGCAGGGCCGGGGCTGTTGCTGCTGGGGGACTCAAAGCTGTTCCGTGCCCGCCTGCCAGCGCCTGCCGAATGGCGTCCACTCGCGAAGAGCAACGACGCCGCTCAGGCGGATTCGGCAGTGACCTCACGGTGACCGTGTAGCGCCGCTGTGTCGGCGGCTGCCCGGCCGGAATACCAGCCTTCTGAGTCGCTTACCCGGCCGGTCCGGTGATATGAGAACGCTGTCGCCGAACATCTCATCGACCGCATCGTCGACGGCCTGGTGCCGGGCCGCGAGCACGGGCAGCAAATTCCGGCCTGGCGCCTCGGCCGCCACCTGGCGTTCCGCGTCCCCCGTAGCCCCGGCCAGCCGCTCTCCGATCCGGATGGCGTAGGACATGAGGAACGACTGGCGGAACGCCCGGGTGCGCGATCGGCCGTACGGGTCCCGCTTCGCGCCGGCCCGCAGCATCGCGGTATTCGCCTGCACCAGCAGCGAGGTGAACAGCAGCTCAACGGCGTCGAGATCGGCGGGGAAGCCGATCACCGCCGACATCCCCAGGCTCTTGTACCACACGGCACGGCACCGGTTGGCCTTGGCGACCTCCTGGAGCAGCTGAGTCTTTGGCCCTTCGTACGGGTTGTCCACCGGCAGCCGCCGGCTGGCGGGCTCGTCCTTCCTGCCCGCCTCGGCCGCGAGCAGCGCGTGGTCGATGCTGTACTTTGCCATCAGCTCCTGCGCCCTGGCGGACAGCGCCTCGGCCTCCTCGGTGAACTCCGTGGACTCCGCCTTCGCGAGGAGGGCACGGATCTTGCCGAGGACCCGCTCGTCGGCGGTCCGCTCCGCGCCAGCCGCGGCGCCCGGCCTGGCCGCGGCACCGGGCCGTATCGTACCGGGCAGCGGGCACATCTGGGGCAGCACCGGCAGGTGGCCGAGCACGAAGAGCAGCTCCACCGCCGTTATCAAGGTGTCCTGCGGGCTGTCCCCCTCCCGGTCGCGCCACCGGCCGAGGTAAGCATCGTCACTTCCCCACCACACCTCGGTCCGGAGAGCGGACAGCTGTGCCAGCCAGCGGTCGTCCACCGTGGCGGCGGCGTAGCCGCGCATCTCGCCGGCGATCATGTCGGTGGCCATCCGGGCATGCGAGTCACCCTTCTCCCGGCCCGCATGCCGCACCAGCTCAGCGGGCTGCCAGCCGTGCCGCCAGGCGCCGGTCACCGACACGCGCAGGTAACTGACCAGCTCACGGCTGACGGTAGCGTCCCAGCCAGGCACCTGCCGCTGGCCGGCCAGCGCCTCCACCCACTGCATGAACTGGTCCTGCAGGCCGTGCGCAAGGGCGTGCAGGGCCTCGGTCACACCCAAGGCTGCAAGCTCCCGCTGAGACGGCTGCTTGGCCTGGGGCTGCGGCTCGCGTCGGATGTCGCGCCGCGTGCCGCGCCCCTGCCGGGGCGGGATGTCATGCCGCTGGGTCCCGTCCGGTGTTCGCGACGGGCCGGACGGCGATGACGCGGCCGGCTGCGCTGCGCGCCGCTGCTTGCGCTCCCTCTCCTGCTTCAGCCGTCGCTGCCGGCTCGCCTTGCCCACGAAGCAGACCTCCCTGGCTTCGACCCTGCGGAAGATCCTGCCACGAGACACTGACAAACCCCCGAGAGGCACACCGACGGCGCTGCTCAGGATCCGGTCAGCGTGTCTTGGTGGGCGCTGGCCAGGTGGCCGCCGCGGCGCGGAGCGAGCGGTAGAGGAGTTGCTCGCCGGTCACCGGACCCCAACCTCGATGCTCACCTGCCGCCCGAGCCTACGTCCAGCATCCCGGCACCCGCCCCACGTACGCCCACACTCCCCGAGCTATAATCCGGAGATATCCTGGATAGATATCTAAGATGTCCAGGCTTCGATCGGAGGTCGTCCGGTGGGCATGGTGAAGACGCCTGTCGAGATCGATGAGGAAGCGCTGGCCACAGCGGCCGAAGTACTTGGCACCAAGACAAAGAAGGACACGGTGAACGCCGCCCTCCGCGAGGTCGGGCAGCGGCTGGTGCGGCTGCGGGCGCTGGCCAGGCTCGGCGAGATGGCCGACGGCGGCGACTTCGACGAGTTCCTCGGAAATAAGACGGCATACCGCGGGTGAGCCCGGCCCTGTACCTGATCGACACGTCGGGCCTGTTCAGGATCCTGCAGGATAAGCTGCGGCAGGCGTGGTCGGAGCAGCTCACCGCCGGTGTCATCGCCATCTGCCCCATCGTCGAGCTGGAGTTCCTGTACTCGGCGCGATCCCTGGCTGACCGGCTTGAAAAGCAGCGCCTGCTGCGAGAGCTGTTCGGCCGGGTGACGATGAGCGACCAAGCCTACGATCGCGCCAGCGAGATCCAGCAACGGCTGACCGAGACCGGCAAGCACCGTTCCGCCGGACCCGTTGACCTGCTTATCGCCGCGACTGCGGAACGCGAGCGTCTCATCGTGCTGTGCGACGACCGCGACTTCCTGACCGTGGCCTCGGTCACCGGCCAGCCCGTCAAGCTCGTCACACACGTTTAGGACGGCCTAGGCAGTAACACCACTGTCCGTCCGGGACAATTGAAAATTCTTTCGGCCGAACGGTCCGTGGTTCCCGCCGCAGCACCCCCGGCCGGTGCAAGAACGGCGGGCCCGGACAACCGCCGGACTATTAGTCCCCCGCAACAGGAGCGAAGTAGGCGGCTCGACTTCACTGACACAACATGCCAGTGAAGTCGTCCTACCGTCCAGGCATGAACGATTTCGACTTCTTCACCGGCACCTGGAACGTCCGCAACCGGTGGCGGACCGACTTCCTTGACGAGACCAGCCAGTGGGAGGAGTTCCCCGGCGTCAGCCGGGCCAGCCGGCATTTCGGCGGCGCGGCGCACTTCGACGAGATCGACTTCCCCACCAAGGGTTTCTCCGGTCTCACCCTGAGGCTCTACGATCCCGAGCACGCGCAATGGTCGCTGTACTGGGCCAGCAAGCGCACCGGTACGTTGTTCCCGCCGGTCTTCGGCCGGTTCATCAACGGCCGCGGCGAGTTCTACGGCGATGACACCTACAACGGCAAGGACATCCGGGCCCGTTATATCTGGTCGGACATCACCGCCGACTCCGCCCGCTGGGAGCAGGCCTTCTCCGTCGACCAGGAACAGACCTGGATTGCCAACTGGATCATGGAAATCACGCGGTCACCAGAGTAGTAAAGTCCCCAGCCCTGCACCGTTGTGATACCATTATGGTATGGCTATGACACTTCGCTTGCCGCCCGAGATCGAAGACCAGCTCAAGCAGGTCGCCGAGGTTGAGCACCGCAGCGTACAGCAGACGGTCCTGGTCGCGATCGAAGAGTACCTGTCGATGCGAGAGACCGCCGAGATCCTCGCCGATCCATCAGCGCTGCGAGGCCTGGCCGAAGCTAGGGAGTCTGAGCAGTCCGGCGACGTGGTCTACGGCGCCGAAGCGGCGCGCGCGCTTCTGGCTGAGCGCAAGAGGTGAGCTCCGGGCCTTACGAGCTTGGAATGACCCGCCCGGCCCGGCGCGCGATCTCGGAGTTGCTGGCGGAGGACGCCGCCGCCGCGGCTGTTGAATTCATCGCCGGACCGCTCCTGGAGGCGCCTTACCGGGTCGGCAAACCGCTCCGGGACACCTTGTCCGGCTTCCGCAGCGCCCGGCGCGGTACTCAGCGGCGCGTGCTGTACCGGATCGACGAATCAAAGCATGCGGTCATCGTTCAGGACATCCAGCACCGCTCCTCCGCCTACCGTCGCCGTAGGCCCGTGGCGGCCACAAGATAGGCGCCCAGATGTCCGCGCTTCATATGGCTATCTGACCATCATTTTTCCGAACGGACCACCATGCCAGCCCCCGCCCAGACTCCCCGCGTTCCGTGCGGAACGGCCCCGGTCCTGACCGCCTCGACTGATGACTCGCGACGAGCCGAACTGTGCGGGGTGATCCACAGCTCAGGCGTGCCCCGTGATGTAGCCCATCACAATGTCCGCGTCGCTGCTTTCGGCGTAGAGGTCGGAGTCAGGGTCGTCTTCGGCGACGCGCCATAGCCCGTGCTTCTTGTCCCACCAGGCGGACCACCGCGGGTGGTCCGCGAGGAAGCAGGAGACCCGCGAGGCGTCGCCAGGCGGAGGAAAGACGGCCATTGCGCAACTCACCTGTCCAAAGTGGCCCAAGCGGTGCGTCCGCGGGCGTCCCCGTCGACGCCCCAGTTCCCCGGGCCAGCGATCGCGTTCACGACATCGAGTCCGTGCGGGCGGCTATCATCGCGCGGCCCGTCGCGCCACGGCCCTCCGGCGTCCTCCACCTCGATCCGGAGCCGGTCCGCGCGGACTTCAGCACGCAAGGTAAAGGTGCCGCCATCACGGGAGGCGCTGTGCAGGACGGAATTGGCGGCGAACTCCGATGCGATCAAGATCGCCTCGTCAGCCTGCGGGAAGCCGCTCAGCCATCCGGCGAGCGCGGCCCGAGCGTGCCTGACCTGCTCGGGTTCGGCGGGATAGGTCTCGGTGTGACGGCGGACGCTCGCCGCCGCGGCTGTCGTAGTCACTGTCCCTCTCCCGATGGCCCGATTTGTATTTCACAGCCTGTCGCGCGAGGACTACCGTTGGGAACGAGATCGGCCCGGATGCCCACCGATTGCCGGCCCGGGGTCGCCTTCCTGGAAAGGATGCCGATCAGATGCCGAACGATGCCGACCGCACCGGGACACCCTCAGGCGTCTTCGGCGCGGAACTGCGCTACTACCGGACCCGCGCAGGCCTCTCCCAGAAGGACCTGGCCTCCCATGCGAACGTCTCACACGACGTGATCAGCAAGATCGAGACGGGGGAGCGGCCGCCCGCCGAGGACTTCCCGCCCCGCCTCGACGCCGTACCCGACCTGGACACCCGCGGCGCCCTGGCCCGCCTGTGGGACCACCTGAAGAAGGGCCACAAGCAGCGGGCCTACGGCTGGTTCCAGCCATGGGCGGACATCGAAGCCGAGGCGACGATCCTGCGCTGGTACGAGCCACTCGTCGTGCCCGGCCTGCTGCAGACCGAGGACTACGCCCGCGCCATCCTCAGCGCCCGCCCCGACGGCAACCTGGACGACCTCGACGAACAAGTAGCCGCAAGGCTGGCCCGGCAGACGGTCCTGGACCGCCCGGACGCACCCCAGCTCTGGTGCGTCCTGGACGAAGGCGTCCTACACCGCGCCATCGGCGGCCCCAAGGTCATGCGCAGCCAGCTCTACCGTCTAGCTGAGGCCGCCGAACACCCCAAGACCACCATCCAGGTCATCCGCGCCGCCGGCGCCCACGCCGGTCTGCTCGCACACTTCGTCATCGCCGACCTCGACGCCCGGCCGCCCGTCGTCTACCTGGAGACGGCGGCCGAAGGCCACGTCACCGACAGCCCAGCCGTGGCCGCTCACGTCGCTATTCGTTTCGATAGACTCCGATCAGAGGCCGAGTCGCGTGCGTCGTCGCGCGACCTGATCAGGAAAGTGGCCGACGAACAATGGACCTGACCCCCGTCGCCTGGCGCAAGAGCAGCCGCAGCGGCGACAACGGCGGAACCTGTGTCGAGGTCGGCACCGCCGGCCCGGCCGTGGCCGTCCGCGACAGCAAGCACCCGGACGGCCCCCTGCTAGCCTTCACCACCGACACCTGGCAGGCCTTCACCGACCAGGTGAAGACGACCGCCTGAGCCCGCATCTCAGCCGGGAAAGCCTGGGCCGTTCCGTCCGATCAGAAGAGCTACCTGGCCGGTGTGTCAGGAGCCTGTCGCCCCGTTAATGCGCTGGCGCAGCAGGTCGGCGTCGCCGTTGTGCCGGGCGTACTCCTCGATCATGTGGATGTAGACCCAGCGCAGCGACAGGGTGCGGCCGCGCCCGCCGGTGAACTCCTCCTCCAGCGACGCCCCGGCCACCGCCTTGCGGGCCAGGTCGCATTCCTCGGGGAAGGCCGCGAAGTCGGCCTGCGCCCGGGCCGGGTCAACGTGCTCGAAGGCCGCGTCCTCGTCGTCATACAGCCGGGTAGCGCCTCACCGCGGAAGCGGATCCGGAACCAGACTCGTTCCATGTCGGCCATGTGCCGGACGATGCCGAGCAGCGACAGGTTCGACGGCGGCACCGACGCCAGCGCGAGCTGGTCGCCCGTCAGCCCGGCGCACTTCCACAGCAGCGTGGAGCGATGCCAGTTCAGGAACCCATCCAGAATGTCTCGCTCGGGACCGATGAACGGCTCGTCAATCCGGGCGACGTCGGGCGCGGTCCAGCTCATCACGTCATGCTCGTAGATCGCCGCTCCGCTGGCAAACCGGATCACGGCGTATCCCGCCGACCGAGAACGCTGACGGCCCCGCGCCGCCTGCCTGCAAGGCCTGGGATGGCAGAGCCCGCCGCTTGCTCCAAGTCGTCTAGTGCGCTGGCTACCAACGTTCACCGGGTTGGTTATGCGGCTTTAGGCTTCGGGCGGCCCCAGCGTTGCTGGCGCTCGCTGCGGATGCGGGCTCGTTCGCGGCGCTGGGCGGCCAGCACGTCGGGGTGGCGGGCATGAGCGTTACGCCAGCGGAGGTAGGCCTGCAGCCTGCGGGCCAGCGCGGGGTGGTTCGGATGGTCGGAGTTGCCCATGACAAAGGTCCGCAACGGACCGAAGTGCGCCTCAATCGGGTTGGCCCAGGACGCGTTCGTCGGCGTCAGGCACAGCTCGACGTTCTCCCGCCTGGCCCAGCGGCGGATCGCCGGGGTCTTGTTCGCCGCCAGGTTGTCCAAGATCACGAACAGCCGGTACCCGCCCGGCCGGGCCGCCCGGATCGACTTCAGCGCGGCCAGGGTGTGACCGGCGCCCTTGTGCTCGCGGACCACGCCCCACAGCTGGTCATCGCCCACGCAGTAGCAGCCGTGGAAATAGCGGATGCCGTGGGTCCGGTGATAGGTCGCCCGCAGCCGGGCCGGGTGTTTGCGTTTCGCCCAGCAGGCCCCGTGGCACGGGCGGATGGACAGCGGCCCGAACTGGTCAAAGGCAAAACAGCGGTCCGGGTAATGCCTGGTCACGTACTCGATCCGGTCCAGCTTGGCGTCCCGGTCCGGATCCCGGGACTCTTTCCAGGTCCGGGTCCGCTGGAAGCTGATCCCGCGCGCGTGCAGGATCTGCCGCAGCCGCTCCCGCCCGATGATCACCGGCCGGTCAGGATGGCGGGCTAAATAGTCAGCCAGCTTGCGCAGGCTCCACCGGGTGAACGGCTGGCCCAGCTTCTCCGGCCGGGTCCTGGCCGCCGCGACGATCACCTCGATGGCCTCGTCACTGATCAGGCGGGGACGGCCTCCCGCCCACCGAGGGTCCAGCGCCGCCAGGCCCTTCTGGTTAAACAGGTGGATCACGTCCCGCACCGTGTCCTCATCCGCGGCGACCAGCCGCGCGATCGCCGGGACCAGCGTGCCCGAGGCCGACGCCATGATGATCATCGCCCGCCGCACCCGGACCGACCCGTGCTTGCCCCGCCGCACGATCTGCTGCAGCCGCTGCCCCTCCTGATCAGTCAGCCGCCGCGCCCGCACCGGCTCCGCCATCACGCCCTCCCGCCACTCGATCTATTCACACGATCGAGTGTGAAAGCAATCACCGCCGCCTGTCACCAACCCGGTGAACGTTTATGGCCAGCGCACTAGACAGATTACGCCTGCCGTAGATCCACGATCGCTGGATGACTGCCTCGCCTGGCGACGGCCCGTGCTCCGTGACGTCACGTGCTCCCTGTGCCACCGCTACAACCGCGGCGTGTGCGTGGTCGCCGCCCGCGCCGGCCTGATCATCTGCGCCATCCGTATAGCCGATGCGCAGAGCTCCTCGACGCCGACCTTAGAGGTTCCGCGGCGCCGGGAGCTGACCCTGGTCGTCGGACGTAACGGCAGTGGAAAGCCACCTGCAGCCGGGCCTGGGTCCGGGAGCGCTCAAAGGAGTCCCGGCTCACCCGGTTCGGGCGGGGAGTTCGGCCAGACCCGCGAACCCGCGCCGAATGGCGACCCCAGCCCCCTTCAGCGCCCGCCGCTGCCCCGTCGTCATCCCCGCGAGCAGGGAAAGGTCGTCGTCGGCCCGTCGGCGACCGGCGCACAGCTCGCGCCACCGGCAGATGGCCCAGCGCTCGACCGGCTCGGGATACGCCCGGCCGCCTGCGCGGCGGCGAGAACCTCTTCCAACCGCCGCCGGGTCTGCCGTCCGGACGCGGCGAAGTCCTTCACCTTGAAAGGGACGAACTCCCCGTGCCCGAGCGCCAGGTGCATCCAGCGCGGCTCGGTCCCTGAAGTTCGGCCAGCAGCCACGAGTAGAACGCGGTCTGCAAAACGGCCCGCGCCTTCGCCGTCCGGGCTGTTAGTCACCGGCGGGCTGTCATGCTGCGCATAGCCCACCGGTGCCGAGCCGTACTCCTCTCCCGGATCGGCGGGGAACGGTACGCGATACAGGGATGGCCCCTGGTCTCACATCCAGCCGATGTTGCCAAACGCAACACGTTGCCAACTCCGGGACTAGCATCGGAGCATGCCGGATGCCGCTCGCCGAAACCCTGACTGGGAATGGGACGAGACCGTTCTGGCCTGCGACATGGTCTTTCAGAATGACTGGCAGCCACTGCCTCCCGAGGATGAGCGGGTCATCGAGCTGTCCCGCATCCTTCGAAGGATGTCCCTACACCCACCCGAGGCGCGGCTGAGTAGCTTCAGGAACGAGGACGGCGTATCGCGGAAGACGCACAACCTTGCCTCCGCCGCCCCCGACTGGGGAAAGTGGCGTTCCAATGGCAGCGAGGGGGACCAGGAGGTCTTTGACCAGTTCCGGGCTGCCCCTGATGTCATGCACCGCATTGCGCAGGATCTGCTCCAGGATGCGCTGAACGACACCCCGGAAAGTGCCTCGAAGTTCCAGGATGACGACGGCAGCATCCTAGAGGGCCGCTACCTGTGGCGCTTCCACGCCGAGCGCGAACGCAACCCAAGATTGCGCCGCAAGAAGATCCGTAGCGTGCTGCACCGCGGCGATCCGCTGGCCTGCGAGGCTTGCGGCTTCGACTTCGGACAGATCTATGGTAAGAGAGGGGAGGGCTATATCGAATGCCATCACGTCCTGCCGCTTCACGAGACCGGTGAACGCGAAACAAGAATCAGCGACCTCGCTCTGCTGTGCAGCAACTGCCACCGTATGATCCACAGAAAGCCACCGTGGCCCACCCCGGCACAGCTCCGCGACATCATCGTGGCGCAGTTAGCGAGAGGCAACGCATGGCAGATACCTTCTTGAGGACACGGTAACAAAGTTCGAGTTTGGACCTGATCTAGCCCGGCTGGAGCTACATCGCCGCCCGGCCGTGGCTGAAGGTCTTCCGGCTACCGCCGTATGCGCCGAGCTCAACCCGGTCGCGGCAGGTGCTGGTCGCACCTTAAGCGATTGCTGGCCAACCTGGTCAAGCAGGACATCGATCACCTCACCGCACTGCTCAAGACCGGCTTACGATGATGCAGCACCGGGCCGCCTCATCGTCGGCTCCTCGCCAAGACCGGCTTCGACCTTCAGCCCCGTAACCTCCATCATTAAAATAGTCCGAAGTTGGCGTATGCCCAGCGCATCAGCTACCCAGCAAACGTCAACTTCAGTCTCATGGCGCCACCGCGCAGGTGGCCGGGGCTGGTTGCCGTCACCGTTTGCGTCAGCTCAGACCTGTTTATCCGGCGGCAAGCCGAACTTTCCTCGTTCCCTAGCCGGCGACGAGCTGCATTAGTTCGGTGTAGTTGGTGACGACGTCGTACTTGATGTCTTGGTCGTGCCTCTGGTTGAGGGATGCAAAGAACTTACGGGCGCTTTCGATCTTGGCGTCCTCGACTCCCTTGAGTTGAAGGGTCGAGAGCGAGCCCTTGGTCTCGGCGACGAAGTAGACGTGCTTGACGCTTCCCTCGGTGAAAGCGATGGCCCAATCGGGGTTGTAATCGCCGACCGGGGTTGGGATGAAGAAGCCGCGGGGCAGCTTGGCGTAGACGGCGACTTCCTTGCTGGTGTCGAGTTCGGTGACGAAGGCACGCTCGACTTTGGAGTCGGTGACGACGTAGTCGTAGATATGTTTCGTCAGCTTGCTGCCAGCATGTGTAAGGTCCTGTTTCGTCTGATTCTCTGTGAAGATCGCCGAGTCGAAACGGTCCTCCAGCGCGTCGTAGGCCAAGTGCTCGACGATGACGGTGGCCTTCTGCTCGTTGATGAGCCGGGCGGCCTCGGTGATGAACTGCTCGGGGTTGAGCCGGAACTTGGCGAACGTCGCCTGCGTGACCATGCCAAGGATCGCTGCCGCAGTCCGACGGGTGAGCTGTGTTTTCTCGGTGATCTCACCGAGAAGGTCGTACTTGACTTGGGAGCCGGCAGACACCGTTTCGGTGTGGGTCGCCGTGCTCGCCACGTCGAACCCGGCACCGCTGGTCAGGTCGTCGGCTTCTAGCGAGTCACGCTGCTGCCCTGCCTGGATGACGTACTGCATTGCAGCGACGTTGAGGTGCTTGTCGAGCGCATGTACGCACTTGCTGACGAGCTCAGCGGAGTCGAACTCGACCTGATAGACGGCCTTGTGGTTGATCCGCCCCCACAGGGCCTGGAACTCCTTCTTCGCGAAGTTCGCTTCGTTGAGCGGAATCTTCTTCGGCTTGCGGTCGTCGGTCGGCGCCGGCAGGTCGATGTAGAGCGAATCCACCAGCGGCCAAACGAAGTCGATCACGGGCTTGAGCACCTCGGACGTCGGGCGTGCGAGCGTGCCAGCCTCCTTGTCCTCCTTGTACTTGCTCGTGACCTGACCTTCCTCATCGACATAGCCGTTCTGCACGAGGTGGAAGTAGATGGCAGTGGCGAGTTTCTCCTCGACGAGGCTCTCACCGGACTCGGTGCGGATCGTCTTGCCGATGAAGAACTTGACGTTCGCCTTGCGCGGACGAGCCGCAAGCGACTCGGCGATCTCTTTCTGCAACCCGGCGACGAAGTGGGTGTAGGACTCGTCGGTGACGACGGTCAGCTCGTTGATGTCGTGCACTGTGACAGGGTTGTCCATCCGCTCACCGTGCTGGTCGACAGCCAAGCGCAGGCCGCGGCCGATCTCCTGACGCCGGGAGACGCTGTTGTCGCTCTTCTTGAGCATGCCCATAACGAACACGTTCGGGTTGTCCCAGCCCTCGCGTAGAGCGGAGTGGGAAAAGATGAACCGGACCGGCTCAGCGAACGAAAGCAGTCGTTCCTTGTTCCTGAGGATCAGGTCGTAAGCATCGACGTCGGTGGACTGACCCGCTTCCTCTCCGCGCCTGGATACCACTGGATCGACCTGCCGCTTGGTCTTCTTGTCGATCGAAAAATAGCCCTGGTGTACGGCTCGGACCTCGTCGCGGCGCAGGTACATACTGGTAGGCCGCAGTGGCGGGGTCGAGTTCCAGCTCCCCGAGGATCTCCTCGACGGTCGTCGCGTACTCCTCCTCGAAGATGCGGGCGTAGTCGCCGAGGGTGTCTTCACGGTCGTAGTCGCGGTACTTCGCGACCTCGTCGATGAAAAACAGCGACAGAACCTTGATGTCCTGTGCGAAGAGTTCGCGCTCCTTGTCGAGGTGCGCGCGGATGACTTCGCGGATCTGGATGCGCCGCTTGGTCTCCACGGTCACGTCGCGGTCGGCGAGCTGGCCGGCGACTACGACATCACCGTTGCTCAGCTCGATAACGTCACGGATGGCGTCGATGTCGGTGATGAACAGGCCCCTGTAGGCCTCGATGCCCCCGGAGACGTCATACAGATTTGCGCCCACGTCGAAGCGCTTGACTTGCCTCTTGATCGGGCCGCCTTTTGTCTTCACCTCGATCTCGACCCGAGCACGCGGCTTGGCGCCCTTGGCGATCTCGATCGCGTCGAGATACAGGTACGCTGTCGAGCCCGCCAGACCCTTCACCGTGATACCGCGGACGGCGATCTTCTTGACCAGTCTCTGGTTGTAGGCATCGAGTGCGTCGAGGCGGTGGACCTTGGTGTGCTCGATCTTGTGGGTGGCCGAGTAGCGCAGCACCATGAGGGCGTTGAACTCGGCCAGCGCTTTCAGCGACTTGTCGGCACCGATCTTCTGCGGCTCGTCAATGATGACGATCGGCCGGTTCGCCTTGATAACGTCAATGGGCTTGCGAGACTGGAAGTCGTCCAAGACGTCATAGATACGCCGCTGGTCCTTGCCGGTCGCATTGAACGCCTGGATGTTGATGATCATCACCTGGACCCCTGCGTCCGAGCTGAACTGCTCCAGCTCGTGGAGTTGCGACGAGCTGTAGGTGAAGGACCGCGGCTTCGTGCCGTACGTCTGTTGAAAGTGCTCGGCTGTCATGTCGAACGACTTCTTCACACCCTCGCGGATAGCCACCGACGGCACGACAACGATGAACTTGCTCCAACCGTAGCGCTTGTTCAGCTCCATGATCGTCTTGATGTAGACGTAGGTCTTGCCGGTGCCCGTCTCCATCTCGACGTCCAGGTTGGGTGCGGCCGGCGCGGCCTTGCTGTCCTTCATGTCGTTCGAGAATGGAAGGTTACGGGACCGCTGTACAAGGTGGACGTTGTCTAGCAACTGCTTCGGGCTCAGGGCGATCTCGGCGTTCCGCAGGCCCGAGTCGAGGGTTGCGCTTGTTTCGAACAGGGTCGGTGTCGCGGTCGGCCTCTGTTTGCCCGGGTCGATCCGGTAGGAAACCCCGTCATGCCTCGGTTGGCCCATGAAGACTTCGACGACGGCGTCGACCGCGTCGGTCTGGAACTGCTGGACCTTGAACTGGAGCTTCATCCGCGTTAGATCGCCTTCACGTCGGTGGAGGGCGAGATCTCACGGAAGATTTGCTCTGCGTTGATTCGCGCATCGTCCGATTCAAACCCGGAATCACGGAAAACCGCGCGAAGAGGGCCACGCTCCGCAACGGCTCGAATCAGCTCAGGGCTCAATTTGGTGTCGAAGCAGGCGATGAGCGTGTCGTCCTCGACGATGAGGACTTCGTGTCCCTCGACCCTCTCCACGCTTATCGGCATGGTCAGTTCCAGACCCCAGTCGAGTAGCACCTGGAACAGCAAGTCCTCGGCCGAGCGGCCCGGCTTCACGCTGCCTTCGAGCCCCGAGAGTGTCTGTTGCTCTGTCTCGTCGGGCGTGCGCATTACATCGACCATGTTGGTGGTGTCGACCCTTAGGAGCCGATAGCCAAGATCAGAGCTACTCGTGATATCCGGTTGTTCAGAGATCTCTTTCGCCACATTGCGGAGTCGCATTAGGCTCATCCCGAGGATAGAATCAAACTCCGCCTCGGGTGTTGGCAAAGGCTCGTCCACCTGAACCGCGATGAAATGCCGGTTACCGCCGTCCTCGGCATTTTGCTTCAGTACTGCATGGGCCGTAGTGCCGCTACCGCTAAAGAAATCCAAGAACGATGTCCTCGCGGTCGGGGTTGCTGGCCAGTTGGAGCACCCTCTGGATCAACTCGACTGGCTTGACAGAATTCAGGACATTCTCCGTATGCTCGAACACCACGTACTTCAGAAGTGTCTTCTTCGCATCCTGGGTGTGCCCGACCTCTTCATAGAACCAAAGAGTCTGAGGAGTGCGTCCAACAGCGACTTCAGACAGAAAGCGCTTCACCGCCGGAGCGTTGTCACCGTTTGCCCCCCACCAGATGCGGTTGTCGGCATTGAGCGCCTCAAACGCTCGCTGGGAAATGCTCCAGTATCGGCCCGTTGGCGGTCCTGTGATTACGCGTCCAGCCGGAGTGATTACAGGGTAGACACCTGCGTCATACCTGTTTCGCGCGGACATGTCTACGGCCTTCCAAGGACCACGCAGGTCGTTGTCAGGATTCTTGTACCGAGCGTCCATTGCTTCGGTTCGGGCCAACGGCTCGGGGGCCCAAAGCGCCTTGTTCCTTGCGAAGCAAATGATGTAGTCATGGTCCTCAGAGAACCATCGAGCGGAGTTTTTCGGCGAGTAGACCTTTTGCCAAATTATCTGCGCAACAAAGTTCGAGGCGCCGAAAACCTCGGCACATATCTTCCGGATATTGTCAATCTCATTGTCATCGATCGAAATGAAGATGACGCCGTCGTCCCTCAATAGGTTCCGGGCCAGCTTCAGGCGCGGATACATCATGCTCAACCAGTCGGAGTGAAACCGTCCATTCGCATCAGTATTCGCCACGAGTCGGATGCCCTGAGCGTCGACCTGCCCAGACCGCACGAGATAGTCATCGGCTGACTCCGCAAAGTCGTCATCATAGATGAAATCTCCGCCGGTGTTATAGGGCGGATCGATATATATGAGCTTTACCTTGCCAAGATAGGGCTCCTGAAGGAGTTTCAGTGCTTCAAGGTTGTCGCCCTGGATGAAGAGGTTCTTGGAGGTATCGAACTCCACCGACTCACCCCTGATCGGGCGGAGGGTCTTGGCGATGGGAGCGTTTGCGGCGAAAAGAGCCGCACGCTTACCGGGCCAGTCGAGCTGGTATCGCTCCTGAGGTCCTTCGACGACGTGGTTGGAGAGTTCCTGCCTCAACAGATCAAAGTCGATCGCCTTCACTGGGTTGCCACTAGAATCGATGGACTCCGTAACCACGTTAGGGAACAGCTCGGAGATCTTCTCAATGTTCGCTGCCACAAGATCTGACGACGTCATGCGCAGTTTCTCCACCTAATCCTCAGTTCTTCGTGCCCGACTTTGGGCTTGGGCTGGGCTCGTCAGGTCGGCGAGCGTTACTTGTTTCGTCTTCAAAGCGCGCCGAAGCTCGACCTTGCGGTTGAGCTGTGGCTCGGTTCGGATCTTCCGCTCCAACGTTGCGACCTCACGTTCGAGCTTTCGCACTATGTCTAGTCTTGCGGCCACGTCCGATATCTCTTCGCCTGGGCGCGCAGCCAACGGGGTCAGGGATTCTAGGAGAGTGGTGTACAGGGCGCCCAGGTTGATGGCGGTCGGGAGAGGTCGGCGTTCGGCGTCGTCCGAATGCCACTCGGTCGTGTAGTAAGCGCCGAGCTTCGGCGCACCGGAGCTGAGTAGTTTATGGGTCGCGGTCATGCGGGTGCGGCGCTCCGAGCCCTCTCCCCGGGTGACCTCGAAGATGATCGGCGTCTTCACGGCCTTGTCGATCGCGGTGAGGACGGGTTCGCTAACGTCGTCGCCTTTCGCGTCGATCTGGAAGACCTGGATTTCGGGGGCCGCTGTGGCACCGGGCAGGTTGATGGTGGTCTCGGCGAGCTTGTAGGCCCAGATGATGCGCTGGACCTCTGAGACAAACCTCTCGCGCACAGTAACGGGTATTGCGGCGTGTTCATAGAACTTGGTTTTCGGGACGACCCGGCCGAACTTGGCTGCCTGGGGCCAGCGAAAGAGAAGTCCTGTCATGTGGTCCCCCGCGCGGGGTCGACCACGACGAGGAAGGCGATCAGCTCGAAGTCGTTGAGGCCGGCGATCGTCTGGGTGAGGGCGGTGGTATGTCCGTCGGTAAAGAGGCTGTCGAGGTCGCGCTCGTCCGTGACGTCGATCATGGAGCGGATCGCTGCCGTGAGCAGCTCAGAGTACTTGGCCATGTCGGCGCCATCACTGGTGGAGGCATTGAAGACGCGGGTGACTTCGGTGACCGGCTGGTCGTAGGGGCGACACCCAGCGCGGACGAGGTCGAGCAGGTGCTTGACTTCTGTGTGATCGGCAATGACGCTACCGTCTTCATCGAGGTAGACAAGGTAGTATGGGTGGAGGCGGTTGCCGCGGTTGATCGTCTCGTCGGAGTTTACGTTCCTCAGTGCGAAGAGCACGCCAGGGCGCAGGCCCTTAGCGGGGTCGGCGGGCACAACGGCGTGCAAGCCCTTCGGCGCACTGGCGAGGTCGCCGTACTCTTTTAGATAGCCGAGCAGATCCATGCGAAAGTCGTTGAGGCCGAGGTCGGTAATCGAGACGCCGGTGCGGACGTCCTCGAGTTCGATGGCTTCGTCTTGGAGCTTGCGGAGCTGTTCCTTGCGGAACGCTGCCTCGCTCCCTTCGAGCGTGAGTACATTGTCGTCGGCGGTACCAGCAATGTCAGCGATGACCATGCGGTTCTCGACGCGTTCCTTCAGGTTAATGTACTCATCCAGCGAGATGTCGGGCCAAAAGTTCACGAGCTGGATCTGTGCATTAGTCGATCCGATGCGGTCGATGCGGCCAAATCGCTGGATGATCCGCACCGGGTTCCAGTGAATGTCGTAGTTGACCACATAGTCGCAGTCTTGAAGGTTCTGGCCCTCGCTGATGACGTCAGTGCCAAACAGCACGTCGAGCTCGCCGGTCTCCATTGGCATCGTCAGGTGGCGTTGCTTCGACTTTGGCGAGAAGAGCGTGAGGACCTGCTGGAAGTCATATCCGGTACCCAACGTCGTCTTCGCAGCGTGCCCGCCGCCGGTGATGAGCGCCGTCTCAAGTCTTGCCCCGCTCAGCGAGGGTGCCAGTTCGCGGTAGAGGTACTCGGCGGTGTCGACGAACGCGGAGAAGATCAACGCCTTCCGGTTTCCCGCGTTGATGGGGTTGGCGGCTTTGTCCTCGATGAGTCGCTTCAGCGTTTGGAGCTTAAGATCGCGGTCGGGGGTGACCCTGTGCATCTCGTCGAGCAGCTCGCGCAGGGTTTCCCGGTCGTTCCACAGGTCGCGTTGCCAGGAGTCGATGTCGATGTCGTCGAGGTCGATCTTGATCTTCTCCCCAAATGAGAGAGCCTCGACGTTAAGGGCGTCCTCGTCGTCAACGTCGAGGTCGGCGAACTCGACGTCGAGGTCCGTCAATGAACCCGTGCGCGATCCGAGGCGGCCAAGCGTCTTGTCGACGGCACTCTCGATCTTTGCGAGGGTGAGTCGGAATGCCTCGACTGAGCTCTCCAAGCGCTTGAGTAGGTTGGCGGTCATCAGCTTCTTTAGTCCCTGCTCACGACCACGCTGCCCGAGGTTGGACCGCGCCGTACCGCCCTGCACGTTGTAGAGGTCTTCGTACTTGCTGATCCGGCTCGGGAACACATAGGCCAGCGGGGTGTAGACCGCCAGTGTGAGCATCTGGAGTTGCTCGAAGATCTCGTTGAACGTCGGGACGTTGGGCAGGTCGGACAGCGGTTCACGAATCGCCTTCGGTGCCAGCCGCTCGGGGAATGCGCCGATTTCGGTTGTGTCGTAGAAGGCCTGGATGTGCTTACGGGAGCGCGCGATCGTGACCGAGTCGAGCAGCTCGAAGAAGTCGAAGTCGAGCATCTTCAGAATCTGGTCCGTTGTCCGTGCATCAGGTGGGAGCTTGGACCATTCATTGAACACGCGCTGGGCATCGCTGAACACCTTCTCGACCGTGGTGGAGATGTTCAGGTGTTGCGCAAGGTTCACCGACTCGCCCTCGTACGCGAGCTGGAGCTGGTTCTTCAGGTCGTTGAATCGGTTGTTGACCGGTGTTGCCGAGAGCATGAGCACCTTGGTCTTCACGCCTTCGCGGATCACCCGGCGCATGAGCCGCTGGTAGCGCGACTCCTTTTCCTCAGCGTAGTCGGCGTTGCGGAAATTGTGCGACTCGTCGATGACGACCAGGTCGTAATTGCCCCAGTTCACCCTGTCGAGCCGCAGCCCCATCGACTCGCCATTGGTGCGCGAGAGGTCGGTGTGGGCGAGGACGTCGTAATTGAACCGATCGCGGGCGAAGATGTTGGTTATGAGGTTCGCGTTGTAGTTGGTCCAGTTCTCCGCGAGCTTCTTCGGCGCGAGCACTAGCACGGATTTGTTGCGCAGCTCGTAGTATTTGATTACCGCCAGCGCGGTGAAGGTCTTACCGAGGCCGACGCTGTCGGCCAGGATGCAGCCGTTGTAGGTCTCCAGCTTGTTGATGATTCCGGTCGCGGCATCGCGCTGGAAGTTGTAGAGGCTCCGCCAGACCTGGGTATCCTGGTAGCCTGTGCGGTCGTTCGGCAGCACGTCCTCGCTGATGTCATCAAGGAACTCGGAGAACAGGTTGTAGAGGATCAGGAAGTAGATCCGGGCCGGTGAGTTTTCGGCGTACACGCTGGCGATGTGCTCGTAGACCGCTTCTGTGACATCGTCGAGCTGGGCGGGGTTGTTCCAGATCTGGTCAAAGAGCCGGATGTACTGCGCCGTCATCGGGGCATCGTCGATGCGGTGGACCATATTCGAGACCGCGTTGCCGCGTTCGTAACCCAAATCTGCGGTAGTGAAGCCTTGCAACGGCATATACGCAGCCTTGTCGTCTACGACCGCGAACTGTTGCATCGGGTTGCCTGTGGAGTTCGACCGGAATGTTACCTTGCGGCGCACCCAGTCGGCGCATTCCTTCGCGATCGCTCGCTGAGTGAGCTTGTTCCGCAGACGAACCTCGAATTCCGAGCCGTAGAGGCTGGACTCGGTCCTATCGGCCGGGGGAATGAAGAACTCGCGGCGTTCCTTGCGGAGCTTGTCCGTGACCTTGGTCGTCACGAACGTAGGCGAGGTGAAGATGAACTCCAACTCGCCGACCTGTTCCAGCTCCTTACGCAGCGCCTCGAAAGCGAAGATCGAAAACGTCGAGGCGGCGATGCGCACCTTGGAGCCCGGCGTGATCTCTACCTTGAGATCGTCGCCAAGCAGCTCGCTGACGTTGTCGATGATCTTCATTTGCCGCCCCGCTAGTCACCATTTATCGATCGACGGCTCGTCATCCGCGGCTTTCCCCGCTACGGACCGATGCATCGACCTCACTCGCCTGAAACTACCAGCGAGGACCGATCTTGTGGGCGGGGCTTCTCCTGTCGAGACTCGTACACTCCTGATGATGCCTTACTCCAGCATCCGCCAGAAGCGAAACGCCGGCCCGGATCTCGCGTCAGAGGCAGACCCGATTCCATGAGTAAGCCGGTGACGTGACCTGTAGATGCCGATAGGTGCCGCTCTGTCCTGGGAAGATGATTGCTGTCGAGTGATGACTAGCCCAGTGGAGAGGACACTTATCTGGCAAGCAGGATACGTGCTCGTGGCAGGCGGCGTCAGCAGGTGCGGGCCGACGTGGCGGATGCGGCTGATACGCCCAGCGCGGGCCTGGTCGCGAGCGGTTCCGGACCAGGTTGACGAAGTTCAGACTGGAACTGCACCCGGCAACCCGGCTGATCGAGTTCGGGTAGCACGCCGCCCGCAACCGGGCAGCTCAGGGCCACGGCAAGCCGGAGATGTTCGACTTCCTGGGCTTCACCCATAGCTGCGCAGAATCCAGGAACGGGCGCCTCTGGCTCAAGCCGATCACGATCATACACCAACCCACGTCTGAGCAGGGCCGCTGGACGGCCGCTGTGGTGAGCGGGCACATAGTCTATTACCCCGTGCTCGGCAACTACGAGGCGGTGACCGCCTTCTGCGACCGGTGACCCGGCACTCGCTGCGCTGCGGCGCTTCCGACCTGCTGGACCAGTCGTCTCACCCGCCGGATGGCGATCGCCTGCAAGGCTCGCACCGTGGTCCGTTCAGTACCTCAATCACCTGGCAAGGTTGGGTTCGGGCCGAGGAACGAGAGTTGCCGCCGGGAACGACTGACTCTCATCGGCGGAACACGGCTCGTCGATTTGCTGGCCCGGCACGGGCGTCGGGCAAATACGCCGTGCAATAAGCTGCACTTCCTCGGGAAAGGTGGCCAGGAGTAGTCTCCCCGTGTGGCGGAGCTCGCCGATTTCCTGGAGATGACCGCGGGTGGGGCACGGCAGCAATTCCGCGAGCTCAAACAGCGCTCTCCGGTCGCGTCCGGGCGGCAGGTCACATTCCTGCCGGTCGAGACGCTATTGTGCCTGGCGGCTTCATTCCTGGTGAACCACCGGCGTTTCGGCGGTTCCACCGCTCACCAGGCGCCCGAACCAGTCCCCAACCTGGCCAGGCTGTTCTCACGGCCTCCCTCGAGCGTGCTCGTCAAAATGGCCAATCTGGACGGCTCCCGCTCGCACGGCGGCAAGTGGGACATCCTGGCCGGGGCCTATGTTCCGGGAGGACAGCGCCCGGTTCACCGATATCTACCGTCTGCTCCTGCACGCCGCCCGCGCCGAAGGCATCGACCGCGATCGCCTCCCCGATTTCCTCGACCTCGAGGACGGCGGCGAGTTCGCCCTCCTCGGCCAGGAAGAGCTCGGCACCTCGGTATTCGAGAACGCCCTCAGGGATCAAATCATCCGCAGCGCCGCCAACAGCGACTTGCCCGAGCAAGACACCGAACGGATCATCCTGGCCGCGGCCCGTGTAGGACAGCACGTATTCGCTGAATGTGCTGAACAACTGCGGCCGCCGCTGTGTCTTCTGCGGCTTGAACCCATCCCCGGGCGTGGCCAGGAGGATGTTGCTAGCCGGCCACATCAAGCCGTGGAAGGACAGCTCGGCCACCGAGCGCCTGGACCCGCGCAACGGCCTGGCCGCCTGCCCCAGCCACGACGTAGCCTTCGACACCGGAATGCTGACCGTGAGCGCGGACCTGAAGATCCATATCGCCCAGCCGCTGGCCAACGCGGTCCGCGGCGATCACCTCACCCGGCATTACTACGGTCGGCCGCCGCTCCTGGACACCCTCCTGCTCCCCGACGACGCCGAACGTCCCCGGCGCAAGTACCTCGACTGGCACCACGAGAAAGTCTTCGTTCGGTAGGCGGCTGCCTGGCCAGCGCTAAGCTCAGCCCGTTCCGATGACCGACGGGAGAGGCGAGTTCTCCACATGGGCACATTGCAATACAGCCAGGTGCGGCCCGCGGTCGCGCAGTCGGACCTGACCACGATCGCGCCGTACATGTTCTGGCTGATGTTCCGCAACATCGCCTCGGACGGCTTCGTGTTCGAGGACCCGCTGAACACCGGTGTCCTGTCCCAGCCCGGCTGCGTCCTCGCCTCTCCCTCCTGGGAGAACACCGCCACGAACGTGTCACAGGATTACGTCTACAACTGGACCCGCGACGCCGCCATCACCGCGATCGAGCTGGCGGCCGGCCCGCTGCCCACCACCCAGCCGCTAACCAACTACGTCCAGTTCGCCCACACCTGCCAGAACGAAGCCAGCAACATAGGCCACTTCGACCGCGCGTCATTCCTCATCAGCGGAACGCCCAGGAACTGGACCGACCAGACCGACGGCCCAGCCCTCCAGACCCTGGCCATCCTCCAGCTGTACGCCCAGCTCGACGTCCAGACGCAAGCCACGGCCAGCACCGTCATCGCGGCCAACCTGAACTTCCTGCAGAACGCCTACCAGGGCCAGACTTGCAACCTGTGGGAGGAGGAGTATGGCGCCTCGTTCTTCGCCCGCTCGGTCCAGCTGCAGTGTCTTCAGGCCATCACGGCCAACACCGCCGGCATCGGTGTCCCGGCCTGGCTGAGCACCGCCATACCGTGGCTGCAGAACGCCCTGGCCAGCCACTGGAACGGCCAGTGCTACCAGTCCACGCTGCCTGTCCCGACCGACTACCGGGCGCCTTACGACCCCAACATCGACGTCGTCATGGCGGCCATCTACGGCGCCATCCCGGTCACCGACACCAAGCTCCTGGCCACCGCCGCCCAGCTGCGCAGCCAGTGGGCCGACCCGGGCTCGGCGTACTTCTACCCCATCAACGGCGCCGACCAGCAACGCGGCATCGGTCCCCTGCTCGGCCGCTACCCCGGCGACGTGTACGACGGCGAGACCGACGTGCAGGCCGGCGATCACCCCTGGGCGGTGTCCACGGCCAACTTCGCCGAGCTGTACTACCGGCTCGCCGGAAAAATCATTTTTGGCGGAACGGTTCCGTCGGACAGCCTCTCAGCCGGCTTCTTCAGCCAGGTCGGGGTGGACGCGTCAAACACCTCCGCCGCCGCCGCGGCGGCGCTGCAGGCTGCCGGCGACCAGATGCTGCAGGCGGTCATCTTCCACAGCGACAACCTCGAGCTCAGCGAGCAGTTCGACGCCACCACCGGATACGAGAAGAGCGTCAGCAACCTGTCCTGGAGCTACGCCTCATTCCTGTCCGCGATCCGCGCCAGAAACGCGATCTGAGGTGAACTCGTCGGTGACCCACTGCGCGACCTTCTCCGGATAGGGAGCAGGCAGACTCAGGATGATGTGGAGAAAGCCTCCGTCGATCGCTTCGGCGATCGCTTTCCGTGTGTTACCAGGGTGCTCGTAGGAGACCGGCAGGATGATGGACCGGATGATCGAGGCGGGGTGGCGTCCGATCTCCGTGCAGAAGCGGTCCAGCATCGCGCTGCGGCGGACCGCGTCATCGATGTCACCACCGGGCATGTTCCACAGGTCGGCATGCTCGGCGACCACGCGCAGCGTCTCGGCCGAACGTCCCCCGATCAGTATCGGCGGATATGGCTTCTGCACGGGCTTGGGGTTGCAGAACGCTCCGGTCAGGTGGAGATAGCTGCCGTCGAAGTCGAACGGCTGCTCCGAACTCCACAACCGCCGGATGACCGTGCACGCCTCGGCCAGGTCTCCGACCGAGTGAGCGAAGTCGTGGTAGGGCAGGCCGTAGGCCTCGTACTCAAGCCGGGCCATCGGGAGGCTGGGCCGTGAGCCAGCGCCGATGCCGAAGTCGAGCCGTCCGCCGGAGACCACGTCGACGGTCGCGGCGATCTTGGCCAGCATCGCTGGCGGACGGAAGCGGTTGCTGGTCACCAGCACCCCGAGGCGCAGCCGTTCAGTTTGCGCGGCCAGCGCTGACAACAGCGTCCAGCCTTCGAAGATCGGCCCGTTCAGGTCGCCGGCGATCGGCAGGAGGTGATCGAACACCCACGCATGCTCGATCTGCGGGATCGAGTCCGCCTCTCGCCATACCCGCAGCACGTCGCGGTAGGTGACCTGCTGCGGCGCCGTCGCGATCCCGAACCGGGGAGCGGTCGCGTGTGACATGGGAGCGTCTGGTCCTTCCGTTGTGGCACCATAAGAAACGGAACACTGCTCCGTTCACTATACGGAGCATTGCTCCGCTTCGCAACGCGGCGACGAGAGGAAGGGGCGCGGTGCCCGACAGCACTGGGCCGGCAGCGCGAACGTTTCCGCGGAAACGTGCCGACGCCCGGCGCAACGAACAGGCCCTGCTCGACGCGGCCGCTGCCGTCTTCGTCGCCTCGGGCGTGGACGCGCCGGTCCGCGACATCGCGGCCGCGGCCGGGGTCGGGATGGGCACGATCTACCGCCACTTCCCGACCCGGGCCAACCTCGTCATCGCCGTCTACCGCCACCAGGTCGACGCCTGCGCCGAGGCCGGGCCGGCCCTGCTAGCCAGCAGCAGTACGCCACACAGCGCACTGACCCGATGGATCGATCTCTTCGTCGACTTCCTGGTCACCAAGCACGGGCTCGCCGCGGCGCTGCGGTCCGACCAGGCCCGCTTCCAGACCCTGCACGCCTACTTTCTCGACCGCCTGGTGCCGGTGTGCGCTGAGCTGCTCGACGCCGCAGCCGCCGCTGGCGAGATCCGCCCGGGAACGGATGCCTTCGGGCTCATGCATGCCGTCGGCAACCTGTGCGCCGGCGTCAACGGCGACTCGCGCTACGACGCGCGCCGTATGGTTGGTCTGCTCATCGCCGGGCTCCGTCAGCCGCACCCCGGCCAGCCACTGACCCGGCCTAGGACACGCGCCACGGATCGTTCGGTATAAAGACTTTGAATTTCCGAACGGGCGGTGGTCAGGTTGGGAAGAGCCGGATCTTGACGCCGATCGAGTCGGCGATGCGGGTCAGGTCGCCAGGGTCGCTGGTAACGACGGGGGCCTGGTGGCGGACGGCGGTCACGATGACGATCGCGTCGACGACGTCGGCGGTCCCGGAGGCGGCGCAGGCGACGCCAGCGGCACGGCCGGTGGCCTGGTCGTCGGGGAGGATGTCGCAGGCCTGGAGTACCCGGGAGATCTGGTGCTGGGGACCGCCGCGCCAGGCCTGGGTCAGGACGACGACCGGGACGATTGGCCGGATGCGCGCTCTGGTCAATTCGTCGTGCAGGGCGAGGAAGTCTGGGTTGTGCCGTTCGGCGGCTAGCAGCGCGCCGGTGTCGTAGACGATGGCCGGCATTACCCGGCGGCCCGCTGGGGCTCGTCGTCAATCAGCCCGGCCTCGATCAGGAACTGGCGGGCGCGCTCGCGCGATGATGCGGGCAGCGGGCCGTGTTCGCCCTCGTACTCGGCGATCAATTCACGGGCGGCGGCGCGGCCGGCGGCGTGCAGTGCGGTGGCGCGGGCTTTCTCCGTGGCGGCCTCGGCCAGCCATGCGGACACCGGCTTGCCTTCGGCGGCTGCGGCGGCCTTGATCGTTTCCTCGACCTCGGGAGGGACTGAGATCGACAGCCACCCGAGACTATGCGTTAACTCCCGTTGTGGACGGCAGCAGCGGCGACGTCACGGTCCACGGATTAGGAACGGCCGTCGGCAGATGATGTGCCGGGTCGGCGAGCACGACGGCGGTCCCCGAAGCCGTACTACCGTCGAGCGGCTGCAGCGTCTTGCCGGGGACCGCCGCGCACGATATCGAGTAGGCGGCGGAGCCGACCGCGGTGATGGCCGAGGAACTAAACTTCCAGCGCTGGAGATCCGGGTGGTGGGAGCCCTGCGAGCTTGGCGCATATTTCAGATCCTGCTTGATGCCCAGCGTTATCCCGGGGCCGGCGTGAATGCCCGAGGGCGCATTCACGGTCACGTAGAATCCGGCGAGCGTCCGGATGTAGACGAAACCGTCGCCTGCGTCTTCGAACCGGAACCCTTGCGCATCGGTGCCATTCGGCGTGTACTGCCACAGCGGGGTTCCGGCAGCCGTACTGGCGGCTTGCACGTCGAGGCACATCGTGGAAGCGACGTACGTCAGGTTATACGGGATGAACGGGCGGAACTGTTCCGGCCGGATCATGGCGTCCAGAATCTCGGACAGGTCATGGGCCGCGGCATACCTTGCGCCCAGATACGGCGGGTCGTTGCTCATGAATCGCCGGGCGATCGTCTTCAGGATCGAGGTGTGATCGAAGTGCAGCGTGTCCGAACCAAACACCGTGCCGCCTTTGACCCAGGGTGTGATCACGAAGCACGGTACGCGCACGCCGGTGGTCGGGAGCATCTCGGGAGATACCTTGGCTGCCGGGACCGGCGGCACATGGTCGTAAAATCCGCCGTGCTCGTCGTAGATGATGATCAGGAGGGTCTTCTCCCATTTCGGGCTGGCGACCAGGGTCTCCACCAGGCCGCGGATGAACCGCTGGCTGTTGCGGATGTCCGATGGAGGTTCGTCGCAGAAGCTGTCGGGCGGATAGTCAACGAAGTGCGGATCGATAAAAGACACGGACGGCAGGTTCCCGGAATTCGCCAGCGCGGCAAAGCCTCGCTCCGGGTCGTCGAAGCTGATGACATTCTGTGAGTCAAAGGTATGACGTTCGAAGAACCGGAGGAAAGTGTAGAAGTTCTCGAAGTAGGCCCAGGAGACCTCCCGCTCGGTCAGGAGGTCGAAGATCGTATCGGTGAGCACCGGGAGGAGGGGACTGGAATTCGCGTACTCCCAGGCGCCCCAGGGGTCGATGTTCGGCCGTCCCGTGAGCTGGTAGAAGCGGTTCGGGAACGTGGGACCCGGGTGCGGGGCAAACCACCGGTGGCCGACGGCGAAATCGCGCGCCAGCGAGTCGTAGGTGGGCACGTTGTCCGCCGTGTGATAACCCATCACGCGGTGGGCCGTCGCCGGGCCGCACTCGTCGGCCTGCGCCTGCACGAAACCGTCCATTGCACCGCCGTTGACCTGGACCGCGACGCGCTCGGAATCGTTGGGCGGCCCGGGCGAGAAGATCACGTCTCCCGCCGCGAGGCGGAATGACTGGATCTTCCGCCCGTTGAACATGTTGAACTCGCCGCCCTTGAGGCCGTCCACGTCGTTCCGGTTCATGCCGCCCTTGTCGAAGGGCAGGCTCAGGTATCCCAGCATGTGGTCGAAGGACCGGTTCTCCTGGGTCAGGACCACGATATGGTCGATGTTCGCCAACTTTCCGGGCGCCAGCGTGGCTGGCCAGTCGGGCGGGGTCTGGTAGGCGAAGGTCTTTTCCGGGCTGATGTAACTGAGGCTCAGGACGTCATTGCTGACGCTGACCCCCACCAGCGTGCACGGACTCGGGTACGGCAGCAGTTCGGAATTTCCGCTGGCAATGACGCTTCCCATCAGCCAGGAGCTGGCGGTCGCATTAAACGAATCCCGGAGCGTTACGTTCGTGATGGGGTCAGCCTCACTGAGGCGGTTGAAGATTCCTTCCCGGATCGCCTTCTGGATAATGTCCCCGGGATCAAACGTCGAGGACGTGGTGAAGGTAACGTCCACCACCTGACCGATCAGGTCTGTCTTGTACTGCGCGGGGTCTGCGGTTACGTCGTTCAACGGCTGTCCCAGGAACGTCCCGCTTACCGTGTACAGGGGCGAATTGGCTTCCTGAGTAAACGTGACCGCGTTGATGTCATCCACCCAGCCCACCAGGTCGACGGCGTTGGTGGCCTGGTGGTACCGGAGTGTGAGCCGGATCCTGATCTCGAACTTGATCACGTCGATGGAGATCGTCCCGGTGATTTCCGTCGGGCCGCCCGTCTCGAACTGCAGATCCATGGTGAGCGGTGTCTGGCTGTCGCCCGAGTTGACGCCGAGCGTCAAGGTCTGGCTGTTGATGTCGTTGAGATGAACCCCGAGCCCGAACCACGTCGTGAACTGCCCCAGCTCCGAGATGCTGTGCGAATAAGTCGTGCCCATCTTGAAAGCGGGGTCAAGCGGCTGCCCGTCTGGCGGCGGCGGATCATTGACGATGAACTGCAGATCCATGAATGACGGCGGTATCTGATCGCCGAAGTCCTTCGCGCTGTCGAGCTTGAGCTGTATGAGCGGATCCGGGCTGCCGACTGCCTGCCTGCTATTGAGCAGCTCCTGGAGCTTCTGCCCGACGAAAGCAAGCGAGATGTTCTTGTCGCGCGGGAACGGCTGGGAGCTCAGCGGGGGGTACGGGCAGAACAACGCAGGGAAGGCGCGCCCGTTGTAGACACCCATGTGCTTGTGATGATCTTGATCGAGCACGACTCCGGAGATTGTCCACGAGTAGGGCTGGTCCTGGCCGAAGAAGAATGTCACGCGGTAGTCGAAGATCCACTGGTCCTCGCCCGCGGCGATATTGATGAAAACGACCGGCAGGACCATGTCCCGTAGGAAGATCGTATTGGAGACCAGCGGAAGATCGATGCGCTTGTAGGTATCACCGGAATCCGGGAACGTCTGGCCCTTGGCCACGTCGGTGGCCACCGAGATGTCCTGGCTCGCCGTCGCGCTCTGCCGGTTGACAATGTGGATGTTGAGCGTGGTATCGGAATTCTTGTCGTCGTCGTGCGTGTGGAATTCGATCGTCACGCCGGTCAAGATGGAATCCGTGACCGGCATGGTGCGGGGCGGGGCGGACCGGACCTCGGAACAAATGCCGTAGTAGTTGCGGTTGTCCTGGTTGAGAACGATCCCGGCCAGGCCGTTGATGTTCGAACTGAACGGGGGAAGCACGGTCCCGTCATCCAGCGTTATGGTGAGGGTGTAGTCGAACTTCCACGTGTCACTTGATTCCGCGAGAATGTGGATGTGCACCGCGGGAAGCAGGAGTTCCTCGACCGGTATCGGCTTTGAACGCAACTGGATGTCGACCGTATGCGTGGAGTGGTCCCCGAAGGTCTGCCCCTGGCTCGCGTTGATGGCGCAGCCGAGATAGGGATTCTTGCCGAACCAGTCGGCGTCGTGCGCCTGATACTCCTGAAGGTTCGCGACGTAAGTGCCGGGCCCGGCGGAATCCGACGAGTCGCTGCTGCGGTTCATGACGAAGACGTGCAGCAGAGAATCGTCGTTCAAGTCGTCATCGTAGGTATGAAAGTCGATGGTGATCGACTGGACTACCGGTCCGGCGTGGTAGCCGAAGTCGGCCAGCACGAAACTGGCGGCCTGGAAACTCCCGTCCCCGTTGCTCAGGGCGATCCATACTCCCGCGTCGCCGAAGCCGATGATGTCCGCCTTGCGGTCGCCGTTCAGGTCGGCGAGGTAACGGGGGTGAAGCGGCACCCGCCATCCCTGGTTGTAACAGAATCCAGCCAGCACCAGCGCCGCGCCGCTTCCCCCGGTGACCGAAACCCAGAACGCCGTCGTCGCCGAACCCGACCAGATCGGCCTTTCCGTCGCCGGTCACGTCAGCGGCAAAGCGGGGGTGGTTCTCAAGGCGCCAGCCGTCGTTGTAACCCATGTCAGCGAGGATGAACGTGGCCGCGGCGAAGGTGCCGTCGCCGTTGCTGGTCGCGGAATAAACTCCCGCGTCGCCGAACCCGATGATATCGGCGCGGTGATCGCCGTTGAGGTCACCCATGATCCGCAGGTGCTTGGTCCCGTCCCAGCCCTGCGCCTGGTCGAATCCGGCGAGCACCAGTTTCGGCGGCGCAAACGTGCCGTCTCCGTTGCTCAGGGCGACCCAAACTCCGTCCGTCCCGACTCCAACCAAGTCCGCCCGGCCGTCGCCGGTCACATCCAGCACGAAGCGCGGGTTCTGATCGACGCGCCAGCCCTGGTCATATCCCAGGTCCATGACCACGAGTCGCGGCGCCTGGAAGGTGCCGTCGCCATTGCCCAGGGCCGCCCACACGCCGGCATTGCCGAATCCGATCAGGTCGGGCTTGCCGTCTCCGGTGATGTCGGCCACGAAGCGCGGATGCTGATCGACGCGCCAGCCCTGGTCATATCCCAGGTCCGCGACGACGAACTTGATGGCCTGGAAGGTGCCATCCCCGTTGTTCCGCGCCGTCCAGACGCCGGCATCGCCGAAACCGATAATGTCCGCGCGGCCGTCCCCGGTCAGGTCCGCGAGGAAACGGGGATGCCTTTCGACCATCCAGCCCGTGTGGAAGTTGAAGCCGCACAGCACCATGTTCGGCGGCTGGAACGTGCCGTTGCCGTTGTTGAGGGAGGCCCAAACGCCGTCAAGTCCGAAGCCAACGATGTCCGCCCGGCCATCCCCGGTAAGGTCCGCGACGAGGCGGGGCTGCTCGGGACCCCAGCTCTGACCACTCCAGCTCATCTCCGCGTCCTCCCTGGGTTAGCCATACGCTTGGCCACGTCAAAGGCGCCCATCCGTGTTGACTGCCTTCAATCGGTACGGAGGAGGTTTGGCGTCCGGTGATACACGGGCCAGGCCGAAACCTTCCCGGCCGACCGCGCCGGTGACCGTAAATCTGGAGTCATGCCACGTACTCCGCCGTCGTCACCACCGGCGTCTACTGCCGGCCGGGATGCGCCGGGAGGCCGCTGGCGCAGAACGTCCGGACCTTCGACCATCCGGCTGCGGCCGAAGCCGCCGGCTTCCGGGCGTGCCACCGCTGCCGCCCCTACCGGGTGGCGGGACCGGTCACGACCAGCGCACCGGAGCTCGTCTGCGAGGCGGTGCAGCAGATCATCGGCGGCGTCATGGATGACGGTGGCACCGAGGAGATGCTCGCGGCCCGGATCGGCTTGTCAGCGCGGCATCTTCGCCGACTGTTTCTCCGGCACCTGGGGGTGAGCCCGGATCAGCTGGCCCGGTCCCGCCGCGCGCACTTCGCCCGGCGGCTCCTCGACGACACCGACCTCACCGTTGTGGACATCGCTTTCGCCGCCGACGGCGGGCTTACGCTGCGGCTGCCGGTCGTGCCCGGCTAGGACTGGGACGCGATGCGGGCCTTCCTCGCCGCCCGCCTGGTGCCGGGGGTCGAGGCGGTCGACGGTGACACCTACCGGCGGACGATCACCATGGCGGGCGAGCCGGGCCTTCTGGAGGTCTCCCCAGGCCGCGAGAACTGCCTGCTGCTGCGCGCTCACCTGTCCTACTGGGAAGGCCTGATCCATGTCGTGGACCGCGTCGGGCTGCTTCTCGGCGCCGAGTCCGATCATTCCGCCGGGGCCGCCGTGCTCAGCGGCGACCCGGTGCTCGGCCCCTTGGTGGCCAAGCGCCCGGGCCTCCCCGTACTTGGAGCGTGGAACCCGTTCGAAGTGGGGGTCTCGGCCATCCTGTCCGGCCAGCCGGACCGTGACCGCCTGCTTGAGGCTTTCGTCGCTCGGCTAGGCACCCCGGTGTCCGGCCTGCCGGAGGGCCTTGCCTATACGTTTCCCGACCCCGCGAGGGTAACGTCGGCCAGCCTCGCGCCGATCGGGCTCGGCCAGGCCGAAGCGAGCGCGATAGCGGCACTCGCCGTCGGCCGCGAAATACCCGAGGTGAGCGACTACATCGCCTTCCGGCTTGGACAGCGCGATGCGTTCCCGTCGGGCGATCCGTCACTCCAGGCCGCCCTCGCCCACCTCGGCTTGCGAGCACCGGCCGCCAACTGGCGCCCGTGGCTGGCGCTCGCCGCAACACATCTCATGGCCTACGGCGACACGCTCGTCCGGGACGCGGCGCCAGCATGATCAGCCCCGGCTGATCCGCTCGGCTGGCTCGCGGAGGCTGCTGCCAGCTGGCTAACGCGCGAGGTCAAGCTACGTCGCGGATGTTGTGCTCGCTAAAGTCCGGCGTGTGCCGCGCGACCGTGCGGTAATCGGCGTCGTCGTGCAGGACAGTCAGGCCATGGTGAGCCGCGGTCGCGGCGATCATGAGGTCCACGGCCGAAGCGCTGCGATGCTCGCCGGCCCGGGCCATGTGGTGTTGGACCGAGGCGATCCAACGCCCGGCGTTCTTCGGCACCGACACGTCCGGGTACAGATCGTCGAACATCTCGGTGATCTCCTCATACTCTGCCCGGTCCCTGGCCGTGTACAGGAACTCCGTCCGTTGCGGATAGCAGGAGCCGATGGCCTCGGCGTCCAAGGCGTCATACCACGCCCGCTGCAAAGCGGGGTCACGCAGCAGGCGGACCAGGCCCGAGGTGTCCAGCAGGTATATCACCGGATTTCTTTTTCGGCCCGGTGCAGCCGCTCGGCGTCTTCGAGCGCCCCCCAGTGCCGTGCCCGCTCGAAGTGCTGGGCGATGCGTGCCGCCCGTTCCTGCTTGTCCGCGTAGAACTGCAGGGCCAGGTTGACCGCTTCTTTCTTGGTTCTCGCCCCGGATAGGGCCATCGCGCGCTCGAGCGCGTCATCGTCGATGTCAACTTGTGTCACGCTCATGAGCCACCACCACATCTGTTGGCCACATACAACAGGATATATGTTACCAACATTTGGTGCTGAGGGCGGAGTCGCCGAACCCGTCCTCCGCCGGTAACCGAATCCTGGGCTTCTCGGACAATCCGGCTCCGTCTGAAGCCTTCGGGTCGCGCATCGGGCTCGCGCCTGGAAGGCTCGCCATATGCCGGAAGAGCCAGTGACACTTGACGAACTCGAACGGCTGGTGCTCCAGCTAATGGGCAGCTCGCCCGAGGCGCTGGAGCAGCAGATACTGAGCCACCTCAAGCAACAGGCGCTGGTTGGCGGCAAGCGCGTCACGCGGCAGGAACTGCCCGAACTGCCGAAGGGCGCTGCCACTGCCGTCCACCGGGTCAAGGTAAGCCTGTACGGCGCGAAGCCGCCGATCTGGCGCCGGCTTGAGCTTCCCAGCGCGATGCCGCTGAACCTGGTGCACGCCGTGTTGCAGGTCGCGTTCGGCTGGCACGGCCATCACCTGCATGCCTTCGAGACGGTGTGCGGTGAGTTCGGCTCGCCGGATCACGACGACGACTGGGCGGAACGACAGGACGAGGCCACCGCCGCGCTCGGCCAGGTGGCTGGGGCCGAGCGGGCGAAGGTGGTGTACAGCTACGACTTCGGCGACGACTGGCGGCACAACATCGTCGTGGAGAAAATCATCGCGGCCGAGCCGGGAGTGGCCTATCCGCGCTGCACTGCCGGGCGCCGGGACGCGCCGCCCGAGGATAGCGGCGGGATCTGGGTCTTCAATGAGCAGTTTGCTGATAGATGCGGCTCGTTCACCGTCGCCGACCTGAACGAGCGACTGGCCGACCTGGCCACGGTCCTGATTCCGGCACGGCCCTTCCGCGCTCAGATCGCCGCCACCGCCGCGTCGGCTGCCGCCAAGTCGAAGCGGGCTGGGTCGTAGTCGTCACCCGCCCACTCCAGCATCTCGTCTCGTTCCGCGCTGGGCGGCCCGGCTAGGCCGAAGTTACGGCCAGTTCGGTCGGCGATTTAGGGTCTGAACTGGGGTTTTGACCGGCTGCCCGGGCGGTGTTCTGGCTACTTCAGGGTCAGCGGGATCGGGGCGCCGATGAGGTCGAAGGCTTCCCGCTGGGCGCTGGTCGGCTCGGTGAGCATCGGCACGGTGACGGCGGTGCCGGTGAACCGGACCTGGTTGCGGGTCAAGGTGGCCAGGTGCTCGAGCAGGCCGCGGAAGCTGCGGTAGGGACGGCCGGCCGCATCGCGCTGGCCGGAGGCCTTGGCCTGGGCGGCGGCGGAGCGGCGGGCTGGGGCGACCGGGCTGGCCGGGGCGGGCGGGTCCTGGTCGGTGAAGGTCAGAGGCGCCCACGCCCGGCGCAGGTGCCAGGTCAGGTAGCAGGCCAGCATGCAGATCAGCACATGGGCCTTGACGCGTTCTTCCAGCCGGTGGAAGACCGGCCGCAGGTCCAGGTCGTCGGATTTGATGTGCCGGAAGTCCCGCTCGACGTATTTGAGGTTCTTGTAGGCGGTGACCACGGCGGGGCCGTCCAGCTGGCTGGCCGGGATGGGGGTGCGCAGCACGTAGAACCCGTCCAGGGCGGCCTCGGCATCGATCTGGTCCTGCCTGCGGCCCGCGGTGAGGCTGTCGTCGGTGATGGTGATCGTGAAGTGCTTGCCGGTCTTGTACTTGCTGATCACCTTGCCGACCTCGACGCCGATTGCCGCGGCGCCGGCCAGGCGCCCGGCCTGGACGCGGGCGATGAGGGGGGCGAGCAGCTTCTCGGTGGCGGCCAGCAGGTCCTCGCGCTTGCGGGCCCGGTCGGCGGCCAGCGCCGGGTTGCGGCAGGCGACCAGCCGCTCGCCGGGGAAGTCAGGCGAGGTGATCTCGGCCAAGTCCTGCTCATCGAACAAGGACAGCTGCAAGGGCCCGTCGTCGGCCATGAGCTTCTTGATGGCGGGGGCGCGCAGCGCGGTGATCCACCCGTAGGGATCCGGCCGGGCCGTGCCGTCCTCCTGCTGGTTCAGCGCGGCGATCCGGGCGCTGGTGATCATGCCGCGGTCGCCGACCATGACCATCTCGGCCAGGCCGAATTTGTCCCGGATGACCTGCACGATGCCGGTGAAGGCGGCTGGGTCGCCGGTGTTGCCGGGCAGTACCCGGACCGCGACCGGGCGGCCCGCCGGGTCGGTGAGCAGCCCGTACTCGATCTGCAGCTTGCCCTTCTTGCCGTCCCGGGAGTAGCCCCGGGCCGCTAGCGGGCACCGCGTGCCTTCCAGCCAGGAGGACGACAGGTCGAACAGCGCCATCCGCGCCGGGTTCGGCTCGGGTGCCAGGTGCCGGGCGGCCAGCTTCGCCTCGATCGCGTCCTGCCTGGCCACCAGCCAGTCCATCGCCGCGTACACATCATCGGCGGACGCGGCGGCGATGCCCAGGTCCGGCCCCAGCGTGGTGTCAGCCCACCACGACACGGTGGACAGCTTGGAGGCCGGGGCCGCCACCCGGGACACGATCAGCGCCAGCGCCAGGTCGCGCTGCCGGCCTGCCAGCCCGAGCAGGGCCGGCAGCCCCAGCCTGGCCGCCATCGCATGCACGGCAGCGACGTGCCCGTGCGGCAGCGACGCGGTGATCGTCACCGCCTGCCCGGCCGGCACCAGCGGCGTGCCCTTCAGCGCCGCCTCGATCGCGTCGACCACCTGCTCGGGCAGCCCGGACAGGTTCGCCAGGGTCTCATGCCGGACCGTGCCAGCGTCGCGGTAAGTGCGCCGCAGGTAGCGGGACTCATAGTCGCGGCGGCGTCCCTGCCTGTCCACGTGGCTGCCGCGGATCCTGGCCACATGCATCGCTGACGGCTGCTGGCCCATACCTGAACAATAAGGCAGGACACGCCATCATGCCCTCACGACACGCCGGATATTTTGGCTACAGCAAAAGGCGCGGATCGGGTACCCGCCCCAGGTCAGGCCAGCGATTCCTACACAGAGTTACAGCAACTTCGGGCTAGGAGTGCTTTGAGGTCTTCGAAGCCGCCGGGGCCGCCGCAGTCCTCCGGCGGGCAGGCGCCTTCACCCGCGATGCACGCCGGGTAGATCTGGTCAGCCTCGGCCACGGCGCGAGCCTCCACGACGATCTCGTGCTCCCAGCCGTCGCCGAAGTCGTATTCGTAGCCGATTCTGGTCTTGACCCGGGCCACATCGGCCAGGCGTGCCTTTGTCTCGTCGGCGTAGCCGAGCTCGCCCTCCGGGTCGGGGCCGTAGCTGGTCTTGCCGATCTGGAATACGTGCAGGTGGTAGTTCTCCCACCCCATGACGGCCTGGACCACCAGGTGGACCCGGCTGAGCGGGTAGGCCGCCGGGATGAGCACCTGCCGCCATACCGGCGGGTCGTCGACGTAGCTCAGGGTGATCCGCACCTGCAGCACCGGGTCTCCGGGCTCCGCCATGCCGCGCAGCTGGCGGATCGCGAAGCGGCCCAGGGCGGTGAGCTGCGCCGTGGCATTGTCCTGGTCGACCACGACGACACCGAGGACGCCGAGTGCCGCGATGGCGATGGTGACGTCCACGTCGATCGTCCGCCGCAGGATCTCCATCTGCTGCGCGCTGAGCTGGTCCAGCCGGTACCCGGCCGCGATTTCCTCGAAGGCGACCTGCTGGAGGTCGTCCATCCGGCTGGGGCCCTGGCTGACCAGCAGTCCGGTCAGGAGCTTGGGGCCGATGACGGCGAACTCGTCGCCGACCAGCGACTGCCGCCACGTGTTCCGCGGGAACAGCGGCTTACCGAGCCTTGGATAGGCCTCCAGCAGCGCGAGCACCAGATCGAGCGGCCTGCTCGTCAGCGCCGCGTTTTTCTTCACTGGCACGAGCCGGTTGCCCGTGACACGGACGAGCCGCGCAGCCTTCATCCACTCCACGATCCGGGTGAGGTACGGGAGCTGCTCGCTGGACGTGGTCTTGAACACCCGGCCGCCGATCTCCGGGTCGAGCTTTTCGCCGGTGCCGAGCGCCTCCACCAGATGCCGGGCGTCGGCCAGCCCGATCCGGGCCGTCTGGGTGAGCTTGCGGCCCTCGCCCAGCCAGGCCATGAACGAGCGGATCTGCCCGGTCAGGTCGGCTCTGTCCGCGGCAGCTTCGAGATCGTTCATGTGCTGTCCTTCGGCAGGGATCGTCAGTTCCTGGTCGCCAGTCAAGCACCTCGCGAGACGGCGGCTCGGCGAGACCGCGAAGAGACCTGGCCTCACCACAGGGCCGCAGGCGGTTGCGCTCAGCCGGTGGTGCGCCGGCGGTAGAGGAGGGTGGCGAGGGGGGCGAAGATGACCAGGAGCGCGACGGACCACAGCAGCGAGGCAGCTACCGGGTGTTGCATGGGCCAGGCGTGGATGGTCGCCGAGGGATTGGGGTTGCCCCACAGCTGGCGGGCGGCGGCGGTTACCGCGCTGACCGGGTTCCAGTCGGCGATGACCCGCAGGACGGTGGGCATGTGCTGGGTGGGGACGAGTCCGTTGGAGACGATGGCCAGCGGGAAGAGGATGACCAGACCGACGCCCTGAGCTGATTCGGGGCCCTTGCTCACGATGCCGAGGCAGCCGCAGCCCCAGGACAGGGCGTAGCTGAACAGCAGGAACAGGGCGAATCCGGCGATGACCGAGCCGATGCTGGCGTCGGGGCGCCAGCCGATGACCAGTCCGGTGACGGCGACGATGAGCGTGCATAGGGCGGCCGTCGACAGGTCGGCCGCGGATCGCCCGACGAGTACGGCGGCTCGCCACATGGGGAGGGTCCGGAAGCGGTCGATGACGCCGGTGTTGAGGTCGGTGCTCAGCCCGACCGCGGTGCCCATCGCCGAGGTGGTGATGTTCAGCGCGAGCAGGCCGGCGATGGCGAAGTCTTTATAGCTGCCGCCGCCGGGCAGGACGACCCCGGAGCCGAACACGTAGACGAACAGCAGTGTGAACAGTACCGGCTGGATGGTGACGTCAGAGAGCTGCAGCGGCTCGCGCGCGATGTGCACGAGGTTGCGGCCGGTGAGTACGAGGACATCGGTGAACCGCTGCCCGAGGTGGCGCGATGGCGCCGGGAGCGTGGCGAAGGTCATGACCGGGCTACCTCCAAATCGGTTTCGTCGCGGTTCTCCGTGGTCTCCGCTGTCATCTCCGCGGGGCGGCCGGTGAGCGCGAAGAACACATCGTCGAGCGAGGGCTGATGGACCTCCACGTCGTCGACGGTGATCCCGGCCGCGTCGAGGGCGCGCACGACCGTGCTGGCCAGCCCGCCGCCGCTGCGCACCGGCGCCCGCAGCCGTCGGCCGTCCTGGCTCAGCTGCACCGGGCCGGCCACGAATGGCGCCAGGGCGTCCGAAGCGGCGGGGCTGGCTTCGGTGAGGGTGACCTCGAGCTGGGCTCCGCCGGTCTGCGTCTTGAGTTCGGAGGGAGCCCCTTCGGCAATGACGTGACCGTGGTCGATGACCACGATCCGGTCGGCGAGCTCGTCCGCCTCGTCGAGGTACTGGGTGGTCAGCAGCAGGGTCACGCCGCCCCCGACCAGCTCGCGGATCACGTTCCACATCCGGAGCCTGCTGGCCGGGTCGAGCCCGGTCGTCGGCTCGTCGAGGAAGAGCACCGGGGGCCGGGTCACCAGGCCGGCGGCGAGATCGAGCCGCCGGCGCATCCCGCCCGAGTACTCCTTGAGCATCCGGTCGGCGGCATCGGCGAGATCGAACTGGTCGAGGAGCTCGGCCGCCCGGGCCCGCGCCTCGCGGCGGCGCAGGCCGCTCAGCCGTCCGATCATCACCAGGTTCTGGCGGCCGGTCAGCACCTCGTCGACGGTGGCGTCCTGCGCCGTCACGCCGATGTTGCGCTGCACGGCGGCCGCCTCCCGGACCACGTCGTGGCCGGCGACCCGGGCCCAGCCGGCGTCGGGCAGGGACAGGGTGGTCAGGATGCGCAGCGCGGTGGTCTTGCCCGCCCCGTTCGGCCCGAGCACGCCGAGGATGGACCCGGCCGGGACCTGCAGGTCGATGCCGGCCAGGGCGACGGTGGGACCGTACCGCTTGGTCAGCCCCTTCGGCTTCGATCATCAGAGAAGTCACTGGTACCTCGACTTACTTGTCAACTAGTAAGGACGCCTACAGTCATGCAGATAACCATTGCTACTTACTTGTTGTCAAGTAGGATTGCGGCCATGGCCCGACGCTCTGCAGCCACGGCCGGACGGCCCCTGGCCGGCTCTCGGCAGGCATCCCGACGAAGGTGACACCCGCGAGCGGATCCTCGACGTCGCCCTGGACCTGTTCATCGAGCAGGGCTACGACAAGACCACGCTTCGCCAGATCGCCGAGCCGCTCAGCTTCACCCAGGCCGCGATCTACTATCACTTCGCCGCTAAAGAGGACATCCTGGTCGCGCTGCACTTGCGCCTGCACGAACTGGCCCGGCCCGTTCTCGAGCAGCTGGTCGCGGAAGCAGGACCGTCAGGCTGGGCCGCCGTGCTGCGCGAGCTGGTCGACACGATGCTGGCCAACCGCAAGCTGTTCATCCTCCACCAGCGCAACCAGACCGCCCTTTCAAGCCTGCACATCAAGGGACACGAGGGCGATCACGAGGATATGGAACAGCGGTTCCACCAGATCCTGGGCAACCCCGCGATCCCGGCCCGCGACCGGGTCCGGCTGAGCTGCGCCCTGGGGGCGCTCGTGAGCATCCTGCTGTCCGTCGGCGAATTCCAAGATCTCGGCCCCGCGCTCTATGGTGAGCTCTTCCGCGAGGCCATCACCGACCTGCTCGAACCACGGGACACGTAGCGCGCAGATTCGCTAACCGCAGCTATCGATCAGGTGTGCCGTCCTTGACCAGGATGCCGCGGCAGAACGGCCATATAGCTAGCGGCAGATCGCGCGTATAACTACCGGCAGAACGGCCACACACATCGTTCTAGCTGCAGTAACATTAATCCGTGGCCGGTGAGACTGATCTGTTCTCTCGACGTGCCGAGAGGATTGCCATGGAAGCGCTGGCGGATACTCGCGTCGTGGTGATCAACGGCGCCCGGCAGGTCGGCAAGAGCACCCTGGCGGAGCTGATCGTCGCCCGGTCTGCCGGTGCGCGTGAGCTATTCCTGGACGACCAGGCCGTGCGTGCCGCCGCAGAGGCGGACCCTAGCGCCTTCGTCCGGCATGACGGCTTGCTGATGATCGACGAAATCCAGCGGGTGCCGGAACTGCTGCTGGCCATCAAGCGCGAGGCGGCGCAGGCGACGCCAGCGGCACAGCCGGTGGCCTGGTCCTCGGGGAGGATGTCGCAGGCCTTGAGGACCGGGAGATCTGGTGCTAGCCGCGCCGATCCCTGCTGTCGCTGGATGCGCGCGGCGTGTGTATGACGCCGCGCACGGGTTGTCTTGTCCGGCGCGGCCCGCCGGTTCATGCCTGGCTATCCAGCGTCCGTGGCGGCCCTACGTTCGGCGGCCAGGATCAGACCTTCTGCCTACGGGTCCGGTCCAGACGTTGAACTCTTCGGGATGGTCGCGCCGGGCAAGTGATTCGGCCATGAGCCGATCGCCCTCGGCCTGGGTCCTCCGGGCGCGGACGCGCCGCAGGTGGGTCTTCTGGCCCTGGTACCCCGCGACCCGGATGGGCGGGTCGAGCGGGTCGGTCCCGGCGGGCTGCGAGCAGACCCGGCATTCCCACTGCCGGGGAGGCGTCACGGTCCAGATGAACGGCACGAGGGTCTGATGCTTGTTCGCGCAGTGATAAAGAACGACGATTTTCGCGACGGCCAATCCACGACCGTAAGGCTCACCGGCAGGACCGGCCCCCACCCTCGTCCCCTGCATTGGGCCGCTGTTTACAGTCCGCATAAATGCCTCCGTCAATCCTCATTCTACAGGGTAAGTTCCGGGTCTTGACCTCCTTGAAGAGTCGGTCAGAAATTAATCCGGGCAGGACAGCACGTGTTCGCGTTGAATTTGCTGAACAACAGCGGCCGCCGATGTGGCTTCTGCGGTTGAAATTTCGACACCGAAATGCTGACCGTGACAGGGGACCCGAAGATCCATAACGCCCGGCCGCTGGCCGATGCGATCAGTCCCGGCTGATCCGCTCGTTTGCTCGCGGATGATGGCGAAGACCCGGTCGTCGCCTGGCGTCGCGGGGGTCGCAGCACGCACCTGGTCCAGGGACCTCCGACGTGCTGGCCCAGGAGTGTCCCCAGCTTCACCAGCAGAGCCAAAGCGCGGGTGCACGCTAGCGACGGCTGGCTCGGCGCCCTGGCCGAGCCGGGACACGATCGAGACCGTCGCGGTCTTCCTGCCGAAGTGCAGCACACGGATCCTGTGTACCTCGAACGAAGCGAGTTGCCGTGAGATAACACCTTGCGGCCCGAGGGGACAGCTATACATGCGACTGAAATCACTTCGAGCAAGAGCGCATGCGGTGCTCACGCCAGGATTTCGATCCCGCTGTCTAGATGCCGGCGCTGGTGGGAACCTCATTCCTTCGTCGTGTTGGGCAAACCCGGCCCTGTCGCGAGCCTGGCCCGCGGCCTCGATCTGAGAGAAAACGAATGAGCATTCCAGCGGTGGACCAGATCCTGACCTACAAAGACCAGCTGCAGATTTCTTTCACTAGTGCTTTCGAGTACGTCAACAACTCTGACGGAAGCGGCATCGAGGACGTTTCCTGGTGGCGTCCGCAGCCGTCTGCTGGCTTCTATCCGCTCGGCGATTTGACCCACGCGGGTTTTGGCGACGCCAACGGTGTCGGGGTGGTGGCGACGGTGAAGGGTCTGCAGGCGGGCGTTTTGCAGTCGCCGACCGGATTCACGAAAGTCGGCACCTTCCAGTGCGACCGAATCAACCATCTATGGTTCTGGCGGCCGACGCCTCCTCCTGGGTACGTCTCGCTGGGACTCGTTGTCGGTGCTCCCGGAGATACGCCTCCATCCCCGGACGTAGTGATGTGCATTAGAGAGGACCTGGTGGTCCCATCCGCCATCGGTGACATGGTTTGGGGAGGTCACGGCGATGAGTCGCTCGCCCGGCTGTGGGGCACCAAGCCGCAGTCCTCGCCCCCGGGCGAGGCTTACTTCGATCCAGGTACATTCGTCGGGGTCAATGACGAAAGCCTGAACGCGCCGAAAAGTGATCCGAGCGCCTATGCTCTCCAGATCGACGTCACGGAAACGCCGCCGAGCAAGCCCCTGCCCAGACCTATGCTCCAAAGTTTCGACGCTCCCCAACCTGACGCCAGCGATACGGTTGAATACATCGTAGAAGTCCCGTGGTTCACGGTGGTCGACCCACAGCTCACGACACTCCAGCAACTTCTGACGTCACCTCGTTACCGGTTGGCCAGAGCCGACCGCTATCACCTGCTGTATTACATCTACAATCAGGCCCACGCGATATGCCGATCACCAGGACATACTCCTGGGGGACGGACGCAACGGCTTCACATGAATTCTCGGAAACGACCGGTATCAGCTTCACGCTCGGATACGGCGGAGGCCTTCTTGACACTGGCCCAGTTTTTCGTGCACACTTACGCAAAGTTTCACGGTTACCGATACAAGCACTCAAGGCTGGCAACAGCAGCAGACGTCTCAATACGGTCCGATAATTTGTCCAGGGAATACGGCGATTGCCATCTATACCATCGCCAGCACGTACACCCTGATGAGAGAATCAGGCGAAGTTATCGCCGTTCCCGTGCCTTATACGGCCGGTGGTGATGGTGTGAGTCTCTACATTACTACGTATCCAGATCCCAACGGTGCGCCAAATTAGCAGATTCAGCGGCAAGCTCTAGCGCTGCGGCCGCGGGCTGAGCTATGCCTGGACCGTGGGGTATCCCGATGGTGGCGCGCTGACCGCGGCGGACGCGGGACGCCTCCCCGCGCGGGTGGACACCATCGTTGTCGGCGCCGGGACCGCGGGTGCGGTGGTGGCTGGCCGCCTGGCGGCGGGCAGCGCCGAGCGCACGCTGCTACTGGAGGCCGGACCGGACTACGGACCGGCCGATAGCGGTCGCTGGCCGCACGACCTTCTGGACGCCGCAAGCGGCCCGCTGTGGTCCCACGATTGGGGCTATACGGGCGAGTTCGGCGGCCAGGTGATCCACTTCAACCGTGCGCGTGTGGTCGGCGGCTGTTCGGCACACAATGCGTGCGCGGTCGTGTTCGGGAGCCGCCTGGATTACGACGGCTGGGCTGCCGCGGGCAACCCCGGCTGGTCGGCGCGGGAGCTTGTGCCGCTGTTCGCCTCGGCGTGCAAGCAGCTGCGGGTACGGCGCGTGGGTCTTGACGAGCTGACCCCGTTCCAGCGCAGCTGCACCGATGCGATCGTGGCGAACGGGATCCCTGCGGTGGCGGACTTCAACGACCTCGACCAGAACGCCGGCGTTGCCCCCTTCCCGGTCAACATCGACGGGACTACCCGGGTCAACAGCGCCTTCGGGTACGTCGACCCGGTCCGCGACCGGCTCCTGGTGGCCGGCGATGCTCCGGTCGAGCGGGTGCTCATCCGCGGCGGCCGCGCAGTCGGCGCGGCCGTGCGGGACGGCCGTCGGCTGGCGGAAATCGCCGCGTCGCGGGTCGTGCTCTGCGCCGGGGCCTACGGGAGCCCCGCGATCTTGCTCCGGTCCGGTATCGGAGCCGCCGGCGAGCTGACCGCCATCGGGCTCGAGCCCGCCCTGGACCTGCCCGGCGTCGGACGCAACCTGCACGACCAGCCGTGCCTGGATGTGAGCTACGAAGGAAGCGACGACCTGATCCAGCAGATGGAGCGCCACCAGGCCGGAACCGGCTGGCTGCCTCACGAGCAGGTGCTCGCGAAGTTCCCCTCGGCCGGCTGCTGGCAGGGGTTCGACCTGCATATCTACCCGGTCGGCGGCCGCGTCAAGGACACCGCCCAGTGGTTCTGGACCCTGGGCGTCGCGTGCCTGACGCCGCTGTCGCGCGGGAGCGTGCGCCTGACCGGTCCCGGCCCCGATGACCAGCTCGTGATCGATCACCGCTATCTCAGTGACCCCGACGGCTCCGACCGCGCCCGGCTCGCCGAAGGCGTCGAGCGCGTGCGCGAGCTGGCGCAGGCTCCCGAGCTGCGCAGGCTACTGGGCCGCGAGACGCGCCCGGGCCCGGACGTCTCGGGCCGACCGGCGATCGAGCGGTTCCTCGATCACGCCGCGGTGCATTATTACCACCCGGCCGGGACCTGCAAGATGGGCCCGCCGGGCGACCCGGACTCCGTGGTCGGCTCCGACGGACAGGTGCACGGGATCGAAGGCCTGTACGTCGCAGACGCCTCGCTCATGCCGGCCGTCACGTCCGGCAATACCAACATGCCGACCGCGGTCATCGGCGAGCGGATCGCCCGGTCGCTGCTCGGCTTGGCGCCGCCTCTGGCCAGCTATCCGCGTGGATAACCAGGGCCAGCGCTGCCCTGTACGTCACTCAGCCAGGCCGTTTGCATGGCTGATGTCATGACGTAGTTACCGGAATCGAAGTACTCGACAACCCTGGCGCCCGCCTGTTCGGCGCCGCTGATCAAGTTGGCTTCCTGGCTGGTGGCGTTGGAGTCGCCTGGCGGAATGCCCGTCTCGGACACCATGAAGGGCTTGAAACCGCTGACCCATTCGAGGTCGGCGTAGCTCGAGGCGAACCGGTTCGACCAGGTAGTGCCGCTGTTGGCGTAATAGCCGTCGAGGCCCACCCAGCTGACGTTGGCGACCGTATAGCCGCCACTCGACCAGTAATTCGAAACGGCGGAGCCACCTTGTTCGATGTTCGGCGCCCAGACCCACGTGATCAGTGATTCGGCGGTCAGGTTGGCGTCGATCTTGTTGGTCACGTAATTCCAGGCCTGGATCCATTCAGCTTGCTGCTGGGCTTGGGACGTGAATTGGGTGTTACCCGGATACCAATCCCACGGATACCAGGAGCCGTTCATCTCGTGGTCGAAGGTAAGGTACACCGGACGGCCGAGCGAGGCGATGGAGTTGGCGTAGTTAGCCAGGTACGTGTCATAGTTGCCGGCGAGGATGCTCGACAGCGAGACCGAAGTGCCGGAATTGCACGGATTGCCGCAAGTCTGCAGTTCCAGGAACGGCGTGACGCTGCTGGGCAGCGCCGAGATCTCGGCCGACTGCACGCCTTCGTTCCAGCCGTAATACTGAATGGCCGAGACGTCTTCCGGCGATGAACCGATGGAATAGCTAAAATTATTCGAGTTCTGGTAGAGCCCGAACGGCTGCGCGCTGCCCGCTTTACTGGCTGGCGCCAAGAACAGCGCGGGCAACACGGCTAGCGCGCTCGCTCCCGCAAAGCTTCGAAGCCTGCACAATCTCATGTAAACCCCCCACCAAGGAGCTCAAGCTTAAACGATGATTCGGACCAACCAGAATGGATTCGTCGAGATCGGCTCGTGGCGCCGGCCCGGAGCACGACGAGACCGCTGGCATGCTGGAGCGATGGAGCCGCGCAGCATAGGTGTGGAGGAAGAGCTGTTGCTCGTCGAGCCGCACACCGGGCGGCCGCGGGCCGTGGCCGGAACCGTCCTGCAAGCCGCCAGGCAGGCCGATTCCGCCGGGAGCCGCGAGGCCTCGGACGCGGCGGAGGCACTGGAGTTCGAGCTGCAGCTGCAGCAGCTGGAAACCAACACCCGGCCCTGCCGGACGCTCGATGAGCTTGGCCGGGAGATACGGCGCTGCCGGGCGCTGGCCGTTGCCGCGGCAGACCGGGCCGGGGTCCAGGTGGCCGCCCTTGGTACCTCGCCGGTCGTGGTCGATCCCGAGCTGACAGGCGAGGGCCGCTACCAGAAGATGGCCGACGCGTTCGGCCTGACTGCCCACGAGCAGCTCACCTGCGGCTGTCACGTGCACGTGGAGGTCGCCTCGGCGCAGGAGGGTGTCGCCGCCCTGGACCGCATCGGACCATGGCTGGCGATCTTGCTGGCGCTCAGCGCCAACTCCCCGTTCTGGCAAGGGCAGGACAGTGCCTATGCAAGCTTCCGTTACCAGGCGTGGAGCCGCTGGCCCAGCTCGGGACCTACCTCGGTATTCGGCAGCGTCGAGGCCTACCAGGGCACGGTGCGGCAGATGGTGCGCACCGGCACAGTGCTCGACACCGGCATGGTGTATTTCGACGCCCGGCTGTCCGATCGGTACCCCACCCTGGAGATCCGCATAGCCGACGTGTGCCTGCATGCTGACGACACAGTGCTGATCGCCGCGCTGGCCCGGGCCCTGGTGGAAGCCTCGGTGCGCGCCTGGCGGCAGGGCCAGCCCGCCCGCCGGGTCCGAGCCGAGCTGCTGCGCCTGGCCGCCTGGCGGGCCAGCCGGTCCGGCCTGACCGGCACGCTGGTCAATCCGGCCACTGGCCTGCCGGAACAGTCAGCGGCTGTGGTCGGCCTCCTGCTGGAGCACGTCGGCGATGCGCTGGCCGATACCGGAGACACCGGGACAGTCAGCGACCTGATGGCTGCCGTCCTTGACCGGGGTAACGGCGCCGTTTTCCAGCGTGACGTGTACCGTCGTTCCGACAGCCTGCCCGAGGTGGTCAGCCGTGCCGCCGCAACCACCGCCCGCTAGCCCACCGTCAGTTCGAGATACCGGGCTTCCAGGTCGCGAGGCCAGGTGTCCGCGTCCGAAAGAACGCGGGTAAGGAAGTCTGCGTAGCGGCCGGCCGCGGGGTCGTAACCGCCGCGCCGCAGAGCGTCGTGCAGCAGCAGGGCCAGGACGTGCATGCCGTCATCGGCGGTCGTCCACCTGGTCACCGGGTCGCCTCGGGTGTTGAGTTCCAGCTGGTCGTTGAGGTACTGATCGAGCGCCTGAGCCGCGTCCTCCTCCGCGTAGCCGGACCACGTGTTGTACCCAGCCGCCGGGTCGCGCCCGGCGAAACGAGCCGCCAGAAACGGGTCAGCGGCGAGCGCGTCAAGACGGTCCTTGACCGGATGGTCCTTCGGCCACGGCGGGTGCAGCAGTTCGTGGACGGCGATGTTGAGGACCCGGTTGGCGTCGTAACGGATATCGGTGAGGAAGCGGGTACCGGTGACCCGGATGCCGTGCGGTGCAGCCCAGCGCAGCACGCACAACTCGACCGCCCTGGCGTCGAAGCTGACCCCCGTGTGCCGCTCGACCAGGGGCACCAGGTCGTAGGCCGCAAATGACTCGCTCAGCTCCTCGCAGCGCCGGCCGAGGTCATCGGCGGCGTGCTCGGTCCACCAGTCGGCCAGGCCCGCTGCCCGCAAGCCTTCTAGCACGGCCAGCAGCGCAGGACGGACCGAACGAAAGACCCGGTCGTCAGCCTCGTTCCAGCGCGCCGACCCGTCCCGCATGGCCGAGACCAGCAGCTCCGGGTCAGCAACGGCCGTGATAAGACCGTCCAGGCTCTCCGCGGCCCCGCCCGCCAGGATCGCGGCCGGAGAGGTCCACAGCGCCAGGAACGCGGGCAACGGCTTGGCCGCCCGGTCCGCGACCTCCTCGCGCAGCACCGATACCGCGTCACGGACCTGCGGCCCGGCGACCGGCGCGAACCGCTCCTGCCACCACCGGGCGTCGTCCTCGTGACGTGAGGTGTAGAACGGCAGCCCGGCCAGCAGCGGAATCAAGCAGACGGCGTTCAACCACAACGACGGATGGATCACCCACGTGCTCTCCTGCCGCTCGCCAGCCACCCCCCGACTCTTCCAGACCGCCGCTCCCGGCATCAAGGCCGGCGGGAGTAGTGAGCGATGATCACGCCCTTGGTGGTCGTCACGCTGCCGGTGAGCTCGAACTCGGTCAGCGGGGCGGGGCCGTCGAACAGCCGCGCGCCGCTGCCCAGGGTCAGCGGGCAGATCACCAGCGTGTAGTGGTCTATCAGGCCAGCGGCGTGCAGCGTCCGCACCAGCGACACGCTGCCGACGATGCCCAGGTCACCCCCCGGCTGGGCCTTCAGCTCGGCCACCGAGCCGGCCGCGTCGCCGCGCAGCAGTACCGAGTTCTCCCAGGCATCGGTGTCTCCCAGCGTCCTGGATACGACGTACTTGGTGGTCGCGTTCATGCGAGTGCTGAACGGGTTGCCGTCGGTCCGGCGTCCCCACGCGGTGATGAAGTCCTGCCAGGTGCGCCGGCCCAGCAGCATGTCCCCTGGCTTGGCCATGGCTTTGGCCATCTCCTGGTCCATCACTTCGTCGCCGTACTGCGGTCCCCAGCCGCCGTGTGTGAAGCCCCCGCGAGTGTCTTCCTCCGGACGGGCGAGGCCCTGCGCGACGCCGTTGAGGGTGACCCACATCGTGACCGTTATCGAACGCATCGGTCTCTGGTCCTTCCGTGCTGCGGGCCGCTCTCGTGCGGCCCCGGTCACCTCATGACGAATGATCGTCGGCGGAATCGTCACCGCCACCGCCGCGGTCGGCGCCGATGAGCGCGGTGAGGCCGTCGATGATGACCTGCAGGCCGAAGTCATAGGCGTACCGGGGGCTGTAGGCAGCTCCATGGGCGGTGCCCGCCGCGGTTCCGACGCGGACCGCTAGCGGGTAGGCGGCCGGGTCGAGGACTTTGCCCAGCAGGGGCGCGTAGGCCGCCCACCATTGTTCGTCGTCCATCGCGGACTCGCCGCGTTCGGCCTGGGCGCTGGCGGCGGCCTGGGCCCAGGCCTGCACGAAGGTGAGCAGGTGGGTGAGGGCGGCGTCAATCTGGATGTCATCGAGGCCCACGCCGTCGAACGCGGCCAGTTCATGCTCGTACTTGGCCATCAGGCCTGGGCCGAGCGGCGGCCGGGTGGTGGAGATGACCGCGGCCCAGGGATGGGCCTGGAACAGGGCCCGGTTCTCGGCGGCGATCGCGGCGACCCGCTGCTGCCACGGCTGCCCGGTGGTGTCGGCCCGGGGCATCGCCTGGTAGGCGGCGTCGAGCATCAGGTCGAGCAGTTCGGCCTTGCCGGGCACGTACGTGTAGAGGGTCATGGGCACCACGCCCAGACCGCTGGCGACCCGGCGCATCGTCACCGCGTCCAGGCCCTCGTCGTCGGCCAGGGCGGTGGCCGCGGCGATGACCTGGTTGACGGTCAGGCCCTGCCGGGGGCCGCGCCGGGGCACCGCCGCCGGGTCACGCCACAGCAACCGCAGGGTGCGGGCCGGGTCACCGCCGCCGGTGCGCGCAGCCGGAATAGGAACCACCTCCAGGCCGTTATACGTTGTACTCTGTACATAGTACAGAGTCTCTGTCCCGCCGACCTCCGGGAGTGCTCATGAAGATCAACGCCTCAGCGGTATCGCTGAACGTCGACGACGTTGCCGCCTCCGCACGGTTCCTAACCGCCCATTTCGGGTTCACCGAGGACATCTCGGCGGACGGCTTCGTCTCGCTCACCCGCCCGGACACCGGCATGCACGTGGCGTTCTTGCGCCGCGGCATGGACATGCTGCCCGAAGACCAGCGCCATGATCACGCCGCCGGACTGATCCTCGCCTTCGAAGTGGACAACCTGGAGGCCGAACTGGCCCGGCTGCAAGCCGAAGGCGTCACCATCACCATGCCGCTGCGGTCCGAGGACTGGGGCGAACGCGCCTTCCAGGTACGCGATCCCAACGGCGTCATCATCGAGCTCCTGGACTGGAACGCGGCCGCACGCGGATGACACCCCGAACGCCCGGACGGTCAGCCCTTGCGCCCGACGCCGGCCCACATGACCGTAGGACTGGCGGCTTCGAGGTCCGACGCGGGGCGCCACTGCGGTCCCGGCACGACCCCGGGCTCGACCAGCTCCAGGCCGTCGAAGAACCGCAGGATCCCGGCCCGGCTCCGGAACGTGACCTTCTCGGCGACCAGCTCGTTCATCCGTTCCGCGATCTCGGCCATCGCCCCCGCCTCGATATCGCTGGCCGGGTGGGAAATCGCCAGGTAGCTGCCCGCCGGCACGGCGGCCATCAGCTGGGCCACGATGCCGAACGGATCGTCTTCATCGCCGATGTGCTGCAAGATCGCCACCAGCATGACCGCCACCGGACGGGAGAAGTCCAGCACCTCGGCCGCCGCGGCCAGGATTGACTGCGGGTCGCGCAGGTCGGCGTCGACGTACGCCGTGGCCCCGTGCGGCCCGCTGGCCAGCAGCGCCTTGGCGTGGGACAGCACCACCGGATCGTTGTCCACGTACACCACCCGGCACTCCGGCGCCTCGTGCTGGGCCACCTCGTGGGTGTTGTTCGCGGCCGGCAGGCCGGTGCCGATGTCCAGGAACTGGCGGATCCCGGCTTCGCGGACCAGGTACCGCACCGCCCGTGCCAGGTAGGCCCGGTTCGCCCGCGCCGACAAGACGATGTTCGGGAACGCCTCGATGACCCGTTCGGCGGCGATCCGGTCGGCGGCGAAGTTGTCCTTCCCGCCCAGCCAGTAATCGTAGATCCGGGAGATGTGCGCCACCGTGGTGTCCACCTTGGCCTTCGGCCTGGTGTCGTCCAGCGGGCCGGACGGTGGCCGGTGCCCTGCCATGCTGCCTCCTGGCCACTCGCGGGAGCGTAAGGCAAAACGCTAACACCGGATGGCCCGCCACACGAGTCGATGGCCAGGTGGGGGAGGCGCCTAACGACGTCCCCTATCGCGCGTTATGTGGGGCCGGACTCGCGTCCGCCAGCAACGGTGCGGCCACGCCACCGACCGAGTTGATCGCATTTGCATATCCGAGCGGTGCTGGCTTACGCCACTTGGGCGACATGAACCCTGGTCCCGCCACCTATTCCTTCCTTCCCGCTCTTCGAGCCCGGTTAGTTCTTGACCACGATCTCAGCGTTAACTGCTGATCTATCCGGAGGGCGGGCTGTGGCTGCGGATGATCTTGCCTGCCGGGCTGGTGACCTGGCTGGTGCCGTCCGGAAAGACGGTCAGCGTCCAGCCCAGTTCGTGCAGGACCACGTGATGGTGCCAGTAGCAGTAATTCTTGAGGTTGGTCAGGCTGGTGGGGCCGCCGTCGGCGCGGTGCACCACGTGGTGCGGCTCGCATCGGACGGCCGGCTGGTCGCATCCGCCGGCGTACTGGCAGGTTTGGTCGCGCAGCGCGGCCAGTCGCCGCAGGTGGATGGGGATCTCGTCGGTCTGCCCGACGTCCAGTGGCAGCGACGGCCCGTTCAGGCCCTTGCCGAGCAGGTTCTGTCGCAGGAACGACGCGACCCCGCCGGGTCCGGAGACGACCTGCACCACGGCGGCGAGGATCTGGTGCTCCAGCATGCTCAGCACCCGGGTGGTGCTGCCGGGCTCCGGGCCGGGCTGAGTGCGGATCCGGTCGTATTGCACGCACGCGGCGATCAGGCCCTCGATGGCGGCCGGATCGAGGTCGGCGGTGACCACGGGAATGATCATCGCGTCACCGGCGGCCGCCCGGGCCGCGTCGCCCTCCAGCCAGGCACCGCCGTCTCCGGTGCTCACCGATGCAGCGGCCCGCTGGGCGGCCCATCGGGCCCGGTAGTCTTCGGCCCACTTGTCCCGCAGTGCCGAGTTGTCGTCCAGGTCGATCAGCTCGGAAAAGTGGATGTGCGCGAGGGCCTTGACCGGTTGTCCGGCCCGCTTGGGCAGCAGGTCGGAGGACAGCAGCCTGCGCATCGCCTCGGCGAGCGCATCGTGATACCGCTCTCGACGGGTGCGAAGGTCCCCGCCGGCCTTGGGGGCCGACAGCGCATCCAGGACGGCCCGGACCATGGCCGCGCACTTCGGGGTGAGATCCCCGCGGATGAGTCCCGCGCCGTCGATCGTGGTGTCCAAGGACAGGCCGCGGTCCAGGCCCGGATCGGGACCGTCGTGATCGGCGGCGGCGGTACGGGCGCGAATCTCCGCGCACAGCGCCGCCAGCCCGCGCAGGTCCGCGCCGGCCCCGGCCGCGGTGACCAGGATCTTCTCGGCGTCCTCCCGGCATTCATCGGGGATCTTGGCTGTCCACTTGGCCAGCTGCAGCGCGACGGACTTGGTGATCGCGCCGCCCTCGGCCAGCGCGGCCAGCAGCACCGGATGGCCCTCGGCCACGCGCTCCACCGCGATGTGCTCAGCGGCCTGCCCGCGAGTCACCCGGGTGGTGTTGACCATCCAGGCCTTGGTGGTGCGCTGTCCATCGCCCACCGGGCCGCCCTGGGCGTCATAGGCGGCCAGCATCTGCCCGCGCACCGCCGCCTCCACCGCGTCGTGCTGCTCCAGCGCCCGCAGCCCCGCGGCCAGCGCCTCGCTCGGCATGTCGGCCTTACTCATTCCGGCCAGGAATCTCATCCCGGAATCAATCAGTTCCAGCGCTTCCGCCATATTCGCCGGGCCCGCGGTGGTCATGATGCTCGTCCACCTCCTTTCGACGCTACTCTCTAGCAGAAGGTAAAAGATCAATCTCATTCGCTCCTGTTTTCTATAAGCCTAGCAATAGGGTCCGACATTTCTGGCGCGACACGCTGATGTTTTCGAATGTGATTCTGCTGCGGTTATGGCGACAATTGGGAACCACGGGACGCGCGTCGCCGGGCCTGCCGATTACACCCCGGACCGTTCGGAAAAATAATTGAATTCCCCATCAGAAAAGTCCGTATCGCCGGTCATTCGATGAGGGGGCGGGCGTCGTGCAGGCCGGGGTGGTAGCGGGTCTCCGGCGGTCAGGGGTTGCTGGCCGGTGCGGGTTGATTCTCCACCTGCTGGAGCAAGCAGACTGGCGGCATGGAAAACGACGGGTCGCTGCTTTCCATCGGGGAGCTGGCCAGGCGCACGGGGCTGCCGGTGCGGACCATCCGGTTCTGGTCCGATGCCGGCGTGCTGCCCCCGGCTACCCGGACCGAGAGCGGCCGGCGGCTGTACGACGCGGCGTGCGCGGCCCAGGTGGAACTGGTCGCCACCCTGCGCGAGCTGGGCCTTGGCCTGGCCGACGTGCGCCGGGTGCTGGCGGGCCAGGCGAGCATCGCCGAGGTTGCCGTCGCCCACCGGGACGCGCAGATCCGCGTTCTGCAGCTGCACCGTGCCGCGATGGCAGTGGTGGTGAAGCGCGCGGCTAGCGGTGAGGAGAGGACCACGATGGACAGGCTTGCTGAGATGCCGGCGGCCGAGCGCAGGCAGCTGATCGATGACTTCCTGGCCGAGGTATTCCAGGGCCTGGAGCCCAGCCCGGCACAGGCTCAGCGCTGGGCCGCGGCGTGGGACCTGCCCGACGATCCCTCGCCCGAGCAGGTCGGCGCCTGGGTGGAACTAGCCGGGCTGGTCAGTGACCGGGACTTCCGGCGGCGGATCCGGCAGGTGACCGAGCACGGCAGTCGGCTTCAGGCCAGCGGGCTGGAAGACCTGGCGGACTGGGCCACGGAGCACGCCGTGGCGGCACTGCTGCGGGGGTGCCCGCCCGGTTCGGCGGAGGCCGCCACGGTCGTGAACCGGATCCTGGAGCCCAACGGGTGGAGCGCGCGCCGCGAGGAGCTGCTCGCCAGCCTCGAGATGCTGTTCGAGCCGCGAATCGAACGATACTGGCAGCTCACGGCGATCATTAACGGCTTGCCTCCGTTCCCGACTTACGCGCCCGCCTTCGAATGGCTGATCGCCGCGCTACGCGCGCACGAGTAACCCGCTCGTCTCGTTCACCCGGCATCAGGCGGGACAGGTCCACTCTTCCGGGCTGCGTACCGGCCCATGGTCCGCAGTGCCTGGCGGCGGGAAATGCTCCCGCATCGTGAATGCGTGCGGCGTCGGCCCGAACTCCCGCAGGTGCAGCACCCGCCCCTCGGCCTCGGCCGTCGTTGGCGTGTGGCCGGCCGGTATCCACCACAGCGCGGTGTACGCCTCGGCCATCCGCTCGAACCACTGCCGTCGGCGCCTGAGCACCTCGCGGTGCGTGTCGGAGTACACGTACGCGGCCAGGGCCGGGACCGACTCCCATACCGACATGTTGACCAGGACCCCGGCGCTTCCGGCCCGGTCCCACCCGAAGGCCTGCACCGCGGTGGCGTTGCCGTCCTCGGTCTGCAGCCGCCACACGAAGCCCGGGGCGGCGTCCGCCGCCGCGTTCACCGGGTCCAGCGCCGCGACGAAGTCCGCCAGCTGCGCGTTGTCCAGCGGCGCGAGCAGCCGCCCGATGTTCACCTGAGCCAGAAGGTAATCCACGCCGTCATCGTGCCAGCCCCCGCGGCCCGCAGGCAATGCGTCACGCGCCCCGGACGAACAGGCAGACCACATCGGCGATCTCGTCCGAATGGTTCAGCACGCGATGCGGCCAGTGGGAGGGAAAGGTCAGGGAATCCCCGGCCGACAGGCGGTAGGGCTGGGACCCGACGACCAGCGTCAGGTCACCGGACAGCAGGTAGTTGAACTCGTGGCCCGCATGGCGGACGTACTCATCCGGGCCCGGGGATACGGCGCCGGGTTCATAGGTAATACGCACGCAGTCCACGCCGGGCAGCGAGTTCCCGCCGAGCTGCCGGCACGATTCTCCGCCCTTAAGCGTGACGACCCGCTGAGCCGCCTGGGGGACGAGTTCGAGAATCCCTCCCAGGTGGGCGTCCAGGCCGTTCCGCAACAGCACGCCGTCCTCCGGGAGTGCCCCCTGAAATATGTTCGGCACGCGAGTCGCCGAGCTGCCGAAGAAGATCTCATTCGGCGTGGCGCCCAGCTGCTGGGTGATCTCATACAGGGTGTTCACGCTGGGCCGCGAACGGCCGATCTCGATCTGTGACAATGCGCTGGCGCTGATTCCGGCCCGGCGAGCCAATTCCCGCACCGACATCCCGCGTTTCAGGCGGTACGACCGGATGTTCGCCCCGATATCGACGATCACCGCCGCCGGGTCCTCGGGGACGGGATGACCCGGAGCTGTCATGGCATGCATGCTATGCCGCGTCAGATCATGACCTTTCCACCGTTGATGTGGATGCATGAACCCGTGAATGCCGTCGCGTCACCCAGGTAGGCGATGAGGTCGGCGACTTCGGCCGGGTCGAGCACCCGGCCGATGGGAGTAGCCGCGGCGTGCCGGGCGTACAGCTCTTCGCGGGTCAGGCCGTAGGCGGCCGCGTCGACGGCCTGCTGCGGGGTGTCCATGTCGCCCGGCGCGACGGAGTTGACCCGGACGTGCGGGGCGAGTTCGCGGGCCAGGGCCTTGGTGAGCCCGATGATGCCGTGCTTGCTGGTGCAGTAGGCGCTGAATCCGCTCTCGGCGGTGACCCCCATGATCGAGGACACGTTGATGATCTGGCCCCGCGTCTCGGCCAGCGGCCCGGCCGCCGCCCGGCACAACCGGAACGGCGCCGACAGGTTCACCTCGATCGTGTCCCACCACCGGCCGAGGTCCTCCAGCGAAAGGAGGCCGAAGTACATGGTGGCCGCGTTGTTGACCAGCAGGTCGAGCCGCCCCTGGTCGGCCAGCACCGAGGAGATCAGCTCCTCGGCGGCCCGCGGCTCACGCAGATCAACCGGCGCCAAGACGCCGGAGACGCCGGAGGCGCCGGAGACACCGGGGGCGCCGGGCGCGCCGGCGACGTCCGTGCCGGTCACCCGCCAGCCGCGGGCCTCGAGCGTCGAGCAGATGGCCTGACCCAGGCCGCCGGCGGCACCGGTGACGAGCGCTACCCGTCCGGCGGGACCCTGAAAAGTCATTGGATGACGATCCCTCCGTTGGGCGAGATGATCTGACCCGTCGTCCAGGTCTGGCCCGCGACGTCGGCGATCGCCGTGGCCAGTTCCTGGGGCGTGCCGAACCGGCCCAGCGGGATCCGCCCGCGGTACTCGGCGCTCGCGCGGTACCGGTCGGTCAGCATCGGCGTATCGGTCGGGCCGGGCGCGATCGAGTTGACCCGTATCCCGTGCGGGGCCAGCTCATGGGCCATCGCGCGGGTGAAGCCCAGGACGGCGGCCTTGGCCGTGACGTAGGAGACGTGGTTCTCCTCCCCGAGGATGGCCAGCTCGGAGGAGATCAGGACGAAGCTTCCGGCGCCGCGCTCCCTCATGCCCGGCGCGATCGCGGCCACCACGTTGACGCACCCGCCGAGCATGACGGCCAGCGACCGGCGCCACAGCTCATCTCCGGTCTCGGCCAGGGTCAGCTCGACGTCGAATCCCGCGCAGCACACCGCCGCGGTGATCGGGCCGGCCCGGTGCTCCGCCTCGCGTACCGCCCGCGCGACCGCCTGCGGGTCGGTCACGTCCAGGTCGGCGGCGGTACCCCCGACCTCCGCCGCCAGCCGGGCCAGGTCCTGCGGCCGGCCCAGGTCGGTGACCACCGGGACGAACCCCCGCCTGGCGAACTCGACGGCGGTGGCCCGGCCGATCCCGCCTGCCGCGCCGGTGATGAAAACGACTCCGCCGGTCATCAGTTCCCCTCGGCACCGGCGGCGGGGAACTCCTGGTCGACGATGGAGATGATGTATTCGGTCAGGACGTCCGCGATCAGCGTGCCTTTTTCGGCGGTTGATTCCATGGGCGAGGACAGCGACCCGCTGGCCGTCGTCATCCGCGGGTCGATGGGGATCACGTCGTACGCGACGATCCGCTCAGGCGCGTCCGGGCGCATCCGGTCGGTGCGCACCGCCGAATCCTCGTGCCACATCCACAGCGAGGTCTCGATGAGCGCGGCGTGCTCCCGCGCGAGCCCGGGGAATCCTTGCGGCCACAGCGCTTGCGTGACCTCCGGCGAGAAGTCCGGGATGGCGCTCTCGACGACCACGATCTTTACGCCGGGATACTGTCGTAGACCCGACGGTCAGCTGGTATGGACATCGGCGCGACCTCCGCTTCGGGGGTGACCTGCCCGATCATAAGAATCACTTCACACAGTGTCAACCATTACTTAACATGTAGGAAGGAGGCGCTCGCTGTTCTGTGGACCTGCGCCAAGGGCGACGTCTATTAGCCAGGCGCCGCTGCTGTCGGCCCTGGCCGAAGCGCAGTTTGTTGGTTTACGTCGGATCTGGCCGGGAAGTGGCGGTCTGCGCAGGTCTGCCATGCCGTTGCGGATGAGCGAAGAGGTGCTCGACGATGAGACAAACCCGGTCCATGTCACGCTGGCGCAGGTCGGCCGAGGCGACGGGAATCGCCCTCATCGCCGGCTCCCTCATCGCCGTACCGGGGCTGGCTGCCGCGGGCCCTTCCGAAGCGGCGTCGGCCGCCACCGCCGCCGCGGCGCCAGGAGGCCCGGGCACGCAGTCGTACCTGGACGTGGCGCGCAAGGACTGCTTCGGCACGGCCCGGAACACCACTTCCAAGGTGTGGTTCACCGTCACCGACGGCGTGCTGTCCGACACCTACTATCCGAGCATCGAGAGCTCCAACGTCAAGACGCTGCAGTACATCGTCACCGACGGGAAGACCTTCGCCGACCTGCAGGAACGGGACATGACCTACACGGTCAGCTCGCCGGACCGAAGCGGCATGGTGTGCCAGGTGACCAGCACCGACAAAAAGCACGGGTTCCAGATCGTCACCGACTACATCACCGACCCGGTCGCCGACAGCGTCGTCATGCGCAGCAGGCTGGTGCCCCTGCCCGGCCGCCAGGCCCAGGTCAACGACCTGAAGGTGTACGTCCGCTACAACCCGCACATCGACAACACCGGCGGCGGCGGATCGGCCAACCAGGGCGCCAACAACGCCACGGTCGACCCGGCCAGCAAGGCGCTGGTCGCCACCGACACCAACCCCGCGACCCCCGCCACCGGCCCGGGGCCGTTCGCGGCCACCGTCTACGGTGCCCTGGCCGCGAGCAGTCCGTTCCTCGCCGAAGCCGCCGGATTCGCCGGCACCCCCAGCGACGGCCTGACCCAGCTCGACGCCAGCCACACGCTGACCAGCCAGTACCAGTCCGCCCAGGACGGCAACGTCACGCTCACCGCGCTGGTCAACGCCCAGCCCGGACGGCCGTTCACCCTGGCGCTCGGTTTCGGGTCCACCGCCGTAACGGCTATTAATTCGGCCGAACGGTCCGCCGTACAGCCCTTCGGGAACACGCTTGAGCGCTACGTCGCGGGCTGGCGCGGCTACGACAGCACGCTGCGCCCGCCGCCGGCCTCGCTGCCGGGGCTGGCTGCCCAGTACTGGCTGTCCGCCAACGTGCTGAAGGCCGATGAGGACAAGACCTACCCGGGCGCCTTCGTCGCCTCGCCGACCGATCCCTGGGGCCAGTCGGTGCCGGCCACCACCACGCATCCCGGCTGGACCTACCGCGAGGTGTTCGTCCGGGACAGCTACGAGACCTTCACCGGGCTGCTGGCCGACGGCGACCTGGCCAGCGCCCGGGCCATGGTGCGGTTCCTGTACGACCGGACCCAGCAGCCCGATGGCAGCTTCCCGCGCGACTCGCTGCTCAACGGGGCGATCGCCCCGGACCAGTTCGGCCTGGTGGAGATCGACGAGGACGCCTACCCGCTGCTGATGGCCTGGTCCGCCGGGCTGGCCGGGAACGTCTCGTTCTACCGGAACCACATCCGCCCGGACGCCGACTTCATCGTCGACCACGGCCCGGCCTACGGCGCCGAACGCTGGGAGGAGCACCCCGGCTTCTCGCCGGCTGACATCGCCGCCGAGATCGCGGGCCTGGTCGCCGCGGCCCACCTGGCCCAGGCGGCCGGGGATACGCAACGGGCGCGCCTGTACCTGGCCACCGCCGACTACTACCAGCGCAACGTCGAGCGCTGGACGGTCACCACCACCGGTCCCTACGCCGCCCGCTACTTCATCCGGCTGTCCCCGACCGGGAACCCCAACGCGCACGAGACCTACGACCTGGGCAACGGCAGCCTGAGCAACGTGGACCAGCGCGACGTGATCGACGCGAGCTTCCTGGAGTTGACCCGCCTGGGCGAACTGCCCGCGAACGACCCGACCGTGCAGGCCTCGCTCAAGGTGGCCGACTCGGTGCTGGCCAGCCAGACCGCTTCTGGCCCGGACTGGCATCGCTACGGCGTCAAGGCCGGCCAGCTCGGACAGCCGGCTGGCAGCACCGACGGCTACGGCGACTGCTACGTGCCCGACCCGACGAGCTGTTCCCCGACCGGTGCGCCGTGGTTCCCGACCGGCACCGGATCCGGTCACCCGTGGCCGCTGCTGGCCGGCGAGCGCGCCGAGCAGGACCTGCAGACCGGCGACGTCGGAGCCGCCGCCAGCCTGGCCGCCACCATGCAGCGGATGTCATCCGGCCTCGGCCTGGTCCCCGAACAGGCCTGGGAGGACCCCAGCACTCCCGCCTCCCCGTACGGCAGCGACCCGAAGACCGCCTCGATCGGGTTCACCAACGGCAAGGCGGCCGGCTCCGCCGACCCGCTCATCTGGGCCCAGGCGCAGTACCTGCGGCTCGTGCTCGACCTGAAGGCCGGGCACCTGCTCGACCAGCCGGCCATCACCCGGGACCGCTACGTCACCAGCGGCCCCCCGGCGACCGTGCCGCTGACCATCGCCGTCACCGCACCCGGCGCGATGGCCACGCCACCGTCCACGTCGACCGCCCCGCCCGCGATGACCGAGGACATCCTGGCCAGCCAGGAGCCCGGCCTGACCACCCAGCAGACCCAGGCCACGGTGAGCGGTAAGACCGCCCCCGGCGCCACCGTCGACATCGCGGTCGGCCAGCCCGGCACCTCGGGCAACACCACCGTGATCGTCCAGACCGTGGCCGGCGCCGACGGCCGCTTCCACGCCGTCGTCCCGACCCCCTCCGGCCAGAGCATCCTGACCGTGTCCGTCACCGCCGGCAGCCACGCGACCGGCTGGACCCAGCAGACCATCACCAGCAAATAACCCGTCTTGTGTAGCGCAACAGGAAGAATCCTGGTTCCCTGATCCGGGCGCTCGATGCCTGGCTGACTGCGGGGCCGCCTGCACCGCCGGTAACCGAATCCTGGCTTCCCGGCCAACCCGGCTCCGGGACCCGCCGGTTATCTAGCGACCCCGGATGCGCCGGCGACCAGATTTTCGGCCGAACGGGCCGTCAGGGCCATGATGGTCAAGGCCGGGTTGGCGCTACCCTGCGTAGGCAGCACACTGCCATCGGTGATGTAGAGGTTGGGGATCGCGAAACTGCGGTTGTTCGCGTCCACCACCCCGTGCTGCTCGTCAGCGGCCATCCGGGCCCCGCCGACCAGGTGGGCGTAGCGCTGGATGGTGATGACCTCGTCCGCGCCCGCGGCGTGCTGGATGTCTTCCATCGCGGACTGCGCGGCGCGGGCCAGGGCCCGGTCGTTGTCGCACTGGGAGTAGGAGAAGCGGGCCACCGGCAGGCCGTAGGCGTCCTTCTCCTCGTCCAGCGTCACCCGGTTATCCGGCTGGGGCAGGAACTCGCACAGCGCGCCCAGGCAGGACCAGTGCACGTAGTCGGTCATGTACTCGCGCAGCGCGCGGCCCCAGTGGCCCTGGGCCGCGACGTGCTCGGCCCAGGTGATCGGCAGCGGCGAGACGGTCTGGATGGAGAACCCGCGCTTGTAGTCCTTGGCCGGGTCGGTCTCGTAGAACTCTTCGGTGCTCACCTCGGGCGGCGGTGCCTTGTACATCCGCACCTCGGCGTCGAAGCGGCCCGCGGTCTGCGGCGCGCCCTGCACCATGAGGTACCGGCCCACCTGGTCGAAGTCATTGCACATGCCGTCCGGGAACCGCTTGCCCGCGGACAGCAGCAACAGCCGGGGCGTCTCGATCGAGTACCCGGCCACCGCCACCATCGCGGCCCGCTGGAATCGCTCCACGCCCTCGCGCACGTAGTGCACCCCGGTCGCGCGGCCGGTCCGCTCGTCGAAGCCGATGCGGGTCACCATCGAGTCGGCGCGCACCTCCGCGCCGTGGGCCAGGGCGTCGGGGACGTGCGTGATGAGCGGGGACGCCTTGGCGTTGACCTTGCAGCCCTGCAGGCAGAACCCCCGGTAGATGCAGTGCGGCCGGTTCCCGAACCGTCCGTTGGTGATCGCCACCGGTCCCACCTTGGCGGTGATGCCGAGCTTGGTCGCACCGCGCAGGAAAGTCTCGCCGTTGCCGCCGACCGGATGCGGCCGGTGCGGGTAGCGGTGCGGGTCACCCCACGGCCACGCCTCGCCGGCGACCGGCAGTTCCTCCTCGATGGCGGCGTAGTAGGGCCGTAGCTGCTGGTACGTCAGCGGCCAGTCCGCGCCCACCCCGTCCAAGGTGTAGGTCATGAAGTCGCTGGGATGGAACCGCGGGGTGTAGCCGGCGTAGTGCACCATGGAGCCGCCGACGCCGCGGCCCGAATTGTTCGAGCCCATCGGCACCGGGTCGGTGCCGGTGATGACCCGCGGGTCGGTCCAGTACAGGCCGTGCGAGCCCGCCTCGTCGCTCACCCAGTCCACGTCGGGATCCCAGAACGGCCCGGCGTCCAGCGCCGCCACCTTCCAGCCCGCCCGGGCCAGCCGCTGCAGCAGCACCGAACCGCCCGCGCCGCAGCCCACGATCACCAGGTCGAGCTCGTCGTCGTCGGCGAACCGCCGCATGTCCTGGCGCAGGCGGTGGTTGGTCCTGGTGCCGTCGTTGGGAATCAGCCACGCCGACTCGTTGCGCGCCCGGACGCCATCCTGCCGAGCCATCAGTCTCCCTTCCGGACCGGGTCGATCCCGGGCCGCGCGTCGCGGACTTCGTGTGGCTCGAGCTTGTCCACCCCGGCGTTCTTGTAGCCGCGCGGGTAGGCGGGCCCGGGGAAGCCGATCTCGGTCCAGGCCGCCGGATGGGAGTAAAACGCGGTGCAGGCGTACCTGGTCCACAGGCTCCACACGCGCTTGGCGGGCAGCTGGTGCCAGTTGTCCGCGTCCTGCACCGCCTGCACCAGCTGGGCCTGGTCAGCCCGGGAAACCTCGGCGAAACAGACGCCGAACCGCTCGTACGCGTCGCCGTCCAGGAAGGCCAGCGTGTCCCGCCAGGCCTGGCCGTCCTCGGGCAGGTCGTCATACCGCCAGCCGTCGGTTTCGCCGGCCGCCAGCCGAGCGTCGATCATGGCCAGCAGCGGCACCTTCGGCTCGTCACGCTGGTCCAGCAGCTGGTCGAGCAGGGCCGCCGCACAGGCCTGCTCGTCGGGGCCGAAGAACTTCAGCGCGGGCGGCGGCCCGGTCCTGGACCGCACCAGGTCCGCGGTCACCTGGTCCCAGTGCGGCGCCTGGCCCAGCACGTCGAAGCCGGGAAACCGGTCGTCCAGCCCCGAACGATCGGGGGCGGTCATTTCTCCCGCCGCAGCAGCGCCGCCAGCAGCCCCATCCCGCCCACCATGGTGACCAGCAGCGGAGCCAGCAGGGGCGGCCCCATCTCCATGTTGTAGCGGATGTTCGACCAACCGCCGGGCTTTTGGGCGATGCCGCGCGCGTGCAGGTAGGTGCCCTGCAGCCCGTTCGCCACGATCGCGGCCGAGGCGATCGGCAGCGCGGTCTTGGCCATGCGGCGGCTGAAGACGCCGGCAATGCCCGCGGCCGCGCCCACCGGCCCCAGGGCCACCGGAATCCACATCATCTTGTTGCCGAAGCTGGCGCTGTCGTGCTCGAAAAAGATCTCCGCCGCCGTCACCAGCGCCCCGCCCGCGGTCAGCGCCGACAGGCTCCGCTCGAAATGTCCGGTCTGGATGTCGCGCACCATCCGGTCGATCACATGCTCGGGGCCGGAAACCTTGCCCTGGCGCCCATCGCGACGTTTCATGTTCTTCTCCCTCTTAGGTCCTCACCCGAGTACCCGAGACGCCCAGCTCAAACCGCCCAGCTCAAACCGGACCGCCGCTTGTTGCTACTAACTCTCTGAGCGACTCCTTCGGGGAGGTCTAAGGTGAACGATCCGCACCGCGGCGCAGCAACGGTCAGTGCCGAACCTGCGGGCGACGACGCCGAGCTGCTACGCAGGATCGGCCAGGGCGATGAGGATGCCATGGCCGCGTTCTGGCGCGGAGCCAGCTCTTTCCGGGGCGAGTCGTCGGTGCGGTCCTGGGTGATCGCCATCGCCCGGCGGCAGACCCGGGACCGGCTGCGCGGCCGGCGGCTGCGGGTGGTGGACGACGCCTTCCTGGCCGAACAACCCGGTCCCGGTCCAGGCCCTTCGGCGCCGGGCTCAGCCTCGCCGAGCAGGACCTTAATGTGGCTAGAATTACGACCGGTCTCTATACTGACCTTTATGGAGACCATACCCATCACCGAAGCAAAAGCGCGGATCGCGGAGCTTGCTGACCGGGTGGCGCGCGAGCACGATCACTTCACCATCACGCGCAACGGCCGCGCCGATGTCATGCTGATCTCCGTCGCCGAGTACGAGTCCATGCAAGAGACCCTCGACATCCTCAGCGATGACGAGGCGCTCGCCGATCTGCGACAGTCGCGTGAAGATTTCGCCGCTGGCGATACCTTCGACGCTGAGCAGGTCCGCGAAGAAGCCCGGCGAAACCTGCACGAGAACCTGCCGCTCGACGTGGCTGCCGCGGCCATGGAGACGATCGACGGACCACTGACCACGAGCCCTCATCGCGTCGGCAAGCCGCTTGATGAACCCTTCGACGGTTACCACTCCGCACGCCGCGGCACCTACCGGATCATCTACCGCATCAACGAGGACAAGCGCACGGTGGAGATTTACTCCATCCGCCACCGCCGCGACTCCTACCGAACCTGACCAGACGAGACGGCCACCGCGCCGTGGATCCCCGCGAGGACGGAGATCCACGGCGCGGCCTGGCGGTAGGGCCGTTACCGCCTGCGCCCTATGACGCCTCCACCGCCAGCACTTCGGTGCCCGTGGGCCGCGGCACCGAGACCTCGACCGCGGTGCCGCGGTGCGTGGTCACCAGCTTGTACGCGACGTGCGCGCCGTTCAGCGTGACCGAGTGCACCGTGGCGCCGGAGGCCAGCACCGTACCGATGGTCAGGACCAGGCCCTGCGCGCCGGTCACCTTGGTCCGGTACGCGGCGCCGTGGCGGCTGGCCGTCTCGGCCAGCGTGGCCGTCCCCACGTGCAGGTTGCCGACCGAGATGGACGGCCAGGAGGACGGTACTTCGGGGATTATTGATACCGAACGGCCCGGTGCGTCGGGGCTGACCCCCAATAGGTCGCTGACCACGGTCCACAACAGCCCGTAACCGGACCACGCCTGCATCACGTTGGCCCGGCTGGTGAACGCCTCGAACGGGTTGTACTGGGCGCTCGCGGCCAGTTCGGGCAGCGAGCCAGGCATCTCCACGGTGAGCTGGCTGGCCACCTTGTTCATGTTGGTGATGGCCTGCGGCAGGCGCCCGTAGTTGGCTTCGCCCACCGCCAGCGCCCCGGTGTTGACCAGGTAGCAGGTCTGGCCGCCGGTGCCGCTCGGGCCGCCCACACCGTCCACGTACAGGCCGCACGAGCCGGTGAAGGTGGACGTCTCGATCGAGTTGAGCGCGGCGTCCGCGTTGGCCACCGGAGCGACGCTCTGCTCCATCGGGGCGACGCTGGTCCACCACCGCTGCTGGAGCTGCTGGCCCGCCGCGGTGCAATCGGTCCCGGCGCCGGCCGCGGTGCAGCGAGAGTCCGCGTACAGGTGCTGGCTGGAGATATACCAGTCCTTGTTGAACGCCGCCAGCATCGCGTTCTCCCGCTGGGCGGCCCAGTTGGCCGTCGCCGAGTCGTTCATGGCCAGGGCCATGTCGTGCAGCGCCGCCAGGGCCTGGATGCTCTCCGAAGCCACGTCCACCGCCTCGCCGCCCAGCGACGTGTCTTCGACGATGCCGTCGCCCACCGGCCACAGGTGATCGGGACCGGTGGCCAAGCTGGCCAGGTAGTGCTCGCCCTCGTCAATGAACTTGTAGTTGTCGGTCAGGATCGAGTTGTCGCCGGACCACTTCCAGGCCAGGTCGGCGGCGATGGCGAACTGGGCGGTTTCGTTGATGTCGCCCGGCTCGGAGTTGTCGCCGTAGTAGACCGCGCCGGTCGCGGTCACCTCGTGGACCACCTTGCCGGTGCCGCCGTTGACCACTTCCGACACCGTGCGCATGGCGTTCAGCCAGTTGATGGCGGTCTGCCACTGCCCGCTGACCGCTAGCCCGTAGGTGCTGTAGGCGCCGTCGGTGCCGAAGTACTCGGCGTAGTCCGGGTAGGCGGCATCAAGGGCCGACAGCTGCGGAATCGTGGCCAGCGGAGCCGGGTACACCGTGCCCGCCTTGGTGTCCCTGATCGCGGCGTTCTGGATCGTCCGGCTCATGTCGGCCAGGTTGAGCTTGGCCCACAGCAGCGCCTGCTGGACGCTGGAGTCCGGTACCTGCAGGCTGGTCTGGCCGGCCACCGAGTCTCGCTCCGCGATCTTGCTAGCCAGCAGCCCGGCCGGGTGGGCCAGGGCGCTCCGCAGCGCCTGGCCGGCGTTCGCCGCGCTGCTCTGCGAGCCGGCCGACCCCGAGCCACAGCGTGCGCCCGGCGGCCGGGACGGAAAGCTTCCAGGTCAGCTGGCCGCCTTCGCCCTTGGTGCCGAACGTGGCCTGGTCACTGGCCGAGGTGGGCCCCCAGTAGCCGGATCCGGTGGCGGTGCCGGACGGGGTGGTGTCCGCGCCCACGTCGGCGTACCACGAGGTCTTCTCCTGGTTGAATGTGATGACGCCGTTTGACGCCGAGACCGTGTTCTGGTTGTTGAACTGGTCCCAGGTGGGCGTGGTCGACCCCCACGGGTAAGTCGCGCTCACCTCACTGTGCGCGTCGGCGGTCACGTTCACGGTGGCGGCGCTGCCGTTCACCGGGACCAAGGTGAGGCCGAACAGCACGGTCGGCTGCCCGTCCGGGGCGAATTCGGTGAGGGTCGGCCGCAGGCCGTCGGTCACCGGGAAGGTGAGCCGGACGAATCCCGGCCCGCTGGTGTAGGTGCTGGCCGAATCCAGCCAGTTGCCCGACAGCCCGAACCACAGTCCGTCGAGCAGCTTGACCGGCGGGGCAAAGACCCCGCCCATCTGGCCGGTGGTGTGCCAGCCGATCGGCGGGAACTCACCGTCCTCCACCCCGACCACGTAGGCCTGGGTGCCCGCCGCCACGAACCGGCGCTCGTTCAGCTGCGAAGTGGCGCTGATCGTCGGGGACGCGCCCGCCCCCGGCACCGCCGACGCCACACCCCCCGCTCTTTGCACAGTCTGAGCGGACGCGCTCACCGTGCCCGCCGAAATCAGGCCGACCGCGGCCGTAGCCGCGATCGCCAGGAATGTGCGCATAGATCGTCTGACCATGGGGTTCCCTCTCCGCTGGGCCACGACGTTGAAGCCGACGGCCTACGTGAGCGGGAACCGCCGACACGCCGACGTGAACTACCCGGCCAGATCGCCTCTAAACGCACATACCCACAGAAATGGACACTTCCCCGCAGTTACCTCAGAGGAGTAGGTCCACCGTCCACCGCGATGGGCCTGGTATAGGTGAACCGGCCGGTGCTGTCGTTGAAGTCCAGGAAGTAACCGGGCACGCCGTGGCCGGTCAATAGGACGGCTGCCTCTCGTAGCTGGTCGCTGAACTGATCGAGTTCGGAGAGCGTGACCCGGCCCTCTTTGATGCGACGCTTCCGGTAGATGCTTATCCCCGCCCAGACCGGTATACCCGCGGGCCAGAAGGCGGCCGTGGCCACCCCGCCCAGTCCCGAAGCGCCCTTGCCCGTCACCTTCAGCCGCTTGCCGACCTGGGTATCGATACCGCGGTTGATCAATTCACACTCGTGCTGGACGCCGCTCACCGCCGCCCGGTACGCGCGCCGGGCCCATCGCCCCGCGCCGGCCGGATTGTTGTCCAGCTTGCAGACCATGGTGAGGTATACGGCCGCCCAGGCGCTGCGCATCGGATCAATGGTCTCGAAGTTCGTGACCGCCTCGACAAGCCGGGACTCCGCGTTCCGCAGGTACTCGTGCTGGCGGGACGCGTCGGTTTCGTTGACGGCGTCCTGGAGGTAGATGAGGCCCTGGTGGTACGAGCTCTGCAGGCCGGCATCGATCTTGGTCTCGATCCTGTTCAGCGTCTTGGCCTGCTCTGCTTCCAGTCCGAGCAGCGCGCTGATCGCGTACTTGGCGCCAGACATAGCCGGCGCTTTGAGTGCGTGCAGGAGTACCGGGGGAATCATGACCGTCGTGCCCCGCGGCCTGCTATAGCGGCATATCGCCGGGGAGCGGCCCGGACGCCGGGGTGGAGCTTACATCCATTTGTCGCTGCTGCTGCAGCTCCGTGGCGCGCTCCCTGGTGATCTCGCTCGTCGCCCCGCACACGTTGCATTGCAGGTAGTGGTGCGTGCTCATCGGAGCGAGCGGAACGAAGTACAAGGTGAATTTCTTCTGGGCGCGCCGAAGGCTGTGCACCGTGTTTCGCTGGCAGTTCTTGCAGCTCATGCTCACCGTCATGAGCTGGTTTACCTTCCGCCTCGTTCCCCAGACAACCATGATTCCTCCCAGGTCGGGGTGCAAGAGACGCGTCTGGCCTGCGCGCCTATCCTGCTGCTGGTCGGAGGGGCGAACGCCCGGTTTAATACATGAATTGCCGAGAATGGCGTCATGAGAGTCCGGTTCGCTGGTAGCGGTGACGCGTTCGGGAGCGGCGGCCGCTGGCAGACGTGCATTCACCTGTCCGGTGCGGATCAGGTGCTGCTGGTCGACTGCGGCGCGACCCAGCCTGGTGGCGCTCAAGGCGCAGGGGCTTGATCCGAACGCGGTCGACGCGGTGGCCGTGACCCACCTGCACGGTGACCATTTCGGCGGGCTGCCCTTCTTGATCCTCGACGGCCAGTTCTCCCGTCGGACCACGCCCCTGCGCGTGGCCGGGCCGCCGGGCATCCGCACCCGGCTGACCGAAGCGATGGAGACGCTGTTCCCCGGCTCCAGCCAGGTCCAGCGCCGGTTCGCGGTGGAGGTAACCGAACTGCGGACCGACGGGCAGCCCGTCGAGCTGGGCCCGGCGACCGTGCGCGGCTGGGAAGTAGAGCACGCCTGCGGCGCGCCGCCCTTGGCGCTGCGGGTCGACCTGGACCACCAGACCTTCGCCTACTCCGGTGATACGCAGTGGACCCCGGCGCTCGCCCGGGCCGCCCACGACGCCGATCTGTTCGCGGTCGAGGCCTATACCTTCGACCGGCCCGTCCGCTACCACCTGGACTATCAGACGTTGCGTGCGCACCTCGACCAGATCAGCGCCCGGCGGCTGGTGCTCACCCACATGTCCGCGGCCATGCTCGCCCGGCTGGCCGACGCCGAAACTCCGGCCGCCTACGACGGGATGACCATCGACCTGTGATCGCCGCGAACGCCTTAGGCGCGGAGTAAGCCGAAAGACGGCGAAGATAAGCCATTTGCCCGATGCGGCAGCAACTGTCTTAGGACGACCCTGGTAAACGACGGCAACTGGTTGTCCACTCGGCCCGGAGCCGTTCGTCATACAAGCGGGATGTCAGCCGGGACATTCCGGGGCGATCCGTACCGGCACGGGGAGAAGGAGCGCTGGCGGACCGCCGCTGCAAACCGTCTACGAGGGCTCGCCGGGAGGCGAAGATGGTGAATTCGTATTACGGCACCTACCAGGCCGAACGGGGCAGTGCGGCTGGGATCGGGGTGGCCGGATGAGCGCCGGATTGTCACCGGTGATCGCGGCGCCGCGATCACCGGGGAACGGGGAACACGATGTGCTGGCTTCGATGCCGTGGCCCGAGGCCAGCACCGGCAGCCAGGACACCGCGGAGCTGAGTCTGGACCTGCCGTGCATGCAGGATCCGGAACTGTTCTTCGCCGAGTCTCCGCAGGACGTGGAGCAGGCCAAGGCGATGTGCCGGAGCTGCCGGGCCAGGCTGGCCTGCCTGGCCGGCGCGCTGGAACGTCGGGAGCCCTGGGGCGTCTGGGGCGGGGAGTTGCTGATGGCCGGCACGATCGTCCCGCGTAAGCGTCCCCGCGGACGCCCGCGCAAGGACGTCGTGCCGATCGGGCTGGTCAGCTCCACTGGCCGGGCTGGTAGTCGCCGGCGGGCTGCTGGGTGATGACGTTCAGGCGGTTCCACGCGTTAATGCTGGCGATGAGTGCCACCAGGGCGGCGAGCTGCTCCTCGTCGTAGTGCTTGACCGCGTTCGCCCAGGCCTCGTCGGTCACTCCGGTGGCCGCGTCGGCGATGCGGGTACCCTGCTCGGCCAGCTCTAGGGCGGCTCGTTCGGCCTCGGTGAAAACCGTGGCCTCCCGCCAGGTCGCGACCAGGTTGAGTCGCACCTGGGTTTCTCCGGCGTGCGCGGCGTCCTTGGTGTGCATGTCGGTGCAGTAGGCGCAGCCGTTGATCTGGCTGGCCCGGATCTCCACCAGGTGCTGCGTCGCGGTCGGCAGGCCCGAGTCCGACACGACCTTCCCGGCTGACATGAGGTACTTCACGAACTTCATGGCGACCGCGCTGTTCTGGTAGTTCAGTCGTGCATCCATGATGATCTCCTTACCTTGTTTTGCTGCTCACCCCTGCAGACGCCACAGCCCGGCACCATGTGACAGGCCGCCCGGCTCCGCGTCTTGACCCTGACACCGTGTGAGGGCTCATCCTCGGAGTATCAGCGTCACGATCAAGGCACTCCCGGCGATCCAGATCGCCGAGCTGACTGCTACGGCCGCGAGCTACAGCCCGCAGGACATCAGCCGGGTGATCCAGCCACTGTATCCAGAGTTGTTCGGCCGTCTGGGGGCGGCCGGGGTGCGTCCAGCCGGATCGGAGCTGGCCTGGTACGAGCCGGTTCCTGGCCGGTCCGGCGCGGTGCGGGTGCACGCCGCGGTGCCGGTGGCAGCCGACCTGGACCCGCGCCGGGACTTCGCGGTCCTCAGCCTGCCGCCTGTGGCCTGTGCTGCGACGATCCTGCATCACGGCTCGATGGATGAGGTGATCGGCACCTTGTGGACCGCGGCGGCCGTGCCGATCTGCTGGCACGCCTTGGTACAGGTGACCTACTTGACACGTGACTTATTAGTCACCTATGGTCGGTAGCATGCCAGCCGACGACGATGACCTGGTATTCAAGGCCCTGGCCGACCCCACCCGGCGGCTTCTGCTGGACCGGCTCTTCACCCGTGACGGGCTCACCCTCACCGAGCTGGAAGCCGAAGTGCCGGAGCTGACCCGGTTCGGAGTCATGAAGCATCTGGGCGTGCTGGAGCAGGCGGGCCTCGTCGCCACCCGCAAGCAGGGGCGTCACAAGCACCACTACCTCAACCCGGTACCAATCCGCCTGATCTACGAACGGTGGATCGGCAAGTACCGGGACCGGCAGGTGACCGCGCTCCTGGACCTCAAAGATCAGTTGGAGGGCAGACCATGACCGCCACGACCGACACCGCCACCCAGGTCTATCAGCTCTACATCCGCGCCGGACAGCAGCAGGTCTGGGACGCCATCACCAACCCGGCCATGGTGGCCAGGTTCTTCCACGGCGCGCGGGTCGAGTCCACCTACCAGCCCGGCTCACCGCTGCGCAGCTGGTCCCCCGATCATAGCCAGCAGTGGGGCGACAACACCGTGCTGGAGTGCGACCCGCCCCGCAAGCTCGTGCATACCTGGCGCAGCCTGTACGACGCGGGCCTGGCCGCCGAGGCGGAAAGCCGCGTGACCTGGGAGATCGAAGAGCAGCCGGGCGGGTTCTCCAAGCTCACCCTCATCCACGACCGCCTGGACCAGTCGCCCAAGACCGCCGCCAGCGTGCGGGGCTGGTCCTACATCCTGAGCAACCTCAAGACCGTCATCGAGACCGGTGAGCCCCTCCCGCCGATGGTCTGACGGTCGCGCAGTTCGAAGGCGCCCGCCCGCTGGTCACCGGGGCACCAGCGGGCCGGGTTTCGATGGCGAGTATCAGTCGAGATCGTGGACCGTGGTCATGCCGCGCGCCCGGTCGGCCATCTGTTCCCAGAAGCGAATCAGGTCGCCCTCCGTCAGGAGGATAGGGACACAGCCGGTGCCGGCAGCCGTCCAGGCAATTCTTGTCTGGCGCCTTGAACAGGCCTCCGACACGGGCCGAGCCGGCGGCCAGCTGCCGTAACTATAGACGCGCCACGCCGGGTTGAGTAACCTGAGTTACCAAGGTAACGATCGGAGGCGGACCATGGACCAGGCCGTGAAAGAGCGCGTGCAGCGGGAACTGAAACAAGAGGCCGACAAGCTCCTCCCCGGCGGAGCGCGCGAGGTAGCGGTGCTCGAGTACGGCGACGACCCGATGGTGGAGCCGGGCGAGGTGATGGTGCGGGTGCTGACCGCCGAGCAGCCCGGTGGACGCGACGAGCCGCCGAAGCAGGAGGCGATGAAGCAGTTCCGGCACGAAATCACCCAGCGGCTACCCGAGGTGCGCCGGCTCGAGGTGAAGTCCGATGTGACCGGCGGTAAGCAGAAACGCTTCCTGGCCAGGATGGACAGCGAGAAGGACAGGCCCCCGGACGGCGAGTTCACGCCCGTGATGGTGCGCCTGCGGGCGCCGGAGCTGGAGATCGTCGACACGCTGATCAACGCCGGCATCGCGCCGAACCGGGCCGAGGCGGTCCGCTGGGCACTGGCCCGCATCAGCGAGCGGCCCGCCTATGCCCAGCTGCGCGAGCGCATCAGCGAGATCGAGCGGCTTAAGACCGAGTTCTAACTCGGGCAGTGCTCGAACTTACTGTAAGCAGCAGCCATCACCGGCCGTGGCACACAACCACCCCGTCGGCCCAGCTGAATGTTCGGCACAACTCGTCGCGGCCGACGATCTTCTCAATATCCGGCGCGGCCGTCTCGACCAGGGCCTGCGGGCTGGACTTTGCTTTATTGACCGCCGGAGACGTGACGTGACGGAGCCGGTAGAAGAGGAATATGGCCGAGGCCAGGGCCACCAGAAGGAGCGGTATCAGCACCCCGGTTTCGGCGCTGCACGCCGCACTGTACCGATTACAGCGAGCATTTAGACTGGTCAGGATCCCGGGACCGATGAGCATGACCACGAAGGACCACACCACGACAACGAGCAGGGCTATCGCGCCCAAGTAGGAAAGGATCTCCAGGATGACCATGGATCGCCTGCGGCGCCATGGCCTCGACGTGGCGATAGTCCCTCTGGCCGACTGGCGCATCGTCCGCGTGCGCACGACCCACGTGACCGGCCCCTTGAGCAGGATAGAGACTTTCTCGTCCACAAACGCGCACGATCGGCTGCCCGGGTTGCCGCACTCATATGGGCCCCCTCGATAGTTCTGCTGTCACCCTGACGGAGTGATCGGCCACCCGCGGGATACAGCAGAGCGGTCACGGTAGGGTCGACGGCGTGACCCAGCCGCTCGATCCACCGGCGCCGCCGATCCTCGAGGGCGTCCGCGCGCTGGTAACCGGAGGAACCAGCGGACTGGGCTTGGCCATGAGCCGCGCGCTGGCCGAAGCTGGCGCGCGGGTCGCCCTGACCGGCCGCACTGAGCAGCGCGTCCAGGATGCTGGCGCTCAGATCGGCTACGGCGTGACCGGGCTGGTGATGGACGTCCGCGATGAGCAGTCGGTGGCCGCGGGCGTCGATCGGGTGGTGGCGGACTTCGGCGGCCTCGACGTGCTGGTTAACAACGCCGGTATCGGCATGCGCACGGTAAACCCCGCCTTCATGACCGAGCCGGCCGGTTTCTGGGAGGTCAGCCCGGACGGTTTCCGGGACCTGATCGCCACCAACGTGGTGGGCTACTTCCTGGTCGCCCGGGCCGTGGTGCTGCACATGCTCCAGGCCGGGCACGGCAAGGTCATCAACATCTCGGTCAGCGAAACCACCATGCGGCGCCGGGGCTTCACACCGTACGGGCCGTCCCGCGCGGCCACCGACGCGCTGTCCCACATCATGGCCGCCGACCTGGCCGGGACCGGTATCGACGTGAACCTGCTGCTGCCCGGCGGCGCCACCAGAAGCGGCATGACGCCGGACTCGGCCTCGGCGGAGGTGCAGGCCACCTGGCTCGACCCGGCGATCATGGGGCCGCCGATCTGCTGGCTCGCCTCGCCCGCCTCCGACGGCCGCACCGATCTACGCATCATCGCGACCGAATTCGCCGCTCACCCGCCCGCCTGACCGCGCCGCCACGAGCTTCAGTGCCGCACGCGGTACCGGAGGTGGGTGGCGCGCTGGCCCTGGATGACGACCGGGTCGTCGAAGCGATGCGGGGCGCTGGTCAGGTTGGCGAAGTAGGGGGTGCCCTGGCCGAGCAGCACCGGGACCAGGCTGACGCAGACTTCGTCGACCAGCCCCAGGTCGAGGGCCTGCCGGGCGATGTCGGCGCTGGCGATCGTGACGTCCTGGTCACCGGCGATCTCCTGGGCCCTGGTGATGGCCTCGGCCACACCGCTGACGAACGTGGTGCGTGGCCACTTGGTGGTGTCCGGCGGCGCCTGGTGGGTCACGACGACGACCGGGGCGCCGACCGGGTGCAGGTCGTCCCAGCCGTTGGTCAGGTCGAACAGCCGGCGTCCGCTGACCAGCGCGCCGGTCTGGGTGAGCATCTCGCGCAGCATCTCGGCGCTGTTCGCGTCGACGTGGAACGACCACCGGTCACCGGCCGTCGGCACGGTGACCTCGCCGGCACTGTAGAAGCCGAACAGCTCGTCGAACTCCGTCCGCCGCGTCGGCGATGTAGCCGTCCAGCGACATCGCCATGTGGGTGTACACCTTGGCCATTGCGATCCTCCCGTGGTTGGTCTCCGGATAGACAGTCAGTGGAACGGTCCGGGAGACCCGAACTCATCGATGAGAGAAAGGGATGCCGACGTGACCAAGACCCTCCATACCGCCCACGGGGTCACCGGGCGGGCAGGTCGTCACGCTCGAGCTGGTCGTCCGGCCGGCCGATGGACCGGTGCAGGTCGGCACCGGGTAACCCCGACGGCTACCGGATCGAACTGATGCAGTGGCCGCCCGGGCACCCCACGGGATCAGCCCCGCCGACTTCGCCTGAACCGGCGCCCGGCCGGGATCGTTCCTCGAAGTGGCGGTCAAACACCCGGCCGCCGCTGTCGTCCTTGCTCGGCCGCAATCGACAAGCGTGGTGATCCGGTGGGAGCCGACCGTCCCGGTGACGCCGACCTGCCAGCAGATGAGCACCCAGATCGCCAGGCGGCCCAGCCAGGTAACGCCCCGGCCGAGACGCGATCTCGGCAGGAGTACTACGTCGACCTCCGCGTGACCGTCTCCCAGGAACAATCCGCCGCGGCCCGACAGGTCGCCGCCGAGGAGCACGCCGCCACCGAGAAGTGGCAGCAGACAAAGACGGAGTCCCGCTGGATATGGACCGAGTACCAGCGCAAGTGGCCACCCGCGGAGCGTGCACCCGACGGCGACCGGCGCCTCGACCCCGCTGACGACCGCCGAATTGACACCGAATGCGACCGCATCGGCAAACGGGAAGAAGAACGAATCTCACCCGCCCTGCGCGCCCTCGAAAGCCAAGATCCCGACCGCCACCTAGTCGGCTTCGACTTCCGCCTAAAAGACCGCGACCGCATCAAAGAGAAGGTCTACGACAAGATGGAGGAGTTCGCCTATTCGGCCGAACGAGCTGTCTCGGCTGTATCCGACACGATCCGGTATACCTTTCAGTACCACGAGGCTCGCTACACCCAAGGAGTCTGGTCCGATATCGAACGGCTAAAGGGTGAGGGCTTCAGGCTGCATCAGCTCAAGAATTCCTGGTCGGGTGAGGAGTACAGGGGCATCAACAGCCAGTGGATCGAGCCAGATACCGGCCAGCGGTTCGAAGTGCAGTTTCACACTCGTACCAGCTTCGAGGCCAAGCAGCTCACCCACGATGCGTACGAACTACTCCGCACCCATCAAGCCGATAAGTTCGAGCAGCTGGTGCTGGGGGCCTTCCAGGCGAAGGTGACCGCCGAGGTGCCGGTCCCGCCGGGTGCCATCGATATTCCCGACTATCCGTAGAGAGGGCACATGCCAGACAAGGTGACGTACTACGCCGTCGTGAACGATCTCAGCACCCGTGAACGACCCGCAGGCCTCTTCCGGCGTACCTATACCGAGGATGGCGGTCGCTCCGACGAGGCATTCACCCGGAATCTCCGCTGGGAATACAGCACGTCGCTGGTCTCCGCTGAGCGCGGTGACCTAGACAACGAGTTCATCGAGATCACCGAGGACGAGGCGAACCGGATCATGGCGCAGATCCGGGCCCGGGTGACCGGCGCCTGAACCTACGGGCGAAGCCCGGTCAGCATCCGGTCCAGCACGATGCCCAGGTCATCCCGCGTCTGCGCCGGTGCGGCCGAACGCGCGATGGCCAGACTGGCCTCGGTCAGCATGGCGATCAGCAGCCGCGCCAGCGCCCGCAGCGGCACCGCCTCCAGGTCCCCGGCCTCCACGCACCGGTTCAGCCACTCCTCCAGGATTCCCCGCCCGTAACGCTGCACGAGTTCCTCCCACGCGTCCGAGCCGAGCACCCGCGGCCCGTCGACCAGCACGATCCGCTGGAAGTCCCCGCCCACGCACACGTCGAGGAACGCGGCGAAGCCCTCCCGGATCTCGGCCAGCGGCGACGCCGACTGCGACGCCAGCTGCTCGTCGATCAGCCGCTGGGCTACTGACCCGGCGGCTTCGGCCATCACCGCGCGGAACAGGTCCGCCTTGTCGCGGAAGTGGTGGTACAGCGCGCCGCGGGTGACGCGCGCGTCAGCGACGATCTGCTCGGTGCCGGTTCCGTCGTAGCCCTGAGCTGCGAAAAGGCGCCGCGCGGCGGTGACCAGCGCGGCCCGCGTGTCAGAAGCGTGCTCGGCCCGGCGTGGTTGCGGTTCCGCGTCCATGCAGCCATTATGGAACATACAGCTTGTATGTCACAGACAACATGTACGACAGCACCGCGGCCCGGCCCGCCACAGCACATGCAGCCGGACGACACAGCGCATACGGAGGCAACGGACCATGGCCATGCCACTGCACCTGACGGTGAAGCTCGGAACGTACCTGATGAAGCAGAAGATCAAGCGAGTCGAGAAGTATCCGCTGATCATGGAGCTGGAGCCGCTGTTCGCCTGCAACCTCAAGTGCGCGGGCTGCGGCAAGATCCAGCATCCGGCTTCGGTGCTCAAGCAGCGCATGCCGGTCGAGCAGGCGGTCGCCGCGGTGGAAGAATGCGGCGCGCCGATGGTCTCGATCGCCGGCGGCGAGCCGCTGATGCACCCGCAGATCCATGTGATCACACAAGAACTGCTCAAGCGCAAGAAGTTCGTGGTCCTGTGCACCAACGCCATCTTGATGCCCAAGCACATCGACAAGTTCAAGCCGAACAAGAACTTCGCCTGGATGGTGCACCTGGACGGCATCGGCCAACGGCACGACGAGGCCGTCTCCAAGGAAGGCGTGTTCGAGCAGGCCGTCGCGGCGATCAAGCTGGCCAAGCAGAAGGGCTTCCAGGTCTACACGAACACCACCGTGTTCAACACCGAGACTCCGCAGGACCTGATCGCCACCCTGGACTACATCAACGACGAGCTCGGGGTCGACCGCCTGGAGATCGCGCCCGGGTACGCCTACGGCAAGGCGCCCGACCAGGACCGGTTCCTGGGCGTCACGCAGACCCGCGAGCTGTTCAGCAAGGCCTTCGCCGAAGGCCGCCGCAAGAAGTGGCGCTTCAACCACTCCCAGCTCTACCTGGACTTCCTCGAGGGCAAGGCCGACTTCCAGTGCACGCCGTGGGGCGTCCCGCTGTACTGCCTCAAGGGCTGGCAGAAGCCCTGCTACCTGCTCGATGACGGCTACGCCGACACGTGGCAGGAACTGCTGGAGGAGACCGACTGGGACAACTTCGGCCGCGGCAAGGACCCGCGCTGCGACAACTGCATGGCCCACTGCGGCTACGAGCCCACCGCGGTCCTGGCCACGATGGGATCCCTCAAGGAAAGCCTGCGCGCCCTAGTCGGCTAAACCCGGAGGCTCGCACAACGGACCGTTCGGCCCAAAAATCGCGGGCCGGACCACGGCCTGGAACTCTTCCTCGGTCAGGTACGGCCTGGAGCCCCAGGAGCAGGCCAGCTGGTTCAGCGCCTGCCGTAGCAACGGCCGCAGCGGCACCGGCGGATCGGCGGCGAACCAGCGCCGGACCGCGACCTGTGCCGCTGCGGTCACCGCTCCGGCCAGGATCTGCGGGTACATGTCCCGCTCGACGTCGACCCCGGCCCGCACCTCGATCGCGCCCGCCAGGACCTGCTGCATCTCCGCGTTGACCTTCAGGTACTCGCCGCGGATGGCGGGCGCGGTCAGCACCACCTTGAGCGCGGCCAGCCACTCACCGTCGGGCGCCGTCTCGGCCCCTTCGTAGTGCGCCAGCATGGCGTTGACCAGCGCTTCCCACAGCGGCTCGTCGGCCGGGCGCGCCAGCAGCTCCGCCCCGATCCGCCGCGCCCGGTCCGTGCCCAAGGCGCAGATCGCCTCGTACTTGCTGGAGAAGTAGTTGCCGAACGTCCGCACCGACACGTCCGCCTCGGCCGTGATCGCCTCGATGGTGACGTTCTCCAGGCCCCGGTCTACCGCCAGCCGCACCGCGGCCGAGCTCAGCGCGCGACGCACGGCCAGCTTCTTGCGCTCCCGCCGCCCGATGCCTGCCACATGAAAAGAATACACATCAGGTAAACTTGCGGAATCGGCAAGAATCTGCCTAGGCTGGTCCCCGGAACGAGGGCGCACATGGACATCAAGGGCGTGTGCTACGACGTGGGCCGGCGCTACAACCGGGTGTTCGTGACCCGGCAGGTTTTCGACCCGGCCCTGACCCGCCGTGAGCTGCGGATCATCCGGGACGCCCTGCACGGCAACGCGGTTCGCTTCCAGGGCACCGACATCTCCCGGCTGATCACCGCGACCGCCGACGCGCTCGATCTGGGCCTGCGAGTCTGGCTCGCGCCCGAACTGTTCCAACGGAGCCAGGAAGCGACCCTGTCCTACCTGGTCCAGGCGGCGACCGCCGCCGAGCCGCTGCGCGTCCGGTTCCCCGGCCAGCTGACCTTCGGCGTCGGCACCGAGTCATCCCTGTTCACCAAGGGGATCGTCCCGGGCCGCACGGTCGACCAGCGCATCGCCAGCATCAGGAAGGCGGGCCTGCGCTCGGCCCCGTATCGCGCGGAACTCCAGGCCTTCCTGGCCGAGGCCACCGACCGGGTCCGCAAGGTGTTTCACGGGCCGCTCAGCTACGGCTCGACTCCGTTCGAGGCCGTCGACTGGAGCCGGTTCGACGTCATCGGCGTCGACCACTACCGGAACTCCACGAACGACCACCGCTACGCCGAGACGATCAGGCGTTACGTCGGCCAGGGTAAGCCCGTGGTCAACACGGAGTTCGGCCACAGCTCCTACCGGGGCGACCGGCCCGGTCTCATGGAGCTCGGCGAGGTGCCCAGCGCGTCGGTGGCGCTGCACCGGATACCGCTGGCCGGCTGATCCGCCCGCGACTGCGGAAGGGCACGCATCGCCGCGACGAGGAGCGCCAGGCCCGCGAGCTGACCAAGACCCTGGAGATCCTCGCCGCCGAGGGCGTGGACGGCGCGTTCATCTGGACCTTCGCCGACCCCTGGCTGACCTACGACCCCGACCCGCGCCACGACCTGGACATGACCTCGACCGCCCTAGTCAAGACCTACGCCCGCGGGTCCGGCACCACCTACCCCGGCCTGCCCTGGGACCCCAAGCCCGCCTTCGCCGCCGTAGCCAGCTTCTACGCCACCCACTGAGCGTCAGCGGCGGGCAGTGACGATCCAGGCGCGGGAATCCAGCCAAACGCCGTCGTCGCTCAGGTGCGCCGCGAGCATCTCCCGCAGCCGCCCGACCGTGCGCGCCGCGGCGTCCGGATCCAGCCGATCCAAGACGTCATTGGTCGACCTGAACGCACGGACCCAGTCCAGCGCGGCGGCCACGTCCGGCCCGTAGTACACCGGCTCGTGCACGTCAACCAACCCAACCTCGCCGAACCCCGCCGCCTCCAGCATCCCGGTCACCACCGCCGGATCCCCGAGCGAGAACGCCTCCGATCCCCCCGGACCATCGGCCGCTAGGGCTTCCCGGATAGCAACCGACCACTCGTTACGCTCAGCGGCCTGCCAGACCATCATCACCAGCCGCCCGGCCGGACGCAGCGCCCGGCCGACGTTGCCGAACGCCGCCACCGGGTCATCGAAGAACATCGTCCCGAACCTGCTCAAGGCCAGGTCAAAGCGCTCCGGCGCAAAGCCGTGAACCTGCGCGTCGGCCCGCTCGAAGCCGACGTTGCGCACGCCCTGCGCCCGGGCGAGCTCCCGGGCCCGCTCGATCGCGGCTTCGGAGATGTCGACCCCGAGCGCACTGCCCGCCCGCGCCAGCCGCGCGGCCTCACACGTCGTCTGCCCCAGCCCGCAGCCGATGTCCAGCACATGCTCGTCGGCCTGGACATCACACGCCCGGCGCAGCGCCACATCATGCCGCTGCACCTCGGCGTCGTACCCCACCAGCCCAGCCCGGTACACGGCCGCCCAGCCTACCCGTCATCCTCCAGAACGATGCGCCCAGCCAATCCACTGGTTACCGTCAGTGCTGTGGCTAGGCACTACTTCGCCGGGGCCAGCGCCGGGACCACAGGCGCGAAGGCCGGGGCCGTAAGCGGCCAGTCCCCCGTGGCCCGCGGCGCGCCTGAGGCGCTGATCGTCATCGTGTTCGCGGCCACCGCCGCGCTGCTCACCCTGGCCGTAACCGCCGGGCCGTATCCGCATCAGCGCGGCGCGCGCCTGATCCTGGTGCTCGTGGTGTGCAGCCCCGTCCTGGCCCTGCGCCGCTGGCCGCTGCCGGTGCTCGCCGTGGTCACCGCCACCAACGCGGTGGTCATGGTCGGCGGCGACGCCCCGCTGCCGTTCGGCATCGTGCTCGGGCTCGCGTCCTTCATCGCCGCCTCCCGCCTGCCCCGGCGGGTCTCGATCCGGGCCGTCGCGGCCAGCGCCGCCGCTCTGGTCCCGCCGCTGGTGTACGCGGCGATCACCGTGCGCAGCGCCTCCGTCCCCGCCGAAGCCGTCGAGGGCTTCCTGCCCCTGGTCGCGGGCTGGTTCATCGGCGACTCCACCGCCGCGCGCCGCCGCTACGTGGCCGGCCTGGCCGAACAAGCGCACCAGGAGCAAGCCGCCCAGGCCGAACGCGCCCGCCAGCAGGTCCGGCAGGAACGCGTCCGCATCGCCCGCGAGCTGCACGACGTGGTGGCGCACACCCTCGCGGTGATGACCGTCCAGGCCGGCGTCGGCCGGCGCCTGATGGACAAGCGCCCGGAAGCGGCCAGCATCGCCCTGGAGTCCATCGAGACCATCGGCCGCACGGCCCAGGAAGAACTGCGGGTGGTGCTCGGGCTGCTGCGCGACGAGGAACACCGAACGGCCGCCCTGGCCCCGGCTCCGAAACTCATCGATCTCAAGGAGCTGGTCGAACACCGTCCGGGCCTCGGGCATCCTGGTTGACCTGTACCTGTCCGGTACCGACCGCGCGCTGTCCCCGGCGCTGGAGCTGTCGGTCTACCGCGTGGTCCAGGAGGCGCTGACCAACGTGGTCAAGCACGCGCCGGGCGCCCACGCCGTGGTCGACCTGGCCGTCTGCGACCGCGAGATCCGCCTCGAGGTCACCGACGACGGCGGCCCAGACGGCCCTCCGGCGGACCACGACGGCCCCGGCCACGGGATCGTCGGGATGCGCGAGCGGATCGCCGCATTCGGCGGCCGGCTCACCGCCGAGCCGCTGACCAGCCGCGGCTTCCGGGTCAGCGCCCAGGTCCCGATCGAGGGTGCCATGTGACCACCCGGGTGCTGGTCGTCGACGACCAGGCGCTGCTGCGCACCGCGTTCTCCTCGCTGATCGACGCCGAGGACGACCTGGAGGTGGTCGGCGCGGCGGCCGACGGACGGCAGGCGGTCGAGCTCGCGGCCGACCTCAAACCCGACGTCGTGGTCATGGACGTCCGCATGCCCGTGACCGACGGGATCCAGGCCACGCGCCAGATTTTGTCCGAACGAACGGGGTTCGTGCCCCGGGTCCTCATCCTCACCACCTTCGACCTGGACGAGTACGTCTTCCAGGCGCTGCGCGCCGGGGCCAGCGGGTTCGCGCTGAAGAGCCGCCCGCTCGAGGAGCTGCTCAGCGCGATCCGCACCGTCGCGGCCGGCGAGGCGCTGCTGGCCCCGAGCGTGACGCGCCGGCTGATCGCCCACTTCACCGAGGCCGACCCGACCCCGCGGCAGACGCCGCCCGGCCTGGAGGACCTGACCGACCGCGAGCGCGAGGTGCTGGCCCTGGTTGCCCGCGGCCGGACCAACGCCGAACTGGCCGAGATGCTGCACGTGAGCATGCCCACGGTCAAGACCCACGTGAGCCGGATCCTGACCAAGCTCGGCGCCCGCGACCGGACCCAGCTGGTCGTGCTCGCCTACGAATCCGGCCTGGTCACCACCGCCTGACCGCCGCGCGTCATCCTCGGGAATGACGCGCAGACCAGTCGCGCGCACGATGACAGCGCCGTGGCCGCGCGGCCACGATGGTCGCGATGAATACCAACGACCTGCTCGCAGCCGGGACCCCGACGGGCCCGCATGGTCAGCACTTCGGCATCGGCCTGATCCTCCTGGCCCTGATCGTGCTCAGCTTGATCGGCTGGGGCGCGATGCGGCTGAGTCAGCGCGTGCGCCAGAACCGCGTACCGCGCCACGAATCCAGGCCGCCGGCGCCCGCCTCCGCTCCCGCGCTGCCTGCCTCCACGCCTGCGCCCGCGCCGCCTGCCGACGGGCTCGAGGCGCCCCGCCCGAGGCGCGTGCCGGTCCGCCCGGACGGGGGCTGGGCGGTGGAGACGCACGGGCTGACCAAGCGGTTCGGGGCCACCGTCGCGGTCGACGGCGTCGAGTTGCTGGTGCCGCGCGGCTCGGCCTTCGGCTATCTCGGCCCGAACGGCGCGGGCAAGACCACCTTGATCCGCACCCTGCTCGGCCTGACCAGAGCCAACGCCGGCACCATGGCGCTGCTCGGCACGCCGGTCCCGGCCCAGCGGGCCACCGCCCTGGCCCGGGTCGGGGCCATCGTCGACGAGCCGCGCTTCCACCCGCACCTGACCGGCCGGGACAACCTGCGCCTGCTGGCCGCGGCCCGCGGCGGCGACGCGGAGCAGCGGATCGACCCGTCGCTGGCCCGGGTCGGCCTGACCGAAAAGGCCCGGGACAAGGTCGCCACCTACTCGATGGGCATGCGCCAGCGCCTGGGCGTGGCCGCGTGCCTGCTCGCCGACCCGGAGCTGCTCATGCTGGACGAGCCGATGAACGGTCTCGACCCGGCGGGCATGCACGAGATGCGGGCCATGATCGCCAGCCTGGCCGACGAAGGCCGCACCGTCATGCTGTCCTCGCACCTGCTGGATGAGGTGGAGCGCACCTGCGACGCGGTGGCGATCGTCGACCACGGCCGGGTGATCCGCCAGGGTCCCATCGATGAGCTGATCCGCGGCGCGGGCACCCTGGTCGTGCAGGTCGACTGCGCCGAACCGGCCCGGGCCGAACAGCTCATCGACGAGGCGGGCATCGCCGCGGGCACCGCCCTGGCCCACACCGGGCTGACCGTGACCATGCGCGCGGGGTCGTCGCGTGCGGCCATCGCCGACCTCAACCGGCGGCTGGTCCGCGCCGAGATCGACGTCTACGGCCTCCGGGAGGTCCAGACGTCGCTGGAGGACTGGTTCTTGTCCGTGACGAGCCGACTGGGAGTACCCGCGTGACCGTCGCGTCGCTGCCCACCTGGGATCTCATCACCACCAAGAACCTGGAGATCCGCAAGCGCCGTGGCCTCATGATCACCATGGTGGTGCTGATCATCGTGCCCACCGTCCTGTTCTACGGTCTGCGGCTGGTCTTCCACGCGGTCGACCCGCACGGCTACGCGCTCGGCCGGCAGCCCGGGATTCTTCTCCCAGGCGACCAACCTGATCGACGAGTTCGGGTTCATCGCCGCCGCGGCGCTCGGCGCGGCCGCCGGGACCACCGACCTGTCCGACGGCATGTTCCGCCACCTGGTCATCACCGGCCGGTCCCGGCTGGCCCTGTTCCTGGCCCGCATCCCGGCCGGCCTGGCCATCACCGTCCCGCTTATAGGCCTGGCCTTCTTGATGAACTGCCTGGTCACCAGCTACGAAAGCCCGCCCAATCCGACCACGGCTAGCTTCTTCAGCGTGACCGCGCCGAACAATCTGAACCAGGCCGAGCTGAAGACCTTCATGCTGCAGCACGAAGGTCAGGTCATCAACGGGTTTCTCCCCGGGCTGCCTTGCGGCGGCGGCCCGGGGGCCGCCAACCCGACCCCGGCGCAGGTCACCACGGCGATCGATCACAACATCGCCACCTACTACACCTACTACACCGCCGCTGAGCTCAGCGACTCGACTCCGCCGATCAACGAGATGGCCAAGATCGGGCTGTGGCTCGAGCTCGACGTCGGGATCGCGTTCCTGGCCGGGCTCGGCTTCGGGTCGCTCACCGGCCAGCGCACGACCACGGTCATCGTGCTGATCGCCTTCGAGATCATCGTCACCCCGCTGCTCGCCCGTTCTCAGCTGCCCTACATCATCGACGGCCAGCGGCTGATCATCGGCGTCGCCATGGACCAGTTGCGCCCGGCCGCGCTGGCCGCCGCGACGAGCCCGGGCGGCGGGGGCGGCGGCGGGGTGCTGTTCGGCGGCCGGGGATCCATCGGCTTCCCGCCCATGCCGACCTGGGCCATGATCTCGGTGATCGTGGGCTGGATCGTCGGCTGGTCCGGCCTGGGCGCCTGGCGGATGATGACCCGCGACGCCTGAGCCCCCAGTCAGGACTAGCACAGTATGACGATGCGCTTACGGCAGCCGAACCGGTCTTGGCCGCACGCACCGTAGTGACGAAAATCGTCATCGTGACATCTAGCACCACCGGCCGCCGGACCCGCCGCGCTGGCCCCGGCTTAATCCGGATCAGCCAGCGCGACATCGACGGGCTGATCCTGTGCGCGGAACACTACGCCGCCCCGGCCGACCTGCTGGCCGCCGCGCTCGGCGTACCGCCCGACCGGTTGTACGCCATCGCGGCCCGGTGGCGGCGGGCCGGGTACGCGAGCATGGGACGGCTGGGGGAGGGGCCCGCGTGGTACTGGCTGACCCGGGAGGGCATGGACGCCACCGGGCTGGGCTACCTGGCCGCCAAACCGCCGCTGAGCCGGCTGGCCCACATCCGCGCGGTGCTGGCCGCGCGCCTGTGGCTGCAGAACACCCCGGTCTGGCAGGACAGCCAGGCCTGGTGGCATAGCGAACGGCGGATCCGCGCCGCCCGCGACGCGCGGCCCCGCGGGCACAAGGCCGATGCCGAGATCCACTGGCCGTCCCTGGCCGGCCGGCCCTACGCCGGACAGGTCTGGGCCATCGAGGCCGAGCTGACGCCCAAGCCCATCGAGCGGACCAGGCAGATCATGACCGAGATGCTGACCTCCTCGAAGTACAGCCAGGTGCTCTACCTGACCGCCCCGGCCGCCCGCGCTACCGTCACCCGGGCCGCCACCTTGCTCCCGCCCGAGGACCGGATCGCCCTGTCGATCCGCGACCTGCCGCCTACCGCGCTCCCGCCGTCACCGGCCGAACCGCACCCGCAGCTCCGGCGGTGACCGGAACAGCATCCCGTGGATGTGCTGGTCGTCGGCGGCGGGATCCAGCCGCAGGTCCGGCAGCCGGTCCAGCACCGCGTTCACCAGCACGCTGGTCTCCAGCCGGGCCAGGTGCATGCCCAGGCACCGGTGCGCCCCGTCCCCGAACGACAGGTGCGACCTGCCGTCCCGGAAGATGTCGAACGCGTCCGGGTCGGCGAATCGCTCCGGATCCCGGTTGGCCGCGCCCAGCGACAGCGCGACGAACCCGCCCGCCGGGACGTGCACCCCGCCCAGCTCGACGTCCTGCGTCGCCTCCCGGACCACGGTCATTACCGGCGTCTCCCAGCGCAGCGCCTCCTCGATCGCCGGGGCGACCAGCGCGCGGTCCGCCCGCACCGCGGCCAGCTGCTCAGGGTGGGATAGCAGCCCGAACAGCAGGTTGCTCGAGGACCGGTACGTCGTCTCCGCTCCCGCGGGCAGCAGGAGCAGCAGGAACGGGTAGATCTCCTCGTCGGCGAGCCGGCGCCCGTCGACTTCGGCCAGGATCAGCTGGCTGACCAGGTCCTCGCTCGGGTGGCGCCGGCGTTCGGCGATGATGTCGGCGAAGTAGCCGCGCAGCTCCCGGCTGGCCGCCACCGCGCGGTCATAGTTCCGCATCACCGCGATCAGCTCGGTCGACAGCCGCAGGAACCGGGCCCAGTCCGCCTCCGGCAGGCCGAGGACCCGGGCGATCACCCGGACCGGGAACGGGAAGGTCAGCTGCCGGACCAGGTTGGCCTGCCCGGCATCGGCGAACGCGTCGATCAGCTCGGCCACGGTGGCCCCGATGATCGCGTCGCTCCAGTGGTCCAGCACCCGGGCCCGGAACGCCCGGGCCACCAGCGCCCGGTGCCGCTGATGCTCGGGCGGATCCATCTCCAGGATGGACCGGCCCAGAACCGGCCCGTTGATGAACGCGTATCCGGCCGAGGAGAACCGCGCATTGTCGGTGAGAACCTGCTGCGCGAGCTCGTAGCTGGTCACGCTGTACAGGGTCGAGATCTTCGGCGCCTTCTCGTCGTGCCGGTAGCGGCCCGGCCCCGTTCCCAGGTGCACCTCGAGCACCGGGCAGTCGGCCCGGATCCCGGCCAGCATCGGGTACGGGTCGCGCACGTCACCGGCCAGTTCGGCGAACTGCTGCATCGGGTCGTAGCCAGCGTCACCGGGACCGTCCTGCTCAGCCGCCATGATCAGCTCCTCATCCGCGGCACACACCTGCCCCTGCCAACCTAATGCCGGACAGGCGATCTCATTTCCTGAAGTGTCTTGACTTACGCGGTGAGAAGTTTGAAGGATGTTCTCATCTGAGCGAAGGAGTGGGTTTGCGAACCAAACGGATCTTCACCACAGCACTAGCAGTAGCCGCCCTGACCGGCGCGGCCTGCCTCACCGGCCTGACCGGAACGGCCAACGCCGCGGTTTCCGGTATCCCGTCCACCTCAAACGTCCCGCGTCCCGGCGGGCCCATGGTCACGGCGAGCGGCGCGGCCGGCTCGCAGAGCACGACGGTCAGCCTGAACTGGTCGGGCTACGCGGTGACGACCAAGAAGGCCTTCACCTACGCGCACACCACGTTCGTGCAGCCCTCGATTACCTGCCCCGGCGTCGCCGACCAGTGGACCTCGAACTGGGTGGGCCTAGACGGCTACAACACCGACACGGTCGAGCAGGACGGCACCTTCGCTCATTGCGGCGGCACCGGTAACACCACACCCAAGTACGAGGCCTGGTACGAGATGTTCCCAGCCAACTCGGTGAACGTGTTCGCCGTGCACGCCGGCGACATCATCGACGCGTCGGTCAGCTACGCCAGCGGCACTTTCACGCTGACCGTCTCGGACCTTTCGACCGGCAAGAGCAGCAGCACCTCGGCGACCTGCGCGAGCTGCGCCCGGGCCTCGGCTGAATGGATCATCGAGCGGCCCGAGCTCTGCAACAACGCCGGAACCAAGTGCTTCCTCACCGAACTGGCCGACTTCGGCACCACCACCATGAGCGGGGATGAAGCCCAGCTCACCGGCGGAAGCGTCAAGGGCATCGGCGGGTTCAGCAACATCCCGATCAACATGGTCGACCCGGTTTCCGGCGGCGGGTTCATCTCGCTCGACACCGTGGGCGCGGTGACCGGCAAGTCGTTCACCGCCACCTGGGATCGCTCCGGAAACATCTACCCCATCACCAGCTAGCCAGCCATCTTCGTCCATACCGGGTCCGGCGCCGCCATGGCGCCGGGCCCGGCCGCTGAACGACATGGTTGCCGCCAGGGTTACCGCGGGGCCGGTGAGGTGGAATGTGAGCGCTAGGCGACCGGACATCATGCTCCGCGCCGCCGACGGCTCCCCAGAAGCGCCACATCCTTGCGCAACCACGCGCACAGACAGCCTCGGAGTCGCCGCCTGACCTCACTCCACAAGAGCCACACCAGCGGCTGGCCTGGGCCGTGCTGACCATAACCACAGACACGTTTCCGCGGAAACGCTCCCGCGTGGACAGCTTGCCCCGGGCGGACCGCTGCGTCACGCTGGACCTAACCGCGTTCGACGCTTCCGGAAGGGCTGAGGCCACCCCATAGACCAGGCCAGCCTTCTCGATGCCCTAAAGCCGAACGCAAAGGACTCACGCAGATATGGACACCACCGCGCTCTCCCATGCCCCGGAGCTGATCGCCGCCTACATGCGCGCTGCCATGGGCCAGCGGCCGGGAAGCCGCACCGGCCCGTTTACCGTCGGCCTGGACGCGCACAGCGACGACCCGATGCGCAACTACGCCGTCCCCGACCACCACGCCCGCCCCACCGCCACCGACGTCGACGCCCTGATCGCCTTGTTCCGAGTCGGCCAGCGCATCCCCCGGATGGAATACATCGAGGAAAGCGCACCGGCCACCTGGCCGGTCCTGGCCGCCGCCGGGTTCACTGTCGAGCGCCGGACCCCGGTCATGATCGCCACCCCGGACCACCAGCTGACGCCGCGCTCACCGGTCGGCATCACCATCCGCCAAGCCGCCAGTGAAGCCGACCTCACCGCGGCCGCCACCGTCCAGCACCACGCCTACCAGGTGCCCGATCCGCCCGGCCCGCACGACATCGCCCGGCTATCCCGCCTCGTGAAGCGCGGCGGCCTCGTCGCCATCGCCGTCGACGACGCCTCCGGCACTGTGACCGGCACCGGCCTCGTCGACGTCGCCAGTCCGCAGGCCGCGGGCGGCGTCGGAGAACTCGCCGCCGTCGGCGTGCTGACCGCCTACCGCCGTCGCGGCATCGCCTCCGCCATCAGCGCCTACCTGGCCCGGACCGCCCACGCCCGCGGCATCGGCCTGGTCTTCCTGGAAGCCGAGCCCGATGAGGAGCAGATCTACCGCCGCGCCGGCTTTATCGACGCCACCACCAAGCTCTGGACCTCACTTCGCAAAGAGCCAAGGATCAGCAGTGATCCCCGGACGACGCCCGGCAGCGAGCGATGATCTCGGCCACGGTGCTGCAGAAATGCTCCCGGTCACCCGGCGCCAGCGGCGCGATGAGCCGACTGAGCTCGACGCCGATCTCGGCGTGAAAGGCCGCCGCGGTACGGCAGCCGGCTTCGGTCAGCGTCGCCTGCAGGGCACGCCGGTCGCCGGGCACAGCTGACCGCTGAGCCAGGCCGCGCCGCTCGGCCCGGTCCATGAGCCCGGTGAGCGCCGCCTTCTCCACGCCGAAGCACCGGGCCAGTTCGGCCATGCCCCGGGGTCCGTCGAGCAGGTGGCACAGCAGCCTGGCCTGCACGGGAGTCAGGTCATGGCGTTCGGAAACCCGCGCGTAGACGGCCTGGACCAGGGCGGTGAGCTGCACCAGCCCGGCGGCGGCGTCGGTGTCCGGGCCGATGCCGGACCCGCCCGCCGCGACCGCTTGCGCCGTCTCGCTCACCCCATTACAGTACAGGTCGGAGATAGTTAATGCCACGTATTATTTGCGCCATTAACAATTGTGAACCATGGAGCAAGGATGTCGAAGGTACTGGTAATCGTCGGGAGCACGCGCCCCGGGCGCGCGGCGGACCTGGTGGTGCCCTGGGTCCTCTCGCGAGCCCGGGCCTACGACGGCTTCGACGTCGAGCTGGCCGACCTGCGCGACTGGCCGCTGCCGATCTTCACCGAACACGCCGGAACGATGGGCGACCGCACCGACCCGACCTACTCCGAGCCGCTCGTGCGGGCCTGGAACAAGAAGGTGAAGCAGGCCGACGCCTTCATCATGATCACGCCGGAATACAACCACAGCATTCCCGCCGCCCTGAAGAATGCCATCGACAGCGTCTGGCTGTCGTACGGCTTCCGGAACAAGCCGGTGGCGGCGGTCGGTTACAGCGGCAGCGTCGGGGCCGGGATACGCGCCATCGAGCACCTGGCTCACGTGCTCGTCGAGGCCGAAGCCGTCCCGTTGCGCAACACTGTGGTGATCCCGTTCGTCGGCCAGGCGTTCGACGCCGACGGCGAGCCGGTCAACCCCGAGACGGACATCCGCATGCAAATCATGCTCGAGGACCTGGCGTGGTGGTCCTCGGCACTGGAAACCGCCCGCGCCGCCGGGGAACTGATCCCCGGCACGTGGCGGGTCCGGGCCGCCCAGGCGGCCGCGCAAGCATAAAGGGAGAACATGACATGACCTTCGATACGCGTGCCGGAACTCGCGGCGCCCGGCAGCCATCCGGGTTCGCAGCCCGCTGGGCGAACAAGATGATGGCCGGGCGGGTCCGCAAGGGCGGCGCTAAGTTCCTGGGCTTCAACGCCCTGGTCCTGACCACGGTCGGCCGCAAGACCGGCGCCGAGCGCAGCGTCCCGGTCGGCTATTTTTCCGGCCCGGCCGGCAGCTGGCTGATCGTGGCGTCAGCGGCCGGGGCGACGGGGAACCCGGCCTGGTACTACAACATCGCCGCCCATCCCGACCAGGTCCAGATAGAGGTCGACGGCCGCAAGATCCCGGTGACCGCCGAGCAGCTCCACGGCGCGGACCGCGAGCAAGCCTGGCAGCAGGTCATCACCGCCGCCCCCCGCTTCACCAAGTACCAGGTCAAGACCGACCGCGAGTTGCCCGTCATCCGCCTGGTACCTGTCACCAGGACACAGTAAGACAACAGATTCCCGGGCCGCGCTTCCGTCTCGTTCGTACTGGCTGGATAGTCGGATTATCGGGAGAAGACCAGGGCACCGGGGGCGCGGCCGGGCCGCGGGCGCGGCGGCGGGCGGCACGCTGGCGCTGGCCCTGCTGGTGTGCGGGTGCGTGTTCGCCGCGCTGGCCGGCCCCGCGATCAGCCTGCGGCTGCGGACCGAGGCGCTGCACCAGGCGCTGAACCGGCTCGGGCCGCAGGGCACCGCCATCGAGGTCGACGCCAGCTGGAACACCGTCGCCCAGGCTCTAGTCGGAAAGCAGGTCCTGACCGACGACCAGTTGTCCGGCATTACCAGCACCCTGGCCAGCGGCCTGGCGGACTCGGTGCCGCTCGCCTCGGGCAGGTGGACCGGCCTGACCACCAACCTGCACGCCGTGCTGGCCGGCACGGGCCCGCTGCCGGTCGGATATCACCCTGAGCTCGAGGTCACCTACCGTGACCGTCTAACCAGCGACGTCCGGGTCATGGCCGGACGGGTCGCGGGCGTCGCGATCCCGTCCGGTGTCGTGGGCGTGGCGGTCACCGAGCAAGTCGCGGCGCGATACGCGCTGCACCCCGGCTCGCGCCTGACCCTGGGCAGTACCCATGGCCCGGTCAAGCTCCTGGTCACCGCCATCGTCCGCGCCCGCGACCCGGCCTCCACCTTCTGGACCACCGATCCGCTCGTCGCCCGGCCCGACCTGACCGAGAACCTGGTCACCGACCAGTTCAGCGTCCTGACCGGGGCCCTGGCCGACCCGGGCCAGCTCGCCGCGTTGCAGCGCGCGTTCTGCCCGTCGGCCAGCAGCGGCTGCGACTACATGCGACTGGAATGGGAGTTTCCCCTCGCCCTCAGCCGGGTGACCGCGGATCAGGCCCAGGCCTTCACGAACGCCCTCGCGAATGCCGCCGGGTCGCCCTATTCGTCCCGGCTGCAATCGGTGGCGCCCGACCTGTCGATCACCGAGCCGATGACCAATACGCTGACCGCTTTTATCTCGGCTCAGGCGGCGGTGCTGTCGGTGCTGTTGTTGCTGTTCGCCAGCCTGGCGGTGATCGTCGTGCTGGTGATCGTGCTGGCGGCCCGGATGGTGGTCGGCCGCCGCGATAATGAGCTGGTCCTGCTCCGGCACCGGGGTGCCTCCAGCCGGCAGGTCGCGGCCCGGGTCCTGGCCGGCGTGGTGCCCGCGGTGGTCCCGGCCGCGGTGATCGGGGTGGCGCTGGTGCTGGCGGTCGTGCCCGGTACCAGCTTGGCCGACGGCTGGAAGCAGGCCGCCGCCGTACTGGCCGTCGCCCTGGCCGGCCCGCCGCTGATCGCGGTGTGGCGGTTCCGGCGGCCCGTCCCGGTGGTTAACCCGGCGCTGATCTTGACCCCGGAAACTAAGACCCGGCGGGCTTCGCTGGCCGCCCAGCGGCGGATGGTGGCCGGGGTGACGCTGTGCGGCGGGGCGGCCGCGGGCCTGCTCGTGCTCCGCGGCCAGGGCGTGTCCACCGCCGGGGTCACCAACTGGTACCTGACCATCGCCCCGGTCCTGGTCGCCGTCCCGGCCGCTCTGATCGCGATGCTGGTGTACCCGCTGGCCATCCGCGCGCTGCTGCCCGTCTGGCGGCGCCGGCGCGGCGGGGTCGCCGGGTACGTCGGCCTGGCCGGGGCCATCGAACGGCGGACGGCTACCGCGCTGCCCGCTTTCACGCTGGTCCTGGCGCTGACCCTGGCCGCGTTCGGCGGGATGGTCAACGGTTCGATCACCGATGGGCAGGTGAACTACTCCTGGCAGGTCACCGGCGCCGACGCCATCATCGACACCAACGGCTCCGCCTACGACATCACCCCCCAGGTGCAGAACGCGATCGCCGCGGTCCCGGGCGTGCGGCACAGCACCGCGGTGTGGACCACCACCTGGCAGACCTCATTCGGGCAGCACCAGCTCAACGTGGCCGCCGTCGACCCGCAAAGCTACGCGGCGCTGACCGCCGATACCCCGTTTCCGGGTATCCCGGTGAGTGCCTTCGGTCCCGCGGACAGCGCCCCGGTCACCGCCACTACTGTCATCCCGGTCTTGGCCTCGCCGGCGGCGGCCGCGGTCTTGGGTACTGGCGTCGTGCAGATCTCCTCGCAGTACCTGATGGGCCCGGTCAAGATCCGGGTGGCCGGGGTCGTAGCCCGGACCCCGGCCGAGCCGGGCGGCGGCCTGTTCGTGCTGATGCCGCAGCGGACCCTGCCCGGCACGCTGGGCCAGCCGGCCCCGAACCTGGGCCTGGTCACCGGCGCGCATATCGACCGGGCCGCGCTGTCCCGGCTGGTCGGCCGGGACCTGCCGCCCGCGACGCTGTCGTTCCGCAGCGACGTGCTGACCGGGCTGGGCAGCGCGCCGCTGCAGCACGCGGCGGCGCTGCTGATGACGCTGACCGCGGTGATCGGCGCCGGGCTGGCCCTGCTCAACTTGATCTTCGGGCTGGCCCTGGGCGCCCGGGACCGGGAACTGACCTTGGCCCGGCTGACCGTCATGGGCTATGACCGCGACACCCGCCTGGTCCTGCTCATGGCGCTGCCCGCGCTGCTGGCCGCGTTCGCCGCCGCCCTCGGGTGCGCGCTGGCCCTGCCCGCCCTGGTCGGCCCCGCCCTGGACCTGTCCGTATTCACCGGCCCGGGAGCATCGGTCAGCTACCGGCCCGACGTGACCGCCCTCGCGCTACCCTGCGCGGCCATCGTGCTCCTGATCGCCGCGACCTTGACCATCCAGACCATCCGTTCCCGCCGCCGCGCCGTCACCGGCCTGATCCGCGTCCAGTAACCTCCGTCAGCTCGTGCAGGCGGATCCACCCGGCCGGTCTGGTTCCGATAGACATGTCGTATGCCTGACTTCCGACACCACCAGGTCCAGCTCGACGGGATCTCCTTGCACGTAGCCGAACTGGGGGACCCGCGGGCGCGGCCGGTGGTCTTCCTCCATGGCTGGCCGCAGTCCTGGGCGGAGTGGCAGCCGGTGATGGAACTGGCCGCGGACCAGTTCCGCACCGTGGCCGTCGACCTGCCCGGCGTGGGCCAGTCCGCCGGCCTGGCCGACGGCTCTAAGCGCGAACAAGCGGCCATCGTCCACACCCTGATCGCCCAGCTCGGCCTGGCCCGGCCGGTCATCGTGGGCCACGACGTCGGCGGCATGATCGCCTACGCCTACCTGCGCCGCTACCAGGACGTCGCGGCCGTGGTCATCGTCGACGTGGTCATCCCGGGGCTTGACCCGTGGGATGAGGTCCTGGCCAACCCCTACCTGTGGCATTTCGCTTTCCACGCCATCCCCGCGCTGCCCGAGGTGCTCGTCTCAGGCCGCCAGGAGGAGTACTTCGGCTACTTCTTCGACGTGCTCGCCGCCGACCCGGCCCGGATCGGATCCGAGGCGCGTGCCGCGTACGCCCAGGCCTATGCCACTGGTACCGCGCTTACCGCCGGCTTCGACTTCTACCGTGCCTTCGCCCAGGACGCTCGCGACAACCTGGCTGCCGCCGAACCTCCCGCCGACACGCCCGTGCTGTACCTCCGCGGCGCGGCCAGCCGCGGGAACATCGACGCCTACGCTCGCGGCTTCCGGGCCGCCGGCGTCCAGCACGTCGACACCGGCCTGATCCCGGACGCCGGCCACTTCATCCCCGACGAGCAGCCCGCCCGGCTATGGCAGCGCATCAATCAGTTCATCGCTGACCGAGGGACTGCGCCGCTAACCGGGAAGTAACAACCCAAGCCGGCGTGTCGTCCCGGTTTGGGGCCGATGGCAGATAATATCCGGATCAGTTCGTTCTGTCTGGTTCGTCGAGGTACCCGCTTGAAGCTCGATCCCGTATCCGCCCCGTCGCATCCGCTGGCCGCGAGCCTGGCCCCCGGGGTCTATCCGTACCTGGGCGGATCCGTCCCCGTCGACCTGCTCCGGTCCATCGTGGCTACCTGCGGGGGAGCGGTCGTGCCCGGGCGCCGGGGCGCGAGACTGGCCGCGACCACGCCGGGCGTGCTGGTCGATCCGGCCGCGTATGGCTCCGCGACTGACCGCGATGGCCAGCCGCTCTTCGACTACGACGAATGGCTGAGCCGTCAGCAGGTCGCGGGCGTGCCGCTCATCCTCACCGACACGCCCCGGATCCCGAACGATGACCGGTCCGCGCTCCGCAAAGCGCTGGCCCGGTGGGCCTTGATCGACGATCCCACCCTGGTCGTCCTGCCCGTCGAGCCGTGGTGGCTCCGGAGGGGACTTTCGTGCCTCATCGAGGAGGTCCGGGCGGCGGGCCGTCCGGTGGCGGTCGTTCTGCTGCATCCCTACAACGGCCTCGACCTCGCCGGAGCCGTCGCGGGCCTGCTGACGCTGATTCGCGAGCTTGCGCCGCTGCCGGTGGTCCTGCTGCGCAGCGACGTTTCCGTCATTGGCGCGGTAGCCCACCAGGCGTTCGCCGGGTTCGTCGGCTGGTCGGCGAATACCCGGCATGGACCGCTGCCCATGCGCCGGCCCGAGTCTGGCCAGGAACGGGACGCTTCCCCGTCGGTCTTCGTGCCCGCGCTGCACGACTACGTCAAGGCGAGTAGTCTCCCCGCGCTCGCCCGGGCCCGGCGTTCGGACGTGCTGGGCTGCGACGATCCGGTCTGCTGCGGTGAGAGCCTGCTGCAGATCACCCGGCAGTGCGAGGACGATCTGCAGGCCTGCCTGCTCCTGGCCTGCCGCCACAACGTGGCCAGCACCGAGCGGATCGCGCGCCGGGTCTTCGCCGCCGCGCCGCGGCCCGCGTGGCGGGAAACCTGCCAGGCCGGAGGCGAGATGAGCGCTGCCCTGCTCGAGGACGGGATCAGCCTCCCGGTCAAGTCCTGGTTGCGTCAATGGCTGGATCTGGGCTCGCCGTCCCACGACCTCCAAGCCGTACGCTGAGCCACTGCCGGTAGACCTGCTCCTCGAGCAGCCACAACCAGCCGTCCCTGGTCAAGGTAACCGGCTTCTCGGCGGCCAGCAGTACCCGGCGGTCCGGATCGACCAGGCCGACGCCGCACAGCTTCGCCTCCAGCAGCGTGGTGTCCGCCACGCGGCCACCCGCGGCTACCCACCGGCGGGTGAACCCCGCGAACAAACTGGCCTCCTGAACCGCCCGCAGGACCCGGCCCGCAGCCGCCTGGACCACGATGTCGGCAATGGTCAGCGGCGACTCCAGCCACCTGGTCACGCTCGCGCCGTCGGCACCGCGGTCGAGGATTCCCGGCGGCTGGTCTGCTGTCTCCGCCCAGACCACCGGATCGATCACGGGCGCGCCGGCCGGCAGGTCCAGCAACCGGTCCAGCAAGGCCGGCCGGGTGACCGCGCCCATCCCGGCCGCTGCGCGCCGCCGATGCTCGGCGACGTTGATGACCGCATACGCGGTGACCCGGACCCCGAGCAGCATGACCCCCGGTACCGCCTGGCCAGCGGCCATGGTTCCGGGTACCGCCTGGCCGGCGGGCAGCATGGCCTCCGGTACTGCCTGGCCGACAGGCACGGGAGCCGCCGGACTGGCTAGGTTCGGCCACCCCGTGCTGTACTCGTCCCAGGACCAATTTATCATTATCTAGATTTTAGATAGTGGATACTAGTTTCGGTCTGAGGGACACGCTGGTGGATGTCGACGAGGTGGGCAAGCTGCTGTTCGGGCGGCCTTGTCGGCTGGCGCTGGCTCTCTGGATAGTCCGGCATGACAAGGGACGTTTCTACCAGTCCGAGCCGCCCCGCGAGGTGATTCCGCAGGGCCAGGCCGGTAAAGAACTCGGCCGGCTGGTCCGCCTCGGCATGCTGACCGAAGACCGCCCGGACGATGCGCGCCGCATCTACTACGAACGCACCGGCAGCCCGCTCTGGAACATCATCCGAGCCGCCGCCGACGCGATCGAGCCCGGGATGTCTAACCCCCCGCAGCCGGAACCGCATCAGGCTCCTCCGCCACCGGAACCGGTGCCGGAACCGGTGCCGGAACCGCGACAGGTTGCGCAGCCGGAACCGCGACAGGTTGCGCCGCCGTAACCGCGACAGGTTCCGCCGCCGGAACCGTCCGCCCGGTCAGCAGCCCCGCCGACACCGCCGCCGCCGCGAGGAAGAACCCGATGATCAGCACGATCCCGCTGCGGTACGCCGGCAGCGGATCGGCCGGAGAAACCCGGGCCAAGATGGCCACCAGCCCCGCCACCCCGAGCACCGTGCCCACCTGCCGCCCGGTGTTCAAGATCCCGCTCCCGGTCCCGAACCGCCCCGGCGTCAGCGACGCGCTACCCGCCCCGAGCAGCGACGGGATGCTCAGCCCCACCCCGGCGCCACCCAGCAGCTGGGCCGGCAGCAAGTGGGTCACATACGACGCAGACGCCTGTATCGACACCAGCCACAACAGCTGCGCTCCCGCGTTGACCAGACAGCCGATCACCGCCACCCGCCCAGGACCGCCCAGGACTGCGGCCAGCCGCGGCGCCACCAGCCGGGCGAACGGCAGCACCATCAGCGGCCCCGGCGCGATGGCCAGCCCCGCGTCCACCGCCGAGTACCGCCACACGCCGGTCAAGAACTCCACCGCGCTCAGCACGAACGCCCCGAACCCCGCGTAGTACAGGATCGAAGCCGCGAACGCGCCGCTGAACGTGCGCGACCGCAGCAACTCCAGCTCGATGACCGGCGAGTGGTGCCGCCGCGACCGCCAGATCATGCCGTACCCGCACGCCGCCGAAGCAACAAGCAGCCCCAGGAACCCGGCCGAACCCCAGCCCCAGCTCGGCGCCTGCACCAGCGCGTACGCCACCAGCCCCACCGAAGCCGCCAGCAGCAAGGCGCCCAGCAGGTCCGGCCGCCCGCGCGACCCCGGATCCCGGCTCTCCGGCACCACCCGCGCGGCTAGCACCATCGCGGCCAGCCCGACCGGCACATTGATCCAGAACACCCACCGCCAGTTGACCTGGACCAGGCTCCCGCCGATCACCGGACCGAGCGCGGCGCCCAGCGCGCCCAGCGCCGACCAGGTGCCCAGCGCCTTGGCCCGTCCGGCCGCCGGCACCGCGGCCAGCAGCAGCGACAGCGACGCGGGCACCATCGCGCCCGCCCCGGCCGCCTGGATTACCCGGGCCCCGATCAGCAGCCCGACGCCTGGCGCCACCCCGCACAGCACCGACCCGAACGTGAACCCCGCCAGCCCGGCCACGAACAGCCGTCGCCGCCCGATCCGGTCCGCCCACCGCCCGGCGGGCACCAGCACCGCGGCGAACACGATCGTGTACGCGTTCAGTACCCAGGACAGCGAGCTCAGGCTGGTGCCCGGATACTGCCTGGCGATGTAGGGAAACGCCAGGTTGACGATGAACAGGTCCAGGCTGGACATGAACACCGCCAGCGCCAGCACCCCGACCACCGCGGTGACGCGCCGAGAATCCGAGCTCACGGAGCCCTCCTCAGGGGTAAGTCTGATTTCTGGACCCACCATAACCTAGCGGGTCCAGAAATCCAACTGATGAGGTAAACTCGACGACGTGACCACCGAACCGCGTCCCTGCTCGATCGCCCGCACGCTGGACATCGTGGGCGAGAAGTGGGCTCTGCTGGCCATTCGCGAGATCTTCCTGAACAACCGCCGGTTCGACGAGATGGTCCGCCAGACCGGAGCGCCACGCGACACCATGGCCGCCCGCCTGCGCACCCTGACCGGCGCTGGGATCCTCGAACGCCGCCCGTACAGCGAGCACCCGGCCCGCTTCGAGTACTACCTGACCAAGGCGGGCCGCGACCTTTACCCGGTCATCGTCACCCTGATGCGCTGGGGCGACCAGTACCTGGCCGGCGAGGACGGCCCGCCCCTGGTCGTCGAGCACCACTGCGGCCACCAGCTTGCCGCGCAGGTCGTCTGCGAGGCCTGCGGCGAGCCCCTCAACCCCCGCCACACCAAGGCACTCCTGCCCCAGAGCACCGCCTAGCTCACCAGCTGCAAATCCCCAAGCGAGATGAAACCGGGTCCGGGATATGCAGTTGAGCAGAGTGGCTGAGGAATCCCGGTCTAGTCGGCGGCTGCCTTTCGGCGGGTCGCGCGGTTCGCGCCGCGGGCGGTTTACCGGTGGTGTCGGCGTTGCAAGGGAGCACAGCGTGCTTCGTGATGTGCTACGCCCGCGAAGCCTAGGGTGGTGGAACCCGGGTTCCACCACCCTTGGGTGTGGTGGATTGCCAGTTTCACCCCGCTCGCGCCGGCCGCAACCGGCTACTCCGGCCAAGTGGATACCCCAAACCCGGGTTTCACCACGCTCTAGCGAAATGGATTCCCGGTTTCACTCCGGTAAGCGATCGAGGCGAACGGGCCCACGCTGAGCGCCAGCCGCGTAGATGACTTGACCAGTGATGAAGCTGGCATCTTCTGAGGCGAGAAAAGCCACCAACGCCGCCGTGTCCGCCGCTTCGCCGATCCGCCCCAGGCCGAACGCCGCCCCGGCCACGGCCCGTTGTTCGTCGGTAAGCTGCCCGAACGGCCCGGTAGCCGTGCTCCCCGGCCCCACCGCGTTGACTGTGATCCGGCGCTCCGCGAACTCGGCCGCGGCCACCCGCGTGACCTGGTCCAGGAACGCCTTCGCGCCCGAGTAGAGCGCGATGCCCGCCACCGCGGTGGCCGTGACGCCGGAGGAGATGTTCACCACCCGCCCGCCGTCGGCCAGCGCGTCCGCCACCGCCCGCATCATCAGGAACGGCGCCCGCGCGTCGACGGCGATCAGCCGGTCGAAGTCCTCGGCCGAGGTCTGCGCCACCGCCCCCCAGTGGGTGATCCCGGCGTTGTTGACCAAGATGTCCAGCCGCCCGAACTCCCCGATCACCGTCCGCACCACCCCCGCCGGGGCCGCGGCCTGGGCCAGATCCGCCCGGATGGTCAGCACCCGCCGGCCGAAGCCCCGTACCTGCCCAGCCACCACCTCGGCCTCGTCTTGGCCCGTATTAAAGGTGAAACCGACGTCGGCGCCCTCGGCGGCCAGCCGGCGCACGATTTCGGCCCCGATCCCGCGGCTGCCGCCGGTCACCAGGGCCACCTTGCCGCTGAGACGATTAGCGATATCCATGCCGCCCAGTACAGCCGCCCGCCGCCCGGGGGAGAAGGACGCGTTCGCTGTCGTTCCATACACTGCGGATATAGATCAGGCGTCAGCCGTGCTGGCTCATTCACACCGATAGGTGGGGCCCCGGCCGAACCGGTAATCGGCGAGGTCGTACGACCCGGCATCCGTGGTCAGCAAGAAGCAGACCGCGAAGGCCAGCATGAGCCACCCGATCGGGTTGCCGCGCTGGCGCCGGGCCACGATCAAGCCGACCACGGCGAACGGCACTGTAAGGGCGAGCGTCTCGGGCACGCCCGTGGCCGGGTTCAGGTGGGCCATCACGTCCAGCGGCCACAACGCCACGGCCAGCAGTACGGTCAGCAGACCCGCCACCGCCAGCGCCGGCTTGGCACCCGCTGCCCGCATCCGCCCCATGGCGGCACCCTACGACCGCACGGTTCCGAGAACGTTACCGTCGTTCCATACACTGCGCGTATGGATGAGGTCGAGCTGCGCGAACTCCGCTACTTCATCGCCGTCGCCGAAGAGCTCAACTTCACCCGGGCGGCGGCCCGCCTGGGCCTGGCCCAGCCACCCCTCTCGGCGGCTATCGGCAAGCTCGAGCGCAAGCTCGGCGTCCGGCTGCTCGATCGCACCAGCCGCCGGGTCACCCTGACCCCGGCCGGCGCCGTCCTGCTCGAGCACGGCCGGATCGCGGTCGAGTCGGCCCGCGCTGCGGTGGAGCGTGCCCGCCGGGCCGGCGCCCAGCCCGTCCGGCTCACCGTCGCGGTCAAGCCCGGCACCGGCACAGACCTGCTCCAGCGGATCATCCAGCGCTACGCCCTGGACCCGCTGGTGCCCGAGGTACACCTGCTGTTCGGCCATCCAGGCGGGCCCGCCGCCGCGGTCCGTGCCGGCGCCGCCGACGTCGCGATCCTGCGCGCCCCGTTCGACCGGCACGGCCTGGACAGCGAACCGTTGCTGACCGAGCCTCGCGTCGCGGTGCTACCCGCCCGCCACCCCCTCGCCGGCCGGGCCGAACTGCGCCGTGCCGACCTGGCCGGTGAACCGATGCCGCGCTGGGCCGGGCCAGCCCGACCCCGCGGCTGCCGCCTACTGGACCGGCGGCAACTCCGATCCCGACCGCCGCCCGGGCCCGGAGATCAACGACATCAGCCAGCTCCTGGACGCCGTGGCGCTCGGCAACGCCGTCGCCTACGTGCCGATTTCCCTGGCCAGCCAGCACAGCGGAGCGTCCGGCCTGGTCTTCGTGCCGGTCGCCGACCTGAGCCCCAGCGAGGTCGTCGCCGCCTGGCCGGACACCAGCCGCTCCCGCCCCGTGGCCGCCTTCGTCCGCGCGGCCGTCGAAGTAGCCGCGAACTATGCCGAACAGGTGCCGGCTCACGCCTGACCCAGCAGTATCGTGAGGCTTTTGGACAGGAGGCTCGCGATGCGGTTCACCAAACTCGGTCATTCGTGCGTCAGGCTGGAAAAGGACGGTACCGTCCTGGTCATCGACCCCGGCGGATGGAGCGACGCGCCCGCGGCCCTGGCCGGAGCCGCCGCGGTCCTGGTCACCCATGAGCACCCGGACCATCTGGACGCCGACGCCATCCGCGCCGCGCTGTCCAGCGACCCCGGCCTGACCCTGTGGTCCAACCAGTCGATCTGCGCGCAGTTCGCCGAGTTCGGCGACCGGGTGCACGAGGTCCAGCACGGCGACGCGCTGGACGTGGCGGGCTTCACCGTGCACGTCTACGGCGTCGACCACGCGCTCATCCACCCGGACATCCCGCTGGTCGTGAACACCGGCTTCCTGGTCGAGAACGAGCTGTTCCACCCCGGCGACTCGTTCACCATCCCCGAAGACCCGGTCGGCACCCTGCTGGTCCCGATCAGCGCCCCTTGGCTGAAGGCGGGGGAGATGATCGACTACTTCCGCGCCGTCGGGCCTGCCCGCGGCTACGCCATCCACGACGCGATCCTCAACGACAACGGTCTGGGTCTGTTCACCCGGATGCTCTCCCTGGCCGCCGCCCCGGCCGCCATCCCCGTCGCCCGGCTCGAACCCGGCACCAGCCTGGATCTGTAAACCCCAGCCGACCCCTCCCAACCCGCGCCGTCTGACGTCATGCGTCCGATAAGCTACCTATCGTCATGGCCTGGTCTCTTTGCGCGACATATCGCCCGCCCGTAGCGAGGTCCGGTGTCCATCGACCGCCCCGCTAACCCCGCCCCGCCGTCCCCCGACCGTCCCCCTGATCACCCCAGGTCCGAGACCCGCCACCGCCAGGAATATTACGCCGAACGGACCAACCCATCAGCACCCGCCAATCGCATCCAGCAAACCTGGGCCGAGACCGCCGAAATCTCCCGCTGGATGTGGACCGAATACAAAAGAAGATGGCCCCCCGAAGACCGCCCCCCACCAGACACCAGCAGATCCCTCAAACCAGCCGACAGCGCCCGAGTAGAAGCCGAGTGCGACCGCATCGCAGAACGCGAGCGAGAGAAAATCTCACCAGCGTTGCGCGCCGTGGAGAGCCAAACCCCGGACCGGCACCTGATCGGCCTCGAGCACTGCCGCAAAGGCCGCGACCGCATCAAAGAAAAAGTTCACGGAATGATCAAGGAGCTTCGCTTCTCTCCGGAGGAGGCGGTTTCGCATCTTCCCGATGCGATCCGATACACCTTTCAATACGATGAGACTCGCTACACAAGAAGTGTTTCGTCAGACATCGAACGCCTGCAAGATCAAGGCTTTAAGCTTGACAGGCTTAAGAATTCTTGGGCCGATAAGCTGTACAAGGGAATCAACAGCCAGTGGATCGATCAGAGCACCGGCCAGCGTTTCGAGGTGCAGTTTCACACGCGTATCAGTTTCGAAGCAAAGCAGATCACGCACAGCGCCTATGAGCGGTTGCGCACCATGAAGGCCGATAAGTTCGAGGAGCTTGTGCTAGAAGCCTTTCAAACCAAGGTTGCTGGTGAGGTACCGATTCCACCTGGCGCCGCCGAGATTCCCGACTACCCAAAGAGAGGCTCAGATGGCAGATAAGATTACCTACTACGCCATCGTGAATGATCTGAGCAGCCGGGAGAAGCCGGCCGGGGTGCTCCGGCGCATCTACTTCGAGGCCGGCGGCAAGCGTGACGAAGCATTTACCGCAGATCTCATCTGGGAGCGCAGCGCTTCATTGGTCTCAGCCGAGCGTGGCGATCTGCTAAACGAGTTCATCGAGATCACCGAGGACGAAGCGAACCAGGTCGTCGACCGCATCCGAACCACTGTTACTGGTGGGGACAATGATTAGCTGATATCTATAGATGTACCACTAACCAAAGTCCGCCAGCACCTATGATTGTGGCAACCTAACGTCTCTAGCCATTAGGTTGCCACAACCATATGCTCCAACCCGGGCGTCCTAAGGGAAAACGCTCGCGCCATTGTGGCCACAGCGCCTCCCGTGGCCAATTTACCGCCCACCGCATAATCCCGCTCCACAACGAAAGCCACGCTAGCTAGCAAAAGCCCTCGCCCGCAGCAAAAACCCTCGCCCGCAGCAAAAGCCCGTCGCCCGCAGCAAAAGCCCGTCGCCCGCAGCAAAGCCCCTTGCCCGCAGCAAAAACCCTCTCCCGCAGCAAAAGCCGCGCCGCAAAGCCGCCCAAACCCAGGCCCTACGCCGACTGCGCCGCCGGCGCCGCCCGTTGCCGAACGCTCCCGTCCACCAGCACATCCCCGTCCGAGCACCGCCACTGCACCCGCCCGCCGTCGAACTGCTCTGGTACAGCCCCGCATACAGCCCACCAGCCCGCAGCAACTCCTGGTGCGTCCCCGACTCGACCACCCGCCCGCCGTCGATCACGTTGATCAGGTAGGCGTTGACGATCGTGGACAGCCGGTGCGCGATGCGGAATCAAGTAGCTGATCGTGGTCTTCCCCGCCCCGCTCGGCCCCACCAGCGCCACCAGCTGACCAGGATCGGCCGCCAGCGACACCCCCGCCAGCGCCTCCGTAGCAACCCCCGGATACCGGAAGTGCACGTCCACCAGCGCAACGCGCCCGGCAGCGCCTGAAGCACCAGGCAGCGAAACCGCGTCCGGCGCATCCACGATGTCCGGCACCACGTCCAGGTACTCAAAGACCCGGTCGAACAGCGCCAGCGACGACCGCAGCTCCACCGACACCTGCAGCAGCTGCCCGATCGGGAAGTACAGCCGGGTCTGCAGCGTGGTGAACGCCACGATGGTGCCGGCCGAAATCGGATGCCCGTGCGCCAGCAGCAACCCCGCGATCAGGTAGATCGCGGCCGGCGTGATCGACAGGAACACCTGGACCACCGCGAAGAACCCCTGGCCGATCATCTGCTGCCGCACCTGCAGGTCGGCCAGCCGCTGGTTCTCCGCGCGGTACCGCCCCATGTCACGCTGCTGATTCCCGAACACCTTGGCCAGCAGCACCCCGGACACCGACAAGGTTTCCTCGGACAGCGCGCTCATCGCCGCTAGCGCCTCCTGCGTGGAGCGCGACACGCGCCGGCGCCGCTGGCCGACCGTTCTTGGTCAGCCAGAAGAACGCGGGCACGGTGAACACCGAGACGATGGTCAGCGGCCAGCTGATGATGATCATGGCCACGATCGACGACACGAACGTGACCACGTTGGCCAGGATCGTCGAGGCGGTCGTGGCCGGTCGCGCAGGTCCCGCATGACGTCCTGGCCCGACGCGCGTCGTCTCGTAGGTCTGCAGGATCCCGATCGCCCCGTTGACCACCGGCACCGCGGCCATGATGGCCACCAGCACGTAGAGCAGCCCCAGCTTAGGGCCGCCCCGGACGAACAGCGCCTTGTTGAACACCGCCTGGATCAGCAGCGGGTTGACGATGCCGACCGTCGAGGTCAGCACGATCAGCCCGATGACGAACGCCACCCCCCCGGTACGGCCGGAACAGCGGAATCACTCGCCGCACGGTCTCCCGGCCGTCGTGGGCCGGCGGGTCTTCGCTGGCCGGGACGTCGCGGAACATCAGGCCCCGCTCAGTGCCCGCTGCTCCCCGCGAACGACCACGCCGTCCGACATCTGCACGAGCACGAACGAACTGAACCCGGCCGCCTCCAGCCGCTTCAGCTGAGCCCCGAACTTCCCGCTCCGCCGCACCGTCTCGACCACCTGCCCCGCGAAGACGCCGCGCAGCTCTCGCGCCACCTCCAGCGCGTCCGTCACCGGCACGTCCGCCTCGGTCAGCACCGCCACCGCGTCCCGCGCCGGGCGCCGGGCCAGCAGGTCCACGATCCGCTCGAACCCGAGGGAGAACCCGCAGGCCGGCACGTCTTGCCCGAGCGACTTGCCGATCAGCTTGTCGTAACGCCCGCCGCCCGCCACCGAGCTGGGCATGTCCGGGTGGGTGATCTCGAACACCTGCCCGGTGTAGTACCCCATCCCGCGCACCAGCGTCGGGTCGAACTCCCAGCTCAGCTTGCGGACCTGGGCCAGCCGGTCAAGCGCGGACGCCACTGTCACCAGGTCCTCGATCACCGGCCCGGCCAGGCCCGGCAGCGCGTCGGCCAGCGCCGCGCCCAGCCGATCGGCGGGCAGGTCCTGCAGGCCGCGGATCTTCTCCTCCACGCTGGCTACCTGTTCCGCGGACAGCCCGAGCTCCAAAAGCTCGGCCCGCACCCCGTCCCAGCCGATCTTGTCCAGCTTGTCCAGCGTGATAAAGAAGGCCATCTGATCCGGCGCCGGCACGCCAACCTCGGCCGCCAGCGAAGACCAGAACCGCCGGTCGCACAGCCGGATCGTCGTCCCGCTCAGCCCGATCGCCGCCAGCGCCTCGCTGGTCGCCTCGATCAGCTCGGCCTCGGCCAGCACGGAAGGCTCGCCGATCATGTCGATGTCGCACTGGTAGAACTGCCGGTAGCGGCCCTTCTGCGGCCGTTCGGCCCGCCACACCGGCCCCACCTGCAACGACCGGAACGGCGTCGGCAAGGCCGCGTGGTTGTGACCGTAGAACCTGGTCAGCGGCACCGTGAGGTCGTACCGCAGCCCGAGGTCCACCAGTTCCCGCAGCGGAGTCGCGGCAGCGACCTCAAGAGGCAGCCCGCGCCGCAGCACCTCGTAGACCAGCTTCTCGTTGTCCGCGCCGTCCCCGCTCTGCAGCCGGTTGATGTCCTCCAGCGCCGGGGTCTCGATCCGCTGGTACCCGAACCGCCGGTAGACCGCCAGGACCGAATCGAGCACATGGTCACGGACCGCGACGTCAGCGGGCAGCAGATCCCGCATCCCCCGGGCCGGACTGTTGTCGATCCTCATGGCACCTTCCCGTCTGACGGCGAACCGGACACCCAAATGCTACGGCCCGTGCCCGAACAAGGCGCGCCGTTATCTTCCGGCCTGCGATAACGCCCGGCCCCGTACGGCTCTTAAAACCCTTTAGTCCGAACGGGCCGTGGTTCGTGCCTCCCAACTCGGCCCCACGAGCACGGTGACATCGTGGACAAGGGCCTGCACGAGGTCGAGGAACTCGCCGAGAACAAGACCGGCGGCAAGTACGACAGCCAGATCGAGGGCGCCGAGCAGCACGCCGAGGGCTTCTGGGCACCGACCAGCAGGGCAACCAGAACTAGCGAGCTTCCGCTGCATCTCGGGGCGCCGCCGATGCGGCGCCCCGACACGTCTCTAGGCTGGAACCGTGCCGAACTCGCTGAGCTCACCCCCGGTCCGCCCGCTGCTCGACCGCCTGTACGCCGCCGCCGACGGCGACGACGCGCACTGGCCCGCGATCAACGAGCGCCTCAAAGACCGCCCACGCGGCCTGTCCGCGCACGAGAAGGCCGACGCCTTCGCCGACCTGTACATCCCGGTCTCGCCCGAAGGCGGCCGGCTGCTCTACACCTTGGTCCGCGCGAGCCAGCCGGCCCTGGTGGTCGAATTCGGCACGTCGTTCGGCATATCCACCATCCACCTGGCCGCCGCCGTGCGCGACACCGGCACCGGTCACGTGGTCAGTACCGAGCTCAACCCGGTCAAGGCGGCCCGGGCCCGGGCCCATCTGGCCGAAGCGGGCCTGGCCGACGTGGTCACGATCCGGGAGGGCGACGCGCGGGAAACCCTGGCCGACCTGCCCGGTCCGGTCGGGTTCGTCCTGCTGGACGGCTGGAAGAACCTCTACCTGCCGGTGCTGCGCCTGCTTGAGCCGCGGCTGACCCCCGGCGCCCTGGTCGTGGCCGACGACACCGTATCCCTGGCCGCCGAGATGCCCGACTATCTGTCCTACGTCCGCGACCCGGCCCACGGCTACCTGTCGATCCCCTTCCCCGAACAAGACGGCCTGGAGATCACCTGCCGGGCCTGACCCCGGCCAGCATCTCCACCGGTAGCCTGGGGGACCGTGACGAACGGCCATCAGCTTCGCGTGTACAACTCGCTCGGGCGGCGGGTGGAGGACTTCATCCCGTCCGGCGACGTGACCGGCATGTACAGCTGCGGCCCGACCGTGTACGCCTACCCGCACCTGGGCAACATGCGCGCCTACGTGTTCGCCGACACGGTCCGCCGCGCGCTGCGCTGGAAGGGCATCGCGGTCCGGCACATCGTCAACCTCACCGACGTGGGGCACGCGGTCTCCGACGCCGACACCGGCGAGGACAAGATGGAGGTGGCCGCGGCGCGTGAACGCCGTTCCGTTCTGGAGATCGCCGAGTTCTACACCCGGGCGTTCTTCGACGACCTGGCCGCGCTGAACGTCCTGCCCGCCGATCAGTACCCGCGGGCCAGCGCGTACGTGCCGCAGATGATCGAGTTCGCCCAGATCCTGGAGGAACGCGGCTACACCTATCGCCTGCCCTCGGGCCTGTACTTCGACACCGCCCGGGACCCCCGCTACGGCGAGCTGGCCCAGCTGCACGTCGAGGGCCAGCGCGAGGCCGCCCGGGTCGAGCACGTGGAAGGTCGCCAGAACAAGACCGACTTCGCGCTGTGGCGGACCGAAGAGCCCGGCCGCCGCCGCGTGCTGCGCTGGGATTCCCCGTGGGGCTGGGGCGTGCCGGGCTGGCACCTGGAGTGCTCGGTGATGAGCATCGCGCTGCTCGGCCCGCACTTCGACATCCACACCGGCGGGGTGGACCACCGCGAGCTGCACCACGTGAACGAGATCGCGCAGAGCGAGGCGTTCCTGGCCGACGGCCTACCGTGGGTCCGGTACTGGCTGCACAACGAGTTCCTGCAGCTCGGCGCGGCCAAGATGGCCAAGTCCGCGGGCGGCGCGCCGCGGCTGGCCGACCTGACCGCGGCCGGCTACCACCCGGCGGCCTACCGGCTGTTCCTGCTCGGCGGCCACTACCGCAGCCAGCTCGACTTCACCACCGCCGCCATCGACGCGGCCCAGGCCACCCTGCGCCGGCTGGTCGCGCGGGTCCAGCCGCTGCGCCCGCTGCCGCCCGCCGAGACCCTGGACGTCGCCCGGGGCGCCGCCGAAGAGACCGCCGACCCGGCCGCCGCCCGCGTCCTGGACCAGATCGACGCGGCTATCGCCAGCGATTTCAGCACCCCGCGGCTGCTGGCCGCCCTGCAGGACGCGCTAAAGGACCCGGACCTCACCCCGGACGGCCTGCGCGCCGTCACCGCCGCCGCCGACGCGCTGCTCGGCCTCGGCCTGGCCACCCTCGACCCCGCCGACCTGGACCAGCGCCGCGCGGCCGAAGACCTGACCGAAAGGCAACGGCACGCCATCTCCGAGCTCGTGGCCGACCGGACCCAGGCCCGCAAGGAACGCGACTGGGCCCGCGCCGATCAGATCCGCGTCCGGCTCGACGACCTCGGCGTCCAGGTCACCGACACCCCCGAAGGCCCCGCCTGGCAGCTCCGCTAATCCGGGCTGTTCGTCCAGAGCGCAACCCCAGGCGCCCCGCGATCACCGCAAAATTGGTCACAATAGGGCCACGAGGGAGGCCCATAACACCATGAGCGAAAACCAGACCGGGGGACGACTCGCCCAAGTCATCGCCACCCGCGGCGGCCTGGCTCCGCCCGAGGCGCCGCTGGTGATCGAGCACCGCGAGGCCTTGTACTACATGCTCTGCGAGGCCGCCGAGCTCGAGCACGGCATCATGTGCCAGTACCTGTACGCCGCGTTCTCGCTGAAGCAGTCCCAAGCCGAGGGCCTGAGCCCCGAAGAAGCGCAAGCCGTGCAGCGCTGGCGCAAGCGCATCAGCCACATCGCCACCCAGGAGATGCTGCACCTGTCCCTGGTGCAGAACCTGCTGTCCGCCATCGGCGGCGCCCCGCACCTGTCCCGGCCGAACTTCCCGCACCCCGCCAGCCACTACCCGGCCGGCGTGCACCTGGCCCTGCTGCCGTTCGGTGAGCCCGCGCTCCAGCACTTCATGTTCCTCGAGCGCCCGGAAACCTACGACCTGGACGACGCGGAGGGGATGGCCGCCTACGGCCGCGCCGCCCCGGTCATGACCCAGGGCGAGATCGTCCCGCGCAGCCAGGACTTCAAGACCGTCGGGCACCTGTACCGGTCGATCGAGGCCGGGTTCACGCACCTGGCGGACAAGTTCGGTGAGCGGCGGCTGTTCGTCGGCCCGCCGCGGGCCCAGGCCACCCAGCAGTACTTCAGCTGGCCCGAGCTGGTCGCGGTGACCGGCGCCGAGTCGGCGCAGCAGGCCATCGACGAGATCCTCGAGCAGGGCGAGGGCCCGCGCGGGCACTGGAAGGACGCGCACTTCGGCCAGTTCGTCGAGATCATGGACGAGTACACCCAGCTCCGTGAGGCCAACCCGGCCTTCCAGCCGGCCCGGCCGGTGGTCACGGTCAACGTCCGGCCCAGCGAACACGACACCGGCGTCCCGCTGGTCACCGACCCGCTGGCCCGGCAGGTCATGGACCTGTTCAACGTGACCTACGAGGCCCTGCTGCTCATGCTGCAGCGCTTCTTCGCGCACACCGAGGAGACCGACGCCCAGCTCAAGGCGCTGTCCGACGCCACCGTGGCGCTCATGTTCAACGTCATCAAGCCGCTCGGCGACCTGGTCACCACGCTCCCGGCCGGGCCGGACTACCCGGGCCGCACGGCCGGCCCAGCTTCGAGCTGTTCTACGAGTCCGACACCGTGCTCCCGCACCGCGAGGCGGCCTGGATCCTGCTCAGCGAGCGCCTCCGCCAGGCCGCCGACTTCTGCGAGCCCGGCGTCCCGTGCGCCCCGGACGTGGCCGGCGGCCTGAGCACGGTCCAGTCCAGCCTGCTCGAGATCGCCGGTTCCCTCGAGGCCCACCTGCCGGCCTCTGACCTGCCCGAAACCCCGGCCCCGGCTGGGCCGGTCACCGACGAACTGATGTCCCGCGCCCTAGATTTTTACCGAACGGGCCGTGCTGTCACCGGTCAGGCCAGCGATCTGCAGTCCAACCTGGGCGACCTGATGTGCTCCGTCGCGACCTTCATCGTGGCCAGCAAACCCGACGTCCGGACGGCCACCCGCCTGGTAGACAGCGTGCTCCGCCCCCTGTCGGAGGAACTGTCGGGGGACCTGCCCGCCGTCGATCCGGCCCCCGCCGACGACGGCCTGCCCAACCCCGCTGAACCCTGGTCCCTGTGGGACGCGGCGCTGCTGGTCACCCGGCTGCGCGCGCAGTACGGGCGTTCGGCCCCGCCCGGCCTGCTCGAGGCGGCCGCGGCCCTGCAGGACCTGGCCGTCCGCCAGGCCGCGCCGGGGGAGCGGCCGGGCCGGATCGCCGCCCTGGCCGACCAGCTGGAGAACACGCAGCCCGGCATCATGACCGCCAAGAACGGCCCCTACCTGGTCACCAAGGCCGCGGTGGTCCGCGACCACCTCGGGCAGGCGCTGACCCTGCCGCCCCAGCTCGCGCTGTGCCGGTGCGCCGCTTCGGCCATGAAGCCGTTCTGCGACGGGGCGCACGCCACCAGCGGGTTCACCGACGACAAGGACCCCAAGCGGGTCCCCGACCAGCGCGACACCTACCCGGGCGAGCAGGTCACGGTGTTCGACAACCGGGGCATCTGCCAGCACTCGGGCCTGTGCACCGACCGCGTGCCCGTTGCCTTCCGGACCAGCCAGGAGCCGTTCGTCGCGCCCAGCGGGGCCCGGATGGACGAGCTGATCCGGGCCGTGCGGGACTGCCCGTCCGGCGCGCTGAGCGTGGGTTTCGACGGAGTTGAGGCCCGCGACCTGACCGACTGGCACGGGGTCCGCGAGCAGGCCATCGAGATCACCCAGGACGGCCCGTACCGGGTGACCGGGAGCCTGCCGCTGACCGACGCCGCCGGCACCGACGTGCCCCGGGCCGCGGGCTCCTCCCGCGAGCACTATGCCCTGTGCCGCTGCGGTCACTCGCAGAACAAGCCGTTCTGCAGCGGCATGCACTGGTACGTCGACTTCCGTGATCCGCTGCCCCGGCCCGGCGCCGAGCCGACCCTGTTCGAGTGGGCGGGCGGGCTGCCCGCGCTGGCCCGCATGACCCGCCTGCTCTACGAGCGGCACGTGCCCGCCGACGACCTGCTCGCGCCGCTGTTCGCGACCATGGCGCCCGACCTCCCGCTGCGCGAGGCGGCGGTCTTCGCCGCGGCGTTCGGCGGGCCCGCCGCGGCGCCGTCCGGCGCCCGGCCCGCCTTCACCGAGCAGCAGCGCGCTCGCTGGGTCGAACTGGCCCGCCGGGCCGCCGACGAGGCCCTGCTGCCCGCCGACCCCCAGTTCCGCGGGGCGCTCACGTCGTTCCTGGAGTGGACGTCGCGAGCCGGTGCTCCATCCGATTCGGCTGGCCAGCCGCCCGCCTGGGACTGGGGACCTGCCTGCCCACCCGCGACAGAGCCCGCGCGGGAGCCCGCGCAGGCTACCGATGCGGCCGATCAGGCCGCGGTTCCGCTGCCCGGGCCCGACGAGCCGGTGAGCTTCGCGGCGCACATCAAGCCGCTGTTCCGCGAGCACGACCGCAAGTCCATGACGTTCGCCTTCGACCTGTGGTCCCGCGACGACGCCCAGGCGCACGCCGCGGACATCCTGGCCCGGCTAGCCGACGGCACCATGCCCTGCGACGGCGCCTGGCCCGCCGAGCGGGTCGAGGTGTTCCGCCGCTGGACCGAGTTGGGTTTCGCGTCCTGAGGACCTCATACTGGCCCGCTGACCAGTCGGCGCCGGTCGAGCCGACCACGGTGGGCGGGGTGCTGCGCGCGGCGGCCGCCGCGGCCCCGGACCAGCCCGCCATGGTGGCGGGCGTACCCGACCCGCGGGCGCGGCGGCGCTGGTCCTACGCCCAGCTGCTGGCCGAAGCCGAGCGGGCGGCCCGGGCCCTGACCGCACGGTTCGTCCCCGGCGAGCGGGTCGCGGTGTGGGCGCCCAACCTGCCCGAATGGATCATCCTGGAGTACGCCGCCGCGCTGGCCGGGCTGGTCCTGGTCACCGTCAACCCGGCCTACCGGCCGTCCGAGCTGGCCCACGTGCTGAACCAGTCCGGTGCGGCCGGGATCTTCCTGGTCCCGGAGTATCGCAGCCCGATGGCCCAGTTCCTGGCCGAGGTGCGTCCCGGCGTCCCCGCGCTCCGGGAGGTGGTCTACTTCACCGGCTGGGCGGACTTCCTGGCCACCGCGCCGGACCGGGCCACCCTGCCCGACGTGCGGCCCGATGACCTCGCGCAGATCCAGTACACCTCGGGAACCACCGGCTTCCCCAAGGGCGCCGAGCTGCACCATCGCGGGCTGACCAACAACGCTCGCTTCTACGCCGAGCGGATCGGCCTGCAACCCGGCGAGGTGCTGGTCAACCCGATGCCGTTGTTCCATACGGCGGGCTGCGGCATGGGGGTGCTGGGCGCCGCGCAGCGCCGGGCCGTGCACGTCCCGGTGCTGGCCTGGGACCCGGCCCTGGTCCTGGAGCTGCTGGAGACCGAGCGAGCCGCGGTGATCGGCAGTACCGCGCCGACCATGATGATCGCCCTGCTCGGCCACCCCGACCTCGGGCGCCGCGACCTGTCCTCGCTGCGGATCGCCGTATCGGGCGGCGCGCCGGTGCCCGCCGAGCTGGTCCGGCGGGTCGAGAGCCGGCTCGGCGTCCGGTTCAGCATCGTGTTCGGGACCACCGAGTGCTCACCGCTGCTCACCGTGGTCCGGCCGGACGCCGAGCCCGAGGACCGGGCCGGCACACTGGGCACCCCGCTGCCCCAGACCGAGATCAAGATCGCCGACCCGGCCACCGGCGCGCCGGTGCCGGTCGGCCAGCCGGGCGAGCTGTGCGCCCGCGGCTACCTGGTCATGCGCGGCTACCATGACGCCGAGCAGGCCACCGCGGCCGCGATCGACGCCGAGGGCTGGTACCACACCGGCGATCTGGCCTCCCTCGACGGCCGGGGCTACCTGCGCATCGAAGGCCGGATCAAGGACATGATCATCCGCGGCGGGGAGAACATCTATCCCCGCGAGATCGAAGACGCGCTGTTCGCGCACCCGGCCGTCGCCGAGGCGGCGGTGGTCGGCATCCCCGACGAGACCTGGGGCGAGGTGATCGCGGCCTTCGTCCGGCCCGTGCCCGGGCAGCCCGCGCCGGCCCCGTGGAATTGCGGGCGCATTGCCGGGAGTCGCTGGCCCCGTTCAAGACGCCCCGGCACTGGGTGTTCGTGGACGCTTTCCCCACTACTCCGTCCGGCAAGATCCAGAAATATAAACTGCGCGACAGCTTCACCGAAACCAAGCCGCCCCCGGACGGAAGTTCGTCCGGGGGCGGCGGGTAACGAGACCCTGCTGACTAGTTAGGGCCTGCCCTCACTGAGGATGGTGATCAGGTAGGAAGCGTTCGGCGAGCCGAGGCCCGAGGCCGCGTCCCAGCCCCGATGCGCCGAGTAGCCGGTCACGCCGGAGACGTCCCAGCTGTTGTTCCCGACCGTGATGTCGTGCAGGGCGTACGGGCCGAACGGCGTGGCCTCCACGCCGTACAGCGTCGGGTTGATGAAACCGATCCGGTGGCGCGCCGCCTGGTCGGCGAGCGAGGTGAGCGCGGCCCACTGCGGCGAGCCCGCGCTGGTGCCGCCGAAGATGAAGAAGCCCTGCGTGCCGTCGTTGCACGCCGTGCAGCTCACCAGGACGCCGTTGTAGACGTCGGCGCTGTAGCTGACGTCCGGAATGGCGCGGAAGGTGCTGCCCGTGAACGCGCTGGCCTGGTAGGACGGCGCGGCGAAGATGGTGCTGTAGCCGCCGCCGCCCGCGCCGAAGTCGGGGTTCTCGCCGGAGTCGTTCCACACCGTCTCGCCCTCGTAGGCGCCGGTGGTGTAGTCCGCGTTGAGGTGCGTACCGCCGACCGCGGTCACCAGCGGGTCGACCGCCGGCATGTTCACTTCCTTGATGTAGGCGGTGCCGGGGCAGTTGAACGTGGCCGCGCCCTGGTCGCCCGCGGAGGCGAAGACGCTCTGGTGCTGGTTCTCGGCCGTCTGGAACAGCCCCACCGTCGTGTTGAAGATGGAGGTCTCCGCCGCCATGCAGGTCTCGGCCTCGCCGAAGCTCTGGGAGATCACGTCACCGAGGTTGTGGTTGATCACGTACTGCTGCGCGGCCAGGATGTCGGCGTCCTGGTCGGTGTGGGAGATGACCAGGTTGATCGTCGCGCCTGGGGCGATGGCGTGGGCCCACTGGGTGTCCAGCGCGATTTCCCCGGCCCAGTCAACCTCGTCCGCGTTGCTCAAGGAGACCGTGGGGCACGCGGCCGTCGTCGGGCTCCCGGCCGCGATGCAGATCTCGTTGAGGTTGGCGGCCGGCAGGCCGAACGTCGAGTCGAACGCCGCGAGGTCGCTGGCGATGTACGGGTCCCCGAAGGCGTCGATGATGGTGATCGTCTCGCCGCGGCCGGTCAGGTTGCTGGGCACGTTGTAGGCCCGGCGGATCTGGGCCGGCGCGAAGCACGGCACCGGGTTGCTGGCCGACTCCGGCGCCTGGCAGGTGAACAGGCCGGCGTGCGGGCCGCTGGTCTTCACCATCAGCGGCTTGCCGTCCTTCCCGGTGAGCGCGGGAACCGCTCGCGGGGTGGCAGCCGCGGCCGTGACTGCCGTGACGCCGGCCAGCGGGACCGCCGCCAGGGACGCCACCGCGGCCAGCCCAGCAAAAGCTGTCAAATAACGAAATGGTTTAGGTGCCCTCACTCTAAGCTCCCCTTCTAGGTGATTTCGCCTGTATTTCGACCTAGCGGGCGAAAATGCAGCGGACAGGCGAACGCCAACAAATCCGTTAAGCCAGGCGATTGTACTGAGATCGGACGAATCGCCGTGGCTGCAACACGGGTTTGTTTGCGGAGTCGTGACTATCCCCGCATGGCCTCAGAGCAGGACGATCACCTGGAAAGGGAGCCGGACATGGCTAGACATGCAGAAGCCCGGCCGCCAGGCAAGCAAGCGGGCGGTCGGGCTTCTGTGGTTTCCGCGGTTTCCGCGGTGCTGAGCCGGTACTCGAGTGTGGCCTACCTGAACGGCCGGTACTGCAAGGCGTGATAGAGGTTGACCACCGGCGAGTTGCCGTCGGCCTGCTCGGTGCCGGTCCCGGCGCCGTGCACGGCCGGCGAGAAGGTGGGCAGGGACGGGCCGGTATATACCGGCGGCCCGGAGTTCGGACCTGCGTTGTTGCCGCTCTCCAGGATCTGCGTGGCCTGGCCCGCCAGGACCTGGCATTCGGCCTCGATCTGGGTCAGGGGGAGGCCGGAATCCGGCAGGGCCAGGAACTGCGAGCGCACCTGGTACAGCTGGTTGAGCTGCTGCTTGCTCAGCAGCTGCCCGAAGCTCATCGGCCGCGAGGTGTCGGTGGCCACGACCACCTGGTACGCGTCGGCCACCGAGTCGCAGGTCCCCGTGCAGCTGTTATTGGTCGCCTTGGCCACGTTGACGGCGCGCAGGTCGAGCAGGTCGTTGTCCGTGGTGGTGACGACCTGGAAAGCGATCGCGATCGCGGTGCAATTCGCGCACTGGCTGGTCAGCGCGGTGGCGCGGTTAACCGCGGTGACGATGGGGCTAGCTCCCTGCCCCAGCCCGAACTTCACCTCGAAGTCGGTCTTGGCATTCGTCTGCGAATTCGCGGTCACCTGGTTGAGAAATTCGTTCCCGAACGGCGGGCTGATAAAGTAGGACGGCGTTGTCTGGGAGCTCGGATTAGTGCTCGCCGACGCGGTCATCGGAATGGCCAGCGGAACGAAGGCTGCCAGCGTTAAGGTCAGCGCCCCCGAGCGCAGCCGCCGAGCTCTGTGCCGCATTGTGGGCAACATGATCATCCTTTCCTCATTGGTGCCCGGCAACGTACCATGCGCCGACCCTTATCAGCCTCGATAAATGAAAACGTCGGCTTTCGGATGGTCGCGATGATGGTTCCCGCCCAGTAATGTCTTAACTGTCAGAAGTTAGTGGCAATGTCCCGGTTTAGGTCCTTCTGCCAAGCGTTTTACTTCACCCGGTACGTACGACGCGCGGCGGTGCCGACCGGTTTACCCGTAACCGGCCCCACGGTGCGGCAAATTTCGGCGGTCGTTTATGCGCGACCGGCCGTACACTCATGTTTTGCCAGCATGTCGGCGCACTGTCCGGATAGGACCAGATTTACCCGGGTCTGAGTTCGTCCTGCGAAATTCGCTGAAGAAGCGCTTGCGGCGCATAACGAGGGTCTGCTAGCTTCATCCCGCAATCCCGATGTGGAAATGCCGAAAGGGTGGGGGAGGGGCGGGAAGTTGGGTGCCGTATTAAGCTTTTTCGTTATCGCCTCGGATAGCCGTCCGCCAGTTCGTTCGACATCGGGGAACCCAATAGGAAGAAGGGAATCACTATGTCTGAGCTGAGCATGGACGAACTGCTGGCGGAGACCGGCGAACTGCTCCCCGAGCGCGAGACCCTGGGTAGCGTCGCCATTGTCCAGTCGGGCACGGCAACCGCCCTCCAGACCAACACCGCCGGCCTGGCCTTCGGTAACACGAACGTGGCTCAGGTCATCCAGCACGCCAGCGTCTCGGGCAGCGCCAACAGCCACCACACCTTCATCTTCTAGTCCGAAGGTCGTTCTTGCACGCAATGCATTCCGGCGGGGGCCGTCCTTCCCAGGATGGTCCCCGCCGTCCGTTGTCTGGAGACAACGCCGTCTCCGGCCCTGACCTCGCCGCCGAGCCGGAGCAGGGCTGGATCGGCGACTATTACCGGCGCGTCCGTCGTGCTGCCGTGGTGCCCGCGGACGCCGCCGACCGCGAGGTGCTGTACCTGCAGACCTGGGCCTGCGGCCCGGCGGTCACGCGGCCGGCCTTGCCGCGAGGCCGCCGCAGTGCCGCGGTCGCACAGGCCGCGCCCGTCCCGGACCAGGCCGGCGCCGCGGTGCCGCAACTGGCCGCCGGGGTGGAACCGATCGGCGAGTACCAGGGGTCTGGCCTGGCCGAAGCCACCTATCTGGTCCGCAACGCGGCGGGCCAGGTGGTGCACCTGTCCTGGCTGCCGTACCTGGTGGTGACCGCGATCGACGGCCGCCGCCCGGTCAGCGAGGTCGCCGAGCAGGTCACGGCCGGCTTCGGCCGCACGGTGAGCGTGGGCAACATCGAGTACCTGCTGACCAGCAAGCTCGCCCCGCTCGGCCTGCTGGCCGTGCACGGTCCCGCCGGGCCGCCCGGGACCGATGCCGCGCTGCTCACCCTGAAGCTGCGCCGGACCCTGGTTTCCGAGCCGGGCGTCCAGGTGCTGGCCCGCCTGTTCAGCCCGCTGTTCCGGCCGGCGGTGGTGGCGCTGGCGCTGGCCGCGCTGGTCGCCTCGGATGCCTGGCTGTTCGGCAGCGGCCGGGCCGGATCCGCCTCTCGGTACGTGGTGCTGCACCCGCTGCTGCTGCTCCTGGTCCTGGGCCTGTCCGTGGCCTCCATGCTGTTCCACGAGTGCGGTCACGCGGCCGGCTGCCGGTACGGCGGCGCGCGTCCCGGGGTCATCGGCATGGGCATCTACCTGATCTGGCCGGCGTTCTTCACTAACGTCACCGACGCCTACCGGCTGGGCCGGGCGGGCCGGATCCGCACTGACCTGGGCGGCGTGTACTTCAATGCCATCTTCGTCCTGCTGCTGACCGGCACCTACCTGGCTACCGGCTACGCGCCGCTGCCCGCCGCGGTCATCCTGATCCACCTGGAGATCGTCCAGCAGCTGTTGCCGTCACTGCGGCTCGACGGGTACTTCATCCTGGCCGACCTGATCGGCGTGCCCGATCTGTTCCGCCGTATCGGGCCCATCCTGCGCAGCCTGATCCCCGGCCGGGCGGCCGATCCCGAGCTGCGCAAGCTCAAGCGTTCGGCCCGGATCTCGGTGACCATCTGGGTCCTGCTCGTCGTGCCCATGCTGTTCCTGCAACTGGGGTTCGTCATCCTGGACGGCCCGCACCTGGTCCAGGCCTTCGTCCATTCCCTGCTGGCCCAGCTGCAGGCGGCCAGCACCGAGTTCGGGCACACCGAGATCGCCGCCGGGCTGCTCACCGTCATCTCCATGGCGCTGCTGATCCTGCCCATGGCCGGGCTGTCCTATGTCGTCCTGCGCACCGCCCAGAACGCGTTCCGGGGGGTGCGCGCGGCGACCCGCCGGCGTCCGGTACTCCGCTACCCGGCCGCGGCCGTGGCCCTCCTGCTCGCTGTCGGGCTGGCCGCGCACTGGGGCCTCCTGCCGCCCCGGCTCGGCGGCGCCCCCGCGCACTCCGCCGCCGACTCTGGCACCGCCGCCGACTCTGGCACCGCCGCCGACTCTGGCCCCGGCCCCGTCACCACCGCGCGGCCGCACCGCGCGTCCTCGGCCGCCACCGGCCGGCCCCACCCGGCGTCTTCGGCGCCCGCTGGTTCGCCGCGCTCGCCGGCCGTGGTGCTCCAGCCGGTCCGCGCGTCCGGGTTCGACGTGCTGGCGGGCCTGCAGGAAGACCCGGGCGACGAGAACAGCGTCAGCGCGCCGGCCGCCATCGACGGCAACCCCGCCACCGCCTGGTCGACCCAGTACTACCTCGGCAGCCCGGTCTTCGGCGGGCTGAAGAAGGGGTCCGGCCTGATCGTGGACATGGGGCGGGTGGTCCGGATCAGCTCGGTCACGGTCACCTTCGGGCCCGAGCCGGGCGCCGACGTGTCGCTGCAGATCGGCGACCGGGACACGCTCACCGCCGCGACGCTGGCCACGTTCCGCACCGTGGCCCGGGCCGATGACCTCGGCGGCGTCCATACCTTCCGGGCCGTCCATCCGGTCCGGGGCCGCTACGTGCTGATCTGGTTCACCAGCCTGCCGCCCGCCGGATCCGGCCGGTTCGCGGCCCAGGTCTTCAACGTCACCGTCCGGGGCCGGGGCTGACCGCTGATAGGCTACGAGGCGCCAACCGGCAGAGTGTCCGTCACTTTGTTTCCCTTCTTCCTAGGGTGACGGGCACTTTGTCGTATCCGGGCCGATAACCGCCACAGTCGTCCCGCGCGGGAGGCCCGGGGCGACTGTGGTCAGCGATCAGGTGCTTCTTCCTGCTCATAGGACGCCCCACCGGAACGCTTGGTTGTCTGTGCCGCACCCCCGGTGAGCACCCGGGTTCCTTAGTACGCTGAGGGCTGCGAACGATGACGGAGGAGGCCTGTCCCGTGGCTGCGGCCGAAGACTGGGTAGCGCGCACCGCGGCCCAGGTACGCGAGGAGGGCGAACGCCGCCATCCCGGTGAGGTTCCGACCTGCGCGTCGGGGATCAGCCCGTCCGGCCCGGTGCACCTGGGGAACCTGCGCGAGCTCATGACCCCGCATCTGGTCGCGGATGAGGTCCGGCGCAACGGCGCGCCGTGCCGGCACATCTTGTCCTGGGACGACTACGACCGGCTGCGCCGGGTTCCGGCCGGCCTGCCCGCCTCGTTTGAGGAGTACGTCGGCCGCCCGCTGACCGGAGTGCCCGACCCGTGCGACCAGCACGCGAACTATGCCGAGCACTTCAAGGACCCGCTGCGTGAGGCACTGGACCGGCTCGGCATCCAGGTCACCGGGATCAGCCAGACCGAGATGTACACCTCGGGTGCGTACGCGGCCCAGATCGTGCTGGCCATGCGCCGCCGCGCCGACATCGGCACGGTCCTGGCCAAGTACCGCACCAGGCGTACCGAAGCGGACGACGAGGACGAGCCGCGGACCGCCGCGGAGTACTACCCGTTCCGGCCCTACTGCGCCACCTGCGGCCGGGACGACACCACCGTCACCGCCTTCGACGACGACACCACCGAGATCACCTACACCTGTGCCTGCGGCGCGCGGGTGGGCCCCGTGCCGATCGCCGACGTGGCCGGGAAGCTGGCCTGGAAGGTCGACTGGCCGATGCGGTGGGCCTACGAGCACGTGACCTTCGAGCCCGCCGGGGTCGACCACGCCACGCCCGGGTCCAGCTTCACCGTGGGCGGGGAACTGGTCGAGACGATCTTCGGCGGCGAGATGCCGCTGCACTTCGGGTACTCCTTCGTCGGCACCAAGGGTTCGGCGAAGATGAGCGGGTCCCGCGGCGGCGCGCCGACCCCCGGTGACGCGCTGGAGATCTTCGAGCCCGCCCTGCTGCGCTGGCTGTACGCGCGGCGGCGCCCCGAGCAGTCCTTCCAGCTGGCCTTCGACGACGAGGTTGGCCGGATCTACGACGAGTGGGACACGCTGACCCGCAAGGTCGCCGAGGGCAACGCCAACCAGCCCGACTGGGCGGCATACGTCCGCGCGTCCACCACCTCGGACGGCCCGCTGCCGGTCACCCCGCGCCCGCTGCGGTTCTCGACCCTGGCCTCGGCGGCCGACGTCACGGCGGGCGACGAGGTCCAGATGCTACGGGTCGTGCGGGACCTGACCGCCGACGACCCGGTCGACAGCCTGGACGAGGTCCGGCCCCGGCTGGACTGCGCGCAGGCCTGGGTCACCGAGTACGTCCGGCCCGAGGAACGCACCCAGGTCCGCGACGCCCCCGACCAGGCTCGGCTCGCGGACCTGACCGAGCTCGAGCACGACGCCATCAAGCTGCTGATCAACGGCATGGCCGACTACTGGTCGCTGGAAGGTCTGCGCACCCTGCTGTACGGCATCCCCAAGCTCCAGCGCGGCCTGCCGCTGACCGCCCCGCCGACCGAGGAACTCAAGGCCGCCCAGCGAGCCTGGTTCATCCTGCTCTACGAGCTGCTAGTCGGCCGCGACACCGGCCCCCGCCTGCCCACCCTGCTGATGGCCCTAGGCCAGGACCGCATCCGCTCCCTGCTAACCCCCGGCTAGCCCAGGTCAGCACAGCTCGGGCCATCCCGGCTAGCTCCGGGTCGGGCTGCCGGGGGAAGGCCCAGCTCGGGCCACCCGCGGATAGGTCTGGGTCAGGCGGCCGGGTGCAGCAGCGTCGTGCGGTGCCGGACTCCGGCCCGGACCCGGCCCCCGGCGGCCCGCGCGTGCCGGGCCTGCGGACGCGGCCCGGCGTCCTGGGCCAGCGCGAGCGTGCCGTCGGCCAGTTCGGTCGGGCGGAACGGGACAGCTGAAGGCCGCTGCACCGAACGCAGGGCCGTGGCCAGCCCGGCCGGGGTGCGGATCGCCCGTCCGGCGGCGAACGGCTGAAGCGCCAGGGCGTGCCTGGTGATCGAATCCAGCACGCCCGGCACGCCCGCCCGGACCTGCCGCGGCGTGTATACCTGGCCACGGTGCCGGGGCGCGGACGCCAGCCCGGTCGGCTCATCGCCGGGCCAGCGCCCGGTGAGCAGTGCGTACAGCATCTGGGCCAAAGCCCTGGTGTCGGCCGCGGCCGGGTCGGCGGCCTGTACCCCAGACAGCGCCGCGTCGATCCCGAGCCCGGTGATCTTCAGGCCGCTGCCGTTATCCCAGTGCAGCGAGCGCGGGGTCAGGCATAGGTGCGGCCGTCCGGCCTGGTGCGCGACGGCCAGCGCGTCGGCGGCGTCCGCGATCATCGCGGCGGCCAGCGCCGGGCTGGGCAGCCCGGACAGCACGAGGTCCTCCAGGTGCGTGCCCGGCGTCCACTCCGACACGATGTACGGCGCCTCGATGCGGTAATCGGTGTCGTAAACCGTGGCTAGCCGTGAGTCGCCCACCCGGGCCGCGGCCTGTACCGCCTCCACGACATGTGCCGGAACAGCCACCCCGCGCGGCAGCAGATGGATCGCCACCGGACGGCACAGCAAATCGTCGGTCGCCTTCCACACCGAATGCCCGTCGGTCGTGGTAACTCGCTCGTCAAGCCGAAAGCGTCCCCCGAGCCAGAGTGCCGGTCCGTGCGTGCCAGACGGTATCCCAGCTACCCCAGTCTCCTCAACTACGGTCACCGTTACCTCCTGCCCTTCACCAGCAGCAGAAGCCATGCCCCGTTTTCCGCCGCGGATACCACTCCACAGCCCACCCCGCCCCGGAATCCCCGCGCTGAGCCCTCCCATCACCCCATCTGACCTGCATAAACAACATGGATCAAGAAATGGATAAATTTTGGCCTACCCCCGATATCCACAGGACGTATGTGGTAAAAGTCCTCGCCCCTCCCGCTCCCCGCCCAGTCCCGCTCCCCGCCCAGTCCCGCTCCCCGCCCAGTCCCGCTCCCCGCCCAATCCCGCTCCCCGCCCAATCCCGCCGCCATCCTCGGACCCGGCACGCCAGCCCCACCTGCACACGAGCCCCGGCCTGGACGAGCCCGGCGCCCCGGTCCCGCCCCAGCCCGATCCCACTCGCAACCACCGCTGAGTTCCGCGCCGCCGCAAGCGCTAAGCCCCGCTCGCACGGGGCGCGACCATGATCATGAAGGATTTTGTATGGCCTGGCACATAAAATCCTTCGTGATCATGAACCTGAGTCTGGGCGACGTTTCCCGCGGACATCATGAGCCCCGCAGCTCACCAGTGCACCATTTGCCTGGTCGATCCGACTTGCGCGGAAACTTTATGCAACGGGGTTGCACGGATCGACCACGAAAGTCGGACGTTCCACGGTAATTTCCGCATCGCGGAATGCCGGCGTCGATCGCGTGGCGGATACACCGCCCGTGCCGATGAGCAGCCACCGGACCGCGCCACGCCGCCACCACATGGCTATCCGGCCGCGGCTCACCCGGCCGTGGTGGTCAGGAAGCGGTCCATGATCCGGACCGCCGAGTCCAGCGCGGACAGCGGGATGCGCTCATCGGTGCCGTGGAACATGGCGTAGTAGTCGTATCCCTCCGGCAGCACCAGCGGGGTGAAGCCGTAACAGGTCATCCCGAGCCGGGCGAACTGCTTGGCGTCGGTGCCGCCGCTCATGCAGTACGGCACGATGGTGCCGCCCGGATCCTCGGCCAGCAGCGCCGACGTCATGCACGTCATCAGCGGCGTGCCGAGCGGTGCCTCGAGCGGGATCTCCCGGTGTGCGTACTCCCAGCTCACGTCCGGCCCGGTCAGCTCATCCATGACCCGCTCGAACTCGTCGGAAAAGCCCGGCAGCACCCGCCCGTCGACGTATCCGGTGGCGAGATCCGGGATGACGTTGACCTTGTATCCCGCCGCCAGCATCGTCGGGTTGGCGCTGTTGCGGATCGTCCCCGCCACCAGGGCCCCACCCGGCCCCAGGTAGGCCAGCAATTCCTCAGCTCCCAGCGCCTCAAAGCCCCCCGACGCCTCAAAATCCTCAGGCCCCAGCGCCTCTACACCCTCCGGCAGCACCGAATGCCCGGCCACCGCCGCCAGAGCCGAGACCGCGGCCCGCACGGTCGGGATGAGCCGGACCGGCCAGCGGTAGCCGCCGATCCTGGCCATCGCCGCGCTCAGCCGCGTCACCGCGTTCTCCGGGTTCGGCTTGGCCCCGTGACCAGCCCGGCCGCGGGCCGTCAGCCGTAGCCAGGCCGTGCCCCGCTCGGCCGAGGCGATGGGGTACAACCGCTGTCCCGGGCCGGCGTGGAAGGTGAACGCCCCCGATTCCCCGACCGCCTCGGTGCACCCATAGAACAGCTCCGGGTGCCGCTCGACCAGCCACTGCGCGCCGAACTCCGCGGTGTCCTCCTCGTCCGCGGTAAACGCGAGCACCACGTCGCGCCGCGGCCGGACGCCGTTCCGGGCCCACTGGCTTACTACCGCGAGCAGTACGGCGTCCGCGTTCTTCATGTCCACCGCGCCGCGGCCCCACAGCACGCCGTCGCGGATCTCGCCCGCGAACGGCGGCACGGTCCACGACGCCGGATCCGCGGGCACCACGTCCAGGTGCCCGTGCACCAGCAGGGCCGGCGCACCCGGGTCCGCGCCCTCCACTCGCGCCACCACGTTCGCGCGCCCCGGCGCCGACTCCAGCAGGACCGGCTCGACCCCGGCCTCGGCCAGCCGGGCCGCCACGTATTCGGCCGCCGGGCGCTCCCGCCCGTCGCCGCCACCCCGGTTGGTCGTGTCGATCCTGATCAGGTCGGCGGCGAACCGGGCCGCGTCGGTTCCGCCCGTGGTGAGGAAAGCCGCGTCAGTCACGCCTGGCAGCCTAGGCCACGCCACGTAAGCCCAACGGGAGACCCTGTGTCGGCGGAGCGCGACGGGCACGCTATAACTGAACGCAGTCGTTCACTTTCAGTTAACGAAAACGTCACCGTGGGGTCTCTTGTGTGACTGATCGTGGCCGCGTGTTCGCGGGACAACGAACGCGGAGGGTGAGGCGGCTAGTGGAGAAGGGTGAAGCGTTGAGCCAGGGTCACGGCCGTGTCGCGCTGATCAGTGGCGGCTCGCGCGGCATCGGCGCGGCCACGGTCCGCAGGCTGGCCGGGGCGGGCTGGGACATCAGCTTCTGTCACCACCGCGACGAGCAGTCCGCCGTCGAAGTCGAGAAGGCCGCCTTCGAACTGGGCGCCCGGGTGCTCGCGGTCCAGGCCGACCTGGCCGTGGCCGCGGAGGTCAGCTCCTGGGTACGGCGCGCGGAGGAGGACCTCGGACCGGCCCAGGCCGTGGTGAGCTGTGCCGGCATCACCCGGGACCGGCCGCTCACGCAGCTCACCGACGCCGACTGGCGAGTGGTGATCGACACCAACCTGGACGGGTGTTCCATCTGTGCCGGGCCGCCCTGCCCGCGATGATGGAACGGCAGTCGGGCCGGATCGTGACGGTTTCCTCCGTGGCCGGCGTCTACGGCGACGCCGCCGATCGCGGCCTCGACGCCGCCGATCGCGGCCTCGGCGCGGCCCAGGCTGGGATCGCGGGGTTCATCCGGGCGCTGGCCAGCCAGACCCGCCGGTACGGCATCCGGGCCAACGCGGTCACGCCCGGCGCGCAGGTCAGCCGGACCGACATGACCTCCATCTGGCCGGAAGGAACCACGGCCCCGCTGACCGAGGCGATCGCGCTGCGCCGATTCGCCAGCGCCGCCGAGGCGGCCGACCGCGTAGCGTTCCTGCTCTCCGAGGCGGCCGCGGACATCACCGGCACGGTCGTCGAGGTCCCCAGCGGCATCGGCCTGCCCATTCCATCCGCCCGCGAAGCAGGCCTGGCCCTCAGCCGCTTAAGTCTGGTCGAACGGCTCGGCGAACCGGAACGTCCCGCGCACCCTGGGCTGATAACCAGTAAGCAGCCGGACCTGGAACACCGGTACCCAGCTGGCCACCGCCGGGCTGATCTGGTACTCCGTGCCCAGCCGGAACCCGAACCGCCCGTAGTAACCCGGGTCACCGATCAGCGCCACCAGCGGCTCGCCGAGCGCGTCGCCCGCGCCGAGCACCGCGTGCATCAGTGCGCTGCCCACCCCGGTGCGCTGCCGGTCCGGCCGCACCGATAGCGGGCCGAGCGCCAGCACCGGCTCCCGGGAAACGTGCCCCCGAGTGCACAGCACGTGACCCGATACCTCGCCGTCAGCGTCCACCGCCACCAGCGACAGCGCCGCGATCCACGCCTGGCTCGACCGCAGCTCGTCGACCAGCGGCGCCTCAACCGGCACGTAGCCCGGCCGCGCGAACGCCGCCGCGGTGACCTCACGGATCGCGTCGGCGTCCCCTGGCTCCTCTCGCCTGATCAGCACCGCACCACCGTATAACCGCCGCCATCGTGGGCAAATCAAATAACTGTGAGCGTCCCGCCTGCCGACCGGCGGACCTTCGTGGCCGAACGCCGGGCCGCCAGCGTGCACCGGTTCGACACCATCCACAGCCCGGACTACGACCAGAACTGGGGCACGATCCACCCCTCGCACGCCGTGTTCGTGGCCCGGCTGGCCGGGCTGATCCGCCACGGCGGCGCGGTGCTGGACGCGGCCTGCGGTACCGGCAAGTACTGGCCCGCGCTACCCGCGTCCTCGAAGGCGGCGGCTACCACTACTACCCGCCGCGCGACCGGGTCCGTCACTGGCTGGCCGCCGCCGGGTTCACCGTCACCGACCAGGCCGACGCCGACCAGGCCGACGCCGACCAGTACTGGCACCTGCTGCTCACCAGTGCGCCTGCAACCCCACCAGATCCTGGCCCTGGCCCTGGCCACGCTGCGCGGCTAGCCAAGCGCCCCGGGCGCCCCAGGCGCCCCAGGCCACCCAGGCCAGAAACAGCAGCCCGGCCAGCAGGTAGCAGTTGGCCACCAAGGTGACCAGCCAGTGCCAGCCGTACTCGCGCGGCCCGCCGGAGTGCGGCGTGTACCAGAACGGCGCCACCGCGAACAACAGGTAGCCCAGCCCCGCGGCCACCCGGTGCCCGTCCCGGACCAGCAGGACCAGGGCGGGCACGATCCAGACCCAGTGGTGCGCCCAGGAGATCGGCGACACCAGCAGCCCGGTACACCCGGTAACCGCCGCCGCGGCCAGCCAGTCGCCGCGCCGGGCCAGCACAGTAGCCGCAAAGAGCCCCGCCACCCCCAGCAGGACCGGGATCACGACCCACCACGAACCGACGTGCGCGGCGCCGTCGGCGATCCGGATCGCGGCCGCGTACGGCGACTGGTTGCTGATGTACGGCGCCCCGACCCGGCTGGTGTCGTAGAACAAGTGCTCCCAGTACATCCGAGACGCATCCGGCGCCACCGCCAGCCCGACCAGCCCGCAGGCCGCAAACGTGGCCGCCCCCACCGCGGCCGCCCGGACCCGCCCGGCCAAAAGAAAGAACACGATGAAGATGCCCGGCGTCAGCTTGACCGCCGCCGCCAAGCCCACGCCCACACCTACTCCCACGCCCACGCCGACGCCCCGGCCGCGCGACACCCGCCACACATCGGTCAGGATCAGCGCTAGCAGGATCAGGTTGATCTGACCCAGGAACAGCGTCTGGTACACCGGGTCCAGCGCCATCGCCGCCGCCGTGACGCCCGCCACCAAAGGCCGCGACGGCCGGTACCCAGCAAGCTTAGAAAGCAATACCACCGAGTAGCAAAGCGCTGCCACCGAGGCCAGATCCCACAGCACCCGCGCCAGGACCAGCGGCAGCGCCGCGAGGGGCACGAACACCAGCGCCGCGAACGGCGAGTAGGTGAACCAGTGCCCGTAAGCCTGATCCAGGTACAGCCGGGCGTCGCCCAGGACCGCGTGCCCGCCCCACACGTAGATCCGGAAGTCCAGCGCGTGGTACGCCACCGCGAAGGCGATCACCACCGCCAGCTCCAGGCCCAGGACGCCGTAGATAACCCGCTTGGCCACCCACCGAATCCTAGAAGCAGGTCGGCGCACGCGTCGGCCAGCAGCTGATGTCCGCTGGCGTTGGGATGCACCCGGTCCGGCCCGAACAGCCCGGGGTCCGCCGCGCCCGGCATCGCCCACGCGTCCAGGCACAGCAAACCGCGGGCCGCCGCCTGCGACCTGATCGCGTCGCTGGCCTGCGTCATCCGCAGCCGGGCTAGGCCGATGAACGCCGGGGGCAGCGGCAAGATGTCCGCGATGTTCGGCAGCGTGCAGGTCAGCACGGTGGCTCCGGTCAGCGTCAGCCCGTCGAGCAGCCGCCCCACCTCGGCCGTGAACCGCTCCGGCCCGAAGCCCGGATCGCGGATATCGTTCACCCCCACCGTCACCGTGACCAGATCCGGCGCGAGAGCCCCGACCAGCGGCAGCTGCCGCTCCACGACGGCGGTCACGCTAGCGCCGTCCGCGGCCAGGTTGGTCAGCGTGCAGGGCACCGCGGTCCGCGCGGACAAGATCCCGGCCAGCCGCCGCGCCCAGCCGATCCGTGCCCCGCCGGGCTCGGCGTCGTCCCGCCCAGCCGTCAGGCTGTCGCCCAGCGCGACATAATTCGACCAGCTCAGCACACTGTCCTCCGCCCGTTACCGCGAGCAAGCAACTAAAAGGGGTGCTGCGGAGTTTAATACTCAAGGGCACGGTACGAACGGGGCGTACATGGCCATTCGCTACGGCATCACCATGACCCGGGCGCCCGAAGCGGGTGTTCCGCTGGGCCGGATCGCGACACCGCGACTGGTCTATGCCGTGATCGCGGTGTGCACGGCGGCCGCCGCGTTCCTGCGGTTCTACCAGCTGACCAGGCCGGGCTACCTGCTCGGCGTGACCGAATACGACAACGGCGTCCAGTTCGGCGACGCCCTGCGCCTGGTCGGCGGCGTGATCCCGTACCGCGATTTCGTGGTCATGCAGCCGCCCGGCAGCGTGCTGCTGATGGCGCCGGTGGCCGCGCTGGCCAAGGTGACCGGCAGCGCCTGGGGCCTGGCCATCGCGCGGCTGCTCACCGCGGCCGCCGACACGGCCTGCGTGGCCCTGCTCGGCCTGCTGGTCCGGCACCGCGGCCCGGTGACCGCCGGGATCGCCTGCGGGATCTACGCGGTGTACCCGGACGCCCTGGTCGCCGCGCACACCCTGCTGCTCGAGCCCTGGCTGAACCTGTTCTGCCTGATCGGCGCGCTCTGCGTGTTCGACGGTGACCGGTTCGCCGACGCAGGCCGGCGGCTGGCCTGGGGCGGCGCGGCGTTCGGTTTCGCCGTCGCGATCAAGCTGTGGGCCCTGGTCCCGCTGGCCGTGATCGGCCTGCTCATGCTGCGCAGCCCGCGCCGCCTGCGCCCGCTGGCCGCAGGCGCGGCGGTCGGCCTGGCCGCGCCGGTGCTGCCGTTCCTGGCCCTGGCCCCGACCGGGCTGATCAAGGACGTGGTGACCAGCCAGTTCGTCCGGGCCAGCGTCAACCACTCGGCGCCGCTGCCGCGGCTGGCCAACCTGGCCGGCCTGTCGCGGTTCGCGCACCTGTCCAGCCGGGTGACCGTCCTGCTGCTGCTCGCGGTGGCCGCCGTGGTGGCCCTCGGCTATCTGGCCGCCGCCCAGGCCAGCGCCCGGCGGCCCGCCGCGCTGGACTGGTACGCGCTGGCCGGCCTGGTCGCCGTGACCGGCATGCTGCTGTGGCCCTACGGCTACTGGCCGCACTACGGCGCGGTGGCCGGGCCGTTCGTGGCCCTGGTCCTGGCCCTCCCGGCCGGCCTGCTGCGCCCCGCCGAGCACCGGCCGCGGATCGTCCCGCTGCTGGCCGTCGCCGCGGCAGCAGCCATCGTGATCGCCGGCTTCGGCCTGCGCCAGCTCGCCGCCGAGACCCGGCTGCACACCTCGGTTACCCTGGCCGCGCGCGCCGACCGCCTGATCCCGCCCGGCGCCTGCGTGCTGACCAACGATCCCTCGCTGACCATCAGCGCCAACCGGTTCGCGCCCGGTTGCCCGACCATGGTCGACGCGTACGGCACCCTGCTGGCCCTGACCGACGGCCGCAAGACGCTCGCCCCGCCGGGCCAGATCCGCTCGGTCACCGCCCTGTGGCTTGCCGACTTCGGCCGCGCCCGCTACGTCTGGCTCGAAACCGGCAGCCAGGGCCAGATCTTCTGGACCCCGGCCCTGTACCGCTACTTCATCGCTCACTTCCGCCCGCTCGGGCTGGCCAACGGCCCAGGCGCCCGCGACGTCCCCCGGGGCGCCCTTTATATCTACCGAACGGGCCGTGGTTCGTCCCCCCCGCTCACCTCACCAGCCACCCAGGCCGGGCGCTCCGGCTTAGTTTCGAGCCTCGTCGAAACGTCCCCGGATAAAGATGGAGGTATAAGACCTGGGTCCATGGGTACCCGGGGTGTTGTCCCGGAAGGGGGCATTCAAGGTGACGCGCGGCAGTCAGCCAAGCTGCACCACCGAACCGGCGGTCGTCCGCCGGGACCAGCCCGAGGCGGCAGCCGGGCCCGGCACTGGCCGAAGCTCCGCGATCGCGCTGCTCTCGGTGTGCCTGGGCTTCTTCGTCATCCAGCTCGACGTCACGATCGTCAACGTGGCCCTGCCCGCCATCCAGCGCGAGATCGGCGGCTCGCTGGCCGGGCTGCAGTGGGTCATCGACGCCTACACGCTGGCCCTGGCCTCGATCATGCTCACCGCGGGGTCGACCGCGGACCGGATCGGAGCCCGGAAGGTGTTCGTGCTCGGGCTGACCGCGTTCGCGGCCGGCTCGGCCGCCTGCGCCGCGGCCCCGTCGCTGGGCGTGCTGATCGCGGCGCGCGCGGTCCAGGGCCTGGGCGCCTCGGCCCTGCTGCCCTGCTCGCTGGCCCTGGTCGTGCACCAGTTCCCCGACCCGGGCGCGCGAGCCCGCGCGCTCGGCGTGTGGGGCGGCATGGGCTCGGTGGGCGTGGCGCTGGGCCCGGTGATCGGCGGCGCCCTGGTGGCGCTGGCGGGCTGGCGGTCGATATTCCTGGTCAACGTGCCCATCTGCGCGCTCACCGTGTTCCTGCTCCGGCGGCACGTCACCGAGTCGCCGCTCAATCCGGATCGCCGGCCGGACCTGCCGGGCCTGTTCAGCGGCGTGGCTTCGCTGGGCGCGCTGACCGCGGGCTTCATCACCGCGGGCCAGCGGGGCTGGGCGTCGCCGCTGCCCGCCGCGCTGTTCGCGGCAGGCCTGGTCGCCGGGTGGTTCTTCGTCCGCGCCGAGCGGCGCGGGGCCTCGCCCATGCTGCCGCTGGCCCTGTTCCGGTCCCGCAGCCTGTCCGGCGCCACCGGGGTCGGGGCGATCTTCAACCTGGTCCTGTACGGGTCGCTGCTGTGCCTGTCGTTGTATCTCCAGCAGGCGCGGCACCAGTCGGTGCTGGCCACCGGACTGCTGCTGCTGCCGATGAGCGTCCTGGTCGGCGTCGGCTCGCTGGTCAGCGGCCGGCTGACCGCCCGGGTCGGCCCGCGCGCGCCGATGATCGCCGGCCTCATGCTGGGCGCGGCCGGCGCGGCCGTCCTGGCCACCACGGGGCCCAGCACCAGCCTGGCCCTGGTCATCGGCGGTTCGGTGGTACTCGGCCTGGTCTCGCTGGCCATGCCGGCCATGACCGCGGTCGTGGTCGGCGCGGCCGGACCCGAGCACGCGGGCGTCGCCGGGGGCATCCTGAACGCCGCCCGGCAGTCGGGCGGTGCCCTGGGCGTGGCCCTGCTCGGATCCCTGCTCGGCTCCGGCCATACGCTGAGCCTGCACGTCCCGCTGGCCGTCGCGGCCGGCGGCTACCTGGTCGCCACCGCCCTGGCCTGGATCGCCATCCGGGGCCGGAGGTAACCCCGCCCGAGCGGGTCGCGCCGAGTAGCCTCGAAGCGCAACGATGGAGGCCTGGCGGAAGGGGACTGGGTTGGCACGCACCCCGCTGCAGGACACCGACCCGTCATGGGTCGGTGCCTACCGGCTGCAGGCCCGGCTGGGCGCAGGCGGGATGGGTGTGGTGTACCTGGCCACCACCCAGGACGGCCGCTCGGTGGCCCTGAAGGTCCTGCGGCCCGAGATGGCCGGGGACGCCGAGTTCCGGAAGCGGTTCAGCCGCGAGGTGACCGCGCTGCGCCGGGTCAGCGGCGTGTGCACGGTGCGGGTCATCGACGCGGACACCACCGCGGCCCGGCCGTACCTGGTCACCGAGTACGCCGAGGGGCCGTCGCTGTCGGAGTACATCGACGGCCGCGGGCCGCTGGACGCGCAGATGCTGTACGGCCTGGCCACCGGCCTGGCCGAAGCGCTGACCGCGATCCACGCGGCCGGCATCGTGCACCGCGACCTCAAGCCGTCCAACATCCTGCTCACCCCGGACGGCCCGAAGGTCATCGACTTCGGCATCGCCCAGGTCATGGAGGCCACCGCGGTCACCCGGGCCGGGATGACGGTCGGCTCGGCCGGCTTCATGGCCCCCGAGCAGATCATGGGCCGGGCCGGCACCGCGGCCGACCTGTTCAGCTGGGCGGTCACCATCGCCTACGCGGCCAGCGGGCAGGCGCCGTTCGGTACCGGGACCTCCGAGGCCATCTTGTACCGGATCCTGCACGCCGAGCCGGATATCGCCGCGGTTCCGGACTCGCTGCGCCCGCAGGTCACCGCCGCCCTGTCCAAGGATCCGCACGACCGGCCCACCGCGGTCGACCTGCTGAGCCAGCTGACCCACACCGCGGCCGCGCTGCCCGCGGCCAGCCACGACAACCCCACCCAGACCATCTTGGCCCAGACCTGGCGGCCCCCGACCGCACCGCAGGACCCGGGCCCGGCTCAGGCCCCCCAGCCGACGCCGCCGCGCGCGGCCGCGTCGTGGACCGCCCCGGCGCCGGGTACGCCGTCCCGGCCGTCCTCGTGGGTTGCCCCGACCGGAGAAACGCCGGCCCGGGGCGCCTCGTCGTGGACGGTCCCGGCCTCGGACACCCCGTCGCGGTCCGCTGCCTCGGACACCCCGTCGCAGTCCGCTCCGCCCCGGACCCCATCGTCGGGCTGGCCAGGCGCAGCCGGAGTCCGCCACCGCCGCGGGTCACCGCCGCGGCGGCCGGCGACGCTCGGCCCTGATCATGACGGTGCTGGTCGTGGCCATCGTGCTCGGCGCCGGGGGCACCGCGCTGGCCTTCGCCCTGTCCGGGAACCACTCCTCGAACAGCGGCAACAACGCAGGGGCCGGCGGGTCGAACAGCGCGAGCGCGCCTGCCACCTCGCCCGGGACGGGCAACGGGGACACGTTCCGCTCGGCCCCGGCGTCCTCGCCGGCGGCCACCACCTCGGCGTCGGCCACCACCAGCGCGATCCAGTCCGCCACGTCTAGCACGGGGACCCTGCCGGTGCTGGTGGTCGGCAGCTACTCCGGCATGCAGCCGACCGAGATCGGCTACAGCGGCGACTCGACGAACGTGGTCACCAGCATCACCTGGAGCTCGTGGACGGCTACCAGCGCGACCGGTACCGGCACGTCGGACATTGACAACTGCGTCCCGTCCTGCGCGGCCGCCTCCCCGAACCCCGTCACCACGACGATCACCCTGTCCAACCCGGTCGGCGGCCACTTCGCCCAGATGAGCGAGACCCGGAACGGGTCCACCACCAACTACAGCTATCCGACCACCTGGGCGCAGAGCGCCTCGTAGCTGAGCATCCTGGCCTAGCCCCTCCGCGCGGCCCCTCCGCGCGGCCCCTCCGCCCGCGCGGAAGGGCTAAGCCGGGCCAAGCAGATACACGACGCAGAGATACCCGAGTGCCCCGTGGTGCGTTCCGCCCCGGGATTAGCGGGGAGGATATGGGCTTCTGGGAGTATTTTGTGCACTATAATCCCCCTTTTACTCCCGTAAGCCCGAATCCTCCCCAATAACCGGTTCGGCGTCGTTCAGATGATCGATTCGTGGTGCTCGAGCGACTGGTGTGAACGATGCGGCGTTCGTCCTGGCCGTGACAGAGCGTTGGCTCGGATTGGCGGTCAGGGCACGAACACCAGGCGGCCGACGGTGCTGCCGTCGGCCAGCCGCTGGATCCCGCTGGCGACGTCGGTCAGGCCGAGCCGCTCGCCGATCAGCGGCCGGATCCGGCCGTCCGCCACCAGCTTGGTCAGCTCGACGTGGCAGTCCCTGATCAGCTGCGGGTTCTTGGTCTGGTACATCCCCCAGTGCAGCCCCACCACTGAATAGTTCTTGATCAGCACGTGGTTCAGCGCCGCGGACTGGATCGTCCCGCCGGCGAAGCCGATGATCAGGATCCGGCCCTCGAACGCGATGCACTTGGTCGAGCGGGCGTAGGTCTCGCCGCCCACCGGGTCGTAGACCACGTCCGCGCCCCGGCCGCCGGTGACCTCCTTGACCACCTCGACGAAGTCCTGGGTGCGCCGGTCCACCACCACGTCCGCGCCCAGGGCCCGGGCCACCTCGGCCTTGTCCGGGCCGCCGACCACGCCGATGACCCGCGCCCCGGCCGCCTTGCCCAGCTGGACGGCGCCGCTGCCCACCCCGCCCGCCGCGGCGTGGACCAGCAGCGTTTCCCCGGCGGTCAGGTGAGCCCGCCGGTGCAGGCCGAACCAGCCGGTCTGATACGTGATGAAGAAGGCCGCGGCTTGGGCGTCGTCCAGGCCTTCTGGGGCCGGGAAGACGTTGTCCGCGCTCATGACCGCGAACTCGGCATACGCGCCCGACGGCAGCGACGATCCGCCCAGCACCCGGTCCCCGACGTACAGTCCGGCTACGTCCGGGCCCACGGCCACGATCTCGCCGCACAGCTCGATGCCCGGGGTGAACGGCAGCGGCGGGCGGACCTGGTACCCGCCCCGGCACATCAGCACGTCGGGGAAGTTGGCCGCCGCGGCGCGCACCCGGACCAGCACCTGGCCCGGTCCCGGCGCGGGCTGGTCCACCTCGCCCAGCGTCAGCACCTCGGCCGGCTCGCCCAGCTCATGCACTAGCCATGCCTTCATAGTCCGGCCTCCTCGATCCTTTGCTGCAGCCGGTTCATCCCGCGCAGCCACTTGTCCGGATCCCCGGCCCGCAGGCCGTAGTAGTCCTGCACCTGCGGATGGGGCAGGATCAGGAACCGGCCGTCGGCCAGGCCCGCCCACAGCGCCTCGCCGACCTCCTCCGGCTCGATCGCCGCCTCCCGCAGCACCACGTCTCCGGCCCGGCCGGAGGCAGCCAGCATGCTGGTCCGGACCCCCTGCGGGCAGATGCAGTGCACGGCCAGCCCGCGGTGCGCGTACGTCGCGGCCAGCCATTCCGCGTAGGCCTCGGCGCCGTGCTTGGTCACCGAGTACGGCGCGGCCCCGAGCATGGTCAGCAGCCCGGCCGCCGAAGCGGTCACCACGAAGCACCCCCGCCCCCGGTCCAGCCAGCCGGGCAGCAGCTCCCGCGACGCGCGGACGTGCGCCATCACGTTGAGCTCCCAGGACCGCTGCCACGATTCCTCGGGAGCGTCCGGGCCGGTCCCGTCCGCGATCCCGGCGTTGGAGCAGAAGATGTCGATCTCGCCCAGGTGGCCGCGCGCCGCGGCGATGAGCTCGCGCATGCCCTGCTCGGTGCCCACGTCCCCGGCCGCCGCGTAACCGCCGGTCTCCTCGGCTACCGCGGCCGCCGCCTCGGCGTCCAGGTCGTTGACCACCACCCGCCCGCCGCCCGCGGCCAGCCTGCGGGCCAGCGCCCGGCCGATCCCGGCGCCGCCGCCGGTGACGACCACTCCGGACCCCTCGACGATCGTCATCCGCGCACCCACCATCGGCTCCTGGCCCCGGCGCGCCTGGCCGCCGGGGTCTCCTCCGCAGGGTATCGCGGCCGGGTCCGCCCCGGCGGCGCCACCCTACTGGCCGGTAGCCCGACCGATCAGAGCGGTCGCGGTGGCCAGCAGCAGGTCGATCCGGACCGGCTTGGTCAGGAACTCGTCGGCCCGGCCGCGCAGCGCGGCCGGGCTCAGGTGCGCGTGCGCGGTGAGCACCGCGACCGGTAGCGTGGGCGAGATTCGGCGCAGCGCGTCGAGCAGTTCCAGGCCGGTCATGCCGGGCATGTCCACGTCGGTGAGGACCAGGTCCCAGCATCCGGTCGCGGCCAGCTCGAGCGCGACCGCCGGGTCGGCGGTGTGCGTGACCTCGAACTGGCCTCGCTTGCCCAGCACATGCATGGCGAACAGCGCTGCTTCGGGATCGTCCTCGACGAGGAGGATCCGTCCTCGTCTGACGGTCACAACCCCGACTGTGCCAGGCCCGGGTATGCCGCCCCGTTGCGCCCGTGGTGCAGGACAGTTGCGACCCTCGCGCGCGGCCCCGGCCGACCGGGGCCGCGCTGGCTGCGGCCACCGCCACGCTGGCTGCGGCCACCGCCACGCTGGCCGCACTGCCACCGGGTCAGCCGGGGTCGCCCTCCCGAGGCCGCGGCGCCCGGGGCGCCGCCGGAGGCACGTACCGGTAGCCGAAGCCTCGGACCGCCTCGATCGCCACGTCCGGCCCGCCGTGCTGGCCGAGCTTGCGGCGCAGCCGCATGACGCCGAACTTGACCCGTTCCGGGCCGATGCCGAGCGGGTCGTTCCAGGCCAGCTCGAGCAGCTGGTCGGGGGTCAGGATGCGGCCGGGATGGCGGACCAGCGCGGCCAGCAGCCGGTACTCGATCGGGGTCAGCGAGACCGGCTCCCCGTTCACGCTGACCTCACGCGAGTCCAGCCGCACCAGCACCTGGCCGTCGTCGTAGACCTCGGCCAGCGGCAGGCCGGCCCGCGGCCGGCGCAGCAGCGCCTCCACCCGGGCGGCCAGCTCCCGATTGCCGAACGGCTTGGTCAGATAGTCGTCGGCCCCGCCGTGCAGCCCGCGCACCTTGTCCGCCTCGTTCCCGTGCGCAGTCAAGATCAGCACCGGGACGTCACTCAGGTCGCGGATGCGCTCCAGGACCTGCCATCCGTCCAGCGTCGGCAGCCCGATGTCCAGGACGACCAGGTCCGGCCGGGCGGTGTGGAACACCCGCAGGCCCTGCTTGCCGTCGGTCGAGTTGGCCACGTCGAAGCCGCTCCTGGTCAGCACGGTGCGGATGCCGAGCGCGATGTCCCGGTCGTCCTCGATGACCAGCACCCGCCCTTTCCCGGAGCCGCCCGCGCTCACGGCGCGCCCGTGGGCAGGAAGACGCTGAACGTACTGCCCCGGCCCAGCACGCTGCGCACCTCGACGTGCCCGCCGTGCATCTCGGTCAGCACCTTCACGATGGACAGGCCCAGTCCGGAGCCGGGCAGCCCGGCGGTGCGGGCGTTGGAGCCCCGGACGAACCGGCTGAACAACTGGTCTGCTTCCTCCGGCGGGATGCCGATGCCCGAGTCCGAAACGTCGACCCGCCAGGTCCCGTCCTGCCACGCGGCGGTCACCCGGACCAGCCCGTCGCGGTGCGAGAACTTGACCGCGTTGACGATCAGGTTGTCCAGCACCTGCATCAGCCGCCGGGAGTCGCCCTGCACCGGCGGTCCCATGGTCGTGGCGACCTCCAGCGTGACGCCTTGCTTGGCCGCGCCCGGTGCCGTGGTCCCGACCGCCTCGGTGGCCAGCTCCGAGATCGAGACCGGGGCCAGGTCCAGCGGCAGGGCGCCGGCCTCCAGCCGGTCCAGCATGAGCAGGTCGCCGATCAGCCGGTGCAGCCGGTCGGCGTTCCGCTCGATGATGTCCAGGAAGCTCAGGCCCTCCGGAGTGAGGCTCTCGGCTTCCCCCCTGATCAGCTCGATGAAGGAGACGATGGAGGTCAGCGGGGTGCGCAGCTCGTGCGACACGATGGCCAGGAACTGGTTCCTGGCCTCGTCGATGTGCTGCAGCCGTTCGTTCTGCTCGGTCAGCTGCCGCTGGGCGTGCTCGGCCAGCTGGCGGGCGGCCAGCTCGGCTTCCAGCGCCGCCAGCCGCTGCTGCTCCAGTTCCTTGCGGTCCGACATGTCCCAGGTCAGCCACAGGTCACCGCGGAACCGGCCGTCGACCAGGATCGGCCAGTAGTCGCACTCGATGGTGCGTCCGTCCGCGCACTCGATCTGCTCCCCGGACAGCGGCTGCCGGGCCCGCACCACCTCGGTCACCCGCCGGGCGAACCGGCCCGGGACGGCGAATACGTCGCAGATCCGCCGCACGATCGCGAGCGCCGACGTCCCCACCAGCGCGGCCGGATCTTCAAGACCGAACATCACGCCGAAGCTGCGGCTGACGTGGGTGATCCGGCCTCGCTCGTCGGTGATGAGCACGCCCGGGATGGCCGCGGCGATCAGGCAGTTGAGCCGTTCGGTCTGGTCGGCCAGCGCGGCGTGGGAACGCTCGATCTCGGTCAGGTCCCGCAGGAAGCCGGTGAAGATGGTCTCCCCGCCCACGGTGATCTGCACCGGGGTCAGCTCCACGGTCCGCTGGCGGCCGTCGGCCCGCAGCGCGGTGATGCGCATCTGGCCGGTGAACTCCTCGGCATCACCGGTCTGCACGTACGTGCGGATGTGATCGCGGAACCCAGACCGGTGGTGTTCGGGGACCATGAAGTCGGTTAGCTCCCGGCCCAGTACGTCCTCGCGCCGGAATCCGGACAGCTTCTCGGCCGCCGGGTTGAACTCGAGCACCCGGCCGGCGGCGTCGAAGGCCAGGATGGCGATGGGCGCGCCGGCGATCAGCGCCCGGGTCAGCGTCTGCCGCTCGGCCAGTTTGGCCAGGTCGTTGGCGTGCCGGATCTGGGTCGCCACCACCGCCGCCACCGCGTGGGCGGTGGAGCGGATCTCGTCGTCCCAGCTCGCCTCGTCGCCGATCAGGGCCAGCGCGCACAGGCACTGACCGTCGACCGGCACCGAGTAGGCCAGCAGCGCGCTGGCCGCGCCCACTCCCGCCGCGGAGTCCAGGGTCAGCTCGACCGGGCTGCGCTGAGCCAGCGACAGCGCCCCGAGCTTGGCCAGCAGCGCCGGACCCGCCACGTCCCCCGGATGCGCCGCGAGCACCGCCGCCGCCTGCCCCGTCCCCGGCCGCGCCGCCGCCCCGGACCGCATCGCCGCCTCCTGGCCCGCGGCCGACTGGTCCCCGGCCGGCTGGAAGGCCACCGCGGCCCGCAGGCCGAACGCCGCCACCAGCCGTTCCAGGACCGCGGGCAACGCGCCCAGCGCGGTATCGTCCCGCAGGATCTGCGCCACCGCGAAGTCGAGGACCGCGGCCGCCGACCCGGCGGGGCGCACTCGGTTCGAGACCAGAGCCGGGCCGGCCCTGGATCCCCGCGAAGCGCCCATAACCCCCCACAGGCTCTGGAGTAACCTCCGTCGATCAGTGTATGACACGCACAGTGATACCTAATGCGCGCAAGGTAGCGTCAAGGCCTGGCGTCTGCTCCCCGCCGCAAGGGAGTAGTATCGGAGACGGTGGTCCCGGCCGCCTCTGGGTCCGCGGGCAGAGCTGCAAGCTCACCGGTGTATGACGGCGATCGACGGCGAGTCTTTCCCGCCCGATGCACGCGGATCCCGGGCGTGAGGGAAGGGCTGCCATGCCCGGCGGGTCGCGTTCGCTGCCTGGTCGGCCGAGCCTTCGCCATCTCAAGCTCGAAGCCAAGCGCCGCGCGGCCGCGGGGGAGTTCCCCACCTTGCACGACGCCCAGGCGGCCATCGCCCGTGAGCACGGCCTGCCCAGCTGGGCCGTGCTCAAGCGGCAGGTCTGCGAGCCCCCGGACGGCCCCGCGCTGAACCAGCTGCGCTGGGTGATCGACCGCTTCGCGGGGGCCGCCGAACCGGGCTGGACGCCCCCGGCCGAGGATGAGCTGCGGCGGCACTTCGACGACCGGTTCCTGGCTGCGCTGCCGCCCGCCAAGCTGATCACAGCGATCGTCAAGATGGCCGCCGACCTGCGGGGCAACCTCGTGGTCCTCGGTCAGGCCCCGGTCCAGGCCTACGTCCAGCGGGCTGGGGTGCACTACATCGCGGTGGTCGAGCCCGAGCCGCCGCACCGGCTGACCGCGCTGCGCGCGCTCCCAGTCGGCGCCCGGGTGGCCGATCCCCGGGTGACCGGACCGGTCCCGGCCGCTGCCCTGGGCCAGGTCCCGGCCGGGGTCGCGGAAGTCGCGGCGCAGGCGTTCGCCGAGCTGGGCCTGACGGCCCTCCTGCTCGCGGGCGGCGACCGCGACGGCTCGACCTGGATCGTGACCAGGGGCTGGGCCGACCTGGACCGCGGCGAGCCGCTGGAGGTCGGCCACCGCTTTCCGGCTCCCGGTGTCACCGCGCTGGTCACCGTCACTGCCGCGCTCCGGCTGGTCGCCGAGGGCCGCGTGGGTCTGGACCGCCCAGCCAACGACTACCTCAGGGCCGTCCGCCTGGCCGACGAAGCCATCACCGTGCGGGAGCTGCTGACCCATACCGGCGGGGTGGACGACCCCACCGAGATGTACGCCGATGAGGCCACGGAACTACCGGCGCTCATGGGTCCGGTTATCGGGTGCGCAGGTCCGCGCGGCACGGTCCACCCCAGCAACGGCGGCCTCGCGGTGATCGGCGAACTGGTCGCGGAGGTCACCGGGATGCCGTACTCCCACGCGGCTGCCCGGCTCGTCCTGGATCCGCTTAACCTCGTGGACTCCTCGTTTCCCGCCCGCCCAGCCGACCTGAACCCGCGGTTCGGCCCGGCTGCGGTCACCGGTTACCGCCTGCCGCTGGACGGCAGGTTCGAGGCGATCCCGGCCCGGATCCCCACCCTCCAGGCGGTGGCCGGGCTGTGGTCTACGGGGGCCGATCTCGTGCGCCTGGGCCTCGGCTGGTCATCCCTGCTGCCTGAGGCCCTCGTGCACGAGGCGCTCACCCCCCAGCCCGGCCCGGGCCGGGGGGCCATCCGGATCGGGCTGGGCTGGGTTATTACCTCGCGCGGGGACCTGGCCACCCACGCCGGCGCCGGCCTCGACGCCACTGCGTCGCTGACCACCCGTATTCGCGATCAGCGCACCCATGTGGTGCTGACCAGCCGGATGATCCCGGTCAACGCGATCGAAACCCGCCTGGTCCGCGCCTGGACCAACCTCACCTGAACACCTGAAAGGAGAGCTCATGTACCCGGCCTACCCGTCCGGCACCCAGCTGCCGCAGCACAGCAAGCCGCCTGCCCCGCCCTCAGTCCGCAACGCCGTCAAGACGATGTACGCGGGCGCGGCCGTGACGATCATCGGTGTCGTCATCGAGATCGTGACCATCGGCGTTACCAAGACCGCGATCGAGAAACGCTCGCCCGACTTTACTGCGAGCCAGGTCAATACGGCCGAGCATGCCCTGATCATCGGGTTCGTCGTCAGCGGCCTGATTGCCGTGGCGGCCTGGATCTTCCACGCCCGGGCGTGCCAGGACGGCAAGTCCTGGGCCCCGAAGACCGGGACGGGGCTGTTCGTACTGTGCACGCTGGACGCGCTGATCGCGATCCGCTCCCCGGTGGCCGTCGCAGTCAAGGCCTGGTGGCCGGTTGTCTGGCTGGCCGGCCTGGTCGCGGTGATCTTCCTCTGGCAGCGGCCGTCCACCGCCTTCTTCAACGGGACACCGCAGACATGATCGAGGTCGACCAGCTGGTCAAGCGGTTCGGCACGGTAACCGCGGTGGACGGGCTGAGCTTCACCGTGCGGCCCGGCCACGTGACCGGCTTCCTGGGCCCGAACGGCGCGGGCAAGACCACCACCATGCGGGTCATCCTCGGCCTGGACGCCCCCACCGCGGGGCGCGCCCTGGTCAACCAGCAGCGCTACGACGGGCTGGTCCGCCCGCTGCGCCAGGTCGGCGCGCTGCTGGACGCGTCCGCCCTGCATCCGGGGCGGACCGCCGAGGCGCACCTGCTCTCGATCGCGCAGAGCAACGGCATCGGCCGGGCCCGGGTCACCGAGATGCTCCAGCTGACCGGCCTGGAGACGGTCGCGAACCGCCGGCTCAAGGGCTTCTCCCTGGGCATGAAGCAGCGGCTGGGCATCGCCGCGGCGCTGCTCGGCGACCCGCCGGTGCTGATGTTCGACGAGCCGGTCAACGGCCTGGACACCGAGGGCATCGCCTGGATCCGCCAGTTCATGCGCGCCCTGGCCGCCGACGGCCGCACCATCCTGGTCTCCAGCCACCTGATGAGCGAGATGGCGCAGACCGCCGACCGCCTGATCGTCATCGGGCGCGGCCGCCTGATCGCCGACACCACCACCGACCAGCTCATCGCGTCCAGTACCCGCAGCGACGTGCTGGTCCGCTCGCCGCGCGCCACCGACCTGGCCGGTCTCATCAAGGCCCGCGGCGGCACCGTCACCCCGGCCGACGACGGCGCGCTGGCCGTCACCGGCCTGGACGCCCCGGCCATCGGCGACCTGGCCGCCGAGCACGGCATCGCGGTGCACGCCCTGATCCCGCGCAGCGCCACGCTCGAGGAGGCCTACCTGGACCTGACCGGCGAGAACACCGACTTCCGCGCCACCTCGCCCACCCCGGAAACAGCTCCGGAAACAGCTCCGGAAACAGCTCCGGAAACAGCTCCGGAAACAGCTCCGGAAACAGTCCCGGAAACAGTCCCGGAAGCGGCCAGCCCGCCAGCAGCCAGTCCGGAAGGAGCGTCCGCCCGATGACCGTCCAGGTGCCAGTGCCCGTCCGGGCCCGCGACGTGCTGATCAGCGAGTGGACCAAACTCCGCTCGGTCCGCTCCACCTACTGGACCCTGCTGGTCGCCGTGGTCACTCCCATCGGCCTGTCCGCCCTGGTCGCGGCCACGCTGGTCAACGCGCCCGGCAACGGCCCACCGGTCGACCCGCTGCTGCCCGGCGTGCTCAGCCAGGAGTACGCGGTGCTGGCCGTCGGCGTGCTGGGCGTGCTCGCGTTCAGCACCGAGTTCAGCACCGGCCTGATCCGCACCACGTTCGCCGCGGTGCCGCGCCGCCGGGCGGTGCTGGCCGCCAAGGCGGCAGTCATCGGGGTGCTGACCCTGGCCGCCGGCGAGGTGGTCGCCTTCGCCTCCTTCGCGCTGGTCCAGGCTGTGCTGTCCGGTCACCGGCTGAACGTGCCGCTGTCCCGCCCCGGCGTCCCCGGCGCGGTGCTGGCCTCCGGCCTGCTCCTGTTCGTGGTGGCCACCATGGGCCTGGGCCTCGGCGCGATCGTCCGGCACACCGCGGGCGGCATCGCCGCCCTGGTCGGCCTGATCTTCCTGCCCGCCATCCTCGGCCTGCTCCCGGCCCCCTGGGGCGGCCGGATCGGCCGCTTCACCCTGCTCGACGCGGCCCGCCAGGTCACCGCCCTGCACCCCGCCACCAACCTGTTCGCCCCCGCCGTGTCCCTGCTAGTCCTCCTAGCCTGGCCCGCCCTAACCCTCCTCCTAGCCGCCCTCTCCCTAACCCGCCGCGACGCCTAACCCCCGCCCCGCCCCAACCAGAATGAAACTGGCCATCCACTACGCCCTAGGGCAAGCGCGGTGTCGTCAGCGGCTGCTTGTGGCAGGTCGCGCCGGTTCGCCCCGCGGCTGGGTTACCGGTGGTGCTGGCGTGGCCAGGGAGAACAGCGTGCTTCCTGGTGCGCTGCTCCCGCGAAGCCAAAGGGTGGCGGAACCCGGGTTCCACCACCATAGGGTGTGGTGGATTCCCGGTTTCACTCCCCACCGGGCCCCCGCCCCCGCCCGCGACTTCGCTATTTATACGGAACGGCCATGGTTTCCCGCGCCCCGCCCACCTCACTCGCATCCCGTGCCTCAAGCACCCGCGGGGCGGCCCGCCGGGCTCGCGATCCGGCCCGGGCTCGCGATCCGGCCAGCGCCACGCCGCCCAGCGCGATCGCCCCGCCGCCCAGCTCGACCGGCCCCGGCACCTGCCCGAGCCAGACCAGCGCGATGAGGATCGCGGCCGGCGGCACCAGGTACAAGCCGGTGGTCACCCGTCCGACGTCCATCCGGGCCATTGCGTAGGCCCACAGCACGAACCCGGCCGCCGACGGCGCCACGCCCAGGAACGCCGCCGCGCCGACCGCGCCGGGCCCAGCGTGCGGCAGCGCCCGCACCAGCGAGCCGGTGTACGGCAGGACGAACACGGTCCCCGCCCACATCGCGTACGCCGCCCCTGGCCCCGGTCCGGACCGCACCCGGCTGACCGCCCAGCGCACATCGTGGCGGGTCGTGCCGGTGGGTCGGGTGATCGAGTTCCGGTCTGGCGACCTGCGCCACGAGATGCTGGTCATGGCCTACCTGCAGGCCGCGATGCCGGACGTCACGGTGACCCCGGCCGAGTGCAGCCCGGGTGAGCTGCTGCTGGACGTCATGGCCGCCCGGATCCTCGGCACCGCCCCGAGCGCCGACCTGCACGCGTTCGTGGGCGACGACCCCGGCCAGATCGTCGCCACGCTGCACGCGGCCTGTGCGCTGCCGCTGGACAGCCCCGTCCCCGGACAGCTTGCCGCGCTATGCGACATGCTCGGTCTCGACGACCACGCCATCAGCGCGCCGCCCCGCCAGGATCTGCCGGACCGGTGGCAACACCTGCTGGCTCGGCCCCGCCGCCGTGAGTCGTCGGCCCGGCCCGAGCCCGGCTCGCCGGCCGCGGTGGTGGCCGAACTGCCCGAACTGGACGGCACCCAGATCACCATCATGGGCCTCCAGCACGGCGAGCGCGGCACCCTCATGCACCTGCTGGTCAGCGGCGTCACGCTGGAGGACGACTGGCCTTACGCCCGAGGCGTCATGCCGCTGCCCGTGCTGTGGGTACGCGACAGCGACGGCCGCTGGCACGCCACCGCTCAGACCTGGGCGAGAATCTCGCCGTGGGGGATGAGGAACCAGCCGTCCTCGCTGTCCGCCCAGCGTAGCCAGGCCCGGGCCAGCCGCTCCAGGTCCGCCCGCGCGGCCAGGCCGTGCTCGACGGCCCGGTCGCCGAACGGTGATTCGGTCAGCCGCTGCGCCCACAGCGTGCCCCACCACGGCCGGTCCTGCGGCCCGGTGTAGCACCACGCGCTGGCCGACGCCGTGATCTCGTCGAACCCGGCCGAGCGGGCCCAGGACAGCAGGCAACGCCCAGCGTCCGGTTCGCCGCCCAGGGCCCGGGCCACGCTCCGGTACAGGTCCTGCCACTCGGCCAGTTCGGGGTCATCGGGGAACCAGAACATGCCCCCGTAGTCGCCGTCGCGCGCCGCGATCAGCCCGCCGGGGCGGCACACCCGCCGCATCTCGGTCAGCGCGGCCACCGGGTCGGACAGGTGCTGCAGCACCTGATGCGCGTGCACCACGTCGAACGCGCCGTCCTCGAACCCGAGCTGGTACACGTCGCCGGTCTCGAACCGGACGTTTACCTGCGCACGCCGCGCCGCCTCTTCCTGGGCCTCGGCCAGTACCCCGGCCGCCGCGTCGATGCCCACGACCTGCCCGGACGGGACCCGGGCGGCCAGGTCCACGGTGATCGTGCCCGGCCCGCAGCCGACGTCCAGGACGCGCATCGCGGGCTGCAGGCGGCCGAGCAGGTACCCGGCCGAGTTCTCCGCGGTGCGCCACCGGTGCGAGCGCAGCACGCTGTCGTGGTGGCCGTGCAGGTAGGTGTCGCTCATCAGCCCCTCGCGGTCACCGGCGTCGGCTCTTCGCCGCCGAAGTCCCCGACGTCCCCGAACGTGGCCGGGATTTCCGCCGAGTCGGCCAGCCGCAGCTTGCGCCGGGCCCGCTGGTAGAACGTGGTCAGGCCGAACCGGACCACGCGGGCCGCGCCGGGCCGCGGGTGCAGCTCGATCGCGTCACCCGGCCCGACCTCGGCGACCGCGATGCCGTCGGCCTCCACCGTCAGCCGGCCGCTGCCCGCCAGGATGTCCAGGCCCAGCGAGTCCTGGCAGGAGATCACCAGCCCGCGGTTATAGGCCGAGTGCGGCGCGACCGGCGTGACCACCAGGGCTTCCACCGCCGGGCTGACGATGGGTCCGCCCGCCGAGAAGCTGTACGCGGTCGAGCCGGTCGGCGTGGCGACCACGATCGCGTCCGCCGCGTAGCTGACGAACGGGTGCCCGGCGGCGCGCAGCGCGACCGTGCCCGTCTTGTGGCCCGGGAACCGGACGAAGGCCACGTCGTTGAACGCGGTGAACACCCCGTCCCCGATGACCGCGTCCACGGCCAGCCGGGGTTCGGTGGTGTAGTCGTGGCCGTCGATCGCGGACAGCGCGCCGGGCAGGTCGGGCACGTCCACCTCGGCCAGGAACCCCAGCTTGCCCAGGTTCACCCCGAGCACCGGGAACCGCTGCCGGTCGGCCAGCCGCATGGCCCGCAGCATGGTGCCGTCGCCGCCCATGCTGACCAGCAGGTCGGCACGCTGCCGCAGTTCTTCGGCGGAGACCGGGTTGGCGCTGCAGGCCAGCCGGGACAGCTCGGTGTCGATGCCGAGCACCTCGATCCCGCGCTGGTCAGCCCAGTCCAGCACCGAAGCCACCGCCCCGCCGCAATCCCGCTCCGGATGCAGCACCAAGCCCACGACATGCATGGGTCTTACGCTACAGCGGCGGCCCGGGCCAGGATCAGGTTGTGCTACCCGCGCCGGACCAGATTCCGCTGCCGGCCCGGGCGGCGGCGGCCTCGTCATCGCGTTCCATACCTCTATCGTCTAGGACGCGAGCAACTTCAGTATCCGGGCCCACGCGTCGTCCCGCGCCTCCCGGCTGAAAGCCGGCGTGCCCGGCCAGAAGAACGCGTGCTGCACCCCCGGGTAGCTGACCACCTCGCCCACCCCCGACAGGGCCGAGGCGATCTGCGTCCGCTGCTTCGCGGAGATCAGCATGTCGTCCTCCCCGACCAGGTAGAGCACCCGGCCGGTGATCCCCGGGGTCAGCTCCAGGGTGGGCTGGGCCGGCTCATCGGGATGTCGGTGCTGGCCAGCCAGCCGCCGTACAGCACCGCGGTCCGGGCCACCGGCAGCCGGCAGGCGGCCAGGTAGGCCAGGTGCCCGCCCGCGCTGAAGCCCACGACCGCCGTCCGCGCGATCCCCGGCTGTGACCGCAGCCACGCCAGCGCAGCCGCCGCGTCGGCCAGCGCCTGCTCACGCCCGAGCCGGTGCAGGTAGCCGAAGCCCTCCTCCCGCCCCGCGTCGTCACGCTCCAGCCACCGGCCCGGCGGGGCGTCCCGATGGTAGAACTCCGGCGCGACGGCCAGGTACCCAGCCGCGGCCAGGTCGTCGGCCACCCCGCGGATGTCCGGGTTCACCCCGAACAGCTCGTGCGCCACGATCACCCCCCAAGGAGCCGGATCGGTCGTGGGCCGGGCCAGGTACGCCGGCAAGCTGGTCCCGTCGCCGCCGGGGATCGTTATCGTCGTCATGGGCCCATGCTCGGCGGCCCGCACACTGGTAACCAGAGCGAGCTTTTACTGGTACTGGCGTGCGTACCCTAGTAACCATGAGCGGAGCTCCCGCGGCCCTGGGCCAGTTGCTCAGATCCCGGCGCGAACGGCTGATCCCCGCCGACGTGGGCCTGCCCGCGGGCCAGCGCCGGCGCACCGCCGGGCTGCGCCGCGAGGAGGTTGCGCTGCTGGCCAGCCTGTCCACCACCTACTACACGTTCCGGGAACAGGGCCGCCCGGTGCGGCCTTCGCCGCAGGTCCTGGACGCGCTGGCCTCGGCGCTGCGGATGTCCGCCGCCGAACGGCGCTACCTGCACGTGCTGGCCTACGGCCCGGACGGCCAGCACGGGGACAGCCAGAACGGGGATAGCCAGACCGGAGACGGCCAGGACCACGGCGCCCCGCCCGAGCGCCTCGACCCTGCCGTGGCCGGCCTGGTGCAGCGCCTCGAGCCGTTCCCGACCCTGGTCAAGGGGCGCCGCTGGGACGTGCTGGCCGCCAACCCAGCCGCCCGTGAGCTGTTCGCCGACTGGCAGACGCCCAGCACCGGCGAGCGCAACCTGGTCCGCTGGATGTTCACCACCGACCAGGCCCGCGAGGTCTACCTGGAGTGGGAGCCCGAGGCCCGGGCCATGCTCGGCCGCTTCCGGCTGGCCGCCGCCCGCTCCCCGGACGACCCCGACGTCCGCGCCCTGATCGCCGAGCTACAGCGCGACAGTGAGCACGTCCGGGAGTGGTGGCCGCGGCATGACGTCACCGCCATCGGCGGCAGCGGCGCCAAGAAGCTCCGCCACCCTCGCCTCGGCCCCACGGAGTACTCACACGTCGTCCTGCAGGTCGCCGATCAGCCGGACCAGACCCTGGTCAGCTACGCTCCGGCGACGCCGCCTCGCCGTCAGCCTTAGGACTGATGCTGCTCAGCGCGTCATCGAGCATGTCCGGGAAGGAATCCGGGTACCGAGCCAGCAGGTAGGTCAGCACCCCGATCAGGTTTCGCTCGTCAAGCGCCTTGACCCGGGAGATGCGCAGCTCAGCCGCAGCCTCAGAAGTATCAGCCATGCGTCATGGTAACGCGGCCCCGACCATGCGGACGGCCACGCGCCGCCCGGAACCTGCCGGTCCCCGACTAGCATTTTTTACGCCGAACGGGCCGTGGTACCCGCCCGTCGCCCTGGCTACCAGCAACCGGAGGACGCACGTGAAGTTCGGGGTCATGTACAACACCGGTGCCTACGGGGTGGTCGACCCGGACGCCATGATCGCGGTGGCCCAGCACGCCGAGGCCTGCGGCTTCGAGTCGTTCTACGTGCCCGAGCACGTGGCGCTGTACCCGGGCGCGAGCGTCGGCGCGATCACCTTCCCGGCCGATCTGCCGATCGCCGATCCGCTGGAGTGCCTGAGCTTCGTGGCCGCCGCGACCGAGCGGATCCTGCTCGGCACCGCGGTCCTGCTGCTGCCGTACCACCAGCCGGTGGTGCTGGCCAAGCGGCTGGCCACCATCGACCTGCTGTCCAAGGGCCGGATGCGCCTGCTGACCATCGGGGTGGGCAGCCTGCCCGGCGAGGCGGCCGCCGTCGGCGTCGATTACGCCACCCGCGGCCGCCGGGCCAACGAGGCCATCGACGCGCTGCGCCTGCTATGGGCGGGCGACGAGAACGGCGTCAGCTTCGACGGCGAGTTCGTCTCCTTCACCGATGCATGCAGCTTCCCCAAGCCCACCGGGCCGATCCCGGTGCACATCGGCGGATCGAGCCCGGCCGCGGCCCGCCGGGCCGGGCTGCGCGGCGACGGGTACTTCCCTGGCGGGCGTCTGACCGTCGCCGAGCGGGCCAGCCAGCTCGAGCTGATGCGGGCCACCGCCCGGGAGGCGGGCCGCGACCCCGGTGCGCTGGAGGTCACCCGCTGGGGATCGATCGACATGGCCGCTGACGACATCGCGCAGGAGGCCGCCCACGGCGTGGATCGCGTAGTGGCCGGGCCCGCCTCCGCCCACCTGGCCGAACAACTCGACCAGCTCTCGGCCTTCGCCGAACGGCTAGCGCTGCGCTGAACCCCCGCGCTGAACCCCCGCGCTGAACCCCCGCGCTGAACCCCCGCGCTGAACCCCCGCGCTGAACCCCCGCGCTGAACCCCCGCGCTGAACCCCCGCGCTGGCCTCCGGCACTAGTCCAGGGCCGCTAAATCGCGGGCGGCCGCGGCGTCCCGGGCTAGCTCGCGCAGCTGACCGAGGCTGTCGCCCGGCCGGCCGGCCAGCACCCGCAGCCGCGGCGCGGAGAACCCGATCTCCCGGGCCGCCCGCCGGGCGGCCCGGGCCGTCTGGCTGGTCGCCGAGGACAGCACGACCAGGTCCGCCCCGGCGTCCAGGGCCAGGCCGATCACCTCGGCCACCGGCAGGTCCGCGGCCAGGTGGTGCACCAGCCAGCGGTCCTCGCGCAGGCACGCCGCGGCCATCAGCGCGGGCAGGCCGTGCCGCTCGGACGGCGGGGTGGAGGTCACCGCGATCCCGCGCGGACGGCCCCGCGGCTGGTGCGCCCGGGGCGCGATGAGCCGTTCGCAGATCGCGCTGGCCCGGTGTTCGGCCGCGATGGTGAGCTCGCCCGCGGCCCAAGCGTCGCCCACCCGGCGCAGGGCGGGCGTGATGACCCGCTCGCACAGGTCGATCACCGGCACGCCCAGCGCCAGCCGCTCGAAATCGTGCCGGGCCAGCGTCTCGTCGCCGGCCACAATCGCGTCGTACAGCCGGCCGGCGTGCGCCGGCCAGTCGCGGACCCGCACCTTGGTCCGCACCGGGGTACCCAGCGACCGGCGCTCGGCCAGCGCGCTGACGTCGTCGTCGCTGACCTCGTAACCGCGGCCGGTCTTGCGCGCCGCGAGCGTGCCCTGCCGGACCCAGGCGTAGGCGGTCTGGTAGTGCACCCCCAGCACGTCCGCCGCCTCGCGTAGCCGCATTACGCCACCCCCGGAGAGACGTTTAAGCTCCATGTTTTAGTGTAGTTTAGTATTGTTTTTAAGGCGGCCCCGGGATGGCGCGCCGGGGAGGGGCAAGAACATGGGACTGACGTACTCCAGCGTGGTAGACGCTCAACTGGGCGAGGTGTTTGCCTGGCACGCCAGGCCGGGCGCCATCACCCGGCTGATGCCGCCCTGGTCACCGGTCCGGGTGGAACAGGAGGCCGGCTCGCTCCGGGACGGGCAGGCCGTGCTGCGGCTGCCCGGCGGACTGCGCTGGGTCGCCGCCCATCAGCCCGGTGAGTACGACCCGCCGCACGAGTTCGCCGACGCGCTGACCAGCTTCCCGCTCGCCGCGGTGGTGCCCTGGCGGCATACCCACCGGTTCGCCCTGGCCGGCCAGCGGGCCACCCGGGTCACCGACGAGGTTGAGACGCCGGTGCCCGCCCGCGTGCTGCGGCCCATGTTCGCCTACCGGCACCGGCAGCTGGCCGACGACCTGGCCGCCCAGGCGCGCGCCCGGGAGCTCAGCGCCGAGCCGCTGACCATCGCGGTCACCGGGGCCAGCGGGCTGATCGGGACCGCGCTGGCCGCACTGCTGAGCACCAGCGGGCACCGCGTGGTCCGGCTGGTGCGCCATCTGCCCCGGCACGCGGGGGAGCGCTACTGGCGTCCGGACGATCCCGGACCCGAGCTGCTGAGCGGCGTCGACGCGCTGATCCACCTGGCCGGGGCGTCCATCGGCGGGCGGTTCACCGCGGACCGCAAGCAGCAGATCCGCGACAGCCGGATCATCCCGACCCGCCGCCTGGCCGAGCTCGCCGCGGCCAGCGCGCCGGGGCTGCGGGCGTTCGTCAGCGCCTCGGCGATCGGGATCTACGGACCGGATCGCGGCGACGAGGTGCTGACCGAGACCAGCACGCGCGGCGACGGGTTCCTGGCCGACGTGGTGGCCGACTGGGAGGACGCCACCACCGCGGCCGCGCGGGCGGGCCTGCGCACCGTGCAGGTCCGCACCGGCTTGGTGCAGACCCCGCGCGGCGGCGTGCTGCGCCTGCTGTACCCGCTGTTCGCGGCGGGCCTGGGCGGCCCGCTGGGCACCGGCCAGCAGTGGATGGCCTGGATCGGCCTGGATGACCTGCTGGACATCTACCTGCGGGCATTGCTCGATCCGGCGCTGTCCGGGCCGGTCAACGCGGTCGCCCCAGCCCCGGTACGCAACGCCGGCTACACCACGGTGCTGGCCGGCCTGCTGCACCGGCCCGCGCTGCTGCCGGTCCCGGCGTTCGGTCCCCGGCTGCTGCTGGGCGGCGACGGCGCCCGCGAGCTCGCCGAGGCCGGCCAGCACGTCCGCCCGCAGCGGCTGCTCGACGCCGGCCACTACTTCCGCTATCCCGAGCTCGATCCGGCTTTGCGCCACATGCTGGGCCGCGAGCCGGTGGTGCGCCCGGCAATCCGGATCCCGGTCGGTCCCGAATGAAGACGTCGAGCCTGGACAGGGGTAGCCGCCGACGGCGGAAGGGGGCAGTCGCGTGACTGGGCGCAGCATCGCCGTCATCGGCGGCGGGATCAGCGGGCTGACCGCTGGTTACCTCCTGTCCCGCACCGACCGGGTCACGCTGTTCGAGGCCGACCGCCGGCTCGGCGGTCACGCCGACACCCACCTGGTCGGGGCGGTCCCGGTCGACACCGGGTTCATCGTCTACAACGAGCGCACCTACCCGCTGCTGACCAGGCTGTTCGCCGAGCTGGAGGTACGCACCCGGGCCAGCGAGATGAGCATGTCGGTGCGCTGCGCCGGCTGCGGCCTGCGCTACGCGGGCAAGCGCGGCCCGGGCGGCCTGGCCGCGGGCCTGCGCCCGGGCGGTGGCCGGTTCCTGCGGCTGCTGGCCGACGTCCCGCGCTTCCACCGCGCCGCCCGCAGGCTGCTGGCCGACGGCCCGCCGGACCTCACCTTCGGCGAGTTCCTCGACCATCAGCGCTTTTCTCGCTATTTCCAGGCTCACTTCGCGCTGCCGCTGGTCGCGGCGGTGTGGTCGTGCCCGGCCGGGACCGCGGTGCGCTACCCGGCCCGGTACCTGTTCGCCTTCCTGGCCAACCACGGGATGCTGTCGGTGTCGGGTTCACCGCCGTGGCGCACCGTGACCGGCGGTTCCCGGTGCTACGTCGAGCGGGCCGCGGGCCGGCTGGCCTGCGTCCGGCTCGGCGTCCCGGTCCGCGCCGTGCGCCGGTACCCGGACGGTGCCGAGGTGCGCGACGCCGCGGACCAGGTGCACCAGTTCGACGCGGTAGTCATCGCCACCCATCCGGATCAGGCCCTCGCGCTGCTCGCCCCGGCCACCTCGGCCGAACGCCAGGTGCTGGGTGCCTTTCGCTACACCCCGAACCCGGCCCTGCTGCACACCGATGCCCGGCTGCTCCCCGAACGCGTCCAGGTCCGGGCCTCGTGGAACTACGAGCTCGGCCACTGCGGGGCCAGCCTGGGCGGGGCGGCGCGGATCAGCTACGACATGAACCGGCTGCAGGGCCTGCCCGCCGGCCAGGACTACATCGTGACCCTGAACGACCAGGGCGCCGTCGACCCGGACCAGGTCATCAGCCGCATGGACTACGCGCATCCCGCCTACACGCCCGAGTCGGTCGGCGCCCAGCGCCGCCTGCCCGAGCTGAACACGGCGGTCACCGCGTACGCCGGCGCCTACCACGGCTGGGGCTTCCACGAGGACGGCTGCCGGTCCGGGGTCCAGGCCGCCCAGGCCCTCGGGGGAACCTGGTGAGGGCCGTCGCGCCCGCTGGCCCCGGGCGCCGTGCTGTACGAATGCCGGATCACCCACACCCGGCTGGCGCCGCTGCGCAACGCGTTCACCTATCGCACCTACCAGTGGCTGGTCGACCTGGACCACCTGCCCCGGTCCGGCCCGGGGCTGCGCCTGCTGGCGGGCTTCCGCGGCCGCGACCACCTGGGTGATCCGGATCAGCCGATCCGGGCCAACCTCGACCGGTTCCTCGCCGCGCGCGGCATCGACCTGGCCGGCGGCCGGGTGCTCATGCTGGCCCAGGCCCGGGTGTTCGGGTACGTGTTCAACCCGCTGACCGTCTACTGGTGCCACCGGGCCGACGGGCCGCTGGCCTGCGTGGTGGCCGAGGTGCACAACACCTACCGGCAGCGGCACGCCTACCTGCTGGTCACCGACGACCGCGGCCGGGCGGAGGCCGACAAGCAGTTCTATGTCTCGCCGTTCTATCCGGTCGACGGCGGCTACCGGATGTGCCTGCCCGAACCCGGGCCGCCGGGCACCCCGCTGGCGCTCAGCGTGACGCTGACCCGTCCCGGCGGGTCCTCGTTCGTGGCCAGCGTGCACGGCACCGGCCGCCCGGCCACCGCCGGGGCCCTGCTCGGCGCGGCCGCCCGCCACCCCTGGTCCACGCTGGCCGTCTCGGCCCTGATCCGCTGGCAGGGGATCAGGCTCTACCTGCGCGGGCTGCCCGTCGTTCCGCGACCACCACACAAACCCCAGGAGGGAGTTCAGTGACCAGCACCCAGCACGCCCCGCGCCGCGCCGTCGACGCCGCCCGGTGGCCTGACCTCGCCGAGGCCGAAGGCTCCCCGGTGCGCGCGGCCGTGGCCCGGGTTCTCTTTATCCACGGGGTGGCGCCGCTGCCGATTCGAGTCCGGTTCCCGAACGGACGGCTGATCGGCGCGGGCCGGCGAGATGCGCCGGTCATGATCCTGCACCGGCCCCGGGAGTTCTTCCGCCGGTTCGGTGCCTCCGGCCTGATCGGGTTCGGCGAGTCGTACCTGGCCGGCGACTGGGACTGTGCCGACCTGACCGGTCTGCTCACCGTGTTCGCCGCGCACGCGGCCGGCCTGATCCCGCCCTGGCTGCAGCGGATGCGCGGGCTGGCGGTCCGCCGTCAGCCGACCGCGGACCAGCAGACCCGCGACGGCGCCCGCCGCAACATCGGCCGGCACTACGACCTGTCCAACGAGCTGTTCGCGCTGTTCCTCGACGAGACCATGACCTACTCCTCGGCCCTGTTCGCCACGAACGCCGACGGCCACCCGCAGGCCGCCGATCACCTGCTGGCCGATGGCCAGCGGCGCAAGATCGACGCCCTGCTGGACCGGGCCGGGGTGGGTGCCGGCGGCCGGCTGCTCGAGATCGGCACCGGCTGGGGCGAACTGGCCATCCGCGCCGCCCAGCGCGGCGCCACCGTGGTCTCGGTGACGATCTCCCGCGAGCAGCAGGCGCTGGCCACCCGGCGCATCGCCGACGCGGGCCTGGCCGGCCGGGTCCGCGTGGACCTGCGCGATTACCGCGACGTCGAGGGCACGTTCGACGCCATCTGCTCCTGCGAGATGCTCGAGGCGGTCGGCGAGCGCTACTGGGACTCCTTCTTCGCCACGCTCGACCAGCACCTGGCGCCCGGCGGCCGGATCGGGCTGCAGACGATCACCATGCCGCACGACCGGATGCTGGCCACCCGGCACACCTACACCTGGATTCAGAAGTACATCTTCCCCGGCGGGCTGCTCCCGTCGGTGACCGCGATCCAGCAGAGCCTGGCCTCCGGCACCCGGCTGCGGATCACCGACCGTCTGGACTTCGGCCCGCATTACGCGGAGACGCTGCAGCTCTGGCGGGACCGGTTCACCGCGCGTGCCGACCAGGTTGCCGCGCTCGGCTTCGACGAGGTGTTCGCCCGCATGTGGAGGTTCTACCTGTGCTACTCCGAGGCCGGCTTCCGGTCCGGCTACATCGGCGTCAGCCAGCTCACCTTGGCCCGGATATGACTGCGCCCGTCACCGGCAAGCCCACCGCGGCCAGCATCGTCGCGGACCTGGTCATGACGCAGCTCGGCCTGGACCTGCCGGTCCGGCTGCGCCTGTGGGACGGCAGCGAGGCCGGCCCCGCGGACGCCCCGGTGCTGGTCGCGCGGTCCCCGCAAGCCCTGCGCCGCATCCTGTGGCGCCCGGGCGAGCTCGGCCTGGCCCGCGCCTACATCAGCGGCGACCTCGACGTGGACGGCGACCTCACCGACGGCTTGCGCCGGGTGTGGGCCGCCATCCGCCACCAGTCCCCGGGGGGCGGTACGGCGCCGGGCCACGCGCCGCCCCTCGGCTCACCACCCCCGCCCACCCCGTCGGCCCAATACACCCCGCGCGCCCTGGCCGCCCGGGCACGAACCCTGGCCGCCCCTGGCTCCCAGGCCGCACTCGCCGCGGCCGCCGCGGTGCGCGCGGTCGCCCGGCTGAAGGTCCCGGTCTGGCCACCGCCTGCCCCGCCCGCCTGCGAGCTCCGGGTCCGCGGCCGTCTGCACAGCCGGGCCCGCGACCGGGCGGTGATCGCCGGCCACTACGACCTGACCGCCGCGTTCTACCAGCTCATCCTGGACCCCAGCATGGCCTACTCATCCGGCTACTGGGCGCAGGCGGACACGCTGGCCGACGCACAGCGAGCCAAGCTGGAGCTCATCTGCGGCAAGCTGAACCTCGGTCCGCAGAGCCGGCTCCTGGACATGGGCTGCGGCTGGGGCTCGCTGACCGTGCACGCGGCCCGTGACCACCGGGCCGACGTGACCGCCGTGACGCTATCCGCCGAGCAGGGCGGCTACGTCCGCCAGCGCCTGCGCGGCCTGGGCCTGGCCGGCCGGGCCGAAGTCCGGATCCAGGACTACCGCGACCCCGTTGACCGCGCCGGCTACGACGCGATCGCCTCGGTCGAGATGGGCGAGCACGTCGGAGCCGCGCAGTACCCGGCGTTCTGCGCTGCGCTGCATCAGCTGCTCAAGCCCGGTGGCCGGCTGCTCATCCAGCAGATGTCCCGGACCGGCCGCGCGCCCGGCGGCGGCCCGTTCATCGAGTCCTACATCGCGCCGGACATGCACATGCGGCCGGTGGGGGAGACGGTCCGGCTGATCGAGAACGCCGGGTTCGAGGTCATCGGGGTCCAGGGCATGCGCGAGGACTACGTCCGCACCATCCGCGCCTGGCTGGCCAACCTCGACGCGAACCTGCCCGCGGTCGCCGAACTCCTCACCCCGGAGCAGGTCCGCGTCTGGCGCCTGTACCTGGCCGGCGGCGCACTGGCCTTCGAGGAAGGCCGGATGGGCGTAGACCAGATCCTCGCGGTCTCCAAACCCCGGTGAGCGGCATCCCCGCCGGACCGTTCGGCGTCACGTTGATCACCACCGCGGCCGCGCTGCTGATCATGCAACTGGTCACGTTCGTCATCGCCCTGCGGCTCAAGCGGCACAGCGTGGTCGACACCGCGTGGGGCATCGGCATCGCTCTGGCCGCCGTGGTCAGCCTGCTCGCCTCGGCCGGGCACGGCCAGCCCGCCCGCCGGTACCTGCTGCTGGCCGCCGCGGTGCTGTGGGGCCTGCGCCTGGCCGCGTACGTCACCTGGCGCAACCACGGCAAGGGCGAGGATCCCCGCTACCGCGACCTGCTCGCCCGGGCCAAGGGCAACCGCAACGCCTACGCGCTGCGCACCGTCTACCTGCTGCAGGCCGCGACCTTGTGGCTGGCCTGCCTGCCGATCCAGGCCGGAATGCTTGAGCGCGCCCCGGCCGGCCCGCTCGCCGTCATCGGCGGCCTGCTGTGGGCGGCCGGGTTCGTCTTCGAGTCGGTCGGGGACTGGCAGCTGGCCCGGTTCAAGGCCGATCCCGCCCATCGGGGCCGGATCATGGACCAGGGCCTGTGGCGCTACACCCGGCACCCCAACTACTTCGGGGACTTCTGCATGTGGTGGGGCCTGTTCCTGATCGCGGTGGGCTCGTGGATCGAGCTCCCGTTCGTGGTCGCGCCGCTGCTGATGACCTACATCCTGACCCGCGGCACCGGTGGCCGCCTGACCGACCAGCGGATGGCCGCCAGCCGCCCCGATTATGCCGACTACGCCGCCCGTACCAGCGGCTTCTTCCCCCGCCCGCCCCGCCGCGGCGCGCCCGGTCAGCGGACCCCATAGTGCTATTGCAGCCGGCCCCTGACCAGGTGGGCGCGGCGGCAGATAGGAGGGGAACCGCCGCCGCGCCACTCTCAGGTTACTCGCCGGTACGTCCCAGTCGACCCCCCCAGGCCGCCTGCATGAACCTCAGACACCCCGCCCGCCCCATCGCGTCACGCGCGTCCAGCCGCCCAAACCGATGGTTGTGCTGGCAACCTGACGGCTCTTGCCAGCAGGTTGCCGCAACCATGGGTTCCGGCGCGGCTCGGCTCGGCTCGGCTCGGCGGGCGGCCTCGGGCTCGGCCCAACGGGCGAGTGCGGCTCTCTGATGGCTCTAGCCGTTAGCAAGCAGCAACCACGTGTTCCAAGCGCCCGCCCCCGGAACGCCGGGCCCCCGGCCGCCCCGGAACGCCGGCCCCGCCCGCCCCGGAACGCCCGCCCCGGAACGCCCGCCCCGGAACGCTGCCCCCGCCCGCCCCGAAACGCCCCGAGCGCCCGCGAAGTCACCCGTGGCATCATGAACCCGAGCAGAAAGGGACGCCACGTGGCACGCGGAGCGGCTCAGACCCTTCAGGACATCCTGGCCGGGGTGCGGCCCGCGCTGGAAGCCGGCGAGGTCATCCAGGCCGGCTGCGACGCCCGGGTGACCAGCAAGGTCGACTTCCTCGGCATGCGCATGGTGACCGAACGCCCGTTCGTCTCCCACTTCCTGATCGTGACCGACCGCCGCGTCCTGGTGTTCTCGATCGCGCCGAAGAAGTTCACCGGTGGCCTGGCCGCCGAGCCGGTGCTCCGCCACCAGGCCGCTCGCGACACGGTCTGCGCCTCGGATTTCAACAGGAAGTGGGCCCGCGCCCGCGTCCGCCTGGAGTTCCCGGAGGGGCCGGTGCCGCTCGAGGTCAACGACAACGCCCGCGACATCCTGGGCAAGATCGCCTCGATGCTCCCGCCCTGGCCGCCCCGCCCCTGACCGCAAAGCCCCAAAGCAAAAACCGCAAAAAGCCCCAGAAGCCGCAAAACCCTCACACCGCGTGCCGCAGCCGCAGCTCAGCCGGGAATGGCGCGAGGAACGTCTGCGACTCCAGCCACGGCAGGTCACCGCCGCTGGCGTAGTGGGCCAGCAGCGCCGCCGGCACGCTGAGCGGCACCTCGCCGGTCCGGTACGCGTCGATCCGCGCGACCAGGTCAGCGCGCCGCGCGGCGGGCAGCGACCGCCCGATCCGGCTGTAGGCGTGCAGCAGCGCGTTCGCGTTCCGCCCCAACGTAGGCCGGCAACCCATCGCGGCCAGGAACAACTCCCCGTATTCATCAGCCGGGCCGCCGGCCGCCACCACCTGCCCGGCCGACCGGTACCGGGCCGGATCGTGCGCCAGCAGCTGCAGCTTGTGCCGGGCGTGGAAAGACATCAGATCCCGAGGCGCCAGGGAAAGCGAAGCAGACAGCAGAGCACGCAGCCGCGCCGCCGCGAACACCCGCTCGACGAACGCCTCCCGCAGCCCCGCGTCGTTCAGCCGGCCCTCGTCCTCCACCGCCAGCAGCGGAAACGCGGACATGACGCGCGAGGCGTAGAGCCCCGGCCCGTACGAACCCGACGCTTCCCCGTCGGGCCGGTACCGCGGGACGGCCCGCACCCCGCAGCTCGGCGACTTGGCCTTGAACACGTATCCGTCCAGGCCCGCAGGCAGCGGCAAGTCCGCCATCAGCGACGTATGGTCCAAGGTCTCGTCGCGGTTGACCAGCCGCCCGGAAAGCGTAAGCCGCACGGGCTCGCGCGGCGTGCCCAGCCCGATCTCCACCTCCGGGCAGTACGGCACCCAGTCCACGTACGGGCCGAGCTCGTCGGTCAGGAACCGGAATCGCTTGTGGCCGCCGTTGAACCGAACCTCCGCACCCAGCAAGCACGAAGACACGCCCACCCGAGGCCGTTCCATAATTGATATTCAACACGCAGGTGAGGATGACGATGACCACCCCCAGGCTGCTGGCGCTCAGTGACCTGCACGTAGCGCACCCGCTGAACCGGCAGATCGTGGCCGAACTCCCGCCGGGCGGCGCGCAGGACTGGCTCCTGCTGGCCGGCGACGTGGGGGAGCTGTACTCCGACATCGAGTGGGCGCTGCGCACCCTGGCCGGCAAGTACGCCACCGTGGTCTGGACGCCGGGCAATCACGAGCTGTGGACCCGCGGCAAGGATCCGGTCGACCTGCGCGGCGAGCCACGGTACCGGGCCCTGGTCGAGCTCTGCCGCAGCCTGGGCATCCACACCCCCGAGGACCCGTACCCGGTCTGGGACGGGCCCGGCGGCCCCGTCGCGGTGGCGCCGGTGTTCCTGCTCTACGATTACACGTTCCGCCCGGCCGGCGCGCTGACCAAGGAAGACGGCCTCGAGCTGGCCTACCAGACCGGCATCGTGTGCACCGACGAGGCGGTGCTGTACCCCGATCCCTACGACACCAGAGAGGAATGGTGCTGGGCTCGCGTCGCGTACACCGAGCAACGCCTCGCCAACCAGGACCCCGAGCTGCCCACCGTGTTCGTCACCCACTACCCGCTGCTCCGCGAGCCCACCCGGGTGCTGCGCTACCCGCTGTTCGCCCAGTGGTGCGGCACGACCAGGACCAAGGACTGGCACCTGCGCTACAACGCCGCCGCGGTCGTCTACGGTCACCTGCACATTCCGAGGGTGACCTGGTACGACGGCGTGCGCTTCGAGGAGGTGAGCCTCGGCTACCCCCGGGAATGGGGCCGCCGTGCCGCCCCGCCCGACCTGCCCCGGCACATCGAGATCAGGCCCCGGCCTTAACCGGATCTGAGCCCAGCACCAGCTGCCCGCTCTCGGCGTCGTACTTGAACAGCTCCCCGTACCGGCCCCAGTCGATGGCGATGTCGAGCTGCTTGCGGGCCTCGTCGTCGGAGAACCCGCGGCGCAGCAGGTCCAGGAAGAACCCCTCGCGTAGCGTCCCGTCCGCGGTGGCTCGCAGCCCGTTGACGATCGCCTTGATCAGCGGTGCGTGCTGGGCGGCCAGCTTGCCGAACAGCAGCTTGCTGGCGTCGATGTCGGCGGTGGCGAACTCGCGGCCCGCGTCGGTGATCTCCAGGTCCGCGCCGTGCACTTCGGCCAGCTTAAGCATGACCGACGCGTCGACCAGCGGCAGCAAGTCGTCGACCTCGAAGCTGAGGTCGTCGGCCAGGTCCGCCAGGCCGTCGCTCCCGCCGCGCGCGGCCAGGATCTCCAGCAACCCCGACAGCCCGCCCGCCGATACCTCGGGCAGCGGCGCCTCCGAGGGGGTAAGCCCCGGCGCCGGGGCCGCAGAAGCCACGGCTTCGGAAGCCGCCTCTTCCCGCCCGGTCAAGATGTCGTACACCGTGTCCACCAGTGCCTCGAACGACGGCGACTGCCGGTCCCGCGGCCGCGGCAGCGGAACCGGCAGCTCCGCGCTGATCCGCCCCGGGTTGGCGGACAGCACCAGGATGCGGTCGGCCAGCTGGACCGCCTCCTCGATGTTGTGCGTGACGATCAGCACCGCCTTGACCGGGAAGTCGTGGCCCTCCCACAGCCGGGTCAGCTCGCCGCGCAGGTTGGCCGCGGTCAGCACGTCCAGCGCGGAGAACGGCTCGTCCATCAGCAGCGCGTCCGGCTCGACGGCCAGCGCTCGCGCGAACCCGACCCGCTGCCGCATCCCGCCGGACAGTTCCTTGGGATAAGCGGACTCGAACCCGTCCAGCCCGATCAAGTCGATCGCCCGCAGGGCCTTCTCCTGACGCGAAGCCAAGGGAACCGAGCGCGCCTCCATGGCCAGCTCCACGTTCTGCTGCACGGTCAGCCAGGGCAGCAGCGCGAACGACTGGAACACCATGGCCACCCCGGGGTTCGCGCCGTTCAGGACCTGGCCCCGGTACGAGACCGTCCCCGCGGACGGCGCGATCAGCCCGGCGATGCAGCGCAGCATGGTCGATTTCCCCGACCCGGACCGGCCGAGCAGCGCCACGATCTCACCCTCGCGCAGGGTGAGCGAGACGCCGTCCAGCACCGGCAGCGCCCGCCCGTCCGGCGTGGTGAACGTCTTGGTCACCCCGCGCGCTTCCAGGATCACCGGACCAGTGGTCATACTGAATACCGACTTTCCGCCAGGCCGTACAGCCGCCGCCACACCAGCCGGTTGAGCCCGACCACGTACACGCTCATCACCGCCACCCCGACCAGCACGCGCGGGAAGTCTCCGACCGTCGCGGCCGCGGCGATGTACGCCCCCAGCCCGTAGGCCGTCAGATGATGAGAACCGTAAGCCACCACTTCCGCCACGATCGACGCGTTCCACGCTCCGCCCGCCGCGGTGATCCCGCCCGTCACATAGGAGGCGAACACCGCGGGCAGGATGAACCGCCGCCACCGCAACCAGCCGCGCACCCCCATCAGCTGCATGGCCTCGCGCAAGTCAGAGGGAATGGCGGAAGCCCCCGCGATCACGTTGAACAGGATGTACCACTGCGACCCGAGGGCCATCAGCACGATGCCGCCGAAGTTCAGGCCGATGTGCGTCGCGACCAGGAACGCCGCGACGAACGGGAACACGAAGTTGGCCGGGAACGAGGCCAGCACCTGCACCACCGGCTGGGCCAGCCGGTTCACCCGCGGGTTCATCCCGATCCACACCCCGGCCGGCACCCAGATCACGCTGGCCACGATCAGCACCACCACCACCCGCCCGAACGTGGCCAGGCCCTCCAGGAAGGCCGGCCCGAACGCGCCCAGCCCGGTATTGACGTGCACGTAGACCAGCGCCCGCCACGCCCCGAACACCACGACGGCGAATACCGCGCCGGCGAAGAATACGTCCCCGGTCCGCGCCCGCACCGCCGGCCGGGCCAGCGGATGCTCGGCCAGCCCGAACGGCCGCGTCACCCGGTCCAGCACCCGCCCGACCGGCCGCACCGGCCGCGAGATCAGATCAGGCACCGACGAGCGGCGCAGCAAATCGAGCACCACGCTGCGGGGCCGCTCCGCCGCCGAAGACTCCTCGAACCGGAACTTCTCCGCCCAGGCCACCAGCGGACGCCAGAACACCACGTTGACCGCGACGACCATGATGATCATCACGCCGATGGCGATGCCCACCTTGCTCAGGCTGCCCTGCCGTTCGGCGGTGGCCACGTAGGAGCCGATGCCGGGCAGCGCGTAGGTGTGGTTCAGCACGCTGATCGACTCCGACGCGGCCAGGAAGAACCAGGCCCCGCCGAAGCTCATCATCCCGTTCCAGACCAGCGGGATCATCCCGCTGGGCACGTCCAGCTTCCAGAACCGCTCCCACTTGGTCAGCCGCATGACCCGCGCCGCCTCGTCCAGGTCGCGCGGCTGGGAGACCAGCGAGTGGTAGAACGCGAACGTCATGTTCCAGGCCATCGAGGTGAAGATGGCGAAGATCGACGCGCACTCCAGGCCCAGCTCGGAGCCGGGGAACAGGTTGATGAACGCGGTGACGGTCACCGTGAGGAAACCCAGCACCGGCACCGACTGCAGGATGTCCAGCACCGGGACCAGCACCTTCTCGGCCCGGCGCAGCCGCGCGGCGGCGGTAGCGTAGACGAAGGTGAACAGCACCGACAAGATCAGCCCGATGAACATCCGCAGCAGCGACCGGACCGCGTAGTACGGCAGGTCAGCCGGATCGGTCGGCACGGTGGACGGCGCGGTCTTGGGCAGGAACGGCGCGTTCAGCGACGGCGCCAGCCGCAACAGCCCGAACAGCAGGGCCAGCAGCGCCGCGAACACCACGACGTCGACCGGCCGCAGGTTAGGCCGACGCCAGACTCCGCGCGACGGGAAGGTCCCAGCCATTGAACCACTCCACTGTCAGGCCCCGGTCGGTCCGCAAGAAGATTCTCACGGACGCCCGATAGCATCCACGGGGGGTATGCCAATGGAAACCGCGATCGTCGTTTTCACGCGTGACCTGCGCCTGCATGACCATCCGGCGCTGCACGAGGCCTGCACGCGGGCCCGGCAGGTGGTGCCGCTGTTCGTCCACGATCCGGCCATCCCCGCCCCGCCGAACCGGGCGCGCTTCCTGGCCGAGTCCCTGGCCGACCTGCGCCAGCAGCTCCGCGAGCGCCAGGCCGACCTGGTCATCCGGGCCGGCGACCCCGCGGCCGCGGTCATCGCCCTGGCCACCGAAACCCAAGCGAGCGCGGTCTTCATCGCCGACGACGTCTCGCACTACGCCACCCGCCGCCGCCAGCGCCTGGAGCGCGAGTGCGCCCGGCACCGCCTCGACCTCAGCCTCACCCCGGGCCTGACCGTGGTGCCGCCCGGCGACCTGACCCCGGCCAGCGGCGACCACTACAAGGTGTTCACCCCGTACTGGCGGGCCTGGCTCGCCGCCCGCTGGCGCTCCCACCGCCCGGTCCCCGACGTCATCCGGCTGCCCAAGATCGAGCATGTCGGGAAGCTCCCCGCCGCCGGGCCCGGCAGCTCACCGAACCTGCTCACGGGCGGGGAGACCGAAGGCCGCCGCCACTTCGTGGCCTGGCGCCAGCACCAGCTGGCCGGCTACCCCGAACACCACGACGACCTGCCCGGCGACCGCACCTCGCGCCTGAGCGCCTACCTGCGCTTCGGCTGCGTGTCCCCGCTGGAGGTGGCCATCGGCGCCCGGGACCGCCCCGGCGGCGAGGAGTTCACCCGCCAGCTGGCCTGGCGGGACTTCTTCCACCAGGTCACCGCCGCGTTCCCGGACCTGGCCCGGAAGAACTACCGCCCCGCCCCCGACGGCCCGGCCTGGCATGACGACGACAACGCCCTGGCCGCCTGGCAAGAAGGCCGCACCGGCATCCCCATCGTCGACGCCGGGATGCGCCAGCTGGCCGCCGAGGGCTTCATGCACAACCGGGCCCGGATGATCACCGCCTCGTTCCTGACCCGCAACCTGGGCCTGGACTGGCGGCACGGCTACCGGCATTTCTTCGACCTGCTGCTCGACGGCGACGTGGCCAACAACGCGGGCAACTGGCAGTGGGTGGCCGGCAGCGGCAACAACACCCGCCCCAACCGGGTCATGAACCCGCTCCGCCAGGCGCAACGGTTCGACCCGGCCGGCGACTACGTGCGCCGCTACGTCCCCGAACTGGCCGGCCTGCCCCCCGAACGAAATCCAGACCCCCTGGACCCACGGTGCGGCAGGCTACCCCAGCCCCCTCATCGAATTTTTATGCCGAACGGTCCGTGGTTCGTGCCCCGAGTACCAGTCCGACCCGTACCAGCGCAGCGGCTGCCCGGTGACCCGCGCGATAGCACCGGTCGAGTTCCGCAAGTCCCTCTGGACCCAACAGCCTCGAGTTCACGTCAGCTGCGTAACAAGAACAGCCGCCCGGTGACCGTTGTGGCACGGTCACCGGGCGGGGTGCATGCCGTCAGGAGGACGGCGGCGTCAGGACCGTGTTGATGATGTAGACGGTGGCGTTGGCGGTCTGCACGTTGCCGCACACCACGTCGGAGCTGTTGACCTCGTACGTGCTGCCCATCAGGGCCGGGGTGACGGTGCCGCCTTCCAGCGTCTTGAGCGGGGTGCCCGCAGCGAGCTGGGTCGGGGTGTAGCGCCCGGAGACCACGTGGTAGGTGAGGATCTTGGTCAGTTCGGCCTTGTTGGCCAGCAGCTTGCTCAGCGACGCGGCCGGGATCTTGGCGAACGCCGCGTTGTCCGGCGCGAACACGGTGATGCCGGACGCCGAGTTGAGCGTGTCCACCAGGCCGGCCTTCTTGACCGCGGTGACCAGCGTGGACAGCAGCGGGTTGGCCGACGCCGCGGTGGCCACCGGCGCGGTCGACATGCCGGTGAAGCTGCCCGCGCCGCCCTTGGGCACCGAAGCGCAGCCCGGGCCGAAGTTGCTGGCGGTGGTGGCCCCCGACGAGGCCGGAGCCGACGCCGCGGCGGAGGAGGCCGGGGCCGAAGTGGCCCCGGAGGCCGCGGACGACGAGGACGGGCTCGAACTGCAGGCGGCCGCGGTCATGGCCAGGCCGGCGGCCAGGCCGACGGTGGCTAGCAGACGGATCTTCATTCTTTCTCCTATTAGTAACGGGTGCCGTCAGGTGACGGTCACCACTACCGAGTCCCAGCCGGTGGCCCCGCTGGGAAAGACCTGGGCGCGCCGCGACGGCTGGGTCACGCCCTTGTTGTCGGTGGCCCGGACCTGCAGCGTGTGCAGCCCGGGGGCGGCATCCCAGGTCCAGACCCACTGCCGCCAGGTGTCGATGCCGTCGGTGGCGGCCAGCCGGGCGTCGTGCCAGGGGCCGTTGTCTACGCTGACCTGCACCGCGGCGATGCCGGTGGCGGGCGCCCAGGCCACCCCGGCCACCGCCACCTGGCCCGCGGCGACCTGGGCTAGCGGCTTGGGCACGTCGATCCGCGACTCGGTGTGGATCGGGGCCACGGCCGCGTACCCGCGCTGGGTCCAGTAGGCCCGCTGCGCGGCGAACGTGGTCACGGTTAGCCGGGTGACCCACTTGGTCGCCGAGGTGTAGCCGTACAGGCCGGGCACCAGCATCCGGGCCGGGAACCCGTGCTCGATGGGCAGCGGCTGGCCGTTCATGCCCACCGCGAGCAGCGCGTCCCGGCCGTCCATGATCGTGGTCAGCGGGGTGGAGATGGTCATCCCGTCGGTCGCGCTGGAGAGCACCTGATCGGCGCCCGCCCGGACCCCGGCCCGGCGCAGCAGCGCGGGCAGCGACGCGCCGAGCCAGCGGGCGTTGCCCGCGTACGACCCGCCGACCTGGTTCGAGACGCAGACCATGGTGATGTCGGTCTCGGTCAGCGGCATCCGCAGCAGTTCGTCGAAGCTGAGCTCGAGCTCCCGGTCGACCATCCCGTCGATCCGCAGCGTCCAGGTTTCGGGCGCGATCTGCGGCAATACCAGGTCGGTGTCGACCCGGTAGAAGCTGGCGTTCGAGGTGAAGAACGGGGTCAGCCCCGGGATCCGCAGTTCGGTGCCGGCCGGGCACGGCCGGCGCGCGTACGGCCGCTGCGGGCAGCCGTACCTGTGCCCGGGACGAGGCCACGCTGAACCGGCGCAGCAGCACGTCCCCCACGCCGCCCGCCACCGCGGCCAGCGCCGCCGTCCCCGCCGCCCCGATCAGGAATCCCCGCCGGCCGGGTGCCGCGAGCTCGGCCGGCTCGCCCGTCATGCCGTCCGTGACCAGCGCCTGCCCGGTCCCCGGGCCGCCGGTCATGCCGTCCGTGACCAGCGCCGGACGGTCCCCGGGCCGTACGTGCCTGACCAGCATGACCAGCGTCCCCGTCGCCGCCGTCACCCCGGCCAGGGTCGGCACCACGTCGAGCAGGCCCGCGCCGGGCAGCCGGAGCGCCGCCGTGACGCCCAGCGCGGCGAACAGGCCCAGCCCGGCCAGCCCGTAGCCGATCCGGCGGACCGCCGCCACGCCGATCAGCGCGGCGAACCCGGCCAGCTGGACCAGGATCCCCGCGACCAGCGCCTGCTTGTCGTGCGAGCCGAAGTGCGTGATCGCGAAGTCCTTGACCGGGACGGGCGTCAGGTTGATCGCCGTCTCGCCGACCGCGATGACCGGGGCGCTGTCCGGCCCGATGATCGCCGCCACCAGCTCGGCCACGCCCAGCGCCACGCCGCCGGCCAGTATCCCGGCCAGCGCTCCGGCGGCCAGCGTGCCGACTACGGAGCGCGGCCATCCGTGCCGATCTTGTTTCCTGATCACGGCGGCCATTCGGAGCTGCCCCGGGAACCGGATTGGCGCGACTTTCATTCGCGCAGGTCGTAGCCGTTCAGAGCAATCCGGAGGCGCAATGGCCCCGAATGGAGGGCATGAGACGGACGGCGCTACGACAACTGCGGGCCGAGCCCGCGGCCGGGGAAGCACCGGACCGCGATCCGGACCTGGCCGGCCTGCTGGCCCTGGTCGCGCGCGGCGAACACCGGGCCTTCGAGCTGCTCTACGGCGAGCTGGCCGGGCCGGTCTACGGGGTGGTCCGGCAGGTGCTGCGCGATCCCGCCCAGTCTGAGGAGATCGCCCAGGAGGTACTGCTCGAGATCTGGCGCACCGCCTCCCGGTTCGACCCGGCCAAGGGCAGTCCGGCAGCCTGGGCCCTGACCATCGCGCACCGCCGGGCCGTGGACCGGGTCCGGTCGGAGAACGCCAGCGCCCGCCGGGAGGAGAAGGTGGCGCCGGACCTGTCCGCGGTGCCCGACGACGTGGCCGATACGGTGGCCGCCACCCTGGACGGCCAGCGGGTCCGGCACTGCCTGGGCGGCCTGACCGAGCTGCAGCGCGAGTCGATCCAGCTCGCCTACTACGGCGGCTACTCCTATCCGCAGGTCGCCCACCTGCTCGAGGTGCCGCTGGGCACGGTCAAGACGCGGATCCGGGACGGGCTGATCAGGATGCGCGACTGTCTAGGGGTGGAGTGGTGAAGGTCATGCGCGACGACCTGCACGTGCTGAGCGGCAGCTACGTCCTGGACGCGCTCAGCGGCGACGAGCGGGACAGCTTCGAACGTCATCTCCAGCACTGCCCGCTGTGCCAGGACGAGGTCCGTGGCCTGCGTGAGACCGCGGCCCGGCTCGGCTTGGCCAAGGCCCTGGACCCGCCGCCGCAGCTGCGTTCGCGGGTGCTGGCCGCCGCTTACCGGACCCGCCAGCTCCCGCCGCCCGTCGGCGAGCGGCCCGCCTTGGACCGCCGGACCCGGGTGGCCCGGGTGTTCGGCGCCACCCCGCCCGGCGCCCCGCGCCGGGCGCTGATCCCGCGGCTGGCCGTCACGCTGGCCGCCGCCGCCGCGGTGGTGGCCGCTACCCTCGGCATCAACCAGGCCGTGACCCGGCCTCAGCCGGGCGCCCCGACCGCGATCAGCCGGGTCATCGCCGCGCCCGACGCGCGGATCGAGACCGACCCGACCACCGTCGGCGGCACGGTCACGATCGTGGTCTCCGCCGACCAGCGGGCCGCCGTCGTCTCCACCCGGGGCCTGCGGTCGCTGCCCGCGGCGCAGACCTACCAGCTGTGGGTCATGGGCCCGCACGGCGTCCGCTCGGCCGGGCTGCTGTCCGGGACCGGCCGGTCCGGGCCGGTGCTGGCCTCGGGCGTCGAGCCCGGCGACCGGATCGGGATCACCGTCGAGCCGGCCGGCGGCACGTCCAGCCCGACCACCGCGCCGGTCATCGCGGCGGCGGTGTAGCCAGCCGCTCGCGCAGGCCCGCCGCCATCGCGGTGATGGTGAGCACGTCGAGCAGCTCGCCCACGGTCCGGGCCAGGAACGTGTGCCGCACCGGGCCGAGCCGCAGCCGCAGGCACACCCGGGTCCGCCCGCCCGGGTTCCCCGGTACCGCGTCCAGCGATATCGACCAGGACACGTTCGTCTTCCCGCGCCACGACCGGTAGACCAGGCAGACCGGCGGGCGGATCTCGGCCACCTCGAAGGTGGCGTCCCGCCCGCCGTAGTCCGGGATCACGTCCCCGGGCCGCAGGCCCAGCCAGGCCTCCTCGACCGAGCGCAGCGCCCGCCGCGAGCGCGGCAGAAACCGCTCGACCCGCGCGGGCAGGTACCAGCCCGCCCGGCGCTTGCCCAGCTGGAGCAGCCACGGCCACACCGCCTCGGCCGGGCGGTCCACGGTGAAGGCCCGGTCCATGACCACGTCGGCGCGGGCCACGATCGCGTCCCCGGGCCGCGCCGCCGCCTTCTCCGCCGGGCTAGCCGCCACGCTCACGACGGCTGCTGCTCGGCGATGACCTTGATCCGCTCCAGCGTGGCGCGCATCCCGTTGAGGTTGGTCCGCAGCCGGAACGGCCCGGCCACCAGCCAGTACACGGTGGTCGCCGGGTTGCGCGGCAGCTGGAACGACTCCGTCACGTCGGTCCCGCCGCCGTCCGGCGCTGGGACCAGCCGGTACCGCCAGGTGTTGACCGTCGTCCCGCCCGGCCCGTTCACGGCGAAGGCGAACTCACGCTCCGGGTCGGCCACCAGGACCGTGCACGTCGTCCAGTACACCGGGCCCACCCCGTTACGCCGGACGTGGCCGCGGAACCGGGCGCCCGCCCGCGGACCGTCCGCGCCGTCCAGCCACTCCGCCTCGAAGGTCTCGGGGCTGAACTCCCCGATCCGGGTCACGTCGGTGACCAGGTCCCAGACCCGCCGCGCGGGCGCATCGATATGAACCGTCACCGACCCCTGCATGCCCGCTACCCTAACCCGGTGATCCCGCTGGTCCCCGCCGTGGTCCGCCAGAAGGCGAAGGCGGCCGGCGCGACGGCCTGGCTCGACACTCTGCCCGAGCTCATCGCCGGCCTCGAGCGCGACGGCGCCCGGCGCGGGACTGCCCACCGGCGCGGCGAAGGGCCGCTGGCTGGCCGGTCACATCACCGCGACCTGGGAGGAACTGGGCCGCCCGTGCGTGCTGGTCCACGGGGACGTGCACCAGTGGAACGCGCTGCGGGCCGGCGACGGCTTCAAGCTGGTCGACCCGGACGGCCTGCTGGCCGAGACCGCGATCTGGGAGTGGGGCGTGATCGAGAGGGTCTCGACCGGGCTGCTGGCCACCAAGATTGGTTTGCAGCCCGTAGGCGATCAGATGCTCAAAGTGGCTAATTTTCTCGCGCGCTGACCAATCCGGATTCAGCTCAGCTGCGAATGGCACCCGAAGACGGGGCTCGCTAACCAGTGGGTCTTACTCCCAATCCGGAGGATTTCGCATGTCTGTTCTGACACGCGCTCGGCGCGCGGGCCCGCGTAAGGTCGGCCTGGCCCTGGCCGGGATGCTGACCGCGGGCCTGGCGGCTACGTCGGCCCTAGCGCTCAGCACGACGGGCGCCTCGGCCACCACCACCATGACCGACATGGCCCAGAACCATGTCCGCGTCGGTGTCCCACGGGCACACTGGCTTCACCAACGGCTGGTACGACGGCCACACGGTGCGCTTCTACTACACCAAGAACTTCTTCTGCGCCGCGCCGCCCGCCAGCAAGGCCTCCTCGAAGTGCGAGGGGGGCACCAACTACACCCAGACCCCGGCCAGCAACTTCGACCCGCTGTACGTCGTCGTCCCGCTGGGCTTCACCCCGCCCGCGAGCACCCTGCAGTGCCCGGTGGCCGGCCGCTGCATCGACCACCCCGGCACCATCGACCTATCCGCCGTGCTCGGTAAGGGAACGTCGGACCTGGCCCTGCCGCCGCACAGCCACATCGTCGCCACCGCCAACGGCGGCCAGTCCGAGTGGTGGAACGTGGACGTGGTGGGCGTCAGCAACATCAAGGCCTGGGACAAGATCGTCTCGGCCAAGAGCGACTGGGAACTGCAGTGGCTGCAGCGCCACGACTCCAGCCAGGTGACCGGGAACATCCCCACCAACCTGTTCCTGTACTTCTCCGTCCTTCGTTAGCCAATCCCGCCCCGGCCGCGCGCCGCGCGGCGTGCGGCCGGGGCACCGACCGAAGGAGGGCAGCATGGCCTCGAGCACCTCTCCATTCCCCCGCGTCATCCAGCTCGAGTGGCCCCGGGGCTGGCGCGCCGGTGCCGGGCTGACCTGCGTGGCCGCGGGCGCCGCCATCCTGGCCGGCGCCTTCCTGCCCTGGGTGGAGGCCTTCGCCGGGCTGGTCCAGGTACCCGGCGTGCGCGGCCTGAACGGGAAAATCCTGGCCGCCGCCGGCGCGTTCATCATCGTGGCCGGGCTGTATCACCTGGTCCGCGGCGGGATCGCCGCCCGCTGGGCGGCCGGCCTGGCCGGGTTCGCCGCGGCCGGCTTTTCCGGCTACCTGCTCATCCAGCTGACCCGCACCATGCGCGAGATCGGCGGCGACTCCATGGTCTTCGCCCGCGGCGGCCCGGGCCTGTGGGTCGCGGGCGCGGGCTCGGCGGCCGCCTTCGCCACCTTGCTGTTCCCGTCCGCGGCCACCCCAGCCCACCCCCGTGCGGCCCAGCCCATTGCGGCCCAGCCCAGTTCGGGCCGGCCGTCGCTGCGGGCCTGGGCCGCCGACCGTGAGTCGTCCGGCGCGCGGCGCGTCCTGCAGATCGCGCTCGGCGTGGTCTGGCTGTTCGACGCCGCGCTGCAGTTCCAGCCGTACATGTTCAGCAAGGTGTTCCCGGCCATGATGCTGGCCTCGTCCGGGATGGGCGGCGAGCCCGCCTTCGTGTCTGGTCCGGTGCTCGGTGCGGCCCGGCTGTTCGGCTCCGCCCCGGCCGCCTGGAACGCACTGTTCGCCACCATCCAGCTCGCGCTGGGCCTGGGCCTGCTGTACCGCGGCACGGTCCGCGCCGCCCTGGCGGGCACCGTGGCCTGGGCGCTGTCCGTCTGGTGGCTCGGGGAGGGCCTGGGCGGCCTGTTCACCGGCGCCGCCGACCCGCTCACCGGCGCCCCCGGCGCCGCCTTGCTCTACGCCTTCCTGGCCGTCCTGATCTGGCCCCGTAGCACCAGCCCCGCCGACGTCGGCCTCGCCGACCTCAGGGCAGCCGGTGTCAGCACTGCCGGCGCCACCGGGCCCGCCATGAGCGTCGCCGACGGCAGCCCGCTGGGCCGCTACGCCCGGCTGGCCTGGCTGGCCCTGTGGGGAGCCCTGGCCGTCCTGATCGTGCGCGCCCCCGCGAGCGCCGCCCCGCTGACCGTACCCGGCGGCAGCCGCGCCACCGTGATCACCATCGCCCTGGCCGTGGCGTTCGCCCTGGCCGCGGCCGGCCTGCTGGTCCCAGCGAGGACGAACGCCACGGTCCGTCCCGCGGTGCTGATCGCCGAGCTGGCCGCCGCGTTCGTCTGGGTCGCCGGGGAGCACTTCGGCGGCGTGTTCAGCGGTTCGGCCACCGACCCGAACTCCGGCCCGCTCTTGCTCCTGATCGCGGCCGCCTTCTGGCCCCGCCGTCAGCGGTAACGTTCCCGGAACGTTCCGGGCGTAGGGTCAGCGACATGAGGGAGGGGAACCCGGCTGTGCCCGGGCGGACGGCGCATCGCTTCCGGCTGGCCTCGCCCGCCACCGCGCTGGTCCTCGGCGGTCTCACGCTGGCCCTGCTCGCCGCCGAATTCCCGTTTGCCGCCCTGGCCCACCTGAACGTGGACGCCAACACCGGTGGCCCGCAGTGGTGGGTCTTCACCCCGTTCGGCGTGGTGGGCTTCGTGGTGGCCCGGCGCAAGCCGGGCAACCCGCTCGGCTGGTGCCTGCTCGGCATGGCGGTCACCGGGGCCCTCAGCGGGGCCGGCAGCCTGTACGCGATCGCCGCCTACCGGGTGCGCCCCGGCACGCTGCCGCTGGGCTGGGTGGCCATGCTGGCCCAGCCGGGCTGGGCCATCACGGTCGTCCTGATCGGGCTGGCCCTGCTGCTCTTCCCCGACGGCACGCTGCCCTTCGCCCGGCTGCGCTGGGTGCTGTGGCTGTACCTGGCCATGGGCCTGACCTGGATGGTCAGCGCCTACGTGATCACGGTGAACGCCATCATCCGCCACGACATCCGCGTCGATTCCGGCGGTAACCTGCTGGCCCTGGACAACGGCTCAGTCTCGCCGCGCTGGTGGGATGTCTTGCAGGTCGTCCTGTTCGCCGCGCTGGGGCTGAGCCTGGTGATATCCCTGGCCGGACAGGTGGCCAGCTTCCGGCGTTCGTCCGGTGAACGGCGGCTGCAGCTGAAGTGGCTGCTGAGCGGCTTCGCCACGGGCCTGTCCGGCCTGATCCTGGCCTTCGCGCTGCCGGACAGGCCCGGCCTGTGGAACGCGAGCGCTCACGTCGCGATCCTGGCCATCTTCTACGCGGTCCCGGTGAGCATGGGCGTGGCCATCTTGAGGTACCGGCTGTACGACATCGACCGTGTGCTGAGCCGGACCCTGGCCTACGCGATCGTCACCGGTCTGCTGATCGGCGTGTACGCCGGGCTGGTCCTGCTGACTCAGCACTTCCTGCGGTTCAGCTCGCCGGTCGCCGTCGCCGCCTCCACGCTGGCCGCCGCCGCGCTGTTCAACCCGGTCCGGCGCCGGGTCCAGCACGCGGTGGACCGCCGGTTCAACCGGGCCCGCTACGACGCCGACCAGACCGTGGCCGCCTTCGCGGCCCGGCTGCAGGACGCCGTGGACCTGGACACGGTCCGCGACGACCTGGCCGGCGCGGTCCAGGCCGCCCTGGAACCGGCCCATCTCGCGCTGTGGACCGCGCCCCGCGACTGAACTCGTCAGCTCCGGCCATCGCGTGTTACCTCGAATTTGTGCCTGTCAAGGGCAGCGTGCCGGACGTGCACCAGCCCCATGAGCACCTGCTCGAGCAGGGAGCGGCCCCGGTCGGCGTCCGTGAGGTGGTCGCCGACTCCTGGCTGCGCTCGGTGGCGCCCAGTGGGATGAACGCCCGACGCGGTGGACCGGACCAAGGCGGTCAAGCAGGGCAACCCGCTGGACACCGACATCATGATCGGCGCGCAGGCCTCCAACGACCAGCTGGAGAAGATCCTGTCCTACCTGGACATCGGCAAGGCCGGCCGGGTCTGGACCAACTGCTACCACGTCTACCCGGCGCACGCGGCGTTCGGCGGCTACAAGAACTCCGGAGTCGGCCGCGAGAACCACAAGATGATGCTCGACCACTACCAGCAGACCAAGAACCTCCTGGTCAGCTACTCCCCGAAGGCTCTCGGCTTCTAGGCCATGACCACCAACGAACCGAACCGGGTCGACCTCACCGCGGCGGCCGCCGACCTGCTGCACAAGCTGACCGGCCAGCACGGACCGCTGATGTTCCACCAGTCCGGCGGCTGCTGCGACGGGTCGTCCCCGATGTGCTACCCGGACGGCGATCTGCTGACCGGCGACGCCGACGTCCTGCTGGGAGCTGCTTGTCCCCGGGCTCGACCGGCCGGTCCCGTTCTGGATGTCGGTGCCGCAGTATGAGTACTGGAAGCACACCCACCTGACCGTCGACGTCGTCCCCGGCCGCGGCAGCGGCTTCTCGGTCGAGGCCTCCGAGGGCGTCCGCTTCCTGATCAGGTCACGATTGCTCACCGAGGCCGAAATGGCTCACTTCGGCCTCTGACCGCGCCCCAGCCACGGTCCGTTCGGCAGAAAAATGATATTGATGCCGAACGGGCCGTGGTTTATAGCCCTCGCCACCACCCTCGCCCGTCCCGGCGGCGGCGTCCCACGTCCGCATCCCATCGGCCCCGTCAAACCGTCCCGTCACACCCATGCGGCCCAGCCCAACCGATGAGTGCGGCACTCTACCGGCTCTGGCCAGCAGAGAATGGCACTTATCGGTTGCCGTCGCGCCTGGCCGGTAATGGATCGCCTTGCGGTATAGCGGGTGACGGTATAGTGTGAGGCGATACTTGCGCCGGACGCGATCACGGGGAGCGACATGACCGACAGGCTGGATCGCTGGGCCGATCCGCCGTTGCTGGTGCTGGCCAGCCTGGCCGATGAGCCCAAGCACGGCTATGCCATCACGCAGGACGTGGCGCAGACCATGGGGGTCCGGCTCAGCGCGGGCACGCTGTACGCGGTGATCGCCCGGCTCGAGGCCCGCGGCTTCATCGAGCCGCTGGAGGCCGAGGACCGGCGCCGGCCGTACCGCATCACCGCGGCCGGGGCCCAGGAACTGGCCGGCCAGTCCGAGCGGATGAGCCGGGTGGCCTCGCTGGCCACCGAGCGCCTCCAGGCCAACCTCGGCTGGGCCGCGACATGAGCCGCCGCGACCCGCTGCTGGCCCGCGCGGCCCTGGCCCTGTACCCGCCGTCCTGGCGGGCCCGGTACCGCAACGAAGTCCTCGCGCTGCTGCACGAGTCCGGTGGTGGCCTGCGCGCCGCGGCCAGCCTGGCCTGGCGCGCGCTGCCCGCCTGGATCTGGCCGCCCGCCCACCTGCACGACCGGCCGGCCGGATGCGGGCCAGCCTGTCCACCGGGCTGCTGTCCTGGTCGTTCCTGACCGGCCTGGGCCTGGTGTTCGCCCAGCTCACCCAGTTCCAGAGCTTCCGGCCGCCCGGGCATCCCGTCATCGGCCTGGCCTACCTGGTCTTCGACGCCGCACTGAGCCTGTCGATCGCCGCCGCCGGACTCGGCGGCCTGCCGCTGTGGCTGCTCATGCTCCGCCGGGCCTACCGCGAACGCCGCCGTCGCGACGTCGGCTACCTGCTGCTCCCGCTGGCCGCGCCGGCCGCCTTCGTGGCCGGGGTGAGCCTCACGGTCCGGCTGGTCGGCGGGCCCGACGGGGTCAGCCCGTGGTGGTTCGGCGCGGTCACGCTAGCCGGCTTCGGGCTCGCGGGCGCGGCGGCGGCCGGGCCGGGCGCGGCCCTGCGCCGGCTGAAGCCGGGTGGTCCGGCCCTGCGACTGGCCGCCAAAGCGGGCGGTGTGGCCGCAGCCGCCAGCACGGTGGCCGCGGCGGCCATGGCCGTGGCGGTCTGCGGACTGTGCCGGTGGGCGAAGGATTTCGCCGGCTACCACCACTACGCCGTCCCCGGCCTCTACCTGGCCTTGGTCGCGGCCGCCGCGGCGGTCACCGCGGTCAGCGCGGCCCGCGGCACCCGCGCCGCGCTCGCCGAGCGCGCCTAGTCGGTCATAATTCCCGGGTGACCCTGACGATTGCCGGCGCCGCGGTCCGGGCCGCGGTCAGCGTCGCGGCCCGGTTCGCGATCATCAGCACCGAGCCGGCCGTGCTGGCCGACGGCGCGAACATCGTCGTGCACCTGCGGCCCGCCCCGGTCGTGGCCAAGATCGCGGCGAGCACGCCCGCCGTCCGCCCCCGCGTCCAGGACTGGCTGCAGCGCGAGCTCGACGTCAGCGCCTTCCTGGCCGCCGAAGGTGCCCCCGTCGTGCCGCCGAGCCCCGAAGTGCCCGCCACCACCCAGCACCACGACGGCTGCGTGATGTCCTTCTGGAGCTGCCAGCGGCCCACCGGCCCGCCGCGGCCGGACGAGCAGACCATCGGGTCAATGCTGCGCGACCTGCACGCCACGCTGCGCCGTTACCCCGCCACCGGGGTAAGGCTGGCCCCGCTTCAGGACATCCCCGCCTACCTGGCCCGCCCGCAGACCCAGCTAACCGCAAGGGACCGGGCCGCCCTGGCCGCCGCGTACCAGCGGCTGACCGCCGAGCTTGACCAACTAGACCAGGCCGCCCCGGAGCAGGTGCTGCACGGCGACGCCGGGGCCGGCAACCTGATGGGCACCGACCGCGGCTGGCGGTGGCACGACTTCGAGGACACCTGCCGCGGGCCGGTGGCCTGGGACCTAGCCGCGTCCACCGCGAGCCAGTTCCAGGACGGGCCGCGCGTCCTGGCCGCCTACCGCGAGCCGGTCGACCCGCGGCAGCTGGCCGTCTGCGAGCAGCTGCGGCGGCTGCACCTGACCGTCTGGTACAACCTGTACGCCGAGCGGCTGCCCGAGCTGGGCCCGCGCGCCGCCGAACTGCTGGCCAGCTGGCCCGCGACCTAAACGCGGCCTGAACCAAGCGCCAACAGATCCGCCCCGCGCAGCGCCGCCCGGTGTTCGCCCGCGGGCACCTGCTCGACTTCGGTTACGCGGTGTTCTACGCCCTGCTCGTGGTCCCGCTCATGGTCCTGCTCGGCGCCGGGTTCTCCGACCTGCTGGCCCGGGCCGCGCCCTGGCTGGTGCTGCCCCGCGCGCCCGGCGCCCCGGCTGGTGTTTCGTCGCGCTCGCGGTGCTCGGCATCGATGCGGTGGACTGGCTGACCCATCTGGCCAACCACCGCCTCACCGCGCTGTGGCGGCTGCACGCGGTGCACCACTCGCAGGAAGAACTGAGCATCCTGACCACCTACCGGGCGCACCCGCTGGTCCACGTCAGCTTCCTGTTGTCCGCGGTCCCGGTGCTGGCCGTGGCGGACAATACCGTGACCCCGGCCGTGGTGCTGACCGTCTACGCCTGCCTGGGCGCGCTGCCGCACGCGAACCTGCGCTGGACCTACGGCCGCGCGGGCCGGATCCTGATCAGCCCGGCTTACCACCGCATCCACCATTCGGCCACCGGACGGCTGGACATCAACCTCGGCACAGTCTTCGCCATCTGGGATGTCCTGTCCCGCCGGGCGGTCTTCCCGGCCCGGCCCACGCGGCGGTCATCCAAACCGGGCTGGCGGGCCGGCCGGTCCCCGTCGAGCAGTCCGATTCCCGGCCGCGCCTGGCCCGCACCATGCTGATCCAGCTCGCCGAACCATTTACCTCGATCAAGACGGAGACACGGTGACCACTATCCAGCGCGCTCGCCAGTCCAGCCAGGGCACCGGCGGCGGCCTGATGTGGCTGCTGTACGTGTGCGACGCCGGCCTGCTCGTCACGTCCGGGCTGATCCACCTGCACCTGTGGGACATCGCCTACCGGCACGTCAAGACGCTGGACGTGCTGTTCCTGGTGCAGACCGCGGCGTGCCTGCTGGCCGCGCTCATCCTGCTGGTGACCCGGCGCCTGCTGGTCACGCTGGGCGCCCTGGCCCTGATGGCCGGGACCATCGTCGCCTTCCTGCTGGCCCGCAGCGTCGGTATCTTCGGCTTCAAGCTCACCTTCACCACCGCGGAGGCCTACACGGTCCTGGTGGTGGAGGCTTCCGCGATCGTCGTGCTCGCGCTGACCGCCTGGCTGCAGCTGAACCGAAGGTGAACTGATCGGCTCGCCGGTACGTGATCCCCATGGGAGACCAAGAGCACGGTGAAGAGGAGAATTCGAATGCGGAAGATATTGAGTGTGGTCGGCCTGGCCGCCGCGGCTCTGGCCCTGTCGGCCTGCGCGAGCTCGAGCAGCTCGTCGGGCGGCACCCCAGCCACGAGCGCCCCGGCGGCGGGGGCCAGCAGTTCGGCGCCGGCCGCCAGCAGCAGCGGAGCGCTGGGCATGACCACCATTAAGGGCACGGCGGTGGTGACCAATTCCAAGGGCATGACCTTGTACTGGTTCGTGCCGGACACCTCCAGCGCCTCCAAGTGCACCGGATCGTGTGCCACCTACTGGCCGCCGGTGACCGGCCCGGTGACCGCCGGAACCGGCGTGACCGGCACCATCGGCACCATCACCCGGCCCGGCGGCGCGATCCAGGCCACCTACGACGGGCACCCGCTGTACACCTACGCCGGGGACTCGGCCCCCGGCCAGGCCAAGGGCAACGACCTGAACGCCTCCGGCGGCCTGTGGTGGGAGATGACCGTCTCCGGCGCCAAGCCCGCCACCACCACGACCAGCGGCGGCAGCAGCAGCACCGGCGGCTACGGCTACTGAGCCAGGGACGCGAGCAGGCCGGCCAGCTCGGCCGGGCGGGAGAACATCGGCCAGTGCCCGGTGGGCAGGTGGTACAGCTCCAGCCCGGCCATCTCGGCGAAAACCGGATTGCCGCTCGCGGCCAGCGCCCGGCCCTGTTCCGGCGTGAACGTGGTCGCGATGACCGCGGCCGGAACGGCCGGGCGCGGTTCGCGCCGGACCAGCGGCTGGGTGACCGTGCCGAACGGCTGCGGGGTCCCGCGGCCGCGCATGGCGGCCAGCTGCGACGCGCTCAGCCCGGCCAGGTTGACCGGATCGGCGGCCGGATCGAATGGCGGGACCGGAAGCTGCCAGCCGTCACCGCACCGGGCCACCTGTTCGCGCAGCGACCGCTGCGCGTCGGGCGCGTGGAAGTCGATGTTCGCCATCTCGCTCGGCATCGGCCCGGTGTCGACGTAGACGATCCGCGACACGAGCGGGCCCAGCAGATCACTGGCGCCGGTCACCGCCATGTTGGCCCCGCTGTGCCCGGTCAGGATTACGTCGCGCAGCGACGCGGTGCGCACCAGCCCGGTCAGGTCACCGACGTGGGTGTCGACGTTCACCTGTGGCGTCGCTTCGCCGGCCCGCTCGGCCAGGCCGCTGAGCGTGACCGGGTAGACGTCGTGACCCGCGGCCCGCAGCGGCCGGGCCACTTCCGCCCACGCCCAGGCGCCTAGCCAGAAGCCCGGGACCAGCACAAACGTAGCCATCGATGCGCTCCCCTCGTTGAGTACCTCCACGCTAGGCTCAATACAGGACCGTTTCCGTCCTGATTAACAAGGTGGCTTATGTCACATCCGACCACCCGGGTGCTGGGCATGCTGGAGCTGCTCCAGTCCGCTGATGCTGACCGACGACGAGGCCGCCACGGTGGTCATCGGGCTGCTGGCCGCCGAACGCCTCGGCCAGCCCGTGGCCGGCATCGCCACCGCGCAGGCCAAGATCCAGCGCGTCCTGCCCGCCAAGCTCGCCGAACGGGTCGCCGCGCTGCGCCAGACGCTCGGCTTCACCCAGCGCCAGCGCGAGACGGCCGCCGCTCCCGACACCGGTACGTTGCTGACCCTGGCCGCCGCGGCCAGCCAGCACCAGCGCGTCCAGATCCAGTACAAGTCCCTCAACGACGCCCACCGCGACCGCGACGGCTGACCGGCGCCGGGTTCGACGCGTCCGCGGACTTCGATCCGGTCCGGCAGGTGACCCAGTTGCTGGCCGCCGTGCCCTGGACCCACGAGGTCGAGGTCGTGCTGGCCACCACGCTCGATGACGCCCGAAGACGCATCCCGCCCGCCGCGGGCACGCTGACCGAGACCGGCGGCGGCGTCCCGCTCACCGCCCGCGCCGAGAACCTCACCGGCGCCGCGGTCATGCTGGCCGGCCTCGGCTGGCCGTTCACCGTCCGCCGCCCCGGCGCGCTCCGCGCCGGGGTCGAAGCGCTGGCCGTCCGCCTGCATACCTGGGCCGCCAGAGCCGGCTAAGTCCGCCGCGCGGCCCGGGCCCCGTCCAAGTCCGAACCGGTCCTACAGGCGCCCGAACGCGACGTTGCCCCGGGCGTGCGGGTCGCGGCTGGCGAAGAACTGCCTGATGGCCAGGGTGAGCTCGGCGGCGTCCAGCACGCCGTTGCGGTCCCGGTCCAGCCGGCCGAAGGCCCGTTCGGCCTCCTCGGCTCCCGCCCCGTAGACCGCGGCCAGCCGGGTGTACTCGGCCGGGTCCAGCACCCCGTTGCCGTCGGCGTCCGCCACCTGGATCAGGCTGCGCGCGGCCGCGCCGACCGCGGCGTCGAAACCCGGCCGGGCCGCCACCTGCGGGCCTACCCCGGCAACGAACTCCTCCCGGCTGATCTGCTGGTCGCGGTTGGCGTCCAGATGCGACAGCATCGTGTCGAACAGGGCGCCCAGGGCCGTGGCCAGCGCGCGTCCGGCCGCGGAATCGGCGGGGTGGCCGAACGTCTCGCACAGGCGCTGGGCCAGCAGCCGGCCGTCAGCCCGCTGCCAGATCCCGTTTCCGTCCGTGTCGACCACGGCGAAGCGGCGTTCCAGTATCGTCCGGACCCGGTACCCGTGCGGGCGCCGGTCGTCGATCAGCCCGGCCCCGGCGGTGGCCGCCAGCACGCCCGCCACGACCAGGACCGACAGCCAGGCCGGGATCTCCGCCGCCCAGCTCACCCCGCTGCCGTGCAGCGCCCGCAACAGCAGCTTGACCCCGATGAAGGCGCAGATCACGCCGAGGCCGATATTCAGGAAGGTGATCCGGCCCAGCACCCCGGCCAGCAGCACGTACAGCTGGCGCAGCCCCATCAGGGCGAACACGTTGCACGCCACGACCACCAGCGCGTCGGTGGTGATGCCGAACACGGCCGGGATCGAGTCGAACGCGAACAGCAGGTCGGTCAGCCCGATCGCCACCGCCAGCAGGAGCACCGGCGTGGCCCCCGGCCGGGAGCCCTGCGCCTGCCGCCGCAGCCACCGGGCCAGCCGGGAGTGCCGCTCCGGGTCGCGGTCGGCCTGATCCCGGACCCCCGGATCAGGCCGGCCGCGGTCCACACCAAGATCACGCCCAGCGGGTAGAACAGCCACCCGAAGTGATTCAGCGCGGTCGCCCCGGCCACGATCAGCACCGACCGCAGGATCACCGCCGCGCCGATGCCGAACAGCAAGATGCGCGGCTGCCGGGCCTGCGGCACCGCGAACCAGGTCATCAGTACCGAGAAGACGAACAGGTTGTCCAGGCTCAGGCTGTACTCGGTGAGGTAGCCGGTGTAGAACTGCCCGGCGCTTACCCAGCCCGCCGTGACCCCCAGGGCCAGCCCGAACGCCACGGCCAGCGACACGTAGACCGCGATCCAGCCCAGCGCCCGGCGGGCGGAGCTCGGTCCGCGGTCCAGCACGACCTCGGCCGCGACGACCGCGGCCAGCGCCGCCGCCGCCACCGCCCAGACCCACGTCGTCACAGAAGCTAGCGTAGGTCCGTGACCACCATCACCGTGAACGGGGAGCCGCGCGAGCTGGACCCGGCGCCGTCCGGGACCCTGCTGGCCATGCTGCGTTCCGACCTCGGCCTGACCGGCACCAAGCCGGGCTGCGGCGAGGGCGCGTGCGCCGCGTGCACCGTCTTGGTGGACGGTACGCCGGTGCTGGCCTGCCAGGTGCCGGCCGCGGAGGTGGCCGGGCATTCGGTCACGACCGTGGAGGGGCTGGCCGGCCGCCAGCGACTGCATCCGGTCCAGCAGGCCCTGGCCGAGGAGCACGGCTTCCAGTGCGGGTACTGCACTCCGGCCATGGCGCTGCGCGCCGCCGCGCTGCTGGCCGCCGATCCCGAGCCCGATGACGTCACCATCGCCGAGGCGCTGGACCCGGCCATCTGCCGGTGCGGCTGCTATCCGCGGATCGCCCGCGCGGTCCGGCGCGCGGCGGACCTGCTGCGCGACCCGGCCCAGCTGGGTGTCGAGCCTGCGGCCGCGGCGCCGGCGCCGCTGGCCCGGCCGCGCCGCCCCTGGGACCTGTGCTCGCCCGAGGAGCGCGAATGGTTCGACGTCCTGGGCGACGGGCTGGTCGTGGTGTGGCCGCCGCCCGCCGGGGTCGGCGGGGCCTGGGTCCATCTGTCCCCGTCCGGCACGGTGACCGCGTTCACCGGCAAGGTGGACATCGGCCAGGACAACCGGGCGGCGTTCCGGCTGCTGGTCGCCGAGGAGCTGGCCGTCGATCCCGGCTCGGTCCGCATGGTCCAGGGCGATACCGACCTGTGCCCGTCGGACCACGGCACGTTCGGCAGCCGGTCGCTGCCCGAGGCGGGGGAGTGGCTGCGCCGCGCCGCCGCCGGGGCCCGAGAGGTCCTGCTCGACCTGGCCGCGCAGCGCCGGCCGGACGCCAGCGGGGACGCTGGCCCGGTCGGCGGGCCGCGGGGGAGCTACCGTGGGCTGCTCACCGGGCTCCGCCGGGTGCACGTCCTGACCGCCGAACCACCGCTGACCCCGCCCGCCGCCTGGCGGATCGCGGGCCTGCGCGGCACTCCGGCGAGCGGACCCGGGACCACGGCCGGCGAACGGAACGAGCGCACGGCCCGTGACGTCGCGGACCGGCTCGACGTCGTCACTGGCGCCCGCCGGTACGCATCCGACCAGGCCGTACCGGACATGCGCTACGGCGCCGTGCTGCGTGCGCCGGTGCGCGGCGCCGCGCTGCTGGCCGCCGACGTCGGCCCGGCCCGGGCCATGCCCGGCGTCACCGTGGTCCGCGACGGGACGTTCGTCGGGGTGACCGCGCCCGACCTGGTCACCGCGCGCCGGGCGGTGGCCGCCATCCGCGCCGACTGGGATGTGCCCGCCGCCATCGCCGACCCGATGCCCGCCTACCTGCGCGCTCATCCGGACGCTGGTCAGGGCCGGATGCGGCCCGTCGACCACGGGCACGGCGAGACCGCCGCCGCGCTGGCCGGCGCGGCCATCGCCATCGAGGCCACCTATACCACCGCGTACCTGGCCCACGTCCCGCTGGAGACCCGGGCCGCGGTGGCCGCGTGGGCCGACGGCCGGCTGACCGTCTGGACCGGCAACAACGTGCCGTTTCCGGTGCGCGCCCAGCTGGCCGCGACGTTCGGCATCCCGCAGGACGACGTGCGGGTCATCGTCCCGCCCACCGGTGGCGGGTACGGCGGCAAGCGGGGCGACGAGGCCATCGAGGCGGCCCGCCTGGCCCGCGCCACCGGAACGCCGGTGCAGGTGCACTGGAGCCGGGCCGAGGAGTTCCAGTTCGGCTTCGTCCGCCCGATGGCCGTCATCGACGTCCGGGCGGCCCTGGATGCCGAGGGCCGCCTGGCCGCCTTCGACCTGACCAACATCAACTCCGGCGCGCAGGGCACGGCGCTGCCCTATCGCAGCGACAGCTGGCGGCTGCGTTTCCAGCCCGCCGCCTCGCCGCTGGCCCAGGGCTCCTACCGGGCGCTGGCCGCCACGGCTAACACCTTCGCCCGCGAGTCGGCCCTCGACGAGCTGGCCCACGCCGCCGGGTATGACCCGCTGCGGTTCCGGCTCGACCGGCTGGCCGACCAGCGCCTGGCCGCCGTGCTGCGGGCCGCCGCGGACCGGTTCGGCTGGGTGCCGGGCCGCGGCCAGGGGGCGGCGGTGGGCGTGGAGAAGGACGGCCGGGTCGCCACCTGCGCCGAGGTGACCGCCGGTGCCGACGGCGCCATCGCGGTGACCAGGATCGTGACCGCGTACGAGTGCGGGGCCATCGTCAGCCCCGACACGGTCCTCAGCCAGATCGAGGGCGGCACCGTGATGGCCCTCGGCGGCGCCCTGTTCGAGCAGGTCATGCTGGCCGACGGGTACCAGGGAGACCCGGTCGCTGACCGGCTACCGGGTGCCCCGGTTCAGCGACATCCCGCCCATCGAGGTCGTGCTGGTCGACCGCCCGGACCTGCCGTCGGCCGGCGCGGGCGAGACGCCGCTGATCGCGGTCGCGCCCGCCATCGCGAACGCCATCTTCGCCGCCACCGGCCAGCGCCTGCGGTCGCTGCCGCTGCTCCCGCCCGCGTTACCAGGCCCGGATGGCCTCGGCCAGTCGGGCGGGCTGGTCAAGCGGGATCAGCGTGTAGGTGTCTTCGACCTCGACCAGTCGTGCCTCCGGCAGCAGCGCGGCCAGCCGCCGCCCGTGCTCGGGCGGCATCACCTTGTCCTGGCTGGCCCACACCACCAGGGCCGGGTGCTTGAACTCCGGCAGCCGTTCGGCCGTCGCGACCAGCAAGCGGTCCTTGGCGCAAGCAGCGGCCGCCCGCAGTACTCGCACCGTGTCCCTACGGATCTCCGGCTGGGTCAGGACCGGCCGCATCCACCGGGCCGTGGCCGCGTCCCCGCGCTTGGTCAGCCAGCCGAACGCGATCGGCAGCCGCCGCACCGCCCGGACCCGCATCTGCTGCATGAACAGCCCGAACATCCCCGGTGACAGCCCCCCGGAGGCCACCAGCGTCTTGCCGGTCAGCCCGGGCGGGAAGTTGCCGAACGCGTCGCACGAGACCAGCACCGCGCGGCTCACCGCCCCAGCGCCGTCGGCCATGAGCAGCTGCACCAGCGCCCCGCCGGTGTCGTTGCCGGCCAGGGTAACGTCGTCCAGCCCGAGCCGGTCCATGAACTCCGCGACCAGCCGCGCGATCCCCGGCAGCGACAGGTCGGCGTCGGGTCGCATCGGGTGCCGGTGCGCCCCGAGCGGCAGGGTCGGCGCTATACAGCGATGATCGCGGGACAGCTCGGCGATCACCCCGTCCCACAGCGAGGCGTCCATCATCAGCCCGTGCAGCAGGACCAGCACCGGCCCGTCGCCCCCGCTGTCGGTGTAGTCGATGGTCCCGCCGGACAGCTCGATCTCGGTCATGCCCGACCCCCCGCCGACGCCGCGCCGAGCCGGTCCGCGCCCGCGTCCAGCCGGTCCGCGCCCGCGTCCAGCCGGTCCGCGCCCGCGTCCAGCCGGTCCGCGCCCGCGTCCAGCCGGTCCGCGCCCGCGTCCAGCCGGTCCGCGCCCGCGTCCAGCCGGTCCGCGCCCGCGCCGAGCCGGTCCGCGCCGAGCAGGTGCCGCCGCAGGAAGGACAGCTCGGCCGCGACGGCCTGCTCATGACCGGCCAGGAACGGGACGTAGTGCCCGCCCGGCAACCGGACGAGCTCGGCTCCGGGCGCGCGCCGCGCCGCGCGGACCGCGGGCTGGGCCAGCGCGGAGCGGTCCTGGTCGCACACCAGCACCAGCAGCGGGCACCGTACCCGCGGCGCCGAACGCCCCGGCCGCCAGAATCCGAGCCGCAGTGCCGAACGCCCGGCCACCGCCTGCGGCCAGTCCGGATACCGGCCGCCCGGGTTGAGCGCGACGCCGGCGTCGGCCGAGTCCGGCGTGGTGAGCAGCGCGACCGTTCCCGGCGCGCCGACCAGCGGCACCAGCCGCGGCGGCCGCCCGGCCAGGGCGCCGACCGCGTCGAGCACGCCCCGGGCGGTGAAGCGGAGCATCGCGCCCGGCTTCTGATAGCGCGCCGCATTGCGGGTGGCGGCCAGGTTGTCGGCGTTCGGCGTCTGCGCGATGGCCGCGGCCAGCCGCCGGTCGCGGGCGGCCAGCGTGAACACGTACCCGCCGGAGGCGGAGAAGGCCCACATCGCCAGGCGGGCCGGATCGACTTCGGGCAGCTCGGCGGCGAACCCGATGGCCGCCGACCAGTCGGCCAGCTGCTCCCGCACTCGCACCACCTGGCGCGGCTGCCCGCCGCTCTCGCCCAGGTGACGATAGTCGAAGGCCAGGACCGTGAACCCGGCGTCCCAGAACCGTTTCGCGAACAGGTCGGTGCCCGGCTCCTTGGTTACCGCGAACCCGCCCGCCATGATCACACAGCCGCCGTTCGTCCCCGGATAGTGCCAGGCCGCGCACTGCGTGCCCCCGCTGGCAAACCGGACCTTCGCTCGTACCCCGTTGTCCTTCATACCCGAAAGTGAACCACGTGGTTCGCAAATCTGTCCAGCTCTTATTCAGCGGCCGGCGGCTATTCAGCGGCCGGCGGCTTCCTCCCGGTCCAGCGCGCGGGTCAGGGCCTCGAACCCGGCCTCCATTCCCGCGTCGTTGCCCCTGGTCAGCCGGTCGATGAGGAAGCCGCGCAGCGAGGCCAGGATCATCGCGGAGACCTCGAGCTTGCGCTGCTCGGTCCAGTCCGGCGGGCACACTGACAGCAGCGCGGGCTGGTACTGCTCGGTGGCTCCCAGGCCGAGTCCGGAGTAGCGGTCCGAGTCGTACATCATCAGTCCGATCGCCTGGTCCAGGACCCGCGACTCCTCGCCCAGTAGCGCCGACCACGCGGCGCGCACCCGGCCCGCCAGCGTCTGCGGCTGCGCCGCGCTGGCCAGCGCCAGCGAGTTGACGATGCGCCGCTCGCGCAGCTGGAAGATGGCCTGCTCGAGCAGGTCCTCGGCCCCGTCGAAGTGGTAGAGCAGCACCTTGTGCGTGGTCCCCGCCGCCCGGGCCGCCCGGCGCAGCGAAAAACCCACCAGCCCGTTGATCGCCAGGTCGTCCACCACCCGGTCAAGCAGTTCCCGCCGCCGCGCCTCCCCACGCGGCGTCCCAGCCGACCGCCGGTACCCCGCCCGCCGCGGCGCGGCGCTGTCCGCCGCCTCGGCAGCACCCACGGTCGGACCTCCTCGCCCGCGTCCAGATGTAGGTAACCCTAGACGGCCTGCCCAACACCGGCACCGCATCCGGTCGGCACTGCATCCCGACGAGGTGACCGACCGCCCCGGTAGACCGATCGTGCCAAGTGTGCCACGGCTGGGTCCGCCCGCCGGCTGACCATTGAAGCCGCGCTGAACCTTCCGGGCCGGGACCATACGGTTAGGCCGGGGCCGGCATGCCGTTAACCGGCCCGCGCTGCGTCCAGGACGCACCCCGGCAAAGGCCGCAATCCGGGCGCTCAGGCGGGCCGCATCAGCAGTCACCTCAGCCCCAGCCGCTCGGGCCGACGGTAGGCGCGCCCTCGATGAAACGCGCAGGTTCGGGGCTGGGAGCACACCAGCCCCGGTAGACACGACCAGGGTCCATGTGCCCCAAACGGCGGCCGCCGCCGCCGACAGGCCCGATAAATGCCGGGAGCCCCCGCCAACCACGTGAGCGATCGACCCGGCGATGGCGGCGATAAGCGTTAGCGCAAGCCAGATGAGCAGGATCTGCTGAAACCCATGATGTCCAACGCGATGCCCTTTCCCGATTACGCCGAACTTCTCCGGTAGGCGAGCCAGGCCAGCCCGAAGTTCGCGACCGTCCCCGCGCCGGTCAGCAGCGCCCAGCTCCAGTAGCCATCGGACAGAAGGATGCCGGTCAGGACGATCAGCCAGATACCGACGACCAGGCGAATGATGATGGCGCGGCGCGGCCTGCGGAGATCCCCTGCCCGATCTGGCTCCATCGCAGGCCTCTTCCCTTAGCTGGCCTCATTTTAGCCTCGCTCTTCCGCGCCCCAGCGGACTGGGCAGGGTAACTCCCCCAACCTGCCGTTGCCCGTAGAACACCACCTCCCGCGCAGGTAAGCCCAGCGGCACCGATGGAGCATTGGTGTCGCCATAGCGACAGCAACGGCACATCGGTGTCGTTGCGGCCGCCGTCTGCGGACGCCCAGGCGACCGCTAAGGAGGTCTGCGGGGCGGATGGGGATTGTGAGACGCCCCGCCAGGCACCGCCAGCCCCACCCACGACCCAGCGAGCCTTTGCGCAGGCCGCGCTGGCGTCATTACCCTGCGATCGTGGCCAAGTCCCGGACCCAGCGATACGTCGTGGTCGTGTTCGACGGGGTTTCGCTGGGCGTCATGTCCTTCGCGTTCGGCGTGTTCGACCTGGCCGCGTCCTACGGCATGCTGCCGGATCTGGACATCAAGATCGTGTCCGGTGAGGATAGCGCCGCGCTGACCGGCGGCGGGCTGGCCTGCCCGGTGCCCTACGACCTGTCCGCGATCCGGACCGCGGACCTGGTCATCATCCCGAACTGGCGCGACCCGGCCGAACCCCCGCCGCCCCCGCTCCTCGAAGCCCTCCGCGCCGCGCACGCCCGGGGCGGCCGCGTGGCGGGCCTGTGCTCGGGCGCGTTCGTGCTGGCCGCCGCCGGGCTGCTCGACGACCGCCCGGCCACCACTCACTGGGCGCTGGCCGACCGGCTCGCCCAGATGTACCCCAAGGTCCATGTCCAGGCCGGTCAGCTGTTCGTCGACGACGGCGACGTCCTGACCGCGGGCGGCGGCGCGGCCGGGATGGACCTGGGCCTGCACCTGCTGCGCGCCCACTGCGGGGCCGAGACGGCCAACCGGCTGGCCCGGTACATGGTCGTGCCGCCGCACCGGTCCGGCGGGCAGGCCCAGTACATCGAGTCCCCGGGGCTGGAGCTCGACGAGAGCGACCCGGTCGGCGAGACGCTCACCTGGGCGCTCGGCCGGCTCGACCAGGCTCTGCCGGTGCAGACCCTGGCCCGCCGGGCCCAGATGAGCAGGCGCACCTTCGACCGAAGGTTCCGGGAGATCACCGGCACCGCCCCGCTAACCTGGCTCACCCACCAGCGGGTCCTGCTCGCCCAGCAGCTGCTGGAGTCCACCCAGCTGCCGGTCGAGGAGGTGGCGCACCGCTGCGGGTTCTCCTCGGCCGCCGCGCTGCGCCCGCACTTCCGCCGCTTCACCGGTGCCGCCCCCGCCGCCTACCGCAGCACCTTCGCCGACCCAGCCGCCGCCGAGCCAGCCGCCGAGCCCGCCGTCGCCGAGCCAGCCGCCGCGAAGCCGGCCGCCGCCGACCCAGCCGTCGCCGAGCCCGCCGCCGCGAAGCCGGCCGCCGCCGAGCCAGCCGCCGCGAAGCCAGCCACCGAGCCCGTGTCCTGAAATCGCCGCAGATTGGCGAGATCGCCGCTGTCAGCGCCGCCGCCTGACCGCGATGATCGGGAGCAGATCACCGAAACGGGGGTTTCGCCATGACCGAAGATATCCGTCCCTTCACCGTCGCCATCAGCCAGCAGAGCCTGGATGATCTCCAAGAACGCCTGGACCGCACCCGCTGGACCCGCGAGATACCCGGCCCCGGCGATGGCGCGGACTACGGCACCAGCCTGGACCTCGTGCAGCGGCTGGTGGCCTACTGGCGGACCGGCTACGACTGGCGCTCATTCGAGGCGCGGCTCAACGCCCAGGCCAACTTCATCACCGAGATCGACGGGCAGGACCTCCACTTCCTGCACGTCCGCTCGCCGGAGCCGGATCCGGTGCCGCTGATCTTGACCCACGGCTGGCCCGGCTCGGTCGCCGAGTACCTGGACCTGATCGGCCCGCTGACCGATCCGCGGGCCCGTGGCCTGGACCCGGCGATCGCCTTTGACCTGGTCATCCCGTCGCTGCCCGGGTTCGCCTTCTCCGCCCCGCTGAAAGACCGGGGCTGGGGCACTCAGCGCACCGCCGCCGCCCTGGTCCAGCTGATGCGCCGGCTCGGCTACCGGAACTACGGCGCGGCCGGCAACGACGCGGGCTCGATGATCTCGCCGGAGATGGGCCTGCTCGACCCCGACCACGTGATCGGCGTGCACGTGACCCAGGTCTTCTCCTTCCCCTCCGGCGACCCGGAAGAGTTCCAGAATCTCGACCCCAACGACCAGGCCGCCCTGGCCAAACTCCAGTGGTTCATGGACCACAAGATCTCGTTCAACCAGCTGCACTCCCAGCAGCCGCAGACCATCGCGCACGCGCTGGCCGACTCCCCGGCCGGCCTGCTCGGCTGGAACCTGCAGCTGATGGCCGACGACGCGATGGGGGAGCGGGGCCTGGACGACGACTTCATCCTGGACAACGTCGCGCTGTACTGGCTCACCAACACCGGCGGCGAATCCATCCGCTTCTACTACGAGGGCGCCCGGGCCGCCCGCGAGGACGCCCGGCCCGCCCGCGAGGACGCCCGGGCCGAGGACGCCAGAGCCGCGCCGACCACGGTGCCCCTCGGGCTAGCGGGGTTCGCAGGCGACTTCTCCGGCGTCCGCCGCTTCGCCGAACGTGACCACAAGAACATCGTGCAGTGGAACCTGCACCCAGAGCCCGGCGGCCACTACGCGGCCCATCAGGAACCCCAGATCCTGGCCGACGACCTGCGCGGGTTCTACGCGAAGCTGACCGCCTAACCATCCAGCGCCCGGACCAGGTCCAGCGCCCGCCCCAACGTATCCAGCCGCTCAGCAAGCGTCTCCCCGGCCGGATACAGCCGCACGGTGTTCACCCCCGCGTCCTGCCAGACCCGCAGCCGGTCACGCACCATGTCCGGCGTCCCGATCAGCGTCGTGGCCAGCACCATCTCGTCGGTGACCAGCGCCGCCGCGCCGTCCCGGTCCCCGGCCTGCCACCGCTCCCGCACTTCCGCCGCCACGTCCGCCCAGCCCTGCCGGCTGTACGCGTCGTTATAGAAGTTGGTCGACGCCGACCCCATCCCGCCCAGGCTGAACGCCAGCTCCCGCTTGCGCCCGGAAACCAGGCCCCCCAGCGACTCCAACGACTCGCAGAACGCCACCTCCGCCCCCTGACACACGTCCAGAGAAGCCCGCGACCGCCCCGCCGCGGCCAGTCCGGCGTCCAGATGCGAGAAGTACGCCGCCGAACCCTCGGGCACGAAGCTCGTGCCCAGCCAGCCGTCCGCGATCTCCCCGGTCAGCCGCAGCATGGCCGGCCCGAGCGCGGCCAGATACACCGGGATCGGATACGAAGCCCGCATCGACAGCCGCATCGGCCGCGCTCCACTTCCCGGCAGCGGGATCACATACTCTCGCCCGGAAAACGAGACCTTGCCACCGGCCGCCGCCAGCCGCACGATCTCCACCGTCTCCCGCATCCGGGTCAGCGGCCGGCCGAACGGAACCCCGTGCAGCCCCTCGATCACCTGCGGCCCCGACGCGCCCAGGCCGAGCAGGAACCGGCCGCCGGAGATGTTCGACAAGGTGATCGCGGCCCGGGCGATGGCCATCGGCGTCCGCGTGCCGAGCTGGATGATCCCCGATCCGAGCAGCAAACGCGAGGTCCGCGCGGCCAGGTAGCCCAGCACCGACGGGGCCTCCGCACCCCACGCCTCGGCCACCCAGCAGACGTCCAGGCCCAGCTTTTCCGCCTCGCGGACGAACTCCACCGTCTGCGCCCAGTCGCCGCCCGACCCCTCGATCGTCGTCGCCGTCCGCATCAAGAGGCCTCGGCCAGCCGCTTGACCGCCGCCAGCGTGGCCCCCATACTGGCCTCGAACTCCCGCAGCCGCACGAAGACGATCTTCTGCTCCTTGTCCGGCATCCGGTCGATCGCGAACGACAACCCCGAACGCCCCGGCCCCATCTGCACCCACTGCCTCAGCAGCGTCCCGCCCTGATGCGGCTCCAGGCTGAACCGCCAGATCGCGGCCGGAAACGTAGGGTCCCCGACCGCCCAGGCGAACACCCGCGGCGGGTCGTACTCCACGATGACCGACACCGTGGACCACTCCCCGAAGGCCTCGTTGCGGCTGTAACCGGTGAACCGCGCGCCCAGCTCCGGCCCGCTCCGGCCGTCCAGCCACTCCACGGCCTGCAGCTCCCGGCTGGCCTCCGGCATCACCGCGATGTCCGACACGATCGCCCACACCCGCTCCGGCGGCGCGTCGATCTCGACCGGCACTTCGACCGTCGGCTTGTCCGCGTACCGCGCACCCGTCCATTCCACGGCCCCACGCTCGCGAACTTCCCCTCCCCAGTCAAGGGCGGGGTCCTAGGCGGCGAGCGCGGCGCCGGGAACCGTCAGCCTTATCCTGGCGTCGTGCACAAGACCCACGGGCAGCGTGATCCGGGCTTGGCCTTTCCGCTGGCCCGGGAGCGGGATGACGCCGGGGAGCGGCGGCAGGCCAACCGCGCCGTCGCGGTCAGCGCGGTCGGGCTGGGCCTGACCGGCCTGGCCGAACTGCTGGTCGCGATCCTGACCGGGTTGGTCGGACTGCTCGGGGACGCGATCCACAACCTGTCCGACGTGTCCACCAGCGCGGTAGTGTTCCTGGGCTTCCGGCTGTCTCGCCGGCCGCCCAGCGAAAAATACCCGTACGGGCTGGAGCGCGCCGAGGACCTGGCCGGGATCGGCATCGCGGTGGTCATCTGGGCCAGCGCCGTATTCGCCGGGTTCGAGAGCGTCCGCAAGCTGCTGGAGCACGGCCGCACCTCCTACGTCGGGGCAGGGATCGCCGGGGCCGTGCTCGGTATCGTCGGGAACCAGGTGGTGGCCCGGTACAAGCTGGTGGTGGGCAGGCGGATCAACTCCGCGACGCTGATCGCCGACGCCCGGCACTCCTGGCTGGACGCGCTGTCCTCGGCCGGGGCGCTGGCCGGCCTGATCGCCGTCGCCTTCGGCCAGCGCTGGGGGGACCCGGTCGCCGGGCTGGCCGTGACGGCCTTCATCTGCCACGTCGGGTACGAGGTCACTGCCGACGTGCTGCACCGCCTGGCCGACGGCATAGACCCGGACGTCATCACCCGGGCTGAGGCGGCGGCCGGGTCGGTACCCGGGATCATCCACGCGCACGCCCGGGCCCGCTGGACCGGCCGGACCCTGCGGGTGGAAATCGAAGGCTGGGTGGATCCCGGCCTGCCTGCGCGGGACGCCGATGCCCTGGGCCGCCTGGTCGCCGGGGAGATCTCCCGCCGGCTGCCCGAGGCGGGCAGCCTCACCTGGACCACCCGGGCCGCCCCTGAGTGATCCCGTCAACCACGCCGCAAAGCATTTGGTGAGCGGCCGGAACGTGAGACACAATCCAGGATCATGGGCTTTGACTGGCGGCCGCTGACCCCGACCGACACCCAAGCGTGGGCCGCGCTGCTGACCGCGATCCAGGACGCCGAAGGGACCGGCGACTACGTCAGCGAAGAGGACCAGCGCGAGACCTTCACCAACCCGAACCAGGACTTCGCGCGCGGCTCGATGGCCGTCTACGACGGCGAGGTGATGGCCGGCTTCAGCGTGCTGAGCATGCGCAGCGTCGCCGATCCGGAGCACACCATGATGCACGACGGCGGCGTGCACCCCGCCTACCGCGGCCGCGGCCTCGGCACCCAGCTCCTCGACTGGGCCGAACGCGCCGCCCTCCCGCTGCACAACACCCGCTTCCCCGGCCGCCCGCTGTCGCTGTCGAGCGGCTGCGTATCCACTAACCAACCAGCCGTCGCCCTGTATAAGCAGCGCGGTTACCAGCCGGTGCGCTGGTTCCACGACATGGTCCGCGACCTGTCGGCGCCCCTTCCGGACGCCGAAGCCCCCGACGGCGTGACCATCACCGGCTACCAAGACGACATGTCCGAACACGCCCGCCTGGTCCGCAACGAGTCGTTCCGCGACCACTGGGGTTCGACCGAGACCAGCCAGGAAAGCTGGGCCCACTTCCTGGCCGCCACCTCGTTCCGGCCCGCGGTCAGCTTCCTGGCCTACGAGGGCACCGAGCCGATCGGCATGCTGATCGCCCGCGAGCACGAGGCTTACCAGCAGCACACCGGGCGCCGCGACCTGTACATCGCGCTGGTCGGCACGCGTGCGGCGGGCCGCAAGCGAGGCATCGCCACCGCCCTGCTGCTGACCGCGATGGCCGCCGCCCGCGCCGACGGCTACGACCGGGCCTCCCTGGGCGTGGACGCCGACTCGCTTACCGGCGCGGTCCGGCTGTACGAGCGGGTCGGGTTCACCGTGGCGCACACCTGGAACGCCTACCGCAAGCAGCTGGCCGGGCTGGCGCAACCGTGATCCGGGTCGCCTCGCTGCACATCTACCCGATGAAGGCGGGCCGCGCCGTCGACCTCGACGAAGCCCTGGTCGAGCCGTGGGGCCTGGCCGGAGACCGGCGATGGCTGCTGGCCGACGAGGACGGCCGCTTCATCAGCCAGCGCGAACACTCCTCGCTGGCCCGGGTGCGCGTCACCTACGGCCCGGTCGCCGGGCAGATCAGCGTGGCCGCGGACGGGCGGCCCGGCTGCCGCGTCGCGCCGCCGTCCCTGGCCGCCGGGGCGGAGATGCTGAAGGTCACCGTGCGGAGTTCGGTCGTGCTGGCCGCCGCCGCGGGCCCGGCGGCCGACGCGTGGTTCTCGGCCTACCTCGGCTGCCCGGTGCGCCTGGTCTACCTGGACGACCCGACCCGGCGCTCGGTCGACCCCGAGTTCAGCCGGGACGGCGACACAGTCAGCTTCGCCGACGGGTATCCGCTGCTGCTGACCAGCGCCGGCTCGCTGGACGAGCTCAACCGCTGGCTGGCCAGCGACGGCGAGCAGCCCGTCCCGATGACCCGGTTCCGGCCCAGCGCCGTGGTCACCGGCGCCCCGCCCTGGGCCGAAGACGGCTGGCGCCGCATCCGCATCGGTACCGTCTTGTTCCGCGTGGCCAAGCCCTGCGGACGATGCGTGGTCACCACCATCGACCAGCACACCGGCGCCGTCGGCAGGCAGCCGCTGCACATGCTTGGCCGCCGCCGCAACATCGGCCAGCGACTGGTGTTCGGCCAGAACCTGATCCCCGACTCCGGCGGCGTGATTCGCACCGGCGACCCCCTGCAGGTCCTGGAACGCGGGTGACCCCGGCCGTTCGGGCCAAAGATTTTTATGCCGAACGGGCCGTGGCTCGTGCCGCCGCCTCCCTGGTCAGGCGCCCTGCGCGGTGCGGGAGGCCGGGGTCAGCACGTCGCCGACCGCCTCGACCAGCATGGCCATCTCATAGGAGACCAGGTCGGTGTCGCACTCGGGAGCGGCCAGGACGGTCAGGCTGGATCCGTCGGCGGCCGCGGCGGATCAGCAGGGCGATCGCCGCGCCGGCCAGCGACGCCGCGTTCATGCCCTCAGTAGACGCCGTGAGTAAGCCCTAGGCCACGTGCGCGTCGCACTCCCGCGCGTCGCCCGCGGCCGAGTGGTCGTAGAAGGCCAGCCCGCAACCCGGCGCCGCGCAGGCCTTGAGCCGCAGCCAGGTGCCGGCCGCGGCCGCTTCGGCGATGGCCACCGCGATGGCCGCCACCACGCTGGGATAGCTGGCGCGCGCGGCGCTGGCCAGCCGGACCATGCCCGCCGCGTCCACGGTGACGACCAGACGGCCCTCGGCCAGGGCCTTGGTCAGCCGGGCCGCGGCCTCGGCGTCCTCCCGGCCGTCGGTGTGCGCGGCCAGCGCGGCCTGGACCGCCTCGTGCAGGCGCAGCAGCGCGCTGTGCTCGGAGCCGGACAGGCCGGACTCGGCGGACAGCAGCCCCGCGGTGCGCAGCCAGGCGGCGGCATCCTCGCGGGTGGCCAGCGAATCGGTGCTGTCGGCGAACGACTGGACCAGGCGTAGCGGACCGGGAGCGGATTCGGGCATCTGGCCAACCTACCCTGAGCCCGCGCCGCTCCGGCCCGCCGTGATCGCCGCCATGATGGCCACCGTGGTCATGTGCACCGTGATGCTCGGCGCGAGCGCGACCCCGACGGCCGCCAGCACCTCGGCCCGCAGGTCCGGCGCGAGCGGCGTCAGGCCACCGGAGGTGGCCAGCTGATCGAGCCACTCCTGCCGGGTGTAGGACCGCTCCCACTCGTATTGCCAGCACTGCGGATCGCCGAACCCGCCCGCCTCCCGCATCCCGCCGGCCGCCCGGGCGGTAAAGGCCGCCGCGATCCGGTCCGCTGGCGGCAGGCCGGCCTGGGTGTTCAGCGGCGAGTCGGGCACCAGCCGCCGGAAGACCGCGCCGGAGGCCTCGGCCACATCGGCCGGGGGATCGAACACGTGCCAGAACGCGGCCAGCTGGCCGCCGGGACGCAGCGCCTGGGCCGCGCGGGCGGCCCCGGCCACCGGATCCACCCAGTGCCACGCTTGCCCGGCCACCACCGCGTCGAACGTCCGCCCGGCCCGGTCCCAGGACTCGAAGGTCGCCACCTCGACCTCGATACCGGTCCGCCGGGCGAACTCAGCCATCCGCGCGTCCGGTTCGACCCCCAGCACCCGGCAGCCGGCCGCCTGGAACTGGCGCGCGGCGATACCGGTCCCGCAGCCGACGTCCAGCACGTCGGGCCCCGGGCTGGCCGCGGCGATCCGCGCCACCAGGGCGTCGGGGTACGGGGGCCGGGTCCGGTCGTAGCGCCCGGGATCGATGCCGAACGACTCGGCCATCTCCCGCTGCCGGTGGGCTTCGAGCGGCCCGCCCGATCCGGCTCCGGAGGAATAGTGGGCATCTGTCCACCCTAAGCGGGCACGCGCCCACTGAGCCGCTCCCTAGCGGGTGCGGTTCGTGCCGGTTTGTCGGCTGGAACGGTCTCCCACGCCAAGATCAATTGGATACCGTGTCCGGCAACGGTGACGCCGAGCGGCTGACTACAGAAGGGACGGCGATGTTTTCGTCGCGCCTGGTCGTGCGTGAGGTGGGGTACGGACTGGCCTGCCTCCTGGCCGCGGTGACGCTCCTCGTATCGGGTTTCGCCCACCAGGTGCTCGGCCGGGTCGGGGCCACCGGCCGCGGCATCGCGATCAACGGCAGCCCCACCACGGGCGCGATGAACATTCTGGTCATGGGCCTGGAGAGCCGGACGAACTACGAGGGCCAAACGCTGTCCATCAATCAGCTCAACGAGACGCACTCCGGCAACGTGCGGTCCGTCTCGTCCGGCGTGGTCGGCGCGCAGGACACGGACACGCTGATCCTCATCCACATCTTCGCGGGCGGGCAGAAGGCGGTCGGCTTCTCCATCCCGCGCGATGACCTGGTCATCTACCCGCATTCGACCTACCTCGGGATCACCCAGGGAAAGATCGACCAGGCCTATGACTTCGCCTACAACCAGTCCCTGGGCCAGACCTTCGGCACGTCCATGAGCCGCAACCAGCGCTACCTCGAGGCCAACCAGGCCGGGCAGGCGTTCGAGATCGCGACCGTGGAAGCGGTCACCGGGGTCCACATCGATCACTTCGTCGAGGCGAACCTAATCGGGTTCTACTATCTGGCCGCCGCGTTCGACGGCATCGAAGCCTGCGTGAAACCGTGGAGCGGGAACGACGGCGGGAACCTGTACGACGTGGCCTCCGGGTGGAACGCGGTGGCTGACGGTTACAACCTTCGCCGGGGCGGCCCCCAGTACCTGCACCTTCACGCTGGCCAGGCGCTGGCCTTCGTCCGGGCCCGCGACACGCTTCCCGGGATCGACCTGGGCCGCACCAAGCGGCAGCAGGCAGTGATCGACTACGTGGTCTGGAAGCTGCGCACCGAGGGCGCGTTCAGCGACCTCGGCCTGCTCAACAAGCTGCTCGGCACGGCGAGCCAGTACCTCATCACCGACTCGACCTTCGACCCGCTGACCTTCGTCACCAATATGCGCGCGCTCACCGGCAGTCATCTGACCTTCCAGACCCTGCCGATCGCGGGCCAGGTGAACAAGATGAAGCTCAACGGGTCGGCGCAGGACGTCAACATCATTGACGTGCAGGCCATCCAGCAGCTCGTGCAGAACGCCTTTTATCCGCCGCCGCCGGTCAAGAAGGCGAAGGGCAAGAACGCCAAGCAGACCGGCCCGGCCCCGGCGCCCTCGACGGTCACGGTGGACGTCTACAACGGCAGCGGCGTGAACGGTCTGGCCGGCGGCGTCTCCCGGGCGCTCGGCAGCCTGGGCTACCAGGCTGGCACCGTCGCCAACGCGTCGACACAGGCCCAGGCCGTCCAGCCGAGCACGCAGGTGTTCTACGGCGCCGGAACATCGGCCAACGCGGTGAAGATCGCGGCCGAGTTCGGCACGACGGCGGCCGCCCTGGCGTCGCTGGCCGCCGGCCAGGTCGCGGTACTGCTCGGCTCGACCGTGACCGTGGTGCCCGCCAGCCTCGCCTCGGCCGCGGCGGCCCCGCCCTCCGGCACCGCCGCGGCTTCACCCTCGTCAGCGCCAGACGCGACGAACGGCGCGAACAGCGGCACGGTCGCGGTCAAGGCGAACGCGAAGTACGGCATCCCGTGCGTCTACTGACCGCGGTGCTGGCCAGCGTCAGCCGGTGAGGTCGTCGCCGCGCCCGGCGGCCAGCCGCGGCCACTGGGCGATCGGGCGCCCGCCGGGCCACTCCGGTACGGGCGGCCAGTCCGGTGCGCCGGCCGCGGTCCGCGTGATCGAGCACCGCTGCGGCCAGCGCAGGCGAGTCCTCCCACGGCTCCTGACGTCCGTACACGGTCAGGTCCATCAGCGCGTAGCTGTTGTCCATCGCCTCGCAGCCGCGGCGTTTGGTCCAGTAGGTCTCGTAGACCCGGTCGCCATCGCGCAGGTAGCACACCAGGTGGAACAGGCCGGTCTGGCGGCCGGCGAAGAGCGCGTCGATCGAAGCCTGCGCCGAGTACCACGGCGTGTCCCAGCCCATGAAGTCGCGGTAGCGAGCGCTTTCGGCGTAGGGACCCTGGCACAGCACCGCGAAGGTGATGTCGCGGGAGTGCAGGTAGGACAGCTCCGTGACCTGGGTGGTGACCCACGTGCAGCCCTCGCACTGCTCTTCCGCGCGATGGCCGTCCCACCACATGAAGTAGTAGGCGATCAGCTGCCGCCGTCCTTCGAACGCGTCGAGCAGGGTGACCGGCCCGTTGGGCCCGGTCAGCGTGATGCTGGCGTCCACCTCGACCATGGGCAGCCGCCGCCGGGCCGCGGCGATGGCATCTCCTTCCCGGGTGTGCGCCTTCTCCCGGGCCCGCAGCTGGTCCAGTTCGGCCTCGAAGGCGGCCCGGTCTACGGCCGCGGGCCGGCCGAGGGCACTGCTGCCGTCAGTCATGCCTGTCTCCTGTTCTTGTTGCCGCGTGCGCGGCCTCGGCCAGGCGCTTGATCGTGGCCAGTCGCCGGTCCCACTGGGCGGCGAGCTCGGCCATGGCCTTCGTGGCCTGGTCGAGGCGGTCGGATTCCACGTGATAGAGCACCTCCCGGCCCTGCTTGCGCCGGCTGATCAGCCCGGCCTGTTCCAGGACCACCAGGTGCTTGGAAACGGCCTGCCGGGAGAACGGCACCCGTCCGGCCAGCCAGCTGGCACTGACCTCGCCGTTGCTGACCAGCAGGTCGAGGACCCGGCGGCGAGACGGGTCGGCGATGGCCGACCACAGCTCGTCGTCGGTCTGCGCGGTCATCCCGACTGGCGTTTCGCGAGCAGGGCTAGGCGGTCCAGATACTCGACCCAGCCGTCCCGGTGCTCATCGGCGTACCGCTGCTGCTCCGCCTCGGGCCAGTCGCGCAGTTCGTGGCCGCTCTCGACCACCCGCAGCCGGGTCCGCTCGTCGCCCTCGGGGGTCAGCGTGAACTCGACCAGCATCGAGTTGCCGACAGCCGGCTCCTCGCCGCGGGGGTGGTTCCAGCGGAACGAGAAGCGCACCGGCGGATCGACGGTCTCCACCACCACCGGACCGCCCTGGTCCCCGAACGCCATATAGCCGTGGGCGCCCGGTTCGACGACCAGCTCGACCCGGTCGGCGAACCACTGGGTGACCTGATCGGGCTCGGTGATGGTGCGCCACACCACCTGCACCGGCGCCTCAATCAGTATCTCCCGGTCGATCGTGAGGTCTGGCATCGCGCTCAGCTCCCTTCCTGAAGATCCGCCACCGACGGTAGCGCGTCACCAACCGTCCTGCAACCCATGGTTGCATATCTGATGAATAAGTGCAACTATTGGTTGCACATAGAGAAGGAGGCAGTCATGAAAAACGCGCTACCCGCCGCAGGCGCCGGTGCGCTGCTCACCGGCCCGCGACCCGCGGCCGGCCCGCCGTCCCGGTCGGCCAGCCAGCGCTGGAGAGCGTTCGCCCTGCTGGTCGTGGCCTACTTCATCACCATCGTCGACTTCACGATCGTGAACGTCGCGGTGGCGACCATCGGCCGCGACCTGCGTTTTTCCGAGTCCGACCTGCAGTGGGTGGTGACCGCCTACGGACTGATCTTCGCCGGCTTCCTGCTGCTCGGCGGCCGCGCCGCCGACCTGCTCGGCCGGCGCCGCCTGCTCATGGCCGGCCTGGCCGTCTTCACCGTGGCCTCGCTCGCGGGCGGCCTAGCGACCTCGGACATCTTTCTCATCGTGATGCGCGGGATGCAGGGCCTCGGGGCGGCGCTCGTGCTCCCGGCCGCCCTGTCGATCGTGACGAACATGTTCCCCGAGGGCGCCGAACGCAACAAGGCCCTCGGCATCTGGGGCGGGGTCGGCGCGCTGGGCGGCACGGTCGGCCTGCTGGCCGGCGGCATCCTCACCACCTACGTCGGCTGGCGCTACATCCTCTTCTTCAACGTCCCCATCGGCGCGGCCGCGCTGATCCTGGCCCCCAGGATGATCCCCGCCGACCATGAGCACGGCCCGATCGCGACCGGCCGTCGCCGCTACGACCCCTTCGGCGCGGTCTCGATCACCGCCGCGCTGCTGGTCCTGGTGTACGCCATCGCCCAGGCCCCCCAAGCCGGCTGGGCCGCCCCCCAGACCGCCGGCCTGCTCGCCGCCGGGGCCGCCTTGCTCGTCGTGTTCTTCGTCGTCGAGACCAGGGTGCAGGCGCCGCTCCTGCCGCTGCGCCTGTTCCGGCTGAGCAGCGTGGCCGGATCGAACGCGGTCGGTTTCCTGCTCGGCACGAGCTTCCTCACCTTCGTGTTCGTGGGCACCCTCTACATGCAGCAGGTGCTCGGCTTCTCCGCCCTGGCCACCGGTGCGGCCTGGATGACGGCGTCGGTGACCTCACTGGCCTTCGCCTTTACCGGCATCTCGCAGCGGCTGGTGACCAGGACCTCCCCGAAGCTGGTCATGATCTTCGGCATGGCGCTCATCGGCGCCGCGATCTTGTGGGCCGCGCAGGCCCCGGCCCACGGTCACTTCTGGCCCGACCTGGCCGGACCGTTCTTCATCGGCGGCGCCGGCACCGCGTTCGCCTTCATCCCGGTCTCCATCGGCGCGCTGGCCGGAGTGACCGGGCGCGACGCGGGCGTCGCATCCGGGCTGCTCAACACCGCGCAGAACCTGGGCGGGGCGATCGGAGTAGCGGTCGCATCGTCCATCGCCGCCTCTCGCTTCCATACGCTGGTCCACCAGGGTTACCCCGCCGCCGTCGCGCTGACCGGCGGATTCCACTGGGCGCTATGGGTCTGCGGCCTGACCGGCCTGGCCGCCATCCCGGCCGCCCTGGTCCTCAACCGCCGATAGCACCCGGTTCAGCGTCCAACAGCGTCGCGGGCGGCCGGGTCGAGCCTCGCTCGCGCAGGTACGGCGGCTGGACGGTTCGCCTGCGGTGCGGTTTTTGTTCGATGGCCGCCAGGATCAGCCGGACCGCGGCCCGGATGATCCCCTCGGTGTTCCAGTCCACGGTGGTCAGCGGAGGGGTCAGCAGCTTCGACACCGGGTGGTCGTCATAGCCGCAGACCGATATGTCCTCCGGGATGCGCAGGCCGAGTTCGCGAGCCGCGGCATAGACGCCATAAGCGATCGAGTCGGCGAAGCAGAACAGGGCCGTCGGCGAGTTCGACTTCGATAGCACCTCACGGGCGACGCCGGTTGCTCCAGCGAGATCCTGAGCGGAGGTGACCACGCTGACCTCGAGGCTGAGCCGATCCGCTTCCGTGGCTACATAGATATCGGCCGGCCGATCCGGCGTACTTGGCTGAGTCGGGGTCAGCACGCCAATCCGGTTGTGGCCCAGTTTGTGCAGATGCTCCAAGGCCAGCGTCACGCCCGCCCGATTGTCGAACACCACTGCCGCCGCGGCTCGCCGACCAGGAAACTCATCGCCGATCGAGACGATAGGCAGGCTCTCCGCGAGCTGTGACCACCCCTCATCCGCTGGGTCCAGGGGCTGCACGATGAGACCGTCAACGCGCTGGTCGCGGAGCTGGTTGGCCAGACGCAACTGCCGCTCGGGGCTGCCGGCGGCGCCCACGAGCAGACCATAATGATCACGGTCCAAGAGCGCCCGGCCGATACCGACACCGAGCATCTGCTGCCAGAGGTCCTCCAGCGAGCCAAACACCAGGCCTACGGTGCCGGTCCGGCCGCTGGCCAGCGCACGCGCGATGCGGTCCACGTTGTAGCCCAGCTCGGCCGCGGCGACACGAACCCGCTCCTGCGTTTCCTCGGATGTCTGTATACCGCGAAGCGCATAGGAGACGGCGGCGGCCGAAAGCCCCGTCGCCTCCGCTACCTGGCGGATCGTCGTGCGCTTGCGTTCTTGGGGCACCGCTCCCAGCCTAGCCGAGTAATTCCTGATGGTTTCGGTCTTCGTTGGCGGTCAGGCGACCGCTTGACTGGTTCGATGTCCGCCGAACTTTCACCAGCCCGTCGTGGCCGCCCTGTGACGACTCGCCGCGCCTAGACGAAGCCTAACCGTAGACGGGGGTGCAACCAACCCTCCTAGCCGTGAAGCGCTTGACACCAGTGGCCCCTAAGCGCTTCACTGAAGCGTGTAAGTGAACCGGTTCAGTGAACCGCATCAGTAAGCTGGTAACCACAGCGTGACCAGCCAGCAATCAGCGGCCGGGAGTACCGTGCGAATCGACATTCACCAGCATCTCTGGCCAGACGTCCTGGTCCAGGAGTTGCGGCATCGATCACGGCCGCCGCGGTTGAAGGGCTGGACCCTGTTTACCCGCCACGAACCGCCATTTGTGGTGAATCCCGTCGACCACGATCCCGGCCAGCGGGCGGCACTAGCCGACCGCGACGGTACTGACCTGGTAGTCATCGGCGCGTCAAGTCCGCTTGGCATTGAGTACCTGGTGCCAGAAGCAGCAGAGCCACTCCTGGACGCCTACCACCAGGGCGTACTCGAACTGGGCCGCCCATTCGCTGGCTGGGCGGCAGCGTGCCTGACCGCGGTGGACGCTCCGGCCCTCGGAAAGCGTCTTGACCTGGGATTTGTCGGGCTTCAGATGCCAGCTACCGCCCTGGCCGACGAGTCCGGCTACCGTCGCTATGGTCCCCTGCTCGACGTGCTCGCCGAACGGGACCTGCCGCTGTTCATTCATCCGGGGCCGGTCCCCAGGGCCGCGGGCCCGGCCTGGTGGCCAGCCCTGGTTCCTTACGTACAGCAGATGCATGCCGCCTGGTTCGCGTTCCATGTTTATGGCCGGCCTGCGTATCCGCGGCTACGAGTCTGCTTCACCGCGCTGGCGGGCCTCGGGCCACTGCACGGTGAGCGGTTCGCGGCCCGTAGCGCTGACCCGCTCGCGCGAGGCACGGTAGATCCCCGCATGTTCGTGGAGACCTCCAGCTACGGTGACCGGGCGGTCGACTCGACCCTGCGGGTGCTCGGCGCCGACGTGATCGTGTTCGGATCGGACCGGCCCTACGCACGTCCGCGCGCCGATCTCAATCTGGGCGAGGCCGTCTGCCACGCCATCCGGATAGCTAACCCCGCGCGGCTGCTTCATGGTGACTGACCGTCGCGGGAGATCGGGTATCCAAGCCCATCAACATCAAGGAAGGAGTTAGCGTTATGAGCATTCCCGTGCTGCCTGCCCGCTATCTTGACCAGCGCGAACTGGCTGAACTTGTCGAGGCCCTGGCGGGCCGCGGGGACTTGTGGAACCGCTATGTCAGTTATGCCGATGGGCGCCGGCACTACGAGTCGATCCACCGCGACGAATACGTGGATATCTGGCTGATCTGCTGGTCGTCCGGGAACGACACGGGATGGCATGATCATGACGTCTCCTCAGGAGCCGTCCGCGTGGTCCAGGGCTCTCTCATCGAGTCCAATCCCCGGATCGGGGGAGTGCACGTTCAGACCGTGATCGCCGCCGGGAGTTCGATCCGTTTCGGGCCTGACCATATTCACCGCCTCACCGGAGAGGCCAGTGAGAGCGTGTCGCTGCACGCATACTCTCCTCCTTTGTGGCGGCTCGGTCAGTACACGATTGATGTTGGCGGCGTCATGCGCCGGATGTCAGTCTGCTACGCAGACGAGCTTCGCCCGCTCGAGCCGTCGGCGGCCGCCCAGGTCGCATAGCTACTCCGGAATGTCCTCGTCGGCTGGCCAGTTCTCACTCGACGGGGTGATCTGGTGGACCAACGCATTCCTTCCCTGGCCGCGCGGCGCCAGGCGCTGGCCAGGGTAACCGAGTATCTCCGCTGCCCGATCTGTGCTGGCGACCTCCATCTCGGCGAAAGCCAGCTCGCCTGCGACCGCAGGCACAGTTTCGACATCGCCCGCCACGGATACGTCAACCTGGCCGTCGGCCGCGTGAGCCCTGGCACGGGGGACACCGCCGCCATGGTCGGAGCCCGCCACCGCTTCCTGGGCCGTAGCCACTACCTGCCGCTGGCTGAGGCAGTGCGATCACTTGCCGCCAAATACGACACCGGCGAGCCCGGTCTGGTGGTCGACTTCGCCGGCGGCACTGGCTACTACCTCTCCGCCGTACTGGACGCCCTACCGGACCGGTACGGCGTGTGTGTTGACCTGTCCGCGCCGGCCCTGCGCCGCGCCGCCCAGGCACACCCGAGGGCAGCGGCTCTCGGCGCAGACGTCTGGCAGGCTCTGCCGCTCGCAGGCCGCTCGGCGAGTGTGGTGCTCAATATTTTCGGTCCGCGCAACGCCGACGAGATCGGCCGTATCCTGGCCCTGGGCGGCACGTTGGTCATGGCCACGCCCGGTCCCGGCCATCTGCGTGAACTCCAGCAGTCACTGGGCATGATCGCCATTGACCGCCGCAAGCCCGAGCGGATCACCAACGCCTACCGTGACTATGCCCAAGCCGACGTCGCCTCGGTGAATTATCAGCTGAGCCTGGATCACGCCGATCTTGCCGCTCTGGTGTCTATGGGCCCCAGCGCTCGCCACATTTCCCCGTCGGCGCTGGCGGATCGCCTTCGTTCCTGGCCCGCCCCGGCGACCGCGACGGTCGACCTGAACATCACGGCCTTCCAGCTTCGAGAACCCCGGTCAGCTTGACGGAAACCGAGCGGCTCGGGAAGAGTGGGTTCACGGCGGCGACCGGTCGCCGAGCTATGGAACATCCGCCCTAGCCGGGGTTCCATTGGCGAAGGGGATTCGCCCTCTCGGTCGTCAACGTCACAGGCCATCTCCAACACCGCGTCGCTGGGGGACGAAGGTGTCACGAGGAGGCTTGTCCATGACCAGGGACGCCAGCTTCAAGAAGGTTGTCCGGCGCCACGCCGAGGAGACGGGCCAGCGCTACACGCAAGCGCTGACCGATCTCGAGGGTCTCGGCGCGCGCATGCACCATGAGCCAGTTCCCGAGCGGCTACTCGCTCATCTGCGGGATCGCTACGGCATTGACCCGGTCGCGGCGACCAAGCTCAGCGTGCACAAGACCTACGTGTTCCGCATCGACCGCCGTGACGGCAGCCCGTGGGTCGCCCGCGCGTTTCCCCCCGCTCGCCCGCGGGCCGGCGTGGCGGGCGACGCGGCCATCCTCAGCTTCCTGGAACGACAGGACTATCCCGCGGAGCGCCTGGCGGCCGACGACGCGGTATCTGACTTCGACGGCAGCGCGGTCCTGGTGACGCGGTTCGTGGCCGGTGCCCAGCTCCCCAACGGTGTCTCGAAGTTCGCCATGATGGGGGAGCTGCTCGGACGGCTGCACGCGCTGCCGTACGACGAGTCCGCTAGCCGCCCCGGTGGCGCCAGTGGCGAGGACCCCAGCCGTGAAGGCACGCCGCGCCAGGACCTGCTGGCCGCCCTGTCGTTTCTCGACGCGGTCGACACCAAGGTCCCGGACGCCGCCCGCGAGCGATTCGAGCGGCTCCGCGACCGGGTACGTTCGGCCGACGACGGTGACGGCCTGCCGGAGGGCTTGCTCCACGGCAACCTCCTGCACGCCCCCGATCACGCCGTCCTGAGCGACCAGGGGCCGGTCGCGATCAACTGGAAGGCGTCCGGGCGCGGACCGCGCCTGGCCGACTTCGCGTACCTGATCTGGGGCGCCGGTTCATGGCGGCCGCGCCGGCCGGACCGGGAGCGGATCAGCGCGGCCGTCCACGCCTATCGCCGGTATGTCGAGCCGACCGACGAGGAACTCGGCCGGCTCGAGGCGGTCATGTATATCCGGACGCTCTATCTCGCCTGTTTCGGCTACCGGCGCGCCATCACCAACGGCTCGCCCTTCAACGAGTGGGGCTTCATCGAACCACCCGAGTACTTCAGCTCCACTGCGGCCGCGGTCCGGGCCGCGTTCGGACGGTAGGGCCGTCGTGAGCGCGCCCGTCGAGATGCCGCCGGACGTCCTCGAGCGGATCCGCGCGATGTGCCTGGCGCTGCCCGAGGTGATGGTACGGGTCGACGATTCACTGATCCCTGCGAGGTCGACGGCGTACTCGTTCGACATCCGCCGCAGGTCGTTCTGCCTGCTCGTGGCCCAGGAGGACTCGGCTGGCCAGCCCGTCACGCTGCTCGTGTTGCGTGCCGACCCGGTCGAACGCGAGGCGTTGCTGTCCAGCGGCTACCCGTTCTTCGCCTCGCGAGCCGGCGGTGACCGCATCGTGGTGGTGCTCACCGACGGCACGGACTGGGCGGAGATCGGTGAGCTCGTGACCCAGAGCTACCGGATTCTCGCCCCCAAGAAGCTCATCGCCCGGCTCGAAGGCATGATCCAGTAAGCGAGCCCCGTTCAGGCCACCAGCAGCCGGAGGCCGAGTTCGGCCGCGTCGAGACCGGCCAGGTCGCGGTTGCGCTCGGACCACCGGCCGGATGCGAGGTCCGTGCCGAGGCTGTGCACGGCCCGCTGCTCGGCGTCCGGCCCGACTCTGGCCCAGATCGACATGCCGCGGCGTACCTGCTCGTCCAGGTATGCCGCGGGCCGGCGCCAGTAGGCGTGGTAGAAGCCGTCAGCGCAGTCCCACGGAACCGGGACCGGTTCCGTCCGGGCTCCGATCGCGCGGGCCAGCTCGGTCAGCGAAGGCCGGCCGATCCACAGGTCGGCGAACTCGGGCAGATAGTCACGATTCAGCCAGAACGGATCGGGGTCACTGACGTCGCAGGTGAACACCACCACACGCCGAGCGACGCGCCGCATCTCGCGCAGGCCCGCGACCGGGTCCGCCCAGTGCTCGATGGCGGCAAAGGCCATCGCGGCGTCGAAGGACTGGTCCTCGAAGGGGAGGCTCTCCGCGGTGGCGTCGACGCACGGCGCCGCGCCTGCGGGACGCTGCGCCCGCATGACCGCCGACGGCTCCACGGCCGTCACCTCGAGGCCGGAGGGTTCGTAGGAACCGGTGCCCGCCCCGACGTTCAGCACCGTCCGCGCGTCGCCGAGCGCCGCCCAGACCTGCGCGGCGATCCGCGGCTCGGTCCGCCGCGTCTGGGTGTAGGTGACGCCGATGGTGTCATACAACTGACCGCTGGGCATACCGCCGCCTGGCTTTCCCTGAACCGCATACGCCTGCACGTGCCGACGTATCGAATCGATACATCGGTACGATATACACAATTCACGTTGTGCCGCAAGCCTGGGCTAGAACGTGAACCTTTCTTCGTGGATGTCGACGCCGAGTTCGTGCCGGGCGCGGCGGACGGACGCGGTCATGCCGGGCGGGCCGCATAGGTAGATGTCAGGTCCTCGGAGGTTGCCCAGCAGGGCCGCGGGACCCGGCAGCGAGGAACGCGGTTCCGAAGAACAATTCGGTCCAGGAGAAATCGGCCAGTTCCTCCTGCATGGCTACGCGAATCGCCTCCCATGGACGACGCATGGTCCACTCATCTATGGCGGCGAAAGGCCGCACGATTGCGGTTCCGAGCTGCGCTATCCAGGCAGGCGTGTGGTCGGGAACCTTGAGATCCAGCACCGCCCATCGCCCGCCTTCGGAGAGAGCCGCGGCGCCGTGGGCGATGACCTCTGCGCACTCGGGCACCTGCGACAGGGCGTACGTGGACAGGATTGCGTCGACCTCGGTTGGGAAGTCGAAGTCGGCCGCGTCGGCCTGGACAAGGCTGACATTGCTCCAGCCGTTCGTCTCTATCCGATCCTGGGCCCGGGCGAGCATCGCGTCGGTCAGGTCCACGCCGACGATCCGGCCACGGGGACCGACCACCTTCTCGAGCAGCCGGAAGTTCAGGCCGGTGCCGCAGGCCATGTCGACCACGGTGTCACCCGCGCGAAGGCCGAGGGCTCGCACGGCCTGGATGCGCTGGGCCCGCTGGGGGTAGCCAGGCACGGGGTAGAGCCGGGAGGTGACGTCGTAGTGCTTGGCCTTCTTGCGGTAGGTCTCGATCAGGCGCTCTTGCGGACGGTCGACCTGGGTCACCGCGTGCTCCTCGATGCGCCCTTTCGCGTATCGGCTTCGACAGCGGCCTTGATCGCCACCATCTCGATATCGCTGACGCGCTGAATTCTGCTTTGGAGCAGGCCGGCGGGGATCGCGCGCATGATGCCCGCGAGGTCGACCTCAATCCACATCATGGTGTCGGTCTGCCCGTCGTCCACCGGCTCGAATTCCATTCCCCAGCGCGCCGCGGACGTCCCCATGGGCCCGGCGAACGCCAGGTGGTGGGGCGCCTCGACCACGGTCACCTCCTGGCTCCGGCTGCGGCTCAGCCCGAACATCAGCTTCGCCCGCTGCTCCACCCGCGAGCCGGGCTCAAGCGGACCTCCGCCGCGGACCCGGCCTTCGAGAACCGTCGGCGCCCACTCCGGCCAGCGTCCGACGTCGCAGAGATACGCATACACCTCATGGACGCTGCCGGCGATGGTGATCCGGCTCTCGGTTCTGAATGTCATCGTGCGGACTTCTCCTTCAGCGCATTCGCTATCTCTTGTGTGGTCTGGTCCCAGCCGCACAGGGTCGACCGTCGCTGTCGTGCGGCGGCCCGTAGCCGGCGTCGGTGGCGCTCGTCGCCCAGCCAGTGTCCGAGCGCGGCGGCCAGGGCAGCCGGATCACCGGGCGGGATCAGCTGGCCGGGGCGGGTGCCATCGGCGGTGGTGCCGACCGCTTCGGGCAGCCCGCCGACGGCGGCAGCTATGACGGGCAGGCCGTGGGCGAGCGCTTCGGTGATGGTCATGCCGTAGGTCTCCGAGCGGGACGGCGCGACGAGCAGGTCGGCGGTGGTGTACGCGTGGCTGAGCGCCGCGCCGGTCAGGACGCCGCTGAGGCGGATGCGGTGGTCGTAGCCGAGGCGCGTGATGCTGGTCTGCAATTGTTCGGCGAAGTCCGGGTCGCGGTCGAGCGATCCGGCCAGCACGCAGTGCCAGTCCCGGTCCGCGAGGTCGGCGAGTGCCTCGACGAGGAGGTCCTGCCCCTTATGGCGGCCGAGGACTCCGACGCAGATCAGGTGGCCGCGGACGGGCCGGGCCGGGGCAGCGACCCGATCGACGCCCGGCCGGGCGACATGCACCCGGCAGGCCGGGACCGCGTATCGGGTCAGGACCTGCCGGCGGGTCCATTCGCTGGTCACGACCACGCCGCTGGCCGCGCGAAGCACCACCCGCTCGGAGCGCTCCGCGCTGGCGTCATGGTGTGCGCCGACGGCGGTGGCCAGTGGCATATGCAGCAGCACTGTCATTCGTAGCCGCCCGGTGTGCGGCAGCAGCTGCGCGGCGGTCGGCGAGGCGATGAGCCCGTCGATCAGGACGCTCTCACCGTCGGGGATAGCGGAAAGGATACGGGCCAGGTCGGCGCGGGCGCCCGAACCGGGTACCGGCCATGCCGCGGTGACGGTCGCGACCAGCACGTCCCACCCGGCCTCGGCCAGTCCGGCGCAGATCCGCCGGTCGTAGATGTTGCCGCCGCTAGGCTGGCCGGGATCGTCGAACCCCTCGGGGACTACGACGTGGACCCGCACGATGTTCCGGCCCTCCCCAGCGCCCGCCGCACTGAACCACACCCGCTCCCCATCCGTCATACCTGACACCAGGTAATACGTGGAAACGGCGGGCGCGGTTCGACCCGAGACGACGGGAGCGACGAGAACCATTGCTGACGGCGCTAGAGCGGGCCCGGGCGACCGCCTACCCCGCGGGTGAGTATGTGGGCCAGGAAAGCTTCATGCGGGCGACCGAGATCCGGAGGCTGGCTCGCCAGGCCCGGGTCGGCCTCGGCGTTTCGGTGCTCGACCTGTGCTGCGGGGTGGCCGGCCCCGGCCGGATGATCACGGCGGAGTCGGACTGCCGCTACCTGGGTGTTGATCACTCCGCCAGCGCACTGGCCGCCGCCCGGCAGCTGGCCGGGAAGCTTTGCTGCCGCTTCGAGCAAGCTCACCTCCTGCCGCTGCCCGAGGGCCGCTTCGAAGGCCGCTTCGAAGGCCGCTTCGAGGTGGTATTCCTGCTGGAGACCATGCTGGCCTTTCCCGACAAGGAGGCCCTGATCGGTGAGGTGGCGCGCGTGCTGGAGACGGGCGGCCGTTTCGCTTTCACGGTCGAGGAAGGTCGGTCGCTCACCCGGCGGGAGCGGGGGAGGATGCCCGCCGCCGATACGGTCTGGCCCATCGAGCTGGCGGAACTGACGGGCGTGCTGAGCGACGCGGGGCTGGCTGTGACCTGGCGACAGGAGCACAGCTCCGCTCATCACGCGATAGCGACGGCACTGTTTCGCTGCTACCGGGCTGATTCAGCTCAGCTCGCCGGCCAGATCGGGACGCAGGCCACCGCCGAGCTGATCACGGCCCATCAGCTGTGGAGTGACTGGCTCGGCAGCGGGCGGGTGCGCAAGTTCGCGATGGTAGCCGAGAAGCAATGAATGAAGCGTCGATGGCCTCCGGCTATGCCCGCTACTTGGCCGCGAAGACGACCGTGGACGACCGGGCGCTCAACCGGCATGTGCTGGCCGAGTTGCGCCGCCTCATGCCGGCGGGTGCGCCGCGGGTGCTGGAGGTCGGTGCCGGCCTGGGGACGATGGTGGCCCGCCTGATGGACTGGGGCGTGGTCGGCGCCGGCGAGTACGTCTTGCTGGATGCGGATCGGCAGCTGCTGGATGATTCTCGCCGGTGGCTGTGCGACTGGGCGGCCGCGCGGGGCCTGCGCTGCGACCTGCTGCCGGACGGGCTGCAGGTGGGTGATCTGCGGGTGCGCCTGGAGCACGCCGAGCTCGGCGAGTACCTGGAGGCCGCTCCCGGGGTGGTGGCCGATGTGCTGATCGCCAACGCCCTTCTGGACCTGGTGGACGTGCCGGCCGTCCTGCCCGGATTGTTGCGGTTGCTGGTCCCCGGCGGCGTCTACTGGTTCACGATCAACTACGACGGCGAGACCATTTTCGAGCCGAGCCATTCGCTCGACGACCAGGTTATGCGGGCATACCACCGCGACATGGATGAGCGCGTTCGCTACGGCCAGCCGGCCGGGGATAGCCGAACGGGCCGCCGCCTGTTCCGCTACCTGCGGGCTGCGGGGGCGCCCGCGCGGGCGGCGGGGTCGTCGGACTGGGTTGTCGGCGCCGGCCCGGATGGGAGCTATCCGGGCCATGAGGCTTACTTCCTGCGCAGCATCCTTAGCACGATCCAGAACGCGTTGGGGAGCCGCCAGGATCGAGTGGAACCGGCGGATCTGGCCGACTGGCTGGCCGTGCGAGGTCGGCAACTGGCCGCGGGTGAGCTGGTCTATATCGCCCATCAGCTTGATTTCGTGGGCCGCCCGCCGGGCTAGCGCCCACCAGTGGCCTGAGGCGACGGCTAAGCACCACGGCGGTGGCCGCGATGAACACGAGCAGGGTGAGCACGTAGTAGTTGCCGACGATCAATTCCAGCCCGCGCCAGGTGAACTCGACCGTCCCGTTGTTGCCCCGGTTCGGCGCGAGCAGCAGCAGCCCGCGCGGCAGCAGCTGACCTTTCGGGTCGTAGCCAATAGGCCCGGGCCACCAGCCAAACAAGCCCACTACCAGCGCGATACCGAGGATCCGGTAGCCGAGGCGCCGTGGCCCGTACGCGGCGAGGACAAGTGCCGGTACCACGTAGACGTAGTGGTGCGACCAGCTGACCGGGGATACCAGCAGGCCGGTCGCGGCGCACGCAACCAGGCCGAGTAGCTCGTGGCCGCGCCGGCTCGCCAGCACCGCCACCCCGAGCCCGGCGATGCCGACGGCGACCGCCGCGACCAGCCAGTACACGTACGCGTGGGGCCCGGCGTGGCTAAGACGCAGTATTGCGCCGTTAAGGGATTGGTTGTCCAGGTGAAAGTGATTGCCCGGCCGGAAGAACTGCCTGCCCCAGAAGACCGCGGACGCGCGCGGCAACAGCGCGAACCCCAGTCCCACCGTGACCGCGAAGGTCAGCGCGCTGACCACCGCGGCCTTTACTCGCCGCGTGAACAGCAGGTACGGAATGAAGATCAACGGCGTGAGCTTGATCCCCGCCGCCAGCCCGATTCCGGTGCCCTTACCCGTGGTGCGGTCCGGCAGCGCGAGATCGCCCACCACCAGGGCCAGCAGCACGAGGTTGATCTGCCCGAAGAACAGGGTCATCGCAACCGGTTCGAGCCAGAGGGCCGCCGCGGCGATCGCAAACGCCGCCGCCGCCCTGGCCTGGCCGGCAGGCCGCCCGGCGAGTCCCAGGGAAAGGTACGCCACCACCGGCAGCAGCCCGATCGTGAGCACCGTCAGCCCGACCTGCCAGGTGGCGAACGACGCGCCGCTCCCCGCAGCGAACACGAGCGCGGCGAACGGCGCGTAGACGAACGGCAGCTTCGCCGGACCGAAGTCCAGCGCGTAGAGCATCGCCTGCCGGTTCCGCACCGCGATACCGCCATCCCGGTAGACGGCCGTGTCGATCTGCGTCCAGTAGTACTGCGAGGACGCGTGGACGAGCAGGGCATAACCGGCCACGGCCAGCAGGAACAGTGCGACCGCGGTGATGAGCCAGGCGGCTGGCCGTATTCGAGTCACTGCTCTGGCGCGGTGGCAGGCGGCGGATGCTCGCGGATGGCTATCATCCGGCCTCGAACCCTAGACCGGCGGCGCGTTCGAGACTCCGCGAAAGCAGATCATGCCCTCCGCGCGCGGCCTTGGTGGCCAGGTAGGCGGCGTTGGTCCCGGTAAGGTGCAGGCCGGTGGGGACGTGCCTGGCGATCGTAATGCCCAGGCGGGCCAGTTGAGCGCCCTTGTCCGGGTTGTTGCTCAGCAGCGCGATGCGGCTGGCGCCCAGCGCGTGCAGCATCTGGGCTGCGCTGGTGTAATCGCGCTCGTCGGCCCGGCGGCCGAGGGCGAGATTCGCGTCGTACGTATCCAGGCCACGATCTTGCAGCGCGTAGGCGTCGAGTTTGTCGTACAGTCCGATGCCGCGCCCTTCCTGACGCAGATACAGCAGGTACCCACCGTGTCTGGTGATCCGCTCGATGGCTTCGCGCAGTTGCGGCCCGCAGTCGCAGCGCTGGCTGCCGAACACGTCACCGGTGAGGCATTCACTGTGCAGGCGCACCAGCGGTAGCCGGGCCGCGGCGGGCCGGCCGAGTTCCAGGGCCACGTGCTGCTGCTCGTCGGTCAGGCCGGTGAAGCTGACGACCGTGGCCGTGGTCGAGTAGTCGTCAGCCAAACGCAGGGGCATGCGAATACGCCGGCGGATCTCTGCCGCCGGGTACGGCCGGTAAGCCACGAACGACCTCCATCGTTCGCGGCGCCGGATCAGGTGCTCTCGGCTCGCCCGAGTGGCCCGGGCCGCGACGCCCGCGGCGAATGGCGTCCCCCAGCAGCAGGCCCGCGCCCGGGGCCACCGCGGCCAGCATGACCACCGCATAAAGGGTGGCGACCGTGACCCCGTTAGCCGCGCCGAGCCCGGCTGCGGCGAAGGCCCAGGCGGCAGCGCCCTCCCGTGGCCCCCACCCGCCGACACTCAAGGGGATCCCGCCGGCAATCTGGACCACCATCAGCAGCGCGATCAGTTCGCCCAGGGGTGCGGTGCAGCCGGCCACCCGGGCCGCGATCACGAACGTGGCCGTGTGCCCGGCGACGGCCAGCAGCGAGGCCAGCGTGACCTGCGGCCATACGCCCCGGGCCAGCAGGCCGCGACGCAGGTCAGCGGCCACGGCCCGGGCGGCGCGGGTGATCCGCGACCGGCCGCGCCGAGCGGCGACCCCCACGACCAGCGCAGCACACCCGGCTACGCCCGCGAGACCCGCCAGCACGTAGGGCAGCGCGGGCCGGACCGGCGAGGGCAGGGTCAGCAGCACGACGGCGGTCACTACGGCCTGGATGACCTGACCGCACAGCCGTTCCCACGCCACCGCGCGCACCCCCCGCGCGACGTCTCCAGTGCTCCGGCCGTGCGTGACCGCCCGGTGCACATCGCCGAGGACCCCGCCGGGGAGCACGGAGTTGAGGAACAGGGAACGGTAGTAGGCGCCGGTCGCGCCGGGCAGGCTGATGTCGACGCCGAGGGCCCGGGCGACGACCCGCCACCGCCAGGCCGAACACACCGTGGTCAAGGCCGTGAGCGTGGCCGCGGCCACGACCGCCTGCCAGGTGACCGCGCGCAGCCCGTCCTCGAACGGGGCTGCGCCCACCTCCCGCACGAGAAACCACAGCACGGCGGCGCCGGCGGCCAGCCGCAGCAGCGGCGGGCCGAAACGACGGACGGCCGGACCGATCCCGGCCGGAACCGCGTGCAGGTACGCCACACCGGTAACACGAACCAGCTGGACGCATGGTTCAATCGTCCGGTCGCGGGTGAACCAGCGTGACCGCGGACCCGTTGTCCCTATGAGGAATGGCGGAGGAGACGGAGGCGCGGTGCATACTATTCGGCCTGCGGACGAAGGGGCACCTCCCGCGGACGACAGCGCGCCGCCTGCGCATCGGCTCGCTGGCCAAAGCGTGCTGCCGACGATCCAGCTCGCGGACAGGCGCACGCTGCCGACGATCCGGCTCGCGAGCATCCTGGGGGTGCTCGCCACCGCCGCCCTGCTCGGCGTGGTGTCCGCCACCGCTGGTCTCGGCGTCGTCGGCTGGATCACCGGGCTGGCCACCGGGTCGGCGACGACCGCGCTGCTGGCCACCGCCCGCATGCGCAGCGACCAGCCGGCGATACACCCGGCGGACTGGGTCACGATGACCCGGGCGCTGCTGATCGCCGGGGTCGCGGGCCTGGTTGCCGACTCGTTCAGCCGGCCGCTGGCGGTCACCGCGCTGGTCGCCCTGTCCAGCATCGCGCTGGCCCTCGACGCGGTGGACGGGCAGGTAGCGCGCCGGACCGGTACCGCCACCCCGCTGGGCGCCCGCCTCGACGGCGAGGTCGACGCCTTCCTCATCTTGCTGCTCAGCATCGCCGTGTCCCGGGACTACGGCAGCTGGGTACTGCTCATCGGCGCCGCCCGCTACGCGCTGCTGCTAGCGGGCTGGCTGATGCCATGGCTGGCCGCGCCGTTGCCGCCGCGGTACTGGGGCAAGGTCGTGGCCGCGGTCCAGGGCATCGTGCTCACCGTCGCCGTATCCGCAGTGGTCGACCGTCTCACCGGAATGATCGCGGTCGCCGTCGCACTGCTGCTGCTGGCCGAGTCGTTCGGCCGCAACGTGATCTGGCTGTACCGCACCGGCGCCGGCCCGCGCACCCGCCGGGCCGTGCGGATCACCGTCACCGGCCTTGCGCTCGTGATCGTGTGGTTCGACCTCCTGGCGCCCGACCGTCCCTGGCAGTTCGGCCTCGTCGCTTTTGTCCGCATCCCAGTGGAAGTGCTGGCCTTGGTTGCCGTCGCGCTGGTGCTGCCGACCTGGCCGCGGCGGATCGTAGCCACGATCGCCGGAATCGGGTTCAGCCTGCTCACGTTCGACAAGATCCTCAACATGGTGATGTACGGAACGGTCGACCGGGCGTTCAACCCGGAGAGCGACTGGAGCAGCGTCAGGCCTGCCGTGGGCGTGGTACGCGACGCTATCGGCACCACGCTCACGAACGTCGTGCTCGTCGCCGTCTGGATCGGTGTCGCCCTGGTCGTCGTCATCATCACCGCGGCGACGATTCACCTCACCGCCGTGGCCGCCCGGCACCGTCGCGGCACCGTTCGCGGCCTGGCTGCTGTCAGCGCCTGCTGGGGGCTGGCCGCGGGCCTGTCACTGCAGTTCAGCCCGGGCTTTCCGGTCGCCTCGACCAGCGAGACCGCGCTGGCCGTCTCGCAGGTGCAGGCCTACCAGGCCGGGCTCAGCGACCCGCGTGTTTTCACGGCGGCCATCCGCAGCGCCGACCCCGAGGCCAGCATTCCCGCTTCGGACCTGCTGACCGGATTGCGCGGCAAGGACGTCCTGATCGTCTTCGTCGAAAGCTACGGGCAGGTCGCCGTCCAGGGTTCGAGCTTCTCGCCGGGCATCGACGCCGTCCTGCGCCAGCAAAACGAAATGCTGACCCAAGCCGGCTGGTCCACGCAGAGCGCCTGGCTCACCTCCCCGACCTACGGCGGCATCAGCTGGCTCGCCCACTCCACCTTGCAGTCGGGGCTGTGGGTCGACAGCCAGCAGCGGTATAACGAGCTCGTCGCCAGCCAGCGGTTCACCCTCAGCGACGCTTTCGGCAAGGCCGGGTGGCGCACGGTCGCCGACGACCCGACGGACTACCCGAACTGGATCCCCGGCACGGCCTTTTACCACTACGGCCAGCTCTACAACCAGCTTAACGTCGGCTACCGCGGCCCGAAATTCAGCTATTCCCAAATGCCCGACCAGTACACCTTTGCCGCGTTCCAGCGGAACGAACTCACGCCTGGTCACAAGCCCGTGATGGCCGAGATCGACACGACCTCTGCGCACATTCCCTGGGCCCCGCTGCCGACCATGGTGCCCTGGAGCAAGGTCGGCAACGGCTCGGTATTTGACTCGCAGCCCGCGCAGAGCGAATCTGCGACCACCGTCTGGCGCAACGCAAACACCGTGAAGCAGTTCTACGCGCAGTCGATCCAATACTCGCTGAAGGCCCTCACTTCATGGGTCACCGAGCTGAACGACCCGAACCTCGTGCTCATCTTTATGGGTGACCACCAGCCCCACACCGTCGTCTCCGGCTACGGGGCCACTCACGAAGTGCCGGTCTCGATCGTCACCCGCGCCTCTTCGGTGCTCAAGCAGATGTCCTCCTGGCACTGGCAGAACGGGCTGCTGCCTAATTCCGGCGCTCCGGTCGAGCCCATGGACGCCTTCCGCAATCAGTTCCTCAACACCTTCAGCACAGCCCCGGCCCGGACGGCATCGGCCCAGACCGCAGGGCCCTAGTCACGGAAGGTGGCTGGTGTCGTTGACGCAATGAACGGCGGCAAATCCGCGGTCGTGCCACCGGATCTCGTTAATGCAGGCGGAGCCGAGATACAGCCGGTAAAGGGTGCCAAGCGGGACGCCGAGAGCCCGGCACAGCAGGATCTTTATCGGGGTAACGTGACTGACCACCAGAACGGTCTGGCCGTCGTGGTCCCGCAACAGCCGGTCGCAGGCCCGGTCTACCCGGTGTGCGGTGTCGGCGAAGCTCTCCCCGCCCGGCGGGGCCTGTTCGGGGTCGCGCCGCCAGGCGGCCGCGGCTGCGGGCCATCGCTCCTGGATTTCGGCCAGGGTGAAGCCATCCCAGTCACCGAAGTCGGTTTCCCGGAGATCGTCATCGATGGCCGGGGTCAAGCCCAGCTCGGCGGCCGCAATGGCGGCGGTGCCGACCGCGCGCTGCAATGGCGAGCTGACCACGGCGTCGATCGGGGCACCGGTAGCCAGGCGACAGGCGGCCGCCTGGGCCTGCCGGGTTCCGCTGGCGCTAAGCGGAAGGTCGCGCAGTCCGCTGAAGCGGTGCTCGGGCGATAGCCGGGTATCGCCGTGCCTCAGCAAGATCGTGGTGGTGGGACCTGCCGTGGGATTATCCCAGCCCAGTGTCATAGACCTGTCCCGCGAGGATGATAAATGTTCCAGAGGTTCCCATGACCGTAAGACGAGCAGGTCAGCAGAACGGTTCAGCCGCCCGTCCGTGCGCGGTATCCGCCAAACGCGACGGGGGTTTCCCACACCCGCACGGCCAGTGCCTCGCCGCCCGCGGCCGCGACGGCGGGCGAGAGGCTGTCATGCACCCAGCGGGCGAATACCTCGACGGTGACCGCCTCGGCCCCGCCGGGCCGTATCTCCTCCAGGTTGCGGTCCTCGACGCGGCTGGTCAGCTCGGTCAGCGCCGCTTCCAGTAGGTCCAGATCGCAGACCATGCCCCGGTCGTCGAGCTGCTCGCGATCCACCACGATCTCGATCCGGTAGTCATGATCATGCAGTTGCCCCTCGGGCCCGGGCAGTCCCGGCATGATGTGGAAAGCGCGGACGCTTCGGCTCAACCCGACCTCACAGGTCACCGGCAGCACTCCTGTCGTAGTCAAGAACGGCATGCATCAACCCGGGTATCCCCTCGTCCACGGCTCGGAACGCGTCGGCTGCGTGGCCGAAGGCGAACACGTGCGTGCACAGCTGCGGCAACGGTAGCTCGGATAGCAACCCAACGGCCTCCCGGCGGCGCCGAGACCGGCTCCAGGTCCCGGACAGCCGAGCCGGCACCGTGGAAACCTGAGTGCTGCGGATGATCAGACGCCGCCGGTGAAAGGCGCCCCCGAGCGGCAGCACCACTGGTTTGGTGCCGAACCACGACGCGATCAACAGGGTTCCCTCGTGGGCCAGCAAGTCCAGTGCCATCGCCGGCGCATCCGGGTTACCGCTGGCGTCAATAACCAGCGGAACCTCCTCTTTCGCCAGTTCCTCCGGCGCCGCGGTGGTGACGCCCAGGCTGCTGGCCACGTCGCGGCGCCACGCCTGCGGCTCGGCCATCAGCGGCCGCCACCCGGCGCTCTGCAACAGCAAGCCGGTCAGTAGCCCGAGCACGCCGGCCCCGAGCACGACGACCCGGTCGCGATATCCGGTTCCCGCATCGAGCGTCACCTGCAATGCCGTCTCCACCAGCGGCAACAAGGTTGCCGACGCGGCATCGACGCCAGGCAGCGGAATCAGTTCATCAGCCCGCGCCGCGAATACGTCCTGGTGCGGATGGAACGCGAAAACCGCCTGGCCGGTCTCGGCTACTTCGCCGACGCACGCATACCCATAGGCGAAGGGATAGGAGAAGGTACCGCCCAGCGCGTCGATCGTGTCGTCCAGCGCCAGGTCGGCCGGGACCTCGCCACGGTACACCAGTCGTTCGGTGCCACCGCTGATGCCAGAGCACACGGTGCGGACCAAGACCTCACCGGCCGCAGGCCGCGGTGCGGGCAGTTCCCTGATCTCCACACAGCGCGGCGCGGTATGAAATAGCGCACGGGCGGGCACGCCGCTCATTTACCCCACGTCCCAGAGGAGTACCCCTTGAGCCTGCCGGGCCGGCTGGCCGGTGAGCTGGTTGAGCGCGGACCGCAGGTCGTCATAGTGCGGGGCGTACGGGCTGAGCACCACGATCGCGGTGTGCCAGTACCGTAGGTCGGCCCGGAAGGCGGCCCGCTGCGCGGCAGTGATCCGGCGGATCCCGCCGTGGCGCACGATGTCTGTGAGCAGCATGGTGGTCGGGCGGCCCGGGACGCCATAGGCGCCCCGGCCGTGCTCATCCGGGACCAGGAAGTACCCGCCGACCATCCGGTATCCCTGCCCGGTCGCGTTGTCCCAGCTCATCGCAGTGAACGCGGCGCTCCCGCCTCTGGTGTTGCCAGACAGGACCGACTGGCCATCGTGCACGTACTGGGCCCACTGTCCGCTGGTGAAGAACCCGGGCACCGGCGCGGCGTGCCCGGCCAGCACGGGCGTGGGCGCGATCGGCAGCAGGGCCGCGGCCAGCACCACCGTCCAGCCGTACCGCACCCGGACGTTCCATTCGGTCGCCGCGGCGTGCACCGAGAACGCGAGCAGGACCGCGATGACCGGGATCAGCGCCAGGCCGAACCGGGTGGGCACCACGCTGTCGAACAGCGGCAGGTGGTCCAGGACGCTCATCGGGCCGTGCGAGAGCACGGTATGGCCGCCCGCCACCACGGTCCGGCCCAGTGACAGCACGGCGAAGACGAGCGCGACGACAGTCAGCGCCCGTACCGCCACCTGCCGCCGCCACAGCCAGACCACCATCACCCCGGTGGCCATGAGCAGCGGGGCACCGAAGAACGTGTTCTCCTCCGGCGGCGCACCGTAACTGCTGTGCGAGGCGCCGTGCCGGACCAGCGACGACTGGGAGAACGCCGTGAAGGCCCGCAGGTCGGTGCCGTACCCGAGCACGGTCTCGGGCAGGCCCCGATAGCTTTGCGGGCCGGCGAACTGGAACCACAGCGGGTACGCCAGCAGCGCGCCGGCCGTGAGCAAGGCCGGCCACAACCCGGCCAGGAACGGCCTGACCCGTGCCCGTACCTCGGTCGGGCGGAAGACCGCGTACGCCGCCACGAAGACCGCCACGGCCAGTCCGGTCTGGAACAGCAGTTCCTCGTTGAGGAACGCCTGCCAGGTGACCAGCAGCCCGAGCACCACGCCGTCGCGCGCGGTACGCAGCGAGATGGCCCGCCAGACGATGAACGGGATCAGGAACTGGTTGACCAGGTCCGGGTGGCCGTTCACGTGGCTGACCATGCCGGGTGCGAACCCGGCGAACAGCCCGCCCACCAGGGCGGCCGGCCAGTAGCCCACGATGTGCCGGGACAGTACGTGGTACCAGGCCCAGGCGGTCGCGGCCAGCCCCCCGGTAAGCATGACCGTGAACGTCACCGCGGGCCCGAACAGGAGGGTGACCGGGACCAGCGGCACGGTCAGGCCGAGCAGACCGGTGTTGGCCATCAGGTTCACGCCGTTCGGCGCGTTCAGCTGGGGGGTGAACAGCGGGTTCTCCCCGTGCGTGAAGATCCGGGTCGCGTGGACCAGGGTCCACTCGAAGAAGGTGACGTCGGAACCGCCGTTCACCAGGGCGAGCGAGCCGACGTGAATCCACAACCCGGAAGTCACCCAGAAGGCCAGCGCGAGGAACAATGCCACGGCCGCGCAGTCTGCCCACCGGGGCACGAGCCGGCCCGCGGACCGCTTCGGCGCGGTCCGCTGGCCGACGGCCTCGGCGGCACTGGGCGCGGACATCCAGACGAGCCTATCGGCTACCCGTCATGTATCTGGGCAGGCATCGTGTGTAAGCGACGAAAGCTCGTCATGTGAGCGCGGCAGCGCGCCCGCAACCCCAGGACACGCGGCACTGCGAGCCCGCCATATGGCCAGGGGCAGCTGCACCCACCGGGGCGCCGCCTGGGCCGCAGCCAGAAGCAGCCGGTAGCCAGGCGACTGCCATCTATTCCGACATGCATGGGTTGCGGGCTGTCCGGCGAGGGCACGAGGTGTCACAATTCCGGCATCGCGAGCCGCGGAGATCGGAATATGGTGACAGCAATGGAGCCGTTCAGCATTGAGGGTGCGTGGTTGTATACACCGGTCATCCACCGCGATGATCGCGGAAGCTTCCTGGAGATGTTCCGCAGCGCCGACGTTTCAGCACTCGCTGGCCGGCCCCAGGTCGCGCAGGTCAACTGCTCGGTGTCTCAGCGCGGGGTGGTCCGCGGTGTCCATTTCGCCGACGTCCCGCCCGGTCAGGCGAAATACGTTTCGTGTACGAGCGGCGTGATACTGGACGTTGTCGTCGACCTTAGAGTCGGATCGCCGACCTTCGGGCGCTGGGAGGCGGTCACCTTGGACGATGACGCGCGCCAGTCGGTGTACATCAGTGAGGGACTCGGGCACGCGTTTATGGCGCTCAGCGAGGTGGCGACGGTGGTCTATCTGTGTTCCACCGCTTATGCCCCGGCCCGGGAGCACGGAGTGCACCCGTTCGACCCAGCCCTGGCCATTTCCTGGCCGGAGGTCGCCGCGCCGGTCCTGTCCGGCCAGGATGCGCTCGCCCCATCGCTCGAGGAGGCCCTCCGCGGCGGCATGCTCCCACGTCACGCCGACTGCATCACCATGGCGGATGCCACTGACTGACCGCCCGCACGCCATCCAAGCCGATCCGGTCAGGCCTGCCCGGCGGCGGCCAGCAGCGAAGGGAATGCCTGCCGGAGCCGGTCCTGCCACGGCCCGATCACCGCCAGGCCGGCTGCCGCCCACGATGCATGACCCAGCACGCTGTACGCGGGCCGCTTCGCGGGACGCAGCATCGCGGCGCTGGTAACCGGCCTTACCCGCGCCGGCTGGGCACCCGCCAGCCTGAATACTTCTTGCGCCAAGCCGAACCATGTCGTCGCGCCTGAGCTCGTCGCGTGGTAGATGCCAGCTGGAGCGCCCGAGCGGACCAGCGCTACCAGCTGCTGGGCGACATCAGCCGCCCAGGTCGGCTGGCCCTGCTGGTCACACACGACATCGATGAAGTGCTGCTTTCGCTCCATCGCCATCATCGTCAGCACGAAGTTCGGCCCGTACGCGCCGTACAGCCATGCCGTGCGCAGCACGTAACCAGTGTCGGGCAGCACGGTGCGGACGGCCTGCTCGCCCGCCAGTTTTCCCCGGCCGTAGCCGGTCTGCGGATCCGGTGGGTCAGCTTCGGAATACGGTCGCCGTGCCTGCCCGGCGAATACGTAATCGGTGGATACCTGCACGAGTGCCGAACGGCTGGCCTGGCACGCCTCAGCCAGGTGCCGCACGGCATCGCCGTTGACGCGGAACGCGAGCTCCGATTCCGCCTCGGCGCGGTCTACCGCGGTCCAGGCCGCGCAGTTGACCACCACTTCCGGTCGTATCCGGCCGAGCGCGGCGGCCACCCCCGGCCGGTCAGTGATGTCAAGCTGAGCGTGGCTCAGCGCTGTGAAGTCGGCACCATCATCGGCCAGACGTGCGCAGGTCTCACGACCAAGCAGCCCGCCGGCGCCGGTGATCAGCCAGCCTGGCACTTGCTACCCCACCAGTCTGGATTCTCCGCATACCACTGCACGGTCGACTGGAGGCCCTCGGCGAACGAGACCCGCGGATAGTAGCCCCTAGCGCGCAGCGCCGAATCATCCAGCGAGTACCGCAGGTCATGCCCCTTCCTGTCCTCGACGTATTCCACCATCTCCCATCCAGCGCCGACGCAGTCGAGGATCGCCGCCGTCAGCTCATGATTCGTCAGCTCAATATCGCCGCCGATGTGATAGACGGTACCTGCCTCGCCGCGCTCGGCCACCAGGTGAATGCCACGGCAATGATCATCGACATGCACCCATTGCCGTACATTACGGCCGCTCCCGTACAACGGCACCCGCTTGTCCTCGAGAAGGCGCGTGACGAACAGCGGGATTACCTTTTCCGGGTACTGCGCGGGCCCGTACGTATTGCAGCCTCGGGTGATGCTCACATGGAGCCCGAATGTCCGGGCGTACGCGCATGCCATCAGGTCACCGCTGGCCTTGCTGGCCGCATACGGTGAGCTCGGTGCCAGCGGCGCGCCCTCCGGCCATGATCCGGACGAAATGCTGCCGTAGACCTCGTTCGGTAGATACCTGCACCACCCGCTTGACCCCGGCTTCCGCGCATGACTTCAGCAGGACCTGGACGCCGCTCACGTTGGCGGATATGAATTCGGCCCCGTCTGCGATCGACCGGTCCACATGCGTCTGTGCCGCGAAGTTGACGACGATATCCTGACCGGGCAGCACCCCGGCAAGCAGCGCCGCATCGCAGATATCGCCCCGGACGAACTCGAACCGGCCGGCAACTTCGGACAGGTTGTCCAGGTTGCCCGCGTAGGTGAGCTTGTCCACCACGGTCACGCGGACATGCCCGGAGCCCGGGTACGCTCCGGTGACCAGATTGCGTACGTAATGTGAGCCAATGAAGCCGGCTCCTCCGGCGACGAGTACCCTCACCGGCTGACCTGGACCTTACTGTGGTCGCCTAGGACCAGATGGTGACTCCGCGGCATTCGCGGCACTGCCGTGACGACGGCATTCCGGCCGATCATGGATGCCTGGATAAGGTGCATGCCAGAAATGGACGCGCCGGACAGCACGATCGAGTACTCGATCTCGCTGTCCTGGATCACGCAGTTCTCGGCTACGGAAGTGAACGGCCCTATGTACGAACCGCTTATCCGGCACCGTGCCCCGATGATAGCCGGTCCCATGATCCGTGATCCGGTCACTTGCGCGCCCTCGGCAATCGCCACGCGGCCGATCACCTCGCAGGACGCATCCGCTGCCGCCAGGCCGGACGGCTGGATCATCTCCAGCACCATCCGGTTGGCGTCAAGCAAGTCGGCGACCTCCCCGGTGTCCTTCCAGTAGCCGGTGATCGTGGTCGACCGGACCAGCTTCCCGTTATCGATCAGCCACTGGATTGCTTCGGTAATCTCCAGCTCCCCGCGCCCGGACGGCTTCAGGCTCCGCACCGCATCATGTATGGCCGGACCGAACATGTAGACACCGGCCAGGGCCAGGTCGCTCTTGGGCCGTTGCGGTTTCTCCTCGAGTCCGGTCAGGCGACCATTGCTATCGAGTTCCGCCACGCCGAACTGACGCGGATCAGCGACCCGGGTCAACATGACCTGCGCATCTGGCCGCGCCGATCCGAACTCCGCCACCAGGCTGGTTATCCCGCCCACGATGAAGTTGTCACCGAGGTACATCACGAACTCGTCCTCGCCGAGGAACTCCCGTGCGACCATCACCGCATGCGCCAGCCCCAGCGGCGCATGCTGATTGATGTAGGTGACGTTGAGTCCGAAGTCCGAGCCGTCGCCCACCGCTGCCTGGATGGCGGCAGCCGTGTCACCTACGACGATCCCGACGTCAGTGAGGCCAGATTCGCGTATCGACTCCAGGCCGTAGAATAGCACCGGCCGGTTGGCTACCGGCAGCAGCTGTTTTGCCGACGTGTGCGTGATCGGCCACAGTCTCGTACCGTTGCCGCCGGCCAGGACCAGGGCCTTCATCGCAGGTCCCGGGACTGTTCAACCGCTGGCCTGCTGCAGTTGAACGCTCGCAGGGAACGCATCACGGGGCCTTGCCGAAAAAATCCAGGATGCGCGAATTGACTGCGCGCGGATCCTCGAGATAGCCAAGGTGCCCGCAGTCCGGGAGCTCTTGGTATTCGCTGTTCGGGATATGATCTGCGACTTCGCGACCGAGATGAGGCAGTGCGATCAGGTCGTGCTTAAATCCTATGACGAGGCATTCGTTAGTGATCTTCCGGTATCGCTCAAGCCTGCTGTCTATGACATCGACCCGCTGCTGGGCCGCGTTCGCAGCGGTCGCAGACAGTTCAAAGATATCCAGCCAGTCCCTTATCCGTTTTTCGTCACGCTGGGTGGACGGGGAAAGGAACTGTGCCGCCCGGAAAACCGCCACGGCTCGCGCCGGCAGCTCAACACCGCTATCGAGAAGTTCCTCCTCTGCCGCCACCCTGACGGCATGCAGCGCATCGGCCCGGCCCCGTGTCGCCATCAGCACCGCCTGGGTCACCAGGCCCGGATGCAGGAGCAGCAGTTCTTGAACTACGACAGCGCCCATCGAGTATCCGATGATCCGGCATGGCGTGATGTTGAGGAATTCGATCAGCCCGGCTGTGTCCGCAGCCATGTCTTCAACGGTGAAGCTCCCCGAGCAGCTATCGGTCGGCGGAATCCCGCGATTGTCGACAGTTATCGCACGGTAGCCTGCTGCGGTGAGTGCCGGGGCCTGATATCGAGTCCAAACCCGCCCGGCATCCCCAGTTCCGGCTATGAGAACGACCGGCTTCCCGGAGCCGTAGTCCTGGAAGCTAAGGCTTATACCATTAACCGATACGACGGGCATTAATCCTCCGGGTATCTCCGCGGATGGCGATGGTGGCATGCTACGTCCAGCTTTGACGGCTTGTCACGCTGATCGGCATCCGCGATACTCAGGCCTACTACCGGCACATACGGGAAGAGGTGCCTCAGCGATGCTGGGTGTATCGCCGCTAATGGGGATGCGACTCGATGGCTCGATCACCCGTCAGAAGATCAAACCAGATACGATCCGGCGTATCATTCCCTACGTCCGGCCGTACCGCTTGGCGCTGGCCGCGCTCTTGCTGGTCACTGCTCTAGACGCGGTCATTACCGTCGCGATTCCACTCATGCTGAAATATGTTATTGATAACGGTATCCTCACGCATCGACTCTCAATTGTAGTGGAACTCTCGGCGTCGATCGCCGGACTTGCTATTATAGACGCTGCGGTAGTATATCTTCAGACCTGGCATTCGGCACGGATCGGCCAGGGAATAATATTTGATCTGCGCTCTGCGGTATTCGAACATGTCCAGCGGCAACCGCTTGCATTTTTTACTCGCGCTCAGACCGGTTCGCTGGTGAGTCGGCTGAATACGGACATCATCGGCGCGCAGCAGGCGGTCACCACGTTGTTTACGCAGACGTTTTCGTCCCTGCTGAGCCTGTTCCTTATGCTCGGCGTGCTGTTCTATCTATCCTGGCAAATTAGCCTCATAGCGCTCGTGCTGATCCCGGTATTCGTGCTTTCTGGCAGGCTCATCGGCAAGAGACTGCAACTGCTTGCCCGGGAGGGAATGCAGCAAGACGCCGCACTCGGCTCGCTGCTGAACGAGCGATTTAACGTGGCCGGCGCGATGCTCACCAAGCTTTACGGACGACCCGAAGACGAATCTCGCCAGTTCGCAGAGCGCGCCGGGCGCGTCCGGCAGGTCGCGATCGTTACTAGCGTTTACGGTCGCGCGTTCCTCATCGTCGTGGCGCTGTTTACTTCGTTGATCACCGCAGGTGTCTACGGTCTTGGCGGCTGGCTCACTATCCGCGGAACCCTGCAGATCGGGACCCTCGTCGCGATGGTGGCGTTGCTGATACGGCTGTACGTCCCGATCACGCAGCTGTCCGGAATGCAGATCAACCTGCAGACCGCCCTGGTGAGCTTCGACCGGGTGTTTGAGGTACTGGATCTCCAGCCGCTCGTGGCCGATCGGCCGGGTGCTTCGGCGCTAGATACCGGGGCTTCGCAGGCGGCAGAGGCAACGGCGGCGCCGGCGATCGAGTTCGACGATGTCCGCTTCCGGTATCCGAACGCGAGCGAAGTGTCGCTTGCGTCGCTGGAGTCGATAGCGCTCCCCATGCCGGAGCGCCCGCACCAGGAATGGACTTTGGACGGCGTGAGCTTTCGTGCTCGCGGCGGAGAGACGACGGCGCTGGTCGGCCCGTCTGGCGCTGGGAAGACGACGATCACCCACCTGGTGGCGCGCCTCTACGACCCGGGCTCGGGGACGGTCCGGATCGGCGGGAGAGATGTCAGGGATCTCACCCAGCGGTCGGTGCATGACGTCGTGGGAGTGGTCACCCAGGACGCGTATCTCTTCCACGACACGATCAGGGCCAACCTCGTGTACGCGCGCCCGGGGTGCACCGACGCGGAGCTGACCGAGGCCTGCCAGGGGGCGAGGATCTGGGACATGATCGAGTCTTTGCCGGATGGCCTGCAAACCGTGGTGGGAGACCGCGGCTACCGGCTTTCCGGCGGCGAGAAGCAGCGCATAGCCTTGGCCCGGCTTCTCCTGAAGGCACCGCCGGTCGTCGTGCTCGACGAGGCAACCGCCCATCTGGACTCCGAATCGGAAGCGGCCATTCAGCAGACGCTGGCCACCGTGCTAGCCGGACGAACATCGCTGGTGATCGCTCACCGGCTGTCCACTGTCCGTGCCGCCGACCAGATACTGGTGGTCGACGGGGGGCGGATAACAGAGACCGGAACACATGAGGATTTGCTCGCAACGGGCGGACTGTACGCGGAACTGTACCGGACCCAGTTTGCGGCGCAACCGGCAGTAAGCATTCCGCAACTTGCAGAGTAGCGACCAGGGGAGTTGAGACATCGTGACCGTGCAGACCGAGCAGGAGCGTTACAGTTTCCAGGCCGAAGTCGTTCAGATCCTGGATCTGATGGTGCACTCGCTCTACACCAACAAAGAGATCTTCCTGCGCGAGCTGATCTCGAATGCTTCCGACGCCGTTGACAGGTTCCGGCTCGAGTCGTTTTCAAATGCTGCACTGCCCGAAGAAGACGGGCCTCTGCAGATCAGGATTAATTACGACAAGGGAGCGCGCACAGTCACGATAACGGACAACGGGATCGGCATGAGCCGCGCCGAGGTCATCGAGAATATCGGTACCATCGCCAGGTCGGGTACCCGGGAGTTTCTGCGGGCTCTGAGCGGTGGGCAGCAGCAGGATGCGGCGCTCATCGGGCAGTTCGGCGTGGGCTTCTACTCCGCCTTCATCGTGGCGGACCGAGTTACCCTCATTACCCGGCGGGCTGGACTGGACGCCGACGAGGGTGTCTGGTGGGAGTCGGACGGGAAGGGTGACTACAGCCTGCAGATGACCAATGTCGCCTCCCGCGGCACGACGGTTGTGCTCCACTTGCGGGAGGGCGAGGACGAATTCCTCAACGGCTATCGGCTGCGTTCGGTCATCGAAAAGTATTCGGATCATATCAGCCTGCCGATCATCATGCCGTTGCAGCCGGACGATAGCACCGTAGCCGGGAAAACAGACGGGCAGCCGGGCCCTGTCGAATCGGTTATCAATCAGGCGTCGGCGTTGTGGACGCGCCCCAAGAGCGAGCTAACCGACCAGGACTATCAAGAATTCTACCGTCACGTCTCGGGTGACCCAGGAAATTCGCTGGCGTGGGTGCACAGCAGGATCGAGGGGATTTACGAGTACACGCTGCTGCTCTTCATCCCCGGTAATGCGCCCTATAACCTGTGGATCCAGCAGGCCTGCCGGGGAGTCAAGCTCCATATCCAGCGGGTTTACATCATGGAGGACACCGGTCAGTTGATGCCGCGCTACCTGCGGTTCGTCCGTGGCGTGATCGACTCAGCTGATCTGCCGCTGAACATCTCGCGGGAACTGCTTCAGGGCAGTCGCGCGGTAGACAATATCCGCACCAACGCGGTGAAGAAGGTGCTGAAGCGGCTCGCGGAGATGGCCGAGGACGATCCCGCGACCTACGCGACATTCTGGAAGCAGTTCGGCACCGTACTGAAAGAGGGCGTCGCTGATGACTACAGCAACCGCGACGAGCTCGCCAAGCTGTTGCGGTTTACTTCCACCAAGTCAGGCAGCAACGAGGCCGACGTTTCGCTGAGCGACTACCTGGCTCGGATGGCTGAGGGCCAAGAGCATATCTATTACCTGCTGGCGCCCAGCCTGACGGCTGCTGCCGCGAGCCCGCATCTGGAGGCGTTCAGGAGGAAGGGCGTCGAGGTGCTCCTCCTCGGCGATGGCGTGGATAACTGGGTGGTGAGCAGCCTCCGCGAGTTCGAGGGCAAGCGACTCCAGTCGGTTGCGCAGGGCAGTGGTGACCTCGGCGGCCTGGAAGACGAGGCCGAGGTGGAGGCGAAGGAGCAGGCCAATGCGGAGTTCGCCGACCTGATCAGCAAGCTGAAGGCCACCCTGGCCGGCCAGGCGTGGGACGTACGGGTCACGAACCGGCTCACCAGGTCCCCCGCCTGTATCGTGGCCAACGAGCCAGAAAGCGAAGTCACCCTCGCGATCCGGCTGCGCGGGTCCGGGCTGCCGAGCCAGCCGGTGCTCGAGATTAACCCGCGGCATCCGCTGGTGCAGCGGCTCAATAGGGAGCCTGCCGATCCGCGTCTGGCTGAGTGGGCACACGTCCTCTACAACCAGGCAGTTCTCACGCTCGGCGCCAGGGTCGAAAATCCCGCGGCCTTCGTCTCGAAGCTGAATGACCTGCTGGTGACCATGGCTGAACGGTGTGACAGCAGCTACGGATCGTCAGAAACTGTCAACGAGGACGCATAATACGCTGGAGGAAGACGATGCCAATCGCGACTGTGGGCGGCGTGCGTATTAGCTTCGATGAGTACGGTTCTGGCCAGCCGGTACTGCTCTTGACCGGCACCGGCAGCAGAGGCCGGGAATGGACGTCCTATCAAGTGCCGGCGCTGACAGAAGCCGGGTACCGTGCCATAACGGTAGATAACCGGGGGGTTCCGCCGAGTGATATCGGTCCGGACGGGTTTACCCTCGAGGATATGGTGAATGACACGATCGGGCTGATTGAGGCGATCGGCGCCGGGCCGGTCCGGATCGTGGGCTTCTCGCTCGGAGCGATCATCGCGCTAGAGGCTCTGCTAGCTCGTCCCGAACTGTTTACCCAGGCCGTGATAATGGGGGCTCGGGGACGAACCGATACGATGCGCGCCGAACTTTCGGCAGCTTGGTCCGACGTCATGACGAGCGAAAGTAAAATACCGCCGAAGTATATCGCTGTGATGCGGGCGGCACAGTACCTGTCACCACGGACCCTGGCTAATGAGGGGCTGGTCAGGGACTGGCTCGACATATTCGAGATGTCACCGCCCGAGGCGGCGACCGTCCGGGCCCAGCGCGGTCTCGATCGGATCGGTGACAGACTGGGCGAGTACCACCGGATAACATCAGAGTGCCTTATCCTCAGCTTCGAGGATGATCTGATCGTCCCGCCGTTTTTCGGGCGCGAGATAACCGAGAGCATTCCTGGCAGCAGTTTTGCGGTGGTACCGGGATGCGGGCACTATGGTCACCTGGAGCAACCGGGTGTCGTCAACGCGCTGATGATCAACTTCTTCGGAAAAGCCTAGGGCGCGGAGGTGGATTTCGCGGTCATCTGCTCACCGCGAGCGCGGTTGAAATCGTCGCGGAACCCAAGCCACTCCCGTACGTGCCCGATATCGAATTTCGGCCCCTGCGCGACGAGCGTGAAGAGTCGCGTACCCGCGGCAGCAAGACCAGGACCCACGTCATCCGGTGACTTGCGGAAGACCCGTGTCGACCGCTCTATTTCGCCGGGGTCCCGGCCGGCCGCGACGCACCAGTTGTCGAGTATCTGGTGCAGTTCGGTCAGTTTTGCCGCGTCCCCGAAGCCGTGCCAGATATCTGCGTGCGAAGCCGCGATGCGCAGGGTTTTGCGTGTGCCGTTGCCCCCGATGAGTACCGGGATCTTCTTACGGCAGGGCGGTGGGTTGAGCCGGGCGAGACGGCTCGTGATGCGCGGCAGGGCCGAGGCGAGCCAATCCAAGCGGGATCCGGCGGTGCCGAAGTCGTATCCGTATTCAGCGAAATCCTTCTGGGACCAGCCGGATCCAAGGCCGAGAATGAACCGGCCGCCACTGATGTGGTCCACCGTCCTCGCCATGTCAGCGAGCAGATCCGGGTTCCGGTAAGCAGCGCAGGATACCAGCGGTCCGAATTCGACTCTGGTCGTTGCCTCCGCCCATGCCGCCAGCATCGTCCAGCATTCGTAATGCATATCGTCGTCGGAGCCGTACTGGGAAAAGAAATGATCCCAGTTCATGAGTACGTCTATGCCCGCCTCCTCGAGCCGGGCGGCGGCTCTGCGGATCTCCGCATAAGCACAGCGCTGAGGTTGTATCTGTACCCCTATTCGAATCGGGTAGTTGTGATAGCCAGGCATATGAGCCTCCATCTTCCCCTCGTGATCTCGCGCACATTCTGCATGGTAGCGGCTTTCGTGGAAGGTCGGCGAGGCCTCGTCTTCGTGCTCCGCCTTGAGGTCTTCGATCACTTCCCATATGGTTGCTAACCGGACGCCTGATTCGATGCGGTAGCTGCCGCACGGCGAATTAGAAAGGGGCAGGCAATGGATACGAATCCGTTCGAGGACGAGGACGGGCGTTACATTGTCCTAGTCAACGATGAAGGTCAGCACTCGCTCTGGCCGGTACTGATCGAGGTTCCCGAAGGCTGGACGATCGTCTTTGGGGAAGACACCCGTCAGGCATGTCTGGACTATGTTGAAAAGAACTGGACCGACATGCGCCCGAACAGCCTCATTGAAGAAATGCGGAAGCACGAAGAAGGGCGGAAGGGGCAGCCGCGCAGTTCCTCGCCGCGCGGCAAGAACGGGAAAGCCGCGGTGGCGGCTACGGTTTCAAACGGGCATGCGGAGGCAGCCGCCAAGCAGGACGCCTGACCGGGAGCTGCGCAGCTGCCCCGCGACAGGGCAGGGCCGGGCCCGGGACTTCGGCAGGCGCTGAGGCTTTGCTCCCCGCGCCCGCCAGGGACCGCCGCCCGGCCCGGCTCATGCCGGGCACAGGCGGCTGGTAGCGGTCCCCTGTGTCACCGTCATGCCGTGCTGGTTGGTCAGGGCGAGGGCGACGACGTACCGGGATCCGCGATCGGTCCGCGCGAAATCCTTTAGCACGCCCTGCGCGATGACCTGGTCCCCTGCCAGTATCGGCTTGCGGAACGTGAGCTTCCAGCTCCCCTCGGCAAGCCATTCTTCGCCGACATTGTTGATCATGAATTCGCAGAGGTATCCCATCCCCTGGGTAGCCGAAGCGATAGGCGCGGGCAATCCGGCCGCTTTGGCGATCTGGTCGTCGGTGTGCAGATTCCGTGCCACCACACCGGAAAACAGTCTCATCCGCTCGGCGGTAAGCAGCTTCTGCCGCCCGGGTATCACCCAGTCGGCGGTACTGAACGCGGGCCGGGTGGATGCGCCCGGAGCGGGGGCAGTGCCCGAGGGGCCGCGGACGGCTGGCGCAGGCATCGGCCGCTGGACCGACGTACGGCAGCCCCACATGAGGCGTTCGAGGATTACCGACCCATCTGGCCTGGTCACATGACATACGACTCGGGTTAGAGCCTGGCCGAAGCGCACTTCATGGTCCGCTACCTGCCACCGGACGACCAGCGGCTCGTCAAGGTAAGCCGGTGCGGTGAAATATGTATTCTCCCGCAAATGGATCCACTGTGTATTCGGGCCGCCAAACGACGGACTCCTTGTCGCGTTGCTGTGACTGAGTATAATGGCAGGGTGGACAAGAGGACTGATCTTGTGGCGCCCCACTACATAGCGCGGATGATAATCCTGGAGAGCCTCCAGGTACTGCCTTTGTATTTGCTCGTCGATAGTGAGCTCGAGCGGCTCTAGAGACCCGATAAATGTCGGCGACCCTTGATCGATCATAGGTTTATCTTACCGTTGGCCGCCGTGGCCGTACGGTGCGTTCAAGCGTTGCTATGTGACAGTTGAACACTGATCGACAGGCGGTACTGGCGTGCGAAACTATTGCTTTCATAAATTCCGTCAGAATGGCCGGCCGGGATGACTTCTGGGATGCGGGCCGCGGTGCTTTGCGGCCTAGGAGCGTGGGTGCCGCCGCGTGTTCTCGGGAACGACCAGCTAGCGGAGATACTCGATACTTCGGACGAATGGATTCGTCGGCGGACGGGCATTGTGAACCGTCATGTTGCTGATCCGGGAATGGCTACGTCAGAACTGGCGGTCGAGGCCGGGCAGCGGGCGCTGAAGTCTGCTGGTTTCGAAGCGGTAGATGCCCTTATACTCGCGACCACCACGCCCGACCGCCCGTGCCCGGCTACCGGACCTGAGGTGGCCAGCCGGCTGGGGCTCGGGTCCGTGGCCGCCTTCGATGTGGCCGCTGTCTGCTCGGGCTTCGTCTACGCACTAGCCGGCGGAGCCGGTTTGATCGCGGCTGGTATCGCTGACCGGGTCCTGATAATAGGCGCCGACGTCTTCTCCTCGATCGTGAATCCTCGCGACCGCACCACACGAGCGATCTTTGGCGACGGGGCAGGTGCCGTTGTACTTCGCAGCGGCGCCGGCGATGAGCTGGGTGCGATGGGGCCGTTCAGGTTGGGCAGCGACGGCAGCGGAGCCGACTTGATCCAGGTCGCGGCGGGCGGTTCGCGGCTGCCCTTCGGCAGGGATACCGCTGAGTCGGCGCACTACTTCACCATGCAGGGCCAGGCCGTCTACCGGCGCGCGATCGAGGAGATGACCCTGGCCAGTGCCCAGGTGCTCGAGCGTGCCGGCTGGCCGGCGGCCAGCGTTGACTGGCTCGTCTGCCACCAGGCGAACCTGCGCATCCTGGCCGCGGTCGCTGCCCGCCTGGGCGTTGCGGCCGGCCGGTGCTTGACAAATATCGACCGCGTTCGGGAACACGGCGGCCGCGTCGATCCCCCTCGCGCTGGCGCACGGTGTGGAAACAGGCGCGATACGGTCGGCCGACCGTATCGTCATCACCGCCTTCGGCGGTGGACTCACCTGGGGATCGACGCTATTGCGCTGGCCCGAGATCACCTGCGAGACCTAAGCCAGGACTGCCTTATGCAGAGGAGTCTCCCGTGACCGGTGCCGGGATTGACGTGGTCGTGACGGGCCTTGGGGCGACTACGCCGCTTGGCGGCGATGTGGCCTCGACCTGGTTGGCGCTGCTGGCGGGGAAGTCGGGAGTCCGGAGGCTTCACGACGGATGGCCGGAGAGCCTCCCGGTACAGATCGGTGCGCCGGTCGCGGTGGATCCAGCCACGGTGCTCGACCGAGTGCAGAGCCGGCGGATGGATCGCTGTGAGCAGCTCGCGCTGGTCGCCACCGGGGAAGCCTGGCAGGACGCTGGTACCCCCACGGTGGACCCGGAGCGGCTCGGGGTGTCAATCGGCTGCGGCATCGGCGGCCTGGGCAGCACGCTCCGGGGTCATGACGTACTGAGAGAGCAGGGCTGGCAGCGCCTGTCCCCGTTTACCGTTCCCATGCTCATGCCGAACGGCGCGGCGGGCTGGGTCGGTCTCACGTACGGCGCCCGGGCCGGCACACACGCCACCGTCAGTGCATGTGCGTCCAGTACCGAGGCGATCGGGTACGGGATGCAGATGATTCGCTCCGGCCGGGCCGACATCGTGATCGCCGGCGGCACCGAGGCGCCGATCTTCCCGGTAACGGTGGGTGCGTTCAGCCGTATCCGCGCGCTCTCCTACCGGAACGACGAGCCCGAGCGTGCCTCACGTCCCTTCGACAAGGCCAGGGACGGCTTCGTCCTGGCCGAGGGCGCTGGTGTGATGGTGCTGGAGTCCGCCGAGCACGCGCTCCGCCGCGGGGCCGACGTACGGGCCGTCGCCGCGGGCGTCGGCTACTCCGCGGATGCCTATCAGCTCACGCAGACAGATCCCGAGGGAACCGGGCCGGCCACGGCGATCCAGCGCGCGCTGGCCGACGCCCGCATACCACCGGAGCACGTCGCCTACGTCAATGCTCACGCTACCTCCACTCCCGCGGGTGACGGATCGGAAATCCTCGCCATCCGCCGCGCGCTGGGGAGCGCGGCGAGCAAGGTGCTCGTGTCCGCCACTAAGTCGATGACCGGCCATCTGCTTGGCGGAGCTGGTGCCGTCGAGTCGGTCATAGCGGTATGTGCGCTCCTTGATGGCGTCGTACCGCCGACCGTGAACCTGGATGACCCGGACGATGCAATCGCGGAGGCGGGCATCCACGTCGTTACCCAACCGCGGGAGCTGCCCGGGACGCCGGGCCCGGCCGTGGCCCTGAACAATTCATTCGGCTTCGGCGGCCATAACGTAGTGCTCGTCTTTACCGGCGCATGAAGGAATGGGCGCCCGCCGCGGGCGGGTATTGATCGGCGGCCCGGCCGCATGCCATGATACCGGTCGAACAGCGTCATGAAATGTAGTAAATGCGTTCTGCAGGCAGTTAAAATGCCGGCTGAAGTTTCCTGGTGTCGTCGGCATCCGGCTTTCTCGATCCCTGGCCTAGGAGTTAAAATGCTAAATCTCGCAGCTGGGCAACGGGTTAGTCTGGGCCAGCTGGAGTCAGCCGCTGCCCATTCCATTCCGGTGTCTCTTGACGATGAGACATGGCGTCGGGTGTGGCTCTCGCGCGAAACGCTGGAGAAGTTCGTTGCTAGTGAGCGCGTCATGTACGGCGTCAATACGAGCGTGGGCGGCTTTGTGGACTGGCTGGTACCGGTGACGATGGCGCGGCAGCTGCAGGAGAACCTGCTCAACGCGGTAGCAACCAATGTCGGACCTGTACTCGATGACGAGACGGTGCGCGCGATCATGCTGTCCCGCATCGTCTCGCTCGCTCGCGGTAATTCCGCCATCTCCGCGGTGAACCTCCGCAAGTTCATCGAGGTGTACAACGCGGGCCTCGTGCCCTGCGTACCCGAGAAGGGCTCGCTGGGCACCAGCGGCGACCTCGGCCCGCTCGCCGCCATCGCGCTGGCCTGTGCCGGGCAGTGGAAGGCGCGGCTGGACGGGCAGACGATGTGCGGAGCCGACGCGCTGCGGCTTACCGGCATCAAGCCGATGACGCTGAGCTTCAAGGAAGGACTAGCGCTCATCAACGGAACGTCCGGCATGGTGGGCCTAGGCAGCCTAGTGCTTCAGCGGGCCAGGCGCCTGCTGGACCTCTACGTGCTCATCTCGGCCCTGTCGGTCGAGGGCCTGCGCGGGATATCCAAGCCGTTCGACCCGCGTGTCCACCAGCTGAAGCCGCACGTCGGCCAGCTCGATATCGCCACCCGGCTCTGGGAGACCCTGGCTGACTCCGGGCTCGCCGTCAATGAGCAGGAGACCGAGGCCGTCCTGTCCGGCCAGATGGGCACCTCCGCCAAAGCGGGGTCGCAGCCGATCGAGGACGCTTACTCGATCCGCTGCACTCCGCAGATCCTCGGTCCGGTGCTGGACAGCTTCGACCAGATCGCGAGGACCCTGGAGGACGAGCTGAACTCGTCGAACGACAATCCCCTGATCATTCCCGACGTGGACGATATCTTCCACAACGGGCACTTCCACGGCCAGTACGTCGCCATGGCCATGGACCATCTGGTCATATCGCTCGCCACCCTGACCAACCTGGCGAACCGGCGCATTGACCGTTTTCTCGACCAGGCCAACAGCAACGGGCTGCCGCCCTTCCTCTGCCGCGAAGACCCCGGACTGCGGCTCGGGCTGATGGGCGGCCAGTTCATGACCGCATCGCTGACCGCCGAGACTCGCGCCTCGGCGATGCCGATGTCGATCCAGTCGCTTACCACCACCGGTGATTTCCAGGACATCGTCTCGTTTGGCTTCGTCGCCGCGCGCCGGGCCCGCGAGATCCTGGCCAACGCGATGTACGTCATTGCCTTCGAGCTCATCTGCGCATGCCAGGCGGCCGACATACGCGGAACGGACGGGCTGTCGAGCCGCACCAGGGAACTGTACGAGCAGACGCGCAAGGTCGTGCCGTACTTCGATCGTGACGTCACGATCACCGACTACGTGGAGACGGTCGTGCGGGAGATCCTCACCCCTGAACCGCCGAAACTGACCGCATAGTACGGCAGCGGCTAGAAGCCGATCATCACCAGTGGGGGTGATGATCGGCTTCTAGCCGGAGTCTGCGGGGGTCAGCGGTAGTGGCCGGCTTCCTGCCGGTTATGCGGTGGCCGGCTCGGATACCGGCACCAGGTGCCCGGTGCCGCTCATCGTGGCGAGTTCCAGGTCCGCGACGCAGCGGACCGGATCGTCGTTGAGCGTCAGGGTGCCCTCCAGGTGAACGGTGCCTGTGCCCTGCTCGAAGTCGGCCTTGCTCAGATCGCAGGCGCTGTGGTCCAGATGAACTCCGAGGTCGGTACCGCCGCGCGTTCCGGTGAATTTTATGTGGACCAGCCCGTACTGCGTTATACGATACTGAAGATCTTCCGGCGATGATTGCGGGCCGCCGCCCGCGATCACCTCGTGATCGCCGGTGGCTAGGCGCTCTGTCAGCTCATCCATTTGCTCATCTCCTGATACTAGAATCTGTCATTCCCAATGTGCGTGGATGATGTTCCACACGTCACGGTATGGTGGGCGGGCGCAACAGTCCAGCGATAGAAATGGCAGAATTCGCCGCGCGTTCAACCGGTGCAGCTCAGCAGTTGAACGTGCGATGTGCTGACCTTGCCGTCGTAGGCATTTGCGTTGATTAATAAGGAGCGCGGAGCCGCGGGAAGGGGAGGCAATTATCGATATGCAGGCCGATCCGGGTGCCAGGCCGCTGCCCGTTTGCCTGGTGCTGAGCACCGGGCGATGCGGCTCGACTGCGATGTCGGACATCGTGGCCGCGAATCCACTGGCGTTGAGTGTTTCCGAGCTCTTCTCCGGGCTGCGCGACAGTGACTTGACCGAACGGGAGCTCACGGGCCCGGAGTTCTGGGAGCTGCTAAGCACGCCATGTCTTGTCGATGTCGTGGGGCTCAAGTGCAAGATAAAGCTGGATGAGATGCTCTACCCTGCTTTCGCGCCCCGGCCTGGAGCCCGCCGGTTTACCTGGGTCACCGGCCTTCCCCCGCTGATGCAGGCGTGCATTCCGCACCTTACCGGCCGGCCCGACGATCTCTACGCAGAAATCGAGGACGTAACACCGAAGCAGCCCAGAAGAATGCTTTCGATGCATTTCCAATGGCTCTTCAACGTGCTCGCAGGTGATCGGCGGCCCGCTGTCGTGGTCGAACGTTCTGGTGGTTCGCTGGCTTATGCCGCAACACTGATGCAGTTGTTTCCTCAAGCCCGGGTGGTGCATCTATTCCGGGATGGCCGGGAATGTGCGGTCTCGATGAGCCGGCACGGGCGCTACAAGTTCGCGATGATCCAGGCTACTCTCCGCGCCCGTCTCGGATATGACCCCTACTCGGGCGAACCAGGCCAGGTCGTCTCCCGGTGCGATCCCGCCGCCGTTGATGAACTGGGCGGATTGCTGCCCGAGCGGATGACCGCGGCCCGCTACGGCCAGTTCGACGTACCCGTGGCCCGTTACGGGTCGATGTGGTCGAAGATGGTCGCGGCAGGACTGGCTGAATTGCCCGACCAGTCACGGCTCCTTGCCGTCGACTACGCGGATCTGACGGCGCAGCCCGCCGCGACCATAAGCAAGCTCTTTGACTTTCTCGGCCTGGATTGCGACGAGGCGCTGAGAAATAAGCTGGCTAGCGGAGTCAGGCCGGCCCGGAATGTACGCGAGGAAATAGGCGAGCAGCAGTGGGACGAGCTGACCCGGGCTTGCCGTCTCGGCATGAATCGTCTCTACGGCCGGGGCAACTGGAAGTGACCACTAAATGGACACGGGAGCACTCATGAAAGATATCTCACCCCAGCAGGCACTTGAAATACTGGCCAATGTTTCCGGTGTCGCCGACCTCGCACCGGAAGCTGAGTTCGTGAAGCTAGACCTGGACTCGCTCATGCTTATCGAGTGGATCTCCATGATAGAGGAAAGCCTCGACATCATAGTTGACATCCGCGACCTGGGGCTGCAGGAACTAGAGGGCCTGAGTGTCAGCGACGTTATCGAGGTTCTGCGCAAGCGTGTCGTGAACGCCTGATAAGGGCTGGGAGGCTCGGGCGTGTATGCATCAAGCAATGAGAGCCGGGAGCTAACGGCCGCGCAACTTGGAGTGTGGTACGCGCAGCAGCTTGACCCCGCGAACCCGATATACAACGTAGGCGGATTCCTCGAAATCAACGGCGACCTCGATGTCTCTGTGTTCGAGGCGGCGCTGCGGCAGACCGTCAGCGAAGCGGAAGCCTTCCATCTGCGCTTCTTCATGGCAGGCCAGGTGCCCCGGCAGTACATTGACAAGTCGGACGACTGGTCTTTGCATTTTATCGATGTAAGCTCCGCCGCTGATTCACGGGCCGCTGCCGAGGACTGGATGCGCGCGGATATGCGCCGTCCGTTCAGCCTGCTAGACGGTCCGCTCTTCATCCAGGCGCTATTCAAACTGGCGCCGCGCCAGTTTTTCTGGTATCAGCGCGTCCATCATATTGCGATAGACGGTTTCAGCACTTCGGTGGTCGCTGCTCGCCAGGCCCAGGCGTACACGTCGCTCCTGGCCCGGCGTCAGGCTGCCCCCGCGGCTCTGGAATCGGTGCTCGCGCTCATTGATGCTGATCGAGCGTACCGGAATTCTGCTAATTTCGACCTCGACCGAGAATTCTGGCTCGGCATATTGTCGGATCTGCCGGAGGCGGTCAGCGCCAGCGGACTCCGGGCGCGGCGGCAACCTCAGGTTCCCGTGCGGAATATTGATGACCTCCAGCTGCCGCGTGGGGCGGATCTTGATGCGGTCGCCTTGCGGCTCAATACGAGCGCAGCGGGACTCGCGGTCACGGCTGCGGCGATCTATCTCCACCGGAGTACCGGGATGGAGGATATCGTCCTCGGCCTGCACGTCCTCGGTCGCCGGGGAAGGCGCGCCCGCGGTATTCCTGGAATGACCACGAATATCCTTCCCATACGTCTTCTGATAACGCCGCGGGCCAATGCTGCTGAGATCGCGGCGCAGGCGACGGAAGCGATACGTGAAGCGCTGCGTCATCAGCTCTACCGCTATGAGAACATTCTCCGGGACCTGCGGCTGATTGACGGCAGAAGCTTGTTCAGCATGACCGTTAATGTCGTTCCCTTCCGCTCCGGCTTGCGGTTCGGAGAATGCAGTGCTGTCGAGCACAGCCTGGCGAGCGGGCCGATCAGCGACACCCGGATTTTCGCCTACCGCAGGTCAACCGGTGACCTGCAGGTCGCCTTCGACGCCAATCCCGGCCTGTGCGATGCGGGCTTGGCCGGGAACCTCGCCGCACGTTTCGGCCGGACCCTGAGGTGGCTGATGACGGCCCCCCTGGACGAACCGATTGGCCAGGTGGACATCCTCGGCGACGAGGAGCGCCGGAAGGTTCTGACCCAGTGGAATGACACCCGCCGTGAGCTGCCGGATGCGACGCTGCCTCAGCTGTTCGAGGAGCAGGTGGCACGGACGCCGGATGCGGTGGCTGCCGCCTCGGGCGAGACGTCGCTGACCTACCGGGGATTGAACGATGCAGCTAACCGGCTGGCCCGGCTGCTGCGACGCCGCGGTGTGGGCCCGGGGTCGGTGGTGGCAGTGGCGATGGAGCCGTGTGTTGACCTGGTGCTGGTACTGCTCGCGGTCCTGAAGACGGGCGCGGCTTACCTGCCGGTGGATCTGGCCTATCCGGCCGAACGTATCGCGTTCATGCTGGCCGATGCGGATCCGGCCGCCATTGTTGCTTCCGGGAACGGCGCGCAGGCGGTGTCCGGGCTCAGCGGTATCCCGGTGCTGGTGATGAGCGAACCTGGGCTGCGGGCGGAACTGACCGGGCTGGGCGCGGACGACCTGGATGACCGGGACCGGATCAGGCCGCTGTCGGTGCTGGACCCGGCCTATGTGATCTATACCTCGGGTTCTACCGGGCGGCCCAAGGGCGTGAGCGTCATCCACCGGGGTGTCGCCAACTATGTGCGCTGGTGCTGGGAGGCGTATCCGGGGGTCAGCGGGAGCACGCTGCTGCACCTGCCGGTTTCGTTCGACGCAAGCGTCACGGGACTGTATGGCGCGCTGACGTCAGGCGGGTGCGTGTACGTGGGCGCGCTGGATGAGCGGCTGCCCGCCGTGACTGGTGCGCGTATGACGTTCCTCAAGATCACGCCGAGTCACCTGCCGTTGCTTGACGCCCTGCCGGATGACTGTGCGCCGGTGAGCCAGTTGATGTGCGGAGGCGAACCGCTGCGCGGCGGGCAGCTGCGCCAGTGGTGGCACCGTCACCCGGATGTGCCGGTGGTTAACCACTACGGTCCCACCGAGATGACGGTGGGCTGTATCAATTACCTGGCTGGTTCGCAGGACGACGCCTCGGCGGGGATAGTCCCGATCGGCACCCCGGTGCTGAACACGCGGGTGTTCGTGCTGGACCGGTGGCTGTGCCCGGTGCCCGCCGGCGTGGCCGGGGAGCTGTACGTGGCGGGGGCGGGGCTGGCGCGGGGGTATCACGGGCGGGCGGGGCTGACCGCGGAGCGGTTCACCGCGTGCCCGTTCCTGCCGGGGGAGCGGATGTACCGGACCGGGGACCTGGCCCGGTGGCGGCCCGACGGGCAGCTGGAGTTCGCGGGCCGGGCTGATGAGCAGGTTAAGATCCGCGGGTTCCGGATCGAGCCCGGTGAGATCGAGGCCGTCTTGACTGCCGCGCCGGGGGTGGCCCAGGCCGCGGTCACCGTCCGCGAGGACACCCCCGGCGACAAGCGGCTGGCCGCCTACGTGGTCCCGGACCCGGCCGGCGCTGACCCCGGTGAGCTGGCCGCGGCGGTGCGGGCCTACGCTGCCGGGCGGCTGCCGGAGTTCATGGTGCCGGGCACGGTCACCGTGCTGGCGGCACTGCCGCTGACGGTGAACGGGAAGGTCGACCGGCGGGCACTGCCCGCCCCCGAGTATGCGGGGGGTGCGGGCCGGGGCCCGGTCACGGTCCGGGAAGAGATCGCCTGCCAGGTGTTCGCCGAGGTGCTCGGCGTGGACCGGGTGGGCGCCGAGGACAGTTTCTTCGCGCTCGGCGGGCATTCTCTGCTGGCGGTCAGGCTGGCCGAGCGGCTGCGCGAGCGCGGGCTGAGCGTGTCGGTGCGGGCCCTGTTCGCCGCGCCGACCCCGGCGCTGCTGGCTGCCGAAGCCGGGCAGGAGCCGGTCCCGGTACCGCCCCGGCTGATCCCCGCGGCGGGGACGGACCAGATCACCCCGGCCATGCTGCCTCTAGTGCAGCTGGACCAGGGGCAGATCGACCAGGTCACCGCCGTGATCCCGGGCGGGGCGCAGAACGTGGCCGAGATCTACCCGCTGGCCCCGGTGCAGGACGGCATGTTCTTCCACCACCTGGCCAGCACCGGTGGCCGGGACCCGTACGTGCTGCCGTCGGTGCTGCGGTTCGATTCCCGGAACCGGCTGGAGCAGTTCCTGGCCGCGCTGCGGCAGGTGATCGGGCGGCATGAGATCTACCGGACGTCGCTGGCCTGGGACGGCCTGCCCGAGCCGGTGCAGGTGGTGTGGCGGCAGGCGGATCTTCCGGTGACCGAGGTGACAGCCGCGCCGGGCCAGGATCCGGCTGCCGCGCTGGCCGCGGCGGCGGGGCCGCGGATGGACCTGAGCCGGGCGCCGCTGCTGGACGTGTATGCGGCCGCGGACCCCGATGCCGGCCCGCACGGGTCGTGGGTGGCGCTGGTGCGGGTGCACCACCTGGTGGTCGACCATACCGCGCTGGACCTGGTCACCGGGGAGGTGGCGGCGGTCCTGGCCGGGCTGGGCGATCGGCTGCCGGTGCCGGTGCCGTTCCGTGATTTCGTGGCGCAGGCCCGGCTGGGGGTGCCGCGGGCTGAGCATGAGGCGTATTTCGCGGGGGTGCTGGGTGATGTGTCCGAGCCGACGGCGGCGTTCGGGATCACCGATGTGCACGGTGACGGGTCCGGTGTCGCTGAGGCGCGGATGCCGGTGGATCCGGTGCTGTCCGGGCGGATCCGGGGTGTGGCGCGGGATGTGGGGGTGTCGCCGGCGACGGTGTGGCATCTGGTGTGGGCGCGGGTGCTGGCCGCGGTGTCGGGCCGGGATGATGTGGTGTTCGGGACGGTGCTGTTCGGCCGGATGCACGCCGGGACCGGCGCGGGCCGGGTGCCGGGCCCGTTCATCAACACCCTGCCGGTCCGCGCCGCCGCCGGGCAGGTCCCGGCCGGGGAGGCGCTGACGGCGATGCGGGATCAGCTGGCCGGGCTGCTGGTCCACGAGCATGCCCCGCTGTCGCTGGCCCAGCGGGCCAGCGGGGTCACCGCGCCCGCCCCCCTGTTCACCACGATCTTCAACTACATGCGCGTCCGGCCGACCGGGCCGTTGACCGGACTGGACGGCATCCAGGTGGTGCTTAACCGGGAGCGAACGAACTTCCCGGTGACGGTATCCGTGGATGACGACGGGTCCGGCTTCGACGTGTTCGTCAGGGCTGTTTCTCCCGTAGACGGAGACCTGGTGTGCGGGCTCACGCTGGCGGCCGCGGAGGGGCTGGCTGGCGTGCTGGAAGATGCGCCCGGAACTCCGCTGCGGCAGGTCCCGGTGCTGGATCAGGTGCGGCACGAGCAGATCCTCAGTGGGTGGAATGACACCGCACGCGAAGTGCCGCCCGCGACGCTGGCGGAGTTGTTCACGGCGCGGGCGGCGTCCGCCCCCGATGCGATCGCGGTCGCCTGCGGGGATGCGCAGCTGACCTACGCCGGGCTGGATGCGTCGTCGAGTCGGCTGGCGCGGCTGCTGATTGCGCGCGGCGCCGGGCCGGAGTCGGTAGTGGCGGTGGTCATGGGCCGGTCAGCGCAGCTGGTAACCGCGCTGCTGGCCGTGGTGAAGGCCGGAGCGGCGTACGTGCCCGTCGATCCGGCCTACCCGGCCGAACGTATCGGGTTCACGCTGGCCGATGCGCGGCCGTCGTGCGTGCTGGCCGACCCCGAGGCCGCGACGGCGCTGCCCGTGGTAGGCGATGTGCCGGTGATCGTGCCGCGGGATCCGGGGACGGCGGCGGCGCTGGCCGGGATGGAACCGGGCCCGGTCACCGACGCGGACCGGACCGGGCCGCTGACCTCGGCCCACCCGGTGTACGTGATCTATACCTCGGGGTCGACCGGCGTTCCGAAGGGCGTGACGGTCACGCATGCCAACGTGGCCGCGTTGCTGGGCGGGACCTGGCCGGAATACCGGTTCGGGCCAGAAGACGTGTGGACGTGGTTTCATTCGTTCGCGTTCGACTTCTCGGTGTGGGAGCTGTGGGGGGCGCTGGGGCATGGCGGACGGCTTGTGGTGGTCCCGTTCACGATGTCGCGGTCTCCCGGTGAGCTGCTGGGGCTGCTGGGGGCGGAGCGGGTCAGCGTGCTGTGCCAGAACGCCGTCGGCGTTCTACCAGCTGGATCAGGCCGATTCGGCCCGGCCCGGGACACCGCTGGCGCTGCGGTGGGTGATCTTCGGCGGGGAGGCGCTGGATGCGACCCGGCTTGGCGCCTGGCAGGCGCGGCGGCCGGGTGCGGTGCTGGCGAATATGTACGGGATCACCGAGACCACGGTGCACGTGACCTACCTGCGGATGGGGCCGGGGCAGGCGGGCGGCAGCCCGATCGGCGGGCCGATCGCGAACGCGCGGGTGTTTGTGCTGGATGGGTGGCTGGATCTGGTGCCGGCGGGGGTGGTTGGTGAGTTGTATGTGGCGGGGGCGGGGCTGGCGCGGGGGTACCGGGGGCGGGCGGGGCTGACGGCGGGGCGGTTTGTGGCGTGCCCGTTCGGGGTGGGGGAGCGGATGTACCGGACGGGGGATCTGGGCCGGTGGCGGGCTGATGGGGTGCTGGAGTTCGCGGGCCGTGCTGATGATCAGGTCAAGGTGCGGGGGTTCCGGATTGAGCCGGGTGAGGTGGAGGCGGTGCTGGCGGGGTGCCCGGGGGTGGCGCAGGCTGCGGTGGCGGTGCGGGAGGACGTTCCTGGTGATCGGCGGCTGGCGGGGTATGTGGTGCCGGATCCGGCGGCGGGTTATGCGGACCGGGATGCGCTGGCGGTGTGGGTGCGGGCGTATGCGGCGGGGCGGTTGCCGGAGTACATGGTGCCGGGGACGGTCACGGTGCTGGAGGGGCTGCCGCTGACGGTGAACGGGAAGGTGGACCGGCGGGCGCTGCCTGCGCCGGGGCAGGAGGTTGCCGCTGGCGGGGGGCGGGGTCCGGTGACGGTGGCGGAGGAGGTTGCCTGCCAGGTGTTCGCTGAGGTGCTGGGGGTGGACCGGGTGGGGGCGGAGGATAGTTTCTTCGCGCTGGGCGGGCATTCGCTGCTGGCGGTGACGCTGGCCGAGCGGCTGCGGGATCGGGGCTTGCCGGTCTCGGTGCGGGCGTTGTTCGCGGCGCCGACCCCGGCGCTGCTGGCCGCCGAGGCCGGGGACGACGCGGTCGCGGTGCCGCCCCGGCTGGTCCCCGCGCAGGGGGCGGAGCAGATCACCGCGGCCATGTTGCCGCTGGTGGCGCTGACCCAGGAGCAGGTCGACGAGGTCTGCGCCGCGGTCCCGGGCGGCGCGCAGAACGTGGCCGAGCTCTACCCGCTGGCCCCGGTGCAGGAAGGCATGTTCTTCCACGCCGTGCTGGGCGCCGGGACCGGGGATGCCGACCCCTACGTGCTGCCGTCGATGCTGCGGTTCGACGGACGCGACCGGCTGGAGAACTTCCTGGCCGCGCTGCAGCAGGTGATCGACCGGCATGAGGTCTACCGGACGTCGCTGGCCTGGGCCGGGCTGCCCGAGCCGGTGCAGGTGGTGTGGCGGCACGCGGACCTGCCGGTGACCGAGGTCGCCGTCGAACCGGGCCGGGATCCGGCTGCGGCGCTGGCGGGGGCGGCGGGGCCGCGGATGGACCTGGGCCGGGCGCCACTGCTGGACGTGCACACCGCCGCCGACCCGGATACCGGGCGGTGGCTGGCGCTGGTGCGGGTGCATCACCTGGTGGTGGACCATACCGCGCTGGATCTGGTCATGGAGGAGGTCCGTGCGGTCCTGGCCGGACAGGTCGGCCAACTGCCGATCCCGGTGCCGTTCCGCGACTTCGTGGCGCAGGCCCGGCTTGGCATGTCCTGGGCGGAGCATGAGGCGTACTTCAGCGCGCTGCTGGGCGATGTGGCCGAGCCGACTGTCGCGTTCGGGATCGCTGGCGTGCACGGGGACGGGTCTGGCTCCACCGAGGCCCGGGCGTCGGTACCGGGTGCGCTGGCTTCCCGGATCCGTGCGGTGGCGCGGGAACGCGGGGTGTCCCCGGCGACGGTCTGGCACTTGGTATGGGCCCGGGTGCTGGCCGCGGTGTCGGGGCGTGATGACGTGGTGTTCGGCACGGTGCTGTTCGGCCGGATGCACGCCGGGACCGGCGCGGGCCAGGTGCCGGGCCCGTTCATCAACACCCTGCCGGTCCGGGTGACGGCCGGGCAGGTGCCCGCCGCGGCCGCGCTGGCCGCGATGCGGGGTCAGCTGGCCGGGCTGCTGGCGCACGAGCATGCCCCGCTGGCGTTGGCCCAGCAGGCCAGCCGCGTCACCCCTGTGTTCACCACGCTGCTGAACTACCGGTACGCGCGGCTTGGTGGGCACGCCGCGGCCGGGTTGGCCGGGGTCGAGATCCTGGACCGCCGGGAGCGGACGAATTATCCCCTAACGGTGTCGGTTGATTCAGCCGGAGATGAGTTCTCGCTGGTCATTCAGGCGGTGCCCCCGGTCGATCCGGCCATGGTGGCCAGGCTCGTGCTGGCCGTCGCAGGCGAGCTGGCCGACGTCCTGGAGGATGCGCCGGACACGCCGCTGCGGGAGCTCCCGGTGCTGGATGCGGAGCTGCGGGAGCAGGTTCTCACCAGGTGGAACGACACCGCCTGCGACATCGCGCCAGACACGCTGGCCGGCTTGTTCGCGGCGCAGGCCGGGCGTACGCCGGATGCGGTCGCGGTCGTCTGCGGGCAGAACCAGCTGACCTATGCCGCGCTGGATGCGGTCTCGAGCCGCCTGGCCCGGCTGCTGGCCAGGCGCGGAGTCGGTCCGGAGACGGTGGTAGCGGTCGCCCTGGAACGTTCCGCCCTGCTGTTCACCGCGCTGCTGGCGGTGGTGAAGGCCGGGGCGGCGTACCTGCCGCTGGACCCCGCCTACCCGGCCGGGCGGATCGGGTTCATGCTCGCCGATGCCGACCCGGTATGCGTGCTGACCACCGCAGAGCTGTCCAGGCGGCTGCCGGTGCTGAACGAGGTCACCGTACTGGAGCTAGACGGAGACCGGGCTGCGGCGCGGCTGGCCGCCATGGCGGCGAGTGTCTTGGGCGACGATGAACGGACCGTTCCGCTGCTGACGACACATCCGGCATACGTGATCTACACATCGGGATCAACCGGTGAGCCAAAGGGCGTGGTCGTGTCTCATGCGGGATTCGCCAGCCTGATCGCGGGCCACGACCGGTACCTGCGAGTCGGGCCCGGACACAAGGTCGCGCAGTTCGCGTCGGCCAGCTTTGACACCTTCGGCTGGGAATGGTGCATGGCGCTGCTGCTGGGCGCGGCGCTGGTGGTCGTGCCGCCGGAGCGCCGGCATGACGGTGAGCTCACCGGGTTCCTTTCAGAACACGGGATAACGCATGCGACGCTGCCGCCGGCGGTGCTGGCCACGCTCGGCGAGGGATCTATCAGCCCGGAGACGGTGCTGGTAGTGGCGGGTGAGGCATGTCCACCGGAAGCGATGACGCGCTGGGCGACCGGGCGGACGATGTTCAACTCCTATGGCCCGACCGAGACGACCATCGACGCGACCTTGTGGCGATGCCAGCCCGAGTCGGCCACCGTGCTGATCGGCACCCCGGTGCTGAACACGCGGGTGTTCGTGCTGGACCGGTGGCTGTGCCCGGTGCCGGCCGGCGTGGCCGGGGAGCTGTACGTGGCGGGGGCGGGGCTGGCGCGGGGGTATCACGGGCGGGCGGGGCTGACCGCGGAGCGGTTCACCGCGTGCCCGTTCCTGCCGGGGGAGCGGATGTACCGGACCGGGGACCTGGCCCGGTGGCGGCCCGACGGGCAGCTGGAGTTCGCGGGCCGGGCTGATGAGCAGGTTAAGATCCGCGGGTTCCGGATCGAGCCCGGTGAGATCGAGGCCGTCTTGACTGCCGCGCCGGGGGTGGCCCAGGCCGCGGTCACCGTCCGCGAGGACACCCCCGGCGACAAGCGGCTGGCCGCCTACGTGGTCCCGGACCCGGCCGGCGCTGACCCCGGTGAGCTGGCCGCGGCGGTGCGGGCCTACGCTGCCGGGCGGCTGCCGGAGTTCATGGTGCCGGGCACGGTCACCGTGCTGGCGGCACTGCCGCTGACGGTGAACGGGAAGGTCGACCGGCGGGCACTGCCCGCCCCCGAGTATGCGGGGGGTGCGGGCCGGGGCCCGGTCACGGTCCGGGAAGAGATCGCCTGCCAGGTGTTCGCCGAGGTGCTCGGCGTGGACCGGGTGGGCGCCGAGGACAGTTTCTTCGCGCTCGGCGGGCATTCTCTGCTGGCGGTCAGGCTGGCCGAGCGGCTGCGCGAGCGCGGGCTGAGCGTGTCGGTGCGGGCCCTGTTCGCCGCGCCGACCCCGGCGCTGCTGGCTGCCGAAGCCGGGCAGGAGCCGGTCCCGGTACCGCCCCGGCTGATCCCCGCGGCGGGGACGGACCAGATCACCCCGGCCATGCTGCCTCTAGTGCAGCTGGACCAGGGGCAGATCGACCAGGTCACCGCCGTGATCCCGGGCGGGGCGCAGAACGTGGCCGAGATCTACCCGCTGGCCCCGCTGCAGGAGGGCATGTTCTTCCACGTGGCGCTGGGCGCCGGGACCGGTGATGCCGACCCGTACGTGGTCGGGACCGTGCTGCGGTTCGCCGGGCGGGCGCGGCTGGCGGAGTTCCTGGCCGCGCTGCGGCTGGTGATCGGGCGGCATGAGATCTACCGGACGTCGCTGGCCTGGGCAGGGCTGCCCGAACCGGTACAGGTGGTGTGGCGGCACGCCGACCTGCCCGTCACCGAGGTGGCGGCCGAACCGGGCCAGGATGCGGCTGCGGTGCTGGCGGCGGCGGCGGGACCGCGGATGGACCTGAGCCGGGCACCGCTGCTGGACGTGCACACGACCGCTGATCCCGTTACTGGGTCCTGGGTGGCGCTGGTGCGGGTGCATCACCTGATCGTGGACAACGCCGCGATGGACCTGGTGATTACGGAGGTGGCCGCGGTCCTGGCCGGGCTGGGCGATCGGCTGCCGGTGCCGGTGCCGTTCCGTGATTTCGTGGCGCAGGCCCGGCTGGGGGTGCCGCGGGCTGAGCATGAGGCGTATTTCGCCGGGCTGCTGGGTGATGTGTCCGAGCCGACGGCGGCGTTCGGGATCACCGACGTGCACGGCGACGGGTCCGGGACCGCTGAGGCGCACGCGGTGGTGCCCGCCGGGCTGGCGTCGCGGATCCGGGGTGTGGCACGGGCGGCCGGGGTGTCGCCGGCGACGGTGTGGCATCTGGTGTGGGCGCGGGTGCTGGCCGCGGTGTCGGGCCGGGATGACGTGGTGTTCGGGACGGTGCTGTTCGGCCGGATGCACGCCGGGACCGGCGCGGCCCGGGTGCCGGGCCCGTTCATCAACACCCTGCCGGTCCGCGCCGCCGCCGGGCAGGTCCCGGCCGGGGAGGCGCTGACGGCGATGCGGGATCAGCTGGCCGGGCTGCTGGTCCACGAGCATGCCCCGCTGACCGTGGCCCAGCAGGCCAGCGGCGTGGCCGCGCCCGCCCCCCTGTTCACCACCCTGCTCAACTACCGGCATACCCGCCCGGCCGGGCCCGGACCTCGTGCCGGGCTTGACGGCATCGCCGTGCAGTCCGTCGGAGGGCGGACGAATTACCCCGTTTCGGTATCGGTCGATGATGCCGGGACCGGGTTCGGGGTGGAGGTGCTGGCGGTGTCGTCGGCTGATCCGGACCTGGTGGCCGCGCTGGTGCTGGCCGCGGTTGATGGCCTGGCCGGGGTGCTGGCGGATACGCCGGATACGGCGCTGTGGCGGGTGCCGGTGCTCGACGGGCCACTGCGGGAGCAGATGCTGGCCGGGTGGAATGACACGGCCAGCGATATCCCGGCGGAAACGCTGGCGGCCCTGTTCGCGGCCCAGGTCGCGGCGACCCCGGATTCGGTCGCGGTGGTGTGCGGGGATGAGCAGCTGACTTATGCCGGCCTGGATGCGGCCTCGGGCCGGCTGGCCCGGCTGCTGGCCGCGCACGGGGCGGGGCCGGAGAGCGTGGTGGCGGTGCTGATAGGCCGGTCGGCGGTGCTGGTGACGGCACTGCTGGCCGTGGTGAAGGCGGGAGCGGCGTACCTGCCGGTGCATTCCGGGACGCCGGCCGGGCGGATCGAGTGGATGCTGGCCGACGCGGGCGCGCAGATCGTGGTGACGGACCAGGCACTGGAGCAGTCCCTGGGGGCTGTGCAGGTGATCGTGCCGGCTGGTGACCAGGGCGTGGCCGGGGCTGGCGTGGCGGCTGGCGGCCATGTGGACCAGCTCGCGTACGTGATCTACACGTCCGGGTCGACCGGGCGGCCCAAGGGCGTGGCGGTGCGGCACCGCGATGTGGTGGCGCTGGCCGCGGACCGGTGCTGGGACCGCGCGCATGAGCGGGTGCTGATGCATTCCCCGGCTGCCTTCGATGCCTCGACTTACGAGCTGTGGGTGCCGCTGCTCCGCGGTGGCACGGTGGTCATGGCGGTCCAGGAACAGCTGGGTGTGACCGCGCTGCGGAAGCTGGTGGTCGGCGAACGGGTCAGCGCGTTGTTCATGACCACGGCGCTGTTCAACGTCGTGGCGACGGAACAGCCGGAGGCACTGGCCGGATTGGAGATGGTGCTCTGCGGCGGGGAGGCCGCTTCGGCGGAGGCGATGGCGCAGGTACTGCGGGCGTGCCCGGACACCGTACTGGGACATGTGTACGGGCCGACGGAGACCACGACGTTCGCGACCCGGTTTTTCATGCGCGATCCCGGCGACGTCCCGGAGGTGCCGCCGATCGGCCGCGCGCTGGACAACATGCAGCTGTTCGTGCTGGACCGGTGGCTGTTCCCGACGCCGCCGGGGGCGGCCGGGGAACTGTACGTGGCGGGTGCCGGGCTGGCGCGGGGATATCACGAGCGGGCGGGGCTGACCGCGGAGCGGTTCACTGCATGCCCGTTCCTGCCGGGGGAGCGGATGTACCGGACCGGGGACCTGGCCCGGTGGCGAGCCGACGGGCAGCTGGAGTTCGCGGGCCGTGCTGATGAGCAGGTCAAGATCCGCGGGTTCCGGATCGAACCGGGCGAGGTCGAGGCCGTCCTGGCCGCCGCGCCGGGAGTGGCGCAGGCCGCGGTCACCGTCCGGGAGGACATCCCCGGCGACAAGCGGCTGGCCGCCTACGTGGTCCCGGCCCTGGCCGGCGCTGACCCCGGTGAGCTGGCCGCCGCCGTGCGCGCTGATGCGTCGGGGCGGCTGCCGGAGTTCATGGTGCCGGGTACGGTCACCGTGCTTCAGGCGCTGCCGCTGACGGCGAACGGGAAGATCGACCGGCGGGCGCTGCCCGCCCCGGACGGTGCGGCCGGGGGTGCCGGGCGGGGCCCGGCCACTGTGGCCGAGGAGATCGCCTGCCAGGTGTTCGCCGAAGTCCTCGGCGTGGACCGGGTGGGCGCGGAGGACAGTTTCTTCGCTCTAGGCGGGCACTCACTGCTGGCGATGACTTTGGCCGAACGGCTCCGGGATCGGGGCCTGCCGGTCTCGGTGCGGGCGCTGTTCGCGGCGCCGACCCCGGCCCAGCTGGCCGCCGAGGCCGGGCCGGACCCGGTTCCGGTACCGCCCCGGCTCGTCCCCGACGGCGCGGAGCGGATCACCCCGGCGATGCTGCCGCTGGTCCGGCTGACTCAGGACCAGATCGACCAGATCGCCGCCGCGATCCCGGGCGGGGCGGGGAACGTCGCCGACATCTACCCGCTGGCCCCGCTGCAGGAGGGCATCTTCTTCCACGCGGCGCTGGGCGCCCGGACCGGGGATGCCGACCCCTACGTGCTGGCGTGGATGCTGCGGTTCGACGGGCGGGACCGGCTGGAGGACTTTCTGGCCGCGCTGCGCCTGGTGATCAGCAGGCATGAGATCTACCGGACGTCGCTGGCCTGGCAGGGCTTGGCCGAGCCGGTCCAGGTGGTGTGGCGGCACGCGGACCTGCCGGTCACCGAGGTGACAGCCGCGCCGGGCCAGGATCTGGCTGCTGCGCTGACCGAGGCGGCGGGTCCGCGGATGGACCTGGGCGGGGCACCGCTGCTGGACGTGCACGCAACGGCCGGCTCCGACGGGTCGTGGCTGGCGCTGGTGCGGGTTCACCACCTGGTGGCCGACCATACCGCGATGGACCTGGTGACCGCGGAGGTAGCGGCGGTGCTGGCCGGGCGGGCCGGGGACCTGCCGGTGCCAGTGCCGTTCCGTGATTTCGTGGCGCAGGCCCGGCTGGGCCTGCCGCGGGCCGAGCATGAGGCGTACTTCGCCGGGCTGCTGGGCGACGTGACCGAGCCGACCGCGGCGTTCGGCATTACCGACGTGCACGGTGACGGGTCCGGCGTGGCTGAGGTGCGGGTGCCGGTGCCAGCCGGGCTGGCCTCGCGGATCCGGGCGGTGGCGCGCGATTCGGCTGTGTCGCCGGCGACGGTGTGGCATCTGGTGTGGGCGCGGGTGCTGGCCGCGGTGTCCGGCCGGGATGACGTGGTGTTCGGCACGGTGCTGTTCGGCCGGATGCACGCCGGGACCGGCGCCGGCCAGGTGCCGGGCCCGTTCATCAACACCCTGCCGGTGCGGGCTGCCGCCGGGCAGGTGCCCGCCGCGGCGGCGCTGGCCGCGATGCGGGATCAGCTGGCCGGGCTGCTGGTCCACGAGCATGCCCCGCTGACGCTGGCCCAGCAGGCCAGCGGCGTCATCGCGCCCGCTCCCCTGTTCACCACCTTGCTCAACTACCGCTACGCGGCCGTGTCCGCGACCGGGCCGTACCCAGCCGACGGGATCAGCGTGGTTACCGGCGGGGAGCGGACGAACTACCCGGTCACGGTGTCGGTCGATGACACCGGTGACGGATTCGGGCTGGATGTACTCGCGGTCTCGCCGGCGGACGGGGACCTGGTGGCCGCCTTGGTGCTGGCCGCGGCCGAGGGCCTGGCCTCGGTGCTGGCGGACGCGCCGCAGACGGCGCTGTGCCGGGTTCCGGTGCTGGATGCCGCCGGCCGGGAGCAGGTGCTGTGCGGATGGAATGACACGGCCCGCGACATCCCGGCGCGGACGCTGGCGGACCTGTTCGCGGTGCGGGCGGCGGTATCCCCGGATGCGGTGGCGGTGGTGTGCGGCCCGCAGCAGTGGAGCTATGCGGGGCTGGATGCGGCCTCCAGCCGCCTGGCGCGGCTGCTGATCGCGCAGGGCGCCGGGCCCGAATCGGTGGTGGCGGTGGTGATGGGCCGGTCGGCGGGCATGGTGGCGGCGCTGCTGGCGGTGGTCAAGGCGGGCGCTGCGTATCTGCCGGTGGATCCGGCCTATCCGGCGGACCGGGTTGGGTTCATGCTCGCTGATGCGGGGCCGGTGTGCGTGCTGGCTGACGGCGAGGCGGCTGGGGTCCTGGCGGGGGTGGCGGGTGTGCCGGTGATCGTGCCTGCTGACCCGGCGACGGCGGTGCAGCTGGCGGGTCTGGGTGCGGGTCCGGTGACGGACGGGGACCGGGCCGGGCCGCTGGTCCCGGGTCATCCGGCGTATGTGCTGTATACGTCGGGGTCGACCGGGGTGCCCAAGGGCGTGGCGGTGGCGCACGCCAGTGTGGCGGCCCTGGTGGCGGGCGCGGGCCCGGCGTACCAGTTCACCGGCGGGGATGTGTGGGCGTGGTTCCATGCGCCGGTCTTTGACGTGTCCGGGTTCGAGCTGTGGGGGTCGCTGGCCCATGGCGGGCGGCTGGTGGTGGTGCCGTTTACCGTGTCGCGGTCGCCAGAGGATCTGCTGGGCCTGCTGGGCGCCGAGGCGGTGAGCGTGCTGTGCCAGACCCCGTTGGCGTTTTACCAGCTGGATCAGGCTGATGCGGCCCGGGCGGGGACCCGGCTGGGGCTGCGGCTGGTGATCATGGCGGGGGAGGCGCTGGATGCGGGCCGGCTCGCGGGCTGGCACGCCCGCCGTCCCGCGGCGGTGGTGGCGGATATGTACGGGCCGACCGAGACGACCATCTACGTGACCCGCCATCAGCTGGAGCCGGGCGCGGCGGCCCCGGCGCGGGGCAGCGTGATCGGGGTCCCGCTGGCCAATACCCGGTTGTTCGTGCTGGACCGGTGGCTGGGCCCGGTGCCGCCGGGGGCGGCCGGGGAGCTGTACGTGGCCGGGGCCGGGCTGGCCCGGGGGTACCTGGGGCGGGCCGGGCTGACCGCGGAGCGGTTCACCGCGTGCCCGTTCGCGGCGGGCCAGCGGATGTACCGGACCGGGGACCTGGCCCGGTGGAACCGGCACGGCCAGCTGGAGTACCTGGGCCGCGCCGATGACCAGGTCAAGATCCGCGGGTTCCGGATCGAGCCCGGCGAGATCGAAGCCGTGCTGGCCGCCGCCCCGGGCATCACCCAGGCCGCGGTCACCGTCCGCCAGGACACCCCCGGCGACAAGCGGCTCGCCGCCTACCTGGTCCCCGCCGCCGGCGCCGACCCCGGCGACCCCGGTGAGCTGGCCGCCGCGGTGCGCGCCTACGCGGCGGGGCGGCTGCCCGAATTCATGATGCCCGCCACCATCACCGTGCTTCAGGTGCTGCCGCTGACGGTCAGCGGGAAGACCGACCGCCGGGCGCTGCCCGCCCCGGACAGTGCCGCCGCAGGCGCCGGGCGGGGCCCGGCCACCGTCGCCGAGGAGATCACCTGCCAGGTCTTCGCCGAAGTCCTCGGCGTGGACCGGGTCGGGGCGGAGGACAGCTTCTTCGCCCTGGGCGGGCACTCCCTGCTCGCGGTCACCCTCGCCGAACGGCTCCGCGACCGGGGCCTGCCGGTCTCGGTCCGGGCCCTGTTCGCCGCCCCGACCCCCGCCCAGCTCGCCGCCGAGACCGGCGACGACCCGGTCCCGGTCCCGCCCCGCCTGATCCCCGGCAGCACCCACCGCATCACCCCGGCCATGCTGCCCCTGATCCAGCTCACCCAGGACCAGATCAGCCAGATCTGCGCCCAGGTCCCCGGCGGCCCGGCGAACGTAGCCGACATCTACCCCCTAGCCCCCCTCCAGGAAGGCATCTTCTTCCACGCCGTGCTGGGCGCCGGGACCGGCGATGCCGACCCCTACGTGCTGGCGTCGGTGCTGCGGTTCGATTCCCGGGACCGGCTCGAGGGGTTCGCGGCCGCGCTGCGGCTGGTGATTGCCCGGCATGAGGTCTACCGGACGTCGCTGGCCTGGGCCGGGCTGCCCGAGCCGGTGCAGGTGGTGTGGCGGCACGCCGACCTGCCCGTCACCGAGGTGATCCCGGAACCCGGCCGGGACGACCTGCCTGCCGTGCTGGCGGGGGCGGCGGGGCCGCGGATGGACCTGAGCCGGGCACCGCTACTGGACCTGCACGTAACGGCAGCCCCGGACGGGGCGTGGGTGGCGCTGGTGCGGGTGCATCACCTGGTGGCCGACCATACCGCCCTGGACCTGGTCACCGGCGAGGTCGCCGCGGTCCTGGCCGGGCTGGGCGATCGGCTGCCGGTGCCGGTGCCGTTCCGTGATTTCGTCGCGCAGGCCCGGCTGGGGATGCCGCGGACCGAGCACGAGGCGTATTTCGCCGCGCTGCTGGGTGATGTGTCCGAGCCGACCGCGGCGTTCGGGATCACCGATATACACGGGGACGGGTCCGATGTCGCTGATGCTCGCGTGCCGGTGCCGGACGGGCTGTCCGGGCGGATCCGGGATGTGGCGCGGGATGCGGGGGTGTCGCCGGCGACGGTGTGGCATCTGGTGTGGGCGCGGGTGCTGGCCGCGGTCTCCGGCCGGGATGACGTGGTGTTCGGCACGGTGCTGTTCGGCCGGATGCACGCCGGGACCGGCGCCGGCCAGGTGCCGGGCCCGTTCATCAACACCCTGCCGGTCCGGGCTGCCGCCGGGCAGGTGCCCGCCGCGGCAGCGCTGGCCGCGATGCGGGACCAGCTGGCCGGGCTGCTGGCCCATGAACATGCCCCGCTGACGCTGGCCCAGCAGGCCAGCGGCGTGATCGCGCCGGCGCCGCTGTTCACCACGCTGCTGAACTACCGGTACGCCCAGCCCGGCAGCCGTGCCGCGGCGGGGCTGGATGGCATCGAGCCGCTCTCTGGCCAGGAATGGACCAATTACCCGGTGACGGTGTTGGTCGACGATACCGGGGACGGGTTCGCGGTGGATGTGCTGGCGGTCTCGCCGGCTGATCCTGACCTTGTGTGCGCCTTGGTGCTGGCCGCGGCCGACGGCCTGGCCGCCGCGCTGGCGGACGCGCCGCAGACGGCGCTGTGCCGGGTGCCGGTGCTGGACGCCGCCGGCCGGGAGCAGGTGCTGAGCGGATGGAATGACACCGCCCGCGACATCCCGGCGCGGACGCTGGCGGACCTGTTCGCGGCGCGGGCGGCGCGGACGCCGGATGCGGTGGCGGTCGTGTGCGGCCCGCAGCAGTGGAGCTATGCGGGGCTGGATGCTGTCTCCAGCCGTCTGGCGCGGCTGCTGATCGCGCGGGGCGCGGGCCCCGAGTCGGTGGTGGCGGTGGTGATGGGCCGGTCGGCGGGCATGGTGGCGGCGCTGCTGGCGGTGGTCAAGGCGGGTGCGGCGTACCTGCCGGTGGATCCGGCCTATCCGGCGGACCGGGTCGGGTTCATGCTCGCTGATGCCCGGCCGGTGTGCGTGCTGGCTGACGGCGAGGCGGCTGGGGTCCTGGCGGGGGTGGCGGGTGTGCCGGTGATCGTGCCCGCTGACCCGGCGACGGCGGTGCAGCTGGCGGGTCTGGGTGCGGGTCCGGTGACGGACGCGGACCGGGCCGGGCCGCTGGTCCCGGGTCATCCGGCGTATGTGCTGTATACGTCGGGGTCGACCGGGGTGCCCAAGGGCGTGGCGGTGGCTCATGGCAGTGTGGCGGCCCTGGTGGCGGGCGCGGGCCCGGCGTACCAGTTCACCGGCGGGGATGTGTGGGCGTGGTTCCACGCGCCGGTCTTTGACGTGTCCGGGTTCGAGCTGTGGGGGTCGCTGGGGCACGGGGCCCGGCTGGTGGTGGTGCCGTTTACCGTGTCCCGGTCGCCGGGTGAGCTGCTGGGCCTGCTGGCCGCCGAGGCGGTGAGTGTGCTGTGCCAGACCCCGTCGGCGTTTTACCAGCTGGATCAGGCTGATGCGGCTAGGGCGGGGACCCGGCTGGGGCTGCGGCTGGTGATCATGGCGGGGGAGGCGCTGGATGCGGGCCGGGTGGCGGGGTGGCTGGCGCGGCGTGCGGGGGCGGTGGTGGCGGATATGTACGGGCCGACCGAGACGACCATCTACGTGACCCGCCATCAGCTGGAGCCGGGCGCGGCGGCCCCGGCGCGGGGCAGCGTGATCGGGGTCCCGCTGGCCAATACCCGGTTGTTCGTGCTGGACCGGTGGCTGGGCCCGGTGCCGCCGGGGGCGGCCGGGGAGCTGTACGTGGCCGGGGCCGGGCTGGCCCGGGGGTATCACGGGCGGGCCGGGCTGACCGCGGAGCGGTTCACCGCGTGCCCGTTCGCGGCGGGCCAGCGGATGTACCGGACCGGGGACCTGGCCCGGTGGAACCGGCACGGCCAGCTGGAGTACCTGGGCCGCGCCGATGACCAGGTCAAGATCCGCGGGTTCCGGATCGAGCCCGGCGAGATCGAGGCCGTGCTGGCCGCCGCCCCGGGCATCGCCCAGGCCGCGGTCACCGTCCGCCAGGACACCCCCGGGGATAAGCGGCTGGCCGCCTACCTGGTCCCCGCCGCCGCCGCCGACCCCGGTGAGCTGGCCGCGGCGGTGCGGGCCTACGCGGCGGGGCGGCTGCCCGAGTTCATGATGCCCGCCACCATCACCGTGCTTCAGGTGCTGCCGCTGACGGTCAGCGGGAAGACCGACCGCCGGGCGCTGCCCGCCCCGGACAGTGCGGCCGCAGGCACGGGCCGGGGCCCGGCCACGGTCGCCGAGGAGATCGCCTGCCAGGTGTTCGCCGAAGTCCTCGGCGTGGACCGGGTCGGGGCGGAGGACAGCTTCTTCGCCCTGGGCGGGCACTCCCTGCTCGCGGTCACCCTCGCCGAACGGCTCCGCGACCGGGGCCTGCCGGTCTCGGTCCGGGCCCTGTTCGCCGCCCCCACCCCCGCCCAGCTCGCCGCCGAGACCGGCGACGACCCGGTCCCGGTCCCGCCCCGCCTGATCCCCGGCAGCACCGACCGCATCACCCCGGCCATGCTGCCCCTGGTCCAGCTCACCCAGGACCAGATCAGCCAGATCTGCGCCCAGGTCCCCGGCGGCCCGGCGAACGTAGCCGACATCTACCCCCTGGCCCCCCTCCAGGAAGGCATCTTCTTCCACGCGGCACTGGGCGCTGGAACCGGCGATGCCGACCCGTACGTGCTACCGGTGCTGCTGCGGTTCGATTCCCGGGACCGGCTGGAGGGGTTCGCGGCCGCGCTGGGCGTGGTGATTGCCCGGCATGAGGTCTACCGGACGTCGCTGGCCTGGGCCGGGCTGCCCGAGCCGGTGCAGGTGGTGTGGCGGCACGCGGACCTGTCCGTCACCGAGGTGATGCCGGAGCCCGGCCAGGACGACCTGCCTGCCGTGCTGGCGGGCGCGGCGGGGCCGCGGATGGACCTGAGCCGGGCACCGCTCATGGACCTGCACGCGGCAGCGGCCCCGGACGGAGCCTGGCTGGCGCTGCTCCGGATGCATCACCTGGTGATGGACCATACCGCGCTGGATCTGGTGGTGACCGAGGTGGCGGCGGTGCTGGCGGGGCGGGCCGGGGACTTGCCCGAGCCGGTGCCGTTCCGTGATTTCGTGGCGCAGGCCCGGCTCGGGGTGCCCAGGGCTGAGCATGAGGCGTATTTCGCCGCGCTGCTGGGTGATGTGTCCGAGCCGACGGCGGCGTTCGGGATCACCGACGTGCACGGCGACGGGTCCGGGACCGCCGAGGCGCACGCGGTGGTCCCCGCCGGGCTGGCCGGGCGGATCCGGGCGGCGGCGCGGGATTCCGGGGTGTCGCCCGCCACTGTCTGGCATCTGGTGTGGGCGCGGGTGCTGGCCGCGGTGTCGGGCCGGGATGATGTGGTGTTCGGGACGGTGCTGTTCGGCCGGATGCACGCCGGGACCGGCGCCGGCCGGGTGCCGGGCCCGTTCATCAACACGCTGCCCGTGCGGGCCGGGGCCGGGCAGGTCCCGGCCGGGCAGGCGCTGGCCGCGATGGCGTCCCAGCTGGCCGGGCTGCTGGTCCATGAGCATGCGCCGCTGTCGCTGGCCCAGCAGGCCAGCGGCGTGATCGCGCCGGCCCCGCTGTTCACCACGCTGCTGAACTACCGGTACGCCCAGCCCGGCAGCCGCGCCGCGGCGGGGCTGGATGGCGTCGAGCCGCTCTCTGGCCGGGAGCGGACGAATTATCCGGTGACGGTGTTGGTGGATGATGCGGGGGACGGGTTCGGGGTGGGGGTGCTGGCGGTGTCGCCGGCTGATCCGGGGCTGGTGTGTGCCTTGGTGGTGGCGGCGGCGGAGGGGCTGGCCGCTGTGCTGGAGGGTGCGCCGGGGACGGCGTTGTGTCAGGTCCCGGTGCTGGATGCGGTGCTGCGGGAGCAGGTTGTCAGCGGGTGGAATGAGACGGCGCGGGGTGTTCCGGCGGTGACGCTGGCGGAGTTGTTCGGGGTGCAGGTGGCGGCGGCTCCGGATGCGGTGGCGGTGGTGTGCGGGGAGGTGCAGCTGAGCTATGCGGGGCTGGATGCGGTGTCGAGCCGGCTGGCGCGGCTGCTGATCGGGCGGGGTGCGGGTCCGGGGCGGGTGGTGGCGGTGGTGATGGGCCGGTCGGCGGGCATGGTGGCGGCGCTGGTGGCGGTGGTGAAGGCGGGGGCTGCTTATCTGCCGGTGGATCCGGCGTATCCGGCGGGGCGGGTGGGGTTCATGCTGGCGGATGCGGGGCCGGTGTGCGTGCTGGCTGACCCGGATGCGGCGGTCATGCTGGCCGGGGTGGCGGATGTGCCGGTGATCGTGCCCGCTGACCAGGAGATCAGGCATCAGCTGGCGGGTCTGGATGGGGGGCTGGTGACCGATGGGGAGCGGCGGGGGCGGCTGGTGGCGGGTGATCTGGCGTATGTGATGTATACGTCGGGGTCGACCGGGGTGCCGAAGGCGGTGATGGTGACCCATGCGGGGGTGGACCGGCTGGTGCGGGGCTGCGGGTATATCGAGCTTGGCGGGGGTGAGGTGGTTGCTCAGCTGGCTCCGGTCACCTTCGATGCGGCCACTTTCGAGATCTGGGGTGCGCTGGGGTGCGGCGCGGTGCTGGCGGTACCGCCGCGGGGGGCGCTGTCGCCGGCTGAGCTGGGCCGATTCCTGGCGGCCTGCCGGGTCAGCGTGCTGTGGCTGGCGGCGGGGTTGTTCCAGGAGGTGGCCCAGTCCGCGGCGGGGGGGCTGGCCGGGCTGTCGTGGCTGCTGGCCGGGGGGGATGTGCTGCCGGCCGGGGCGTGCCGGGTGGTGCTGGACCAGCTGCCCGGGGTGCGGCTGGTGAACGGGTACGGGCCGACCGAGAACACCACGTTCACCGCGACGCAGCTGGTGCAGGCGCCGGACGTGACGGCCAGCGCGGGGATCCCGGTAGGCCGGCCGATCGCTGATACCAAGGTGTTTGTGCTGGACCGGTGGCTGGGCCTGGTGCCGGCGGGGGTGGCGGGGGAGTTGTATGTGGCGGGGGCGGGGCTGGCGCGGGGGTATCACGGGCGGCCCGCGTTGACGGCGGAGCGGTTCACCGCGTGCCCGTTCGTGCCCGGCGAGCGGATGTACCGGACCGGGGACCTGGCCCGGTGGCGGCCGGACGGGGTGCTGGAGTTCGCGGGCCGCGCCGATGAGCAGGTCAAGATCCGCGGGTTCCGGATCGAGCCGGGCGAGGTCGAGGCGGTCCTGGCCGCCTGCCCGGGGGTGGCGCAGGCCGCGGTGACGGTCCGGGAGGAGGTCCCGGGCGGTAAGCGGCTGGCCGCCTACGTGGTCCCGGACCCGGCCGGGGGACCGGCCGATCCTGGGGAGCTGGCTGCCGGGGTGCGGGTGTTCGCGGCGGGGCGGCTGCCGGAGTACATGGTGCCGGGCACGGTCACCGTGCTTCAGGGGCTGCCGTTGACGGCGAACGGGAAGGTGGACCGGCGGGCGCTGCCCGCCCCCGGCGGCGTGGCCGCGGGCGCGGGTGCGGGGCGGGGCCCGGCCACGGTGGCCGAGGAGGTCGTGTGCGGGGTGTTCGCTGAGGTGCTGGGGGTGGACCGGGTGGGGGCGGAGGATAGTTTCTTCGCGCTGGGCGGGCATTCGCTGCTGGCGATGACTTTGGCCGAGCGGCTGCGGGAGCGGGGCCTGGCGGTCTCGGTGCGGGCGCTGTTCGCGGCGCCGACCCCGGCCCGGCTGGTGGCCGAGGCCGGCCAGGACCTGGTCCCGGTCCCGCCCCGGCTCGTCCCGGCGGGGACGGAGCGGATCACCCCGGTCATGCTGCCGCTGGTGCGGCTGGACCAGGACCAGGTTGACCAGGTCTGCGCGGGGGTTCCGGGCGGGGCGGGGAACGTGGCGGAGATCTACCCGCTGGCCCCGTTGCAGGAGGGCATGTTCTTCCACGCGGCGCTGGGCGCCGGGACCGGGGCTGCTGACCCGTATGTGCTGGGGTCGGTGCTGCGGTTCGCGTCCCGGGACCGGCTGGAGGAGTTCACCGCCGCGCTGCGGCTGGTGATCGCCCGCCATGAGATCTACCGGACGTCGCTGGCCTGGGCGGGGCTGCCCGAGCCGGTCCAGGTGGTGTGGCGGCACGCCGCCCTGCCCGTCACCGAGGTGATGCTGGAGCCGGGCCGGGATCTGGCCGCGGTGCTGGCCGGGGCGGCGGGGCCGCGGATGGACCTGGGCCGGGCGCCGCTCATCGACGTGCACGTGACGGCGGCCCCGGATGGGGCGTGGGTGGCGCTGGTGCGGGTCCATCACCTGGTGATGGACCATACCGCGCTGGACCTGGTGGTGACCGAGGTGGCGGCGGTGCTGGCCGGGCAGGCCGATCAGCTGCCCGCGCCGGTGCCGTTCCGGGATTTCGTCGCGCAGGCCCGGCTCGGCACGCTCAGAGCTGAGCATGAGGCCTATTTCGCCGCGCTGCTGGGTGATGTGTCCGAGCCGACCGCGGCGTTCGGGATCACCGACGTGCACGGCGACGGGTCCGGGACCGCCGAGGCCCACGCGGTGGTGCCGGGCGGGCTGGCCGCGCGGATCCGGGGTGCGGCCCGGGATGCGGGGGTGTCCCCGGCCACGGTGTGGCATCTGGTGTGGGCGCGGGTGCTGGCCGCGGTCTCGGGCCGAGATGATGTGGTGTTCGGCACGGTGCTGTTCGGCCGGATGCACGCCGGGACGAGCGCGGCCCGGGTGCCGGGCCCGTTCATCAACACCCTGCCGGTGCGGGCCGGGGCCGGGCAGGTCCCGGCCGGGCAGGCGCTGGCCGCGATGCGGGACCAGCTGGCCGGGCTGCTGGCCCGCGAGCACGCCCCGCTGACCGTGGCCCAGCAGGCCAGCGGCGTGACCGCCCCCGCGCCGCTGTTCACCACGCTGCTGAACTACCGGCACCTGCGCCCGGCCGCGGCCGGGCCCGGCGGCCTGGGCGGGATCAGCGTGCTGACCGGCGGGGAGCGGACCAACTACCCGGTCACGGTGTCGGTCGATGACACCGGGGACGGGTTCGCGGTGGACGTGCTGGCGGTCTCGCCGGCTGATCCCGACCTGGTGTGCGCCCTGGTGCTGGCCGCGGCCGACGGCCTGGCCGCCGCGCTGGCGGACGCGCCGCAGACGGCGCTGTGCCAGGTTCCGGTGCTGGACGCCGCCGGCCGGGAGCAGGTGCTGAGCGGGTGGAATGACACCGCCCGCGACGTTCCCGCGGCCACGCTGGCGGACCTGTTCGCGGTGCGGGCGGCGCGGACGCCGGATGCGGTGGCGGTCGTGGGCGGGGATGCGCAGTGGAGCTATGCGGGGCTGGATGCGGCCTCCAGCCGCCTGGCCCGGCTGCTGATCGCGCGGGGCGCCGGGCCGGAGTCGGTGGTCGCGGTGGTGATGGGCCGGTCGGCGGCGATGGTGGCCGCGCTGCTCGCGGTGGTCAAGGCGGGCGCGGCGTACCTGCCGGTGGATCCGGCCTATCCCGCGGACCGGATCAGGTACATGCTCGCCGATGCGGGGCCGGTGTGCGTGCTGGCTGATGAGCAGGCGGCGGTCATGCTGGCTGATCCCGGCAGCGCTGCGGTGCTGGCCGGGGCCGGGGGTGTGCCGGTGATCGTGCCCGCTGACCCGGCGACGGCGGTGCAGCTGGCGGGTCTGGGTGCGGGTCCGGTGACCGGCGCGGACCGGGCCGGGCCGCTGGTCCCGGCGCATCCGGCGTATGTGCTGTATACGTCGGGGTCGACCGGGGTGCCCAAGGGCGTGGCGGTGGCGCACGCCAGTGTCGCAGGCCTGGTGGCGGGCGCGGGCCCGGCGTACGGGTTCACCGGCGGGGATGTGTGGGCGTGGTTCCACGCGCCGGTCTTTGACGTGTCCGGGTTCGAGCTGTGGGGGTCGCTGGCCCATGGCGGGCGGCTGGTGGTGGTGCCGTTTACCGTGTCCCGGTCGCCAGAGGATCTGCTGGGCCTGCTGGGCGCCGGGCGGGTGAGCGTGCTGTGCCAGACCCCGTTGGCGTTCTACCAGCTGGATCAGGCTGATGCGGCCCGGGCGGGGACCCGGCTGGGGCTGCGGCTGGTGATCATGGCGGGCGAAGCGCTGGATGCGGGCCGGGTGGCGGGCTGGCACGCCCGCCGTCCCGCGGCGGTGGTGGCGGATATGTACGGGCCGACCGAGACGACCATCTACGTGACCCGCCATCAGCTGGAGCCGGGCGCGGCGGCCCCGGCGCGGGGCAGCGTGATCGGGGTCCCGCTGGCCAATACCCGGTTGTTCGTGCTGGACCGGTGGCTGGGCCCGGTGCCGCCGGGGGCGGCCGGGGAGCTGTACGTGGCCGGGGCCGGGCTGGCCCGCGGCTATCACGGGCGGGCCGGGCTGACCGCGGAGCGGTTCACCGCGTGCCCGTTCGCGGCGGGCCAGCGGATGTACCGGACCGGGGACCTGGCCCGGTGGAACCGGCACGGCCAGCTGGAGTACCTGGGCCGCGCCGATGACCAGGTCAAGATCCGCGGGTTCCGGATCGAGCCCGGCGAGATCGAAGCCGTGCTGGCCGCCGCCCCGGGCATCACCCAGGCCGCGGTCACCGTCCGCCAGGACACCCCCGGCGACAAGCGGCTCGCCGCCTACGTCGTCCCGGCCCCGGCCGGCGCCGACCCCGCCGACCCCGGTGAGCTGGCCGCCGCGGTGCGCGCGTACGCGGCGGGGCGGCTGCCCGAGTTCATGATGCCCGCCACCATCACCGTGCTTGCGGTGCTGCCGCTGACGGTCAGCGGGAAGACCGACCGCCGGGCGCTGCCCGCCCCGGACAGTGCGGCCGCAGGCGCCGGGCGGGGCCCGGCCACCGTCGCCGAGGAGATCACCTGCCAGGTGTTCGCCGAAGTCCTCGGCGTGGACCGGGTGGGGGCGGAGGACAGCTTCTTCGCCCTGGGCGGGCACTCCCTGCTCGCGGTCACCCTCGCCGAACGGCTCCGCGACCGGGGCCTGCCGGTCTCGGTCCGGGCCCTGTTCGCCGCCCCCACCCCCGCCCAGCTCGCCGCCGAGACCGGCGACGACCCGGTCCCGGTGCCGCCCCGCCTGGTCCCCGGCAGCACCGACCGCATCACCCCGGCGATGCTGCCGCTGGTACAGCTCACCCAGGACCAGATCAGCCAGATCTGCGCCCAGGTCCCCGGCGGCCCGGCGAACGTGGCCGACATCTACCCGCTGGCCCCCCTCCAGGAAGGCATCTTCTTCCACGCCGTGCTGGGCGCCGGGAGCGGCGATGCCGACCCGTACGTGCTGCCGCTGGTGCTGCGGTTCGATTCCCGGGACCGGCTCGAGGACTTCACCGCGGCGCTGCGGCTGGTGATTGCCCGGCATGAGGTCTACCGGACGTCGCTGGCCTGGGCCGGGCTGGCTGAGCCGGTGCAGGTGGTGTGGCGGCACGCGGACCTGCCGGTCACCGAGGTCGCCGTGGAACCGGGCCGGGATCCGGCTGCTGCGCTGGCGGGGGCGGCGGGGCTGCGGATGGATCTGGGCCGGGCACCGCTGCTGGACGTGCACGCGGCCGCCGAGCCGGACGGGGCGTGGGTGGCGCTGGTGCGGGTGCATCACCTGGTGGCCGACCATACCGCGCTGGACCTGGTCACCGGGGAGATCGCGGCGGTCCTGGCCGGGCGGGCCGCGGACCTGCCGACCCCGGTGCCGTTCCGGGACTTCGTCGCCCAGGCCCGGCTGGGGATGCCGCGGGCCGAGCATGAGGAGTACTTCGGCGGGCTGCTGGGTGATGTGACCGAGCCGACCGCGGCGTTCGGGATCACCGACGTGCACGGGGACGGTTCTGGCGCTACTGGGGCCCGGGCCCTGGTGGACCCGGTGCTGTCCGGGCGGGTGCGGGGTGTGGCGCGGGATTCGGGGGTGTCCCCGGCGACGGTGTGGCATCTGGTGTGGGCGCGGGTGCTGGCCGCGGTGTCGGGCCGTGATGATGTGGTGTTCGGGACGGTGCTGTTCGGCCGGATGCACGCCGGGACCGGCGCGGGCCGGGTGCCGGGCCCGTTCATCAATACCCTGCCGGTCCGGGCCGGGGCCGGGCAGGTCCCGGCCAGGGAAGCGCTGGCCGCGATGGCGTCCCAGCTGGCCGGGCTGCTCGTGCACGAGCACGCCCCGCTGATCCTGGCTCAGCAGGCCAGCGGCGTGATCGCGCCGGCGCCGTTGTTCACCACGCTGCTGAACTACCGGTACGCCCAGCCCGGCAGCCGTGCCGCGGCGGGGCTGGATGGCATCGAGCCGCTCTCGGGCCAGGAATGGACGAATTATCCGGTGACGGTGTCGGTGGATGATACCGGGGATGGGTTCGGGGTGGATGTGCTGGCGGTGTCGCCGGCTGATCCGGGGCTGGTGTGCGGTTTGGTGCTGGCGGCGGCGGAGGGTCTGGTGTCGGTGCTGGAGGGGGCGCCGGGTATGGCGTTGTGCCGGGTGCCGGTGCTGGACGCCGCCGGACGGGAGCAGGTGCTGGCCGGGTGGAATGACACCGCCGGCGATATCCCGGCGGCCACGCTGGCGGACTTGTTCGCGGCGCGGGCGGCGGTATCCCCGGATGCGGTGGCGGTGGTGTCGGGGGAGGTGCAGCTGAGCTATGCGGGGCTGGATGCGGCCTCCAGCCGTCTGGCGCGGCTGCTGATCGGGCGGGGTGCGGGCCCGGAGTCGGTGGTGGCGGTGGTGATGGGCCGGTCCGCGGGCATGGTGACCGCGCTGCTGGCGGTGGTCAAGGCCGGCGCTGCCTATCTGCCGGTGGATCCGGCCTATCCCGCGGAGCGGATCAGGTACATGCTCGCCGATGCGGGGCCGGTATGCGTGCTGGCTGATCCGCAGGCGGCTGGGGTCCTAGCCGAGACGGCGGACGTGCCGGTGGTTGTGCCTGGCGACCCGCAGACCAGGGTGCGGCTGGCGGGTCTGGGTGGGGGGCCGGTGACCGATGGGGACCGGCGGGGGCGGCTGGTGGCGGGTCATCCGGTGTATGTGATTTATACGTCGGGGTCGACGGGGGTGCCCAAGGGGGTGGCGGGGTCGCACCGGTCGGTGGTGAACCGGCTGGGGTGGATGTGGCGGGAGTATCCGTTCGCGGCGGGGGAGGTGTCGTGTCATACCACTGCGCTGGGGTTCGGTGATGCGGTGTGGCAGGTGTTCGGGCCGTTGCTGGCCGGGGTGGCCGTGGTGGTGGCGGGGGAGGAGGAGCTGCGGGATGCGCGGCTGCTGGCGGGGTTGCTGGCGGCCTGGCGGGTGTCGCGGGTGGTGGTGGTGCCGTCGCTGCTGCGGGTGATCACTGACGCGGTGGCGGCTGGCGGGGTGCGGCTGGCGGGGGGGATGACCTGGACGGTCAGCGGGGAGGAGTTCCCGGCCGGGTTGCTGGGTCAGTTCCGCCGGGTGCTGCCTGGTGCGGTGGTGCTGAATTTGTACGGGTCCGCTGAGGTGATGGCTGATGCGACGGGGTTTGCGTGCCGGCCGGGCGGGGCGGGCTCTGGTGCGGTGCCGATCGGGTCGCCGGTGGCTAATACGCGGGTGTTCGTGCTGGACCGGTGGCTGTGCCCGGTGCCGCCGGGGGCCGCGGGTGAGCTGTATGTGGCGGGGGCGGGGCTGGCCCGGGGGTACCTGGGGCGGGCGGGGCTGACCGCGGAGCGGTTCGTGGCGTGCCCGTTCGGGGGCGGCGAGCGGATGTACCGGACCGGGGACCTGGCCCGGTGGCGGCCCGGCGGGGTGCTGGAGTTCGCGGGCCGCGCTGATGACCAGGTCAAGGTGCGCGGGTTCCGGATCGAGCTGGGTGAGGTTCAGGCGGTGCTGGCCGCCGCGCCGGGGGTGGCGCAGGCCGCGGTCACGGTGCGGGAGGACACCCCCGGTGATAAGCGGCTGGCCGGCTACGTAGTCCCGGCCGGGCGCGATCCCGGCGACCCCGGGGAGCTGGCCGGGGCGGTGCGGGTGTTCGCGGCGGGGCGGCTGCCGGAGTACATGGTGCCGGGCACTATCACGGTGCTGGCGGCGTTGCCGCTGACGGTGAACGGGAAGGTGGACCGGCGGGCGCTGCCCGTCCCCGGGCAGGCGGCCGGGGGTGCGGGGCGGGGTCCGGCCACGGTCCGGGAGGAGATCGTGTGCCAGGTCTTCGCCGAGGTGCTGGGCGCGGACCGGGTGGGGGCCGAGGACAGTTTCTTCGCGCTGGGCGGGCATTCGCTGCTGGCGGTCATGCTGGCCGAGCGGCTGCGGGAGCGGGGCGTGGCGGTGTCGGTGCGGGCGCTGTTCGCGGCGCCGACCCCGGCGCTGCTGGCTGCCGAGGCCGGGGACGACGCGGTCGCGGTGCCGCCGCGGCTGGTCCCCGCGCAGGGCACGGACCGGATCACCGCGGTGATGCTGCCGCTGGTGGCGCTGACCCAGGAGCAGGTCAACGAGGTCTGCGCGGCAGTGCCGGGCGGGGCGCAGAATGTGGCGGAGATCTACCCGCTGGCCCCGGTCCAGGAAGGCATGTTCTTCCACGCGGCGCTGGGCGCGGGGACCGGCGCTGCCGACCCGTACCTGCGGCCGGTCCAGGTCCGGTTCGCGTCCCGGGACCGGCTCGAGGACTTCACCGCCGCGCTGCGGCTGGTGATCGCCCGCCATGAGATCTACCGGACCTCGCTGGCCTGGGCCGGGCTGCCCGAGCCGGTCCAGGTCATCTGGCGGCACGCCGACCTGCCCGTCACCCAGGTCACCACCAGACCAGGCCAGGACCCCGCCGCGGCACTGACCGCAGCAGCCGGACCCCGGATGAACCTGAGCCACGCACCCCTCATAGACCTGCACGTAACCGCCGACCCCGACGGATCCTGGCTGGCCTTGCTCCGGGTGCATCACCTGGTGATGGACCATACCGCGATGGACCTGGTGACCGGGGAGGTCGCCGCCGTGCTGGCCGGGAGGACCGGGGACCTGCCCGCCCCGGTTCCGTTCCGGGACTTCGTCGCCCAGGCCCGGCTCGGGGTGCCCAGGGCCGAGCATGAGGAGTACTTCGCCGCGCTGCTGGCCGACGTGACCGAACCGACCGCGGCCTTCGGCATCACCGACGTACACGGCGACGGGTCCGACACCCGCGAGGCGCACGCCGCCGTGCCGGATGGGCTGGCGGTGCGGATCCGGGGTGTGGCACGGGCGGCCGGGGTGTCGCCGGCGACGGTGTGGCATCTGGTGTGGGCGCGGGTGCTGGCCGCGGTGTCCGGCCGGGATGACGTGGTGTTCGGCACGGTGCTGTTCGGCCGGATGCACGCCGGGACCGGCGCGGGCCAGGTGCCGGGCCCGTTCATCAACACGCTGCCGGTCCGGATGGCAGCCGGGCAGGTCCCCGCCGGGCAGGCGCTGGCCGCGATGCGGGACCAGCTGGCCGGGCTGCTGGTCCACGAGCATGCGCCGCTGTCCCTGGCCCAGCAGGCCAGCGGCGTGGCCGCGCCGGCCCCGCTGTTCACCACGCTGTTCAACTACCGACACGGACGGCCTGACGGGCACGCCGCGGCTGGCCTGGATGGTGATCGAGCGTGCTGTCGGGTCAGGAGCGGACGAATTACCCGGTGACGGTGTCGGTGGATGACGCCGGGCCGAGTTCTCGATTACCGTGCTGACGGCGTCCCTGGTCAACCCGGGCCTGGTGTGCGGGCTGGTGCTGGCGGCGGCGCAGGGTCTGGTCTCGGTGCTGGAGGAGGCGCCGGGGACCGCGTTGCGCCGGGTGCCGGTGCTGGACGGCGCCGGGCGGGAGCAGATCCTGTGCGGGTGGAATGACACGGCGCGGGATATCCCGGCATCCACGCTGGCGGACCTGTTCGCGGCGCAGGTGGCGCGTACGCCGGATGCGGTCGCGGTGGTCTGCGGTGGCGAGCAGCTGAGCTATGCGGGGCTAGATGCTGCTTCGAGCCGGGTGGCGCGGCTGCTGGCCGGGCGGGGCGCGGGCCCGGAGTCGGTGGTGGCGGTGGTGATGGGCCGGTCGGCGGCGATGGTGGCCGCGCTGCTGGGCGTGGTCAAGGCGGGCGCGGCGTACCTGCCGGTGGATCCGGCCTATCCGGCGGACCGGGTCGGGTTCATGCTCGCCGATGCCGGGCCGGTGTGCGTGCTGGCTGATGAGCAGGCGGCGGCGGGAGTGCTGGCCGGGCCGGCGGTGTGCCGGGCTGAGCGGGCTGCCGGGGCCTGCAGACCAGGGTTCGAGCTGGCGGGTCTGGATGCCGGGCCGGTGACCGACGGGGACCGGGTGCGGCCGCTGGTGGCACGTCATCCGGCGTATGTGATTTATACGTCGGGGTCGACGGGGGTGCCGAAGGGGGTGGTGGTCTGTCATGGCGGGCTGGCCAGTATTACCGCGGCGCAGATTGAGCGGTTTGCGGTGTCGGGTGTGAGCCGGGTGCTGCAGTTCGCGGCGGTGGGGTTTGATGCGGCGGTCTCGGAGTTGTTCATGGCGTTGCTGTCGGGGGCGGTGCTGGTGGTGGAGCCGGGGCTGGCGGTGGAGGATCTGGGGGGTATCTGCGGGCGGCAGCGGGTGAGCATCTGACGGTTACCCCGGCGGCGCTGGCGGCGTTGTCAGGCCGTGCGGGCTGCCGGAGGGGCTGGTCTTGGTTGCGGCGGGGGAGGAGTGCGCGGGGTATCTGGTGGCGCGGTGGGCGCCGGGGCGGGTGATGGTCGAATGCGTACGGTCCGACTGAGGTGACGATCTGCGCGACGATGAGCGGCGTGCTGCCGGCGGTGCGGGCGCGGGGGTGGTGCCGATCGGGTCGCCGGTGGTTAATGCGCGGGTGTTCGTGCTGGACCGGTGGCTGGGCCCGGTGCCGGCGGGGGTGGCGGGGGAGCTGTACGTGGCGGGGGCGGGGCTGGCCCGGGGGTACCTGGGGCGGGCCGGGCTGACCGCGGAGCGGTTCACCGCGTGCCCGTTCTTGCCCGGTGAGCGGATGTACCGGACCGGGGACCTGGCCCGGTGGCGGCCGGACGGGCAGCTGGAGTTCGCGGGCCGCGCTGATGATCAGGTCAAGGTGCGCGGGTTCCGGATCGAGCCAGGTGAGATCGAGGCCGTGCTGGCCGCCTGCCCGGGGGTGGCCCAGGCCGCGGTCACGGTCCGGGAGGACACCCCCGGCGATCAGCGGCTGGCCGCCTACCTGGTCCCGGACCTGGCCGGCGCCGCCGCCGGGGCCGACCCGGGCGCGGGCGTCGGCCCCGCCGCCGGGACTGACCGGGGCGGGCTGGCCGCCGCGGTGCGGGCCTACGCGGCCGGGCGGTTGCCCGAGCACATGATGCCCGCCGCCTTCACCGTGCTGGACGCGCTGCCGGTGACCCCCAACGGCAAGATCGACCGCCGCGCCCTGCCCGCCCCCGAGTACACCGCCGGCGCCGGCCGGGGACCGGCCACCATGCAAGAAGAGATCCTGTGTGGCGTGTTCGCGGACGTGCTCGGCCTGGACCGGGTCGGCCCGGAGGATGACTTCTTCGCGCTGGGCGGGCACTCGCTGCTGGCCACCCGGCTGGTGAGCCGGATCCGGGTGGTGCTGGGCACCGAACTCCCGGTCCGGGTGCTGTTCGAGGCGCCCACCGCAGCTGGACTCGCTGACTACTTCCGATTCCGAGATCAAGAGATGGCCAGGCCCAGGCCCGCATTGCGGCCAAGAGCCAGGGATGAAAAGGAGTCCTGATGATCCCTTTGTCGTTTGCGCAGCGGCGGTTGTGGTTTTTGTGGCAGCTGGAGGGGCCGTCGGCGACGTACAACATCCCGGTGGCGTTGCGGCTGGCGGGGGATCTGGACCGGGTGGCGCTGGGTGCGGCGCTGGGGGATGTGGCGGGGCGGCATGAGGTGTTGCGGACGGTGTTCCCGGCGGTGGGCGGGGAGCCGTATCAGCGGGTTTTGGGTGCGGAGGAGGTGCGGTTCGAGCTGCCGGTGGCTGAGGTCTCGGAGGCGGAGGTTGCCGGGGTGGTGGCTGCTGAGGTGGCGCGGCCGTTTGATCTGGCTGGTGAGGTGCCGTGGCGGGTGCGGCTGCTGGCGGCTGGGCCGGGGGTGCATGTGCTGGTGATGGTGGTGCATCACATTGCGGGGGATGCGTGGTCGCAGGGGCCGCTGGCGCGGGATCTGGCGGTGGCGTATGCGGCGCGGCGGGCTGGGCGGGTGCCGGGGTGGGAGCCGCTGCCGGTGCAGTACGCGGATTATGCGCTGTGGCAGCGGGAGCTGCTGGGTGATGAGGATGATCCGGGCAGTGTGCTGGCCGGGCAGGCCCGGTACTGGCGGGAGGCGCTGGCGGGGGTTCCGGCTGAGCTGGCGCTGCCTGCTGACCGGCCGCGTCCGGCGGTGGCTAGTTTCCGGGGCTGTTCTGTGCCGGTGCGGGTTCCGGCCGGGGTGCATGGTGAGCTGGCTGCGCTGGCCCGGGCGCACGGGGTGACGTTGTTCATGATCATGCATGCGGCGGTGGCGGTGCTGTTGTCGCGGCTGGGTGCGGGGACGGATATCCCGGCTGGGTCGCCGGTGGCGGGGCGGACCGATGAGGCGCTTGATAACCTGGTCGGGTTCTTCGTCAATACCTTGGTGATCCGTACTGATGTGTCGGGTGATCCGTCGTTCGCTGAGGTGCTGGGCCGGGTCCGGGACCGGGTGCTGGCCGCTCTTGATCATCAAGATGTGCCGTTCGAGCGGCTGGTGGAGATCTTGGCTCCGGAGCGGAGCCTGGCCCGTCATCCCTTGTTCCAGGTCATGATCGCGGTGCAGAACACCGCGGTGCCGCGGCTGGACCTGCCGGGGTTGCAGGCTGCGGTGCTGCCGGCTGGTACTGAGGCGGCCAAGTTCGACGTGTCGGTCACTGTTGCCGAGGCTTTCGGCGCGGGCGGGGCCCCGGCCGGGCTGCACGGGACGGTCACGGTGGCGGCGGACATGTTCGACCGGGCCACTGCGGAGGCGATCAGCGGCCGGCTGGCCGGGGTGCTGGCCGCGGTTGCCGGTGACCCGCAGATCCGGCTGCGCCGGGTGCCGGTGCTGGGCGGGGCGGAGCGGGAGCAGGTGCTGTGCGGGTGGAATGACACCGCCCGTGACGTTCCTGCTGCCACGCTGGGGGATTTGTTCGGGGTGCAGGCGGCGGCGTGCCCGGATGCGGTGGCGGTGGTGTGCGGGGATGTGCAGGTGACGTACGGGGGGCTGGATGCGGCGTCGGGCCGGGTGGCGCGGTTGCTGGCCGGGCGGGGTGCGGGTCCGGAGTCGGTGGTGGCGGTGGTGATGGGCCGGTCGGCCGCTCTGGTGGCGGCGCTGGTGGGGGTGGTGAAGGCGGGGGCGGCGTATCTGCCGGTGGATCCGTCGTATCCGGCGGGGCGGGTGGGGTTCATGCTGGCTGATGCCGGGCCGGTGTGCGTGCTGGCTGATGAGGAGGCCGCGGGCGGGGTGCTGGCTGATCCGGGGGTGGCGGCGGTGCTGGGCGGGGTGCCGGTGATCGTGCCGGGCGATCCGGCGACCAGGGTTCTGCTGGCGGGTCTGGATGGCGGCCCGGTGTCGGATGGGGACCGGGTCGGGCCGCTGGTGGCGGGTCATCCGGCGTACGTGATTTACACGTCGGGGTCGACCGGGACCCCGAAGGGGGTGGTGGTGACGCATGCGGGGCTGGCGGGGTTCGCGGTGTCGGTGGCGGAGCGGTTCGCGGGGGGGCCGGGGTGCCGGGTGCTGCAGTTCGCGGCGGCGGGCTTTGATGCCAGCGTGCTGGAGTTGTGCCTGGCGCTGACCGGGGGCGGGGTGCTGGTGCTCCCGGCGGGCGGGCCGGTGGCGGGGGATCAGCTGGCTGCGGTGCTGGGGGTGCAGCGGGTCAGTCATGCGCTGATCTCGCCGTCGGCGCTGGCCAGTGTGGCCGGGGCGCGGTTCGCGGATCTGGGTGTGCTGATCGTGGGCGGGGAGGCGTGCGGGCCGGAGCTGGCGGGGCGGTGGGCGCCGGGGCGGGTGATGGTTAATGCGTACGGGCCGACTGAGGTGACGGTGATGGCCACGACGAGCGGGCCGCTGCCGGCGGGCGCGGGGGTGGTGCCGATCGGGTCGCCGGTGGTTAATGCGCGGGTGTTCGTGCTGGACCGGTGGCTGGGCCCGGTGCCGGCGGGGGTGGCGGGGGAGCTGTACGTGGCGGGGGCGGGGCTGGCCCGGGGGTACCTGGGGCGGGCCGGGCTGACCGCGGAGCGGTTCACCGCGTGCCCGTTCTTGCCCGGTGAGCGGATGTACCGGACCGGGGACCTGGCCCGGTGGCGGCCGGACGGGCAGCTGGAGTTCGCGGGCCGCGCTGATGACCAGGTCAAGGTGCGCGGGTTCCGGATCGAGCCAGGTGAGATCGAGGCCGTGCTGGCCGCCTGCCCGGGGGTGGCCCAGGCCGCGGTCACGGTCCGGGAGGACACCCCCGGCGATCAGCGGCTGGCCGCCTACCTGGTCCCGGACCTGGCCGGCGCCGCCGCCGGGGCCGACCCGGACGCGGGCGTCGGCCCCGCCGCCGGGACTGATCCCGGCAGGGCCGCTGACCGGGACGGGCTGGCCGCCGCGGTCCGGGCCTACGCGGGCGGGCGGTTGCCCGAGCACATGATGCCCGCCGCCTTCACCGTGCTGGACGTGCTGCCGGTGACCCCCAACGGCAAGATCGACCGCCGCGCCCTGCCCGCCCCCGAGTACACCGCCGGCGCCGGCCGGGGACCGGCCACCATGCAAGAAGAGATCGTGTGCCAGGTCTTCGCCGAGGTCCTCGGCGTGGACCGGGTCTCGGCGGAGGACAGTTTCTTCGCGCTGGGCGGGCATTCGCTGCTCGCGGTGACGCTGGCCGAACGGCTCCGGGAGCGGGGCCTGCCGGTCTCGGTGCGGGCGCTGTTCGCGGCGCCGACCCCGGCCCAGCTGGCCGTCGAGGCCGGCCCGGAACGCGGTCCCGGTCCCGCCCCGCCTGATCCCCGCGCAAGGCGCGGAGCGCATCACCCCCGCGATGCTGCCCCTGGTCCAGCTGTCCCAGGAGCAAGTCGACGAGATCTGCGCGGGGGTTGAGGGCGGGGCTGGGAACCTGGCCGAGATCTACCCGCTGGCCCCGCTGCAGGAAGGCATGTTCTTCCACGCGGCTCTGGGTGCGCGCGATGGCGAGCGGGACCCCTACGCGCTGCCGCTGGTGCTGCGGTTCGCGTCCCGGGTCCGGCTCGAGGACTTCGCGGCCGCGCTGCGCGTGGTGATCGGCCGGCATGAGATCTACCGGACGTCGCTGGCCTGGGACGAGCTGCCCGAGCCGGTCCAGGTGGTATGGCGGCACGCGGACCTGCCAGTCACCGAGGTCACCATGGAACCAGGCCAGGACCCGGCCGCGGTCCTGGCCGCCGCGGCCGGGCCGCGGATGGACCTGAGCCGGGCACCGCTCATGGACCTGCATGTGGCCGCTGAGCCGGATGGGTCGTGGGTGGCGCTGGTGCGGGTGCATCACCTGGTGATGGACCATACCGCGCTGGACATGGTGACCGGAGAAGTGGCGGCGGTCCTGGCCGGACGGGCCGGGGAACTGCCCGCCCCGGTCCCGTTCCGCCACTTCGTCGCCCAGGCCCGCCTCGGCACACCGCGGGCGGAACATGAGGCCTACTTTGCCGGGCTGCTCGCCGATGTGACCGAGCCGACCGCGCCGTTCGGCATCACGAACGTGCACGAGGACGGGACCGCCACCGGCGAGGCCCGGGTCCAGGTGCCTGACGAGCTGGCGTCGCGGGTGCGGGCGGTGGCGCGGGAGCGGGGAGTGTCGCCGGCGACGGTGTGGCATCTGGTGTGGGCGCGGGTGCTGGCCGCGGTGGCGGGCCGGGATGATGTGGTGTTCGGCACGGTGCTGTTCGGCCGGATGCACGCCGGGACCGGCGGGGAACTGGTCCCGGGCCCGTTCATCAACACGCTGCCGGTCCGCGCGGCCGTCGGGCTGGTGCCGGCCGGGCAGGCGCTGGCGGCGATGCGGGACCAGCTGGCCCGGCTGCTGGTCCATGAGCATGCCCCGCTGACGCTGGCCCAGCAGGCCAGCGGCGTGGCGGCGCCGACGCCTCTGCTTACGAACCTGTTCAACTACCGGTACATCCGCCCGGTTGCGGCCGGGCCGGACCTGGCCGGGCTGGCTGGCATCAGCGTGGTCACCGGCCGGGAGCGGAACAACTTCCCGGTGACATTGTCGGTGGATGTTGCCGGTGCAGGGTTTCAGCTGCTTGCCCAGGTCGTCTCGCCGGCTGATCCTGACCTGGTGTGCGGTTTGGTGCTGGCGGCGGCGCAGGGTCTGGTGTCGGTGCTGGAGGGGGCGCCGGGGACGGCGTTGTGCCGGGTGCCGGTGCTCGATCCGGTGCTGCGGGAGCTGATCGTCGCCGGGTGGAATGCGACGGCGCGGGATGTGCCGGCGTCGACGCTGGGGGATTTGTTCGGGGTGCAGGCGGCGGCGTGCCCGGATGCGGTGGCGGTGGTGTGCGGGGATGTGCAGGTGACGTACGGGGGGCTGGATGCGGCGTCGGGCCGGGTGGCGCGGTTGCTGGCCGGGCGGGGTGCGGGTCCGGAGTCGGTGGTGGCGGTGGTGATGGGCCGGTCGGCCGCTCTGGTGGCGGCGCTGGTGGGGGTGGTGAAGGCGGGGGCGGCGTATCTGCCGGTGGATCCGTCGTATCCGGCGGGGCGGGTGGGGTTCATGCTGGCTGATGCCGGGCCGGTGTGCGTGCTGGCTGATGAGGAGGCCGCGGGCGGGGTGCTGGCTGATCCGGGGGTGGCGGCGGTGCTGGGCGGGGTGCCGGTGATCGTGCCGGGCGATCCGGCGACCAGGGTTCTGCTGGCGGGTCTGGATGGCGGCCCGGTGTCGGATGGGGACCGGGTCGGGCCGCTGGTGGCGGGTCATCCGGCGTACGTGATTTACACGTCGGGGTCGACCGGGACCCCGAAGGGGGTGGTGGTGACGCATGCGGGGCTGGCGGGGTTCGCGGTGTCGGTGGCGGAGCGGTTCGCGGGGGGGCCGGGGTGCCGGGTGCTGCAGTTCGCGGCGGCGGGCTTTGATGCCAGCGTGCTGGAGTTGTGCCTGGCGCTGACCGGGGGCGGGGTGCTGGTGCTCCCGGCGGGCGGGCCGGTGGCGGGGGATCAGCTGGCTGCGGTGCTGGGGGTGCAGCGGGTCAGTCATGCGCTGATCTCGCCGTCGGCGCTGGCCAGTGTGGCCGGGGCGCGGTTCGCGGATCTGGGTGTGCTGATCGTGGGCGGGGAGGCGTGCGGGCCGGAGCTGGCGGGGCGGTGGGCGCCGGGGCGGGTGATGGTTAATGCGTACGGGCCGACTGAGGTGACGGTGATGGCCACGACGAGCGGGCCGCTGCCGGCGGGCGCGGGGGTGGTGCCGATCGGGTCGCCGGTGGTTAATGCGCGGGTGTTCGTGCTGGACCGGTGGCTGGGCCCGGTGCCGGCGGGGGTGGCGGGGGAGCTGTACGTGGCGGGGGCGGGGCTGGCCCGGGGGTACCTGGGGCGGGCCGGGCTGACCGCGGAGCGGTTCACCGCGTGCCCGTTCTTGCCCGGTGAGCGGATGTACCGGACCGGGGACCTGGCCCGGTGGCGGCCGGACGGGCAGCTGGAGTTCGCGGGCCGCGCTGATGACCAGGTCAAGGTGCGCGGGTTCCGGATCGAGCCAGGTGAGATCGAGGCCGTGCTGGCCGCCTGCCCGGGGGTGGCCCAGGCCGCGGTCACGGTCCGGGAGGACACCCCCGGCGATCAGCGGCTGGCCGCCTACCTGGTCCCGGACCCCGCCTCCGGCGAGGCTGACCGGGGCGGGCTGGCCGCCGCGGTGCGGGCCTACGCGGCGGGGCGGCTGCCCGAGCACATGATGCCCGCCGCCTTCACCGTGCTGGACGCGCTGCCGGTGACCCCCAACGGCAAGATCGACCGCCGCGCCCTGCCCGCCCCCGAGCAGGCGGCCGGGGCGGGGGGCCGCGGGCCGGCCACGATGCAGGAAGAGATCGTGTGCCAGGTCTTCGCTGAGGTTCTCGGCGTGGACCGGGCCGGGCCGGAGGATGATTTCTTCGCGCTGGGCGGGCATTCGCTGCTGGCGGTGACGCTGGCGCGGCGGCTGCGGGAGCGGGGCCTGGCGGTCTCGGTGCGGGCGCTGTTCGCGGCGCCGACCCCGGCCCAGCTGGCCGTCGAGGCCGGCCCGGACGCGGTCCCGGTCCCGCCCCGCCTGATCCCCGCGCAAGGCGCGGAGCGCATCACCCCGGCGATGCTGCCCCTGGTCCAGCTCACCCGGCGGCAGATCAGGCGGATTACCGCCGGGGTGGATGGCGGCGCGGGGAACGTGGCCGAAATCTATCCGCTGGCCCCGCTGCAGGAAGGCATGTTCTTCCACGCGGCGCTCGGCGCCGGGACCGGCGCTGCCGACCCGTATGTGCTGGCAGCGGTGCTGCGGTTCGCGTTGCGGGACCGGCTCGAGGAGTTCCTGGCCGCGCTGCGCGTGGTGATCGGCCGGCATGAGATCTACCGGACGTCGCTGGCCTGGGACGGGCTGCCCGAGCCGGTCCAGGTGGTATGGCGGCACGCGGACCTGCCAGTCACCGAGGTCACCGTAGAACCAGGCCAGGACCCGGCCGCGGTCCTGACCGCCGCCGCCGGGCCGCGGATGGACCTGAGCCGGGCACCGCTCATGGACGTGCACGCGACTGCTGACCCCGCTGGCGGCGGGGCGTGGCTGGCGCTGGTGCGGGTGCATCACCTGGCGGTGGACCATACCGCGATGGACCTAGTGATCACCGAGGTGGCGGCGGTGATGGCCGGGCGGGCCAGGGACCTGCCCGCCCCGGTGCCGTTCCGCGACTTCGTCGCCCAGGCCCGCCTCGGCATGCCCCGTGAAGAGCATGAGACGTACTTCGCCGAGGTGCTGGGTGATGTGTCTGAGCCGACGGCGGCGTTCGGGATCACCGATGTGCACGGCGACGGGTCTGGTGTTGCGGACGCGCAGATGCCGGTGGATCCGGTGCTGGCGTCGCGGATCCGGGCGGTGGCGCGGGAGCGGGGAGTGTCGCCGGCGACGGTGTGGCATCTGGTGTGGGCGCGGGTGCTGGCCGCGGTGTCCGGCCGGGATGACGTGGTGTTCGGCACGGTGCTGTTCGGCCGGATGCACGCCGGGACCGGCGGGGAGCGGGTGCCGGGCCCGTTCATCAACACCCTGCCGGTCCGGGCCGCTGCCGGGCAGGTGCCCGTTAGTGTCGCGCTAACTGCGATGCGGGATCAGCTGGCCGGGCTGCTGGTCCACGAGCATGCGCCGCTGTCCCTGGCGCAGCAGGCCAGCGGCGTGGCCGCGCCGGCCCCGCTGTTCACCACGATGTTCAATTACCGGTATTTCCGTCCGGCTGGGTCCGGGCCCCGTGCCGGGCTGGGCGGGATCAGCGTGGTCACCGGCGGGGAGCGGACCAATTATCCCGTGGCGGTGTCGGTGAATGACGCCGCGCCGCAGTTCTGGGTTAGCGCGCTGACGGTGTTGCCGGCTGATCCGGGGCTGGTGTGCGAGCTGGTGCTGACCGCGGCGCAGGGTCTGGTCTCGGTGCTGGAGGAGGCGCCGGGGACCGCGCTGCGCCGGGTGCCGGTGCTGGACGGCGCCGGGCGGGAGCAGATCCTGTGCGGGTGGAATGACACGGCGCGGGATATCCCGGCATCCACGCTGGCGGACCTGTTCGCGGCGCAGGTGGCGCGTACACCGGATGCGGTCGCGGTGGTCTGCGGTGGCGAGCAGCTGAGCTATGCGGGGCTAGATGCTGCTTCGAGCCGGGTGGCGCGGCTGCTGGCCGGGCGGGGCGCGGGCCCGGAGTCGGTGGTGGCGGTGGTGATGGGCCGGTCCGCGGCCATGGTGGCCGCGCTGCTGGGCGTGGTCAAGGCCGGCGCGGCCTACCTGCCGGTCGATCCCGCCTACCCCGCGGACCGGGTCGGGTTCATGCTCGCCGATGCCCGGCCGGTGTGCGTGCTGGCCGATGAGCAGGCGGCGGCGGGAGTGCTGGCCGGGACGGCGGATGTGCCGGTGATCGTGCTCCCCGGCCTGCAGACCAGGGTTCAGCTGGCGGGTCTGGGTGCCGGGCCGGTGACCGACGGGGACCGGGTGCGGCCGCTGGTGGCACGTCATCCGGCGTATGTGATTTATACGTCGGGGTCGACGGGGGTGCCGAAGGGGGTGGTGGTCTGTCATGGCGGGCTGGCCAGTATTACCGCGGCGCAGATTGAGCGGTTTGCGGTGTCGGGTGTGAGCCGGGTGCTGCAGTTCGCGGCGGTGGGGTTTGATGCGGCGGTCTCGGAGTTGTTCATGGCGTTGCTGTCGGGGGCGGTGCTGGTGGTGGAGCCGGGGCTGGCGGTGGAGGATCTGGGGGGTATCTGCGGGCGGCAGCGGGTGACGCATCTGACGGTTACCCCGGCGGCGCTGGCGGCGTTGCCGGCCGGCGGGCTGCCGGAGGGGCTGGTCTTGGTTGCGGCGGGGGAGGAGTGCGCGGGGTATCTGGTGGCGCGGTGGGCGCCGGGGCGGGTGATGGTCAATGCGTACGGTCCCACTGAGGTGACGATCTGCGCGACGATGAGCGGCGTGCTGCCGGCTGGTGCGGGCGCGGGGGTGGTGCCGATCGGGTCGCCGGTGGTTAATGCGCGGGTGTTCGTGCTGGACCGGTGGCTGGGCCCGGTGCCGGCGGGGGTGGCGGGGGAGCTGTACGTGGCGGGGGCGGGGCTGGCCCGGGGGTACCTGGGGCGGGCCGGGCTGACCGCGGAGCGGTTCACCGCGTGCCCGTTCTTGCCCGGTGAGCGGATGTACCGGACCGGGGACCTGGCCCGGTGGCGGCCGGACGGGCAGCTGGAGTTCGCGGGCCGCGCTGATGATCAGGTCAAGGTGCGCGGGTTCCGGATCGAGCCAGGTGAGATCGAGGCCGTGCTGGCCGCCTGCCCGGGGGTGGCCCAGGCCGCGGTCACGGTCCGGGAGGACACCCCCGGCGATCAGCGGCTGGCCGCCTACCTGGTCCCCGGCCCCGCCTCTGGCGAGGCTGACCGGGGCGGGCTGGCCGCCGCGGTGCGGGCCTATGCGGCGGGGCGGTTGCCCGAGCACATGATGCCCGCCGCCTTCACCGTGCTGGACGCGCTGCCGGTGACCCCCAACGGCAAGATCGACCGCCGTGCCCTGCCCGCCCCCGAGCAGGCGGCCGGGGCGGGGGGCCGCGGGCCGGCCACGGTGCGGGAGGAGATCGCCTGCCAGGTGTTCGCTGAAGTGCTGGGCCTGGACCGGGTGGGGGCGGAGGACAGCTTCTTCGCGCTGGGCGGGCATTCGCTGCTCGCGGTGACTCTGGCCGAACGGCTCCGAGAGAGAGGCCTGCCGGTCTCGGTGCGGGCGCTGTTCGCGGCGCCGACCCCGGCCCAGCTGGCCGCCGAGGCCGGGCAGGATGCGATCCCGGTACCGCCGCGGCTGGTCCCCGCGGACGCGGAGCGGATCACCCCGGCGATGCTGCCCCTGGTGCAGCTGACCCAGGACCAGATCGACCAGGTATGCGCGCGGATCCCGGGCGGGGCGGGGAACGTGGCCGAGATCTACCCGCTGGCCCCCATCCAGGAAGGCATCTTCTTCCACGCGGCGCTCGGCGCCGGGACCGGTGACGCCGACCCGTACGTGCTGCCGGTGGTGCTGCGGTTCCCGTCCCGGGAGCGCTTGGAGGAGTTCGCGGCCGCGCTGCGGCAGGTGATCGCCCGGCATGAGATCTACCGGACGTCGCTGGCCTGGGCGGGGCTGCCCGAGCCGGTGCAGGTGGTGTGGCGGCACGCGGACCTGCCGGTTACCGAGGTGACGGCAGAACCGGGCCAGGACCCGGCTGCCGCACTGGCCGCCGCCGCCGGGCCGCGGATGGACCTGAGCCGGGCACCGCTGCTCGACCTGCACGCCGCCGCCGACCCGGGTGACGGAGCGTGTGTAGCGATGCTCCGGGTCCATCACCTGGTGATGGACCACACGGCCATGGACCTGGTGATTAGGGAGGTGGCCGCGGTCGTGGCCGGGCGGGCCGGGGACCTGCCTGCCCCGGCGCCGTTCCGTGACTTCGTCGCGCAGGCCCGGCTCGGCATGTCCTGGGAGGAGCATGAGGCGTACTTCACCGGGTTGCTGGGTGATGTGTCCGAGCCGACGGCGGCGTTCGGGATTACCGATGTGCACGGCGACGGGTCCGGCACGGCTGATGCGCGGGTGCTGGTGCCTGATGAGCTGGCGTCGCGGGTCCGGGGTGTGGCCCGGGATTCGGGGGTCTCGCCGGCGACGGTGTGGCATCTGGTGTGGGCGCGGGTGCTGGCCGCGGTGTCGGGCCGGGATGACGTGGTGTTCGGCACGGTGCTGTTCGGCCGGATGCACGCCGGGACCGGCGCGGAGCGGGTGCCGGGCCCGTTCATCAACACGCTGCCGGTCCGCGCCACTGCCGGGCAGGTCCCGGCCGCGGCGGCGCTGGCCGCGATGCAGGGGCAGCTGGCCGGGCTCTTGGTCCATGAGCATGCCTCGCTGACGCTGGCCCAGCAGGCCAGCGGCGTGACCGCGCCGGCGCCGCTGTTCGCCACGCTGTTCAACTACCGGTACCTGCGGCCGGCTGCGGCCGGGCCCCGCACTGGTCTGGGCGGGATCAGCGTGGTTACCGGCGGGGAGCGGACGAACTACCCGGTCACGGTGTCGGTCGACGATACCGGGGATGGGTTCGCGGTGGACGTGCTGGCGGTCTCGCCGGTTGATCCTGACCTCCTGGGCGGGCTGGTGCTGGCTGCGGCGCAGGGTCTGGCCTCGGCGCTAGCGAATGCGCCGGGTACGGCGTTGTGCCAGGTGCCGGTGCTGGATGCCGCCGGCCGGGAGCAGGTGCTGTGCGGGTGGAATGACACCGCCCGCGACATCCCGGCGCGGACGCTGGCGGACCTGTTCGCGGTGCGGGCGGCGCGGACGCCGGATGCGGTGGCGGTGGTGTGCGGCCCGCAGCAGTGGACGTATGCGGGGCTGGATGTGGTCTCCAGCCGTCTGGCCCGGTTGCTGATCGCGCGGGGCGCCGGGCCGGAGTCGGTGGTCGCGGTGGTGATGGGCCGGTCGGCGGGCATGGTGGCCGCGCTGCTGGCGGTGGTGAAGGCGGGGGCTGCGTACCTGCCGGTGGATCCGGCCTATCCGGCGGACCGGATCAGGTACATGCTCGCTGATGCGGGGCCGGTGTGCGTGCTGGCTGATGAGCAGGCGGCGGTCATGCTGGCTGATCCCGGCAGCGCTGCGGTGCTGGCCGGGGCCGGGGGTGTGCCGGTGATCGTGCCCGCTGACCCGGCGACGGCGGTGCAGCTGGCGGGTCTGGGTGCGGGTCCGGTGACGGACGGGGACCGGGCGGGGCCGCTGGTCCCGGGTCATCCGGCGTATGTGCTGTATACGTCGGGGTCGACCGGGGTGCCCAAGGGCGTGGCGGTGGCGCACGCCAGTGTCGCAGGCCTGGTGGCGGGCGCGGGCCCGGCGTACGGGTTCACCGGCGGGGATGTGTGGGCGTGGTTCCACGCGCCGGTCTTTGACGTGTCCGGGTTCGAGCTGTGGGGGTCGCTGGTCCATGGCGGGCGGCTGGTGGTGGTGCCGTTTACCGTGTCCCGGTCGCCGGGTGAGCTGCTGGGCCTGCTGGGCGCCGAGGCGGTGAGTGTGCTGTGCCAGACCCCGTCGGCGTTTTACCAGCTGGATCAGGCTGATGCGGCCCGGGCGGGGACCCGGCTGGGGCTGCGGCTGGTGATCATGGCGGGCGAAGCGCTGGACGCGGGCCGGGTGGCGGGCTGGCACGCCCGCCGTCCCGCGGCGGTGGTGGCGGATATGTACGGGCCGACCGAGACGACCATCTACGTGACCCGCCATCAGCTGGAGCCGGGCGCGGCGGCCCCGGCGCGGGGCAGCGTGATCGGGGTCCCGCTGGCCAATACCCGGTTGTTCGTGCTGGACCGGTGGCTGGGCCCGGTGCCGCCGGGGGCGGCCGGGGAGCTGTACGTGGCCGGGGCCGGGCTGGCCCGGGGGTACCTGGGGCGGGCCGGGCTGACCGCGGAGCGGTTCACCGCGTGCCCGTTCGCGGCGGGCCAGCGGATGTACCGGACCGGGGACCTGGCCCGGTGGAACCGGCACGGCCAGCTGGAGTACCTGGGCCGCGCCGATGACCAGGTCAAGATCCGCGGGTTCCGGATCGAGCCCGGCGAGATCGAAGCCGTGCTGGCCGCCGCCCCGGGCATCACCCAGGCCGCGGTCACCGTCCGCCAGGACACCCCCGGCGACAAGCGGCTCGCCGCCTACGTCGTCCCGGCCCCGGCCGGCGCCGACCCCGCCGATCCCGGTGAGCTGGCCGCCGCGGTGCGCGCGTACGCGGCGGGGCGGCTGCCCGAGTTCATGATGCCCGCCACCATCACCGTGCTTCCGGCGCTGCCGCTGACGGTCAGCGGGAAGATCAACCGCCGGGCGCTGCCCGCCCCGGACAGTGCGGCCGCAGGCGCCGGGCGCGGCCCGGCCACCGTCGCCGAGGAGATCACCTGCCAGGTGTTCGCCGAAGTCCTCGGCGTGGACCGGGTCGGGGCGGAGGACAGCTTCTTCGCCCTGGGCGGGCACTCCCTGCTCGCGGTCACCCTCGCCGAACGTCTGCGGGAGCGGGGCCTGGAAGTGTCGGTGCGCGCGCTGTTTGCGGCGCCGACCCCGGCGCTGCTGGCCGCCGAGACCGGGCAGGACCCGGTCCCGGTACCGCCCCGGCTCATCCCCGACGGCGCGGATCGGATCACCCCGCCGATGCTGGCCCTGGTGCAGCTGACCCAAGAGCAGATCGACCTGGTCTGTGCGCAGATTCCGGGCGGGGTCGGGAACGTGGGCGACATCTATCCGCTGGCCCCGATCCAGGAAGGCATCTTCTTCCACGCGGCGCTGGGCGCGGGGACACAGGACGCAGACCCGTACGTGCTGGCGTGGGTGCTGCGGTTCGCGTCCCGGGACCGGCTGGAGGGGTTCGCGGCCGCGCTGGGGCAGGTGATCGCCCGGCATGAGATCTACCGGACGTCGCTGGCCTGGGCGGGTCTGCCCGAGCCGGTGCAGGTGGTGTGGCGGCACGCGGACCTGGCAGTAACCGAAGTGACAGCCGCGCCGGGCCAGGATCTGGCCGCGGTGCTGGCCGGGGCGGCGGGGCCGCGGATGGACCTGGGCCGGGCGCCGCTGATGGACGTGCACGCTGCTGCTGACCCGGCTGGCGGCGGGGCGTGGCTGGCGCTGGTGCGGGTGCATCACCTGGTGGCCGACCATACCGCGCTGGACCTGGTGACCGCGGAGGTCGCGGCGGTGCTGGCCGGGCGGGCCGGAGAGCTGCCCGCACCCGTGCCGTTCCGGGACTTCGTCGCGCAGACGCGGCTCGGCACGCTCAGAGCTGAGCATGAGGAGTATTTCGCCGGGCTGCTGGGTGATGTGTCCGAGCCGACCGCGGCGTTCGGGATCACCGACGTGCACGGCGACGGATCCGGTACGGCTGATGCCCGGGTGCCGGTGCCGCAGGAGCTGGCGTCGCGGGTCCGGGGCGTGGCGCGGGCGGCGGGGGTCTCGCCGGCGACGGTGTGGCATCTGGTGTGGGCGCGGGTGCTGGCCGCGGTGTCGGGCCGGGATGATGTGGTGTTCGGCACGGTGCTGTTCGGCCGGATGCACGCCGGGACCGGCGCGGGCCAGGTGCCGGGCCCGTTCATCAACACGCTGCCGGTGCGGGCCGGCACCGGGCAGGTCCTGGCCGGGGAAGCGCTAACCGCGATGCGGGATCAGCTAGCCCGGCTGCTGGTGCACGAGCATGCCCCGCTGACCGTGGCCCAGCAGGCCAGCGGCGTGGTCGCGCCGGCTCCGCTGTTCACCACGCTGTTCAACTACCGGTATACCCGTCCGGCTACGACCGAGCCGGACCTGGCCGGGCTGCGGGGCATCAGCGTGCTGTCGGGCCAGGAATGGACGAATTACCCGGTGACGGTGTCGGTCGACGATACCGGTGCGGGGTTTGTCGTTGGCGCCGTGGTGGTGTCCCCGGTCGATCCTGATCTGGTGGCTGGTCTGGTGCTGGCCGCGGCCGAGGGTCTGGCCTCGGTGCTGGAGGACGCGCCGCAGACGGCGTTGTGCCGGGTGCCGGTGCTGGATGCCGCCGGCCGGGAGCAGGTGCTGTGCGGGTGGAATGACACGGCCCGCGACATCCCGGCGCGGACGCTGGCGGACCTGTTCGCGGTGCGGGCGGCGCGGACGCCGGATGCGGTGGCGGTCGTGGGCGGGGATGCGCAGTGGAGCTATGCGGGGCTGGATGCGGCCTCCAGCCGCCTGGCCCGGCTGCTGATCGCGCGGGGCGCCGGGCCGGAGTCGGTGGTCGCGGTGGTGATGGGCCGGTCGGCGGCGATGGTGGCCGCGCTGCTCGCGGTGGTCAAGGCGGGCGCGGCGTACCTGCCGGTGGATCCGGCCTATCCCGCGGACCGGATCAGGTACATGCTCGCCGATGCGGGGCCGGTGTGCGTGCTGGCTGATGAGCAGGCGGCGGTCATGCTGGCTGATCCCGGCAGCGCTGCGGTGCTGGCCGGGGCCGGGGGTGTGCCGGTGATCGTGCCCGCTGACCCGGCGACGGCGGTGCAGCTGGCGGGTCTGGGTGCGGGTCCGGTGACCGGCGCGGACCGGGCCGGGCCGCTGGTCCCGGCGCATCCGGCGTATGTGCTGTATACGTCGGGGTCGACCGGGGTGCCCAAGGGCGTGGCGGTGGCGCACGCCAGTGTCGCAGGCCTGGTGGCGGGCGCGGGCCCGGCGTACGGGTTCACCGGCGGGGATGTGTGGGCGTGGTTCCACGCGCCGGTCTTTGACGTGTCCGGGTTCGAGCTGTGGGGGTCGCTGGCCCATGGCGGGCGGCTGGTGGTGGTGCCGTTTACCGTGTCCCGGTCGCCAGAGGATCTGCTGGGCCTGCTGGGCGCCGGGCGGGTGAGCGTGCTGTGCCAGACCCCGTCGGCGTTCTACCAGCTGGATCAGGCTGATGCGGCCCGGGCGGGGACCCGGCTGGGGCTGCGGCTGGTGATCATGGCGGGCGAAGCGCTGGATGCGGGCCGGGTGGCGGGCTGGCACGCCCGCCGTCCCGCGGCGGTGGTGGCGGATATGTACGGGCCGACCGAGACGACCATCTACGTGACCCGCCATCAGCTGGAGCCGGGCGCGGCGGCCCCGGCGCGGGGCAGCGTGATCGGGGTCCCGCTGGCCAATACCCGGTTGTTCGTGCTGGACCGGTGGCTGGGCCCGGTGCCGCCGGGGGCGGCCGGGGAGCTGTACGTGGCCGGGGCCGGGCTGGCCCGCGGCTATCACGGGCGGGCCGGGCTGACCGCGGAGCGGTTCACCGCGTGCCCGTTCGCGGCGGGCCAGCGGATGTACCGGACCGGGGACCTGGCCCGGTGGAACCGGCACGGCCAGCTGGAGTACCTGGGCCGCGCCGATGACCAGGTCAAGATCCGCGGGTTCCGGATCGAGCCCGGCGAGATCGAGGCCGTGCTGGCCGCCGCCCCGGGCATCGCCCAGGCCGCGGTCACCGTCCGCCAGGACACCCCCGGCGACAAGCGGCTCGCCGCCTACGTCGTCCCGGCCCCGGCCGGCGCCGACCCCGCCGATCCCGGTGAGCTGGCCGCCGCGGTGCGCGCGTACGCGGCGGGGCGGCTGCCGGAGTTCATGATGCCCGCCACCATCACCGTGCTTGCGGTGCTGCCGCTGACGGTCAGCGGGAAGATCAACCGCCGGGCGCTGCCCGCCCCGGACGGGGCGGCCGCAGGCGCCGGGCGGGGCCCGGCCACCGTCGCCGAGGAGATCACCTGCCAGGTGTTCGCCGAAGTCCTCGGCGTGGACCGGGTCGGGGCGGAGGACAGCTTCTTCGCCCTGGGCGGGCACTCCCTGCTCGCGGTCACCCTCGCCGAACGGCTCCGCGACCGGGGCCTGCCGGTCTCGGTCCGGGCCCTGTTCGCCGCCCCCACCCCCGCCCAGCTCGCCGCCGAGACCGGCGACAACCCGGTCCCGGTCCCGCCCCGCCTGATCCCCGGCAGCACCGACCGCATCACCCCGGCCATGCTGCCCCTGATACAGCTCACCCAGGACCAGATCAGCCAGATCTGCGCCCAGGTCCCCGGCGGCCCGGCGAACGTAGCCGACATCTACCCGCTGGCCCCGGTCCAGGAAGGCATGTTCTTCTATGCGGCGCTAGGCGCCGGGACCGGGGATGCCGATCCGTACATTGTCACGTCGGTGCTGCGGTTCGCGTCCCGGGACCGGCTGCAGGAGTTCACGGCGGCGCTGGGGCAGGTGATCGCCCGGCATGAGGTCTACCGGACGTCGCTGGCCTGGGCCGGGCTGGCTGAGCCGGTGCAGGTGGTGTGGCGGCACGCGGACCTGCCGGTCACCGAGGTCGCCGTGGAACCGGGCCGGGATCCGGCTGCTGCGCTGGCGGGGGCGGCGGGGCCGCGGATGGACCTGGGGTGGGCACCGCTGCTGGACGTGCACGCGGCCGCCGAGCCGGACGGGGCGTGGGTGGCGCTGGTGCGGATGCATCACCTGGTGATGGACCACACCGCGCTCGACCTGGTGGTGACCGAGGTGGCGGCGGTGCTGGCGGGGCGGGCCGGGGACTTGCCCGAGCCGGTGCCGTTCCGTGATTTCGTGGCGCAGGCCCGGCTCGGGGTGCCCAGGGCTGAGCATGAGGCGTACTTCGCCGCGCTGCTGGGTGATGTGACCGAGCCGACGGCGGCGTTCGGGATCACCGATGTGCACGGCGACGGGTCCGGTACGGCTGAGGCTCGGGCCCTGGTGCCTGATGAGCTGGCGGTGCGGGTGCGGGGTGTGGCGCGGGCGGCGGGGGTGTCGCCGGCGACGGTGTGGCATCTGGTGTGGGCGCGGGTGCTGGCCGCGGTGTCGGGCCGTGATGATGTGGTGTTCGGCACGGTGCTGTTCGGCCGGATGCACGCCGGGACCGGCGGGGAGCGGGTGCCGGGCCCGTTCATCAACACGCTGCCGGTCCGGATGGCAGCCGGGCAGGTCCCCGCCGGGCAGGCGCTGGCCGCGATGGCGTCCCAGCTGGCCGGGCTGCTGGTCCACGAGCATGCCCCGCTGTCCCTGGCCCAGCAGGCCAGCGGCGTGGCCGCGCCGGCCCCGCTGTTCACCACGCTGTTCAACTACCGGTACGCCCGCCCGGTGGCGGCCGGGCCGGATGTCGCCGCGCTGGGCGGGATCAGCGTGCTGTCGGGCCAGGAGCGAAACAACTATCCGGTGACGGTATCGGTGGACGATACCGGTACCGGGTTCCGGGTGGATACCCAGGCCGTGTCCCCTGCCGATCCCGACCTGGTGTGCGGTTTGGTGCTGGCGGCGGCGGAGGGTCTGGTGTCGGCGCTGGAGGGTGCGCCGGGGACGGTGTTGTGCCAGGTGCCGGTGCTGGGCGGGGTGCTGCAGGAGCGGGTGGTGAGCGGGTGGAACGAGACGGCCCGGGATGTTCCAGCGGTGACGGTGGGGGATCTGTTCGGGGTGCAGGTTACGCGTGCTCCGGATGCGGTGGCGGTGGTGTCGGGGAGTGAGCATCTGACGTACGGGCGGCTGGATGAGGCTTCGAGTCGTATGGCGCGGCTGCTGATCGCGCATGGTGCGGGCCCGGAGCGGGTGGTGGCGGTGGCGATGGGCCGGTCGGCGGCGATGGTGGCGGGTTTGCTGGGGATCGTGAAGACGGGGAGCGCGTTCTTGCCGGTGGATCCGGGGTATCCGGCGGACCGGGTGAGGTTCATGCTCGCCGATGCGAGGCCGGCGTGCGTGCTGGCTGATGAGGACGCGGCGGCGGGGGTGCTGGCGGAGCGAGGCGTGGCCGGGGTGCTGGCCGGGGTGCCGGTACTGGTGGCGGGTGATCCGGTTACAGCGGCCGAACTGCCCGGACTAGCTAGCGGGCCGGTCGACAACGCGGACCGATGCGGACCGCTGGTGACGGCTCATCCGGCGTACGTGATTTATACGTCTGGTTCTACGGGACGGCCGAAGGGGGTGACGATCTGTCATACAGGGCTGGGGAGTCTGGTCGCGGCTCAGGTTGAGCGTTTGTCGGTGACCGGTGCGAGCCGGGTGCTGCAGTTCGCGTCACTGAGTTTCGATGTCGCGGTGTGGGAGCTGTTCATGGCCTTGCTGTCGGGGGCTGCGCTCGTGGTAGAGCCGGAGTCGGGGCTGGAGAATCTCGCGGGTGTGTGCGGGCGGCAGCGTGTGTCTCACCTGACGATCACCCCGGCGGCGTTGTCGGCGCTGCCGGCTGGCGGCCTGCCGGAGGGGATGACCCTCGTGACCGCCGGGGAGGAGTGCACGGGCCATCTGGTGGCGCGGTGGGCACCCGGGCGGCGGATGTTCAATGCGTATGGGCCGACTGAGGCCACGATGTGCGTGACGATCAGCGGGGTGCTGGCGGCGGGCGCGGCCGGACAGGTGCCGCCGGTCGGATCGCCGGTGGTCAATGCCAGGGTGTTCGTGCTGGACCGGTGGCTGTGCCCGGTGCCGGCCGGGGTGGCAGGGGAGCTGTATGTGGCGGGCGCGGGGCTGGCCCGGGGGTATCACGGGCGGGCGGGGCTGACTGGGGAGCGGTTCGTGGCGTGCCCGTTCGGGAGCGGGGAGCGGATGTACCGGACCGGGGACCTGGCCCGGTGGTGGGGCGATGGGCAGCTGGAGTTCCTGGGCCGGGCTGATGATCAGGTGAAGGTGCGCGGGTTCCGGGTCGAGCTAGGCGAGGTGGAGGCGGTACTGGCCGGCTGCCCGGAGGTGGCGCAGGCCGTGGTGATGGTGCGGGAGGACGTGCCAGGTGATAAGCGGCTGGCCGGGTATGTGGTGCCGGATCAGGCCGCGGCGCTGATCCGGGCGGGCTGGCGGCGGCCGTGCGGGTACATGCGGCGGGGCGGCTGCCGGAGTATATGGTGCCCGCCAGTATCACGGTGCTGGCGGTGCTGCCGCTGACGCCTAACGGGAAGGTGGACCGGCGGGCGCTGCCGGCCCCCGATGGTGCGGCCGCGGGCGCGGGCCGGGGCCCGGCCACGGTGGCCGAGGAGATCGCCTGCCAGGTGTTCGCCGAAGTCCTCGGCGCGGACCGGGTGGGGGCCGAGGACAGCTTCTTCGCTCTAGGCGGGCACTCACTACTGGCGATGACTTTGGCCGAACGGCTCCGGCATCGGGGCTTGCCGGTCTCGGTACGGGCGCTGTTCGCGGCGCCGACTCCGGCGCTGCTGGCTGCGGAGGCGGGGCAGGAGCCGGTCGCGGTGCCGCCGCGGCTGATCCCCGCGTACGGGACGGACCGGATCACCCCGGTGATGCTGCCGCTGGTGCGGCTGTCCCAGGAGCAGGTCGACGGGGTCTGCGCGGGGGTGCCGGGCGGGGCGGGGAATGTGGCGGAGATCTACCCGCTGGCCCCGGTCCAGGAGGGCATGTTCTTCCACGCGGCGCTGGGCGCGGGGACCGGGGACGCCGACCCGTACCTGCGGCCGCTGGTGCTGCGGTTCGCGTCCCGGGACCGGCTGGAGGACTTCACCGCCGCGCTGCGGCTGGTGATCGGCCGCCATGAGATCTACCGGACGTCGCTGGCCTGGGCCGGATTGGCTGAGCCGGTGCAGGTGGTGTGGCGGCACGCGGGGCTGCCGGTGACCGAGGTGATCGTGGAACCGGGCCAGGATCCGGCCGCGGCGCTGGCGGGGGCGGCCGGGCCGCGGATGGACCTGAGCCGGGCGCCGCTGATGGACGTGCATGTGGCCGCCGGCCCGGGCGGGTCGTGGGTGGCGCTGGTGCGGGTGCATCACCTGGTGATGGATAACGCCGCGACCGACATCGTGGCCGGGGAGGTGGCGGCGGTGCTGGCCGGGCGGGCCGGGGACCTGCCCGCACCGGTGCCGTTCCGGGACTTCGTTGCCCAGGCCCGGCTCGGGGTGCCCAGGGCCGAGCATGAGGAGTACTTCGCCGCGCTGCTGGCCGACGTGACCGAGCCGACCGCGGCCTTCGGGATCACCGATGTGCACGGGGACGGGTCCGGGACCACCGAGGCGCACGCCGCCGTGCCGGATGGGCTGGCCGGGCGGATCCGGGGTGTGGCGCGGGCGGCGGGGGTGTCGCCGGCGACGGTGTGGCATCTGGTGTGGGCGCGGGTGCTGGCCGCGGTCTCCGGCCGTGATGACGTGGTGTTCGGCACGGTGCTGTTCGGCCGGATGCACGCCGGGACCGGCGCCGGCCAGGTGCCGGGCCCGTTCATCAACTCCCTGCCGGTCCGGATGGCAGCCGGGCAGGTCCCCGCCGGGCAGGCGCTGGCCGCGATGCGGGACCAGCTGGCCGGGCTGCTGGTCCACGAGCATGCCCCGCTGACGCTGGCGCAGCAGGCCAGCGGCGTGGCCGCGCCGGCGCCGCTGTTCACCACGCTGTTCAACTACCGGCATCTCAGGCTAGCCGGGGCGGGGCCGGATCTGGGCGGTCTGGGCGGTATCACCATGCTGTCGGGCCAGGAGCGGACGAATTACCCGGTGACGGTGTCGCTTGATGATGGCGGGGACGGGTTCGGGGTGGATGTGCTGGCGGTGTCGCCGGCTGATCCGGGGCTGGTGTGCGGTTTGGTGCTGGCGGCGGCGCAGGGTCTGGTGTCGGTGCTGGAGGGGGCGCCGGGGACGGCGTTGCGCGAGGTGCCGGTGCTCGATCCGGTGCTGCGGGAGCTGATCGTCGCCGGGTGGAATGCGACGGCGCGGGATGTGCCGGCGTCGACGCTGGGGGATTTGTTCGGGGTGCAGGCGGCGGCGTGCCCGGATGCGGTGGCGGTGGTGTGCGGGGATGTGCAGGTGACGTACGGGGGGCTGGATGCGGCGTCGGGCCGGGTGGCGCGGTTGCTGGCCGGGCGGGGTGCGGGTCCGGAGTCGGTGGTGGCGGTGGTGATGGGCCGGTCGGCCGCTCTGGTGGCGGCGCTGGTGGGGGTGGTGAAGGCGGGGGCGGCGTATCTGCCGGTGGATCCGTCGTATCCGGCGGGGCGGGTGGGGTTCATGCTGGCTGATGCCGGGCCGGTGTGCGTGCTGGCTGATGAGGAGGCCGCGGGCGGGGTGCTGGCTGATCCGGGGGTGGCGGCGGTGCTGGGCGGGGTGCCGGTGATCGTGCCGGGCGATCCGGCGACCAGGGTTCTGCTGGCGGGTCTGGATGGCGGCCCGGTGTCGGATGGGGACCGGGCCGGGCCGCTGGTGGCGGGTCATCCGGCGTACGTGATTTACACGTCGGGGTCGACCGGGACCCCGAAGGGGGTGGTGGTGACGCATGCGGGGCTGGCGGGGTTCGCGGTGTCGGTGGCGGAGCGGTTCGCGGGGGGGCCGGGGTGCCGGGTGCTGCAGTTCGCGGCGGCGGGCTTTGATGCCAGCGTGCTGGAGTTGTGCCTGGCGCTGACCGGGGGCGGGGTGCTGGTGCTCCCGGCGGGCGGGCCGGTGGCGGGGGATCAGCTGGCTGCGGTGCTGGGGGTGCAGCGGGTCAGTCATGCGCTGATCTCGCCGTCGGCGCTGGCCAGTGTGGCCGGGGCGCGGTTCGCGGATCTGGGTGTGCTGATCGTGGGCGGGGAGGCGTGCGGGCCGGAGCTGGCGGGGCGGTGGGCGCCGGGGCGGGTGATGGTTAATGCGTACGGGCCGACTGAGGTGACGGTGATGGCCACGACGAGCGGGCCGCTGCCGGCGGGCGCGGGGGTGGTGCCGATCGGGTCGCCGGTGGTTAATGCGCGGGTGTTCGTGCTGGACCGGTGGCTGGGCCCGGTGCCGGCGGGGGTGGCGGGGGAGCTGTACGTGGCGGGGGCGGGGCTGGCCCGGGGGTACCTGGGGCGGGCCGGGCTGACCGCGGAGCGGTTCACCGCGTGCCCGTTCCTGCCGGGGGAGCGGATGTACCGGACCGGGGACCTGGCCCGGTGGCGGCCGGACGGGCAGCTGGAGTTCGCGGGCCGCGCTGATGACCAGGTCAAGGTGCGCGGGTTCCGGATCGAGCCAGGTGAGATCGAGGCCGTGCTGGCCGCCTGCCCGGGGGTGGCCCAGGCCGCGGTCACGGTCCGGGAGGACACCCCCGGCGATCAGCGGCTGGCCGCCTACCTGGTCCCGGACCTGGCCGCCGCCGCCGGGGCCGACCCGGACGCGGGCGTCGGCCCCGCCGCCGGGACTGACCGGGGCGGGCTGGCCGCCGCGGTGCGGGCCTACGCGGCCGGGCGGCTGCCCGAGCACATGATGCCCGCCGCCTTCACCGTGCTGGACGCGCTGCCGGTGACCCCCAACGGCAAGATCGACCGCCGCGCCCTGCCCGCCCCCGAGCAGGCGGCCGGGGCGGGGGGCCGCGGGCCGGCCACGATGCAGGAAGAGATCGTGTGCCAGGTCTTCGCTGAGGTCCTCGGCGTGGACCGGGCCGGGCCAGATGATGATTTCTTCGCCCTGGGCGGGCATTCGCTGCTGGCGGTGACGCTGGCGCGGCGGCTGCGGGAGCGGGGCCTGGCGGTCTCGGTGCGGGCGCTGTTCGCGGCGCCGACCCCGGCCCAGCTGGCCGTCGAGGCCGGCCCGGACGCGGTCCCGGTCCCGCCCCGCCTGATCCCCGCGCAAGGCGCGGAGCGCATCACCCCGGCGATGCTGCCCCTGGTCCAGCTCACCCAGGAGCAAGTCGACCAGATCTGCGACCAGGTCCCCGGCGGGCCGGGGAACGTGGCCGAGATCTACCCGCTGGCCCCGCTGCAGGAAGGCATGTTCTTCCACGCGGCTCTGGGTGCGCGCGCTGGTGAGCGGGATCCCTACGCGCTGCCGCTGGTGCTGCGGTTCGCGTCCCGGGACCGGCTCGAGGACTTCACCGCCGCGCTGCGCGTGGTGATCGGCCGGCATGAGATCTACCGGACGTCGCTGGCCTGGGACGGGCTGCCCGAGCCGGTCCAGGTGGTATGGCGGCACGCGGACCTGCCGGTCACCGAGGTCACCGTAGAACCAGGCCAGGACCCGGCCGCGGTCCTGACCGCCGCCGCCGGGCCGCGGATGGACCTGAGCCGGGCACCGCTCATGGACGTACACACCGTGGCTGACCCCGATACTGGATCCTGGGTGGCGCTGGTGCGGGTGCATCACCTGGTCGTGGACCATACCGCGCTGGACCTGGTGAGCGGGGAAGTGGCGGCGGTCCTGGCCGGGCGGGCCGGAGAGCTGCCCGCCCCGGTGCCGTTCCGCGACTTCGTCGCCCAGGCCCGCCTCGGCATGCCGCGCGAAGAGCATGAGGCCTACTTTGCCGGGCTGCTCGCCGATGTGACCGAGCCGACCGCGCCGTTCGGCATCACGAACGTGCACGAGGACGGGACCGCCACCGGTGAGGCGCACGCGGCCGCACCGGACGAGCTGGCGTTGCGGATCCGGGGTGTGGCGCGTGAGCGGGGAGTGTCGCCGGCGACGGTGTGGCATCTGGTGTGGGCGCGGGTGCTGGCCGCGGTGTCCGGCCGGGATGACGTGGTGTTCGGCACGGTGCTGTTCGGCCGGATGCACGCCGGGACCGGCGGAGAGCGGATGCCAGGTCCGTTCATCAACACCCTGCCGGTCCGCGCGGCCGCCGGGCAGGTCCCGGCCGCGCAGGCGCTAACCGCGATGCAGGGGCAGCTGGCCGGGCTGCTGGCGCATGAGCATGCGCCGCTGACCCTGGCCCAGCAGGCCAGCGGGGTCATCGCGCCGGCCCCGCTGCTTACGAACCTGTTCAACTACCGGTACATCCGCCCGGTTGCGGCCGGGCCGGATCTAGCCGCGCTGGCTGGCATCAGCGTGGTCACGGGCCGCGAGCGGAACAACTTCCCGGTGACGGTGTTGGTGGACGACACCGGGGACGGGTTCGTGTTGGATGTGCTGGCGGTCTCGCCGGCTGATCCTGATCTTGTGTGTGCCTTGGTGCTGGCCGCGGCCGACGGTCTGGCCGCCGTGCTGGCGGACGCGCCGGGTACGGCGTTGTGCCAGGTTCCGGTGCTGGATGCCGCCGGCCGGGAGCAGGTGCTGTGCGGGTGGAATGACACCGCCCGCGACATCCCGGCGCGGACGCTGGCGGACCTGTTCGCGGTGCGGGCGGCGCGGACGCCGGATGCGGTGGCGGTGGTGTGCGGCCCGCAGCAGTGGACGTATGCGGGGCTGGATGCGGCCTCCAGCCGTCTGGCCCGGCTGCTGATCGCGCGGGGCGCGGGGCCGGAGTCGGTGGTGGCGGTGGTGATGGGCCGGTCGGCGGGCATGGTGACCGCGCTGCTGGCGGTGGTGAAGGCGGGGGCTGCGTATCTGCCGGTGGATCCGGCCTATCCGGCGGATCGGGTCGGGTTCATGCTCGCTGATGCGGGGCCGGTGTGCGTGCTGGCTGATGAGCAGGCGGCGGTCATGCTGGCCGGGGTGGCGGGTGTGCCGGTGATCGTGCCCGCTGACCCGGCGACGGCGGTGCAGCTGGCGGGTCTGGGTGCGGGGCCGGTGACGGACGCGGACCGGGCGGGGCCGCTGGTCCCGGGTCATCCGGCGTATGTGCTGTATACGTCGGGGTCGACCGGGGTGCCCAAGGGCGTGGCGGTGGCGCACGCCAGTGTCGCAGGCCTGGTGGCGGGCGCGGGCCCGGCGTACCAGTTCACCGGCGGGGATGTGTGGGCGTGGTTCCACGCGCCGGTCTTTGACGTGTCCGGGTTCGAGCTGTGGGGATCGCTGGTCCATGGCGGGCGGCTGGTGGTGGTGCCGTTTACCGTGTCCCGGTCGCCGGGTGAGCTGCTGGGCCTGCTGGGCGCCGAGGCGGTGAGTGTGCTGTGCCAGACCCCGTCGGCGTTTTACCAGCTGGATCAGGCTGATGCGGCCCGGGCGGGGACCCGGCTGGGGCTGCGGCTGGTGATCATGGCGGGCGAAGCGCTGGACGCGGGCCGGGTGGCGGGCTGGCACGCCCGCCGTCCCGCGGCGGTGGTGGCGGATATGTACGGGCCGACCGAGACGACCATCTACGTGACCCGCCATCAGCTGGAGCCGGGCGCGGCGGCCCCGGCGCGGGGCAGCGTGATCGGGGTCCCGCTGGCCAATACCCGGTTGTTCGTGCTGGACCGGTGGCTGGGCCCGGTGCCGCCGGGGGCGGCCGGGGAGCTGTACGTGGCCGGGGCCGGGCTGGCCCGGGGGTACCTGGGGCGGGCCGGGCTGACCGCGGAGCGGTTCACCGCGTGCCCGTTCGCGGCGGGCCAGCGGATGTACCGGACCGGGGACCTGGCCCGGTGGAACCGGCACGGCCAGCTGGAGTACCTGGGCCGCGCCGATGACCAGGTTAAGATCCGCGGGTTCCGGATCGAGCCCGGCGAGATCGAAGCCGTGCTGGCCGCCGCCCCGGGCATCACCCAGGCCGCGGTCACCGTCCGCCAGGACACCCCCGGCGACAAGCGGCTCGCCGCCTACGTCGTCCCGGCCCCGGCCGGCGCCGACCCCGCCGATCCCGGTGAGCTGGCCGCCGCGGTGCGCGCGTACGCGGCGGGGCGGCTGCCCGAGTTCATGATGCCCGCCACCATCACCGTGCTTCCGGCGCTGCCGCTGACGGTCAGCGGGAAGATCAACCGCCGGGCGCTGCCCGCCCCGGACAGTGCGGCCGCAGGCGCCGGGCGGGGCCCGGCCACCGTCGCCGAGGAGATCACCTGCCAGGTGTTCGCCGAAGTCCTCGGCGTGGACCGGGTCGGGGCGGAGGACAGCTTCTTCGCCCTGGGCGGGCACTCCCTGCTCGCGGTCACCCTCGCCGAACGTCTGCGGGAGCGGGGCCTGGAAGTGTCGGTGCGCGCGCTGTTTGCGGCGCCGACCCCGGCGCTGCTGGCCGCCGAGACCGGCGACGACCCGGTCCCGGTCCCGCCCCGCCTGGTCCCCGGCAGCACCGACCGCATCACCCCGGCGATGCTGCCGCTGGTGCGGCTGACCCAGGACCAGATCGACCAGATCTGCGCCCAGGTTCCGGGCGGGGCGGGGAACGTGGCGGAGATCTACCCGCTGGCCCCGATCCAGGAAGGCATGTTCTTCTACGCGGCGCTAGGCGCCGGAGCCGAGGACGCCGACCCGTACGTGCTTGCGTGGGTGCTGCGGTTCGCGTCCCGGGACCGGCTGGAGGAGTTCACGGCCGCGCTGGGCGTGGTGATTGCCCGGCATGAGGTCTACCGGACGTCGCTGGCCTGGGCGGGTCTGCCCGAGCCGGTGCAGGTGGTGTGGCGGCACGCGGACCTGCCGGTCACCGTGGTCACCGTGGAACCGGGCCGGGATCCGGCTGCTGCGCTGGCGGGGGCGGCGGGGCCGCGGATGGACCTGGGCCGGGCGCCGCTGCTGGACGTGCACGCGGCCGCCGGGCCGGACGGGGCGTGGGTGGCGCTGCTGCGGGTGCATCACCTGGTGGCCGACCATACCGCGCTGGACCTGGTCACCGGGGAGGTCGCCGCGGTGCTGGCCGGGCGGGCCGGAGAGCTGCCCGCACCCGTGCCGTTCCGGGACTTCGTCGCGCAGGCCCGGCTCGGCACGCTCAGAGCTGAGCATGAGGAGTATTTCGCCGGGCTGCTGGGTGATGTGTCCGAGCCGACCGCGGCGTTCGGGATCACCGACGTGCACGGCGACGGGTCCGGGACCGCCGAGGCGCACGCGGTGGTCCCCGCCGGGCTGGCCGGGCGGATCCGGGCGGCGGCGCGGGATTCGGGGGTGTCGCCGGCGACGGTGTGGCATCTGGTGTGGGCGCGGGTGCTGGCCGCGGTGTCGGGCCGGGATGACGTGGTGTTCGGCACGGTGCTGTTCGGCCGGATGCACGCCGGGACGAGCGCGGGCCGGGTGCCGGGCCCGTTCATCAACACCCTGCCGGTCCGGATGGCAGCCGGGCAGGTGCCCGCTGGTGCCGCGCTGGCCGGGATGCGGGATCAGCTGGCCGGGCTGCTGGTCCATGAGCACGCGCCGCTGTCGCTGGCTCAGCAGGCCAGCGGCGTGGCCGCGCCGGCTCCGCTGTTCACCACGCTGTTCAACTACCGGTATCTGCGTGCGGCTGGGGCGGGGCCGGATGTGGGCGGGCTGGGTGGCATCAGCATGGTGTCGGGCCGGGAGCGGACGAATTACCCGGTGACGGTGTCGGTGGATGACACGGGGGACGGGTTCGGGGTGGGGGTGCTGGCGGTGTCACCGGCTGATCCGGGGCTGGTGTGTGCCTTGGTGGTGGCGGCGGCGGAGGGGCTGGCCGCTGTGCTGGCGGACGCGCCGGATACCCCGTTGTGCCGGGTGCCGGTGCTGGATGCCGCCGGTCGGGAGCAGGTGCTGTGCGGGTGGAATGAGACGGCGCGGGGGGTGCCGGCGGTGACGCTGGCGGAGTTGTTCGGGGTGCAGGTGGCGGCGGCTCCGGATGCGGTGGCGGTGGTGTGCGGGGAGGTGCAGCTGAGCTATGCGGGGCTGGATGCGGTGTCGAGCCGGCTGGCGCGGCTGCTGATCGGGCGGGGTGCGGGTCCGGGGCGGGTGGTGGCGGTGGTGATGGGCCGGTCGGCGGCCATGGTGGCGGCGCTGGTGGCGGTGGTGAAGGCGGGGGCGGCGTACCTGCCGGTGGATCCGGCGTATCCGGCGGGGCGGGTGGGGTTCATGCTGGCGGATGCGGGGCCGGTGTGCGTGCTGGCTGATCCGCAGGCGGCGGTCATGCTGGCCGGGGTGGCGGATGTGCCGGTGATCGTGCCCGCTGACCAGGAGATCAGGCATCAGCTGGCGGGTCTGGAGGGGGGGCCGGTGACCGATGGGGAGCGGCGGGGGCGGCTGGTGGCGGGTGATCTGGCGTATGTGATGTATACGTCGGGGTCGACTGGGGTGCCGAAGGCGGTGATGGTGACCCATGCGGGGGTGGACCGGCTGGTCCGGGGCTGCGGGTTTGCGGGGCTGGGTGCGGGTGTGGTGGTGGGTCAGCTGGCTCCGGTGTCGTTTGATGCGGCGACGTTTGAGGTGTGGGGTGCGCTGGGGTGCGGGGGGGTGCTGGCGGTGGGTCCGGCGGGGGTGGTGTCGGCGGGTGAGCTGGGGTGGTTCCTGGGGGCGTGGCGGGTCAATGTGTTGTGGCTGGCGGCGGGGTTGTTCGCGGAGGTGGTGCGGTCGGGGGCGGGGGTGCTGGGCGGGTTGTCGTGGCTGGTGGCTGGCGGGGATGTGTTGCCGGCCGGGGCGTGCGGGGTGGTGCTGGACCAGCTGCCCGGGGTGCGGCTGGTGAACGGGTACGGGCCGACGGAGAATACGACGTTCACGGCGACGCATCTGGTCGGGGCCGGGGATGTGGCGGGCGGGGGCGGGGTGCCGATCGGGTCGCCGGTGGCTGAGACGCGGGTGTTTGTGCTGGACCGGTGGCTGGGCCTGGTGCCGGCGGGGGTGGCGGGGGAGTTGTATGTGGCGGGGGCGGGGCTGGCGCGGGGGTATCACGGGCGGCCCGCGTTGACGGCGGAGCGGTTCACCGCGTGCCCGTTCGTGCCCGGCGAGCGGATGTACCGGACCGGGGACCTGGCCCGGTGGCGGCCGGACGGGGTGCTGGAGTTCGCGGGCCGCGCCGATGAGCAGGTCAAGATCCGCGGGTTCCGGATCGAGCCGGGCGAGGTCGAGGCGGTCCTGGCCGCCTGCCCGGGGGTGGCGCAGGCCGCGGTGACGGTCCGGGAGGAGGTCCCGGGCGGTAAGCGGCTGGCCGCCTACGTGGTCCCGGACCCGGCCGGGGGACCGGCCGATCCTGGGGAGCTGGCTGCCGGGGTGCGGGTGTTCGCGGCGGGGCGGCTGCCGGAGTACATGGTGCCGGGCACGGTCACCGTGCTTCAGGGGCTGCCGTTGACGGCGAACGGGAAGGTGGACCGGCGGGCGCTGCCCGCCCCCGGCGGCGTGGCCGCGGGCGCGGGTGCGGGGCGGGGCCCGGCCACGGTGGCCGAGGAGGTCGTGTGCGGGGTGTTCGCTGAGGTGCTGGGGGTGGACCGGGTGGGGGCGGAGGATAGTTTCTTCGCGCTGGGCGGGCATTCGCTGCTGGCGATGACTTTGGCCGAGCGGCTGCGGGAGCGGGGCCTGGCGGTCTCGGTGCGGGCGCTGTTCGCGGCGCCGACCCCGGCCCGGCTGGTGGCCGAGGCCGGCGAGGACCTGGTCCCGGTCCCGCCCCGGCTCGTCCCGGCGGGGACGGAGCGGATCACCCCGGTCATGCTGCCGCTGGTGCGGCTGGACCAGGACCAGGTTGACCAGGTCTGCGCGGGGGTTCCGGGCGGGGCGGGGAACGTGGCGGAGATCTACCCGCTGGCCCCGTTGCAGGAGGGCATGTTCTTCCACGCGGCGCTGGGCGCCGGGACCGGGGCTGCTGACCCGTATGTGCTGGGGTCGGTGCTGCGGTTCGCGTCCCGGGACCGGCTGGAGGAGTTCACCGCCGCGCTGCGGCTGGTGATCGCCCGCCATGAGATCTACCGGACGTCGCTGGCCTGGGCGGGGCTGCCCGAGCCGGTCCAGGTGGTGTGGCGGCACGCCGCCCTGCCCGTCACCGAGGTGATGCTGGAGCCGGGCCGGGATCTGGCCGCGGTGCTGGCCGGGGCGGCGGGGCCGCGGATGGACCTGGGCCGGGCGCCGCTCATCGACGTGCACGTGACGGCGGCCCCGGATGGGGCGTGGGTGGCGCTGGTGCGGGTCCATCACCTGGTGATGGACCATACCGCGCTGGACCTGGTGGTGACCGAGGTGGCGGCGGTGCTGGCCGGGCAGGCCGATCAGCTGCCCGCGCCGGTGCCGTTCCGGGATTTCGTCGCGCAGGCCCGGCTCGGCACGCTCAGAGCTGAGCATGAGGCCTATTTCGCCGCGCTGCTGGGTGATGTGTCCGAGCCGACCGCGGCGTTCGGGATCACCGACGTGCACGGCGACGGGTCCGGGACCGCCGAGGCCCACGCGGTGGTGCCGGGCGGGCTGGCCGCGCGGATCCGGGGTGCGGCGCGGGATGCGGGGGTGTCCCCGGCGACGGTGTGGCATCTGGTGTGGGCGCGGGTGCTGGCCGCGGTCTCGGGCCGAGATGATGTGGTGTTCGGCACGGTGCTGTTCGGCCGGATGCACGCCGGGGCGAGCGCGGCCCGGGTGCCGGGCCCGTTCATCAACACCCTGCCGGTGCGGGCCGGGGCCGGGCAGGTCCCGGCCGGGCAGGCGCTGGCCGCGATGCGGGACCAGCTGGCCGGGCTGCTGGCCCGCGAGCATGCCCCGCTGACGCTGGCCCAGCAGGCCAGCGGCGTGACCGCCCCCGCCCCGCTGTTCACCACGCTGCTGAACTACCGGCACCTGCGCCCGGCCGCGGCCGGGCCCGGCGGCCTGGGCGGGATCAGCGTGCTGTCGGGCGGGGAGCGGACCAACTACCCGGTCACGGTGTCGGTCGATGACACCGGGGACGGGTTCGCGGTGGACGTGCTGGCGGTCTCGCCGGCTGATCCCGACCTGGTGTGTGCCTTGGTGCTGGCCGCGGCCGACGGCCTGGCCGCCGCGCTGGCGGACGCGCCGCAGACGGCGCTGTGCCGGGTCCCGGTGCTGGATGCCGCCGGCCGGGAGCAGGTGCTGTGCGGATGGAATGACACCGCCCGCGACATCCCGGCGCGGACGCTGGCGGACCTGTTCGCGGTGCGGGCGGCGCGGACGCCGGATGCGGTGGCGGTCGTGGGCGGGGATGCGCAGTGGAGCTATGCGGGGCTGGATGCGGCCTCCAGCCGCCTGGCCCGGCTGCTGATCGCGCGGGGCGCGGGCCCGGAGTCGGTGGTCGCGGTGGTGATGGGCCGGTCGGCGGCGATGGTGACCGCGCTGCTCGCGGTGGCCAAGGCGGGCGCGGCGTACCTGCCGGTGGATCCGGCCTATCCCGCGGACCGGATCAGGTACATGCTCGCCGATGCCCGGCCGGTGTGCGTGCTGGCTGATCCGCAGGCGGCGGTCATGCTGGCCGGGACGGCGGACGTGCCGGTGATCGTGCCCGCTGACCCGGCGACGGCGGTGCAGCTGGCGGCCCTGGGTGCGGGGCCGGTGACCGGCGCGGACCGGGCCGGGCCGCTGGTCCCGGGTCATCCGGCGTATGTGCTGTATACGTCGGGGTCGACCGGGGTGCCCAAGGGCGTGGCGGTGGCGCACGCCAGTGTCGCAGGCCTGGTGGCGGGCGCGGGCCCGGCGTACCAGTTCACCGGCGGGGATGTGTGGGCGTGGTTCCACGCGCCGGTCTTTGACGTGTCCGGGTTCGAGCTGTGGGGGTCGCTGGGGCACGGGGCCCGGCTGGTGGTGGTGCCGTTTACCGTGTCCCGGTCGCCGGGTGAGCTGCTGGGCCTGCTGGCCGCCGAGGCGGTGAGTGTGCTGTGCCAGACCCCGTCGGCGTTTTACCAGCTGGATCAGGCTGATGCGGCTAGGGCGGGGACCCGGCTGGGGCTGCGGCTGGTGATCATGGCGGGGGAGGCGCTGGACGCCGCCCGGCTCGCGGGCTGGCACGCCCGCCGTCCCGCGGCGGTGGTGGCGGATATGTACGGGCCGACCGAGACGACCATCTACGTGACCCGCCATCAGCTGGAGCCGGGCGCGGCGGCCCCGGCGCGGGGCAGCGTGATCGGGGTCCCGCTGGCCAATACCCGGTTGTTCGTGCTGGACCGGTGGCTGGGCCCGGTGCCGCCGGGGGCGGCCGGGGAGCTGTACGTGGCCGGGGCCGGGCTGGCCCGCGGCTACCAGCGGGCGGGCCGGGCTGACCGCGGAGCGGTTCACCGCGTGCCCGTTCGCGGCGGGCCAGCGGATGTACCGGACCGGGGACCTGGCCCGGTGGAACCGGCACGGCCAGCTGGAGTACCTGGGCCGCGCCGATGACCAGGTCAAGATCCGCGGGTTCCGGATCGAGCCCGGCGAGATCGAGGCCGTGCTGGCCGCCGCCCCGGGCATCGCCCAGGCCGCGGTCACCGTCCGCCAGGACACCCCCGGCGACAAGCGGCTCGCCGCCTACGTCGTCCCGGCCCCGGCCGGCGCCGACCCCGCCGATCCCTGAGCTGGCCGCCGCGGTGCGGATGTTCGCGGCGGGGCGGCTGCCCGAGTTCATGATGCCCGCCACCATCACCGTGCTTCCGGCGCTGCCGCTGACGGTCAGCGGGAAGACCGACCGCCGCGCGCTGCCCGCCCCGGACAGTGCGGCCGCAGGCGCCGGGCGGGGCCCGGCCACCGTCGCCGAGGAGATCACCTGCCAGGTGTTCGCCGAAGTCCTCGGCGTGGACCGGGTTGGGGCGGAGGACAGCTTCTTCGCCCTGGGCGGGCACTCCCTGCTCGCGGTCACCCTCGCCGAACGTCTGCGGGAGCGGGGCCTGGAAGTGTCGGTGCGCGCGCTGTTTGCGGCGCCGACCCCGGCGCTGCTGGCCGCCGAGACCGGCGACGACCCGGTCCCGGTCCCGCCCCGCCTGGTCCCCGGCAGCACCGACCGCATCACCCCGGCGATGCTGCCGCTGGTACAGCTCACCCAGGACCAGATCAGCCAGATCTGCGCCGCGGTCCCGGGCGGCCCGGCGAACGTAGCCGACATCTACCCGCTGGCCCCCCTCCAGGAAGGCATCTTCTTCCATCACCTGGTCAACGCCGGAGGGCAGGACCCGTACGTGCTGGCGTGGGTGCTGCGGTTCGCGTCCCGGGACCGGCTGCAGGACTTCGCGGCGGCGCTGGGGCAGGTGATCGCCCGCCATGAGGTCTACCGGACGTCGCTGGCCTGGGCCGGGCTGCCCGAGCCGGTGCAGGTGGTGTGGCGGCACGCGGACCTGGCAGTAACCGAGGTCAGCGTGGAGCCTGGCCAGGAAGATGCGTTCGCTGCGCTGGCCGCGGCGGCGGGGCTGCGGATGGACCTGGGCCGGGCGCCGCTCCTGGATGTGCACGCGGCTGCTGACCCGGCTGGCGGCGGGGCGTGGCTGGCGTTGGTCCGGGCTCATCACCTGGTGGCCGACCATACCGCAGTAGACCTGGTCACCGGGGAGATCGCGGCGGTCCTGGCCGGGCGGGCCGCGGACCTGCCCGCACCCGTGCCGTTCCGGGACTTCGTCGCCCAGGCCCGGCTGGGCATGCCGCGGGCCGAGCACGAGGAGTACTTCGCCGGGCTGCTGGGCGATGTGACCGAGCCGACCGCGGCGTTCGGCATCACCGACGTGCACGGTGACGGGTCCGGCATCGCCGAGGCGCATGCGGCCGTGCCGGACGGGCTGACGTCGCGGATCCGGGACGTGGCGCGGGCGGCCGGGGTATCGCCGGCCACTGTCTGGCATCTGGTGTGGGCGCGGGTGCTGGCCGCGGTCTCCGGCCGGGATGACGTGGTGTTCGGCACGGTGCTGTTCGGCCGGATGCACGCCGGGACCGGCGCGGAGCGGGTGCCGGGCCCGTTCATCAATGCGCTGCCGGTCCGGGCCGGGGCCGGGCAGGTGCCGGCCAGGGAAGCGCTGGCCGCGATGGCGTCCCAGCTGGCCGGGCTGCTGGTCCATGAGCACGCCCCGCTGTCGCTGGCCCAGCAGGCCAGCGGCGTGGCCGCGCCGGCCCCGCTGTTCACCACGCTGTTCAACTACCGGTACACCCGCCCGGCTACGACCGAGCCGGATGCCGCCGCGCTGGGCGGGATCAGCGTGCTGGCGGGCCAGGAGCGAAACAACTTCCCGATGACGGTGTTGGTGGACGATACCGGCACTGGGTTCCAGATAGACACCCAGGCGGTGTCGCCGGCTGATCCTGGTCTGGTGGCTGATCTGGTGCTGGCTGCGGCCGACGGTCTGGCCGCCGTGCTGGCGGACGCGCCGGAGACCCCGCTGTGCCAGGTCCCGGTGCTGGACGCCGCCGTACGGGAGCAGGTGCTGGCGGGGTGGAACGACACCGCTCGCGACGTTCCCGCGGCCACGCTCGCGGATCTGTTCGCGGCGCAGGCGGCGGTATCCCCGGATGCGGTGGCGGTGGTGTCGGGAGAGATCCAGCTGAGCTATGCGGGGCTGGATGCGGCCTCCAGCCGCCTGGCCCGGCTGCTGATCGCGCAGGGCGCGGGCCCCGAATCGGTGGTCGCGGTGGTGATGAGCCGGTCCGCGGCGATGGTGACCGCGCTGCTCGCGGTGGCCAAGGCCGGCGCCGCCTACCTGCCGGTGGATCCCGCCTACCCTGCGGAGCGGATCAGGTACATGCTCACTGACGCATGGCCGGTTTGGGTGCTGGCTGATGAGCAAGCGGCGGTCATGCTGGCCGGGGTGGCGGACGTGCCGGTGATCGTGCCCGCTGACCCGGCGACGGCGGTGCAGCTGGCGGGCCTGGGTGCGGGCCCGGTGACGGACGCGGACCGGGCCGGGCCGCTGGCCCCGGCGCATCCGGCGTACGTGCTGTACACGTCGGGGTCGACCGGGGTGCCCAAGGGCGTGGCGGTGGCTCATGGCAGTGTGGCGGGCCTGGTGGCCGGCGCCGGCCCGGCGTACCAGTTCACCGGTGCTGACGTGTGGGCGTGGTTCCACGCGCCGGTCTTTGACGTGTCCGGGTTCGAGCTGTGGGGGTCGCTGGGACACGGCAGCCGGCTTGTAGTGGTGCCGTCGGCGGTGTCCCGGTCACCAGAGGATCTGCTGACGCTGCTGGGCGGTGAGCGGGTGAGCGTGCTGTGCCAGACCCCGTTGGCGTTCTACCAGCTCGACCAGGCCGACGCCGCCCGGGCGGGGACCCGGCTGGGGCTGCGGCTGGTGATCATGGCCGGCGAAGCACTCGATGCCGGCCGGGTGGCGGGATGGCAGGCGCGGCGGCCGGGGGCGGTGGTGGCGGATATGTACGGGCCGACCGAGACGACCATCTACGTGACCCGCCATCAGCTGGAGCCGGGCGCGGCGGCCCCGGCGCGGGGCAGCGTGATCGGGGTCCCGCTGGCCAATACCCGGTTGTTCGTGCTGGACCGGTGGCTGGGCCCGGTGCCGCCGGGGGCGGCCGGGGAGCTGTACGTGGCCGGGGCCGGGCTGGCCCGGGGGTACCTGGGGCGGGCCGGGCTGACCGCGGAGCGGTTCACCGCGTGCCCGTTCGCGGCGGGCCAGCGGATGTACCGGACCGGGGACCTGGCCCGGTGGAACCGGCACGGCCAGCTGGAGTACCTGGGCCGCGCCGATGACCAGGTCAAGATCCGCGGGTTCCGGATCGAGCCCGGCGAGATCGAGGCCGTGCTGGCCGCCGCCCCGGGCATCACCCAGGCCGCGGTCACCGTCCGCCAGGACACCCCCGGCGACAAGCGGCTCGCCGCCTACGTCGTCCCGGCCCCGGCCGGCGCCGACCCCGCCGATCCCGGTGAGCTGGCCGCCGCGGTGCGGGCCTACGCGGCGGGGCGGCTGCCGGAGTTCATGGTGCCCGCCACCATCACCGTGCTGGACACCCTGCCGCTGACCCCCAACGGCAAGATCGACCGCCGCGGCCTGCCCGCCCCCGGCCGGCTGGTCGGCAGCCGCGGCCGCGGCCCGGCCACGGTCCGGGAGGAGATCTTGTGCCAGGTGTTCGCCGAAGTCCTCGGCGTGGACCGGGTCGGGCCGGAGGACAGCTTCTTCGCCCTGGGCGGGCACTCCCTGCTCGCGGTCACGCTGGCCGAGCGGATACGCGAGGTCTGCGACGCGGACCTGCCGATCCGGGCTCTGTTCCAGGCCCCCACCGTAGCCGAGCTCGATAGCTGGCTGGACAATCCATCTGGCGGAGCTGGTCTCGGTCTTATTCTTCCGATCCGGGTCCGCGGAAATAATGCTCCCGTCTTCTGTATACATCCGCAGACCGGAATAAGCTGGACCTACAAGCAGCTGGCCAGGCACATACCCAGCGACCACCCCGTGTATGGTCTCCAGGCCCGCGGTCTCGGCGGGGAGGATCAGCTCCCCGGTTCAGTGCGAGACATGGCAGCGGATTACATTGACCAGATCCGGGCCATCCAGAGCACCGGTCCATATCACCTGCTGGGGTGGTCTTTCGGCGGAATAGTCGCGCATGAGATCGCTGTCCAGCTGCAGGCATGCGGCGAGCAGATAGCCAGCCTGGTCATCATGGACGGGTACCCGTACTCAGATAACTCGTCCGCCATCACGAATGGCGCTGAATCCAGTGATCAGAGCGAACTGGCCGATTATCGCCGCCGCACTGAAGCCGTAATCCTAGGTGCGACGTCCCATGAGGAAAGGAGCCTCATCTGGCGGGTCGTGCAGAATAATGCCGCACTGATGCGTTCCCATGAACCGGGAATATTCGAAGGAGATGTCCTGCTTATCGTCGCTATGGAAACTCGGGCCGGGGCCGAACGGTGGAGGCCTTACGTTAGCGGCGAAGTAACTGCGTTCTCCCTGCCGTGCCGTCATCACGATATGATGAATCCGGGAGTGCTGCCGTTGCTCGGGGACGTCATCTCAGCATGCCTAGAGGGCCGCCCGGAATTACCGAGGCATAAATTCCGGGCCGAGTTTCGGCCGGGCTCCCGGCGGCCCAGCCCGCTTTCGTATGTTCAGCCATGCCGCCGTATCAGTTGAACGGAAACCACGGGCCCTGTTCTTTCTTCGGGGTTTGATGACTCAGGGATGCCCTGTGTAGCATTCGCGATATGTCTCCCCTGCGCGTGATGTTCGTTTCCACTCCTCTTGCGCCTCACTTGTTTCCCATGATTCCGCTGGCTAAGGCCTTTCAGGAAGCTGGCCATGACGTATGGGTGGTCACGATGCCTCAACTTGAGCACCATGTGCTTGAGGCCGGGCTGCCCGCCCATGCCATGGGCGCGCGGGCAGACCTGAGCGTGGCATTGGCGGACATGTGGCAGAGAATGAGCCGCTCGGGGGATACGTCCGTACGGTGGGGCAGGTGGAGTACGTGGATCAGGTGGAGCACGCTGACCGCGGAACTGCTGTTGCCCGAGCTCATCAAGGTCGCGCGTAGCTTCCCGCCTGACCTGGTCATCTATGAGCCAACAGACATAGCGGGCCCGGCAGTCGCTGACCTGGCGGGGGTTCCTGCGGTGATGCATAACTGGGGTCTGCCGATCCTTGGCTGCGAGGGAGGGCCGCTGCATACGGCAGCGATTGGCCTGCGGCGCCGCTTCATGCTTCCCGACCGGATCAGCGGGCCGCATCTTGTCCTGGATGTCTGCCCGCCCACCTACCAGGGCACCGGTTACGTTGCTTACCCGGGTTACCTGCCGCACGAGGACCGCCACCAGATGCAGTACGTTCCCTACAATGGCGGCGGAGGGATGCCCGACTGGCTCAGTGCGCCTCCCCGCGCCCCGCGTGTGTGCCTCACCTCAGGCCTGACCGTGGCCGGGTACAGCCTGGCGCTGGTCAAACACACGGTGGCGGCGCTCAAGGATGTCGACGTCGAGGTCATCATTGCCTGCCGGACAGAGGACGCGGCGAATCTGGACATCGGCTTGCCGCCGTCTATCAAAGTCGTCCCCTGGCTGCCGCTGAACCTTGTCCTGCCGACTTGCTCGGCGAGCATCCACCATGGTGGCGCCGGCTGCACCATGACCTCGCTGGTGCACGGCGTCCCCCAGCTGGTCGTACCTGCCATGAATGACCAGTTCGCCAACGCGGCCAGGGTGGCCGAGACAGGGGTTGGTCATGCGCTGCAGCGTGATGACTTCACCGCCACCGCGGTGCGAGAAATAGTCGAGGACCTCATTGAGGGAGATTCCTGTCGTTCTGCCGCGGGTGAGATAGCAGCCGAAATCGCCGCTCAGCCACCACTCGCCGAGGCGGTTAAGGTGCTCGAAGAGTTGGCCGCGGCATAAGAGAGCCGCCGCGTCCTGCGGTGCTAGAATAGCAATCAATCACTTACAGTGGAGGTTTTATGTATGTTGGCAGGCGGCCTTCTCCGAGAGGCCAAGGAAGGAACTTTCCTCTGCTCGCGGCCATCCAAGGGGGCATAGGTGTCGTGGTGCTGGCGATAGGGCTCGCGACTGGCTTCTGGGCGGCAGACATCGTTGGAGCGGGCGCGATTCTGCTCATTGGCTCGGCGTGGCTGCGATCAAAGCGGCGTAATTAACCGGCGGGCGGCGGGACAAGTGGTGGCTTTTGCTCGGGCCGAACGGCGCGGGTAAGACCACCAACGACCGAGTTCCTGGAGGGCTTCCCTGCTCCGTGGTACTTGACTCGCCGCCGCCTTATAAGTCTTGCCAGCACGCCGACCCAGCCTGGTCGCCTTCCAGCATGACCGGTAGGCTGCTCATCCCCGACAGCAGATTTGAAAAAATCTTTCGCCCGCTCCCTGTTTGCTCAATATGACTTACGAATGTCCGCAATCCGTCTAGCATTGCGATAATTTCGATGCGGCCGAGAGAAGCGCCTATGCAAAAATGCCGGCCATAACCGAATGAGAGATGCCTATTCGGTGACCGGGCCAGATCAAACAGATCCGCCGCTGGGAATTCTGTTTCGTCCCGATTGGCGGAAGGAAACCATAGTGTGACCGGATCCCCGGGGCAAATTTTTTTGCCGGCCAGCTCGCTTTCCGTAATCGCAACTCGGCCGAAGTGCATTGCGGGTGACGTCCAGCGCAGTACTTCGTCGCAAGCGGAAGCGAGAGTCGCCCGCCCATCCTTGAGCGCACGCCACTGATCGGGGAATTCAACGAAGGCATGAACCGCGCCAGTCATTGCCAGCCGACTAGTCTGATTTCCGCCCAGTATCAGGCTGTAACAATTAAGGATGATGTCGTCGTCTGGCATATGCTTGCCGTCGAACGTTGCGGTCGCCATAAGACTGATCGGATCAGAGCCGGGCGACTTGCGGCGTTCCTCGACCAGGTTGCTGAAATACACCATAATCTCATTACGCGCCACCCGGTCAACGATTTCCTCCTGGTCGGGCTCGTCCGACGTAAGAGCGGTTTTGGTAAGCTGCAGGATTTTCTGCCTGTCCGCAATCGGTACGTCGAGCAGATCGCAGATAGTTTCCAGCGGGACAGCCGAGGCAACATCCTTTGCGAAGTCACAGTTCCCGCTTTCGACAGCCTGGCATAGCAAGCGCCGCACACCGCGACGGACGCGGCGTGTTACATCTTCCAACGCGCGCGGCCCGAACGCCCGGAGGAGGAGCTGGCGCAACTCCGTGTGATGAGGACCGTCGGTGACGGCCAGCATACGGCCAGCGCCTATATCGCCGCCCTGGAGCAGGGTGTCCAGTATATTCCCTCTTTCGGAGGTAAAGCGGGTATCGTCACGCAGCACTTGCGCGATATCCGCATACCGGCTGATCACCCAGAATCCCTGTCCAGTGACGGTCTCCGGATGCCAGTAAACGGGTTCGTCGGCGCGGAGCCGACGCCAGATCTCAGCCATGTCGTGCTCGGCGTAGGTATTCGGATCGACCAGATTCGGAATTTTCAAGCTAACTCGTGTCACTTTTACGCCCGCCCTCAGGTCATCCACACAGGCAGGCTGCTATAGCCGCTGAGGAAGCTGGAATAGACGCGCTTCGGTTCGCCAGCGAGCTTTATGTTCTCGACGAGCTCGCACAGGGTCTCGAGGAGGATGCTGATCTCCAGCCGTGCGAGGTGCGCGCCCAGGCAGAAGTGGCTGCCGAAGGAGTAGCCGAGGTGGCGATTGGGCTTGCGGTGCGGGTCGAAACGGTCCGGGTTGGTGAACTCGCTCTCGTCGAAGTTAGCCGAGGAGAGCCACGCCACCACGATGTCCCCGGGCTTGAAGTGCGTGCCGGCTAGTTCGGTGTCTTTCATGACGGTCCGGCCCACGTGCATGGCCGGCGTGGTCCAGCGCACTATCTCCTTGGCGGCTGTCTTGGCGGAGATGGTGCCGTCCTTCAGCCCCGTCCACTGCGCGGGGCGGTTGATGAGCTCCAGGACGCCGCCGATCATGGACAGGCGGGTGGTCTCGTCGCCGCCGAGAATCAGGCTGTAACAGTTGAGCACTACCTCGTCGTCGGTGAGCGTGCGCCCGGCGATCGCGCCGTTGGCGAGCAGGGAGATCACGTCATCGGTGGGCTGCCGCCGTCTCGAGTAGGCCAGCTTGTCGAAGTAGACCAGCAGTTCTGCCTTGGCCAGGCTCCGGGCGGCCATTGTGCTGTCAGCGTCCTCCGAGGACAGGGCTGAGCTGGTGCAGCTGAGGATGAAGTCGTGATCATCCTCGGGCACGCCGAGCAGGCTGCAGATGCCGATCAGCGGGAGGCGCGCGGCAATGTTCGCGGCGAAGTCGCATGATCCGTTGCTCATGCCACGTGTGATGGCCGATCTTGCGTTGCTGCGGATACGGTCGCTGAGGGCGCCCAGGCCGTCGGGCGTCAGGCGCTGCCAAAGCAGCCTGCGGATCTCGTCGTGCTGCGGGCCGTCGGATACGGCCAGCATCTGGCCTCCGGCCGGGTCTCCGCCATAGACGAGGGTCTCGATCACATTGCCGTAGCTCGAGGAGTATGTGTCCGCGTTCCGGCACACCGCCATGGCGTCGGGGTGGCGCAGCACCGCCCAGAATCCCTTGACCTGCCCGTTCCTGGGCGGATGCCAGATGACCGGCGCTTCCTGCCGCAGGAGGGCATAGACCGGCTGGAGATCGTAATCCGCATGCGTATCGGAACTCGTCAGGTCCACCAATAGGTCGCCATTATCCGATATCCATGACAAGGGCGGCGCTGGACGATTGCCGGTCATTTCGTCCCACTCCCTTTAGGGGTAGGCGCTCATCGGGTGTTTTACCTTACTTTCTTCTGCGTTGCCGCCGCAATCGGTCTATTCCCATTGCCTTCGGCGCCTGCCGAGTATCTTCGCGTATGTTCAAGCGCCCCAGCGTGTCAGTTGAACCGAAACCATGGCTGGCCCCGCAGGTCAGCGTCGGATGGGTGCTGGCGGCGATCCACGCGCCCGGGCCTGCCAGCGGCCGCTCTCGCAACTTTGGCCGGCGGAGCGGATCCCCCCGCGGCGTTGGGCTTCAGCAGTTTGCTGACCGCGTCCTTGCAGGTCAGCTTCGTGCCCGTGGCCAGCGTGAGCATGAGGTGCGACGCGACCCGCAGCTCGTAGGAACAGGACGCCTGGTTCAGCAGGGCTGGGTCCGTCCGGCCTCCGGTCCCCGGCATGCTCGGCGACCGTCCGGTCCCCGGCATGCTCAGCGACCGTCCCGCAGTTCCGCTTCGGCAGGCCGCTGACCAGCGCTCATCCCGCTTACCGCGGGGGAATACCCGGCGCGGGTTCAACCTGCACACCTGCGGATTTCATTAGGCTCGCCCGCACTCTGGACCAACTCAGGACCTCAAGCTGCGCTGCAGCCTTGGGCCGGGACCGAACCTGGTTTGCGGATGGAGGGTGGGGTAGTGTGTTCTGTAAGAAACGTCAATCACCTGTATTAGGGGTTTGCGTGCCTGGAAAAGATACCTTCCTGCGGCCAGCAGAAACAAAGGTTCCTCCTCTTATGCTTATCCAGGGGGGCATAGGCGTTGTCGTGCTTGTGATCGGGCTCGCGACTGGCTTCTGGGCGGCGGATATCGTCGGTGCAGGCGCAATTGTGCTCCTGGCATTGGTTTGGCTGCGAGCCAGGAAGCAGGATCAAAGCCGCGGGGGCAATGGTAACGGCGCTCTCCGGCAATGACTGCGATAGTCGTCGAGGACCTGCTTAAATGTTACGGCCATTTCACTGCTGTCGAGAATGTGAGCTTCGAGATCGCTGCGGGGCAAGTGGCGGCTCTGCTCGGGCCGAACGGTGCGGGTAAGACCACTACGATCGAGGTTCTGGAAGGCTTCCTGGCCCCGAGCGGGGGGAAGGTCCGCGTCCTCGGGGTAGATCCGCGAGCGGGCAGCCGCGCCTGGCGGGCCAGGATCGGGTTTGCCTTGCAGGCGAACGCTCTTGATAGCCAGCTCACGGTCACCGAGGCGCTGAAGCTGCATGGCGGTCTTTACCCCAGACCCCGGCCGGTCGGTGAGGTACTCGAGATGCTCGACATGGCCAACGACGCCCGGACGAGGATAGGCGCGCTTTCCGGGGGCCAGCGTCAGCGGGTTGACCTCGGTGTCGCCGTCATCGGCAGGCCCGAGATGCTGTTCCTCGATGAACCTACCGGCGGCCTGGATCCGGAGGCCCGCAGGCGACTGTGGACGGGCATCGAGGATCTGGCCGGGACCGGGACCACTGTCCTGCTCGCTACCCATAACCTGGATGAGGCCCAGCACCTGGCCGACCGGGTCATCGTGCTCGCGCATGGGCGGGTGGTGGCGGACACGACGCCGCACGGTCTGCGCGCGATGGGCGGTGTGCCGGTGATCCGGTTCCCGGTGCCTCCGGACGCTCCCGAGCTGCCGTATCCGCTGGCCCAGCATGTGGACCGAGGCATGCTTTCTGTGCCTTCTGCGGACGTGACGGCGGATCTGAAGATGCTGGTGGAGTGGGCGCGCGAGAACGAGGTGGACCTTACCGGCCTAGAGGTGGGTCCGCCCACCCTGGAGGATGCCTACCTGGCGATCACCGGCCGCCCTCGGGCTGAGGTGGCGGCCAATGGATAGCGTTGACACCCGGCTGCCGCGGCTCAGTACGCTGCTCGCGGCGCAGGTCCGGTATCAGATGACCTTGATGCTGCGCAGCGCGCCGACTTACCTGCTGTCCCTGGTTTTCCCGGCGATAATGCTGACGATCCTGCTCAAGGCGCGGACTCATGGCAGCCAGGCGGCCGTCATGGCGGAGCATCTGGCCGACATCAGCGGGATTCTCGTGTTCGGCGCGTTGACGATCGCGTATGTCGCGTACACGACAACCCTGGTCTCTGCCAGGGAACAGGGCGTGCTGCGCCGGTGGCATCTGGCGCCGCTGCCGGCCTGGGTGTATTTCACCGGGCGGATCATCACCTGTGTTCTCCTTGCTGACTGCGCCGGAATCATCCTGCTCGCTGTCGGTGCCATCATGGCCGATGTGCACGTCTCCGCGGAGGGCGTGATCCGCGTGCTGGTCGTTGAGACACTCGGCGCGCTAGCCCTGGCAGCGGCGGCAACGGCCATCACCACTGTGGTCAAGACCACGCAAAGCCTTGGCCCGGTTCTCGTGCTCACCTATATGCCGTTGCTCATCTTCTCCGATGGAATCGGCAAGCTGGCCCTACCACAGTGGGTGAACACGCTTATGGGTTATCTCCCGGTCAAGCCGGTAATCCAGAGCGTGTCGGCTGCGCTGCAGCCCTCATCGGGCGGAGTGGCGCTGATGTCGCTGCATGACGCGGTCGTGCTCGCCGCATGGGCCGTATGTTGCCTGATTGTGTCGGTACGCTTTTTCCGATGGGATCCGTCCAGGCCCAGGCACGCGCGCTACACCGACGCAGGAGCCAGCGCCCGGGCCGCGACGTAAGGGTTCCGCGGGCACGAACAGTCTTGGTCAGCGGCTGCGCGTCAGTCACGTAGCAGGAATTTTACGAGGCTAGATATGGCAAGTGGGAGGCTGCTAGCGGTCAGCGATCTCCACGTCACCTTCCCCGAGAACCGCGAGTTCGTCGCGAACCTGCGGCCCGGATCCCCGGCCGACTGGCTGCTGGTCGTCGGGGACGTGGCCGAGAAGACGGCGGATATCGAGTGGGCACTATCCACCCTCCGGGCACGGTTCGCGGTCGTCATCTGGGTCCCTGGTAATCACGAGCTCTGGACGCTCGGCACTGACCCGGTACCCCTGCGCGGACAAGCCCGTTACCAGTACCTCGTGTCGATGTGCCGCAGGATCGGGGTGATCACCCCCGAGGATCCGTTCCCGGTCTGGACCGGGCCCGGCGGTCCGCTGACGATAGTCCCGTTGTTTCTGCTGTATGACTACACGTTCCGCCCGGACGGCACGACGACCAAGTTGGAAGCCCTGGCCCTGGCCTACGAGACGGGAATCGTATGCTCCGACGAGGCCGTGCTCTTCCCCGATCCCTACCCGAGCCGGGAGGCGTGGTGTCACGCACTGGTCGAGGCTGCCGAGCGACGCCTGTCAGCTCTGCGCCCGGGGACACCAACCGTGCTGGTCAGTCACTTCCCGCTCTCCCGCGAACCCACTCTGGCCCTGCGGTACCCCGAATTCGCGCAATGGTGCGGAACGGAACGGACCGCCGACTGGCATCTGCGGTACCACGCGGCAGCGGTCGTCTACGGGCACCTGCACATTCCAGGGACAACGTGGGTGGACGGAGTACGGTTCGAAGAGGTGTCGTTCGGTTACCCCGACGAACTCAAGCTGAATCCGGATAGGCCGCGCACCATATGCCAGATATTTCCCGCCGAGACCTCTGAACCGCAATTCAGCCCGCTATCTGCGAGCGTACCTGGAGCCATTCCCCCGGTCCGGTAGTCACCACACCGGGCGAGCATCCGCCGAGCCAGTTCCGCAGGTACCCGAGGACCACCGGAATGGTGTCAGATGTCCACCCATCCATGTTTCCCCGCGAGCTCCAGTATGTTCTGCCGCACGGCGACGACCTGCTGACCGGTCAGCGTCGGGATGTTGTTGAGCAACAGCTCAGTCAGCTCCTGGCCAAATTCGGCCGGCGAGAGAACATCGCACATCTGTTCTTCTAGGCCTTCGTCCGGCACGTCGTCCGGCGTCGGAGCGAGGAGCGTTTGTCCGGACTGCGCCGGCACCGGCGCCGGCACCGGCGCTGGCATCTGCACCGGCATCGGCATCGGCATCTGCATCGGCGGAGCCGGAGGGGTCCTTGTGGCGGATCCGAGTGGTTTTGCCGGCTCGTCTTCCAGAGTTAGCCCATCTGTGATCAGATGGGCGGCGAATGCTTTACGCCCTCGGTCGCCCGCCATTACCTGAAATTCAAGTCGCGTGCCTGGGACGAGCTCGTCCGTGTCGCTATCGACTACCGACGCATGCAGAAAGATATCTTCGCCGCCATCATCCGCCGCGACAAATCCATAACCGCGTATCTGGTCGAACTGGAGTACCCTGCCCGTAGCCAATTGTGATCCACCTCTGATTCCTAATATTCGTACGCCAACCGCTAATTAACCGTATAACTGAACCCAAATTAGTCGCAACGGCATGAGTCATGTAGCCGTTCAACTGGTGTCGCATAACAGTTGAACAATATACCGTCGTACCGGGATCGTGGAACGGTTACTGCGGCATTCCTGCGGAGGGCGTATTAATGCTTGAACAAATCGTGCCGCGCGAGGTCGCCGTGGCGGAAGCCTTCGCCGATGACCCCGCCGCCGTGCTGTTCCCGGGGGAACTGGCGGTCGTCGCGAAGGCAATAGCCAGGCGGCGGGCCGAGTTCGCTACTGCCAGGGCTTGCGCACGGGCCGCACTCGCGCGGCTGGGCGAGCCGCCCGCGCCGATTCTGCGCGGGCCGCGCGGTGCCCCCCAGTGGCCCACGGGGGTGACGGGAAGCATCACGCACTGTGATGGTTACCGAGCCGCCGCGGTAGCCAGGACCAGCGACACCCTCGCCCTAGGGCTGGACGCGGAGCCCAATGAGCAGCTGCCCGATGGGGTACTGGAGGCGATCACGCTGGCCGAGGAGCGCGACGAGGTCTCCGATCTTGCCGCCGCCGATCCGGGTGTCTGCTGGGACCGGCTCTTGTTCTGCGCCAAGGAGTCGGTGTACAAGGCATGGTTCCCGCTGGCGCGGCAATGGCTCGATTTTCAGTCCGCGCACATCACTATCGACCCGGTGAACCGGACCTTCCGCGCGCGGCTGCTAGTCCCGGGGCTGGCGGTGGATGGCCTTCCGCTGAGCGTCATGCGTGGCCGCTGGCTGACCTCCCGCGGGCTGCTGGTGACCGCGCTCGTCGTGGCGGCTTGGCCAGCGGATGTGACGCTCAAGGCGATGGTCACGACGGGCGAGATTGCTCCGATCTGAGTGCCGTGACTCGGCGTCGGCGCCAGCGCGGAGCCGGGGCCGGGCTAGCGGGACAGTCGAGCCACCGTCCGTTCGGACAAAAGATGCCGTGGGCCTGACCCGGCCGACGGATACCGCGGGTGGCACCACGGTGCTCTCCGGGTATCGAAGGTTGTACCGCTGATACACCCAAAAGGTTAATGGATATCTTAAGGCTAAATCTTATTGTTGGCCGCGAAAGGCTGGCTTAACCTTCTCCTGCACTGCTTTTCAGCAGGTCGCGAAAACGCGAGGCACAGGAGTGCGCGACATGACCATTCTGACGACAGATGCCGACCGAATGATACAGGAAGCAGTGGATGCGTCCCTGAGTGCGAGTGCCTGCAATTTCGAGTCATGGCAGGCACTCGAGCAGTCGCCTGAAATGGATGTGCCAGTGAACACCCTGGTGCCTGGGTTCTATCTGCGTCAGGCCGGAACAGACACAGCCCATATCCAGCTGCTAGCAGACGCCGCGGGGTCCGTCCGGCTACCGCCAATACTCGTGCAGCGGCACAGTTCACGTATTATCGACGGAATGCACCGGTTCGAAGCCGCCAAGCTATGCCGGCGGGAACACATAAGGGCCCGTGTCATTGACTGCACTGACGAACAAGCGCTCATTCTCGCCGTCAGGTCGAATACGCTCCACGGCCTGCCTCTTTCTAAAGCGGATCGCGTCGCCGGGGCAAAACGCATTCTGTCCACAAATCCCGACTGGTCTGACCGTGCACTAGCTGAGGTAACCGGCCTGAGTACGAGGACGATCGGGGTCCTCCGCAACAGGTCAACTGACGATATCCCGATAATCAGCAAGCGCTTGGGCAAGGACGGGAAGCGGCGGCCACTGAGTGCCGCTGAGGGCCGGAAAAGAGCGGCGGAGTACATCGTTGCTCATCCCGACGCGCCGCTTCGGCAGGTCGCTAAGGAGGCCGACGTCTCGCTTGGCACGGTGCATGACGTACGGGAGCGGATCCGCCGCGGAGCCGACCCCGTGGCCGAGCCGCGGAGCGCACGCGCGGGAAGAACCGGTAGCCAGCAAAAGGCGCAAGGTCCCGTAGGCCGGCTGTCGCAGGCAGAAGGCAGGGATGCGCAGAACGTACGAGCCCGTTTTCACGGCGGGCCCAGAGATCGTAATATCCAGAACGGACGGCTTACCTGGCCGTCGGTTTCGGCGAAGCTGACAAGCGATCCTTGCCTGCGATACACCGAAGGGGGCAGGGCCTTTATGCGGTGGATGGCTGCTCACGCCGCGCAGGCAGAGGAATGGAGAGAGTTCATTGATGCGATTCCGGAGCATTGGCTAGGTGAGGTCAGCCTCATAGCTAGCAATGTGAGCGCCGAATGGCAAGAGTTCGCAGAATGGCTCGGAAATAAGCAGCGGTCAGTCAGCTGAACAATCTGATTGGTGTCTCGTCCCATGGAGGTGCGTCACCTGGGCGGCGCAGGCCTGGTCTCTTCGGCTACCGGTCTGGGCACGGCCGTCTTCACGGGTCTTTATGATCCGGTCACTAGGGACCAGTGCATGAGAACCGTCCGGCTTGCTCTTGATACCGGCATAACGATGATCGATACCGCCGATTTCTATAACCACGGTGAGATAGAGCGCTTGGTAGGAGACTCGCTGCGCGGACGGCGTGGCGACGTGCTGATAGCGACTCACGGCGGTGCGCATCGTTCGTTGAACGGCGAACCGGATGTCATCGACGGCACGCCCGCATATCTCGCCGCCGCGTGTGACGCGTCACTGCGACGGCTGAGAACCGATGTCATCGACCTCTACTATCTGTCCCGTGCCGATCCGCTAGTGCCGATCGAGGATAGTGTCGGCATGCTCGCGGGCCTGGTGGCGGCGGGAAAGATCCGCTACGTCGGGTTGTGCGAGGCATCGCCGGCTGATCTGCGCCGCGCGCAGGCGACCCATCCCATCAGTGCCCTCGCGGTCGAGTACTCGCTGCTGCGCCGTTCCCCGGAACGGCAGGCGCTGGCCACCGCGGCAGAACTTGGCGTGGGGGTCGTTGCGTATTGCCCGCTTGCCCGCGGCCTGCTCTCGGGCAGTGGGTCCGTTGTGGCTACGGCGGAAGAGCAGATCGCCATCAGTGCCGCCCAGGCTCTTGCCGCGGAACTGGACCTCGGGGTGGCCCGGCTCGCCCTGGCCTGGCTACTGGCCTGGCGAGACGATGTTGTCCCCGTCCCCGGTACGCATGTGCCTGCCCATGTGGAGATGAACGCCTCCGCTTCTGGAATCCGGCTGGACCGGGATACCTACACCAGCCTGGCGCGGGTCTTCCCGCCCTGACCGGGGCCGGGTCAGGGCCGGACCTGCCTTGTTGACGGCGTTGATGCGGGAAACCGCCCCGAGCTTCGCGAAGATGTTCCTGAGGTGACGTTTGACGGTCGCCTCGGTCAGGGAAAGGCGGGCGGCGATCTGGCCGTTGCTGAGCGCCTTGCTGACGAGGGACAGCACCTCGAGCTCGCGTACCGAAAGCAGCTCGGCCGGCGGTTCCTGCGGCGGGACCCAGAGGCTCTGCCGGGACACTCCGAGTACGATCCGGTCATCATCGGCCACGACGGCCTGGATCGCTGCGACAAGCTCCAGCCAGTGAGTGCTCTTGATCAGGTAGCCGCGGACGCCGGCGGCGAGGAGATCCCGCACCAGCTGGGGACCCTCATACATGCTCAAGATGATTACCCGCGACCGAGGACAGCGTTCCTTGAGCTCGCGCACCGTCGTGGTGACGTCCCCGCCAGGAATCTCGATGTCGAGCAGGACAACGTTTGGCTGCTCGACCGCGGCGATAGCCAGTGCCGCGGCGCTATCACCGGCCTGGCCCACGATGCGGATACCGTCCTGGGTCTCGAGGAGTTCGCACAGCGCCTCGCGAACAAGTGCGTGGTCGTCAACGATCAGAACGGTCGCAGGTTCAATCTGTTCGTTCATCGGTCCGCCTCGGCAACGGTACGAGAAGCTCCACCCGGGTACCCCGCCCGGGCCTGCTGGAAACCGTCAGCCTGCCGCCTATCAGCACTGCCCTCTCCCGCATGGAGGTGAGACCCGCGGTGCCGGAATCCCGGTGGTCGGCTGGCACAAAGCCGCAGCCGTCGTCGTCCACCGACGCGTGCAGCTCATGCGGAGCCAAGTCGATTCCGATCAGCACCAGTTCCGGGGCGCCATGCGCGAGCGCGTTGCGGATCGCCTCGCGGATGATCAGGTACGCCTCGTCGATGACCCGTGGTGATGCGTAGGTCTCGTCGCCGCTCACCCGGAGCCGCACGTCGGCGTCGCCCAGCCTCGACTCAATGTAGTCGGTAAGTGCCTTCTCCAAGCTCATCACCGGATCCTCGCGGAGATCCGACAGGACCGCGCGCAGCCTGTCCATGGCCTCGACGAGAGATTCCCTGGCCATTGCCGTTCGCGGCAACGAGCCTGTTCCGCGCTCCGCGTCGCTGATCTCGCTGAGCTCGAGCTGGCGCAGCGCAAAGCACAGGCTCTCGCCCACGCGGTCATGGAGTTCGCGAGCGATACGCCGTCGCTCTTCAACGCGTGCCTGGTGGTCGCTGGCCCCCGGGCGCCAGGAAGCGCTGGCGCCCGGGGGCACGCCACCGCGAAGATTGAGCCGCTCGGTGAGTACGCGGACAGCGGTCATGAAGTGCGGCAGAAGCGCGGGACCGTCCATGACGTGCCTGGCCAGCGCACGCGCCGTGACGTCAAAGCAGGCCGCCGCGGCAGGAGGTGCGTCTGCGTCTGGCGGATCGGGCCGCCTGCCCTTCATTGCCAGGAGCCTTACCTGGTAAGACGCCAGAATTGAGGCACTGTCAGCTCGGATGAACGCCGCGAGACGATCTCGACGGTGATCGTTACCCGAATCGGCAGTCTCGCACTTTCGTGGCCTGGTACCGGTCACGGACTCTCCCGTACGCGAATCGAGCGACCCGTTCCCCCCGTTGTCGCGAGGACGGCGATGGGCCGTCCTGTCTTGCTTAGAGCTGAAAACTGCCTGTGTGTCCTGACGATTGAGCGGCTAACAATCCGCCAGGATGAGAGTGGCGCGTGGCTCATGACGAGATCTTGACGAAGTCTAAATACCCTTGTCAGGGGCTCGATGGGCGACTCCGGCAGGGCCTGAGTCGGATGCGGGGGTCGGTCCGGCAGCGGGATCGAGCTGGGGACACCGTTACCAGCACGATCTCACGCTGACCCGCCGATCGGCGAGATCCGTCCGCCCGCGCATGTGCGACCGTGCTGTACAACCCTTCATCTAGCTGGGCGCCGCGATGTGAAATAGGGTAGGCAGAAGCGGGTGAGGTACGGGGCCGGGGTTGGTTCGTCGAGAGGACTGGCATGAGCAGCATCGCCTCTCCCGCGCAGCGTCCGGAGCTAGCATCGCGGCTTTCCCCACGGCACGATGCGGGACCTAGGAATGGCGGTTATAACCTCAGTAAGAAAATTCTTCCGCCATCGGTATACCCATGCTCGAAAGCGAGGTGCCCCTGTGATAAAGAGCGCATTGCGCATAATCGTGACTTCGGCCATAGCCTCCGGTGTTGCTCTGACGGTCTGGCTCGCCATGACGCCCGTCAGCGCTACAACTCAGTCGCATCAGTATTCTGTGAGTCTGACCTCCACGAGGCCGGAACAATGCAGGTGTACGTGGGGTAGCCCAGATTCTTAGGGCTGGCCCGGGCATTGGCGGCTGACCTGCGCGTAGGCGCTGATCAGCCGCCGACGCTTCTGCCCGGAACCGCTACGTGTCACGCGCATTCCTGCATTCCTCGAGTGCGGCAGCAGCCCTCGTTTCGTAACTAGAAAGCTGTAGTTTCTCGAATACGGGAAGCGACGCTTCGAGTCTCGGTATTGCTTGCTCGTATCGGCCCAGGGCCTGATCGGCGAGGGCGAGCTTAAGCTGGCAGATGGCGTTATTGCGGACCAGCCCTCTCGATTGAAATATCTCCTGCGCCCCGCCCAGTGCTTCAAGGGCTTCCTCGTAGCGGCCCAGGGCGAAGTAGGCATCTCCCAGCGGGCCAAGCATGTAGGCTTCGCCGGGGAGATAACCAAGCTCGTGCACCATTTCGAGCCCTTGCCGGCACAAGTCGATGGTCATATCATGCTTGCGGGCAAGACTGCACGCGAAAGCGAGCATTTGCAGTGTCTCCATCTCTGCGAATGGTTCGCCCATACGGCGTGCCAGCGCTCGGGCTTCCTCGCATATGCGCAGGCCGCTGTCCGGGTCGCCGAGCCGCGTGGTGATAATGCCCATTATGGACAAGTTCGACATCTCTGTGTACTGATCCCCGATCCGGCGGGCGATGTCGAGCCCGCGTATGGCGTAGTCCCTCGCATCGTCCGGTAGATTCTGCTGGTCCGCGCACCAGGCGGAGCAGTGCATGGCGCAGGCCAGTGCCTGCTCGTCGCCAAGTTCAGCAAGAACCGGCACGCACCGCTTGAGCAGCGCGAGGGCCTCGGCGTCCTTGCCGCGTTCGGCCAGTGTCGGTGCGAAGAGGAGTTCGGCGGCGGCGGTAGCGGCCGCGTCCCCTGCGGCTTTCGAGGCCGAGATGACCATACGCCACAGCTGCTCCGCGTCGTCCAGCCTGGCCTGGTAGAACTGAAACGTTGCCTGATGCGCCGCGAGCTTGCCAGCCAGGTGATATTGACCCGTCGCGCATGCCTGGCGCGTCGCGGCAGCTAGGTTGAGCCGCTCTGCGTTGAACCATGCGATCGGATCGGTGGTCACATGCTCGCGCAGTGCGTCAGGAATGCGGTCCGGCTCATCGAGTCCTGGGCGGAGTATCGCGGGTACTCGTGGAAGGCGGTGGTCGGCGACGGCGGCTAGCTCGAGCCAACCTGTCAGCGCCCGGGTGAGGGCCGCCCCCCTTTCACGCTCTGGTTCGTCGCCGAGCCTATCGGCGGCGTAGTCCCGCAGCAGGTCGTGCAATACATATCGCGGTTCTCCCGTACTGTCAGTGCCAACCGGCGTGAGCAGCGATTTATTCACCAGCTTGTCCGCGGCTTCGGCCCCGTCAGGCTCGCCGAGAAGGGCGGCGATCACCCATCCGGCGAACTCCGTGGTCTCCAGCAGCCCCAGGCGCCGAAATGCTCGCCGCTCGCGCTCATTCAAGGCCTGATAACTCGGGCTGATGGTTGCCCGAACGGCCAGGTCGTCCAGCACGAGTTCGTCGAGCCTCCCCCGGGCATCGGCGACCGCGTGGGTCACTACTCTGACTGGCCAGCATGGTCGTGTCGCCAGCTTTGCCGCGACGATCCTCAGCGCGAGCGGCAGCCCGCCGCACACAGAAATGAGCATGTCAGTCGCGGCAGGATCAGCGGCGACGCGTTCGCGGCCGATGATCCGGCCCAGCATCTCGGCCGCGTCCTCCTGCGGGAGCGGATCGAGGTACAGCAGGTGCGCTCCGGCCAGTGAGCCTAGCCGGGACCGGGAGGTCACTATGACCGCAGACCCTGCCGTGCCCGGCAGCAACGGCCTTATCTGGTCCGCTGTGGCCGCGTCGTCGATGGTCACCAAGACCTTCTGCTCGGCGACCAGCGAACGAAAGAGCCCGGTCCGTTCGCCGAGGGAATCCGGGACCGACGAGCCGTTCACCCCGAGCGCTCGCAGCAACTCACCCAGAGCATCGCCAGGATCGCGCGGGGATGGCGAGTTGCCGGCCATCTGTATGTAGAACTGGCGATCCGGGAACGATTCCCGGACGGCGTGTGCCACATGCAACGCAAGAGCTGTCTTGCCGACGCCGGGGGCGCCGCTGATCGCGGCGATCGGCACCCCGAAACCGTGGTTGCCTGGATCGAGGACCGCGGCCAGCGCGCGAGACTCGAAAGCGCGCCCGGTGAAGTCGGTCACCGCGGGGGGAAGCTGGCAGATCGGCGGTCGCGCACGAATGCCTGCCAGGTGGCCGCCCCGGGCATCCGAGCTGCCGGAAGGTGAAATGTCCTGGGAGTCCGAATCTGTATCCGCCAGGAGGTGCTCCTGGCGCAAGATCCTGGTGTGCGCGTCCTGAAGTACGGGCCCGGGATAGATGCCTAGCTGGTCGTCGAGCCTGAGTCGCATCTCTTCGTAGAGACGGAGGGCCTCCCCCTGTCGGCCGGTGCTCGCCAGCGCAGTCATGAGCTGCGCGTGCGCGGACTCGTCCAGTGGTTCCCGGCTGATCAGAGCGCGCAGATGCGGTACCGATCGGGCATGCTGCCTTGCGGTCGAGGCGGCCTGTGCGTACTCGAGGATCGCGGCGGTACGCTCCTGCACCAGACGCCGGACTGCGGAATGTCCGCACACGGCGTCGACATCCGCAAGAGGATCGCCGTACCACAGGCCAAGCAGCTGATCGTAGGCCTCGAATGCGCGCTCGATGCCGTGAGATGCTAGCGCGTCTCGCGCGTCGCCGAGCAGCCGCCTGAATAGGAGCAGATCTGCCTCGCACTCTGCCAGTTCCAGCCGGTACCCGGCGCCATCGTGGCTGAGCCGCTCTCTGCCGTCCGCTGTCCATCGTCCAAGCGCAGCACGAAGCCTGCTGACGTACGTGTGCACGACCGCTGCCGCACGCTTAGGCGGTGTGCGTGTCCACAGGACATCTATCAGGCCGTCAAGGGGCACAGGAGCACCCTCGGCCAGCACTAGCAGCCCGAGCACAGTGCGCTCTCCCGCTGGGCGGGCGCGAAGCTCGACGTCATCGCGGGCAACCTTCAGCGGACCCAGGACGCTGATACTCAGCCCGGCGCCGTTAACTCCTGGCCTGTCCATCGTGCCTCACAGCAACGCCCTAGGACACAGTTATCTCCCCCCCGACGCTTGATCCCGCCAGTTGCCTGGATAATCGCAGCGCCACCGTCGGCGCAGACGTCGGTACAAATATAGCAAAACGGGCATCGGCGACCATCAGAAAGACACGCAGATCGAGCCGACTTATCGGCGTCGCTGGCCCGCCCGCCGGATACCGACCCCGCCGGACGCCAGCGGACCGCGGGCCTGTGATCCTGCGCACTAGGACGACATCAGCACAGCCCCGGTCGGCGGAGTACCCCGGAAACGAGCTAACACGGATCCAATATGGGGACAAATCAGGCCTATAAAAGACAAAACCCCAAGTCAGTACGGGTGCGCCGCCAGGGACTCGAACCCCGAACCCGCGGATTAAGAGTCCGCTGCTCTGCCAGTTGAGCTAGCGGCGCTTGGAACGCTGTGATCGTAGCAGCAATCGCCGGGACATGGCCAATCACCGGACGCCGGGCCTAGGTACAGCCTGGGGGAACTGTGTGAGGTTCGGAAGAAAAGATTTAGAAGACCTAATATTCCGAACGAAGCGTGGTAGCCAAGACGGGGCAGGCCCGTGCATGCCGTGGCTCATCGGTTACGTCGTGCGCTGCACCGGGCGCGGAGAGCGAAACGAAGGACGACGAGCGGGGCTTATGCCGGTGACAGCTGAATGACCACTCCACACGCTGCCGAGCCAGCGGCCCAGAACGACCTGCCCCAGACCCGACTGCCGCAGGCTCGACTGCCTCAGGCCGAGGCGCCCCAGGCCGAGCCGCCGCAAGCGCCGCAGCCCGCCCCCACCGCGGCGGCCAGCCCAGCCGACGCGGCCGGTCCGGCCAAGACGGGGACCGGGCACCGGCTGGCCTGGCTGGATGTCATGCGCGGGCTGGCGGCGCTGGCCGTCGTGTTCAACCACTTCGGCTACTTCGTGCCGTCGCGGCTGAACGCTCCCGTCTACCAGTGGATCAACCCCGGCGACTACGGCGTCTTCGTCTTCTTCATTATCAGCGGGTACATCGTGCCCGCCTCACTCGAGCGCAAGGGCAGCGTGCGGACATTCTGGGTCAGCCGCCTGTTTCGGCTCTACCCGCTGTACCTGCTGGCCGTCGGGATAGCGCTGGCCTTGTATATGGCGCACGTCGGCGGGCTGCGCGGCGAGGATGCCGATCCGGAGACATCCGTGCTGTCTCAGATGCTGATGATGTCCAACGTGCTGGCCGGGGAGAACGTGCCCAACGTGGTGTGGTCGCTCTCCTACGAGATGATCTTCTACCTGCTGCTGACCGCGCTGTTCATGGCCCGGGTGCACCGGCGCAGCAGCCGGTACGCGCTGGCCTTCGGCGCCGCGGCCGTCGCTCTCGGCGGCGTACTGCCCCAGGCCTACTTCACCAACAACCTGTGGAGCCCGCGCATCATCGCCCTCATCGCCGATCTGGTCGTGCTGACCGGACTGGCCGTCGCCGTCGGGCTGCGGGGCATGCCGCGCATGGTCGGCGCCTCGCTGGCCGCGATGGTCGGACTGACCCTGCTGGCCTTCAACGGCACCTGGCTCTTCCCCTGGGAGGCGCTGTCGATCCTGGCCCTGATGTTCACCGGGACGATGCTGTACCGCGCCGAGCAGGGCCAGTACCCCTGGCGCAAGGCCATCCCCATCGCGGTCACGGTCCTGGCCCTGGCCATCGCGGCCGGCGTATGGCACCACCAGGTCGGGAACATGGGGTCCCACGGCAACTTCGTCTGGGAGCGCGTCTGGTTCATGTCGGTCTTCGTGGCTGGCCTGACCTTCGCAATCGGCCTGATCTTCCGGAACGTCAGGTGGCCCAGGGCGCTGACCTGGCTCGGGCTGATCAGCTACTCGGTCTACCTGCTCCACCCGGCGCTGATCGAGGTCTACCGGCACCTGTCCTGGACCTCGGGTCACTCGTTCTGGATCCAGGTGCTGATCGACGCGCTGTTCGTGGCCACCTTGATCGCGCTGTGCTCGGCGACCTACCTGCTGGTCGAGCGGCCCATGCAGAACGTGGGCCGCAGGTTCGCCCGCTGGCTCGACACCCGGTTCGGCCCGGACCGCTACCCGGCCCGGAGGCGGGCCGCGGAACCCGCTCTGGCGCACAGCTCCCGCGGCGCGGACTAGGCCGCGCTGCGGCATCCTGGTGTGATGGTCCCACCGTCGCCCATGTCCGCCACACCGGCCCCGCTGGCCGCGCCGCTGCCGCCGCCGCGTGCGCCAGGCGCCCCCTACCGGATCTGCCTGGTGTGCCTCGGCAACATCTGCCGGTCACCGATGGCCGAGACCGTGCTGCGCGCGGCGCTGGCCGACGCCGGGCTGGCCGAGCTGGTCACGGTGGACAGCTCGGGCACCGGGGACTGGCACGTAGGGCAGCCGATGTACGGCCAGGGCCGCCGGGCGCTGGCCCGGCGGGGCTACGACGGTTCCGCGCACCGGGCCCGGCAGTTCGAGCCCTCCTGGCTGCCCGAGCGCGACCTGGTGCTGGCCATGGACGCGAGCAATCTCGCCACCCTGCGGCGGCTGGCCAGTCCGCAGGACCGGGACCGGATCCGGCTGTTCGGCGAGGTGGGCGGCCTGGGTGAGATCGGCGGCGGTGAGATCCCCGATCCCTACGGCGGGACCGAAGCCGATTTCGGCTACGTACTCGACCTGCTCGGCGCGGCCGCCCCGGTCATCGCGGCCCGGCTGGCCGAACTGCTCGTACCGCCCGACGGCCAGGCGTGAGCCGTTCCGGCGCGCTGGCCAGCCGGATCGGGCAGCTCACTGGCCTGCCCGTCCGCGAGGCGCGGGTGGCCGGTGTCCAGCACGGCTACCAGCACCTGATGCTCACCTTGTCCGACGGGCGCCGCGCCTTCGCCAAGGTGGTCGACGCAGCGGGATCCGAGCAGGTCGCGGCCGCGTTCGCGGCTGAGGCGAACGGCCTGCGCTGGCTGGCCGAGGCCGCCGCTGTCCCGGTACCGGAGGTGCTGGCCGTCGGCCCGCAGGCACTGGTCATCACCATGATCCCGCCCGGCCCGGCCACGCCCGGGGCCGCCTTCGAGTTCGGCGCGAACCTGGCCCGGATGCACGGGGCAGGGACGGACGTGTTCGGCGCGCCCTGGCCGGGGTTCATCGCCAGCCTGCCGCTGGACAACACGCCGGAAACGGCGGGCTGGCCGCACTGGTACGCGCGGCGCAGGCTGCTGCCGTTCCTGACCCGGGCTGTGGACACCGGTGCGCTGCGGCCGGCCGATGCCCGGCCGGTTGAGGAGGTCATCGAGCAGATCGGTTCGCTGGCCGGGCCCGCCGAGCCGCCCAGCCGGATCCACGGTGACTGCTGGGCCGGGAACGTCCTGTGGTCCGGCGGCCGGGGCTGGCTCATCGACCCGGCCGCGCATGGCGGTCACCGCGAGACCGACCTGGCCATGCTGGCCCTGTTCGGCGCGCCCAGCCTGGACCGGATCCTGGCCGGTTACCAGGACACGGCGCCGCTGGCGGCAGGCTGGCGATCGAGGATCCCGCTGCACCAGCTGCACCCGCTGCTGGTGCACGCCTGCCTGTTCGGCGCCGCCTACCGCGAGGAGATCGTATCCGCGGCCCGCACGGCCCTCAGTGCCTGACCTCGTCGGGCGCCTCGTCCGCGAGCGTTTCCGAGCGCTCGTCGGTCGGCTCGGCTTCCACGGCCGGGCCAGTGTCGTCGGCATCCGGGTCGTCGGGATCGTCCAGGGCCTCAGGCGCCAGCGGGAGCGCGATCCGGAACGTCGCCCCCTGGCCCTCGGCGGTGCGCAGTGACGTGACGCCGCCCTGGGCCGCCACCAGCGCCCGCACGATGGCCAGGCCTAGCCCGCTGCCCCCGGTGGTCCGCGTCCGGGCCTGGTCCGCGCGGTAGAACCGCTCGAACACCCGGTGAGCCTGCTCCGGGGACATGCCCGGGCCGTGGTCGGTCACGTCCAGCAGGACGGCCGGGGTGTGATCGCCGGCCTGCGGGTCCAGGGTCCCGGAGCTGATCGATACCTCGATCGGCGTCCCGTCCGGGGTGTAGCTGAGCGCGTTGCTCATCAGGTTCCCGATGACCTGCCGCAGCCGCGCCTCGTCGCCGACCACCAGGAACGCCGCCCCGGGCTGGACCGAGAGCTCGACGGTTCGGGCCGGTGCCAGCAGCCGCGCGTCGTGCACCGCGTCGGCCCCCAGCACCAGCAGGTCGACCGGCTGGTGGGCCAGCGGGCGCTGCTGGTCGAGCCGGGCCAGCAGCAGCAGGTCCTCGACGAGCAGCCCCATCCGGGCCGCTTCCTTCTCCACCCGCTGCATGATCCGGTCCAGGTCGTCCGGCGTGAGCCCGGAACCTACCGGAGAGCCTGCGGCGGCGGCCCGATCCCGGTCCCACCGCCGGACCAGGCCGCCCCGCTGGCGGTAGTACTCGGCGAAGCCGCGGATCGCGGTCAGCGGAGTGCGCAGCTCATGGCTGGCGTCCGCAATGAACCGGCGCATCCGCTCCTCGGACTGATGCGCCGCCGCTTCAGACTCCTCCCGGGCGTGGAACGCGGTCTCGATCTGGCTCAGCATGGTGTTCAGCGACCGGCCCAGGCGGCCGATCTCGGTCCGCGGGTCGCGCTCGGGGACCCGGCGGTTCAGGTGTCCGGTCGCGATCTCGCCCGCTGTCTCCTCGATGTCCACCAGCGGCCGCAGGTTGTGCTGAACGACCGCGAAGGCCACGATGGCCAGTACGAACACGATCACCAAGCTGACGATCAGGTCGGCGCTGGTCAGCTCGCCAATGGTGGTATAGGCGCTGCTCACGTCGAGCCCGAACACGAGTGTGCCGTTAGTACCGTTCAGGCTGGCTCCGCCGATGCCGATGATCCGCCAGCGATCCCCGTGGACCTGTCCCGGAACCGTGGTCGGCGTCTGAGGATTCGCGTCCAGCCAGACCTGGATCGCAGACAGGGATTGAGCGGGCAGCGTCCCGTTCTGGCCTTGACCCTGGCCCATCGGCGTGGACTGTGGTTGCACCACCGATTGCGGCGTGCCCTGGTCGGGAACCCACCAGACCGAGTAGCCGGCCCCCGCGAGCTCACCCTGATCCCTCGGCTCCCCGCCAAAGGCGGCTATCACGACCTGCTGATTGTTCACGTTCCTGAGCAGGCTGTCCGTGGGGCCGATCAGGTAACCACGCAGCAGGGAGACTCCGACCGTGCCCATCGCGGCCAGGGCGAAGATGACCAAGGCGAGGACCACTGTGATCAGCTTGGTCCGCAGGGACGTGCGATCAGACAGATCGCGCAAGGCCCCCCACGGCCGCGCGGCCCGGACGCTCGCTCCCTCTGCTGCTGACATGGCCGAACTCATACCCTCAGGAGGACGGGAGCCGCAGCACGTATCCCACGCCGCGCAGGGTGTGGATCAGCCGGGGTTCTTTGGTGTCGACTTTGCGACGCAGCACCGACACGTACGACTCGACGATGCCCGTGTCGCCGCGGAAGTCGTAGTCCCACACGTGGTCGAGGATCTGCATCTTCGACAGCACCCGGTTGGAGTTGCTCATGAAGTACCGCAGCAGCTTGAACTCGGTGGGGGAGAGCTGGATCTGCTCCCCGCCCCGCCAGACCTCGTGGCTCTCCTCGTCCAGCTCGAGATCGGCGAACGTGAGCCGGGGGGTCGGCTCCACCCCGTCACCACGAGTGCGGCGCAGCACGGCCCTGATCCGCGCGATGACCTCTTCCAGGCTGAACGGCTTGGTGACGTAGTCGTCGCCCCCCAGCGTGAGGCCGCGGATCTTGTCCTCGGTGGCGTCGCGGGCGGTCAGGAAGACGACCGGGATCCGGGCGCCGCCGCCGCGCAGCCGCCGGATGACGTCGAACCCGTCCATGTCCGGCAGCATCACGTCCAAGACGATGAGGTCGGGCCGATGGCGCTGAGCGGCCTGTACCGCTTCGGTTCCGGCGGCCGCCGGTGACGACGTCGAAACCCGCGTAGCGCAGGCTGGCGGACAGCAGCTCGAGGATGTTCGGCTCGTCTTCGACGACGAGCAGCCTGGCATCCGGCCGCTGCCGAGCATCGGTCAGCGTGTCCATGCTGTGTATTGTCACCCGCCACGCTGAGGATAACCTGAACGCCCGCTGGAGATGGTCTCCGGCCTGCGCAGACTAGCGTGCGGCGCGCCAGTAGGCGATGGCGGCCGGCCGCGAGCCGACGCCGAGCTTGGAGTAGATCCGCCGGACGTGATTCTTCACTGTCTTCTCGGCCAGGAACAGCCGGGCGGCGATCTGCCCGTTGGTCTGCCCGTCGGCGATGAGCGACATCACCTCGGCTTCTCGCGCGGACAGCGCGGGCGCATCCGTCCGGGTGCCTGCCCTGGCACCGTTCAGCTCGAAGCCATCACCCCCGCCCGATCCAGGATGCTCATGAGTGTCCATGTGACCTCCGGCTGTGGGCAGCTAAAGCCGTATCGCATCGATCCCGTGAAGGTGCTGCAAATGTATACATACACCGACATAGGCGCCTTGGTTTTTAATCTCATACCCACCGTGGCCGGGAGGCATGCCGGGCGGTATGCGTAGGCTCGTAGGACGCTCATCGCAGCCCAGGACAGGGAGGACCAATGGAGCCCAGCCCGGCAGAGCTCAGGCGTGACCCGCTCCCGCTGCGCGGCCGGACCGCCCTGGTCACCGGGGTCAGCCGGCGCGCGGGCATCGGATACGCGGTGGCCCGCAGGCTGGCCTCCCTGGGCGCCGGCCTGTTCCTGCACAGCTACCTGCCGCACGACCGCGACCAGCCCTGGGGCGCAGACCCCGGCGGCACCGAGGCGGTGCTCAGCGGTGTGCGACCCGCCCTGGCCGTCGCCGGCGCCCCGCTGCACCACCTGGAACTTGACCTAGCCGGCCCTGATGCGCCCGCCGGGCTCATCGATGCGGCGGTGACCGAGTTCGGTCACCTGGACATCCTGATCTGCAACCACGCCCGCGGCGGCGATGGCCCGCTCGGGACGCTGGACGCCGCCCTGCTGGACGCCATCTGGGCCGTCAACACCCGCTCGACCATCCTGCTGACCCAGGCCTTCGCCGCCCAGTACGACGGCCGGCCCGGCGGCCGGGTCATCTTCATGACCTCCGGGCAGGACCTCGGCCCGATGACCAGCGAGGTCGCCTACGCCGCCAGCAAGGGCGCCCTGGCTTCCCTCGTCAAGACCCTGGCCGACCAGCTAGCCGATCAGCGAATCACCCTCAACGCGGTCAATCCCGGCCCGGTCGACACCGGTTACGCCAGCCCCGAAGCCCACGAGGCCGTCCGCCGCCACTTCCCGCTGGGCCGCTGGGGCGTCCCGGACGACCCGGCCCGCCTGATCGCCTGGCTGGTCACCGACGAGGCGTCCTGGATCACCGGCCAGGTCATCAACAGCGAAGGCGGCTTCCGCCGCTGGGACTGACCATCCCGGCCCCCACCGCCTCCCGCCCGCGTGGCACCTCAGCGTCCCGCCCGCGTGGCACCCCAGCGTCCCGCCCGCGTGGCACCCCAGCGCCCCGCCACTTTGACCACCAGCCCCAACCCCGGCCGCGTTGACACGTATAGTTCATCGGTATATAACGACGGTATGAGCGGCAGGGCGATGCAGGAAGCGACGTTCCTGATCTTGACCGCGCTGGCGGACGGATCCCAGCACGGGTACGGCATCATCACCGAGGTCGGGCAGATCTCCGGCGGCCGGGTCAAGCTGCGCGCCGGGACGCTGTACACCGCGCTAGACCGGCTGCGCGCCGACGGCCTGATCGGGGTGGACCGGGAAGAGATCGTGGAGGGCCGGCTGCGCCGGTACTACCGCCTCACCCCGAACGGCACCCAGGTGCTGGCCGACGAGGCGGCCCGGTTGCACGCCAACGCGACCGCCGCCCTGCGGCGACTGAACCCGGGACTGGCCGGAGGTGTGGCATGAGCGAGCCCGTCATCAGCAGTGAGCAGGGCCGCCTGGAGCGGCAGTACCGGCGGATCCTGACCTGGTACCCGCGCTCGTTCCGGCAGGATAACGAAGACGAGATCCTCGCTGTCCTGCTGGACACCGCGGGCGACGGCCAGACCCGGGTCGGGCTGCCCGAGGCGTGGGATCTGATCCGCGGTGGGCTGCGGATGCGGTTGTGGCCTGCCGCGCCCCGTCCCCGCACCGTACGGGCCGCCGTCCGGCTGATGCTGGCCGGCGCGGCCGCCGAACTGGCCGTCACGCTTACCATCATCGCTACCTCGGGCAGCGTGCGGGCGGCCGTGGCCGCGCGAGATGCCGCGGCTCTGCCTGCCGTGCACCTGCATCTGATCACCGATGTCAGCGTGGCCCCGGTGGCCATCGGCCTATGGTTGTGGCTGGCCTGGGCCAATGGTCATGGCCGGGACTGGGCCCGGCCGCTGTCCATGGCGTGCTTCGCGATGCTCAGCGTCGGCGTCATAATTGCGCTGGCCGAGGACGCTCCCACCTTCGCTCCCGCCAGCATGATCGCCGCCGCGGTGGTCTGGGCCATCGGCCTGGCCTCGGTGGTGCTGATCCTCACCCCGGCAGCCGGCCGGTACTACCGGCCGGCGCCCGCCCAGCAGTAACCCTCGTGCCCACCCGCGCCCTGCACGAAGCGACCCTGCTGGTCTTGACCGTGCTTTCCCGTGGCAGCCAGCACGGATCCGGTATCATCACCGAGGTCCAGGAGATCTCTGGCGGCCGGGTCACGCTCCGGGCCGGGACCCTGTACGCCACCTTGGACCGGCTGTGCGCGGCGGGCCTGATCGGCGTCGACCACGAAGAGCTCGTCGGCAGCCGCCTGCGCCGCTACTACCGTCTTATCCCCGCGGCCGCCGCCCTCCCCGCGTCCCGGCCGCGTCCAGCTCCCCAACCTGACCTGCGCATCGGCGACGCCGACCGCGAAGCAACCGCCGCCGCCCTAGGCGAGCATTTCGCGCAGGGCCGCCTGACCACCGAGGAACTCCTCACCCGTCTCGACGCCGCGCTCACCGCGGCCACCCAGCGCGAACTAGCGCAGATCACCGCGGACCTGCCACCACCGCGACCACCGCCGCCGGGCAGCCGGACGGAGTGAATCCCGGGTTTCACTACGCTAGGACGTGGTGGATTGCCGGTTTTACTCCACTGGCGCGGGGGTGCGGCTCGGGCGATGGACCCGTGGCGAGTCATCCTGCGGGAGTAGCCGTAGATCATCACCGGGGGGGACGCGGTGGCCATCGGCCGCCGGGCAGGATGGACGCCATCACGAAGGTTGCTGGAGAGGACCGATTTTCCATGATTGAGGTGCAGAGCCTCACGAAACGGTACGGCGCTAAGGTCGCTGTCGATGACTTGACGTTCGGTGTTGAGCAGGGCAAGGTCACCGGTTTCCTGGGCCCGAACGGGGCAGGCAAGACCACCACCATGCGCTGCATCCTCGGGCTTGACTATCCGGACAAGGGCACAATCGTCATAGACGGCCAGGCGTTTCGCGATTACGCCTACCCGATGCGCGAGGTTGGCGCACTGCTTGAGGCGAAGGCGGTGCACGGTGGCCGGTCAGCCTACAATCACCTGCTCTGCCTGGCCCAGACCAACAATCTGCCCAAACGGCGGATCGGCGAGGTACTTGATCTGGTCGGCCTGACGGAGGTGGCGAAGAAGCGGTCTAAAGGGTTCTCCCTGGGCATGAGCCAGCGCCTCGGTATCGCCGCCACGCTGCTCGGTGACCCGAAGGTGGTGATGTTCGACGAGCCAGTCAACGGCCTGGACCCCGAGGGCATCCTCTGGATTAGGAACTTGATGAAGGCCCTGGCCGCCGATGGGCGGACGGTTTTCGTCTCCAGCCACCTGATGTCGGAGATGGAGAACACCGCCGACCACCTGATCGTGATCGGCCGGGGCAAACTGATCGCCGATTGCACGATGAAGGAGTTCGTCGCCCAGGCGTCCGGTGCGGCCGTGCGGGTGCGCACGCCATCTGTGGATCAGCTCATCCGGGCGGTCAACGCCAAGGGCGCTACGGCCAGCCCCGGCGATGACGGGTCGATCGAGGTGCGCGGCATGTCTGCTGAGCAGGTCGGCGATCTGGCGTTCAGCGAGGGCATCCGGCTGCACGAGCTGACCATGGTGCGGGCCTCGCTGGAAGAGGCGTTCATGGAGCTGACGGCAGACAGCGTGGAGTACCACGCTGATGGGCCCGCCCGGCAGGCGAGCGCGATGGCAGGAAGCGGGTCTGACCGATGACTACGACGACAACGGCGGACCTCAACCTGACCGCGCTACCGCCTGCCGCCGGCCGGGCTGGACTGCGCGGGGTGGTCGCCTCGGAGTTCACCAAGCTCCGCTCGGTCCGCTCCACCTACTGGACCCTCGCGGCGCTGGTTATCGTCAGCGTCGGCATCGCGGCCATCGCCGGGTTTGGGATCGCGTCCAACATCCACAGCAACCCGCAGAACAAGGCTGGGATGGACGCCACGCAGGCGTCGCTGATCGCCTTCTTCGAGCTCGGCCAGCTGATCATCGCAGTGGTGGGTGCGATGAGCATCACCTCGGAGTACTCCACCGGGATGATCCGCACCTCGATGACCGTAATGCCGAGGCGTGGCACCGTCTACCTAGCCAAGCTGATCGTCCTCACCACGGTAACTCTGGTCGTCTCCGTGGTGACCTCGTTCATCGCGTTTTTCGTCGGCCAGGCGGCGATGTCCGGCTCGGGTGTGAGCGCGTCGTTGTTCCATTCGACCACGATCCCGGCGAACGCCTTTATGCACCCGCCCGCGGGTGGCCCGGGCGCCGGCCCGCCCATCGTGACGTTCCAGGGCACCGAGGTGATCTCCTCGGGCACGGTACTCGCCGCGGTGATCGGCACCGCGCTGTTCGTCACCGTGGTCGCGCTGATCGCCTTCGGCCTCGGCGCGATCATCCGGCACACCGCCGGGGCGATCACCTCCGCGATCGGCCTGATGTTCGTGCTCTCGGTCATCATTCAGATCCTGCCGAGCAACTGGCGCTGGGACATCATGCGGTTCTTCCCGGACGCGGCGGGCCGGGTGCTCTCAGTGACCGTGGGACCATCGAACCCGCACCTATGGTCAGCGTGGCCGCAGTTCCTGGTCACGGTGATCTGGGCCGTCGTCCTGGTCGGAGCCGGCGGGTACCTCTTCCACAAGCGCGACGCCTGACCAGCGGCAATCCGCAAGTCAGGCTCAAGCTTGGGCAGGATCCTGCAGCTAAACGACCAGCCGCAGAGATCGCGGACGGGCGCCAGGCGCTGGCACGATGAATTACATGCCCGCTGTCCGCCGCTTCCAGGCCGGGGATGCTCCCGCCGCCGCAGCCATCATCCGCGGCCTTCCGGAATACTTCACCGACGATGTGCCGGCCAAGGCCGAGCGCGACGCCGCCAGCCACGAGGCCTGGGTCCTCACCGACTCCGGAACGGTCGCGGGCTTCGCCGTGGCCGCCAAGAAATCACCCGGCGGCGCGGAAATCCTGTGGATCGCCGTCGACGCCGCCCGGCGCGGCCGCGGGCACGGAACCAAGCTGCTCAGCCACGTCCTGGACCACCTGGCCACCGTCGGGATCAGCGTCGTGGAGGCCAAGACCCTGGACCGTTCATCAGGCTACCGCCCCTACGAGGCCACCCAGGCCTTCTGGGAACGCAACGGCTTCCTCCACATCGACACGATCGACCCGCTGCCCGGCTGGCAGCCGGGCAATCCGGCAGCAATTTACCTAGCCGCCCTCCGCCCAACCCGATGACCAGCACGACAGCCAACCGCAACTCGCAGGAACCTAACGAGTTACGCCATGACTTTCAGGGAAACCCCTACATAGAAGCGCGTCGCACGTGTTCGGTGGCGGCTGGCTCCTGTGCGGCTAGCCGATCGCAGACACACCTCAACTGCCGGGAGATGAACCCCGGCTAGCGTCGCGCAGCGTCGCGGCGATTGCTGGTTGGACTTGCGAACTGCTCTGCCAATGCCCGGGGGTGGGCCGTCCTTGGTGCGCAAGCGACCGAGGGCGAGTTCGTGGTGCCTGCCACAAACGGAGCCGGCGGCTAGGCCGGCTGCGCCAATGCGGCATGGCAGACTGTGGGGTAAATCTGGAGCAGTCGGTCTTGGCCGGTTATCTGCAGGACGCGGAGCATTACGCCGCCGGACGGGATAACGAGCCGGAGCTGGGCATCGCGGGCCGCGGCCCGGCGCTGGACGGCCAGCAGCCGGCGCAGCGCGCTGGAGTCGCAGAACGCGGTGGCGGTGAAGTCTGCGATGACGACCTTCGCGCCTGCGGCGAATGCCGCATACAGGTGGTCATAGGCCTGCTCGGCGGTGGCGTAGTCGATTCCGGCGGGCAGCGCCACGATGACCGCCGTACCGGGGGCGGCTGCTTGATCGGACATGCTGATCTGCCTCCCTTCAGAGGAAGGCTGTTGTGACGGCTCCGCCACCAGGCAATTTGAGAAACTCAGTTACCCCAGGCCAAAGCCGTAAAACCGCGGCCGAAGTATTTCTTCAACACCTAGGCCAGGTCAGGGCGGCGCTGATGGCCATGGCGCACGGGTGTGTTGAGCTTTCGCCAGGTGATCTGGCCAGCCTGGGCGTTCTGGCGGACCTGTTTCCGGCTGCTCGGATGAACGTCCGTGGCAAACCCGTCTGGAGTGGCGAACAGCACATGTTGCGATGTTTACGCCGAGTCACCTGGGTAGTCGGATGTCGTTGCCGAACCGGGGAGACACCTGAGGAGCCAGACCTTGGTATCGCGTGCCCAGCTGCGTGACCTTACCGATAATGCGCTGCTGGCACGGCTGCGGCCGCTCCCGCTGAACAGCGAGGATCGCGCCGTGATCTGCGAGATCCTGGTGGAGCGCTGCACCAGTATCGTCAGCTCCTATGTTTACCGGTACCGCGGCAGCCCGGTACCGGACGAGGAACTGATGCAGGTCGGCTACGTCGGCCTGCTGAAGGCGATCAACAACTTCGACCCGGCCCTGGGGGAGAGCCTGGAGGCATATGCCCGGCCGTGTGTCAGCGGAGAGATCAAGCGGTATTTCCGGGACAAGCGGTGGCAGATGCACGTGGGTCGGCAGGCGCAGGAACTGCTCCTGGAGATGCGCCCTGCGACCGAGGAGCTGACCCACCAGCTCGGCCGGGCCCCCGCCGACGGCGAGCTGGCTCAGCGGCTCGGCGTTACCGAGGACGACATCGCCGACGCGCGCCAGGCGGCCCTGGTATTCAGCGCCTATTCCCTGGATGCCCCCCTGAACGACCAGGACGACCCGTCGCAGCTCGCCGACCTGCTCGGCGAGGACGATGAAGCCGTCGCGCATGCCATCGACATGGAAGCGGTCCACTCCCACCTGGACGAACTGCCCGAACGTGAGCAGCGGGTCCTGGCCCTGCGGTTCTGGGGCAACCTGACCCAGGCCGAGATCGGGGCCGCCTCGGCATCTCCCAGATGCACGTATCGCGGCTGCTCGGCCGGGCCCTGGCCCACCTGCGGGACCAGCTGACCGGCGAGTCGGCCGGATCGGAAGGGGCACGCGGCTGAGCGCGCCGCCCTCGGGTCGCCCGGACTGGCAGCGGTGGGTACCGGACCCGGACACGGAAGAGCCTTTATCCGCGCCAGCGTCTGCGGGTCGGCGATCCGCACGGCATCCAGCTCGCGGTCGTCGTGGTCATCGGAGCCAGTTCCGCAACCTGGTCTAGCAGTTCGTACGGTCGTTCATCAACCCGCTGCTGTCCCTGACGGGCAGCGGGAACCTGACCTTCAGGGTCCGCAATGCCGGTCACTCGCCTGATCCAGCTGTTCGAGCGGAACCAGGAGGCGATCAGCCGCGACTGCCCCCGCGGCTGCGCGATGCTGGCTAACCGCGCCATCGGGATGGGCTCTGACCAGATGCTCGACGCCCTGCTCCGGCCGACCGGACAAGGATGCCGACGCGGAGCTGAGTGCCGCGCATAACGCCCTGTCCGCACGTACCGGGACCGCGTGCCTCCGCTGCCGGGCGCGGCCGAGCTGCTTCGAGCCTGCTGGCACCGCGGCTTGACGGTGGTGCTGGCCAGTTCGGCAGGCAAAAGCGAGTTCGCAGCGCTGCGAGTGGCGCCGGATGCCGAGGACGCGATTGGCGCGGCGACGTTCTCCGACGACGTTGAGTTCAGCAAACCCGCCCCGGACCTGGTGTGCATCGGGCTGCTGAGCGGCGGCATCAGCCGTGCTGAGCTGACCGGGGCCGGGGCGGCCTCAGGTATACGCCGGCCCGGCCGAGCTGCTGTCCGCCTTCGACACCAGCCTGCTGGGGGATAACCCGGGGCTGTCCCGGGTAGCGGCAGCGGACTAGCGCTGGTAATAGAAGGTGGCTGACATGCCCAGGGGATCAAGCCCGAAGCGGGAACGGCAGTACGAGCACGTCAAGGAAAGTGCCAGGGACCGTGGCGAGAGCACCAAGCAAGCGAGGAAATCGCGGCCCGCACGGTGAACAAGGAACGTGCCCGCTCAGGGGAGGCCAAGACGGCCAGCCGCACGTCGACGAAGACATCTCCTCGTCCCGGCGCGGCGGGCTGCGCTCGCACCGCGGCGCGGGCGGCCCGACCTACGAACAGCTCTACGCCGAGGCGCGCCGCCGCAGCATCAAGGGCCGTTCGTCCATGACCAAGGCCGAGCTCGCCCGCGCGCTGGGCCGCTAGGGCCGCAGCACCAGCTTCACACGGGCCGGGCGGAAATCATGACCCGGCCGGCCCCGGTGGACCGCTTCAACGAGCGGCCCGCGGTCAGAAGCCGATGACCCGGCCCGCGGCCCGGACCCGGAGCTCTTCGAGCACGTCGGCCTGCCGCCGGGCCCGGATATGAACTCGTCGAGCCGGGCGTCGTGTCAGCCAGCACCCGCGGCGTCCGCCGGCCCGCGGCCTTGCCCGGTTTGGTCCCGGCTAACCCCCGGTTAGCTGTTGCGGCGCGGCGGCGGCCCCAGCGCGGCGATCAGGGCGTCCAGTACCGCCCGCACATCGTGGTCGGGCCGGGCCGCCGCCGCCTGGGCGGCCTGGCGGCCAGCCGCAGACAGACTCCAGTCCCACCACGTGTCCAGCCAGGCGGTGTCCGCGGCCTGCTCGGCGGGTACGAGCGCGGGCCAGTTCCACGCGCGGGCCTGCGCGCTGACCTTGCCGCCGCCGGCCACGGGATCGACGGCCAGGGCCGGCACCCCGGCGGACAGCGCCAGGGCCAGCCCGTGCAGCCGGGTGGTGACCACGATGTCGAACCGGGCCAGCAGAGCCATGAACGCCTCGGCGGTCGCGCACAGCCGCCAGTCCTTGACGTCCAGCCGCGTTTCCAGCGGGACTGGGGCACAGCTTCTGGTGTTCAGCCACCCGGTGATCTGGCTGGCCACCAGCTCGTGGCGGCGGCGCGGGCCGTACTCGCCCTGGCCGGTGGTCAGCGCGATCCCGGCGACCGGCACGGTGGCGGGAGCCGGGACGGACCGCGCGGCGGCGGACAGGTCGCGTACCGGCGGGACGCCGTCTGTCTCCCGCGCCAGCACCAGGTCAAAGCCAGTGACCGCGGGGTCGGCCGGATCGATGACGGTGACGCCCACCGCGATCCGCCGGCAGGCGGCGAAGGTGGCGTGCAGGCCGGCTACCTGCTGGCCGTGCACCGGACCGCAGACGAAGACCAGGTGGCTGTACCGGCCGGGCCGAGCCTGGGCCAGCCGCAGGCCGCCCGGGCAGAACACCTCGCTCCAGGCGGTGTCGTACCGCAGGCCCGCGGCCCGCAGGGCCGAGCTGACCGACTCCAAGGCCAGCAAGTCGCCGGCCGTGACCTCGCCGTGGCGAAAACTGAACCAGCCGGTCAGCAGGACGCGGCCGGCCGTCACGGCCGGGCGGGTTCGGCCTGGGCCTGGGCCGCGGCCACGATCTGACTGGTGGAGTGGCCGGTATATGGCAGCAACACCACCTCGCCGCCGTACCGACGCACCACCGGGGCCTCGGCCAGCTCGCCGCGGGCATAATCGCCGCCCTTGACCCACACGTCGGGACGCAACCGGTCCAGCAGGGCGACCGGCGTCGGCTCGTCGAAGACCAGGACGGCGTCCACGCATTCCAGCGCGGCCAGTACCCGGGCCCGGTCCTGGGCCGCGACCAGCGGGCGGCCCGGCCCCTTCAGGGCCCGCACCGAGGTGTCGGAGTTCAGGCAGACGATCAGGCAGTCGCCCAGCCGGCGGGCCTGCCGGAGCAGTCCCACGTGCCCGGCGTGCAGCAGGTCGAAGCAGCCGCCGGTGGCCACGACCCGCCCGCCGTGCCGCCGGATGTCCGCCACCAGATCCCAGACCTCCCCGGCCGGCTGCGGCGCAGGCACGCCGGCCTGCCGCGACCCTGGCTCCGGCGGGATGGTCAGGCCGGGGGCGTCCGCGGCACCGCCGCGCGCTACGAAGTCCGACGCCGCCCGCACGGCCTCGGTCACCGCCTCGGTGAGCAGGCCGCCATCGCACAGGACCTGGGCCGCCGCCGCGGCGAAGCAGTCCCCGGCGCCGCAGACGTCGTGCGGTCGGGCGACGATGGCGGGCGGCGGCGCGAGGAACGGGGTGTCATCGCCCACCGAGAGCAGCGCGCCCCGCTCGCCGAGGGTGACCGCGACGGCCGTGCCCCAGGCCCGGCTGAGCGCGGCGCCGTCGCGGGCCACCCAGGCCAGCGGCACTTCTGGGCCGCGCCCCGCGGCTGCTGCCCCGCCCGCCGCGGCCGACCCGGCGAACCCGCGGGCCTCCCGCTGGTTGGGAGTGGCCAGCCGGATGCCGGGCAGCGGAAGTACCCCGCGGGGATGCGGGTCCCAGATCACCGGGACCCGGGCGGGCAGCCGCGTCAGGATCTCCCGCAGCCCCGGATGGGCCGCCACCCCGCGGCCGTAGTCGGCGACCAGGACGCCGCCGGCCGAGCGCAGCGCCCGCTCGGCGGCCGCCCCGAGCGGGCCGGGCGCGGCCCGGCCATCGCCGGCGTCGAGCCGAGCTACCGGCCGGCCGGAGGCCAGGACCCGGATCTTGCATGGCGTGCCGCCGCGCAGCGGCAGCCGGACCACCTCGACGTGGCCTCCCAGCAGGTCCCGCAGCCGGGCCCCATGGCCGTCGTCGCCGAGCGCCGTGACCAGCACCACCGGGCCGGCCAGGCCCGCGGCCAGCACCGCGGCCAGCCCGGCGCCCCCGGCCCGGTGCCGCTCTCGGTGGCAGTCGATCACCGGTACCGGTGCGTCGGGGGCCAGCCGTTCGGCCGTCCCGGCCAGGTCGACGTCGAGCAGCGCGTCGCCGACGACCACCAGCGGGCCGCGCCTCACGCGTACTCCGGCAGGGTCACCCGCTGCGCCAGGCTCGCCTCGACGGCCGCGTCGACCACCGCGCACAGCATGTGGATCGCGGCCAGGTGGACCTCCTGGATCGTGCACACCGCGGGCGCGTCCACCGTGACGGCCTCGGCGCACGCGCTGGCCAGCGGGTTCGGTCCGGGGCCGGTGAGCGCCCAGGTGGTCAGGCCGAGCTGGGCGCCGGCCCGGGCCGCCGCTAGGATGTTGCGGCTGGTGCCGCTAGTAGACAAGCACATGAGCAGGTCGCCTGGACGGCCGTGGGCCCGTACCTGGCGGGCGAAGACCTCCTCGGCGCCGTAGTCGTTGGCGATGGCCGTCATGGCGGCCATGTCACTGGTCAGGGGCAAAGCCGCCAGCGGCAGGCGGTCGTCCTGGTAGCGCCCGACCAGCTCGGCGGTCAGGTGTTGGGCCTGCTCGGCGCTACCGCCGTTACCGCAGGCCAGCAGCCGGCCGCCGGCCAGCAGACGACTGGCCGCGGTCCGGCCCCACGCCTCCAGCCGGGGAAGCTGGCCCTCGAAGCGGCACAGCGCGGTATGCAGCCGGGCCAGGTGCGAATCAGTCATGGGCGGGGCTCCTCCTTCATCGGGCGCTCACGGTCCGGTCTTCGGGCCGGTCCTCGGGTCGGCCCTGACGCAGGCCGGCGTAGATGGCTTCGGTCTCGGCCGCGATGCGGGCCCAGGAGTACCTGGGCCGGGTCCGGGCCGCGGCGGCCGCGCCCAGCGCCCGCCCCCGGGCCGGATCGGCCAGCAGGTAACGGATGCGGTCGGCCAGCTGACCGGGGTCGCGTGGCGGGACCAGGAGTCCGGTCACGCCGTCCGCCACCGTGTCCAGGTGGCCGCCGACCGCGGACGCGATGACGGCCGCGCCGCAGGCCATGGCCTCCAGCGGTACGATGCCGAACGGCTCGTACCATGGCGCGGAGACGACCACGTCCGCGGATCGCAGCAGCGCCGGAACCTCTTCGTGCCCGATGCGGCCGGTGAACGTGACCCGGCCGGACACCTGCGCCTGCGCGGCCGCCCGGCGCAGCCGGGCGACCTCTGGATCGTCGTAGAGCCGGGCCCGTTCCGGGCCGCCGGCCACGATCAGCTCTGCGCCGGGCACCTGAGCCATGGCCGCGATCACGGTGTCCACGCCCTTGCGGGGCACCAGCCGTCCCAGCGTCAGCACCCGCGGCGGCCGGCCCGGCGGTCGCTCCGCCGGGCCCGGCCGGAACCGGTCGCAGTCCACCCCGCAGGGCACCACGTACGTCTGGTCCGGCCGGGCTCCGTAGTCGGCCAGTTCGCGGACTTCGTCCGTGCAAGTCGCGATCACTGCGCTGGCCTGCCGGGCCACGGCCGCCTCCAGCCGCACCCGCTGCGGCGGGCTGGTGTCAGCGCTGCCCTGGAAGCGGCGCTTGACGCTGCCCAGGGCGTGGAAGGTCTGGACGACCGGGACCGGGACCGGGCCGCGGCGCGCCGCGGTGACCGCGGCGACCCCGCTCATCCAGAAGTGCGCGTGCACCAGGTCGGGCGGCCCGGCCTGCCAGCGCCGGCCCAGCCAGGTCGCGAACCCGGGCAGGTACGCCAGCAGGTCGTCCTTGGGCACCGGCCGGGGCGGGCCGGCCGGGACGTGCTCGACCGTCACCCCGGGCGCCAGCGGCACCAGGTCGGGCAGCTCGGGAGCGTCCCGCCGGGTGTACACGGTGATCTCGTGGCCGCGTCCGGCCAGGGCCACGGCCAGGGAGGCGACGTGCACATTCTGCCCGCCCGCGTCGGCCCCGCCGAGCACGGCCAGCGGGCTGGCATGTTCTGAAACCAGGCCGATCTTCAATGGACCCCCAGTTCGTCTGTGCAGGAGTCAACTCACTCACCACCTGCAGGCAACTAAAACATCGCCACAATCAGTAAAAACGGATTAAAAGTAACCAGAAGTGCGGCCGGGATCGATGATGTTTGGTCGGCCTGCGCCGGGTGAGTAGACCGGTCGCCGTCGAGCCAGAGGGAGGCAGCATGCGCGTGCTCGGGATCAACTCGGTGTTCCACGATCCGGCCGCCGCGCTGGTCGTTGACGGACAGGTCGTCGCGGCCGCCGAGGAGGAGCGGTTCAGCCGTCGCAAGCACGGCAAGCGTCCGGTGCCGTTCTCCGCCTGGGAGCAGCCGGCCGCCGCGGCGCGCTGGTGCCTTGAACAGGGCGGGATCAGCGCGGCTGAGGTGGACCTGATCGGCTTCTCCTACGATCCGGCGCTGGTCGGCCCGGCCATTCAGATGGGCCTAGACGACCCCTGGGATGAACTGCGTACCAGGTACGCCGCGCTGGCCCCGCGGTTCCTGGCCGACGACCTGCCCGGGCTGGACCCGGACCGTGCCCGGTTCGTGGCGCACCACGTGGCGCACGCGGCCAGCGCCGGGCTGGCCGCCCCGCCGGGCGGCCCGGGGGCCGACTGCAGCGTGCTGGTCTGCGACGGCCGAGGCGAGCGGGACTCGTGCCTGACCGGCCGTTACCGCGACCGGCAGCTGGAGGTGCTGGGCACCCAGGCGCTGCCGCATTCGCTCGGGCTGATGTACGAGGAGCTGACCGCGCACCTCGGCTTCCTTCGTTCCAGCGACGAGTACAAGGTGATGGCGCTGGCCTCCTACGGCAAGCCGCGGCTGCTCGACCAGATCCGGGAGAACATCCGCCCGGTCCCCGGCGGCTTCCGTACCGACCCGGTCGACTGGGCGGCGCTGGCCCCGCCCCGCGCGCCCGGCGAGGACTGGACCGAGGCGCACGCCGACCTGGCCGCTAGCGTGCAGCGGCGGCTGGAGGAGGTGCTCCTGGCGCTGGCCGCCGAGCTGCACGCCCGGACCGGGGACCGGCGGCTGGCCCTGGCGGGCGGGGTCGCGCTGAACTGCGTGGCCAACACGGTGCTGGCCGACCAGGGTCCGTTCGAGGAGGTCTGGGTGCAGCCTGCCGCGGGCGACGCGGGCACGGCCCTGGGTGCCGCGCTGGCGCTAGCTGCCGGCGCCGGGGAGCCGGGCTGGTCAATGACCGGAGCCGATCTCGGCCGCGGCTTCACCGACGCCGAGATCGAGACGGCGCTGCGCACCGCCCGGGTACCGTTCGAGCGGCCGCCGGACCTGGCCGGCGCCGTGGCCGGGGTGCTGGCCGACAACGGCATCGTGGCCTGGTTCCAGGGCCGCAGCGAGTACGGGCCCCGCGCTCTTGGCCATCGCTCGTTGCTGGCCCATCCCGGCCAGCGGGCCAACCTGGACCGGCTCAACGACATCAAGGGACGGGAGAGGTTCCGGCCGGTGGCCCCGATGGTGCTGGCCGATCGGGCCGCCCGGGTCTTCTCCCGCGGCCCGCTGCCCAGCCCGTACATGCTGTTCGTGCACGACGTGGCCCCGCGGTGGCGGGACCTCATCCCGGCCGTGGTGCACGTGGACGGCACCGCCCGGGTGCAGACTGTCGACCCGGTCGGCCAGCCGCTGCTGGCCGAGCTGCTGACCGCGTTCGAGCGGCGTACCGGGCTGCCCGTACTGGTCAACACCAGCCTGAACACCGCGGGTCGGCCCATGGTCGACGACCTCAAGGACGCCCTGGAGTGCTACGGATCTACGCCGGTCGACGCGCTGGCCATCGGCCCGTTCCTGGTCCGCCGGCCGTGACCAGCTACTCTGTGGTCATCCCGACCATCGGGCGGCCCTGCCTGGCCGACTGCCTGCGGGCGTTGGCCGCGGCCGCCGGGCCCCGGCCGGACCGAGTACTGGTGGTGGACGACCGGCCGGCCGCGGTGGCCGGGGATCCCTTGACCGGGCCGAACGATCCCGGGCTCGAGCTGCCGGTCACCGTCATCGCCAGCGGCGGGGCCGGGCCCGCCGCGGCTCGCAACGCGGGCTGGCACCAAACCCGCACCCAGTGGGTGGCGTTCCTGGACGACGACGTGCGCGTCGGGCCGGACTGGCGGCGGCGGCTGGCCGAGGACCTGTCCGGGCGGCCGGACCGCACCGCCGGGGTGCAGGGCCGGATCACCGTGCCGACCCCGCCGGGCCGACGGCCAACCGACTGGGAACGGACCACGATGGGCCTGGCCGGCGCGCGCTGGATCACCGCGGACATGGCCTACCGGCGGATCGCGCTGGCCGAGACGGGCGGCTTCGACGAGCGGTTCCCGCGCGCCTTCCGGGAGGACGCCGACCTGGCCCTGCGGCTACTGGCCGACGGCTGGGAGCTCGGCCAGGGACGTCGCCGGACCGTGCACCCGGTCCGGCCAGGCCTCCCCGTGGGTCAGCGTCCGCGCCCAGGCGGGCAACGCCGACGACGCGCTCATGCGAGCGCTGCACGGCTCCCGCTGGAAATCCCGCGCCCAGGCCGGCCCGACCGGCTGGCCAGCCAGGCGCTGATCACCATGGCCGTGCTGGCCGGTGCCGGGCTAGCCGTGGCGGGACGGCGCCGGACCGGCGGCCGCGGGCCGGCCCTGCGCTGCCTGTCACGGGCCGCGCTGGCCGCCGCGCTGGCCGGTACGGCCGAGTTCGCCGCGGCGCGGATCGCTCCCGGACCGCACACCCCCCGCGAGATTGCCGCGATGACCGCGACCAGCCTGGTCATTCCCGAACTGGCCTGCTGGCACTGGGCTCGCGGGCGGATGCGGGCCCGGGGAGCCCGGCCCTGGCCGCCGGCCCGGGCTGTGCTGTTCGACCGGGACGGCACGCTGATCAGGGACGTGCCTTATAACGGCGACCCCGCGCTGGTCGAGCCGCTGCCGGGCGCGGTCGCCGCGGTAGCCGCCGCCCGGCGCCGGGGGTTGCGGACCGGGCTGATCACCAACCAGTCGGGCATCGCCCGCGGGCTGCTCGGCCGGGCCGACGCGGACGCGGTCAACGCCCGGGTCGGCGAGCTGCTCGGCCCGTTCGATGTGGTCCTGGTGTGCCCGCATGGCCCGGCGGACGGCTGCGCGTGCCGCAAGCCCGCGCCCGGCATGGTGCTCGAGGCCGCGGCCGCCCTGGGCGTGGCGCCGCGCGAGTGCGTGGTGATCGGTGACATCGGGGCCGATGTCGCCGCGGCCCGGGCGGCCGGCACACGTGGCATCCTGGTCCCCGGCGCGCGGACCCGGGCGGCCGAGCTCACCGGCGTCCGGGTGGCCCCGGACGTGCTCAGCGCCGTCCGGATGGTCACCGGCGAGCTGCCGCTGGTCCCGCTCTGGCCCGGGTCAGCGGCATGACCCGCCGGGCCCTGGCCGTCCGGCTGGACAACATGGGCGACGTGCTGCTGGCCGGCCCGGCCATCCGCGCCCTGGCCGCGCACTGCGGCCCGGTGACGGTGCTGGCCGGACCGCAGGGGGCGGCCGCCGCCCGGCTCCTGCCCGGGGTCGCTGACGTGCTGGTCTGGTCGTGCCCGTGGGTGGTGCTCGACCCGCCGCCGGTCCGGGCCGACGACGTGGCCGAGCTGGCCGGGCGGCTGGCCGCCGGCCGGTTCACTGACGCGGTGATCTTCACCTCCTTCCATCAGTCCCCGCTGCCCACCGCACTGCTGCTGCGGCTGGCCGGGGTACCCAGGATCGCCGCCCGCAGCGAGGACTACCCGGGCTCACTGCTCGACGTCAGGTACCGTGGCGACGACGACCGGCCCGAGGCCGAGCGGGCGGTCGCCCTGGCCCGCGCCGCGGGCTTCGCCTCGCCGCCCGGTGACGACGGCCGGCTCGCCGTCCGGGCCCCGCTGCCCGACGTGACCCGGATGACCGGATCCGGGCCCTACCTGGTCCTGCACCCCGGCGCGTCGGCCCCGGCCCGCCGCTGGCCGGCCCGCCGCTGGGCGCAGGCCGTGACCGAGCTGGACCGCCGCGGACGCCGGGTGGTGCTCACCGGCGGCCCGGCCGAGCAGCATCTGACCGCCGCGGCCGCCGGGGCGTCCCGCGGCCCCGGCCAGGTCACCGACCTGGCCGGCCGGACCGCGCTGGCCGAGCTGGCCGCGGTACTGGCCCGGGCCGACGCCGTCCTGGTGGCCAACACCGGCGTGGCCCACCTGGCCGCCGCGGTCGGCACCCCGGTGGTCTCGCTGTTCGCGCCAGTCGTCCCGGCGGCCCGCTGGGCTCCGTACCGGGTACCGTCGATCCTGCTCGGCGACCAGGACGCCGCCTGCGCCGGAAGCCGGGCTGTGCACTGCCCGGTACCGGGACATCCCTGCCTGGCCGCGGTCAGCGCCGCGGCCGCCTGCGACGCGCTGGACCAGCTCACCGCGCCCGGCCGCCCGCTGACCGCGTTGGCGGGACAGCGATGAGGCTGCTGATCTGGCACCTGCACGGCTCGTGGACGACCGCCTTCGTGCAGGGACGGCACACCTACCTGCTGCCCGCGGACACCGCCCGCGGCCCCTACGGCCGGGGCCGGGCCCGCACCTGGGACTGGCCGGTCTCGGCCGTGGAGGTACCCGCGAGCGGGCTCCGGGCCGAGCCGATCGACGCGGTCATCTTGCAGCGGCCGGCCGAGGAAGCGCTGACCTTCGAGCTCACCGGGCGGCGGCCGGGCGCCGACCTGCCCGCCGTCTACCTCGAGCACGACGCGCCGGACCGGGACGTGCCGCTGACCCGGCATCCGATGGCCGATCGCCCGGACCTGCGGCTGGTCCACGTGACCCACTTCAACGACCTGTTCTGGGACTGCGGCCGGACGCCGGTCACCGTGATCGAGCACGGCATCGTCGATCCCGGGCCGCGGTGGACCGGTGAGTGCGCCCGTGCTGCGGTGGTGGTCAATGAGCCGCTGCGCCGCGGCCGGTACACCGGCACCGACCTGCTGCCGTACTTCGCCGATGCCGCGCCGCTGGACGTGTTCGGCATGGGCGTCGCCGAACTGCCCGCACGCCTGGGCGCTCCCGCCATCCGCGCCTTCGAGGACTGGCCGCAAGCCCGGATGCACCAGGCACTGGCCCGGCGCCGGGCCTATCTGCACCCGTTCCGGTGGACCTCGCTGGGCCTGTCGCTGATCGAGGCCATGCAGCTCGGGATGCCGGTGCTGGCCCTGGCCACCACCGAGGCGGTCGAGGCGGTGCCGCCGGGCGCGGGGGTGCTGTCCACTAGCAAGGAGCAGCTGCGCGGCCGGCTGCGCGAGCTGCTCGCCGAGCCCGCCGCGGCGGCCGAGCTGGGCCGCGCCGCGCGGCAGGCCGCGCTGGCCCGCTACGGGCTGGCCCGGTTCCTGACTGACTGGGACCGGCTGCTTGCCGAGCTGGTCCGGTGAGCGCCCGGCCGCGGCTGGTCATCCTGCGCGCGCTAGGACTGGGCGACTTTCTGACCGGCGTGCCCGCCTACCGGGCGCTGCGTGCCGCGTACCCGCGGCACGAGATCGTGCTGGCCGCGCCGGGTGCGCTGGCGCCGCTGGCCGCGCTGACCGGCGCGGTAGACCGGGTACTGGCCACCGGGGAGTTGCAGCCCGTCCGGTGGGAGGGCCCGCCGCCCGACGTCGCCGTCGATCTGCACGGCAACGGTCCGGCCAGCCACGACCTGGTCCGGGCCCTAGCCGCGCGACGGACCATGATGTACGCCTCGGCGGCGGCGCCGGAGACGGCCGGCCCCTGGTGGGACGACGGAGAGCACGAGGTAGACCGCTGGTGCCGGCTGCTGGAATGGCACGGCATCCCGGCCGACCGCGGCGCGCTGCGGCTGCGCCGGCCCGGCGGGCCGCCGCCGGTCCGCCGGGCCGTGGTCCTGCACCCGGGCGCGGCCAGCCCGAGCAGGTGCTGGCCGCCGGAGCGGTTCGCGGCGGTGGCCCGGGCGCTGGCGACGGCGGGCGAGCGGATCGTGATCACCGGCACCCGGGGCGAACGGGCGACCGCCGCGCGGGTGGCTCGGGCCGCCGCGCTGGGAGGGGAGTCGGTGCTGGCCGGCCGGACCGGCCTGGCCGAGCTGGCCGCGCTGGTGGCCGCGGCTCGCCTGGTGATCAGCAACGACACCGGGGTGGCGCACCTGGCGGTGGCCTACGGCCGGCCCTCGGTCACGCTGTTCGGACCGGTCTCGCCGGCGCTGTGGGGAGCGCCCGCCGGGTCCGGCCGCCACCTGGCCCTGTGGACCGGCACCGGGGACCGGCCCGGCGATCCGCACGGCGACCGGGTCGATCCCCGGCTGCTGGAGATTGGGCCAGGGGACGTGCTGGCCGCCGTCCGCACCATCCGGGGGTTCGGCCGCGTGCCCCTCAGTCTACGTACCGGCGGGCCGGCGAGGTCCGCTGCGGCTCCTCAAGCAGCCGTAGCCACGCCTCCACGTGCGGCGGGATGACCCGCCGCTCGCGGATGACCCAGGGCAGGCCCGCCAGGGCGGCGCCCACCGCCGCCGCGCTGGCCGCGTCCGGCGGCACCGACCGCAGCACAGCCGCGGTGCGGCGCAGTGCGCCGCCGGCCGGGCGCCGCAGCCACGCGGTCCACAGCGTGTTACGAATGCCGAGCTGGCGGCGCTGCCGCCGGTCCCGGGCGGCCGAGGCCGCGTGGTGCACGATCACGTCCTCGGCCCAGCTCATCCACCACCCGGCGGCGGCCAGGTCCAGGCCCAGCAGTTCCTCCTCCCCGCCCAGCCACAGCCGCGGCGAGAACCCGCCCACCTGCTCGAAGGCGGACACCCGGAGCATCGAGGCGCCGGCCAGGATGCTCACCAGGGCCGGCCCGGGCAGCCACGGCGGCGCCGGGATCGGCGAGTGGCGCAGCTCCGGGGTGATCGGGTCCTCCGTCCCGCCAGGCTCGACTAGGATCCGGCCGGTCACCGAGGCCAGCCGCGGGCACCCGTCGAGCAGGTCCGCGGCCCGGCTCAGCGCGCCCGGCGCCCACCAGGTGTCGTCGTCGCAGAACGCCACGTACGGCGTGCTCGCCTCCCGGACCGCTAGGTTGCGGCCCAGCGCGCCCAGGTTGGCCGCGGCCGCTATGACCCGAACTCCCGGGTAACGCCGGGCCGCCTCGGCCGAGGCATCCGAGGAGCCGTTGTCGACCACGATGAGCGGCGGCCGTTCCGGCAAAGAGGTCATCAGGCCCAGGGTCCGGGTCAGTTCCTCGCGGCGGTTATGGGTGATCAGGACCACGGTCATCCGCGGATCGGCCAACGTCATCGTGTCCCCTCCCGATGCTCGGGCTGGCCCGGCCGGGGGGCCTGCTCGGCCGCGGCCAGGGTCCGGATCTGCCGCTCGACGCGGTCCGGGAGCCGGTGGCGGGCGGCCAGCGCCCGCGGCAGCCGCCACGCCGCGCCGGCTAGGGCGGCGCGGGCGTCCGGCTCCCGGGCCGCCCGGGCGGCCAGGCTCCCGGTTTCGGCCAGTGCTACGGCCACGGGCAGGCGCAGCCAGGCGGTCAGCACCGTGTTGCGCAGTTCAGCTCGGCGGCGCTCCCGCGGATCCGGCCGCAGTGGCGACGGATGGTGGCAGGCCACCACCTCCGGCTGGTAGCGGCGCGCCCAGCCGGCCGCGGCCAGGTCGTAGGCCAGCAGCCGTTCTTCGCCGACGAAGAACAGCAGCTCGCTGAAGCCGCCCACGCCCAGGAAGGCGGCCCGCCGGACCACGCAGGCGCAGGCCAGGAAGCCCAGCACCGCGGCGTCCTCGCCGTCCCGCAGCGGAGAGGCGGCCATGGCCTGGTTGACCGGATCCGGCTCGCGGGCCGCCCCGACCAGGGTCCGGGCCGCGATCAGGCCCAGCCGGGAATAGGCGTCCAGCGCGGCCGCGGCCCGCGCCAGCGCCCCGGCCTGCCACCAGGAGTCGTCGTCGCTGAACGCGACGTACGGGGTCCCGGCCCGGCGGACGCCGACGTTGCGCGCGGCCGCACCCGTGTTACGGGGCAGAGCTATGACCTCAATGCCGGGGAACCACCGGCTCACCGCCTGCGCGCTGCCGTCCTCCGAGCCGTTGTCGACCACGATGACCGGCGGCCGTTCGGGCAGCGCAGCGAGCTGGCCGAGCGTGCGGAGCAGCTCGTCGCGGCGGTTACGGGTGGCTATCACCACCGTGACCCGGGCCGGCCCGCTCATCGCCGGGCCGCCAGGCCGGCCGTCAGGAACCTCACCCGCCTCGCTCTTCCGCCGCCGGCGACGGGCAAACCTGCGGACCGGTGCGGGTCAGGAACCAACCGGTTCGCTGGTCAGTCGTTCGCGCAGGTGAGCCAGCCTGACCGAGCAACCGGAGACCCGCATAGTCGGCCAGATCTCGCTGGCTTATTCGCGGGCTGTCGGCATACCATTCGGGCACGGTGAGCACTTGACGCGGCCCTGTGAGTGTGCAGCCCTACCTCACCCGCGCCCGGCAGGACGACGTGCGATGCACACCGTGAACCTGGACAGTCTCTTCCGGCCTGCCGTTACCAGCGGTACCAGCGGCCCCGCGACGCTCCTTCGCCCGCGCGCAGGAGGAAGCCGAGCAGCCAGATCACCAGGACGGCGAGCGCGATCCACCACAGGATGTGAATCGCGAACCCGAGCCCGCCGAGAATAAGGGCAAGAAGCAGGACAAGCAAGATGACGGCCATGAGCTGACCCCTTTCCGACAGCAGCATCCGGGTACCCCGATGTCCGCGCTTTACACCGGTCGGCGGCGGGAGGCTCTCGAGACAGCCGCCGCCCTGGCCGAGGAGACCGGCGGTCTGGGACCCCGGGTCGGCCCATCAACAAGCGTTCTCCGTCCATGATCGGGATGTCCGCCGCCTTCGGCGTAGCCGTCGCCTACGGTCTGGTCGAGCTGTTTATCCAGGCCAGGTCCGTGGTCATCATCATCGGCCTGGCGATGTTCATCGCCGCCGGCTTTATTTTTTACCGAACGGGCCGTGGCACCCGCAGCCATCCGGTGCCAGCGTCCCAGAACTGGTCCGGCGTATCCGATCTGCCGGACGAGCGCGATCTGCCGCTTCCGCTGGGCGGCCGTATCGGAGGCTATCTGCTCGGTCGGGGCGTCCGCGGTGGTCAGTGACCCCTGCGGGGTTTCGAGGTGGGCCCGGACGAACCAGTGGAACTGCTCAAGCTGGTGTCCCTGCCCGATCAGCATGTCCTGCGTGACCGGAGTAATCGTCCCAGCTGCGCTGACCCGGAGGTCCGCCGGTTCCTGCCTGCCGGGCCGGTCCCGACGGAGGTGGCCCGGCGCTTCTTATGAGGGTCAATCCCGTTGATTTTTGGTCCGGCGGGTTAGTTTCCGGGTGGCTGGGCAGTGGATGCCGCTTGAACGGACGACATGTCAGGGGAGGCAGGTTATGGGCGGGCCGGCAGATGGGGTGCACTTGCGATCGGGCTGGTGATCGTGGTGCTGGCGGTGGGCATCCCGTACTTCCTGACCCACAGAAGCATGCCCGAGCCGCGCGATTCCGGTGACAGCCATGCCTATCTGCGCATGCGGCGCAGGGTGGTATCGCGGCGGCGGATGTCTGGCCCGGGGACACCGGGAACGACAGGGCCTGACCACCGGAGCTGACCATGCCTGCTGAAGCGGAAGGCTCCCGGTCTCGGCGGGCCGGGAGGCTGTGCTTAGCCTGGGCATCTACTGGTGCGCGCGCTGCTCTGCTTCGGCGCCTGCCTTAGGTCCGGACTTACCCGTCAAGATCGTCTCTACTTCTTCCGACTGTTAGGCCCCTCGCCCCGGTCTTGCGCATCGCCGCTACCCGGTGACCCAGGTCGCAAAGGCAGCAGCACTCGTGGCTTACCGAAATGGGCGCCCCGCTGGCCGCCGGCGCGGAGATTAACCATCGTCCGAAGTGGCGGGTTTGGTAGCGGATGGCTGGGTAGCCGGCACACCACCCCAGCACCTGACCAGATGAGGAGAACCCATGGCCAGCCAGTCACTGAGCGGCCGCAAGGTCGCCATCCTGCTCGCCCCCGAAGGCAGCGAGCAGGTGGAGTTCACCGAGCCGAAGAAGGCCGTCCAGGATGCCGGCGCCGACGTCGACGTCATTAGCGCCGAGCGCGGCGAAGCCCGCACCTACAACCATGACCTCGAGCCGGGCGAGACCTTCGCCGTCGACAAGACCTTCGACCAGGTATCTGCCGACGACTACGACGCCCTCCTCATCCCTGGCGGCACGGTGGGCGCGGACAAGCTCCGCGGGGACCCCCACGCAGTGAGCTTTGTGCGCGGCTTCTTCCAGGCGGGCAAGCCAGCCGGAGTCATCTGCCACGGCCCGTGGACCTTGGTGGAAGCCGACGTGGTCCGGGGCCGTACCCTGACCTCCTGGCCGACTCTGGCTACGGACATACGCAATGCCGGCGGCACGTGGATCGACCGGGAAGTGGTTACCGACCAGGGCCTGGTGACCAGCCGCGGACCGGACGACCTGCCGGCCTTCTGCGCCAAGGTCGTCGAAGAGTTCGCCGAGGGCAAGCACCCGGCGCAGGAACGCAGCGCGTAGCGCGCGGCTTACGACGCCATGGCGGGTTCGATGCAGGGCGCGGGAAGCCACGGCCCGTTCGGCGAAAATTCTTTGGGTTCCGGACGGGCCGTGGTGCTAGGTCCTGGTCCATGCGGCGCCTGACTTACCGTGGCGCAGACTGGTGCTATGACGGATGAGGCCACCGGCCGGCTTCTCGGCCGTTTCGTCAGTGCTCTCCAGCCGGTCTTGCCGCTGGTCTCGGTGTGGGCACACGGGTCACTGGCCGGAGGTGACTACCAGCCGGGACGCAGCGACCTCGACCTGATCGCGATCCTGGGCCGGCCGTGCACGGCCGCGGAGGAACAACAGCTCGGGGAGGTACACGAAAGCCTGGGAAGTGCCAGCGCGCTCGCGTCGAGGCTGCATTGCAGCTATTGCGCGGCAGGGGAGCTGGATGATCCTGCGCGCTTGCACCTCACATGGGCGCACGAGGAGTTCATGCGCCGGCGAGTCACCCCGGTGACCAGGCGCGAGCTGCACGACTTCGGGCTCGTATTGTACGGCGAGGCGCCAGCAGCCCTGCTTCCGCCGGTGACCGGCGAGCAGCTCGCCGGGTTCGTGGTCCGGGACCTGGAGAGCTTCTGGCTGCCGTCCCTGGACCACCGCGAGCGGTGGGACCGTGACATCTGGGTCGACCTCGGCCTGCTGACCTTGGCCAGGGCAACGGTGACCTTGCGGGACGGCACGCTGATCACCAAGGCCAGGGCTCTGTGCGTGCTTACCGAACTCGGTGCCCCCGCAGAGGTCGTAGACGACATCAGGCAGCGCCGGTACGGCGACCCCGGTCCGGCCTCACAGCAGTGGATCGCCCGCCGGGCGGAGCTGACGCTCACCTTTTTGCGGCCCGCGATCGAGCAGTTCGTAGCGCAACGGCCGCCCAGCACAGGCTGATCAAGCTGCGAGTGCGGGCAGGTCCAGGTTGACCAGCTTGATCGTGGCCGGGCCGCTATGGCGGGTGCCGTGGTCGCCGGGCCGTTTGACGCGGTAGGAGTTGCAGCGGGCTCGTTTGATGACCCTGGGGTAGGTCCGGTGCCGGCGCTCGGGGTTGAGGTGCTTCTTGCGGGTGATGTCGGCCATGACCGTGGCGAGGATGCGTTCCTGGTGCTCAGGGGGGAAAGGCCGCCGGGTCGGCGGCCCGGCGGCGGACGATGCGGACGGTCCGCTTGAATTGACCCGGTCCGGGTCGATGCCCGCTTCGGTGGCGGCCCGGCAGATCAGGGCCGACAGGGCGTAATGCGTGAGCAGGTAGCCGTAGATCTCCTGGCGGACCATGTCCGGGCTCTTGGACCGCAGCACTTTCCCGGGGCCTCGCAGGGACGTCTTGAGCTGGGCATCCCCCGTTTCATGCTCCCACCTTTGGTGGTATGCATGCGCGGGATGCGGCGTCCCTCAGAACCCGACAGCGCCTGAGTATGACAGAGGGCCGGGCTCAAGCCGTTCAGCTGAGCAGGGGTTTGCGTCCCATTCCGGCATAGCAGGGAATCGGGTGCTCTGATCCGGGTCTGCCCCACTGGGGCAGCGGAACGATGCCCGGCTCTACCATTTCCAGGCCGCTGAAGAACCGCGCGAAGCCGGCCAGGCGGCCGAGCGGTTCCCGCAGGTAGGTGTGGTCCCAGTCGGGTCCGCCGTGGATCACCAGCAGCGGGTTGGCGGCAGGGCCCGGGGTCTGCGCGACGAACAATTCCACGGCTGGATGGGCCGACACGGGCACGGCGCTTTCGCGGAACACTGGCCCAGTCTGTCAATCTGCGCGTGCCGGGCGGCCGCGCTTGGCGGCACGCGGGGCGTGCGGGGTGGTTGAACCTGCGGTTCAGGCTGGGCGTAGCTCCCTAGTGGCGGTTACCCGGCCGTGATCCTAGTCGTTGTTATTGCGCTGGAGTAGGCGACCCTCTACCGGGCACTAGACACTGAACGCGGCATCCCCGCGCCGGTACAAGATCGTCTTTAGCGCCAACGGCTGCACAGATCTTCCCCGGACCCCGTTACTCCTCACGGAGCAGCGCGAAACCAGATGCCGAAGTTTCCCTTCAGTGAGGTCCGCCTGCGGCTGGCGACGGCAACGATGTCCTTGAGTTGCTGGCAGTCGGCGATGACAGCGAAGTAGCGCTCCTGGTTCCGCGGGTCGTAGTGGATCGGCCAGGCCACTCGCTCGCCGCTGCGCATGACCGCGTACAAGCCGGTGACGCTGTCATGCGCCCGGCCGTAGACGGCCGCGAGGCCTTGCCCCGTGGTTGTGGAGGCCATCGTCATGCCCGCGTTGACGAGGTTCTTCGCGCTGACCTCAACGTCGCACACCGCCGCCCCGCGCTCGCCGTCCTGGTCGACGGCGACACACTTGCCGCCGGCGGTGTCGGTATAGCTGACCAGCGCGAACTGGTGACCGTCCACGGTGTAGGCGGCGAGTGCGGTCACCGGCGTGTCCGGCAGCCGCGAGCCGGGCGGGCGGGTGCGCGGGCCGCGGGGCCAGGTCCACTCCTCCCCGGCCAGCACCCGGTACAAGAACTCCCGGGACACGCCGATCGCGCCGGCCAGGGGGCTGATGGACCGGGCGGCGCGAAGTTCCCGCTCGCTGCGGCGGACGGCGTTGCCCACCGTGGCGCGGGCGGCGGTGACGCGGGCCTCGGCCGCCCGGTAGCGCAGTACCCCGGCAACCACGTCCGGGACGGTGCTGCCCCGCTCGCGCTCGACGCGGCCGGCGGCCCGTTCGGCCCAGGCCGCGAACGTGTCCAGTGCCGCGCCGAGATCGCCGGACCTGGCCAGCGAACGCGGGCCGTTGTCCCCGGCCGTGCCGTCGTAGCCGGCCACCCAGATCCCGTCGCCCTCGGCCTTCACCACCGCTGACTCATACAGGATGCCCGTCACGCCGCCCCCGCCCCGCAGTCCGGCGTCGGGCGCGGCGCGCGCCTGCTGGGCACCTGGCCCGAGGCCGGGATCGAGGAGGAAAATGTGCGCGACGCGCTCATCCCAGGGCGTGTGCAGGAGATTAGCGGCCTGCCAGTCGTCGAGGAAGGCGCGCGCGGGCTCCTCCCCGGGCATCGGGTACACCAGCGGAGGATCGCCGCCAGCGCCCGCCCATGCCAGCCACGCGTAATACCGGCCCTCGTACCGCACCAGGTGACAGGCGTTCGCGCCCCAGTACCGGGAGTCGAGCGCGTACTCGCGCGGTTCGATGCGCGGCGGGTCGGCCATCTTGCCCCTCTCTTCCGGTTTCACGCCCACCTCCTCGGCTGTGAACTACAGTTCACACTAGGCTGAAGTTTCGGGGTGTCAAGCCAGGCCCGCACTCTGGGCCATCGCCGTGATCGGGAGAGGAAACGCCCGCTTTGTCCCGCTCTCGGGCTGGCGCGAGGACCGTCTCATCACAGCGTCAGGCGGCGCGGAGTGCCACGTCGAACTGCCGGAACAGGACCGTGAAGAACTGCCGGGGGACCGCCGCGGCTGTCGGCCGCGGCGGAGCACCTGGCGGGCCCGCCGCGCAGCCGACAGCCGCGCCAGGCGCACCGGGATGCCGAACTGGGGGTGCCGTTGACGGACGTGTCATAGGCCGCAAACGGGGATGACGGGAACCTCCGCGGGAACCAGCGTGGCGGGGCTCCCCGGGGGAGCCCCGCCGTGTACGGAGGTGCAGCTGAATGGTGTCTTTGTCCCGTCCTCCTTCCGGGTCTCCTGGTGCGGGCTGGCTGTGGGTGGGCCGCCGCCCGCTCAGGGGGCGTGGGCGGCGGCCCGGTGGCCGGTCGGGGGATGCGCCGGGGGCGAGCGCTGTCGGCCATGATCCGGCCCGGCAGCCGGCCAGGGGAGGGCGGCCGGGCATTGCGCGGTCCGCCGGGAGGGCGGCGGCGGGGTGCCGGGGCGGGGCGGGACGCGGGGCGGCGCGGGCGGCGGGGGCGCGGGCGGCTCGCTGAAGGAGGCCGAGATCAGCGCGTCGAACTCCGCGTCGACCCACTGCTGGTCCGCGTAGACGACGTCGGTGAACGCCGCGCCTGCCTCGCGGGTGGTAAGGGTCATGGCGATCACCCTCCCGGGAACCTGCGGTAGCGTCACCAGGTCAATGACCGATACGCTTTTCATATAGCACTGACTGCAGGAAACTGTCAAGCATGACTGCAGGTTCATCCGGGATCGGAGGTACCCCGGCGTGACCGGACGGCTCGAGGCGCTGGACGACCCGGACTACCCGGCCTACACCACCGGGCGGGCCGCCGAGGTGCTAGGGGTGCGGCAGGCGTTCCTGCGCTCGCTGGATGCCGCGGGCGCGGTGCGGCCGCAGCGGACGGCGGGCGGGCGGCGCCGGTATTCCCGCCGCCAGCTGGCCTTCGCCGCCCGGATCCGGGAGCTGCTCGACCAGGGTCACGCGCTGGCTGCGGCGCTGCGGATCGTGGACCTGGAGGACGACCTGGCCGCCGAGCGGGCCCTGACCGCCCGCCTGCACGAGCGGCTCGGCGAGCGGGACCGGGAGGGCAGCTGACCGGGGTCCGGTCCGGGCTACCCGCCGCTGCCCGGGCCGGGGCGCGGCTGCCGGGCGGCGGGCTGCTTACCGGCCATTTCCCGTAGCCGGGCCAGCTCGGCCTGCAGCTGGCGGGTTTCCTCCTGCAACTGCAGGACCCGGCGGATGCCGGCCAGGTTGAGGCCGTCGGCGGTCAGCGTGCAGATCTCGGCCAGCCGGTCGATGTCCCGGCGGGAGTAGCGGCGGGTACCGCCGGCGCTGCGGGCCGGGTCCAGCAGCCCCTCCCGCTCGTAGATCCGCAGCGTCTGCGGGTGCAGCCCGGCCAGCTCGGCCGCCACCGAGATGGGGAACAGGCCCCGGTCCAGGTCGGCCCACCCCGGGTTCACCATGGCCGGCTTCGGTCCCGGGCCAGGTACCGCCGCGCCAGCTCCGCCAGCACCGCCAGCCTCATCTCCTCCATGTCCTGCTCATCCCGGCCGCCCGCCGGAAATGCCGGCCGGGGGCCCTCCACCCGGACCGGGCCGGCCCGCAACGGCGGCCCCGGCACCCGGACCAGCGGCATGATGCCGTCCGTCCCGCCGGGCCCGGCCGGGCGCCGCACCGGGACCCGGGCCGCGGGCTGCCGCTCGCGGGCCACGGCACGGTTATAGGCGGCCCGCCGGGCCGGGTCACTCAGCACGTGATACGCCTCAGCCAGGGCCCGGAACCGGCCCGCCGCATCCGCGTCGGCCGGCCGGGCATCGGGGTGCTCAGCCCGGGCCCGGCGGCGCCACGCCTGCGCGATCTCGTCCGGGGAGGCCTCCCGGGCCACTCCGAGCAGCTGGTACAGGTCCGGAAGCTGCCCGCCGTGATCCGCAGCGGCCATGACCGTCACCGTCCTTCCCGCCAGACGGGGGCCGCACGTTCTCGCCTCCAGTATTCCGCAGAATAAAATCTCAGTCGAGTCTTGTCAAGTCATTCTCTGGCGTGCTATATAGATGCCGTGAGCGTGACATGACAACCAAAGACAGATGAGGAGGCACCGATCATGCTCATGCGCACCGACCCGTTCCGCGAGCTGGACCGGCTCACCCAGCAGGTGCTCGGCACCGCCGCCCGGCCCGCCGCGATGCCGATGGACGCCTGGCGGCAGGGCGACAACTTCTACATCTGCTTCGACCTGCCCGGTATCAACCCCGAGTCCATCGACCTGACCGTGGAGCAGAACGTGCTCACCGTCCGCGCCGAGCGCGCCCCGGCCCGGGCCGACGGCGCCGAGATGATCGTGGCCGAACGGCCGTATGGCACCTTCACCCGGCAGGTCTTTCTCGGCGAGACCCTGGACGCCGACCACATCGGCGCCGACTACAACGCCGGCGTGCTGGCCCTGACCATCCCGGTCCACGAGGCCGCCAAGCCCCGCAGCATCCAGGTCACCAGCAGCGACACCAAGCAGGCCGTCACCGCCTGAAACCGGCGCTGCCATCCGCCATGGGGCCGCCCGGCAGCCGGGCGGCCCCACATCCGGGCGGGCCGGGTGGCCGTGGGAGTTAGCGCGGGAAGGGGTGATGCCGGGCCCCGCAGCCCGGATAGATCATGCAGGCCCTGTACTACGACCGGGACGGCCGCCCGGTCAGCCGCCAGCGATGGCAGCAGCTGGGCCGCAGGCCCGGTTACAGCCGCATCGGTTTACGCCGACGGCGTCCGGCATGGCCGGCAGGTCACCGTGGTGACCCTCTGGGCCGGCATCGCCGCCGATCGCAGCCCTGGCGGCCCGCTGATCTTCTGCACCTGCGCCGGCATCCGCGGCCTGGCCGAGCAGCGTGCCGCCTATGAGCGGGTATGGGGCTGGCCCACCCTGCAGGCGGCCAGGGCCGGGCACCGGCGTCACCGCTGGATCGTCCAGGTGGCGGCGTTCTTGGCCGGCGTCACCGGCCGGCTCCCGGCTCGCCCGGCTCGGCCCAGCGGATGGACATCGCTGCCTGAACGGACGGCCTCGCGATCACCCTCAGACTGTGCCCTCGTGGTGGTGCCAGAGCCCACCCTTTCCGTCGCCAAGCTCGCGAGACATCGATTCTGCCGTGACCGGTTCCTCACGCTCTTGAGCGCGACGGTTGTAACCTGTTACGAACTCCTTGATCGTGTCCCAGGGGGTCCCCCCGAAGATCGGGATGATCATGAGGCTCCTTGATCGTTCGTAGCGGTCTCAAGCCTTACTACGAGCCGAACTCCAGAAGCGCTTAGTACGGGGACGGCCCATCCATACGCCCGCCGTAGCCGTGAACACAACGGCGGAGGCGACGCAGCATATTGGGAGGCGGCGGGCGTTGGCCGGCCGGACGAGAAACACTGTGGAGGCGCTTGGGTATTGAGTCTGGAGACTGCATGGCACGGTCCGGCACTACACGCCATGAGCCTCCATGTGATCGACGTCACACGGGCTCGCTAACCAAAATGCTAACCAATCGGTTAGCCAGAACTTGGGGCTCCCGTCAAACCTGCAGGTCACCCGCTACATACGATGGGGTGAGCGAGGGGACTCGAACCCCCGACACCCAGGACCACAACCTGGTGCTCTAACCAACTGAGCTACGCCCACCATCGTCGCCACGCCATACCCCGCAGCGACAGCAGAACGCGCGCTGCCCGGAGGGACATCGCGCGGCCTTTCAGAAGTATAGCGGTCCCGCGCACTCGTGCGTCATGTGCTGGCGCCGTCGGCCGCGCCGGAGGCGCCGTGGGCCGCGCCGGAGGCGCCGCCGTGGTCCGCGCCTGCCTCGCTGGGCTCGGTGAGCCGGGCCGCGATCTTGCGCGCGGTCGCCGAGTCCGGTCCTGGCTGCGGCACGAACACCGCCCCCCGGTAGTACCGAAGTTCCTGCACGCTCTCCTTGATGTCGGCCAGCGCCCGGTGGCCGCCGTGCTTGATCGGAGACGCGAAGTAGGCTCGCGGGTACCAGCGCCGGGTCAGCTCCTTGATGCTGGACACGTCGACCATCCGGTAGTACAGGTAGGAGTCGAGCTCCGGCATGTCACGCGCGATGAACCAGCGGTCGGTGGCGATGGAGTTGCCGCACAGCGGCGCCTTCTTAGGTTCGCCGACGTGCCCGCGTACGTAGCCGAGCACGATGTCCTGCGCCTCGGCCACGGTGATCCCGCTCGACAGCTCGGCGAGCAGCCCGGACGTGGTGTGCATCTCGCGGACCACTTCGGGCATCGTGGCCAGTGCCTCCGCCGGGGGCTTGATGATGACGTCCACGCCCTCGTCGAGCAGGGTGAGCTCCCCGTCGGTCACCAGGCAGGCGATCTCTACCAGGGCGTCCCGTTCGATATCGAGCCCGGTCATCTCGCAGTCGATCCACACCAGCCGGTCATTCACGCTCACAGCCTATGACCTCGCCCGCCCTGCCCCGCCCGCGCAGCAGGCCGGGCTAAGTTCCCCCGTTTGACGATATGTGCCGGTATGTCGATTCCCGGCCGCAGCACAGCGTCCGCTTCCGGCTCGCCGAACTCCGTCGTCACCGGCACCACGCCCGCCCACACGTCCAGCTCGTAGTCCTCCGGCTCGTCCGACGGGCCGCTGTCACGGATCTTCACCGAGGCCTCGGTGAGCGGCAGCGCAAGCGCAGACGTGGCCGCCAGCTCCTTCTTGCTGGGCTGGCGGACGTAAGACCACTGCCCGGGCGCCAGGTGCTCGGTGATCGTGCGCAGGGCCAGGAGCTTCTCGTCCGGGTCGGTGACCAGCCGGGCCACGCCAAAGACAACCGCGCTTCGGTAGTTCATCGAGTGGTTGAACACCGACCGGGCGCAGACCAGCCCGTCCAGGTGCGTGACGGTGACGCAGACCTCCTGGCCGTCGCCGGCCATGATGCTCGAGTTCCCCGACGACCCGTGCAGGTACAGCAGGTCATCCAAGCGGCCGTACCCGGTCGGCAGTACGCGCGGCACGCCGTCGACGATCACCCCGAGATGGCAGACCAGTCCGGCGTCGAGCACGGCGTACAGGTCGTCGCGATCGGTCCGGCCCCGCTCGCGGTGCCGTCCGAGCTCGGTGCGCGGGGTGCTAGAGAGGTCAGGCAGGCTCATGATTCCTCACGGTACGCCCCGCTCCCAGCCAGGGCACCGCTGGAACATTGCTATCGCTATAACGACACCGATGTTCCAGCGGTGCCTTGCGGGGCGGCGGGCAGAGGGCGGGCGAGGCGCGGCGCGGCGCGACCCGCGGAAACCTCAGACGGCAGCGCTCAGCGAAGCGGAGATCTCGTGGGGCGCACGCGGGCCGAGCCGGATCGGGGCCGCGCCGGCCAAGGCAGGCTCGGCCAGCTCCCGTGTCATCGGGTCGGTGCTGGCGATCTGGTCGATGTCGATGCCGCCGGGGCCGATGCTCTCGCAGTCCGGTACCTGGGAAGCGCCGTAGTGTCCGCCCAGCGCCCACTTGGCCCGGCTGCGCGCCCTGGTCGCCGTGCGGAACGGAGCCGGCGCGCGGCCGGCCAGCGCCGGGGGACCTGCCACGAGTCCAGCCAGGCCAAGATCTCGCTCAGGCCGATCATCTGATAGCTGGTGAACGGCTCCCGCGGTGAGCCGAGCACTCCAATCTGCACGCACAGGCGGCCTTCGCGGTTCACGCCGGGCTGGTGATACGGGAGCTTGTCCGGGGCGTAGTCAATGCTCTCCGGAGTACCGAGCGCGCACCCGGCCCGGACCACCGGCAGCAGCTGCGCCAGGTCACCGGTCAGCGGATCCCACACCAGATGGCACGGCCGGTGCTCCTGGATGAGCCGCTGAGCAGCCGAACAAACCGAAACTGCCCGCGGATCCGCCCCCAAGGTCAGCCACACGACCCGCGGCGCTCCGCCCCTTAGTTGTCCCCCGTCGGTCTCTGCCCGAATGCACCTGGCGCCTGGCATCCACGCATCCGCCAAGGGTTCCTCCCCAAAGATCAACGGTCTAGACCTTCTAGCTCCCATTCACCTGCTTACGTCAGCACCGGTAATTAGTCCAGAGGTGGGACCAGATGATTTTCCGTTCTACGATTCGGTAGATCATGACTGAAAGCAGCAGTCCTCCGGGAATCCCCAGCCCCGACCGCCTGGCCGGCTGGCTCAACGACCACGTCCCGGGCGGCCCCGTGGAGCTGACCGACATTCAGCTCATCGCGGGCGGCCGCTCGAACCTCACCTACCGCCTGACCGTCTCAAAACGCGAAGCACGCGAAGCACGCGACGCACGCGACCACCGTGACGACGGCGGCAGAAGCGACGACCGCGACGGCACGCGCCAGCTTGTCCTGCGCAGGCCCCCGCTCGGTCACGTGCTGCCCACCGCCCACGACATGTCGCGGGAGTACCGCGTCCTGTCCGCGCTCGCGGGCACCAAGGTCCCGGTCGCGCCGCTGGTCGCCGCGTGCACCGACGAGGTAGTGATCGGCGCTCCCTTCTACGTGATGGAGTACGTGCCCGGAGTGGTCCTGCGGACCCGGAACGACACCCAGGACCTGACCGAGGAACAGGCCGCGGGCCTGTCCCGCTGCCTGGCCGACATGATGGCCGCCATCCACGACGTCGACGTCGCCGAAGTCGGCCTGACCAGCCTGGGCCGCGGCGCTGGCTACATGCGGCGCCAGCTGGACCGCTGGCAACGCCAGTGGCAGCTGTCCGCCACCCGGGAGATGCCCGGCTATCAGGAGCTGGTCGGCCGGCTGACCGAAAAGCTGCCCGAAGAAGGCCAGACCACCCTGGTCCACGGCGACTACCGGCTCGACAACGCGCTGGTCACGCTGGATCCCGAGCCGCGGATCACCGCCGTGGTGGACTGGGAGATGGCCACCCTGGGCGACCCGCTGGCCGACCTGGGCCTGACCCTCGTCTACTGGACCGAAAAGGGCGAGGAGGGCTGGCTCACCCCCGGCGGAGAAAATGAAGGGGCTCGCAGCGTATCCGCTGACGCCACCACCTGCCCCGGGTTCTGGACGCGGGCGCAGTTCGCGGCCGAGTACGCCCGGCTCACCGGGCGGGACGTGTCCCGGATCGGGTACTACGTGGCGTTCGGCTACTTCAAGCTGGCCGTCGTGCTGGAGGGCATCCACGCCCGGTACCAGCAGGGCAAGACGGTCGGCGAAGGCTTCGAACAAGAAGGCTTCGCCGTACCGTTGCTGATCGCCCGTGCGCATGAGGTGCTCAACAGCGAACCGTTGAGCACCTGATCAGGACCCGGCGCCCCGCTCAGCACCAGCCAGCTGTCTGATGCCCCGCTCTCGCCGGGCCTGCTGCTCGGCACCCGCACGATTACCGAGCTAATTTGAGGCCCGGCGCCCCGCTTTCGCCGGACCTCTGAATACAGGACGCGCTACCGATGCCGCCGGTTCACACGCGAGCACGCGAGAACGTAACAGGCTGGTAACTTCCGCGCAGCGGGCGGCGATCGCGGCGGCCAGCCCGGCGTCCGGCGGATCGACGGGCATCCGGGCCGTGGCCCCGCCCAGCCCGGCCAGCCCGCGCAGCTGCAGCGCGTACTTGAGCCCGCCGATGCTCGCCCCCAGGGCCACGATCCGGTCCAGGACCGCCTGATAACGAGCGGCCGCCACCTCGTCCCCGGCCCCGAGCGCCGCGGCCAGGCCGGCGTAGACCTCCGGGTAAGCGCTGCTGCGCCCGGAGATCAGCCCGGCACCGCCGGCCCGCATGGTGGCCGCCGGGTTGGCGTCGTCGCCGGACAGCAGCCGCAGGCCCGGCACACCAGCGGCAGCAGCAGCAGCCGCGTAACCAGCCAGCTCCCCGGCGGCCGAGCCGCTCAGCTTGGCCCCGGCCAGTCCCGCGGCCGAAGCCAGCGCAGCGAACACCTCGGCGGACACCCGAACGCCGGTCCGTTCGGGATAAAGGTAGGCGTAGAGTTCCACCTCCGGCACGGCCGAACGCACCTGGCCGAAGTGGTCGATCACTTCGTCGGGCCGCACCGGCAGGTAGTAGGGCGTGATGGCCGCGATCTGCGTCGCCCCCAGGTCCGCCGTGGCCCGGGCCAGCCGGGCGGTGCGCCGCGCGTCCGGCGCGCCGACGTGCGCGATCACCCGGGCCGGGCCCAGCTCACCCAGAGCCAGCTCGATCAGGGCCAGTCGTTCATCGTCGGAAAGGGCCGGGAACTCACCCGTGGTCCCGGCCACCAGCACGCCGTCGAGCAGGCCGCCCACGAACTTGTACAGGGCCCGATTGGCCTCCGTGTCGACCTCGCCATCGGCGCTGAACAGCGTCGGTACGGCCGAGAAGACGACCGGAGCCGGGCTCAAGACAAGCTCGCCGGGCCCTTGAAGAACGCGCTGGAGTCGGGCCGCCACAGCAGCCACACCGCGCCCAGGCCGACCAGCCAGGTCAACACCGGGAAGATCAGTCCGAGCAGCGTCTTGGGCTGGCTGAACACACCCACCAGATCCAGCGTGGCCAGGCCGAACAGCACCGTCCCCAGGATCCGGGCCCAGTTCTTGCCGTTCTTGCTGGCCCAGGCCATCCACAGCCACAGCGCGATGCCGATCAGGCCGGACACGATGGCCAGGCTGACCACGAACCTGTCATAGGAGTTGACCTGCGACGCGGTCCAGCTGGGCTTGGCCTTCTTGATCGCCGACTTCAGGCCGCCGATGTCGACCAGCGTGAGGATCAGGCTGACCGTGCTGACCGCCGCGCCGACGTACATGAGCTTGACCGCGGTCACCACCGGCGGGGGAGCAGGAGGCCGCTCCAGCTCGACGGACTGGCCACTGGATGGGTAGCGCTGGACCATGATGACCTCTACTGACGCTGAGTGGACGTGCCAGGTAACGACTCCCGAGCTTAGTAGCTCCGCGCCGGACGGGCATCCCACCGTCCCCGGCGGGCGATACTGAATAACCATGGCCGAGACCACCCCGCGGGAGCAAACGGCGCCCGCCGAGCCGCAGGAGCCGAGCAACAGGCTGCTGCGCTGGGAGATCGTCACCGTCTTTGCCGTATCGCTCGGCGCCAGCGGGATCTACGCCCTGGTCCAGTACATCGGCTCGCTGACCGCGCAGCAGGCGATCAGCAAGCAGGCCGTGGTGGTGCACGGCACGCTGGCCCCCGGCCTGCCGCTGCTCGACCTGTTCCTGCAGCTCACCAACATCACGTTGTCGCTGGCCCCGGTGCTGCTGGTGCTCTACCTGCTGGCCCGGTCCGGGGAGCGCCCGGCCAAGACGCTGGGCCTGGACCTCAGCCAGCCGGGTAAGGACCTGGCCTGGGGCGCACTGCTGGCCGCGGTGATCGGCGGCACGGGCCTGGGCCTGTACCTGATCGCCTACCACGCCGGCGTGGAGCTGAACGTGGTCGCCGAGAACCTGCCCGACATCTGGTGGCGCTTCCCGGTGCTGATCCTGTCCGCCGCGCAGAACGGCATCCTCGAAGAGGTCGTCGTCGTCGGCTACCTGCTGAGCCGGCTGGACAAGCTCGGCGTGCACCCGGCTGCGGCCATCGCCATCAGCGCGGTGATCCGGGGCTCCTACCACCTGTACCAGGGCATCGGCGCCTTCTTCGGGAACGCCGCCATGGGCGTCATCTTCGGCCTGTTCTACCGCCGGTACGGCCGGGTCGCCCCGCTGATCATCGCGCACACCCTGATCGACGCGGTCACGTTTGTCGGTTACGCCTTGCTGGCCGGCCACGTCTCCTGGCTGCCCGCGCCGTGAGCGTCCTGGCCCGGCTCTGGGACCACATCTACGCCGCCCAGCCCGCGCCGCCGGCCTGGATGGTGGCGCTGACCGGCGTGGCCGCCCTGCTTATCGTGGCCAACACGCCATCCTGGCGGCTGGCCGCAAAGGTGATCACGATCGCCCACGAGGGCGGCCACGCGCTGGTGTCGGTGCTGTCCGGGCGGCGGCTGGAGGGCATCCGGCTGCACTCCGACAGCTCCGGGGTCACCTACTCGCGCGGCAAGCGGCGCGGTCCCGGCCTGGTCCTGACCGCGGCCGCCGGCTACGTGACGCCGTCCCTGCTCGGCGCGGGCGCGGCCGCCCTGCTCGTGGCGCGGCACCAGACCGCGCTGCTGTGGCTGGCCCTGGTCCTGCTGGCGGCGACCTTCCTGGCCATCCGCAACGCGTTCGGCGCGCTGGCCGTGCTGGTCACCGCGGGCGGCGTGTTCGCGGTCAGCTACTTCGCCTTGGCCGCGGTCCAAGCCGGATTCGCCTACCTGGCCGCCTGGTTCCTGCTGCTGGGCGGGATGCGCCCGGCCCTGGAACTGGCCCGCCGCCCGCGCGGCCGCCCGAGCCGCCCCGGCCGGTCCGACGCCGACCAGCTGGCCCGCCTGACCGGCACCCCCCGCGGCCTGTGGGTCAGCGTGTTCATCCTGGTCACCGCGGCCGCCCTGGCCCTAGGCGCCCGTCTGCTCATCCCCTGACCGCCGCCGCGGCACGGTGGTGCTTGCTATTTCGCAGTTATTTCGCACAATATTCGTAGGCGCCGTTGACGGTATACATGCTCGTCGTTATTATCACTACACGATAGTTGAATTCTAACCGCCCGAGAAGGGTCACTATGGCCAGGGCCACGGCAGTCAGAATGCCCCCCGAAGCGAGTGCGGTCCACGGCTGCGAAGGGGCGCGCCGCGTGCTGGCCCTGATGCTGGCCTTCTCGGCGGACAAGAACACCCTCACCGCGCGCGACCTGGCCGCCGCCACCGGCATCGCGCTGCCCAGCGTCTACCGGTACATCACGCTGCTGCGCGAGACCGGCCTGCTGGCCGGGGACGAGCGCGGCACCTACCGGCTGAGCGCCCGGCTGATCGGGCTGGCCCGCGCGGCCGAAGCCGCCGAGTCCATCATCGACATCGCCGACCCGGTCATGCGCGACCTGGCCGCCGAGACCGGCGAGACCGTCATCTTGGTCAGGCTGATCGGCCGGTCCGCGGTCTGCGTGCACCGGGTCCAGTCGGCCCAGCGGCTGCGCATCTCCTTCGAGCCGGGCCAGCCGCTGCCGCTGGACCGGGGAGCCAGCGCCCGGCTGCTGCTGTCCGGGCTGCCGCCCGAGGTCCGCCGGGAATACCTCGCCCCGCTGGCCGAACGGGACCCCGAGGCCGCGGCCCGGCTCGAGGTCCGGGCCGCCCAGGCCGCCCGGCAGGGCTACGCCATCAGCGAGGAAGAATTCGAGGTCGGCGTGTTCGCGGTCTCCGCGCCGGTGTTCCAGGGCAAGCGCATGATCGCGGTGCTGACCGTGCCGTCACCGCTGGTGCGGGCACCCGCGCCGCTGCAGGACAAGCTGCTGAGCCAGGTCCGCGCCGCCGCCATGGACCTCAACGAGGCGCTGCGCGTCAGCCAGCGATAACCGGAAACCGGGCAATCTCCCGCTTACCCGACCGGGGATCGTCCGGTTATCCTGCCGGCATGCCGGACTTCCGTGAGGTCATCCCGGGCACGCGCGCCAGCGCAGGCCACACGTCACTGGCTGAGCTGCAGACCGCGATGGCGGACGGCGAGCTGACCTCCGCCGAGCTCACCGCTTTTTACCTGCAGCGCATCGACCGCCTGAACCCCGCGCTGCACGCGGTCATCACGGTCAACCTCAACGCCGGGACCGAAGCGGCGGCCAGCGATCGGGCCCGTGCCGCCGACGGGCCGCGCGGACCGCTCGAGGGCATCCCGGTCCTGGTCAAGGACAATGTGCAGGTGGCCGGGATGCCGACCACCGCGGGGTCGCCCGCGCTGCTGTCCGCCGAGCCGGAGGACGCCTTCGTGATCGCCCGGCTGCGCGCGGCCGGCGCGGTGATCATCGGCAAGGCCAACCTGTCGGAGTGGGCCAACTTCCGGTCCACCCACTCGACCAGCGGCTGGTCCACCCTGGGCGGCCAGACCGCCAACCCCTACGCGCTGGACCGCAACCCGTCCGGCTCGAGTTCCGGCTCGGCGGCGGGCGTGGCGGCCGCGCTGGCCCCGATCTCGGTGGGCACAGAGACCGACGGCTCGATCGTGTGCCCCGCCAGCGCCTGCGGCATCGTGGGCCTCAAGCCCACCAATGGCCTGGTCAGCCGGCGCGGCATCGTGCCCATCTCGCCGGTCCAGGACACCGCGGGCCCGATGGCGACCTGCGTGGCCGACGCCGTGGCGCTGCTGTCCGTGCTGGCCGCCGCCGACCCGCTGGATCCCGTCGCCGCCGATGACCAGGATTTGGCCGAACGGACCATCGTTTCAGTGGGCCCGTCATCTCTCACCTATACCCTGGATGCCGCGGCCCTGGACGGCGCGCGGCTAGGCATCTGGCGTGACCCGTCGGCCCCGGCGGGCGCGGGCACCGGCGCCGTGCTGGACATGGCGGTGGCCAAGCTGCGCGCGCTGGGCGCGGCGGTCACCGATCCGGTGCGGCTACCCGGCGTGGCCAAGATCCCCGAACCGGAGTTCACCGCGCTGCGCTATGAGTTCAAGTACGGGATCAACGCTTATCTGGCCTATGTCGCGGAGTTCGGCTTCGACGGCACGCTGCCGGGCAGCCTGGCTGAGCTGATCGACTTCAACAAGCGCAACGCGGACCTGGTGCTGTCCCGGTTCGGCCAGGAGACCTTCGAAGCCTCCGAAGCCACCAGCGGTGACCTGACCGATCCCGAATACCTGGCCGCCCGGCGCGAAGCCACCCGGCTGGCCCGCACCGCGATCTCGGCCCCGCTGGCCGAGCACGGGGTGGAGGCCATCGTGGCGCTGACCGCCAACCCGGCCTGCCTGACCGACTACGTGCTCGGCGACCACGACGTGTTCCACACCTCGGGCCCGGCCGCGGTGGCCGGCTGCCCGTCGATCACCGTGCCGGCCGGATACGTGTCCGGGCTGCCGGTCGGCGTGTCGTTCTTCGGCCCGCGCTGGTCCGAGCCGCGGCTGATCGCCCTGGCCTACGCCTTCGAGCAGGCCACCGCGGTCCGCCAGATCCCGAGCCTGGCCGCCAGCCTGGCGTTACCGGGCTCACACGCAACTCACACGCGGTTCGCACGGCTTGCCGCCCCCGCCGCACCCGCGTCGCCCACCGGACGCCCCCGTGCCCCCCGCGCCCCCCGTGCCCCCCGTGGCCCCCGCGCCCCGCAGGGCACCCCCCGAACGGAGTGAAACCCGGGGTTCACCACACTCTTACGTGGTGAACCCCGGGTTTCACCACACGGCCTGGCCAGGCACAAATCACCGCGCGATAACCTGGCGGACATGGATTCGTGGCGCCGCGTCGATGTTCCCGTGCTCCCCGGAGCCGGTCCGGCGCCCCGGCTGCACGACACGGCCACCGGTGAGCTGGTCCTGGCCGCGGCGGCCCCGGTGGCCACGCTGTACGCCTGCGGCATCACCCCGTACGACGCGACCCACATCGGGCACGCCGCTACCTACACCGCCTGGGACCTGCTGGTCCGGGCCTGGCTGGACGCCATGCCCGAGACCCCCCAGGACTCGCCGCCGGACGCTGCGCCGCTGCCCGCCCGGTACACCGTGATCTACGTGCAGAACGTGACCGACGTCGACGATCCGCTCCTGGAACGGGCCGAGCGCGACGGCGAGGACTGGCGTGAGCTGGCCCGCCGCGAGATCCAGCGGTACCGCGCCGACATGGAGGCACTGCGCGTCCTGCCGCCCACCCACCTGGTCGGGGCGGTCGAGGCGCTGCCGGTCATCGAGCGGTTCACCGCCCGGCTGGCCGACCGCGGCGCCCTGTACGACGTGGACGAGGACCTCTACTTCGCCAAGTCGGCCGACCCCGAGTTCGGCGCCCTGTCCGGGCCGGGCACCCCCTCCGGGTACGACCCCGCCGAGATGGCGGACCTGTCCGCGCAGCGCGGCGGCGACCCCGGGCGGCCGGGCAAGAAGGACCCGCTGGACTTCCTGGTCTGGCGCGCCGAACGGCCCGGCGAGCCGGCCTGGGACTCGCCGTTCGGCCGCGGCCGGCCCGGCTGGCACGTCGAATGCGCGGCGATCTCCACCGAGTACCTGGGCACCGCCTTCGACGTCCAGGCCGGCGGTTCGGACCTGGTGTTCCCGCACCACGAGCTGAGCGCCTCGCACGCCCGGGTCGCCTACGCCCCGGCCGAGCACGTTTTCGCGCGGGTCTACGCGCACGCCGGGATGGTCAGCTACCAGGGGCACAAGATGTCCAAGTCGCTGGGCAACCTGGTGTTCGTGAACCGGCTGCTGGCCGACGGCGTGGACCCGATAGCCATCCGGATGGCGCTGCTGACCCACCACTACCGGTCCGACTGGGAGTGGACGGACGCCGCCCTGGCCGACGCGGACGCCCGGCTGGCCCGCTGGCGCTCGGCCGTGGTGCACACCGAGGCCGCCGCGGTGGCCGGTCCCGACGTCAGCCCGTCGGCCGCCGCGGTCGAGACGCTGGCCGGGATCCGCGCACGGATGCGCGACGATCTGGACGCGCCCGGCGCGCTCGGCATCGTCGACCGCTGGGCGGACCGGCTGCTGGCCGACGCGCCGACCCGGATCGCCCCCGCCGACGTGGCCGGGGCCCGGTTGATCAGGGACGCCGTGGACGCCCTGCTCGGTATCATGCTTTAGCGCGCGCGGCGTCAAACCCGCCTTTCAGCCTGTGGATAACCCAAAGTTATCCACAGGCTGAACCAACTCGCGTAGTCCGCCCGAACCAGTGCCCCGCACGCTGGCCACATGAGACAAACATGCACTGCAGGTGACGATCACCCGCAAACCAGGCAAATTCCCCACGCGGGCCGGATTGTCAGGGCGGACACGCCCGCCGCGCTGCTCGCGGTCGTCCCGCATCTGCTCGGCTTCATCCCGCAAGCCAGCGTGGTGGTGATCGGGACCTCGCCACCCCGCGACCGGATCCGGGTCACGCTCCGGTACGACCTGCCCGATCCGGCCGGCCTCGGCGTCGCCGCCGACCTGGCCGCGCACGCCGCGGGCGTCATCGCCGCGCAACATCTGGGCGCGGCGGTAGCCGTCGGCTACGGCCCAGAGCCGCTGGTCACGCCGGTGGCCGAGGCCGTGCGGGACGCGATGTCGCACGCCGGGATCGAGCTGCGCGAGTTCCTGCGCGTCGAGGACCTGCGCTTCTGGTCCTACCTGTGCCAGGACGAGGCATGCTGCCCGGCCGCGGGCACGGCGCTCGATCCGGACCTGCATTCCGCGCAGGCGCTGGCGGGCTTCGGACTGCCGGTGCTGGCCGACCGGGCCGCGCTGGCCGCCCAGATCGCGCCCCTGGGCGGCCTCACGGCGGAGTCGATGCGTCAGGCCACTCGCCGGGCCGAGCAGCACATCGCCCAGCTGCTGGCCAAGGTGCGCAAGTCATCCCGGCTCGGCGCCGCCCGGCAGATGATCGCCGCCGAGAGCCTGGCCGCGGTCGGCGCCATGATCACCCGGTACCGGGGTGGCGGCCGGTTCACCACCGACTACGAGATCGCGCGGATCACGGTGGCGCTGCGCGAGCTGCGGGTCCGCGATGACGCCTGGGCCCGGATGGATCCCGGGCACGCCGAGGCCCACCAGCGGCTGTGGACCGACGTGGCGCGCCGGGCTCAGCCTGGCTACGTGGCCGCGCCGGCCGCCCTGCTGGCCTTCGTGGCCTGGCAGGCCGGAGACGGAGCGCTGGCTAACGTGGCGCTGGACCGGGCGCTGGCCGACGATCCCCAGTATTCGATGGCCCTGCTGTTGCGGCAGGTGATCGCCGCCGGGGCGCCGCCCAGGCTGGCCCGGCTGCCCATGACGCCCGACGAGGTGGCGGCCAGCTACGACGGCCTGGACGTGGACGACCAGGACCTGCCCGGCGATGATGAACGCTGAGCTCGCGACCGGGTGCCGGCGGGCCCGGGCCGTGGCCGCGACCTGGTCACCTGTCCGGTCCCGGATACACTGCCTGAAATGTCCGTCCAGCTCACCGGGAGGAAGCCCGCATGACCGCGGACACGCACGAGGTCGCGGTGGCCAGGTTGCGCGAGGCCTACGCGGCGGTGCCGCCCGGTACGCCGGTCCGGCTGGCCAAGCCCACCTCGAACCTGTTCCGGTTCCGCGACGCCACGCCGGTGGCGCGGCTGGACGTCTCCGCGTTCGGTCACGTGCTGCGTGTCGACCCGGACCGCCGGACCGCCTGGGTGGGCGGCATGACCACATACGAGGACCTGGCCGACGCCACCCTGGCCCGCGGGCTGATGCCTAAGGTGGTGCCGCAGCTCAAGACCATCACCCTGGGCGGCGCGGTCACCGGGCTGGGTATCGAGTCCACCTCGTTCCGCAACGGCCTGCCGCACGAGTCGGTCACCGAGATGGAGATCCTGACCGGCGACGGCCGCGTGCTGCGCGCCACCGCGGACAACGAGCACGCCGACCTGTTCCGCGGCTTTCCCAACTCCTACGGCACCCTGGGCTACGCGCTGTCGCTGACCATCGAGCTTGAACCGGTCCGGCCCTACGTGCACCTGCGTCATTTCCGGTTCGACCGCGCGGAAGCCTGCATGGAGGCCATCGGCCAGATCGCCGCCGAGGGCAGCTACCACGGGCACCGCGCCGACTTCCTCGACGGGACCGCGTTCACGCCCGACGAGCTGTACCTGTCGGTCGGGGCGTTCAGCGACGTCGCGCCGTGGCGTAGCGACTACACCGGCCAGCAGATCTACTACGAGTCGATCAGGCGGGACCGGGAGGACTTCCTCCCCGTCCGCGACTACCTATGGCGGTGGGACACCGACTGGTTCTGGTGCTCCAAGGCGTTCGGCGTGCAGCGGCCGCTGGTCCGCAGGCTGTGGCCGCGCCGGTATCGCCGCTCGGACGTGTACCGCAAGCTCGTCGCGCTCAACGAGCGTTACGGCTTCACCGCCGCGCTGAACTCCCGGCGGCAGCAGCCCGCCCGCGAGTTCGTCACCCAGGACGTGGAGATCCCGCTCGAGCACGGCGCCGACTTCCTGCGCTTCTTCGACGCGAACGTGGGCATGCGCCCGGTCTGGATATGCCCGCTGCGCGACGTGCGGACCTGGCCGCTGTACCCGCTCAAGCCCGGTGAGGTCTACGTCAATTTCGGCTTCTGGGGCACCGTGGCCTTGCCCGCGGACCAGGGCGACGGCTACTACAACCGCCTGGTCGAGGACGAGGTGGCCAAGCTGGACGGGCACAAGTCGCTGTACTCCACGTCGTTCTACCCCGAGGACGAGTTCTACCGGCGCTACAACGGCGAGGCGTACCGGGCGCTCAAGCGTGCTTACGACGGGCAGGGACGCCTGCTCGGCCTGTACGAGAAGTGTGTCAGGGGACGCTGAGCCGTCCCGTCAACGGAAGGAATACGCAGGATGGCACTAGCCGAGGTCTTCGAGGCGACCATGGGTCCCGACACCCCGGTGGAATTCGCGGCCTACGACGGCAGTCACGCCGGCCAGGCCGGATCCGCGGTCAAGCTCACCGTCCGCTCACCGGTGGCCGTGGCCTACCTGGCCCAGGCCCCCGGGGCGCTCGGCCTGGCCCGCGCCTACGTGGCCGGTCACCTGGACGTCGAGGGCGACATGTACGAGGCCCTGGCCCGGCTGACCAAGGCGCAGTCCACCGGCATGGGCGTGGCCGAGAAGCTGCGCCTGTTGCAGGCCCTGGGCGGCCCCAAGCTCCTGCTGCACCGCATGCCGCCGCCGCCGCAAGAGGTCCGCGTGAGCCGGCGCTGGCTGGGCGGACGGCTGCACTCCAAGGGCCGCGACGCCAAGGCCATTAAGCACCACTACGACGTCTCCAACCGGTTCTACGAGTGGGTGCTCGGACCCACCATGGCCTACACCTGCGCCTGCTATCCCCACGAGGACGCCACCCTGGAAGAGGCGCAGGCCAACAAGTTCGACCTGGTCGCGCGCAAGCTGGCCCTGCACGAGGGGATGCGCCTGCTGGACGTGGGCTGCGGCTGGGGCGGCATGGTCATGCACGCCGCGCGGGAGTACGGGGTCAAGGCGCTGGGTGTCACGCTGTCCGCCCAGCAGGCCGCCTGGGGCCAGGCCGCGATCGAGCGGGAAGGCCTGTCCGGGCTGGCCGAGATCCGGCACCTGGACTACCGCGACGTGCCGGAGACCGGCTTCGACGCGGTCAGCTCCATCGGCCTGACCGAGCACATCGGCAAGCAGAATCTCCCCGCCTACTTCTCGTTCCTGCTCGGCAAGCTGAAGCTCGGCGGGCGGCTGCTCAACCACTGCATCACCCGGCCGGACAACATCGAGCCGGCCATCCGCAAGGCCGGCTTCATCAACCGGTACGTGTTCCCCGACGGGGAGCTCGAGGGGCCGGGCTACCTGATCTCGCTCATGCACGACACCGGCTTCGAGGTCCGTCACGAGGAGAACCTCCGCGAGCACTACGCCAAGACGCTGGCCGCCTGGTGCGCCAACCTGGACGCGCACTGGGACGAGGCGGTGCAGGAGGTCGGCCAGGGCACGGCGCGAGTCTGGCGCCTGTACATGGCGGGCTCCCGGCTCGGTTTCGACCGCAACCACATCGAGCTGCACCAGGTACTCGGCGTCAAGCTCCAGCCCGACGGCACCTCCGGCATGCCGCTGCGCCCCGACTGGGAAACGTCCCGCGTCATGGCTCGCTGAAGTCATCCCGACCGGACCGCGGCCAGCCGGTCCGGTTATCGCGACGGGACCGTAGCCCGCGGCCCCGTAGGCTCGCCGTCGCGCATCCGCGGGACGAGCCCGCTCGCCGGTGCGTCCTGCGGCCCGCCCGGGTTCAGCACGGCCGCGTCGCGAATCGCCCCGGCCGCGAACAACGCCGCCACCGCCCGGGCGGTCGCCGCTGGGTACGCCCCACCCGGCCACGCCCCGGCCCGGCTGGTCCCACGCGGCCCGGCGCCCAGCGTGCCCCGGACCCCCGGCGGAGCGCCCGGGACGGCCACGCAGGGGACGGCGCAGCAGGCCGCGGCCAGTTGAGCCAGGCCCTCGTCCGGTCCGGCCGTCACGATCAGGTCGGCTCGCTGGGCCGCCACCGCCATCGCGGATGCGAACTGTACCGGCCTGCTCAGCTGCCCGGCCAGCAGCTCGGCCAGGTCCTCGCCGGGCAGGACCGGACCGCCGGTGACGGTGGAGATCAGCTGCCGCCGGGGCGCCGCGAAGCGAGTGCCGCCGAACACGCCCCGCAGCGGAGCGCCACACCTGGCCATCGCGGGGGAGTGCAGGGCGTGCGTGACGCCGAGCAATTCGACCGCCACCCCGGCCGCGGCCGCCCGCCGGGTGAGGTTGCGGATGCCCGTGGTGGACCCGGCCAGCACGTGACAGCGCTCGCCCTCATAGGCGGCGATGTACAGCCGATCCGGCGCGCCCAGCGCCCGGGCGGTCTCGACGTCGGCCGCGACCCGCGCCATCGCGGCCGGGCCGCACGAGCAGCCGCGCAGTACCTGGCCGCACTGCGCCACCAGGCGCGCCGCCTCGGCGGCCGGCAGGCAGCCCGCCCACACCAGCCCGGTGATCTCACCCAGGCTGTAGCCCACCGCGGTCCCGGGCTTGACCCCGAGCCCGTCCAGGGTGCGCAGCGCCGCCAGCGAGCCCGCCAGCCGGGCCGACTGCGCCAGTCCCGGCTCGGCCAGCCCGCCGAACAGCACCGCCACCCGCCCCGTCGCCCCCACCGACACATGCACGTCCGCGTCACCCGCCGCCGACCCGCGCACCCCCGCGCCGGCCGCCGGTCCGTGCAGGTCCGCACCGGCCGCCGGTCCGGGCAGGTCCGCACCGGCCGCCGCGGTCGGCCCTCGCACGTCCGAGTCGGCCGCCGCCGTCGGTCCGTCACCGGCGAGCCGCCGGACCGCCGAACGAGCCCGCTCCGCCAGCTGTGCCGGAGTAGCCGCCGTCAGAGCCACCCGCACGGGTCCGCGCTGGTCCGGCCGGACGGGTTCCGATCCGGCACGCGCCCATTCGCCGGACCGCTGCTGGGCCAGGTCGCCGTTCCGGAGCGCATCAACCGCCAGCTGGCGGGCCAGCCCCCGCAGGTCCGCCGCCGACATCGCCGCCGCGTCTCCCGCGATGACCTCGAGCTGGCCCGCTACCGCACCCACATCCGCGCCGCACAGCACGAACACGCTCAGCTGCCCGGCCCGCCCGTCCCACGAGCCCGCGGCCCTCGCTCGGGATACAGGCGCCACCGCAGCGGCCGGAACCGTGGGAGCCATCACAACCCCCGCAGCCACCGGAATCGCCGCAGCCGCTGGGGTCGCTGGGCTCACCGGAACCGTCGGAGCCGCCGAATCCGCGTCGGCCGGCTGCCGGACCACCGCGGCCACTGGTGCCGCCAGCGCGACCGGAACCGTCGGCGCGGTCACTGGTCCCGGTAGCCCTGGAGTCACCGGTTGCGCCTGTGCTGCGCCCACGGGAGCCGCGGTCTCGGCGGCGCGGCGCCGCCGCCCCCGCCCGCGGTGGCCCTCGGCCTCGCGGCCCAGCACCAGGTGGACGCCTTCGGCGGTGCGCAGCCCGTAAGGATCCGATTCAGCGGCCGGGTCCGCGGTGCCGAGCGAGTTGACCGCGGCCAGCCGAGTTCCCGAGGCGGCCACGTTCCCGTCCGGCCACGGCTCGGGTTGCCGTGGCAGCCGAAGCAGCGCGTCGCCGGACTCGATCAGCGGATGCTGACGAGCGCATCCCGTACCTGGCGGGATCACGCCGACCGCCATGGCCAGGGCGGTCTTGATCAGGCTGGCGACGCCCGCTGCGGCCCGGGTATACCCGAGCCCCGCCGCCACCGCTCCAAGCGCCGCCGTCGCCCGACAGCCGTTCCTGAGCTGTGCAAACGTGCTCAGCTCGGCCAGATCGCCGACCGCGGTTCCGGTGCCCTCGCCCTCGATTAGCTGGATATCCGCTGGATCGATCCCGGCCTGCCGGTAGGCCTCGAGGACCGCCCGGCCGTCCAAAGCCGACCGCAAGACCGGCACCGTGCTCCAGCCTGCGATTTCCGCGTAGATGGGTAGCCCGGCCGCCTGGGCGTCGGCCGAGCGCACCAGCACCACCATGCCGCAGCCCTCGCCGGGCAGCAGGCCGGCCGGGTCGGCGGCGTAGACGCGCATCTCGTCGCGGGCCAGCGTCCCGGCGCGCGCCTGTGCGGTAAGCCAAACCGGGTCGAGGCCGAGTTCGGCCCCGCCCGCCACCGCCACGTCAAGCTCCCGGGCGCCGAGCGCCGCCGCGGCAGCGACCACCGCGTGCAGCGACGAGGTTGCCGCCGGGCTCGGTTGCGCCATATCCGCGGCGAACCCAAACTGCTCACGCACCAGGGCGCCCACACCCGGCATCGAGCTGGCCAGAAATACCCCGGCCCGCCCCCGCCGCACATCCTCCTCGCGCCGCACATCCTCCTCGCCCCCTCCCCCTCGCGCCGCACGTCCCCCTCGCGCCGCAACCCATCGCTCCCGCGCTGCAACCCGCTCCCGCCGAGCCGCAGGCCGGCTACGTCGCGCATCCCGGCGTCGGCCAGGGCCAGTGCGGTGGTCTCCGCGGCCAGCTTCTGCACCGGGCCGGCGTCCTGCGTCCCCGCCTCAGGGCGGGCCCAGTCGTCGAGCAACGCCGCCTGCAGGCCGTCCGCCACCGGCCGGAACATCCGGCGACCAGCCACCGTGAGGTCATGGAACGCGGCTGGCTCGGCCGCCCCGGGGTACTGGCACGCCACGCCGACGATCGCGACGCGCCCGCCCTGATCCGCCCGGTTGTCCATCGCTCCTCGCAGTAAATAAGCCGCCTTCGGTGATTCCCCAGTAATGAGGAATAGGTGCTACCCGGCCACCCGTCAAGGGAAATGGCAAGACGCGAGGTTTCTGCGTTTTCATCGAGAGTTCGCGTCATTCAAGACCCGTGCCGCTCCCGCTCCCGCCGCCACCCGCAGCCGCCACCTGCATCTACCGGCGCAGCGCCCCGGTCAGTCGCCCAGACACCACCACGAAAACCAATGCCCCAATAGCCCCACCCGCTGGCGCCCTTTCGTTATTGTGGGCAGAAACCTCGCTATAACAGCGGTAACGGTCCACAATAATGATTTGCCTCACCATGGTCCGAATTGGCCCGGCATCTTATGCCTGCTTTATTCCTGCTGCGGCCCACCAGTCACACTGTCCCAGCAGTTTGGCTCACGCCAAGGCCCCGCCGCAGCTCACGCCAAGACCCGCCGCAGCTCACGCCAAGACCCCGCGGCGGCCGCAGGCGGATCGGCCCAAGCCGCGGCACAGATCGGCCCAAGGCACAGCGCCCATCGGCCCAAAAAGGCCCGGCCATGCCCCCGAGGGCCTGCCAGCCCCCCGTTCGAGCCCGGCCCAACTCAGCGTGCCGGGTACGCTATCCTGTGCGCATGCGTGCCGTCCGGCTGCTTCTTACCTAGCCGCGCCGACCTACCGTCGTTGGCGCGGCTGCCCCTCGTGTCGAGGGGCGTTTTCATTGCAGGAGCTAAATCACCCCCGACAGGGTTACCGGACCGGACCGATCCGATGGCGAGGAAACGATGACAGCGGCCGAGAGCACCGACCTGGCGCAGCGCTACGACCCCCGTGACGTCCAGGAGAAATGGCAAGCGCGCTGGGTGGACCTGGACCCGTTCCGGGCCGGTGAGGACCCCGCCGATCCCCGGGAGCGCTACTACCTGGTGGACATGTTCCCGTACCCGTCAGGCGACCTTCACATGGGTCACGCTGAGGCGTACGCCATCGGTGACGCACTGGCCCGGTACCACGTCCTGCGCGGCCGCAATGTGCTGCACCCGATCGGCTGGGACGCCTTCGGCCTGCCCGCCGAGAACGCCGCGATCAGGAACAACTCGCACCCGGCCGACTGGACCTACGCCAACATCGAGACCCAGGCCGCGTCGTTCCGCCGGTACGCGACCTCCTTCGACTGGAGCCGCAGGCTGCAGACCTGCGATCCGACCTACTATCACTGGAACCAGTGGCTGTTCCTGCGCTTCTACGAGCGGGGCCTGGCCTACCGCCGGGACGGGTACGTGAACTGGTGCCCGGTGGACCAGACCGTGCTGGCCAACGAGCAGGTCATCGCCGGGAAGTGCGAGCGCTGCGGTGCCGACGTGGCCCGCCGGATGCTGAACCAGTGGTACTTCAAGATCACCGAGTATGCCGACCGGCTGCTGGCCGACGCCAAGCAACTGGAGGGCAGCTGGCCGGACCGCGTGCTGCTCATGCAGCGCAACTGGATCGGCCGCTCCGAAGGCGCCGAGGTCAACTTCCAGATCGAAGGCCGGGACGAGCCGGTCACCGTGTTCACCACCAGGCCCGACACGCTGTACGGGGCCACGTTCTTCGTGGTCGCGGCGGACTCGCCGCTGGCCGAGCAGGTCTGTGCCCCGGATCGCCTGCCCGAGCTGCGGGCCTATGTGGAGCAGGTCCGCAAGCTGACCGACATCGAGCGGCAGTCCACCGAACGGGAGAAGACCGGCGTCTTCCTGGGCCGGCACGCCATCAACCCGGTGAACGGCGAGCGGATCCCGGTGTGGGCCGCCGACTACGTGCTGCCCGACTACGGCACCGGTGCCATCATGGCCGTGCCCGCACACGACCAGCGTGACCTGGACTTCGCCCGCGCCTACGGGCTGGACGTCCGGGTCGTGGTCGACACTGGGCAGCCCGACCCCGGGCAGACCGGGATCGCGACCGCGGGCAACGGCTCGCTGGTCAACTCGGGCCCGATCAACGGGCTGCCCAAGGCCGAAGCCATCGCCGCGATCACCGCCATCCTGGCCGACCGCGGCGAAGGCCGCGCAGCGGTCAACTACCGGCTGCGGGATTGGCTGCTGTCGCGCCAGCGTTTCTGGGGCACTCCGATCCCGATCATCCACTGCCCGTCCTGTGGCGAGATGCCAGTGCCCGACGATCAGCTGCCGGTCGTCCTGCCGGACCTGCGCGGCCAGGACCTCGTGCCGCGTGGCGTGTCCCCGCTGGCCGCGGCCGAGGACTGGGTGAACGTCGACTGTCCCAAGTGCGGCGGCCCCGCCAAGCGCGACACCGACACCATGGACACGTTCGTCGATTCGTCCTGGTACATGTTCCGGTACTGCTCACCCGAATTCACCGATGGACCGTTCGATATCGCCGAGGTCCGCCGCTGGGCACCGGTCGACATGTACGTGGGCGGCGTCGAGCACGCGATCCTGCACCTGCTGTACAGCAGGTTCTTCACCAAGGTCCTGTACGACATGGGCCTGCTGGACTTCACCGAGCCGTTCACCCGGCTGATCAATCAGGGCCAGGTGATCAACCACGGCAAGGCGATGTCGAAGTCGCTGGGCAACGGCGTGGATCTGGGCCAGCAGATCGAGCGCTTCGGGGTGGACACCATCCGGCTGACCATGATCTTCGCCAGCCCGCCCGAGGACGACATCGACTGGGCGGACATGAACCCCGATGCCATGGTCAAGTTCCTGGGCCGCGTCTGGCGGGTTGCCGCCGATGTCGCTGCCGCCGACCCGGGCGCCGGGTCGGGGGACCTGGCCCTGCGCAAGGTTACCCACCGGACCATCGACGAGGTCACCCGCCAGGTCGAGGCGTACCACCTGAACGTGGCCGTGGCCCGGCTCATGGAGCTGGTCAGCGCAGCGCGCCGGACCATCGATACCGGGCCGGCGGGCGCGGCCGACCCCGCGGTGCGCGAGGCGGCCGAAGTCCTGACCGTACTGCTGTCGCTGTTCGCGCCCTATACCGCCGAGGAGTGCTGGGAACTGCTGGGCAACCCGCCGTCAGTAGCCCGGGCCGCCTGGCCTGCCGTCGACCCGGACCTACTGGCCGAGGATACGGTCACCTGCGTCATCCAGGTCAACGGCAAGGTGCGGGACCGGCTCGAGGTCGCGCCGAGCATCACCGGCGACGAGCTACGCGAGCTCGCGCTGGCCGCGCCCGGTGTTGCCCGCACGCTGGGTGACCAGCCGGTCAGCCGCGTCATCGTCCGCGCGCCGAAGCTGGTCAACATCGTCGTAACCGCCTAGCACGCCAGCCCCCGGAGAACCTGGCCACGCTCCCCGATCCGGCCTGAGGTATCCCCCTGCTCAGGCCCATGCCAGCGCCGCCGCCGGGATCGTCGTCCCGGCGGCTCACGCGGTGGGGAAGTACAGTGCCGCCCAAGTGGTGACCTCCCGCGGCACGGGAAGCCGAACTCAGAGCGGCACGGGAAGCCGAACTCAGAGCGGCACGGGGCGCCGAACTCAGACGCGACGAAGCACCGCCACGACACGACCCAAGATGGTGGCCTCGTCTCCGAGGATCGGCGTGTAAGCCGGGTTATGCGGGATCAGCCAGACGTGTCCGTCGCCCTGCTTGAACGTCTTCACCGTCGCCTCGCCATCCAGCATGGCCGCCACGATCTCGCCGTTCTCCGCGACCGGCTGCTCGCGGACGACCACCCAGTCGCCGTCCGAGATGGCGGCGTTGATCATCGAGTCGCCGACCACCTTGAGCAGGAACAGGGTGCCCTCGCCGACCAGCTGCCGGGGAAGCGGGAACACGTCCTCGACGTACTGCTCGGCCAGGATCGGCCCACCCGCGGCGATCCGCCCGATCAGCGGCACGTAGGCCGCTTCCTGTGACGGGATATCGATGCCCGGGATGTCGGCCGGTGCTTCCTCTTCACGCTCACGGCTCGGCTCCGGGCGCACCGCCGGATGACCCGGCAGCCGCACCTCGACGGTCCGCGGACGACCGACGTCCCGGTGCAAGTAGCCCTTACGCTGCAACGTGCTCAACTGGTACGAGACACTCGACGTGCTGGTCAGGCCGACCGCCTCGCCGATCTCCCGCATCGACGGCGGGTAGCCGCGCTTCTGCACCGACTCCCTGATCACCTGGAGGACCTTGCGCTGGCGCCAGGTCAGCACGTGGTCGGGATCTGGCTTGTCCGGCGTCTCCGGGACAATCACCGGCACGCTGCCCTTCGGCTTGCGCCCTGGTCGCCCTTTAGGTCTGGGCGCCTCGGTGCCGGAAGTGCCCATTGTGGTGCCTCCCATGGCGGTCTCCTCCATCTGATGACCTTCCGTGTCCGGATTCTTGCGTGCTGCCTAGAGACTAACGTTTCCCGCCTCGTATCCCAAACATCTGTTCGGACGTGTCGCGGAAATGTCAGACCCACGCGATACAACGATGTAGTAGATCTTCCGATCGAACAGGCGTACGATCGAGCGGAGATCCGATCGAACGAACATAATTAAGAGTATAGCTCGAATGAAGGTTTGAGTAGCGGAGGTCGTTATGAGCGCGATGCGTGCCGAGGAACTGCCGGAGCTGCCAGAGTTCCTGACCACGCCGGGGCTGTCACCAGCCACGCCGCCGGACAGTGCCCAGACCCGGGCCGCCGCCCGCTGGACCGCCCTCCTGGCCCCGGCCGCTCCCGCGCAGGCCCCGGCCGCTCCCGCGCAGGCCCCGGCAAAAGCACCCGCGCAAGCACCCGCCGCGCCCAGTCCCGTCCGGATCCCGCGCCCGGCGAACCCGCCGCTGCGGCTGACCCGGCGCGGCCGCATCGTGGTCGCGGTCGCCGTCATGCTGGTCCTGGCCGCGCTGTCCCTGGTCATCGCCGGAGCGGCTCAGGCCACCAACCACCCGGTAGCCTCCGGCGCCGCCCAGCGGAACGTTACCCAGGTCACCGTCCACCCCGGCCAGAGCCTGTGGTCGGTCGCGGAGAGCGCCGATCCCGCCGCGGACACCCGTGTCGTCATTCAGCAGATCATCGAGCTCAACAGCCTGACCGGGAACGTCGTCTTCGCCGGCCAGCGCCTATGGGTCCCCCGCGGCTGACCGCCCGGCAGGCGGGCCGGGCCGCACCGACGCCGGCCCGGCAAGCGGGCCCCGGCCCGGCCGCACCGACCCGGCAAGCGGGCCCCGGCCCGGCTAGCGGGCCCCGGCCCGCAGCTGACCCAAGCCCCCCACAGCTGAACCGCCGAGCCCGAAACCCCGAAAACCCCGCGACACTCCGACACGCCGGCCCGCAAAGAAAACCACGGCACCGCGACACGCCGACCCGGCAAGCCAGATCCCCTGAGCCACCGCGGATTCCGGATTGACCGCCCGCGCCCGCTTGCCTAGGGCTATCCTCGTGGTCTACCGTAACCACAACATCTAGTAGTTACATCGCTGTGGTTTTTCCAGAAGTTGTGTTACGGAGTAGAATTACTACGTCACGCAACCCTGGGGAGGTGATCGCGTGCACTGCCCGTTCTGTCGTCATCCGGACAGCCGAGTCATTGACAGCCGGACCGCAGATGATGGTGCCGCGATCCGCCGTAGGAGGTCGTGCCCCGAGTGCGGGCGCCGGTTCACCACGCAGGAGACGGTCATCTTGATGGTCGCCAAGCGCAGCGGGGTCACCGAGCCGTTCACCCGGGACAAGATCATCCACGGCGTGCAGCGTGCCTGCCAGGGCCGCCCGGTCAGCGAGGACAAGCTGGCCATCCTGGCTCAGCAGGTAGAGGAAACGATCAGGGCCCGAGGCCTGGCCGAAGTCCCCTCGCACGAAGTGGGCCTGGCCATCCTCGGCCCGCTGCGGGAACTGGACGAGGTGGCCTATCTGAGGTTCGCCTCGGTCTACCGCGGCTTCGAGTCGCTGGCCGACTTCGAGGACGAGATCGCCGCCCTGCGCGACGGTCGCCGCACCGCGAAAACGGCCCCGTAACAACAGTAACCAAAGGACTGGCCGCACCACGGCCTGGGTGGGATCCAGCAACTGGGTCCCGGAAGGGGGAAGTCATGACCGAGACGGCGAGCAACGCGGCCCGCAAGGGAAAGAACGCCGACCCAGGAAACCCAGGAAACCCAGGACATCAGCCAGCCAGAACCGGCCTGACCATGTCCCGCATCTACACCACCCCCGGCGTGCATCCCTACGACCAGGTCACCTGGGAACGCCGCGACGTGGTGATGACCAACTGGCGGGACGGCTCGGTCAACTTCGAGCAGCGCGGCGTGGAGTTTCCCGACTCCTGGTCGGTGAACGCGGCCAACATCGTGACCACCAAGTACTTCCGCGGCGCGGTGGGCTCCCCGCAGCGCGAGTGGAGCCTCAAGCAGCTAGTTGACCGCGTGACCGGGGTCTACACCGAGGCTGGCCGCAAGCACGGCTACTTCGCCACCGAGGAAGACGCCGTGATCTTCGATCACGAGCTCAAGTACGCCTTGATCCACCAGGTCTTCAGCTTCAACTCCCCGGTCTGGTTCAACGTCGGCACCGCTTCCCCCCAGCAGGTGTCCGCGTGCTTCATCTTGGCCGTCGACGACACCATGGACGCCATCTTGGAGTGGTACAAGGAAGAAGGCCTGATCTTCAAGGGCGGTTCCGGCTCCGGCGTCAATCTGTCCAAGATCCGCTCGAGCAAGGAGCTGCTGTCCTCCGGCGGCACGGCCAGCGGCCCGGTGTCGTTCATGCGCGGCGCCGACGCCTCCGCGGGCACGATCAAGTCCGGCGGTGCCACTCGCCGCGCGGCCAAGATGGTCGTCCTCGACGTGGACCACCCGGACATCGCGGAGTTCATCGAAACCAAAGCTCGTGAGGAAGACAAGGTCCGCGCGCTGCGCGACGCCGGGTTCGACATGGATCTGGGCGGCAAGGACATTGTCAGCGTCCAGTACCAGAACGCCAACAACTCCGTCCGCGTCTCGGACGAGTTCATGCACGCGGTCGAGGAAGGCCAGGGCTTCGACCTGCTGGCGCGCCGCACCGGTGAGGTGATCGAGCGCGTCGACGCCAAGAAGCTGTTCCGTTCCCTGGCCCAGGCCGCCTGGGAATGTGCCGACCCCGGCATCCAGTACGACGGCACGATCAATGACTGGCACACCAACCCCGAATCGGGCCGGATCACCGCCAGCAACCCGTGCTCGGAGTACATGAGCCTGGACAACTCCTCCTGCAATCTGGCCAGCATCAACCTGCTGAAGTTCCTGCGCGACGACGACACCTTCGACGCCGAGTGGTTCAAGAAGGTCAGCCAGCTGATCATCACCGCGATGGACATCTCGATCTGCTTCGCGGACTTCCCGACCGAGAAGATCGGCGTCACCACCCGCGCCTACCGCCAGCTCGGCATCGGCTACGCCAACCTGGGCGCGCTGCTGATGGCCACCGGCCACGCCTACGACTCCGAAGGCGGCCGGGCCATCGCCGCCGCGATCACCTCGCTGATGACCGGCACCGCCTACCAGACCTCGGCCGAACTAGCCGGAGCGGTCGCCCCCTACGACGGCTACGCGCGCAACGCCAAGCCGCACAAGCGGGTCATCCGCAAGCACGCCGAGGCCAGCGACCGCATCCGCACGGTCGGCGCCATGGACCGGGAGATCCAGAACCTGGCCAACGACACCTGGCACGAGTGCATCGCCCTCGGCGAGGCCAACGGGTACCGCAACGCCCAGGCCAGCCTGCTCGCGCCCACCGGCACCATCGGCCTGATGATGGACTGCGACACCACCGGCATCGAGCCTGACCTGGCCCTGGTCAAGTTCAAGAAGCTGGTCGGCGGCGGTTCCATGCAGATCGTCAACCAGACCGTGCCGCGGGCGCTGAAGAACCTCGGCTACCCACACGAGCAGGTCGAGGCGATCACCGAGTACATCGCCGAGCGCGGCCACGTGGTCAACGCCCCCGGCCTGCGCCCCGAGCACTACGACGTGTTCGACTGCGCCATGGGCGAGCGCGCGATCAGCCCGATGGGGCACGTCCGGATGATGGCCGCGGTCCAGCCGCACCTGTCCGGCGCCATCTCCAAGACGGTCAACATGCCCGAGAGCGCAGCCGTCGAGGACATCGAGAAGATCTACTTCGAGGGCTGGAAGCTGGGCCTGAAGGCACTGGCCATCTACCGCGACAACTGCAAGGTCGGCCAGCCGCTATCGGTCTCCAAGCGGAAGACCGCCGAGGCCGAGGCCGAGACCCCGGCCGCGCAGCCGCACGATCACCGCCCGGTCCGCAAGCGCCTGCCCCGCCAGCGCCCCGCCATGGTGACCAGGTTCTCCGTGGCCAGCGCCGAGGGCTACATGACGGTCTCGAACTACCCGGACGACGGTGTGGGCGAGGTGTTCCTCAAGCTCGGTAAGCAGGGCTCCACCCTGGCCGGCGTGATGGACGCGTTCTCCATCGCCATCTCGGTGGGCCTGCAGTACGGCATCCCGCTCGACTCGTACGTGGCCAAGTTCACCAACATGCGCTTCGAGCCCGCCGGCCTCACCGACGACCCGGACATCCGGATCGCCACCTCGGTGATGGATTACATCTTCCGTCGCCTGGCCCTGGATCACCTGCCCTACGAGGACCGCGCGGCGCTGGGTATCCTGTCCGCCGACGAGCGCGCCGCCGAGGTGGCCGGCCACGACCCCGCCGGGCTGGCCGACGAGCCGGATCCCGTGGAACTGGCCCAGTCGGCCGCCGTAGAGCAGCCAGTTTCTCCCGAACGGTCCGTGGTCCACGCCTCGGTCCCCGCTCCCGCCTCCCCGGCGGCACCGAACCCGGCGTCGACCGCCGCCCCGCATAGCTCCACCGAGCTGATCGAAGCCCAGCAGGGCCGCACCGCCGATGCCCCGCTGTGCCTGACCTGCGGCACCAAGATGCGTCCGGCCGGCAGCTGCTATGTCTGCGAAGGCTGCGGCTCCACCAGCGGCTGCAGCTAGTTCAGGAATCACAAAAGAGAAGAATTAAAGCTCAGGAGGGGTTCGGCTAGCCAGCTGCGCCCCTCCTCAGTGCTAGCTGGACGCCGTTCGTTGCACCTGATGCAATCTATTGGCATGAGACCCTCGCCGTCGCGCTACCACCGGACGCCAGCGGTCCGCCCGCCGGGGTGTGAACGCCGGGCCGACCAGCGCCCGCAGCCTAGTCCGGAGTGGCTATCCGCCCTGTGATCATCCTCAAAAGGCAACGCAGTGCGTACCTGGCGGCGATGCAGCGGGCCGATGGTGGCGACCACGGGGCGCTAGGAGAACTGACCGCCCGGGCCATGTATGACAACCTCAACCCGGTTCATCGTCCCTAACGTCGCCGATCCTGCCCGCATGGTCCCACTCACCGCCCTTACTGCCTCGATATATCCGGGCCGCGATACGAGAAGTGCTGCCAGCTCAGGAGGGGCTTCCGCTACGCCGTGCGTCCCTCCTGAGCGCTGTCAGGGAGATCAGGAGTCGATGGGATGAAGCGGCAACGTGAGTTCTTCGCCGCGGACGCCATGGCGTGGCGGGAGGCCGAGCAGCCAGGCACTACGCGAGCCGTCAGCCCCGCATGCCCCACGGCCCCTACCGCACGCCTTGCCGGCTGCACCATGCTCGAAATCCGGTACCGCGTCACTGCACGATGATCTGGTGGGCTCGGCGATCACACCGGGGGTCGGGTGCACGACGGCACCCTCTCTGCCAAGCTGACGTCCGGCCGCCCGTCACCCTGCGTGACAGGACGCAAGGCTGCCCGCACTGGCGGCTAGGAATACTGCACACTCCGAATAGTGCACTGCCCCTGCCCCAGTAAGTCTCCAGCTCAGGAGGTGCGGCCGAAGGGACGCATCCCTCCTCAGCATTAGCTGGGCCACCGGTTGCTGACCAAGATGATGCTAATATGCGTTTATGCGCACCACGATTGACCTGCCTCCCACCCTGATGCGAGCGGCGAAGGCGCGTGCCGCTGAGCATGGCGAGAGCCTCAAGGATCTCGTCAACCGGGCGGTAGCGCATGAGGTGGGCCTTCCCGCTACCCGTCAGGGGAAGACGGGGCGCGTGGTGCTACCGCTCATCGCACGCGATGCTATGCCGACGGTCCTCGTCGACAATGAGGACATCGCGGATGCGCTCGATGCCGAGGACACCGAGAGATACGGCGCTGAGTGAAACTCGTCGATGTTGGCGTCTGGCTGGCCGCTGTCTGGGGACGGCACGTTCACCATCCGGTCGTGGCGGACTGGTTCGGCGCCGAGGCGGATGACATAGCATTCTGCCGGGTCACGCAGATGGGACTGCTCCGCCTGCTGTCCAACCCCGCCATCATGGGCGATGATGCGATCGACCGCAGCCAGGCATGGCGAACCTACGATCAGCTCTGGGCTGACGAGCGGGTTCTATGGGCAGACGAGCCAGCGGAACTCAACGCGGTCTGGCGTGCCATCTCCGCTCGTGCTGACCAGAGCCACAAGCTCTGGACCGATGACTACCTGGCCGCCTTCGCCCAGGCCAGCGACGCCACGCTGATAACCCTGGACCGTAAGATGCCTGCCCGGTACCCCTCTGTCCAGGTCGAACTGCTGCTCCCTTGATCTGACCGCCCTCCCTATGGCCGCGCTATGGCCGCAGGCCAGCGGTACCGGTAAGTCGGCGGGACTAATGCCCAGGTATGACAAACCGGCTCAGATCTCATACCGAGAATCGGCCTGCGGGCCGATGGCCCCGCGTTCGCCGGTCCGTAGTGTGGCGGGTGGCTGGCCAGCTCGGCAGGCCGCGAGCACAACCTGAACCGCACGTACGGGGGCGTCCATGCGGCAGATGACGGATCGCCAACCCCGCCATATCCCGCCCATGAACCGGCGGCCAGCCCGGCCGGCCGAGCTGGTCACCGCAGGTGCGCTCGTGTTCGGCTTCGTTGGCGGACTGGCCGCGCTGGCCGCGCTGGTGCCCGTCGGCCACGGATTCGTACCGAAGGGCGGTGGCTGGTTCACGCCGGCCGTCGTGGGCGGCACGTTCACGACGCATCCGCTGTTCATCGCCGTCCCGTGGGCGGCCTGCTTCGTCCTCGGGTTGTTCGACTGGCGTCGCCCATGGCGAATCGAGCATCTGGACCTGCTGGCGCTGGCTGGCTTCTTTCCCGTGGCCATGCTGCTCAGCGACGATCTCGCCCAAGCCGGCCTGTGGCTGGCCGCGGTCTGTCTCGGCTGGCTGTTCGCCCGGATGCTCGGCGTGGCCCTCGGTGCCTGGCCGATGCCGGAACTGCGCCCGTCCATCAGCTCCCGGCGTTTGGGCCTGGCCATCCTCGCGCTTCTGCTCGTCCGGATAGCCAGCGTGACGGTGGGCAACATGTCCGATGTCGGGCAGGCGAGCTGGCTCGGCGCCTGGCGGATCCTGCACGGACTGCACCTGTACGGCGCGGTGTCCTGGCCGGGCCCGGGCGGCCTTCATGTCTACCGGCCGGACTCCTACGGTCCCTTCGCCTACTACGCGTACCTCCCCTTCGTGCTCCTCTTCCCGTCGGTACCGGCACTGGTCGCGACGCTGCTCCCGGCGCTGTGCTTCGACGCGCTGACGCTCGCTGGACTGCACATCCTCGGCCGGCGGCTCGGCGGGCGGCCACTCGGGCAGGCGTTCGTGTTCGCGTACCTGCTCTTCCCGTTCCCCGACCTGTCGTTGACGGCACAGACCAACGACGGGCTGATCGCCGCCCTCTGCGTATGGACAATCGTCATGGCGGAGCGTCCCGTCGCTCGCGGCCTGCTCGTGGCCGCCGCCGCCCTGACCAAGTTCCTCCCCGTGCTGCTCGCTTTGTCATTCCTGGGCGTGCGACGGGGGCGCTCGCGGTACGCGCTGACGCTCATCGTCTCGCTGGCCGCGATGCTCGCCTGGCCGCTCATCGACTCCGGGCCGGCTCAGTTCCTCAACTCGACGCTCGGCTATCAGCTGATCCAGCGTGGCGGCGGCGTGCAGTTCAGCATCTGGACCTACCTGCCGCAGATGGTGGCCACCGTGGCCAGGCCGGTACTCGCCGTCGTGTTGGTGCTGCTTGCGCTCTCGCCTCTGGTCCGCCCGCCCGTACACGACGCGCGGGAGCACGCTGCCCTGGCGGCCGCGCTCCTCATCGGCGCGCAACTACTCCTGGGCTACTGGTTCTACAGTTATCTCACGTGGTGCTATCCACTGCTGATCATCGCGATGATCCAGGCCCGGTCGGACCGCTTCCGCCCGCCGCGCCGAGTGATCACCGATAGGCCGGCCATGATCGATACTGAGCTATGTCCACCCCCGCGCTTGCCGCTGCCGAGGATTCCGGCCTTACCCACCGGGTGATCCGGCATGGCCCGGTGGGCAGCCTGGCCGAGGCGGCCCGGGCCCGCGGCGTAACGCCCGCCGATGTGGTCAAGACGCTGGTGGTGCGCCGCGGACCCGATGACTTCCTGTTCGTGCTCGTGCCCGGCAACCGCGTCATCTCCTGGCCGAAGCTCCGGGAACTGCTCGGCGTCAGCCGCTTGTCCATGCCCGATGCCGAGGTGGCCAGGCAGGCTACCGGATACGAGCGCGGCACGATCACGCCGCTCGGCTCGATCAGGCCCTGGCCGGTGATCGCGGATGAACGCGTGCGCGGGCGCGAGATCACCCTCGGCGCGGGCGAGCACGGTCTCGCCCTTGCGGTTGATGCCGACCAGACCCTGCAGGCCCTTCACGCGTCGGTGGCGGATATCTCCGACCCGGAGGCTCAGCCCACCCGGCCGGTGACGTAGGCCTGGGTCCGGGGGTCGTCCGGGTCTCCGAAGATCTTCTGCGTCGACCCGTACTCCACCAGCACGCCGGTGCGCGTGTCGCTGTCCGGGTTGACCAGCACGGAGAAGAAGGCGGTGCGGTCGCTGACCCGGGTGGCCTGCTGCATGTTATGCGTGACGATCACGATCGTGTACTGCTGCTTGAGCTCTTTCATCAGGTCCTCGATAGCACCGGTGGCAATCGGGTCCAGCGCCGAGGCCGGCTCGTCCATCAGCACGATGTCGGGCTTGACGGCGATCGTGCGGGCGATGCACAGCCGCTGCGCCTGCCCGCCGGACAGGCCCAGGCCCGAGTGACCCAGCCGGTGCTTGACCTCGTCCCACAGCGCGGCCTGCCGCAGCGACTGCTCGACGATCTCGTCCAGCTCGGCCTTCCGGCGCTCGCCGTTGATCCGCGGGCCGTAGGCGACGTTGTCGTAGATGGACTTGGGGAACGGGTTCGCCTTCTGGAACACCATGCCGATGCGTCGGCGCACCGCGATGGGGGAGACGTTCTTGCCGTACATGTTCTCGCCCCGGTAGTAGATCTCGCCTTCCAGCCGGGTGCCGGGCACCAGGTGGTTCATCCGGTTGAACGACCGGAGCACCGTCGTCTTGCCACTGCCGGAGGAGCCGATGAAGGCCGTGATCTCGTTCTCGTAGATGGGCATGGACACGTCGGTGACGGCCTTGAACGTGCCGTACCAGAGGGAGACATTCCGCACGTCGAGGATGGTCGCGCCGGGTGCGGCGGCCGGCTCCTGGTCCTGACTCAGCGCCGCGAGATCAGGCAGCTTGGTCTGGCCCGCGACGTCCCGTTCATCCTGTTCCACGACAATCCCAATGCGCCCCTCCGGCCGGACATTCCGCTCGCTTGGTGAACATCCAGTGAAACCGGGAATCAGCCAGCGTCCGGCTCGGCGCCGACCGCGGAGCCCGCCCTTCGTAGCTATGATCAGATCTTCACCTGATCACTAACTATTTTCGACTTCGTATTTGATACATGGCTCTACGCTGCTACCCTTTCATCATAATCGATGCCACGGCTGGAGGTGTGACGATGCGGAGTGCTGAACCATCCCACCCGGTCGGCGGGAGGCTGACCCCTCGTCGGCGGAAGATCGTCGAGGTCATCGACGACTCCGTGCGGCGTAACGGCTACGCGCCCACCATGCGCGAGATCGGCGAGGCCGTCGGCCTGACCAGCACGTCGAGCGTCTCCTACCAGCTCTCGGTCCTGGAAAAGGAGGGCTATCTGAGCCGGGAGGCCCGGCGGCCCCGCACGGCCGCGCTCCGGCCGGCTGCTGCGCCAGACGCGGCGGAGTCAGAACTAGCCCAGGTACCCCTGGTGGGTCAGGTCGCGGCCGGTATCCCCATCCTGGCCGACCAGCACATCGAGGACGTCTTCCAGCTGCCCCGGCAGCTGGTCGGCGACGGCGAGCTCATCATGCTCCGCGTGGTCGGCGACTCGATGATCGACGCCGCGATCACCGACGGAGACTGGGTTGTCGTCCGCCGTGAGTCCGACATCGAGAACGGCGACATCGTTGCCGCTATGGTCGAGAACGACTCGTCGGCCGACCGCGAGGCGACGGTCAAGACGTTCAAGAAGACCGACGGGCACGTCTGGCTGATCCCGCACAACCCCGCCTACACGCCGATCCTGGGCGACAGCGCCACCATTGTCGGCAAGGTAGTCGCCGTCCTCCGCCGTATCTGACCCGCCGCCAGATTTTGCTACCAGCGGTAGCATGATCGGATGGCAGCCGACCCAGCCCGCTCCGAAGCCCGCGCCGCGGAGGTCAGTTACGCCGGCGCGGCACGCAAGGTCAGCGTCTCGATGCCGGAGGATCTCGTCGCAGCTGTTCAGGAGCGTGTGGGGCGCGGGAGGTTCAGCCAGTATGTAACCGGGGCCGTCACCCGGCAGCTTGAGCGGGACCTGCTGACCGACCTGTCGGAGCTGCTCGCCGGCGAGCATGGCCCGGTTCCGGAGGAGTATCTGGCGGAAGCTCGTGCCGCATGGCCGGACGGCGAATAGCGGGAGGCGCGCTCGTCCTCGACGCCGAGGGACTCTCCAAGCTGGCCGCTGGCGACGCGCGCGTGCGAGGCTACCTAGACAGTGCCCGTGCCCGAGGCGCCCGGGTCGCGGTGAGCGCGGTCACGCTGACCGAGGCCTTGCGGGGCGGCCCGCGTGACGCTTCGGTGCACCGTGTCCTGGCCAGGATCACCGTCGTGCCCGTAACGGTCGCGATCGCGCGCCGGGCCGGCGAGCTGCTCGGGACCACCGGCCTGTCGGGTCATCGCTGCGCTATCGATGCTGTCGTCGCTGCCACCGCGCTCGGCCAAGAACGTTCGGTAGTCCTACTGACCAGCGACCCGGACGACATCAGCCGGCTCGTCGAGGAACCCGAACGTCCGAAGGTGCAGCGGGTCGTCGTCGTACACGTGTGATCATGGGCAGTAGCGCCAACCATTGGTGGTGGCGACCAGAAGGGAACTGTCATGTCCACAGCGACGGAGTGGCCGGATGACCGGCGGATCACCATCCGTGACCTCCAGGCGGCCACCGACCGAGGCGAGCGATGGTCCATGCTCACCAGCTACGACACGCTCACGGCCGGCATCTTCGAACAGGCCGGGGTGCGCGCGCTGCTGGTCGGCGACACCAGCGCCGAGATGGTGCTCGGTTACCCCGACACGCTGCCGGTGACCATGGACCAGCTGATCCCGATGGTCCAGGCGGTGGTGCGTGGGACCAAGACAGCGCTGGTGGTGGCCGATCTGCCGTTCGGCAGTTACCAGTCCGGCCCGCAGGCCGCCCTGGCCAGCGCGGTCCGGCACCTGAAGGAAGGTGGCGCGCAGGCGGTCAAGCTGGAAGGCGGCCGCCGGGTCCTGCCCCAGGTCGAGGCGCTGACCGGGCCGGCATCCCGGTGATGGGTCATCTCGGCCTGACCCCGCAAAGCGTGAACGTGCTGGGCGGCACGCGCCGGGTCCAGGGCCGCGGTGATGCTGGGCAGGAACTCCTGGCCGACGCGCGAGCGCTGGGGCGCGCCGGGGCGTTCGCGGTCGTGCTGGAAGCGGTGCCGGCCGACCTCGGCCGCCAGGTCTCGGCCGCGCTGCGCATCCCCACCGTCGGCATCGGGGCGGGCCCGCACTGCGACGCCCAGATCATGGTCTGGCCGGACATGGCCGGCCTGACCGCGGGCCATCTCCCGCGGTTCGTCAAGCGCTACGCCGACGTCCGCGGCACCCTCCTCGACGCCGCGCACCGCTACGTCACCGAAGTCGCCACCCAGCACTACCCCGATCCAGCCCACAGCTACACCTGACTGGCCCCGCAGATCGCACCAGCCCCTCAGGCCACACGTGGGGGCTGACCCCAACCCATGGTTGTGACAACCTAACGTCTCTTGCCAGCAGGTTGCCACAAGGGTGCGGCTGTTTTGGAGTGAGGCTCCGGCTCGGACGGGCTGAGGTGGCGCGGGCAGAGCGGGGACGGTGGCCCGTTGTGCCGGTCCTGGCCCCGTGCTGGGGACTTGAGCCGACTAGCGGCTGGTCATGATCGTGGCCAGAAACGGGCAGATAGCGGGCGGAACTGGCCACGATCATGCTCGACGCCCGGGATGCCGCGAGGCTGGCTGCCACTGCAGCACCGCCGGCGTGCATCCCGGGGCGGCGGATCCATGATCGCGGGTCGAAATGGGCGCTATCTGTCCGGAACGGCCCGCGATCATGGTTTCGCGCGTCCTGGCCGGTGGCGGGGATCCGCGGCGCGGTGAATGAGCGGCTGGTGTTTACCGCGGGACGGTGAGGTGGGACGCGCGCAGACGCTATGCGCGACCGGACATCATGCCCCGCGCCGCCGATGGCGCCCCACTCACTCCAGAAGAGCCACACCCTTGCCACAACCATGTGTTCCGGCGCGGCTCGGCGGGTGGCCTCAAGCCCGGCCCAACGGGTGAGTGCGGCACTGACGGCCAGTGACGTCAGAGTGCCGCACCCGTGTTGTTGTTGTTGTTGTTGGTAGCAGCCCCGGCGCCGCGGGCCAGCCGCTCGGACAGCGACCGCAATACCGGGACCAGCTCGGGCGGCTCGAGCACCTCGAAGTCGTAGCCCTTGAGCCCGACGTACAGGGCCAGCTCGTCCAGCGAGTTGGACCCGGTGTGCAGGATGCAGGCGTCCGGTCCGGCCGCCTCCAGCCGACCCGCCGTGGGGGAGGTACGCACCGACACCGAGGACAGCGGCGCCCGGAACAAGATCCGAGCCTGGTACCGGTACGGAGCCGAGGATATGGACTGCGAGACGTACGCGGCCACGTCGGAAGCAGGCAGCGGCCGCGGCGTGAAGCGCGCCCCGGGCGGCCCCGGCGGGACGGTCATGCGGTCGACCCGGAACGTCCGCCAGTCCTCGCGGCCCAGGTCCCAAGCCACCAGGTACCAACGCCGCGGGGTGTGCACCAGCCGGTGCGGTTCTACCTCCCGGACGGCCACGCCGTCGCGGCCCGGGTACCGCAGCCGGAGTCGCCGCTGATCCCGGCAGGCGGCTGCGATCGCGGTCAGCAGATCGGGATCCACCCGATCGGCCGCCGAGCCCGGCCCAGTGAGCGCCACCGTGGTGGTGTGGAAGGCACTGATCCGGTGCCGGAGCCGGGACGGCAGCATCTGCTGCAGTTTGGTCAGCGCCCGCAGCGCGGTCTCCTCCAGCCCGGCCACGCTGCCGGTCGTCGCGGTGTGCAGGCTGATCGCCACGGCCACCGCCTCCTCGTCGTCCAGCAGTAGCGGCGGCAGCGCGGCCCCGACCCCGAGCCGGTAGCCGCCCGCGGCGCCCGGCGTGGCGTCGACCGGATAGCCCAGGTCACGTAGCCGGTCGATGTCGCGGCGCAGGGTCCGCAGGCCGACACCGAGCCGCCCGGCCAGTTCGGTGCCGGTCCAGTCGCGCCGGGACTGCAGCAGCGACAGCAGGCGCAGCAGCCGGGCCGAGGTTTCAAGCACAAGACCAAGCTAGTCGCCATTGGTGCCAGAACCTGACACCATTGCCATCTAGCGTCGAAGACATGACGAACAACGACCGCATTCAGCCCTATCGCATCGCCGTCCCGCAGGCCGACCTCGACGACCTCCGTGATCGCCTGGCCCGCACCCGGTACCCCGCCGACCTGCCCGGCACCGGCTGGGAACGCGGCGTCCCCGCCTCCTACCTGCGTGAACTGGTCACCTACTGGGCGACCGAATACGACTGGCGCCAGCATGAGAGCGCCCTGAACGCCTATCCGCAGTTCGTGACCACCGTCGACGGCGCCCAGCTGCACTTCCTGCACGTCCGCTCCGCGGAGCCAGACGCCACCCCGTTGCTGCTCCTGCACGGCTGGCCCGGCTCGATCGTGGAGTTCATCGACCTGATCGGCCCGCTCACCGATCCGGTAGCGCACGGCGGTGACCCGGCCGACGCGTTCCACCTGGTCATCCCGTCGCTGCCCGGCTACGGGTTCTCCGGGCCGCTGACTGAGACCGGCTGGACCGACGGCCGCGCCGCGGCCGCGCTGGCCGCGCTGATGGACCGCCTCGGCTACCAGCGGTACGGCGTGCAGGGCGGGGACGTGGGCGCGTTCATTGCCCCGATGATCGCCCGCGCCGCCCCGGACCGGGTCATCGGCGTGCACGTCAACGCGCTGGTCACCTTCCCTACCGGCGACCCGGGCCGACATGGCCGCCCTGACCGACGCCGAACGTGGCCGCCTCGCCGCCATGCAGCAATGGCAGGAGCGTTCCGGGGCGTATATGCAGCTCCAGGGCACCCGGCCGCAGACCATCGCGCCCGCGCTGACCGACTCCCCGGCCGGCCTGCTGGCCTGGATCGTGGAGAAGTTCCAGGATTGGACCGACCCGGCGGCCAAGCTGCCCGAAGACGCCGTGGACCGGGACAAGATCCTCACCGACGTGAGTATCTACTGGTTCACCGGCACCGCGGGCTCGGCGGCGCAGACCTACTACGAGCGCTTCAACGACCCCACGATGTGGATCCCCAAGGCCCGCGGCACCGTGCCTACCGCGGTGGCCGTGTTCACCACCGACGTGACCGTCCGCCGGTTCGCCGATAAGGTCCACAACGTGACGCACTGGTCGGAGTTCGACCGCGGCGGCCACTTCGCCGCGCTGGAGGCTCCCGACCTGCTGAGCGCCGACCTCCGGGACTTTTTCAGCCCGCTCAGCTAAGGGACCGCTCAGCTAACCGCCCGCTCAGCTAACCGCACCGCTCAGCGCGGCACGGTGAGCAGCGTCTTGCCGACCGTGGCCCGGGCCTCGATCGCCGCGTGCGCGTCGCAGGCCCGGGCCAGGTCGAACTCCTGCCCGATGACCGGCCTCAGCCGGCCCGCAGCCGCCTCGGCCAGCGCCGCCCGGCTCAGCGCGGCCGACTCCGCCGCGCTCGCGGGCCCGCCGCGCAGCACGGCGACCTGCCGCGACTCGGCGAGCTCGGGCGTGACCGGCGCGAAGCTCCCGCTGGCCATACCGAACGGACAGAACCGCCCGCCCGAGCCCAGCAGCCCGAACGCCGCCCGGCCCACCTCGCCGCCGACGCCGTTGAAGACCACGTCCACCCGGCCGACCGCGTCCGGCCAGTCCGAACGGCCGTAGTCGACGGCCAGCTCGGCGCCGAGCTCGCGGGCCAGATCCAGCTTGCCCTGCGCACCGGCCAGGGCCACCACCCGAGCCCCGGCCTGGCGGGCCAGCTGCACCAGCAGCGTCCCCACCCCGCCGCCCGCCGCCTCGACCAGTACGGTCTCGCCCGGGATCAGCTCCGCCCGGCGCACCAGGCCGAGCGCCGTGCGGCCGTCGGCCAGCAGCGCGACCGCGTCCCGCAGCGGCACCCCGTCCGGCACCTCGATCAGCCGCCCGGCGTCCACCGCGACCCGCTCGGCGTAACCGCCGGTGCCGTTCAGGCTGGCCACCACCCGCTGCCCGCCCACCGTCCCGCCGGTCCCGTTGCCCAGGATCGCCGGCAGCGCCGGGAGGATCGACGGATGCGGCGCCCGGCCCGCCCGGATCTGAGTCTCGACGAACGTCACGCTGGCGAACTCGGCCTCGATCACCACCTCACCGGGCCCGGCCGCAGGCTCGGCCACCTCGGTCGGCTCGAGCACCTCCGGCGGGCCGAACTCCCGCATCACCACCACCCGCACGATCGCGCCTCCCAAGCCTCTACCGGAGCGCATCACTCCGACTCGCAACGGATCTTATCGGAATAGATCACTCCGGATAAAGGTAGGCTGGCCTGGTGACCTTCCGCTCGCTGCGCCCCGACTCGGTGCACGGCCGGCAGGCCGAGGCCCGGCACAACGACCTGGTTGTGCTGGAGGCGGCCAGGGACGTGTTCAGCGCCCTGGGCGCGGACGCCCCGATCTCGGCGGTCGCCGACCGCGCCGGGGTCGGCATCGGCACGCTGTACCGCCGCTACGGAAGCAAGACCGAGCTGCTGCAGCGGTTGTGCGTGCTGGCCATGGAGCAGGCCCTGCAGGCCGCGGACGACGCACTAGCCGCCGACGACCCGTGGACCGGCCTGGCCGGGTACATCCGGGCCTGCGTCGAGCTGCGCAGCGGGGCGCTCGCCGCGTTGGCCGGGCAGATCCAGACCACCACGCAAATGCACGCGGTCGCCCGCCAGAGCCTGGCGCGCCAGGCCGAGATCGTCGCCCGCGCCCACCGTGACCGCAGCCTGCGGCCGGACGTCACCGCGCTGGACATCACCTGGCTGATCGAGCAGTTCAGCCGCCGCTCCCCGGATCCGGTCGACGCGGACGAGGAACGCCACGTCCGCGCCCGCCTGGTCGCCATCGCCCTAGACGGCCTGCGAACCCAGGCCAGCCCAACAACCCAAGGCGGCCTGCGAACCCAGAACGGCCCGCGAACCCTCCCCGGTCGGCCGCCCAGCCGCGCCGCCTACGTACGCCGCTGGTCCCGCGGGTCCTAGGCCCAAGGCCGCATACCAAGCCCGCCCCGCGCCCGATGCCCGCCGCCGCCCGCCCTCGTAGCGTGGCGGCGAAGGGAGTGATGAACATGCTGGCCATGGAAGTCAGCCGGTTCGGCGGCCCCGAGGTGATCACCGCGCGGCAGGTGCCCGATCCCGTCCCCGGCCCCGGCCAGGCCGTGATCCAGACCGCGGTGGCCGATGTGCTGCTGGTCGACACGATGATCCGTGCCGGGCGTGGCGTGGACTTCTTCGCCATCAGGCCGCCCTACGTGCCCGGCAACGGAGTCGCGGGCCAGGTGATCGCGACCGGAACCGGGGTCGATACGTCGTGGGCGGGCCGGGCGGCCGTCGCTCGCACCGGCGGCAACGGTGGTTTTGGCGGATATGCCGAACGGGCCGTGGTGCTCGCCGCCGACCTGATCCCCGTGCCACCCGGGCTCAGCCTGCCCGTGGCCGCCGCGCTACTGCACGATGGTGCCACCGCGTTCGGCTTGATGGAGTGGGCCGCCATCAACCCCGGCGAGTGGGTGCTGGTCACCGCGGCCGGCGGCGGGATGGGCGTGCTGCTGGTCCAGCTGGCCCGGGCGGCCGGCGGCCGGGTCATCGGGGCCGCCCGCGGCCGGGCCAAGCTCGACCTGGCGCGCGACGCGGGCGCCGAGGCGGCGCTCGACTACTTCGACCCGGACTGGGTCGTGCGGGTACGTGAGCTGACCGCGGACCAGGGCGCGGACGTGGTGTTCGACGGCGCCGGCGGCGGGCTCGGCCGAGCTGCGTTCGAGGTGACCGCCCTGGGCGGCCGGTTCTCCGCCCACGGCATGTCGGCCGGCGGATTCGCTCCTGTCGACGCCGGGGAAGCGGCCCGTCGCGGGATCACCGTCCACCCGATCGAACAGCACGACCCGGCCACCCTGCGCCGGCTGGCCGCCGCCGCCCTGGCCGAAGCGGCCGCGGGGCGGCTCCGTCCGGTCATCGGCCAGACCTTCCCGCTGCACCAGGCCGCCGACGCGCACGCCGCGCTGGAAGCCCGCGCCACCGTGGCCAAGACGCTGCTGATACCCGAGTTAACGATCTAGCGTCCGTGCTTGCCTTGTGGCCAAGACAAGAGTGAGCATGGTTCCGCCCGGGCGGGGCTATCCCCGGGAAGACAAAGGATCGGAATGAACTCCGGCCAGGCCCACGTGGCGCACGGTCCAGATCACGCCGCCCAGCCGTCGCAGGTCATGGTGGCGGCGGACGGAATCTGCCGAACCTTCGGCAGCGGGCATACCGCGGTTCATGCGCTGCGCGGAGTCTCGTTCACGATAGAGCGCGGCCAGCTCGTCACCTTGCGCGGGCGTTCCGGCTCCGGCAAGACCACGCTGCTGAACATCATCGGTGGCCTGGACGACCCGACGACGGGGCGGGTGTGGGTGAACGACCGCGAGGTGAACCGGATGACCGAGCGGGAACGGCTGACGTTGCGACGGGATCGGATCGCGTTTGTCTTCCAGTCCTTCGGGCTCGTGCCGATGCTGTCCGCGGCGGAGAACGTCGGGATCCCGCTGCGTATCGCGGGCCTGCGGCCGCGCGAGCGCCGGGAGCGGACGGCGGCCATGCTGGCGCTGACCGGGCTGTCCAGCCATGCCGCGCACCGCCCGGATGAGCTTTCCGGCGGCCAGCAGCAGCGGGTGGCCATCGCCCGCGCGCTGGCCGGCCGCCCCGGCCTGCTGATCGCGGACGAGCCGACCAGCCAGCTCGACCTGGAAACCGGCCGCCAGATCATGGAGCTGCTGCTCAACGTGGTGCATTCGGAGGGGATCACCGCTCTGGTCGCCACGCACGACGAGGCGCTCATCGACCTGGCCGACCAGGTTATCGCGCTGGAGGATGGCCTCGTCAGCACCACCTCGGACAGCTAGGGGCTGACCGTGCGGGGGCTGGGGGTAACGTTCCTCGTCCGCCGGGCGAGGTCCTCGTGGCTGCTCCTGACCTGCGTCGCGGTCGTGGTCCTGCTCAGCACGGGGCTCGCGGCCGCGCTGTGGACCTTCGCGGTCGCGGCAATCCCGCCCGGAGCGCAGAACATCCTCGCCTCCCCGCAGGGCCGGGTGGTCGGACTGTCCGGTGTGGTCGACGCCGGTGAGGCGGCCACCGACTCACAGCTGATCCGGACCACGCTGCGCCAGGCCTGGCCAGGGGTGAGCTTCCAGCTGGAAAGCGCGCTGTGGGCGAACCCGATCCAGCTCCCGGCGTCGGCCACCAGCACGGTCTTCACGCAGATCCAGCCTGCGTCGCTGGCCGGGATCAGCGCCCAGGCGACGCTGACCGCTGGGCAATGGCCTGCCGCGCCACCTCGCGGCGGTCCGGTGCCGGTGGCCCTGCCGGCCGCCGCGGCCACCCGGCTGCACGTGGGGATCGGCTCCGTGCTGACCGGCGCCTCGCCCTCCGGCGGCGCGCCGACCTCGCTGCGGGTCACCGGCCTGTTCCGGCCCAGGAACCCGGCGTCGCCGTACTGGGCACTGGACCTGCTGCCCGTCTCCGGGGTCAGCACTCAGGGTTTCGCCGGCTTCAACGGAGGACCCCCCGCGTTTTCCACCCTCGCGTACGGCCCGGCGGTGGTGAACCCGGCCGCGTTCGACGGGACGCTCGCCGCGAGCCAGGGCTCGTGGATGGCCTTGCCGCAGGCCCCGGCCATGGCCCGCGGGAACGTCGGCGCGCTCGCCGTGAACACCAGTAAGGCGGTTTCGCAGCTGTCTGTGGTCCTGCCCGAGGGGCTGAAAGCGACCTCGGACCTGCCGCGGCTCTTGGCCGGAATCGCCAGCACCATCGTGCTGGCCCGGTCGTTGTTCACCATCTGCGCGCTGCAGTTGCTGCTGGTGGCCGGGGCGGGACTGGTGCTGGCCGCCCGGCTGCTGGCCAGTATGCGCGAGGAGGAATCCGCGCTGCTGCGGGCGCGCGGCGCCACCCGGTGGCAGCTGGCCCGGCCCGTGCTGGCCGAGGCGGTGCTGGTTGGCGCGGCGGCCGCCCTGGCCGGGGTACTGGCCGGTACCGCCCTGACCGGCACGCTGGCCGACCTGGGCCAGCTGCGCCTGGACGGCTCGGCGAGCCACGGCGTCACCCCGCTGGCCTGGCTCTCGGCCCTGGCCATGCTGGTGCTGTGCACCGCGGTGATGACCTGGCCGGCGCTGCGCGCCCTGACGCCAGATGCGGCCAGGCGCCGCCGCGGCCGGCAGGCCCTGCTCGCCGGGATCGTCTGGGCGGGCGGCGATCTGGCCCTGCTCGCGCTGGCCGCGGTCTCGGTCTGGGAACTGCGCGGCTATTCGGCGGTCGCGCATGCGGCCACGGGTTCGCTCGGGATCGATCCGGTGGTGGCCGTCGCCCCCGCCCTCGCGCTGGCCGGAACGGCGCTCATCCCGCTCCGCGCGCTGCCGTTGCTGGCCCGGCTGGCCGATAAGGCGACCGACCACGAACGGCGGCTCGCCGCGGCCATGGTGAGCTGGCAGGTGGCCAGGCGGCCGATCCGCCAGGCAGGCCCGGTCCTGCTCGTCGTCGTCGCGACGGCGACGACCACGCTGGCGCTGGCCGGGTACGCGAGCTGGCGGCAGTCGGCCGCGGACCAGGCCGCCTTCGCCGTCGGCTCGGATGTCCAGGTGAACTCCGCGGCGCCGCTGCCGCTGGGCGCGGCCGCGTCGATCACCCGGGCACCGCAGGTCACCGCCGCGACGCCGGCCAGCCTGGTCGACATCGGCAACGGGAGCCAGCTGATCGCGCTGGACGCGAGCACCGCGGATAAGGCGATCCTGCTCCGCCCCGATCTGTCGCCGGTTCCGCTGAGCACGCTGTGGCGGCGTATCACCCCGCCGCGGCCGTCCGGGCTGGCCCTGCCCGGCCAGCCGGACCGGCTGGAGGTGCTCGCCGCCCTCGGAGCGGGCCCGCGCACCAGCACCGCCGAGGTACAGCGGGATCTTCGCGCAGTCACGGTCGCGGCCTCAGTCCAGGATGCCGGGGGCGCCACCTACCAGATACCCGCCGCCGCGGCCCTGCCCGCCGACGGCCAGCCGCACGCCCTGGTCTTCCTGCTGTCGGGTCCGCGGCAGGCCAGCTATCCGCTGCGGCTGCTCGGGTTCGCGCTGACCTATAAGCTGCCGCCCTACGACCCGGCGAGCCCGGACTTTGCCCCGGCCGCCGCCCTCAGCATCCAGTCCCTCGCGGTGGCCGCCACGGCCAGCGGCCCGTTCGGCAGCCCGTTCTGCCGCGGTGCCGCACTGGCGGCGTGGCTGGGCACGGGATCCGCGATCGGCGTCCCGGCCGGGCCGCCGAGCGCTTATGGGGGGCCGCCGCCCTCGGGCGGGGCGCCGCCAACGATTCTGGGCTGGCATGGCGCCGCCGGAGGCGCGCAGCGGCTCACGTTCGACACCGGGCACAACCCGTCGGTGGCGGTCATGGACGAGGTTGGCCTTTACCAGGGCGGCTTGGGGCAGGTGGCCATCACCGCGGCGGCCACCCAGGTTGTCCCGGCCATCGCCACCGCCGGCTACCTGGCGGCCAACCGGCTCGGCGTCGGGTCGTCCGTGACCGTTTCGCTCAGCGGGTCCTCGGTCACGGTCCAGATCGTGGCGTCGGTGGCCAGGTTCCCGACCGTCTTCGGGACGAACCAGGCGCTGATCGCCGACCTCGCGGCCGTCAACGACCTGCTCGTGTTCACCCAGGCGCAGCCGTTGCCGGTCACCCGCTGGTGGCTGCGCACCACCGGTGGCCTGGTACCGCGCCTGCCGGGTGGGCTCGGCCTGTCCGTTACCGGCCGCGCGGCCCAGCAGGCGGCCCTGCTCGGTAACCCGCTGCTGACCGCCCCCAGGCAGGCCATGCTGGCCATCGCGATAGCGGCGGTCGTGCTCGGCGTGCTCGGCTTCTCGGTCAGCGTCGCGGCCAGCCTGCGCTCGCGGCGGACGCAGAGCGCGGTGTTCGCCGCGCTGGGGGTGGGTAAAAACGCCCAGGCCGGCCAGCTGTGCCTGGAGCAGTGCGCGCTCAGCGTGCCGGCCGCGGCCGCGGGCCTGCTGGCCGGGGCGGGCCTGGCCCAGTTGATGGTGCCCGCCATCACCTTGACCGCGGATGCGGCGCTGCCGGTGCCGTCGGCCGTGGTGGTCCTGCCGATCGGCCTGGCCGTTGTCCTGGCCCTGGTCACCGCGGCCGGGCCGGTCGCCGCCGCCGCCCTGTCGGTCCTGCGCAAGCCCGACCCGGCGGCCCAGTTGCGGGCGGAGGCCCGATGAGAGCGCGGTGGCCGCGGCTGCGCGCCGCGGCCGGAGGCCCAGGCAAATTCAACGCGGCCTGGGTCACGCTGACCGGCACCGGGGCCGCCGCCAGTGTCGCCTTCGGCTTGCTGGTGTTCGCCGCCGTGCTGGCCAGCCTGGCCATCCCGCGGGAGAGCGTGGGGCTGCGCAACCAGGCCCTGCAGCGCATGATCGCGGCTGCGCAGCCGGGCAGCCTGAGCGTCACCGAGACGGCGGTCATGATCTCCCCGTTGACCAACGAGCCCATCTCGGTGCTGGCCACCGATATCGCCCCGGCCGGCGCCTCCTTGCGCTCGCGGCTGGCCGCGAGCGGGATGCCGGTGGCCAGCGACCCGCCCGCATGGTCGAGCCTGACCACGATCGGCATCAGGGCCGCCGGGACGGCACGGGCCGCCGGATACGGGCCGCCGCAGTTCCAGCTGACCTACCGTGCGATGCTGGCCCGCTACAGCCACGTCGTGGCTGGCCGCCTCCCGGCCGCCGGCGGCGGCTCGACGGCGGGCGTGCAGGTCGCGGTGACCACTGACACCGCGGCCCGGTTCGGCCTGCGGGTCGGAAGCCGCCTGAACGCCGGGCCGCTGCCGCTGGTGGTCACCGGAATCATCCAGCCGGCCCGGCCGGCCTCCGCCTTCTGGACCGCGGTTCCCGCGGCCGCCACGCCCGTGCTGACCCAAACCGGATCGCCCGGGTCGTCGTACTGGACCGGCGTGCTGTTCATCGCCCCCGGGGCGCTCCCGCTCATCGAGTCCAGCCTCAATCCCGTCATGAGTGCGACCTGGTGGTATCCGGCCGCGCTCGGCCGGCTGACCGCGGGTCAGGCCGGCGGGCTGGAGGCAGGCCTGACCGGCCTGCTGTCCTCCGGGCTGACGGTGAGCATCCCCGGCGGACCGGTCACCGCGACGATCACCTCCCAGATTCCCTCGATCCTGTCGCCGTTCCTGGCCGAGGAAAGCGCCGTTACCCCCGTGCTCGAGCTGCTGTACGTCAGCCTGGCCGTCCTGGGCGCGGTAGTCGTGCTGCTCGGCGCCCGCCAGGTCGCGGAGCGCCGCGCCGCGGAGTTCACGCTGATGCGGGCCAGGGGCGCGGCGCTGTACCAGCTGGGCTGGCTGGTGCTACGCGCCAGCGTGACCATCGCCGCGGTCGCCGCGACGGCGGCCGCGGCGCTCGCCATCGCCCTGACCGGCGGCGACGGCGCCGCGGTGGGCTGGTGGCTGGCCGGCCTCACCATCGCTGTGACGCTGGTCGGTCCGCTGCTGATCAGCGTGGTCCCGCAGCGGGTGGCGGCGCCCGTCACCGGCCGGACCGGGGACCCAGCCGCGGCGCGGCGCTCCGGCGGCCGTCGGCCCGCGGCCCGGCGGATCATCGTCGAGACGGTCCTGGTCGCCGCGGCGGTCGGCGGGCTGGTCGTGCTCCGGGACCAGGGCCTGGGCTCGGGAAACAGCGGCCTGTACCCGAGCGCGGCGCCGGTGCTGGTCGCGATCCCGGTAGCCGTCCTCCTGCTGCGCTGCTACCCGCCCCTGGTCCGCGAGCTGGCCCGGATCGCGGGACTGTCGCGCGGGGTGGTCGCGTTCGTCGGGCTGGCCCGGGCCACCCGGACCCCGCCCGGCACCGTCTTGCCGTCGTTCGCCCTGGTCCTGGTGCTGGCCATGGTGGCGTTCCCGGACATGGTTGCCGCCTCGGTAACCCGCAGCCAGGTGGCTGCATCCTGGCAGCAGGTGGGGGCCGACGCGATCATCCAGGCCCCGTCCGGTCAGGCCATCACCCCCGCCCTGCAGCGCCAGGTCGCTTCGGTGCCCGGCGTCGTTGCTACCGCCACCGCGCTGGTCCAGGGCGGGTCGCTGCCGGACGGAACCGAGCTGTCCATGGTGTTCGTCGACCCGGCCCGGTACGCGGCCGTGGTCGACCGGACCCCCGGCCCGCGATTCCCGCTGGCCGTGCTGTCGGTGCCGGCCGGATCCGGCCAGGCGGCGATCCCGGCCGTGGCCACCACCGCCGCCCCGCTGGCCGGCTCGGCCCCGGTCGCGGTGACCCTGCAGGCCAGCACCATCGAGATCCAGCTGGCCGGACGGATCGGCAGCGTACCCGGCGTCTCCAGCGCGCCCGGGGGACCCGCCGTGGTGGTGCCCCTGCAGGCCCTCGGGCCCAACCCCGGCGGGCCGGATCTCATGCTGGTGGCCGGGCCCGGGCTGGATGCGGCGCGGCTGAGCGCCGCCGTCCGCCGCGCGCTGCCGGACGCAGCGGTGACCTTCCGCGCCGCCGCCCTGGCCGCGCTGACCACCGCGCCGGTGCCGCAGGCGGCGCAGACGGCGCTGACCCAGGGCCTGGCCGCCGCGGCCGTCTTCGGCGCGCTGGTCCTGGTGCTGTCGCTGCTGCTCACCGCCCGGAGCCGGGAGATAACGCTGTCCCGCCTGGCCACCATGGGGCTGCGCCGCTGGCAGGCCCAGGTGCTGCTGGCGACCGAGACGCTGCCTCCCATCGTGGCCGCCGCCATCGGCGGCGTCGCGTGTGCCTGGCTGCTCGTGCCACTGGTCGGGCCGTCGCTGAACCTGGCCGCGTTCAGCGGGACCGGGTTGGCCTGGCCCGGTGACTCCCGCCGTATACCCGCTGGTCGCCTCGGCGGCCGGGCTGGTGCTGGCCGCGCTGCTCGCCCTGGCCGGGCAGGCCGTGATCACCTACCATCGCGGCAGTACCAGGGCCCTGCGGATCGCTGACTGAAGGAGGCCCAGGCCGATGACCGAGCAGCTCCCCACCGGCGCGGACGGGATGATCGTCTGTGACCGGCTGGTCCGGATCTACTCCGGGGCGGGCCTGGAAGTGCAGGCCCTGCAGGGGCTGGACCTGCTGATCGCCGAGGGGGAGCTGACCGCGCTGATCGGCGCGGCCGGCAGCGGCAAGTCCACGCTGATGAACATTCTCGCCGGGCTGGACACGCCGACGGCGGGGACGGTCTGGGTGGCCGGACACGACCTGGGCGCGATGACCGCCCGGCAGCGGCTGGACTACCGGCGCAGCGTGGCCGGCTTTATCTGGCAGCAGACCTCGCGGAACCTGTTGCCCTACATGACCGCCCGGCAGAACGTGCTGCTGCCGATGCGGCTGAGCTTGCTCAGCCGCCGGGAGCGGCTGCGGCGCGCCGGTCTCCTGCTCGCCACCCTGGGCATCACCTACTGCGCCGACCGGACTCCGGACCGCATGTCCGGTGGTGAGCAGCAGCGCGCCGCCATCGCCACCGCGCTGGCCAACCAGCCCAAGGTGCTGCTCGCCGACGAGCCCACCGGCGATCTGGACTCCGCGACGGCCCGGAACGTGTTCGCCGCCCTGCAGACCGCCAACGCCGAGCTCGGGGTCACGGTGCTGGTGGTCACCCACGACCCGGCCGTGTCGTCACAGGTTCGCCGGACGATCGCGATCAGGGACGGCAAGACGAGCAGCGAGACGATCCGGCGCGCGGCGACCGACGAGCAGGGCCAGACCACACTGCACGCGCGCGAGTACGCGACGCTGGACCGGGCCGGCCGGGTTCAGCTCCCGCGCACGATGATCAGGCGCCTGGGCATCCGGAACCGGGTCGAGCTGCAAGAAGAGCCCGACCACATCGGGGTCTGGCCCGACCAGGCCACCGATGAGGAACCAGAGTTACCCGGACACCCGCTGCGCGAGCTTCCCGGCCTTGGCGCCCGCCCGGCCCGAGACCTTCGCGGTCCGGGCCATCCGGGCGGCCTGCCGCCGCGTGGAACGGGTCGCGCGCTGGGTCGCCCGGGCCGCGTCCCGAGTCCGCCAGGCCAGCGACGGGCGGCCCTCGGTGTCGGCGCCGGCGATCAGCAGGCCGCCGAACATGGCCAGGTTCTTCAGGAAGTGGGTGCGCTGCTGCCTGCGGTCCTCGTCCTGTTCGGCTTCCCAGAAGCGGTGCCCGGCCACGGTGGTGGGGATCAGCGTCGCGGCGATGGCCAGCGCGGAGATCCGCGGCAGCCGGCCCAGCGCCAGCAGCGAGCCGGCCGCCAGCTGGACGGCGCCGTTGAGCCGGACCGCGTTCTCGGTGTTGGCCGGCACGGCCGGCACCCGTTCGGACAGCCGGCGGACCACCGGCTCGGCGGCCGGCGCGACGCGTTCGGGGTCGCGGAGGGTGTTATAGCCCTGTATGACGAAGATCGCCGCCAGCATGGGGCGCGCGAAGGCTCTCAGTACGGTCATGAACGGCCCCCTGCCCACCGGGCCCGCCTTGTAACATCGCGGCCATAATGGCGGGGGTGAAGGCGCCTGACATCCGGATCAGGCCGATCGAGGAGGGCGACCGGCCCATGCTCGCATGGCTCGTCGCCGAGCTGTGGGGCTCGGAGGTCATCGCGGTCCACGGCGCCCGCCTGCGGCCCGCCGAGATGGGCGGCTTCATCGCCGAACGGTCCGGCCGGACCGCGGGCCTGCTCACCTACCAGCTGGTCGGCCAGACGCTGGAGATCGTCACGCTCAACGCCATCGACCGCCGCGCCGGGATCGGGACCATGCTCATCCAGGCCGCGGTGGGCAAGGCGCGGCGCTTCGGCTGTCATCAGATCCGGCTCACCACCACCAACGACAACATCGACGCGCTCCGCTTTTACCAGCGCCGCGGCTTCCGCCTGGCCGAGCTGCGCCCCGGCGCGGTCGACCAGGCCCGCCAGCGCAAGCCGCTGATCCCGCGGGTCGGCGACTACGGCATCCCGTTGCGCGACGAACTGGACCTCACGTTGCCGGTATGACCGTTCCCCTCGGCGTCCGGACCGTCCAGGGCAGGCCGGTCGGTAACGCGAGGCGGTAACGCTAGCCCTTGACCCGGCGCCCCCCGGTCCAGACCCCGGTGATCCGGTCCGGGTCGGCCAGCACGCCGATGTCGGCCAGCGGGTCCGCGTCCAGGGTAAGCACGTCGGCGTCGTAGCCCGCGGCCAGCTGGCCACTGCGCGGGGCCTGCGGGCCCAGGGTCAGCGGCGCGGTGGCGGTGGCCGCCTCGATCGCCTCCAGCGGCGTCATGCCCAGCTTGACCAGGTACCCGGGCTCGGCGCCGTTCTGGCCCCACGAGTTGGGCCGGTCCGGCCCGGTCAGGGCGATGTCGGTGCCCATGGCGATGGTGACCCCGTGCTCGTAGGCGCGGGTCACGGCCTGCGCGTGGATGTCGGCGGTGGCCTCCAGCTTGACCATCGCGTAGTGGGGTACCGCGGCCTTGTTGGCCAGCATGTCCTCGATGATGGTCCGGGTCGGGACCAGGATCGCGCCGCTCTCGCGCATCGCGTCACAGGCCTCGTCGTCCAGGTAGGTGCCGTGCTCGATGGTGCGCACCCCGGCCCGCAGCGCGGCCATGATCCCCGGCTTGCCGTGGCAGTGCGCGGCCACCACCCGCTCGGCCAGCCCCGCCACCTCGACGATGGCCCGCAGCTCGGCCAGCGTGAACTGCTGGTGGATCGGGTCGTCGACCTCGGACAGCACGCCGCCCGACGCGCACACCTTGATCACCTTCGCGTTGGACCGCAGCTGCTCCCGGACCGCCTTGGCGCAGTCGTCCGGGCCGTCAGCCAGCCGCATCGTGCCGTCCTGGCGAGCCCACCCCTCCAGCCAGTCCAGCGGATAGGCGTGCAGGTCGCCGTGCCCGCCGGTGGTGGACAAGATCGCGCCCGCGGCGTAGACGGCCGGGCCGTCCAGCACGCCCTCGGCCACCGCGCGGGCCAGGTGCACGCCCAGACCGCCCACCTCGCGCACCGAGGTGATGCCCGCGTCCAGCGCGGCCCGCAGGTCCCGCGCCGACCGGGCGCCGCGCAGGGCCAGGGTTTCCATCGGCAGTTTGGTCAGGTCAAAGGTCCGCGCCCCGAGAAAGTGCCCATGGCAGTCCCACATGCCCGGCATGACCGTCGCGCTCCGGGTGACCGAGGCGCCCTGGGCCGGCGGCGCCGACCCGGCCGGCCCGGCGTACCCGATCCGGTCTCCGTCGAGCACCACCACGCCGTCCCTGACGGGTTCGCCACGGCCGGGGATGAGCAGTTCCGCCTCAATCCTGTGCATGCGCCTCTCCCAAGCTTCCAGATCCCCCAACACCACTCATCCTGGCACCGGCGGCGCACCCGCCTCGGTTCCACCATGAGGATTTTCACCCACAGTATCGACGCGCGTGCTGTCGCGATCCTGGGTGATGCGCTATACAAGGACATACGACTGTCCGGCAACTGGGTGCGGGCGCTCCAAGCCGATGGCAAGGCTGGCAAGGCGAGGCAGGGACTAGGGACGACGAAGCGAATGCTGCCACACGACCGGGCCCAGCCCGCCGAGCGAGACAAGCCTAGCTGGCCCACCCGGATCATGCGGTGGGTGAGCCGGGCGCCATTGCTCCTCAAGGTCGTGATGGTCGCCGCCGCCCTGGTGCTGTGGCCCTTCCTGCTCCCGTTCGCGCTGCTGACCTCGGCCATCGCCGTGGCCCAGAAGCGGCCCGGCCGGGCCGCGGCATACGCCACCGCCACCTGGGTGCTCCCGGTCGCGATCTTCGCGCACGTCTACCGGGCCTGGTCGATCTCGCTGCTCATCCTCCCGTTCGCGATCGCCTGGGCGGCCAGCACCGGCCGGATGGCCCGCGCCTACGTGCCCTGCCGCAGCACCGCCTGGGCCATGCTCTGGTCGATCCCGGTCGGCTTCATCCTGCTCCGGGTGTGGCCGCACCAGCCGACCATCGGCGTGGTCGCGGCCGTCCTCATCGCGCTGGCCATCTTGGGCTGGCGGCTGGCCAAGGTCGTCCAGGGCGAGCGGATGTCCGTGCTGGACCGCGCGGGCCAGGGCCGCAGGCCCGGCCCGGCGCCGGGCAGCCCCGGCTACAGCGTCCCGGCGGGCAGCGCTCCGGTGCACACCGGCGGGCGTTTCGCCGGCCATCCGGGCGGCCCCGGCTACAGCGTCCCGGCCCGCGCCGCCGCCACTCCCTACGCCGAACACGCCGTCCGCGACCACCCGGCCAGCCCGCCCCGCCCGCGGCCGCAGATCTCGGTCGAGGACGCCATGGCCGAGCTGGACGCGATGATCGGGCTGACCGCGGTCAAGGAGCAGGTCCGCTCGATCGCCGCCTCCATCGAGGCGGCCCGCCGCCGGGCGGTGGCCGGGGTCACCACCGACAAGCCGATGCGGCACTTCGTGTTCCTGGGGCCGCCGGGCACCGGCAAGACCACCGTGGCCCGGGTGCTGGCCAAGATCTTCTACGCCTTCGGCCTGCTCGACGACCCCGATGTCATCGAGGCGCACCGCGCCGACCTGGTTGGGGAGTACCTGGGCGCGACCGCGATCAAGACCAATGAGCTGGTCGACTCGGCCCTGGGCCGGGTGCTGTTCATCGACGAGGCCTACAGTCTGGTCAACGAGGGCGACGGGCAGACCGACCGGTTCGGCACCGAAGCGGTCCAGACGCTGCTCAAGCGGGCCGAGGACAACCGCGAGGACCTGATCATCATCCTGGCCGGGTACGAGAAGCAGATGGAGGGCTTCCTGGCCTCCAACCCCGGCCTGGCCTCCCGCTTCGCCACCCGGCTGAAGTTCCCCAGTTACACCCCGCCGGAGATGCTGGCGCTGGCCGAGGCGGCCCTGGAGCGCCGCGGCGAGCTGCTCGACCCGGACGCGCGGCCGGTGTTGTGGCGCACGCTGGAGGAGGTCGGCCGGCGCCGGATCGCCGACGAGCTGGGCAATGGCCGGTTCGTCCGCAGCCTGCTGGAAAAGGCGGGCCAGGCCCGCGACGTCCGGATCATGTCCGGCCCGGCCGAGCCCGGCCGCGAAGACCTCATCACCATCCGCGGGGATGACCTGCAGCAGGCCTACTCCGAACTGACCAGCAGGCTGCGCGGCTACGAGGACACGCCCACCGTGGAGGGCGCGATCGCCGAGCTGGATCAGCTGGTCGGGCTGGAACCGCGCGACCACCAGGAGCACGTGGACCTCGGCCGCGAGCCGGTGGCCACCATGGACTTCCGCGTGCTGAAGTACCGGCCCTCGCCGCCCATGACGCCCCAGGGGAGGCCGGCCCCTCCGGCTTCTCCTGGGGTCATCCGTCCGGTGACCTCGCCGGACACCGAGTTCTTCTGGGACGGCGCCGCGGTCGGGGAACTGCGCGTCCAGCGGTGTGACGGCTGCGGGGCGCTGCGCCATCCGCCCGGCCCGATGTGCCCGTCCTGCGGCGCCCTGAGCTCCCGGCGACTACGTCGTCGCGGCCGGGACCGGCGAGGTCTACAGCTACGTCGTGCACCATCACCCGCCCGTGCCCGGTAAGAAACTGCCCATCGTGATCGCGCTCGTGCAGCTCCAGAAGGCGTCCGGATGATCGGCGAACTGCTCGGCGTCGCCCCGCCCAGGTCGCGGATCGGCCTGCCGGTGCGCGCGGAGTTCGTCCGGATCGATGACGACCTGACGCTGCCCGCCTGGCGGCCGGCTGTCCGCGGTCACCCTGCCGCCGCTGGCCAATCGACGTCACACCCACGTTCGTGATCGCCGACGGCGCTCGCCACCCGCGACTTCCAGGACGTGCACCACGACCGGGACCGCGCCGTCGCCAGGGGCTCGCAGGACATCTTCCTGAACATCCTGACCACCATCGGCCTGGTGCAGCGGTTCGTCGACCGACTGGGCCGGGACCGGGCGCGATCGTGCGCGCGATCTCCGTCCGGCTCGGCGTGCCCTGCCACGCGGGCGACACGCTGACCTTCACCGGCGAGGTCACCGTGTCGGCGACGGTCGCGGCGACGCAGACGGTGCGGCGTCGGTTACCAGCGGCACCGGGCCGCCGGTCGAGGCCGGCGGTGATCGCAGTCGTCGCCGGTGCGGTCCCGGTGGTCGCGAGCGATCACGGAGGCGACCGTGAGCGCGCCGCCGGTTCGCCGGCCGCGCCGGCGATCGCCGGCATCGGCGCCACCGAGTTCTCCAAGGACTCCGGGCGCAGCGAGCTGCAGCTGGCCGTCGAGGCGGTGCGCGGCCGCGCTCGACGACGCCGGCCTGGCCCCGGCCGACGTCGACGGCCTGGTCACCTTCACGATGGACAGCAACGCCGAGATCGCGGTGGCCCGCGAGCTCGGCATGCGTGAGCTGACGTTCTTCAGCCAGATCGGCTACGGCGGCGGCGCCGCCTGCGCGACCGTGCAGCAGGCGGCGATGGCGGTCGCCACCGGCGTGGCCGACGTCGTGGTCTGCTACCGGGCGTTCAACGAGCGCTCCGGCCGCCGCTTCGGCCAGGTGTCGGCCGGCCGGTGGGCGTCGCCGACCACGTCCGGCGATCGACAACGGCTGGCACTACCCGATGGGGCTGGCCACCCCGGCGGCCACGGTCGCCATGGTCGCCCGCCGCTACATGCACGACTACGGCGCGACCAGCGAGGACTTCGGCCGGGTCGCGGTCGCGGCCCGGCGGCACGCCGCGACCAACCCGGCCGCGTGGTTCTACGGCAGGCCGATCACGCTCGCCGAGCACCAGGCCTCCCGCTGGATCGCCGAGCCGCTGCGGCTGCTCGACTGCTGCCAGGAGAGCGACGGCGCGGTGGCCATCGTCGTCACGAGCCTGGACCGCGCCCGCGACCTGCGGCAGCCGCCCGCGGTGATCAGCCGCCGCGGCCCAGGGCAGCGGGCCCGGACCAGTTCACGATGACCAGCTACTACCGCGACGACCTCGCCGCGCTGCCCGAGATGGGCGTGGTCGCCCGGCAGCTGTGGCGGCAGGCCGGCCTCGGCCCGGCCGACATCCGCACCGCCATGCTCTACGACCACTTCACCCCGTTCGTGCTCATCGCAGCTGGAGGAGCTCGGCTTCTGCCCGCGCGGCGAGGCCAGGAACTTCATCGCGGACGGCGCCATCGAGCTCGGCGGCTGGCTGCCGCTCAACACCCACGGCGGCCAGCTGGGCGAGGCCTACATCCACGGCATGAACGGCATCGCCGAAGCCGTCCGCCAGGTCCGCGGCACGTCCGTCAACCAGGTGCCCGGCGACGGCCCGGTGCTGGTAACCGCGGGCACCGGCGTCCCCACCAGCGGCCTGATCCTGTCGTTACCGGAGCCGGGTCAGCCGCCCGCGGCGTGCACGTCGGCGGTGACCGCTGACGCCACCGTCGCCCGCAGCCCGGAGGTGGCGAACGCGATGGCCGTGACGTTCGGCGGGCTGCCCGCCGCGGCGCCGGCGACCACGAACCGCACGGAGCTGAACCTGCTCGCGTCGGCCAGCGCGGCCGCCCGTTCGGGGGCGCCGGACGCCACGATCACCTTGCAGCCGCGGACCAGCAGCGACCCGGCGAACGGCGCCGCGTCCGCCTCGGTATCCGGCCCGGTCACCGCCAGGTACGACACCCGGGCGGTGGTCGAGCGCGAGGCGTCCTGCATTCCCGCCCATACCTGCGCCGCCGCCGGGTCCGCCAGGCCGCGGGACCCGGTCAGCAGGCAGGCGTCCACGTTCTCGTAGGCCCTGGCCCGGGCGGGCGGCAGCACCCGGCCGCCGGAGGACCATGGCAGCGGCGAGCCCGAGAAGGCGAGCCCGATGCCAACTCCGGCCAGCACCGTGCACAGGCCAAGTAGCACCCAGCGACCAGGAAACCGCCTCACTAGCGCTCACTCTCCGCCGGTGCCCGTGGCGGAGCGTCGCCGCGGGCATCCCGGCCAGGCCATGCGAAGCACGAAACGCGGCAAACATCTCACGCCGCGCGAGCTCCGGCAAGATCCCGCCGCGCGAATTTCGCCGCCGTGGGGGGCGGTGCGAAGGCCTGGCGGCTCCCGGCTTTTATTAGAACAAGAAGGACGATTCCGCACAAAATTTTAACTTTTGGCAAAGAGATTCGTTCAAGGCGGAGTAAGTCGGTTGGGTATTGCGCGGTTCGCTGGCATCTGTCACGCTTATCTCGTTTGTGATCTTCACGCTTTCAGCAGCTTTCCTCTAGGTATCCCTTAGGTTTTCTTAGGTTTTCCTTCGGTATTCCGGTTCTTTCTCGGGCGAGGCTTGGAGCGGACATGCGCATAACGTGGCTGGCGGGTAACGTACGGCGGTCTGCGCTGGCTCATCGGCTCGGCCGCCTGGCGCGGCGAGCGGCGGCCGGGACGGGGATGCTCGCGCTGGCGTTGCCGCTGGCCTGGCCGTCCGGGGCGGGCGGACAGCACCTGGACCTGCCGTCGGCGGCGTCCGTCCGGTCGGGAGTGGTGCGGCTGGCCGACTTCGTGACCGACAGCAGCTCGCCGGCGCCGAAGGTGCCCGTGCAGCAGTCGGGGACCGCGGCCGGCGAGAAGCACCGGGTACCGCTCCGCAGACCCAGGGCCTGAAGCACGCCACCGGGCACGCGCCGGGCAAGGGCAAGGGCCAGCTGCCGGAGTGGGCCGCCCACCCGCCGACCATGTCGCCGTCCGGGACGTTCACGGCCCCGGCCCGGTGCTGGGGTTCAACCCGGCCACGAGCACGCTCGTCGCGTCGGGGACGACCGCTCAGCGGACCTATACAAGAACGCGGACGGGTCCTACACCCGCAAGGTGTGGTCGGTGCCGGTGAACTACCAGACGTCGGCCGGCACCTGGGCGCCGATCGACGAGACCCTGGTGCGGGGTCCGGCGGCCGATGGCAGGAGAAGGCGAACTCGGTCGCGAGCTTCGCGGCCGCCGGCGGCGACAGCTCGCTCGCCTCGGCGGGGACCGCCGGCGGGGCCCAGCAGGTCGGTTCTCGCTGGCCGGGGCGGCGAACGTGGCCGCCGCGGCGTCGGGCTCGGCGGTGACCTACCCGGGGATCCTGCCCGGCACCGACGTCACCGAGACGGCGACCGCGGACGGGCTCAGCGAGTCGCTGACCCTGGACTCGGCCGCGGCGGGCACGTCGTGGGTGTTCCCGCTGACCCTGAAGGGGCTGACCGCCTCGCTCGACGGCGGCTCGGTCGACCTGACCGACGCGCCGGGACGCGTCGCGGGGTGATCCCGCCGGCGGTGGCCCGGTCCGGGCCGGTGAACCCGGCCGCCCCGCTCGCAGGCATCGTCGCAGCTGACCTACCAGCTCGTCACCGCGGACGGGGCGCCCGCGCTGGAGATGACCCTGGACCCGGCGTGGCTGGACGCGCCGGGCCGGGTGTTCCCGGTGATCGTGGACCCCACCGTCTGCCTGGGCCCGCAGGGCGGACTACGCGCAGTCGCAAGAACGGCACGGCGCAGACCGCGAACAACAGCGGGACGTACGTTTCTGCCGTCGGGCACCACGACCACAGCGGGAGGACCTACGACGACATCGACTTCCTGGACTTCTCCGGCCTCGGCACCAGCTTGGCGGGTGACCACATCACGTCCGCGTCGCTGAACCTGTTCGACACCTACGCCAGCCAGTGCACGACCGCCGAGTCGGTGACCGCCTACCAGGTCACCGGGTCGTGGTCGCCGACGGCCTCGATGACCTACCCGGGGCCCGCGTACAGGACCAAGGACGCCCAGTGGACTGGCACCGCGCCGTCGCGCGCGTGCTCGAACAGCTCCGGGCTGACGGGCAGGGCGGCTGGCTCACGCTCCCGTTCAACTCCTCCGGCCTGGGCCTGCTGAACGAGTGGACGTCGGGACGGCGGTCCAACTACGGCTTCGCCGTCGTCACGTCGCTGACCAACTCGCAGCAGTACAAGCAGTTCGACTCCTACAACGACGGCAACGTGGCCAGCTCTCAGCGGCGGCGTCTGCACGGGGTACTGCCGCCCGTCCCTTCAGCTGACCTACACCACGGACGCCCCGCCGCAGATCAACTCGCAGTTCCCGCCGGACAACACCAACTCCCCGCGCTGACCCCGGAGCTGCTCGCCACCGCCCACCGGACGCGCAGGGCCTGACGCTGGAATACGACTTCACCGTCTACAACTCCGCCGGCACCCAGGTCGCCACCTCCAGCATCGTTCCTCCAACGACTGGACGGTCCCGGCCGGGGACCTGGCGTGGGGGCAGACGTATACCTGGACGGCGCAGGGCCATCGACGGCGTGGGATCGTCGCCGTCCCCGCAGGAGACTACTTCACCACGACGGTGCCGCAGCCGCTGGTCACCTCGCAGCTGTCGCAGAACCCGGCCGGGCCCGGCTTCAACCCGCAGACCGGGAACTGGACCACGTCGGCGACGGACGCCCAGGTGCCCACCGTGGGCCCGGCGCTGGAGATCACCCGGGACTACAACAGCGCCGACCCGCGGCTGTCGGGGGCGTTCGGCGCGGGCTGGTCGTCGGTGCTCGACATGAAGGTCAGCGCCGGCGAGAACAACAGCGCCGGGGCGACGGCGACGGAGGTGGTGACCTACCCCGACGGGGAGGACGTCGGGTTCGGCCTCAACCCCGGCGGCACGACGTACTCCCCGCCGCCGGGCCGGTACGCCACCCTCGCCCCGGTGTCCGGGGCGGGTTCACGCTGACCGACAAGAACGACACGGTGTACACCTTCACCCAGCCGCTCAGCTCCGGGGTGTACGGGATCACCTCGATCACCGACGCGGCTCAGGCGCACCGAGACGTTCGCCTACAACGGCGCCGGCCAGATCACCTCGATCACCTCGGCGTCGGGCCGGACGCTGGCCATCACCTGGGCGACGCGCGGCCAGCGGCGCACTACCCGCACGTCGCCTCGGTGGTCACCGACGACGCCACGCCCGGGAACGCGTCGACCGCGCAGAACTGGACCTACTCCTACTCCGGGGACGACCTGTCGGTCGGCCTGCCCGCCCGCCTCCACCACCGCGTGCACCGCCTACACCTACACGCCCGGGTCGGACTACCCGAGGCGGTGCTGGACTCCGGCCCGCACTCCTACTGGCGGCTTGACGAGACCTCCGGCGCGGCACCGCCGCCGACTCGGTGCTCGCCAACGAGGGCGCCGACAACGCCTCCTACACCGGGGTGACGCTCGGCCAGGACCAGGGGCCGCTGGCCGGGTCGTCCGCGACCGCGGCGACCTTCAACGGGTCCGCCTACGTGACGCTGCAGCAGGACCTGGTGTCGTCGGCGCGCCTACCAGACGATCTCGCTGTGGTTCAAGACCAGCACCCCCAACGGGGTGCTGTTCGTCCTCCGCCAGAACGCGCCGCTCAACCGGGACCACCACGCCAGAGCTTCAGCCCGGAGCTCTACATCGGCAGCGACGGGAAGCTGGTGGGGCCGTGTCCTGGAACGGGAAGCACCCCCACGATGACGTCGTCGGCGCGCGGTCGACAACGGGCAGTGGCACAACGCGGTGCTGGCCGACTCCGGCAGCGGCCAGCAGCTGTACCTCGACGGGCAACCAGATCGGGACGCTGCCGGCGGCTCGACAGCCACGGGCAGGCAACAACTTCATCGGCGCCGGGTACATCGGCGGCGGCTGGCCCGACGAGCCGTACTACGGCTCCGCGGCAGCGGCACCGGGACGCCTACTTCTTCACCGGCGACATCTCCGACGTCGCCCTCTGGGGCCGGCAGCTCACCCCGCCGAGGTGCAGTCCCTGTACGCGGCCGGGACGCACCCGGCGGCGCTGCTGACCAAGCTGACCCAGCCCTCGGGCAGCGTGTACGCCCAGGTCAGCTACGACCCGCTGACCAGCCGGGTCACCAGCGACACCGACAGCAACGGCGGCACCTGGCAGCTGGGCACGCCGGCGACCACAGGGCTCCAGCCAAGCTGTACGTCTCCTCGGTGCTCGGGGCGCGGCCCGCCGACTACTACCGGCTGAACGACACCGGCGCGACCCAGGCCGCCGACCTGGCCTACGACTGCGCCTGCTCGTCGGCCGCGACGCTACAACAACGTGTCGGAGGGGTGTCCGACGGCGCCGTTCGATGACCAGCCGGTCACCGGTTACAACGGGACCAGCTCGTACCTGAGCCTGCCGACGTCCGACACGCGACCCCGGCGGCCCGGCACTCGGTCGGGCTGTGGTTCAAGACCACCGGGACCGAACGAGGTGCTGTACTCCGAGCAGAGCGGGCCGGTCACCGGATCGCGCGCCGTCAGAGTACGACCCGGTGCTCTACGTCGGGAACGACGGCAAGCTGAACGGCGAGTTCTGCGACGGCAACGCCGCCACCGACGGTCTCGTCCGCGGCGGTCAACGACGGCAACTGGCACTACGCGGTCCTCGCGGCCGGGGCCAGCTCCCAGACGCTGTACGTCGACGGGGCGCTGCAGGGGCACCGATCTCCGGCAGCGTGGTCGCCAGCGAGCCGTGGACCAACGCGGCCGCCGGGCGCGGGTTCGCCGGCGGCGCGCTGGCCCGACCTGTCGTCATCAACGGTGGCGGACCGCTGGTTCACCGGAGACCTCGCCGAGCTCGCCTGGTACCCGTACCAGCTGTCCGCCGCGCAGGTGACCGGCCAGTGGAACGCCGCGCAAGTACGCCACCGGGTACACCCCGATCCAGAACGAGACCGTCACCGACCCCGGCGGCCACACCCTGCAGTACGACCTACGACCTGCTCAACGGCGGGCGGGAGCTGTCGTACACCGACGCCGACGGCGGCATCACCTCCTACGCCTACGACACCGGCGGGTTCCCGGACTCGAGCCACCGACCCGGACGGCGACGTCACCACCACCGGCTACGACGTCCGCGGCAACCTGGTGTCGAAGACCACCTGCCAGGACCAGGCGGCCGACGTGTGCTCGACCTCCTACTGGACCTACTACCCCGACGACACGTCGGCGCAGCTGACCCCGGCCCGCCAACGACGAGGTGCTGACCTACGCCGACGGCCGGTCCGCGTCCGCCACCGACACCACCTACCAGACGCAGTACGCCTACGACTCCGCCGGGCGACCTGACACGGTGACCACGCCCGCCGGTGGCCGGGTACCCGTCCGGGCGGACCACCAGCTACCCCTACACCGACGGCAGCACCAGCGCCGGCGGCTACGACGGGGCGGTGCCGCCGAAGGGGCTGCCCTACCAGGAGACCACCCCGGGCGGCGCGGTCACCACCACCTTGTACTACGCCGACGGGGACGTGGCGCAGGTCACCGACCCCGACGGGCAGCGGACCGTTACGCCTACGACGGGCTCGGCCGGAAGATCCAGCGAGACCGTCTACTCCGACACCTACCCGGCCGGGCTGGCCACCACCTACGCCTACGACGCGAACGGCGACCTGGCCACCGAGACCGACCCGGCGGTGACCGACCGGGTGACCGGCGCGGTGCACACCGCGCAGACCACCACCAGCTACGACCCCGACGGCGACGTCACCTCGCCGGTGACCGCCGACCTGACCGGCCAGCGACGCCTCCCGCACCGTCACCAGCACCTACAACCAGTACGACCAGCTCGCCAGCCGAGACCGACGCGGCCGGCGCGAAGACGACCTACACCTACGACGCGTACGGCAACAAGGCCTCGCAGACCGACCCGGACGGCAACGTCACCGACTACGCCTACGACGCCGAAGGGCACCTGCTGACGACCACGCTGGAGAACTACACCGGGTCCCCGCCCGGCTCCCAGGCGGCGGCCCGCTGGTGGAGGAGTCCCGCGCGTACGACCCGGCCGGCCGGCTGGCGTAGGTGACCGACGCGATGGGCCGGGTGCACCGACTACCAATACACCGACAACGGGCTGCTGGCGCGGCGAGACCGGAGGTCAGCCCGGACGGGTCGCAGTCGTCCACGTCCGAGTACTACGCCTACGACGGCGCCGGCAACCTGATCGAGCGAGTGGACGAACAACCTGCAAGACCGACACCACCTACGCCGTCGACGCCGCCGGCCGGGTCACGCAGCAGGTCACCGACCCGTCCGGCCTTGACCGCACCACCACCATCAGCTACACGCCCGACGACCAGCAGGTCCAGCGTCACCGACAGCGGCCCGGACGGCGTCTCGCAGACGACGTCCTACACCTACGACCCGGCCGGCAACGAGCTGTCCCAGTCGGTCACCGACCCCGGCGCGGGCGGCCCGGCGGCCTGGCTCAGGCTGACGCAGTCCTCCGGCACGGCCGTGCCCGACCAGATCAGCGGCGGGCAGCCGGCGACCGCCTCCGGCGTGACCTGGAACGGCGACGGGGCGTCTTCACCGGCACCTCGGGCAGCCAGGTCGCCACGGCCGGCCCGGTGGTCGACACCACCGGCTCGTTCACCGTGGCCGCGTGGGTGGACCTGGCCGCCGCCGGCACCGGCAGCACCCAGGCGGTGGCGTCGCAGGCCGCCGGGACGGCCAGCGGGTTCACCCTCGGCTACGACGCGGCCACCGGGGACTGGCAGTTCGCCCGGCCGCTGACCGACACCGCCAGCCCGTCGCTCGCCTCGGCCGAGTCGAGCACCGCCGCGGCGGCACCGGCAGCTGGACGTTCCTGGCCGGCACCTACGACGCCAACACCGGCGCCATGACCCTGTACGTGAACGGCACCGCGGCCGGCACCGCCACCGACGCCACCCCGATCGCGGCCCACGGGGCGTTCACCGTCGGCAGCGCCAAGACCGCCGGCGCGCAGGGCGACTGGCTCGACGGGCAGGCCACACGACGTCGCAGGTGTACCCCCGCGCCCTGTCCGCCGCCGCAGGTCAGCCAGCTGGACGCGACCGACGGCGGCGACGTCACCACCGGCGCGCTGACCACCACCTGGACCCGCGACCAGCGCGGCCTGCCGACCTCGATGACCGACCCGGACGGCGCGGTCACCAGCTACGCCTACGACCAGGCGGGCCAGCTCACGCGTGACGACCGGGCCGCCGGTCACCACCCAGGTCTACGGCGACCCGGCGGTGACCGCCCGTCCGGTGACGACGACGGGCTACGACACGTTCGGCGACACCGCCGAGACCAAGGACCCGGACGGCAACGTCACCACCTACGGCTACGACGCCGACGGCCGGCAGGTATCCGAAGACGCTGCCGCCGCTACACCCCGCCGGGCGGCTCCCGCCGGTCACCCCGGTCGACACCACCGCCTACGACGGCGACGGCAACGTCACCTCCACCACCGACGGGCTGAACAACACCACCACCTACGGCTACGACCAGCAGGGCAACCAGGTCACCGTGACCGCCCCGGACCACAGCGTCACCACCACCGCCTACGACGCGGACGGGGAGCCGTTGTCGGTCACCGGCCCCACCGGGGCGGTCACCGACTCCACCTACGACTACCTGGGCCGGCTGGCGACCTCGACGCAGATGGAGCGGTACTCCGGGTCCGGGACGGCCGCCTACACCACCAACTACTCCTACAACGACGCGAGCGGCGGCGGCTGGCTGTCGCAGGAGACCAGCCCGGACGAGCGCGCACCGCCCAGTACTCCTACGACCCGGCCGGGGAGAAGACCGCCGTCACCAACGGCGCCGGGGACACCACCTCGTACTCCTACAACTCGCTCGGCGAGCAGACCAAGGTCACCAACCCCGACGGCACCGCGACCGCGACCGGATACGACGGCGCCGGCAACGTCACCTCGACCACGAACCTGGACGCGTCCGGGAGCACCCTCGCGACCACGTCGGCGACGTTCGACGGCGAGGGCGACCAGCTGTCGTCGACGGACGCCGCCGGGAACAGCACCACGTTCACCTACGACCCGACCGGGACTGGTCACCCAGGAAGTCCAGCCGGTCTCCGCCACCAGCGGCGATCACCACCTCGTTCGGGTACGACGCGGCGGGGAACCAGACCCTGTACACCGACGGGAACGGCAGCCAGTGGTGGGACACCTACAACAGCTGGGGGCTGGAGGAGTCGCGGGTCGAGCCGCCCACCGCCGCGTACTCCGACGCCGGCGAACTCGACGTTCACCCTCGCCTACGACGCCGACCAGAACCCGGTCACCGAGACCGAGCCCGGCGGGGTCACGGTCGCCAGCACCTACAACAATCTCGGCGAGCTGACCGGCCAGTCCGGGACCGGCGCGGACGCGGCCACCCCGACGAGGACGTTCGGGTACGACCCGGCCGGGGACCTGACGTCCGCGTCCACGTCGAACACGGCGGGCTCCGGGTCGAACGCGACCAGCGAGTGCTTCACCTACAACGACCGGGGCCAGGTGCTGACCGCGTCGGGGTCGGCCGGGTCGACGTCCTACGCCTACAACGGGGACGGCCTGGCCGACCTCGGTCGCCGACGCGGCCGGGACCACGTCCTACGCCTACGACGACGCCGACCGGCTGTCGACGCTGGCCAACCCGGTCACCGGGACCACCGCGACCTACTCCTACAACCCCGACTCGCTGGTGACCGGGATCTCCTACGGGTCGGGCAACGACACGCCAGTCGTTCGGCTACGACGGCCAGCACCGGCTGACCTCCGACACGCTCAAGACCTCCGCCGGCGCCACGGTCGCGTCGGTGGCCTACGGGTACGACGCCGACAGCGAGATCACCTCCGAGACCACCACCGGCCTGGCCGGGCCCGCGTCGAGCACCTACACCTACGACCAGGCCGGCCGGCTGACCTCGTGGGACAACGGCACCGCCACCACCGCCTACGGCTACGACGACAACGGCAACCTGACCCAGGACGGGGCGAAGACCTACACCTACGACGCCCGCGACGAGCTGACCAGCGACGGGACCGGCAGCTACGCCTACACCGCCCGCGGCACCCCGTCGTCGGAGCCGGGGCCGGGCGGCTCGCTGTCGCGGCGACGTTCGACGCCTACGGCGACCAGGCCACGCGCCGGGACCCGCTCGTACGCCTACGACGCGCTGGGCCGGCTGACCGCCGACACCGGCCTCGGCCGGCGGCGGGTACGCGTTCTCCTACGTCGGCTCGACCGGCACGATCGCCTCCGACGGGACGTCGGCCTACGCGTGGGACCCGTCCGGCAGCGTCCTGGCCGGCAGCGGGGCGCCCGGCGGCGGGACCGGCGGGGTGCTGGCGCTGACCGACGCGCACGGCAACCAGGTCGGCCAGTTCACCGCCGCGGGGACCAGCCTGACCGGGTCGCAGGCCTACGACCCGTGGGGCAACGTCACCGCGACCACCGGGCGCATGACCGGGCCTGCTGGGCTACCAGTCGGCGTGGACCGACACCGCCAGCGGCAAGGACCTGATGGGCGCCCGCTGGTACGACCCGGGCGACGGGCGACTTCACCTCGGCCGACACCGTCCAGGTGTCGCCGGACCCGGACCCGGCGGCGGGCAACCCGTTCGCCTACGCGGCCGACGAGCCGCTGGACCTGATCGACCCGACCGGCCACTACATCATCGTGTGCTCGGTGGTCAAGGCTGTCACGACAGCCGCCAAGAAGGTGGCCAAGGCCGTCACGACAGCCGCCAAGAAAAGGTGGCCAGCGTCGTTACGACGACCGTGAAGGTGGTGTCCAAGGCCCTCACCACAGCCGCCAAGAAAGGTGGCCAGCGCCGTTACGACTGCCGCGAAGACGGTGGCCAAGGCTGTCACGGCACCCGCTAAAGAAGGTGCGCCAAGCCGGTCACGGCATCCGCCAAGAAGGTGTCGAAACCCGTCACGACACCCCGCCCAGAGGGGAAGCAGCACCGCCCTTCAACCCAGGGACAAGCCTTACCCCATCACCTCGAGCAAGTCAAAGCTCATCGGCTGGGGCAGCAACGAGGCCCTCACCAACCCCGGTGCGCCCGACCTCGGGGCCGGCACCCTGCGGACCCCGGTCGGCAGTCGCGGTATCGATATTTTGATCACCCCCGAAGGGGGTACCTCTCTCCTGATCTTCATACTAACCCCGGGGCGCCAGACCTCAGCGCCGGGCACCCAGACGACCCCCATTCACGCTCAAGGCGGCATCATCAATGCCGCCGCGCCGCGAAAAGGCGGCGGGGCGAACGACGCACCGTCGTGGGTAAGCCTGCGAGGTGGACCCGCCGCAGCCAGGGGAGAACGCTCAACAGTACGCGACGCGAATTCTGAATGATAAATATGGTGACGGAAACTGGCCCAAAGGCGCCGGTTCGGAGTACAGCAAAATCGTGAAGTGGGTTACGCGGGGCGGGAAATTGAGCTGAGATGGCATCTCAGGAACAGCAGCAGGTTTATTTGCTCTGGCATACACACGAGCTGGCGGACGGAGATTCTGACGAGAAGCTGCTGGGCGTGTACTCGACTGAAGAAAAGGCCACGAGACGGATAGCATTTGCTAGGAAGCTTCCTGGCTTCAGGGATGCGCCTGATGGTTTCGAGGTGGCTCGATACGTGATTGACCGCGATGAGTGGGCTGAGGGTTTCGTGACGTCGTAGCGTCCAGCGGGTCACGGCTTTACTCCTCTCCGAGGATGACCCGCCGGCGCCGGGGGAGCGGTCCCCCGCCGCCTCACTTGCGCGGGTAGCCGACCGAGACCTCCTCGAACCTGAACGCCCGTCGTACCGCGTGGTCCGCGGGATGTGCGGGTGACCGTCAACCGCAACAAGCGCCTGGTAGCGCGTGTGCCACTCCCTGGCGGAGCGTGGTCCCGCGCCAGGGCGCGAACTCCGGGTGGCGCAGCGCGGCGACTGGGCCGCGGGCCAGCGACCAGTGGCTGGCTAGCACGACGGGGCTGTCCACGGTGGCCAGCCGCCGCACCGCCCGTTCCCGCCGGCCACCCGGTTTCCCGCCCGCTGTGCCGAACGAGTGAGTCGTACAGCGTGAACAGCGGCGCCACGGTCGCCCTGGCCTCCCGGGATCTCCTACGGGCCGGGGAAGGACACGCGGTCGTTCGGCTACGACGGCCAGCGGCGGCTGACCTCTGACACGCTCAAGACCTCCGCCGGGGCCGCCGTGGCGTCGGTGACCTACGGGTACAACGCCAACAGCGAGGTCACCTCGCAGGCCACCACCGGCCTGGCCGGGCCTGCGAACACCTACACCTACGACCAGGCAGGCTGGCTACCTCCTGGAACAACGGCACCGCCACCACCCAGTACGGCTACGACGCGAACGGGAACCTGACCCAGGACGGGCTGAAGACCTACACTTACGACGCCCGGGATGAGATGACCTCGGACGGGACGGCCAGTTACGGTTACACCGCCCGGGGCACGCCGTCGTCGGAGTCGGGCCTGTCGGGCACTATCGCGGTGACGTTCGACGCCTACGGTGACCAGGCCACGGCCGGGACCCGTTCGTATGCTTACGACGCGCTGGGCGGGCTGACCGCGGACACCCCCGCGGCGGGCGGCGGCGGGTACCAGTTCTCCTACGCGGGCGCGTCCGGCGCGATCGCGTCGGACGGGGCGTCGGCTTACACGTGGGACCCGTCGGGCAGCGCCCTGGTCGGGGTGGGGACCCCGGGCGGCGGGACGCCGGGGGTGCTGGCGCTGGCGAACGCGCACGGGGACGTGCTCGGGCAGTTCACCGCGTCGGGGACGGGGGTGTCCGGGGCGCAGTCCTACGACCCGTGGGGCACGGTGACGGCGGCGGCCGGGACCCCGCTGGGGCTGCTGGGCTACCAGTCGGCGTGGAGTGACCCGGCCTCAGGCAAGGACCTGATGGGGGCGCGCTGGTACGCGCCGTCGGCGGGCGACTTCACCTCGGCGGACACGGTGCAGGTGAACCCTGACCCGGACCCGGCGGCGGGCAACCCGTTCGCCTACGCGGCCGATGAGCCGCTGGACCTGACCGACCCCAGCGGGCACTGCCTGTTCGGGATCGCGTGCCCGGGCTGCAGGCCAAGGCGGCCGCGGCCCTGCACAAGGTCGTGGCCAAGGTGAAGTCCAGCCCGGTCGTGAAGAAAGTCGTGAAGGCGGTCGCGAAGAAGCTCGCCCCCGTGGTCGCGAAGGCCAGGGCCGCGATCAGGGCGGTCAGGAACGTCGCCGCCAGGGTGTATGACGGGGCCAGGACGGTCGTGCGCGCGACGGCGTACGCGGTGGCCCATCCCGTGGCGGCCGTCAAGGCGGTAATCAGGGCGGTGAAGGCGTCGCCGGTCGTGAAGAAGGCGGTGTCGGCGCTCAAGAGCGCGGGCAAGGCGCTGAAGGCGGCCGGGGCGGCGGTGAATAAGGCCGCGGCCGCCACGGGCCGGTTCGTGCAGAAGGCGGCGGCCGCCACGGGCCAGTTCGTCACCAAGCACGCGGCGGCGATCGGCGGCGCGGTGGCCGGGGTGGCGGTGTTCGCCGGGTGCGAGGCGGTGACCGTCGGGGCCGGCAGCCTCGGCTGCGCGGCGCTGTCGGGTGCGGTGGCCAGCGCGGTGTCCTACGGGATCACCGCCGCCCAGACGGGCAAGTTCTCCTGGTCGGGCCTGGGCAAGGCCGCCCTCACCGGGGCGGTCAGCGGACTGGCCGGCGGCGCCCTCGGCGAGCTGGCCGGCGCGGCGGCGGGGTCGTTCACCGGGGACGCGTCCTCGGCCCTGGACAGCCTGTCCGGCGAGGCGGGGGACAGCGGGTCTCTCGCCGACAGCGCGGCCGGGGAGGCCAGGGCCCCGGCCGAGGAGGAACCCTCGGCCCTTCCTGCGGCGGCGGCAGCTCTTCACCCCCGCCACCATGGTCCTGCTGGCCAACGGCACCACCATCCCCATCAGCCAGCTCCGCCCCGGCCAGAAGGTACTTGCTACCAACACCGCCACCGGAAAGACCCAGCCCGAGACCATCACCGCCGTCCTAGCCCACCACGACACCGACCTGTACGATCTGCAGATCCGGTCCGGGGCCAAGACCGCGGTCATCAACACCACCAGCAACCACCTGTTCTGGGATCCTTATCCGCACTACGGCTGGATTCCGGCAAAACAACTCAAACCGGGCATGCATCTCAAGACTTCTAACGGCCAGACCGCGGTCGTCGTGGGAGGCTCGGTCCCGGCCGTCCACGACGGGTGGATGTGGGACCTGACCGTCCCCGGCAACAACGACCACGACTTCTACGTGGCAGTTGCCGCAACTGCGGTCCTCGTCCACAACATAGGCGGCGTGTGCCCGGTCCAGACTGGCCAGGCCGGTGAGAATGCCGCTGGGATCACGAAGAACACCGACTCGATCCAGATCAACGGCCGGACCCGGATCCCGGATGAGCTGAACGACACTACGCTCGGGGAAGTGAAGAACGTCGGGTACCAGTACCTCTCGACCCAGCTGAAGGATTCTCTGGCCTATGCTCAGCAGAATAGCCTCAACTTCAATCTCTACGTCCGGGCGAGCACCAGGCTGTCTGGTCCGCTGCAGGACCTTGTTGACTCTGGCCAGATCAACCGGGTTGACATATTGCCATGAGTACTGACGGAGAGGGAGCAGGTCCGCCGCGGCCCGTGCTGTCACACAAGCAGGCCGTGGAGATCGCGCTGACTGATCCTGCGGTGAGGCGGGCAGTGGCGGCGGCGCAGGCGCAGGATCCGCGGGTTAAGGAGCGACACCGGCTCTATGCCGAGGACGCGCGGGGTCTCCTCGACGATCTAGCCGCAGCAGGGTACCTCGGCCTGGAGAAGGTCGGGGAGCTGCGCCGGGGCGGGGTGCGGTATGAGGCTGCCGTGCCGGTGCTGCTGGAGTGGCTGCCGAGGGTCAGCTACCTGATGCTGTCCGAGGACATCGTGCGGACGCTGTCGGTGGCATTCGCGAGGAGGCTGGCCGCGCCGGTGTTCCTGCGGCTGTTCCGGGATCCGCCGGCGGTGGAGGATCCGCTGCGGCCGGTGACGTCGCCGCCGGCGCGGGAACATCTGCGGTGGGTGATCGGGAACGGGCTGGGGATCTTCGCCGGCCCGCCTCTTGCCGGTGATCTCATCGATCTGGCGATGGACAGGGGCTTCGGCGTGGCGCGGACTCAGATCGTTGCGGCGTTGCCGAAGACGAAAGATGAAAGGGTCCCAAGCGTGCTGCAGGGTCTGCTGGATGATCCGCCGGTCAGCGCGTACGCGGTTGCCGCTCTTGGGAAGATGCAGGTCTCGGCGGCGCGCCCGGCGATCGAGGCGATGCTCAGCAGCGCGGATAAGAACGTCCGGGACGAGGCGAAGAAGGCTCTCAAGCGCATCGACGGGTGAGAGGCGCGAACGCTGCTGTTTCCTGCCGCTGTCGCGATTGGGTGAAGGCTGATGCGATAGGCCGACCTGTTGGGCAGGCCGGCTGTTGTTGTCGGTGCTGCGGCAATGCGCTGGGGGCTGCCTGGCCTAGCTGGCGGTGAGGCGTTTGAGCCGGGTCCTGGTGACGAGGGCGTCGAGGACTGGCAGGAGCATGACGCGGTCGTCGTCGGTCAGTTCGGTGATGGTGCGACCTGGTCGCCGAGGGCGTCTGCGGCGGCCCGGAATTGCCGTCGGCGGTGGACGGCCAGTCAGCCGTGGTGTCGGCGGCTCGGTCCCGGCCGCCCGCGACGGCTGGATGTGGGACCTCACCGTCGCCGGCAACAACGACCACGACTTCTACATCGACGTCGCCAAGACCGCTCTTCTTGTCCATAACGAAGACTGTCCCATGGTGGGCGCAGGCGGAACTCAGGTCACAAGCCGGACTCTGCTACAGAACGAGGAGTACCATATTGATGTCGAAAACCCGAACCCCGGAGTCCGTCCAGGACAGCTACACCTCCAAGACTACGCGGGGAACAAGTATCAGTATAATTTCCAAACTGGCCAGTTCGAGGGGCTTCCGAATGCATTGGGACGCCGTGTTGCGAGCAATCCCGCAGTTGCTCGCGCCGTCTCCACCGGTCTTCGATATCTAGGAATGGGGTCATAATGGCGCCGACAAGCTCAAGCGATGTGATTCTTACTGGCGAGCTCGGGTCGTGGGAGATAATCCTGACCGGCGGAGGGGTGCTTCACCTTATGGCTCATGCCTACTCGCAAGAGCAAGGTGACTATATATTCGTAGCGCTAGCCGTAGGGAATCCGCGCTATGAAATTGAGCTAGCCCGGATTCCCAAGACGGCTGTTTCTCAAATCCACGGAGGCTAACCTTGGTCTACCTTCATACGATAGGACTGCAGGTGGCAGAACCAAATTAGCATGGGTCGCTACCCCCGTTACAGGCGAAGGACCATGATGAAGGATTTGATCGAACTCGGATTCACGATCAAAGGTTATCCCGAAACTGGGAGGAAGGTCGAAGAAGACTCCAACCTGACTCAAGTCTCAGGGCCGGACCTCCTCCAAGGCGCCTTCATGGGCGATGCTATATTCGAACTGAATGAGATCGACTCAGCACGCGGTTCGGCTGGGTGACTCTAATCTACTGGTGCGTCAGCCTTGCCAACGTGGCTCGAAGGCTCAAGGAGGACAAGATAGGCATTCTGCGATTTGGTGATTCGGATGACTTTATATCCTTCCGGCTGCTCGGATCCTCGGTGCTTGCCGCCTCAAGCTATAGACCTGGAATCGCTATCGTCCAATATGATGTATTCATAGATGCAGTGCAGAGTTTTGTGGCGGAACAACTCCGATGGGTGAAGTCAAATTACCCGTCAGCCTTCGAGAATCCCGCCATGATAGAGGCTCTGAACAGGTTTGGCTTGGTGATGCTCCTGCAACACAGGATCTTACCCGAAATAGGCACAGATGAGTGCAGGGCGGCTGGAGCGTTATGCAAAACCAGCTGCGAGTGCCGGTCTTCTGGGCCTGCTCGAGCAGTCGGTGCAGGTTGCACGGGCAGCAACCTCAGCGGGTTCTTTGCATAAAGCTACTTTTACATAGATACCTTGCATGGTAAGAATTCAGGTCCCTGATCACTTTCATTGGTGGCTGCGTGAGCTGAGGTCGCTGTCGGTCGGCTCGGCGTTTCGCGGTATCCGGCCGGGCAGGTCACCGGGGTGAGTTCCGCCTCGGGCGGCAAGATGATCGCGCTGGTTGACTCCCATGACGACCTGTCCGGGACGTTCGCCCCGGCCGGGACGGCCCTGGCCGGGTCGGCGACGTGGGATCCGTGGGGGCAGCTGCTGGCCAGCACCGGCCCGCCGGTCCAGGTGGGCTACCAGGGGCAGTGGGCCGACCCGGTGACCGGGCAGGCCCAGATGGGCTCGCGCATGTACCGGCCCTCAACCGGCGGGTTCGTCAACCAGGATACCTACACCAAGGGCCAGGGCGGCCCGGCGGTCACCGATGACCTGTACGCCTACGCCGACGACAACCCGGCTGGCCGCCGCGGCGTTCGCCCGGGCCCAGGACGCGCTGCGCCAGGCCGGGTACTGGCAGGCCCAGGCCGACGCGGAGTGGGCCGCCGCCGCCGACGCGCGCAAGGCACTGACCTGGGAACTATGGAAGTCCCCCGGCGACCTCAAGGCCGCGGTGGCCGAGACCGCCAAGGCACTATGGGACGAGGGCAAAGCCGGGTACTACCTGACGCAGTACCTCGCCTTCGAAGGCGCCGCCGAACTGCTGAGCATGGCCGCCGAGACGGCGCACCTGACCGCCACCCTGGCCTCGGCCGCGGCCAAGGGCGCCGACGTGATCGCGGCCACCGCGGCCAGATGGGCCGCCGAGGCCCGGGTCAAGGCCCGCGACCTGGCCGCCTACGCCGCCGGGCAGGAGGCCCTGGCCCGGCAGTACGCCGCCCAGGCCACCACCCTGGCCGCCGCCTACGCCCGGCAGCAAGCCCGCAAGGCCGCCGCCCTGGCCAGAAAACTCGCCAAGAAGGTCATCAAGGCAGCCAAGGCCGCCGGGCACGCCGTCGCCCACGCCGCCACCGCTGCCGCCCGCACGGTGGCCCGCACGGTGGCCAAGGCCGCCACCGCCACCGCCCATTACGTCGCCAAGCACAGCCAGGTCATCACCCAGGCCGGCCTGGCCGCGGCCGGCGCCGCCCTGACCGTGGTCAACGCCGTCCAGCTCGGCCTGGACCCCGCCACCGACGCCACCGAAGCCGCCGACCTCACCGCCCTCGGCACCGACCTCACCGAAGAAGGACCTGCCGCAGCTGAGGAAACCGCCCCCGAAGCCGCCCCGGCCGAAGGGGAACCCGGCCCGTCCTGCGGCGGCGCCAGCTTCACCCCCGCCACCAAGGTCCTGCTGGCCAACGGCACCGCCGCCCCCCTCAGCCAGCTCCGCCCCGGCCAGAAAGTCCTCGCCACCAATACCCGGACCGGCAAGACCCAGCCCCAGACCATCACCGCCGTCCTGGCCCACCACGACACCGGCCTGTACGACCTCACGATCACCGCCAACGGCCGCACCTCGGCCATCGGCACCACCAGCAACCACCTATTCTGGGATCCTTACCTGGACCACGGCTGGACTCCGGCAAACCACCTCAAACCGGGCGCGCACCTCAAGACCCCGGACGGCCAGTCCGCAATCGTGGTGGGTGGTTCGATACCGGCCGTCCACGACGGCTGGATGTGGGACCTGACGGTCCCCGGCAACAACGACCACGACTTCTACGTTGCAGTTGCCGCAACAGCGGTCCTCGTTCACAACTGCGGCGACGGAACTCCGGGCTATTCGACACGCACCGAGAGGGCTGGTGATCTCCCCGGGAGGTACACTCAGGGCCAGTCGACTCGCGATCCTGCGTCGCAGTGGTATCACGAGATGCTCAGCAATGACGATCTTCTGGGCAGCATCAATAACGCCGATGAAGGAGAGGGGATTGTCGTCTCTCAGGAGGGACGGATCATTGGAGGGAATCACCGCATGGACGAGCTCCTGACGCGGGTGGGTGACGGGCGCATCGGCCCGGAGACGCCGATCATGATCCAAGTGCTTGGTGATGGGTGATGTTGCGATGTCGATGATTCGTCCGTCCGACCCAGATTTCCGTATCTGCCTGGTCGATTTCAATACTCTGCTAGAGATCCAGTCGGACGCAGAGAGGCTGGGGTTTGCTACTCGATGGACCTCGGTGGATGCGCTTCGCGGCCAGGCAAGAGAACAGGACGCCGTTCTCCAGACACTTATGCGGGAGAAGCGGGCGGGGGTTATCCGCTCGTACCGGTGCCTGCTCCTCTTTTCGGCAGTGGATGGTGCGACTTCTGGAGGGCTGGCGACAATCGACCTCGATCTTGCGCGACTCGAATCGCTGGATCGGCTCGACAGGGACCTGGATGTCAGGAAGGCGCTCGTCCGAATCTTCTCGATGGCGCTAGGCGGAATCTCGGGAGTTGAGAAGAAGTAGCAGTGCCACCGAAACCTGATCACGGTCGTTTCCCGGCTGCGTGGCGGATGGCGGTGAGCAGTCGGCTGATGTTGGCGTCGTCGATTCCGGTGACGGTGTCGCCGAGGCCGACAGGGGTGTCGGCGGCGAGGCTGGCTGCTAGCTGGAGGATGCGGCGTTCGCCGCCGGAGCAGGGTAGTTCGCCAGCTTGCAGTGCGGTGATGGCGGCGTCCCAGTCGATGGCGGCCATCGGGGTGCCGCTGCTTGTGCCGTGCTGGATGAACCGGCTGGTGAAGTCGTCGCGGTGCAGGAACGTGCCGTTGCCCGTGAGCAGAGCGACTCCGGCTTCCAGGGGATAGAGTCCGGCGGCGCAGGCGTGCAGTGCCGCGGTGAGGTCGTCAGTGGTCATGGGGGCCTCCCGGGGTGGACAGGGTGGTGGCGATGTCGCGGTAAGCGGGGATGCCGAGGCTGACGGCCTCGGTCCGGCGGGCTGCGGATAGGTGAGCCTGGGCGATCTTGTTGTTGGCGGCGGCGAGGCTGACGCGGAGCCCTTCGGCTTCGCCGGTCCAGCCTTCGCGTTCGGCTTCGGTGATGCGGGCCAGGAGGTTGTCGCGGATTTCTTCGAGGCGGTGCCGCTGGGCGGGGTCGATGCGGAGCATGGGGCATCGGATGCAGGATTAACTGAACTAACCGTTTAGATGCTGTTTGTCCGTTTCTGAACTTGAGGGTCCGGCGGCATGGGCAACAGCGCTGATGAGGAGGCTGGCGTTGCGGCGGTCTTCTCTGAACTAACTTGCCCTACTCGCCTCCTAGCTGGACGGTTGCCTCGACTAGGTCGAGGTAGGAGGCGACCGCGTCGCCGAGCTGGCCCCAGGACGGGGATGAGAGGTCTTTCGCGATGCCGCGCAGGGTGCGGATCTGGGCGGCCGGGTCCCGGTCGTTGAAGTCGCGCCGCTGCCCCAGGAAGCGGATCATCTCGCAGGCGCGCGGTGACCGGCGGCCGATGTAGCTGCCGGCGGTGGGGACGTAGCCGAGGTGTATCTGGCGGACCTCGTCGGCGGTCTTGGCCGTTGCGGGCTGGCGGGGGCCGCTGGCGTTGAACTCACCGAAGGACAGAGTCCCGGTCTTGACCGGCCGGCGCTCGTAGAGGACACGGCTGTCCGTCGGCCAGGGCGTCCGGTCGGCCGGGTGGACGTGCAGGTCGACCCGGACCGGCAGCCCCGAGCGGATATGGGTTGTTCCCAGTGACGTGGCGCCTGCGGGCGAGTTGTGGCGGCCGTCGGAGAGCAGGTCGGCCCGCGCCCAGGGGCTGGCGGCCGGCTCGTTCATGAACTGCCTGATGAGCTGGCCGCTCGCGAGGATGAGCAGGTCGATATCGCTCCAGTTATCCTCCTCGCCGCGGCCCAGCGAACCGACCAGGGCCACCCCGGCGACCGCCGGGTCGGCTTCCAGCAGCCCGAGCACCTGGCCGAGGAGGCGGTCACGGAGCCTGGCCAGCAGCGGCGGCCCCTCCGGAGCTCCGGTGGGGCGGGCGGGGCGGGCATTCACGGGCATAGCTCCTTCAGTCTGCCGTTCCCGGGTCCCTTGCTGCCGCGGGCCACCGTGGCCGCGTGTGCTTGGAGGCGCTCGATGCTCCAGGCAGCGGGAAGGCCAAGATTGACGGTAGCGCCGTTCTGGGGCACAGGAGTGAGCACCTGGGATCAGCCCCTCTCGACTCGCTGTCTCGTTATGGCGTGCCGGTCCGCAGATGCGTTTGCCCGGTTGCGTGTGCGATGGCCTTGATCACGAGGCTGGCGTTGCGGTGGTCGATGCCAGGCAGGGTGTCGTAGAGGCTGACCGGGATTCCGCCGGCGATGCTGGCGGCCAGGAGAAGCATCCGCCGTTCCCCTCCGCTGGCCGGCAGCTCGCCGGCGCGCAGGGCGGTGACGGGCTGGATTTCGACCCGCACTGGCTCCGGCACCCGGCGGCGACCCGCTGGCTGCGCGACGGCGTGTCCATCGAGGTCGTGTCCAAGCTCTTGGGTCACTCATCGGTGACCACGACATCAGCGGCATACGGCCATCTGACGGTCAAGGACGCGCGGGCGGCGCTGGAGAAAGCCGGCTGGTTCACCGGGAAGGAAGTGCAGTGGTGACCGGCGGCTGGATCAGCCAGGGCGACCGGTCCCGCTGGCAGCAGCGGGCCGCCGCCGAGCTGACGGCCATCCTGGCCTCGTACCAGGGGATCCCGGTGATCGCGTGGACCGTCACCGCGTCTGGCGGCGCCCTGGCCGGACAGGTCCTGGCTCCCGCCCCGGTCCGGCGCGGGCTGTTCGGGCAATGGCGGCAGGCACTGGGGCTGATCGAGGTCACCGAGACCCCGGCCGCCGGCGGGACGGCTGTCTACCTGCACGCTCGCGGTGTCCTCGGCGGCGTCCCGGTGAGCGTCACCGCGACCGTCTTCGATGACGGGGAGGACGGCCTGTGAACCGGGAGAACCCGGACCCTGCGGAGCCGGGACAGGGCAGGCAGCACCGGGCTCCTGCGGGCCTGCTGGAAAAACTCATGGCTGCGGTGCGCCCCGAGTTCCGGGCCGGGGACCTGACCTTCGACCCCAGGGACCCGGTCTTCGGCGGGCCGCCGTGCGCGGTCAGCGGATGCGGCCGGCCGACACCGCAAGAATGACCTGTGCATCTCGCACTGGCAACGGTGGCGGGGATCCGGCGGGATCTCCATCAAGGAGTTCACCGCGACGGCCGAACCAGGATGGCACGGCCATCTGCCGCTGAGCGCGTGCACCATCACTAGCTGCAATTACGGGCCCATGGCCCGTGGAATGTGCCAGCGCCACGTTCGCCAGTGGCACTACGCGGGACGCCCGGGCCTGCCCGGCTGGCAGGCATCGGGCGATCCTCTGCCGCCCCCGGCCGAGCTGCCCCGGACATGCCGGATCGGCTACTGCGGCCTATGGGCGCAGGGCACATCGGTGTTCTGTCTCGGCCACGACGGCCGGTGGAAGAGAAACGGACGCGGTGATCCTGAGGAGTTCGCCGCTTCCTGCGAAGACCCTGGCCCCGGCCAGGAGCACATCGACCTGCGGCGGCTGCCCGCCGGGCTCCGGCTGGAGATGCAGTACGTCCTGCAGTGCCGCGGCGACGAGCAGGACGCGAAACTGCCGCCCAGGGAACTCCACCCGTTCGCCGTCGTCCTGGCCGGCGCGGGCGCGTCGTCCCTGCTGGAACAGCCCGAAGAATGGCGGACCGCCCTCCGCCCGCCGATGAAGGGCCGCGGCTGGCGCCCGTTCATCCTCGACGCCCGCCGCCGCGTCGAGGCACTCGCGTCCGGCGCCGGCTGGGACACCGAGTACCCGCGGGACACCTGGCGGCTCTGCAACCTGGGCATCGACAAGCCCGAAGCTACCCTCAGCTTCACGGGAATCCCCCAGGACTGGCTGCGGGAACTGGCCAAGAGACACATCCGCTGGCAGCTGTCCACCGGCCTATCCGTCAGCACGGCCGGGAACGGGGTCCGGGCCGTGACCCGGTTCGCCGCCTGGCTCGCCGCCCTGCCCGGGCCGACCGCCGGGCTGGCCGGCGTGACCCGCCCGCTGCTGGAACGCTACCTGGCCGTCCTGCAGGCGGAAATGGGCGGCCAGGTGCGCCACACGCACTACGTCGGCGGGCTGAGCGGCTTCCTGAAGGCAGTCCGCCGCCACGGCTGGGACAACGGCGCGCTGCCGGCCACTGCGGCGGTCTACCCTGAGGACTTCCCGCCCCGCGGAGCCCGGCTTCCCCGCGGCCTCGCCGCCCACGTCATGGCCCAGGTCGAGCAGCCCGCCAACCTCGCCAGGCAGGCCAGCCCGGCCTGCCGGCTCATCACGCTGATCCTCATCCGCTGCGGCCTGCGGATCTCCTCAGCTGCCGGGCTGGCCTTCGACTGCACGGTCACCGACGCCGACGGCGCCCCCTACCTGCTCTACTACAACACCAAGATGAAACGCGAGGCCCTCGTCCCGATCGATGATGAGCTCCTCGCGCTGATCGGCGAGCAGAAACAGCGGGTCCTGCAGCGGTTCCCCGCCGGCGCCCCGCTGCTGTTCCCCCGGCAGAACGGCAACCTCAACGGGCGCAGACCCGTCTCCAGCCGCACCTACCGCGGAGCGCTCTACCGCTGGCTGGGAGACTGCGACATCCGCGACGAGCACGGACAGTCAGTGCACCTGACGCCCCATCAGTGGCGCCATACGCTAGGAACTGTCCTGATAAACAAGGACGTCCCGCAGCATGTCGTGCAGAAGATCCTCGATCACGACTCGCCGCTCATGACCGCTCACTATGCGCGGCTGTCCGATAAGACCGTGCGCGAGCACTGGGAACGAGCCCGCAAGGTGAACGCCGAGGGCCAGCCCGTCCAGATCAGCCCCGACGGGCCGCTCGGCGACGCGGCATGGGCGAAGCAGCGGCTGTCCCGCGCCACCCAGTCACTGCCCAACGGCTACTGCCAGCTGCCCCTCGTCAAGACCTGCCCGCATGCGAACAGTTGTTTCTCTGAACTAACCGTTTCATTCCCGTTTATCTGTTTCTTGATATGGATCTGGGAGCCCGGCGGCATGGGCGACGGCGCGGACGGCGAGGCTTGCGTTGCGGCGGTCGATGCCGGGCAGGGCGTCGTTGAGGCTGACGAGGGTTCCGCCGGCGATGCTGGAGGCCAGGAGGAGCATGCGCCGTTCCCCTCCGCTCGCGGGGAGTTCGCCGGCGTGGAGGGCGGTGATGGCGGCTTCCCAGTCGGTGCTGGCGAGCAGGGTGACGCCGTCGCTGATGCTGGTGCCGGTGGCGATGAACCTGCTGGTGAAGTCGGTTCGGTGCAGCCAGTTGCCGCAGTCGATGAGCAGGCTGGTGCCGGTTTCGAGGGGATGGATGCCGCAGGCGCCTGCGCGCAGCGCGTCGCCGAGCCGGCGGGGTCAGGGTGGTCATTGCTGTCCTTCCGGGCCGGGGACGGAGCGGCCGGCGATGTCGGGGAACGCGGGCATGCCGAGGTGGACGGCCTGTTCCTGGCGCTGCAAGGTCGCGTCGATCTGGGCTAGTTTGTCCTGGGTGCCGGCGAGGCTGACCTTGAGGCCCTCGATCTCGCCGAGCCAGCCTTCGCGTTCGGCCTCGGCGATGCGGTCGTGCAGGTTGTCCCGGATCTCTTCGAGCCGGGCCTCGCTGGGCGGGGTCCGGTCTCAAGAGCGAGCACCTGACGCACGCGTGTTCATGGACACAAGGTGACGCGAACGCGCGGGCGCACGTGCCGACCGAGACTTTCCGCTTCTCGAAATGAGCGAGGAAGGCATCCCACTCTTCCTCGGTCGGAGTACGGTATTCCTCGCTGGGCCTGGTTGCCCGGCGGCGGGCGATGAATGCCCGGTGGGCCTCGATCGCCTCGGCGGGGTAGACGGCTTTGTAACCGATCGTGGTGTCGATCGTCTTGTGCCCGCAGATGACCTGGGCGATGTGGGGCGGCAGGCCGCTCATGATGGCGTCGGTCACGAAGATCCTGCGGAAATCATGCGGGGAGAACATGAGCGGGTCGCCGGCGGCGTCGGTGAGGCCGGTCGCGGCGAGCGCGTTGATGAGCAGCTTGCGGACCGCGCTGGGGGTGAATGCCCGGTTCTCGCTGCCGATGGACCGCTGGAACAGCAGCGGCATCGGCGGGTTCCAGACTCGTTCGCGGACGTCGTAGGAGACGGTCAGCGGGACGTCGCCGCCGGGGCCGCGGAGCCTGCTGATGATCGCCGACAGGACGTCGGCCAGTTCGGGGCTGACCAGGAGCAGTCTCTCCGTATCGGTCTTGCTCGGGGCGATCTGCAGCAGCGGGACGAGCTCGCCGGTCGTGGGCAGCCGGTACTCGGTGATGCCGTGGTGGGTGAGTTCGAGGAGTTCCTCGCAGCGGATGCCCGTGAGTCTCAGGACCTCGATCACGGCGAAGGCCCAGAATGCTTCTTCCTCCTCATATGACAGGTTGCGGCGCTTGCCGGCAGCGGTGTCCTCGGCCCGCACGTGCCGCCCGTTGGCCTTGGGCGCGACGGCCCGGCGCAGTGTCCCGCCGGTGCCCTCGATGATCTCGCCGGGCGGCGTCGTGATGGCGGCCTGGAGGTGGCGGGAGGTCGCGGTCCTGCGGTCGGCGGCGGTGCGGGCGAGGACGGGCAGGACGGGCAGCCGCTCGCGGGTCCGCTGGTCCATCCGGGCCTTGCGCCTCCGGCGTTCCTTGGCCCAGTTGATCTTGGCGTCGCTGACCGGGCTCGGGACTGCCCACTGCGCCCAGCGGCCGGGTTCCTCCATGGCCCACTGGGAGATGTCGAGGTAGAGCGCCCGGACGCGTATGAGCTCGTCCTTGGCGTTGATCCGCCGGCGGGTGACGACGGTCTGCTGCCCATCCGGGCCAGTGACGCCGCGCTTGATGGTCAGCAGGTCTTCCTTCCAGGCGCGGGTGACCTCCGGCGGCAGCTCGAGTGTGGTGATGCCCGGGGACAGGGCCTCGATCCTGGCCCAGAACAGGCCGGCCAGGGACCGTGAGACCGAGTCCAGGCTGGCGTAGTCCAGCGCGGGCTGCCGTTCCTTCAGGTAGTCCACGAGCAGGTCGCGGACCGGCTTGCACTGCAGCCGGTAGCGGTCGACGAGTTCCTCGACGGTCAGCTGTCCCTGGGCCTGGCCGAACGCGCGGATCGTGGCCGGGGCGTCGGCGGGGAAGATGCCGAGGGCTCGCAGCCGCAGGTAGAAGTCGACTTTCCTCTGGCCGCCGCGGGCGTGGACCCGCCGCTGGGTGTCGACTAGTTCCACGCAGTCCCCGACGGTGATGTCGCTGACGAGGCCGCCTTTGCAGGCCATCAGCGTCGCGACCCTGGTGGCCGCGTAGCGGGCGTCGCCCGTGGAGGATGCCGGCCCGGCCTCGGCCAGTTCGCGGAGCCTGGCGAATCCGGCGGGGTCGCGGGTCTCGGCCATGACGATGGCCAGGTACCTGTGGGTCCTGGTCAGCATCCACGCCAGTCCCGGCCGGATCACGTCTGCGCAGATGAGCATCAGCAGACCGGACGACAGGTCGTTGTCGTCGGAGGGGGCTCTCAGCCCGTTGTCCTGCAGCCACCGGAGCGGCAGCTGGACCCAGGAACTGCCCGGGCGGTCCTCGGCCTGCGATGCTTCCCACCGCTGCTGCCAGGTGTCCCCGGGGAAGGAGGACAGCCAGTGCAGCAGCTTGGCCGTCCCGCGCCGCCGGCCGGCCTGGGTCGCCTTCATCTCCGCCAGGAACGGCGGCAAGGTCAGCCGCCGGAGCACCTCGTCCTCGCCCTGGGCCGTGGCCGGCCACCATTCCTGGCCGGGCCTGGGCGGGAACTGCCTGCGCAGCTGGCTGTTGCGCGGCTGCGCCGGAGCCCCGGTGCCGGTGCCCGCAGCTGCCTGATTGCTGCGGATCGTGTGCTTCACGATGGCGGTCATGACGGCCGCCCGAACAGCACCGACAGCGACTTCGGGTCATAGCCCGGCGCCGGCTGCGGCGGCGGCGCCTTCTCCACCCGGGACTGGCGGGCGTGGTGGGCGAGCACGCCCTCGATCACCTCGTCCCGGGTGGGCGTCAGGTAAATTTCCGTCGTGGACAAATGGGCATGACCCATCACCCACTGCACGTCGGTCAGGCTGAGCTCTTTGTCGCGCGACATCCTGGACGCTGCAGAATGCCGGAGGTCGTGCAAGGTCCAGTCCGCTCCGAGCGAGGCGTTGACCCGCTCGAACATCCGGTGCGCCCCGTGATAGCTCAGCGGCCGGTAAGGGCGCCGCAATGTCCACCAGGCCGGCTGCCGCCGGCCCCGCGGCACCCCCAGCCTCAGCAGTTCCTGCTGGTAGAGGCGGTGCCATACGAACGCGTCCGCCGACGCCGGGAGTTCCTGGACCGCCCGGGTGCCCTTGCGGACCACGCTGATCAGCTGCTCTCCGGGACGGAAGTCGCACTGCCGCATGCCCAGGAGCTCCGCAGCCCTGGCCCCGGTGGAGATCCAGAACGCGACCAGCGCCCGGTCCCGGTCCGATGCCAGCGACGCGAACAGCTTGTCGAACCAGCCGTCGGGGATCGCCCGCGGGATCCGCTTGGGCACCGTCGGCCGGTAGCGTCCGGTCCGCTCGGGCCTCCACTCGTCCATCGGGTTGTGATGCGCGTTCGGACGGCCGCGACGGCGGCGGGAGGCATCCAGCGGGAACGGGTTCAGCACCGGGCCGGTCCCGCAGTCGCGGTGGAAATCGTAGAACCGCCGCAGCACCGTCTCGCTATGCGCCACGGTGGACGGCGCGTACCCGTCGCCGGACGCGGGCTTGCCGGTCACCGGGTTCGGCGCTCCCGCTGCCCGCGAGGACAGGCGGGCCGCCCGCGGCCGGGACGTCTGCAGCCACTGCTTGGCCGTCAGCTGGATCCAGCAGCTGAAATCTCTCGCCTCGGCCCGCGACGCCCGGTCCCACTGAACATCGACGGCGTCCAGGAACCGCCACCATCTCAGCAGGTCGACCGAGTACGACCGCAGCGTCGCTTCCGACTTCCCCGACGCCAGCAGGTCCCGCAGGAAAACCGACACCGGCTCCACGATCTCGCCGACAGGTCCGACTACCTGGTAGGGCTCATGGGCATCGCCGGTGGTCACGAGACGGCCCGCCCGCGGCACCACGAGCCGGGACAGATCGCGTTCCTGTTCCTCATCCGATTCGATCACGCGGATAAGTTAGCGTCAGTGACCGAAACCTTGCCGTGAACTGCTGAAACATCGTAGTTAGTTCAGTTAACGGGGCGTGCTCGTGTATGCAGCTGGTGGAGTAGGCGCGTCCGCAGTCGCCGAGGGCGAGCTTGCGGTGCTCGAAGTTTATCTGCACTACTGGGTTTCTGCGAACAAAATATCGAAAGGTGAGCGCCTCAAGACCGCGGACGGCACCACTGCCACCGTCATCGGCGGAACCATCCCCGTCCAGCATGACGGGTGGATGTGGGACCTCACCGTTCCCGGCAACAACGACCACGACGTCTACGTAGCTTCGGCTAGTAGTAACCAAAACAACAATCGTCTTCCCTACTACGGGTCAGTGGGCATTACATTTGTCCTTGTCCACAACGATGACGGGTGCCTGCCCGGACCCGGAGATATTCCCCGGAAGGTTGTTAACAGCAACATGGGGCACATCGACGAAGAGAGGGCGGCGAGGGCAGGCTTTGATACCGTGCAATCAGCGCAGGCCTCGGTTCGGGAGCTAGGTGAATCAAGCTGAACGGACGGGTTTCCGGAGGGAACCATCCCCGACACAGTCCGTAGCGATCGGGTGCTGGTCCCATTTGGGGAAAACGGATATGCGGTATACCAGATTGCAAAGAACGGGAACGCCGTCTTTAAAACAATCCTTACTGCGAGGTGAGATGGAATCAGAGTACGGGCGCCGGTTCTGGGCTATCGAAACCCTGGAGGAAGGGCAAACGGTAGCAAGGCTACTCAAGCGCCGATTCCCGCAGGTATTTGAAAGCCTTTCGGAGATATTCGAGCAAGCAGATCCTCTTGACGTCGTTTACCCGGGAAACCCGAACGAATATAGCGATGTTATCCGGGAGATCATCGTCCTCCTGGCTCCCGTGGAGGGAAAGATCGGTCTTCTAACGCCAGGCCAGATCGAAGATCTGGTAAAGGAGGGGCTAGGCCGATGCTTTGATGACGAGCCGATTGAAAGAAGGGTTCAGGATGTGGTGCACATGATTACTGCGAGATTCAAGGTTTTACTGTATAAGCCGAAGAATCCTAATGAGTCGAACGGAACATCAGGGCTGCAAGCGGAGCAGTTCCAGCCGCTCAAGGCTGGTGCAGCTATTGATGTCCGCTGTTCTCGGCTCGTTTTCCGGCTGCGTGCCTGATCGCGACGAGGAGGCGGGCGGTGTTGTCGTGGTCGAGGCCGGTGACGGTGTCGCGGAGGTCGACGGGGATGCCTCCGGCGAGACTGGCCGATAGCTGGAGGATGCGCCGTTCCCCGCCGGAGCAGGGGAGGCCGCCGCTGGCGAGGGCGGTGATGGCAGCGTCCCAGTCGATGGCGGCCATCGGGGTGCCGCCACTGGTGCCGCAGGTGATAAACCGGGTGGTGAAGTCGGGGCGGCGTAGGAACGTGCCGTTGGCGATGGGCAGTTCGGTGCCTGCTTCGAGTGGGTAGAGGCCGGCGGCGCAGGCGCGGAGGGTGTTGAGAGGCGCTAGGGATTCCCATGGTTTGGCCTGTCTGCGGCGTTGAGCGTGCCGATGGGATGCGCGGACGGGGCGGTCGGGTCAGCGGCGGCACCTTGCCGATGAATCGCCTCCGGACACGGTGACCTGCGGCCCGGCGGGCCGGGAGCGGACGTGCGCGTCGGCGCGGTGCCGTGACCGGGCGGCCAGGGCGCCTGAGTTGCACGGGAGGCCGTGTGGTGCCAGGCTGCAACACCAGCCGCCCCGTCGACAGATGAGGCGGTCAGGCTGATCCTGGCGGGATGGACGATGATCGAGGTCTTCGACACCGCGGCGGCCGGCATCGCGCTGGCCCGCCGCAAGCTGGGCTGCCCGGACTGCAGCAAGCCGCTGCGCCCGTGGGGGCACGCCCGCGAGCGCACCGTCCGCGACCTGCACGGCGCCTCGGTGACGACGCGCCCGGACCGGGCACTGTGCCGCGCCTGCCAGGTGACGCACGTCGTCCTCGACGCCGCGCTGCTGCCGCGCCGCGCCTACGCGGCCAGACTGATCGGGCAGGCCCTGGCCGCCGCCGTCCGAGGATCCGGGCACCGCCGTATCGCCCTGGACCTGGATGTCCCGGCCGGGACGGTGCGCGGCTGGATCCGCGGTGCCCGCCGGTCCGCCGTCGAGCTGCGCGTCACCGGCATCCGCGCCGCCGTCGCCTACGACCAGGACGCCGTGCCCGCGCCGTCCGGCCGGGGCGAGCTGCGCTGGGCGCTGGAGTGCCTGGGCGCCGCGGCCGTCGTCGTCTGCTGCCGGCTCGGGCTGGAGCACATCAGCCTGTGGGCGATGATCAACATCCTGACCCGCGGCCGGCTGCTGGATATGGCCCCGGCCGGCTGAACCGAAGCGCCGTTCCTGGCTCTCGCCTGCCCTGACACGGAATCACGGCTCTCAGCATGCCATCAGACCGGCACCGTGCCGACGTAGCCGACACCGCCCCCACGACAGTGCCCGAAATGCCCGGCTTTCCATCGGCATCGTGAACGCCGCCAAGATGGGGATTTTCAGCGCCGGGCAACACCCCCTACCTGCGTTACTACAACACCAAGATGAAACGCGAGGCCCTCGTCCCCGTCGACGACGAACTCCACCAGATGATCGCCGAGCAGAAACAGCAAGTGCTGCAGCGCTTCCCGGCGGGCGCCCCGGTGCTGTTCCCCCGCCCTACCGGCAACCTCAAAGGACGCAAGCCCATCGCCGGCCAGACCTACCGCAAGGCCCTCTACCGCTGGCTAGCCGACTGCGGCATCCGCGACGAGCATGGCGAACCGGTACACCTGACCCCGCACCAGTGGAGGCACACGCTGGGGACCGTCCTGATAAACCGGGACGTCCCGCAGCATGTCGTGCAGAAGATACTTGATCACGACTCGCCCGCAATGACAGCCCGCTATGCCCGGCTGTCCGATAAGACCGTCCGCGAGCACTGGGAGAAGGCCCGCAAAGTCGGCGCCCAGGGCCAGCCCGTCCAGATCAGCCCCGACGGCCCGCTCGGCGACGCAGCATGGGCGAAACAGCGGCTGTCCCGGGCGACGCAGGCGCTGCCGAACGGTTACTGCGAGCTTCCCCTGGTGCGCACCTGCCCGCACGCAAACAGCTGTTTGACCTGCCCGATGTTCGTGACCACGGCGGAGTTCCTCCCTCAGCACCACGCCCAGCGGCAGCAGACCCTGCAGATCATCACCGCCGCCGAGGCGAACGGGCAGGCCCGCGTCGCCGAAATGAACCGGCAGGTCGCCGCCAACCTCGGCAAGATCATCGCCACCCTCGAGGCCGACGATGCGCACCTGACCCGCTCTCCGAGGCCGCCGCCCGGCGGCATGAGCTGACCAGGTCCAGGGCCGTCCAGGCGCTGCGCGAACTCGACCGGGCCGGCGTTCCTGTGACGTTCGCCGGCGTCGCCCAGGCTGCGGGGATCTCCCGGTCCTGGCTCTATACCCAACCCGATATCAGCAGCCAGATCCGCAGGCTGCGGCAAGAGATAAACGCCGCCGGCGTCCCTGCTGCCCAAAGGCCCACCGATGCGTCGCTGCGCGCCAGGCTCACCGCCGCCCTCGACCGCAACAAGCAGCTCGCCGGCGAGAACGCCCGGCTCCGCCGCCAGCTCGCCCATGCGCTCGGTGACCAGCGGTCAGCACGGACCCGAACAGGTAACGATCCAGAAAGGTGAAATAACCGGAATCAGGCCGCGAGTGTCTCGTCGGCGACACTGTCCACGACGGAACACCGCAGGTCACAGACCTGGCTGACGCGAAAGCTCAAGATAACCGCCGCGTTCAGCACCGGCCCGCAGGACACCGACCCGGCATACGCGCCCGGCGGCGGGCCCGCGAACGTGACCGCCTGGCAGCACGGGCACTCCAGCCCCGGCAACAGCCACTCGGTCACCTTCCGGACCACCTCGACGTCAAAGACCTGCGCCCACCGCGAGCCCGCGATCGCCGCGTCGGCCAGCGGCGCCTTGCACCGCCGGCACTCCGCAGGCGGCTCCGCTGGCTTCGTCTCGTCCGGGTCCGGGTCCCGGGACAGGCCCATCCCCGGATGCCCGGGCTGCCCGCCCGGCTTGCGGTCCTTGCGCCGGTCCCGTCCCGATTCCTGCCGCTGGCGTCGCCGCGCCTTGTGCCGCTCGCGTGCCCCGATGCTCTCCTTCGACGTCGGCGTCGGCGGAGTCGGCACTGTCCTGATCCAGCCGCCGTTCCAGCTCCGCCACCCGCAGTTCCAGCCGCCGCCGCAGCTCCCGCTCCGCGTCCAGCCCCGACCGCAGCACCCCGATCTCGGTGTCCTTCGCCTCGATCACGGCCTGCAGCCGGACCAGCAGCTCACGCTGCTCCCCGCCCCCGGCAGGCAGATCAGGCACATCAGGCACAAGCCACGATCGTGCTCAGCCTCAACTGCAAGTTCAAGCACTCGCCACGACGTGTCGCCCCAGCCTCACGCCCGCGACCACCCTGCGAATGGACACAAAGATTCTCCCGAGTGCGGGTGTCGAATTCTCGGTGGCCGTTCGTGGGCATGGTGAGCGGCGCAGATGGCGCCGCCGCGAAAGGAGCCGATCATGTCCACCGTCACCGCCTCTCCCGGCGCCACCGTCACCCGGCACCGGCTGACCAGGACGCTGCCGCGGGCCACCGCCTCCGCCGGTGCGCTGGCCGCCGCGGCCACCACTGCCGGCGCGGCTGTCCTGCGGGGCGGCGGAATCCCGCTGGCTGTGCACGGCAAGATTCCGCTAGCGGCCTTCGCCCAGCTCACTTTCCTCGCGGCGGTGGGCGGCGGGGTGCTCCTGGCCGTGCTGATCCGGCGCGGCTCCGCAGCTCGTCAGCGGTTCATCCGGATCACTGCCGGGCTCACCGCGCTCTCCTGTGCCGCCCCTGCGGCGTTCGCGGACACAACCGCGAGCAAGATCGCCCTTGTCGCTCTGCACCTTCTTGCCGCGGGGATCATTGTTCCTGTGCTCGCACGACACGCTGACTGACCCACCCGACCCGATCCGATTACAACGAGGAGCAGCCACGATGCCGCAATACCTGATCTCCGTCTGGCACGACGACACCTACGAGACCGACTTCTCCACCCCTGACGCGCAGCGCCGTGCCGCCCAGGTGGGAGCGTTCAACGAGGAACTCATGAAGGCAGGCGCCTGGGTGTTCGCCGCCGGCCTGCAGCCCGCGTCATCGGCCACGGTCGTGCGGTCCTCCGGAGGAGAGGTGTCGATGACCGACGGTCCGTATGCCGAAACCAAGGAGCAAATGGGCGGCTTCTGGGTCATCGAAGCGTCCGACCTCGACGCCGCCCTGGAATGGGCCGGCAAAGCGGCCGCGGCCAGCGGGGAAACTGTCGAAGTTCGCCCCGCCCAAGGATGACCGGCCCGCTCGATGAGGTCTTCAGGCGCGAAGCCGGCCGCTGCACCGCCACCTTGATCCGGGTCCTCGGCGATATCGATCTCGCCGAGGACGCGGTGGCGGAGGCCTTCGCTATCGCAGCCGAACAGTGGCCCAAGACGGGGACACCGCCCAACCCGGGTGGCTGGATCACCACGACCGCCCGCAACCGCGCCATCGACTGGCTGCGACGCGAATCAACCCGCGGCGAGAGGCATCTCGCTGCCCGCCGGCTACGGATCGACAGCATGGAACCGGACCACAATCCCGAACTTGACAGGCTCGACGATTTCGTCGATGTCGTCGCCGACGACCAGCTGCGGCTCATGTTCCTCTGCGCTCACCCCGCCCTGGCCGCTGACGCCCAGGTCGGTCTCATCCTGCGGCTCCTCGCCGGTCTCTCGATGGGCGAGATCGCCACGGCGTTCTTGGTGCCTGAGGCGACGATGGCGCAACGGATCGTGCGGGCCAAGCGCAAACTTCACGACAACCACGCCTCCTACCGCGTACCTGGGGCTGCGGAGCTCCCGGCCCGGCTCCACGCCGTCCTCGCGGCGATCTACCTCATCTTCACCGAAGGTCACACCGCCACCTCAGGGCAGACGCTGACGAGAACCGACCTGTCCACCGAAGCCATCCGGCTCGGGCGGACCCTCGCCGGGCTGATGCCCGACGAACCCGAAGCCATCGGACTGCTCGCCTTGATGCTGCTGTCCGAGTCCCGCCGTGCCGCTCGCATCGCTGCCGACGGGACGATGGTTCGTCTCGCCGGCCAGGACCGCAACCGATGGGACCGGACGCTGATCAGTGAAGGCCACGAGCTGGTGCGCGGGTGCCTGCGCCGCAACCAGCCCGGCCCGTTCCAGATCCAAGCGGCCATAGCCGCGGTCCACGCCGACGCGCCCACCGCCGAATCCACCGACTGGCCGCAGATCATCGCCCTCTACGACCAGCTCTGCGCTCTCCGTCCCAGCCCCGTCGCCGCCCTGAACCGGTCGGTGGCCATCGCCGAACTCCACGGGCCGGCCGAGGGCCTCGACGCTCTCGCCGAGATCGACCCGGCCGCGCTCGAGAACTACCAGCCGTACCACGCCGCCCGCGCCGACCTGCTCGCGCGTGCGGGCCGCCGCGACGAGGCGGTAGCCGCCTACGACCGGGCCATCGAACTCACCACCAACACAATCGAGCGCGCCTTCCTTGCCCGGCATCGCGCCGCCCTCTGAAGGGACGACCACTCCGGAATACCAGAACCCCCGTGAATGGACACAAACCAATGAGCGTGATCTTCGAGATCCCGGCAGCTTTTATTCAGGCGAAGGGCGTGCCGACGACCGCTGAGGATCTCGGGTACGGTGCGCGAGGACTTGTGCTGGGTCTTGGCCATGATCAGCTGCAGCGGGACCTTCTGGTCGCCGAGGTGGGTTGCTGCGAACTCGGTGTCGCCGCCCTTGGACCGGACGGGGGCGCGGCGCTGCTCGCTGCCGGGACCGTCAACGGCGGCGGCGGCCACGAACTCCCCGGCCACCGCCGCGTCGGAGTTCTCCTCCCTGCATGACAGGAATTGTCCCGGACCTTCGAACACCAAGTCGGCAAACGCGCCATCAGCACCCCGACCTTTTCAGCAGGCTCCTAGCGGCCGGGACGCTGGAGGAATTGACTGGCTGGGGCTGGCGGCGCGTGCGAGCATGAGCGGATGAGCTGGGATGAGCGGTTCGCCGAGCGCTACGACGAGTGGTCGGCCCCGATGACGGCCGACGTGGCGTTCTACGTCGGGTTGGCCCGGACGACATGCGAGGCCCTGGCGGGCCGGGCGGCCGGGGAGAGGGACGGGGCGGTGGTTGAGCTGGCGGTGGGGAACGGACGGGTGGCGATCCCGGTCGCGCTGGCCACCGGGCGGCCTGTGATCGGGATCGACTCCTCTCCCGCCATGCTCGCCCAGGCCAGGCCCCGTGCGGCCGAGGCGGGGGTGCGCCTGGACCTGCGTGAATGCGACATGCGCGACCTTACCCTGGATGAACCCGCGGCGCTGATCTACTGCCCGTACCGGGCGCTGCTGCACCTGCCCACCTGGGCGGATCGCCGCCGGACCTTCGAGCGCGTGGCCGCCTCGCTCCGCCCGGGCGGACGTTTCGCGTGGAACGCGTTCGCGTTCGACCACCGGCTGGCGGCCCGTTTTGACGGCGTGCATCAGCAGGAGCCGGTGGCGCACCGCATCGGGTATGCGGTGGGCGACAACCGCATCGACATCCTCCGCGACGACGGCGCGCAAAGCTCCCTATGGTGGGCGACCAAGAACGAATGGCTCGGCTTGATCGATGTCGCCGACCTTGAGGTCATGGCGCTGTACGGCGGCTTCGCGGGCGAGCCGTTCACCGACGACAGCCAGGAGTACGTGTTCGTAACCCGGCGCAGGACCTGACGACCGCGGGCTGCGACAAGGTGGCTGGCCTATGTACGTTCGGGATAATGACCTTGAATTTGCCTCCGTGAGGGCACGGGAGACCAGGACCCGGGCCAGGTGCTCGCGGTAGGCGCGGTTGGCGCGGATGTCGTCGGCGGGGCTGGTGCCCTCGGCGGCGTGGGCGGCGGCGTCGGCGGGGCTGGCGCCGGCGGCCAGGGCGGACTCGACCGCGGTGGCGCGCAGCGGGGTGGCGCCCATGTTGACCAGCGCTACCCGGCCGTCCTGGACGGCGCAGCCGACGATGGCCCAGTCGATCGCCCGCTGGGTGAACTTCTGGAAGGACCAGGCGCCGTCGGCGGGCTTGGGCACCCGGATCTCGGTGAGCAGCTCGCCTGGTTCCAGCGTGGTCTCGAACAGGCCCTGGAAGAACTCCCCTATCGGTATCTCGCGCGTGCCGTCCGGGCCGCGCGCGACCACCGTGGCGTTCAGCGCGAGCAGCACCGCGGGCAGGTCGGAGGCGGGGTCGGCGTGCGCGACCGAACCGCCGATCGTGCCCCGGTGCCTGATCTGCGGGTCACCGACCTGGCCGGCCGCGTGGGCCAGCAGCGGCACGGCACTGGCCAGCAGCTCGGAATTCTCGACGTCGTGATGCCTGGTCAGCGCGCCTATCGCGACGTGGGATCCCTGGTCGGTGATGTAGGAAAGGTCGCGCAGGTCGCCGAGGTCGATGATCACCTCGGGGGCGGCCAGGCGCAGCTTCATCAGCGGCAGCAGCGAGTGGCCGCCGGCCAGGAACTTGGCGTCCTCGCCGTACTCGGCCGCGAGGTCCAGGGCCTCCTCGGCCGAGGCCGCCCTCCGGTAGGTGAACGACGACGGGATCACGAGGACACCTCCGCTGGATTCCCGGCCGCCGCCAGCGCGGCCCTGACGATGTTGTGGTAACCGGTGCACCGGCACAGGTTGCCTTCCAGGCCCGTGCGGACCTGCTCCTCGGTCGGGTGCGGGTTCTCCTTCAGCAGCGACACGATCGCCATCACCATGCCCGGCGTGCAGAACCCGCACTGCAGCCCGTGCTCCTCGTGGAAGGCGCGCTGCACCGGGTGCATCTGCGCGCCGTCGGCCAGGCCCTCGACCGTGGTGATCTCGTGCCCGCCGGCCTGCGCGGCCAGCACGGTGCAGGATTTCACCGATTCCCCGTCCATCAGCACCGTGCAGGCACCGCAGGAGGTGGTGTCGCAGCCGACGTTGGTCGCGGTGAGCTCGGCCACATCGCGCAGGAAATGCACGAGCAGCATGCGGTCCTCGACGTCCGCCGTGATGTCCTTGCCGTTGACGGTCAGGTCGACCTTCACTGGTTACTCGCCTTCCGTGCCTCGTTGATCGCCGTCCACACCCGCTGCGGCGTGGCCGGCATGTCGATGTGCCTGATACCCAGGTGCGCGACGGCGTCGACGACCGCGTTCTGGACGGCCGGGGTGGCGCCGATGGTGCCTGCCTCGCCGATGCCCTTGACGCCGAGCGGGTTCAAGTCAGTCCGCGTCTCGCTGTTCACCAGCTCGAAGCTGGGCAGGTCGGGTGCTGAGATGGCCGCGTAGTCGGCCAGCGTGGAGGTGAGCGGGTTGCCCTCCGCGTCGTAGAGCACCTCTTCCAGCAGCGCCTGGGCCGCGCCCTGGGCGATGCCGCCGTGCCGCTGGCCCTCGGCGAGCACCGGGTTGAGCACCGGTCCTGCGTCGTCGACGGTCACCTGCCGCAGCAGCGTCACCTTGCCCGTCTCGGTGTCCACCTCCACCACGGAGACATGGGCGCCGAACGGGAACGTGGGCCGGTCCGCGGTGAAGCTCACGTCGGCGATCAGGCTGCCGCCGCTGGCGTGGCCCGCGATCTGTCCCCAGGACAGGGCGGTGTCCGGGTCGCCGCGGACCTGCCACTTCCCGGTGTCAGTGTCGAGCACCACGTCGGCCTCCGCGGCCTCGAGCATGCCGGCGGCCTGGCGGCGGGCCTCGTCCTTGACCTCGATGGCCGCCTTGTGCACCGCCGAGCCGCCGAGCTGCAGTGAGCGGGAGGCGTAGGTGCCCACGCCCACCGGGATCAGGTCGGTGTCGCCGTGCGTCACCGTGACCCGGTCCATCGGGATGCCGAGCTCCGCCTGGACCAGCATGGCCCAGGCGGTGTCGTGTCCCTGGCCGTGCGGCGAGCTCCCGGTGTAGACGGTCGCGGAGCCGTCATCGGAGACTACGAGCTTGGCCGTCTCCCCGGCGGCCGCGTCGGCCGCGGTGATCTCCACGTAGGCGGACAGGCCGATGCCGAGCTGCTTGACGTCGCCGCTGGCCCGCCGCCGCGCCTGCTCCTGGCGCAGCTCGTCGTAGCCCGCCGCGGCCAGCACCTTGGCCAGGGCCTCGGCGTAACGGCCGGTGTCGTACAGGGCGCCGGTCTTGGTCTGGAACGGGAACTTGTCGGGGGCGATGAAGTTGCGCCGCCGGACCTCGGCCGGGTCCATGCCGATCTCGGCGGCGAACAGGTTGACCGCGCGTTCGATGGCGGCCGTGGCCTCCGGGCGGCCCGCGCCGCGGTAGGCGTGGACCGGCGTGGCGTTGGTGACCACGACCCGGAAGCCGGCCTGCACCTCCGGGATGTCGTATACGCCGGGCGCCATCAGGCAGGTGAGCCCGGGCAGGAACCCGCCGACCCGCGGGTACGCCCCGGTGTCCTGGGTGACGTCGATCCGGTACGCCAGGATGCGGCCGTCCCGATTGCCGCCGATCTTGACGTGCTGCAGTTGGGCCCGGCCCTGGGTCATGCCGACCAGGTTCTCGCTGCGAGTCTCGGCCCAGCGCAGGGCCCGGCCGGTCTTCCTGCCCGCCCAGGCGACGACGAGCGCGTCCCGGTCGATGCCGACCTTGGCGCCGAACCCCCCGCCGACGTCGGGCACGATGACGCGGATCTGGTCCGGGGCCATGCCCAGGGCGCCGGCCAGGATGAGGCGGCACAGCTGGGCGTTCTGGGAGCTGTGCCACACGGTCAGCTTGCCGTCTTGGAAGGCCACGGCCGTGGCCCTGCCCTCCAGCGGCATGCAGGCCAGGCGCTGGTTGACGACGTCCTGCTCGACCACCACCTCGCACGCGTCGAACGGGGCATCGTCGGCCGGCGCCTCGTGCTGCACGGCGACATTGGTGCCGGCCGCGGGGAACAGCAGGGTCTCGTCGGCGCGGGCGGCCGCGGGCCCGACCACCGCGGGCAGCGGGTCGTAGTCCACGCTGACCAGGTCGGCGGCGTCCTCTCCGGCGTAACTGCCGTCGGTGATGACCACCGCGACCGGCTCGCCGACGAACCGCACCGTGTCCACGGCCAGCAGGGGCTCGGCCCAGGCGCCGCCGAGCGGCATCGGGCCGCCCTCGCCACCGCCCTCGCCCTCGGAGGCCGGCGGTGGCGCCGGCAGGTCGTCCATGTCGCTGGCGGTGAGGACCGCGATCACCCCGGGCGCCTGGGCCGCCTCGGCGGTGTCGATCCCGGTGATGCGGGCGTGCGCGTACGGGCTGCGCACGAACGTGAGCCGGGCCGCACCGTTGAGTTCCGGCGTCCGCAGGTCATCCACGTAGACCCCGCCGGCGGTGAGCAGCCGCGGGTCCTCCGTCCTTATCACCCGGGTACCCAGGATGCTCATGTGGCCTCCAGCTATCGGATCCGTCAACCTTCGCCAGCGAAACTACACCTGAGCAGCCCGGGAGACCACATCAGGTTCCCCAAAGCCGCTCTGCACGTCATTATGGCCGAACCCCAGGCAGGCTCAGGGCGACGGGGAGGCGGTTACGCGGGGGGCGAGACCCATCCGTCGCCGCCCGGCTGCAATGCCACTGCAAGGTCCGCGAGCAGGCTGACCGTGACGGCATTCCATGGAGGGGAGTCTGATCATGGCCATAGACACCGACAAGCTCAACGAGTTCCTCGGCAAGTTCGTCACGGACCTGGGCGCGACGGTCGCGGCCGGGAACGTGGTCATCGGCCACCAGCTCGGCCTGTACCGGACCCTGGCCGAAGGGCCGGCCAGCGCCGAGGAGCTGGCGGCGCGCACCCAGACCAGCTCGCGCTATGTCGCCGAGTGGCTGCGCGGCCAGGCCGCGGGCGGCTACGTCGAGTACGACGCGGCCGCGGACCGCTACTCGATGACCGAGGAGCAGGCGTTCGCGCTGTCCGACCCGGACGGCGGCGTCTACGCGCCGGGCGCGTTCGTGCTCGCGCTGGGCACGCTGCGGGCCGTGCCGCGGATCACCGAGGCGTTCCGGTCGGGCCGCGGCCTGGGCTGGCACGAGCAGGACGCCGACGTGTTCACCGGCTGCGAGATGTTCTTCAGGCCCGGCTACATCGCCAACCTGATCCCGTCCTGGATCCCCGCGCTTGACGACGTGGACGACAAGCTGCGCGCGGGCGGGAACGTGGCCGACATCGGCTGCGGCCTCGGCGCCTCCACGATCTTGCTGGCCCAGCAGTACCCGGACTCCCGGTTCACCGGATCCGACTACCACGACCAGTCCATCGAGCTGGCCCGCAAGCGGGCCGGCGACGCGGGCGTGGCCGGCCGGGTCTCGTTCGAGGTGGCCACGGCGGCGTCGTTCTCCGGCGCCGGCTACGACCTGGCCGCCACCTTCGACTGCCTGCACGACATGGGTGACCCGCTCGCCGCGGCCAGGCACGTCAGGCAGGCGCTCAAGCCCGACGGCACCTGGCTGATCGTCGAGCCCTACGCCAATGACCAGGCCGCCGGGAACATGAACCCGGTCGGGCGGACGTACTACAACTTTTCCACGCTGCTGTGCGTGCCGAACGCGCTGTCCCAGGCCGGCGGCTACGCGCTCGGCGCCCAGGCCGGGGAGGCCGCCATCCGCCAGGTGATCACCGACGCCGGGTTCACCAGGTTCCGGCGCGCGGCCGAGACCCCGTTCAACCTGGTTTACGAGGTGCGTCCTTAGCACCTCCGCCACTCCCGCCGACCTGGTTGAATGTGGCACTGCCATTGATAGCAGCGTCACTCACGGCCAGGGAGGAACACGCTGAGCGCCGCCGCTGCCGAGATCGTTTCGGTGATCGCCTTGCTGGCGGTGCTGGCGTGGGCGGTGAGCAGGCCGCGCGGCTGGCCGGAGGCGGTCGCGGCCGCGCCGGCCGCGGTCATCCTGATCGCGGCCGGCGCGATCAGGGTCAGCGACGCCGCGGCCGAGGCCAGGCGGCTGGGGCCGGTGATCGGGTTCCTGGTCGCGATCTTGGTGCTGGCCCACCTGTGCGACGACGACGGGCTGTTCCGGGCGTGCGGCGCGTGGATGGCGCGTTCGGCGGCCGGCCCCGCTCAGCACGCGGAGCCGCGCAGGCTGCTGACGCAGGTGTTCGGCATCGCGGCGGTGACCACGGCCGTGCTCAGCCTGGACGCCACCGTGGTGCTGCTCACCCCGGTGGTGTTCGCCACCGCGGCCAGGCTGGAGGTGCGGGCCCGGCCGCACGTCTACGCGTGCACCCACCTGGCGAACTCCGCGTCGCTGCTGCTGCCGGTGTCCAACCTGACCAACCTGCTCGCGCTGGCCGCCAGCGGCCTGGCGTTCGGGCGGTTCGCGGCGCTGATGGCGCTGCCCTGGCTGGCGGTCATCGGCACCGAGTACGTGGTGTTCAGGCGGTTCTTCGCCACCGACCTGGGCCCGCGCGGCGCCCGCGTGCACGGCGAGGGCACCGGCCTGCCCGTGTTCACGCTGGCGGTGGTGGCGCTTACGCTGGCCGGGTTCGCGGGCGCCTCGGCGGCCGGCGTCAACCCGGCCTGGGCCGCGTTCGCGGGCGCCGCCGTGCTGGCCGTACGGGCGCTGGCCCGGCGGCGCGTGCGGCCCGTCGACCTGGTGCGGGCGGCCGACATCCCCTTCGGGGTGTTCGTGCTCGCGCTGGGCATCGTGGTCACCGCGGTGGTGGGCAACGGGCTGGGCCGGACGCTGGCGCCGCTGCTGCCCTCGGGCACGTCGCTGCCCGCGCTGCTGGCCACGGCGGCGCTGGCCGCCGCGCTGGCCAACGTGTGCAACAACCTGCCCGCGGTGCTGGCGCTGCTGCCGCTGGCCGCGCCGTCGGGGGCGGGCGCGGTGCTGGCCGTGCTGCTCGGCGTCAACATCGGCCCGAACCTCACCTACACCGGCTCGCTGGCCACGCTGCTGTGGCGCCGCATCCTGCAGCGGCATGGGTCCGCGCCCGATCTGGGGGAATTCACCAGGCTGGGGCTGCTCACCGTGCCCGCGGGACTCGTCCTCGCCGTGCTGGCCCTGTGGGCCATGCTCAAGGCCACCGGAGGCTGACCAAGGTGACGGTAAGTGAGACCACGGTACGTTCGGTATATATCTGGGTTTTGGAGGGGACGTGGCGGGCCAGCGTGGACGCGGCCCTCAGCCTGGCGCCCGCGGGCGCGGAATTCACCTTGGTGCACGTCACCCCGGCCGAGGCGCCAGAGGCGGCGCACGGCGCCCACCTGGGGCTGTTCGGCCGGGGCAGCCGTGACCCGGGCAGCAGGCTCGACGAGATGGCCGCGGCCGCGGCGCGCGAGCTTCTGGATGCCGCTGAACGCAGGCTCGGGCGCAGGTGCGAAAGGCTGGAAATTCATGGATTTACCGAACGGGCCGTGGTGCGTGCCTGCGCGGACGCGGATCTCCTGATCATGGCGCGGGACGGCGACCTGTCCCGGCTCGGCCCCAAGAGCCTGGGCAAGGCGGCCCGCTTCGTCGTCGACCACGCCCCCTGTCCCGTCCTGCTGGTGTGGCCGGAAACCGCGCCCGACGTCGGCGCCATTCCCTCGCCTCCGCCGCCCCCCGAACCCGGGCCGCCCAAGCAGCCCCGAGCGCGCTGACCCGAGGCCAGCCGCGGCTAGGCGGCGGCCCGGTCAGCCTGGGGGCGGCGGCGCGCGTCCTTCAGGGCGGGTTCGGTGAGCACGGGCGGCTGCCAGCCGGCGTCGGCCGGGTTCAGCGTCACGCCCGGCGGCACGACCTGGTCGATGCGGTCAAGCACGTCGTCGTCCAGCGCCGTGCCCGCGGCCGCCAGCAGGTCGGTCAGCTGGTCCATGGTCCGCGGCCCGATGATGGCGGACGTCACGCCCGGATGGGCGACCACGAACGCCAGCGCCAGGTGGGTCAGTGAGCATCCCGCGTCGGCGGCGATCTTGATGAGCTCCTCGACCGCGTCGAGCTTGGCCACGTTTCCCGGCAGCGCCGGGTCGAAGCGCTGCGGCAGCCGCTGCGCGCGGCCCTTGGTCATGTCCACGTCGGTGTCCTTGCGGATCCGGCCGGTCAGCCAGCCGCCGGCCAGCGGGCTCCACGCGATCACGCCCATGCCGTACTTCTGGCAGGTCGGCAGCACCGACCCCTCGATGCCGCGGACCAGGATCGAGTAGGGCGGCTGCTCGCAGCGGAACCGCTCGTGGCCGCGATCGCGAGCGACCCACTGTGCCTCGACGATCTGCTCGGCGGGGAACGTGGAGGAGCCGATCGCGCGCACCTTGCCGCTGCGCACCAGGTCGGAAAGCGCGGACAGGGTCTCGTCGACGTCGGTGTCCGGGTCCGGGCGGTGCATCTGGTACAGGTCGATGTAGTCGGTCTGCAGGCGGCCAAGGCTGTTCTCCACCTCGCGCACGATCCAGCGCCGCGAGTTGCCGCGCATGTTGACGTCGGCGCCCATGGGGGAATGGGCCTTGGTGGCGAGCACCACGTCGTCCCGGCGGCCGCGCAGCGCCTGGCCGACGATCTCCTCGGACTCCCCGCCCGAGTACACGTCCGCGGTGTCGATGAAGTTGATGCCGCCGTCCAGCGCCGCGTGGATGATCCGGACGCTGTCCTCGTGGTCGGGATTCCCCCAGGCGCCGAACATCATCGCGCCGAGACAGTACGAGCTGACCTTGATCCCGGTACCGCCGAGCGTCCGCATCCGCATCCGTGTCACCCTCCGACCTCTGATAGTGCTGACGCTCTCATTCTATTATTCTTGCCAAGAGCAGGAGTAAAGTTGACTTAGGCAACGATATGGGGAGTGAGATGAGCGAGCTGGCTGAGGCGTCCGCCGTGGACCGGGGCTCCGCGGAGACAGTGGACGAAGGGGACGAAGGGGTAGTGGCCGCGGTCCGGGAGTTCAACCGGTTCTACACCAACGTGATCGGGTTGCTGCGCGGCAAGTACCTGGGCAGCCCCTACTCGTTGACCGAGGCCAGGCTGCTGTTCGAGCTGGCGCGGCGCGATGCCAGCGAGGTCACCGAGTTGCGGCACACGGTCGACATCGACGCGGGCTATCTGAGCCGCATCCTGGCCCGGTTCGAAGCCGACGGCCTGATCAGCAAGGAACGCTCGGCCGCGGACGGGCGACGCCAGGTCATCCGGCTGACCGGGACCGGCCGCGCCGCCGTGGCCCGGCTGGACGCCCGGTCGGCCGAGCAGACCAGCGGCATGCTGGCCGGCGTCCGTGACGAAGACCGCCGCAGGCTGCTGGAGGCCATGCGGGTGATCACCGAGATCCTCACCGAGTCGCCACGTCCGCGCGGCTACGTGCTCCGGGAGCCGCGGGCCGGTGACATGGGCTGGGTGGTGCAGCGGAACGCGGCGGTGTACGCGGAGGAGTTCGGCTGGGACAGCTCATACGAGGCGCTGGTGGCCAGGATCGTCGCCGACTACCTGGAACACCGGGACCCGGCGGCGGAAGCGGCCTGGATCGCCGAGGTCGACGGCACCCGGGCGGCCTGCGTGTTCTGCGTGCGCGAGAACCAGACCACCGCGCGGCTGCGGCTGCTGCTCGTGGAACCCTGGGCGCGGGGCCTGGGCATCGGTTCCCGGCTGGTGGACGAGGTGCTCCGCTTCGCCCGCCGGGCCGGGTATTCCGGGATCACCCTGTGGACCAACGACGTGCTCGCCGACGCCAGGCGGATTTACCAGCGGGCCGGATTCACCCTGGACGGCGAGAACCGGCACCACAGCTTCGGCCACGACCTGACGGGCCAGAATTGGTCCCGCCGTCTATTAACCCTTTGTTTACCGGGGCCGGGTCACGGTATGCGGGGCGGTCACCGGGCGCTGAAGGTGAGCGCCGGAACGAACTGCTCGGACGGGGTGAGCGACCCGTGCATCCCGGTGAGTGCCGATTCCCTCGGCTCCGTCTCGGTGGCCACCACGGCGAAGCATCCGGTGGCGGCGGCCACCACATCGCCGATCCGGTCGGCCAGCGCGGCGTCCACCGGGCCGAACCAGCCCTCCTTGATGGCCTCGTCCCTGGCCAGCACCCAGGCCCGGTCGCCCAGCACCCCCCGCCAGGTGGCCAGCACATCCGGGGCGGCGCCGGACCGCGCGTACACGTGCCTGGCCCGCGGTTCGCCGCCGAGCAGGGCCACCCCGGCTCGCAGCTGCGGCATGAGGTCCACGTCGATCCGGTCCTCGGGCCCGATGTCCACCATGCCATGGTCCGCGGTCACGTACAGGTGGGTGCCGGACGGCAGCGCGCCCGCGAGCTGTTCGGCCAGCTTGTCGACGTGCGCCAGCTGGTTGTACCAGGCTTCCGAGGCCACGCCGAACGCGTGCCCGGTCCCGTCCAGGTCACCGTGGTACACCGTCACCAGCACGCGCCCGTTCTCGGCCAGCGCCGCGGCGGCCTGCGCGGCCAGGGCGCCCATGCTGTCCGCGGGCCAGTAGTCCGCACCGCGCATGGTGGCCTCGGTCAGGCCGGTGCCGCGGAAGGAGCCCTGCGCGACGTGCACGGCGGCGATGCCGGCCGCGGCGGCCCGCTCGTAGATCGTGGGCCGCGCCTGCCACCGGCGAGGATCCACCCTCGAATCCCAGCGCAGGCCGTTGAGCAGGCGGTTCTCGCCGGGAATGATGACCTGATAGCCCAGTATCCCGTGCCGACCGGGCGGGACCCCGGTACACAGCGAGCCGAGGCTGGTCACGGTGGTGGACGGGAACCCGGCCGTGATCGGCCTGGCGTCCCGGGCCAGCTCGGACAGGAACGGCGCGGCGGCCGGATGGTCGCGAAGCAGGTTCCACCCCAGCCCGTCCACGATCAGCAGGCAGGCACGCTGCGCGGACGGCAGGCCGAGGACGTTCTGCGATCCGGGTGATTCTGGATCAAGGGAGGCGAGGATCGACGATGACAGGTCAGCCAGGGTCGCCGTCCCGTAGGACGGCACGGTCGGAGGATGTCTCGGCTCCAGCGTCATACGGAAATCCTCACCTGCTACTCGTGGGTGCCTCTCAGCGTCCGGGCACCCTGCCGCCGTGCCCAACGCGCCTTGCCGGAACATCGTGCCACCGGACCGTCGGCAGCGGCAAAACGACCCCGCGTTATCCGGCGGTGGCGTCGGCGAGTTCCCGCGCGAAAGCCAGCAGCTGGCGCACTGCGTCCTCGCCGTTCGCGGCCTCGCTCACCCGCAGCGAGAAATCGTCGGCGGTGATCGTCCCGAGGTAGCCGTGGTCGGCCTCGCAGCTCTCGTCGCCGCAGTGCGCGGGCTCGAGCTCCAGGTGGGAGAGCACGTTCCAGCCGATGGTCAGCATGGCCTCCGACGGCATGGTGACGCCGGGCATGTAGGCCGCCGGGTCGGGGACCACGCGGCTCACGGCCACGGAAGATATCCGGGTGAACCGTATGGCCTCCGTGCTGGTCTCCGCGCGGGGCCGGCTGTCGGGATCCTCGGCCGGATGCTCGTCGGTGTGCGAGTAAACCAGCCGGGTCGGGGTCAGCGCGAGCACCGTCATATGGCGACGCACCTCCATACCCGGATCGAACATCGCGTCGTGGTGAACGACAAAGGCGGTGACAGGTTCCGACCCGAGCGCGGAAGCGACCGCATCGGAAACCAGGCCGGGATAGTAGCCGCTTCGCTCGATCGCGGCCCACAGGCCCTCGGTCATGACTCGCGTTTCCCTCATGCCCCCATCCTGCACCGTCTGGTCGGATGCTTCACCCATGAGATGGGAATCTAGCCGCCGCGGACAGGCAGGCCCAGCCTCAGGCGTTGGTCAGGCGCAGTACGGGCTCCTGTTCCGGCTCGGGCAAAGCCATGGCGCTCGCGCTGGGAGACGGCTTGGGCCTGCGGGGTTTCCGCGGTCCCGACATGCCGCCGCGGCCCCGGTAAACTATCAGGCCGTTCACCGGGTCGGGGGCGCCGTCAAGGGCCGAGCGCACCGCCGGGAGGGCGCGGAAAACCTCCCACTGCTCCTCGGAGCCGAACCGGACCTCGAACACGACACCGTACCGATGCTCGTGCCACGCCCACTCGGTGGCGCCGTTGCTGAGCGCCGCCTCGGTGAGCTGTTCCTGGTAAGAGTCCTTCCACCGGCGAGCGGGAAGCTCAGATGCGTCGAAGACCTCTATCGACCACCATTCGGACACGCCACTGCCACCGCCGTCCCGTCGCGTTCGGACCCCTGGATCAAGATAGTACGTCTTTATGCGCCAAGAGGATAGGCTCTTGCCGCATGAACCGGGACGGGCTGAGGCTGTCGGTGACGCTGCTCACCGTGATTCCATGGCGCTCACCGCGGACAGCGGCACCGGCCCGGCCCACGGCGGCGACCGCGGGCGCGGCCATGGCCTGGGCCCCGGCAGTGGGACTGCTGCTCGGCGCCGCCGCCGCCGCCGTCCTGGTCGTGGCGGATCATCCGCTCGGGTCCGGTCCGCTGACCGCGGCGGTGCTGGCGGTGGCGTCGCTCGCCCTGCTCAGCCACGGGCTGCACCTGGACGGCCTGGCCGACACCGCCGACGGCCTGGGCAGCGGCAAGCCCGCCTCAGCCGCGCTCGATATCATGCGCCGTTCCGACATCGGGCCGTTCGGCGTGGTCACGCTGGTGCTGACGCTGCTCATCCAGGTCACCGCGCTCAGCCACGCTGAATCGTCCGGCGGCGGCCGCGGGCCTGCCGCGCTGATCACCGCGGTCGTCACCGGCAGGCTCGCGCTGACCTGGGCCTGCCGGCGGGGCGTGCCCGCGGCCAGGCCGGAAGGGCTCGGCGCCCTGGTGGCGGGCACGGTCCGCCTCGCGATCCCGGCCGCGAGCACGCTGGCCGTGCTGGCGGCGGCGGTCGCCGCGGTGGTGATCTCGGCGACGGCCGACGGCGGCTCGCTCGGCTGGACCCTGCCGGCCGCCGTCGTCGCGGGCCTGGCCGCCGCCCAGGTGGTGCAGTGGCACGCCGTGCGCCGCCTGGGCGGCATCACCGGTGACGTGCTCGGCGCGCTGGCCGAGATAGCGGCCACCGTCGCCCTGGCCGTGGCGGCCATGGGCCCCCGGGCCTGAGCGCACCATGTTTCAATGACGGAAAGACCGGGTTTCAATGACGGAAAGACGGACGCGAGGCAGGGAACCGCTCATGCCGCCGACGCACGAAGTTTTCAACCAGCCACCCGAGCTGACCGGGTATAACGTCGCCGATGACCCGGTGATGCTCGGCGCGCTGCGCCGGGAGGGCGCCGGCTGGGCCGAGGACGGGGTCCGCGAACTCGGCCACCTGGCCGGCTCGGCGTGGGCACGGGAGCTCGGACGCCAGGCGAACGAGAACCCGCCGGCGCTGCGCACCCACGACCGGTTCGGCCACCGCATCGACGAGGTGGAATTCCATCCGGCCTGGCATGAGCTGATGACCGTGGCCGTGGGACACGGCCTGCACGCCGCGCCGTGGCGCGACGGGCGTCCCGGGGCTCACGTGGCCCGGGCGGCGGGCTTCTACGTGTGGAGCGCGGCCGAGGCCGGGCACGGCTGCCCGGTGTCGATGACCTACGCCATCGTGCCGACGCTGCGGCAAGCCCCCGGCCTGGCCGAGCGTTTCGAGTCGTTGCTGGCCGCCCCGGAGTACGACTTCGGCCTGCGGCCGCCGCAGACCAAGCGGGGCCTGCTGGCGGGCATGTCAATGACCGAGAAGCAAGGCGGTTCCGACGTCCGGGCCAATACCACCCGCGCGGCGCCGGCCGGCGACGGGGACGGGACCTATCTGCTGACCGGGCACAAATGGTTCACCTCGGCGCCGATGGGCGACCTGTTCGCGGTGCTCGCCCAGGCGCCCGGCGGGCTGTCCTGCTTCCTGCTCCCCCGGGTATTGCCCGACGGCACCAGGAACGGCATGCGCCTGCAGCGGCTGAAGGACAAGCTCGGCAACAAGTCGAACGCGTCGGCCGAGGTCGAGTACGAGCAGGCGATCGCCTGGCTGGTCGGCGAGGAGGGACGCGGCGTCCGCGCCATCATCGAGATGGTGAACATGACCCGGCTGGATTGCGTGCTGGGCACGGCCACCGGGATGCGGGCCGGGGTGAGGCTGGCCGCGCATCACGCCGCGCACCGGACGGCCTTCGGCCGCAAGCTGGCCGACCAGCCGATGATGGCCAGCGTGCTGGCCGACCTGGCGATCGAGTCGGAGGCGACGACGATCGCGGCGTTCCGGCTGGCCGGAGCCACCGACCGGGCGGTACGCGGCGACGGGCAGGAGGCGGCATTCCGCCGCCTGGCCCTGGCCGCGACCAAGTACTGGGCGTGCAAGCGCGCCCCCGCGCACGCCGCCGAGGCCCTGGAATGCCTGGGCGGCAACGGCTACGTCGAGGAGTCGGGCATGCCCCGCCTGTACCGGGAGGCGCCGCTGGCGTCGATATGGGAGGGTTCGGGCAACGTCGCCGCGCTCGACGCCCTGCGCGCCCTGACCAGGCGGCCCGAGTCGGCCGAGGCGTTCTTCGCCGAGCTCGGCCTGGCCGCCGGGGCGGACAGCCGCCTGGATCAGGCGGTCAGCCAGCTGCGTAAGGAACTCGAGGACCCCAGCGAAGCCAGGGCCCGCCATCTCGCCGAGGCCATGGCCCTCACCCTGCAGGGCGCGCTGCTGGCCCGCCACGGCCATCCCGCGGTGGCGGACGCGTTCATCGGGTCCCGGCTGGCCGACTCCGGCGTCGCCGGATGGGGCCGCGCGTTCGGCACGCTGCCCTCCGGAATCGACACCGCCGCCATCATCACTCGCGCCACCCCCGGGAATTAGACACCGTAATCCGCCGCGGGGATGCCGGACGGAGCTCATGTGCACGTTGGATAGCGGGCGTGCACATGAGCTTCCGTCTCGATTAGGCGCTGACCGGGCCGGTCAGTTTCCGGTGGCGGCCCGGAACCTGACCACCAATTCAGCTGGCACGCGACCGCGGTCCTTGACTTCAATGCCCTGAGCCTTGGCCCACTCGCGAACCTCTGTGGTGTTGAGTCCACTGGTCGCCGCTTTGCGTCCGCCGCGAGCCTGGCCGCCGGGCCGTGCCGGAGCTCCGCCGCGCCGCCTCAATATAACGGGATAGCGACTTCCGCAGCGCCTCGGCATGCTTGGCGTTCAGGTCGATCTCGTACTCTGCACCATCCAGCGCAAAGCGGACGGTGCCCTCGGCCTCGCTGCCATCGATGTCGTCGATGAACAAGGTCTGGATCTTCTGGGCCACGCGTACTCCGTTCACTCGTTGAATTGTGCATAAGCGTAGACGATCGCGGGGCTATAAGAGTACAGCGGGGCGAGATATTCATTGAGTGTTGTTCGGCGACGTCGGCCAGCGCATACTTCAAGACGCGGAGGAAGTAACCACCGGTACCCAGCCGCGCACCTAAAGCCGCTGGTACGCAGGGGTCCCGGGCCGTGCCCCGGCTACCTTACGGAACCGTTTGCCACTATTCCAGTCATGACGAAACGACCCGGCGTTCACATTGCCCGGGCCGGTAGCCAAAGACGGCGGCCGCGCCGCCCGGGTTGCCGGGCCAGGCCGGCAACCGCGTTGATCCAGGTGACCGGGTTAGGCGTTGCGTATCCACGGCGGGCGCACGGTAAGCCGCGCCGCTGCGCGGCTTAGACGCGGGCTGGAGATACCCGATCTGTTTAAAGAACGAGGGCTGATCCTGTATCGTTGAGATTTCCGGTATCCGCCGTCTTTGAAGCGAGATGGCAAAGTCTGGCCCAGCTCACCGTCTTGCCGCTGGCTCGATGCCACGATACGGGTCACTGCAAGTCGCACCGCAACTTTATCGCGAGATGAGAAGCCCTCAGATACCCGGGCGGAATATTTACCTGGCTCGGCGGAACGCCGCCCCGGCCTGTGTGAACAAGCCGGGGCGGTCCCCGCTCCCCGGACGCACCCAGCGCCGGAAGAATCGCGCTAGGTGCTCCCCTCCTCCCCCGGGTAACCAGACAGAGGCCCTGTGCCCGGCCGCTGATACATGCCGGGCCAATTCGCCGCCGGTGTCCGCTCCCGCTAGGCATATAGTGACGGCGTGTCCCCGAACGGCCCGCAGGGGCGACCTGACGACGACATCCGGACCCGGCTGCGCCGGGCGCTCGGCGCGGCCATCCGGAGCCGCGACACCAGTGCCGCCTCAGCGTTGCGGTCGGCGCTGAGCGCGATCGGCAACGCCGAGGCAGTCGATAAGGGGACGGCTCAGCCTGCCGGCGCCGGCAGCGCGCACTTCGCGGGCACCGTGGCCGGCCTGGGCGCCGGGGAGGCCGATCGGCGGGTCCTCACCGATGCCGAGAAGCTAACGATCGTCCGCGCGGAGGCGGCCGAGCGCCAGGCGGCAGCGCTGGAATACGAACGGGCAGGCCGGGCCGAAGCCGCCGTCGGGCTACGACGCGGGGCGGAGCGCCTGATCTCAGTCCTGGACGGTGACGGGTGAGGGTCGGGCGCCTCGTGCGGTACGCACCCTGAACGCCCCGGTGATGCTCATGCTTCACGGGCGTGCCACCACGGCTCGTTCAGGATAAATAGTTCGAGAAGCGGCCTTTTAGCTACCTACGGTGCGAAGTCGCTGCCGGTTTGCTTGCAGGCTGTAACGACGCTAGCGTGCCTGCATGGCAGCGGACGGGCGGCGGCACGTAATAGCGATCGGCGGCGGCATGCTCATGCCGGACGGCAAGGTGCCGGTGCAATTGGAGCACGCTCTGCGGCTGACCGGGCAGCGTGAGCCGCGGCTGTGCGTGGTGAACACCGCCTCCGGCGATGACCCGCGGGGGGCGCTGGCGATGTACGACCGCTTCGCCGGGCACCCGGCCCGGCTACGCCACCTGTCCCTGTTCCCGATGCCGAACGTGCCCGATCCCGAGGACCTGCTGCTGTCCCAGGACGCCATCTTCGTCGGCGGCGGCAGCGTGGCGAACATGCTGGCGGTGTGGCGGGTGCACGGGCTCGATGTGATCATGCGCAAGGCATGGCAGGCGGGCATCGTGCTGGCCGGGTCGAGCGCCGGGGGGATCTGCTGGTTCGAAGGAGGGACCACCGATTCGTTCGGGCGCGAGCTGCGGGCCTTCACCGACGGGCTCGGGATGCTGCCGGGGAGCTACTGCCCGCACTACAACTCCGAGCCCGGGCGACGGCCGCTGTACCACCGGCTCGTCGGGGACGAGACCCTGCCCGACGGCATCGCCTGCGACGACGGCGCGGGCGCGCACTTCACCGACGACACGCTGACCGAGGTGATCGCCGACCGGCCCAGCGCGGGCGCATACCGGGTCTGCCGGGGCCGGACGGGGTCACCGAGACCAGGCTGGACACCGGGTCCGAGCTGTCCGCCTGACGGCTTACCCGATGCTCAGCCCGTAGGGGGACGACTTCAGCGGCGCCCCTGCGTAGGCTGGTCGCGTGCCTGCCCTGTACGCCTGGCTGCGCCGTCACCCGCGGCTGGTGGACGGCACGCTGGCGCTGCTGCTGATAGCCATGGGCTCAGGCATACCGGAGTTCGGGGTGCTGGGTCTGGTGAGGATCCCGTTCATCGCCGGCATGGTGGTGCCGGTGGTGTTCCGCCGCACGTACCCGGTGCAGGCCTTCGCCGCGGTCGTCGTCACCGGCGCGGTGCAGGTCGTGGCGCTGAAAAGGCCGGTCGCCTCCGATCTTTCCGTGCTGATCATGTGCTACACACTGGCCGCCTACACGCCCCGGCGGGTCTCGCTGCGGGGTCTGGCCATCTGCCTGCTCGGCGCGGTCGCCGCCGTGGTGCGCTGGCATCCGGCTCATTCCAGCGACGCGGTGCACGCGCTCAGCGTCGAGGCGGCCGTGTTCGGCGCCCCGGTGCTGCTGGCCTGGCTGCTCGGCGACTCCGCGCGCTGGCGGCGCGACTTCTACCAGGCGCTGGAGGAGCGGGCCCCGGCGGCTGGAACGGGAGCGCGACGTGCAGGCCCAGATCGTCGCCGCGGCCGAGCGGGCCAGGATCGCCCGCGACCTTCACGACGTGGTGGCGCACAACGTCAGCGTGATGGTGGTGCAGGCCGACGGGGCCGCCTACGCGCTGGACGCCTCGCCGCAGCGGGCCCGGGAGGCGCTCGACGCGATCTCGGCCACGGGACGGCGGGCGCTGGCCGAGCTGCGGTCGCTGCTCGGCGTGCTGCGCGACCCGGACCTGGGCCCCTCCTCCCCGCGCTGGCACCGCAGCCCGGCCTTGAGCAGCTCGATGAGCTGCTCGAGCAGGCCCGGGCCGCGGGCCTGCCGGTGTCGCTGACCGTGGCGGGCGCGCGCCGGCCGGTGCCGGAGGGCGAGGCGCTGGCCGCGTACCGGGTGGTGCAGGAATCGCTGACCAACGTCCGCAAGCACGCCGGCCCGGGCGCGACGGCCGTGGTCAGGCTCGGCTACGACGAGCAGGCCCTGACGATCAGCGTCACCGACGACGGGCGCGGCCCCGGCGGCGAACTGGCGGGGGCCGGGCACGGGCTGACGGGCATGCGGGAACGGGTGGAGCTCTACGGCGGTTCGGTGCGGTCGGGCCCGCGGCCGGGCGGCGGGTACGAGGTGGTCGTGCGGCTTCCGCTGGCATTGGAGGCCGCGTGAGCGGGGTGATCCGGATCATCCTGGTGGATGATCAGGAACTGGTCCGCACCGGGTTCCGGATGGTGCTGGACGCGCAACCGGACATGACCGTGGTGGGCGAGGCCGCCGATGGGCTCGAGGCGGTCGAGGCGGCCCGGCGGCACCCGGCCGACGTCATGGTGATGGACGTGCGGATGCCGCGGCTGGACGGGGTCGAGGCCACCCGGCGGATCTGCGCCGCCGGGGAGCAGCCCCGGATCCTGATGCTGACCACCTTCGACCTGGACGAGTACGCCTATGCCGGGCTCCGGGCCGGGGCCAGCGGCTTCCTGCTCAAGGACGTGCCGCCAACCGAACTACTGTTCGCGATCCGATCGGTGCACGCGGGCGACGCGGTCGTCGCCCCGTCCACCACCAGACGGCTGATCGACCGGTTCGTGCCGCTGCTCCCGGACGGCGCCCCGCCGTCGGACCTGGCCAAGCTCACCGAACGCGAGCGGGAGGTCCTGGTCCAGGTGGCCGCGGGGCTGTCCAACGCCGAGATCGCCGGACGCCTGTTCGTCTCCGAGGCCACGGTGAAGACGCACGTCGGCCGGATCCTGGCCAAGCTCGGCCTGCGCGACCGGGTGCAGGCCGTGGTGCTGGCGTATGAGTGCGGCCTGGTGAAGGCCCGGGGTAATACCCGGGGTTACCGGGGTTAGCCCCAAGGCGTACGCGTAAACCAGATTCCTGGCCGACGCGGGGCTCGGGGCCGCTCCCCTAGCTTTCCGGTATGACCAGTAACCCTCAGCTCCTCGCACCGGCGGGCGCCGCGGTGGCCGCGGCCGGGCTCGTCAAGGTGTACGGCTCGGGCAGCACCGCGGTACGCGCGCTCGACGGCGTCACCGTGCAGTTCCGGACGGGCGAGTTCACCGCGATCATGGGCCCGTCCGGGTCCGGCAAGTCCACGCTCATGCACTGCCTGGCCGGGCTGGACACGCCCACCTCCGGCTCGGTCAGGATCGGGCAGGCCGAGCTGTCCGGGCTGTCCGACCGGTCACTGACCAGGCTGCGGCGCAGCCGCGTCGGTTTCGTGTTCCAGTCGTTCAACCTGCTGCCTGCGCTCACCGCCGAGCAGAACATCCGGCTGCCGCTCGACCTGGCCGGGCAACGGCCTGATCCCGCCTGGTGGGACCTGGTGATCACCCGGCTCAACCTGTCCGGCCGGCTGCGGCACCGGCCGGGCGAGCTGTCCGGCGGCCAGCAGCAGCGGGTGGCGTGCGCGCGGGCGCTGATCACCCGGCCGGACGTGGTCTTCGCCGACGAGCCGACCGGCAACCTCGATTCGGCCAGCGGCGCCGAGGTGCTCGGGTTCCTGCGCACGTCAGTCCGCGAGCTGGGCCAGACCGTGATCATGGTGACGCACGACCCGGTGGCGGCCAGCTACGCCGGCCGGGTGGTGTTCCTGGCCGACGGCCAGCTCAGCGGTGAACTCCTCGAGCCGACGCCGCAGTCGGTGCTCGATTACCTCAAGCAGGGGCCGTCATGCTGAGAACCACGCTGGCGGGGCTGGCGCATCGTAAGGGGCGCCTGCTGCTGTCGTCGCTGGCCATCGCGCTGGGCGTCGCGTTCGTCACCGGCACGCTGGTGATGGGCGCCTCGATGAACCAGGCCTATTTCAACAGCTTCGCCGCCGGGGCCAAGAACGTCGACGCCGCGGTGACCGCCCGGACGGCGGGGCGCCACCGTCCGGGCAGCCAGGACGCACCTTCGGTCCCCGCGTCGGTGCTGGCGGCGGCCCGCACGGTTCCCGCCGTGGCCTCGGCCGCCGGGCGACTGGTGGGCCAGGCGCCGCTGCTGGGCAGCGACGGGAAGGTCATCCTCAACGGCCAGGAGGCGGGAGTCGGCATCAACGTCGCCGCCGACCCGCTGCTGCGCGGGTTCACGGTCGCGTCCGGGCACCTGCCGGACACGCCCGACCAGGTCGCGGTGGACAAGGCCACGGCAGGCGATGAGCACTTCAGGCTGGGCCAGACCGTACGGGTGGTGGACCACACCGGCCGGATACGCGCCTTCCGGCTGGCCGGCACCATTGACCTCGGCGTGAACCACGAGTTCGGCAACGCCACCGTGACCGCGTTCCAGACCGCCACCGGGTTCAGCGTCACCGGCAGGCCCGGTTATGACCAGATCGTCGCACGGGCCACGCCCGGCACCTCACAGGCGGCGCTGGTGAGCAGGCTGGCGACCCTGGCCGGGATGTCGCGGTACCAGGTGCGGACCGGCAGTCAGCTCGCCACCGCGGAGGCCAACTCGGCGGCGCAATTCACCCAGCAGTTCACCACCGCCATACTGGTGTTCGCGCTGATCGCGCTCTTCGTCGCGTGCATCGTCATCTACAACACGTTCACGATCCTGATCACTCAGCGCGGCCGGGAACTGGCCCTGCTGCGGTGCGTGGGCGCCAGCCGCAGGCAGGTGTTCGGCGGCGCGCTGCTGGAATCGGCGCTCACCGGCCTGCTCGCGTCGGCGGTCGGCGTCGTGGCCGGGGTCGGCCTCGGCTGGGGGCTGCAGCGGCTGTTCGCCGGGTTCGGCGCCGCGATCCCGTCCGGACCGGTGGTGCTGCAGCCGTCGGCGGTGGCCATCTCGATGGCCGCCGGGATGGCGGTCACGGTCGCGGCGGCCGTGCTCCCGGCCCGGTCGGCCACGCGGGTGGCGCCCGTCGCCGCGCTCGGCCGCCAGCACGAGCAGCCCGAGGCGGCCCGGGTCGGCTGGCTGCGCGTCGCGGTGGCGGTCGCGTTCGCCGTCGCCGGGATCCTGGCCACGGTGATCGGCATGCGCCACGTCAATGGGACGTCCGGCTTCGTGGGGATCGCCGCGGGCGGCTGCCTGTGCTTCCTGGCGGTGTTCGCGCTCGGGCCGCTGATCGTGCCCCCGGTCATCTCCTTCCTCGGCTGGCTGCCCGGAAAACTGGCCGGGGTGACCGCCAGGCTCGCCACGGCCAACGCGCGGCGCAACCCGCGCCGGGTGGCCGCCACCACCGCGGCGCTCACCATCGGGCTGACGCTGATGACCCTGTTCACGGTGGTCATCTCCTCGGCGCAGGCGTCCAGCAACGCCGACATCGCCCAGCACTACCCGTTCGACTACGTGGTACAGGCGGGCCGCGGCGGCCAGGTCGTCCCGGCCCGCGTGGTCACCGCGCTGCAGGCCGCGCCGGGGCTGGGCATCGTCGCGCCGGTGTATTACCAGGACACGCCGGTGAACGGCGTCAAGGTCGAGGTCGGCGCCATCGGCCGCAGCGCGCTGGGCGCCAGCGTCCGGCCGACGATGGTCTCCGGGTCGCTGGCCGCCATCGGCCCGGGAACGGTCGGCGTAGACCGGCGCCAGCTCACCGCGCTGGGCGTGCACCAGGGCAGCACGCTGGTCGTCGGCACGCAGCCGCTCAAGGTGGTCGCGGTGTACAACAGCGGGGGCCTGACCCTGCCGGACGTGCTGATGCCGGTGGGTGATTACCTGCGGGCTTTCCAGCCCGCCGGCGCGGACATGGTGTTCATCAACGGCGCGCCCGGGGTTTCCACCGCCGCGTCCCGCGCGGCGGTGCAGGCCACGACGGCCAGCGACCCGCTGCTGGCGGTGAACACCGAAGCCGACTACCGGGCCAGCCTGGCCAGCCGGGTCAACCAGATCCTGGCACTGTTCGGCGCGCTGCTCGGGCTGGCCGTGCTCATCGCGCTGTTCGGCATCGCGAACACGCTGTCGCTGTCGGTTCTCGAGCGGACCAGGGAATCGGCGCTGATGCGCGCGCTTGGCCTGACCAAAGGCCAGTTGCGCCGGATGCTGCTGACCGAGGCGCTGCTGATGGCGGCGCTGGCGATCGTGCTCGGCGTGGGGCTCGGCGTCACGTTCGGGATCGCCATGGTGCACGCGTTCATCGCGTCCGCGCAGGGCCAGGGCGTGCTTTCACTGCCGTACCCGCAGATCGCGCTGTACGCGCTCATCGGCGCCATCGCCGCGCTGGCCGCGGCGGTCCTGCCAGCCCGGCGGGCCGCACGGACCTCGGTGATAGCGGCCATGGCGGAGGCCTAGCGATCTCTACCCAGGGGTAGAGCCGCGGTTCTACCCCTGGCCTGACGCGCTCGCGGGCCGGAATCGGCACTCTGGTCACATGAATGAACCGCAGGTAGTGACAGTGCGAGGTCTACGCAAGTCGTACGGGGCCAGGACGGTGGTGGACGGGCTGGACCTCGACGTCTCCGCCGGTGAGATCCTCGGCCTGATCGGCGCCAACGGCGCCGGGAAGACGACGACCGTCGAGTGCATCCAAGGGCTGCGCAAGCCCGACTCGGGCCGGCTGGGGTCCTCGGCCTCGACCCGGTGACACAGGCCGAGCAGCTGCGGCCGATGGTGGGCAGCCAGCTTCAGCATTCGGCGCTGCCGGACCGGCTCCGGGTGGCCGAGGCGCTCGACCTGTTCCGTACCCCGCGAGCCAGGGACGGCGGCGAGCTGCTCGAGCAGTTCGGGCTGGCGCAGCGCCGTCGTTCGGTGTTCTCCTCGCTGAGCGGCGGGGAGCGGCAGCGCCTGTTCCTCGTCCTCGCCCTGCTGAACCGGCCGCGCCTGGTGATCCTCGACGAGCTGACCCAGGGCCTGGACCCGGCCGCCCGACGCAACGTATGGGCCGCCGTGCGCCAACTGAACGACCAGGGCGCCACCGTGCTCCTGGTAACTCACGAGATGGACGAGGCCGAGGCGCTCTGCGACCAGGTCGTGGTGATGCGCGCGGGAGGCGTCGTCGACGCGGGGCCGCCGGCGGACCTGGTGGAGCGCCACGCCAGCACGGCGACGATCCGGTTCAGCAGGCCGGACCCGCCCGCCGGGCTGCTGGACCAGGTCCGCCGGCTCGACGGCGTGCGCGAGGTGGAGCAGGCGGGGGCCCGGATCACGATCCGCGGCCACCGGCGCATCGTCGCGTACGTCGGCGCCGTCCTGGTGCGCTGGGAGCCGGTGCCCGCCGACCTGAGCATCTCCGTGCCCCGCCTGGAGGATGCCCTGCTCGATCTGCTCGATGGTGAGCCAGGTAAACCGGACGAGCTCATGCCCGCCGGCCGTGAACTGGTAGGAGGACGACGATGAGCACCGCCGTGGGACGGCTCGTCCGGGCCGAGCTCGCTCTGATGACACGCGATCCGCTCGTGCTGACGTTCGTGTTCGTGTTCCCGATCGTGACCATGCTGATCATCGGCGGCGCGTTCGGCACCACGCCGGACACCGCGTTTGACAACGTGAACCCCTCCCATTGGTACGTGGCGTCCTATCTCACCGTGGTCATCGGCGCCACCGGGCTGGTGATGCTGCCGGTCCACCTGGCGTCCTATCGTGAGCGCGGTGTGCTGCGCCGGTTTGCCGCGGCGGGCTTCCCGCGCTGGTCGTTCGCTATCGCCCAGCTCATCGTCGGGCTGATCACCACCGCGGTGGCGTGCGCGCTGCTGCTGGCCGTGGCCGCGCCGGTGTACGGCATCCCGGCGGTCCATGACGGCTGGCGGGTCGCGGTCGCGCTGCCGCTGGGCGCGGTCGCGTTCGTGAGCATCGGCGTGCTGCTCGGCTCGGTGCTGCCTTCCGCCCGTGCCGCGCAGGCCGTCGGGCTGCTGATTTTCTTCCCGTCTTTCCTGCTCGGCGCGGGCGGGCCGCCGCCGCACGTGATGGGCTCGGTGGTTCGGCAGGTCGCGGGACCGCTGCCGCTGACGCTGCTGACCAACGCGGTGCGCGCACCGTGGCTGGGCCTGGGGACCGCCACCGGGTCACTGATCGCGGTGGCGGCGCTGGCGGTAGCCGCGTCCGTGCTGGCGGCCCGCCGCACCGTCTTGTGACGTGCCGGGCCGTAGAATCCGCCGCATGAGCGGCGATCTGGGCTGGGCCGGATCGGGCCGGGGCGGATCCGGCCCGGCCCCGCCCGGCCTGGCCCGGCCCGGCCTGGCCCGGCCCGCGGAGTACCTGGCGGGCCGGGCAAAGTGGATGGCCCTCGGCGCGTTCGCCGCGGCCGCCGCGGCCGGGCTGGTGCCGCTGACCCCGAGTGCTTTCGTGGCGGTGGCCGCGGCCCTGGTCGCGGTCGGGGCCGCCCTGCTGCTCGTGCGGGGGTGGCGGCCGCAGCTGCTGTACGCCGCGATCGCGACCGCCGGGATCGCGGTCCTGGCGGACGGCCGGTCGAACAACATCGGCTGGATCGCGGTGTGCCTGCTGGCGGCCGGGTGCGTGCTGGCCGGCCGCCGCCTAGACGGCCTGGCCTACTGGGCCGGGGCGATGATCTTGTTCGCGGTGGAGTGGCTGTGGGTCAGGCCCGATCCAGGCTGGGGGGCATGGCTGGCGGGCGTCACTCTCACGACGGCGTTCAGCCTGCTGGTCAGGCACGAAAGAGAGCTGCTCGGGCAGCTGCGCCAGGCTCAGGCCGGCCTGGCCGAGCAGGCCAGGACGCAGGAGCGGAACCGCATCGCCAGGGAATTGCACGACGTCATCGGCCACACGCTGACCGTCTCCCTGCTGCACGTGCAAAGCGCCCGGCTGGCCGTGGAGCACGACCCGGCCGACGCCGCGCGCTCCCTGGCCGAGGCGGAACGGCTCGGCCGCGAGTGCCTGGCCGAGGTGCGCACCACGGTGGGAATGCTCCGCCAGGACGGCGATGCCGGCGGCGGCACCGCGCCGCTGCCAGGAGCAGGCGGCGTGCCCGCGCTGGTGGACCAGTTCCGGTCCGCGGGCGCCGACGTCAGCCTTACGGTGGAGGGCGATATCGGCGCGCTGCCCGCCACCACAGGCCTGGCCGTGTATCGCATCCTTCAGGAGGCGCTGACGAACGCGGTGAAGCACGCGCCCGGCTCGCCGACCGCGGTCCGGCTGGACGTCACGCCCGCCATGGTGACGCTGACCGCGGACAGCCGCGCCGAGCCGGGCACCGGAACCGGTCTCGGCGTGATCAGCATGCGGGAGCGCGCCGAGTCGCTGGGCGGGAGCTGCCAGGCCGGCCCGGGCGGCCGTGGCTGGCTGGTCCACGCCACCCTTCCTTTGGACATCCCCGACACCCCCGTGTCCCCGGACGTTCCCCGGCCCCCGGACGCTCCCCCGCCCCCGGACGCTCCCCCGCCCCCGGACGCTCCCCCGCCCCCGGACGCCGGGATCCGTAAGGCGGCGCCTTGATCCGGGTGCTCCTGGTCGACGACCAGGAGCTGGTCAGGACCGGGTTGCGCGGCATCCTGCGCCCCCAGTTCGGTTTCCAGATCGTCGGTGAATGCGCCGACGGCGGCGGGGTCATCGCCGCCGTGGACGACCTGGCGCCGGACGTGGTCCTGATGGACGTGCGGATGCCCGCCGTTGACGGCGTGCAGGCCACTGTCCAGTTGCGCCGTCGCGGCGGCAGCCCGCCGGTGCTGGCCCTGACCACGTTCGATGACGAAGAGGCGCTAGCGGGCATGCTGCGGGCGGGGGCGTCCGGCTTCGTCCTCAAGGGCGTGCCAGCCGATGACCTGCAGCGGGCGGTGCGCGTGGTGGCGGGAGGCGGCGCGTGGCTCGACCCGGCGGTCACCGCCCGAGTGCTGGCCACCTACCGGTCCGCCTCGCCGACCGCCTCGCCGTCCGCGCGAGCTTCACGGGACTCGGACCTGGAGGCGCTGACCAGCCGGGAACAAGAGGTGCTCGCGCTCATCGGCCAGGGCAAGACCAACGGTGAGATCGCCGCCGAACTATTCGTCAGTGAGGGCACGGTCAAGACGCACATCAACCACCTGTTCACCAAGCTCAGGCTGCGCGACCGGGCCGCAGCGGTGGTTTTCGCCTACGAACACGGCCTCATCCAGCGCCGCAGTTAGTGTTCATGTGATTACTGGGATTCAACTGCCAGGCTGGTGCCGACCAGGCAGTTGCCGGTCGGGTTGAGGGGTCTTGTGCCGCGGCCGGGCCGGGCTCTGACGCGGCCGGGCCGGGCTCTGACGCGGCCGGGCCGGGCTCTGACGCGGCCGGGCCGGGCTCTGCCGCGGCCGGGCCGGGCTCTGACGTTATGTCGTGAAGAACGGCCGCGATGGCGAGAGCATCCCGGACGACCCGGGCGGCTTCATCGGGGTCGGCCGGTTCCGGCGCACGCTGGCCTGGCACATCGCCCGGCGGCCGGGCGGGTTGGTCGCGCTTGCCGTGCAGTACGGGCACATGCGCACCGTCATCAGCGAGAGCTACGCCTCCCGCTCGCGCGACGGGGTGCACACCCTGCTGGACTTCGAGACCGCCCAGGTGGTGGCCGAGCGCCTAAGCGAGGTGCACGAGTCGCTGGACGTCGGCGACGGGGTCTCCGGACCCGCGGCCCGGCGGCTGATCAACGCCGCTACCCAGGAGCACCACCAGTTCGGCGGAATGATCACCACGAAACGTCAGGCCGCGAAGTTGCTGGCCGACCCTGCGCTGAACGTGTTCGAGAACAAGGAGGCGTACCTGATGTGCAACTACGACCGCTCCAAGGCGCACGCCTGGGGCCACTGGTGGAATCCGGAGAACCTGCGCTAGTCGGTGACCTCCGAGCAGACCTATCAGGGTGCGCCGACGCTGCGCGTCGAGGTGACCCCCGGGATCACGGCCATCGGCAGCGCGAAGATTAAGGGCTTGCGTCCCGGCGACGTCGTCACCGTCCGCCTCGCGTACTTCGGCCAGGGCGCCGCGACGATCTGCCCCTGCGTCCAGGACATGAAGTACAGCGAGCCCTGGGTCCGCGTGCAGGAGCTCGACTTGGACACCAGCACCACCCCCGGCTGGCAGGCTACCAGTGGACGGTCCCCGCGATCCCCGTGCACGGCACCGGCTTCCAGATCGAGAACCACGGCCTCAGCGACGTCGTGCTCTACATAGGCCAGATCACCTGGTAGACAGGGGTCTGAGTCTGACTTATAGCTGCGCACGCGACCGGTCCGACGTCACTGTGGCTACGCGACCGAGGCGGGGCACGCGTTCCTGGACCGCGCACCCCGCGCGGCAGCGGCCGTGCCCGCAGATCGCGCGTTCGCTGAGACAGAGCGCTGAGACACAGCTGAGGCAGATCACTGATCAGCCGCTACCCACCGCCGGGGCAACCCGCTGCCCCAAGATCTCGGAATGTAGTACGTGGGATGTCTGGCAGACCATGATCGAGACCGGGCCATGAGTTGAAAGTTTCGCAGGACGGAGCCAAGGGGGTGAACGCCGAGATTTCGAACCGGTTCGGATGAACCAGCTCAGGTAATGGCGAAAGGGGATTGGCGCTCGTAGGGCGATACCAGGACCGTGAGCGGCCTTTGCACCCTTGCCCATGCGCTGGCAACATCGTTCACGATCCAGTTGACCGTAAACACATCCCATCACTGTGCGAGATCGCGTCGATCCGGCGCGCAGGTCGTCCAGCGCAGCACTGCGTATGTGACCGCAGGCATCGCTCCGCAGCCGCCAAGGAGAAGGTCTCGCACGTGCACGACTCAATCAGGGCTCTGTGGATGTTGCGGGGGGTGGAACCCGGCGGCGCGATGGTCGAGCTGTTGACCCGGAACAGCGTCGGCAACCACGAAAGGACCCGGAACCGGCCCGCCGAACTCCCTAAGCACCGTGAGACGTCAGAGATCCGCCCGACACCCTGAAAGGCCTGCGTCATGCCCGATTCATCCCAGTCCCCGTCGCACTCGTATCAGCTCACGCGCCGAAGGCTGTTGACGACCGGCGCCGGCGCAGCTGCGGCATTCGGCCTGCTGCGCTTCGCGCCCGCAGCCTCTGCGGATGCAAGTACGCAGAGCTACACCACGACTGACGCCGCGAGTGACGCCTCGGTCGCGTCGGTCGACCTGTCCGGGTCGTGGAGTTTCGCACCCGCAGGCCAGGGCACGACGTCGATCACCGTGCCCGGCGGCGGGTGGTACAAGCAGGGCTTCACGAATGTGGCCGAAGCGGTGTACTCGCGCACCATCACCGTGCCGGACTCGGGGCAGCCGCAGTCGGTGTGGATCGAGTTCGGTGCGGTCAACCACCAGGCGACCTTGTCGGTGGACGGCCGGGCAGTGGCGACTCAGACCACGGCCTTCACCCCCTCGAACTTCGATATCACCGCGTATGTGACGGCTGGCAGCACGCACACGATCAGCGTGGACGTCAAAGGCCGCAACGCGCTGAAGAGCTCGTCCGGCAACTATCTGGTGCCTGTCGCCGCCGACTGGTGCGAAGCGATCCCGCAGGGCATCTTCCGCTCCGCGTTCCTGCGCGTGTATCCGGCGGTCTACATCAGCGACGCGTTCGTGCGTACCTCGGTGGCCAACCAGAGCCTCACCTACGACGTGTCGGTGACCAACACCTCGGGCAGCTCGCGCTCGGTGACGCTGACCGGTTCGCTCGCCTCCGACAACGGCACATCGTTCAGCTACCCGACACTGCCGAGCGCGACCGTCACGGTGGCCGCGCACTCGACCGCAAAGGTGACGGTCGGTCCGGTGGCCTGGAACCTCGGCACCACCTCCTACTGGTGGCCGAACGTGCCCTACCGCTCCGGCTACCGCGCCCAGCTGCACGATCTATCCGTGCACGCATCCACCGACGACGGCCACACCAGCGACGCCACCTACCGGTTCGGATTCCGGGAGTTCACGCAGAACGGTGCGTACTACTACCTCAACGGCGTACGGGCGAACCTGCGCGGCGACAACATGCAGGGCGCCGACTACGACCGGGTCAACAACGGCGGCGTGGGCGACGCCTACGACACGCTGCCCGGCTTCCTGCCGCCGTCGGGCACGAACGGCGGCTGGCCGCAGGCCGTCGACAACCTCCAGCGGCTCAACTACAACGTGGTCCGCGTCCACCAGGAGCCGGCCAGCCCCTACATGCTGGACGTGGCCGACGAGATGGGCCTGATGATCATCGACGAGACCGCCATTCGCGGCTCCAACAACACCCAGGACTTCGTCGCCGGACACGACAACATGGTCAACCACGCGCGCGCCCTGGTGCTGCGCGACCGCAACCACCCCGCGGTCATCCGCTGGAGCCAGGCCAACGAGCCGACCGGCAGCACCTTCGACTCTGAGCAGTTCGAGCAAGACCTGTACGCCGCGATGAACGGCAACGACGGCACCCGGCCGATCAGCGTCGACGCGGGTGTCGGCGCGTCGCCGAACCACTACCCGGACATGACGTACGCCAACTTCAACATCGTGCCGCACTACCTGGACGGCTTCGGCCACTACGGCGAGCAGCTGTGGTCCGGGACCGGCCGGCCCCTTGGCGAGGGCGAGTACATCTGGCCGGCCTGCAGCACCGTGCAAGGCTTCGAATGGTTCGCCACCGCGACCGCCGCCAAGCGCGGCAAGGACGCCAGCGACCTGCGCCCCTACACGCTGCTGTCCGCCTGGGCCGGCTTCGTCCCCGGCGTGAAAACCACCGACTTCACCCCAGAAGAAGGCGGGCACCCCGTCTACGGCGCCGACAACCTGCCCGATCCCTGGAGCAACCCGCAGATCCAGCGGATCCAGGCCGCGTTCAACCCGATCGCCGCGATCGACCTGCCCTACTGGTCGGCCTCCGGCGTCTCGGATTCCAACGGCGACTTCCCGCTGCCCCAGGCGGTGCCCGCCTATTCCTCCGGCAGCACGGTGACACGCAACATCACCGTGTTCAACGACGACTTCAGCAACACCTCCGTCGGCTTCACCTGGACGGCGTACCTGAACCAGGTAGGGGGCACGGTCATCGCGTCCGGCACTTCCGCTCTCACCATCCCGCTCGGCTCCCGCGTCACCCAGCCGGTCACGTTCACCGCGCCGGCCAGCGGCTCGCGGATATACCTGGTGCTGTCCACCAGCAAGTCCGGCACCACCACGTTCAGCGACTCGGTCGAGTACTTCACGCTGGGCTCAAGCAGCGGCCCCACGCCCGGCACCTACCACATCGTCAACCGCAACAGCGGCAAGCCCCTCGCCATCGCCGGCAACTCCACCGCCGACGGAGCCAAGGCCGTCCAGCAGAGCGGCGGCCTGCCCTGGACCATCAACACCGCTCCCGGCGGCACCTTCACTCTGGCCTACACCGGCAGCGGCAAGGTGCTCGACGTCAACGGCGGCTCCTCGACCGCGGGATTGCAGCTGCAACAGTGGACCGCGAACGGCGGCACCAACCAGCAGTGGTATCTAAAGCCCACCGGCGACGGGTACTACACCATCGTCAGCCACGACAGCGGACTAGTTGCGGACGTGTCCGGCCGGTCAACCAGCGACGGAGCCCAAGTCGTGCAATGGACCGCCAACGGCGGCACCAACCAGCAATGGCAGTTGGCGCCCTGAACGAAGACTCACAGGGTGGGCGGCCAGCCGTTTGCGTCTGGCCGCCCACCCGGCGCAGCTCCCAGAGGCAATAGGCGAGTCTCCCATCGTTTGCCAGTCGGATGTGGCTCTCGTTGGGTGACCTTTCGGATGGTTTATCACTGCTTGGTGCGACAGCGGCTGTGCACCCGCGTCGACGGCGCCGCACACGCCGCGCAGTGCACGGCGCGATCGCCTCGGGCGCGGGCCGCAACGTGTACTACCCCATCGCGTGCGAACACGCGCTCCACATGTACTTCGCGTAGTTGCGGACACAGGATCCTCAGAAGGTCAACGCTCGGCAGCAGGCCCGAAACTGACGCGCCGTCAGCCAGCTGGGATGCTGCGCCGTGATGCAGCCGGGCCCGCTCGTCTGGTCGTCTGGTCGTAGACGAACGGCCCCCTCTCCCGGCGGAACCTGGGATCGGGAGGGTTCGGTCTCTGCGTGGGGCGCGCGAGACGCACGTCCAAACGCCTTCCAATGGAGCAATTACGCAGCACCGCACCGAAACGCGTCGCTGCTGCGCCCCAGCGCCCCACCCCGCTGCGGTCAAGGGCCGAAATCCGCGAATAGATCGACTTGGCAGGAAACGGTGCTTCACCCTGGACGCGCCAGCCGTTATTTCAGCGGCGCTCGAATTTGATCTTGCTTTGGCGGGATGGTCACCCGACTGGCCCAAGAGCGTAGGACATCTCGCGCATTGCCGCCTCGCCTACAGCGCATGTCTCTTGTCAGTCCTATGCCCGGAGCGGAGAGAGCACTCAGCGCCGCTCGACACAACACGGACAGACTTGACAAGGAAGGCTACTGCCCGGGCGGGCGGAGCGGCCCTGGCCGGGCATGCTGCCCGTTGTGGTCACGCGGCGCGCCCGGCGTCACCGCACTCCCCCGCCGCCGGGCCATGCGGGTCCGGCCTGGCTAGCTGTTTTCTGCATTGAGAGCGGCGTGCCGCTGGACCACCGGCCGGTCATTCGCTAAGATATTCGAAGAGCTTTAAAACCCTTTTCCCGAACGGGCGGTGGTGCATGACCCAGGACCCGGTCCCCGGCCCCGGGCAGGACGGCGAGCCCGTCCCGCCCGGTGCGGTGACGCCGGACTGGGTCACCGATGAGGACTGGGACCGGATGTGCGCCTCCCGCACCGGGGACGACGAGCCAGACGGGTTCGGGGAGGACTGGGACGCCTGGGACCCCGACCCGGAGGATGGCCCCCCGCCGGACTGGGCCGCCCTGGACGTCGCGCAGCTCGCCGCGCAGGCCCGGGCCGACGGCGCGGAGCATGAGGCGGTGATGCGGCGGCTGCTGGCCGCCGGGGCGGGCGATGGGTACGCCCATCAGCGGGGGGAGCCGCCGGCGCCGGGGAGTGCCAGCGGCCCGGCGGCCGGGTTCGGGCAGGGCCGCTGCCTGGATGCCGCCGCGCCGTGCACCACCTTGTCCCAGCTCGCTGATGACGCCTGCGGGGAGGACCGGGATTTCGCCGGGGTGAGTGATGATGAGCTGCTGGGGGTGCTGTCGGCGCGGGCGCGGCTGGAGGCGCGCCAGGCGTGGGAGCGGCTGATGGCGGTGGCGGAGTTCATCCGGCGCCGTCCGGAGGCGGGGTGCCCGCTGGAGGGGCCGGGGCGGATGCCGCGGGTGTGGCAGCTGACCGCGGTCGGTGAGCTGCGGGCCCAGCTGCACCTGTCCCCTGGGGAGGCCAGTGCGCTGCTGGACCTGGCTCATGACCTGGCGGCCAAGCTGCCGGTGACCTCGGCGGCGCTGCGGGACGGGGTGATTGACCTGCGGCGGGCGCAGTGGGTGTCCTGGCGGTGCGCGGTGCTGACCGTGGCGGAGGCGCGGGCGGCGGAGGAGCTGGTGTTCGGTGACCCGGATGTGGCGGAGTGGTCGTTCGGGGTGTTCCGGGACCGGGTGGCCCGGGCGGTGATCCTGGTGAACCCCGAGGCGGCGGTCAAGCGGCGTGAGGAGTCGGCCCGGGATCGGCGGGTGGAGGTGCGGGCGGAGCTGTCGGGGAATGCGGCGCTGGTGGGGCGGGAGCTGCCGCCATCAGCGGTGCTGGCGGCCAGCCAGGTGCTGACCGCCCGGGCGCGGGAGCTGCGCCGGGCCGGGCTGGCTGGCGGCATGGATGAGCTTCGCGTGCTGGCCTACCTGGAGAAGCTCGGCGTCCTTGACCCGTTCGGCGGCGCCCAGGCCGATGGCGGCCCTGGCGGCGGCCCGGGTGGTGGCGCCGGCCAGGAGGCAGACGCCGCGGCCGGCGGCCACCTGGACGCTGGCCCCGGCGAGAGCCTGGACGTCGGCCCCGGCAAGAGCCTGGACATCGGCCCCGGCGAGAGCCTAGACGCGGGCCCCGGCGAGGACCCGGACGCCGGCTCCGGCGGCGGGAACGGCGGGAATGGCAGGCGGGGTCCGGCTGGTCCCGGCCCCGGCGGCGGTGCCGCCGTGCCGCCCGGCGCGCTCGCGGCCAAGGCCAACCTCACCCTGCCGCTGGCCACCCTGCTCGGCCTGGCCGACCGGCCCGGCACCCTGCCCCGCCTCGGCCCCATCGACCCGGCCCTGGTCCGCGACCTGGCCGCCGCCGCCGCCCGCCACCCCGCCACCACCTGGTGCCTGACCATCACCGATGCTGACGGCCGACCAGTTGCCCACGGCTGCGGACGCCCCCCGCCCCGCACCTCCCGAAGACCCCGCACTCTCCCCGGCCCCGGCCGCCGCCTCAAGGACGCGCCGCCAGGCAGCCCGGCCCGCGACGGCCCGGCCCGTCACGCCCCCGCCGATAACCCGGGACCACCCGGCGGCCCCGGCGCCATCCGGCTCAGCACCGCCCTGTTCACCGGCCAGGGCCGGGACAGCGGCCAGGAACTGGTCTTCGCCTTGCACCCGCTGGCCGGACCCTGCGACCACCGGCACCAGGCCAACGGACACGACCCCGGCGTGCTGCTCCGCCACCTGACCGGCATCCTCAACGCCAACTGCACTTTCCCCCCCTGCCGCCGACCCGACAACGGCTGCGACTACGAGCACTCCCGGCCCCACCATCAAGGCGGCAAGACGTGCCTGTGCGACGCCGGGCCGGTCTGCCGCCACGACCACCAGGCCAAGCAGTCCCCCGGCTGGCACCTGGAACAGGCCGGGGCCCGCGGCTGGTTCCGGTGGACCACCCCCTCCGGACGCAGCTACATCAACGGCCCCACCCAGTACCCGGCGTGAGGCGGGCCCGCGGGAGACTCTGGTGGGGTCACCAGGATCCGGCCGCAGACACCCGGCGAGCGTGTACCCGCCCCGTCGCGCACACCGCATATCCCGTCAGACGACGGCACGCGCCGCCGTCACCATCTGACCTCCACGAGTTCATCTTGGCTGTCACGGTGCTGGCGCTACGGCCGAGGGCCTCCGGTGGCGCGGCGCAGCGACCAGCCTAGGGCGGCGAACACGCACACGGGCAGCAGCCACCAGGCGTTGACGCGGGCCACGTGGACCAGCAGCGCGGTCAGCCCGAGGGCGGCCGCCACCACGGCCGCCACCCGCCAGTCGTCACCGATGACGAAGTCGTACCAGAACGCGCCGATCGACTTGAGCCGCTTCACGAGCTCGTCACCTCCTGCGACTGCGATGGTGGTGCTGGCGCCGCCGGCCCGGCCGGCCTGCGGATCCGGGCCGGTGGTGCTGGCGCAGCAGCAGGGCCGTGTAACCGAGCGACACCAGCGCAATGACCGGTACCAGCGCCAGCAGCGCGGCGTCGTGGCCGGGCCAGGAGACCCCGGCCCCCTCGGCACCCCAGAACGTGCCGAACGCCGTCAGCATGATGCCCACGGCGAACTTCATCGCGTTTTCCGGCACCCGCGCCAGCGGGGCTCGCACCGCTATCCCGGTCACCACCACGACCAGCACGGCCGCCGCGGCGCCGATCACCGCCGCGCCGAGGTTGCGCTGGTTGGCCCCGAACGTGATCACGATGAACACGACCTCGAGGCCTTCGAGCAGCACGCCCTTGAACGAGAGCGTGAACGCGTACCAATCGCGGATCCCGCGCCAGCCCGACACCGGCGCCTGCTTGGCCGCGGCCACCTCGCGCAGGTAGGCGCTGGCCTCATCGTGCAGCGCCTTGTAGCCGGCGGCGCGCAGGATCGCCTTGCGCAGCCACTGCAGACCGAAGATGGCCAGCAGCGCGCCGACGACGAGCCGCAGCGCGCTCAGCGGCAGCAGGGAGATCGTCGGCCCGAGCACGGCCACGATGGCGGCCAGCGCGACCAGGGCCGCCGCCATGCCCTGGAACGTGGACCGCCACTCGCGGGCCAGTCCGGCCGCGAGCACGATCGTCAGCGCCTCGATCGCCTCCACGGCGCAGGCGACGAAGACGGTCAGTATGAGGGGAAGCGCGGCAGTCATGGCGCCTCCCCCGGGTCCTGCCTCGGCATGGGACCTCCGTTAGGTTCAGCCGCCATGATATTTCGTGCCCGGGGCCCGGCACGCCGCCAAGCTGGGCATTGACTGAAGGGTTCCAGGACGCTCATTGTGTGAGTTGTCCGAGGTTGTTCGGGCTCGAGACAATCTGAGGGGATTCGCATGAGATCGAGGCTCGCCCTGTCGGCCGGCCTGGCCAGCGTCACCGCCCTGGTCCTCGGGTCAGCGTCCGTCGCCGCCACTGCTCCGGAGGCCGCCGCCAGCGTGTCACCGGGCGCATCGACCACCACGCCCATCAAGCACGTCATCGTGATCATCGGCGAAAACCACAGCTTCGACAACGTCTTCGCCACCTACCAGCCTGCGCGGCACCAGCGTGTCGAGAATCTGCTGTCCGAGGGCATCGTGACCAGGAGCGGCGCGCGGGGGCCCGCACTGGCGCAAGGCTGCGCAGCTCACCGCCTCCGACACCGGGCACGTACACGGTCACGCCGCGGGTCACTGGAGCGTACGGCACGCTGCCGCAGCCCAACACCACCTACGTGCCCACCGGCTGTGACGGCCTGCCGGCCAACAGCCCGGACACCCGGTTCCCGACGCTCCCGAACCGGCCGTTCCAGATCACGAAGTACGTCCCCTACTACGACACCCACGCGGAATACACCGGCGGGTGCGAGCTGACCGGCGCGTACATCGGCGACCCGATCCACCGCTTCTACCAGATGTGGCAGCAGACCGCGGCCTACCACGGCCAGCTCAACACCTGGGTGGCCAACACCGCCGGGGATGACAACGGGGCCATTCCGCCCGCCCCCATCTACCAGGGCGCGGTGGGCATGGGCTTCTACAACATGGCGCAGGGCGACGCCCCCTACCTGAGGTACCTCGCGCAACACTACGCGATCAGCGACAACTACCATCAGGCGGTGCAGGGCGGCACCGGCGCCAACCACATCGCGCTCGGCACCGGCTTCGCCGCCTCCTACCAGGACGCCAACGGCCACGCCACGGCCCCGCCGCCCGGGGAGATCGAGAACCCGAATCCCAAGCCGGGGACCAACAACAACTACACCCAGGACGGCTACGGCAGCAGCACGGTGGCTGACGCCGGCGGCAGCTACTCCGAGTGCGCCAACCCGGCGGCACCCGGCGTCGGCGCCATCGACGCCTTCCTGGCCAGGCTGCCGTACAAGCCCTTCCGCAACTGTCAGCCCGGACGGTACTACCTGCTGAACAACTACAACGCCGGCTACAACCTCGACGGCTCGGTGAACACCGCGCCGTACACGGTGCCGCCGCAGAAGACCGACTACGTCACGATCGGCGACGAGCTGTCGGCCCACCGCATCAGCTGGGGCTACTACGGCGAGGGCTACGTCAACGGGACCGTGCAGGCCCAGTACTGCGGGATCTGCGACCCGATGCAGTACTCGGCGTCGATCATGACCAACCCGTCGCTCCGCAAGAACGTCCAGCACGGCCTGGGCGACTTCCTCGCCGCGGCCCGGCACGGCACCCTGCCCGCGGTGTCGTTCCTCAAGCCGGGCGACGACGACAGCCATGCCGGTTACTCCACGCTCGCCTCGTTCGAGGCGTTCCTGCAGACCGCCATCGCGGCCGTGCAATCCAACCCGGCCGAGTGGAAGTCCACCGCGATCCTCGTCACATGGGACGAGACCGGGGGCTACTACGACTCCGGTTACATCCAGCCGGTCAGCTTCTTCGGCGACGGGCCCCGGGTGCCGCTGATCGTGGTCTCGCCGTGGACCCGGCGCGGCGTGGTCGATCACACCTACGACGACCACGTCTCGATCCTGAAGTTCATCGAGGCCAACTGGCGGCTGGCCCCGCTGACCGGCTACAGCGAGGACAACCTGCCGAACCCGGCGCCGGAGGTCTACGTCCCCCGGAACCGGCCGGCGATCGGCGACCTGATGACGATGTTCAGGTTCTAGCCTGGCGAGGTGACGGGTCCGGGCGGCCCTGCGCCGAGGTAGCGCAGGACCGCCAGGACCCGGCGGTGGCCGGTGTCGCCGGGGATACAGGGCTAGCTTGGCGAAGATCGAGTTGATGTGCTTGCTCACGGCGCTGTCGGTGATGACCAGGGCCGCGGCGATCTCGGTGTTGGAGCGGCCTTCGGCCATGAGCGCCAGCACGTCGCGTTCCCGCTGGGTCAGCTCGTCCAGCGGGTTCCTGGGGTCGCCGCCCCGGCGGACCAGGAGCTGGGCCACCACCTCGGGGTCCAGGGCGGTGCCGCCGGCCGCCACCCGGCGGAGGGCGTCGAGGAACTCGGTCACGTCGGCCACCCGGTCCTTGAGCAGGTAGCCGACGCGGCTGGTGTTCGCCGACAGCAGGTCGGCGGCGTACCGCTCCTCCACGTACTGCGACAGCACCAGGATCGCGATGTCCGGCCACGCGGCCGCGGATGACCAGCGCGGCCCTGATGCCTTCGTCGGTGTGGGTCGGGGGCATCCGGACGTCGGCGATCACCACGTCGGGCCGTTCCCGCTCCACCGCGGCCAGCAGCTCCGTGGCGTCACCGGCCGTGGCCGCGACCTCGAACCCGGCGCTCTCCAGGAGCTTGGTCAGGCCCGCCAGCAGCAGCACCGAGTCCTCGCCGATCACCACCCGGAGGCGGCCGCCGCCCCTGTTCCCGTCACGGGGTCCACGCTACGGCACCCTCACTCGGCGCGCAGCGCCGTGGCGGGGCGGGCGCGGGCGGCCCAGCTCGCGGGCGGCAACGCCCCGGCCACCGCGATGAGCCACGCGGCCAGGGACAGCAGCGCGAGCCGGGACGGCGGGAACACGTCGGTGAAGCTGGCGGGCACGCCGGTGTGCGCGGTGCCGGCCATGGCGTGCAGGGTGGCCGTGTTCAGCGCGACCGCGGCGGGCGCCGCGATCGCCGCGGCCACCACGGCGGGACCCGCGATCCAGCACGTCACCATGGTGAGCATCTGGCCGGGCCGCATGCCCAGCGCCTTGAAAATCCCCAGGTCGTGTACCCGGTCCCTGGTGCTCATCAGCACGGTGTTGAGCACGCCCGAGCCCGGCGGCGACCGCGACCATCAGCGCCAGCAGGTCGACCAGGCCGCTGGCGATCGGTGTAGAACTTGCCGCTGTCCGGCGTGGTGGCCTGCCAGGGATCCTGGCGGCCCAGGGCATGGTTCACCGCCTGGATGTATCCGGACGCCCCGGTGCCCGGTCGCAGCCCGACGTCGCACCCTGCAGGTTCCGGCCGGTGGCCAGGCCGGGCAGGGTCTGCGCACTGCCGTACATCCTGGGCTCGCTGCGACGGCTGGAACACCTCACCCGCGATGTGCACGGTGACCTGGCCGTGCGCCGGTGTTCACGGTCGCGGTGTCGCCGACCGTCAGGCCGCTGGCGTTCAGGAACGAGGTGTTCACGTCCACCTCGCCGGGCGCGTGGTACCAGCGCCCGGCGATGATGCCGTAGCCGAGCCAGGACGATCCCCGCCGAACGCCGAGGCGTTGACGTTCCCGGCGATGCCGGGTACCTTGACCGCGCTCTCGTACACCGCCACATCGTGCGCGGTGCCGGGCTGGGCGCGCAGCGCGGCGGTCACCGCCGCGTCCTGCGCCGCGGTCGGCGCCTGCCCCGGGCCGCCGCCCGGGCCGAGCTGCTGGACCTGCACCGGGGCGGTCGCGGAAGTGCTGCTCGCTGGCCTCCGCGCGGCCCAGCGAGGAGCTCAGCCCGAACGCGAAGATCACCGCGGTGGCCCCGAACGCCACCGCGGCCAGCGTCACCACGGTGCCGCGCGGGCCGGGCGAACGGCGCGGCCAGGCCGAGGCCGACCGGGCGCGGCAGCCGCAGCCGGGCGGCCAGCCGGTGCGCCGCGTACCCGCGGCCGGCGCCGGGGGCGCGGCCGGCCGCGATCGCCTGCGCCGCGGACAGCCGCCCGGCGCGCAGCGCGGGCCCGAGCGCGGCCAGCGCCGTCAGCGCCAGCATTCCGAACGGGGCGAGCGACCGAGGCCCACCACGGCACCTGCTGGCTGCCGACGCCGTAAGCGTCGGCCGACTGGTTCAGCACCGGGATCGCCAGCAGGTTGCCCGCCACCACCCCGGCCACGCACCCGGCCAGCGCGGGCCAGCCGACGCGGCTCAGGTAAGCCACCACGACCTGTGCCGGGGTCAGGCCGATGCTCTTCAGCACGCCGATCCGGTGGTAATCGGCGACGACCGCGCCGCTGACCACGTTGCCGACGATCAGCACCGCCATGGCCAGGCCGATCAGCGCGAACGCGACCACGAACGGCTCCATGATCGCCCCGTTGCCGGTGGCGGCTTCTCCGCGCTGAGCCAGGAGCCGGCGCCGGTCACCGCGCCCGGCGGCAGGGCCCGGGTGACCTCGGCGACGTCGGCGCGGACCTGGGCGTAGCTGCCGGCGCTGGCGAACCGGTACAGCATCTGCGCGCTGGCCGGATCGCCCGGCCCCCGCAGGCGGGCGATCTCGGCCGGGGCGACCCAGCCGTCGGCGGTGTTGGTGATCGAGTTGGCGAAGCCGACCACGGTCAGAACCGGGCCGCCCGGCACCCCGGTGACGGTGACCGTGCTGCCGACCTGCGGGCCGCCGCCCTGGCCGCCTGGGCCGGGATGCCGTCCAGCACCACCTGGCCGGGGCCGTCCGCCCAGTGCCCGGCGTTCAGCACCAGGTCGTCGACCGGGCCGCCCGGGGACGGCCGCCCGGCCAGCATCAGCTGCCCGAACGGCTGGCCGCCGAGCTGGGTCTGCACCGTGGCCTCGGCGAACGGCCCGGCCGCCGCGGTGACCCCGGGCAGGCGACCGGGTGGCGGCCAGCTGCGCCGAGCTGGCGCGCGCCGGGTTCACGGTCACGGTCACGTGCGCGCCGTGCTGGGCGGCGAACGCGTGCTGGAACGGCGCGTTGCTGGCCGCGAGCAGCGCGAAGCCGAGCGTGGCCGAGGCGGTGGAGATCAGCAGCACCATGCCGATCACGACCGCCTGCACCTTGTGCCGCAGCAGCCCCCGGTGGCGGTCCTGATCGCACCAGCCAGCCATGTTCACTCGGCCGGCACCCCCGCGCGCGGCAGCGCCCGCGCCACCCGGCCGTCGACGAGGCGCACCGTGCGGGCCGCGTACCGGTCGGCCAGCGCCGGGTCGTGGGTGACCAGCACCAGCGTCTGCCCGCCGGCGTTGAGCTCGCGCAGCAGCCGGCCGATCTCCTGCCCGGTGGCGGTGTCCAGCGCCCCGGTCGGCTCGTCGGCCAGCAGCAGCTCCGGGGAGTTCACCAGCGCGCGGGCGATCGCCACCCGCTGCCGCTGGCCGCCGGACAGCCGGGCCGGGTAGGCGTCGCGGTGCTGCTCGATGCCCATCCGCTCCAGCAGCTCGCCGGCCCGCGCCCGGGCCTGCCGCCGGGACGCCCCGGCCGAGCTGAGCGGGCAGCAGCACGTTGTCCTCCACGGTCAGGTCATCGAGCAGGTTGAAGAACTGGAAGATGATCCCGACGTGCCGGGCGCGGAACCTGGCCAGCGCGGCCTCGCCCAGGGTGTCGATCCGCCGCCCGGCCACGGTGACCGTGCCGGCGGTGGGCCGGTCCAGCCCGGCGATGAGGTTGAGCAGCGTGGACTTACCGCTGCCCGACGGGCCCATGACCGCCACCACCTCCCCGGCCGCCACGCCCATGCTGACGCCGGCCAGCGCGGGCGGGGCGCCCGCCTGGTAGGTCTTGGTCACGCCCTCCAGCCGGATCACGTCGCCGGGCACGCGGGCTCTTGCTGTGTCATCAGGATCCTCTCTGGGCTCGGCCAAGCGGATGCGCCAACAGCATGCCCGGCCGCAGCGGATGGCCCCGCACACTGCGCCCAGTGGCCCCCGAATCCGGGGTGCAGCTAGCACCACCCCGATGGTGAACCTCGCTGCATGGGCAGGCCCGACCGCGGCACGTACCGTGGCCTCATGTCCGGCCCCCCTCGTCCAGCCGTCGCGACGGGCCAGTGCAGCGCCCTCGCCGGGTCCCGTGGTCGCCGCGCGGCCTGGCGCCAGGCCCTGTACCTGGCCGGGGCGATCCCGGCGCAGGCTCGCCGCGCTGCTCCTCGTGGTCGCCGGGCTGCCACGAGTCAGGCCGACGGTGGGCTGCTGGCGCTGGTCGTCCTGGTGGTCGTGTTCCTGGCCGTGCCCGCTGCTCACCGGGATCCATCGGCACCGGCTGCGGGTCACCGCCGGAGTGGAGATCCCGCCGCAGCCGCGATACCGAGCACCGGCTGAGCCGCCAGGGCGATCGTCGCGGCGGCCAGGTCCGCGGCCACCTGGCGCCAGCTCGGCTACCACCTCGTGGTCGGGCCGGCGCTGGCCGCGGCCGCGGCCGCCGCCTTCGGATCTGGCTCGCGGGCCTGCTGTTACACGCTGGTGTACGCCTACGCGTGGCGGCGCTGCCCCCGGACAGCCTGCTCCGGCGCGGCCATCGACCGCCCGGTGTCCACCTCCACCGGGTGCTGCCATCCCGGTGGACGTGTACCTGACCGCTCGGCGGGATCGTGCTGCTGCTGGCCGCGCCGTGGCTTACCGCCGCGGTCGCGGCGCTCGACGTCAGGGCGGCCCGGGCGCTGCTGGGCCCGAGCCGCGCCGAGGAACTGGAGCACCGGGTGGAGCACCTGACCCAGACCCGGGCCGGCGTGGTCGACGCGGCCGACGCCGAGCGGCGGCGCCTGGAGCGGGACCTGCACGACGGCACCCAGCAGCGGCTGGTCTCCCTGGCCATGAACCTGGGCATGGCCCGCGCCCAGGCCAGGCACGGCCGAGGAGGCGCAGCAGGCCATCGCGGAGGCCCACGAGGAGGCCAAGGCCGCCCTCACCGAGCTCCGGAACCTGATCCGCGGCCTGCACCCGGCCGTGCTCGAGGACCGCGGCCTGGACGCGGCGCTGTCCGGCGTGGCGGCCCGGATGCCGATCCCGGTCCGGCTGACCGTGGACCTGCCCCGCCGCCCGCCGCCCACGATCGAGGCGGTCGCCTACTTCGTGGTCTCCGAGGGCCTGGCCAACGTCGCCAAGCATGCCCAGGCCAGCCAAGCGGAGGTGTTCGTGCAGCGTACCAGCGACCGGCTGCACATCATCGTCAGCGACGACGGTGTGGGCGGCGCCGATCCCGGCCCGCGGCACCGGCCTGGCCGGGCTGGCCAGGCGGGCCGAGTCGGTCGACGGGACCTTCGAGATCGCCAGCCCGCCCGGCGGGCCGACCCTGCTCACCGTGGACCTGCCATGCGCCAGGTAGCCGTCCGCGGCCGCTGGGCTCTGGGGCCTCAGCGGCCTGGCCACCGTCGGCGGCGCTCGCGATCCCCGGCGCCCACCTCATCACCTTGGCCGGGATACCCAGGGCCCGCCAGGCGCAGCCCACCGTTGCCCGGACGGTCACCGTTCCGCAGCCGGTCACCAGCCTGAACGTGCAGAGCTACGGCATGCCGGTGCGGGTGACGGCGGCGTCCGTCCGCCAGGTCAGAGGTCACCGAGATTATCAAGTACGACCCGCAGCAGGGACCGCCCGCCGTGACGCAGTCGGTGTCTGGTGGCCGCCTCACCCTGGCCGATCCGGCGTGCAACGACTCCGACTGCGCGTCGCCTTCACCGTGACCGTGCCCCGGGACGTGTCCGTCACCGTGCTAACCGAAGGCGGCCCGGTCACCGTGTCCGGGACCGCCAGGACGAACCTGGAGTCCGGCGGCGCGCCGGTGCAGGCCAGAGCGATTCACGGGCCGCTGACCGTCAGCACCGGAGGCGGCTCGCTGGTGCTGAAGGGCCTCACCGGCCCGTTGGACGCCGACACCGGCGGCGGGCCGCTGTGGGCGCAGGATGTCGACGCGCCGACGACCACGGTCATCACCGGCGGCGGCGACGCCAGGGTCGTGTTCACCGCGACCCGTCGACTCGGTCGTCGTCAGCACCGACGGCGGCCCGCGACGATGGCCGTGCCCGGCGGCCCGTACGCGCTGACCGCGGACAGCAATGGCGGTGATCAGTCGGTGGGGATCCCCGTCAGCCCCGCGGCCCGCCACTCGATCACCGTCACCAGCGGCGGCGGTCCGCTGGTGATCGTGCCCTCGGCGAACCGGCTGAATGCACCGCCGGATGAGCCCCCGCCCCCGCCGCCCCCGCTCCCGTTCTCGGGTCCGTGAGCTTGCCGCGGTGCTCAGCGTGCGGCGAACTCGGCGGACAAGGCCTCGGGCAGGGCGGGGTACCGGAACCGGTAGCCGGCCTCCAGCAGGCGCCTGGGCGCGACCCGGGCGTCGGTCAGCAGCTCCGAGGCGCCCTCGCCCAGGGCCAGGCGCAGCACCGGGGCGGGTATCCGCAGCCAAGGCAGGTCATGGCGTCCCACGGCGGCGGCCAGCGCGGCGGTGAAATCGGAGTTGGTGACCGGAGCGGGTGCGGTGAGGTTGACCGGGCCGGCGACCTCCTTGCGGTCGAGCAGGAACCGGATCGCGCCGATCTCGTCGGACAGCGAGATCCAGCTCATGGCCTGGCGGCCGGAACCGAACCTCGGACACAGGCCCAGCCGGGCCAGCGGAAGCAGCCGGGCCAGCATCCCGCCGGCCGGGGTGAGGACCAGCCCGCTGCGCGGGTGCACCACCCGGATGCCCGCGTCGGCGGCCGGCTGGGCGGCCGCCTCCCAGTCCCGGACCACCCGGGCCAGGAAGGCCCGGCCCGCCGGGGCCGACTCGTCCACTTCGTTGCCGCCGGTGTCCCCGTACCAGCCGATGGCGGATCCGGACACCAGCGTGGCGGGCGGCGGGCTCAGCTTGGCCAGCGCCCCGGCCAGGGCCCGGGTGCTGAGCACCCGGCTGGCCCTGACCTCTGCCTTGTACCGGGCCGTCCAGCGGCGGTCCATGACCCCGGCGCCGGCCAGGTGCACGCAGGCCCCCAGCCCGTCCAGCGAGTCGTGCGCCCCCACGAGCCTGGCGTCGGCGGCACGCGGATCCCAGCGCGCCTCGTCGGCGGACCGCGGCGGCCGGCGCACGAGCCTGATGACCTCATGGCCATCCGAGCGCAGGGCCGCCACCAGTGCGGTGCCGATGAGCCCGGACGAGCCGGTAACCGCTATCTTCATGCGCTCGGCCGCACGCGGCCTGGGACCTAGAGCCCCAGCTCCGCCTCGAAGGCGCCCTCCTCGAGCCGGCTGGCCACCGTGGTCAGGAACCGGGCCGCGTCGGCGCCGTCGACCAGCCGGTGATCGTAGGTGAGGGCGAGGTACACCATCGAGCGCACCGCCATCACCTCGCCGAGCGCGGGATCGTCGACCACCACGGGCCGCTTCACCACGGTGCCGGTGCCGAGGATCGCGACCTGGGGCTGGTTGATGATCGGCGTGTCGAACAGGGCGCCGCGGCTGCCGGTGTTGGTCAGCGTGAAGGTACCGCCGCTGAGCTCATCCGGGCTGACCTGCCCGGACCGGGTGCGCTGTGCCAGGTCGGCGATCTTGCGCGCCAGCCCTCCGATGTTCAGGTCGCCGGCGTTGTGGATGACGGGCACCATGAGCCCGCGCTCGGTGTCCACCGCGATCCCGAGGTGCTCGGCGTCGTGGTAGGTGACCTGATCCCCGTCGATCACGGCGTTGAGCTTGGGATGCGTCTTCAGGGCCTCCACCGCGGCGAGCGCGAAGAACGGCAGGAAGGTCAGCTTGACGCTCTCCCGCGCCTCGAAGTCGCCCTTGGCCCGCTGGCGCAGCCTGGCGATGGCCGTCACGTCGGCCTCCGCCACCGTGGTGAGCTGCGCGGAAGTGCGCAGAGACTCCACCATGCGCTGTGCTATCACCTGACGGGGCCGCGACATCCGCTGGGTCGTACCGCGCAGGGACGAGGGCGTCGCAGCCGCCCGCGCGGGCGCGGGCTGGGCAGCGCCGGGCCCGGGCTGGGCCGCGGGCCCCCCCGGCTGGCCCTGCTGCGCCGGAACCTGCTGCGGCTGGCCCTGCTGCGGCGCCGGGGCCTGCTGCGGCACTTGCGCCTGCGCGGCGCGCTGGGCCCGGGCGGCCTCGATGACGTCCTGCTTGCGGATGCGGCCGCCGACCCCGGTGCCGGCGATGGTCTCCAGGTTCACGGCGTGCTCGGCAGCCAGCTTGCGGACCAGCGGGGTGACGTACGGCGCGTCGCCGCTGGTCGGCAGCTGCGTCGGCGGCGGGTATTCCTCGGCCGGGGCGGACCCGTGTTCCTCCTCCTGTGCCGCCGGAGCCGGAGCCTGCGGCGCCGCAGCCTGTGCCGCCGGAGCCTGCTGGCCGTAGTTCGGCGGCGGCGCGTAGCCGGGCGCCTGGCCCGGCGAGGCAGCGGGGGGTGAGGCCGGCGAGGCGGGCGGGGCGTAGTTGGGCTGCGAGTTCCAGCCATCGGAACTGGCCGCAGGCGCCGGCTGCTGGGCCTCGGAGGCGGGCTGCGCGGCCTCGGTGGCCTCGACCGAGGGGGAATCCGCCCGGGGGGAAGGCGCGCTGGCCGCGCCTTCCTCGCTGTCTTCGATGACGGCAAGCTGCGCGCCGACCTCGACCGTCTCGTCCTCGTCGACCGCTATGCCACGCAGGATCCCGGATGCGGGCGAAGGGATCTCGGTGTCCACCTTGTCCGTCGATACCTCAAGGAGCGGCTCGTCTACCTCTACCCGCTCGCCTTCCTTCTTCAGCCAGCGCGTGACGGTACCCTCGGTGACGCTCTCACCCAGTTGGGGCATTGATACGGAGACCGACATGTTTCCCGTGACTCCTTATGCGTGAAAGTGCAGGGGCTTTCCGGCGAGAGCGAGATGCGCCTCACCGATGATCTCGGACTGGGTCGGGTGCGGGTGAATCAGCTGGGCCACATCCTGCGGTTCCGCGTCCCAGTTGTAGATCAGCTGGCCCTCCGCGATCAGCTCGCCCACCCTGCTGCCGACGAGGTGGATGCCGAGCACGCGCCCTGTCCCGGAGCCGTCCGAGTCGGCCTCGGCGATGACCTTCGCCTCGCCCTGGGTCTGCAGGATGACGCTCCTGCCGTTGGCGCCCAGCGGGTAATTCACCTCGGCGACGCGCAGCCCGCGCTCGGCGACCTGGGCGGAGGTAAGGCCCACCGAGGCCACCTCGGGGTCACTGTAGGTGATCCTGGGCACCCCCAGGTAGTCGATCGGCTTGACGTCGAGCCCGCTGAGCCGCTCGGCCACCAGAATGCCTTCGGCGAAACCGACGTGCGCCAGCTGCGGGGTGGCGATCAGGTCCCCGACCGCCGAGATCGTCGGCACGTTGGTGCGGCACAGCTCGTCGACGACGACGTACCCCCGGTGGAGCGAGACGCCGTTCTCCTCATAGCCGAGGCCGGCCGAGACCGGCCCGCGGCCGACCGCGACGAGCAGCAACTCCGCCTCGAGCGTCTTGCCCCCGGCCAGCGCCACCACAACGCCGTTGCCGCTGTGCTTGACGGACTCGAACATCGCGTTGAGCTCGAAGGAGATGCCGCGGCGGCGGAAAGCCCGCTGCAACTGCTTGGCGCTTGACTCATCCTCGAGCGGCAGCAGCTGCGGCATCATCTCCACGATCGTCACCGCGGCGCCGAAGGACCGCCACAGGCTCGCGAACTCCACGCCGATGACGCCGCCGCCCAGCACGATCGCCGAGCTGGGCACGCGGTCCAGTCGCAGCGCGTCGTCGGAGGTGATCACGCGTGTGCCGTCGAGGTCCAGGCCGGGCAGGCTTCGGGGCTCAGAACCGGTGGCCAGCACGATGTGGTCGGCCTCGTAGACCGTGTCGCCGACCCGTACGGACGTAGGCGAGGCCAGCCGACCGGAGCCGATGATGGTGTCGATCTTCCGGCTGGCGATCGTGGACTGCAGTCCCTTCCACAGCCTCTCGACCACGGACCCCTGGTAGGCGAGAACCCTGGGCATCTCCACGCCCTCGAACGAGGCGTTGACGCCGAATTTCGCGCTCTCCCTGGCCTGGTCAGCGATCTCCGCCGCGTGCAGCAGCGCCTTGGTCGGGATGCAGCCTCGGTGCAGGCAGGTCCCCCCGACCTTGTCCTTCTCGATCAGCGCCACGCGCTTGCCGAGCTCGGCCGCGCGCAGCGCGCAGGCGTAACCGCCGCTGCCGCCGCCAAGCACGACGATGTCGTAACGTGCGTTGCCCTCTGCCACCCCTGGAGCCCTCCATTGCGTGCTCGGCTTATCCGGTCCTCATCATTTCACCTCGCGGCGGCCGGGCCGGACTCGAGCCCGGCCGCCGCGAGCCTGCCTTCGGCCACGTCAGCCGCGATCTGGACCAGGGTCCTAACCGCGGCTCCGGTGCCGCCCTTGGCGATGTACCCGTACGGGGCACTGTCGTTGTAGGCGGGGCCGGCGATGTCCAGATGAGCCCACTGAACCCCGTCCGGCACGAACTCGCGCAGGAACAACCCGGCCACCAGCATGCCGCCGCCGCGGTCGGGCGAGACGTTGGCGATGTCCGCGACGGCCGAGTCGAGACCCTTGCGGAGATCCGCGGGCAGCGGCATCGGCCACATGGCCTCACCAGCCCGGCGGGCGGAGTCGGCCACCTGCGCGGCCAGCGAGTCGTTACTGGCCATCACCCCGGCCGTGCGGTTGCCCAGCGCCACCGTCTGCGCCCCAGTCAGTGTAGCCACGTCTACGAGCAGGCTGGGCGCGTCCGAGACGGAGCGAGCCAGCGCGTCGGCGAGCACCAGCCGCCCCTCCGCGTCCGTGTTCAGCACCTCCACGGTCTTGCCGCCGTAGATCGTGATGACATCGGACGGGCGCTGCGCGCCGCCCCCCGGCATGTTCTCGGCCAGCGGCAGGTAGCCGACCACGTTGACGGCAGGGCCAAGGGCGGCGATGGCCTGGAGCGCGGCCAGCACCGCGGCGGCGCCGCTCATGTCGGCCTTCATCGTCTCCATGGCCTTCGACGGCTTGAGGGACAGCCCGCCGGAGTCGAAGGTGATGCCCTTGCCCGCGAACACCACCGTACGCTCGGCGCCGGGATGGGTGTACTCCAGCCTGACCAGCCGCGGCGGGTGCGCGGAGCCCATGCCCACCGCGAGGATGCCGCCGAATCCCTCCTTGGCCAGCTCGTTCTGGTCGAGAACGCTCACGCCGAGACCGTGCGCGGATGCCACCTGCTCGGCCACTGCGGCGAGATCGGCGGGCACCATGTCGGCGGGAGGCGTGTTCACCAGGTCGCGGACGAGGGTGATGGCCTCGGCCAGGGTCCGGCCCCGGCCGGCGGCGGCCTCGTGCGGCGTGTGGAGGATCTGCTCCACCTCGCCGCCTTGGGCGCCGGTCGTCCGGTACTTCCGGAACGAGTAGCCGCCGAGCAGCGCGCCGAGCGCCACCGCCTCGGCCTCGTCCGGCTCGTCGGCGGGCAGGGCGATCGCGATCCGCTTGGCCGAGCCGGACAAGCCCGGGGACGCCTCGCGGGCGGCGACGCCGGCCGCCCGGCGCAGCCTCTCCAGGTAAGCCTGACGCTCCTGCTCGCTGGCGCCGGGCCGCGGACCCAGGCCCACCGCGAGAACGAGCGGAGTGGCCAGACGGCCCCCGGTGGGAATCTTGCTGATCTCCTCGGCCTTGCCCGCGGCGCCAAGCGCGGTCAACGCAGCGATCAGGTCGATGTCGATCCCCTCCGCGGCGGGCGCCGGGGCGGGACCCCCGTCGTCCGCGAATACTCCTATGACGAGGGTATCGGCGTCAGTGTCCGTCGGCGCTGACTGGCTGGTAAGCAAAGTAACCGTCATTCTGCTGATCGTAGGGCATGGGCCGGTGTTCCAGCTCTGGGTGCGGGCGGCGCAATACCATCGGCAAAGCTAGCCTGCGAGGGCGGACGATGACGGAAAGGCGGTTGGGCGTAAATGCCGACGGCAGCCGACGAGGTAGCTGGCACCAGCAAAGTGCCCGGCGGTCCCGGAACCGCGTCCCCCCGGCTCTGGCGCCCGGACGTGATCATAGCGCTGGGCACCGGTCTCGCTCTCGCCTTGCGGCTCGTGCAGTTGTTCCGGCCGGGCTACCTATCCGGGTTCACCCAATATGACGACGGGGTGTATTTCGGCAACGCAGCGCGCCTTGCGGACGGCGCGATTCCGTATCGGGATTTCGCCATGGTGCAGCCGCCAGGGTCGATGCTGCTGATGGCGCCGGTCGCACTGGCCGCCAAGGCTTTCGGCACCGCCTGGGGGCTCGGTGCGGCGCGGCTGCTCACCGCGGGCGCGGACGCGGCGAACGCGGCGCTGCTCGGCCTGCTCGTCCGGCGCCGCGGCGCCCTCGCGGCCGGCCTGGCCTGCGGCGGTTACGCCGTCTATCCGGCCGCGCTTACCGCGTCACAGAGCTTGTTCCTTGAGCCGTGGCTGAACCTGTTCTGCCTGCTCGGAGCGCTGTTGGCATTGGAATCCCGGCCGCTTGCCGGTGAATCCCCGCAGCTTGCCGGTCCGCGCAGGCTGGCCTGGGCCGCGCCTGCCTCGGCTTCGCCGCCTCCGTCAAGATCTGGGCCTTCGTCCCCGCGCTGCTGATGGGCGGGCTCTGCGTGCGCGACCGCAGACGCGGCGCCTGGTTCGCTGGCGGGTTCGCGGCCGGCCTGTGCGTGTGGTGCCTGCCGTTCCTGGCCCTGGCCCCGAGCGGGTTCGGGCGGACCGTGTTCGTTTCCGAGCTGGTTCAGGCCACTCATGGCCGGTTCGGTCCGAAGCCCAGGCTGGCCGACATCAGCGGCCTGGCCGGGCTGGCCGGTTTCACCGGAGGTGAAAGGGCCCTGCTGGGCGCCGCGATCGCGGTTTCCGCCGTCATCGGCGTGCTCATCGCCGCCGCGTGGATCCTCGGTGCTGCCCGGCGCGGTAGGGGACTGCCCGGTAGGGGGCTGACCGCACTGGACTGGTACGCGCTGCTCGGCGCGACGGTGGTCACGGTGATGATGTTCGCTCCCTCGGAGTGGTATGAGCATTACGCGGCCTTCGACGGGCCGTTCCTGGTCTTGGCGGTGGCGCTTCCGGTGGCCCGGCTGGCCGCGGGGACCCGGATCAGGCCGGCCGCGGCCGTCGCGGCGAGCGTAGCGGTAGCCGTGATAGCGGGGATGACGGTGGCCTCGGTCGTCGCCACGGTCAAGCATGACCGGGTCCGGAGCTACGCGGCGGTCGCGAGTATCATCCCGCCAGGTTCATGCGTGGTCACCGATACCGCGTCAGCCACGATCGCGATCAACCGGTTCGGCTCCAGCGCACCTGGCTGCTCGCCGCTCGTCGACAGCGTCGGCACGCTGATCGCCACGACCGACGGCCAGGACCTGACGGCCGGCCCCTCGCTCCTGGCCGCCGATACGGCCGTCTGGCAGGCCGCGTTGGCCCGGGCCCAGTACGTCTGGCTGATAGGCAACAACGGGTATACCGGGGCTCGGATCGTCTGGACCCCCTCGCTGTACAGTTACTTCACCAGCCACTTCCGTCGCATTGCTTTCTTGGGCGGTTTCCCGGGCCGGGGAGACGTGCCGCAGGGCGGCCTGTATATCAGAACGTTACGATCGCCGGGCAACGCATCGCACCAGCGAACTGTCTGTTAAACAAGCGGTTGCTACGACACGGCCCCGGAACCTTCCGGAGGCCGGACCCGTTCCTGAGGCGGGACAGATTTATCCGGGGGGCCATCACCCGGTGGGCAAGTCAAGACGGACGTCCTGCTTGCAGTGAGTAGATGCTTAACTACTGTTCGTAAGGAGCCTATCATGTGGGGCCTGGAACCGGTCAACCGGGAGCATGCCCGATGACCGTAGCGGGGAACGTGCGGAACCGGCCTGCGGGCCCCTCGCCTGGAGCCGCGCTCGGCCCGGTGCCGGCCGTACCGGTATACGCGGTGATCACCGCATTCACTGTGGCCGCGGTGTTCCTGCGGCTCCTCCAGTTGTCGCGGCCCGGTTACCTGCTCGGAATGAGCGAGTACGACGACGGGGTGCTGTTCGGTAACGCGGTACGGCTGGCCGGCGGCGTGATTCCCTACCGCGACTTCGTGGTGGTCCAGCCGCCGGGCAGCATCGTCCTGATGACGCCGGTCGCGCTGATCACGAAGGTGATCGGCACCGACGGGGGCCTTGGCATGGCGCGGGTCCTGACCGCGGCCGCGGACTGCGCCTGCGTGCCGCTGCTAGGACTGCTGGTGCGGCACCGGGGGGCGCTGGCGACCGGGGTGGCGTGCGGCATCTACACGGTGTACCCGGATGCGCTGGTGGCGTCGCACACCTTCCTGCTGGAGCCGTGGCTGAACCTGTTCTGCCTCATAGGAGCCCTGCGGGTGTTCCGAGGCGACCAGGTGGCGGATGGCCGCAGGCTGGCGTGGGGCGGGCTGGCGTTCGGCTTCGCGGCGGCGGTCAAGATCTGGGCGGTCGTCCCCCTGGTCGTGCTCGGGTTCCTGGTGCTGCACCAGCGCGGGCCGCGGCGCCTGCTGACGCTGGCCGGAGGGGCCGTGGCCGGGCTGGGCATCCCGTTCCTGCCGTTCCTGATCATGGCGCCCGGCGCCACCGTGCGGGACGCGATCATCAGCCAGATCGTCAGGAGCGGCAGCGGAAGCGGCTCGCTGCTGCCCAGGGTGACCGACATGGCTGGCTTGTCGCTGTTCCCCGGCCTCCCGAAGGCCGCGGTGGCGCTCGTGGCGCTGACGGTCGCGACGGCTGTTCCGGTCGGATACCTGCTGGTCTGCTCGTCCATGGGCCGTCTTCCCGCCGCCCTGGATTGGTACGCCGTGGCAAGCGCGGTCGCGGTGGTGCTCATGTTCATATGGCCGTACGGCTACTACACGCATTACGGCGCCTTCGCCGGGCCGTTCATCGCACTGGCCCTGGCGCTTCCGGCCGGGCTGATGCGCCGGGCCTGGCCCGGCCTGATAAGGACCCTGGTGGTGGCGGCCGTGGCCGTGGCCGTCATCGCAGGGATGGGTCTTCGCCAGCTCGAGGTGGAGGTTCACCTGCCGCCGTGGACCGACCCGGCCGCCCAGGTGGACCGGCTGATCCCGCGCGGAGCCTGCGTGGTGACCAACGTTTCCGCGCTCATCGTGGTAGCCGATCGCTTCGTCCCGGACGCCGCCGGATGCCCGTCCGTGGTGGATGCGTACGGGACTCTCATCGCCATGACCGACGGGCACCAGATGCAGGCCAGGCCGCAGGCACTGGCCGCCGTGGACGCGTTCTGGCGCTCGACGTTCGCGCATGCCGGCTACGTCTGGCTGGTTGCCCCCACCCAGTACGAGATCCCATGGACGCGCAGCCTGCATGACTACTTCCTGAGCCACTACCGGCTCATCGGCCTGGCCAGCATCCATCGAGGCGGCCGCAGGATTCCCCGCGCCGGCCTGTACGCCCACCGACGGTAGGCGCCGCCGGTGATGAACGCGAGCCCGTAGAGCAGCGCCACGACGGCCAGCAGCCACCGGTACCCGATGATCAGCGACAGGTACTCCAGGACCCCGCCGACCAGCGCGCCGAGCAGGTTGGCACCGAACGCGGCACCGGAATCCGCGACGGCGCGGAACCGCTGGGCGAAGACCATGTTGGCCAGGAAGATCGGCGTGAAGGCGATGACGACCGCCACGACGAACCGGGGCAGCGGCGACAGGGTCAGCAGCGATTCAGGCCGGACCGCCCAGGCCAGGACCAGCGCGGCCAGCAAGCCGGCGTACAGCGGGGCCTGCCGCCGGACCACCACGTGCCGGGAGACCTCCACCGCCGCGAGCACCGCTATCAGCACGCCCGCTATGACCAGCGCGTTGACGAACCAGGTGGTGCCGAACAGCAGTGCGAACTGCACGATGTTCTTCGTCTCCAGCAGCATGAACGCCGCGCCCATGAAAAACAGGTCTAGGTAGCCGGTCATCCTCCGGTACGGCCCGGACGCCGGTCGCACCAGGGCGATCGATGCCAGCAGGATCAGGCCCAGCGTCACCAGGTACAGCGAAGGGATCGAGTTGCCGTCCAGGTACACGAACGGATGGTCGTCGGTGGCAGGCGGAATCACGTTCGACGGGCGGTGCCAGACCGTCCCGCAGTGCATCACGGACGGGTTGATGCTGACGGACAGCATGGCGAGCACGTTGGCGTTGCCATCGGCGCATGGGGCGTGCCCGTAGGCCACCTCTAGTGTGTTCGCCAGCCGGTCGCGCAGCCACTGCGTCCGGTAATAGTTGTACATGGCGAACAGGCCGTCGCCCGGGTTGAGGTGGGCCTTGGCCGTTTCCACCGCCTGGAGCGTGAACAGGTAGCTCTCCAGCCGCAGCGAGGACTGCCCGGCCACCAGGGTCAGCGAGTCGGGCAGGGCGAACAGGATCATGTCGTACCTGGCGTGCGTCTGCTCCAGGAACGCGCGGCCGTCGTTGACGTGCACGGTGACCCTGGCATCCTGGTAGGGATGATCCGGGTTGAGCCGCTTGCCCAACTGGTACAGCTCGGGGTCGATCTCTACCGCGTCGACATGCCTTGCGCCCCTTCGGAGGGCGTTCGCGACGTCGTCGCCGGTACCGGCCCCGATGATCAGCACGTTGTTGAGCGGGTTGCCGGGGGCATGCAGATACGGCAGGGAATAAACCGGGCCCAGCTTGGTGACCGGGACAATGTTCTGGTGCGGGATCCCGTTCACGTTGATGGCGTACGTATCGCCCGCCTTCACATACGAGATGCGGTAGTAAGGCGACCAGATGTCGGTGGATGACAGGGATTCAGACCAGAGCAGCATCACCAGGGCCACGACCGCGGCGACCTGGAGCAGGCCGGCGCGCGTGCCGTAGAGCAGCAGCATTACCACCGCGACGACGAGGGCCCGATGACCGGCTTGGCGTCGAGGAATGACAGCAGCGAGAAGGCGGCGATCCCGGCGATGCTGCCGCCGATGTCCAGCCGGTAGGCGTCCAGCGGCCGGAATCGCACGAACGTCCGGGCGACGCCTTCGCCGATCATGGCCATGACCGCGGCGACGGCCACGAAGACGATGGGCAGCGTGACCCAGGTGGGCGGCCCGCTGGCGTGGAACGTCCCGAAGCCGAAGAACAGCAGTTGCTGCCCGTTCCTGATGACCTGGACCGGGAACGCCCGGACGAACAGGATCAGCAGGGCCAGCATGACCGGGGCCCACGGGAACAGGTTGACCTTGGCCCGCGCCCGCAGGAACCCGATACCGATGCCGAGGAAGCTGCCGAGCAGGACGAAGTTGGAGAAGTACGACAGGTAGATGACCAGCGCCCCGGACCACCGGATGAGCGCCAGCTCGACGAACAGCATCAGGAAGCTGAGCACGAAAAGCTGGAGCGGGGGCGGGAGCAGTGTACCCCCGGCAGGATCGGATCCGCCGCCGTCGTCGTCGCCGCGGCCCAGGACCAGGCCGCGCAGCTCACGAGCCGTCGGCCGAGCCCTCGCACCGTTGGAGCCGTCGTTGGTCATCACAGGCCGCGTCCCTATCGGTAGCGCAACAAGCAGACAGCTTAGGCCGCTTCCGGCCTGCCGGGCCACCCCCCCGTTCGCCGGCTTACACGCACCACCGTCCGTTCGGGAAAATGCTTTTAGCTCTTCAGTTGCAAAATGATATCAAAATTAGCTATTCTGAACGGACGGTTGAGCCCGTATTCGGCCATCTGCGCCGGGTCATCGGCGGGCGTGAACTCTACGATGAGGCTGTTTTTCACCGCGAACACGGCGTCCGATTCGATGTACGGGCTTCCGGCCACGAAAATGTGCGTGGTCAGCGCCCGGTGACCGGGGGCGGTGACGATGAAATGGATGTGCGCCGGGCGGTAGGGGTGCCGTTTGGTGGCGTTCAGAAGCGCGCCGACCGGGCCGTCGGTGGGAATCGGATAGTGGCTCGGCACCACCGTGCGGAGCCAGAAGGCCCCGTCCTGGCCGGCGGTGAACAGGCCGCGGCCGTTACCGCGTGCCTGCACGCCGGGCTGCTGCACATCGTAAAAGCCGTGGTCGCTCGCTTGCCACACGTCCAGTTCAGCCCCGGGCAACGGCGAGCCGTCGGCCGAGAGCACCCGGCCCCTGACCACGCACGGGGTGCCGGTGCCGGCCAGGTCGATGCTGTCGCCCAGGTTCCGGCGCGGGGATTGCACCATGTGGAACGGGCCGAGCACGGTGGATTCCGTCGCGCCGTTGACCGCCCGGTTGTTGATGGTCTCCACCAGCATGGAAACGCCGAGCACGTCGGAGAGCAGGATGAATTCCTGCCGTTCGGCATCGCATTTCTGCCCGGTAGCGGTGAGGAACTCGATCGCGCGCTGCCACTCGGCGACCGTGGGCTCAGTCTCCCTGACCAACGCGTGCAAATGCCTGACCAGGGCGGCCAGCAGCTCACGCAGCCGCGGGTCGGGCGTGTCCGCGAAGCTGTCCACGACCGCGGCGGCGGCGGTTTGCTCGGTAAAATCGGTGGCCATGGCCGACAGGCTAAGTCGCGCGGCGCCCGGAGCGCCACATCGGAGGTGGGGCCGAGGTGCCGGAGCTTGTCGGGGTTGATCACGGACCTGACCGCCTGCACCATGCCGTCGGCGATGTCGAGCGCGAAGACGTTGATGACGCGGCCCTCGGCATCGTAGGTGACCGCGCCAGGCTGGCCGTTGACCCAGGCCAGCTTGAGGCGGGCACCCAGCTTCGGCGCCACGCGGAATAGCCCGAGCGCGAACCGGGCGACCCGGTCCCGGCCGTGGATCGGCGTGGCCGTGGCCCAGGCCTTGCCGCCTCCGTCACCGATGGCGACGACATCGGGCGCCAGCAGCTCGAGCAGCCCGGCCAGGTCGCCGCCCGCGGCGGCGGCGAAAAACCGGCGGGCCACCTCGTCGAGCTGGCTACGGGATACCTCGAAGCGCGGCTTGCCCTCGTCGATACGCTGCCGGGCGCGGGCCAAGATCTGACGGCAGTTCGGCTCGGATTTGCCGGTGATCCGCGCGATCTGCCTGTGGTCGTAACCGAACACCTCGTGTAGCAAGAACACGGCGCGTTCGGCCGGGGACAGGCTTTCCAGCAGGACCAGGAACGCCATCGACAGCGAATCGGACATCTCCGCCTGCTCCGCCGGATCGGTTCGGGTGTCGGCCACCAAGGGCTCGGGCAGCCAGGCGCCCACGTAGGATTCCCGGCGCACCCGAGCGGACCGCAGGTGGCTGATGGCCAGCCGGGTGGTGACGGTGGCCAGGTACGCCTGGGGCGAGTCGATGCTGCCGCCGTCGCGCAGCACCCGGGTCAGCCGCAGGTACGCCTCCTGGACGATGTCCTCGGCGTCACCGACGCTCCCGGTCATCCGGTAGGCGATCGAGAACATCAGCGGTCTCAGCTCCGAGTAGAGGTCCAGCCCGGTCATTGCTTTACCCACCGGGGGAAGCCGTCCCGCCAGCTCGGGTAGGCGGGAGCCCAGCCGAGCTCGCGCCTGGCCTTGGCGTTGGAGGAGCCGCGCGCCTCAGTCATCAGCGAGACCACGAGCGGACCCGCCAACAGTCTGCCCAGCCACCCGGGGACACGCATGGGCGGTTTCACGCCCAGGCATTCCGACAGGTAGGGCAGCCAGTCCGACACCGGCGCCGGGTCGTCGTCCACGATGTTGTAGACGCCGGGCTCGCCGCGGGTCACGGCCAGGGCGGTGGCCGCGGCCGCGTCGGTCACCTCGATGAACGACCAGATGCCCGTGCCCCCGCCGATGACGGGCATCTGGCGCTTGCGCACGATGTCGAGCATGGATTCCGACGCGCCCGGGCCGTAGAACATGCCGTAACGCAGGACCAGCCCTTCGGGCACCGCCTGCGGCACGGTCTGTTCGACGTGCCTGATCGCCGCCATGGACTGCCTGGTCGCCGGGAGGGGGTCCGGGTCCAGCGGATCTTCCTCGCTCTTGACCGGGCCGCCGGTCCTGAGGTTGTTCCAGCCGATGAAGCTCTGCGCGATGAATCGGCGGGTGCCGGCGGCTTGCGCCGCCTCGAGGAGGTAGTCGGTGCCATTGCGGCGCAACTCGTTGGTGGCCGCGAACTCGGTGTCGAAGCGGCGGAAGTTACGCATGCTGGCCAGCGCGGTCATCTGGTGCACGATAACCTCGGGCTGCGCCGCCTGGACGGCCTTGAGCACCGCCTCGCGGTCCAGGCCGTCGAAGATGACCGGGGTTGCTCCCGCCTTTCCCAGGTCCCCCGCCTTGGCCGGGGAGCGGGTGCTGCCGGTGACCTGGTGCCCGGCGGCGACCAGGTCCGGAATCAGGTAGCGGCCGATCGCTCCGGTCGCACCCGCGACGAAGACTCGCATTACGGCTCCCTTGGGTTGAAGGTATGCCTCCTACGACGCCAGAGCCTGGGTCGGCGTGACACTCAGCGGTCGTCCTCCTGTTCTTCGCGCCACCGAAGGTGCCAGGTCCGTGAGATCGGGCCGATGTGGCGCAGCTTCTCCGGGTTCGCGACCACCCTGATGGCCTGCACCTGGCCGTCGAGGACGTCGAACGCGATGACCGCGATCAGGGCCCCGTCGGCGTCGCGGGCCAGCAGGCCGGGCTGGCCGTTGACCCAGGTCGGTTCGAGGCTGGCGCCCAGCTGCGCCGTCCGCTGCACTTGCACCCGGACCACCTCGGCCACCTGGTCGCGGCCGGCCACCGGAGCGATGAACGTGGTCTCGCCCAGGCCGCCGCTGTCACCGTAGAACAGCACGTCCGGCGCCAGCCGCTTGAACAGCACGCCCATGTCGCCGCCGCGGGCCACGTCCAGGAACAGGCCGGTCAGCTCCTCGCCCTCGGCGCGTGTGGTCTCGAACCGCGGCCTGCCCTCGTCGACGCGGCGGCGGGCCCGGGCGAAGGTCTGCCGACAGGCGGCCTCGGTCTTGCCGGTGATCTCCGCGATCTCCCGGTGCTCATAGCCGAACACCTCACGGAGCAGGAACACCGCGCGTTCGGCCGGTGACAGGCTCTCCAGCAGCACCAGGAACGCCATCGACAGCGAATCGGACGTCTCCGCGCGCTCCGCCGGATCCTCCGACTCCATGAGCGGCTCGGGCAGCCAGGTCCCGACGTAGGCCTCGCGCCGGACCCGGGCCGAGCGCAGGTGGTCTATGGCCAGCCGGGTGGTGATCGTAGCCAGGTAGGCCTTTGGCGCCTTCGGGGCCGGTTGCCTGGTCAGGCGGAGGAACGCCTCCTGCACGATGTCCTCGGCGTCGCCGACGCTCCCGGTCATCCGGTAGGCGATGGAAAACATCAGCGGCCGGTACTCTGCGTAATCGCTCACGTCCACGTTCGTCTCCTCGGGTCCACTGCCCCCTAAGACGAGGAGCGATCGCCGGCTGTGACATCCACGGAGCCCGGCACCCGCCGCTTGAGCCGCGCGGGCAGCGCCTCCTCCAGTCCGCTGCCGGACAGTGGCGTGCCGCGCAGGGAGCAGTCCGCGCCGATCGGGACGCGGGGCGCCGGCCGGGTACGGCCGGAGCTCGTTCGCCGGCCACCACCGTGGTCTTGAGCAGGCTGCGCGCCCCGGCGAAGGCCAGGAAGGCCAGCGGCAGCTCGGCGAAGACCGCGTCCGCGACGCTCACCCAGATGCCGCTGGTACCCAGCGACGTGCCGACGTCGAACCACGCGTCGCAGCACAGCATGCCCCCGAGCAGCATGAGCAGCAGGATCAGCACCTGCCGTTGCCGCCATATCGCCCAGGCCGTCGCCGCGAATGCCGCCAGCAGGAGCACGTCGAAGTTCACCCAGACCGCGCGCCAGTGGTGTGCGTTGAAGTGGCGCGGCAGCGTGGCGACGAGCAGCACGATCCAGCCCGCCAGGGCCACGCAGCAGGCGGCCGAGACAATCAGCGCCAGCCGCCGCTCACGAAGCAGCTTGGGATCAACGAGATACAGGTCGGCCAGGCGCTCCTGATCCTGCCGCTCGAGTTCCGCCAGGAGGCCAGCCAGTTCATGCCGCTGCGCCGGACTCATCCGGCGCAGCTCGGCCTTTTCTATCACTACCTCATTGTGCCTCCGCTCCTGCGTGCTCGACCTGGCCTGGCCTGTGCGGGGCCGGGCGTAAGCTCGGAAAGGTGAGCGAAGACCTGGTTTACCTTGGCTTCGGCGCCCCCGTGGAGTATCTGGAGGGCTGGGACCTGCAGCGGCGCGTTCACGCCCGGCGGGTCGCGGACGAGATCCCGGACAGCTGCCTGCTGCTGGAGCATGAGCCGGTATACACCGCGGGCAAGCGCACACGCGCGTCCGACCGGCCGTTCAGCGATCCGGGCGCACCGGTCATCGACGTGGACCGCGGCGGCAAGATCACCTGGCACGGCCCCGGGCAGCTCACTGGCTACCCGATCATCAAGCTCCGGGATCCGGTGGACGTGGTCGCCTACGTGCGCGCGCTCGAGGAAGCCATGATCCGCACGTGCGCCGGGTTCGGGGTCACCGCGGTGCGCGTCGCCGGGCGCAGCGGCGCCTGGATAGCGGGCCAGCCCGACCGCAAGGTGGGCGCGATCGGAGCACGGGTCGCCAAGGGCGTGACCATGCACGGGTTCGCCCTCAACTGCGACTGCGACCTGTCGTGGTATGACCGCATCGTTCCCTGCGGCATCCGCGACGCCGGGGTGACCACCCTGTCCGCCGAAACCGGCCGCCGCGTCACGGTGGCCGAGACGACGCCGGTCATGGAGCGCCACCTGGCCGAGGCCCTTGGCTACCCCGCCTGGCGTCGCATGTCCGGCCGCGCGGTGCTGGCCCGGCGGCCGACGTACGCTGTCTGACCCTCCGTTCGGAGGGTGACATACCCTGGAGGGGTGGTACTCGCACCCGAGGGTCGGCGCCTGCTGCGCCTCGAGGCCCGTAACGCGCAGGTTCCCATTGAGCGTAAGCCGCCGTGGATCAAGACGCGGCTGCGCACGGGCCCGGAGTACACGGAGCTGAAGACCCTGGTCCGCCGCGAGGGCCTGCACACGGTGTGCGAGGAAGCCGGCTGCCCGAACATCTTCGAGTGCTGGGAGGACCGCGAGGCCACGTTCCTCATCGGCGGCGACCAGTGCACCCGGAGATGCGACTTCTGCCAGATCGACACCGGCAGGCCTGCCCCGCTGGACGAGGGAGAGCCCCGCCGGGTCGCGGAGTCGGTCGCCGCGATGGGCCTGCGGTACGCGACCGTGACCGGCGTGGCGCGCGACGACCTTCCCGACGGCGGCGCCTGGCTGTACGCGCAGGTCTGCCGGGAGATCCACGCCGCAGTGCCCGGCTGCGGAGTGGAACTGCTCATTCCCGACTTCAACGCCGAGCCGGACCGGCTCGCGGAGGTCTTCTCGGCCCAGCCGCAGGTGCTGGCGCACAACATCGAGACCGTGCCCCGGATCTTCCGGCGGATCAGGCCAGGCTTCAGGTACGCGCGGTCGCTGGACGTGCTGCGCGCCGCGCGCGAGGCCGGGCTGGTGACCAAGTCCAACCTGATCCTGGGGCTGGGCGAGGAACGGGACGAGATCACCGAGGCCATGCGGGACCTGCGCTCGGCCGGCTGCGACCTGCTGACCATCACCCAGTACTTGCGGCCGTCGCCCCGGCACCATCCGGTGGTGCGCTGGGTCAAGCCCGAGGAGTTCACGGAGCTTCGCGAGGAAGCACTGGGACTCGGGTTCGCCGGCGTCATGTCGGGTCCCCTGGTGCGTTCCTCATATCGGGCCGGCCGCCTGTACGCGCAGGCGATCGAGCACCGGGCGGGGACCGCGCGTTAGCCTGATTCAGGGGACCTGCGGTTCTGTTCAGGGCCCGGGAATCATATGCTGCGGAGCATGGCACGCATGTCGAGAAAGCCCGCAGGCGATGAACCGTTGATCAACAATGCTGAGGACCTGGCCAAGGCCGGCGGCTGAAGCAGATACGCATGGTCGCGGGCCTGGTGCACCGGTCCAACCCCCGGGCGATGCCGATCGTGCTCGGCGCCGGCGTCGGCACGCTGGTGGTCTTCGTCCTGGTCGGGCTGTTCACCGGGCTGGCGCCGTTGCTCATCCCGCTGGGCGTGCTACTCGGCGTGCTGGTTACGGTGGTGTTGTTCGGCCGGTTCGCGCAGGCGGCGCAGTACTCGGCGATCGAAGGACAGCCAGGGGCGGCGGCCGCGGTGCTGGAGAACATGCGCGGCAACTGGACGGTGACCCCCGCGGTCGCGGCCAACAGGAACATGGACGTGGTGCACCGGGCCGTGGGCAGGCCAGGTGTCGTCCTGGTCGGCGAGGGCTCACCGACCAGGCTGGCCAGCCTGCTGGCCGCGGAGAAGAAGCGGGTGGCCCGGGTGGCCTACGAGGTGCCCATCATCGAGTTCCAGATCGGGGAAGGCGAAGGCCAGGTCCCGATCGGCAAGCTGCAGCGCAAGGTCATGCGGCTGCCGCGCAAGCTCAAGCCGGACGCGGTCAGCGACATCAACCACCGGCTGAAGGCGCTGCAGCCCTCCTTGCAGGCGCCCAAGGGGCCGATCCCGAGGAACATCAGGCAGCCCAAGATGCCCAGGCCGAAGACGCGGTAGCCCGGGGTTTCGCCAAAGAGCTACATCCTGACCACTATCGAGTCGGAGGCCCGGTCGTGCAGGCCGCGTAGGTCGCGGTCGCTCAGCAGCGGCGGGACCACGGTGAGCAGGATCGCCGTCCGGACCAGGGACCAGCGGAACCCGACCGGGCCGCCGCCGGTGCGCATGACCCGGATGCCCAGCAGCCGCTTCCCCACCGTGCAGCCGGTCATGGCGGTCAGCAGGTAGGCCTCCACCGCGAACACCGCTATGGTCCAGAACTGCGAGCCGGTGAGCCAGTAGGCGATCAGCATGCTGAGCAGCCAGTCGACCAGCAGCGCCACCATCCGCCTGCCCATCGGCGCCACCGACATCGGACCCCGCTCGGGCAGCCCGAACCTCTGGCCGGGATAGGCCGAGGTGGTCGGGGTTGCCGGGGTGGTGTCGGCGGCCATGTCACTACGGTATCCGCCGCGGGTCGTGAGCCTGGCAGCGGGGGATGCAGCAGCAAGGAAGCGCCCGGCGTCGGCCCGTGAAGCCGTAACATCTACGAAACACAGCAGACACGGAGCGGAAATTGCCAACGTCTAACGTCCGAACCGCGTGCCTTGAGAACCGATAATGCATGCCCTGTACCGGGAGGGTTGATGTTCAGCAGTGCCGAAGAAGTCCTCCGCTTCATCGCGGAGGAGAACGTGGAGTTCATCGACGTCAGGTTCTGTGACCTGCCGGGGACGATGCAGCACTTCACCGTGCCCACCGTGTCGTTCAGTGAAGATGTCTTCGCCAACGGCCTCATGTTCGACGGCTCGTCGATCCGCGGGTTCCAGCAGATCCACGAGTCTGATATGCAGCTGCTGCCTGACCCGAGCACCGCCGTGATCGACCCGTTCCGCACGCGCAAGACCCTTAACCTCACGTTCTTCGTGCACGATCCGCTGACCGGCGCGCCCTACACCAGGGACCCGCGCAACGTCGCCCGCAAGGCAGAGGACTACCTGCGCGGCACCGGCGTCGGTGACACGGCGTACTTCGGCCCGGAGGCGGAGTTCTACATCTTCGACTCGGCGCGCTTCTCCACCTCTGCGAACGAGGGCTACTACCACATCGACTCGGTGGAAGGCGCGTGGAACAGCGGCAAGGAGGAGGTCGGCGGCAACCTGGCCTACAAGCCCCGGTATAAGGGCGGCTACTTCCCGATCCCGCCGATGGACCACTTCGTGGATCTCCGCTCGGACATGGTCGCCAACCTGCTCAACTGCGGCATCCAGGTCGAAATGCAGCACCATGAGGTCGGGACCGCGGGCCAGGCGGAGATCAACATGCGGTTCAGCTCTCTCCTGGCGCAAGCCGACAGGCTCATGCTCTTCAAGTACATCGTCAAGTCCACCGCCCGGGCCGCGGGCAAGACCGTGACGTTCATGCCCAAGCCGCTGTTCGGCGACAACGGCAACGGGATGCACTGCCACCAGTCCATCTGGAAGGACGGCGCGCCGCTGTTCTACGACGAGGTCGGCTACGCGGGCCTGTCCGACCTCGGCCGGTACTACATCGGCGGCCTGCTCAAGCACGCGCCCTCACTGCTGGCCTTCACCAACCCGACGGCCAATTCCTACCACCGGCTGGTTCCCGGCTTCGAGGCCCCGGTCAACCTGGTCTACTCGCAGCGGAACCGGTCGGCCTGCGCCCGGATCCCGATCACCGGCACGAACCCGAAGGCCAAGCGGGTGGAGTTCCGCGTCCCCGACCCATCCTGCAACCCCTACCTCGCGTTCGCCGCGATGCTGATGGCGGGCCTGGACGGGATCAAGAACAAGATCGAGCCGCCGGAGCCGGTGGACAAGGACCTGTACGAGCTGCCGCCGGACGAGGCCGCCTCGATCCCGCAGGTGCCCGGGTCGCTGGACGCGGCGCTCGACAACCTGGAGGCCGACCACGCCTTCCTCACCGAGGGCGGCGTGTTCACCGATGACCTCATCGAGACGTGGCTGACCTACAAGCGGACCATGGAGCTGGACGAACTCCGGCTGCGCCCGCATCCGCACGAGTTCGAGCTGTACTACGACGTCTGACGACTACACCGGCCCTGACCTGCGCCGTTGCGCGCTTGTCTCATCGCTGTTCCGCCGTTGTTCCGCCTGGGCAGTGATGGCGGCATCGACAGCGGCGCGGGTCGACTCGTCCCGGTCAGGCCAGATGTGACCGTAGGTGTCGAGCGTGGTCTTGGCACTGGCGTGGCGCAGACCCGCCTGTACGGTCTTGACACCTGCGCCCCAGGCGATGAGGAGACTGGCGAAGTAGCGGCGTGGATCGTGATAGCGAAAACCCGCAGGGAGACCGTGGATCTTGGTTCGCGCGTTGGCACAGGTCTGCGCTGATTCCGCTAATTACTTCGCCCTGAAGAACCCTGGGCATGGGTGACTGCCGGCAGCTTGAGAGGGACGATGGCCTCGATCTCTTGGGCTAGAAGTGATCGAGGCCACCGTGTTTCGCACTATAAGCGGTCCCGTGCCGGCGTGGGAGTCGCGGCTGCCGCCTGAGCTGCTGCCGGCAACCCGCCAGACGCTCCTCAGCTTGCGCCGGCGCTCAGCCGGATCGCCCGGCGCGCCGGGCGCACGCCCCGTCCGGTCACCGCCGACCGCGGGTACGGCGAGCCCGCGACCGAGCGGGAACCTGCTGCGGCACTAGATGGCCGCGACGGAGCTTCCATCTGGTGCGGGCACGGGGTATTCAGCCACAACCTGGTCAAGATCAGCGCCCTTGCCAGCTGACCCCACCCGCCGGCCCGAGAATGCCGCCAGTACCGCGGCCCAAGATCAGCCTTCGGACTTTTTCAGGGCGAAGTAATTAGGCTTGCCCTGTTAATTCACGCGAGTTCTTGACTGGTCTGTGGGTCGACGAAACTTTACACAATTATCTGCATCTATTTTAGCTACCTAAGACGGCCCGGTCGCGGGATAAAAATCCTGAATATGCAGGTCAACGCTCCACGGACCGCCAGGTGGCCTCCACTATGTCATGAGTCCTGAGGCCCGGCAGTTCGTGCTGCGACCGATCATGGCAGGAGCACCTCAGAGCGCAGGTACCGTGAAGGGGTAGGTGTCGAGAAGGACGAAACCGCTGGCTGTCCCTGCGGTCCGCACGTAACACGTGCGCTGAGGAGTCCAGCACGGCTCTTGGAGAAGGGGGGCCGTAATGGCTGACCTAGGCAAAGCCCAGGGAGAGACATACCTGTCGCAGAAGGACGCACGGTCGATCGCGCTAGCCTTTCGTGAGCTTGCGCCGCAGGTACGCAACCTCGGGGGCAAACTCTTCGGTGGAAAGACTCAGGTGTTCGAGGCGGAATCGTTCGGCGCGATGGCTGGCCTCGACGCCGAGCCGGACTTCGCACTAAACGCATTCTTCCCGGTGGCCCATGGCTATAAGGCCCGCAACGAGACGATCGGCTACACCCTCAAGCTGGCGGTGTGGGATGAAGGCCGACAGCGCCGGGTTAGCATCAGCTCACAAGCCAGCCGACAGGGCGATCGCCCGCAGGCGAGCGGGGCACGGCGGAAGCTCGTTCGGATGCTAGCGGCGACCGACGACACGCTCACCTTGAACGTGAATCCGGAAGGACGGTAGGCGATGCCAAGGACTGGAGAGTCCATAAAGGTCAAGTGCCAGAACAAGCACTGCGGCAAAGAAACATGGGTGAAATGGGGCTACCCCAGTAACTGTGAGCACTGCGATCACCCAGTCGTCACCCCCTGACTAGCAGTCGACAAGTGCAGCAACCGCACCGCACGGTACCGACCTAAAAGCCTCTGCCCTGCGCCAATGACTTCTACGGACCGCTTTGCCCTAGATGGTAAGGAGACGATCGACGGAGCTCAGGCGTTGCGGGTGAAGTCGATGGCGAACCGCTCGGCACAGGCTGAGTCGATCTCAGCGAGCAACTCTTGATGTGCCGGGTGGTTCCAGTAGCTGCCCGTCCGCCACTAGCTCACGCCAAGGCAGTTGTATTTTGCGGGGCCTGCGTGCCTGTGACCAGATGAGCACGCAGAAAGTAAGCAGCGCAAGGAGGTTCCCCGATTATGGCTCCTGATAGCCCGAGGTTCCTGCTCATTGTCCCGGTCGCGGAGGATCGCCTCGCATGCCGAACCACACCATCGTCAGCGCGGCGCCGCCCACGCCGAACGGTGACCTCCATCTGGGGCACATATCCGGCCCGTACACCGGCGCCGACATTTTCGCCCGCGGGCAGGACCTCCTGGGTTCCGCCGCGTTCTACGTGACCGGCTCGGACATCCACCAGAGCTATGTGCCGCTGAAAGCACGCCAGCTCGGCCGGGACGTCTTGGAGATGGCGGACTCCTACGCCCAGGAAATCAGCGCGATCTTCGACCGCGCCGCGCTGCGGGTCGATGCCTACAGCCTGCCCCGGACCTCCGCCTACCACCGGAGCTTCGTCACCAGCTTCGTGGCCCGGCTTCATGAACGGGGGCGGCTCCAGGCACGCAGCGGCGACGGGCTGTACTGCGCCTCCTGCGACAGATACCTGTTCGAGGCGTATGTCACCGGCGGCTGCCCGCACTGCGGGCGCGTGACGGACGGCAACTCGTGCGAGCTGTGCGCCCGGCCCAACGTGGTCACCGACCTGACCCAGCCCAGGTGCCGGATGTGCGGTCGCGCGCCGACGCGGCGCACCTACACCCAGCTCGTGTTCCCGCTGGAGCAGTACCGGCACGACATCGAGGCGTTCTGCGACAGCGCAGCGATGAGCCCGCAGCTGACCGCGCTGACCCGCAGCATGCTCCAGTCGGCCCTGCCGGACATCCCGGTCACCCATCCCACCGACTGGGGCATCCCGGCGCCGGTCGCGGGGTTCGAGGAGCAGCGGATCTACGTGTGGGCGGAGATGGTCCCCGGCTATTTCGCCGCGCTGCAGCAGGCGTGCGACGCCAGGGGCCAGGGGTCGGACTGGCGTGAGGTCTGGGAATCCGCCGACCAGGTCGTTCAGTTCTTCGGCTTCGACAACGGCTATTTCCACACGGTGCTGTTTCCGGCGCTGCTGCGCGCGTACGACGAGCAGCTGCGCCTGCCGGACGCGCTCATCACCAATGAGTTCTACAACCTCGGCGACGAGAAGTTCTCGACCTCACGGCGCCATGCCATCTGGGCCGCCGACCTGCTCTCGCACCTGCCTTCCGACATCATCCGGTACGTACTGGCGCATGACCGTCCCGAGACGGAGCGGGCCTCATTCGACTGGGACCGGCTGCACGAGCTGGGCGACGAGTTGGCCGACACGTGGCAGCCGTGGCTGACCGCGCTGCTGAGCCAGGTCGGCGACGCCCACGGCGGCCGGGCGCCCGCGGTTCCGGCCGGGGTGCTCCGGCGGCACGAATTCGCCGGCCTGCTGGGCCGCCTCGGGCAGGACTGCCTGCACGCGTACTCGGCGCCGGCATTCTCGCCGCAGCGCGCGGCGCGGCTGCTGCGCGAGCTGGTCCGGCTGGCCAGGCATCATGCCGCCGGCGAGCGCCGCACCTTGACCTGGCGCAGCACCAGCGAAGACGCGACGGCCGCCATGGCACTCCAGCTCATGGCGGCCAAGACGCTGGCGCAGCTCGCCGCCCCGCTCATGCCGGAATTCGCGGCGTCCCTGTGGCAGACGCTCGGCTATTCCGGCGAGCCGCGCTGGGATGGCATCACGCCGCTTCCCGCCGGCCAGCCGGTCGGGCTCGCGCCGACCTGGTTCAAACGGCTGCCCGCCAACCTGGCGATCACAGCCGACGACCGCGGAGGTGCCCATGCGCAGCAGCGATGAGGACGCATCTTCGGGAGGACGGGTATTGTTGACGCACCCGGCCGCATAACCTTCGGGGTCCTCATGTCCGCCCGAAGAGGAGACGTCTGTGACATCGGCACCGGTCAGCATGATGCGGCAGACAATGGACCGCCAGGCGCAGATGCTGGCGGAAATCCTGCAGGACGACGCCACGGCGATCGCCGTGGCCCAGCGGCTGCGCGGACGGCGGATCCTGGCCATCGGCACGGGCACGAGCTGGCACGCCGCTAGCCAGGCCGCCTGGCTGCTGCGCGCCGCGGGCCTGGACGCCCAGGCCGCTCAGTCCGCTGACGCCGCCACCTGCGGCCCGCTTCCGGATGACGGCGGGGCGCTGCTGGCCTTTACCCATACAGGCGCCAAGCGCTACACCGCGCAGGCAGTCCAGCGCGCGCGGGAGCGCGGAGCGGAGGTGGTTCAGGTCTCGGGCCAAGGCGTGGCGGACGCGGACCTGGTGACCGTGGAACAGGAACAGTCGTCGGCCTACACGGCCAGCCACCTCGGCGCGCTGCTGCGGGCCGCGCAGGTGGCGGCGGCGTTGGGCCTGGACCTGCCCGCGCTGGCCGAGGTCCCGGCCGCGGTGGACCGTGCGCACCGCGCGCGGCACGAGGACGGCCCGCTGGCGCCTCCGCCGCAGCGGCTGATGGAATACACCGGCGGCGGGATCAACCAGTGGACAGCGGCTGAGGGGGCGCTGAAGCTACGCGAGGCCGCGTACGTGGCCAGTGAGGGCCTGGCGGTGGAGCAGTTCCTGCACGGGCCCTCGGTGGCCCTGCGCGGGCACGACCGGCTGGTGGCCCTGGACGGCGGCGGCCCGTGGTCGGCGCGGATCGCCGAGGTGGCCGACGCGGCCCGGGCCTCCGGCACCCCGGTCAGCCACGTCGTGGAGACCGGCCTGGGAGAGTTGCTGTCGATCTTCCCGCTGACCGTGGCGGTACAGCGGATCGCGTTGGAGAGCGCCGAGGTGCTGGGGGTCAGCCCGGACACTTTCGGCCTGGACGTCCCGGGCCGCGAGGTGTGGGATCACATCGGGTTGTGACCCGGGAGCGGGCCGGGCCGGCCGTCTGCAGCTCGACGAGGTTAGCGGCCGCCTGGCCTCGGCCGTCCTCGCGCAGCGGGAGCAGGAAGGGATGCGATGCGGCTCACCGTGCTCGGCGGGTGCGGGGCGTGGCCCGCAGCCGGATCGGCGTGCAGCGGCTACCTGGTCGAGCATGACGGTTTCCGGTTGTTGATCGACCCCGGCTATGCGTCCCTCCCCCGGCTGCTGGAGATCCTGGACGCGGCGGAACTGGACGCCGTGCTGGTCAGCCACGGGCATCCCGACCACTGTGCCGACCTGAACCCGCTGCTGCGCGCGAGGGCGCTGCGCGACGATCCTGACAGCGAACGACCTGGCGCGATGCCGTGCCAACTGCTCGATCACGGCACCGGATACCTGTGCGCGGCCGCCGTGCTGCACTCGCTGGCGGCGCAGGCCCAGCGCGGCGGCACCCACTTCCGGGAGCTCAGCCTGGCCCGCACCGGGCACTGGCTGCTCGGCCAGGACCGTCCCGCCGGCGACGCCGCGACGCCTGCCGATGAGGATGCCTCACCCTGGCTTACGGCGGTGGACACCGTCGACGGGCCGATGACGGCCGTGCTGCCGCTGGGCCAGCTCAACGGCGCGAATCTGACTTGGCCGCGGCGGCTGGACGGGTACGGCGGCGCCCAGCCAGCCTGGGGCTCCGGGTAAACGGAGTTGACTAGCGTGCCCGGCACCTTAAGGTAAGTACTGCTGTGAGAGATTACGATCTTATCGAGCGGATTGACGCGTTCTGCGATGACGTCCCGCGCCGCCGCGCCCGGGCCGACGACCATGGGCCGCTCGTGTTGTTCGTCCCCACCGGCCCCGGCTGGCCCTATTACGCGCGGCCCAGGCGAGGCTCGAGGCCGCCGGTCACCGCGGCCGACGTTCGCACCGTCCGCGCCCGCCAGCGGGAGCTGATCATCCCCGAGTCATTCGAGTGGATCGAGCAGGTCGCTCCGGAGATGGCGGCGGCCGCGGCCGAGGCCGGCCTTGAGGTCCACACGCATCCGCTCATGGTGCTCACCGACCTGGCGCTGGCGCTGATCTGCCGCCGGGGACCACCGTGCGCGTCGTGTCTGCCTCCGACCCCGAGCTAGACCGGATCTGGGCGGTGCCCGCCGTGGCGTTCGGTCATCCGGGCACCGCCGTCGGCGAGGCCGGGCCGGCTGAGCGCGACAAGCTCGCCGCCGACCATGACGGCGGCACGATCGCCATGCTGCGCGAGCGCCTGCGCTCGGGGCATTCGGTGCTCGCGGCCGCGTTCGGCCGGGACGGGCCGTGGCGGCGGGAAGCTGCCAGGCGATGGACGGGGTCGCGGAGATCACCGGGGTGGGCGTGCTGCCCGACAGCCGCCGCCACGGCCTGGGCGCGGCCGTGACCGCGGTGCTGGCCGCGGACGCGCTGGCGCGTGGGGTGCGGACCGTGTTCCTGTCCGCCAGCGACCAACAGGTCGCGCGCGTCTACGCCAGCATCGGCTTCCGCGAGATCGGGACGGCCATGATCGCCGAGCCCGCCGCCACGTTATCGCCGTCCGGCCGGGTGGCGGCCGCACAGGATCACGAATGGGGCGCACACCGCGCAAAGCGCCGCCCTCGGGAGCAGGCCGCCTGTTAGGCTGCCGCCGTTCTTGGGGTGTTTGCATGGGGGGTGCCCAGGTGGGCGATTTCGAGGATGTCGAGCGGCTCCAGGGCGGCATCCGCGACTGGCTGCTGCGGTCCGCGTGGCACGGCCGCCACGAGCTACGCGGCACCCATGCCGCCGCCGTCGTGCCGATGCTGTGCGCGGCCGCCTTCGGCCCGGTGCTCGGCGACGCCGCCGCATCAGCGGTCGCCAGCGGCGTGCTTTCCTCGGTCCGGGCCGACGCCCTGGCCGGTGTGCTCGGCGATGCGGTCGCCCGCGCCCGGGCGGCACATGCGGCGGGGGGCGCCGACCCGTGCCGATCTGCAGCGGGAGATCAGCCGCGGTGTCCGGCAGGCCCTGGACTCCGACGGCATCCGATCGGACATCGCCATGGTGCTGCGCGAGATCGACGCGGGCGGCACGATGCTCCGCGCCGCGGTCGAAGCCGGGCAGGAGGAGCTTCAGCGAGAGGTGCTCGCCGCGGTAGAGGCGGTCAGCGCCGAGTTCGGCGAGATGGAGTTCATGCTGGCCGACCTGGCCCGCGCGGCCAGGGAGACCCAGGACTGCCTGCACCGGCGGCGCTGCGAGCTGCGGGCCGCCGGCGGGCAGGCCGGGCGGCAGTCGGCCGATGTCGGCCTGATCCGTGAAGAGCTGGCGGTCATCGAGCGGCGTGCCCGCCAGTACCTCACCGGGCCAGCCGACCCTGACGGGCCGGCCCCGCGATGGACCGGAGGCTGCCCCTACCGCGGGCTGCTTCCCTATGATCAAGCCCACGAGCCGGTGTTCTTCGGCCGGGAACGGCTCACCGCGGAACTGGCGGGCCTGCTGGCCGAGACCGGGATCGTCATGGTCATCGGGGCCCGCGGCGCGGGCAAGACCTCGCTGCTGCAGGCGGGCCTGCTGCCCGCCCTGTCCAGGGGGGTGCACCTGCCCGGGTCGGCTGCCTGGCCCCAGGTCAGCATGATCCCGGCCGCGCAGCCGCTCACCGAGCTGGCGGCCAGGCTGGCGTCGCTCGGCGGCCAGGACGCCGCCGCGATCCGGCGCAGCCTGGCCGACGCGCCGGGCCAGGCCCACCTGTTGATCCGCGACCTCATGTTGTCCGCCCCGGGCCGCGCGCCCGGGCCCGCGGGCCGGGAAAGCCGGCGGCTGATCCTGATCATCGACCAATTCGAGCAGGTGTTCGCGGCTTCCGAACCCGAGCGAGCCGCGTTCATCCAGGCCGTGTGCGCGGCGGCCGAACCTGCCGGGCCCGTGCTGACGGTGATCGCGGTCAGCGGCGACTGCTGGGACCGGTGCGCGGGCTACCCGGGGTTGCTCCGCCTCATGCGGCACAACCAGTTCATCGTCGGCCCGATGACCTCCGAAGGCCTGCGGCGCGTGATCACCGGGCCCGCGCGGGCCAGCGGGCTGCGGATGGATCCGGTCCTTCCCGACGCCATCCTGGCTGACCTGGGCGCGGTCGGCCCCGAGCCCGGCGTGCTCCCCATGCTCTCCCAGGCCCTGTTGCTGACCTGGGAGAAACGCGAGGGCGACCGGCTGACCCTGAGCGGCTACCAGGCCGCGGGCCTGCCGGGACGGATACCGCCGGGACAGGTACCGCCGGGGCAGGTCGCCGCCGAGGCCGTGTACGGCGGATCACCCGAGGGCTCCACGGCGATCGCGCGGCCTATGCTCTGGCGCCGGACGCTGGCCGCGGCGGTTGCCGTGCTGGTCCTCGCCGCGCTGGCCGGGACGTTCCTGGCCGCCAGGTCGGCCAGGAACACCGTCAGCCAGCAGCGCATCGCGGACCTTTCCGGACGCCTGGCCGCGCAGAGCACGGCGCTTGACGGCGTGGACCCGGTCACGGCCTCGCTGCTGGCCCGGGCCGCGTGGCGGATCGCGCCGACCGCGCAGGCGCGCTACAGCCTGCTCCAGTCGCTGGCCCAGCCGGTGCGCGGCATCCTGGCCGCCGGCTCGGGTGTGGTGACCGCGCTGGCCTACGGCCCCGGCGGCAAGCTGGCGGCCGGGTACTCCGACAAGAGGATCCGGCTGTGGGACCTTAACTCGCACCGCGTGCTGAGCACGGCCGCCTGGCGGGCCACGCCGCTCGCCCTGGCCTTCACCGGCGGCGGCAAGACCCTGGAAGTCGCCGCTCCCGGTGCCGTCGGCACCTGGAACCTGGCCGACCGGACCACGATCGGGGTGCGGCCGCTGCCCGGCACGGTAGAGGGCGCCGCGGTCGGGTTCTGCAGCCCGGACGGATCGATGCTGGCCACCGGCGGCGGCGACGGGAACGTCCGGCGGTGGGACCCGGCCACCCAGCACGAAACTGGGCGCGCCGATGAGCTCCAACCTCAGGCCGGTCGAACGCGGTGACGTTCAGCCCCGACGGCAAGACGGTGGCCGCCGCCAGCAGTGACGGGACGGTCCAGCTGTGGGTCGCGGCCACCGGGCAGGAGGCGGGCCCGACGATGGTGGCCAGCTCGGCCGCGGTGAAGGCGCTGGCCTTCAGCCCTGACGGCACGTTGCTGGCCACCGGCGGCCAGACCGGAGATGTCAGGCTGTGGGACATCGCCCGGCAGACCCAGGTCGGCGCCACCATCACCACCGGGAACTCCGTGGCCGCGCTGGCCTTCAACGCCAGCGGGACCACGCTGGCCAGCGCGGAAGGCGACGGAACCACCGAGCTGTGGGATGTCGCCGGGCAGGACCCGACCGGAGCCGCGCTGACGGTCCCGGGCCCGGCGGCGGGGACCGCGGTGGCCTTCGGGGCGGGCGTCCTGGCCACCGGGAGCGGCGACGGGACCATCCGGCTGTGGGACCCGGCGCTGTTTCACCAGCCCTCGGCCCCGCTGGCCGTCGGCGCGCCGGGACCGTCCGCGGCCCCCGCGGCCGCGCTCGGCGGCGGGATCCTCGCCGTCAGCGACGGCCACGGGACGGTCCGGATGTGGGATACCCGTGCCAGGCGGCGGATCGGCGGCCCCATCGCCACCCACCAGCCGGTGACCGGGCTCGCGCTCAGCGCCGACGGTCAGACCTTGGCGGTGGCGGCCGGCGGGGTACGGCTGTGGTCGGCCGTCACCCGCAGGCCGATCGGCGTCCCCCTCCCGGGCCCGGCCGTCGCGGTCACGGTCAGCCCTGACGGCCGGACCCTGGCCACGCTGGACCGAAACGGGGAAGTCCGGCTGTGGACCGTGGCCACCCAGCGGCAGGCCGGGGCCTTCGGGACCGCGGGGGGCGCCCGGGCGGTGGCGTTCGGCGCCGACGGCCGGACCCTGGCCACGGCTGGTTCCGATGGGGAGGTCAGGCGGTGGGACACCGCCACCGGGCGGGAAATCGGGCCGCCGATGACCGCGGGCGCCGCCGCGCTCTACGCGGTGGCGTTCAGCCCCGACGGCAGCACGCTCGCCAGCGTCGGCGCCGACGGGGAAGCCAAACTGTGGGACACCGCCACCGGGCGGGAAATCGGGCCGCCGATGACGGCGGGCGCCGCTGCGCTCTACGCGGTGGCGTTCAGCCCCGACGGCAGCACGCTCGCCACCGCGGGCGCCGACGGCGCCGTCAGGCTGTGGGACGTGGCCCTCCCGTCCCGGTTGCCGGCGGCCGCCTGCTCGATCGCGGGCCGGTCCCTGACTCACCAGCAGTGGGCCGACTACGCCGGCACCCAGCCGTTCCAGCAGGTCTGCCCCTAGCCGCTCGCCCGGCCGACCAGGGCGCGCCGCTCGCCTGGCTGACCAGGGCGGCCGGGGTCAGGCCGGCCAGGGCGACGCATTCCCTGGTGAGGTGGGATTGGTCGGCGTACCCGGCATCCGCCGCGAGGGCCGCTAGGTCGGCAAGCTCACGATCCCGGTCGATCCGGGACACGAACCCGCGGAAGCGCAGGATCCGCTGCAGGGTCTTCGGGCCGTAGCCGATCGCGTCGTGACAGCGGCGGCGCAACTGCCGCAGGCTGAGCCCGACCTCGGCCGCGACGTCCTCGGCGAGCGCCCGCGGATCGCGCAGCAGGGTCACGGCCCCGGTCACCGCCGGGTCCGGGGCTCCGCGGCCGGCCACGCCGGCGGCGACGTCCAGCAGGCGGCCCTGCGCCACCGCGGGGTCGAGCGAGGCCGGGCAGCCGTCTGGCCTGGGGCTTATGCAGATCAGCGACGTCAACACGGCGGTCACGCAGTTCGCTGAGCGGGACGCCAAGCGCGGTACCTCCGGCCGAGGGCCGGAAGCGGACGCCGATCATGACCGTGCCCGCCGTCATCCGGGTCGGCACCGGCCCGGTGTCCGGGCCCGCCACGAACGCGCCCCGGCCCTGCTCCCAGATCAGGTCGGTACACGCGTCGGGCAGCACCAGGTGTTCCCGGTCGGTTTCGCCGGTGACCTGGGCCCACAGGCACGCGACGGCGGGCCGCAGCGCCACGGGCGCGGCCCATTCGGTGTAGCCGACCTGCGGGCTCATTCTGCCAGGATGCCACGGGCATGGCCGTTTCGTTCAATACGGCGGGGGCGCCCGGTGATGAGGTGGGCGCATGACTGCTCCAGACTTCGATGCCGCGGCCACCTTCATTGCCGCGAACGCCCGGGTGATCGACCGGCGCCGGTTCGAGAGGCTGTTCGGCGGCGGGGGCGCCGGGGCGGTGCGGGACGCGGTGGCGGCCTACCGCAACTCCGACGGCGGGTTCGGCCATGCCCTGGAACCGGACTGCCGCGCACCCGGCAGCCAGCCCCTGGCCGTCGACATGGCGCTGCGTGTCATGGACGAGGCGGACGCCTGGGACGATGCCCTGGTCCTGGGGGCGCTGTGACTGGCTGGCCGCGGTGGCCCCGGCCGAAGGCGGAGCGGCGTCCGCGGAGCCGAGCATGGACGGCTGGCCGCACGCGCCGTGGTGGGGCCCAGCAGAGGGCCATCCCGCCTCACCTATCGTCACCGGACTGATCGCCGGCACGCTGCACGCCCGCGGCGTCAGCCACCCCTGGCTGGACCGCGCGACCGAGGTCATGTGGTCCCGGATCGGCCAGCTGCGCGCGGGCGACGGCAAGGCCACCTCCTCGGTGGAGGACGAGTACGAGATGATCGGCGTGCTGCGGTTCCTGCAGCACGTGCCGGACCGGGACCGGGCCCGCGAGGCGTTCGGCGAGGTGGGGCCGCTGATCATCGAGCGGGAGATGGCCGCCCTCGACCCGGAGGCGCCCGGCGAGGTGCACGGCCCGCTGGACTTCGCGCCCGAACCCGGCTCGCTGGCCCGCGACCTGTTCGACGAGGCGACCATCAAGACGCACCTTGACCACCTGGCCCGGGCCCAGCTCGACGACGGGGGCTGGACGTTCAACTGGCTGGCCTGGTCACCGGCGGCCGAGCGGGAATGGCGCGGCTTCCTCACCGTGGACGCCCTGCGCGTCCTGCGCGCGAACGGCTTTCCGGTTCAGCCGTAGAACAGGGGCTCCATCGCCGCGCGGGCGCGGCGGGCGGCGCGGCGGTAGTCCTGCTCCAGGGCCTGGCGGCGTCTGACCGGCGCGATAGCCGAGCAGGCGGGCGACCGCGGTCGCTCCTCATGCCGTGAGGGCAGCGTGTCGCCGGGCCTGCCGCGGACCAGCACGATCGCGTTCCGGATCCGCGCGGCCAGCCGCCAGGCCGCCATGAGCGCGGCGGCGTCCTCGGCGGGCAGCAGGCCCGCCTGCACCGCGGCCGCCATCGCCTCGGTCGGTGCGGGTGGTGCGCAGAGTCAGGCAGCGCGTGAGCATGCCGCAACTGCAGAAGCTGCACCGTCCACTCCACGTCGGACAGCCCGCCCGGGCCCGAGCTTGACGTGCAGGGCCCGGTTCGCGCCGCGCGGGATCCGCTCGGCCTCCACCCGCGCCTTGATCCGGCGGATCTCGCGCACGGCCGCCGCGTCGATCCCGTCCAGGCGGGTAGCGGAATTCGGCGACCATCGCGGATGAACCTCGCCCCCGAGCTCGGCGTCGCCCGCGACCGGCTCGGCGCGCAGCAGCGCCTGCGCCTCCCAGGGGGCGGACCACCGCCGGTAGTAGGCGCGGTAGGCGGCCAGGGTCCGCACCAGCGGGCCCTGCCGGCCTTCGGGCCGCAGGTCGGCGTCGACCAGCAGGGGCGGGTCCGGCACCGGCAGCATCAGCAGCCGCCGCAGCTCGACCGCGACGGCGTGCGCGACGTCGGCGGCCTCCCTCATCCGGTCGCCCGGGCAGCGGGTCGTGCACGAACAGCACGTCGGCGTCGCTGCCGTACCCGCTCTCGTGCCCGCCGAAGCGGCCCATCGCGATCACCGCGAACCTGGTCGGCAGCGGATGCCGCAGCTCGGCGCTGACCTTGCTCATCGCGCCGGCGAGCGCGGTCTCGCACCGTAGGCCCGGGTGACGGCGGTCAGCGCGTCTCCCGGTTGCCGCGGCGAGGTCGCCCCCCGGCTGCACTGCCACCCCCAGAACATCAGCGGCGGCGATGCTGCAGCAGCTCACGGCGCCGGACCGAACGAACCGCGGTGACCGCCGCCTCCGCGTCGTCGCTCGTGCCGCCTGGGCCGCCGCCATCATCTCGGCGGCAGCCCTTCGGTGCCCCGGGCGCCAGCTCTGCGTCGTCGCCGAACATGGCGACCGCCTCGGGAGCGCGCAGCAGCAAGCCGGTCGCGTACCGGCTCGACGCGAGCACGCGGGCCATCCGCTCGGCTGCCTTGGTCTCGTCCCGCAGCAGCCGCAGGTACCACGGCGACTCACCCAGTGCCTCGCTGACCTGGCGGAACGCCAGCAGGCCCGCGTCGGGCTCGGCGACGTCCGCGAACCAGCCGAGCAGCACGGGCAGCAGCGTGCGCTGGATCGCCGCGCGGCGGCGACACCCCGGAGCTCAGCGCGTCGATGTGCCGCAGCGCCCCCGCCGGATCCAGGTAGCCGAGCGCCTCCAGCCTGGCCCGCGCCGCCTCGCGGGGTCAGCCTTGCCGCCTCCGACGGCAGCCTGGCCACGGCTTCGAGCAGCGGCCGGTAGAACAGCTTCTCGTGCAGCCGCCGGACCTGCCTGGCGTGGCGCCGCCATAGCTCATCGAACTCGGCCGCGGGATCGGGGCGTACCCCGTGTCCGCAGAGGAGTACTGATGGCTCGTTCGGGATTAATAAATCTCATCGCCCGTCCCAGCCTGCGCAGGTACGGCGGGATCCTCGGGCAGGGTGTGCGTGCGGGTCAGCCGGTGCAGTTGCAGCAGGTGCTCGGTGCGACGCAGGAACCGATACGCGGCCGACCAGCGCCGCGGCGTCCGCGCGGCCGACGTAACCTCCCGCGGCCAGCGCCGCCAGCGCGGGCAGCGTCGCGGGGGCGCGCAGCGACTCGTCGGCGCGGCCGTGCACCAGCTGCAGCAACTGCACGGCGAACTCGATGTCCCGCAGGCCGCCCGGGCCGAGCTTGAGCTCGCGCCCGGCCTGCCTGGCGGGCAGCGAGCTCTCCACCCGGCGGCGCATGGCCTGGACGTCCTCGACGAAATGCTCCCGCCGCGACGCCTGCCAGACCATCGGGCCGAGGCGTCCGCGTACGTCCTGGCCGAGCGCCAGGTCGCCCGCCGCCGGGCGGGCCTTCAGCAGCGCCTGGAACTCCCAGGTCTTCGCCCAGCGCTCGTAGTAGGCGCGGTGGCTGGCCAGCGTCCGGACCAGCGGGCCCGGCCCGGCCTTCGGGCCGGAGGTTCGGGTCGACGGGGAAGATGCTGCCTTCGGGAGTCGATCTCGCGCACACGCCGATCGATCCCGGCGGCGAGCCGCTGGCGGCGGCCAGCGCTTCGACCTCGCCGGAGTCCTTGACCGGTTCGGCGACGAAGATCACGTCGACGTCGCTGGCGTAGTTCAGCTCGCGACCGCCGCACTTGCCCATGGCGATCACCGCCAGCCGGACCGATCCGCCCGCGGCGGACGGCGCTCGGCGCGGGCCACTGCGAGCGCCGCCTCCAGCACCGCGGCCGCGATGTCGGCCAGTTCCTCGCCCACCGCGTCCACGGTGCCGCGTCGGTCAGGTCGCGGGCGGCCAGGTGCAGCAGCCGGCGCTGGTACGCGGCGGCCAGCGACGCGACCTGGTCCGGTCCCGACGCCACCGGATCGCAGAGCTCACCCGGGTCGGCGCCGACCGCCCGCAGTATCTCTTCGCGCAGCTCGGCCGGGCTCGGGCGGTGATATCCCCGCGCAGGATCTGAGAGTCTTCCGGGTGCCGGGTCAGGTGGTCGGCCAGCCCGGCGCTCACCCCGAGCACCGCGGTCAGCCGGTCGCGGAAGTCCTGCTCCTGCGCAGCGCCGCCAGCAGCGCCTCCGGATCGGCCGCCGCGCCCAGAACACGGGCCAGTCCGGCCAGCGCCAGGTCGGGGTCGGGGGCCACGGCCAGCGTCGTCACCAGCACGTCGTCTTCTCAGCCCGTCGACGGAGCCACCGAACTCGCCAAGCAGCCGCTCGGCCCGCGAGGCGTCCGCGAAGCCGATCCTGGCCAGCCAGCCTGCCAGCGTCGTCCGCGAACCGCTCACCCGAGCAAACCTAACTGATCCGCAGCTGGACCGTGATCGCTGCCTGGGAGCGTTGTGCGAACCGGCTGCAAGTGCAGGCCTTCCGGGCCTGCGCGAGCAGCCGGTACAGGTAGCACGGACAGTGACCACAGCGGGTCCTTTGCATAACGCGACCTTTGAATAAGACACTGGGCACAGGTCTATAGTGAGCGGCCGTGAAGCATCTGTACATCGCGGGAAAGTGGACGGCCGCCGCGGACGACGGCACGTCGATCACCATCAACCCGTTTGACGCGACCCCGCTGGAGACCCTGGCCGAGGCGTCGGGACCGGATGTTGACGCGGCCGTCGCGGCGGCCCGCGAGGCGTTCGACGAGGGCCCGTGGCGGCGCGCCGCGGTAACCGAGCGCGCCGCGCTGCTGGCCAAGATCGCCGACCTGCTGCAGCGTGACCGTGAGCAGCTGGCCCGCACCGAGAGCCTGGACACCGGCAAGACGCTGAACGAGGCCCGCGCCGACGTCGATGACACCACGGCTGTGTTCCGGTACTACGCGCGCTGGGGATCGCCGGGCTGCACGCGGGGCGGGTGGTCGACCCGGGACGACCCGGTGTGACCAGCCGGATCACCCACGAGCCGGTGGGGGTGTGCGCGCTCATCGCGCCCTGGAACTACCCGCTGCTGCAGATCTCATGGAAGCTCGCGCCGGCGCTGGCGGCGGGCAACACCGCGGTGGTGAAGCCCAGCGAGCTGACCCCGTTGTCCACCGTGGCCCTGGTCGGGCTGTTCGAGGAGGCCGATGTCCCGCCGGGCGTGGTGAACCTGCTGCTCGGCTCGGGGCGGCGCCGGCGCCAGGGGCTGGTCGCGCACCCGTCCGTGGACCTGATCTCGTTCACCGGCGGCCTGGCGACCGGGGAGAGGATCATGGCCGGCGGCGGCGCGCGGGGTGCGCCGGGTCGCCCTCGAGCTCGGCGGCAAGAACCCGAACATCATCTTCGCGGACACGGACTTCGACACGGCGGTGGACAACGCGCTGACCGCGGCGTTCCTGCACTCCGGGCAGGTCTGCTCGGCCGGGGCCCGGCTGATCGTGCAGGACGGCCTGTATGAAACGTTCGCCGCCGAGCTGGCCGCCCGCGCGGACCGGATCCGGCTGGGCAGCGGCCTGGACCCGCAGACCGAATGCGGCCCGCTGATCTCGCAGAGCACCGGGCGAAGGTGGAACGCTACATCTCGCTGGCGCTGGCCGAGGGCGCGGGCTGCTGGCCGGAGGGCAGCGGCCGGCGTAACCGGAGCTGGAGCGCGGGTTCTTCTTGCGGCCGACGGTGTTCGCCGGGTGCCATCGCGAGATGGCGGTGGTGCGGGATGAGGTGTTTGGGCCGGTGATGACGGTGGAGCGGTTCAGCACCGAGGAAGAGGCGATCCGGCTTGGCAACGATACCGATTACGGCCTCGCGGGCGCGGTCTGGACGTCGGACGCCGGCCAGGCTGAACGAGTCGCGGGCGCGCTGCGCCACGGCACGGTATGGATCAACGACTACCACCCCTACCTGCCGCAGCCGAGTGGGGCGGCTTCGGCAAGTCCGGGATCGGCCGCGAGCTCGGCCCCTCCGGCCTGGAGGAGTACCAGAGACCAAGCACATCTACCACAACACCAGCCCCGCGCCCGCGCGCTGGTTCTCCGGCTGAGGCCTGGGCGGGTCCGGCCGCCCCGCCCCGTGTGGTAGGCATTGGCATATGACCGAACTCATCCCTCGGAAGGTGCTCTTTGGCAACCCTGAGCGCATCAGTCCAGGCATCTCACCTGATGGCACGCGGCTGGCCTGGATCGCGCCACATGACGGAGTGCTGAACGTCTGGGTCGCGCCGATCGGCGACTCGGGCGTCGACTGGGACGCCGCGACGGTGGTCACCGACGATACCGACCGGGGCATCCGGTCCTTCGCCTGGGCCAAGGACGCCCGGCACCTGCTGTACGTCCAGGACACCGGCGGGGACGAGAACTGGCGGCTGTACGACGTCGACCTCGAGACCATGGCCAGGCGGGACCTGACGCCGTTCGACGGCATCCAGGCGCGGATCATCGCCGCCCGCAAGAGCCACCGCGACCAGGTGCTGGTCGGGATAAACCGCGACAACCCGCAACTGCACGACGTCTACCGGCTCTCGCTGACCTCCGGTGAGCTGGTCAAGGAGATCGACAACCCCGGGTACCTGGGCTGGCTCGCGGATGAGGACATGGTGGTCCGCGGCACGCTGCGGCCGCTGCCCGACGGCGGGTTCGACCTGCTGGTCCGGGACGGAGCGGAGGACGACTGGCGCACGCTGCTGACGATCTCGGCCGACGACGCCGCGGCCAGCGACGTCCTGGCGTTCAGCGGCGACGGTACGTCGCTGCTGGCCATCAGCTCGGTCGGCGTGAACACCGGCAGGCTGGTCCGGGTTGACCTGGCGTCCGGCCAGGCCGAGGTGCTGCTCGAAGACCCCGAGGCCGACGTGTCGGAGGCGACGCTGCACCCGGACACCCGGGAGCCGCAGATCGTGCAGGTGGTCAAGGACCGCGCGGAGTACCACGTGCTCGACCCGGCGGTGGAAGCGGATTTCAAGGCGATCAGGGCGCTTGACCAGGGCGACCCGCAGATCACCGGCCGCGACGAGGCCGACGCGACCTGGCTGGTCGCGTTCGTCAACGATGCCAGCCCGGTGCGGTACTACGCCTACGACCGGGAACGCCGGGCGGGAAGCTTCCTGTTCGAGAGCCGTCCCGAGCTGTCGCGTTACGAACTGGCCCGGACGGAGCCGTTCTCGTTCACCACGCGGGACGGGCTGACCGTGCACGGTTACGCGACCTTCCCGCCGGGCCCGGACCGGTCCGCGCTGCCGACGGTGCTCGACGTGCACGGCGGGCCGCAGGCCCGGGACGTCTGGGGCTGGAACCCCGAGGCCCAGTGGCTGGCCAACCGGGGCTATCTGTGCGTCCAGGTGAACTACCGGGGCTCGACCGGCTACGGCAAGGCGTTCGTCGCGGCCGGCGACCGTGAATGGGGCGCCAAGATGCATGACGACCTGCTGGACGCGGTGGACTACGTGGTCGGGCGGGGCTGGGCCGACCCGGACCGGGTCGCGATCTACGGCGGCTCCTACGGGGGCTACGCGGCGCTGGTCGGGGCGGCGTTCACGCCGGAGGTGTTCCGCTGCGCGGTGGACATCGTCGGCCCGTCGAACCTGAAGACCCTGCTGGAGACGATCCCGCCATACTGGAAGCCGTTGGCCGCGAGCCTGTACAAGCGGGTCGGCAACCCGGAAACCGATACCGAGTTCCTGTGGTCCCGCTCGCCGCTGTCTCGGGTCCGCGACATCCGCATCCCGCTGCTGATCGCCCAGGGCGCCAACGACCCGCGGGTCAAGCAGGCCGAATCGGAGCAGATCGTGGCCGCGCTGGCCGAGGCCGGGATCGACCACGAGTACATGCTGTTCCCCGACGAGGGTCACGGCTTCGCCAAGCCGGAGAACCGCCTGAAGTTCTACGCCGTCGCCGAGCGCTTCCTGGCCAAGCACCTCGGGGGCCGCTTCGAGGAGTGATCCGCTGGCGTGGCCACCGGGCCTGGCCTGTCGCGGTCGGCCCGCGTCAGAGCATGCCGAGGTAGCGGTCTAGCTCGTATTCGGTGACCTGGCGGCGGTACTCGGCCCATTCCTCGCGCTTGTTGCGGAGGAAGAAGTCGAAGACGTGCTCGCCGAGGGTCTCGGCGACGAGTTCGCTGTCCTGCATGGCCCGGATGGCCTGGTCCAGGTTCTGCGGCAGCGGCTGGATGCCGAGCGCGCGGCGCTCGGCCGAGGTCAGCGCCCACACGTCGTCCTCGGCGCCCGGCGGCAGCTCGTAATCGCCCTCGATGCCCTTGAGCCCGGCCGCCAGGACCACCGCGAAAGCCAGGTAAGGGTTGCAGGCCGCGTCCACCGAGCGGAACTCCACCCTGGTCGAGTTGCCCTTCTGCGGCTTGTACATCGGCACCCGCACCAGGGCCGACCGGTTGTTATGCCCCCAGCACACGTACGCCGGGGCCTCGCCGCCCGCCCCGGCGGTCCGCTCGGCCGCGCCCCACAGCCGCTTGTAGGAGTTCACCCACTGGTTGCACACCGCGGTGATCTCCGGCGCGTGCCGCAGCAGCCCGGCGATGAAGGCCCGGGCCGTCTTGGACAGCTGGAACTCCGCGCCCGGCTCGTAGAACGCGTTCTTGTCACCCTCGAACAGCGACACGTGGGTATGCATGCCGGAGCCGGGATGGTCGGTGAACGGCTTGGGCATGAACGTCGCGTAGACGCCCTGCTCGAGCGCCACCTCCTTCATCACCAGCCGGAACGCCATGATGTTGTCGGCCGTGGTCAGCGCGTCGGCGTAGCGCAGGTCGATCTCCTGCTGCCCGGGCGCCCCCTCGTGGTGGCTGTACTCCACCGAGATGCCCATGGACTCCAGCATCGTGATCGCGGTGCGCCGGAAATCGTGCGCGATGGTGTGCGGCGTGTGGTCGTAGTAGCCGCCGCTGTCGATCGGCCGCGGCTTGGCCCCCGGCTCGGGCCGCTCCCGCAGCAGGAAGAACTCGATCTCCGGGTGGGCGTAGAAGGTGAACCCGAGATCCGAGGCTTTGCTGAGGTTGCGCTTGAGCACCCAGCGCGGGTCCGCGTAGGACGGCGACCCGTCCGGCAGCAGGATGTCGCAGAACATCCGGGCCACCCCCGGGTACTCGCCACGCCATGGCAGCAGCTGGAATGTGCCCGGGTCCGGCCGCAGGATCATGTCCGCCTCGTAGACCCGGGCGAACCCCTCGATTGCCGACCCGTCGAAGCCGATCCCGTCGGCGAACGCGCCCTCGAGCTCGGCCGGAGCGACCGCGATCGACTTCAGCGCGCCGAGCACGTCGGTGAACCACAGCCGGACGAAGCGAATGTCCCGCTCCTCCAGCGTGCGCAGCACGAACTCTTCCTGCCTATCCACGGTAATCACATTAGACGCTCCTGCAAGTCATCAGCCCGGGGCCGCATCAGTCGAGTCTGCCCGCCCGGTGTTTCCGCCCGGTTAAAGCTGCCTGCCGCCCGACTCGACAGGACCGTCCTGCTGGATGGGACGCATTGACGACAGCCGTCTCCATAGCCGAGGCTATAGTTATCACTATGGCTATGACATCGATGCAGATCGATAACTCGGTGCGGGACGAGCTTGCGGCGGTCGCCGAGCATGACTTCCATGGCGTGCCCTTGGGGGAGGCGGTCAAGAGGCTCGTGAGGGAGCACAAGATCAACGGGATCATCCGGCGCTATGAGGAGTTGCGCGCGGATCCGCAGGAGTGGGCCGGCTATCAGGCCGAGGCGCGGCTGACGGACGAGGCGGCCGGCGACGGACTGCCCGATGCCAGAAAGGAGTACCCGGAGTACAACCAGTGAGCAGCACGCTCCGGATAGCGCCGTGGCAACTGTGGCTGGTGGACTTCGGGAGGCCCGTTGGTCACGAGCAGGGCGGCCTCCGTCCGGCGATCGTCGTAGGGTCGGTGACACACTGCCGGTTCCCGATCGAGATGGCGCTCGTCGTACCCCTCACCTCCCGGGACCGTGGCCTTGAGCATCACGTGCGCATCGCCTCCGCACAGTCAGGGCTGCACCGGCCGAGCTGGGCACGCACCGAGGAAATTACCGCCATATCAACTAACCGCTTTACCCAGCCAGCGCCGATCGGTACCGCATCGGCGGGCGAGATCGCCGAACTGAGCGATTGGCTACGCGAGATGGTTGCCTTCTAACCCGAAGTTACAGGTGGTTTGGATGCCGGGACCGCCGCTGGCCCGCGTTTTCGCGCCGAGCGGCGCGGGGATTGCTGGCTACGTGTGCAGGGTGATCGGGATGGCCGCCCCCGATGAGCTCGAAGGCCTGGCGTTGATCGCTGGTGGGCTCGCTGGGCACAGGGACGGTGGCGGGTGTTCCGGCGAAGCGGAGCTCGTCGCGAGTGAGGCTGCCGAGGTGGGCGAGCAGCCCGCGGAAGCTGCGGTAGGGGCAGTTATCACGCTGGCGGGCCGAGGTCGGTGCCTGGGACGGGGGTGCGGATGACGTAGATCCGTCGAGCCGGGCTTCTTCCTCGATCCGGGCCCGCTTCCGCTCGATGGCAAGGCTGGTATCAGTGATGGTGACCTTGAAGTGCTTGGCCATCTTGTACTTGCCGAGGACCTCGTCGGCTTTGGTGCCGACCGCGGCTGCGCCGGCGAGCTTGCCTGACCGCACGCGGGCGGCGATCGGGGCGAGGAGCTTCCCGGTGGCCGCCAGGAGGTGTTCGCGCTGGAGGCGATCGCGTTGCTGGCCGGACACAACCAGACCGCCACGACCAAACTGATATACCGGCACCAGATCGTGCCTGCCCTCACGCGCGGCGCCGAGGTCATGGACCAGATCTTCGGAAAGCTATCGGGTGGATCTGAACCGACGCCCTATAGCAAAGCCGAATCAACCGCACCTGTAAGTCATTGCCTTCATCCCTAGCTACTCCCTCCCGTTAAGAACTCAATGTTCACACCAGACTCCGAACGGCTGTTCCACGCCACCGCCGGTCTGGACCGGTCCGTTCCATGGTCATCGAAGCCATTCACGCGTCAACCCTTGAGGATCATCCGAGTTGACGTGGAGGCCGTACGTGTAGTCCGGGGAGACCGACCGGTCTCGATCCAGGTACTGGCTCGATCCGATTGATCTCCATCAGCGCTGGTTGCTATCACGCTGAAGTACTTGCATACTAAGCGTGTGTGTACACTTGAAGATATCCGAACCGCCGCCAGCGGATTGGGGCATCACCCACAAGATCATGGATGGAGAGATCTCTATAGGTTGTTCAGTTACGGATTGGATCGCTCGGCACCAAACTTGGCAACTATCACCCTTGCTGAAGCAAGAGCTCGGCCAGCCTTAAGTGCGACACATCTGATAACACTCCTAGGAATCGCCCTCAAGGTAATAGTGCCGGATACTTTCGGTGCTATCGTCGGCGATGATCCTATGGATGCCCGCCTTCAAATGCTGGAAGAAGTCCTTAAACATTATCGAGGACTAGTTTCAACGATAGTCCGCACACGACAAAATTCCTTTACCTCGGCCCGCCGCTTCCTAGTCCCCCAAGTTATTCTGAGTTCGTACTTCTCAAGCTTGAACGGCTGCCCGGCGATTTTTGCAGACTTCGGCACCGGGCTTGGCATCCTGCCCCGTCAACTAAACTCGCGTCGTCAGTATAGTGCATTCGCAACTGATCTGATCTGGCCTGATGGTATTCCAGCATTCCGAACTATTCCTCTGGCTTCAAGACTAGGAGTCGATAAAGGCCCCTTGCCAGATCTGGAATGGGTTCATGCATGCTATGGACAATCAGAGTACTATTCTGAACTATACAATGAGCTGTTGCAAACTGCCCATGACCCTGAAATTAGAACTGCTAATGTGCGATACGAAGAGCTGGACCTCTTGGACCTTGAGGCGCTAAGCGCATTTATACATCGGTACAAGATCAATGCTGCGAACTTTAGCTATGTCCTCTACGAGCTCGAACACGAGAAGCGAGCTAAGATAGTTGAAGCACTTGTGCGTGGACTGCATCCACCGGGTGTCCTGATCATTGCAGAACCACATAGAGAACTACACGGACAAGGGGCAGTTGTGGAGCTATTTCATAATGGCGACGTTACGCCCCATATACTCTGTTTCATTTCGGACGGCCACTACAAAGGTTACGTGATACCGTTGGATGATTACGAATCATTTGCTCATAGGTTTCCAATTATTTATGAGCCCATCATAGCTTAGGCAGGCTCGGTTTGACCAAAATTCCCCAAAGGCAGCGCAGAGCCATCGAAGATGGAATTTTCTCTATCCGTAATATAATCCCTCGATGGCTGACAGTACTAGTGGGTCTCGCTGGTTCAGTCCTTGGCATTGCCACAAACCTCTATTCGTCGGCATTTCGGAGCGCAATTTCCTTTTCCGGCAAACACATTGGCTCCATCTTGGTACCTACCGTCCTAGCGGCCCTAGTAGCTAGCGGGTCTACTCTGCTAATTTACCGATGGCTGATTCATAGGAGGGAAGACAAGGCGCAAATCCTACCCGGTGAGATCATTATAGGATCAGACGCTCTTGACTCAGTTGGCGATGAGCGCGATTTGGTAGCTGGAAGGATTCTTCACTATATTGAGGCGCAACGGCCGTCAGACGATCTCCTTGTCTTTCTGCATGGTCTTGGCCTTGACGCAAACGACTTTAGGCCCTATATGGCCGAGAGCAGATTTCATTGCATCGCATTGACATTGTACGGGTTTAACACAAACGAGAAGAACGACAATCATTACAAGGCCATATCCCTGCAATCACACGTACAGCTATTGGCATATGCTTTGAATAAGATTCATCGGGCGCATTTCAATAAGCGTATCACCTTGGTAGGATTCTCTTTCGGAGCAGACATAATTTTCTTCCTGATGCAGTTCGCTGCTAGGGCCGCTCGCGACCTTAATATTCGGAAAGCAATCCTTCTCGATCCAAACGTGAACGAATCTACAACCACGATATCTTCGCGCATAGCGGTGGTCGATAAGGAGCAGCCACTGACTGAATTGGTGAAAATTCTTGACTCAGCAGGCAATATGAGCGAGTTTCGCAACCTTTGTGAATATCTATATAAGATTACCTCAAAAGATTTCGCCCAGATACAGCGACATGCTCGAGAGGTGCTTGCCTTGGTCAAGGGTGAATCCTATGATAAGTTTCTGAACTGCATGGGGCAGCTATCTAGCGCTACGGAAGGTATTCATGTTGTTCTGTCTTTCGACTATGAACAACACTTCAACGCTATTGCACGTGGAGCAGTTGCCCGGGGCATGGATGCTCGGAGTCTGGAGTGCTCGCGATGTGGCCATTTCGACCTTATCGGCACAAGTTTTCTCAAGGAAACTCTCGAGGGGGTCTTGGCGACCGGCTCTGACGATTTATTGGCCGCGCCTACGGTCGCTGCTGGACTGCGGCCTCGTCCTGGACCGCAGCCGACAGCAGCCGTTGCATCCCCCCAAGGGCAGCCTTCTCCCGCGTACTCAGCGATCGTAGAGCAGGTTCACCTGGGACAGCCCGGCCAGCAAGTCCCGCGCGAACGAAGCCATCTGCCGTCGCTGCTCGACCCGGCGAACCCGGGCGTCCAGCCACAGCATCAACTCATGGAATTCCCGCCGCCAGCAATCCGGGTCTCCGCTCTGGGTCCAGCGGCCATCGCACGGTTATCTGTTGCCACACACCTCCGGGTCATCGGGCGGGTCGCCGCGTCGCGTCTACGGCCGCAGCGCCGCGCAATCACCATGCGTCGCTGGAGCACTAAGGATCCCAGATAGTAGCCGATAAAAATAATCAGGATTGTCGACCATCATGAAATGTCCTGCATTGGGCACGGAAGATACTGCCGCGTCTTTGAGCTGTTGCAGGAGATAGTATTTATCGTCTTGACTACCGTAAAGATACGCTTTACGCGTTAGGTCATTGAATAGATCGAGAAGCTTCCCGCTATCCGACCACTCCACCAGCGATCCTGCGATCTGGTGCAAAGCACGGGGATCCGCGTTCACGCACCATTGAGCCCATGCCCCGAGGTCATTCCTTGGAGATGCCAGAATTGTAGCCAGGAACTCGCTGAATCCTTTGCGGATGAACGCTTTAGAGGATTGAGTAGCTATCTTGCGGCTGACTAGCCCACAGTCTTCGAGCAACTAGATTGCCGTCGGCGCTGATAAAGCATTCAATGTCACTGTGCCCTTGCGCCGCGATAACACCCACGGCGCCGCCCATGCTATGGCCGACGATAGAGATTCGGTCATACGAAAGATGGCGAATTACTAGTTCGGTAATGTCAGCATATGCCTGAAGTGAATACAGCGGAATAGGAAGTTTGCCTGATTCCCCATGGCCAGGAAAGTCGAAAGCGCAAATCGAATAATCTCGCAGGCCTTCTGCATTGAATGCGCCATTGAAGCTATCCTTACTACATCCTATACCATGTAGAAGCATAAGAAAATTACTGCTGGTCCTTCTTATATTAAGGGCTACCTCGACTGTATGCCTGTGGTATTTGACTCGCAGCGTTTCATATCTTGGAGTCATCATCCTATTCACCCCCGTGAAAGGACATCTCGCTACTTCCCCGTTGCCGATGAGCGAGCGGTACAGGCGCGGTAAACGTTAATGACATACTTGAAGTCACAGCTGGCTCCATTTGTAGGGTAGCTAGCGACGACACTGCACCCACCACCTTAGGGTTGCTCGGTAGATTTGACGTTCGGACACGGGCCGATGTTCGATGACCAGTCTCAGATGTTGGGACGCGCACATGCATTACACGGTTGACGAGAACCGAGTCACGAAATAGCATCCGGCCATAATAGTTGCACCACCCCCTTGCTTCGGTACGGCCAGGCACATCCTGACAGAATGTTCAAGTCCTGTAATGGACGATGACGGCATAGTTAGGCATATGCCCTGACATCGCGATGCGAGGATTGCTGAACGTACCCGCTGGTCAGGTTGTTCAGGAAGCACTGAGGCTTTCGTGCGGGAGATGGCAACGTTGCCGTGCCGGTTGCGTACGGCAGTATGCAAACGAGCACACTGCAACGGGCTGACGGCGTCTAGGCTGGCACTCACGACTCCTCCGCATCTCGCCTACGAACTGAAGTTACCAAATAACATCCTGCTACATCAGCTGTTTGACTCAAGTCGGCTGCCCCCGGTGCGAACTTTCATGCTATCCCTCATGATGTGCCATCGTGCTGAGCACTACAGATGCACGCTCTGAGCACCCTTCGCTTGAGCGTAAGCGACCTGTAAAATCCCGGATATATCCATCCAGGCGGCCGGGGGCTATCTCTCAGGATCCTTCGCCAGTCACGGCGCGCTGTGAACCGCGCGATCAGGTCGCGGAAGAAATCTGTTGTTGCAGGTGTGCAGATCAATATCTTAAGTGATGTCAACCTCTTTCCGATTACTAGACTCTGAGACGATGAGTTACAGAGACGTAATTAATGATTCTGGATTACTACATTCGAAGATGTTATCACCTAAACCGAAGGAGTCGAAATCCGATACGAGATCGTGACATTCATCACATAATATCGATATTGGCATCTCGACTTTCTCTTATTGGCGTCCTTTGGCCGTGCGGAAATGCTCTGACGTCATGCCCTACGTGGTACCCTATATTCTATGACCAAGACGTCGGTTTACCTGCCTGAGCAGCTTAAGCGTGAGCTGGCGCTGGTGGCGCGTAGGCGGGGGCGGTCTGAGGCGGAGCTGATCCGGGAGGCCATCGCGCGGCTGGTCGAGGAGGAAGGGCAGGACCGGCCACGGCCCAGGCCGGGTTTGTTCACCAGCAACGATCCGGGGCTCGCGGAGCGGGTTGATGAGGTTCTTGCCGGAGGCTTCGGCGCCGACGGCGTTACCTGGTGATCATCTGCGACACCAGCGGCCTGCTGGCTTTCTATGACACGAGCAGCCCGCATAATGCTGCGACGCGGGGAGCCTTCGAGCAGGACGAGGGTCCTTACCTCGTATCGCCGCTTGTCCTGGCCGAGCTGGACTATTTCCTGCTCACTCGCCTGGGCACGGCGGTGGAATTGACCGTGCTGCGCGATATCACCGGCGGTGCGTATGCGATCGCCGAGTTCGATCACGACATCGCCACGGAAGCGACCTCGCTGGCCGAACGCTATTCCGATCTCAAGCTGGGGCTCACCGACGCAGCCAACGCAGTGATCGCGGCCAGGCATCACACGGTGAGCATCCTCACGCTGGATGAGCGTCACTTCCGGATTGTCCGCCCACTATGGGGCGAGGCGTTCAAGCTCCTGCCGGCTGACGCGGACTGAGCAACCAGGGCCACGGGTACCGGGTGGGTGAAACACGGTACGTTCGGGCCAAAGAAAATACGGCGAGCACCGGGCGGAGGGGTCAGGGAGCCACGGCCTAGGCTGGGGGGGTGGCTGTGGTGAGGATTGCGCTGGCGCAGGTGGACGCGACGGTTGGGGACCTGGACGGGAACGCGCGGCTGATCGTGGAGTGGACACGGCGGGCGGCGGAGCGCGGGGCGCGGGTCGTGGTGTTCCCGGAGATGATGCTGACCGGGTATCCGGTCGAGGATCTGGCCCTGCGGGTGTCGTTCGTGGATGCCTCGGTCCGGACGCTGCATGAGGTGGCGGCGCGACTGGAGGCCGAGGGGCTGGGCGGGGTCGCGGTGGTGACCGGGTACCTGGACCGTCGGGCTGATCTGGCCCCGCGGACCGGGCTGCCGGCCGGGGCGCCGCAGGATGCGGCGGCGTTGCTGCACGGCGGGCGGGTGGTGATCACCTCGGCCAAGCATCACCTGCCGAACTACGGGGTGTTCGACGAGTTCAGGTACTTCGTTCCGGGGAACACGCTGCCGGTGTTCCGGCTGCCGGCCGGCGGCGGGGAGAGCGTCGACGTGGCCATCGCGATCTGCGAGGACCTGTGGCAGGACGGGGGGCCCGTCGCGGTGTGCGCGCGGGCCGGGGCGGCGCTGCTGGCGGTGCCGAACGCCTCGCCCTACGAGCGGGGCAAGGACGACGTGCGGCTGGACCTGTGCGTCCGGCGGGCCCGGGAGGCCGGGGCCGCGCTGGCCTACGCCAACATGATCGGCGGGCAGGATGAGCTGGTATTCGACGGGGACTCGATCCTGGTGGCCGCGGACGGCACGCTGGTGGCCCGCGGGCCGCAGTTCGAACAGGCGCTGGTCCTGGCCGACGTGGACCTGCCCGCGGCGGCCGGGGCGGTGCCCGGCGACCAGCCGGTCGACGCGGGCGACGGCACGGTCATCACGATCAAGCGGGTAGAGCTGCCGCCCTTCGGCCCGCTCGCTGAGCCGGACGACACGGCGGAACCGTCCTGGCCTCGGCTGTCCGATCCGGCCGAGGTATACGCGGCGCTGGTGACCGGGGTCAGGGATTACGCGCGCAAGAACGGGTTCCGTTCGGTGATCCTGGCGCTGTCCGGCGGCATCGACTCGGCGCTGACCGCGACGATCGCGGCGGACGCGATCGGGCCGGACCAGGTCCACGTGGTGCTGATGCCCAGCCGGTACTCCTCGGAGCATTCGGTCACCGATGCGGAGGATCTGGTCGAGCGGCAGGGCCTGCGCGCGGCGACGATCCCGATCGCCTCGATGGTCGACGCGTTCCAGAAGGAAATGAGCTCGGCCGGGTTCCCTGACACCGGGCTGCCGGCCGAGAACCTGCAGGCCCGGGTGCGCGGGGTGGTGCTGATGGGGCTGTCCAACGCGGGCGGGCACCTGGTCTTGACCACCGGCAACAAGAGCGAGCTGGCGGCGGGCTACTCAACGCTGTACGGGGACTCGGCCGGGGGGTTCGCGCCGATCAAGGACGTGTTCAAGACGCTGGTCTGGGAGCTGGCCAGATGGCGCAATGCCGAGGCCGAGCGGCTGGGCGCCACTCCCCCGATCCCGGAGAACTCCATCACCAAGCCACCGAGCGCGGAGCTGGCGCCCGGGCAGATGGACACCGACTCCCTCCCGCCGTATGAGGTGCTGGACAGGCTGCTCGACGACTACGTGGAAAAGGACATGGGAACCGCGGCGCTGGTCGCGGCGGGCCACGACCCGGAACTGGTCGAGCGGGTGGTCCGGATGGTCGACGTGGCCGAGTACAAGCGGCGGCAGTACCCGCCGGGGCCGAAGATCACCCAGAAGAACTTCGGCCGGGACCGGCGGCTGCCCATCACCAACCGCTGGCGCGAGGCTCTGCCAGGTTCCACTGATCCCCACGTGGAGCGGGGCGGGGCCCGGCCGGACCTCGTGTTAGCCGCGGATAGCCAGGCCGGTTTCCGGGTCGAAGAAATGCATCTGCGCGGTGTCGACCGACAGGGTCACCGTGTCGCCGATCCGGACCTCGGTCTTCGGGTCTACCCGGGCGATGAACTCGTTGCGGCCCGCTCGGGCCTTCCGCTCGACCCTGGCGGCCTCGTCCTTGCCGAGGTCGGCGGCCAGCTCGAGAACCTCGTCGGTGATGACCGGCGGCGCGTTGACGCAGAAGTGCACGTTGGTCTCCGTGCCGAGGGCTTCCACCAGCTCGACCTTCGCCCGCAGTTGGCAGCCACGCCGCAGGCCACCGTCGTCCCCCCCGACCTCGAAGTCCTGCGGGCGGATGCCGACGATCAGCGTCCTGCCGGCGTAACCGCGCAGAGCCGGGCGCTCGCTCAGCGTCTGCGGGTCGATCAGCAGCGGCTGCCCGGCCATGTCAGCGGCCAGCGTGCCGTCTTCGGCGCGCACGCTGGACTCGACGAGGTTCATCGACGGGCTGCCGACGAACTCGGCCACGAACAGATTCCGCGGGCTGCCGAACAGCTCGGTGGGCGGCCCAACCTGCTGGAGCTCGCCCTTGCGGATGATCGCGATGCGGTCGCCCATCGTCATCGCCTCCGTCTGGTCGTGCGTGACGTAGATCGTGGTGACGTTCAGGTCACGCTGCAGCCGGGCAAGCTCGGCACGCATCGACACGCGCAGCTTGGCGTCGAGGTTCGACAGCGGTTCGTCCATCAGGTACGCCGATGGCTCGCGGACGATCGCGCGGCCCATCGCCACCCGCTGCCGCTGGCCGCCGGACAGGGCACGGGGCTTGCGGTCCAGATACTCCTCGAGGCCCAGCATCGCCGCGGCCTCGCGGACCCGCTTGTCGCGGGTGGCCTTATCCACCTTGGCCAGCTTGAGGCCGAAGGCCATGTTGTCGTAGACGGTCATGTGCGGGAACAGGGCGTAGTTCTGGAAGACGAAGGAGATGTTGCGGCCCTGCGGCGGAACGTCGTTGACGACACGGCCGCCGATGCGCAGTTCGCCCTCGGTGATGTCTTCCAGGCCGGCGACCATGCGCAGGGCGGTGGTCTTGCCGCAGCCGGACGGGCCGACGAGCACCATGAACTCGCCATCCTTGATGTCCAGGCTGAGGTCGTGCACCGCGGGTGCCTCGGCGCCCTCGTAGACCTTGTCGACGTGGGAGAGTGCTATTTCTGCCATTCTGGGTCCTTTACTAGCCCTTGACTCCGCCGGCGGTGATGCCGCTCACGTAGAAGCGCTGGAGCGCGACGTAGAGCACCGCGCACGGCACCATAGCCATCACCGCGCCCGCGATCAGGTATCCGAAGTTGACCACGCCGAAGGTGCCCGTCTCCACGTTGAGCAGGGCGACGGGCAGCGTCAGCCGGTTGATGTTGGTGATGAAGGTGAGCGCGCCGAGGAATTCGGTCCAGGCGAACAGGAACGCATACAGCATCGTGGTGGCCACGCCGGGCACGACGAGCGGCAGGAGTACCGTGCGCAGTGTCGTGACCACATTGGCGCCTTCGGTGTAAGCCGCCTCCTCGAGCTCGTTAGGGGCGGCCATGAAGCTGTTGCGCATGACGAACACGCCGAACGGCAGGTTGAAGGTGCTGTAGAACAGGACGAGCCCCAGTCGGCTGTCGAGCAGGTGCAGGAAGCCGAGCTCGAGGAACAGCGGTGTCAGGATCGCCTGGAACGGCACCATGAGCGTGACCAGGATGAGCGCGAACACCACGTTGGACCCGCGGAACTGGAAGCGGCTGCGCCCGAGGCCATAGCCGGCGAGCGTGGCGAGCACGGCGGTGACCACCGCCGTGCCGACCGCGACCAGGAGGCTGTTCCCCACATAGCGCAGGATGTGGATGCTTCCGGTGATGAGCCCGCTGTAGTTGGCGACCGTCATGTGGCTGAAGTCCCTGGCGCTCGGGGCCGCGGTGATGTCGCTCGGCTGCATAAACGAGCGAAGCAAGGCCCAGACGAGCGGCGCGAGGAACAGGATGGCAAGCACCGTGCCGGTGGTCACGTAGATCACGGTGGAGCTGCGCGACGGGGCGCTCTTTCCCGGCGCTCGGCCGGTTCTGGCGGCAACGCTGGCCATGACGCCTCCTTTTAGGTATTGCTGCGGAGCAGCAGGAATTGCACGAAGCTGATCAGGCCGACCACCGCGACGAGGACGATGGACATCGCGGCGGCCGCTCCCACGTGCAGCTGGACGAAGGCCGTCTGGTAGATCCACATGACGACCGTGAACGTGCTGGTCCCCGGGCCGCCCTGGGTCAGGATGAAGAACTGGTTGAACGCCAGGAACGAGCCGATGATCGAGATGATCATGCTCAGCGCGATGGTCGGCCGCACCAGCGGCAGTGTGACGTACCGCTCCTTTTCCCACCACGAGGCGCCGAGCACGTCGGCCGACTCGTACAGGTCCTCGGGGACGCCCTGCATTGCGCCCAGGAGGAGCAACATGGTAAGGCCCGAGGCGAACCAGACCACCAGGACGCAGGTGGCGGCGAGCGCGAAGTTCGTGTTCACCAGCCACGCGGTTGCCCCGTTGGTGATATGCAGTTTGGCGAGGACCCAGTTCACCGTGCCCGAGTTCGGCTGCAGCTCGAGCAGCACGATGTAGCTCAGCGTGGGGAGCCCGATGACAAAGGGCAGGAAGAAGGCCGTCCGCAGGAACACCGAGCCGCGCCGGTTCGACCGGACGAGGACAGCGAGCCCGTAGCCGACGACCAGGATCGGGATCGTGACGATCCCCGTGTACAGCAGCGTGAACAGCACCGAATGGATGAAACCGGGGTCCTTGCCCAGCGCCGCGTAGTTGTGCACGCCGTTGAAATGGTACGGCCCGATAAGCGGCCAGTTGGTGAAGGACATGTAGATAGCGAAGCCGAGAGGGAAAAGAACGAACACCGCTACGAACACGAAGGCGGGTGCCACGAAGAGCATGCCCATCTTCGGCTGCCGCACTATCCCGGTCTTCCGACGCTTCGTCGGCCGGACGCCCACCGTGCGAGGCACAATTGAACGTTGCCTGGCGGCTGTCTGCTGTGACATGCGGTTACCTCCTTACGGTTACCGCTACGATTTGCCGAGGTCTATGGCGGTGGAGAAGGCGCTTTGCCCGGTTTTCATCGCCGCGACGATATTGCCGCCGAAGACGGCGTCGTTGAACATGTTCAGCCAGGGGCCGCCGGGCTGGCCGAACGTTATGTTGCTGACGATGGTCTTTGGCGCGTAGCCGCGCGACAGGTTTTCGACCAGGGCGGCGGCGAAGGGGTATTCCGCCCGGAACCGGGGCGTGAGGACGTCACTGCGGATGGGCTCGAATCCCGCCACAGGGGCCAGAGTCTGCTGCTGTTGCTGCAGCGCGAACTTGATGAACTCCCACGCGCCCGAGGGGTTCTTCGAGCCGGTGGGGATACCGAAGTTCGCGCCGCCGTCGAAGGTGGCGCTGCCACCGCCGGCGGGAGCGGGCAGCAGGGACATCCCCATCTGGGACTTGAAACTGGCGGGTGCCCTCATGTAAGAGGCGTAACCGAGGGCCATCATGCCGATCTTTCCGGCGAGGAAGTTCTGGCCCCAGGTCGCTCCGGTCTCGACCCGTGATTCGGGATCGGCCAGCCCGCCCGCCCACAGTTGGCGGTAGAAGGCCAAGGTCTGCCTGAGCGGTGCGTTGCCCGCGATGAAGGCGGTTTCGTGACCCGGCTGCCCGTGGAGCAGGCGCCCCCCGGTGGCATAGACATCGGGCAGGATGGTGAAGTACAGGCATCCCGGGCACTGCCCGGCGAAAGCGAAGCCGTAGATCCCGTGGCCCAGGGCGGTGATCTTCCGGGCGTCGCTTAGTATCTGGGCGTAGCTGGTTGGCAGCTTGCTCGGGTCGAGGCCGGCCCGGCGGAACAGTGTCTTGTTGTAGTAGAGGGCCGACATGTCGGCCACGTACGGGGTCCCGTAGTAGTGGCCGTTCTCCGTGGTGAGGTTCAGCGCTCCCGGGCTGAGCTTGTCTTTTTCCGGAAGGGCGTTGACCAGGGGGGTGAGGTCGGTGAACGCGCTGTGGTAGATGAACAGCTGGGAGTTGACGTCGTCGAGGCCGACGAGGTCCGGGGGGTCTCCCGCGCGGATCGCCGTGGCCAGCTTCGTCACGTACTGGGTGTCCTGGACCGGCGTCAGCACCACCTTGAGGTTCTTGTGGGTGGCGTTGAAGCGGTTAACGAGCAGCTGCCCGAAGGGCGACGTCGCGTTGCGGTCCCAGAACTGGACAACCCCGGTGGCGTTGTCCCCGAAGCCGGCCGCGGTCACGTTGACAGCTGGTGCCGACGTGGCGCAGCCAGCCATGCCCAGTGCTGCCAGCGCGGACAGGACGAGCAGCGCCCCGGGCCTTCGTGTGCGGCGATGTCTGGCGTACGCGGTAGGCACCTTGATCACGCTCCTGGGCATCTTGGTCACACTCCTCGCCGGGCCGTCCCAGCGGAATCCACCCCCGCATGGGACCGGGCCCGCGGTCAGCCCAAGCGAAATATGGGATGGCCGTAGGCCAGCCGCGCGACGAAGGTTACGGAACGCCTCGGCGGTTAGCGCCACCGGCGCCGCTGTCCGCTGATGGTGGAGGGTGTCATCCATGCACCCCACCCCCGGAGAGGATGTGAGCAGAAAACTTATGACCAGCCGAGTAACCCGTCGCAACCTCGGTAAACCTTTTCCGGCGGAAAAAACTCGGATGCAGTTCGCGCTGACCAGCAGGTACGGCAGAGGGCGGTGCTGCGGACGCCGGTCACCGCGCCGGAATACGACACGTCGGCCTTTGATGTTTGACCGCAGGCCGGGCTGGTAGGGGACGAACTCGCTGACAGATCACAGGCGATGAGCCGGACGGCGAAGGGCTGCCGCAATGGGTGTGTTTACGGAAAGCGGTGCCGGTCTGGAGTGGCGCGGCGGTCATGAGATCGTGCGGATCGAGCCATGGGGCCGTAGCAGCCTGCGAGTGCGCGGCACAGTGTGGCAGGCGATCCGTGAGGACTTCCCAGGAGCGCTGCTCGACCCGCCGCCGGGCGGCGCCGACGTCCATATCTCCGCGGACTCGGCACGGATCACCAACGGTGATCTGACCGCCGAGATCTCTGCCGCAGGTCAGCTGCGGTTCCTGGATCCCGGCGGCCGTGAGCTGCTGTCTGAGGCGACGCCGCACTTCTCCGCACCGCCGACGCGGCGCTACGCGACGATCGGCGGCGGCATGCATCACTTCGAGGTGCTATTCAACGCGCGTGAGGATGAGCGGTTCTACGGGCTCGGCCAGCACCAGCACGGCCGACTCAATCAAAAGGGGGCCGTCATCGACCTGGTGCAGCGCAACACCGAGGTCTCGATCCCCTTCCTCCTGTCCAGCCGGGGGTACGGTCTGCTGTGGAACCACCCTGGCATCGGCCGGGTCGAGCTGGGCACGACGGTCACCCGATGGGTCTGCGAGGCGTCCCGCCAGTGGGACTACTGGGTAACGGCGGCCGACGAGCCCGCCAGCCTGCTGCGCGCCTACGGCGACGCCGTCGGCCGCGCGCCGATGCTGCCGGAGTGGGCCTCGGGGTTCTGGCAGTGCAAGCTCCGGTACAAGACCCAAGACGAACTGCTGGGCGTCGCCCGCGAGTACAAGCGGCGCGGCTTGCCGCTGTCGGTGATCGTCATCGACTACTTCCACTGGACGCGCCAGGGTGAATGGCGGTTCGACCCGCAGGAATGGCCCGACCCTGAGGCGATGGTCGCCGAGCTTGACCGGCTCGGGGTCAAGCTGATGGTGTCCGTCTGGCCCACGGTCAACCCTGCGAGCGAGAACTACGCCGAGATGGAAGACCTCGGCCTTCTGGTGGCCAACGAGCGCGGCATCGGGGTGCAGCTGCCGATATGGGACCGCGGCTCCGCCGGCTCCGCGCTGGCGAGCTTCTACGACGCCACCAACCCGCGGGCCCGTGCCTACATCTGGAACAAGGTCAAGGAGGGGTATTACAAGTACGGCATCCGTACCTGGTGGCTCGATGCGTGCGAGCCCGAGATGCGGCCCGAGCAGCCGGAGAACCTCCGCTACTACCTCGGCCCCGGCGCGGAGGCGGGCAACATCTACCCGATGCTGCATGCTAAGGGCTTCTACGACGGGATGCGGGCCGAGGGGGAGAAGGAGATCCTCAGTCTTTGCCGGTCCGCATGGGTGGGCAGCCAGCGGTACGGCGCCCTGGTCTGGTCCGGCGACATCGATTCCACCTTCGAGGACCTGCGCCGCCAGATCCCGGCCGGCCTGAACATCGGCCTGTCCGGCATCCCGTGGTGGACCACTGACATCGGCGGCTTCAAGAACGGCGATATCACCTCGCCGTCGTTCCGGGAGCTGATCATCCGCTGGTTCCAGTTCGGCGTCTTCTGCCCGGTGTTCCGGCTGCACGGAATCCGCGAGCCGCACGCCATGGAGGGCGCCGAGCAGACCGGCGCGGCCAACGAGGTCTGGTCATTCGGCGACGAGCAGTACGAGATCATCCGCCGGCTGCTGTTCCTGCGGGAGCGACTGCGCCCCTATGTCATGGAGCAGATGCGGGCCGCCCACGAGACCGGACTGCCGCCGATGCGGCCGCTGTTCCTGAACTTCCCCGCTGACCCGGCCAGCTGGGAGGTCGAGGACCAGTTCCTGTTCGGTGACGATATCCTGGTCGCCCCGGTAGTCGTGGAAGGAGCCCGCGAACGCCAGGTGTACCTGCCGGCCGGAACGGCCTGGCGGGACGCATGGACCGGTGCCGATCACGCGGGCGGCCAGTGGATCACCGCTCCGGCGCCGCTGGATACCATTCCCGTCTTCCTCAGGGAGGGCGGCCGCGTCGAGCCTTTCGGCCGGCCATAGCCACAACGCCGCGCCCGCCATCAAGCACGCTCGCGGAGCGCAAGCCCCGGCGCTCCTATCCTAGTCAAGCCGTGCCAGCGGGATCCACACGCGCATGGGCCCCGCCCCGTCGTGCCCGCGGTCGCGGTTGGCCCAGGCGTAGTACGGGATGGCCGTCAGCCCTCCCGCCATCCGGACAACGGTCAGTCCACCCAGGAGGTCCGGGTTCCAGGCCGCCGTTTCCTCGCCGTCCGTGAGCCGGATGTCGTCCACCAGGACATCAGCCGGCTGGTCGACCTGCTCCAGGCAGTACACCAGGGGGCCTCTCTCCACGGCTACGCATCCCCGGACCGCGTCGACGCGCTCGTGGGCGGTCGTTCGCCGGACCGGCATCGGCAGGTCGAGCAGCACGGAGCTGCCCGCCGTCCAGGGCCCGCTCAGGCGCAGGTAGGTTCCAGGCTGACAGGCGCCGGCGACCCGGGTCTCCCCGGTTCGGACCGTGGCGCCAGCGCACCAGGCGGGTATCCGCAGCGACAGGTCCCAGTCCTGCTCCGGGGCGGCCTGCACCGTGATCTCGATGCGCCCATCCCACGGGTAGTCCGTCGCCACGGCCAGGCGGACCTGCCCGCAGGGCAGGTCGGCCGCGATGGTGCTCGCCGCGTACTGGTGGACCTGGATCCCGTGGTCGTCGCTGGTGGCCAGCAGCGAGCCGAGGCTCGCGATCGTGCGCATGATGTTCGGCGGACAGCATGCCACGTCGAACCAGCCGGAGCGGCCGTTCGCCGGGTTCCGCGGCTCGTCGTCGGCCGCGCCGGATCGCACCTGGAGAGGGTTCACGTAGAAGTAGGCCGTGCCGTCGAGGGAGATCCCCGACACGACGGCGTTATACAGGGTCCGTTCGATGAGGTCGGCGTAGCGCGGATCCCCGGTCCGCAGCAGCATCCGCCAGCTCCACTGGACGCTGGCGATCGCGGCGCACGTCTCGCAGTAGGCGCGGTCCGGAGGCAGTTCATAGGGGGCGCCGAAGGCCTCGCCGTCCCAGCGGGCCCCCACGCCCCCGGTGAGGTACGTCTTCGTCGCGACCATGGCGTCCCACTGCCGCTTCAGCGCGGTGAGAAGCTCATCGTCTCCGGTCTCGGCGGCAAGGTCGGCGGCCCCGGCGGCCAGGTACAGCGCCCGCACGGCGTGACCCTCGACGGTGACCGCCTCGCGTACCGGCACCCGGTCGGAGTAGTACGACCGCGGTCGGGAGTCCGGGCCCCGGGCGGCCAGGCCGAACCCGCGAGCCTCGATGAAGTGGCGGGCGAGTTCCAGGTAGCGGGCGGTACCGGTCTCCCGGTACAGCTCCACCAGGGCCATCTCGACGAGCGGATGCCCGTCGAGCTCGGGGCGCCTTCCCGGACCGAAGGTGTCGGCGAGCAGATCGGCGAAGCGGATCGCGACCTCAAGCAGCTCACGGCGCCCGGTGGCCCGGTGCTGGGCCACCGCCGCCTGCATCAGATGACCGGCGCAGTAGAGCTCATGGCTGCAAGAAAGGTCCGTGAAGCGCGCGGCGTCGCCCGTCACCACCTGCACGTATGAGTTCAGGTAGCCATCGGGCCGCTGCGCCTCCGCGACCAGCGCGGTCACCTCCGCCTGATCGGCCGCCAGCTTCTGCGACGATTCACGAGCCTGTTCCCAGGCGATCGCCTCGAGCCACTTGTAGGCGTCCGAGTCGATGAACACCGGACCCTCATACGGCCCTTCACCCCGGCCGGCCGCGCGGCGCAGGTTGCGGAACGCACCGCTGTCCTGTAGCCGGCGAAGGCCGGCCGGAATGGCAACGGCCGCGTTCACCCGCTGCCGCTGGGCCCAGAACCCGCTCACGATCACGGCCGCGGACAGCGGCAGGGGGCGGAAAGCCGTCGACGCGTCGACGCTGGGCCCCACCGGAGCCGCCACTGGCTGATGGCTGAGGGTGCCTTCCATAGGCCGCCCCCCCTTGCAGAACTGGGCAACCAGTTTCCTTGAAGGTGGTCAGCTAACCCGCCTGATCGCGGATAAACCTCTCCGATGAAATAAAAGGCGGAAAATGTTCAGCTGAACAGGAGCGCCCCGAGGAGGACACCGCCGGGCTAACGCGGCGGACCGGCGGGCGGGCTAACGCGGCGGCCCGGGGCAGGTGGGCTAGCGCGGCGGACCGGCGGCCAGGCCGAGCAGGAGACCGTCCACCACCCGGGCGGCGAACTCGCCGTCAAGGGGGCCCGCGGACTTCTCCCGGGCCATGACCGAGCCGGTCAGCGCGAGCAGGGCGACCTCGACGTCGGTGTCGGGGCGCAGCTCGCCGGTTTCGATGCCGCGCCGGATGACCGCCCTGATGGCCTCGTGCCGCGGCTTGACCACGGTCTCCTTGTACCGCGCCATCAGCCGCGGGTACTTCTCCCCCTCGCCGAGCAGCAGCGCGTACCGCCGGGCCTTGCGCGGGTCGGCCCGGTCGGCGCACATCACCTGGGTCATCGCCATCAGGTCGTCCCGGACCGATACGCCCTTGGGCTCAGGGAACGGCGACTTCAGCGAGCCGAGCGCGGCGAGCAGCAGCTCCTCCTTGTTCGGCCAGCGGCGGTAGATGGTCGCCTTGCCCACCCCGGCGCGGGCGGCGACCGCCTCCACGCATACGCCGTCGAACCCCTGCTCGGCGAACAGGTCGAGGGTGGCCTCGATGATCGCCTGCTCGGCCTGCTCACTGCGCGGACGACCGGGCCGACGGTGGTCGGGCCCGGTGTCCGCGTCGGTGCGGTGACCCATAGAGCCTTCATCTACGATCACGCGCGTCATGGGAGTCACCCTTCCCGGCCAGCGGTCCTTAGAACGTCCTCTTCCAGTATGGCTAGCTCGGCCTCGTAGCTTGGCTCAGTGACCTGCTCAGGACTGGCCTGCTCAGCCGGCCGGGGTCGGCCGGGCATCCAGCGCAGCACCACCAACCCGCCTGCCAGCGCGAGCAGCGCCGCCACCAGCGTGGTGATGTGCATGGAGTGCACGAACGCGTTGTCCGCCGGGGCGATCAGGGACCGTCCGGCCGCGCCCAGCTGCTGGGCCACCGCCTGGGTGGCGGTGATCGAGGAGGATGCCGTCCCGCGGGTCGCGGCGGGCAGGCCGGTCAGCGCCGGGCTGAGGGCGTTCCGGTAGAACACGGCCAGGATCGAGCCGAGGACCGCGACGCTGAGCGCGACCGCCACCTGCCGTGCGGTATTGGTCAGCGCCGAGCCGGCGCCCGCCCGCTCGCGTGGCAGCACGTCCATCACGGCGGCGGTGGCGGCCGGCATCACGACGCCCATCGCCGCGCCCTGGATGGCGAACAGCACCAGCAGCAGCCAGATGGGCGTGGCCGTGCCGAGCGTGGCGTACCCGGCGATGGAGGCGGCCATCACGAACATGCCGGTTGCGCCCGGAGCCTTGGCCCCGTAACGCCGGACCAGGCCCGCGCTGCGCGGCGAGAGCAGCAGCTGGCCGAGCGCGAACGGCACGGTTATCAGGCCGGCCGTCAGCGGGCTGTAGCCGCGGACGTTCTGCAGATAGAAGCTGGTGAAGAAGTACACCCCGCCCATGCCGAAGAACACCAGCGCGATCGCCCCCACCGACGCCGACAGCCGCCGGTCGCGGAACAGCCGGACATCGAGGGAAGGGTGCGCGATCCGCGTCTCATACCAGCCGAACAGGGCGAGTATCACCAGGCCGCCAGCGATCGGACCGAGCACGTCCAGCCGCAGCCACGAGGACGTGTCGCCGCCCTGGACGATCCCGTACACCAGGAACACCAGGCCGATGATGGACAGCAGCACGCCGACGTAGTCGACGCCCCCGGCCTCGCGGTTGCGGGACTCAGGCACCAGGAACGCCGCGGCGAGCGCGCCGACGACGGTCACCGGAACGTTGATCAGGAAGACCGAGCCCCACCAGTAGTGGTTGAGCAGCACGCCGCCGAGCACCGGCCCGATGGCGATGCCGATGCCGACCGCCATGGCCCACAGGCCGATCGCGCGGGGGCGTTCGGCGGGCTCGAAGACGTTGGAGATGATGGACAGGGTCTGCGGCATGACCGCGGCCCCGCCCAGGCCCATCGCGGCCCGCGCGATGATCAGCTGGTCCGGCGACCGCGAGTACGCCGAGAACAGCGAGGCCACCCCGAACAGCGCCAGCCCGATCATGAGCATGCGCTTGCGGCCCAGCTTGTCGCCCAGGACGCCGAACGTGAACAGCAGGCCGGCGAAGACCAGGGTGTAGGAGTTGATGGCCCATTCGAGCTGGCTCTGGCTCGCGCCGAGGCCCCCGCGAGGCTCGGCGATAGTCTTCAGGGCCACGTTGAGGACCGTGTTGTCGATGACGATGGCGAGCAGCCCGACGATCAGCACGCTGAGGATCAACCAGCGGCGCCGATAGATGGCCTGGGTATCCATTTTGCCCCTTTCCGGATCGCTCCAAGCTCGCGCGCGAAACCGGGAAGGTTCCCATCCCCCGCGGTGTTGGCGTGGACAGAATCCAGGTTTCGCAGCTATCGATACGGAACGGTCTCGTATCGGAATATATTTCCGGCGGACTCCTGTGATCCACGTCACATTTATCCGAGGGCGATGTCAGCCAGGCGCAGTCGGCCTGATCCGGGGTCTACGGCTAGGGCCAGGCTGAGCGTGGCGTGCTCGCCGAGCAGTTCCGCCTCTGCCGACGCGGTCCCGTCGCCCGCTTGCCAGGCGCCGACCTGGCAGCGTCCGGCCCAGGCGGCGGCCATTTTCAGGCGGCGGGCCAGGAAGGCGCCGTCGAGGTCGCTGGCCACCGGGACGGATGAGGGCCATCCGGCGTCTGGCCCGTTCAGCCAGGCCACGAGGGCGTCGAGCGTCGTGCGCAGCGGTGAGCCCGCGACGGGCGGCACGGCGAGCGTGAGCGACTGGACCCGGGGCGGTCGCTCCGGGCTGAGCTGTATCTGAACCTGGACCGTGCCATGCTCCCCGGTCAGCCACCACCGGCAGTGCGCTGGCGTATCGAACTCGGGCGGCCTGCCGCATCCTCCCGCCAGGCCCCGATCCGCTCCCCGATCAGGGCGACGACGCGGCGCCGTTCGGCGAACGGGACGTCTTGGTCCACGTTGGGCGAGAACAGGCGGCCCGCCACGGCGTCGTCCCAGGCGCGTAGCAGGCTGGTGACGGCTTTCCTGGCGGCCAGCGTCTCCGGCCACGGGGCGCCGGACCTCCCCGGGGCCAGCGCAACGCCGTATCCGTAGGCCGCCGCTGACCCGTCCGCAGCACCGCGTCCAGAAGCCTGGAGGCCAGTGCCCTCATGGCCGCGTAAGTGCTGTTGCCAAGCGTGATAACCCCGGTCTGGCTGGCCGGGTGCCAGCGCATGTTGCTGCCGAATCCGGGATATCCGCCGCTGTGGCTTACCACCCGGCCCAGGACGGGGTGCTCCTCCACGAACAGGCCGAAGCCGTAGCCGGAAAGCGCCGCCGACTCCTCGCCGGGGAAGGCGGCCGGTGAGTCCCATCCGGTCAGCACCTGCGGCAGCTGCATCTCCCGCCGGGTGGCACGGCGCAACGGGTGCGAGCCGCCCCGCTCGGGCCGACCCGGCGGGAACGCGCCCGCGAAACCAGCGACCCAGCGGGCCAGATCGCGGACGCTGCTGAAGATGCCGCCCATCGGCGCGAACGCCCCACAGGGGTCGAACGGCACCGCAGACCAGCCCGCAGGGGCGCGCCGGTACCCGAGGGCCAGATCCCGAGCGTCGAATTCCGCCGCCTCATATCCGGTGCCCGCCATGCCCAGGGGACGCAGCAGCCGGCCCCGGACGTAGTCGGGGTAGGCGACGCCGGTGACGGCGGTGATGACCCGGCCCAGGATCGCGTAACCGAGGTTGGAGTACTCGAACTTGGTGCCCGGGGCCCAGTTGACGCCCACCCCCTCGGCCAGGAACTTGTCGAACTCGCCCAGCGGCAGGCCTTGCTGCCGGTCCCCCCACGGGTCATCGGTCGGGAAGCCGGCGGTCATGGTCAGCAGGTGCCGCAGCGACACCCGTGGCGCATCCGGGCTGGCCGGCGGCCAGCCGCGCAGCTCGGGAACGTACTGCTCGGCCGGGTCATCGAGCCGCAGTGCGCCCTCGTCGCGCAGCAGGAGAACCGCCGACGCGGTGAAGCTCTTGGTCATCGAGGCGATCCGGAAGATCGTGCCGGCATCCGGGGGCGGCCCGCCGAGCCGCCGCTCGCCCAGCCCAGCCGCGTGGACCAGCGCGCCGCCGGAAACGATCCCGTACGCCAGCCCCGGCTGCCCGCCACGCTGGTGATGGCCCTCGGCCAGGGCGTCCACATCTGCGAAGTCGACCATCGCTCTAGTCTCCCAGGCCGGTGCTATACCGCCGTGCCCTTTTGTCATGCGATCATCAATGTGTCCGGGTACGCCGCTGGGGCGACACGAGACACGGAGGTTCGACAGATGTCACAGCAAGCTGACTCATTCATGGCCGCGACAGGGCAGCGGACCGCAATCCCGGAACCGCTTTACGGCGGGTCGAGCGCCGGGCGCCGGGTCACCGTACGCGACATCGCCGCCGCCAAGGCACGTGGCGAGAAGTGGCCCATGCTCACCGCCTACGACGCGCTCACCGCCGGGGTCTTCGACCGGGCCGGGATTCCGGTGCTGCTGGTCGGTGACTCCGCCGCGATGGTGGTCTACGGTCACGACACCACGATCCCGGTCACGGTGGATGACCTGATCCCGCTGACCGCCGCCGTCGTGCGCGGCACCAGGCGGGCGCTGGTGGTGGCCGACCTGCCGTTCGGTTCCTACCAGGTATCCCCCGCCGCGGCGCTGACCGCGGCCACTCGCTTCCTGAAGGAGACGGGGGCTCACGCGGTCAAGCTGGAGGGCGGTCAGCGGGTCGCGCACCAGGTCGAGGAGCTGGTCGCGGCGGGCATCCCGGTGATGGCCCACCTTGGCCTGACCCCGCAGTCAGTCAACGCCTTCGGCGGCTACCGGGTCCAGGGACGCGGTGAGGACGGCGAGCGCCTGCTGCACGAGGCCAAGGTGCTGGAGGCGGCCGGCGCATTCTCCGTGGTCCTGGAGTGCGTGCCCGCATCCCTGGCCGCCCGGGTGACCGAGGCGCTGACCATCCCGACCATCGGCATCGGCGCCGGACCTTCGTGCGACGCCCAGGTCCTGGTCTGGCAGGACATGGCGGGCCTGTCGCCCCGGGTGGCTAAGTTCGTGAAGAGGTACGCCGACCTGACCGCCGTGCTGCACGACGCCGCGGCCGCGTTCGCCGAGGACGTCACCGGGGCGCCTTCCCCGACGCGGAGCACTCCTATCGCTGATACTGACGCCCTGGCCGAAAATCAAAATCATTTTTACCGAACGGGCCGGGGTGCTTGCTGCCCGGTCACCGGCTTCCTTACGACGCCGGGAGGAACGTCGCCGCGAAGGCCTGGAAGTAGTGGTAGTAGGTGTTCCACTCGCTGACCGGCGTGGACCAGTACAAGGCGTAGGCGTGGTGCGCGTTGGCCAGGATGTTCCGGTTCAGCACCTGGACCGGGACGCCGTTCCTGTCGTAAGTGAATTCCCAGTCAGCGGCCTTCTCGGCCTGCGGGTACTGGACCCTCTCCAGGCGGATGAGGTGATAGCCGGGGTAACTGCTCGCCCGGGCGGCCGCCTGCTGCTGCCAGTCGACGAGCGGGTCCGGCCTGGGCTGGTCGGACTGGTCGATGAGCAGGAATATGCCGCCGTTGGCTGGATCCCGGATGTACACGTAGTGGCCCACGTGTGAGATCTGCCAGCCCTGAGGGACGCCGATGGAGAAACCGGTGGAGTTGGTGAACCGGTAGTACCCGGCGGGCACGCCGCCTGCCGGTGATCCGCTGCCGCCCTGGCTTGTCGTCGGTGAACCGGACGAGGCCGAACCGGACGGCCCCGAACCCGACGAGGCCGAACCGGACGAGACCGACGGCGAGGGCTTGGTAGTGCCGCCGGTGGCGCCCGAGTGCGGCGCTCGGGTCCTCGTCGTGACGGAGGGCGCCGGGGCGGTGCGCGGCGCTTGACGGCCGGGTGCCGAGATCAGCACCACGCCGGCGGTGAGCACCGCCGCGGCCAGCACCGCCACCAGCACGGCCAGGGACATGCGACGGCGGGGGCCGCGGGGCCGCCGGGACCGGGCTGGCCCGGGTTCCGCCTCCGCCGGCCCAGGTTGGGCCTCGCCGACGGCAGCACCGTCTTCCCGCGGGGGCGGCCCGGCGGGCGCTGCCCAGCCGACCGGGGCGCCGCCGACGGGGGCGACGCTAACCGGGGCGACGCTCATCGTGGCCTCACCGGGGGCGGCGCCCTCCTCGACGACCCGATGGAGCATCTGCTCGGCCTCGGCCAGGGTAAGGCGCGTGTCGGGATCCTTACGGAGCAACCCGTCGATCACCGGCGCCAGCGGGCCCGCATGGACCGGCGGGTCCGGCTCGTCGGCTACGACGGCGGTCAGGCTGGCCAGCACGCTGTCCCGCTCGAACGGCGGGTGGCCCTCCACCGTCGCGTACAGCGAGGCCCCGAGCCCCCACAGATCGGCGGCGGCGGCGGCGCGCCCGCCGCGGGCGCGCTCGGGTGAGATGTAGGACGGCGACCCCACCAGCACACCCGTGGTGGTCAACGTCGGGCTGTCGGCCGCCTTGGCGATCCCGAAGTCGGTGAGCACGACCCGGTCGTCCGGGCCGAGCAGGATGTTGGCGGGCTTCACGTCGCGGTGCACGACGCCGGCTTCATGTGCCGCCTTGAGAGCGGCCACGACGCCCAGGCCGACCCGGGCCGCCTCGGCCGGGGAGAGCGGCCCGTCCTCCCGGACGGTATCTCGAAGCGAGCGGAACGGAACGAACTCCATCACGATCGCGGGGCGCCCGTCTTCCTCGACGATGTCGTAGACGCCCACTATGTTCGGATGACGCAGCCGGGCGGCCATCTGCGCCTCCCGGACCGCCCGCCGGCGGGCGGTCTCCCGCTCGGCCGGGCCCAGCTGCGGCGGCCAGATGATCTCCTTAACCGCCACGTCCCGGTGGAGCAGTTCGTCGTGTGCACGCCACACAGCGCCCATCCCGCCGTGGCCGATCACCGAGCGAAGCCGGTACCGTCCGGCGAGTAGGCGCTCCGACACAGGGGCAGACATCCCGTGGAGCTACCCGGCCGAACCGGATTATAACGGCCGCCTGGCATCAGATCTGTACGCCCGGTGATACGGTCAGGCCAGGCGGCGTTCGGCGGCCCAGCGGGTGAGCTGGTGGCGGGTGGACAGCTGCAGTTTGCGCAGCACCGAGGAGACGTGGCTCTCCACGGTCTTGACCGAGATGAACAGCTCCCGGCCTACCTCGCGGTAGGTGTAGCCGCGGGCGATCAGCCGGAGCACCTCACGTTCCCGGCTGGTGAGCTGGTCAAGCTCCGGATCGACGGCTGGGGGCGCCGTAGCGCCAGGCAGGCCGGCGAAAGCGTCCAGGACGAAACCGGCGAGCCGGGGAGAACACGGCATCACCGTCGGCCACCCGGCGGATGGCGTCGACCAGGTCCGGCGCGGAGATCGTCTTGGTCACGTAACCGCGGGCGCCGGCCCGGATGACCGCGATCACGTCCTCGGGAGCGTCGGACGCGGACAGGGCCAGGAAACGTACCTGGGGCGCGGTCTGCGCGACCTCGGAGACGACCTGCTGCCCTCCCCCGCTGGGCAGGTGCACGTCGAGCAGGACGACGTCGGGGCCGGTCGCCGTGATGCCGGCCACCGCCGGGGCGATGTCGTCGGCGTCGCCGACGATCTCCACCTTGCCCTCGAGCTCATTGCGGACCCCGGAGCGGAACAGCGCGTGGTCATCGACCAGGAACACCCGGGGTGTCGGCCGGGCGGTCATGAGCGCGCGGCCGGTTGCCGGGCCGCCCGCGGCATCACGAGCGTCACCTCCGCGCCCTCGCCGGGAGCGCTGCGGATCCGGGCCGACCCGCCGTTGCGGGTCATCCGCGCGGTGATCGATTCCGACAGCCCCTTGCGGTCCGGCGAGACCAAGGCCGGGTCGAAGCCCTGGCCGCGATCGCGGACGTAGGCCGCCACCGCTTCGGCGTCGGCCTCGGCGAACACCGAGATCATCGGGGCGCCGGACCACTTGGCCGCGTTGACGGCTGCCTCGCGGGTCGCCTCGAGCAGCGCCTCGAGGCGCTTGTCCAGCGGGGCGTCGCCCACCGTGACCGCATCGACCGGCACGCCGTGCCGCGACTCGACCTCCTCGGCCACCCGCTGGATGCCGGCCGCCAGGTGGGTGACCTCGTCGTCGAAGGCGCCGGGGACCGCGCCCTCGAACAGCCAGCCGCGCAGCTGCCGCTCCTGGGCCCGGGCCAGCTGGACTACCTGCTGGGGGTTGTCCGCGCGCCGCTGGATGAGCGCCAGGGTCTGCAGCACCGAATCGTGCAGGCGGGCGGCCATGTCCGCGCGTTCCTCGGCCTGGGCCCGGGCCTGGCGTTCACCCATCAGGTCGCGGGCCACCCGGCCCCACCACGGGACGAGCAGCGCCACGACCGCGGCGACGATCAGGACCAAGCCGCCGAGCGGGCGCGCCTCGGTGGCGACAGGCTGGCCGTTGTCGAGCAGGAGGACGAGCCCGCCGCCGAGCAGGACCATGGCCACGGCGATGCGCGCCATGACCCGGCGCCGCGGCTCGGCCTGGTCCCCCGAACCCGTCGGCAGCAGCGGCGCGGCCAGCCGCCGCAGCGTCTCCCGCTCGGCCGCCGAGCCATGCCGGCTGATCACCACCAGGCTGGCGGCGGCGAGCACGTACGCCCAGCCAACGGAGTTGAACCAGCCGATGTGCACCCAGGAGCTCACCACCATGACCAGTGCCACCACCGAGGCGACCGCCGCGGCGAGCGCCAGGGTCCGGCGGTCGGCCAGGCCACGCGCGGCGATGGTGTCGTCCTCGTCATCGGCCCGGATGAGCAGCCAGCTCGCGAAGTAGGGCACCAGGCCGATCCCGCTCAGCCCGAAGATGACGAACAGGACCCGGATCACCGTGACATCCCGGCCGAAGCGCCGGGCTATTCCGCCGGCCACGCCCCCCAGCTGCCGGTCGTCGGTGGCACGCCGGATGTGGCCGCGCCGGCTGCCGCGCAGCTCCCGGCGGTAATAGCGGCGGGCCGCCCAGGACCAGTGACGCCCTGGCGCCTCCATCTCGTGGCCGTCCAGCAGATTCGGCCTGTGCCGGTACATGCTTCCATTGTCGCCCTTGGCCAGAGGCTTCGCATCAGGGTGAACCCCGGATAGCGTCCCGGAACGATCAGGGGCCTTCCCGATACCGGGCACACCGGGTTCTGGCCCGCGCTCGCTAGCCGCTCCTGGAGCACCCCTGGTCGTTCGGGATAAAGAGGTTTTTAAATATCGGTGATGCGGAGACCGGCGTGCGCCTTGTAGCGGCGGTTTATGGAGACCAGGTTGGCGGTGAGCGCCTCGATCTGGTGGCAGTTGCGCAGGCGGCCCGCGTAGATGCCGCGAACGCCGGGGATCCGCTCCGCCAGCGCCTGCACCCGGTCGGTGGCCGGGCGGTCCTCGCCGAGGACGAGCACGTCGCAGTCGATGCTGTCCACGTCCGGGTCGAGCAGCAGGACGGCGGAGATGTGGTGGAAGGCCGCCACCACCATGCTGTGCGGGAGCAGCGCCGCGGCCTGCTCGGCGGCGCTGCCCTCGGCCACGGGCAGCGGGTAGGCGCCGCGCTGGTCGAAGCCGAGCGGGTTGACGCAGTCCACCACGACCTTGCCCGTCAGCTCGGCTGCCAGCCCGGACAGCAGCTCACCGTGGCCCTCCCACGGCACGGCGGCGATCACCAGCTCCGCCTGGCGGGCGGCGTCGCGGTTGGCCAGGCCCCGGACGCCGTGGCCGATCTCCCGCGCCACGCCGCCGGCCCGGTCGTGGCTGCGGGACCCGATGATCACCGGGTTCCCGGCCATCGCGAACCTGCGGGCCAGCCCGCGGCCCTGTTCCCCGGTGCCGCCGAGGATGCCGATCACCAGTCCGTCGACGGAGAGGGCTTCACGGTCAGTCATAGATCTATTATCGGGGCTGCGCTCACGGGCTTTTCAGTGCACCATTGATACGTGGACGCGAATCAGGTGGCCACGCTCCGTGCGCTACTGGCCCCCACCGGATGGCTTGAGCGAGCCCGCGCCCTCGCGGGCGGCCTGCGCAAGTACACCCGGTCTCCTGGAGGACTGCTCCTGGTCGGCACCCCCGACGACGAGCCGTGGCACCTCACCGCGCACCTGGATGAGGAGAGCCGGCTGGCCGGGATTCCCGAGCTCATGCCGACGCTGGTCCGCTGGCGGGTGCCCGACGGCGCGCCGGCGCACCTGCGGGTGGGCCTGGAGCGGCTGGAGGCGGCCAGGCGCGGTGAGACGCTGTTCGTGATCAGCCCGTCGACGGCGCCGGTGCCGCTGCTGGAGCGGGTCGGCGACGCGCGGAAGTCGGGGGCGACGATCTTCGCGCTTGACCAGGGCGACTCCGAACTCGGCTCGCTGGCCCACGAGTCGCTGACGATCCGGCCCCGGTTCGACCCGGTGTCGTTCGGGGCGGTGCAGCACCTGGTCAGCTCGGCCTGCGGTGAGCTCGGTGCGGGAACCCCAGAGGCCGCCGAGTTCGGGGTCGGCGTGCCCGGCGCCGGAAGCGGCGGCCCGGCTGGCGAGGCGCCCGGTAACCAACGTCACCGCGGCGGCGTCCGGGGCCTGCGGGACCGGATGGCCCGCCTGCTGGACGCGGTCAGCGGGCCCACCCCTTAACTGTCCAGGGACAGCACCATGGTCGGGCGCTCGATGATGTGATCCGGACGGAGTGGCCGCACGGCGGTGCCGATGGCGAAGAACTCGGTGGTGTGCGAGCCCCAGGTGTGGCTGTGCTGCCGTAGCTGCACGCCGACGATGCCCTCCGCGTGCAGGGCCTCGGCCTCGGCCTGCATCCGGCTCATCGCGAGCTCGCGGGCGTCGTACAGCGCCTGGGTGAACTGCTCTATCTCCACGTTCTTGCCGATGTTGCCCACCTTGGCGCCGAACTTCTGGTGGGCCACGTGGTAGACGCACGATCCCATCACCATGCCGAGCGGGGCGTACCCGGCCCGGATCAGCGTCCAGAAATCCTGGCCGGACAGGTCCGAGGTGAACGGCTGGTTCTTGTTGTTCCGCCAGTTGTCGACCCCGCCGCCGCCGGCGCCCGGCTCGGCCTTGACCGCGGTGCCGACCGCGATGAACTCGGCGATGTCGGCGCCGAACTCCTTCATCTCCACGTCCAGCCGGACGCCGACGATCCCGTCGGCGCGCAGCGCGTCGGCCTCGGCCTCCATCCTGGTCATGGCCAGCTCACGCGCGTGGTACATGGCCTGGGACAGCACGTCGAGCTCCTGGTTCCTGCCCCACCGGCCCACCTGCAGCCCCACGTGATAAATGGAGCTGCCGAGCACCAGGCCGAGCGGCCGGAACCCGACCTCACGGACCAGGAGGAACTCGTTGACCGACAGGTCGGAGGTAAAGATGGACCCGGCCCGGCCAGGCTGCAGCTCCGCCAGGCGGCGCATGGCATCCTGCGGCACGCCCGCGTTGTCGAGCTCGGCCGCTATGTTCCCCTGGTCGGTCATCGTCTCTCCTGGTTAGATCCGGACCCTGGCCGCCTGGCGCCGTTGCGGGTCGAGTGACATGATGGCCAGCGTCGATCCGCTGTGCCGCTGCTCGTGGCGGTCGAAGCGGGCGATGGCCGTGCCGATGGTGGTGACCTCGACGATATGGTCGCGGCGGCCCTCCTGTACCGGGCATTCCCTCTCCCGCACCCGCATCTCCATGTCGGCGATCACCACGCCCTCGGCGCCCAGCCGCGCGACGTCGCGTTCCAGCTGCAGCCGCGCGTCGTGCCTGGCGTCGTTGACCAGCTCGGTGTAGCCGACGACCTCGGCGTTGCCCGCCCCCCAGCGGGTCTGGCCGACGGTCAGCCAGTCATCGTGCCGGGACCCGATCGAGATGCCGAGCACCAAGCCCGCGGGCACCCAGCCCTTCATGATCAGCTTGGCGAAGTCCTGGCCGGACAGGTCGGAGGTGAACGGCTGGCGGCGCTTCCCCGGCCACTCCGAGACGGGGGGCACGCCCGGGGCCCGGATGGCGGTGCCGATGGCCTTGAACTCCAGGCCGCCGGCCGGGAACGTGCCGATGCTCAGCCGGACGCCGACCACGCCGTGCCCGCCCAGCTCGGTGCATTCGGTGACCATGCGGTCGAGGGCCTTGTGCCGGGCCTGGTACATGGCCTGCACCAGCGGGGCAAAGGACCCGAAGCCGCCGCGGCCCGACACCTGGGTGGTGGTCCGGGCGGGCATGCCGTAACCCCAGGACCCCCAGGCGCCGGGGCAGTTGTAGCCGCCGGTCCAGCCGATGTTGTAGACCGCGGCGCCGAGCACCTGCCCGACGGGCTCGAAGCCCACGCTGCGGATCGCGGCGAACTCATCGGTCGTCAGCGCCGATCCCCACGTGCCGGTGCGCCGGATTTCCGCCATCCGGGCCTCGGCGGCGGCAGGCAGTTCTTCCCTCACAGGGTTAAGCGTAGCTACGAAGGCGAGCTCTTAATCCTGCGCGTCCCACTGTTGGTTCCGGCGTTGCACGGTTTCCAGCGCCCGGGCGGCCGCCTCCGGGGTGGGGAAGGGACCGAGGCGGTCCTTTCCCGGACAGGGGCCGTCGTCGTCTTCCACGGTGTGGTGCTTCAGGCAGAACCACCAGTGCTGTTCAGTGTCCATGCACATTAGACTCGCAAAGCATGGCGACAGTGCTTCATCCGGCCGCTTTCTCCCACCCGCGAGGTCCCCGCGGACATCCCGCGGCCGGAATACGTGGGCAAAAAGCGGCCGAAGACCGGGGAACCGGACGTCAAGACGCCCGAGATCATCGAGCGGATGCGCATCGCCGGCCGGCTGGCCGCCCAGGCGCTGGCCGAAGTCGGCGCGCACGTGGCCCCTGGCGTCACCACTGACTACCTCGATCAGGTAGGCCACGATTTCCTGGTCAGTCACGGGGCCTACCCGAGCACGCTGGGCTACCGCGGCTACCCCAAGTCGCTGTGCACGTCGCTGAACGAGGTGATCTGCCACGGGATCCCCGACGACACCGTGGTCAGGGACGGGGACATCGTCAATATCGACATCACCGGCTACATCGGCGGAGTGCACGGTGACACGAACGCGACCTTCCTGGCCGGCGAGGTTGACGAGGAGTCCCGGCTGCTGGTGGAGCGCACCCACGAGGCGATGATGCGCGGCATCCGGGCGGTGGCGCCGGGCCGGCCGCTGAACGCCATCGGCCGGGTGATCGAGTCGTACGCACGGCGGTTCGGGTACGGCGTGGTGCGCGACTTCACCGGGCACGGCATCGGCCGGACCTTCCATTCCGGGCTGATCGTGCCGCACTACGACGACCCGCACACCAGGGTGATCATGCAGCCCGGGATGACGTTCACCATCGAGCCGATGCTCACGCTGGGCACGATCGGCTACGACATCTGGCCGGATGGCTGGACGGCGGTGACCAAGGACCACAAGCGCACCGCGCAGTTCGAGCACACCATCCTGGTCACCGAGGACGGCCACGAGATCCTGACGTTGCCCTGATGGGCTCGTATGCCTTCGACGCCGATACCGCGGTATCGGCGGCCGGGGCTGGTGAGTTCACGGCGGCGGTGACGGGCCGGTGGGACGGTACCGGCGGCGCGGTGAACGGCGGCTACCTGCTGGCCATCTGCACCAGGGCACTCGCGCTGGTCATGCCGTTCCCCGACCCCGTCGTGATCTCCGGGTTCTTCCTGCGGCCCGGGGCGGTGGGGCCTGCCTGCGTGCGCACATCGCTGGTGCGCAGTGGGCGAACCACGGCTTTCGGCCAGGCGGCGCTGGTTCAGGGGGACAAGGACGTCGTCCGCGCTACGGCCGCGTTCGCTCGTCTGGGCGCTACGGAGGGACCGGTGTTCGTGGACGGCGCGCCGCCAGCCCTGCCGCCGCCTTCCGAATGCGTTGGCGTCCCGGTCGACGCCGTGGAGTTGGCGACCATCGCCGAACGCGTCGAGTTCCGGTCCGCCGAACTGCCCGGCTGGCTCCGCGGCCACCCGACCGGCCTGCCGTCCAGCGAGTTCTGGATGCGGTTCGCCGACGGCCGCGAGGCTGACCTGCTGTCGCTGCCGCTCCTAGTCGACTCGACCGCTCCGTCGGTGCTCGAACTCGGCTCGGCGTCCACCACGATCCAGCTCACCGTCCACCTGCGGGCGGCCCCGGCCCCCGGCTGGCTGGCCTGCCGGGCGACCACCCGCTTCGTCGGCGGCGGCTACCACGAGGAGGATTTCGAGGTCTGGGACTCCACCGGCACCATGGTGGCCCAGTCCCGCCAACTAGCCCTCATCGTCTCCTGACCGTTTGCGGTTGGATGGCGCGGCCGCTCAGCATTCCGGGGCGGCGTGGCGTCTTATGGGCATGACGGTACGAAACGATGAGGCCGCCGCCCAGTCGGCCGCAGAGGCGGTCGATGGGTTGTACCGGGCACATGCGGTCGGGCTGATCAGGTTCGCGCTGATGCTCGTCGGCGACCAGACCACGGCCGAGGACGTGGTGCAGGAGGCGTTCCTCGGCCTGTACCGGGGGTGGCACCGGGTACGGGATCCCGGCAACGTGCTGGGTTACCTGCGTACTTCGGTGCTGAACGGCTGTCGCACCGTCCAGCGCAGCCGCGGGCGGGCCCGGCTGCTCCGGATCCCGCACCAGCCCCCGGTCTGGTCGGCGGAGGCGGCGGCGATAGACGGCGAGGATCGCCGGACGGTGCTCGCCGCCGTGGCCCGGCTGTCGCTTCGACAGCGTGAGGTGCTCGCGCTCAAGTACTACATGGACCTCGGCGAGCAGGAGATTGCCACGCTGCTAGGAGTCAGCCGGGGGACCGTCTCGTCCACCGGCTCCCGCGCGCTGGCCGCGCTGGCCCGGGAACTAAAAGGAGACGGCAATGAATGAGCTGGAAGACCGGCTGCGCGACGCCTATCGCGCCGCCGGGGGGACCGTGCGGCCGGAGGCCGTCCGCGAGCTCCGCGTCCGCCCGAGTGGTGCGGCTCGGGGCCGACCGCGGTGGATGGGGGCGCTGATGCCGCTGGGCGCGGCCGCCGTGGTGGCCGCGCTGGTCCTTGGCGTCTTCGTGATCGTGCACGGCACCGTCGGCGCCGCCGGCGCCGGGAAGGTCACGACGGCGAGCGGCGGGCGGGAGCACGCGGCGCCGCTGCCGGAGTTCACCGTAAAGACTGAAGGCAGCGGCCTGCAGGTGGTGCGGACGGCGACCGGGCAGGTCAGCGGGCAGATCGCCGCGCCGGCCGGGCAGGAGTTCGCGTACGTGGCGGCGGCCGGCGATGACCGGACCTTCCTGGTGGCGGCCGACCTCAACCCGCAGACGAGTTGCCGGACGATCCTGTACCAGGTGCGGCTGAGCGACAGCGGGCGGCCGTCGGCGCCGGCCGGTCTGCCGGTGTCCATCCCGGCCAACAGGCTGCCCACGGCGCTGGCGGTGAGCGCGGACGGCCGCACCGCCGCGTTCTTGGCGGTGCGCTGTGCCACCGGGTCGGGGCATATCGGCAACACGCAGGCCATTGGCGACATCGAGCTCGCCGACCTCGGCACCGGGCAGGTCACCAGGCACTGGTCCTACACGCTGGGCGAGGACTATCCCTCCAGCTTCTCGCTGTCGGCCGACGGCAGCCGGCTGGCGTTCACGCAGATCCTGAACGGCACGCTGGAAACCGTGGCCAGGCTGCTGCCGACCGGCGCCCCGTCGGGGACCGTGGACTCGGTCAGCCGCGTGCTGCTCCGGCCGCGGGGCAGCAACGCCGGGGTGGCCCTGGCCGTGCTGAGCCCGGACGGCGGCACGCTGTACGCCTGCACCCAGGACTGCACGTCCCCCGGCGCGGTCGGCCCCGCGCTCGCCGCCTACAGCACGGCGACGGGACGCCAGATCGGCGTGCTGCACACCTGGCCCGCGAACACCTCCCTCGACGCGGTGTCCATGGACCCGTCAGGCCGCTACCTGCTCACCTACCTGGTCAGGACCACCCGCCCGGCTACCCGGATCCGGACGTCGAAAGGCGGCTTCCTTTTCAAGCCGGCGAAGTTGACCACGACCGTAATCGCGGTCAACTTGGCCAGCGGCAGGGTCAGCCCCCTGCCGATCCGGATCACCGACCGGATGGGCATGGGCGGCATCGCCTGGTGAGCGGCTACGCGTCGCGGGTGCGGAACAGGACCGCACCCGCGACGAGCGCGGCCACGGTGTAGGCGGCGAACACGGCGTACTGGCCCCACGGGGTGAACAGGTGCGGGTCATTGCTTCCGACCGTGACGGAAAGCGCTGCGCCCGCGGCGTCGGGCAGCCACCGCTTGAGGTCCAGGTACCAGGAGTGCGGCAGCAGGTGAATGAGGATCGGCAGCACGAACAGCAGGCCGATCACGGTCGTGATGGCGGCCGCGGTGTGCCGCAGGATCGCCCCGGCGGCGTACGCGAACAGGCCGCAGGTGGTCACGTACACCGCGCTGCCGATCACCGCGCGCAGCACGTTGGGCTGGGACAGCGTCGCGGTGTCGTGCGTGCTGGTCAGCAGCGCCTGGCCCAGGAAGAACGCGATGAAGGCGGCCACGATCGTGACCGCGAACGCGATGACCGCGAACACCACCACCTTGGCGGCGTACATCACCGGGCGCCTGGGCATGGCGGTCAGCGAGGTGCGGATCATCCCGGTGGAGTATTCGGAGGTGAGCGTCATCGCCCCGAGGACCACGATCACGAGCTGGCCGAGATAGAACAGCCCGGCCACGCTGACCTGGGTGGGATCGAAGGTGGCCCGGTCCGCTGGTGAGGTGTGCGACCAGTTGGCGGCCGTCCCGCCGGTGATCGCGGCCCCGATCCCGATGCTGACCGCCAGCAGGACCAGCAAGGTCCAGTAGGTCGAGCGGACCGAACGGAGCTTGGTGAACTCCGACCGCAGCGTGCCGCCGAAGCCGCCCGGCCCGAGACCGGGGGGAGCACCGGCGGGCGGGGCTGGATCTGTGTCGTTGCCGTCATGTCAGGCCCGCCTTCCCTGCTGTGCGGTGACCGGCTGCGCCGCCGGGACCTGGGGCGGCGCGGGCGGCTGGCCCGGGATCCCGGCCTGGTACTCCACGCTGTCCGCGGTCAGCTCCATGAACGCCGCCTCCAGGGACGCCCGGGTCGGAGTGAGCTCATGCAGCCGCACGCCGCGCTCGAACGCGATGTCGCCGATCCGGTCCGGGCTCAGGCCCCGGACGGTCAGCGTGCCGCCACCGCCGCTTACCGCGGTGATGCCCGACTCGGCGAGCGCCGCGGTGAGCTGCTCGGCCTGTGGCGTGCGCACCCGGACGGCCTGGCCGGAACTGCGGGCGATGAACTCCTCCATGGTGCAGTCGGCCAGCAGCTGGCCGCGGCCGATGACGATCAGGTGGTCCGCGGTGTTCTCCATCTCCGACATCAGGTGGCTGGAGACGAACACGGTGCGTCCCTCGGAGGCCAGCGCCTTCATCAGGTTACGGATCCACAGGATCCCCTCGGGGTCCAGCCCGTTGACCGGCTCGTCGAACATCAGCACCTTCGGGTCGCCGAGCAGCGTGCCGGCGATGCCGAGCCGCTGCGCCATGCCCAGCGAGAAGCCCTTGGTGCGCTTGCGCGCCACATCGGCCAGGCCGACCAGATCCAGCACCTCCCCCACCCGGCGCTTGGGCAGGTTGTTGGTCTGGGCCAGGCAGAGCAGGTGGTTGTACGCGGACCGGCCTCCGTGCACCGCCTTGGCGTCAATCAGCGCGCCCACCTCGCGCATCGGATAGGCCAGGTTCGCGTACCGCTGGCCGTCGATCGTGGCCGTGCCGCCATCGGAGTAGTCAAGCCCCAGGATCAGCCGCATCGTCGTGGTCTTGCCCGCGCCGTTCGGGCCGAGGAAACCGGTCACCCGGCCGGCCTCCACGCTGAATGTCAGATCGTTGACGGCGAGTTTCTCGCCGTACCGTTTGCTGAGCCCCCGTACCTCAATCATAGGAAATGGGTCCTTTCGGTCACATGCCCCCACAGCGCCACCATGGCCCGTTCAGCCTATTACGTCTTCGATCCGGCCGCTGTTTCCGTGCCTTCTAATCCGGTTTCTTTCCCGGTTTGCGCCCCAGCGCCTTCTCTGGTTCCTTCTCTGGTTCCGTCTCCGGCGCCTTCTCCGGTCTGGCGCGCGCGGGCGTGCAGGCTGACCGTGTAGCCCGGGCCGTGGCCGCGCAGCCAATGCCGCTGGCCGTGGACCCGGATCGGGCCGGGGCGAAGAGCGGCGCCTGCGCCCTCGGTCACCTCACCCGCGATCACGGTCACCGCGTCGCAGTCGCATGACAGCCCGGCATGGCCCGGAGGCAGGACCAAGAGCCAGGCGGCGTACGACGGATCCCCGTCAACCGCGATGCGCACCGGATGGTCCGCGTCGAACCGGACCAAGCCCCACCACCGTTCCGGCGCCGCGACGGTCGTGCGGAGCCGTCCGGCCAGCCGGCCGAGCGTGAGGCGAGGCGCGGCGGGGGCCTTAGCGTCCGGCACGCCATCCGCATCGGCGCCCGGCTGGGCCGACCTGAGCGGCGCCGACTGGGCCGGACCCGACTGGGCCGGACCCGACTGGGCCGGACCCGACTGGACTGGGCTCGACTGGGCCGGGAGGAGCGTCACGGCCTGCGCGAGCGCGGCGATCTCCGGGGCGACGGACATGTCGACGGTCAGTTTCGCGGTCAACGGGAATCCTTCGTGGGCTCTTCGGGGCGCTCCTAAGCGGGCGAGCCCCGGCGCGACAACGGTCAGCTGAGGGTCGTTGTCAGCGACAACACGAAGGACAGAACACGCACGTCCTCATCACGGCAATACCGCAGTGGTAACCGTGTGGGTGGTCGGCGTGACCTGGCATGCGGGACAGCATACACGGTGCGCGCCCACCTCGGCCACGCGCGCATCAGCCTGAGTCGTCCAAGCGCGCATCAGCCTGAGTCGTCTAGGCGCTGGAGAGCGGGCCGCGCCGTTTCCGCAGTGACGCCGCCGGGGACATCGACGGCCCATGCCGCCGCGCACAACGCGCGCAAGCCGTCGATCCTCGTACCGTCGCCGGTCAGCGCCAGCCGTCCCCCGTCGTAGCGCGCGGTCCAGCCGCCGCAGGTGAATCCGCCATCCTGGCGCGTGATGTCAGGGTGCGGTCCGAGCAGGCCGGCCAGATCCTCGGCCAGGAAATCGGGCCGCTGCGACGGCGGCGCCAGAACGGCTTCGGCCGGGCCGGTCACGCCGGTCAGCACGAGCATGCTGTCCGCTCCGACGCGGCGGGCGGCCTCGATGTCGGTGTCCAGCCGGTCCCCGACCACCAGCGGGTTCTTGGCCGAGGTCCGCAGCACCGACTCGTGGTGCAGCGGTGGTTCCGGCTTGCCCGCTACTAGTGGCTTCACGCCGGTCGCGGTGGCAATCGCCTGCACGAGCGATCCGTTGCCCGGCTGGCGGCCGCGACGGCTGGGAAGGGTGAGATCACCGTTGGACGCGACGAACAGGGCACCGGCGGCGACCGCGAGCCCGCCTTCGGCCAGCATCGAGTAGCTGATGTCGGGTGAGTAGCCCTGGACCACCGCCTGCGGCCGGTCCATGGCGGTGGACACCGGCCGCAGGCCGCGCTCCCGCAACGCCATCCGCAGTCCGCTGCCGCCGACCACCAGCACCGGCGCGCCGGCCGGAAGGCGCTCGGCCAGCAGGCGGGCGGCGGCCTGGGCGGAGGTCACCACGTCCTCTTGCGTGGCGGAGATGCCGAAGCTCCTCAGCAGGGAAGCGATAGCGGCGGGGGTACGGAAGGCGTTGTTCGTCACGTAGGCCAGTCGCATGCCCGCGGCGTCGGCCTTACGCAGCGCCTCGGCCGCCCCGGGGATCGCGGTGCCGCCCAGGTACACCACGCCGTCCAGGTCGAGCAGGGCGACGTCGTAGACGGTGTCGAGCGACTCGGGGCAACCGCGCGGCACCTGCCGGGGCGGCTTGCTTGTCACTCGGCACCGCCCTCAGCCGTGTCGCGGGCACCCTTCCTGGCCTGCAGCGTGGCCCGCACGGAGCGCAGGGCCTCGGTGTAGTGCGGGGCGTCGGGCCGCATCGCGGCGGCGAGCGCCAGGTACTCCGCCGCGGCCGCATGGTCGCCGATCCGGGCCAGGGCCAGTCCGAGCCCGAAGTTCGCGTAATCGTCCGAAGGGCTGGCTTCCACGATCATCCGGAAATTGTCCGCCGCCTCGGCGTACCGGCCCGCGTCAAACTGGGCTCGGGCCAGCGCCTCCCGTACACTGCGGGACGCGGGCTCGGCGGTTGAGGCGCGCTGCAGCACCTGGGCCGCGGCCGCGGGGCTGCCCCGGCCCAGAAGGTCCATGCCACGCCGGTACCAGGCGTGGACATCGTCCGCCGAACCTTCAGGAAGGGCCTGGCCAGGGAGGTTTTCCTCCGAACGGGAATCTGAGCTGGCGCCTGATCCTTCTGACATGGTGTGCAGACCCTTCCGTCCGATTCTGGTTCCGGCCTCGCGCTGGCACCCTTCCGCGGCATCCGCTATGCACGTGACCGGGTAAGCAGTATCGCAAACGTCACATCTCCACCGTACGACGTGATCAACGGCAGCATCCTCGATCACTTGCGGGCCGCGGATCCGCACAATGTAGTCCGTCTGATCCTGCCAGGCGAAAAGGCCGGCGCGAGCCAGGCCGCGGCCGCGCTGCTCCGTGACTGGCTGTCCTCGGGCGTCCTGGTCAGGGACGATGCTCCGGCGCTTTACCTCTATGAGCAGGATCTGCCCGCCCAGGGCTACGTGCAGCGAGGCATCATCGGCCTGGTCCGCCTGGGCTCACCGGAGTCGGCGGGCATCTTGCCGCACGAGGGCGTCATGCCGGGCTTGGTGGCCGGACGACGTGAGCTTATGGCGGCGACCCAGGCCAACCTGGAACCGATCTTCCTCATCTACGACGGCGGGCAGGGCAGCGGCGTCACCGGGATCATCGACCGTGCCGCGGCCGGACGTGCTCCCTTGGTGACCATGGACACCGAAGACGGCGTGGCTCACCGGCTGTGGCGGCTAGACGATCCGGCCGAACAAGGCGCGATAGCCGCCGACCTGGCCGGACGGCGGGCCCTGATCGCCGACGGTCACCACAGGTATGCCGCCTACCTTCAGCTGCAGGCCGTGATGCGGGCCGCGGGCAACGGACCTGGGCCGTGGGACTACGGTCTGGCGTTCCTGGTCGACTCGGCGGCCTGCCCGCCGCGGGTGGGCGCGATTCACCGCGTACTACCCGGCCTGCCGTTCGAACGCGCGGCCGAACTGGCCAAGGCCGCGTTCACCGTTCAGGACCTGCCCACCGTTCAGGACCTGCCCACCGGCCTGGATCAGGCGCTGCGGCAACTGGCCGCGGCCGGGCGGGAGGGAACGGCGTTCCTGCTGGCGGGCGCGTCCGGGTTCCGCCTCATCAGCCACCCGGCCCCGGTTCAGGTCGCTGGGTCCATGCCGGCCGGGGCTTCGGCCCCCTGGCGCAGCCTTGATGCGTCGGTGCTGCAGCATCTCCTGCTCGGCCGCCTGTGGGGCATCACGGACAGCGAGCGAGACGTGCTGATAGACCACGATGCCGCCGACGCGGTGCGCGCGGTACGGGGCGATGCGAGGGCCACGGAGCCCGCCGACCCAGATCCGCGCGGCGGCACCGCTGGCCCGGATCCGCGCGGCGGAACCGCGGTGATCTGCAACCCGCCCTCCTTCGACGCCGTCATCGACGTGGCGGCGCACGGCGAACGGGTGCCGCGCAAGTCCACGTCGTTCGGCCCCAAGCCGCGCACCGGCCTGATCCTGCGCACCATGGACCCCGATTGCTCGGACTTCTGACCAAGACACCGTCTGGGACAATGATCTCGTGGACGAGCCGACGGACATCACCGCCCTGGGACACGAGGTCTTCCAGATCGACACCCGCATGGCCGGATACGGCGGGATTACCGCCGGCTACCTGATCAGGAGTGACAGGCCGTGCCTGGTGGAGACGGGAACCGCGCCTTCGGCTCCGGTGGTCCAGGACGCGCTGGCCCGGCTCGGAGTGGGCGCGGGCGACCTGGCGACCGTCGTGGTCACGCATATCCACCTCGACCACGCGGGCGGCGCCGGTGACATCGCCGCCATGTTCCCGGCGGCCCAGATCGTGGTGCACCAGCGTGGCGCCCGGCATCTCGCCGACCCGAGCCGCCTGATGGCCAGCGCCCGACAGGTCTACGGCGACGCGCTCGAAAGGTTCTTTGGCGTGCTCGCGCCCGTCCCGGCCGGCCGGATCGTCGCGCTGGAGGACACCGGAACCGTCGACCTGGGCGGCGGCCGCCGCCTGGACAGCCACTACTCCCCCGGTCACGCCAAACACCACGTGGGCCTGATCGATTCGCAAAGCGGCGACCTGTACGTCGGCGACGCCGCAGGCGTTTACATGCCGGACACCGGGGACATCAGCCCCGCGACGCCCCCGCCGGACTTCGATCTCGAGACCGCGCTGGCCTCGCTGCGGAAGTTCGGCGCGCTGCAGCCGACGCGGCTGCTGTTCTCCCACTACGGGCCGGTGGGCGCGGTCACCCAGACGCTGGAGCGCTCGGCCGAGGAGATCCGGGTCTGGGTCGACGAAACCCGCCAGGCCCGCGCCGCGGGCTTGGACCTGGACCACGCCGTCGCCATGGTCCGGGAGCGAACCAGGCACAGGTACGCGGCGTTCCGCCCGGGCGGCGATCCGGCCGTCGCCAGGAAAATCGAGCGGATCGGCGGCACCGCATCCAACGTGGACGGCATCATGTACTGGCTCAGCCAGCAAGAGCCAGCGCCCCCCGCATAGCGGTCGGCACCGGAGCTGGCCGACTGCGTGCCGAGCAGCCTGCCCGTCCCGCCGCGCTGGTGTATGAACGTTCCGAAAGAACCGATACTTGCGGTGCGTCTGGCGCGGGGACGCGGTGAACTGCATCCGGGACCCGCGACACACCGCAGGCCACCATAGGAGTCGCCGGAAATAAGCCGCGGGCCTGCGGTGCGGCGCCAGCGTCGGCCGTGCCCGCATCACGAGATCCGTGTCGTCTGGGGACCACAGCGGCCCGGGAAGCGGCGACAGGGCCGACGACAAGATAACTCGCCTTGACGCGTCGCCGATTACTACGGTTACTGACGCCTTGGCGGGTAGGACCGAGCCAGAGAAAAGTGCGGCGCCTGGGAAGAGGTGAAGAGGATAGGACGGAGCATGACGGGACTGGGAGCTTACCTACGTCATCGCCCATGGCTAGTTCCCTTCTTGGTAGTGATCGCGCTCGGAGTCCGGACCGTAGCGACAAGCCGGGCTGGTCACCTCGTCTTCTGGGCCGGGGTCCTTGCGATCTCAGGCGGAGCGCTCGGGGTCCTGGCGGGCTATCTCGGGCGCAGGCAGCAACAAGCTGAGCATCGTGGAAGACCGCCCGACGGTCAGAGTTCTTAAGCTTGTCATTTAAGAGGCCGCGCAGAAGGTGAGTCATTACGGTCGGCCATCGCGGCGGGCACGGATCGTGGTGGCTGAGCAGGCAGAGTCGGCGATCGCCTCATATGAGCAGCCGAACCGGAGGGTCTGCAGGAGCTTTTCGAAGATCAGCCGGTCGGGGACCCGCTGCCGGTGACAGCCAAGCGGATGCGATAGAACATAGACAGGATGAAGAGCAGCAGCGCGGCGAACTGGTTCCACTAACGATTGTTAATAGTGGGGGTTACCGAAGAGCGAGATGTTGCGGGGTCTCGCTGCCCGCGGCTGGCTGCTCGTGCATCTGGTGGCGGCGGTCCCCGCCGGGCGGCCGGCCGAGTCCCCGGGGGTGCCGGTGCGTACTGTGGTGCCTGAGAGCATCGTGGTGCGTCAGGATCGGGGAAATTTCTGGCTCCGGGGAAGTTCCGGTGCACTGTAGTCCACCTTTTCCTCCCCAGAACCCGGATCTTCCCCGATTTTTACCGGTTAATGGAAATTATGAGCGAGTGCGAGGTGGTATAGGGACGGCGGCTGGGAAGATATCCGGGGAGCGGCCAGGTTGGGACCGTAACCTCCGCCATTAGAGATCATTAGGCGGGCTGTGCAGAATTCCTCCGAAAATCAACTTCGCCGCAGCATGTGGGTTGCGTGCCGCGATCCCGATCAACATCTTGTACGGAGGATCCTCCGCTTGGCGATTCTGCAACACCTGTAGGCGGGTCGCGTTGTCACAGCCATGACCCATCGCGAGCCCGGGCGGATCACCAACTTACCGGCAGACGCGTCCTACAGCGCTGACCAGTCACCTCCCAGGCCGCCCTACATGTATGCCACACACCTGTATCGGCGCGGCGTTCGATGAAATGCCGGTGGCGAGTGCTAGGATAGAACAAATAAAGGTCAAGATCACTTTTGCCGAACGGGCCGGGGTGCCAGTCCCCGGCCATCCCCGCCCCCGGTCCTTCACCGGGCCCCTGCTTTCCCTGCGCCGTCCCCGGAGGAGGTGAGCAGCCAGGTGAGCATCGTCCCGACATTCGCCAGCCCGCAGGAGGCGCTGGCCATGCTGAAGTCGGCCATGGGTTACCTGGCCGCCGCCGACCCCACCGCCATGGCCGCGGAATCCCAGGCCCAGGCGCTATGCGACCTGGAGCAAGTGGATGCGGTGGAGACCGCCGCCCGGGCCTCGATCCTGGGCGCGTTCACCGCCACCAAGGGCTACACCGCCGACGCCGCCTACAGCCCCCGGTCCTGGCTGATGCACCAGACCCGGGTGACCCGCGGCGCGGCCGACGGGCACGTGGCTTGGGTGCGGCGGGTAACCGCGCACCCGCAGGTGATGGCGGCGCTGGCCGCCGGGCAGATCTCGGAGTCTTATGCCCGGGCCATCTGCGGGTGGACCGACGGGCTGCCCGGGGCATGCCAGCAGGACGGCGACGCGATCCTGCTGGCCGCGGTCAATACCGGCGCGGACCTGGCCGCCCTGTCGGACCTGGCCGCCGACCTGTACGCCCATTCGCTCCCCCGCTCTCCCGAGGACGACGACGCCGACTTCGATGACCGCTCGGTACGGGTGGCCACCACCTTCGAGGGCGCCGGGGTGATCCATGGGAACCTGACCCCGGAGTGCGCGGCGCTGGTGAGCACGGTGCTGGAGTCGCTGTCGGCCCCCGCTGATGCCCAGGACACCCGCACTCATGACCAGCGGTTCCACGATGGCCTGCAGGAGGCGCTGCGCCGCCTGGTGGCCGGGGGGCTGCTGCCGCAGCGGGCCGGGCAGCCGACCAAGGTCTCGGTGCACGTCTCGCTGGCCGAGTTGCGGGCGATGGATGCCGCCTCGGCGCTGGAGCAGGAGTGGGTCGCCCACGTCCGGGGCCGGTGGGCCGGTGCGCGGGCCCGGGCCTCGGTGACCGGCGGCGACGGGTCGGCCTGGCTGGACGGCGAGGCGGCCCGCGCGGTGACATGCGATGCGGCGCTGGTCCCGGTGGTGACCGGCGAGGTGGACCCCGGGGTGCTGGATGACCTGGTGAAACTGTGCCTGGAGCTATCCGGCCACGGCCGCTGCGCCCGCCAGGGCCAGGCCTCGGACCCGGGCCAAGGCCAGGGCACCGACCTGGACCAGGCCCCGGACCAGGGCCAGCAGGACCAGGACCAGGACCAGGACCAAGGCACCGACCAGGGCCAGGGCCGGAGCACCGACCAGGGCCAAGGCACCGACCAGGGCCAGGGCCAGCGCCAGGGCACCGCCCCGGGCCGCGGCGGCGGCTGCCCAGGCGGCGGCTGCCCGGCCCGGCCGCCCCTGACCCCGCGGGCCCGCGAAGCCCTGGAGCGAGCCATCATCGGCAAGGCAACCGACTTGTTGTCCGGGCCCGGCGGGCTGGCGTCCTTCCTGCGGACCCGGCTGCTGAGTCCCCGGCTGGCCGGCCCCAGCCTCCCCCTGGACGTCGGCGTCAGCCGCGACATCCCCGCCGCCGTCCGCCACGCGGTCATCCTGCGGGCCCGGGGTCACTGCGAATGGCCCGGCGGCTGCCACCAGCCCGCGGCCGCCTGCCAGGTCCACCACACCACCCACCAGGTCAACGGCGGCGCCACCAGCGTCCGCGGCTGCGCCTTGCTGTGCGTCTACCACCACCAGGTCGCCATCCACCGCCAGGGCTGGACCCTGACCGTCAACCCCGACGGCACCACCACCGCCGCCAGCCCCGACCACACCAAGATCTTCCGCAGCCACGGACCCCCCGGCCGCTAGCCACTCTTGTCCCGGCGGCCGGAAAGGTCGCCGACCACCAGGCTGAGGCCGATGCCCGGCCGTCGCAGATCAAGTTGCACGCTCAGGCTGGCATCCAAAGGCACAACATCAGGAAGATGGAAGCCCACGATCCTGACCTGTGCCGGGCTCGATCGCGGGTGTGGTGGTCAGCGCCAGCAGCAGGCCAGCCAGGTCATCCAGCGGCACGACATGGTCGGTGACGTGGTCACGGACCATGGTGGCGCCAGGCATGGACCTGCGAGCGGAGGTTCCCGGGCTGGAGACGATCACGATGCCGCCGAAACGGTGCACGGCGGTAGCCCCGGTGGCAGCGTCCTGCCCTTCACCGGATAGCACTACGGCAATGGCGCGGGTGCCTGCGGCGAGCGCCAGCGTGGTGAGCAGCAGATCCGCTGACGGGCGGTAGGGCGGCACGGAGCCCGAGGGGATGAGCGCGATGGTCTCGTCCTTGGTGATCAGCGTGTGCTGGCCGGGCGGAGCCACCAGCGCACGTCCCGGGCTCAGCGGGTCGCCATCGCGGGCCCACTCCAGTGCCAGAGCGGTAGAGCGGCCCAGGATAACCGGCAGCCTGCTGGACATGCCGGGCTGCATGTGCTGCAAGATCAGGACAGCGGCGGGCAGGTCAGCGGGCAGCGGCGCCAAGACTTTGGCCAGGGCGTCCAGTCCTCCGGATGAGCAGGACAGCGCTACGATCGGGTATTCGCTCACAGGCTCAAGCTGCCGGTGTTCATGGCGGGAATTCACCTCAGCCAGACCGGGCGCGGCACCGGCAAGGTCCTGACCCGGCGGGCTCGACGGCCTGGCGGCGAGGGCTGGTCATTACCCTTCCGATATAGGCTCGGCAGCCTCACTGGCCTCTAGAGGTTCGCCGGGCTCCGCAGCCTCAGCGGCCCCAGACAGGTTCTCGGAACTGGAGGAGCCTTCGGAACCGGAGGAATCTTCGGAACCGGAGGAATCTTCGGACTCGGCTAGGTCCTCGAACTCGATGCCGTCTAGCTCATCTAGGCGGTCGGCCGCGTCGGTCTCACCGTTGACGTCGGCGTCGGCAGCTCGAGCGAACGCATCGCGGGCCTCGTCGGGGCGGCCCGCCGCGAGCAAGGCATCCCCGTACGCGTAGAACAGTCGCGCTGACCAGGGGCGCAGCCTGCCGCTGGTCAGCTCGGGCACCTGCAACGCCAGCACGGCGGCGTCGGCGAGGCCCTGGTCCCGGCGGATTCCCGACTCGACGATGCGCAGTTCAATATGCGCGGCCCTATCGAGGGACGCGCCTGCGGACCCCTCGCGCACTACGGCCAGGGCCCGGTCCAGCCTGCCGAGAGCACGTTCGGAATCGGCCATGAGGGGAAGGTAATCGTCCTGCCCGGTCATCCGCCGCGCGGCCCGGAGCTCAGACAGCGCTTCGGCCCACCGTCCGGTGCGGTACGCGGCGATGCCAGAGGCCTCCCTCACTACGCCGACACGGGCGGCGAGGCGCCGTGCGGCCAGGGTGTAGGCGTAGCCTTGCTCCGGATCCTCTGCGAGCGCCGCGGCTACCAGATAGCGCGCCACGCTGTCCGCGAGGTCGTTGGGCAAGCTGTTCAGTTGGGCGCGCGCTTCGGGGTCAAGCTGCTGGGCGGTCACCGATTCCGGGACGCGAGGTCCGCTCGGCCGGCGTGGCTCTACCGCCGCCGGGCCAGTGCCCGTCCCGGCGGCGGCCCAGGGACGCCTGTCCTCGGGGCCCTGCCGCATCTGACCGCGCTCGCGGGCCGCCCCATCGGTGCCGCGCCAGCGGGCAGGCCCATCGGCTCCGCGGCCCCGGGCAGGCCCATCGGCGGGCCGGCGTGCCCGGGGCGTCGACTCCTCGCCCACGTGACCACCTGTCGGTCCCGCGGCCACGCGGCGGCCCATCGGCCCCGCGGTCGCGCGACACTTCATCATTTCCGCGCCACCGCGGTGGTCCATCGGCGCCTCGGCGAGCGGACGCATTGTCATCTTCTCGCCGCTGCGGCGAGCGCGTCGGGCGGTCGGCGCCCGGGGCACGCGTCGGGCGGCCTGGGGCACGCGGTGGGCGGCCCGGAGACCGCTCGGCGCCGTAAGAACCTCGCGCCGCGCCTCGGTCGTCGCCGCGCGCCTGGTCGTCGGACGGTGGCCGTCCGACGGGGCTGAGGCGTTCGCGAGGAGGCACCACGCCGCGGCGGTCCTGATCACCGGATGACGTCCGGGGGCCCCGGCGCGGCGCGCCTGCCGATGCCGTCCCACGGCCGCGCCTCGGCCCCTGGCTGGCCGCAGTCCATGAAGCCGAAGAATTCCGGTCTGGCGTGCGCGCCTCACGGTCCCCAGCGGCAGCACGGCCGCCGGCCGCAGCGCGATCCCCGGCGGCGTCGGTGCGACCACCAGTGCCATAGGGGCGCCTGCCCGCGGCGTCGGTGCGACCACCTGTGCCGTAGGGGCGCCTGCCCGCGGCGTTACCACGCCCGGCTGCGGTGCTGTTGCGGCCCCCGCCCCCGGCGTTGCGGCCGCCGCCCGGGGCGTCGGGACGCGCGCCCGGGGTGCTGGGGCGAGCGCCCGGGGCGGCGGAGCGAGCATCGGCGGTACTGGTGCGTCCGGAGGCGGTGTCGGAGCGGGCCTGGTCGGCGTGCTGGGAGCCGGGCTGGGGTCGGCCGTAGCCGGGCGCGCCGGGCGTGCGTCCGGTTCTCTGGGCCGCGCCCCTTGAGGCCGCGCCCCTTGAGGCCGCCGGGTTCCTCGGGTTCCTGCCGCTCGCCGGGTTCCTGCCGCTCGCCCGAAACCCGTTCGCCCCGCGGGCGCTCGGCGCCCGGCGGGCGTTCGGCGTCCCGCGTTCCTCAGCCACGAAAACCAACCTCCAGCATCAAGCCTACGCGGACAAACGAAGAGGGTCGCTCAACCGTTACGGGAGCGACCCTCTTCAAAAATGTCCGGCGGCGTCCTACTCTCCCACGCGGTCCCCCGCGCAGTACCATCGGCGCTGAAGAGCTTAACTTCCGGGTTCGGAATGGGACCGGGTGTTTCCCCTTCGCTATAACCGCCGAAACTCTATTGAGATGTCACGGCCACCAAGGGCCCCAGGCGACCGTATCTCGGGAACCGCACAGTGGACGCGAGACAACATATATGGAGTAGAAGCCAAGCCACTCGGCCTATTAGTACCGGTCAGCTGCACACGTTGCCGTGCTTCCACCTCCGGCCTATCAACCCAGTCGTCTAGCTGGGGGCCTTACCTGGTTAACCCAGAGGGAGACCTCATCTTGAGGCGAGCTTCCCGCTTAGATGCTTTCAGCGGTTATCCCTTCCGAACGTAGCAAACCAGCCGTGCTCTTGGCAGAACAACTGGCACACCAGAGGTTCGTCCGTCCCGGTCCTCTCGTACTAGGGACAGCCCCTCTCAAGTCTCCTGCGCGCGCAGCGGATAGGGACCGAACTGTCTCACGACGTTCTAAACCCAGCTCGCGTACCGCTTTAATGGGCGAACAGCCCAACCCTTGGGACCTGCTCCAGCCCCAGGATGCGACGAGCCGACATCGAGGTGCCAAACCATCCCGTCGATATGGACTCTTGGGGAAGATCAGCCTGTTATCCCCGGGGTACCTTTTAGCCGTTAAGCGACGGCGCTTCCACATGCCACCGCCGGATCACTAGTCCCAGCTTTCGCTCCTGCTCGACATGTCTGTCTCACAGTCAAGCACCCTTGTGCACTTACACTCGACACCTGGTTGCCGACCAGGCTGAGGGTACCTTTGGGCGCCTCCGTTACCTTTTGGGAGGCAACCGCCCCAGTTAAACTACCCACCAGACACTGTCCCTGATCCGGATTACGGACCTAGGTTAGACATCCAGAACGACCAGAGTGGTATTTCACCGATGACTCCACAGGAACTAGCGTCCCTGCTTCACAGTCTCCCACCTATCCTACACAAGACGTCCCAAACACCAATATCAAGCTGCAGTGAAGGTCCCGGGGTCTTTCCGTCCTGCTGCGCGTAACGAGCATCTTTACTCGTAGTGCAATTTCGCCGGGTCCGTGGTTGAGACAGTGGAGAAAGTCGTTACGCCATTCGTGCAGGTCGGAACTTACCCGACAAGGAATTTCGCTACCTTAGGATGGTTATAGTTACCACCGCCGTTTACCGGCGCTTAAGTTCTGAGCTTCGCAGCCCGAAGGCCACTAACCCGTCCCCTTAACGTTCCGGCACCGGGCAGGCGTCAGTCCGTATACGTCGTCTTGCGACTTTGCACGGACCTGTGTTTTTAGTAAACAGTCGCTTCTCCCTGGTATCTCGACCGCGCCCAGCTCCGGGGGTATACCCCTTCACCGGACACGGTTCCCCTTCTCCCAAAGTTACGGGGATAATTTGCCTAGTTCCTTAACCACGGTTCACCCGATCGCCTTGGTATTCTCTACC
>CAWBDS010000010.1:0-279745 GCA_963787645.1 uncultured Actinomycetes bacterium | reverse complement strand
CTCCAGGCACTGCCAATTGATTGGCTGTGCCGTTGACGCGGTGCCAGGATGGCGGTTATGCCTGCTTTCCATGCCTGTGACGGAACCAGGCTGGCGTATCACGTTCAGGGTGAGGGCGCGCCGCTTGTCTGCGTGCCCGGCGGGCCGATGCGCGATTCTGTCTACCTCGGTGATCTCGGCGGCCTGGCCGCGGTGCGGCGGCTGATCACGCTGGACCTGCGGGGCACCGGTCAGTCGGCGGTGCCTGCCGACCCGGCGAGCTACCGGTGTGACCGCCTGGTCGATGACGTCGCCGCGCTGCAGGAGTACCTCGGTCTTGAACGTATCGACGTACTGGCTCATTCGGCAGGCGCCAACATCGTGGTGCAGTACGCCGCGCGCCATCCGCAGCGGGTCGGCAAGCTGGTCCTGGTTACGCCGAGCACCCGCGCGGCCGGCCTGGCCGCCAGCAGCGAGATGCGACGCGAGATCGTCAGCCTCCGCCGGGGCGAGCCCTGGTTCGCCGGCGCGGCCGCCGCCTTCGAGCGGATCCAGGCTGGTTCGGATGCCGACGAGGACTGGGACGCGATCGTGCCGTTCTTCTACGGACGCTGGGACGCCACGGCCCGGGCCCACGCGGCCGCGAATGAAGAGCAGGTCAACCAGGAGGCGGCCGGCGTGTTCGGCGGCCCGGTTGCGTTCGGCCCGGAGGCCACCCGCGCGGCGCTCGCCGCGTTGTCCTCGCCCGTGCTGGTGCTCGCCGGTGAGGCGGACGCGAACACCGTTCCGCTGATCGCCGCCGAGTTCGCGGGACTGTTCCCCGGCGCCAAGCTAGTCATCCAGCCAGGTGCCGGGCACTACCCCTGGCTCGACGACGGCGGCTGGTTCACCGCCGCCGTCGCGGGCTTTCTCGCCGACCGCGGCTGAGGGCGGGCGCTGCCGTCCCGAAGCGAATGCCGGACGTGTCGAAGGGTGCGCGATGAACCTGTTCAGATGGCAGGCCCATGTCGGTTGCGTACGACACCCCGCGCCTAACCGCACCTCGGGAAATGTCAGTGGGGCCCGCTAGGTTTGAACTGGGGGCAGATCGCTGATTGGAAGACCCTTGGTCACCTACGAAGCAAGAGATCAGGTATCGCAGCGGGCGGGCGAGCGACGGCGGGCCGAGCTCGGCAAGTTTCTCAAGGCCCGGCGGGCTGACCTGAGCCCAGGCGACTTCGGTATGCCGCCGGGCTCGCGCCGGCGCACGCCGGGGCTGCGCCGGGAAGAGGTCGCGCTGCTGGCCGGGGTCGGTGTCACCTGGTACACCTGGCTGGAACAGGGCCGCCAGATCAACGCCAGTACGCAGGTCCTGGACGCGGTGGCCCGCACGCTGCGGCTGGACCGGGCTGAGCGCGAGCACCTGTACCGGCTGGCCGAGGCCACCCCGCTGCGCACCGAGTGCGCCCGGTTGACCGTACCGGACCGGATCCAGGAGATCGTGCACTCCCTCGAACCGCTGCCGGCCAGCGTGGTCAACAGCCGGTTCGACATGCTGATGTCCAACGACGCGTCCGAGGAGCTGTTCTGGGACTGGCACACGATGCCCTGCATCCACAAGAACACTCTGTGGTGCGTCGTCACCGAGCCGAGCGCCCGCGGCAAGTTCCCCGAGTACGACAGCCACATCCGTTACATGGTGGCCCGCCTGCGCGCCGCGTACGGCCGGCACGTCGGCGATCCGGAGTGGGAAGAGGACATCCGCCGCCTGGCCAGCATGAGCCATGAGTTTGCCGACCTGTGGGCCCGGCACGAGGTCGCCGAGGCCGAGCCGCGCACGCTGACCTACCTGCATGCCCAGGCCGGTACGCTCCGCCTGGCCATCAACGAGCTGAACGTCCCCGACCTGCCGGAACTGCGGGTCATGGTGTACACCCCGCGCGACGACGAGACCCGGGCCAAGATGCCGCTGACCCGGCGCCACCCGGCCGCCGCCCAGCTCCTCACGTGACCCGCGGACGCCGAGTCGGCGACCGCTGACCCCGTCTCGCGGCGCCGTACGCACCGTTGATGTAGGCTTGGCTGCAATCGGTTGCGGCGAAGGGCGGGCCTGATGGTGGCAACGGGCGCGGCTAGGCACTACGAGCCGCGCGTGCCGGACGGGGTCGACGTGACCCGGCCGAGCATCGCCCGGATCTACGACTACCTGCTGTACGGCAAGGACAACTTCGCGGTCGACCGGGCCGCGGCCGAGAAGCTGATGGAATCCCGGCTCGACCCCCGGCGGTTGTCGCTGGCCAACCGGGCCTTCTTGGGCCGCGCGGTCCGCTTTCTCGCCCAGCAGGGCATCGCCCAGTACCTCGACCTGGGCAGCGGCCTGCCCACCGCACCCAGCGTGCACGAGGTCGCCCGGGACACGATCCCGTCCGCACGGGTCGTGTACGTCGACCACGACCCGATCGTGGTCGCGCACAACGACGCCCTGCTGGCCACCCGGGACGGCGTGATCACCATCCGCGGGGACGTCCGTGACCCGGACACCATCTTGGCCCATGAGGCGCTCACCGCCTGCCTCGACTTCAGCCAGCCGGTCGCGGTGCTGGTGCTCAGCGTGCTGCACTTCATCAGCCACGACGAGGACGCGTCGGGCATCATCGCCAAGTTCCGCGAGCGCCTGGCGCCCGGCAGCTACCTGGCCGTGTCGGTCGGCACCTCGGACGGCGCCGATCCGGAGATGCTCGCCGAGGCGACCCAGACCTACGCCGGCGCGCGGATGCCGTTCACGCTCCGGTCGCGAGCCCAGATCATGGACCTCTTCGACGGCTTCGACCTGATCGAGCCGGGCCTGGTCAGCCTGCCGGAGTGGCGGCCGGCGTTCAACACCGACCGCACGCCGCTGAAGGGCCCCACCCTCGGCGCCGTCGGCCTGCTGAAGCGCTAGCCCAGCCCGGAAGCCCAGCCCGGGAGCAGGAGCTCAGTTCAGGAAGTAGCTGCTGCCGCCCGACTCGGGATTGGTCACCAGGGCGATGACCGTGATCGTGCCGGCGTTGGCGAACGTGAGCCGCAGCATGATGTCCTTGCCGTCGTGCATCGGACCGGCGCCGGTGATCAGCAGATGGTAGCTGTCCGGGTTCAGCCACACTATCGAATCCGCCGGCAGCGGGATGGCGGCCACCGTGCGCATGGTCAGCGTGCCCGAATGCTGGGTCCCCGGCGCGCGCAGCACCACCGTCCCGCCCACGCTGGTGTGCACCGCGATCAGGCGGTCAGCGTGGCCGTTGTTGCGGATGTCCAGGTACGCGACCGTGGTCCCGGGGGTGGTCGGCTGCGGCACGTACGCGCTGGTGACGGCGATCGAGGACGCCGCGTTGGCGGCCGCGCACCCGGTCACCCCGAGCGCCGCCAGCAGCACCGCGCCCGCGAGGCCCAGGACCGACGTCAGTCTGCGCATGGCTCCACGCTACTCGCCCGCGCGCCAGGCCCGAGCCGTCATCCCCGGTCCACCGCCGTGCCGAGCAGGCCGAGCGGGGGAGAGCCGAGATCCAGCATCGCCGTGTGGAAGCGCTGCAGCGTGAACCCGGCGCCCCATTCCTTCCTGGCCCGCTCGCGCAGCTTGAGGATCTCCAGCTTGCCCCACGTGTACCGGCCGTAGGTCGGGTCGAAGGTGGCCCGCCGGGCCTCGGACAGCGCGGCCGGGCCGGCCAGATGGGTGTCCGCCTCGAACCGGCGCGCGGCCTCCTCCACCGTCATGCCCGCGGTGTGCACGCCGATGGCGCAGGCCAGCCGGGTCACGCGGACCAGTGCCTCCAGCCAGATTCCGATCGCGATCCGCGGGTCGTCGGCCTCGAAGCCTTCCTCGACGCACAGTTCCTCGGCGTAGTGCGCCCAGCCCTCGACGAACGCGCTGGAGTGCACGGTCCGGCGCACGTCGGAGGTCAGCCGCCGCAGCGCCCGGCCGTGGGAGAAGTGTCCGGGTGCGACCTCGTGCACCGCGATGCCAGGCAGCGTGGTGTCACTGAACACCTCCAGCCATTCCTCTTGCTGGTCTGGTGGCCAGGCGTCGTCCGGTGGGGTGATGTGGAACCAGGATGGGCCGTCCGGCTCACCGGGCGCGGCCGGACTCATCATGGCCATCGCCCAGCGGCGCGACTCCGGGGCCAGGCCCACCAGGCAAACTCCGTCGTGGTAGGGGACCAGGTCTCGCTCGCGGGTGAAATCGATGGCTCGCTGGGCCCATAGCTGGCCCGCGGCGATCACGCCGTCGGCGTCCGGATGGACCCGGACCAGTTCCCGGGCCACCTCGAGCGCCGGACGATCCGGTGCTATCTGCGCACACCCCTCGGCCAGCAGGGCCAGCAGGCGGTCCCGCTCCGCGTCGGCCTGCTCGGCCAGCCGGCCGACGTCGACCGGCAGTGCCTCCGCGCTGCTCATCAGCGCGGCGAGCGCCGGGGCGCCGAGCGCCGCATCGGCGTCACCGTCGGCCGCGGCCCGCTCCAGGTGGACGACCAGCCGGGCGTGCGCGGCCAGCGCGGCATCGGCCGCGGGGCTCGCTCCGGCGGTGATCCCGGCCGCGAGGCCGCGGGTCGCGCCGAGCAGTGCCTGCGCCACCGGCGCGCTGACCAGGTCGAGGGACTCGATGGCCGCGCCGGCCACCTGCGGCCAGGCCGCCAGGTGCTCGGCCCGGGCCGCCTCGCGTTCGGCCGCGGGCGCGTAATCCCGGTCGTAGGTAGCCAGGTCGAGCTCGGCCAGGTGCAGGATCGGGTTGCGGCGGTGCAACTCGAGCTCGCCCAGGGTGACCTGCCGCAGGTCCTCGGCCGCGGTCAGGTGCGCCTCGTCGTGCGGGTCGGTGAGCCGCTCACCGTCGCTGCGGGCCGCCGCCAGCCGGGCCAGCCCGGTCCGGACGCCCGCCGGGGACAGATCCTGCGGTCGGCCGTCGTATTCGTGCCGTCCGCTGTATTCGCGCACCTCGGCGACGTCCAGATCGCAGACCGCGCGCAGTCGCGGGGAAAGGTCCATGCGCCGACGCTACAGCGTCGCCCAGGTCCGGGCTAACCGCGCCCGTGCCTACGGCGTGACCCCGCGAACACCCTGGCCCGACCGGATGGGCGTGACGGTCAGCAGCGGGGTGCTGGCCGAAGCGCACGCATCGAAGCTCACGTCCACGTAGCTGGCCGCGGTGTCGCCGGGCGGGAACACCCTCAGCCAGTGCGCCGTGGTCGGCTGGCAGGCCGACGCCGGGTAGTTGCCCGCCTGCGCGACCTGCAGCCAGGAGTGCGCCATTCCGTCGGCTGGCAATCTGACCGCCAGGTCCGAGAACGCCGGGTCCCGCTGGGCCGCCGCGCCGATCTGGGTGCCGCTGCCCCCGGCCGCGGTCACGAACGACATGCCCGGATAGCCGTACAGCCCGCACGGCGCGGACGAGATGTTGGTGAAGTTCACCGGGTAGTACGCGCTGCCCGCCGCGCCGCCTGCCTGGCTGGTGTCCACCGCGACCTTGAGGTCAGCCGGCTGGCATACGGCCAGGCCGTTCAGCCCGGGCACCGTGGCCGGCGCCGAGGAGGACCCGGCCGCGGCGTGCTGGCCCTGGTGACCAGAGGCGGTTGCGCTTACCGGCGGCGTCGGCGCCGACGCCGGTGCACTGGCGCACCCGGCGAGCACGCCCGCGGTGGCTACCACGACCGCCGCCAGCGGCACCGTCCGGCGAGGAACCAGTCGAGGAACCAGGCGAGGAATCAGAGGACTCGCGGGCATGATCTTGTCACCTCATCGTCGTCGAATGGTTGCGATGAGTAATCATCGGGCATGCCGGCGCGATCCGCCAGCCGACACACACAGCCGGCACACACGGGGGCCGCCGCGGCGTGATGAGAGAATCGACCAATGGGCGATATTCCCGAATTCACCACCAGGCCAGAGCTGGCGGGCACGTTCGGCATGGTGGCCTCCACGCACTGGCTGGCCTCCGCGGCGGGTATGGCCGTCCTCGAGCGGGGCGGCAATGCCTTCGACGCGGCGGTGGCCGCCGGGCTGGTGCTCCAGGTCACCGAACCGCACCTGAACGGCCCTGGTGGCGAGGTGCCGGTCATCGCGCACCACGCCGGCCGGGGACAGACCTTCGTGCTATGCGGACAGGGACCGCGCCCGCGGCCGCCACCCTTGAGGCGTTCAGCGACCTGGGGCTCGACCTGGTGCCCGGCAGCGGGTTGCTCGCGGCCTGTGTGCCGGGTGCGTTCGGGGCGTGGATGATGCTGCTGCGGGACTACGGCACGCTCCGGCTGCGGGACGTGCTGGATTACGCGATCGGCTACGCGGCCCAGGGCTACCCGGTGCTGCCCGCGATCAGCTCGGGGATCGCCAGTGTCGCCGACCTGTTCCGCGAGCACTGGCCGAGCTCGGCCGAGGTCTATCTGCCGGGCGGAACCGTGCCCGCCCCCGGTTCGCGGTTCGCCAATCCCGCCCTGGCCGCCACGTACCAGCGCATCCTGGCCGAAGCCGAGGCGGCCAGCGGCGACCGCGACGAGCAGATCGAGGCCGCGCGGCGGGTCTACTACGAGGGCTTCGTGGCCGAGACCATCGCTGCCTACGCCGCCTCGGCGCAGATGATGGACGTGACCGGCCGGCCGCACCGGGGCCTGCTGTCCTACGCGGACCTGTCGGCCTGGCGGCCGTCGCTGGAGGAGCCGCTGACCTACGACTACCAGGGCCTGACCGTATGCAAGACCAGGCCGTGGGGCCAGGGCCCGGTGTTCGCACAGCAACTCGCGCTGCTGGACGGTTACGACCTGGCGGCCATGGGGCCGGGCAGCGCGGACTACATCCATACCGTGGCCGAATGCGCCAAGCTGGCCTTTGCTGACCGGGAAGCCTGGTACGGCGACCCCGACTTCACCGACGTACCGGTCAAGGCGCTCCTGTCCGCCGGGTACGCGGAAGCTCGCCGCGCCCTGGTCGGCCCCGAGGCCTCGGCCGAGCTGCGACCCGGCGCTCCGGACGGCCGTCCGCCCCGGCTGCCGGAGTTTGCCGTGGCCCCGGGGAACAACGCGCCGAGCGCTGCCGCATTCCGGTCAGATCCCATGGCCCCAGCGGCGGCGCGGCTCGACCAGGGCACCGGCGAGCCGACCCAGCGGACCAGCGGCCCGGACCCCACAGCCACCTCCAGCTACCGGGCCGGGGACACCTGTCACCTGGACGTGGCCGACCGGTTCGGCAACCTGGTGTCCGCCACGCCCAGCGGCGGCTGGCTGCAGTCCTCGCCGGTCATTCCCGGGCTGGGTTTCTGCCTGGGCACCCGGGCGCAGATGTTCACCCTCACGCCCGGACTGCCCGCCACGCTGGCCCCGGGCAAGCGGCCCCGAACCACCCTCACCCCCAGCCTCGCTCTCAAGAACCGTGAGCCGTACCTGGCCTTCGGCACACCCGGCGGGGATCAGCAGGATCAGTGGTCGCTGCTGTTCTTCCTCAACCACGTGCTGGGCGGGATGAACCTGCAGCAGGCCATCGACTTCCCCTCGTTCCATTCGGCGCACATGCCGTCGTCGTTCTACCCGCGCCAGGCCCAGCCCCGCGTGCTCGACGTCGAGTCCCGGGTGGATGCCGCCGTGATCGAGGACCTGCGGCGCCGTGGCCACCTGGTCAACGTCCGTCCGCCCTGGTCCTTGGGCCGGGTCAGCGCGGTCGCCCGCCGGGACGGCATGCTGTACGCGGCGGCTAACCCCCGCGGAATGCAGGGTTACGCCGCGGGCCGCTGAGCCGCGCTATTCAAAAATGACCTGCGCCCCTTGACCAGGCGTGCCGGGGGAGGTCGACTATGGGAAAGAGACGGGATCTCAGCGCCGTTCCCTGACTCATTCTTCGACTTGCACCCAAAGGGGGGTGGGCGAGTTGGATGAGCTGCAATCCGGGGACCCGCGGCGGATCGGGCCGTACTGGCTCGAAGCGCGCCTCGGCTCCGGCGGTATGGGCCGCGTCTACCTGGGCCGTTCTCCCGGCGGCCGGCATGTCGCGATCAAGGTAATACGCGCGGAACTGGCGGAGGACCCCGATTTCCGGGCTCGCTTCGCCCGGGAAGCGTCCGCGGCCAGAAAGGTCAGCGGGATATTCACCGCGCCCGTCGTCGATGCCGATCTGGACGGCCCAGTGCCCTGGCTGGCCACGTCGTACATTGCCGGGCCGTCGCTGTCTGACGCGGTAGCCGAACGCGGGCCGATGCCTGCCGCGCTGGTCCTGCGGCTGGCCGCTGGGCTCGCCGAGGGCCTGGCCGCCATCCACGCGGCGGGCGTGGTGCACCGTGATCTCAAGCCCACCAACGTGCTGCTGGCCGAGGACGGGCCGCGGCTGATCGACTTCGGGATTTCCCGGTCCATGGAGGCCAGCTCGCTCACCCGGACCGGGATAGTGGTTGGCTCGCCCGGTTTCATGTCACCGGAACAGGCCGAGGGCCGGCCGACCGGGCCGCCCAGCGACGTGTTCAGCCTGGGCGCCGTGCTGACCTTCGCCGCCACCGGAGAGGGGCCGTTCGGGGAAGGGTCTACCGTGGCCCTGCTGTACCGGGTCGTCACCAGCGAGCCGAACACCCAGGGCGTTCCCGGTGAGATCCGCCCCTTGATCGGGCGTTGCCTGGCCAAGGATCCCGCGCGGCGGCCCACCGCGGCCCTGTTGCTGGCCCAGCTGAGCACGACCGACGTGGTTGCCGACCCGGCGCGCGAAGGGACCACCCGCAAATCCGCCCTGCCCGGCCCGGCGCCGCAGGTACCCGGCGTGGCCCAAAGCGACCGGCCGACGCTGTCCCCATCGCAGTCCCAGCGAGCCTACGACGAACGGCCCACGAACCCGGACCGGCCCTGGCCCGTGGCGGCATCGTCCGTTCCGCACGCGGCGCCGCCCGTTCCGCGAGCCGCACCGCCGGCCCGCCGTCCCGGCCGCCGCCTGGGCTGGCTGATCGCCGCGGCCGCGGTGCTGGTCTTGGCCGCCGTCGGGGTGGTCGCCCTGGTCGCCGGGAGATCACACCCGCCCGCCGCGAACGACGCGGGTAACGTGGCCGCCGCGACCTCGCCGGCCACCTCGGCCGCGCCGAGTCCGTCCGCTTCCCAGGCCTCGGCCTCGGCGTCAGCTTCCACGTCGCCGACGGCGCTGCCCGGCGCCGCCGCCATGACCACCATGGGCAGTGACCTGACCCAAAGCGCATCGGCACGCCCCGCCGTGGCGGCGGCCATCGCCAATGTGCAGAACTGCTCGGAGAGCCCGAGCAACGCGGAGGCGACCCTCGAGCAGGCCATCACCACCCGCCAGTCCATCCTGCAGGGCCTCAAGACGCTCGACGTGACCGGCCTGCCCAACGGCACGCAACTGGTCAGCGCGCTCAACACCGCGATGCAGAACTCGCTCAACGCCGACACCGACTACCATGCCTGGATGGCGGATCTGGTCAGCTCGGGCAGCACCTGCGGCTCAAATTCCGGCCAAGACGCCAACTACACGGCCGCCTTGACCGCGGACAACGCCGCGACTACCGCCAAGTCGGCCTTCGTGGCCATCTGGAATCCGGTGGCGCCCCGCTACGGGCAGCAGACCTATACGGACACCGGCTTTTGATGCTCCGTCGGCCGGGCCGGGCCTGGCCCTCGGCGCCCCGGCCATCGGTGGCCGCGCTCGCGGCAGCGCTGTCCGCCGTGGCGGTGCTGGTCTCCGGCTGCGGCACCGGGCCCGGTCCCGCCCCGCCCGCGGCCTCCGCACCGGCGTCCCGGGCCAGCGCGAAGGACCCGACCCCGGCCGCAAGCAGCAATAACCAGGCCTCGCTCACTAATCCGACCGCCCTGCCCGACCCGGCCGGCGGCGGCCCCGGCCGGTTTCCGCCCACCGGCCGCGGGCGGCTGAATGGCATGGTCATCCTGGTCGACCCCGGTCACAACGGCGGGAACTTCACCGCCCCTTCGGTCATCAACCGGCTGATCTGGAACGGCCGGGAAACCGAGACCTGCGACACGACCGGTACCGAAACCGACGGCGGCTACACCGAGGCCTTGTTCAACTGGCACGTTGCCTTGTACCTCACCGCCGGCCTGCGCGCGGCCGGAGCGACCGTGGTGCTGACCCGCACCTCTGACACCGGGGTCGGGCCCTGCGTGACCAAGCGGGCGGCTCTGGGCAACCAAGCCCACGCTAACGCAGTCGTGTCCATCCACGCGGACGGCGGGCCACCCGGCGGCCGGGGCTTCGCCATCCTGGAACCGGTCGCCGACGGGATCAACAACGCCATCGTCCGCCTGTCGGCCGTCCTCGGCTCGGACCTGAGAGCCGCCTTCGAGCACGGCACCGGCGAGCCGGTCAGCTCCTACGACGGCGTCGACGGCATCCAGCCCCGCGACGACCTGGCCGGGATCAACCTGTCCACCGTGCCCAAGGTGTTCATCGAGTGCGCCAACATGCGCAACGCCGCCGACGCCGCGCTGGTCATCTCCCCGCGCTGGCAGGCCCGGGCCGCCCGCGCCATCGCGGCCGGCCTGACCGCGTTCCTGGTCGGGCGCCACTAGCACGCTACGTCACCACATCGCAGGTGACGGATGTCATCCCCAGCCGCTGAGGGACGGCACTACTGCCGGCTACGCCTAGCTGGTGGTATTGGCATGTACCTGCAGAGGGGCAAACCACACAGGGGACACGATGAATCAGCAAGGCACGGCCAACGGGGCCGACTACCGGAGCGTGACCGGACGCCAGAGCCGAGGCAGCGGCACTCCGGTTGTCTCGTTCGTGAACGTCTCCAAGCACTACGGCAGCCTGAAGGCGGTCGACGGGCTGAGCCTGGACCTGCGCTCCGGTGAGACCGTGGCCCTGCTCGGCCCGAACGGCGCCGGCAAGTCCACGTCGCTGGACATGCTGCTCGCGCTGCGCAAGCCCACCAGCGGCCGGATCAACATGTTCGGCGAAGACCCGTACCACGCGGTGAAATCCGGCCGGGTCGGCGCCATGCTGCAGTCCGGCGGGCTGATGCCCGAGGTGACGGTGCGCGAACTCGTGACGCTGGTCACCGGCTTCCACCCGAAGCCCGAGCCCGTAGGCCTCACCCTCAAGCGGGCCGGCGTCGACAAGTTCGCGGACCAGCGGGTGGACCGGCTGTCTGGCGGCCAGACCCAGCGGGTGCGGTTCGCCCTGGCCATCTGCGGCAAGTCCGAGCTGATCGTGCTGGACGAGCCGACCACGGCCATGGACGTCGAAACCCGCCGCCTGTTCTGGGAGAGCATGAAGGAAGAGGTCGCCGAGGGGCGCACGCTGCTGTTCGCCACGCACTACCTGGAAGAGGCCGACCAGGCCGCCGACCGGATCCTGGTCATCAACCGGGGCCGGCTGCTGGCCGACGGCGCCCCGGCCGAGATCAAGGCCAAAGCCGGAGCCAAGCGGATCACCTTCCACCTGGACCGGGTGGACGAGCAGTTCCTGCTCGGCCTGCCCGCTCTGGTGAACCTGGAGGTCCGGCGCGACTTCGTGCAGCTCCAGACCAGCGATTCCGACGCCACGCTGTACGCGATCTTGGACGCGGGCCTTCGGCCGCGTGACATCGAGGTCACCGGGCTCGGCCTCGAGCAGGCCTTCCTGGCCATCACCGCGGAAGACAACGCAGCCAACGGGAACAACGGGGAGACGATCTGAGATGGGCGGCACACTAGCGCTGGCCAAGGCCGAGATATCACGGCTCCGGCGGAATAAGCGGTACCTCATTTTCACGGTCGCGCTGCCGGTGATGTTCTACCTGATCTTCGGGAAGACAAAGACGACCGGATACGACGTCCCGTTCGCGGCCTTCTACATGGCCGGGATGGCCGCGTTCGGGGCCTTCAGCGGCGCGTTCAACAACAACACGATCCGGATCTCGCAGGAGCGCAAGGACGGCTGGATCAGGCAGCTGCGGCTCACGCCGCTTCCGGCCAATTCCTACGTGGTGGCCAAGGTGCTGGCCTCGATGGTGACCACGGTGCCGTCCATCGTGATCGTGTTCCTGCTCGGCCGCTTCTACGGCGACGTCCACCTGGCCGCCTGGAAGTGGATCGTCTGCGCGCTGGCGATCTGGGTCGGCACGCTGATCTTCGCGGCGCTGGCAGTGGCGCTCGGCTACAAGCTCGACCCGGATTCGGTCCAGCCGGTCACCATCGTGGTGTTCTTCGCCTTTACAATCTTCGGCGGCCTGTGGTTCCCGCTGAGCGGGGCCCTGCAGAAGTTCGGCGAGTTCACGCCCACCTACCAGGTGGTCAAGATCAGCACCGACGTGATCGGCCATAGCACCGTGGCCGCGGCCAACGTGGTCGGCATCGTGGTCTGGTTCGCGATCTTCGTCGCACTGGCCACCTGGTCCGTGCGGTCCACCGCGGAGACGGTCTGAACCAGCCGACGACGGAGCGGACCCAGCCGGCACGGGGGCCTGGCTGGGTCCGCCCCGGTGGCGCGGACCCGTCAAACCGCGGGAAACGTGGCAGCATGGATGTGAGGTGACGGCGCGATGGAGACGAAGGGACTGGGCACCGTGTCCGGCACGGACGCGGTAGCCGGGGTGAAGGACACGCCCGAGACGCGGCCGGGCGTGGTCCGGACCGCCCTGTTCGGCATGCGGGCGCCGGGGACGGGGAGCCAGTGGCGCTGGTTCTTTTCCGGCGTCTGGCTCGTCTACCTCGTCCAGCCGGTCGGCGAACTGTTCGGCCACCACCACGGGGTGCTGTGGATCGCCGGCGGCCTGGTCATCGCGATCGGCTTCTGCGTCCTGTACGTACCCACGGTGGCTAACTCGGTCGGGCGCCCGGACCTGGGCCGGATCGGCCTGGCCGTCCTGGCCGCGCTCGCTGGCGTGGCCTGCGTGGTGTACGGCAAGAACTGGACCCCGCTGTGGATCTACGTGTCCGCGGCGGCCGGCATTGTGCTCCCGTCCCGGCCGAGCCAGCGACGCCAGGCCCTGGCCGGGGTGCTCGCCATCGGGGCTTGTTATGTATTCTTCAGCTGGCTTGCGCACGACGACGCGGGGGATTTCCTCGCGGTGCTGGTGCCTGTCATCCTGATCGGCGTGGCCATGGTCGGGTTCCGGCTGCAGATGGATCTCATGCGACAACTGGCCGAAGCCCGGGAGACCGTAGCCAAGCTGGCCGCTAACTCCGAACGCCTCCGGCTGGCCCGGGACATGCACGACCTGACCGGCCAGTCGCTGTCGATGATCACGCTGAAGTCCGAGCTGGCCGCCAAGCGGCTGAACCGGCTGCCTGCCTCGGCCGAACGCGACACGATCCTGGGTGACCTCGGCGACATCGGCCGGGTCAGCCGCCAGACGCTGCACGACATCAGGGAGGCGGTCAGCGGTTACCGTCGCCCGACGCTGGCCATCGAGGCGATCACCGCCCGGAACGCGCTCGACGCGGCGGATATCGTCCTAGAGGACGACCCCGGCCTGACCCTGCGCTCCGGCACGTTCGACGCCGAGGCCGAAGCGGTGCTGGCCTGGTGCCTGCGCGAGGCCGTGACCAACGTGATCCGGCACTCCGGCGCCCGGACCTGCCGGACCCGCCTGATCCAGCACCCCGGCGAACTGTCCCTGGAGGTCACCGACGACGGCCACGGACCCGGCGGCCAGGTCGCGAACGACTCCCGCGGAGCCGGGTTGCGCGGTATGTCCGAACGCCTGTCCGCCGAGGGCGGCCGGCTCTCGCTCGGCACAGCTGACCCGGGACGCGGCCAGGGCTTCAAGCTGACCGCCACCGTCCCGGTGGACCACTATGACGACTGATGACCCCAAGCTCCCGGTCCGGCTGCTGCTGGCCGAGGACCAGGTGATGATCCGGGAGGCGCTGGCCGCGCTGCTCACGTTCGAGGGCGAGTTCGAGGTGGTGGCCCAGGTCGGCCGCGGCGACCAGGTGCTCAAGGCGGCGCTGGACACCCACCCCGACGTGGCCGTGCTGGACATCGAGATGCCCGGCCTGGACGGGCTAGCCGCCGCCGCCGAGCTGAACAAGAGCAGCCCCGCGACCAAGATCGTCATCTTGACCACGTTCGGCCGGCCCGGCTTCCTGCGCCGCGCGATGGAGTCGGGCGTGTCCGCGTTCCTGGTCAAAGACTCCCCGGCCGACAAGCTTTCCCAGACCATCCGGCGGGTCCTGGCCGGCGAGCGGGTCATCGACCCGGACCTGGCCGCGGCCGCGCTGGCCGACGGCCTCAACCCGCTCACCCCGCGCGAGCGCGACGTGCTGGAAGCCTCCGCGGACGGCGGGACGATCGCCGAGATCGCCCGCCAGCTCTACCTGTCCGAAGGCACGGTGCGGAACTACCTGTCCGCCTGCATCCAGAAGACCGGCGCCCGCAACCGCGCCGAGGCGCTGCACATCGCGTCCGAGCGGGGCTGGCTGTAAACCCATAAAACGCGGCTGGCGGCAGCCCATAAGATGAACTGCGTGACTTCTGCTGGTTATCTTCGGTATCCGCATGTTCACGGTGAGCTTCTCGTCTTCGTCGCCGAAGACGACGTCTGGCTCGCACCCGCCGAGGGGGGCCGCGCCTGGCGATTGTCCGCCGACGCCGCCCAGGTCAGGTACCCGCGCTTCGCCCGGGACGGGACCTCGATCGCCTGGACCAGCTGGCGGGACGGCCAGCCCGAGGTCTACACCGCCGATACCGAGGGCGCCGGCCAGGGCCGCCTCACCTACTGGGGTGACAACCAGACCCGGGTGACCGGCTGGACCCAGGCCGGCGAGGTGCTGGCGGTCAGCGCCGCCGGGCAGCCGGAGAACCAGTACTCCTGGGCCTACGCGATCCCGCCGCACGGCGCGCCGCCGCGGCGGCTGCCGTTCGGCCCGGTCTCCGACCTCGCCCTGGAGAGCACCGGAACCGCGCTGCTGACCGGGCGGGACAACAGCAGCGAGCCGGCCTACTGGAAGCGCTACCGGGGCGGCTCCGCGGGCAAGCTCTGGATCGCCACCGGCGAGGATCCTGCGTTCACCCGGATCCTGACCGACCTGCGCACCCAGTTCACCAGCCCCATGCTGATCGGCGCGCGGCTGTTCTTCCTGTCCGACCACGAGGGCACCGGCAACATCTACTCCTGCGCCCTGGACGGCTCCGACCTCACCCGGCACACCGACCACGACGGCATGTACGTCAGGAACCCCAGCACCGACGGGCACCGCATCGTCTACCACGTGGCGGGCGACATCTGGCTGCTGGACGGTCCCGACGCCGCCGAGCCCCGCCAGCTCCAGATCACCCTCAGCGCCGCAGCCCCGGCCCGGGCCCCGCGGCTGGTCACCGCCCGCGATCACCTGGGCAGCCTGGACTGCGACCAGACCGGGCAGGCCAGCGTGGTCGAGGTACGGGGCACCGTGCACTGGCTGACCCACCAGGACGGCCCGGCCCGCGCGCTGCACGTCGACCCGGACGCCCGGGCCCGGCTGCCCCAGGTGCTCGGCGAGACCGGGAAGGTGGTGTGGGTCACCGACGCCGGCGACCGCCCCGACGCGCTCGAGACCGTGGCCGTGACCGGTGAACCACGCGCCGTTCGGCTGACCGAAGATCTTGGCGGCACGGTGACCAGCCTGGCCGCTTCCCCGGACGGGGCTACGGTCGCCGCCGCCCTGCACGACGGCCGCCTGCTCGCCGTCGAGGTGGGCTCTGGCCAGGTCACCGAGCTGCCGGCCTCAGACAACGGGCCGGTCACCGGGCTGGCCTTCTCGTCCGACTCGGCCTGGCTGGCCTGGTCTCACCCGGGGCCGTGGCCGCTGCGCCGCCTGCGCATGGCCAACATCGCGGATCACCAGATCGTGGAGGTGACCGACGGCCGGTTCGCCGACACCGATCCGGTCTTCACCGCCGACGGGCTGTACCTGGCCTTCTTGTCCCAGCGCAGCTTCGACCCGGTGTACGACGCGCAGTCCTTCGACCTCTCGTTCCCCTTCGGCAGCCGCCCCTACCTGGTCACCCTGGCCGCGCAGACCCCCTCGCCGTTCGGGCCGCTGCCTGGTGGCCGTCCGGTGACCACTGACCCCCCGGACGGGGGAAAATCAGATTCTGCCGAACGGACCGTGGTGTCCCTCGACCCGGACGGCCTGCCCAGTCGCGTGGTGGGCGTGCCCGTGCCCGAGGGCCGGTACGCGGGCCTGCACGCGGTCAAGGATGGCCTGGTCTGGCTGCGCGAGCCGCTCACTGGCGTGCTCGGCGAGAGCGCGGCGAGCCTGGAGGCCGACGCCCCGCGCCCGGCCCTGGAGCGCTACGACCTGCGTAAGCGCGAGGTCGCCGAACTGGCCGCCGAGCTCGACGCGTTCACCGCCAGCGGCGACGGCACCCGCCTGGTGATCAAGGACCGCGACGATCTGCGGGTCGTACCTGCCGAGAGCAAGGAGGACGACCACTCCCCGGGCGACGTGGTCACCGTCGATCTGTCCCGGGCCCGGTTCCAGGCCGATCCGGCCGCGCTGTGGCGGCACGCGTACACCGAGGCCGGGCGGATCATGCGCCGGGACTTCTGGGTGCCGGACATGTCCGGCGTGGACTGGGACAGCGTGCTGGCCGAGTACCGGCCGCTGCTGGACCGGATCCGCGGCGCCAACGACTTCACCGACCTGCTGTGGGAGGTGGTCGGTGAGCTCGGCACGTCGCACGCCTACATCACCAAGGCCGGCCAGGACTGGAATTTCTCCCCGGGCGGCTCGGACCCGGCCGCGGTCGGCCAGCTGGGCGCCGACCTGTCCCGGGACCCGGCCGGCCGCTGGGTCGTGGATCGCGTCCTGCCGGGGGAGTCGTCCGACCCGCGGGCCCGCTCGCCGCTGGCCGCCCCGGGTGTGGTGGTGCGGCCCGGCGACGAGCTGACCGCGGTCGACGGGCAGCCGGTCGACCCGGTGCGCGGCCCGTGGCCGCTGCTGGCCGGGGCCGCGGGCCAGCCGGTCGCGCTGACCGTCCGCTCGGGGGCCGACGCTCGCGAGGTCGTCGTGGTCCCGCTGCGCAGCGAGCGCCGGCTCCGCTACCAGGACTGGGTGGCCAGGCAGCGCGCCTTGGTCCGCGAGCTCAGCGACGGGCGCCTGGGCTACCTGCACATCCCGGACATGGTGGGCGAGGGCTGGGCTCACTTCCACCGTGACCTGCGCGCCGAGCTGTGGTTCAGCGGCCTGGTCATGGACGTGCGCGGGAACAGCGGCGGGCACATCTCCCAGCTGGTGGTGGAGAAGCTGGCCCGTCGCGTCATCGCCTGGGAGATGGGCCGCGGCGTGCAGCCTGTCTCCTACCCGTACGAGGCCCGGCGTGGCCCGATGGTCGCGGTGAGCGATGAGTTCGCCGGGTCCGACGGTGACATCGTCACGGCGGCCATCCGCCTGCTCGACCTGGGTCCGGTGGTGGGCACCCGGACCTGGGGCGGCGTGATCGGCATCGAGGGCGTACCCGGCCACGAGCTCGTCGACGGCACCCACATGACCGTGCCGCGCTACGCGGACTACTGGGAAGGCTACGGCTGGGGCCTGGAGAATCACGGCGTGGACCCGGACCTGGAGGTACTGATCTCGCCCGACGACTGGGCGGCGGGCCGGGACCCGCAGCTGGAGACCGCGGTCCGGCTCGCGCTGGAGGCGCTGGAGAAGCACCCGCCGGCCGCGCCGCCGGATCCGTCGGTTCGTCGTCCGGTCAAGGCCCGGCCGCCACTGCCGCCGCGAGCCGGGCGTTCGGCAGGAGGTGCGTGATGGCCAGCGGATACCTGCGTTACCCGCATATCCACGGTGACCTGCTCACCTTCGTGGCCGGCGACGACGTCTGGCTCGTGCCCGCCGAGGGTGGCCGGGCCTGGCGGCTGTCCGCCGACGGCGCGCAGGTCAGCTACCCGCGGTTCGCCCGGGACGGGACCAGGCTGGCCTGGACCAGCTGGCGGGACGGCCAGCCCGAGGTCTACGCGGCCGACCCCGAGGGCGGTGACGCGGCGCGGCTCACCTTCTGGGGTGATCCGCAGACCCGAGTCGCCGGATGGACGGCGGCCGGCGAGGTGCTGGCCCTCACCTCGGCCGGGCAGCAGGCCATGAAGTACCGCCGGGCCTTCGCGGTTCCCGGTCAGGGTGACGCTCCGCCCCGGCCGCTGCCCTACGGGCCGGTCAACGACCTGGCCATCGAGCAGGCCGGCACGGTCCTGCTCACCGGGAGCGTGGGCGGCGAGCCCGCGTTCTGGAAGCGGTACCGCGGCGGCCGGGCGGGCAAGCTGTGGATCGCCACCGGTGAAGATCCCCTGTTCACCCGTATCCTGACCGACCTGGGCGGGCAGCTGGGCAGCCCGATGCTGATCGGCGACCGGGTGTTCTTCTTGTCCGACCACCAGGGCACCGGCAACATCTACTCCTGCGCCGTGGACGGTACCGGTCTGGCCCGGCACACCGACCACGAGGGCCTGTACGCCCGCAACCCGAGCACGGACGGGAATCGCATCGTCTACCACGTGGCGGGCGACATCTGGCTGCTGGACGGCCCGGACGCATCGTCGCCCCGCAAGCTCGAGATCACGCTCGGCGCCCCGGCCGCGGCTCGCGCGCCGCGGTTTATTTCCGCCGCCGACCACCTCGGCGACCTGGACTGCGACCGGACCGGGCAGGCCAGCGTGGTCGAGGTCCGCGGCACGGTGCACTGGCTGACCCACCGGGACGGCCCGGCCCGCGCCCTGCACGTGAACCCCGAGGCCCGGGCCCGGCTGCCCCGGGTGCTGGGCGAGACCGGGAAGGTGGCGTGGGTGACCGACGCGCCCGGCCCGGACGCCCTGGAGATCGCCCCGGTCACCGGCGAGGGGCCGACCGCCCGCCTGGCCGAGGGCGAACTCGGCTTCGTGGTCAGCCTGGCTGCCTCCCCGGACGGAACGGCCCTGGCCGCCGCGGCCCACGACGGCCGGCTGCTGCTGGTCGACATAGCCTCGGGGCAGGTCACCGAGCTGGCCGCCTCGGACGACGGGGCAATCGGCGGACTGTCCTGGTCGCCGGACTCGGCCTGGCTGGCCTGGTCCCAGCCCGGCCCGCAGCCGCTACGCCGCCTGCGCATCGCGCGTATCGCCGACCGTGAAGTGGTCGACGTTACCGACGGCCGGTTCGCGGACAGCGATCCGGCGTTCACCGCCGACGGCCTGTACCTGGCCTTCTTGTCCGTGCGCAGCTTCGACCCGGTCTACGACGCGCAGTCCTTCGACATGTCGTTCCCGTTCGGCAGCCGGCCCTACTTGGTGCCGCTGGCCGAGGACACCCCGTCGCCGTTCGGGCCGCTGCCCGAGGGCCGGCCCATCGGCGGCGATGCCCGGGATGAGAACGGCGATTCGGCCGAGCCGGCCACAGTAACGGTGGAGGTGGACGGCCTGCCAGACCGCGTGGTGCCGGTGCCGGTCACCGCCGGCCAGTACTCCGCGCTGCGGGCGGTCAAGGGCGGACTGGTCTGGTGCCGCGCTCAGCTCACCGGTGTGCTCGGCGAGAGTGGCGCGGACCTGGACGACGACCAGCCGCGGCCCGCGTTGGAACGGTTTGACCTGCGCAAGCGCGAGGTAACCGAGATCGCCGGCGAGATCGACTGGTTCGACGTCAGCGGCGACGGCACCCGGCTGGTGGTCCACGACGGTGACGAGCTGCGGATCATGCCGTCCTCCGGCAAGCACGACGACCCGTCCGAGACCGTCACGGTGGACCGGTCCCGGGCCCGGTTCCAGGCCGACCCGGCCGCGCTGTGGCGGCACGCGTACGCCGAAGCCGGGCGGTTCATGCGCCGGGACTTCTGGGTGCCGGACATGTCCGGCGTGGACTGGGACGGCGTGCAGCGGGACTACCGTCCGCTGCTGGACCGGATCCGCGGCGCGGCCGACTTCGCCGACCTGCTCTGGGAGCTAGCGGGCGAGACCGGCACGTCGCACTCCTACGTGCGCCCGGCGCCCGGCCCGTCGACCAAGCACCCGCCGGTCGGGCAGCTCGGCGCGGACCTGTCCCGGGATCCGGCCGGGCGCTGGATTGTGGACCGCATCTTGCCGGGCGAGTCGTCCGATCCGCGGGCCCGCTCGCCGCTGACCGCGCCGGGCGTGGCCATCCATCCCGGTGACGAGCTGGTGGCCGTGGACGGGCTGCCGGTGGACCCGGTGCGCGGTCCGTGGCCGCTGCTGGCCGGGACGGCGGGCCAGCCGGTCGAGCTGACCGTGCGGCCCGCTATTTCCTCTTCTTCCGGGGGGACCCCTCCCCCCGGACCCCCCGGGGAAACCCTTCGCCGGGCGGTCGTCGTCCCGCTGCGCGGCGAACGCCGGCTGCGGTATCAGGACTGGGTGGCCGGGCGGCGCGCCCTGGTCCGCGAGCTCAGCCAGGGCCGCCTGGGCTACCTGCACATCCCGGACATGATGGGGGAGGGCTGGGCGCATTTCCACCGCGACATGCGGACCGAGATGAGCCGGGACGGGCTCATCTTCGACGTGCGCGCCAACAACGGCGGGCACATCTCGGAGCTGGTGGTGGAGAAGCTGGCCCGCCGCGTGATCGGCTGGGACATCGGCCGGGGGCTGCGCCCGCGGACCTACCCGGTGGAGGCGCGTCGTGGCCCGCTGGTGACCGTGGCCGACGAATTCGCCGGCTCGGACGGCGACATCGTCACCGCCGCCATCCGCCTGCTCGGCCTGGGTCCGGTGGTGGGCACCCGGACCTGGGGCGGCGTGATCGGCATCGAGGACTACCAGGAGCTGGTCGACGGCTCGGCGATCACCGTGCCCCAGTACGCGTTCTCGTTCGTGGACTTCGGCTGGGGGGTGGAGAACTATGGCGTCGACCCGGACGTGGAGGTGCTGAACACGCCCGACGACTGGGCGGCCGGACGGGACGCGCAACTGGAAACCGCCGTCCAGCTGGCCCTGGAAGCGCTGGACAAGCAGCCGCCGCCGGTCCCGCCCGACCCGGCCACCGGTCCGGTCAAGGGCCGGCCCCGCTCCCGCCTCGTCCCGCCGGGTAACCGATGGCGGCTCAGCCTCCCGCGGCGTCGGCGCGCCGGGTCCGGACGCTCGCGGTCATGCTCACCGTCGCGGCCGTGGTGATCATCGCCGACGCGGTCTCCAAGGCGCTGGCCCTGCACGACCTGCCCGGTCGTCCGCCGGTCCGGCTGCTCGGCGGGCTACTCACGCTCCGGCTCACGCTCAATCCCGGCGCGGCGTTCGGCGTCGGCACCTCCTATACGGCGATCATCGCGCTGATCGCCTGCGGCGTGATCGTCCACGTCATCCGCATGGCCGCCCGGCTGCGCAGCCTGGCCTGGACCATCGCCCTGGGCCTGATGCTCGGCGGGGCGGCCGGCAACCTGGGCGACCGGCTGTTCCGCGCGCCCGGCCCGCTGCGCGGCAGCGTGGTCGACTGGCTGAACCTGCCGCACTTCCCGTGGACCTTCAACCTGGCCGACGCCTCCATCACCTGCGCCGCCGTCCTGGTCGTCATCCTCGCCCTACGCGGCGTCCGGATCGACGGTACCTCCCCGGCCGGCCCGCCAGCCCTTTCCCGACGACATGACTGCCGCAATCACGCGCAACCGGGGCGCTACACCAGCCCCACCAGCACCGCATCCCCGCCTGGCCCCCATTCCGCAGGCACCAATGCGAACACTAAAGCGATACCACCATGATCACGAAGACTTTTATATGACATAGCACCGAAAAACCTTCGTGATCATGGAAATTGGGCGATCCGGCCCAGATGCCTCAGCTGTGGCGGCCGGTGAGCGCCACGGTTACGCCCACGCCGATCATGGCCAGGCCGCCCGCCCCGCCCACCATCTCGATCCGGCGCGGCGAGCGGGCGAACCAGGCCCGCACCGCGCTGGCCGCAAAACCCCAGGAGCAGTCCGAGGCCGCGCCGATGACCACCGAGACCAGCGCCAGGATGAGCATCTGCGCCGGCACGTTCCCCTCGGAACGGTTCACGAACTGGGGCAGGATCGCGCCGAACAGGATGTACGCCTTGGGATTGGTGATGCCGACCACGACGCCGTCCCGCGCCGCCCGCCACCCTTCGCGCGGCGCGGTCGCCACCGACATGGCTTCGGCCAGCGACTTGCGCTGCCGGATCGCGTGGATGCCCAGCCAGATCAGGTACAGCGCGCCCGCGATCTTGACGATCACGAACGCCTCGGCCGACCGCTGCAACAGCGTGCCCAGCCCCACCGCGACGCACGCCGCCACCACGTAGTTGCCCGCCGCGTGGCCGAGCGCCGTGGCCAGGGCGGTCCGGCGCCCGTGGGCCAGGGCCCGTCCGATCACGAACAGCACCCCGGGACCCGGGACCACGATCAGCACCAGCGACGCCAGTGCGTAACCCAGCAGCTGCCCGCCGGAAATCATGACCGGCCGACCAGCAACTCGGGCCCGGCTTCTCGCAACTCGGCCACCGAACGCACGCCGAGCAGCTGCATGGTCCGCTTGAATTGCGCGGCCAGGATGTCCAGCGCCTTGTTCACCCCGGCCTCCCCGCCGGCCATCAGCCCGTACAGGTAGGCCCGTCCGATGGCGCACGCGTCGGCACCCAGGGCCAGCGATACCGCGATGTCCGAGCCGTGCCGGATCCCGGAGTCGACCAGCACGGCCACGTCCGGCCCCACCATGTCGCGCACGGTGGAGATCGTGTGCACCGACGGCGCCGCCCGGTCCAGCTGGCGCCCGCCGTGGTTGGACAGCTGCACGCCGTCCGCGCCCACCGAGACGGCGCGCGCCGCGTCGGCCGGGCCGAGCGGGCCCTTGACGATCAGCCGGGCCGGCCAGCGGCTCCGCAGCTCGGCGATGTCGTCCCAGGTAATGGCCGGGTTGAATAGCTGTCCGGTGTCCTCGATGGTCACCGCGTCGTGTCCGGCGAAGTTGGCGAAGTCGATCGCCGGGCCGCCCAGCATCCGCATCCAGTAGCCCGGCTTGGCCGCGATGCTGGCCAGGGTCTGCAGGGTGAGCTCGGGCGGGATGATCAGCCCGTTGCGCCGGTCCCTGGTGCGGTGGCCGGTCACGAAGCAGTCCACCGTCACCACCAGCACCCGGTACTTGGCCGCGGCGGCCCGGTCGACCAGTTCCTTGTTCAGCCCGCTGTCCCGCAGGATGTACAGCTGGAACCACAGATCCGGGTGCCCGGGAGGTAGGTCGGGGCCGGCTGGCCGGGTGGATAGAGCTTCGGAGACCGCTTCGATGGTGGTGGTGGCCATGGTGGACAAGGTGTACGGCAGGCCGTGCTTTTGCGCCGCCCGGGCCGCGGCGATCTCGCCGTCCGGATGCATCATCCGGGTGTATCCGGTCGGCGCTAGGGCCAGCGGCAGCGGCGTGACCGAGCCCAGGAACGCCGTGGAGGTATCCGCCTCCGAGACGTCGACCAACGTCCGCGGCTGGAACCGGTACTGCCGGAACGCCCTGGCGTTAGCCCGCAGCGACACCTCTTCGTCGGCCCCGCCGTCGACGTAGTTGAAGACCGGCCGCGGGATCAGCCGGCGCCCGGTGGCGCGCAGGTCATCGATGTCGTGACAGGCGGACAGCCGCCGACGTGTCGCGTCCCGTTCGATCGGCTTGACCCGGATCAGCTCGCGTATCTCCGAAGCCCTCATGCCTGGGACGATACGCGTTCGCCGGGCTCGAGCCCACACACTAATCCGGACTCCAGCCCCATGCACTAAACAGGTCGGAAATATTGCTTTTACGACGGTAAGGTCATAACCATGGCTTTGCGCTTCCACTGGTTCCTGCCTACCAACGGCGACGGCCGCGACATCGTGGGCGGCGGGCACGGTGTCGCGACCGGCGCGGCGGGCACCATCCGTCCCGCCACGCTGGCCTACCTGGGCCAGGTGGCGCGCAGCGCCGAGCAGCTCGGGTTCGAGGCCGCGCTTACCCCGACCGGTATCTGGTGTGAGGACGCCTGGCTGGTGACCGCGATGCTCACCGAGGTTACCGAGCGGCTGAAGTTCCTGGTGGCGTTCCGGCCCGGCCTGATCTCGCCCACCATGGCCGCCCAGATGGCCGCCACCTTCCAGCGCCATTCGCAGGGCCGTCTGCTGCTCAACGTGGTGACCGGCGGGGAAGCCAGTGAGCAGAAGGCCTACGGCGACTTCCTGGACAAGGCCCAGCGTTATGCCCGGTGCGGGGAGTTCCTGGACATCGTGACCCGGCTGTGGGACGGCGAGACCGTTACCTACGAGGGCGCCCACCTGCGGGTGGAAGGGGCCCGGCTGGCCCGGCTGCCCGACCCGCGTCCCGAACTCTACTTCGGCGGTTCCTCGGCCGCGGCCGGCCCGGTCGCGGCCCGGCATACCAACGTCTACCTGACCTGGGGTGAGCCGCCCGCCGCAGTCGACGCGAAGTTGCGCTGGATGGACGGCCTGGCCCGGGAGGCCGGCCGCACCGTGCGCTACGGCATCCGCCTGCACGTCATCACCAGGGACACCTCGCATGAGGCCTGGCTGCAGGCCAACCGGCTGATCGAGGGCATCGACGAGGCGATGATCCGCACGGTGCAGGAGGAACTGGCCCACAGCGAATCCGAGGGCCTGCGCCGGATGCGCGAACTACACGGCGGCTCGCGCGACAACCTGGAGGTCTCGCCGAATCTGTGGGCCGGCATCGGCCTGCTCCGGGCGGGTGCCGGGACCGCGCTGGTCGGTAGCCACGCGGAAGTGGCCGACCGGATCGAGGAGTACGCCCGGCTCGGCCTGTCCGAGTTCATCTTGTCCGGCTACCCCCACCTGGAGGAGGCCTACTGGTTCGCCGAGGGCGTGCTGCCCATCCTGCGCGCTCGCGGCCTGTGGCAGCACCCCGCCGCCAGCGCCCAGCCGGCCTCCGACGGCATCGTGAACGCGGTCCCGTTCGCGCCCACCTCCGGACCGTCTGCCGCCGCGCACACTCCCGGCTGACCAAGCCCGCGATTCCTTTACCAAACGGTCACTCTGACACGCCCCGACCCGTCTTGACGGCGCGCTAGCCCGAGCACCAGAATCGGCCTCCTCACAGAAAGGCACATTCTTCGCCATGCTCACCAAGCGCGCTTCTCGTCTCCTGCTCACGGCCGCTCTCGCGGTCACAGCCGGCACCGCCATCGCGGTCACCGGCGTATCCGGAGCCACCGCCAGCACGTCGAACTCGCATGGACTGAACCCACCCGGCCTGCACCCGCGGGCGGCGGCCGTCCAGCCGACCGCCGCGCCGGGGCAGTGCGGCTACCAAGCGGCGATCCCGGCCGACCGCTTCAAGGGGATCCCGGTCTTCAACGCCACGCAGGCCGCGCAGCCCTACATCGTGCGGTTCTTCACCACCCAGGGCGTGATCACGGTGCGGATGCTGACCACCAAGGCACCCTGCACCACGTTCTCGTTCCGGTTCCTGGCCAGCCGCGGCTACTTCAACCAGACCCACTGCCACCGGCTTACCGTGCAGGGCATCTACGTGCTGCAGTGCGGCGACCCCACCGGCACCGGCTCGGGCGGCCCGGGATATCAGTTCAACGACGAGAACCTGGCTGGGGCCACCTACCCGGCGGGCACGGTCGCCATGGCCAATGCGGGTCCGAACACCAACGGCAGCCAGTTCTTCTTCGTCTGGAAAGACACCACGCTTCAGCCCGACTACACGCCGTTCGGCACGGTTATCGGCGGCATGAACGTGCTGCAGAAGATCGCCGCGGCCGGTGACGACAGCCAGAACGGGCCCGGTGACGGCTACCCGCACCTGTACACCGCGTTCGAGTACGTCCAGATCATCCCGCAGTTCACCGCGCAGCCCTGACGCGAGACGGTCAGGGCGTCTTGATGACGCCCGAGGCCAGGATGCGGGCCGCGCTCGAGCCGAAGTCCTCGGTGCCCAGCCGGGCGGTAAAGGCGATTGCGCCGCCGCCCGGCGTGGGCCGGCCCGTGCTCGTGAACCGGATGGGGTAGATGCGCGCGCTCTGGAACCGGCCCGTGGCCGACAGGGTCACGTGCAAGATCACGCTCAGATCCAGGTCGCCGCTGGTCGCGAAGTTTTCGTAGCCGGCGAAGTTCCCCAGGCTGTAGGCGATCAGGTGCCCCTTATAGAACTGCATCCCGCGTAGCACGTGCGGGCCACTCGCGATGACCAGGCTGGCGCCCGCGTCGATCGCCATGTGCGCGAACGCCTCGGGGTTACCCCGGTCTTCGCCGAGGTAGTGCTCCTCCCGGCCGGTCACGTGATCGGCGCCGGAACCTTCCGCGCCCGCGTGCATGTAGACCACCACCACGGGTGCCTCACGGTCGGCCCGCCTGATCAGCGAGCGGGCCGCGGACAGGTTGAGCAGGTTCGCGTCATAGCCATAAGGAGCGAAGGCCACGAATGCGACCTTGATCCCGTCCGCCCGCACCACGGTTATCTCACCCGGCAGCCCGGTCTGGGCCAGCCCCGCCGCATGCAAAGAACGGACCGTCTGCGCCTGACCGGCCGCGCCGAAGTCGAAGGAGTGGTTGTTGGCGTCGTTCAAGATGGTGAACCCGGCCTGCCGGAAATAGCGTGCGTAGCCGGGCGGGTCCCGGAACGCGAAGCAGTCCGAGCTCACCCGGCCGCACTTGGAGGCCGTCGAGGTGGTGAGCGTGCCCTCCAGGTTGCCGAAGACGATCTGAGCGCCCCGGTCCAGAACCGATTTCACCGCCCCGAGGTAGGACCCGGGGCTGGGCGGAAGGTCGGGCGTGTTGCCGAGCATCGTGTCGCCCACCGCGGCGATCGTCACCGAGGCCGCCGGGACCGCCCGTGGGCGGCCTGCGCCGCGCCCGCCACGCCAGGCCCGGCGGCCAGACAGGCCACCAGGACCAGCAACGCGACCACACCAAAGGCTCGCACCATGTTTCGCATGCCGCTCAACTTAGCCCGTCCTCGCCGCCCAGGTCCGCACCCCGGTGCTGATCCTGCACGGCCAGGACGACACCAACGTGCCCGTAGGCCAGGCGATCTACTTCCACCGCGCGCTGTGCCAGTGCGGAGTCGACTGCGAGCTAGTCATCTACCCCCGCGAAAGCCACCGACTGAGCGCGCCCGATGCGGGCGCTGCGTCTTTGCGGCGGGGCCACCAGATGAAACGATCGTCTCGTGATGCCACCGCAGCCAGGAGCGATCCAGGTCACGGACCGGCTTGAGCGCCGGATCCGTAAGCCGATCGATCTGCTGCGCTGCACCACGTCGTTTCTCGAGATCATCATCTTGGCTGTGGCGGGCGTGTCGGCCAGCGCGACCACTACCGGCGTCGAGACCGACATCACCGGCGCCAGCGGCCGGCTGCCGCACGCCCTGCTCACGGTGGCGCCGCCGCTGGCCCTGTTCGCGCTGCTGATCCTGCCCATCGCGCTGGCCGTCCGCCAGCTGATCCGCCGCCAGGTGCAGCGGCTCGCCGAAGCGGTAGCCACCGGGGTGCTGGCCGGGGTGGCGGCGGCCGTGACCAACGCCGTGCTCTGGCGCCCGTTCGCCGCACGGCTCTACGACGCGATCATCATGTCCCGTCCGGGCGTCAGTCACGCCGCGGCGCTGGACCCCTACCTGGCCGGCCTGATCGCGTACGCCACGATCATCGGCCTGACCGGCCGGCCGGGCTGGCGGAACGCCCTGTGGCTGGCCGTCGGGGTCTACGCGCTCGTACACCTGGCCGCCCTGGACACCACCATCTTGTCGTTCCTGATCACGCTGCTCGTGGGCCGAACCATCGGCCTGGGCGTCCGGTACGTGGCCGGCAGCCCGTCGCTGCGGCCCAGCGCGGCCGAGATCGCGACCGCACTGAACAGCGCGGACCGGCAGATCGTCCAGATGAGTCGGCTCGGCAACGGCGTCAAGGTCCCCAACCAGTCCGGATCGCGTCTCTACGCCGCGACCACCAGCCGGGGCGACCGGCTGGACGTCACCGTCTACGACAAGGACCAGCAGGCTGCCGGCGCCGTCTACCGGTTGTACCGGGCGCTGCTGTTGCGCGGGCAGGTCTCGCGCGGCGCGCCGCTGTCGGCGGACCGGATCGTGGAGCGCCGGGCGCTGCTGTCCTATGCCGCCGAGGAGGCGGGCGCGCCCACGCCCAAGCTGCGCGCGGTGGTCCGGGCCGGGCCCGAAGCCATCGTGCTGGCCTACGACCACCATCAGGGCACCACGCTGGCCGACCAGAAGCCCGGCTGTACCGACGCCGAGCTACGGAACATCTGGGACGCGGTGGCCATCTTGCACGAGCACCGGGTCACGCACCGGTCGCTGACCGCCGACCGCATCCTGCTCACCCACGACGACCACATCATGCTGCTCGACCCCGGCGACGGCGACGTGGCCGCCAGCGACCTGCAGGTCCGCCTGGACGTGGCCCAGCTCCTGGCCGAGCTGGCCCTCTACGTGGGGCCGGAACGATCCGCCGATCTGGCCTTGGAGAAGGCCGGCGCGGACGAGCTGGTCGGCGTGGTGCCGTTGCTGCAGCGCGTCGCCCTGGCCCGGTCCACCCGGGCCGCGCTGCGCCGCCGCCGCGACGTCTTGCCCGCGCTGCGCCAGCGGCTGCTGGCCGCGGTCCCGGGTGGCGAGGTGGTCCCCGTCCGGCTCGAGCGGATCCGGATCCGCAGCCTGGTCACGCTGGTCGCGACGGTCGCCGCCACCTACCTGCTCGCGGGCGAGCTGGTCCGGGCCAGCCTCGGTCACGTGCTGCGGCACGCGGACTGGCGCTGGGGCCTGGTGGGGCTGGCCCTGTCGGCCGCTACCTACGTCGGCGCGGCCCTGGAGCTGTCCGGCTTCGTGTCCGAACGGCTCCCCCTGGCCCGGACCATGATCGCCCAGCTGGCCGGGTCGTTCGTCACGCTGGTCACGCCCGCCGCGTTCGGCGGCGCGGCGATCAACGTCCGCTACCTGCTGCGCCGGAAGATCCCGGCCGCGGCGGCGGCGGCCAGCGTGGGCGTCAGCCAGGTGGTGGCCTTGGTCCTGCACATCTTGATGCTGGTCGTGTTCATCGCGATCGCCGGGGCGGCCACCAGGCACCCGTTCCGCCCGCCGGACTGGTTCTACTTCGTGCTCGCCGGACTGGTGGTGCTGGCCCTGGCCGTGCTCGCGGTCCCGGCCGGACGGCGGCTGCTGCGCGCCCGGGTGGTGCCCACCTTGGGCCAGGTGCTGCCCCGCCTGCTCGAGGTCGCCCAGCAGCCGCGCAAGCTCGCCCAGGGCATCGGCGGCGCGCTGCTGCTCAGCGTGGCCTACATCGTGTGCCTGTCCGCCTGCGTGCAGGCCTTCGGCGGCTCGGTGGCCATCGCCAGCATCGCCGTGGTCTACCTGACCGGTAGCGCGCTCGGCTCGATCGTCCCCACCCCCGGCGGCCTCGGCGCCGTGGAAGCGGCGCTGACCGCCGGACTGGTCGCCGCCGGCATGCACGGCACCGAGGCGGCCAGCTCGGTCCTGCTGTTCCGCCTGCTGACCTTCTGGCTCCCGGTCCCCATCGGCTGGGTCGCCCTCAACTACCTCGAACGCAAGGACGCCATCTAGCGGACGGGTTGGCGCTTGCCGGTGGCGGGTAGCGTGAATAGCGAGCGCAGCTCTGTCCCACCGGGAGCGTCTAGATTTCTTCATATGTGCGGCTGATCAGGAAGGTTGTCTTCTACCTCCTCACTTTCCTGGTCATCACGGCCGGCTCGATCTGGCTGGCGCTGCAGGTCGCGCCCACCCAGACCGTCTCGGCGGCCGGCCAGAGCGCCCAGGTCGGGGCGGCCATCTCCTCGTTCAGCTGGTCCGGTCCGGGCGAGCTTGACCTGTTCGGCCAGGTGGTGCCGACCAAACCGCAGTTCACCGGGCCGATCCGCCCGCTGCTCCAGCTCACCCACATCACCATCGACCCGCAGGTCGCCCAGCTGCTCCGCTCCGATAACCCGCGGCAGCTCAAGCTGAGCCTCAGCCAGCAGCTGGCCCAGGGCTGGACCCGGTACTTCGTGTGGGAGACGCTCATCGCCGCCGGGTTCGCCGTGGTCGCGCTGATCGCGGTGGCCGGCATCCGCAGGCAGCCCCACCTGGTCATGCTGCGGACCGTGGGCGTGGGCCTGGCCGTGGTGGTCGGGGTAAACGTCGGCGGCGTGCTGCTGACCGCCCGCACCACCCCCACCGTGCTGCGCAGCGTCAAGACCCTCGACGACCTGGTCGGCACCGACCCGCTGCAGGCCTCGCCCAGCTCCGTGGCCCGGCCGCTGCCCGGCGTGCAGGCGGTGGTGATCGGCGACTCGACCGCCGCCGCGATCGGCAACCCGACGGTGGCCAACGCCAGCGCGCTGGACCGCGCGTGCGGCCGCAGCAGCCAGTCCTACGCCGCCGACCTGGCCGCGGTGAACAACTGGAACGTGCTGAACCTGGCCTGCAGCGGCGCCACGATCCAGAACGGCCTGCTCGGCGTGCAGCTGCTCGGCAACGGGCAGCTGGCGCCGGCCCAGCTCGACGAGGCCCAGCTGGCCACGCACGCCAAGGTGATCATCGTCAGCGTCGGCGCCGACGATGTGGAATGGTCGATCATGACCCGCCTGTGCGCGGCCAGCGCCGTGTGCAACGACAAGGTGTCCACCGCGTACTTCGACCAGCTGCTCAACTCCTTCACCCGCAGCTACTACCAGCTGCTGGGCGACCTGGCCGACCTGCCCGGCAGCCCGGCCGTGCTGGTCAACGAGTACTACTCGCCGTTCGGCCCGAACATCGGCTGCCTGGCCCGCTACGGCCTGACTCCGGCCAAGGAGAAGGTGCTGCTGGCCCGGCTCGGCCAGCTGAACACCATCCTGGCCGAGGGCGCGCAGGTCTTCGGGTTCGGCGTGGCCGATCCGCCGTTCACCGGCCACGAGCTGTGCACCGCCGACCCCTACGTGCAGGCCCCGGGCGACCCGGCCCCCCTGCACCCCACCGTGACCGGCGAGCTGGCCATCGCCCTAGCCGACCAGCAAGCCCTCCCTAAGCTCGAGAAAACCCTCGCCGCGAGCACCGACTAACGGAGCGCCGGGATGATCTCCGAGCCGTAGGCGGCCAGGGTGTCTTCCTCCTGGTCGTGCATCAGGTACAGGGCGAACTGGTCGGCGCCGGCCTCGGCCAGCTCGCGCAGCTGGTCCACGTGCGCGGACGCCTGCCCGAGCAGGCAGAACCGGTCCACGATCGCGTCCGGCACGAAGTCCACGTCCGGGTTGTCCGAACGCCCGTGGTGCGCGTAGTCGTACCCCGCGCGCCCCTCGATGTAGTCGGTCAGCTCGTGCGGCACCGGTCCGTCCGTGCCGTACCGGGACACCAGGTCCGCCACGTGGTTGCCGACCATCCCGCCGAACCACCGCAGTTGCTCCCGCTGGTGCGCCAGGTCGGTGCCCACGTACGCGGGCGCCGCCACGCACATCGTGATCGAGGACGGGTCACGCCCGGCGTCCTTGGCCGCCTCCCGCACCGACCCGATCGTCCACCGCGCGATGTCCGGGTCGGCGGTCTGCAGGATGAACCCGTCGGCCTGCTCGCCGACCAGCTTCAGCGCCTTCGGCCCGTACCCGGCCATCCAGATCTCCAGCTTGCCGTCGCGCACCCAGGGCAGCCGCAGCAGCTGGCCATGATGAGTGACCTCCTGCCCCTCGGCCAGCCCCTTGATCACGCTCATCGCCGAGGACAGGGTGGCCAGCGACATGGGCGGCTGGCCGATCACCCGCCGGGCCGAGTCGCCGCGGCCGATCCCGCACACCGTCCGGTTGCCGTACATGTCGTTCAGCGTCGCGAACAGCGACGCGGTGACCGACCAGTCCCGGGTGCCCGGGTTGGTCACCATCGTGCCTACGGTCAGCGCCGACGTGGCGGCCAGAACCGCCGAGTAGATCACGAACGGCTCCTGCCACAGCACGTGCGAGTCCCACGTCCACCCGTGGGAGAAGCCCGCGTCCTCGGCCCGGCGCATCATCTCGACCACGCGGCTGGCGGGCGGGTTCGTCTGCAGGACCACCCCGAATTCCATGACTCCTCCTTTTATCCCGAACGAAGCGTGGTGCGTGCTACAGCAGATACTGGTTCAGCCCGCGGGCCAGGAACGTGCCGTGCCCCGTGTGGCCCACGTACTGGCCGTCGTCGATGACCATGGCGCCGCGGGACATCGTGGCGACCACCCGGCCGGTGACCTGCATGCCCTCATACGCGGAGTAGTCCACGTTCATGTGGTGGGTGGCGGCTGACAGGGTCTGGGTGGCCTGCGGGTCGTAGATCACCATGTCGGCGTCGGAGCCAGCCGCGATGACCCCCTTGCGCGGGTACAGGCCGAACATCCGGGCCGGCGTGGTCGAGGCCACCTCCACCCAGCGCGGCAGCGACAGCTTTCCCGCCGCCACGCCCTGGTGCAGCAGGTCCATCCGGTGCTCGACGCCGGGCATCCCGTTCGGGATCTTGGAGAAGTCGCCCCGGCCCAGCTCCTTCTGGTCCTTGAAGCAGAACGGGCAGTGGTCGGTCGACACCACCGACAGGTCGTTGGTGCGCAGCCCCCGCCACAGCGAGTCCTGGTGCTCCTTGGGCCGCAGCGGCGGCGAGGCCACGAACTTGGCCCCCTCGAAGTCCGGCCGGGCCAGGTCGTCCAGGGACAGGAACAGGTACTGCGGGCAGGTCTCGGCGAATACGTTCTGCCCGGTGTCCCGGGCCTCGGCCACTGCCGCGAGCGCCTGGGTGGCCGACAGGTGCACGATGTACAGCGGGCAGTCCGCCACCTTGGCCAGCGTGATGGCCCGCGAGGTCGCCTCGCCTTCCAGCTCCGGCGGCCGGGTCAGGCCGTGGTAGACCGGGTCGGTGCGGCCCGCGGCCAGCGCCTGGGCGACCAGCTGGTCGATGGCGATGCCGTTCTCCGCGTGCATCATCACCGTCGCCCCGGAGCGAGCGGCCTGCTGCATGGCCAGCAGGATCTCTCCGTCGGTGGCGTAGAACACGCCCGGATAGGCCATGAACATCTTGAAGCTGTTCACTCCGGCGGCGATGCAGGCGTCCATCTCCTTGAGCGTCATGTCGTTGACGTCGGAGACGATCATGTGGAAGCCGTAGTCGATCGCGCAGTTACCGTCCGCCTTGCCATGCCACTTGTCCAGCGTGGCCAGCAGCGAGCTGCCCTTGGCCTGGACCGCGAAGTCGACGATGGTGGTGGTGCCGCCCCAGGCCGCGGCCTGGGTACCGGTCTCGAAGGTGTCCGCGGAGAACGTGCCGCCGAACGGCATCTCCATGTGCGTGTGCACGTCGATCCCGCCGGGCAGCACGTACTTGCCGGTCGCGTCGATGAGCCGGTCCGCGGTCAGGGTGACCTCGAGGCCCGGCCGCCGGGACACGACCATGGCGATCTTCTCGCCCTCGACCAGCACGTCGGCGTCCAGCGTGCCGGACGCCGTCACCACCGTGCCGCCGGTGATCAGCGTGGTGCTCACGGCTCTATCTCCCGGCTCGCCTTCGCTCGCCGATGGCTCATGGCTGCCTCCCGGCTCGCCTTCGCTCGCTGATGGCTCATGGCTGCCTCCCGGCTCGCCTTCGCTCGCTGACGGCTCATGGCTGTACCAGCGTCTCGTACTGGTCGGGGCGGCGGTCGCGGTAGAACTGCCACAGGTTGCGGACCTCGGCCAGCAGGCCCATGTCCAGGTCCCGCACCACGACCTCGTCCTGGTCGTCGGCGGCGGCGTCGCCGATGAGCTGACCGCGCGGGTCGGCGAAGTAGGTGCCGCCGTAGAAGTCGTTGTCGCCGAGCGGCTCGATGCCGACCCGGTTGATCGTGCCCACGAAGTACTCGTTGGCCACCGCGGCGGCCGTCTGCTCCAGCCGCCACAGGTACTGGGACAGGCCCCGGCTGGTGGCTGACGGGTTGAACACGATCCGCGCCCCGGCCAGGCCGAGCGCCCGCCAGCCCTCGGGGAAGTGCCGGTCGTAGCAGATGTACACGCCGATCCGGCCCGCCGCGGTGTCGAACACCGGGTAGCCCATGTTGCCGGGCCGGAAGTAGAACTTCTCCCAGAACCCCTTGACCTGGGGAAGGTGCGTCTTGCGGTACTTGCCCAGGTAGCTGCCGTCGGCGTCGATCACCGCCGCGGTGTTGTAGTAGATGCCCGGGTGCTCTTCCTCGTACATCGGCGCGACGATCACGATGTGGGCGTCCCGCGCCACGTCCTGCAGCAGCCGGGTGGTCGGCCCGTCCGGGATGGCCTCGGTGTAGGAGTAGTAGTCGGCGTCCTGCACCTGGCAGAAGTACGGCCCGTAGAACAGTTCCTGCAGGCATACCACCTGCGCGCCAGCCGACGCCGCGGTACGGATGTGGTCCACCGCCGCCGCGATCATCGAATCCTTCTCCCCGGTCCAGCGCTGCTGGATTAGCCCGGCCCGGACGATCTCAGCCATAAGGCCCTCCTGTGTCCTCCGCGTGAACCCCCATCTTCCCGCCTGACCAGCCCTCTTGTAAGCCGCCAGTCCCCAAGGAAGACCCGTGATTCGGTGTCCCTCTTGTATATCCCGACAAGGTTGGCCGCCCGCGCGGCGGGGTGCTACTCGGGCCTGGCCACGTAGGGCAGCACCAGGCCGGCGGCGGCGATGAGCGCGGCCGCCGCGACCAGCCGCAACAGCGCCGAGCCGGGTCCCGGGCCGGTCGCGGGCAGCATCCCGGCGCCCGCCCCGAGGGCCAGCAGGGCCGCGCCCAGAGCCAGCACCCGCGCCTGCGGCCGCAGCACCTCGGGGGAGGCGTCGGACTCGGCCAGGTGGGTGGCGAGCAGGTAGGCGATCAGCGCCGCGCCGAGCAACGCGGTGGGCCAGGGCCGGGACTTGTGCAGCACCTCCAGCCACACCACGGCGACCACCGCGCCCTCCTCCCAGGGCACCCGCCGCAACGTCTCCAGGAACGCCAGCCAGGCCCGGATCGGCACAGAAAGCAAGAAGGCGTCCGCGGGCACCGGGAGCCCGGCCAGGACCAGGCGCAACGCCCCCGCGGCCACCCCGATGATGGCCAGGATCAGGGCCAGGTTGGCCCAGCCCTCGCGCACCAGCGGCGCGGCCGCCCACACCACGCAGCCCGTACCGAGCAGGACGGCCGCGCCTCGGATGGCGACTGTGCCGATCTCGACTGGGCGGGTCATCGCCGCGTCCCCGCGGCGATCAGCGGGCGGCGGGTGTACCGGGCCAGCGGCAGGTCCAGGGAGGCGATCCCGTCCCAGTGCACCACCGGGACGCCCAGCTCGCGCAGCGAGAACCGGATCGCCTCCTGCTCCATCCGCCAGATCCGCCGGGCCATCCGGTCCGTGCTGCGCGGCCGGGCGGGCGGATCGGCGTTGAGCACGTCGACGACCAGCATGGTCAAGCCGCGCTCGCGCATGTCCCGCAGCGCCTCGACGAACCGCTGGTCCAGCAGCGGGCTGAACACCACGACCAGCGCGCCGGGGGGCAGCGCGGCCCGCGGCAGCCGCTGCACGCTGGTCCCGAACGCCGATCTGGACCGCGAAGCCGGCGCCGTGCCGCCCCGCTCGCTGGCCAGCATCGAGTCGATGATCCGGTACACCTGCCGCCGGCCGAGCCCGGGCGCCAGCCAGCCCACCGAGCCCCAGTGGTAGGTGATCACGCCGACCCGGTCCCGGGCGTCCAGGTACGCGCGGGCCGCGGCCGCCGCGCCGCGCAGCGCCAGGTCGAGCGCGGATGAGCCGGGTTCGCCCACGTCGGAGGTGCCGTCCACCAGCAGCACCACGTCCTGCGAGCGTTCGGCGGCGAACGTGTTCACCTGCAGCCGCCCGCGCCGGGTGCTGGCCGGCCAGTTGATGCTGCGCTGCCGGTCGCCCGGCACGTACTCGCGGACCCCGGCGAACTCGAGGCCCTCGCCGAACGTCCGGGCCGCGTGCTCGCCAAGCCGGTTCGGCAGCCGGCTGAGCACCACCTGGGTCCGCTGCTGGGCCGGGGCCGGATAGCAGTCCAGGTCGGGCAGGTTCACGGTCAGGTGCCCTTCGGCCAGCCGCCAGCGGTCGCGCAGGAGCACGTCCATGGTGCCGATCTCCCGCCGTCCCCAGCGCTGGGGGGAGAAGGTGAAGCGGGCCTGCGGTCCGTCCGCGGCCGTGGCGTCGACCGGCTCGATCTCCCGGCCCGGGTGCAGGATCCAGCGCACGCTGCAGGAGCCCTGGCCCTCGATCGTCATGTCCACGGCGACCAGTTCGCCTTCGAAGGCCCGCCGGGTACTGGGCCGGGCCTGCAGGCCGACCCGGGGCGGCCGCCGCTGGCCGCGCCCGGCCGCCAGCAGCAGCAGCGCGGGAGCAGCCAGGCCCGCGAACTCCGGGCGCCGGGCCACGGTGGCGATGAGCAGCGCGGCCAGGCCTAGGGTGAGCAGCCGGCGAGCGTGCCGGGAGGACCGCCACTGCAGGCTGTACTCGTAACCTTCCATCAGCTAGTGACTGCCTGGGTCCGGGGGTCGGTCTTGGGGGTGGGCACGCCGGCCAGCATCTTGGCCACCACCTCGTCGGCCGAGACCTGACGGACCCACAGTTCGGGCCGCAGCGTGACCCGGTGCGCGAGTGCGGGCACCGCCACCTGCTTGATGTCGTCGGGGACCACATAGTCGCGCTTGCTCAGCACCGCCTGGCCGCGGGCCAGCTGGACCAGCGCCAGGCCACCGCGGGGGCTCGCGCCGACCTGCACCTGAGCGTCGTTCCTGGTCGCCCGGACGATAGCCACGATGTAGTCCAGCAGATCCGGGCTGATCTCCACCTGTTCGAGCGAATTCCGCATGGCCAGCACCCCGTCCGCGCTGATCACCGGGTTCAGCTCGGCGTACTCGGTGGCCCGGTCCACCCGGCGCCGGAGCATGTCGGTCTCGTCGCCGCTGGTCAGGTAGCCCAGGCGCAGCCGCATCAAGAACCGGTCGAGCTGGGCTTCGGGCAGCTCGTAGGTGCCTTCGTACTCGATCGGGTTGTCGGTGGCCAGCACGATGAACGGCTGGGGGAGCATGCGGGTCTGCCCGTCCACGCTCACCTGGCCCTCGCCCATCGCCTCGAGCAGTGCCGCCTGGGTCTTGGGCGGCGTCCGGTTGATCTCGTCGGCCAGCAGCAGCTGGGTGAACACCGGGCCGGGGCGGAACACCATGTCGGCCGACCGCTGATCGTATAGCGGCGCGCCCACCACGTCAGAAGGCAGCAGGTCCGGAGTGAACTGGATACGCGCGAAATCCAGTCCGAGCACCTGGGCGAACGACCGGGCGATGAGCGTCTTGCCCAGCCCCGGCAGGTCCTCGAGCAGGACGTGGCCGCCGGCCAGGATGCCGATCAGGACCAGCTCCAGGGTCCGGCGGCGGCCGACCACCGTACGCTCGAGCTCATCCAGGATGGCCGAGCAGCTAATCGCGGCTTCTTCGGGGCCCATCAGAGCTTCTCCAATCGGTCGATGAGGCGCGACAGGACGTGCCGCGGGATGCCGCGCCGGTCCGTGTGGTCGCGCACCGTGGTGTCCGTCGGCCGGGTGGCCGGGTCGATCCATTCCCACAGGCCGGCCTTGCGCGAGCTGCGGCACAGCACCTGACGGGCCCGCTCGGGGTCTTGGTACAGGTGCACGCCGTGGCGTTCGGCCAGCCGGGCCGCCAGCAGGTGCTCCAGGACCGGTCGCAACTCGGTGTCGTAATAGCCCTTGCTGGTCATCGCGTTGTGCACCACGAACCTTCGGTGCGAGTAGCCGGTCAGCGTGCGAGCCCGCCCCTTCTCCCGCGCCTTCTTGGCCGCGTCCGGCGTGAGCTGGGGCAGCAGCGTGCGCACCAAGATCATCACGCCCGCCGCGGTCACCACCGCCACCACGCCGAGGCCGGTCCAGCCAGCCGTCACGTAGCCGGCCACCGCCGCCGCAATGATCGCCACGGCCGCGATGAGCAGTTCCGGGGTCGTCCCGCGCCACGGGCTCACCATGGCCCCGTCGTCCCGGTTCTCCTCGGGCGTGCTCACGGCGCGGCCGTCGCTTCCCCGGCCTCGGCCTTGCCCATGCTGGAGTTGCCCGTGCTGGAGTTGCCCGTGCTGGATTTGCCCGTGCTGGATTTGCCCGTGCTGGCTGCTTCGGCCAGGGCGGCGGCCAGCTCGTCCAGGGCCTGCTCGGCCGCGTCCCGCTGCGCGTGGCCGAGCGGGTGGCTGGAGAACCTGGCCTCGTAGAACAGCGCGGTCAGCCGCGCGGGGGCGGTGCCGCGCACCACACCGGTCGCGGTCGCCCGGGCCAGCAGTTCATCGGGTGTGTCGGCCACGGCCCGGGCCGCGCCCCGATCGGCCAGGCTGTTCTCCATCGCCACGTAGCAGGCGATGATGGCCGCCTGCGCGTCGTCGACGGTGCGCAGCGCCGACCGTCCCGATTCCACCGCTTCGCGCAGGTCCTCGGGGTCTTGGGCCAGGAACTCACGGTGCCGGACTATCGACGGCGGCCGGAACCGCCGGGCCCACCAGATGCTGAGCAGCAGCCCGGCCACCAGGAGCACGATCAGCAGCGCGTACAGGCTCACGGCCAGCGGGAAGTGAGAGGAGCCCGCGGAGGGGATTGGCTTTTGCGACAGCCTCACCCGGGGCGGGGGAGTGGAAAATGGCTTCGGCGGGGGCAGCACGTGGACCCGGACCTGCAGGCTGATGACGATGGCCACCGCCACCGCGATCATGCCGCCCCCGAGCACCACGATGAGCACCCCGCGCAGCTTGGCCGCCACGTCGTTGACCGCTGCTCCGCCGAGCGGGACGCCGCGCATGACCTGGGACCGGCGCCAGACGGTCAGCGTGAGCAGCACTCCGAGGACCACCTCGAGCGCGAGGCCGACGGCCCAGCCGTGGTGCCGCACCGACGCGTTCCAGTGCGGCGCGGTCACCGTGCCGCGCAGCCCGGCCAGGCCCAAGATGATGAGCAGGGCGAGCGGCAGGACCAGCGGCCAGGACAGGCCCGAGCCCGTGCGCGGCCCGGCCTGCGGTGCTCCCGTGTCACCCGCGGTCCCCGGCCCCGTCGTTCCCGGCTCGCTGGTCATCGCCTCGCGTTTCCAGAGTTCACGCTTACTGGGCGAAACCCTACCCGTCGCCGATAACAGACCCGCAAACTGAAGACCATGACGTCGCCAGCAGCCGTTCCTCCGCCGGACACCATCTACGTCATCCGGCACGGCGAGAAGGCCGCCGACCCGCGGGCCGCCGCGCCCGGGCAGGCCGCCGCCGCGGCGCAGGGTCCGCCCTACCTCCTACGGCAGCGCGGCCAAGACCGCCGAGCACCGCACCTACCAGACGATCCAGGGCCTGGCTGACCGTCTCGGGCTGGCCATCGTGTCCAACTTCGCCGAAGGCAGCGAAGCTCAGCTGGCCGCCAGCGTGCTGAGCAGCTACTCCGGCGTGGTGCTCATCTGCTGGGAGCACGACCACATCCCGGCCATCGCCACCGCGCTGCCCACCGTGCCGGGTACGGTCATCTCGCAGCCCTGGCCGGGTAACCGGTTCGACGTCATCTGGATGTTCACCCTGGTCGCGGGCACGACGCCGGCCCAGTACACGTTCGGTCAGATCCCGCAGCAGCTGCTGTCCGGCGACACCGACACGATCATCACGGCGTGAGCTGGGTCGACTCGTCCGCAGCGGCCGCGAGATGATCTTCTGATGTCCGAAGACGAGCGGGAAACCGATGCCAAGGCCGCGGAACGGCAGACCTTCTTTTCCGACGCGGTAGTGGCCATCGCGATCACGCTGCTCGCCATCGACCTGCCGGTGCCCGAAGCCGGTACGTTCCACGACTTCTGGGCCTCGGTCAGGCACGACGACGGGCACTACGCCGCGTTCCTGATCAGCTTCGTGGTGATCGCGGCGGCGTGGTCCGACCATCACGACCTGTTCCGCTACGTCCGGGGCACCGACGCCCGGCTCAAGGTGCTCAACATGTGGTGGCTGTTCAGCATCGTGCTCAACCCGTTCGCTACCAAGCTGCTCGTCGTGGGCGGGCAGAGCCTGACCGTGCACGCCCTGCGCTTCGGGTTCTATGCGCTGCTGCAGGTCCTGGAGTCAGGCGTGCTGTACGCGATGCTGCGGCACCTGATCGCCGCTCGGCTGGCCGACCCGCCGCAGCCGGTCGTGGACAGCCTGACTAGGAAGTCCGCCAGCTTGATGATCGGCTTCGGGTTGTCGATCCCGGTCTTCTTCGCCACCAACGCCGGCTGGGCGCTCTGGGCGGCCGGCCCGGTGCTGGCCGCCCTGCTCCGCCACCGTCACCGCCGGCGCCAGCGTGGCCGCCGAAGCCCGCAGTGACGGATGTGGCCAGCGATCGTTCATCGCCGCCGGATCGCGTCGCGGTGGAACGCACCGTCGTGGACCTGGTGCTGGCCGTGGTCCGGCGGCGGACCCCGCCGGGGGTCAGCGTGGTCGTCGAGGGCGCGGCCGGCCTGGGCAAGACGTTCCTGACGATCTGCTCCTCGGCCTGATCATCCCCGGCCTGATTACCACCTACATGCTCAAGTTCTCCAAGACCTACCCCGACCGCGTTGCCCACGCCGCCAGCTGACGTGCACCCCCGGGGCGCTAGAACTGGTCCAGGCTAACCTCGGCGCGCAAGATGCTGTAGATCACGTTGTCCCGCCAGCACCCGGCGCGGAACTGGCTGTGCCGCAGGACGCCCTCACGGGTAAAGCCGGCCCGCTCGAGGGCCCGCTGCTCGGCCACGTTCTCCACGTCGGTTTCGGCCTCGATCCGCTCCACCAAGGTGGTGGCGAACAGGTACTCGGCCAGCGCCCGCTGGGCCGCCGCTCCGTACCCCCGCCCGCGCTGCCCGGGCAGCAACGAGATCCCGATGTTCAGGGACCGGCATGCGGCGCTGGGCCCGTGCCTCAGGGCGAACCAGCTGACCGTCCCGGCCAGGGCGCCGTCCGGGGTCTCGACCGCGAGCGTGCCGCCCTCCTCGGAGAGCATCCCGTCGGCGGCGAACCGGCGGCGCCGCACCCCCGCTGGCACGTGCGCGAACCAGTTCCACGGGTCAGCCTCGCGCGACTCGTTCTCTTCCAGCGAGGTCAGATCGGCTTCCCGGACCGGCCGGAGCATTACGCGGCCCACCCGCGAAGCCTAACCCACGACGTCGTTGTGGCCGGGTGTGGTGCTCCTCGCCGCCCGCCGCCGCTACCGCCACCTGGTCGATCTCGTCGAGCAGGGCCTGCTTGGCCGCGGCGTCCAGGAACGACGCCCGCACCCCGTTGCGGGCCAGTCCGGCCAGCTGGTCACGGCTCAGCCCCAGCACCGAAGCGGCCCGGCGGTACTCCTCGCCCAGCGACGTGCCGAACATCGGCGGGTCGTCGCTGTTCAGCGTCACGAACAGGCCTTCGGCCAGCATCCTGGGCAGCGGATGGGCAGCAAGCGAAGGCACCTGCTTGGTGCACACGTTGGACGTGGGGCAAACCTCCAGCGGCACCTGGGTCTCGCGCAGGTACGCGACCAGGGCCGGATCGTCCAGGCAGCTGATGCCGTGCCCGATCCGCTCGGCGCGCAGTCCGGTCAGCGCTTCCCAGATCGTCTCCGGGCCGGACATCTCGCCCGCGTGCGGCACGCTGTGCAAACCCGCCGCGATGGCCGCCGCGAACACCTCCCGCAGGGCATCCCGGTGCGCCGGCCGGGCCTGCTCGATGCCGGCCAGGCCGAACCCGGTCAGCGCCCGCGGCGGATCCGATAGGGCGTGGTCCAGCGTGGCCCGCGCGGCCACGGCGCCGTACTCGCCCGGGATGTCGAAGATGTAGCCGATCCGCACGCCGTGCTCGCCCAGGGCCGCCCCGGCCCCGATATCCAGCGCCTCGGTGACCTCCCGCGCGGGCATGCCCATGGCAGTGAACGTGTACGGCGTGACGGTCAGCTCCGCGTACCTGGCGTTCTGCCCGGCCAGGTCGCGCGCCGCACCGGTGACCAGCGCGGCCACGTCGGCCGGATCGCGCACCAGGGCGCTGACCGCCCCGTACACGTCCGCGAAGTGCGGGAAGTCCCGGAACTCGTAGTACGCCCGCAGCTCCGGCTCGGTGCGCGGGACCACGCCGCCGGCCGGATGCCGCCCGGCCAGCTCCAACACGGTCGGCGCCGAGGCGGACCCGACCAGGTGCAGGTGCAGCTCGACCTTGGGCAGCTGGTCAGCGAAAGCGAAGGAGTCCACAGACCGACGCTAGCGGAACCCTACGACACAGGCGCTGCCGCAGCCGCCTCAGCTGTCTGAGCCGCACTGGCCGCCTTGGCCGCCGCCTTCAGGCCCTGCTTGTAGGTCCGTACCCGGCCCAGCGACTCGGCGTCGACGATGTCCGCGATCGAAAGGTGCGAGCCCTTGGCCCCGAACGCCCCGGCCGCCTGCCGCCAGCCCCGCGGCTGCACCCCGAGCTGCTTGCCCAGCAGGGCCACGAAGATCTTGGCCTTCTGCGTGCCGAACCCGGGCAGCGCCGACACTCGCTTGAGCAGCTCGGCGCCGGTCTTGGCCGTGCTCCACAGCTGGGCCGGGTCGCCGTCGTACTGGTCCACGATCAGCCGGGCCATGTCCTGGACGCGGGCCGCCATCGCCTTGGGGTAGCGATGCAGCGCCGGCCGTTCGGCGAAGATCCCGGCCAAGGCCACCGGGTCGAATTCGGCCAGTTCGGTCACCGTGGGTTCGCGCCCGAGCCGCCGGACCAGATCCAGTGGCGCGCTGAAGGCCCGCTCGAGCGGCACCTGCTGGTCAAGCACCATGCCGATCAGCAGGGCAAGCGGGCTGCGGCTCAGCAGCTCGTTGGCCTCGGGCTCCACCGGCATGGCGATCGTCACGGTGCCCTCCCCAGGATTGATCAACCGATATGCCCGCAGCGTACTCCGCCCCAGGAAGCCCTCGGAAGCCTTCGGATTGCCGGGCGGAATCGCCGGACGGCCAAGATTAGCCAGAGCGCTATAAGCTAGAAATGTCCGGGGGCTTTTACGGGGTCCCGGCCCGGGCTGGATGAACGGAGTCAGCATGTCACCGCACCTGAAGTGGGGTATCGGAGGGGTCGTCGTCGGCCTGATCCTGCTGGGGTTCGTCCCCTGGTGGCTGGCATTCGCTCTCATCGTCGTGGCCATCGCCGTTCCGGCCACCGCCTGGCTGATGCTAGATGAGTCGCAGCGTCGGCGGTACCGCGAGCTCCGCCGCCGGCAGCGGGGCCAGCTCCGCTAGCTCTACGACACGCGGTAGTAATTCCGTCAACGTTGATCAAAGGCCGCTATGGTCTTCCCCCATGGGGGAGTGGATCAACGCTGCCGAGGCTGCGCAGCGGCTGGGGGTCAAGCAGGCCACGCTGTACGCCTACGTGAGCCGGGGGATGCTCGCGCGGCGCCGCGGCCAGGACGGGCGGAGCAGCCTGTTCGAGGCCGACGAGGTGGCGCGGCTGGTCGAACGAGGCCAGCGCGGGGAGTCGCGCCGGGCAGCGGGCACCGCGGACTTCGTCATCGAATCCGAGCTGACCGAAGTCGCGGACGGCCGGATCCGCTACCGGGGCCTGGAGGTGACCAAGCTCGCGTTGTGGCGCCCTTTTGAGGAGGTGGCCGTCTGGCTGTGGACCGGCGGCCTCAACCAAGACGGCCAGGACGGCCAGGGCGTCACCTGGGAGGCGACGCCTGAGGCAGTCGCGGCCGGGACCGCGGCGCAGGCCGCACTGCCTGAGGGGACACTGCCCCTGGAGCGGCTGCGGGTCATCGTGCCCGCCATGGCCGCCACCGACCCGCTGCGGCTGCACCTGGACCCGCCCGCGGTCATCGCGGCGGGGCGCAACATCATCGCCGGCATGATCGGCTGCCTGCCCGACCCGGGGTCCCCGGCTCAAAACGGCCCGCCCGCCAGGCTGGCCGAGGGCCGCATCGCCGGGCGCTTCTGGTACAAGATCTGCCCCCGGCGCCCCGACCCGGGCCTGCTCGGCGCGCTGCGCGCGGCCATGGCCCTGCTCGCCGACCACGAACTGGCCGCGTCCACCTTCGCCGCGCGGATGGCCGCCTCGGTCCGCGCCGATCCGTACGCGGTGGTAGCCACCGGCCTAGGTGCCCTGGGCGGGGCCCTGCACGCCAACCCGCGGCACGCGGTGGCCTACGGCGGCGCCTCGCTCGGCGCGGAAACCATGCTCGCCGCGGCCCGCGATCCCGCCGACGCGGTCCGGGTCGTCGGTGACCTGCTGCGCCGGGGCGAACGGATCCCCGGCCTGGGCGACTTCCACCACGACACCCGAACCGGTGCGGCCCACCAAGCCCAAGCCCAAGCCCACCGAACCGACCCGCGCGCCCAGACCCTGCTCGACCTGACCCGCAAGGCCGCGCCCCGGTCCGCCCGCTACGCGGTCGCCGACGCGGTGCTGGCCGAGACCCGCCGCCGCGCCCTGCCCGGGCCGACCATCGACTTCGCGCTGGCCACCCTGGCCAGCGTGGCCGGCATGATCCCGGGCGCGGGCGAGGCGATCTTCGCCGTGGCCCGGACCGCGGGCTGGATCGCGCACGCCTTGGAGGAGTACGCCCGCAGCGCCCCGCTCCGGCCGCGTACCGTCTACACCGGCCCGCACCCGATCAGCCCCAAGGCCGCCGTTCCCGAGCCCCGTCCCGCCCCGCGGCCCGCGGTGGGAATGACCAGCACTTCCTAGGAATTGCATAGATCAGCTATTCATCCAGGGAAGGAAGCCCCGATGGCCGTCCGCCGCCTCAACCACGCCGTCCTGTACGTGAACGGCCTGCAGGCCACCGTAGATTTCTACCGGCAGACCCTCGGCTTCGAGGTCCGTATGGAGATTCCCGGACGCGCCGCCTTCTTGCGTGCGCCCGGCTCGGCCAACGACCACGACCTCGGCCTGTTCGAGATCGGCACCGGCCACGCGCCCGGCCAGCCCGAACACCCCGGCCTCTACCACCTGGCCTGGGAGGTCGGCACGCTCGGCGACCTGGTTGACACCCGGGCCCGGCTGCTGGCCGCCGGGGCGCTGGTGGGGGAGAGCGACCACCGGGTGTCCAAGTCGCTGTACGCCAAGGACCCCAGCGGCATCGAGTTCGAGGTCCTGTGGCGGGTGCCCGCCGCGGACTGGGAGGCCGAACTGGCGGACGGCGGCATGACCGTGCCCCTGGACTGGGACGCCACGCTGGCCCGGTGGGGCCGGGACCAGGAGACCGGGGCCGCCGCCGGGTCGCCCACCTAAGCCTGCCTAACCTTCCCTCGGACACCCGGGTGATGTAGGTCAGCGCGACGAACGACCGGAACATGGCCAGCGGATCATCACCCGCGATGCGCACCGTACGCGCTCCGGCCCGCTCGACTCCGCGCACCCACGAGGCCACCTCGGCCATGTCCGCGGTCTGCATGTGCACCTCGAGGACGGCGGGCAGCGTGATGGCCGGCGGCCGCAGCACGGCCAGCTCCGGATCCGGATCTGGGTCCGCGTCCGCCCCCGAAGCCGCGATCTCCCACACCTGCGAAGGCTCGGCGGCCGCCCGCTCCATGGCCCGCCGCGCCCCGTCGGCGATCAGCTCCCGGGCCACCTCGGGGTGCAGGCTGGACGCGCCGAACCTGGTGAACGACTCCTTGACCACGACGCGCTCGGCGTCGGACAGGAACGGGTCGGCCTCGGCGATCGTCTGCTGGTCCCCGGTGATCAGCCCCACCGGCGCCTGGCAGCCCAGCGCGACCAGCGCGTTGATCCCGCTTTCTCCCACCCCAGTCCCGTTCAGCGACACGTGCGAGATCACCGCGGGGTTGTAGCTATGCGACAGCACCGAGCTCTCGCCCGAGATCGACCCGTGGTAGCCGACCATGAACACCACGTCCGCCGTAGCGTCCAGGCCCTGCATCATGTACAGCGGCTTGTGCCGTCCGGACACGTAGGTCGCCTGCCCGTGCAGCTCGGCCGGATCCAGGTTGTTCATCGTCCCGTGCGAGTCGTTGCAGACGATCTGCGTCGCGCCGCCCGCCATGGCCCCGTCGATGGCCGCGTTGACCTCGCCCAGCAGCAGCCGCCGCCCCTCCTCGTACGGCTGGCCAGGCCCGCGGCACTGCGACCAGTCGACGATTCCGGCCACGCCCTCCATGTCAAAGGAGATGAAGACCTTCATGGCAACCACCTCTGGAACCACGCCACCATCGCCTGGCAGCTCTCGGCATCGAGTTCGGGCGTCAGGAAATGCCCGACCCTCGGGTACTCGACATACCGGATTCTGGCCGGCTCGCGTGCGTAGCGCGATTCGAGGGCGGCATGGAAGGCCTTGATCGGCCCGGGAGGACAGTGCTCGTCGAACGCCGCCGCCTGCGACATGACGGCGGCCGGGAAGAAGCGATCCGGATGGTGGTGCGGGCTGTGCGGCCGCGGTAGGGTCCATTCCGGCGAGCCCACCACCGATACGGCCGCCCGCACGCGGGGATCGGCCAGGACCGACGCGTACGTGACGTTCCCGCCCAGCGACCGCCCGGCCACGCCCACCCGGTCCGCGTGCGCCCAGCCCCGGGCGACCAGGTCATCGATGATCGCGGGCACCTCGGCGGCGGTGTCGTCGAGGAGCTTGAGGAAGTGCGTCTCGACCTCCTCGAACTGCTCGTCCCAGCGCTCGTGGTCGAAGATCACCTCGAAGTCGGGAAACCGCCGCTCGCCGTGGCCGACGGCGTCCAGGCTCACCGCCAGGAAACCGGCCTCGGCCAGCGCGGCCAGATACGCCGCGGGCCGTTCCTTCGTCCCGCCGAAGCCGTGGTAGAAGAGCACTGTGCCATGCCCGGCCGCCGCCTCCGGCGATTCCCGGTAGCACAGCAGCGCCGGGGCGTCGGCCACCCGCACCGTCGCCGCCATGCCCCAAGCTAATCAGCCGTTCACGGTCCTGGCCACGGCGCGGCCCTAACCAAGCTGGCCGGGGAACAGCAGCGCCAGCTGGTGCGGATAGCCGGCGATCAGCCGCAACTCGTCGTCGGTGAGCGGCCTGCCGGTCGCCGAAGCGCACAGCTGGACCAGCGAGAACACCAGGTCCTCCTGGCCGGAGGGGACCTCGATGCCCAGCCCGTCCAGCACGTGCCGGAACCCGGCCTTGCCGCCGTACTCGCCGGTCAGCACCACGCGGCCCTCGCGCCCGTACCAGTCGGCCGGGAACGGCCCGAGCACCGAGTCGTCGTACAGCTCGTAGTTGGCCCGGTCCTTCAGCGCCCCGTCAGCGTGGATACCCGACTCGTGCGCGAACGCGTTGCGGCCCACGCCCGGCCAGGCAGGCGGCAGCGGCTGCCCGAACGCGTAGCTGGCCCACAGCCCGAACCGCCGGGCCCACGACAAGTCCAGCCGGTCGCCCACCGCCATGAATTCGGATATTCCGAATCCGTACGAAAACGCCAGGATGCACGACAGCAGGTCGGCGTTGCCCGCCCGCTCGCCGATCCCGTTCACGCACGTGTTGACCCACGCGTCCTGCCCGGCGTCCAGGTCGCCGAGCGCGCCGGACACCGAGTTCGCCACGGCCATGCCCAGGTCGTTGTGGCAGTGCGTCTCGACCGGGATGCCGACCGCCGCGGCCAGCTTGGCGAACCGTTCCCTGATCCGCCCGGGCGAGTCGCCGCCGATCGTGTCGCAGTACCGCACCCGCGCCGCCCCCGCCTCCCGGGCCGCGGTCGCGAACTCCAGCAGGTACCCGTCGTCGGTCCGCGACCCGTCCTCCGCGTTGACCCCGACCGTCTCGGCACCCGCGGCCCGGGCCACGGCCACCGCCGCGGTCATCTCCTCGATGATCGCGCCGTGGTCCAGCCGGCCGCGGAACTTGTGCGCGATCATCTGGTCCGAGGTGGAAATCGACACGTTGTAGTGGCTCAGCCCCCGGCCGCCCGGCCCGGTCACGGCCACTGCGGCCTCGACGTCGGCGGGCACCGCCCGGCACCAGCCGGACAGCCGCAGGTCCGCGAACGCTCCCGCCTCGCCCAGGGCCAGGCAGGCCCGGACGTAGGGCACCTCGTGGAACAAGAACGGGAACCCGATCTCGGACTGGGCCACGCCCAGGCGTCCCAGGTAGTAGTTGACCATGACCTTGCCGAACTTCGACAACCCGGTGCGTGCGGTCTGCACCCCGTCCCGGTTGGTCACGTCGAGAAAGTGGATCGATGGCATGCGTCAATATTGACCAGATCGTCCTGATCCAGTCAACGTTGATTAAAATCAATTTGGCAGAACGGACCGTCGTACCCGCTGCCGAGACCGGTGCCAGCTCAGGACTTACTGGCCAGCCCCGGGAGCCGCGTCGCGATAAGCGACATCAGGCCGATCAGTGACGCCTCATCCCCGCCGCCTCGTCCGCCGTGACCAGCACTCCGGGATCCGGCAGGCCGCCGGCGACCGCGTGGTCCTGCTGGGCGGCCACGCCGGCCAGCGCCTGAGCGACGGCCGGCGGCTCGACCGGATTGATGGTCACGCAGGTTCACCCGCGCGCGCACGAACGTCCCCGGGCTCAGCTGATGCCACGACACGGCCGGTACCTGCAGGTCCCAGGCCGTCGGCCGCACCCCGTCGTCGAGCACTACCCGGTACTCCTCTGGGTCATCATCGTGTTCCAGGAAGGTCTGCCGGATCACCTGACCGTCGAATTCGGCATCCCGCCCTGCGGCACCATCCGGCGCGCGGCCCAGACCGCGACGCCCACCAGGGCGGCGCCCGCGGTCAGCTCCAGAACCTTCTCGCCCACCCACCCCAGGCCCGCCGCGAACAGCCAGATCACCCCGGCGATATAGGCCATCGGCCCGACGATGATGGCCACCAGTGCGGCGATGGCCCACGACCATGACCAGGTATGCGTCTCGACCGCAAGCTGCTGCCAGCTGCCCCGGTAGCCGGACCACGCCACATCCTTCCCGGGCGCCGCGTGCCATCGCTCCAAGACCGCCTGACCGGCCGCGCTGGACCGTCGGCTCGCACCTACCCCGGCCGTGACCATCGACAGCACGAACCAAGACCCCGCTGGAAAGGCCACGCCTTGAACGCCGGTTCCCCGCCCTCGAAGCTGTCCGAAAGGGCCGGCGCTGGCACCTCCCCACGCACGCCGGCCCGCCGCGCGACATGCACGATCACCCGCCGCTCGTAGGGCGTGAGCGCCCCGGCGGGCGTCTCCGCGGGCACCACGCACATGACCGGGCCCGCCGGGCCCGGCCGCCCGCTCAGCCCGAACCATCCGCGCGCGGCCAGGTCGGCCAGCGTCACCGCGAACCCGTCCCGGTCCAGCCGTCCGGCCAGCAAGCTAACCACCGCGGGCGGCTCGACCGCCGCGCAAGCGTTCTCATCCGGCAGGAGCCAGCCGGTGGTCTGGCCTCAGCAGCGTCGTTGTGGCACGGGTGTGGCTGACCCGAAAATAGAACCTTAGCTGGGCGTGCGGCAGCGGACCCTGGCTGGTGTGTTCGGTCAGGGTCTGTCCGGGCGGTGGTGTCAGGTGCCGGGGCTGGTTTCGGGGCCGGGGATGCGGCAGAGGGTGACTTCGAAGCCGAGCTTGCCGAGCTTGCCGATGTGGTGCTCGATCTGCCGGGCGGTCTGGCGCTCGTCGTCGTAGTAGCCGGCGCCGAGGTCCTCATACCGGGCGCCGGGATTGGACAGCAGGGCGTGGAAGACTTTCATCTGGGTGTTGCCGGTGGCGACGCAGGCTTTGTTCTTGCCGCGTTTGCGGGCGATCCGCCGGTGGCGGGCGCCTTCGCGGGTCTGGGTGCGGCCGGCGGAGACGGCGGTCTCGCCGAGCACGGCGCCGAGGTAGCGGTTGCCGCGCTTGCGTCTGGCCTTGCCCTGCCGGGCGCCGGACTGGTGGTCCAGCGGGGTACGGCCGGCCCAGGAGGCCAGGTGCCCTCCGGTGGCGAACCTGGTCATGTCGACGCCGGTCTCGGCGATGGCGTCCTGGGCGGAGCGGCGTCCCCAGCCGGGCATCGACTCCGCCTGCTGCAGCTGTTCTTCATACGGAGCCAGCAGCTCCTCGATCACCGCGGTCAGCTCGCCGGTCTCGGCGGTGACCCGGTCGATGCGGTCCAGCATCCTGTCCAGCAGCCCGGCATGACGGGGCGTGAAGAACTCCGCGCCTTCCAGGGCCTCCTCCAGTTCGGGGATCTTCCGGCGGGCTGCCTTGCGGGCCAGGTCAGCGAGCACCTTCGGGTTTCGCTCGCCGGCGATCAGGGCGCGCATGATGGAGCTTGTCAAGTTGCCTGTGTAAGAGGGGTTTGTTTAGCCGAGGTAGGGGGCGAGGCGGTCGGGGAAGTGGAGGCTGAGGGCGCCGAGGGCTTGTTTCCAGTTCTGGACGACGGCTCCTTCGACGAGGCGGGCGGGGGCTTTGCGTTTGTCCCGGGACAGGCCTTTCTCGGCGGCCCGGGCGCGGGCGCGCTTGTCTTCGATGTCGCGGATGGCCAGCCAGAGCAGCTTGATGACGGCGTCGTCGCCGGGGAAGTGGCCGCGGTTCTTGATGATCTTGCGGAGCTGGTAGTTCAGCGACTCGATCGTTATCTTGAGCCCTCGAAGCGGTGTCCGGCATGTTGAGCACGAGGGGTTGAGGGGCCGGGATATGCCTGGTGGACGTGGTTATCTACCGCTGTCCATCACGCGGATCTTCCGGAGGAGCCATGCTTGTTCAGCGGGTGCTGTCGCCCGTCTCGTCGCTTGAGTCGTGGACTGTGCTGGGAGCCGACGATCTCCCGGTGGCTGCGATTGAGCGTTACCTGGCCTATCTCACCGATATCGAACGCTCCCCGAACACGATTAAGGCCTATGCCCATGACCTGAAGGACTACTTCACCTTCCTGGATGGCTGCGGTCTGGACTGGCGCGAGGTGCGTCTGGAAGACATCGGCGAGTTCGTAGCCTGGCTGCGGCTGCCGCCGGCTGGCCGGGACGGGCGGGTCGCGATCCTCCCTTCGGTAGAACACCACGTGAGCGCGTCGACGGTGAACCGGAAACTCTCGGCGCTCAGCGCGTTCTATCTGCATGCGGCCCGGAACGGGGTGGATCTGGGTGAGCTGCTGATCACCTGGGGCCCGGCCGGGCGGCGGGGCGGGTGGAAGCCGTTCCTGCACCACATCAGCAAGGGTCAGCCAGCTGCCCGGCGCATGATCGCGCTGAAGACATCCCGCAAGCTCCCGCGAATCCTGACCGCCGATGAAGTCCAGACGATCCTGGATGCCTGCAGGCGGTTGCGGGACCGGTTGCTGTTCGCCGTGCTTTATGACACCGGGATGCGCATCGGCGAGGCGCTCGGGCTCCGGCATGAAGACATCGCCGCCGCTGAACGCGAGGTCATGGTGTTCCCTCGGCACAACGCCAACGGCGCACGAACCAAGTCGGCGAACACGCGCACCATCCCCGTCTCCGCAGAGCTAATCCGGCTCTATGCCGACTACCTGCACGAGGAGTACGGCGATCTCGACTCCGACTACGTATTCGTCAACCTGTGGGGCCGTCCGCACGGCCGCCCGCTGGCCTACCCGGCGGTCTATGACCTGGTCTGCCGGCTACGTCGCCAGACCGGCATCGATTTCGACCCGCACTGGTATCGGCATACCACTGCCACGCGCCTGCTCCGCGACGGCGCTCCGGTCGAGGTCGTGTCGGCGGTCCTCGGTCACGCTTCGATCACCACCACACTGGAGGTCTATGGGCATTTGACCAGCGAGGACGCCCGTCGGGTACTTGAGGCGGCAGGCTGGTTCGCCGGGCGGCGGGTGTCGTGGTGACCGGCACGCTCCCGATCCCGTTCTCGCCCGTGCCGGGGCTGCTCGGCAAGCTGATATCGACGGTCCGGCCGGAGTTCCGGGCCGACGAGTTCGTCTTCGATCCGGCCGACCCAGTGTTCGGCGGAGCTCTGTGCCGGGTTCCCAGCTGCCCGCGGACAGGCCGCGGCGGCTGGGGGCTATGCGCAGCTCATCATGACCGGTGGATCACCGAGGGCAGGCCCGACCTGGACGCCTTTGCCGCAGCCACCGACCCTCGGTGGCACAAGCAGATCCCGCTGGCCTGCTGCCGGGCACCGGGCTGCGGCCGCGGAGTCGCCCGCCAGGGGCTGTGCATCCGCCATGCTCAGTCCCGCGAGCGTGCGGGCCGCCCGGCGCTGCCACAGTGGCTGGCCGCAGTGCCCGTGACCTGCATGCCGACCGGGCAGGCACTATGTCAGATCGCGGCCTGCGACCTGTGGGCCGAGAAGGACATCCCGTTCTGCAACGGTCACGGCAAAACCTGGAAGACCGCCGGCCGCCCCGGCGCCGGGGAGTTCATCCGCGGCTATGCCGAAACCGGTGTCGTTCCCCGCAACGAGCGCATCTTCCTGGACGGCTTGCCCGCGCAGCTGAAGCTGGAGATCCAGTACGCCCTGCAACGCCGCCGGGACGAGCGGACCGTCAAGGTCCAGCCCTTCGTGGTCACGCAGGTGGTGCGGTTCCTGGCGACGTGCCCGGTGACCTCGCTGCTCGACTGGACCGAAGAGACATGGCGGCAGCGGATCGGCCGCCCGGCTCCCATGGACTCCAACCCGCGGGCCCTGCTTATCTTTGCCCGCCGCCAGGTCGAGGACCTGGCCGGCGCTGGCGGCTGGGACGTCGAGTACGGCCGAGACGTCTGGCGCTTGCATAACCTGGGGTTCGAGGGCCGCCAGACGCTGCGGTTCGACCGCATTCCCCAGCCCTGGCTCAAAGAGCTGGCCAAACGGTGGGCCCGCTGGCGGATCAGTACCGGGCTCTGCCTGGAGGCCAGCCGCCGGGCAGTCCGCGCGGTCGAGCGGTTCGCCCAGTTCCTCTCCGCCCCGGCGGCGAACATCGCCCGGCTCGGCGACGTGGACCGGCCGCTGCTGGAGCGGTACCTGGCCGACCTGCATGCCGAGATGACCGGCAGCCAGCGCCAGGGCGCTCATATCGGGCTGCTGAACAGCTTCTTCACCGCGATCCGCCAGCACCACTGGGACGACACGCTCCCGGCCACCGCGATGTTCTTTCCCCAGGACCTGCCCAAGCGCAGCGAACGGCCACCGCGGGCACTCGCCGAGCACGTCATGGCGCAGGTCGAGCATCCCGGCAACCTCGACCGGTGGGGCAACGCGGCCTACCGGCTGGTGACCCTGATCCTGATCCACTGCGGGCTGCGGGTCTCCGACGCCCTCCGCCTCGAACGGGACTGCATCGCCTGCGACGCTGACGGAGCCCCGTATCTGCGGTACTTCAACCACAAGATGAAACGCGAGGCGCTCGTCCCCATCGACGAGGAACTCCGCCGTCTCATCGATGAGCAGCAGCACCGCGTCCTGGAACGCTGGCCCCGCATCCCGCCGGGCCTGTTCCCCCGGCCGACCAAGAACCTCGACGGGCAGGCTCCGGTCAGCAGCTCGACTTACCGGCTGGCCCTCTACCGCTGGCTGGGACGCTGCGACGTCCAAGATGAGCACGGCTTGCCGGTGCATTTCACTCCGCACCAGTGGCGTCACACGCTCGGAACCAGGATGATCAACCGAGACGTGCCGCAGGAAGTCGTCCGCCGGATTCTCGATCATGACTCGTCGCAGATGACCGGCCATTACGCCCGGCTGCACGACGCCACGGTCCGCCGGCACTGGGAAGCCGCCCGCAAGGTCAGCATCACCGGACAGACGGTCACCCTCGACCCCGACGGGCCGCTGGCCGAAGCCGCGTGGGCCAAACAGCGTCTGGGCCGGGCCACCCAGGCCCTGCCGAACGGGTTCTGCGGGCTGCCGGCGCAGAAGACCTGCCCGCATGCCAACGCGTGCCTGACCTGCCCGATGTTCATTACGACCCCGGAGTTCCTGCCCCATCACCGCGATCACCGGCAGCAGATCGTCCAGATCATCTCCGCGGCCCAAGCCCGCGGCCAGACCCGCCTCGCCGAGATGAATCAGCAGGTCCTGGCCAACCTCGACAACATCATCATCGGGCTGCAGGACGACACCGGATCCGCGGAGGTCACCGCCGGTGCCCGCTGACAACACTGCCCAGCTGATCGTTTCGGCCCGCCGTCGGCATGAGCTGACCCGCGCCAAGGCCATCCGAGCACTGCGTGAACTCAGCCGGGCCCGGACCCCCGTCACCTTCGGAATCGTCGCCCGGACGGCCGAAGTCTCCAGGTCGTGGCTCTACTCCCAGCCCGACATCCGAACCGAGATCCAGCAGCTACGAGACACAGCCCGGCAAGCACCGCCATCGCGGGTCCCCGTCGGCCAGCGCGCGTCCGACCCATCGCTCCGGCGCCGGCTGCAGGCTGCCTGCGAACGCAACCGGCAACTCGCCGAGGAAAACCGGCGGCTCCGCCGCCAGCTCGCCGAAGCCCTCGGCCAGCTACGAACACCCGGCAAACCTCGCACTTCGATAACGATCGGACCCAGCTAACAACGCCCTAACCGTCTCACCCCGTTTCGTCGAGGACACTGCCTTCGACGAAACAGCCCAGGTCACAGCCCTGCTCACCCCTCGGGCTCAAGATAACGATGGCGTTGGTGGTGTAGATGATCTTGCGGACCTCGGGCGGGAAGGCCAGGAACGGGATGAACCGCTCCCAGGCACGTTCCCAGGCCCGCACGGTGGCGGGATACTTGCGGCCCAGGGCCGAGTCGGCGAAGGCGAGCAGCTCGGTCTCGGCGGCCTCGGCGGTGGGGGCGGTGTAGACGGGCTTGAGCGCGGCGGCGACTTTCTTGCGGTCGCCGTAGGACACGAACCGCATCGAGGACCGGATCAGGTGCACGGTGCAGGTCTGCACCATCGCCGCCGGCCAGGTCGCCTCGACCGCCTCGGGGAACCCGGTCAGCCCGTCGCAGCACACGATCAGCACGTCGCGGATCCCGCGGTTGCGCAGCTCGGCGCAGACCCCGGCCCAGAACTTGGCGCCCTCAGCGGCCTGCACCCAGATGCCCAGCACGTGCTTGATCCCGTCCAGGTCCACTCCGACCGCGATGTGGGCGGCCTTGTTGCGGACCTGGTGCCCGTCCCGGACCTTGACGACCAGGGCGTCCAGGTAGAGGACGGGGTAGAGCTCCTCCAGCGGCCGGGCCTGCCAGGCTTTGACCTCCTCGGCGACCGCGTCGGTGATGTTGGAGATCGTGTCATGGGACAGCTCGGTGCCGATCGTGCGGGCCAGGTGATGCTGGATGTCGCGGACCGTCATCCCGCCCGCGTAAAGGGAGATGATGATCTCATCCAGGCCGCCGGCCCGCCGGGTGCCCTTGGGCACCAGCCGCGGCTCGAAGCTGCCGTCCCGGTCCCGCGGGACCGCCAGCGGCACCGGCCCGACCTCGGTGGCCAGCGTCTTCGGGCTGCTCCCGTTGCGGGAGTTCGGGCTGCCCCGCCCGGCCGGGTCGCCCTTCTCATAGCCCAGGTGCCCGGTCAGCTCCGCGGCCAGGCCCCGCTCCAGCACCGCCTTGACCATCTCCGGCAAGAACCCGCCCTCACCGGTCAGCGTCAGCTCTCCAGCCTCCGCCCGGCCGATCACCCGGTCCAGCAGCCCGGCATCGATCAGCTCGTTCACTGCCGCCCGGGCAGCGCCCCGGTCACCAGCACCCGCTGCCACATCATCATCGGTCATAGTCATCTGTGTACTCCTTCACCTAAAAGGTGCTTCCGTACACAGGCCATCTGACACGCCCGCATGATGTCCGTCCCGGTCGCCCCGTGCAGGTCGGAGATCACCGAGGAGATCTTGATCCCCGCGGACTCCAGCAGCTTCTCCACGCGCTGCTTGTCCCGGGTCCGTTCCCCGGTCAGGTCGCGCCGGTACCGGGTGTGCTCCCGGATCAGCCGGAACTCCGGGGTGGTCACGAAGCAAGGCATGATGCTGCCCCGCTCGAAGCAGACCGCGATCCACGCCGAGTCCATGGTGTCCCGCTTCGGCAGGCCCGGCAGGTTCTTGATCTGCTTCGCATCGGCCAGCACGCACTCGAACCCCTCGGCCTCCAGCCGGTAGAACACCGGCTTCCAGTAGTCCCCGGTCGCCTCCATCGCCACCGCGGGCACCTGCCAGCAGCGCAGCCAGTCCGCCAGCGCCAGGATCTCCCGCTTCGTGGTGCCGAACATCCGGGTCTCGGCCATCCGCCGCGCCGGGTTCTTCTCCGACGGCACCCGGATCGTCACCGCCATTCCCGCCTTGCCGATATCGATGCCGCACACCCGGTCCCGGTAAAGCGGCTCGTCAGTCACCTCATCCATCCATCTCCCCTTCCGGTCCGCCTGACAGGCAGGCACCGCCCGGGGAACCGGGGGGCGTGCGGAAGAAGCTGACCCGCGTGCTCGAAGCGACAATCAACGGCCCCTGGAAGTCCCGGCTCCCAGCGTCCAGACTCTTTTACGGCCTCAGCCGTACCAATCAGCAAACGGCGTCTACGGACGGTACCCGCACCACATTTTTCACGCCGCTACGGCGCCGCGTCAGCGATACCCCGGCTCTTTTGGAGTGAGGCTCCGGCTCGGACGGGCTGAGGTGGCGCAGGCAGAGCGGGGACGATGGCCCGCTGTGCCGGTCCTGGCCCAGTGCCGGGGACTTGAGCCGACTAGCGGCTGGTCATGATCGTGGCCAGAAACGGGCAGTCAGCGGCCGGAACTGGCCACGATCATGCTCGACGCCCGGGATGCCGCAAGGCTGGCTGCCACTGCAGCACCGCCGGCGCGCATCCCGGGGCCGCGGATCCATGATCGCGGGTCGAAATGGGCGCTATCTGCCCGGAACGGCCCATGATCATGGTTTCGCGCGTCCTGGCCGGTGGCGGATCCGCGGCGCGGTGAATGAGCGGCTGGTGTTTACCGCGGGACCGGTGAGGTGGGACGCGCGCAGACGCTATGCGCGACCGGACATCATGCCCCGCGCCGCGATGGCGCCCCACTCACTCCAGAAGAGCCACACCCTTGCGGCACCCATGTCGTCTGGTGCGCGTCGTTGTGGCAACGACGTCGTTGGGTGGTTCGCCAGGAGCGGGTCAGGCGGGTCATATAGGGGCGGTGAGGCAGGTGCGACCGCCCCGGGCCTAGCTGGCGCTGACTCCAGAAGGCAGCCATTCACCCCCGAGGAACGCACCCATGAGTCATTGGGCCACCTCCTTATAGGCACGGTGGCTCATCGACACGGACCAGCGTTCTGCACCGCGGGAACACCGAGGCGAGTGTGCTTTCCGGGCTTGGGGTGGTGCGGCGCCGGATCCGTGTTTGACACCGCGGCCGCCGGCATCAATATTGATTAAATTCAATCCCGGACGACCGTGGGGCCGCATGACTGAGTTCCTGACCGCAGCTGAGGCAGCTCAGCGGCTCGGGGTCAAACCCGCGACGCTCTACGCCTATGTCAGCCGGGGCGTGCTGCGCCGAGACCGGGCCGCTGACGGCCGGAGCAGCATGTTCGACTCCGAGGAGGTCGAACGCCTCGCCCGGCGCGGTCGTCCCCGCCGCCCGGCTGGCGCCGCGGACATCACTGTCGAGTCGGCCATTACCGAGATCACCGGCGACCGGCTGTTCTTCCGCGGTCTCGACGTCATCCGCCTCGCCACCAGCCGTACCTTCGAGGACGTCGCCGACCTGCTGTGGACCGGCGAGTTCCCCGCGTCCTCACCCGGCCGCGCGCCGGGCACCCCCGCACCTCCCTCCGAGGGAGACACGCCCCCATCCAAAGGCGACACGCCCCCCTCCGCGGGCGATACGCAGGCCGCCCGGCCGTCCGCGCCGTCGCCATGGCGAGCGACGCCCGCCGCGCTGGCCGCCGGCCGCGCCGCGCAGGCCGCGCTGCCCGCCGGAACGCTGCCCCTCGAACGGTTCCAGGTCATCGTCCCGGCCATGGCCGCCACCGACCCCCTGCGACTGCAATTGGACCCAGCCGCGGTCATCGCGGCCGGCCGGAGCATCATCGCCGGCCTGGTCGACTGCCTGCCTCCCGCCGCCACTCCCACTACGACCACCACCACCTCGGATAGTCCGATCTCGGACTATCCGATCGCGGACCGGCTGTGGTCGCGGCTGTGTGACCGCCGGGCCAGTCCCGCGCTGCGGCGCGCGCTGTCGGCCGCGCTGGTCCTGCTGGCCGACCATGAGCTCGCCGCGTCCACGCTGGCCGCGCGGGCCGCCGCGTCGGTCCGGGCGGATCCGTACGCCGTGGTTGCCACCGGGCTGGGGGCGGTGGGCGGCGCGCTGCACGGCGGGGCGTCGCTCGGAGCCGAGGCGCTGCTGGCCGCTGCCGCCGCCCCGGACGACGTCCCCCGGGTGGTAGGCGAACTGCTGCGCCGGGGCGAGAAGGTACCCGGGTTCGGGCACTTCGTGTACCGGTCCGCCGATCCGCGCGGGGTCCTGCTGCTCGACCTGGTGCGCCGCGCCGTGCCGAAGTCCGGGCAGCTCGCGGTGGCCGAGGCGGTGCTGGCCGAGGTCCGGCGCAAGTCCCTGCCCGAGCCGAACATCGACTTCGCCATCGCCACCCTGGCCCGGGTCGCGGGCATGGTCCGGGGTTCGGGAGAGGCGATCTTCGCCGTGGCGCGCACCGCGGGCTGGATCGCGCACGCCTTGGAGGCCTACGCCGGGCCCGGGCCGCTGCGGCCCCGCGCGGTCTATACCGGCCGCCCGCCGGTGGCGGGCGCTGACCCGCCCGGCAGAATATCCGCCCCGCCTCGCAGCGCCGCGGCACCCCCGCGCGTCCCTTAATACGTGGACACCAACTCGGCGGACGTCATACGCAGTCCAGGCACGCCGCTCGACCGGCGCGCGCCGTCCGCCACGTCCGGGTCGGGGGATTCCGCGCGCTCGGTGACCGAGTTGTTCACCGAGCACCACCTGGTCCTGGTCCGGCTCGCGGTGATCATGGTCGGCGACCAGGCCACCGCCGAGGATGTGGTCCAGGACGCCTTCGAGCAACTGCACCGCCGCTGGCGCACGCTGCGCCAGCAGTCCAGTGCCCTGGACTACGCGCGGTCCGCGGTGCTGAACGGCTGCCGGTCAGTACAGCGCCGGCGTCTGGTCGCCCGCCGGCATGCGGGCCGGATTGCCGGGCCGGCGCCGTACGGGACCGACGCCGCGGTCGCCTTCGAGCAGCGCACCGTGCTCATCGACGCGTTCCGCTCGCTGCCCCGCCGCCAGCGCGAGGTCGTCGCCCTCCGCTACTACCTGGACATGAGCGTGGCCGACACGGCGGCCACGCTGCGCATCAGCGAAGGTGCTGTCCGGTCCACCGCCTCGCGCGGCCTGGATGCACTGGCCCGCGCCCTGCCGAAGGAGCAGTGAGGCATGCCGCCCATCGAAGACCTGCTGAGTGACGAGTTCAAGCGCGTCGCGGATACCGTCCAGCCGGGACAGCTCCGCTTGCTGCGGGTCCCCGTCCCCGGGCGCCGCTGGCACCGCCGTTTGATCCCGGTCGCCGCCGCCGTCGCGGTCATAGCCATCGCCGTGGCCGCAGTGCTGGTGGCCGGGCTCAAGCCTGTCCAGCCAGCGGCGACGGGCCCGGCTGCCATACCGCGCTACTACCTCACGTTTAACTACGTCGCGGACCAGAAGTTTCAGGGTATGGATGTGACCGAAGCGGTGATCCGGGCCTCGGCCACCGGGCGGACAACCGGCACGGTCAAGATCGTGACCAATGACTTCCCTGCCCCGGTGACCGTAACCGCCGTCCCGGACGACCGTTCCTTCATCATCGGCACCTACGAACCTGATCCCAGGGCCACCAAGGCGACGGGTAACCAGGAATACCGCTTCTTCCGGCTGCCCATCTCGGCGGACGGCAAGCCGGGACACCTGACCGAACTGCTGTCCTATCCGGTACCGATGTCCGAGTTCGTCGAGGGCATCGCGCTCTCCCCGGACGGCACCCTTCTCGCGGTGTCCTCGATCGACAGCCAGGATCGCCAGAACGGTCCGTCGGCCGGCAAGATCGAGGTCATCAACCTGGCCACCGGCAAGGTCCGGAGCTGGACCGCCGCCACGCAGCAGGGCCACTACTACGATCCGGGCCCGCCGTCCTGGGCGGACGGCAACCGGATGATCGCGTTCGCCTGGCTGCGCAGCCAGAGCCTGACCAACGACAAAATGACGATGGAGGGAGTGCGGCTGCTCGACACGGCTACGCCCGGCGACAACCTGATGGACTCCCGGATGATCGTCGCGCCGAAGGCGGTCAGCGGCACCATCTCAAGCGTGCTGATCACTCCCGACGGGCGCGACGTGCTTGTGGCCATCTACCGAAACGTTCCGTCCGGCCGTAACCGCGGCGCCGTGACCGCGCAGATCGCCGAGGTGCCGACGGCGGGCAGCGGGCTGGTCCGTGTACTGTACACCGTGACCACACGCTATCCTCCGAACACTTTGGGTTACCTGACTGAAATCGTCCAGGTGCAGTCACTCGACTCGACCGGCCGGTACGCCCTCGTTCAGGGCCTCCAGTTCGGCTGGCTGGACCTTGATCTCGGGCGCTTCACGCCCTTGCCGCCCTACACCTCCATGGGCGCCGTCTGGGGCGCCTGGTGAGCGACAAGTTACTCGCCGGTGGCGCCGTCGATGCGCTCACGCAGCAGGTCGGCGTGGCCCACATGGCGGGCGTACTCCTCGATCATGTGCAGGTAGATGAGCCGCAGCGACATGACCTCGCCGCGGTGGGTGAACGTGTCGTCCAGTGACGCGTTGGCCACGGCCGCGTCGGCCAGCTTGAACTCCTCGGTCAGCCGGGCGTAGTCGGCCGCGGCCCGATCCGGGTCGGTCCGCTCGAAATCGGTACTCTTGTCGTCCCCGAACGGGTTGTCGACCGGCTCGCCCGCGAACCGCTGGCGGAACCAGGTGCGCTCCACCTTGGTCATGTGGCGCACCAGCCCGAGCAAGGACAGATCCGACGGCGGTACGGTCCGCTCGGCGAGCTGCTCACCGGTCAGGCCGGCGCACTTGTACAGCAGTGTGGCCCGGTGCCAGTCCAGGACCGCCTGCAGCATCGGGCGCTCGGGGCCGGCCGTCGGCCCGCCGGGACGCACTACGTCTGGGGCTTTCCATGTCACGCCGACTATCCTGCCACGCCGTCGAGCTGGCTCAGCCGCTCCGGATCAGCCAGCACGTCGATCGCGACGACCTTGTCGTGCACGATCGTGAACCCGAGCACCGCCGCCAGCCTGCCGTTTCGCCGGGTGACCACGCCCGCCGCGCCGTTGACCAGCGCGTGCTCCGAGGACCCTCCGGGCTGGGAGAACAGCAGCGCACGCCCGGCCACGGCCGCGGCGCCCACCACGAGCGGGGTGAGGTCGGCCGGGCCCGCCGCCCCCATGTCGGCCCGCAGCACGACGTCGGGATCCAGCAGCTCGACTAGCGCGCCGAAGTCCCCGGCCCGGGCCGCGGCCAGGAACGCCTCGACGATCTCGCGCTGGCGGCGCGGATCGGCGTCGGGCTCCGGCGAGCCGGACCGGACCCGGCGCCGGGCCCGGCTGGCCAGCATCTTGGCCGCGTCCGGGGTCCGGCCCAAGATCCGCCCGATCTCGGTGAACGGCACTGCGAACAGGTCGTGCAGGACGAAGGCCAGGCGTTCGGCCGGGGTCAGCGTCTCCAGCACCACCAGCAGAGCCAGCCCGACGGCGTCCGCGGTCAGTGCCTCATGCTCGGGATCGCTCTGGTCCTCGTAGCTGATGACCGGGTCGGGCAGGCGCACGTCCAGCGGCTCTTCCCGGCGGGCCGTGCGCGAGCGGAGCATGTCCAGGCAGATCCGCCCGGTGACCGTGGTCAGCCAGGCGGCCAGGTTGAGCACGTCGTCGGCATCGGTGCGGCTGAGCCGCAGCCAGGCCTCCTGGACGGCGTCGTCCGCCTCGGCCAGCGAGCCGAGCATCCGGTACGCCACCGCGCGCAGGTGCGGGCGCTGCTCCTCGAACCGCTGGGCCAGCAGCTGCTGATCGGCCACCGTCACGTCCTTCCCTTCGCCATCGGTCATACCACCGACGAACCCGACCGCGCCGAGGTAACACAGCGCGGTCACCCGGCCCTAACCTGGTTAGATTATTTCTTCGAACTAGCGCCGACACCAGCAAAACTGGCATGATCGTTTCATGCCGGTCTCCCTTTTCGAGCACAAGCCGGAATGCTGCCCGTTCGGTCACCGGCTGTGGCCGGGCCAGGCGCGGGTCGGCTGGAAACCCTGTATCTGCGCGGCGGCGCAGGAAGGAGCCGAGCGCGGGCGCGGCATGGGGCACCTGCTGGTGTCCTGCCAGACCTGCCACGCCGATCTCTGGGACGCCACGTTCTACGAGCCGCCGCACGACATCGGGTGCCGCCAGGCCGGTCCCTGGCTGTGCTGACCCGCGCCGGGGTTACCGGCGCAGCGCGCGGCGCTCCGGCGGCCGGGTGGTGATCTCTACCGTGCCCTTGTAGGCCACGCCGCGCACCTGGATCACCGGGGCGTCGGCCGACAGCCGGTAGCCGGGGTCGTCCTCGTCCTCGTCCGCGCCCTGGGTGACCCCGAAACCCGTCATCTCGACCCGCAGGCCGGGCGGCACCAGAATCGTGACGTCGGACTTGTAGGCCACGGCGAGGAACGTGGTGACCGGGCCGCTGAGCTCGGCGGCCCGCAGGTCCAGCCAGCCGCTGCCCTTGTACACGACCGCGGTGTACTTCTCGGGCACCCGCCAGCGGCCGCCCCGGCGGACCGAACTCTTCAGCGCGATCGCCAGCCGCCCCGGTCCCCGGCCCGCGGCCGCGGGGGCCGGACCCGGCGCCGAGGTCTCGGCGGGCAGGTCCGCGAGCAGCACGTCGAGGTCGGCGTGGGTGCGCGCGGTCAGCGCCGCCCGCATCCGCTCGTCGAACTCGGTATCGTCCAGCCGCCCCTCGGCGAACGCCTGCTGGACTCGCTGCACCACCGCGTCCCGCTCACGATCCGAAGCCCGCACCGCGGGACTGGTCTCCGGACCCCCGTCCTTCGTGTCCATCGTGTTCCCTTCAGATTCGACAGGTGAACGCGATGTATCTTAACCAATCGCCGCTCTGCTTCCAACTCCGAGCGGCCGGAATCACGGGCTGTCCTCGGTGGCGGGTGAGCTGGCCGCACGCGGCCATTAGCAGGACGAGGGCGGCGAACCAGACGTAGCAACTCCCGATGGCCTGCTGCCAGGGCGCCCACCTCAGAGTCGGCCCGGCGTACTTCCCGAGCCACCATTGCGGTCCGGCGGCGAACAGGACCAGGCCGCCGGCCGCGGCCGCCACGGCCAGCCGACGGTGCTGGCGGCTCTGCTGGCGGCGGGCGAGGTCGGCGAGGGTGAGCAGGCCCGGCACGCACCATACCCAGTGGTGCGACCAGGACACCGGCGAGATGAGCAGGGCGGCAAAGGCGTTGAGGGTCAGCGCCAGGCAGTCCTGCCGGGCCGCGAACGCATGCCGCATGCCCCGGCCCGCGGCCGCTACGACGACCGCCGATAGCAGCAGCCAGGCGGCCATGCCGGGCCGGGCGTGAAGGTCGAGCCCGGCGCGGGCCAGGACCGCCTGGATGCACTGGTTGGCAGCCGTGGCGGGACCGCCGATCCGGCCGGTCTGGAAGACGATCGCGGTCCAGTAGCGCGCCGAGTCATGCCCGGCCAGCGCGAACCCGGCCGCGGTGATCACGGCGAAGGACCCGGCCGCCGCGGCCGCGGCCCGGTAGTCACGGCGGAGCAGGAAGAACAGCACGAACGCCGCTGGAGTCAGCTTCACCGCAGCGGCCATGCCGGTCAGCACGCCGCGCGGCCAGCGCGGTTCGGCGGTCAGGCAGTCCAGCGTCACCAGGGCCATCAGCACGATGTTGATCTGTCCGTAGGCCAGCGTGCTGCGCACCGGCTCGAGCAGCAGCGCCGCCGGCAACAGCCAGCCCGCCGCCCACAGCGAACCCGCCCGTGACCCGGTCAGGCGGCGCAGGAACACTCCTAGGACCAGGGCGAGGAGCGCGGCGCTGCCCACGGTCAGGACCGTGCCTGCCACGGCCACCGGCAGCAGCGCCAGCGGCACCAGCACGACCGCCGCGATCGGCGGGTAGGTGAACGGCAGTCGCAGCCCATCGATGGCCAGGACCTGCCCGTACAGGTCCCCTCCGTGCCACCAGGTCCGCCCGCCGATGCGGTAGACGCCCAGATCGATCCGGTACGGGCCGAAGCCCACCCCGTGCCGCGAGTAGGACAGCAGGAAGGCCGCGATCGCGGCCAGGTTCACCGCCACCAGCACGGCCCGCGCCGACCGCGATGCCGGACGCCGGAACAGCTCCGCGAAACCCGTGACGGTCGGCCGCGGCAACGGCGCTGCCGCGGGATCGTCGACTCCTACCCGAACGGTCAGGCCGCGGTTCATCGCCGGGAACACCCTTTCCTTTCGTCTTCAGAGCAGGCTGGCGCCAGCGCTTGACCTAGCGGATCACTCGCTTCTGGCGGTCTCCGGGCCGGTGATCCGGCGCAGCAGCGGGAACGTGGCCGCGATCAGGGCCAGGGCCAGCACTAGCCCGGCCGCGGTCAGGACGAAGTAAGCGGCGCCCGGCGCGACCAGGGCCAGATGCATCTCGGTGACCGCGTACATGGCCGAGGCGCCGAAACCGATACCGATCGCGACCGCCGCGACCACGAGCAGCGGTACCGCGCTTTCCAGGACGACCACGCGGCGCAGCATGCCGAGCCGGGCTCCGGTGAGCCGCAGCAGGCTGAACGGGCGCTTGCGTCGGCGATGCTGCCTGCCACGCCGGTCGCCAGGGTGCAGCCAGCCACGGTCAGGCTGGTCAAGATCACCACGTCGGCGAGCTGCTGGTAGGCGTTGTTCGCCGCGTTGCTGACCCCGGAGTACTCGGCGAGTGTGCGCGGTGGCGGCGAGCCGGTCCCGGTCGGGTAGGCGTTCTCCAGAATTGTCCTGGCCTGCTCGACCGTGGCCTGCGACCCGTTCGTGGTCACCTCCAGGCTGGACAGCGGGAGGCTGTCCAGCCGCTGCTCGGAGACATCCGCGGCGGGCCAGGTGAAGCCGGCCAGGCTGTCGCGGCCGATCTCGAGGAGCGAGGCGGCGACCTTCACCGCTGCCGCCCCCGCCGGGCAGCGGCCGAGGCCGGGATCGCTCGCGAGCTGGGCGCACGACACCAATCCCGCCGGGATGTCCGAGATCTGCAGGTAGAAGCTGGTAATGCTCAGCTTCGGGGCAGCTCGGACCTCGACGATGCCCTGGACGCCAGGGACCTGCCGCAGCTGGGTCAGCACCGTTGCGGACGGAGGCGGCGCGGAGCTAACCGCGATCTGGTGGCCAGAGCTTGACTCGCTGATATCCGAGAACCGGTCGACGAAGGTGTTGCTGGTCGCCCCGCCGCCATAGGCATAGGACCGCTTGGTGTCCTGCGTGGCGAGCAGCGCGGCGGCTACGGTGAAGATGAACAGCGCCAGGACCAGGCCGCTGACGGCCCGGAACGCGGCCCGCGGGTCATCGGCCAGCCGGCGTGAGGCGATCAGCGTGCCGGGACGGCAGGCCCGCCGGGCCATGACCTGGGCGCCAGCCATGGTCAGCCATGACCCCGCGATGACCAGGCCGACCATGATCAGCGCGAAACCGGGTGTGAACACCAGGACCTGCGCGCCCGGGCTGGCGGGCAGGCCGTGCACGACGACGAACCCGAGGTCGGCCAGGCCGGCCAGCAGCGGGAGCACCCGCCAGGCCCGCAGCGGCGGCGGGGTCACCCGGCGGGTGACGCCCAGCGGGGAGATGTTCACCCGCCGCAGCGCCAGCCGGGCCGCGACGGCGGCGGCGGCCGGCACGCCGACCGCGACCACGAGGATGTCGGGCAGGCTGAGCGACAGCTCGCCGGGGAAGAACGTCTGGCCGGTGAACGGGATGCCGGCCAGCGGGATCCGCAGCAAGAAGAACAGGCCGAACCCGAGGGCCACGCCGGCCGCCGAGGCCGCCGCGGACTCCACGGCCGCGATCAGCGAGATCTGCCTGGGCGTGGCGCCCACCAGGCGCATCGCGGCGAACCGCTGCTCCCGGCGGGCCGCGGACAGGCGGGTGGCGGTGCCGATGAAGATCAGCACCGGCAGCAGCAGCGCCAGCCCCACCACCGAAAGGATCAGGTCGATGCCGGACGGGCCGAGGCCGCCCCGGATCTGGCAGGCGTTGCCACAGCCGCTGGGCGGAGTGGCGTTGAGGCTGGTCACTTCCGCGGCGCCGGGCAGGTGCGCCATCTGCGCGGCCGAGCGGCCCACGATGATGACCAGCGAGTCGGGGGAGGGCAGGCCCGCCTGGCCGATGAGGGTCGCCTGATGCCCGGGGTAACGGTCCGCCAGTTCCCCCGCCGGGGCACTGCGCAACAGCGCGCTGAGCGGGGGAGAGATGTCGTACTGGCCCGGCCCGGGGTCGCGGGGGATTCCTGGCGGCACCGGCGAGGCAGGGCCGGTGGCGGCGACGTCGGCCCGGTAGATGCTCTGCCCGTCGAAGGTGTCGGGGGTGAACAGCAGCCACAACGGGTCGCGGCCCGTCGCGGCCGGCGCCGTACCCGAGGCCGCGGAGCCCGAGGCCGCGGAGCCCGGGCCAGAGGCCGCTGGTGTCGCCGTGTCCAGCCAGGCGTACCGGTCGTTCTGCGTGTTGACGGCGTTGACGGCTGCGACGACGGTCAGCAGCAGGCCGACGCCGATCCCGGCCGCGATGGCCACGATGATCAGGCGGACCACGGCCTGGCGGCCGCCGGTGACCGCCAGCCGCAGGCCGAGGCGGATCACCGTGCCTGCCCGGGAGAAGGGGCCGCCCCGGTGAGTGAGCTGACCGTGCCGTCCCGGACGATGACTTCCCGGTCGGCGTAGGCGGCGACCCGGGCGTCGTGGGTGATCAGGATCACCGTGGTGCCCTGCTCGCGGGCGGTCCTGGTCATCAGGGTCATGACCATCTCACCTGATACCGAGTCCAGCGAGCCGGTCGGTTCGTCGGCGAACAGGATCTGCGGCCCGGTGACCATGCCCCGGGCCAGCGCGACCCGCTGCGCCTGGCCGCCGGACAGTTCGCCGGATCGCCGGTGCCCCAGCTCGTCCAGGCCGAGCCGGCCGAACCAGGCCCTGCAGGGCCGGCGTCTGGCCGAACGACTTGACCACGTTGCGGGCTTCGATCATCGCCGCCGGCGTGACGGCCGTCGCGGCCTGGCCGGTGCTGGCCCTGGGCCTGGGCGCTCGGTCCCGGCTCACGGGTGCACCTGCCGGGCCAGCGTGTCCAGCCGGGCCGCGGTGTGGTCCATCCACCGCAGGTCCGCCTCCAGGTGGTAGAGCCCGTGGTCGGCCAGCAGGGTGTCCATCAGGTCGCCGTCCTGTTTGAGGGTGGTGAGCTCGCGCATGCGCCGCAGGTGCGCCGCGCGCTGGGTATCGAGGTAGCGGCCGGCCGGGTGCCCTAGCATCAGCGCCAGCACGACCTTGGCGAACAGCACGGTCTGCAGGTGCGGCTCGGGCGGGGCAGGCTCGGACAGCCACTGCCCGACCTCGGCGATGCCTGCCTCGGTGATGGCATAGCGCTTGCGGTCCGGTCCCTCGCCGGGCTCGGCTGGTCCGGCGATCGCCTTGCCGTCGCGGGCCAGCCGGGACAAGGTCGCGTAGACCTGGCCGTAGGGCAGCGGCTTGCCGCGGCCGAACCAGGTGTCGTAATCCCGCTTGAGGTCGTAGCCGTGACTCGGCTCCCGCTCCAGCAGGCCAAGCAGGGTCAGCGGAACACTCATACCCGAGAGAATACACTCAGCGTATACACGTGGCAAATAGCGCTTGGGCCGCAGCCGCCCGCCCGCGGTTCACAACATGAGACTTCAAACTTGAGCCGCGTCCGCTCAATGATTCTGAGTAGAGATAAAGATTTTCTTGGCCTGCCCCAGAAGGCGGAACATGCCGCAGATTCCGTTCCGCCACCCGATCAATATTGAGCCGAATTGGCTCAACTTTTCTAAGTACACCGACTTGTTCCTGCTGCCGCCCGGTGTCATGATCCGTTCCGTGAGGGCGCAGTGGCGGCACCGGCGGACTGGAATCCTGGCCGGACGGAACTTCCGGCGGTTCTACGTCGGTTACGTGACCTCCCTGCTCGGCTCGTCGATGTCCACCGTGGCGATCGCCTGGGCCGTGCTGGACAGCCGGGTCAGCGCGACCGGGCTGGGCCTGGTGTTTACCGCCACCGTCGTACCCCAGGTCCTGCTGCTGCCGCTGGCCGGGGCGATCGCCGACCGGCTCGGTCGCCGCCGGGTCATGATCGGCGCGGACACGCTCCGCTGTGCCGCCCAGGCGAGCCTCGCGGTCGCTCTGGCCCTCGGGCGCCCGCCGCTATGGCTGTTCGTCCTGCTCGCCTGGCTCGGGGGCGTGGGCACCGCCTTCTTCACCCCGGCCTTGACCGCGCTGACGGTCGAGATCGCGCCACGGGACCAACTCGCCAACGCGAACTCGCTGTACGGGCTGGCCGGCTCGGCGACCAGGATCGCGGGGCCCGCGCTGGGTGGCGTGCTGGTCGCCGTGGCCGGGTCGGCCGTGGTGGTGGCGGTGGACGCGGCCACGTACGCGGTGAGCGTGCTAGCCCTCAGCCTGCTGCAGCTGCCCGGCGCCGGACGTGGAACAGCGCTAACGCCCGGAACGGAACCCGCTGCTCGCTCGACGCTGCGCGCCGACCTGGCCGAGGGCTGGGCGGACTTCCGGTCCCGGACCTGGCTGTGGACGACCTCGGCGCAGTTCGCCTTCGTCAACCTGCTCACCTGGGCGCCCTGGATGCTCCTCGGGCCGGTCCAGGGCCATGCCTACCTCGGGGGTGCCGCGGTCTGGGGCGCGATCATGGCCGTCCAGGGCGCCGGGGCGATCGCGGCCGGGCTGGCCTGCCTGGGCCGCCGGCCCCGGCGGCCCATGGTGGTCGCCGCTATCGCGACGTTCGGCTACGCGCTGCCCGATATCCCGATGGCCCTGCACGCCGCGGCGCCCTGGGTGGCCCTGGGCGCCTTCGCCTGCGGCGCGGGTTCGGCGATCTCTAACACCTTCTCCAGCACCGCCACCCAGCAGCAGATCCCGCCGGAGCGGCTGGCCCGGGTGAACTCGCTCACGCTCTTCCCCGCCTACGGCATCGGCGTCATCGGGTACGCGGTCGACGGGCCGCTCGCCGCCGCACTGGGGGCGGCCACGGTGTTTGGCGTGGGCGCCGTCTACGGCTTGCTGAGCAGCGCGGTCGTGCTGGCCCTGCCGTCGGTCCGCGCGGTGCGCTGGATCGACCGGGCTCCGGTGCCCGAGACGGCCGAAGCTGCTAGCCCTGCCTCCTAGCCGCGGCCCGCAGCGCGGCGAAGGCGGCCAGGCGCGCGACCACGGTGATGACCACCGCGATCGGCAGCATCTGGGCCAGGTCACGTTCGGGCGTGAACGCGACGATGCCGAACGCCACCGCGATACCGCCCAGGGCCAGGGCCAGCGCCCCCGCGACCCGCGGGGTGCACAGGGTCCGGCGCACCACCCGGCGGGCCTCGAGCGGCAGCCGCAGCACCATCCAGGCGAAGCCCGCCACGGTGATGACGCCCAGCGAGCCCAGGCCGATCGCGAACGGCAGCCGGTTCACGTGGCTGACCGCCGGAACCCAGATCAAGATCAGCGCGATCAGCGTGAACACGTAGATCGTGCGCGACACCGTCCGCAGGATCACCACGTCGATGTTCCTGGCGTAGATCCGCTCGTCGGGCGTGGCCCGGGCCGCGGACAGGAAGTGCCGGATCGCGCCGATCGGGTCGTTGCGCCGCAGCCTGATCCGGCCCAGCTCGTTCATCGCCCCGCTATGCCCGGGATCCAGCGCCAGCGCGCGCTCTTGATGCTCGCGCGCCGCGGCCAGGTCGCCCCGGCCCAGGCTCACCTTGCCGGACAGGAAGTGCACGTCGGGCTCGTTGGGCGCCAGGGCCCGGGCCCGGGCCGCCGCGTCGGTGGCGATGTCCAGCCGGTGCGCGGCCAGCGCGGCCTGCGCCAGGCACACGTGGGTCTGCCAGTAGCTGGGTGCGAGCCGGCACGCCTCGCGCGCCGCGCGCAGCGCGTCGGAGTAGTTGCCCAGGTGGACCAGTGCGTTGCTGGCCAGGCGGTGCGGCCACTCATCCGCCGGATCCAGGGCCACCGCCCGGTTGGCGACCTCGATCGCCTCGGCGTACCGGTCCGCGCCCAGGTGCGCGCGGGCCATCAGGCACCAGGCCCGGGCGCTGTCGGGCTCGGCCGCCACGATGCGGGACAGCAGGGCAGATGCCTCGTCGAACCGCCGGACATCGAGCATCGCCGACGCGCGCGCCAGCTCCTGCCGTAGCTCGATCACCGGTAGTATCCGACGGATCCGGGGGGCTCCGGGGGGGTCGCCCCCCCGAGGGCGATACCGCTCACAGCAGGCGCCGCTTGCGCAGGTAGGCGGCCAGGTCGTCGTAGGTGCCACCCTCGTTGGCGAACAGCGCGACGTTCCGGGCCGTCTCGAACCAGGCGCCCAGCGAGGGCTTGACCTCGCCGATGGCCGCCTCGAGATCCCCGGTGCCGATCATCCGCGGCTCGCCGCGGCGAACCGAGTCCATCAGGGCCCGTTCGGCGGCCGTCTCGCAGATGTGCGCGATGTCGGCACCGGAGTACCCGTCGGTCTGCCGGGCCAGCCTGGCCAGGTCGATCCCGGCCACCGGCCGTTCGCGCAGATGGTAACGGAACACCCCCTCGCGGGCGGGGCCGTCCGGCGGCAGGACCAGCAGCGTCCGGTCGAACCGGCCGGGGCGGCGCAGCGCGCTGTCCACGTCCCACGGGTGGTTCGTGGCGGCCAGCAGGAACACGCCCTCGTTCTTGCCCGCGATATCGTCCAGCTCCAGCAGCAGCTGGTTGACCGCGCTGCGCATCGGGGTGTGCCGCAGCTGCGAGCGCTTCTGCCCGATCGCGTCGACCTCGTCCAGGAACAGCACGCACGGCGCGTTCCGGCGGGCGATCTCGAACAGCTCATGGATGTTCCGCTCGCTCTGCCCCACGAACATGTCGATGATGTCCGCGAACGACACCGCGATGAACCTCGCGCCCAGTTCGCCCGCCACCGCCCGGGCGATGAACGTCTTGCCGCAGCCGGGCGGCCCGTACAGCAGCAGGCCGCCACGCAGCGACTTGCCGTACAGCCGTCGCAGCTCCGGGTTCCGCATCGGGGCCAGAAACGCCGCCTCGAGACGCTGCTTGACCTGGGTCATGCCGGCCACGTCGGCCAGCGTCAGCCCGGCGTGCTCGGCGTCGTAGGCACCCGCCCCGTCAAGCCCCGCCGCGGCCGAGTCCGTGGCCTCGCCGCCGATGAACATGGACGGCAGCACGTCGCGCAGCTCATCCTTGGCCTGCGACCAGTCATAGTGCTGCGTCCGGCCGCCCGCCGCCTCGCCGTGGGCTTCGGCCGGACCAGTGACCGGGGGACGCGCCACGGTCCGTTCGGCAGAAATATCGGTGGTCCTCGCGGGTTCAGCCGACGCGGGACCTTCGCGGAGCAGGTCCAGCGCCGCGGTGTTGCCGGGGTCGCGCTGCAGGACCGCACCCACCTGCCGGATGGCCTCGTCGCGCTGGCCGCCGCGCAGCAGCAGCGTGGCCAGGTGCAGGCGGAGCGGGACGTCGTCGGGCATGGCCTCGACCGCCCTGCGCAGGCTGTCCAGCACGGTGGGTTCAGGTTCCATGCATCCGTCCGGGTTTCTTCGCTTGTGCGTCGGTTCGCTCGCCTTTACAGGGTAGTGCCGAAAGGTCCGGGGCCAGGTCCAGATCAGTGCGGGGCGATCAGGCCCACAGCGACGTCACGTGCACGCCCAGGTCGGCCAGCAGGCGGCGCAGCAGCGGCAGCGACACGCCGAGCACGGTGCCGTGGTCACCGTCGATCCCGTCCACGAACCAGCCACCGCGCCCGTCTAGCGAGAACGCGCCGGCCATCGCGAGCGGCTCGCCCGACGCGACGTAGGCGGCGATCTCCGCTGGCGACGGGGTGCCGAAGTGGACCCGGGTCGCCGCCACCGCCGCGGCCTGCTGGCCGGTGGCCGCGTTGATCACGCAGTGCCCGGTGACCAGCGTCCCGGTCCGCCCCGACAGCTCCCGCCAGCGGGCCGTGGCCTCGGCCGCCGACGCCGGCTTGCCCAGCGCGCGCCCGTCCAGATCGAGCAGCGAATCGCACCCGATGACCAGCCCGTCGGCCAGGCCCTCTGCCACCGCGGCGGCCTTGGCCCGGGCCAGCGACCCGGCCAGTTCGGCCGGCGTGGCCGCGGTGAACGCGGTCTCGTCCAGGCCGCTGACGATCACCTGCGGGTCCAGCCCGGCCTCGCGTAGCACCGACAGCCGGGTCGGCGAAGCCGACGCGAGCACCACCCTCATCACGCGACCCGACCCTACCGTCCGCCCGGCCGGGCGGCGCGGGACCGGTAGGGTGCAGACGTGATGGAGACGACCACGCTGGGGCGCGGCGGGCCGGTGGTGTCCCGGGCGGGCCTGGGGCTGATGGGCATGTCGGGCATCTACGGGCAGGCCGACGACCAGGAGAGCATTGCCACCATCCACGCCGCGGTCGACGCCGGGATCACGCTGCTGGACACCGGCGACTTCTACGGCATGGGGCACAACGAGCTGCTGCTGCGGGACGCCCTGCGCCGCGGGATCCCCCGGGACCGGGTGTTCATCCAGGTCAAGTTCGGCGGGCAGCGCGACCCGTCGGGCGCCTTCGTCGGGCACGACACCAGCCCGGCCATGGTGAAGAGCTCGCTGGCCTACACGCTGACCCGGCTCGGCACCGACTACATCGACCTGTACCAGCCGGCCCGGCTCGACCCGCGGGTTCCCATCGAGGAGACCGTCGGCGCGGTGGCCGAGATGATCGCGGCCGGCTACGTCCGCTACCTCGGCCTGTCGGAAATGGGCCCGGACACCATCCGCCGGGCGCACGCCGTTCATCCGGTGGCGGCGCTGCAGATCGAGTACTCCCTGATGAGCCGCGGGATCGAAAAGCAGATCCTGCCAACCGTCCGCGAGCTGGGCATCAGCGTCACCGCCTACGGGATCTTGTCCCGCGGGCTGCTCAGCAGCGGCGCCGCGCAACTCGCCGCGAACGACCCGCGAGCCCGCTTCCCCCGGTTCCGGGGCGAGAACCACGCGCGCAACCTGGAACTGCTCGCCGCCCTCGAGACCATCGCCGACCAAAACGACGTGACCGCCGCGCAGCTGGCCATCGCCTGGGTGGCCTCGCGCGGCCGCGACATCATCCCGCTGATCGGGACCAAGCGCCGCGACCGCCTCAGCGAAGCGATCCGAGCCCTGGACCTGCCGCTCAGTGGCGATGAGCTGGCCGCCATCGAGGCCGCCGTCCCCGCCGACGAGGTCGCGGGGGACAGGTACGAGGCAACCCAGATGACCAGCCTGGACAGCGAGCGCTAAAGAGAAGCGCTGAAAGCCAAAGAAAAGCGCTAAGACCGGTACTCCGCGGCCAGTTCCCGCAGCCGGGCGTGCGTGTCCCGCATCACCGGATCCGGCCCCCGGCCCAGGTAACGCTTGGCCAGCTTGGCGATCGAGGTGTAGTTGGTGTCGCACACGTTGGCCAGCGGCGACTCCACCGCCTGGGTGACCAGCTGGTAGGCGTCCAGCGCATCCAGCCCGCATAGCGAGGCCACCCACGTCACCATGTCGTGCTGGGCGATGCGGAACGCGTCCTCCAGCGGCCGCGCCGAGCCCGCCGACATGATGTGCGTATCGGATTCCAGCCGCGGCCACGGACACGGCACCCCTTTGATGAGGTCCACCACCAGGACCGTGTTCATCGCGCACTCCACGGCGACGCCGCAGGTCTCGCCCTCGCCCTGGCGGGCGTGCCCGTCACCCAGCGACAGCAGCGCCCCGGGGACGTTCACCCCCAGGTAGCAGGTGACCCCGGCGCGCATCTCCGGGGTGTCCATGTTCCCGCCGAACGCGTCCGGCACCAGCGCGCTGCGCACCTCCAGGTTTGACGGCGCCACGCCCACCGTCCCGTGCATCGGGTCCATCGGCAGGTCGACCGTAAAAGATCCCCGCCGCGCGGCAAACCGGCAGGTTCGGGACACAGCGTCGAGCTGCCACAGCCAGACCAGCTCGGGCAGCGGTTCGTTCAGCAGGGCCGTGAGGTGCGTCCCGGTCAGCGCGCCGAACAGCGGCACCGTGGTCGAGGCCGCCCAGGACCGGGCCGGCTCGATCGACACAAAGTGCACGGCCACCGTGTCCCCGGGTGCGGCGCCCTCAATATAGAACGGCCCGGTCTGCGGGTTCAGGAACGGGAACTCGCACACCTCGGAGACCAGATCGTTCTCGCTGCGCACCCGGCCGGCGAAGCAGTCCTCGGTGTACACCTCCAGTACGGCCGGCGGCCGGATCCTAAGCACCGGCGCCGCCCCGCCGAAGGTCCACGCATAGTGCGAAAAGTCCGAAGGCCGGAACGACACCACCTGCAGGTCGCTCATCACTGGGTCTCCTCCAAAGCGTCCAGGTGGACGAGCCCGACGTCGGTTATCCGGCCAGGGTTGGTTCGGTACAGGTAGAACATGTAGATCAGGCCGAGGACCATGAACCCGGCCACCCCGGGGCCCATGTAGGACAGCGGCGCGGTCAGCGGGGTCACGAACGAGAACACCTTGATGCCCGCCGAGGTCAGCCAGGCGGGCACGAACGCGGCGATGCCGAGCACCGGGATGACCAGGTGCGACACCCAGTTGAACCCGCCGCGGCGGCGAGCGAAGAACCCGATGCAGGCCGCGCACATCAAGATGTAGATGGCCACCAGCACGATGACCAGGCCCGTTCCCACCATGGCGAACGCCACCGTCGGGCCGTACCCCAGGCCTAGCCCGAGCGTAACCGCGATGGTGATGACGAACGCGACCAGGACGCTGTAGACCGGGGACCGGTGCTTCGGGCTGACGAAGGCCAGGAAATGCGGGAACGCCCCGATCCGGCCCATCGCGTACGAGGTCCGGGACGAGACGTTCACCCCGGCGTTGGCGTTGGCGATGGTCGAGTTGACGATGGCCAGGAACACGAAGAACCAGAACAGGCCGTACAGCGCCCGGGCCAGGCCCTCCCAGGACGCGTTGCCGGTCTCGGCCGCGAAGGCGGTGAAGCCCTTCGGGCCGTAGGCCACGTCCACGGCGTACGTGGTGAACACGTACAGCGCGCCGATCAGCAACGTGGCCAGCAGCACCGCGCGCTGGATGGTACGCCGCGGGTCACGGGCCTCCTCGGCCAGCGGCGCGGCCCCCTCGAAGCCGCCGAAGGCCAGCAGCGTGAACACCGACCCGCCGATCACGCCGGTCAGCCCGGTGTGAGAGTAGTGCGTGGTGAAGACCTCACCGGTGTTACGGCCGCCCGCGTGGACCAGGAAGAACACGGCCAGCACCAGGAATACCGCGATCTCGGAGATCCCCAGGATGGTGCCCAGCCGGGCCGAGGTGCGGATCCCGTAGTAGCCGGCGGCCAGCACGATGACCGCGCCGGCCAGCGACCAGGGCCACCACAGGCTGGCCGGGTAGCCGTGGAACTCCGAGTTGATCGTGGACGCGGTGGTGAACCCCAGCTGGAGCAGGACCAGCGGCGGGATCAGCCAGCCGACCAGGACGTACCCCCAGGCCACCAGGAACCCGGCGGCCGGGTGCAGGCCGCGGGCCGCGTAGGTGGCCAGCGAGCCGGCCGCGGGCATCTCGCGGGCCAGCTGGCCGATACACCACGCGCCGAGCAGGCACGCGACCAGGGCGAAGATGACCGACAGCGGCAGCGCCCCGCCGGCCAGGCCAGCCCCGGCCGGAATGGAGGCCGCGATGGCCGCCCCCGGCGCCATGTCCGTAATGGACTGGAACAGCACCTCACGCAGGCCGATCGCGTCGCGGCGCAGGCCGATGACGGTTCCGGCGACATCTCTGCCTGTAGTCGACATGGCGTCATGATCGCACGGACAATTCTCCGCGCACAGGTGTGACCTGCGCGCTTTCCGAAGATTTACCAGAATGTATCCCGTATACCAGCCGCTGCACGGCCAGCACCGCGGCCACCAGGACAGCGGCGGCCACGCCGTCCAGCCAGAAGTGGTTGGCGGTGACCACCACCACCAGCAGGGTCAGCAGCGGATAGCCCGCGGCCAGCCAGCGCCACCGGCTTCGCGACACGGTGATCACCGCGATGGCCACGATGAGCGCCCAGCCCACGTGCACCGACGGCATGGCGGACAGCTCGTCCGGGTCGAAGCCGCCGTGCCAGGAGTACACGGACTGGCCGTACTTCGCCGCGGTGTCGACCAGCCCGGTGCCGGGCAGCAGCCGGGGCGGCGCCACCGGGATGAACTGGATGAGCAGGCTGGCCCCGGTGAACAGGGCCACGGTGGTCCTGATCCGCGGGTACCGGTCGCGGTGCCGGACGTACAGCCACACCAGGCAAATGCCCAGGAGGGTGAAGTGCAGGGTGTCGTAGTACAGGTTGAACGCCTGGATGAGCAGCGGATGCGGCAGGAACAGTCGCTGTACCGCGGTCTCGCTGGGTAGGTGCAGCACGCGCTCGGCATGCCAGAGCCAGCGGCCGCGGGGCACCGCCCCGTCCGGGCTCATCACCGTGAACGAGCCGGCGAACATCCACAGCCCGTACAGCGCGAACAGCAGCCCGGCCTCCCAGGCCACCCCGCCCCACAGCGGCCATCCATTCCACGTCCGGGCCACCCGCGGCACTCGCGACGCGACCGCCACGACGATCAGAGCGCCCGCGACGATCAGCGCGTCTGGCCAGGACAGCATCAGATGTGGCACGGCCGAGCTCCCGAACCGTCAGTCGATCAACCCCGAAGACAACCCACTGATAACTCGGGTAACCGGAGGCGGACGCCGTTTAATCCCCGTTCGGGTCCCGGTTACCGCCCGTAAAGCCCCGGTAAAGAAGAGCTAGCGGCCGTTGCGGCTCAGCGCGGAAAGGTCGGGCTCGCCCTGCGGCAGCGACACGTCCCCGGTCACGTCCGCGGCCAGCCGCACCCGGTCCCCGTCGACCAGCCGAACCTCCGCCCCCGGCAGCACCCGGTCGTCGTTGACGAAGGTGCCGTTGGTGGAGTTCTCGTCCCTGATCGAGGCGTGCCCGGAGTCATCCACCAGGACCGTGGCGTGCCGCCGGGGAACGTTGTCGAAGTGCGCGAACGCCGCCGCGACCAGCGACTCGGCGGGGTCGCGCCCGAGCAGTACCGAGGTCCCAGCCGGGATGTCCACGTTGCCGGTGGGGAAGGTGATCCGCATGACCACGGGGGAGATGCGGCGGCGACGCCCGGTGGGCAGCGGTTCCCCGCACGTCGTGCAAACCACGTCAGCCGCGTCGGACACCGGTGTCCCGCAGCGCGGGCAGCTCGCCGCGGGGTCCGCCGCGATGAACTTCTGCGAAATGGTCGGCGTCAGCAGGTCTTCGTCGGAACCGACGACATGCGGCAGGTTCGCGCCGCACCGGAAGCAGATCAGATCCTCCGGCTGGACCTTCACGCCGCAGTCGGGGCAGCTCAGGCTGGCCATGGCCTCCACTCTCGGGTAGGAATACTGGCCCACGTTAGATTACCGCCGCCGCCGAGCGTTTGGCAGGCAGAGGTATGCGAAGGTGGTGCCATGGTCAGTTACCAGCTCGCGCCGGAGCAGCAAGACCTGCGGAACTCCGTCGCCCAGTTCGCCCGCAACGTGGTCGCGCCGGTCATCGGCGGCTACTACGAGCGCGGCGAGTTCCCTTACGACATCGTGGCCCGGATGGGCAAGCTCGGCTTGTTCGGCCTGCCGTTCCCCGAAGAGTACGGCGGCATGGGCGGCGACTACTTCGCGCTGTGCATCGCGCTGGAGGAACTGGCCCGGGTCGACTCCTCGGTAGCGATCACGCTCGAAGCCGGGGTCTCGCTGGGCGCGATGCCGATCTACCGGTTCGGTACCCAGGAACAGCGTCAAAGATGGCTGCCCGAGCTGTGCGCGGGGGAGCGGCTGGCCGCCTTCGGCCTGACCGAGCCGGGCGGCGGGTCCGACATCCCCGGCGGCATGCGCACCACCGGCAGGCTCGAGGACGACGAGTGGGTGGTGGACGGCAGCAAGGCCTTCATCACCAACGCGGGCACCTCGATCAGCTCCGTGATCACCGCCCTGGCCATCACCGGCCGCGACGAGGGTGGCCGTAAGGAGATCAGCGCGATCATCATCCCGAACGGAACACCCGGTTTCGTTCCGGGACCGGAGTACTCCAAGGTCGGCTGGTGCGCCTCCGACACCCGCGAGCTGTCCTTCGACAACGTGCGGGTCCCGGCGGAGAACCTGCTCGGCCAGCGCGGCCGGGGCTACGCCCAGTTCCTGGAGATCCTGGACGCGGGCCGGGTGGCGATCGCCGCGCTGGCCACCGGCCTGGCCCAGGGCTGCGTGGACGAGTGCGTCCGGTACGCCCGCCAGCGCGAGGCATTCGGCCGTCGGCTGGAACAGCACCAGGCGATCCAGTTCGCCGTCGCGGACATGGAGGCGCGCGCGCACACCGCGCGGCTGGCCTGGTACGATGCAGCCGCCCGGCTGGTCGCCGGCCTGCCGATCAAGAAGGAGTCCGCGATCGCCAAGCTGGTCGCGTCGAACGCGGCCATGGACAATGCCCGCGCCGCCACCCAGGTCTTCGGCGGCTACGGATTCATGAACGAGTCGGCCGTCGGGCGCTTCTACCGCGACGCGAAGGTCCTGGAGATCGGCGAGGGTACCTCGGAAGTCCAGCGCATACTCATCTCCCGGGAGCTGGGACTGGGGTAGCATCCGCCACATGGCTTCTCGGAGATCCCGCCGGACCCGCGCTAGCGCGCTGGCGGCGGTTGCGGTCCTGGCGGTCTCGGTGACGGCGGCGTGCTCGTCGTCCGCGCAGCCCGGAGCCGGAAAGAACTTTACTCTCACGGTCGCGGCGTTCAATCCGTTCACTGGCTCGGATGGCTCATTCGGGCCGGAGATGTGGGCGGGCTGCCAGGCCGCGTTGAGCGCGGTTAACGCGGCAGGCGGCGTGCTGGGTCACCAGATAACCTGCAAGGCCGTGGACACCCAAGGCGTCCCGGACGCCGCGGTCACCGCCGCGGCGAACATGCTGGCCACCACGCCGCATCTGTTCGGCGTGCTGGGCCCGAGCTCGGACGAGGCGGACGCGACCGCCCCGCTGATCGACGCGGCCAAGATCCCGATGTTTGCCGACACCGGCGAGTCGTCGTTCGACCACAACACGCTGAAGTATTTCTGGCGTCTGGTCCCCGCCGACGACGTGCGCGGCTACGCGATGGCGCTGTATGCCAAGCAGAAGGGTCTGCTCCGGGGCGCGGCGGTGTTCGGCAACGACACCGGTGGCGCAGGGACCGGCGTGCCGACATTGCTGAGGGGCTACAGCGAGGTGGGCGGGCAGATGGTCGTCAATCAGAAGATCCCGCTGGGCCTGAGTTCCTATCAGTCGCAGGTCCAGCAGCTCATCGCGGCCAAGCCGCAGGTCATCTTCACCGAAACCTCGCCGGGGTCCAACGCGATTTACCTGGCCGAGCTGCAGCAGCTAGGCCACCTGATCCCGGTGGTCGGCACCGATGTGACGATCCAGCCTTCCTGGTTTACCGCGATGGCTGGGTCGATCGGCAAGGCGGCGCTGACCAAGTACTTCGTGGCCGAGCAGCCCTACGCCCCCGCTTCGGGGCCCGGGTGGCAGGTGTTCAACAAGAACCTGCTGGCCTCACCCTCGGTGCCCAAGCCGGCCCAGTGGAGCACCGACTCGTACTCGATGACGTACTACGACTCGATCATGCTCATGGCGCTGGCCGCGACCAAGACGAACAGCCTCAGTCCGTCCGTATGGAATGCCGCCATCCCGTCGATCACCACGGCCTCCCCGGTCGCGCAGGTCGTGCATACGTACGCGGAGGGCCTCGCAGCGCTCAAAGCCGGCAAGCAGATCGATTACATCGGCGCCACCGGCATTATCGACTTCAACCAGTGGCACAACTCGGGCGGCGGCTTCGAGATCGGGGCCTACGACTCGTCGGGGAACCTCAACCTGGTGGACCAGATCTCGGCCGCCCAGCTCGCACCGCTCATCAAGTAAGCGCACGCGCCCGGGCCCCGGCGCACGGGCTCGGGCGCCGGGCTGTCCGTTTTTCGGTAGATTATGCGGATCGGCTTGACCCAAGGATTATATATGACGCACAATCCTCGCCATGGGTAATGAAGCTTCCCTGCGGGAGATCCTGATTCCGGGCGGGCACGGCGCGGCCTTTGCCGCCCGGGCGGGCCAGCTGGTGGAGATTACTGATCTGGAGGGGCAGCAGGTCGCCGACTTCGTCGCGTTCGCGGAGCGCGACCGGACCGAGTGGCTGTCCACCACCCATACCCGGTCCGCGCTGCTACGGCTGACCGCCGTAGTCGGAGACCGCCTGGACAGCAACTGGCGGCACCCGATGTTCCAGATCATCCGCGATGACGTGGGCCGGAACGACATCATCACCTCGATGTGCGACGACCGGCGCTACCGGCTCGACTACGGGGTCGAGGGCCACCGCAGCTGCCGGACGAATTTCGCCGAGGCGCTAGCGCCGTGGGGGATCGCCGAGTGGCAGATCCCCGATCCGTTCAACTTCTTCCAGAATGCCCCGATTCACCCCGACCGGACGTTCGGCAACGAGATCCCCACCGGGAAGGCCGGGGACAAGCTAGTGCTGGAGACGCTGATGGACTCGATCGTTTCGGTCTCCGCCTGCCCGCAGGATCTCAATCCGTGCAACGGGTTCCACCCGAGCCCGCTCATGATCCGCATCCTCCAACCGTCGGGAGACCCCTCATGAAGCGGATCCGGCTGGCCGGGCAGCTGGCGGAGCCCATCAGCCACTACACAGATGGGGTCAAAGCGGGCGGATTCCTTTACGTCTCCGGTATGCTGCCGGTCGACGCCGACGGAGACCTTGTGGGCGCCGGCGACGTGGTCAGGCAGACGGAACAGGTGCTTGACAACGTGGGTCTAGTGTTGCGGGCCGCTGGTGCTACCTTCGACGATGTTGTTCGTGTCGGTGTGTACTTGCTGAACGTGGCCGACCGGCCGGCCGTCAATACGGTGCGCCGCCGCTACTTCGGCGACGCCCGGCCGGCGAGCACGCTGGTGGAGGTCAGCGCACTCGCCATCGCAGAGGCATTGGTAGAAATCGAGGCCATCGCGCTGCTGCCCGGCCAGGACGCGTGACCAACCCTGGCGTGCGCTGCGGTGCGGGCGGCTCATCATCTGAAGAGGTGCGTTATGAGGCTCGCCGTGACAGCGCTGGCAGCGGCGCTCGCACTCCTGTCCGTCGCCGCTTGCAGTTCCTCGGGCGGAGGTAGCGGAGGTGGTAGTTCCCCGGCGTCGACGCTGGTGGTGGGGGAATTCAACCCGTTCACCGGGCCGGACGCGGCATTCGGGCCGGAAATGGTCGGTGGCTGCATTCCCGCGATCCGGCTGATCAACGCCGATGGCGGTGTGCTCGGCCACAAGATGAGCTGCGTCCAGGAAGACACCCGGGGCGACCCGGCCGACGCGGTGCCGGCCGCGCAGAAGATGATGGCGACCGAGACATCGCTGGTCGGCGTGCTCGGGCCCAGCTCCGATGAGGCGCTGGCCACCGTCCCGCTGCTGAACACCGGCAAGGTGCCGATGTTTGTCGACACCGGCCAGGCCGCCTTTGATCACAGCACCTACAACTACTTCTGGCGGATCACGCCCGCCGACGACGTCAAGGGCTACGCGATGGCGCTGTGGGCGCACCAGGCGGGCTACACCCGCGCGGCCGCGGTGTTCGGCAACGACGCGGGTGCGCAGTCGGACGTGCCGACGCTGGTCAAAGCCTTCACCGGACTCGGCGGGACCATCACCTACAACAAGCCCTTCGCGCTCGACCAGAGCTCTTATCGCAGCGAGGTCGAGAGCATCCTGGCCACCCATCCCCAAGTGATCTTCACCGAGGTGGACCCGCAGACCGGGGCGACCTTCCTGTCCGAGCTGCAGCAGCTGAAGGGGCTGCTGCCGGTGATCGGCACGGAGGTGAGCCTGCAGGCGCCGTGGCTCAAGGCCGTCAACGGCGCGATCGGCGCGGCGTCCATGGTCAAGTACTTCGAGGGGATGCAGCCGTATGCGCCGACGACCGGCCCGGCCTGGCAGACCTTCAACAACGCCCTGCTGGCGTCGAAGTCGCAGGTGCCCCAGCCCAGCCAGTGGAGCAGCGACCCGTATTCGATGACCTACTACGATGGCGTCAACATCATGGCGCTCGCGATGCTCGCGGCCCACAGCACCAGCCCCGCGGTATTCAACAAGGACGTCATGGCGGTCACCGAGCCGGGCTCCGGTAAGACCGTCGTGACGAGCTTCGCCGCCGGGAAGGCCGCGCTGGCGGCGGGCAAGCAGATCCAGTACGTCGGCGCGGGCGGCCCTATCGTGTTCAACCAATGGCACAACTCGACCGGAGCGTTCGAGGCCGCGAGATACGTGAGCGGGAATCTCGACCTGGTCGGCTCGGTAACGGCAGCTCAGATAGCGGCGATCAGCAAGTGACCCGGACGTGATGGCCGGCGGCAGCGGGGCACGGATGGGGCGGTGGCCGTGAACACGATCGTTCCCGCGATCGGGTTCGGCATCGTCACCGCCTCCATCCTGGCGGTGGCTGGTGTCGGGTTCACCCTCCAGTTCGGGGTGACTAACATCCTCAACCTCGCTTACGGCGACATCATGACGGCCGCCGCGTTCATCGCCTATCTCGTCACCAGGGCCGGCGTCAGCGTGTGGCTGGCCCTGGTGGCGGGCGCGGCGTTCGGATCCGTGTTCTCCGTGCTGCTCAACCGGGGCATCTACACCCCGTTCGTCCGGCGCGGGACACGGCTGTTCGGCATGATCATCGTGACCATCGCGGTCAGCCTTATCGTGCAGAACGGCCTGCTGGCCGGCTTCGGGGCCAACTTCTTCAGCCTGAAGCTGCCCACCCCCTCGTCGGTGCACATCGCCGGGACGGTGTTCACCACCATTCAGCTCGCCATCATCGCCATCGCGGTCGTCGTCATGATCCTCATCCACCTGCTGCTCCGCTACACCAAGCTGGGCAAGGCGATGCGCGCCACCGCCGCCGACCCCGACCTCGCCCGCAACTGCGGGATCGCCACCGACCGGGTCATCGACCTAGCCTGGGCCATCTCGGGCGCGTTGTGCGGCCTGGCCGGCGTCATCCTGGTCATGAACGTGACGGCGTTCACCGACACGACCGGGTCGCAGTTCCTGATCCCGATCGTGGCCGTCGCGGTGCTCGGCGGGATCGGCCAGCCCTACGGGGCCATGCTGGGCGCCCTGGTTATCGGGCTCACCACTGAGGTGGCGGCGGCCATCTTCAACCCCGAGTACAAGGACGTCGTCGCCTTCGTGATCCTGGTGATCGTGCTCTTGGCCCGGCCGCAGGGCATCTTGTCGGAGGTCGCCATCCGCAAGGAGGTCGCGGCGTGAGCGTCGCCTGGCAGTTCTACATCTCGACGGTGCTGGTCTACCTCGGCGTTGACGTGATGGCGTGCTGGGGGCTCAACCTGCAGTTCGGCGTGGCCGGCCTGGTCAACTTCGCCTTCATCATCTTCCAGGCCGCAGGGGCGTACACGGCTGCGGTCCTCACCCTCGGACCCGCCCAGCCCCCCAGCCAGGGCGGGTTCCAGCAGTATGTCGGCGGCGCGCACCTGCCCTTCCCGCTGCCGATCCTGGCCGCCGGGCTGGTCGGCGGCCTGCTCGCGGCGCTGGTCAGCGGGGTCACCGTCCGGCGGCTGCGCAGTGACTACGAGGCCATGGTCATGCTCGTGGTGTCGCTGATCGCGACCAGCGTGGCCACCAATCAGGTCGGGCTGGTGAACGGGCCGAACGGCCTGGCCCTGGTGCCCAAGCCCTTGGCCACGCTGGTCAACCTGTCGCCGATCGGTTACCAGTGGTTTTTCGTGGGCCTCACGGCCGTGATCTGCGTATGCGTGTACTGGCTCGTGCACATCGTGACGAGCTCGCCGCTCGGGCGCACGCTGCGCGCGGTCCGCGACAACGAGCAGGCGGCGGCGGCGCTGGGCAAGAACGTCACCGGGCTGCGGATGACCGCGTTCATCCTGGGCGGCGTGATCGCCGGCATCAGCGGCGCCGTCCTGGTGGAGTTCATCTCCGCCTGGTCCCCCGGTGGGTGGCTGTACCCGGAAACGTTCGTGTACTTCACCGCCGTCATCGTGGGCGGGTCCGGCAACAACCTGGGCGTCATGGTCGGCGCGCTGCTCGTACCCGTCGCCTTCCTCGAGGCCACCCGGTTCATTCCGCAGTTCGGGCCGCCGGGGCTGATCGACGCCCTGCAGTGGATCGTCGTCGGCGCGCTCGCCCTCATCTTCTTGTGGTTCTGGCCGCGTGGTGTGATTCCCGAACGGCGGCGCCGCTTCCCGGTGACCGCCAGGGACAAGGTGCCCGTGGGGACCGGGAAACCCGTGGGGACCGGGGAATGAGCGACCTCTCCGCTCCCGGGCTTGTCGTTGAGGACCTGCATCGCGAGTTCGGCGGGGTGCACGCGGTGAACGGCGCGTCCTTCACCGTCCCGCCCGGCCGGATCACCGGGCTGATCGGGCCCAACGGTGCCGGGAAGTCGACCGCGCTCAACATCATCGCCGGTGCGCTCAAGCCGAGCGCCGGGACGGTTTCCTACCGTGGGAAGGACCTCACCGGATTGCCCTCCTACCAGGTGGCCCGGCGCGGGATCATCCGCACCTTTCAGCTCTCCAGTGAGTTCGCCGGGCTGACCGTACTGGAGAACCTGCTGGTCGCGGCGCCCGCCCAGCGGGGCGAGGTGCTGTGGCAGGCGGCGCTCGGCAAGCGGTACTGGCGGCCGCAGGAGCGGCAAACGGTGGAGCGCGCCCGGCAGTTGCTGGTCCGCTTCGACATGTCCGCCAAGGAAGATGAGTACGCCGGGAACCTCAGCGGCGGCCAGAAACGCCTGCTGGAGCTGATGCGCGGGCTGATGGCCAATCCCGCGCTGCTGCTGCTCGATGAGCCGATGGCGGGCGTGAACCCGTCCCTGGCCCGCAGGATCGAGCAGCATCTGGCCAACCTGGTCGGTGAGGGTCTCACGATGCTGATGATCGAGCACGAGCTGGCCGTGGTGGAGCGGCTGTGTGACCCCGTCGTAGTCATGGCCCAGGGACGGGTGATCTCGCAGGGGACCATGGCCGATGTCCGTTCCGATCAAGAGGTGCTGGATGCCTATCTCATCGGGTAGCGCACCGGGCGAGCGGGAGGGGCGCCCGGCGATCCTGCGCCTAGATGGCGTCGCGGCGGGATACGGCGGCGCCGCGATCGTGTCCGACGTGAGCATCAGCGTCAGGCCAGGGGAGGTGGTCTCGGTCATCGGGCCGAACGGCGCCGGCAAGTCCACCTTGCTCAAGGCCGTGACCGGCCGACTCCCGGTGATGGCCGGCACGGTCACGTTCAAGGACCGGGACGTGACGAACTGGCGCGGGCATCTCCTGGCCCGCCGGGGACTGGGCTTCGTACCGCAGAACAAGGACGTATTCGACAGCCTGACGGTGACCGAGAACCTGGAGATGGGCGGCTACCTGCTCACGAAACCGCAGCTGGCCGCCAGGATCGACAAGGTGATGTCGACGTTCCCGGCCCTGGCGGACATGCGGTCGCGGACGGCGAGCAAGCTCAGCGGCGGCGAACGGAAGATGCTCGCGGTGGGGCGAGTGCTGATGGTCGAGCCGGCCGTTCTCGTCCTCGACGAACCTACCTCCGGCCTGTCGCCGGAGCTGTCCCGGTCGGTGCTGCGGGACCAGGTCCGGCGGCTGGCCGACTCCGGGACGGCCGTGCTGCTGGTCGAGCAGAAGGCATTCGAGGCGCTCGGTGTGTCTGACTGGGCCTACATCCTGGTTGCGGGACGAGTTGAGATCGCGGGCCCGGCCGGCGACATTCTCGCTCGGCCCGACATCCGCGAGGTCTTTCTCGGCCAATCCGGAACCGATTCCCCGGCCGTGCAGTCCCCGCCTAGACAGTCTCCGTCTGGGCTGGCCGCGCGCGATGTCAATACCCCAACGCATCCGACTTCGGGTCGAGAGCCATGACCGAGGCCGGCGATCGGGGAGGCTCCGCCTCCGATCGCCCGGGCGGAACCAGCGACGATCCAGCTGCCCCGGTGCGGCAGCCGATGATGCGGCCACGGGGCACATACGTCAGCAAGAGTGACATGGTGACGGACGTAATCAGAGACCTCATTACGGACGGTCTGCTGTCGCCGGGCACGCCGCTTCGGCAGCGTGACCTTGCCGAACAGTTTGACGTGAGCTACACGCCGGTGCGCGAGGCGCTCCGGCGGCTCGAGTCAGAGGGTCTGGTGGTTACCGACGTGCACCGGGGCGCCACCGTCGCGCGCACTGAGTCGGAGAAGCTGGAAGAGAACTACCGGATCTTGGCCGCCCTGGAGGCGCTGGCGGGAAGCCTTGCCGTGGCCAAGATCACCGACGATGACATCGCGGATATCGAAGCCCGTCACCGGGAGGTTGCGGCGTGCCTGCCGGGTGACGACCGGCTGGCGGAACTCAACCGGCAGTTTCATTTTCGGGTCTACGAGTGCGCACGCTCGCCGATGCTGCTTCTCCTCATGAGGTTGCTGTGGCGGTCGTTCCCGCGCGGCCCGCAAGCCGGGCGGCCGCACGAGGAATCGGCTCGGCAGCACGATGCTCTGGTCAGGGCGCTCAAACACAGAGATGAGGAGCAGGTGGCCGCGATAATCCGCGACCACGTCCTGGGCAGTATTAAGTACCTGCCGCAGCAATGACCGGTAGCAGCGGCTGGGCATCGGCGCGCCTAGTCCTGGCCGCGAGCGTGCTATTCGGCGTGATCCTAATGAGCTAACAATCGGCGCGGCATTATCATCATAATAGGCTGATTAGCTGGCACTTGCCGCTTGTGTCCGCGTTACTTCCCTGAGGCCGTAACCGGGCTGGCGACGGACCGCCGCAGGCCGGAAGCAGTACGGAAGGTTACTATGCGATTACTAATTGCCAACTTGATTCGGCCGACCCCCGCCTAAGCCAGACGGCGCGATTGACCTTCTCGGCGAAGATCTCGCCGGTTTACTGGCGAATGTCTCGTGGCGGCCACCCAGAAGATGATTGTATGTCCTTACCCGATTTGTAACGTGAGAGTGTGGCTCGGCTGCCTTGTTGCCCGAGCGGCGGCGATCGTTGCAAAAAGGGAAAACAGGGTGCGTAGGGAGAGTAGCTTGCGCCGCTTCAGCCGGGCATGTGCGCTGGCTCGGGCTTGCCGATGCGAGGTGCGAACGTAGTGCGTAGACGATCGGTGACGAACCCCGGCGACCCATCTGGTGGGGCCGGGACCGTCAGCGCGGGGCCAGCCGGCGGGGAGGGTTCGGTGCCTCTCGCGGGCGGAAGAGCCACCACTGACGGCTCGGCTGCCGTCGGGGGACGGGACGCGGCGAGCTCGGGACCGCAGTCCGCGGTCGTGGCCCAGCCTCAGGTGGAGTCCCCGTCCGGGACCGGCCTGGCCGGGACCTCCCAGCCGCGACCGCCCCGCTCGACGCGGTCGCGGTTCGCCCTCAGCAACTGGCGCGTCCGGTGGCGGCTGGCCGCCCTGATCGCGGTGCCGTTCCTGACCGCGGCGGTGCTCGGTGCGCTGACCATCAACGTGGACGTCGGCAACTGGCAGACGACCGGCCGGGTTCAGCACCTCGCCCAGCTCAACAGCGCGGTGGTCAGGTATATCCAGGCGCTCGAGGATGAACGAGACTACTCGATCGCCTCCACAGCGAATAGGAGTGCTTTCTCGGCCAAGCTGAGGACCGCGCAGCGGGCCACCGATAGCGCCGCCGCCGGGGTCACCGCCTTGACCAACGGCATCACGGTCGGCGGCGGCTATCAGCTCGCCGTGGTGCAGGCGGTGAACGCGCTGCAAGTGGGGGTGCAAACCCTGCCGTACGTCCGCGCGGCGGTGGCCAACACGCAATTCCCCGATACGGGAATCATGCAGGCCTACGCCGTGAACATCATCCAGCCCGCGAACACATTCAGCAGCGTGGTCGGGAACGAGGCCTCCGGTACCGATCTCCGTAGCGACGTCATCGCCTTGGGCGCACTGCTCCAGGTCCAAGACTCCGCGTCGGTTCAGCGGGCCCTCATGCTCGAGGCGGTCAGCTTGTCGCCGCCGTCGCTATCGCCCGACAACGACACCAGCCTCCTGCAGGCACAGCGGCAGGAAACAGTGGACCTGGCCAACTTCAAGGCCGCGGTCCCTCTGGCCGAACAGCAGAACTACACCAACACGGTGACCGGGCAGCCGGTCGCTACCGCCGACAACCAGGAATCACTCGCGGAGGCGTTGCTTATCGGCAACGGGCCGCACCGGCTCACCCAGCAGCAGCAGGGCATCCTGGCTCCGACCAACGTGGACGGCGCCATGTCGTCCACCATCGGCAAGATAAGGCAAGTCACCGACGGTCTGACCGGCAACATCTCCACGCTGGCCGATACGTCCAGGTCCAACGCCCAGACGGACCTGCTGGTCATCAGCCTGGTGACCCTGCTGCTGCTGCTCCTGGTCGCGCTGGTCGGGATCATCGTGGCCCGCTCGCTGATCCGCCCGCTGCGCAAGCTCCGCGCTGACGCGCTCGACGTGGCCGGCCGCCGGCTGCCGACGATGGTGCTACGGCTCAGCCAGAGCGAGGGCGCGGACGAGAGCGTCGACATCGAGCCGATCGGGGTCGACTCCACCGACGAGATCGGTGAGGTCGCGCGGGCGTTCGACCAGGTTCACCGGGAGGCGGTCCGGCTGGCCGCGGACGAAGCCATGCTGCGCGGCAACCTGAACGCCATGTTCATCAACCTGTCCCGGCGCAGCCAGTCGCTGATCGAGCGGCAGCTGTCGCTGATCGACTCCCTCGAGCAGAGCGAGCAGGACTCCGGCCGCCTGTCCAGCCTGTTCCGGCTGGACCACCTGGCCACCCGCATGCGCCGCAACTCCGAGAACCTGCTGGTTCTGGCCGGTCACGAGGTGACCCGGCGCTGGAGCCAGCCGGTGGCGCTGGTCGACGTGCTGCGCGCGGCGATCTCCGAGATCGAGCAGTACGAGCGGGTCGTCCTCAACGTGCAGCCCGGGATCGTGGTCGTCGGCCAGGCCGTCAACGACGTCGTGCACCTGGTCGCGGAGATCGTGGAGAACGCGACCACGTTCTCGCCCGAAGACAGCCAGGTGTATGTGTCCGGCCAGCCGCTGAGCAGCGGTGGCGTGCTGCTGGACATCACCGACAACGGTGTGGGCATCTCAGACCAGGAAATGTCGCACGCCAACTGGCGGCTGGACAACCCGCCGGTGGTCGACGTCGCGGTGTCCCGCCGGATGGGCCTGTTCGTGGTCGGCCGGCTGGCCGCTCGGCACGGCGTCCGGGTCCGCCTGCGGCATGGGCAGGCCGGCGGCCTGACCGCGCTGATCTGGCTGCCCGACACGGTGGCCGCGGCCGAGGTGGCGCCGCCGCTCGGTCGGCTCCGCCGCTTCGAGGCCGACGACTACGGGCCAGCGCCGTCGCTGTCCGCACCGCCCTCGGCGACCTCGGCGGAAGCACAAGCCACCGCGGCCGCGCGCATCCCGAGGTTCTCGTCCATCCCGCCGTCGGCGCCGACGGCCCCGAACTTCACTCCGGCCGCGGACGCCGGCCCGGACGCGAGGGGCTCGGTCCCGGGCGCCGGGAATGGCTCGGGGGAGACGCTTCCGGCGCGCGGGCGGCCCAACGGCAACAGGAGCACGACGCCCACCAACGGCGCGGTCGACGACGGTGCGAACGAGATCGCCCCCCGCCCTTCGGCGACGCCGGGCGGCGCCGCGGGCCTTGGCCCCAGCAGGCTGCCCTCGTTCGGCGGGCAGGCGCCACCGCAGGCGCCCGCCATTCCGGCGATCGGCAGCCAGAACGTGTACGGCGGGGATGGTCCCAGCGCGGGCGACTCCGGGCCGAACGGTGCCCAGGGGACGGAGAGCGCGGCCGATTCCGGCCAGGTGATGGTCCCGCCCCCCAGCGTCCAGGAGTCGCGGCTGCCGATCTTCGACTCGCTCGAGTCGGACTGGTTCCGCCGCAGCGGCAAGAACGTCACCACAGCACGGGCCCCAGCACCCGCTCAAGGGGTCCAGGGGGGCCAAGGGGCCCAAGGGGTCCAGTCCGGCCAGGTGGCCGCCCAGTCCGGCCAGGTGGCCGCCCAGGCGTGGACCTCGCCCGCCGACGAAGGCTGGCGAGCCGCCCAGGCGCTCGCGGCGCCGTCGGCGGGAGATACCACCCAGGCGGGCCTGCCCAGACGGGTGCCGAGGGCTAACCTCGTACCCGGCTCGGTTGGCGGCGGAGGCGGCGACACCGAAGTCGACCTACCGGCCAGATCGCCGGATGTGGCCAGAACCCGCATGGCCAGCTTCCAGCGAGGCGTGCGCGAGGGCCGCGCCGCCGCACCCCAGACCGAGGAGTCGTAGGACCGATGAAGCTTGAAGTCCCACGCACCACGAAACCAGGAGGAGGAACCTGTATGAACGGGCGACGAGAGGAGTGCCCATGAGCACGCCAGGGCGCCCCGCGCAGGACCTCAACTGGCTGATCACGAACTTCGTGGAGCGGGTCCCCGATGTCGCGCACGCGGTGGTGGTGTCATCCGATGGCCTGCCGCTCGCGTTCAGCGCCGGTTTTCCCCAAGAGCGGGCCGATCAGCTGGCCGCGGTCACCTCGGGGCTGACCAGCTTGACCCAGGGCGCGTCGCGGGTTTTCGAGGGCGGCGCGGTCGTGCAGACTGTGGTAGAGATGCAGCGAGGTGTGCTGGTGGTCATGGCGATCAGCAACGGCTCCAGCCTTGCTGTGCTCGCCGCGTCGACCTGCGATCTCGGTCTCGTGGCCTACGAGATGACCCTGCTGGTTGAGCGGGCCGGGCGAGTACTGACGCCCGCCACCCGCGGCGTCATGCAAGCTGCCATCCCCGGTGACGGGCGAAGGTGACCGGAGGTTTAAGTGGCTGGCCAAGGGCGAAGTGACGACCGGTCACCGTTCGTGGGCTTGCCTGGTTCCTGGCAGAGTGCAGGAGCCCGGGCCGGCTTGTGGGACGAAGGGCCGGGACCGGCAAGGTCCGGTTTCGGCTTTGCGGCTGAGGAGGACGGGACCACCAGGCTCGTCCGGCCGTATACGGTTACCGGTGGGCGCACGCAGCCCCGGTACCAGCTCGCCATCGAGGCTCTGGTGACCGCCACCGTCCTGGAGCCTCGGGATCTATCCGTACTGGCACCGGAGTGCCAGGCGATCCTGCAGTTCTGCCGGGACTGGAGGTCGGTGGCGGAGGTGTCGGCGGTGTTGCGGTTGCCGCTCGGCGTGGCCAGGATTCTCATCGCGGATATGAGTGCGGACGGGCTCGTCCGCATCCACCAGCGCGATGACTCGGAGGGCCGTCCGGACCTCCATCTGCTCGAAAGGGTGCTCAGTGGACTCCGTAAGATCTAGCGTCGCGCAGCCCAGGGCCGACGCTCCCGCCATGACGTCGGTGAAGATCGTCGTGGCTGGCGGTTTCGGTGTAGGCAAGACGACCTTCGTGGGCTCGGTGTCGGAGATCACTCCGCTGACCACCGAGGCCGTGATGACCGTGGCCAGCACCGACGTCGATGACCTGTCGCACGTGCCGGACAAGTCCACGACCACGGTGGCCATGGACTTCGGGCGTATCACGCTGGATAAGGACTTGGTGCTGTACATGTTTGGCACGCCCGGCCAGCACCGGTTCTGGTTCATGTGGGACGACCTGATCCAGGGTGCCATCGGCGCGGTCGTGCTGGTCGACACCCGCCGCCTGGCCGATTCCTTCCCCGCGGTCGACTACTTCGAGGCGTCCGGGCTGCCGTTCGTAATCGGGATCAACGGCTTCCACGGACAGTTCCCGCACCGGTCCCGTGACGTTAGCGAGGCGCTGGCCATCTCACCCGACGTACCGGTGATCCCGTGCGACGCGCGGAACCGGGAGTCGACCAAGGCCACCCTGGTCACCCTGGTCGAGCACGCGATGTCCATGCAGACCGCTGGACGGTACTGATTCATGCCCGCCGCCGTAGGCGGCCATACCAGCACTGCTGGTTACACGACCAGCACGGCTTTTCTCGAGGCTCTCGCCGAGGCTGGCGTCAGCTACGCCTTCGCCAACCTCGGCAGCGACCATCCGGGCCTGATCGAGGCGTACGCCCAAGCCCGGGCCGAAGGCCGGGAAAGCGCGTTCCCGCGCCTGATCATCTGCCCGCACGAGACGGTCGCGTTGTCCGCCGCACACGCCTACGCCAGCGTGACCGGGCAGCCGCAGGCCGTGCTAGTACACGTGGGCGACGGCACCCAGAACCTCGGCGGCGAGGTCAACAACGCGATGCGCGGCCACGTCCCGGTGCTGATCTTCGCCGGCACCTCCCCGCATACGCAGGAAGGCGAGCTGCCCGGTAGCCGCAACGAGTTCATCCACTGGATCCAGGACGCCCGCGACCAGCGCGGCATCCTGCGCGGCTTCGTCAAGTACGACAACGAGATCCGCAGCGGGCGCAATGTCAAGCAGCTCGTCCACCGGGCCCTGCAGATCGCGCGCAGCGACCCGGCCGGCCTGGTGTACCTGATCGGCTCGCGCGAGGTGATGGAGGAGCCGCTCGAGCCGTACACCGTGGATCCGGCGCAGTTCCGGCCGGTCGAGCCGGCCGCGCTGACCACCGGGGTGACCCGCGAGATCGCGACCGCGCTGGCCCGCGCCCGGCACCCGCTCATCGTCACGTCCTACCTTGGCCGGAACCCCGGCGCGGTGCCGGTGCTGGTCGAGCTGGCCGAGCAGCTCGCCATCGGTGTGCTGGAGTCAGCCGCGTTCTGCGCCAACTTCCCCGGGGACCACCCGCTGCACTGCGGCTACCAGTTCACCACCACCGACCAGCATCCGGCGCTAGCCGAAGCCGACGTCATCTTGGTCGTCGACAGCCATGTGCCGTGGATCCCGGCCACCAACCGGCCCGCGCCCGACGCCGCGATCTACGTCATCGACGTCGACCCCCTACGGCCCACCATGCCCCTGTGGCAGATCGCCGCGCGGCGCTTCGCCGCGGCCGGCTCCCAGGTGGCCTTGGCGCAGATCGCCCGGCTCGTTCGGGATGAAAATCTGGCCGAAGCCCAGCTAGTGGAGACCCGCCGGGCACAGCTCGCCGCCGCTCACCAGGCTCGCATCGCCGCTCTGGACGCACTCGAGCAGCCCGCGGACGGTGTGATCACCCCCCGGTACCTGACCGCGTGCGTCCGGGACCTGCTAGCCGGCACCGACTCGCTCGTGCTTACCGAAGCGATCACCAACTACCAGATCGTCGCCGAACACCTGCGGCCCAGCATCCCCGGGTCATACCTGGGGTCCGGCGGCGGTTCTCTGGGCTTCACTGGTGGCGGCGCCGTCGGGGCTAAGCTCGCTTCTTCTGCCGAACGGACCGTGGTATCCCTGGTCGGTGACGGTTCCTACTTGTTCGGGGTGCCAGCCTCGGCCCAGTGGGTCGCGCGCCGGTATGACACCCCGTCGCTGACCGTGATCTATGACAACCGGGGCTGGGCCGCGCCCAAGTTCTCCACGCTTCGGGTGCATGGCCAGGGCGCCGCCGCGGCCGCGGACGACTTCCACGTCTCGTTCGAGCCCGAGGCCGACCTGGCCGGCATCGCGGCCGCGGCCGGCGGCGCCTACGCCGCCACCGTCGACGACCCCGATGAGCTGCCCGCAATCCTCAAGGACGCCCTAGCCGTCGTCCGCGGCGGCCGCTCCGCCGTGATCAGCGTCCACCTCCCCGCCGTCTAACCTTCGCCGCCCTCCTCATCGATAGCCAGCGCGGCGAGGAGGTCGTTGAGGCGGGTGACGAAGGCGGCGGGGTCGTCGATCCGGGCGCCGAGGGTGAGTACCGCCTGGTTGAACAGGACCGAGGCCCAGTCGCCCAGTCGCGGGTCGTCCTGGTGGCGGTTAAGCCGTTCCACCAGCGGATGCTTGGGGTTGATCTCGAGTACCGGCTGGCTCGGCAGGCCTGAGCCGCGCAGCCGCTGCATCAGGTTGATGTCCGAGGTGGGTTCGTTGGCCACGATGCAGGCCGGCGAGGTGGTCAGCCGGCTGGTGACCCGCACGTCCCAGGCCTGCCCGTCCAGGAGTTCCTTCAGCTTGGCCGCCAGGTCGGCGAACTCGGTGCTGGCCTGGTCCTGGGCCGCCTTTTCCGCCTCGTCCTCCAGGTCGCCTAGGTCGGCGGCACCCTGCGCGACCGACTGGAGTTGCTTGCCCTCGAACTCGCGCAGGCTGGTGACCACCCAGTTGTCCACCACGTCGGACAGCAGCAGTACTTCCACACCCTTGGCCCGGAACGCCTCCAGGTGCGGGCTGCTGCTCGCCGCGGCCTGCGTCGGCGCCAGCAGGTAGTAGATCTTCTCCTGGCCGTCCTTCAACCGCGCCACGTAGTCGGCCAGCGGGACGTTCTCGCCCTGGGTGGTGGTGAAGCGGGCCAGCCCGGCGATCTCGTCCCGGTTCGGCAGGTCTTCGACGATGCCTTCCTTCAGCACCGCGCCGAACTCCTTGGTGAACGTCGCGTACTTCTCCGGCTCCTTTTCGGCCAGGTCCTTCAGCAGCTGGAGCACCTTCTTGGTCGCGCTGGATCGGATCCGGTCCACTACCCGGCTGCCCTGCAGCAGCTCGCGCGACACGTTCAGCGGCAGGTCGGCGGAGTCGATCACGCCTCGGACGAACCGCAGGTAGCGGGGCATCAGCTGGCCGGAATCCTCCATGATGAAGATCCGCCGGACATGCAGCCGAACCCCCCGCGAGGACTCCACCAGCCACAGGTCGTACGGGGCCCGGGCGGGGATGAACAGCAGCAGCGTGTACTCGTAGGTCCCCTCGATCTTGCTGTGTACCCAGCTCAGCGGATCGGCGTAGTCGCTGGCGATGTGCTTGTAGAAGTCGGTGTAGTCCTGGTCGGTGATCTCGCTCTTAGGCCGGGTCCACAGCGCCGAGGCCTGGTTGACGGTTTCCTCGGTCGGCTCGCCCTCCTCGCTTTCCTCGGCGGCCATGACGATCGGCAGGCTGATGTGATCGGAGTACGTGCTGATGATGGAGCGCAGCCGGTAGCCGCTCAGCAGATCCCGGTCATCGTCGCGGAGATGGAGCACGATCGTGGTGCCCCGGGTGGGGCGTTCGGCCGCCTCCAGCGTGTACTGGCCCCGGCCATCCGAGCTCCACCGGACCGCCTCGGTGGCGGCTAGCCCGGCCCGCCGGGTGGTCAGCTCCACCCGGTCCGCCACGATGAACGCGGAATAGAAGCCCACCCCGAACTGCCCGATGAGCGTGGCATCCTTCCGCTGGTCACCGGTCAGGGCCTGGAAGAACTCCCGCGTCCCAGACTTGGCGATGGTGCCGATGTGCTCGATGACCTCGGCCCGGCTCATGCCGATCCCGTTGTCGTCGACCGTGACCGTGCCCGCGTCCCGGTCGTAGGACACCCGGATCCGCAGCGGCCCCTCATCCTCCGGGTTCTCGCCCTTGGCCAGCAGTTCCAGCCGCAGCCGGTCGATGGCATCCGAGGCGTTCGAGATCAGCTCGCGCAGGAAGATCTCCTTGTTGCTGTACAGCGAATTGATCATCAAATCCAGGAGCTGAACCACCTCGGCCTGAAAGCCGAACGTCTCCTGATCCACCGCCGTCATCGGCCCTCCACTCGCGCGCGCCTGCCGAACCACGGTTACCCTAACCCACCAGCCGAGCGCGAACTGGTGTAATGTGCACCCGGTGCCGGGGCGGTAGCTCAGCCGGTCAGAGCAGCGGACTCATAATCCGCCGGTCGTGGGTTCGAGCCCCACCCGCCCCACCAGCCGTTTTGATACCCGTGGTCGGCGAGCCGTGGACGGATCGTATACCAATGTCGGCCGTTCGGGTCTCCTCAGGCGGCCTTACGCCGCCGGGCGCGTGCCCGCGCCGATTGGCCGGGCGGACGGTAACGTTCCGTAGCTGGGATCCGGTGATCGCCAATCTCCTTGGCCTGCACCCTGCCACCGCCATCGAATGGAGATCTCAGTCCGGGGTCGACTGGACCACGGACCACGATGCCGAGCAGTTGCCCCGCCGTGAAATAGCCGCGCTGCCTGGAGTCGTAGCTGATCGCGGCGTTGTCACCGAGCAAGACGTAATGCCCGTCGGGCACCCGGCTTGCCGGGTCTGCCGTGTCCGGCAGGCACGTGGGACGCGGGTCACCGGGCACGGCGGCGACTCGCTTGATCACCCACTCGTGGGAACCGTCCGCGTGTCGGCCGTCCTCCGCAGCCACCGCGAGCTGATCGCGGCGCAGTTGCCCGACGCCTGTTCGGCGTACCAGCACCCGGTCGCCGGCCTTCAGCGTAGGTAGCATGCTCAAGCCGTCGACGGTGACCATGGCGAAACGCCGGCGGGCCAGCATAACGGCGACCGCTGCGGGAGCCGCCAGCGCAAAGGCAGCCAACCCGACTCGGTGGAAGGGCTTCACTGCGACCGCTGCCTGGGAACGGACGGCCCGGCCGACGCGAATAGATCGGCGATGTCGTCCCAGCGGACGGCGATCAGCGCGCCTACCCCGCCGACCAGCGCGGCGAGCACTGCCCCGGACGCGGACGGCGCGCGATCAAATGGGCAGCAGGCGAGCCCGCACGCCTCCACTGCGAGCAGGCCAAGGTTGCGGACCAGGTGCGCACGGCCCAACGGCCGGCCAGAACCCGCGCCAAAACAGGCGCAGCGCGCCTGAGTGCCGCGGTGGATGATCATCGCGACGCCGAGTACGAGCGCCGTGGTCAGTATGGCGGCCGCGGCCAGTGTAATCTCGGCGAGCGCGATCCCGGCGGGTCGCGCAGTGGCGGTCAGCGTGCACGCGGCGATCAGGCCGGCGGCAACCCCCGACTCCGCTATACACAGCGCCGCGCCGGTGGCGGCCAGCAGGCGGCCGGGAACGAGCCTGGTGTCCCGGAGCCCGGCGAGAAACGCGCGGAACGCCGTGCGGCCGCGCAGCTTCGCCGCCGCCGAGGCCGCGAAGACGCAGCCAGCCAGGCAGAGCACGGCGACAGACAGTTCACCCATCCGCGGCCACCGCCTGCGCGGTTACGAACCCCCTGGCCTGGAGTCCGAACAGCCGCGCGTACGTGCCTCCGGACGCCATCAGATGATCGTGATCTCCTCGTTCGGCGACCGCGCCGTCGACGAGGACCACGATGTGATCGGCGTCGCGCACGGAGTTCAGCCGGTGCGAAATCAGCAGCGTGGTGTGGTCGCCACGGTACGCACGCAGGCGACGGTGGATTTCGTACTCGGCCTCCGCGTCCAGACCCGAGCTTGGCTCGTCCAGGATCATCAGGTCGCGGCCGCCGCGCAGCAGCGCTCTGGCCAGCGCTACCCGCTGCCATTGCCCGCCGGACAGCAGCACCCCGGTCTGCGGGTCGTCTCTATCCGCCAGATCTAGGTAGCTGCGGGTTAGCAGCGTGTCGTATCCCTTGGGGAGCGCGTGCAGCGCGTCGTGAATGCCGGCCTGCGTGGCGGCGCTGACCACCGCGTCGCCGGGACCGGCCTCGCGGGCCGGGGCGGTGCTCAGATCGCCGACCGCGATGTTCTCCCTCGCGCTGAGCTCATAACTCATGTAGTCCTGGAAGACCGTGCTGATCCGGTCCCGCAGCGCCGTCGGCTCCAGATCGCGCAGATCCACTCCGTCCCACAAGATCCGGCCCCGGTCCGGATCGTAGAACCGGCAGAGCAGCTTGACCAGCGTGCTCTTTCCCGCGCCGTTCCGGCCGACCAGGGCAAACGCTTGGCCGGCGGGGACCTGGAAGCTGATTCCGCGCAGCGCCCACGGCTGGTCCGGGCCGTACCTGAACCACACGTCCTGGAGCTCGATGCCTCGCTGCAACGGCCGGGCCAGCGCCGGCTCCGCAGGCACCGGGAGGTCCGGGCCGCCGGTCACGATGTCCTGGTAGGAGCCGAACATGAGCGCCGCCTGGTACATCAGCGCGGCGCTGCCGACGACCGCGCCGAGCGAGGTTCCCACGGCCGCGAGGGCGGCGATGAAAACCGACACGTCGCCGATGGTCAAGCTGCCGCGCGCCGCGGCTGAGATCGCCCACCACATGCCGAACCCGGCGACCAGCGCGCTGAGCGCCTCGAGCAGCGTGTAGGCCACGAGTTGCCGCCGGTCGACGCGCTGGTTCTCCCGCTGGATGACGCCGAGTTCGGCGAGCATCCGCTGCCGGAAGAACGCGCCGAGGCCGAACAACCGGATTTCCTTGGCCGCGGCCGCCGTGGACAGGAGGCTCGCGTAAAAGTACTGCCGCCGATGGGCCTGGCTCAGCCCGGCCATCAGTTCGGCGCGCCGACGCGCGACGCCGAACTCGGCCACGACGCCGGGGACCGCGGCGGCCATGACGATTATCCCCAGCACCGGACTGAGCAAGAGCAGCGTGACCAGGAAGCCCGTCAGGGTCACGGCGGATTGGATCGCCCCGGTCAAGGCGCTGAGGATCTGCGCGGGCCCGGACATTCCCGCCCGCTGGGCCATGTTGAGCCCGTCCAGGTAGCGAGGATCCTCTAGCTTACACAGGCCGGTCAGGCGACCGACGGCGGTGAACAACTCAGCTGTTGCGTGCCGCTCGACGGCGCGACCGGATTGGGCGGTCAGGTACTGACCAAGAAAGGGGAGCATGCCGGCCAGGCCGCCGGCCGCGGCGAGCGCCAAGACCGGGATGAGTAGGCCCGAACGCGGCCCGCTGCCGGTAAGCCGGTCGAAGACCACGCGCATCAGCCAGGCGGCCAGCACAGGCGCCAGGCCGTTCACCACCGCGACGAGCAGTTGTGCCTGGAACGCCCCGCGCCCGGCGCGCCACGGCAACACAAGGGCCGAGCCGAGGGCCTGGGCGACGCGGGGAACCCGCCTAACCCGCATTGGCGTGCTGCAGGGCCGAGCCGGCCGAGGCGGGGACGGACAGCACCGACGCCGGGTCGTAACCGCTCGCCAGCACAGTAGCGTCGTCGTCAAGGACGCAGAAGGCCGGGTAGCCGCGCACTCGGAAGGCGTCGCCGACCGGGCCCCCGTTCGGCTCTACATGTACCTGGCAGACGCCCGCGAGCTCGTCCAGGTACGCCGGCAGCGGGCCTTCGTCGTGCTGGACCACGGCCAGCACGACGTCCCGGCTGATGCCGTGACTGGCGAGGAACTCGGCGAACGGCGGCACCGTGCCGGGGCAGACCGAACAGGACGAGGAGAAGAAGGCGGCGATCCGCAATCCGCTCGTCTCGGTCACAAGCCCTCCGGTGGTAGTCGTCGCCGAGAACGCCGCGGGCGAGTCGCCGTCGGCGAGATCGATCACCGCCCGCGCCGGGCCGCCATGGCCGCTGGCCTCCGCCAGGAGACTGGTGTGCTCGCGCAGTCGGCGGATTACCCCGAAGGACAGCAGCAGGTCAAGCAAGCACAGCGCGCCGACGATGGCGACCGCCCCGATCAGGATGGACACGATTTCTCCAAGGGTCCAGTGCGAAACCGGACGCCGCGCCCGGTCCGATAACTCCGGGTCACGGCGATCCGGATCAGCCGGTCAACTGCACGTGTAGACGGTCGGGAAGCAGCCGCCGCATTGTTGCGCTCCGGTGCACAGGCAGCCGTCGCGGTGGCAGTTCTTGTCCCACCAGACGAGCTGGTCCTTGTACGAGGAGCACTCGCACGTCACACGGTAGGTCTCACATACTCTGCAGGCACTTGCGTTAACGCGCGGGACTACCGTGCTTAGCACGCGATCCGCGGCCATAGCCAAAAGACGCATGTCGATCTTGCCTTCCTTGATTGCTAGCAGGCACCTTGTGTCATACCGGCGATTGCTAGCAGGATTGTGTGGTCTCGAAGCAACTGCCGCAGGTGATTTGCAGTTGCCGCCGAGATAGCAGTACTTCCCCTACCGGCGGCCGTCCTTGCCGACGCAGTCCTCCAGCCTGTCTTTCGGCGGGCATGCAGCGTCCGCGGTGGCGCCAGGCAGGACCATGCTCAGCAGCCGGTCGGCCATCGTCTCGGCCAGGCGCACTATTCGCCTCCTTCGGTTCGGTGATGCTTGTCGGCAGCTTCGGCCCGGCCTGGCGAGGTCGAACGTCCGCCCCTGATTTGGTTATGCTTGCCGAGGGCAGACGGGACTGGGCAGAATGGGGCGACGGGTCAAGCAGCTGGGTCTTATGGCCTGTCATGCTGCCTCTGTTCTGCCGGGTGGGCTCGCTGTCCTTACCGCGCCGGACGATGCCGCTGATGGGCGTTGCTGCTACCGGTCCTATTCCAGGCCGAGTCGGCCGTGGCCGCGCCGGATGGCGAACACCGGCGAACACTTCCTGTTTTTCTTCGGTTTGAGCTGGATATTTCCCGGCGGCGTCGCGTCCGCTGAGCGAACAGCGGCGAATGGGCGCCCTGCGGTACGAAAGGACATTGGATGCTGGCCGGTGACACGCCGGTCGGAATGGCTGTGGAAGACCGCATGACGCGCGGTAACCGTGGTGATGCCGACCTGCCACCGGGCCCGGGCCGGGATCTGGTTGACCTGCTGCGGCGACTGCGCCGGCGCTGCGGCTTGACGGTGGGTCAGATCGCGGTCGGGGCCGGGTTGTCCCGCAGCCACGTCAGTGAGGTTTTGCGCGGATGGAAGACACCGAGCCCGCCCATTGCCGCCGCGATCGCCCGTGTACTCGGAGCCAGTGAGGCGGAGACCAACAAGGCACGCCAGTGGGCTGCGGACCTATCGGAGCTGCGATCTTATCGCCGCGCCCACGGCATAGTCTCCTCGCCCGCCCGCTCCACACCGCGAACCCGCGCCGCGCTGGCAGGCGCGGTGCCACGGCAGCTGCCGGCCCCGGTCGCATGCTTTACCGGCCGCGACGCCGAACTGGCCGCGCTGACCAGCTTGCTGGAACCGAGGGCGATCAGGGCAGCACCTGCGCTGCTGATCTCGGCGATCGGCGGCACTGCGGGGGTCGGCAAGACCGCCCTGGCGATTCAGTGGGCTCATGCAGTGGCCGGGCGGTTCCCGGACGGCCAGCTGTATGTGAACCTGCGCGGCTACGACCCGGACCAGCCGGTTGCGGCAGCAGAGGCGCTGGCCGGTTTCCTCCGGGCCCTAGGCGTGCCGGGGCCACAGATCCCGGATGAGATGGAGGACCGGGCCCGGCTTTACCGGAGCAGGCTCGCGGGCCGTCGCGTGCTGGTGCTGCTGGACAATGCGCGGGACGGCGAGCAGGTCCGGCCGCTGCTGCCCGGCGATCCAGGCTGCGCTGCGGTAGTGACCAGCCGGGACACGCTGGCCGGGCTCGTAGCCGCCGACGGAGCCCGGCGGCTAAATCTGGACGCGCTGCCGCTGGACGATGCGGTCGGCTTGCTACGGTCGCTGATCGGGCTGCGGGCCGACGGCGAGCCGCAGGCTGTAGCGGAGCTGGCTGGGCTGTGCGCCCGGCTGCCGCTTGCGCTGCGGATCGCCGCCGAACTGGCCGCCGGCCGCCCGTCGGTCGCGGTGGCCGATCTGGTCGCCGAGCTGACGGGAGGCCAGCTGGACTGCCTGGACGCCGGTGAGGCCCGGGCCGATGTCCGGACGGTGTTTTCCTGGTCGTTCCGCCAACTGCCCGGCGACGTGGCCAGCGCATTCGCGCTGACCGGCCTGCACCCAAGCGAAGATCTCGACGTTTATGCTGCCGCGGCACTGACCGGTACCACGGCGGTACAGGCCCACCGGGTGCTGGACCGACTGAACCGGGCCAGCCTGGTGCAGGCCGTCGGTCCTGGCCGGTATGGCATGCACGACCTGCTGCGCGCCTACGCCCGCGAGCAGGCGACCGCACACGACACCGACGCGCAATGCCAGCAGGCGCTGACTGGCTTGTTCGACTACTACCTGGCCGCGGCCGCCGCCGCGATCGACGTCTTGTTCCCGGCCGAAGCTCACTACCGACCGCGAATTTCTCCTACGGATGCCGCTGCGCCGGAAATGCCGAGCGAGGCGGCGGCGCGGGCATGGTTGGACGCCGAGCGGGCGAATTTGGTCGCGGCGGTGGTGCACTGTGCCGGGCACGGCTGGCCTGATCACGCTACCGGTCTGGCCGGCACGCTGTTCCGCTATCTGATAACCGGCAGTCATCTGCCTGAGGCGGACACGATCTACCGCCACGCGCTGCACGCCGCCCGTCTATCCGGCGACCCGGCCGCGGAGGCCGCTGCGCTGCACGGAGTTGGCGGCATCAGCTTCATGAAGGGTCACTTCCGCGATGCGGCAGGCCACTCTCGAGCCGCGCTGGAGTGCTACCGTCGCTGCGGCGACCGCCGGGGCGAGGCCCGGGTCCTGCGCAATCTTGGCATGACGGAGCTTCAGCTGCACAACCATCAGGCAGCGGTCGGCTATTATCAGCAGGCCATCGTCGCCTGCGAGGACGCGGGGGACGGACTCGGCGCGGCCCGCGCGCTGGCTGATCTCGCCTACACCGAGACCGAGTTCGGCTGCTACGAGCAGGCGGCCGAGCATCTGCAGCGGGCCCTGCCAGTGCTCCGCGAGGCGAGAGACCAGGTTTACGAGGCCGGCACGCTGTCACATATCGGCGACCTCAGCCTCCGCCGGGGCGAGCTGACCCAGGCCGCTGGCTTCTTCGCGCAGTCCCTGGCTATCTTCCGCCGCATTGATTCTCCGGCCGGCGTAGCCCACGCACTATGCAGCCTGGGCGAGGTCAGCCTGCGGCGCGGTGAATACAAGCGGGCGATCGGGTACCTGCGGCAGGCACTCACGCTGTTCCGGGAGATCGGCGACCAGCATGGCGAGACCAGGACGCTCCGCAGCCTGGCCGAGGCCCTGAACGGGGCGGGCCAGCACGCCGCCGCCCGCGCGGAGCTGACGGCAGCGCTCGGGCTGTCCACCGAGACTGGCAACACCTATGAGCAGGCAAGTGTGCACCGCGACCTAGCCGAAATCGACCACCGCACTGGCGAGAGTGAGCAGGCCCGCCGACACTGGCAGCAGGCACTCACCCTGTACACACAACTTGGCGCGCCTGAGGCAGACCAGGTTCGGTCCCGGCTCAATGCCTAGAAGGTGGAAAAGCCCGGCGGCGCCCCGAACGGCCTAGTCTGCGCTGCTACCTGATGCGCAGCAAGGAAGCCGCAGGCCACGCAAATCGACGGATCTCGCGCGCCCTGAGTAACGCTTCGTAGTTAGTGTCGGGCGCTCGATGTGGTGGTCATGGACCGGTTCGTGGGCCGGGCCACGTGTGCAAACGGTGCAATTAGCGCCATCGGCGGCACGATTCTGTGGCATCAGCGCAGGTAGCGCACACGATGCCGGTCCCACCCGGCCCCGTTACATAACCTGAATAAAGGTCCGAAAAAACTGGTTGGCAAGGATCGGCGGCATGGTCCTGAGGAGATCCTCGGTGGCTGCTTCGGTTACCCGAGCCAGCTCACCTGGATGATGACCACGCGTTCGCCGCGGACGTCGGTCAGGTAGATGAGCATCAACGGGCCTCGCTGGACGGTGCGCAGTCCCGGCGGCTCGCCGGTGAACTCCCGCCCGTCGAGGAAGATCATCGAGTCGCGCGGACGGCCAGTTCCTCAGCTACCTGACGGACCGCCGCCAGGGCGGCAGGCGGCAGTCCGTCGAGCAGATCATCCCAATGCCAGTCAGCCACCCGCGACCTCGCGGTAGGCCGCTTGGACAATCTCGGCTGCTTCCCGGACGGCCTGGTCCCGAATAGCGGGGTCGGGGTCGGCGAGGGCTCGTTCTGCGGCGTGGAGCCGGGCAGCGACCGAGGGCCGCCGCTCGATGGCAATGGTGGCGCCCCAGCGCTGGTAGAAGTGGCGGATGGGGAAGACGCTGTCCTCGTCGCCAGCCTGGGTGAAGGCGTCCTGGATCTCCTGGAAGAACTCCGGCAGCCGGGACGGCGCGACCGTGGCGACCGCTTGGCGCAGAGCGGGGAGCGACAGGGCGGGCATGGGAATCAACGGCTCGTCACCTTGTGGGTGCTCAGCAGTCATTCGGCCCGCCTCCTCTCACGTCAAGCAACAGAATAATCCGTGCTGGGCCTCGGGGCGGGTCTGCTCGCAGTAACGCTCTGTAACCAGCATCCGGCGATCGCTGTGGTGGGCATGGACCGGTTCGTGGACCGAGTAACTCGTGCAAGCGGTGAAATCTGAGCCATTGGTGGTACGGCTTCGTGGTATCCGTGCAGCTAGCGCACCTGGAGCGTCGGGCCGGACTTCTCATAATCCGCCGGTCGTGGGTTCGAGCCCCACCCGCCCCACATACCCTCACCTGCGGAAAAGTTCGATTTGGCTCGGCTGGGCAGCCTGCCTACCGCATGGATGCGGGCATGGTGGCCGCGATGACCCCGGCCGAGCGTTTCGCAGAGCGCCGCAAGCGCCGCCAGAAGCCCTGGCTGGACAAGCTCGAACCGGTCAGGCCGGCCCGGTCGCGCGGCACCCCAGCCTGACCAGGTATCCCGGCCCGAAGCCGCCGCCGTTCGCCCGCCGCGGAGCAGGTGGACGCGGACGCCGTTGAGTTCGAGGAATTCCTCAGCCGGAGCGTCAGTCAACTCGTCACCTCCGTAGGATGGCACCCACGGCCGACGCTAGGCCTCACGCCACGGCCCGGCAAGCGCCAATCCCGCCCCCTGTGTGTCACCACAAGCCGTGCGGGTCCCGAGCCGGCACAGAGCATAATTGGACCAAACGGGGTGGCGTTCCCGCCTTCCCCGGAGCCGACTTGCCCCGGATGGTGTCGTCATGGCTGACCTGCCGCACGTGATCGGGCTGCTCCACCGAGCCGACTGGACCCGCTTGTCCCTGTCGGCCGAGCTGCGCTCCGAGAACGACCGGGAGCTCTCGCGCCTGTCGAGCGAGGCGTGGTCCCGCTGGGATCACGGCTGGCCGGAGCAGAAGCAGGACGACGGCCGCTACGTGGCGCGCGGAGCACTGCTGATCGGTCCCGGCGGGCGCTGGCGCCTGGAGTGCCCGGTTCCCGGCCGGGGCGCCGCAGGAGAGGCCGCCGAGGGCACCGACGGCGAGCGCGGCTGGTCGTGGCGGTCCGAGGGCACGGGCTTCCCCTCGCCGCTCCCGGTCAAGGTGGACGGCGTCTATCCGCCACCGGGCGAGTTGTTCTGCCCGTCCTGCCTGCTCGGCGGGTACACCCTGGAAGAGCTGGGGCCGGTGACCGTCGCCGGCCGCGACGCGATCGCCGTCGCGGCCACGCCGCGGCGCGACGTGCTCCGCTCCGTTCCCGGCCGCCGGTCTGACGACCGCATCTCTCACGACCGTATCGAGGTCGCGGTGGACGCGGAGCTCGGCATCCTGCTCCGCCGGATCGAGACGTCCGGGGGCGAGCTGGTCACCCTCACCGAGTTGACCGACGTGACGATGAACCCGCCGGAGGCGGCCGACCTGGCCCGGTTCGCGCCGCCGCCGGGCAGCAACCGGAGCGAGGACCCGGCCGCGGGCCCGCCGAAGTGGAGCACCGGGCCGGTCGAGAAGAACGCCATAAGCCTGGCCATGGGCGGCCTCGGCGCGCTGATCAGGTACGCACCGCACCGGCCGGGCCACGGCCCGGCCGGCCAGGACCCGGCGGCGATGATGCCGTCGCCCGACCCGGCCCCGCTCGGGCCCGGAGACGACATCTCGCCGCCCGACGAGGTGCTCGACCTGCTCTACCGCGGCGGCGAGCCCCGCGACCTCGGCGCCACGGTCCGGCAGTGGGACGACCAGGCCGCGATAAACAAACGGGGTTTCGAGAAACTCCGCGCCGCCGGGCCCGGCGGCGTCAGCTACTATTTCGACGCGGTGGCCCGCTGGCAGACGGTGACCCGCACGGTCGCCCGGCTGCGTGTCAGCGGCCCCGACCGGTACCGCCTCGAGTACTCGTCCCGCCCGGACGGGTTTACGCCCGTGATAGCCGCCTGCGACGGCGAGCGGCGCTGGCGGGTCGTCCAGGACCGGATCGTGGTCGGCCCGGCCACCCCGCTGCAGGACTATAGCGCGTTCCTGGCCGACTCATGCTGGCTGCTCCGCGGCCGGCTGTCCGGCGGCCAGGAGATCACCTACCGCGGCCGGCCTGCCCGGCAGCTCCGTGTCACTCCCGTCCCCGGCCGCGAGAAGATGGTCCTGTGGCCGTTGACGATGTACCCCACCGACGCGATCGTGGACGCTGAGACCGGCTGCCTGCTCCGCCTGATCTCCTACGCCGGCGACACGCTCGCGCGCTGGCTGGAGCTGGACGACATCAGCACCGAGCTCGCCGGCCCGGACGAGTTCCAGGTGCACGTCCCGCTCGGCGCCCGCATCGTGGAGGAAACCGGCGACCCGATCACCGACTCCTTCGCGACCATGCCCGGCCCGACCGGGACCGCATTCCGCGTCGCCGTCGAGACCGTCACCCGCACCACCGCCGCCGTCTCCGCCGCCCGGAGCTTCCTGGACGACCTGCGCGGCCATCGCTAGGCAGGAGCACGCCGCGTTGATTACCGTGGCTGCGGGTGCGAGAGGGCGCCTCCGGGTCCGCGGGCAGGACCTAGTCCGCCTCTGAGGGCAAAGAAAGCAGATCACGGCGATCTCCCTGGCCAGGCCTGCCGCGCGGATCGCGGGCCGGTGAAGGAGACGTCATGGCGGATCTTCCGGCCAGGCCCAGCCTCGATCATCTGCGCCGCCAGGCCGGGGACCTGCTGCGCGCCGTGCGGGCGGGCGACACCACGGCCGCCTGCCGCATCCGGGCGGTGGCGGACGCGTTGACCCTGGTCAGCGCGCAGCTGGCCGTGGCCCGCGAGTACGGCTTCGCCAGCCGGACCCGGCTCAGGTCACTGGCGCTACTCCGACCGAGACCGCGCTTTTGACCTGGGCGTAACCAGCCGCGGTCAGCGGGGGCAGGTGCGCGGCGTGCCAGCTGGCGGGGAGCAGGCTGTCGATCCTGGCCGACATGATGGCGCCCAGCACGGCGGTGCCGAAGGCGCCGCCGAGCTGCATGGCGGTGGACTGCAGGCCGCCGGCCACCGGCCAGTTCGCCGGGGGCCTTGCCGACGATGACGTTGGTGGCGCCGACCATCACCGGGCCAGGCCCAAGCCGAGCAGCACGAACCAGATGATGGTGTCGTTCGGGCTGGAGGCGGCGCCCAGCCGGGACAGGCCGTACATGGCGACCGCAGCCATCGCCATGCCGGTCACGATCGGAAGCCGGGGCCTAGCTTGTTGATCAGCGCACCCGCGACCGGGGAGCCGACGATCAGCATCGCCGTCATCGGCAGCAGGTGCACGCCGGCCGCGATGGGGCTCAGGCCGTGCCCGTTCTCCAGGTAGAAGGTCATGAAGAACATGGCGCCGAACAGGGCGAACATCAGCAGGATGACCAGCACGCCGAACTCGGCCTGCGTCGGCCGCAGGGCCCGGGCGCTGCGCGGTTCGGGAGCATGCCTCTCCTAATGCGTCGGCGGCCCCTTGAGCTGTCATTCCTGGCATAGGAACGTACTTGAGAGATAAACACTCTGTCGTCACTCGGTTATGAGCCGGACGACGGCTGTCTACGGCGCGCGGGATGGTCTCCGGTCTGCCCGCTGACGTCGGGTGATATGCATAGGACAGCATGCCGCGTCGCAGCGCGTCTCATCCGGTCGTCCGGTTCTCGGCCTGTCGCGTTTGCAAGTCCGTTTACAGAGGCCGAGCCAAAGCACCAGCTTCGAAGGCTACGACTCCCAACAGAGGGCACCGGAGTCAAGGTCGGTGATGGCCTGCCGAACCCACGATAGTTCCGCGGCGGTAGCGCAGTGCAAGTACTCGTGTTCTAGGAGGTGCACTCGGGGGACGCGGGCGTTTCGGGAGTTCGCTATTACCGCGTCCGTCTGGTCGAGTCGCGCCTGGAGCACTGCAGCCCGCCGAGTCAGATGCTCCCGTGCGTCCGCTGGTTCGAGAAGGTGCATGAAGGACACGATGGCCGGAAACAACGGAAAGTCTGCAGCAGGGGAAGCGAGCCCGTCGCGCAGGCCGGCGAGGAGGCGTTCCCTGCCTGCCGCGGTGATCGCGTAGATCGTCCGCTCGGGATGGCGGAGGCCGCGCTCTACGACCTGTACGCGGATCAGCTCTTCCCGGCATAGCCGCTCAAGTGCGGTATAGAGGCCGGAGCGATTGCGGACGTTGACTACCAGGTCGATACCCCGCTGCTTGATCAGCTGCTGCATCCGGTACGCATGCATCGGCTCCTCGGCCAGGAGCGCCAGTGCGGCCGTCACTACTGGAGACATCGGCACCCGGTCAGTATATAGGTCGTGACGTACTAGTCCATGACGTACTATGGATCTCGACTCCGACAGCAGACCAAGGATCGAGATGGCGACCGCACATCCCCACGAGCAGCTGACCACCGACCGAGAAAGCAAGATGGTGACTAGACGGGAGCCCACCGTTGCCGCGCGCGCCGGGACGGTGCTCGCGGAGCTTGTCGTCTCCTTCGGCGGCTACTATCTGCTGCGCGCGCTCGGAGTGAAGGTCTTCTGGGCGCTGCTGGCGCCTACCATCGTCGTCGGGGCCATAAGCATCGTCGCGACCGCCCGCCGACGCCGCGTTGATCTCGTCGGCGCGCTGGTGCTCGCGGAGCTCATGGTGACGATCGGCGTATCGCTAGCCCGAAGTTAGGGCCAATTCGGCAGGCAGTTCCGGGTCTGACCTGGTGTTTTGCCGGATCGGCCGAGTGGCGTTCTGGCTACTTCAAGGTCAGCGGGATCGGAGCGCCGATGAGCTCGAAGGCCTGCCGCTGGGCGCTGGTCGGCTCGGCGAGCATCGCGATGGTGACCTGGGTGCCGGTGTACCGGACCTGGTTGCGGGTCAGCGTGGCCAGGTGGTCCAGCAGGCCGCCGAAGCTGCGGTAGGGCTGCCCGGCCGGGTCGTGCTGGTAGGACGCCTTGGCCTGGGCGGCCGCCGAGCGGCTGGCCTGGGCGACGGGGTTATCCGGGGCGGGCGGGTTCTGGTCGGTGAAGGTGAGCGGGGCCCAGGCGCGGCGCAGGTGCCAGGTCAGGTAGCAGGCGAGCATGCAGATCAGGACGTGGGCCCGGACGCGTTCCTCCAGCCGGTGGAACACCGGCCGCAGGTCCAGGTCATCAGATTTGATGTGCCGGAAGTCCCGTTCCACGTATTTGAGGTTCTTGTAGGCGGTCACCACGCCAGCCGCGTCGAGCTCGTCTGCGGGGACGGGGGTGCGCAGCACGTAGAACCCGTCCAGGGCGGCTTCGGCGTCAATCCGGTCCTGCTGGCGCTGCATGGACAGGGTGGTATCGGTGATGGTGACGGTGAAGTGCTTGGCGGTCTTGTACCTGCTGATTACCTTGCCCACCTCGATCCCGATCCCGGCGGCGCCGGTGAGCTTGCCGGCCTGGACGCGGGCGATGAGGGGAATGAGCAGCTTCTCGGTGGCGGCCAGCAGGTCCTCGCGCTTGCGGGCGCGGTCGGCGGCCAGCACCGGGTTGCGGCAGGCGATCAGCCGCTCGCCGGGGAAATCCGGGCTGGTGATCTCGGCCAGGTCCTGCTGATCGAACAGGGACAGCTGGAGCGGCCCATCGTCGGCCATCAGCATGCGGATGGCGGGGGCGCGCAGCGCGGTGATCCATCCGTAGGGATCCGGCCGCTGGGTCCCGTCCCCCTGCTGGTTCAGGGCGGCGATCCGGGCGCTGGTGATCATCCCGCGGTCGCCGACCATGACCATCTGGGCCAGCCCGAACTTCTTGCGCACCACGTCCGCGATGGCGGTGAAGGCACCGGGGTCGCCGGTGTTGCCGGGGAACACCCGGACCGCGACCGGCCGGCCCTGGGGTCGGTGAGCAGCCCGTACTCGACCTGCAGTTTCCCTTTCTTGCCGTCCCGGGAGTAGCCGCGGGCGGCCAGCGGGCAGTGCGAGCCCTCCAGCCACGAGCTGGACAGGTCGAACAGCGCCATCTTCGACGGGTTGGGCTCCGGGCTGAGGTGGCGGCGGGCCAGCTCCGCCTCGATCGCGTCCTGCCGGTGCCCCAGCCAGTCCATCGCGGCGTAGATGTCACCGGTGGACGCGTCCGCGACGCCGAGGTCGGCGCCCAGGGTGGTGTCGGCCCACCAGGTCAGGGTGGACAGCTTGGAGGCCGGGGCGGCCACCCGGGAGATGATCAGGGCCAGGGCCAGGTCCCGCTGGCGGCCCGCCGGGCCCAGCAGCGCGGGCAGGCCCAGGTCGCGGGCCATGGCGTGCACGGCGGCGACGTGGCCGTGCGGCAGCGACCCGGTGATGGTGACCGCGGCGGCGGCGGGGACCAGCTGCTGGCCTTTCAGCCCGGCGTCGATCAGGTCGATGACGTGGTCCGGCAGGGCGGACAGGTTGGCCACGGTCTCGTTCTTGACCGTGCCGCCGTCGCGGTAGGTGCGGCGCAGGTAGGCCGAGGAGTAGTCCTTGCGGCGGCCCTGCTTATCCACGTAGCCGGTCTTGCTGACTCTGACTACGTGGACTTTCCCGCCGTTTCGGGTCATAGCCAGATCATAACGTCATTCCCGGAAAGGTCCGGGTAGCGACACGCCAATTTTCTGACTACACTCCGTGGTCGGATCTCACCGAACCAGCAGTTCAGGAAGCGATACCTACAGAGAGCTACGGCAACTTCGGGCTAGCCACCGACAGCGCCAGGATCGGCGCGCTGCGCGACCCGTTTTACCTGGCGGTCGCTGGCACGTTCGCGTTCATCACCCTGCTGGGCAGCCGGCCGCTGAGCCACACCAGCACCGCCAGCGTTGCCTCGGCCGGGAACCCTGTCCGCCGACGCGCATTCGAGCAGGCATGGGAGCAGTTGCCGAGCTACCGGGCCTGGCAGCGAGCGCTGACCGCGACTATCGGCTTGGTCTTGCTCGGCGCGGCCGCCGTGAAGGCTGTCGTGATCGTCACCTCGTCTGCGGCTCGGATCGCCCATGCCGTCAATGTGTCCAATACCATCACGCTCGTCATGGCCGTGGTGTTCTGCGTGACCACGGGCATCTTGATCCAACCGCCTCGCAGAATCGTTGATCGTGTGACGGCCGAGCTAACAGCGAAAGAGGGTCGGCAGCCATCGGCCGCTGAGTGATGGAAGGATACGAAGGGTCTGATCTGGCCGGGAGGCAACGCCTCCTCCAAAACGACCAATATGCGACGGCCCGGCATACCCCCCATCCCCGCTAGCTGCCACGACCGGCGCCACTCGGACGAGTTCACTCGGGAGGCCGCAGGCCATCGCGCAGCGACGCGGAGCGCCCTCGACGGGTTCCGGTCGACGCCGGAGAATCGGGAAGCGGGGATGAGCCACCCAAGATCCTAGCGGCTGGCCGAACTGAGCTGGGCGCGCCCGCGCGAGCGGGGCCCCTAGGCAGGAGTGCGGTGCGGGAAGCGCCGCTGCGGCGCAGCGCAGAGCAGCCGCCTTGATCTAAAGCAGCTTAATTCGGCACTGCAGTCACTTCTCCTCGGGTCACTTGTCTGTCGCTTGCCAGGGTGATGGGACCGGGTTTTTGCCACGAGAAAGGGACCACCTGGCGTCATGAGTGATCATGCGGGTTTCCTTTCTCGTCGTCAACGGACACGCCGGTGGTGTGGCCGTTGAGTGATGGTTTCTGGCGTTGCCGGTAAGAGGGTCCTTCGATGACGAGTTCGTGGGCGGTGGAGACGAGCCGGTCGACGGCGGACTGGGCGAGCAGCGGGTCGGCCATCATGGACAGCCACTCATCCGGGGTGCGGTTGGAGGTCACGATGGTGGCGGCCCGCTGGTGGCGTTCGACGCACAGCTCGTAGAAGTCGGTGGTGCTGGCGGCATCCAGCGGCTGCAGGGCCAGGTCGTCGATGATGAGGAGCTCGACGGTGGCCAGGCGGCGCATCTCGTACTCCAGGGTGTTGTCCAGCCGGGCGGCCTTGAGCCGTTTGAACAGCTTGTCGGCGCGGGCCATGTGCACGCCGCGGCGGCGCCGGATGGCGATATGGCCGAGTGCGCAAGCCAGGTGGGTCTTGCCTACCCCGACCGGGCCGAGGAGCAGGGCGCCGTGGCGGGAGTCGAGGAACCGCAGCGAGGCCAGCTCGTTCCACAGCTGCTGGTCATAGCGGACAGCGGCGGCGGGGTCCCAGGTGTCCAGCCGCATGCCCGTCTCGAGCCCGGCGGCCCGGGCTCGCAGGGAAGCGGATTTAGCCTCGCGGCGGCTGACCTCGTCGGCGAGGATCAGCTCGAGGAAGTCGGCGTGCGTCATCTTCTGCTGGCGGGCCAGGGTGAGCCGGTCGGGCAGGGTGTCGAGCATCTGGCCCAGCTTGAGCGCCCGCAAGGTGGCGCGCAGGTCCGGGCTGACGGCATCGCGGATGGCCGTGGTCACCGGGTGCTCGCCTCCCCGCCGTCCAGGAGGGTCAGCTGGATGTTCCGGGGCCGGTATTCGGCCGGGTCACGGGCGAACCGGGCAGCAGCGGCCACCGCGGGGCGCGGCGGCCGGGCGGCGTTCTCGGTGGCCTTTTCCAGCATCGAGGCGATCTTGGTGACGTTGACGACGTCCAGCTCCAGCGCCCGGGCGCAGGCGGTATCGACCGGGCCGGGCCCGTAGCGGCGGACCAGCCCGAGCAGCCGGTAGACCTGCCGCATCTTGGTCCATGGCAGGTCCGTGTCCAGCAGCTGGTCGGCATAGACGCCGATGGCGTCCCCGTGCCGGCGGGCGGCCCTGGCGAGCGAGGCCACGTCCCGCATCGCGTAGGTAGTCTTCTCCGCGGGCAGGTCAGCGGGGTCGGTGGACCGGCGGCCCGGCTGCTGGCGGGGGTGCACCTTGACCAGCTGCCCGCGGCAGTACAGCCTGACCAGCGCCGAGTCGGCGCGGGCATCCAGATGGCAGCCCAGGTATTCCTTCGGCGCCGAATACAGCGACCGGACCACCTCGACGTGGAAGTCCCGGTGGACCTTCACCCGGGTGAACACCGGCACGTCATAGGGCTCTGCGGGCGGCGGCAGCAGCGCCCCCGCCTCCTGGGCGGCGAACACTTCCGCGGGCCGCGCGGCGATGGTGCCGTGAATCCGCATCCCGGCGACATCCCGGCACCAGTCCTCCGCGCGGGCCTGCGCCTCGGACAGCCCGGCGAAGTCCTCCCCGGCGAAGAAGTTCCCGCGCACGTACTGCACCGCCCGCTCCACCTTCGGCTTGTCTTTCGGTGACCGGACCCGGGCCGCGTCGGTGACAAAGCCCCGGGCCTGCATGTAATCCAGCCAGCCCGCGGTGAACCGGGGATTGACCGCGTCAGCGTCCGCGACGATCGCCGAGGCATTGTCGGGAACCAGGACCTGGAACACGCCGCCGAAGAACGCCCAGGCGGCCTCGCATCCCGCGATGAACGCGGCCAGAGTCTGGGTGAACGACAGCCACACGAACATGTGCCGCGAATAGCACGCGGTGAAGATCAGCGCGTGCACCTTGCGCTGCCGCCCGGACACCGGATCAGCCAGCAACCCCAGGTAGCCGAAGTCCAGCTGGCACTCCATCCCCGGCTCGCCGTCGGCGACCCGCACCGTCGTCACCGCGGAACGGCCGTACCCGCAGCGCTCCGCGCAGAACCGGTGCAGCGTCCGGTACGGCACCGCGACGCCCTGCCGCTCCAGCAGCATCCCGATCTTGACCACGGTCAGGCCCTGCTTCACCTGCGCCTGGATCTCGTCCCGGCAGGCCTCCAACCGGTCCCATGCCTGCCCGTGCCCGGCCGGCCGCACTGGCCGGACCGCCTCGGCGACCTGACCAACCAGCTCATCGGTCAGCTGCCCTATCCCGCCCTCGCGGGCCAGGCCCGCCGCCAGCGCCGCCTCGACATACCGGCGTGCGGTCTTGCGGTCCACCCCCGCCTGCGCGGCCACCTTCCGCAACCCGGCCCCGGCCAGCCACGACCGGAGCACCTCACGGATCTCTATCACGCTGACCTCCCGGAACACCATCCGCCCGCTTCCTCCAAGTCCAACGACTTGCAGGCATCCGAGCAGGAAAGCGGTCAAAACCACCGGCGCGACACGCCGGGTGGTCCCATTACTGGCAACCGGGTGGTCCCATCCTCGTGGCAGAAAACCCCTCGAAGTGGTCCCATGATCATGGCAGGCGACACTTGTCTCACCTCGTCCCGCGTCTCCTCAAGCATCAGGCTGCTATCGCTTACGGAAGTCCCAGCCGCTACGCTCGGTTACCGTCATGGATCCGCAGCTGTGCCAGGCGATGCAAGAGCAGCAGGTCAACGAGGAGTTCGACGCTGCCCGGGCCAGGCATCCGGGCCGCCGTGAGGCCGGGGAGGTCCGCTACGTGTCGCATGAGGAAGCGGGCGCCGCCTAGGCATGCCATCTCGGTGAGCTACCCGGTCAACTGGGAGATTCAAGCGCTGCACCAGACGGCGGGCTTCCTCCGCGACGATCCCATCGGTATCGCCGCGCTCTGGGACACTGTTAGCCAGCTCGCCGAGGGATGAGCCGCGGTCGCCGGATGTCGTTCCCCTATGGGTCGCCGGATCTGCGGCGCCTGCGGACCGGGCGGTACCGCTTCTTTTGCACGATCGATCAAGAACGGCAGATAGTCCAGATCGACCACGTCGCCCGCCTGCCGTAGCCCTGGTATATCAAGGTCCCTGTCGGCGGTAACGTTCTGTAGCTGGCATCCGGTGATCACGATGACCTGGCGTGGACCGGTTCGTGACCGAGCTATCCGTGCCAACGGTGCAACTAGCGCCGTCGGCGGCACGATTCTGTGGTATCCGTGCAGGCAGTGCGCCCGCAGCGCCCGGCCGGGCTTCTCATAATCCGCCGGTCGTGGGTTCGAGCCCCACCCGCCCCACCGGCCACGCACGCCCGCCCGCGAACTCCGCCGGTCAGGTGTGCGCGTCGAAGACTTCGACCTCGCATCGTGCTATACCGCTGCGTTTGACCCGCGCGTCGGCGGTGATCAAGGGGACGTGGAGGGCTTCGGCCAAGGCGACATACTGAGCGTCGTAGGCGGACAGGTTGGCGTTAAGGCTCTTCAAGCAAGGCCACAAGGGCAGCACGTCCTGCCGTTCGACGGGGAACGCGCGGTAGTTAGAGAGCGCGGCGTCTGCTTCTCGTTCCGAGATTTTCTGTCCCCGTCTGAGCCCGAGTAGCGCTGAGATGACCTCTCCGTCAAGCACGTACGGCGCATACAGGGACTGCGCTGCGGTCACCCGGCGAGCGATGGCATCTCCTGTCTGGGTCTTGGCTGCCAGCAGTTCGATCATGGCCGAGCAGTCGATGACGCTCAACGCCCGGTTCGTCCCTCGTCGATTGCGGCGAGGATGTCGGTGGTGCTGATGTCGGCGGTTGCCTGCCTGCGGGCCTGCTCCACAGCCTCGGCTACGGTGGGTCTGGCTGCCTCACGCTCAATCAAGCTGCGGAGGTAAGCCTGCAAAGACTGGCCGGACTGCGCCGCGCGAATCTTCATCGTGCGGACAGCGTCTTCGGGGACATCTCGGATGGTGAGCGCAGTCATGAATGCATATTATCATCATTGACTGCATAGTGCAGTCCAATACCGCACCGCCGAACGACACGGCCATCTCGGCGGCCAGCCGACGCGGGAACCCCTCGTGCAGCAGCCAGCCGCCCAGCAGCGCAAGGAGAATCGGGCCGATGTTGACGAGCATTGCGGCGGTGCGGGCGTCGACGTCACGCTCGCCCCGCCCGCCCGCGCTACGGTCGCGACGAAGGCCGAACATGGCGTTGTGGCGGGGCAACGGGTCCGGTCTCAGGCGCGTCCTGCCCGTCGACGGCGGAACGTTGCTCACCTGATGGCGAAGACATCCCAGCCGACTCGCGCGCCGAACAAGATGCTGTACCTCACCGACTACGCCCGCTCCGCCTGGGACATCGGGGCGCTGTCGGCCACGCTGCGGCGCTGGACCGAGCACCACGCGGAGATGGCCACGCCGTGCTGGTCATTCCCGGCCTGGGGGCCAGCGACATGTCCACGCTGATACTCCGCCGCTTGCTCACCACGCTCGGATACGCGACCTACGGCTGGGGACTCGGGCGCAACATCGGACCCACTGCGCGAGTCGTCAGCGGCCTGCCCGAACGCCTGCACGAGTTCCGCGCGCGCAACGACGGACCGGTGAGCGTGATCGGCTGGAGTCTTGGCGGCATCTTCGCCCGTCAACTCGGGCGGCGTCATCCGGACGTCATACGCCAGGTGATCACGCTTGCTCGGCTCGCCAGAGTCTCCGAGAGCTACCCTGACGCAGGTCGAGAAGGGGCAGGAGCAGCCAACCCCTGGCAGGCCGGCCAGGACCAGCCCGTACGAACCGCGGTCACGGCTGGGCTACCGCCGCTCCTGATCCGCCGTATCTTGAGCGGCCGACGGCTAGCGCGGCACGTGTTGCGGCGACACTCCAGATCGGACAATCTGCGTGTAGATTGTCGCCGGCCGCGGAGGGTTCGGGATGCGGATGCGCGGTTCGGCTAGTGGCAAGCGGAGCTGGCTTGCCTGCTTCCGTCCTCGCCGGGTGGTCCTGTCGTCTCCGTATCCGGTCAGCGAGTGCCTTCGCCGACGGGCCGTGGTGACTACCCGGCGCGGGCCGACTTCCTTCACCTCGGGCGCCACCGGCGCGGGCACGCGCTGATCGGCCGGGCGGGCGCACGCGTACCCGTCGTTACGAGCGGCGTCCGGGAGTGGCGGTATGAGCTCCGGCCGGTCGCAGATGAGAAGATCTGGTCAGAGCCTTGTGAGCCCTTTCGAGGCTGTCACCCACTGCGGCAACGGAAATCGGCAGGACCCGGTCAAGACCGGATTCGCAGCCGCATCACCCACCGCCACTTCGCTATCTTCCGCTCCCGCTCGAAGCCGAACTCCTCGAACAGGTCGGCCGGGCCCGTATGGAAATAGGCACCGCGCTGCGGGGCGCGCCCCTCGACTTGCTCGGGGTAGGCCTCGACGAGCCCGCCTCCAGCATCATGGATGGCGGCCAGCGCAGCACCGAGAGCCGCCCGCGCAACCCCACTGCGCCGGTGCCCGCTTCCAGTGAAGATGCAACCGATCCGCCAGTCGGGCATCTCGCCCAGGCCCTTGGCATAGGCTTTCGGGTTGTTGATGTTCGGTAGCTCGACCGGCGGCCCGTACTGGCACCAGCCGACGCATTCATCGCCGTCGTAAACGAGAACCTGGTGCACCGTTCCGTTGCGAACGTGGGCTTGCTTTGCCAGACGGTTCCCAGAAACGGTATGGCCCTTGCCGACGCCCTCGGGGTGGAAACCCATGCACCAGCAGCCGGCGACCTCCTCGACGCGATAACCCCCCAGACGAACGTGGCCCGCACGGAAGCCCGGCTGCGCGTCAGCGGCCCGGACCGGTACCACCTCGACTTTTCGCGCCGCCCGCGCGGCGTAGATTCGACGACGATCGCCTGCGACGGCGAGCGCCGCTGGCGAGTCTTCCAGGACCGGACCATGGTCGGCCCGCCCGCCCCCCTGCGGGACGACATCGCGTTCCTGGCCGATTCGTGCTGGCTGCTCCGCGGCCGGCTGTCCGGCGGCGCGGACCTCACCTACCGCGGCCGGCCCACCCGTCAGCTCCGCGTCACTTCCGTCTCCGCCGACGAGGAGGTGGTCTTGGGGCCGCTGTTTATGTACCCCACGGACGCGATCGTGGACGCCGAGACCGGCTGCCTGCTCCGCCTGATCTCCTACGCCGGCGACCCACTCGCGATCTGGTGGGAGCTGGACGACATCAGCACGGAGCCCGCCGACCCGGACGAGTTCCGGGTGCACGTCCCGCCCGGCACCCGCATCGTGGAGGAAACCGGCAACCTAATCGCCGACGCCTTCGCGGTCATGCCCGGCGTGAAGGGAACCGCGGCCCGCGCCGCCGCCGAGGCCGTCAACCGCACGGTCGGCGCCGTCTCCGCCGCCCGGAGCTTCGTGGATGACTTGCGCGGCCATCGCTAGCCAGGAGCACGCCGCGTTGATTACCGTGGCTGCGGGTGCGATCGGGCGCCTCTGGGTCCGCGGCCAGGACATAGTCCAGCCCAGAGTGTCAAAGAAAGCAGATCACGGCGATCTCCCTGGTCAGGCCTGCTGCGCGGAGCGCGGGCAGGTGACAGCACGGCCGTCGGCCGCATACGGGCGATGGCGGACGCGCTGACCCTGGCCAGCGCGCAGGCGGAAGCATTCTGCCAGGCCAGCATGCGCGACGGCACGGGCCGGGCGGCCCGGATGCTGGCGGCCACCCCCGAGCTCGCCCGCTACAGCTTCGCCATCGCGGTGATCCTGGGCGACGCTGGCCGCGTGCGGACCGAGCTCGGCCGGGATCCCGGCCTGGCCACCCAGGCCGACACGCGGACGGCCTGGGCACCGCCTTCGATGCCGGCGCCCTCGACGACGCCGCTGCCGTCCGCCCAGATGCCCCAGTCAGCGATGCGCGGGGCCGTAGTTCTCATAATCCGCCAGTCGTGGGTTCGAGCCCCACCCGCCCCGCCAGCGTTTCAGCAGCAGGCTCGGAACAGTTGTGGACCACCAGATCGTCATATCGGCTCAAGATCCGGTGCAGCTGCTCTGGTGACTGTCCGCCAGGGAACGGTGGTCAGCGTGTCGGCACATCGGCCTGCATGACGGCGGGATTGGGCATGGCCCCTCGAGCAACAGTCTGCATGAACCTGCTGGAACCAGCGACTGCCAACCCGCAATCGAGCAGCCAGGCCTTCGGTGCATATCACGACCGAGGACCGGCGTCGAGTGCTGCATCGAAGGTGTGGCCGATGGTTGTTCATATGCCCTGGTCAGCCGTCATGGCGGCGGCTGACCAGGGCGTCGTGAGGTTAGCGATTCGTGTGGTCTATCCGGTGATGAGCGGCCAGAGGGATTTGACCTGGGCGGAGTCGCTGGTGTAGCCGAGCTTGCCGAGCCCGAATCCCTCCTCGATGGTGAGCAGCATCGAGTAGTGGTTGGACGGGGTGGCGTCGGTCGCATGCCGCGGTCCCAGCCTGCTGACCACGATCATCGGCGCCGACCCCCCGCCGTACACGCCGCCGGGCCAGCTGCCGCTGATCTCGGGGTCGCCGGGGGGCAGGACGGGGGAGTCACAGCAGCCCGCGACGGACGCGTAGTCGTCGTCGGTGGGGTTGGAACCATCGAAGTCGGTCTCGTCGGCCACGATGAAGATCACGCTGTTGCCCGTCCAGGCCCGGCTGCTCTTGATCGTCTGGACCGCGGTCTTGACGAACGCGTCGGCCTTGGCCTTCAGCGACTCATCGTTGGGATCCCCAGCGGTGTTGCTGTACGGGCAAGGCGTGTCGGAGAAGCCGGGGACCGCGGTGTAGATGCCACCGTGCATGTTGGAGCACTCATCGGGGCTGATCCATACGTACCGCGGTGCGTTCGGGCCGTTCAGGTCCGCCGCCATGTCGGTGTAGGGCTTGATGTGCGCGAGTCGTGCCGGGTTGTCCCGGATGTCGTTGTACAGGATGAACGGGTTGTGCTTGCTGGCGTACAGGGCGTTGGAGCTGCTCGGCCAGGAGTCGCCCAGGTAACCGACGCTGGGCATGGCCTGCATGTAGGCGTCCCACGGGATGTGTGCCGCACCGAGTTCGTCCACGATGTTGGTGTGGTCGTAGTGGTTTGGTCCGAAGTTGTTCGACGTGGTGGGATACCAGCCGTTGTCGTTGTTGACCCACCACGTGTCACCGCTGGTGGCCGCGATGTAGTTGGGCTCGCTGCTGTGCGTGACGCCGAAGTAATCGGTGGCCTGCCCGTAGGTGCTGGCCAGCGAGGTGATGTACGGCGCGTTCGGGTCCCCGATCACGTGGTCGGCCGCGTGGTTCTCCAGCATGATGATGAACACGTGGTCCAACCGCGGCCCGAAGCCATAGTGCGCGTCCGACGTAGCGACCGAACCGGTGGTGGCCCCGTAGCTGCTCTGGGCGCTCACCGCCCCGAGCGCGGCCGCGGCCAGCGAAATCGCGGCCGCGGCCACCATCCAGGCTCTGACGCGCCCGAGCCTGCGGCGTATAGCTTGCTGCTTTTTCACCATGACCTCCCGCTCCTAATCGCTGGCCTCATCGGCCTCCGGCGATCGGGCCGGCCTGAAGCCGCCTGTAGCGCAGCAGCATGACCGCACACCGCCGCAACGAATCAAACGTTTTAAAGCTTTTGCTGATATTAGTTCGGTTGCCGGACGGTTGTCATTCATCTGACGTTCATGTCGAGGTCGGTTGAGCGTTGTCTTGGCTCCGTACCTTCCAGGGTGGAGCGGAAGATACGACCTGCCGCTGGCGGCCAGGGGTGACCGTGAGCCGTGCGGCGGAACGGGACGGGAATGGCTGAGGCTGGGTACGAGGATCTCGTCGCGGCGCTGGATGAGGCGTCGCTGAGCCGGACGCACATGCGCGCGGTTGTGGCCTCGGGTGTGGGATTCTTCACCGATGCCTACGACCTGTTCGTCATCGGGATCGTCTCCACGCTGATCACCAAGGACTGGCACCTGGACTCGGCTCACCTGGCCATCCTCAACAGCACTATGCTGGCGGCCGCATTCCTTGGGGCGCTAGCCTTCGGCCGGTACGCGGACATGGTGGGCCGGAAGCGGGTGTACTGGCTGGTCGCCGCGGTCATGATCGCTGGGGCGCTCGGATCGGCGCTGGCCGGGTCGTTCTGGGTGCTGATCGGGTTCCGCTTCCTGCTCGGCTTCGGTGTCGGCGGGGACTATCCGGTCAGCGCGGTGATGGTGAGTGAGTACGCCAACCGCAGGGACCGCGGCAAGCTGGTCGGGATGGTGTTCGGCACCCAGGCGCTCGGGCTCATCGTCGGGCCGCTGATCGCGCTGGCCCTGCTCAGCTCCGGAGCCGGCAACGACACAGCCTGGCGGGTGCTGCTCGCGCTCGGCGCCGTGCCCGCCGCCGCGGTGATCTACCTGCGCTGCCGGATGCCGGAATCGCCGCGCTACCGGATCCAAGTACAGGAACGAACCGAGCAGGCAGCGTCCCCAGACGAAGCGGCTGCCGACTTGCCCTCCCAGCTGGGGCTGCGGGCGTTCTTGACCAGCCGCCACTGGCTGATCACCCTGGCCGGGACCGCGGGCTGCTGGTTCCTGCTGGACTACGCCTACTACGGGAACACGATCTCCACGCCGCAGATCCTGGGCCTGATCTCCCCGCACGCCAGCACTATGACCAAGATCTCCCTGCAGCTGGCCATCTTCGCCGTGGCAGCAGTTCCGGGCTACGTGCTGGCCATCGCCCGGCTGGACCGGATCGGGCACCGGCGGCTGCAGTTGACCGGATTCGCGGTGATGGCCGCCTGCTTCGCCCTAATCGGGGCCATCCCGGGCCTGACAACTGCGATAGTCCCGTTTTTGCTGGTGTACGGGGTGAGCTACTTCTTCACCGAGTTCGGCCCGAACATGACTACCTTCGTGCTACCCAGCGAGCTGTATCCGGTCACCATGCGCACCACCGGGCACGGGATCTCCGCCGGCATCGGCAAGCTCGGCGCCTTCATCGGCGTCTTCTTGTTCCCGGTGCTGCAGACCTCCCTCGGCCTGCGCGGCACGCTGCTGCTGACCGCGGGAGTCTCCGTGCTTGGCTTCGCCCTTACCCTCGTCCTGCCCGAACCCGCCGGACGCAGCCTGGAAGACATTGCGGTCAGCACCCGCGGTCTCTATTCCGGCCAGCCAGGCATCCTGGCCCTGAAGGACTGACCTGATGCACCATGCGGCGGCACCAGGTCAGTAGGCCAGCGCGCTCGACTGGTCCATCACCGCCATGCACGAAGCCGTGGAGCAGCTCGGCGCCCGGGAACTAGACCAGCTGGCCCGATACCACGCATACCAGGCGTACCTCGCCGGTCATTCCATCGGGGGAACCTTCAGCCTGGCCGCCGCGTTCCTCCACCAGGCCGCGGCCGACCTAACCACAACCTCACCCGTGACCCTGGTTCTAGGCCCAGGAGGCCCAGGCCGCCACCAGGCGTGGCGGCCCGCCGTCCGTCATCTCGTGCTGCGACCCGTTACCGTGGCAGCGCAAGAGGTGCCCGCACCTGGCGCTACCGGGCTGGCCGTGGCCATGAACCGGACCGTGTTAGTGTTGAGCAACCGCTCCAGACCTCGGTGGCCGATGGCATTTGTTACGTGCAACGCCGCCGAGATTTTCGGAGCTTTCAATGCTGGGATTGGGCAAAACGGGCGCGACTGGCGCCCTTGCCACGGCCAGCCGGGTCCGCAGACAGGCCATCTACCAGCATCATGCCGCCGCGCTGTACCGGCAGGCGCTGCTGATGCTCGCAGACTCGGCGCGGGCCCAAGATGTCGTCTGTGATGCCATTGTCGATGAGTGCGCGCTGGTCCAGGCTCAGGAGCACGGCGAAGACGAGACACGTTACCGCCTGGCCCAGTCGGTCTTCCGGCGCTGCCAGCGGCTGGCCGCTGATCCCGGTCGGCAGGACCGGCGTCCCCCGCGGCAGCCTTCCCGGGGCGTTGACGGCGGCGTAGATCCTGGCGGCATATTGAGCGAGAAGGAGCGGGGCGCTCTCGGGCTTGTCATCTTCGGCGGCCTCGGGTACGTCCAGGCCAGCACCGTGCTGGGAATCGGTCCGCGTGACATGGCCGCCCTGTTGCGCACCGTAATGGGCAGGTTGGCCATCTCATCGGCCGCCGATGCCGGAAGGGGCAAGAGTGAAGAGCCTGCGGCAGGCAGTAACCCGGCGGAGGCCGGGCGCTTCCCGCGGACCGGCTGACCAGGAGGAACATCATGCGGACACTCGGATACATGGCAGCCATCACCTTGACCGCCGCCGGAACTGCGCTCGGGGTGCTGGCGGTCAAGTCAGTGCCGGATGTCCGGCGCTACCTGGCGATCAGGAAGATGTGACGGCAAAGATCCAAGGATCGCTGAGCTTGGGGGTAAAAGCGTAAAGCCGGGTAGTGTCGAAATGTTGCTCCGGACCCCGGCAGCGGTTATGCCCGAGAAATAGCGGGCGGCGAGATCCGGGGTTTTCCGCGCCGGCGCCGCGAGCACGGTATTTCGCCAACGAAAAGCTGCACCGCGGTGGATACGCGCATTGCGGCGTGCATTTTCTCGGCTCGGCCGCTGCGCCATTCTGGGCAACTCCAGCCGCGGCCAGAAAGAGAATGATCACAGTGACCGATGGGCCCTGCCTGTTACGAAGGCACCGAGCCGTTCCCGGACGGCGGTACGCCGCCGCGCACTTTGCGCTGCCGGTATGGCTCGCCTGGGGCCACGGCCTGAATCTCACCGGCGTCCTGCTCGCGGCAGCCTTCTACCTGGTGACCGGGCTCGGGGTGACCATCGAGTTCCGCCGGGTGCTCACCCACCGCAGCTTCACCGCGGCGCAGGCGCTGGGATCGTACTGGCCATTGCGGGGTCGATGAGCTTCGAAACGCATGGGCCTGGAGCAGCGATCGCCTTGCGGGCCGTCTGGTAGAGGGTACCGTAGAGCAGGTGCGGTCGTGGCGGTTAGGCCATGGCCGCGGCCTCGTTGCTCCAGACCCTGGCGATGGAGGCCCGAGCGGTGTGCTCGGGCGACGCCCAGGAGGACAGAGCGACGATGAGAACAGCGCCCGAATTTCTTGCCCTGCCGCCCGGCCGCGCCTACGGTGCAGACGGGCGGCCCGCCGCCGTCGATCCTTCGACGGTTAGCTTTCGTGCGCTGGCGCTGCAGGTGCGCACGATGGGTCTGCTCGACCGCAGGCCGGGCTACTACCGAGTGAAGATCACCCTGACGATCTTCGCCTTCTTCGCCGGATGGGCCCTGTTCGTCATGGTCGGCAACTCGTGGGCGGCCCTGGCCGTCGCCCCGCTGCTGGGGATGATGTTCACCCAGTTGGGCTTCATCGGCCATGACCTGGGGCACAACCAGGTTTTCGGTGTGCGACGGCGCAATCGCTTGCTCGGCCTCATCGTGGGCAACGCGCTCATCGGGCTGAGCTTTGGCTGGTGGGTTCCCAAGCACAGCGCTCACCACGCGCACCCCAACGAGGTGGGCCTCGACCCCGATATCGGCGAAGGAGTCGTCCTGGCCTCCTCGGGCGCGCCAGGAAGCGGGCCCGGCCCTCTCGCATCGTGGCTGGTACGCTGGCAGGCGCCGCTCTTCTTCCCGCTCATGCTGCTGCGAAGCGCCGGCTTGCACGTCCTCGGGATCAAGCGGCTTCTGGGCCGGCGAGACCGTGCCTCGGCGATAGAAGCCTCTCTCATCGTGCTGCACGCCGTGCTGTACCTGACGGTGGTGCTGTGGGTCCTCTCCCCGCTCAAGGCGCTCGCTTTCGTCGCCCTGCAGCAGGCGGTCTTCTCGCTGTACCTAGGCATCAGTTTCGCGCCCAACCACAAAGGGATGCCGATTATCGAATCCGCAACGGTGGCTGGCTTCGCCCGCCGCCAGGTGGTCACGGCCCGGAATATCAGGGGCGGCTGGTTTACCACCTTCATGCTCGGCGGCCTTAACTACCAGATCGAGCATCACCTATTCGAGTCGATGCCTCGGCCCAATCTGCGCCGGGTCCAGGGCCTGGTCAGGGACTTCTGCGTAGAGACTGATCTCGGTTACCGCGAAGAAAGCTTCGTCGGGTCATTCCGCCAGATCGTGCACCACCTTAGCGACGCCGGAGCAGCCGCCGGCCGCTGTCCTGACTGATCTGACCGGTCAGCCCGTGGTTTTCCGCAGGGCGATGGCGACGATGAACGGCCAGCAGGTCTCGGTTGATAGGAACAGGCGCTCAGCCAGCCCCAAGTCACTGCCGCCCTGGGTTTCGATGACGAGCCAGCCGAGCAGGGCAATGAACACCGCCGTTGCGACGGCGCAGCCGTAGCTGCTCAGGATCGGCGGCCGCGGCGGCGCACGCCGGGCGACGAAGGCAGGCCACATCGCGAGGGCGACCGCGCCGAGCGAAGTCCACGCGAGGTGCTGCGGAGTCGAGCCACGAGCGGGTTCGGGAGATAGGGCGATGCCGATGCTGGACAGGCCTGCGACGGCGAGCAGGATGCGGGCAGGCACCCCCGCGCTGACCAGGCCGACGGCAGTCAGGAGCTGGTACCCGCCGACCAGGAGCAAGGCCCCCGTCATGATCCACCGATCGGTTCCGGCGTGGCCAGCCAGCACGCTGACCGTCTTCCGGATCGGGCTGTAAGAGGCCGGCTGGACCGCGTCGGCGATCAGCCAGCCCCCGGTCGCCAAGACGGGCGCCAAGCCGGCCGAGACCACCGTCCACGCCGGAACCGAGTGGCGTGAGCGGCCCGGCCGGGCCCGGGTGCCGATGTGGAGGGCCAGGGCGCCGATGTGGAGGGCCGGGGTGCCGGCCGGAAACTGATCCGGGCCCCCGGCACCCGAAGGGACCGGGCCATAGCGGACGTGATCGTTCCCGGATGGGGTGGGCGCGGGGTCTGGACGTGCGGGCTGGGTCACGGTGCCCTCCAGCAGGCGTGCTCGGCTACCAGGGCGCGCTGCTGGCCCACGGCCAGGATAACCATTCCGGGACCGGTGCGGATAGGCTGGGGTCCTGTGGCTGCCGCCTCCTGGAGGCAGCGAGCCAGCACCTGCGAACGGCACGGAGCCGGTCCCGGCCGCTGTCATGGTCGTGCAGCGCCGTCCTGGGCCAGGTCGCGGAGCTAGCCCGGCAGACGCTGCCCGGCGTGTGCGGAGCCTCGGTCACCCTGGTGGAGTCCGACCGCGCGTTCACCGCGGCTTTCGCTGGTCAGCTGGCCCTGGACCTGGACCTGGACGAGACGCAGTACCAGGACGGCTTCGGCCCGTGCCTCGAGGTGGCCCAGTCGGCGGGGGCTGTGACTGCCCCGACATGGCGGCAGAGGCCCGCTGGCCGGCGTTCGCCCGCCGAGCCCTCGCCGTCGGCATGCACTCCTCCCTGTCGGTAGCGCTGCCTCTCCAGGAGCCGTCCTCGGCGCGCTGAATACCTACGCCACCCAGGCCGCCATATTCGACCAGGACGCCATCGAGACGGCCCGGACCTTCGCCGGATACGCCGCCGTCGCCATCGCCAACGCCCCTCTACCAGAGCACTGCCAAGCTGGCTGAGGATATGCGGCGGGCAATGGAAACCCGCGCTGTCATCGAGCAGGCCAAGGGCATCCTCGTCGCCCAGCAGCACTGCACCCCTGAGCAGGCCTTCGAACTGCTCACCCGGCTCTCCCAGACCACCCACCGCACGCTCCGCGACTGTGCCGCAGACCTCGTCACCAGCACAGCCGAAGAACGCCTTCGCTGACTGAGGCGGACCAGCCACCGGTGCCGTTCCGACAGATCTACCGCGGTGCCGGCCGGGCAGCGCCCCCTGGCCGCCAGCGTGCGCCTGGCGCGGGGACACTCACGCTCGTGATCTTGGCCGTGCTAGTGTCAGGTAACCGCTCCGGACCTTGGTGGCCGATGGCGCCTGCTGACTGCAGCGCCGCCACGATGTGCGGAGCTTCGATGTTGGGATTGGGCACGAACGGCACGATTCGTGCCCTCGTAACGGCCCGCTCGCCCCGCAGCAGGGACATTTACCAGCCTTACGCCGCCGCCCTGGACCGGCAGGCGCTGCTGAATCTTGGCGACTCGGATTGATGCTGATCGGCGTGACGATGCCGTCGTCCTGTTGCCTGGTCATCGGCTGGGCCGCTAGGGCCGACCGCCGGACAGCGCACCGGTGAACCGCCCCAGCCTCGTCCAGCCCGTGGACGGTCGGCCGGTGGTGAGCACCGGCGTCGGCATCACTCTGGTCGTGGCCGGGGCGATCATGCACTTTGCTGTCACCGCCACGTTCGCCCACGTTGCGGGCGTCATCGTGATGCTGGTCGGCGTCTTCGCCTTGCTGCTGTCGCTGCTGGTCTGGGGTCCGCTAGCCAGGCGGCTCCGCCGACGACACCCACTTCGCCATCGGGGCTGGCGGTTTCCGCGGCCTGCCGGAAAACCAGCGGGTCGAGCACGATGAGGCGGCCGCCGTGCTTGCCGCGCAGTGCCCGCTGGGACGGCGAGGTCGAACCGCGTGGCTGGCGGTGGGTCACCGATTGCGGTAATAGCGAGCGCCAGGCGCATACTGGTAGTGATGCAAACTTCCCGCGCCGCCACCCGGCGCCTCCTGCCCACAAGTCCCTTCCGGCCCCCGCCCCCCGCTCCGCCTGCCGAGGAGTTCGCGGAGCAGGACCAGGTGACACACGACAAGTATGGCCTCGGCCGGGTCGTCACCGTCCACGATGACGCCGCGCTGATCATCGATTTCGGTGCGCGCCGGATGCGGATCGAGACGCCTTGCGCGAAACTGGCCAAGCTCTAATACCGTCGGCGGCATCCGGCAGGCCGCGGTCTGGTGCGCGAGCAGAACCGGAGCCGCCTGGACGATTACCGCTTTTCGCGGCGGTCACGCTGACTCGCGGTGCGATCGTCGGCGAGTCACGCTGACGACGAGCTTGTGCGGCAACTTGGATTAGCCGATCCAGCTCGCCTGGACGATCTCGGCGGCTTCCCGAACTGCCTGCTCCCGGACAGCGGGATCGGGGTCGGCGAGGGCTCGTTCGGCGGCATGGAGCCGGGCGGCGACCGAGGGCCGCCGCCCGATGGCGATCGCGGCGCCCCAGCGCTGGTAGAAGTGGCGGATAGGAATGACGCTGTCCCCGTCGCCAGCCTGGGTGAAGGCGTCCTGGATCTCCTGGAAGAACTCCGGTAGTGGGGACGGCGCGACCGTAGCCACCGCCTGGCGCAAAGCGGGGAGTGACAGGGTGGGCATGGGAATCAACGGCTCGTTATCCTGCGGGTGCTCAGCACTCATCCAGCCTGCCTCACGTCAGTAAGAGGGTAATCCGGGCCAGGCCTCGAGACGGGCGGCGGGATCATCAACGCCGGCGCCCGCGCCGGGGTCCGCCCAGCTTTGGAGGCAGATATCACCTGGGTACGCTCGCTGCGGGTCAGTGCGCTGACCACCGCGGACCGTCCGTGACGCTCGACGGCCAGGCGCCGCGTCCGCGTCGTCGGCGCTCCGGTCGTTCGACGGGTCATCCGGCGAGGTCGATACCACCCACGCGGCCCGGTGGTAATGCGCGTCGACAGACTCCAGTGATGGGAGGTCCGTCGCCGTCGGCAGCAGCTCGGCGGCCCGGACTACCTGGCGTCCCAAGTGACCGGCGGGCGGTGACCGCGATGATCCTGAGCTGCGGGAACGGCGAGGACCCGTCTGCGGTTCCGGTCGTGCCGAAGAACGCCTGGACCGTCGGCGTGTCCGGCAGGTTCACCAGCATCCCGTGCGCGGCGGCCACGGGCATCCCGGCCAGCAGCACCGTGGACGGCTCATCATCGTCGATGAACGGGCCCGCAGCCTAACAGAACAGGTCCTCCATCAGGGCCGGTGGGACCGGCCGCCGCCAGCCTGTGATCACCTTCTCCGTCGGGACGTGCTATTCCAGGGCGAAGGGGGTGTCCGCGAGCAGCCCCGCCGGGCGCGGCCAGCGCCTCGCGGTAGGACGCGTCCGGCATCAGCGTCACCGCGATGAGCCTCCAGTTCGCCCAGCCGGACCAGGCGGACGTCGCCGAGATCCAGCGCGCCTGCGGGGCGGGTTGCGGGCGGCGCCGTCGGGCCGCCCGCGTCCCGGGCCGCCGGGGTTCTTCGTGGCGGGGCCGTCAGGCGGCGCGGCGGTGGACCAGCCAGATGGTGGCGGCGACGAGCAGGATCGCCAGCAGGAGCAGCCCGCCGCCCTCGATGCCCTGGAATGGCCAGTACCGGCCGGCTGGCTGGTAGCTCCACCACTGGGTGTAGCCATGCTGGGGCATGCACTGCGGGGGCGATCCCGGCGTTGAGTTAAGAGGCCCCGGGCCGGGGCAGGCCGCGTTGACTATGTACCCGGGGATCACCTGACCGCCCCGCCCGGTGTACCAGGTGCTCAGCGTCCAGGCGGACGGCGCGGGGCCGTTGGCGCTAGCGATAACCAGCGGCGGCAGGTAGTGCTGGCGCAGGTACAGGCCGGCCGCGAGGCCGAGGCCGCCGGCGACCGCCATCGCCGTGGCCATCGCGGGGACGACCCGGCGGATGAGCATGCCCGCGAAGGCGCCGATCGCGAAGGCGGCCAGCGCCCAGCCGGGGAACGCCAGGCACTCCAGGTCGAAGGTCCGCGGGTCGAGCGGGATGAGCTGCCCCTCCGCGACGAAGGGGCCGAAGTACCAGTAGGTCAAGATCCCGAACGCGCCCGCGATGACGGCGAGCGGGGCGCCGACCAGCGCCAGCTTGGCAATGATCCAGCGGGTGCGGCCGAAGCCCTGTGTCCACGCGTACCGGAACGTGCCGGTCTCCATCTCGCGGGCCAGGATCGGCGCGCCGGCGAACGCGCCGATCAGCGCCGGGAGCAACTGGAGCGGGAACGCGATCGTGGCGCCGCCGGTGGGGAAGCTCTGCGCCAGGTCCTGGCAGGTCAGCGAGCTGGCCGGGTGGCAGTCCATGTCCACCGCCCAGGCGTGGTGGATGATCAGGCCCACGATGCCCAGGTAGATGGCCAGTGTCCCGAACAGCGCGGCGACGCCGATCAGCACGCCACGGTGCTGCAACCAGGTGACCAGGACCATCCGCCGCCAGGGGAGGGGGCGCGGGGGGCGGGCGGAGTCGTTTTGCCCGGTGGCCAGGGTAAGTGCGGTCCTCATGCTGCTCCGGTGGACGCGGTGGGCTTGCCCGGCAGGGGAGCCAGGCCGGTCTCGCCTGCGCTTCGCAGGTAGGCGAGCACGAGCTCCTCCATGTCGGCCGGGTGCGCCTCCCAGCCCGGCGGTACCGGGTCCTGCGGGCCGTGCGCCTTCACTAGCAGGTGGGCCTGCGCTTCCCCCCGTTGGTCCTGGACGACGTCCAGTTTTCTCGTTACCCGGTCGGCGGAATCGGCCGGGCCGGTCAGCACCCGGTGGGTCTTGGCCAGGTCCTCGACCGTGTTCGCGACGCGGACCTGGCCTTTGGTCAGCAGGACCAGGAAGTCGGCGACCCGCTGGAGCTCGGCGAGGACGTGGGACGACATCAGCACGGACACGCCGTCCTCGCTTACCGCCGCGAGCACCGTGCCCATGAAGTCGTGCCGGGCCAGGGGGTCAAGCGCCGCGAGGGGCTCGTCGAGGATAAGCAGCCGCGGCCGCCTGGCCAGCGTCAGGGTCAGCGCGAGCTGTGCCCGCTGCCCGCCGGACAGCTTGGCGGCTTTCCGGTCCAGCGGGATGTCAAGCTCGCTCAGCCGGGCGCGGGCGTAGGGCGGGTCGAAGCTCCGGTTCAGGTTCCGGGCGAGCCGGATCATGTTCGCGGCGGTCAGGTTCGTGTACACGGGCGCGTCCTGCGCGACGAACGCGATGCCGTCCAGCGCGGCGCGCGAGCCGATGGGCAGCCCCCCGAGAACGGTCGCGGTGCCGGCGGCCGCGGTCGTCAGGCCTACCAGCAGGTGCAGCAGCGTGGTCTTGCCCGCGCCGTTGGGCCCGACCAGCGCGGCCAGGTGCCCTTCGGGCATCGCGAACGTGCAGTTCCGCAACGCCCAGGTCCGGCCATAGTTCTTGCCCAGGCCAACGGTCTCGATGATGTTCACGCGACGCCCTCGTTTCCGGCGTTCTCGTTCTCGGGCCGGGCGGCACGCCCGCCGTAGTAGTCCCGGGTGACGTTGGCGAGCAGGGCAGCCACCCCGGCCTCATCCAGGCCAGCCTCGTCGGCGCCCTTTAGCCAGGACAGCAGTCCGCGGCGTAGCCCGGCCAGCTCCGGCAGCGTGACCGGCTCCAGGGTGCCCGTGATGAACGTGCCCTGTCCTGGCCGTCCGGCGGCCAGGCCCTTGGCCTCCAGCTCCTTGTACGCCTTCAGCACCGTGTTGGGGTGGATGGTCAGCGCGGCGACCACGTCCCGGACCCTGGGGAGCTGATCCCCCACCTTGAGGTAGCCAAGCCGAAGCGCGTGCTCGACTTGATGCACAAGCTGCAAGTACGTCGGCACGCCCGAGTCCTGATCGAGCCGGAAGACGATCGCTGATCTAATCATCTGTTTATCTGTGATCATGTGACAAGCGTACAGCACAGCGCGCGTGATGGGGTTATGGGCGAGCTCCAGCTACCTCTCCTCGCTGCGCAGCAACGGCCTCGCCGAGGTCACCGGCAGCCAGGTCCGCGCCGCTGACGTGTGCTTCTTGGTGGCACGGCACGGTCACCGCTAGCGCAACCGGCGGCGTGGATCCTCGGCCCCGAATACGTACGCAGGGACGCCGTAGCTGAACCAGGCCTCAGCCTTCAGGCCCTGGACCTATGCGAGGTCCTGACCTTTCAAGATCGACCCATGGCGGGTTTGTCCTTACCTTGGACGCATCCCTGGAACCCGCGCGCAGCACCAGTCGCGACACGCGGGCTTCCGCCGAGTTGCCCTCACTCGACCACGAAACAGACTCCCGTGTAGATGCAGAACGCAATCGCCACAACTGTCCAGACGATTTGAAAGACCTGAAGTCCGTGGTGTTGAGGATTCGGCGGCGGCCGGGTCGTGGACTCAGCCCATCACATTATTCGAGCTCTCCGCATGCGGCTGGCGAAGGCGTGAGTAGTGTCCGAGGTTTATTTCAAGTTTGGTGAAGGGTCCCCTAAATAGGACCGGATCCGAGTCGTGATCGTGTCCGTTTTCGCAAGCGTGTACCAGCGCCGCCATAAAGCGGCCGGCGAGGGGAGCGTTTTTGAACTGGTTGCCGCTCGTGCCGATGGCTACATAGAACCCAGCCAATGAGGTCCGGTCGTAGACCGGGATCCAGTCGTCGGCCACGTCGTATAGGGCGGCGAAACCAACGGGACGGGACGGGACGCCCAGCGACGGGATTCTTCGGGCCAGGCGGAGTACCTGCGCATCCCACGCCTGCGCGGTGGGCTGGGCGTCAAAGGCATCCGGGTCATCTATCCAGTGGAGGGCATCGCATTCTGGCTCCGCGCTGCCGACGATAAGCTGCCCGCCGAAGTGCGATCTGAAGTACGTGCCCAGGTCCCCGTCCGAGACAACGGGACCCAGCTCGCCTCGCGCATAGCCAGCCGGCGCGGGCACGGAATGGACTTCCTGCCGGAGTGGGCGGGTTCGGATCCGGAATTCTCCGCTGACGCCCGCAAGAGCGTTAACCTGACCGGAGTTCGGGCCCGCCACATTGACCACGACGGGAGATCGAATCACGCTTCCTGAACGCAGCCTTACGCCCTGCACCCGCGCATTGTCCTGGAGGATCTCCACCACCTGTTCGTGGAGCTGAATCTCGGTCCCGCTCCGCTCCGCCGCGGCCATGAGGTTCGCCGCCGCCAGCTGCGGGTCGTCAATGAACCCGCCGTCGGGGGTGTAGTAAGCGCCGAGTTCGCCGTCGGCATCCGCCCAGAAGGCGTCGTCCGTGACCGGCTTGGGGGGAGCGTACCGTCCGGGATCCAGACCCGGCACCCGCTGCCGGATGGTCTCAGCGTCCCAGGACTCGTACGGGACACCGATGCGGTCAAACAGAGGCAGAATCCGCTCACGCTCGGTACTGCCGTCAAGGACCACGCAGCCTGTCTTGATAAACCTGGCCAGAGACTCCTCGGGACCGCTGCCCAGATACTCGGGCCAGCTCTCCCAGCTGAACTTGGATTCCCAGGAAGCGGCCACGCCCTCGAAGGTCGAGTAGTGGAAGCGGATGATGCTCGAGGACGAGCTGGTAGAGCCCGAACCCACACCGCCTAGCCGGTCGATAGCCACAACCCGCAGTCCGGTCTGTGCGAGTTCGTAGGCGACAGCGGCACCGATGACCCCGGTTCCGATCACGACTGCGTTGGCTGTGTGTGTCACTCAATAGTCCTCTCGGACCAGGTTGACGGTCCCGGTGATCATTCTACGAGCGCGCTGCTCCCAGGCCGCCGCCCGCCATCGGATGGTGCCTTGACATGCAGCCGAGAGGCTGCCTAAGATAAAAGGCAGCCGAGAGGCTGCCTTTGGAGATGGCGAGATGGATGACGTGTTCAAGGCGCTGGCTGATCCCAGCCGCCGCATGTTGCTGGACAGCCTGAACGCCCAGAGCGGGCAGACGCTGCGCGAGCTGTGTGCCGGGCTGGACATGGCCCGCCAGTCGGTGAGCAAGCACCTGGCCGTGCTCGAGGCCGCTGGCCTGGTGACCACCGTGCGCCGGGGCCGGGAGAAGCTGCACTACCTGAACGCCGCCCCCATCGGCGACATCGCCGAGCGCTGGATCAGCCGTTATGACCAGCCCAGGGTCGATGCCCTGGCCGACCTGAAGAAAGCACTGGAGGAGACCGAAGTGGAAGCGCCCTCGTTCGTCTACACCACCTACATCCGCACCACGCCCGAGCTGCTGTGGCAGGGCTTGACCGACCCGGCCTTCACCCGGCGCTACTGGCTGACGGAGCTGCACACGGACTGGGCCAAGGGATCGCCGATAACGTGGGATAACCACGGCGTCCTGGTCAGCGACCCCGGGTCCGTCGTACTCGAAGCCGACCCGTATCGCCGCCTGTCCTACAGCTGGCACACCATGACCCCTGAGCTGGCCGAGAAGTTCGGCTGGGATCAGGAGTTTGCTGCCAAGCTGGCGGCCGAACCCCGCTCCAAGGTCACCTTCGACATCGAGCCCGCCACCCAGGGCGTGAAGCTGACCGTGGTCCACGATGGCTTCGAGCCCGGCAGCACCATCGTCCAGATGATCAGCGTCGGCTGGCCGGACGTCATCTCCAGCCTCAAGACCCTGCTGGAGACCGGCGAGCCCCTCCCGGCCTGACCTGGACAAATCCGCGGTCGCCCCGCCTGAAGTCTTACTTGGTGCGGCAGGAACCTGCAGCCGGGCGGGGCGTCCGCGGCCGAGGTATTCTGCGCTGATCAACTCCGCGATCAGTCGGCCCGCCACCTCCGGCGCATCGCCGAGGAGGCTGGCGCTGGCCGCGATCGTGACATCGGCGGCTGGCTGCAGCGATAGCAGCCGGAATGCTACGCCAGAGGTCCCGGCGAGGGACGCCTAGTCCGTCGCCGGCTGGTCCTGGAGCGTGGCCAGGATCTCGGCCGCGAGCGGCGGCGGCGCCTGGAAGTCCCAGGCCCGGAACAGCACCGCATGCGGAACACCCATGGCTCGTCCCTGCCATGCGGTGAAGGCCGTGATCATCATTCGCGGGGCGGGGTGGCCCGGGAGCTCGGCCAGGTATTGCTCGTGCGCCTCCAGCGAGGCGATGCCGTGTTCCAGCGGCTCTCCGGTGACATCCACGCCGTGGGTCGGCCGCGGGTCCCCGCCCACCAGCAGCCAGCGCACCGAGTGCGGCGGCAGGCCCTCGTCGAGCAGCTCGGGGAAGACCCAGCGATTACCGGCGTCGCGCAGCGCATCCAGCGCGGCCAGGCCCGCGACCCGGTGGTCGGCCTGGTTCAGCCCGGCCGGAAACTCGACGTCCCAGGATCCCACCACCACCGCGTCCGGCTGACGGCGCCGGATCACGCGCGCGATATCGCGGCGCATGCCCAGGCTGTACTCGAGCACGCCGTCCGGGTAATCGAGGAACTCGACCTCGGTGACGCCGACCGCCCGGGAGCCCGCGATCTGCTCCTGCGTGCGAAGCGGTCCGGTCCGCTCCGGCGGAGCGCTGTCCATGCCGGCTTCTCCGTGGGTCAGGAGCAGGTATGCGACCTCCACACCACGCGCCGTCCAGGACGCGACGGCCGACGATATCCCGTACTCCACGTCGTCCGGGTGCGCCACGACGCACAGCACCCGGCGAAAAGCGTCGTCGGGGAACGGAACGATCGGGTCAGGGGTCATGGCCGAGAGCGTATCGGCTAAGGCAGGCGGGTGCCTCGTGCCTACCCTCCCGGATCTTCGTGGAGAACGGCCCGGCGCGGCATTTGGTCCCGATATGTTGTGACCCGACAGCCGGTCTCGGGTGGGAGTAGATGAGCATGACGGCCAGGAAGACAAGGTTGGCGGCAGCCGCGCTGGGCGCGTTCGGCCTGCTGGTTGCCACGGGAGCGACGGGAGCGACGGCATACGCCAGCCCGGCCGCCCCGGCCGCGGCCACCTCGCCGTCGGCGAGCCACCCGTGTGGCACGCAGAGCAAGCCAGGCACCTATAAGCACGTGATCTGGATCTGGCTGGAGAACCACAGCTACAACGCGATCCTCGGTTCGTCCCAGGCGCCGTACTTCAACACGCTGGCCAAGGACTGCGGGCTGGCCACCAACTACCACAACGTCACCCATCCCAGCCTGCCGAACTACATCGCCGCCACCTCCGGCCTGACCTATTCCTCTATCCAGAAGTTCCTGTCCGACTGCAGCCCGAGCAGCAAATGCGACACGTCGGCCAAGAGCATCTTCGGCCAGGGCGAATCGTGGAAATCCTACGAGGAGTCCATGCCGTCCGCGTGCGACCGCAGCAACTCCGGCAATTACGCGGTCCGGCACAATCCAGCCGTTTACTACACGACCTTGTCCGGCTGCTCCAGCCACGACGTGGCCTATTCGCATCTGGCCACCGACCTGAAGCACAACCAGCTGCCCGCGTTCTCCTTCGTCACGCCGAACCTGATCGACGACATGCACAACGGGACCGTCGCCGACGGCAACAGCTGGATGTCTCATAACCTGCCGACGATCCTGAACAGCGCCGAATACAAGAACGGCTCGACGGTTATCTTCATCACCTTTGATGAGGGCAGCGACGTGGGCAGCTACGCCGACGGCGAGCACTGCGCGACCAACACCTCGGACACGAGCTGCCACCTCACGACCTTGGTGATCAGCCCGAGCACCAAGGTGGAGGCCAGGTCCGGCACGCTGTTCAACCACTACTCGCTGCTGGCCACGGCCGAGCAGCTGTTGCACCTGTCCAAGCTGGGGCAGGCCGCCAGCGCCGCGACCATGACCTCGGCGTTCAACCTTTAGGCGTTCCCACGCGCCCCGACCGCGCGATACGGATCATCGCGCTGTCCGCCGTAGCGGTGATCGTCGTGGCCATCGCTGTCCTGGTCTGGGCTCCCCGGCACCAGGTGCCGGCCGCTCCCACCGGCGTGCGCGCCCAGTCGCCGACCGCCACGTCGGTGCTGGTGTCCTGGGCTCCATCCCAAGCCGGCACCACCCGGTACCTGGTTCAGCGCGACGGTAAGCAGGTGGGCTCGGTCCCGGTCGGCCAGACGTCCTACCTCGACCGCGGGCTGGCCCCCGGCACCGCCCACCGGTACACGGTCATCGCCACCTCCGGCCGCCAGCGATCCAGTCCGTCGCTGGCGACCACGGTGACCACCATCACCCCCAGCCCGGTCAGCCTGAGAATCCGTCGCCAGACTCGCACCACCGTGGCCTTCGACTGGTCCCCGGCGCCGAACGCCCCGGTCCCCACCCAGTACGTGATCTACCGAGGCGGAACCTCCATCGCCACCGTTCCCGGCACCGTCGACGCGTACCGTGCCGCCGGGCTCACGCCCGGTACCGCCTACCAGTACCAGGTGGCGGCCAGGTGGGGGCAGCGCGAATCAAGCCCGTCCGCGGCTCTGGCCACCGTGACCCTAGCGCCGCCCTTGCAGGGCGATGTGCCGGTACAGCTCACCACGGTCAGCACCCCGGGATCCGGCGCCAGCTTGAAGGTGGGGCAGAAGTGGAGCGACACGTGGACGTTCTCCTCGGCCTGCACCGCGAACCGGTGCACGCTGACCACCGACGCGGAATTCGCCGCGCCCGGCTTCACCTCGCAGCCGTTCACGATGACGCTGAAGTTCTCGAACGCCAGGTACACCGGCACGGCCCAGGCCGACATCACCAAGTGCGGTTCGGCCAGCGTCAAGAACACCATCACGCTGAACATCGCCGCCCGCCCAGGCGCGGTACGCCACGGCGGATGGAACGCCTGGAGCGGCACCATGGTGCTCAGCTCTCCGTACGTCAGGGCCAGCAGCAGCACCTACTGCCCCGCCCAGTCCTGGTCCTTCTCCATCACCGGCACCCACGGCTGAGACCGGCCCCGGCGGTCTAGACGCTGCCCCCGGCGGACTAAGCGCGTCAGTGCGGCCAGCTCCACTCGGTGATCTCCGGCGCATCCTCGCCGTGCTCACGCGTGTAGGCCCGGGCGGAGATCCGCTTGTCCACCATCAGCTGCCGCACGTGCCCGGCCGTGGAGGCCAGCCCCGGCACCCGGTCGATGACGTCCATGACCAGGTGGAACCGGTCCAGGTCGTTCAGCATGACCATGTTGAACGGCGTGGTGGTCGTGCCTTCCTCCTTGTACCCGCGCACGTGGAAGTTGGCGTGCCCGTTGCGCCGGTAGGTCAGCCGGTGGATGAGCGACGGGTAGCCGTGGTAGGCGAAGATGACCGGCCGCTCAGTGGTGAACAGCGCGTCGAACTCGGGGTCGGACATGCCGTGCGGATGCTCGGACTCCGGCTGCAGGCGCATCAGGTCCACGACGTTCACCACGCGCACCTTGAGCGAAGGCAGGTGGGTGCGCAGCAGCGACACCGCGGCCAGCGTCTCCAGGGTCGGCGTGTCCCCGCAGCACGCCATCACCACGTCGGGCGCGCCGGGGGCGTCGTTGGAGGCCCACTCCCAGATCCCCGCCCCCCGGGTGCAGTGGATGATGGCCTCGTCCATGGACAGCCACTGCCATTGGGGCTGCTTGCCGGCCACGATGACGTTGACGTACTGCCGGGACCGCAGGCAGTGGTCCGCCGTGGACAGCAGGGTGTTCGCGTCCGGCGGCAGGTAGACCCGGATGACCTCGGCCTTCTTGTTCACCACGTGATCGATGAAGCCGGGATCCTGGTGCGAGAACCCGTTGTGGTCCTGCCGCCAGACCAGCGAGGACAGCAGGTAGTTCAGCGACGCGATCGGCCGCCGCCACGGGATGTGGTTGGTGACCTTCAGCCACTTGGCGTGCTGGTTGAACATCGAGTCCACGATGTGGATGAACGCCTCGTAGCAATTGAACAGCCCGTGCCGGCCGGTCAGCAGGTAGCCCTCCAGCCAGCCCTGGCACATGTGCTCCGACAGCACCTCCATCACCCGGCCGTCCGGGGCCAGGTGGTTGTCCCCGGGCACGATCGAACCCTCGAACGCCCGGTTCGTCACGTCGAACACCGCGTCCAGCCGGTTGGACGACGTCTCGTCCGGGCCCATCAGCCGGAAGCTCGACGGGTTGGCCTTGATCACGTCGCGCAGCCAGGTGCCGAGCACCCGGGTGGCCTCGGCCGTGGTCCCGCCCGGCTTGGTGACCTCCACCGCGTAGTCACGGAAGTCCGGTAGGGCCAGCTCGCGCAGCAGCAGACCCCCGTTGGCGTGCGGGTTCGCGCTCATCCGCCGGTCACCGGCCGGCGCGAGCCGGGCGATCTCCGGGACCAGGGCACCGGAACCGTCGAACAGCTCCCCGGGCCGGTAGGAGCGCATCCACGCCTCGAGCTGCGCCAGATGCTCGGGATTGGTCCGGGCCGCGTCCAGTGGCACCTGATGCGCCCGCCAGGTGCCCTCGACCGGCAGCCCGTCCACGATCTTGGGCCCGGTCCACCCCTTGGGCGTCTTGAAGATGATGACCGGCCAGGCCGGCCGGGTCAGGTCGCCCAGCGCGCGGGCGCGGTGCTGGATGCCGCGGATCTCCTCGATCACCGCGTCCAGCGTCCCCGCTAGCTGCTGGTGCACCAGCATGGGGTCATCGCCTTCCACCGTGTGCACCGCATAGCCGTACCCGCGCAGCAGCGACTCCAGCTCGGCGTGCGGAATCCGGGCCGGGACCGTGGGGTTGGCGATCTTGTAGCCGTTCAGGTGCAAGATGGGCAGCACCGCGCCGTCCCGGGCCGGGTCCAGGAACTTGTTGGAGTGCCAGCTGGTGGCCAGCGGCCCGGTCTCGGATTCGCCGTCGCCGATCACGCAGGCCACGATCAGGTCGGGGTTGTCGAACGCCGCCCCGTACGCGTGGACCAGGGAGTAGCCCAGCTCGCCGCCCTCGTGGATCGACCCGGGCGTCTCCGGCGCCGCGTGCGAGGGGATCCCGCCGGGGAACGAGAACTGCTTGAACAGCCGGCCCATGCCAATGGCGTCCGGCGTGATGTGCGGGTACAGCTCGGAGTAGGTGCCCTCCAGGTAGGTGTTGGCCACGACGCCCGGCCCGCCGTGTCCGGGCCCGGTGACGTAAATGGCGTTCAGGTCCCGGTCCTTGATCACCCGGTTCATGTGCACGTAGAGCATGTTCAGCCCGGGGGTGGTGCCCCAGTGCCCGAGCAGCCGCGGCTTGATGTGCTCCGGCCGCAGCGGCTCGGTCAGCAGCGGGTTGTCCAGTAGGTAGATCTGCCCCACCGACAGGTAGTTCGCCGCGCGCCACCACGCGTCGAGCTCAGCCAGCTCACTGTCGGCGAGGGTCTGCGGGCTGTGATCCGTCTCAGTCATGTTCAAACCCCTTTTTCTGCCGAACGGACCGTGCTGCGTGCACCCGGTTCCCTGCGTGCATCCCAGGCTATTTGCCCGGGGTCCCGCCCTGGTCAGGCGGGAGGCGAGCGTTAACGGCCCCGACACCTCGGCGTAACCTCGCGTTCCCGCGGCACAATGGCCTGATGGGGATCAGCAGCGGTTCATCGCGTTCGGCGGGCTCCTCCGGGTCGATCCTGAGCATCGGTTCGAGCGGGTCGATCCTGTCCATCGGATCCAGCGGGTCCATCTTGTCGATCGGCTCGGCCGGCTCGATCCTGTCCATCGGATCGGCCGGCTCGCTGGCCTGCGTCCTGTCGGTCGGCTCGATCGCGAGCATCGGCTCGGTGCTGTCCGGGTTCTCCCGCTGGTCGATGCTCGCCTGGCGGGGAACCGCCCCGAGCTAGTGGTCAGGCCGACGGAACGGTGACGATCGGCCCGTGCGCGTGGTTCAGCACGGCGTGAATGACCGCCCCGGGACCGTGGTGGGCCGGGTGCCTGCCCAGCACGACCAGGTCGGCCCGGGCGGACAGGCCGGACAGGATGCGTCCCGGGTGCCCGTGGACCACGTCGTGGCTGACCGGGACGTCCGGATACTTGTCCCGCCACTCGGCCAGCAGGGCATCCAGGTTCCTGGTCGCCTCCGCCTCCAGGCGCTCGCGGCCGGGGGCGGCCAGGGCGAGCCCGGCCCGCGAGATGTCCGACTGCGGAGTCTGCCAGGCGTGAATGGCGATCAGGCTGGCCTTGCGCAGGGCCGCCTCCTCGAACGCGAAGGTGAGCACGGCCGCGTTGCCCTCCACGCCCCCGACGCCGACCCCGACCTGCCGGCGGGTCGCCCCGACCTCCTCGCGGACCACGACCACCGGGCTGGCCGCGTGGGTGGCCGCGTACCGGCTGACCGAGCCGAGGATCAGCGCGGCGAAGGCGCCGACCCCGCGCGAGCCCACGACCAGCATCAGCGCACCCGATCCGGCCGCGGTCACCGCGTCCGCGGGCGCGCCTTCCAGATGATCGGCGTCGATCAGCAGATCGGGCGCGACCTGGGCCGCGCGGGCCGCGGCGGCGGTCAGCGCGTGGTCGCTCTCGTCGCGGATGTTATCGGACACCGTTCTCGTAGTCCGAGTGACCCTGGTTGCCCGCCATCCGGGGGAGCAGGCCCGGCGCCGAGACGATCCGCAGCGGTGCGCCGCGCAACACGGCCTCCCGGGCGGCCCAGTCCACTGCGCGCAGCGATTCCTCAGAGCCGTCGGTGGCGGCCACGATGGGCTTTGCTGACATGCTGCTGCTCCTCCTCGGCGTCATTCCCCCAGGGACATCATGATCGCGTCCCGACCAGCCGGGCAAGCCGTTCCGCACCGGTCGGCCGCGGAATTTCCCGATAACAATTTGATGCCGCGTCAGCAGCCCAGACGCCCTGTTGCCTGGGGCCCTGAATGCCTAGCATCTGTAGTGACCGAGGCAGCTATAACGCAGGGAGAAGTGAGATGCCTGGAATCCTCGTCGGCATAGACGGCTCCGCCCATTCGCAGCGTGCTCTGGAATGGGCCGCGAAAGAGGCGGCCGTTCACCATACGTCGCTTACCGTACTCACCGTGCACCAGGCGGTGGCGGGCTTCTGGGGCGGCGCGCTGCGTTTCCAGGGCGATGACGCACTGACCGCCAAGGCCCGCGACGCGGCCCAGGCCGAGACCGACAAGGTGCTGTCCGGCGTGGAAGCCCGCCCGGAATCGGTCACGGTCCGGGCGGTCCACGGCATTCCGGCTGAGGAGATCCTCAACGCGGGCGCGGACGCCGACATGATCGTGGTGGGTTCGCGGGGCGGCGGCGGGTTCGCGCGGCTGCTGCTGGGATCGGTGAGTGCCACCGTGGCTGAGCACGCCAAGGTCCCGGTGATGATCCTGCCCGCCTAGGCGGCCCTTATATGTCTGCGCCATCGAACGGGAGCCTGGCCGCGGCCGGGCTCCCGCGCGTCCGCGTCGCAGGCGCCCCGTATGAGCGCGGCCGCCAGTACGGCTCGGCGGCCCGGGCCCGGGTCAACCTGTCGGTGCAGGCCTACCAGCAGGTGTTCGCGCACTACGCGGGGTGGGACTGGCCGGCCGTGCGCCGGGCGGCGGCCGCATTCCAGGCGCCGATCGCCGCCTTCCGCCCGGCCTACCTGGAGGAGATGCGCGGCATCGCCGACGGCGCCGCGCTCGACCTGGCCGACGTGCTGGCCATCAACGTGCGCACCGAGGTCATGTACGCCGCCAAGGCCCGGCTGGCCCCGATCGCGTCCCGGGTCCCGCGGCCGCCCGCCGAGTGCAGCGCCTTCGCCGCCGTCCCGGCCCCAGGCCAGGCCCGGGCCGGGCCGCTCATCGGCCAGAACTGGGACTGGCTGCTCCACTCGGCCCAGACGCTGATCGTGCTGGAGGCCCGGCCGGACGGCGGCCCGGACTTCGTGACCGTGGTGGAGGCGGGCCTGCTGGCCAAGGCCGGGCTGAACGCCGCGGGTCTGGGCCTGGTCACCAACGCTCTGGTCACCGACGCGGACACCGGGACGCCGGGGCTTCCGTACCACGTGCTGCTGCGGGCCATCCTGGACTGCGCCACCGTCACCGAAGCCCTCCAGGTCCTCCAGGCCGGGACCCGGTCCTCCTCAGCCAACTACCTGATCGCGCACTCCAGCGGCGCGGCCCTCGACGTCGAGGCCGCGCCGGGCGATTTCACCCGCCTGTACCTGCGGTTCCCCGAGCACGGCCTGCTGCTGCACACCAATCACTTCCTGTCGCCGCGGCTGCACCCGGTCGACGTGTCGCTGTGGGCCATGCCGGACAGCGCGGTCCGCCTGCAGCGGCTGCGCGCGGGCGCGGCGGGGTCCGCGACGCTCGACGAGTTCCGCGTGCTGCTCGCCGACCACGCCGACTACCCGCACAGCATCTGCTCCCATCCGGACCCGGCCGATCATCCCCTCGAGCAGGGCGCCACCATCGCTTCGCTCCTGATCGACCTGAACGCCCGCCGGCTGTGGCTCGCGGCCGGCAATCCCTGCTGGGCTCCGTACCAGGAACTGGACGTCAGCTGGCTGGGCGTGCCCGACCCGGTCGATAGCTATCCGTGACCAGTGCGCAGCAGCCGTGCTCGCTGGCCCGTCCCCGCGCGCTGCGGCCGGGGGACCGGCTGGCCGTGCTGTGCGTCAGCGGCCCGGTGGACGCCGAACCGCTGGCCGCCGGGCTGGACGCGCTGCGCTTCGCCGGGCTCGACCCGGTCACCTACCCGTCGGCGCGCGACCCCGGCACCATGCGGCCCTACCTGGCCGGCGACGACGCGATGCGCGCCGGTGACCTGCGCGCCGCGCTGACCGACCCCGGGATCGCCGGGATCTTGTTCGCCCGGGGTGGCTACGGCGCCCAGCGCACGCTGGAGGCGATGGACTGGGCCGGTCTAGCTGGGCTGCCGCCCAAGGTGCTGGCCGGGTATTCGGACGTGACCGCGGTGCTCGAGGCGGTCGCGGTCAGGTTCGGCTGGGCGTCGCTGTTCAGCCCTATGCCCGCGTCGCAGACGCCATGGTGCACCGCGATCCAGACTGGCGGGGCGCACTACTCCTTCGGCTCACTGCTGCGCACCCTGATGCGCCCCGACCAGGCCACCGTGATCCGCTACCCGGACGCGGTCACCGTGGTGCCGGGGACGGCCCGCGGGGTCACCGTGGGTGGCACGCTGAGCCTGCTGGTGTCCTCGCTCGGCACCGCTACCTCCCGTCCGGCCCGCGGCGGCATCCTGCTCCTGGAGGACGTCGGCGAGGAACCCTACCGCATCGACCGGATGCTCACCCAGCTGCGCCGCTCCGGCTACCTGGATGGCGTGGCGGGCATCGTGACCGGCACCTTCTCCGGCTGCGGGGCCGCCGAGCTGATCCAGGACATCCTGGCCGAACGCCTCGGCGACCTCGCCGTCCCGATGCTCGCCTGGGCCAACGTCGGCCACGGCGGCCCGTTCCAGACCTTCCCGCTCGGCATCGCCGCCGAGCTCGACGCCGACCAGGCCACCGTACGCCTGCTCGACCCCCCGTTGAGCTAGCCCCGTTGAGCTAGCCCCGTTGAACTGGCCCGCTCAGCTGGCGCCCCGCAGGTGCTGGGCCAGCCCGGCGTGGATGCGCCGCGGCCACAGCGGCCCGCCGTAGATGAACCCCGTGTAGGCCTGCACCAGCGTGGCCCCGGCCCGCAGCCGTTCCCAGGCGTCCTCGGGGGTCTCGATCCCGCCCGCAGCGACCAGGATCAGCCGGTCTCCAGCCCGCTCGCGCAGGCGCCGCAGCACGGCCAGGGCCGGCTCGCGCAGCGGCGGCCCGGACAGCCCCCCGGCGCCGGCCGCGTCCACCTCGGTCGCCGAACTGGCCAGCCCGTCCCGCGACACGGTGGTGTTGGTCGCCACGATCCCGTCCAGTCCCAGCTCCATCGCCAGGTCCGCGACCGCGTTGACGTCCTCGCCGGCCAGGTCAGGCGCGATCTTGACCAGCAGCGGGACTCGCCGGGAGCCCGCGGCCTGGTCCAGCGCCTCGCGCACCGCGGTCAGCACCGGCCGGAGCCGGCCCACCGCCTGCAGGTCGCGCAGCCCGGGTGTGTTCGGCGAGCTGACGTTGACCACCACGTAGTCGGCCACCTGCGCCACCGCCCGGGCGCTGGCCGCGTAGTCGGCCGCCGCCTCCGCTTCCGGCACCGCCCGGGTCTTGCCGATGTTGACCCCCACCACCGGCCCGCCCCGCGACCGCCGGCGCAACCGCGCTGCCGCCGCCGCGGCCCCGTCGTTGTTGAACCCCATCCGGTTGACCAGTGCCCGGTCCGCGGGCAGCCGGAACATCCGCGGCCGGGGGTTGCCCGGCTGGGCCCGGGCGGTCACCGTACCGACCTCGACGAACCCGAATCCCAGCGCGCCCAGCCCGGCCGTGGCCCGGGCGTCCTTGTCGAACCCGGCCGCCAGCCCCAGCGGTCCGGGGAACTCCAGGCCCAGCGCGCGCACCCGCAGCACCGGGTTCCGCGGCCCGAGCCAGCGCCGCAGCAGCCACGCTATCCCGGGCGACCCGGCCAGGATCCGTATCAGCCAGAAACCCGCCCGGTGCGCCGTCTCGGCGGGCACCCGCCGCAGCACCACCCGGAACAGCAGCCGGTACATCGCCTCACCTCAAGGTGAATCACAACGGTGGCATTCCTGCGCTAGGATTCACCCTAAGCCGCGAAGACCCCGGTCGAAGCGGAAGGCTTCGCATCCGAGGTCTCGGCAGTGTCATGTGGAGTGACCTGTCAGACTCTACTCGAATGATCTTGAAGCAGCGGTCTCAACCTTTCCCAAGGTCGGCACGGCTGCCTGGCGCACTCTACGCGCCCGCGCGGCGACGGCACCGTCCTCGAAGTTCAGCCCGGGGCGGTGGCCGTGCTCCTCGGCCACGACAGCCCCGCCAGCGCCGCGCAGAACGTCGTGTCCCCGATGCAGAAGCTCGGCCTGCTCGACGAGAACGGTAATCTGACCGACCGCGGTCACAAATGGCGGAGTGACGACAGCTACGCCGAGGCGCGCCAGGAAATCCTGGATAAGGTATACCCGGCCGACCTGGCGGGGTTCACGACTACCAACGGTGCCCCCGATAGGGCCATGGTGACGAGGTGGTTCCAGCAGCAGAAGTTCGGCGATTCCAACGCAAAGCAGATGGCTGCCACCTACGTGATGATCGCCGAGAAGAAGGTGCCCGAGCCGCCGAGCGACAAGGAGGCGAAGGCGAAAAAGCAGGCCCCAGGTACTGCGGTCAAGGCCGGTAAGTCGACCAGCAGGTCGGCCGGTCCATCGGCCCAGGAAGATGCCGCGACAACGCCTGCCCCCCTTCCCCAGACCGCACCGTCAGTCGTTCGACCGGATATCCATCTCGATTTCCAGATCCACATCGCCGCTGATGCCAAGCCCGAAGTAATCGAGCAGATCTTCGCCAGCATGGCCAAGCACCTGTACCCGACGGCGTGAGCGCAGATGACGGCCTCCAGCTCGCGATCAGCGTGGGCCCTCGGATCGCAAGCGACCTGGCCGGGCTCGGGGTGGCGGGCAATCCCGCGCCTGTGAGCCCGGCCGGTACCGCCGAGGAGGAAGATCGCTCACAGCCCGGTGACGAGCTGCTCGCCGACTATGACCGCAGGATCCAGAACCCGGAACTGCGCGCCGCCACCAGGTCGCGGTTCCCATCACGCCACTACGCAGACGCCGTTGAAGCCGGCGTGCAGGCGCTCAACGAGCGTATACGCGCGCGAACCGGCGTACTGAGGACGGCGACGCTCTTATGACCCTGGTGTTCTCGCCGGCCAAGCCGCTACTCAGAATCAACAAGCTCAGATCCAAGGCTGACGAAAGCGCCCAGCGCGGGCATATGCAGCTATGCCAGGGTGTAGTTGCTGCCTGGCGAAATCCGCGTGCACACGCCCTGACCGACGACGATCCTGTGCGCTGCCTGATGATGCTTGAGACTATCGCGGACCTGATCGAGACCACGAACCAAGCAGTCCGGACACGGCATCACCGCTGATTACACCCGGCGACGGCGGCTCCTACAGTGCGCTGATGCTTCCGCGCGGTCGGTGGCCACGGGCTCAGGTTTCCCTTCTGCGCGCTGGCCCCGGTGATCGTGGTGATCTGCGGTAACGACAGCATCCACCACGCCCGCGCGGTCACTGTCTATCTTTAGCAGCACCCCCGGCTGGAACTGCTGCTGTACTCGCGTCTGGTAGCCCGCGATAACCCGGCCGAGCGGATCTGGGCGGCGCTGAAGAACTACGTGGCGAACACCGCCATGAGCTGGCCTGGCCGCCTGCCCCGGTGCTTGTTCATGCACTCGACGACCCGCTTGTGCTGGTCTACCTCTCTGGAGCGGGACGCTCCGTCCTTCCACTCGGCGCGCTCATCTTGGTCCTCACTCCGTGTTGTTCAGGCGCTGCGATGCGGCGCGGCTGCGCTCGTAGTCGTCGGTCTCCTGCTCCAGCTCGGGGTCGTCCGCGAACAGCTCGTCGGTAACCCGGCTGCCGTTGTCGTGCCGTGCGATCCGTCCGTTCCTCATGAGGGGGCCGACCGGAACCGGTACTGGTCTGATACCGCCCTGCGATGACGGAGCAGGTCAAGCGCCGCCCCGTCCTCAGACGTGCCGTAACCGAGAAGCGATTCTAGCCACGGCTCGAAGCGCGGGTGCCGCGTGTCAAACCGCGCGGTCACGATCTGCCAGGCCGCGCCATTTCCCTTGGTCTTCAGGAACTCGATCTTGCAGTCCCCCGGCAACTCCAGTGATTGCGCCATTTCTACTCCGTCCGTCGGAACCGGTGGGTGGTCCGGCGGGACTGCCGGGCCCGGTGTCGGCCGAGGAGTTCCCCCGGCCACTTCCACGGCCGCGGGCTCCTGAAAAGTTTGCGCGTAACCCCCTCTGAGACCGGCCGGTGGAGGGCGTTGACATTCGCCTTGCCGGGGGTTGGATCAAAGTTGCCACATCGTTCACCCGCCGGCGAGGTCGTGATCAGTATGCGCCCGGTCAGCGTGTTCGCCAACGTCTCAGGAAGCGAGATCGAGCAGTTGCACGCCGACCTGCGCGGCCGGTGGCGGCAGGCCACCCGGGCGGTGATGGTGCTGCTGTCGGCGTACGGGTTACCACCTGCCCAGATCGGGGCGCTGCTGGACTGCCACCCGGCTACCGTGCGCCGCTGGATCAGCCGGTTCAACCGCGAGGGGCGGCGGGGCTGGCGGACCGGTCGCGGTGCGGGCGGCCAGCGCTGGGCGGCCGCCAGCTGACCGGGCGGATCGCCGCGCTGCTGGCCAGGCCCGGACCGTGGACCCTGCCACGGATCCGCCGGCATCTGGGCTGGCCGCAGGTCAGCTCGCGCACGCCGTACCGGCGGGTCCGTCTGGTGGCGATCTGGCGGCGGCCCAAGCTGACCGCCCGCGGCGACCCGGACCATGACCACGTGGTCGCCGGGGTCGTGGCCCGGGTCCTGGAGCTGCCGAGCCGGGCGGTGGTGCTGGCCGAGGACGAGACGCACCTGAACCTGCTGCCGCACGTGCGGGCCAGCTGGACGCTGCGCGGCATGCGCCCGCAGGTCCTCACCCCGGGCAAAAACCGGAAAATCACCGTGCTCGGGGTGATCGAGATGACCACCGGAGCGTGGGTATACCGCCTGGGCCGCCGCTGCGCGGCGGACTTCATCGCCCTGCTCGACCAGGTGCTCCGGGCGTTCCCCTGCGCCCCGGTGATCGCGGTGATCTGCGACAACGACAGCATCCACCACGCCCGCAAAGTCACCGCCTACCTGGACAAGCACCCCCGGCTGGAGCTGCTGTACGGCGCCCGGTACAGCCCGCACGACAATCCTGCCGAGCGGATCTGGGGGGCACTGAAGAACTACGTGGCCAACACCGCCGTGAGCTGGCCCGGCCGGCTCCGGCAGATCCACTCCTTCTTCCGCGCCCGCTCACCCGATCAGATGCTGGCCACCGCCGCGCCCTGGACCAGCCCATGGCTGCCGCCGGGTCACGAGCAGAACTTCTGGAACGGCGCTTAGGACCCTGGCCTATGGTGCACAAAACGCTCCCTTAAGCCCATATGCTCCCCGTATCTGGTACGAGGGCGACGTGAGTTAGCCGCTGGGGCGTGCCCCGCTAAGCTACGAGCTCGGACTCTCCGGTGAAGGCGTGCCACAGCGAGGCATACGTCCCGTCCTCGGCCAGCAGTTCGTCGTGGCTGCCGACCTCGACTATCCGGCCGGAGTCCAGGACCACGATCCGGTCCGCGCGGGCCGCGGTGGTGAGCCGGTGCGCCACCACGATCGTGGTCCGGGCCGCGGTCAGCTCGCTGATGGCGTGGTTGACTGCTGCCTCGGCGCCCAGGTCCAGGGCCGCGGTCGCCTCGTCGAGCAGCAGGATGGCCGGGTCGGCCAGCTGCGCGCGGGCCAGCGCGATCAGCTGCCGCTGGCCGGCCGACAGGTTACGGCCGCGCTCGGACACCTGGTGGTCATAACCGCCCGGCAGCGCCATGATCATGTCGTGCGCGCCGGTCGCCCGCGCCGCGGCCTCCACCTCGGCGTCGCTGGCCTCCGGCCGCGCGTACGCGATCGAATCCCGCACCGTCCCGACGAACAGGTAGGACTCCTGCGGGACCACGCCGAGCTGGTGCCGGTAGCTGGCCAGGTCGTAGTCCCGGACGTCGGTCCCCTCGACCAGCACCGCCCCGCTGGTCACGTCGTAGAACCGCGCGATGAGCTTGACCAGCGTGGACTTGCCCGCTCCGGTCTGCCCGACCAGGGCCACCGTCTCGCCCGGCTCGACGGTCAGGCTGACCCCGTTCAGCGCGTTGGCCTCGCTGCCGGTATAGCCGAAGTCGACGTCACGCAGCTCGATCCGGCCTCGTAGCCGGCCCGGCGTGACCGGCTGGGCGGCGGGCGGCGTGGAGGTACCCAGCCGCAGCAGCTCGGTGATCCGGCGCAGCCCCACCATGGCCTGCTGGTAGCCGTCGAAGACCTGGGACAGCTGCTGGACCGGAGCGAAGACCATGTCGATGTACAGCAGGTAGGCGATCAGCGCGCCCGCGGTCAGCGTCCCGCTCTGTTGGCCAACACGGGCCACCTCGCCGGTGGCGATGACCAAGACGATCGCGCCCGCCGCGGTGGACAGGGTCTGGACGAACGGGAAATAGAGCGCGATGTTCCGCTGCGCCCGCAGCCGGGAAGTCCAGAACGCCCGGCTCAACCCGCCGAACCGCTCTCGGTTCACAGCCTCCCGGCGGAACGCCTGGGTCACCCGCAGCCCGGCCACGTTCTCCGCGAAGTCGGCGTTCACCGCCGCCACCCGTTCCCGCGAGTCGTTATAGGCCTTGCCCGACTTGGCCCGGAACACCAGCGTCGCGACGACCAGGAACGGCATGATGCACAGCACGGCTAGGCCGAGCCCCAGATTGATCAGGAGCAGCGCGGCCAGGACGCCGAAGAACGTCAGCACCGAGCTGATGGTGGTGACCAGGCCGGTCTGCAGGAATGTCGACAGCGCGTCCACGTCCGTGGTCATCCGGGTCATGATCCGGCCCGACAGCTCGCGCTCGTAGAAGTCCAGGCCGAGCCGCTGCAGCTGGGCGAAGAGTTTAACCCGCAGGCCGTACAGCAGCCGTTCGCCGTTGCGCCCGACCACCATCGTCTCCGCTATGTTCACCACCCAGTCGGCCAGCACGATGGCCAGCCCGACCACGGACACGATCACGATGGCGTGGAACATCTTGGTCTGGATGCCGTTGTCGATGCCGTTCCTGACCAGCGCGGGCAGCGCCAGTCCGGCCAGCGCATCCAGGCCGTCCAGGATCAGTCCGATGATCAGCGCGAAGGCCACCGGCTTGAGCAGCCGCCGCAACGAGAAGCGCCGGTCAGCCGATCGTGCCTGAGCGATGTCCACGTCCGGCACGTCCTGGGCCGGCGGCAGCGCCGCGACCTGGGCCAGCAGTTCCGGCGAGGGCGGCAGGCTCTCGAACGTCCCGCCCATGTGCCCGCGGCTGCCGCTGATCGCCGCCCGGGTCCGCGCCGAGGCGCCCCGGCCCTGCCCGTCGAGCACGTCTTCCACGGTGCGGACCTGGCGCGGCCGGATCAGCCGCACCCCGGACTCGGCGTCCGCTTCCTCACCGATGATGAGCTGCCGGTACAGCGGGCAGCGCTCGGTCAGCTCCTCGTGGGTGCCGCTGTCGGCGACCCGGCCGCCATCCAGGACCACGATCCGGTCGGCCAGGTTCAGCGTCGACCTGCGGTGGGCGATGATCAAGGTGGTCCGGCCGCGCATAATCTCGTGCAGCGCGGCGTGGATCTCCGCCTCCAGCCGCGGGTCGATGGCCGACGTCGCGTCGTCCAGGACCAGCACCCGGGGGTCGGTGACCAGTGCGCGAGCCAGGGCCACCCGCTGGCGCTGCCCGCCGGACAGGGTCAGGCCCTGCTCGCCAACCATGGTGTCGTAACCCTGGGGCAGCTTGACGATGAACTCGTGGGCCTGGGCCGCCTGGGCCGCGGCCAGGATCTCCTCGTCGGTGGCGTCCGGCCGCCCGTAGGCGATGTTGGCCCGCACCGTCGTGGAGAACAGGAAGCTGTCCTCCATGACCAGCCCGATCGCGGCGCGCAGCGAGTCGCGGGTCACGTCCGCGACGTCGTAGGAGCCGATCCGGACCGAGCCGGCCTGCGGGTCGTAGAACCGTGGCAAGAGCAGGGCCAGGGTGGACTTGCCCGAACCGGACGCGCCGACCACCGCGACCGTCTCGCCGGGCGCGACCCCGAAGGCCAGGCCACGCAGCACCGGCTCCTCGGGCCGGTAACCGAACTGGACGTCGTCGAAGCTCAGGCCGGCCGCGTCCGCCGGCAGCTCGATCGCGTCCGGCCGGTCGCTGATCACCGGGCGGGAGTCGATGATGTCGAACACCCGGATGACGCTGGCCCGGGCCTCCTGCCCGAGCGTGATCATGTAGGTGAGCATGCGCACCGGGCCGGCCAGCTGAGCCAGGTAGGCCGAGAAGGCCAGGAACGTGCCCAGCGTGATCTGGCCGTGGATGGCCAGCCAGCCGCCCAGGGCCAGCACGCCGACCAGGCCCAGCGACGGGATGGCGGTCAGGGCCGGGCTGTACCTGGCCATCATCCGGATCATCCGCAACCGGGAGGCGAACAGGTGCGCGCTGGCCGCTTCCAGCTGCTCCTGCTCCTGCTCCTCCTGGCCGAAGCCCTTGACCACCCGCACGCCGCCGATGGCCTCGTCGACCAGCCCGACCACCTCGCCGGACTGCTGCTGCGCGTCCCAGCTGGCCGGGAACAGCCTGCGCCGGGAGGCCAGCGCGATCAGGTACAGCGCGGGCGCCACCGCGACCGACACCAGGGTCAGCACGGGGGAGAGAAACACCATGATGCCCAGAGTGACCACGAAGAGCACGATGTTGCCCAGCGTGACCGGGATCATGCCCATGATGCCCTGCACCATGTTCAGATCGGAGATGGACCGGCCGACCAACTGCCCGGTGCGGATCTCGTCCTGGCGCGCGCCGTCCAGCTGGGACAGCGAACGGAACAGGTCGGTGCGCAGGTCATGCTGGACGTCCAGGGACAGCCGGCCACCGTAGTAGCGGCGCAGGTAGACGCCGGCGAAGTTGACCGCGGCCATGACCAGCAGCAGCGCGGCGAGCGGCCAGATCGACTGCCGGTGGGTCACGATGACGTCATCGATGACCCGCCGCTGCACCAGCGGGATCGCGGCCGTGGCCACCGTGGCCAGCAGCGCGCCGCCCAGCGATATCACCACGATGCGGCGGTACCGCCAGCTGTACGCGGCCAGCCGCCGCAGCCACCCCTGTCCCGGGGTACCCGTGCTCTCTGTCTTCGTTGACAGCGTTTTAGACAGCGCTACCGCCCTCCGTCGCATGCCGTTCATCCCCGTAAGGATGGCAACAACCCCGCCCGTGCATTCATTTCCCTAGCTAACCATCTCGGCCAGCGGCGACGGTCGCTATGATCGCCGCATGCCTGCGCTCCCCGCGCGCGGAGCGTCACGGCGACCATCTCACCGAGGAGCTCACCTCCAGGTACGGCGAGCGGTCACCGTCTTGCTGCCGGACGCGGCGCACAACTACGGGCCGCAGCTCGGTGCGCTGGCCCGGGTCCGGATGGTCGAGCGTCGCGAGCTCAACAGCCACGCCTTCACCGACGCGGACGTCCAGTCTGCCCGCGCCCTGGCCGTGGTCTGGCAGGACGACGTGGGGAACTTCCATGCCGGCCTGCGGGCCGAGGAGCTCAACCCCGCCCTGCGCCTGGTGCTGGCCATCTATAACCGGCGCCTCGGTGACCACATCCGGATGCTGTTCCCCGACTGCACGGTGCTGTCCGGCACCGCGATGTCGGCGCCGTTGTTCGTGGCCGCGGCGCTCGGCGAACTCGCACCGGCCGACGACGCACAGTCGTCTCAGCTGGTTCCGCCGGGAGCCTGATCGAGGACACCGAGCAGGACGGCCAGGCTCGCGTGCTGGCCCGCCAGGTCAGCGGGTCCACCGGGCTGGACTGGTCGCCGCGTGATGACTACCGGCTGGCCCCGGGAGACCGACTGGTCGTGCTGGCCACCAGGAAAGGGCCGGAGCCGTTCCTATCCCCGGCCTAACCGGCGAAGATCTTCTCTGACTGATAGACGGGCGCGCTGTCCAGGACGGTGGCCAGGACCCGGATGTCCGTGATCCGCTCCGGCTCGGTCCGCAGCGGGTTGCGGTCCAGCACCACGAAGTCCGCGAGCTTGCCCGGCTCCAGCGAGCCGATCTCGCCCTCGCGGTGCATGGCGAACGCGGCCTGGGTGGTGTACATCTCAAGCGCGTCCCGGGATGCCAGCCGCTCGGCCGGGCCGAGCACCAGCCCGTCGCCGGTGCGGCGCAGCACCGCGTCGCGCAGGCCCAGCAGCGGATCGGCGGTGATGACCGGGGCGTCGGACGATCCGGCCACGGTGATGCCCGCCCGGCGCCAGGACGCGAACGCGTACAGGTCGTCGCGGCGATCGCCGAACGCCGCCGCGAACCCGTCGCCCAGCGTGGACATGAAACCGGGCTGGCTGGCGACCACGATCCCCATCGCCGCGGCCCGGGCGGCCAGCGGCGGGTACATCGCCCCGCCGTGCTCGATCCGGTGCCGGCGCGGATTGCCCGCCTGGCCGGCCAGCACGGTGGCGTAGGCGTCCAGGACGGTCTCGATCGCCCGGTCGCCCTGGGCGTGGATGGCGACCTGGAAACCTCGGGTGTCGAAGTCGCGGACCATCTCGGTCAGCAGGTCAAGCTCGAAGTACAAGATGCCCGAGCCGTACGGCGGGACCGGATAGCTGCCGTGGATGGCCGCGGTCCGGCTGCTCATCCCGCCGTCGGCCCAGATCTTCACCGCCTCGGCGGCCAGCCGGCCCGAGCGCCGTCCCCGCAGGCCCGCGCCGAGCAGCCAGTCCACCTGATCGTGCACGACCATGCCGTAGATCCGCTGGCTGAGCAGTCCGTTCGCGTCCGCCTCGGCGAACGCGCCGAAGCTGTCGCGGCGCATGTCCGCCTCGCACGCGGCGGTCAGCCCGAGCGCGGCCAGCCGCTGCCCGGCCATCTCCACCACCTTGACACGCTGCGCCGCGCCCATCCGGTCCAGGTCGTGCCGCAGATTGCTCTCGAACAGGGCGAACATCGGCCCTTCGAACAGCACGCCGTCCAGCCGCCCCTCGGCGTCGCGGCCGAACCGCCCGCCGGGCGGATCAGGTTGGGCGTCGGCGAAGCCGGCCTCTCGCAGCGCCGCAGTGTTCAGCACGCAGGCGTGCAACGACGTGTGGTATACCACCGCCGGCCGGTCCGGGACGGCCTGGTCCAGGTCGGCGCGGGTCGGATGCCGGTTCTCCCGGAGCTTGTACTCCACGTAGCCGCCGCCGGTCACCCAGGAGCCCTCGGGCGTCCGGCCGGCGGCTTCCCGCAGCCGGGCCTGGATGGCCGGGATGTCCGGCGCGGACGGCTGGCTGCAGTCGGCCGCCGCCGCCAGGTAGCCCACGTCGCAAACGTGGCAGTGCGCGTCGATTAGCCCCGGCACGACGGTGGCCCCGTCGAGCCGCACCACCTGGGCGCCCGGTCCGGCTGCGGCCCGGACCGCGCCGGCTGGGCCCACGACTGCGATGCGGCCGTCTCGCACCAGCATGCCCTCGGCCGGTCCGGCACCCGCCATCGTCACGAACTCGGCGTCTTCGACGATCAGCTCCATGGTCCTGCCCTCCAGAGCCAACGCTATACGCTGCCGTCATGGGGGCAAGATCACGCCGGGCGCGGCTCGAAGACGTGCACCAGCTCGCGCTGGGCATGCCTCACGCCACGGTCACGCACGGGGGGCGAGGCAACCCGGTCTACCAGGTGGGCGGTAAGTCCTTCGTATTCTTCCGCACGCCCCGCCCGGACGCGGTGGACCCGGACACGGGGGAGCGGTACCCCGACGTGATCATGTTCTGGGTCACGTCCGAGGCCGACAAGCAAGCCCTGATCCAGGATCAGGCCTCACCGTTCTTCACCACCGCGCACTTCGACGGCCACCCCTCGGTCCTGATCCGCGGCTGCCGGATCGGCGAACTGACGCTGGCCGAACTGGCCGAGGTCGTCCAGGACGCCTGGCTGGCTCGGGCCTCGTCGGCCCGGGCCGCGGCCTGGCTCGCGTCCCGGAAATGATCAGCCCGCTCGCCGCGCGATTCCCGGATAGTCCAGGACCAGACCGCTGTCGTCGTAGACCAAGCGGGCCGTGAAGCCGAACACCGGGGCCGCGTACTCGTAGCGCTGCCCCGCGCCTTGATCGGCGATCCGCCGGTAGGTCTGCTCCAGCCGTCCCACGCTCAGGTCCAGGGCCCGGACGTACGCGGCCGGGGCGTTCGCGTGCCCGCCGACGACCAGGCCCCGGTGGACCGGAAACGCATTGGTCATCGCCGAGGACTCCAGGTCGACGTCCAGGCAGCCGTCCAGCTGCGGCGCCCGCTGCCCGTCGACCAGCCAGTTCCCGGTCCCGTCCGCGGCCAGCAGCGTCTCCCGCGATCCCGACGCACTCCGCGCCGTAATCCGTGCTTCCCGAGTCACCCAGCCCGTCCCGAGCCGGATGCTGTAGGTCACCACCCAGGTCTGGTCGTCTTCGACCGCCGCCGTGGTCCCGTCCACGGCCCAGCCCTCCGCCAGTTCGCGGAAGTACGCCACCTCAAACCCCGAACGGCCCTCGATGTGCTGCCAGCAAGCCGTCACGGGCGGCGCCAGAAAAGCCATCAGGACCTGGCGTCAGTCCCCTTCGCCTCAGCATCCTTAGCCGGAGCCTTGGTAACAGGAGCCTTGTCAGCCGGAGCCTTAGCAGCCGGAGCCTTGTCAGCCGGGGCCTTAGCAGCCGGGGCCTTAGCAGCCGGGGCCTTAGCAGCCGGGGCCTTAGCAGCCGGGGCCTTAGCAGCCGGGGCCTTAGCAGCCGGGGCCTTAGCAGCCGGAGCCTTGGCCGTAGTACTCTTCCGCGCACCAGCGGCGCTCGTGCTCTTGGCCGTCGGCCGAGCAGTCGCAGCCTTGGGCGTGCCGCTAGCCGCGACCTTCGGTCCCGTCTCCGTTGCCTTCTTCGGTGCGGTGTCCACCGCAGCCTTCGCCGCCGGGCTAGCCGCAGCCTTCGCCGGAGTACTAACCGGAGCCTTCGCCGGAGTACTAGCCGGAGCCTTCGCCGCCGGGCTAGCCGCAGCCTTCGCCGGAGTACTAACCGGAGCCTTCGCCGGAGTACTAACCGGAGCCTTCGCCGCCGGGCTAGCCGCAGCCTTCGCCGGAGTACTAACCGGAGCCTTCGCCGGAGTACTAGCCGGAGCCTTCGCCGCCGGGCTAGCCGCAGCCTTCGCCGGAGTACTAACCGGAGCCTTCGCCGGAGTACTAGCCGGAGCCTTCGCCGCCGGGCTAGCCGCAGCCTTCGCCGGAGCGCTCGTCTCGGTCCTCGCCGCCGGGCTAACCGGAGCCTTCGCCGGAGTACTAACCGGAGCCTTCGCCGGAGTACTAGCCGGAGCCTTGGCCGGAGCACTGGCCGCTGGCTTTGCCGGGGCACTGGCCGGCGCCTTCGGCGCGGCGCTGATCGAGGACGTCTTGGGCGCGCTGTCGGTCACGGCCTGCTGCCAGGCGCTGCGGCTGGGAGCCTCCACCGAGCGCCCGGTGTGCCCGGGCAGCAGCGGCGCGGTCACCTTGACCAGGTCCTCGGCGAACTTACGCTGGTTGGCTAGCAGTTGCTCGGCCAGGTGGTAGGCGCTGGCCACAGCCTCCTGCGGGGTAGGAAGCTTGTCCGCGAACGGCAGCGCGGCGGTGGGCAGCTTGGGGAGCCGGTCGCTCAGCGGCGTCAGCCGGGGAGTAGCGCTCCTGAGGGTCTCGAGCCAGGTCGTGACCGCGGCCATCACGGCCTCCTGGCCCTTCCGGGTCGCCGCCAGGACCTCTTCCTGGGTGGGGATGCTAGCCATGCTCATGGTCTCCTTCATCAGCTTGATAGCGCAAACTATACCAAGCATGATTGAGATGTCAAGCAGAGCGCTTGGCGTATGCAGCAAGCCCAGCCTCTGACTCCCGGCGTCGAGCGCTCCGCCACCCACCGCCCCACATGCCGCACCCCCGCGCGCCGCACCCCAGCGGCCCGCACTCGCCGCTCCGCTTCCATGATCACGAAGGGTTTTATATGGAATAGGGGCTGTTGCAGTTTCTTGCGGCGAGCGGATGCGGGCGGCGCCTCCAGCGCTGATGTGCCGGGTGAGGGTCAGGCGCGTGGTTTGCGGGCATGCGGTGGCCCGGTCGCGGGGTGCGCGACCGGGCCGGCAGGTGCTGTTTCAGCTGATGGCAGCCAGCAGCCGGAGGTTGCCGGCCAGGCCGGCGAAGAGGAACTCGCTGGTGGCGTTGGGCAGGCCGCGGAGGCTGAAGCGGCGCAGTCCGCCCTGGTCTTTGAGGCTGGCGTGCAGGCCTTCGACGTCGGGGGCGCGGCGCTTGTAGAGCGCGCGGCCTTCGGGGGTGGCCAGCCGGTGCGCGTTGGCCTGCACCGGGGTGGCATCGGCGGGCGGCGGGCCGTCGGCGGGTTCGTGCCGTGCCAGGTCGCGGGTCTTGCCGTCGGCGAACAGCCGGTCCGGGCCGGGCGCGGCCAGGTTCGCCTCGCTGTGGTAGCCAGCGTCGGCGACGAAGACGCCGATGCCGCTGGTCATGGCGGCATGGCAGGCGGCGGCATCGTGGCCGGGGCTGTGCTTTTCCTCCTCCGGCAGGGTGCACATCCGGCCGTGGCATTGCGCGAGCAGGGCGGGGTGGGCGGCGTGGGCGGCGTGCGCGGCGGCGACGGCGGCGCCCTTCCCCGCCACCGCGGCGAGCCGCTGGGCCTGCCGGGCGTCGCCGGTGTCCTGGCAGGCGTACCCGCCGAGCATGAGCCGGTCATCGGCGGCGGCGTCCTGGCAGTTGTAGCCCTGGGTGAACCCGCCGCCGCGCACCGGCAGCAGCCGGGAGTCCGGGTCGGTGACGTTGCGCCGCGGCTGCGGCTGCGGCCGCTGGTCCGTCCCGTCCCCGGCGGCCTCCGCCTCCGCTGCGGCGTCCGCGGCGGCCCGCAGCTCCGCCAGCCGGACGCGGGCCTTGCGGGCCTTCTTGCCGGTGCCGGGAGCGACCGGGGGGCGGGTAACCCGCTGCCCGGCGGCGCGGCGCGCCTGCCAGTCCGCGAGCGTGGCCTGCTCCGCGGCGAGGGCCTCCTCCAGCCGCAGCCGCGCGGCGGCCAGCGCCACCGCGGCCGGGGGCCGGCCCGTCACCGTGCCGGCCGCCACCGCCTGCAGGTAGGCCTGCCCCTGCTCGCGGGCGGCGGCCTCGGCGGCCTCCCGCTCTGCCGCCAGCTCTTCCAGGCAGGCCAGCACCCGCCCGGCCCGCGACCGCGGATCCGGGCCCGGCGCCGTGTCGGCGCCCAGCAGCAGGTCGGTGCCGGGCAGCACGCCCTTGTCCGCGTCCTCGTCCGCCGCGGCGCTCCTGGCGCCCGCCATCACCTGCCCGGCGAGCTTGCGCAGCCCGGCCTCGGTCCGGCTGGCCTGCTTCGACGCGTTCGCGGCGATCTTGACCCCGTCGCCGGCCACCACGCCCAGCCGCCCCAGCCCCGCGCACGCGCACACGCCCAGCACCCGGTAGAACAGGTCCTCCGCCAGGCCCGCCTGCGCGAACAGGTGCCGGCGGAACCGGGAGAACGTGGTGTGGTCCGGGACCAGCCGCCCGCACGCGACCCGGAACGTCGCGTCGTACCGGCACCGGTCCTCCACCGCCCGGGTGGACAGCACCCCGCGCAGGTACGCATACATCCACACGGTCAGCAGCATCACCGGGTCATACCGGGCCGGGCCGGCCGCCGACCCCTTCTCCGTCGGCGGCACCAGCCGGGCGGCCAGGTCCCGCGTCATGAGCCGCTCGACCGCGCCGATCACGACCCGGACAGCATGATCCTCCGGCACCCAGTCGAGCATGTTATGAGGCAAAAGCATCTCAGCATCACGGTCAACCGGTCTGAACTGGTGTGCCATAAACCAATCCTGCCAGCAATAACACCCGAAATCCCGGAAACCCGAATATGCAACAGCCCCAATAGCACTAAAAATCCTTCATGATCAAGGAAAACACAGACGCAGAGTGGTCAGCGGTACTGGTCGCCCAGCGTCCGGGACGGTCCCGGGTTGGACTGATAGCTGCCTGGTCGGCGGCGCCGCACCGCCCGTCCGGCGACTCCGCTGAGCAGGGTGCCGATGGCGATGCCCAGCACCAGGTTGACGAACCCAGTGGCGCACTTGGCGGCCAGCGAGGCCGTGGTGCTGAACGGGAAGACCACGGCGACGACCGTGGCCAGCCCGATGATCCAGCCGAAGAACACCTGCGGGCGCGGCGTGGTCAGCAGCAGCAGGTGCATGACCGCCGTGGCCGCCAGCGCAGCCCCGGCCGCGGACAGCACGTACATCCCGGTCGATGCGTCACCCCACGCGCCGTCCCGGCGCGGTGCCAGGATCGGGATGGTGAACAGCCACCGGGAGACCAGGATGCCGACCAGCGCGATCAAAGCTGCGACGACAGCCGTCGCCACTCCGCCGGCCCACAGCGGCCCCGGTTCGATCCAGCGCACCGGGCCCTCAGGCTCCGGGGGCGGTTCTTCTGGCCTGCGCATCGGAGTTGTCATCGGCGTGCCTTAGCTTGACCAGGGATCTCGGTTGAGAACCCGACTGAGACTTAACCGGTTATCGCGAACCAAAACGCGCCTTAGCTCACAATCGTCTAAGCACTAATATAACCTATATAGAACTCTTAATAGCTAACGGGCACCTATTTAGAGTTCTTGCCAGGCACCAAGCTCCGCGCAGCACTAACAGCGTCCATCTCGCAGCCCGCGAACGCAACCAACCTGCGACCGCAACCCGCAACCCGCGCCGAGGCCCGGCGCCGCTTACCCGACCGCGACGGCAACCGTCGGGTAGCCGCTGGCCCCGTTGGGTTCCGGCTGGGCCTGGGCGGCGGTCTGGGTGTAGCCGGTCTTATCCGTAGCCCGCGCCTCGATCATGTGGTTCCCGCCAGGGGCGTCCCACTCCCATACCCACTGCCGCCAGGTGTCCAGGTCGGGCACGGCGGCCAGCCGGGCCTGGTTCCACGGCCCCCGGTCGACCCGGACCTCGACCGCCTCGATGCCCTTGTGCTGTGCCCACGCCACCCCGGCTACGGCGGTCCGGCCGGGCTTGATCTGGTCGGCGCCGCTCGGTACGTCGATGCGGCATTCGGTCTTGATCGGCGCCTGCTGCGACCAGCCGCGCTGGGCCCAGTAGGCGTAGTTCCCGGCAAACGTGGTGACGTTGATGTCGGTCACCCACTTGGTCGCCGACACGTACCCGTACAGCCCGGGCACCACCATGCGCGCTGGGAAGCCGTGCGCGACCGGCAGCGGCTGGCCGTTCATCGCCACCGCGAGCAGGGCGTCACGGCCGTCCATCACCGTCTGCACCGGGGTGCCGGAGGTGAACCCGTCGACCGAGGTGCACATCAGCTGATCGGCGCCGGCCTTGATCCCGGCTTCGCGCAGCAGGCTGGCCAGGCTCGCGCCCAGCCACAGCGCGTTGCCGATGTAGGGGCCGCCGACCGGGTTGGACACGCAGCACAAGGTCACGTAGTCCTCGATCAGCGGCCGTTTCAGCAGTTCATCGAAGGTGATCGTGATCTCGCGGCTGACCATGCCGTGGATCCGCAGCTGCCAGCTCGACGGGTCGACCTCCGGCAAGACGATGGCCGTGTCCACCCGGTAGAAGTTGTTGTTGGGCGTGATGAACGAGGCCAGGCCCGGGATGTTCAGGTCGGTGCCGGGCGGCAGCGTCGGCACCGCGGTCGGCGCCGGCTTGGGGATCCTCACCGCGTTGCGCGCGGTGGTCACGTTACTGCGTTCGGCCAGCAGCCGCCCGGCCAGGCCAGCCACGGCCGCGGCGCTCGCCGTGGCCGCGCTGGCGGCCAGGAATCCTCGGCGGTTCGGCCCCGACGGGCCCGAAGGTTCAACCGGCCGCCCCAGCCAGTCGAGTCCCTGACCCGCCGAAGGCCTGATCACGCCGCCGGTGCTCCCCATCCCAGGCGGCAGGTCGGGCACCGCGGGCAGATCCGGGGGCCCAGGCACCGGGCCGCCACGCTCGTCAGCCACCCAAGACGACCCGGCCGGTTCCCCAGACGCCCCGGCCGACTCACCGCTCAAATCCCCGCCAGAGTCACCCGGCGAGCCTGCCCAATCGGCCTCCCACGTGTCGGTCCACACCCGCGGCGCGGGCGCAGGCACGAACGCGGCCGCCTGCCCGATCCGGTCGATCAGCACCCGCAGCGCGATGGCCGCCGCCGCCGTGGCGGCCAGCGTGGGCAGCAGGCTGCCCGCGGTCGCGGTGGGCCGGGTCGCGGCGGCAGTCAGCCCGATCGCTGCGAAGATGAGCAACCCCGCCATGCCGTACCCGAGCCGGCGGGTGGCGGCCACTCCGATCACGGCCGCGAAGATGCCGAGCACCACGAGGATGCCGCTCACCAAGACGAGCTTGTCGTCGGGGCCGAACTCATTGATCGCGAAGTTCTTCAGCCACGGCGGCGTGAAGTCGATCTGCAGCTGCCCGACCGCGACCACCGGCGATCCGTTCGCGCCGGTCAGCCCGGCCACCAGCTGCCCCACCCCGAGCGCGGTGGCGGCGGCCAGCACTCCCGCGATCGCGCCGAGCCCCGCCCGGCGCCCGGCCCCGGGGACACTGCGGCCTCGTCGGCTCCCCTTCATGTCCATGTCCTTTATTCGTTGCGGCCGGCCCCAGGGTTTGCCGCGCTCGGCGGATCTTCCGGGACACGGGGGCCGACCCGGGTCTCCACGGGTGCGCGCCGGGCCGCTCGCGAGCGCGATCCTGGTCATATCAGCCGCCGATGCCGAGGAGATCGCCCCATGGCCCGAACCCGCCAGCTCAACCAGGCCGTCTTCGGTGCGGTGCTGCCCGAAGATATCGACTGGCAGCCGTTCCCCGCGTTCCCGCCTTCGGGCCGCCTCGCGGTCGTCGTCGGCCACCACCCAGAACCCGGTCCCTACGTGGTCCGGGTCAAGGTACCGCTCGACGTGCAACTGATGCCACACCGGCACCAGGAGGACCGGACATACACCGTTATCTCCGGCGTTTTCTACGTCGGCCTCGGTGAGCAGTTCGACGAGAGCAAGCTGCAGGCTTATCCACCGGGCAGCGTCGTGGTCCTGCCCGGCGGCACGCCCCACTTCCACTGGGTCAGGTCCGGTGAGTACGTCACGCAGGTGTCGGCCAACAGGCCGATCAGCCTCGACTACGTCAACCTGGCCGACGACCCGCGCCACGGCCCCGCCAGCCCAGACGGCAATCCATAACCGCCTCCTGCTACGAATATCAGTCGTGACGTGGTACACCCCCGGCGAGTCAGCCTCCCGGGATCGTCCCGACCCGGCGACGGCCGTTCCGCAAGACCTGGCCGCCCAGCTTGTCCTGGTCGCGCGCGGCGACGCGAAAGCCTACGACGCCGTCTTCGAGCAGATCGGCCCGTCCGTCTTCGGCGTGGTCAAGCGGGTGATCCGCGATCTGGCCCAGTCCGAGGAGGTCACCCAGGAGGTCATGCTCGAGATCTGGCGGAACGCCTCGAAGTTCGACGCCGGCCGGGGCAGTGCCACGGCCTGGGTCATGACGCTGGCCCATCGCCGGGCCGTGGACCGGGTCCGGTCCGTGCATGCCGAAGCCGAACGTGAGCGGCGCACCGCCACCGCCGACATCCCGTATGACGAGGTGGTCGAGGCCGTCGAGGCCAGCCTGGACCGTGAGCGCGTGCGGCGCTGCCTGGGCTCGCTGACCGAGGTGCAGCGCGAGTCAGTCAACCTGGCCTACTACCGCGGCTACACCTACGGTCAGGTGGCCAGCCTGCTCGGCGTGCCGACCGGAACGGTGAAGACCAGGATGCGCGACGCGCTGATCCGGCTGCGTGACTGCCTGGGGGTAGCTCAATGAGAGGACCGAACCACAACCGGGACGCGCACACCCTGGCCGGGGCGTACGCGATGGACGCGATCTCCGCGGCGGACCGGGAGCGGTTCGAGCGGCACCTGGCCGGGTGCGAGGAATGCGCGCGGGAGATCGCGAGCCTGTGCGAGACCACCGCCGTGCTCGGGACCGCCGCCGCCGAACCGCTGCCCCCGGGCCTGAAGGAACGGGTCATGGCGGTCGCCGCGGTAACCAGGCAGCAGCCGCCTGCCGAACAGGCCGAGCCAATGGCCCTCACCCGCGGCGCCAGAGCCGGGGCCCGGATCCGCTCGCTGGCCTGGCCCAGCCGGGTGGCCCTGGCCGCGGGCGCGGCGGTCGCAGCGGCCGTGGTGGCCGTCGCCGTGGTGTTCGGCCTGGCCAACGGCACCATGCAACAGCAACTGGACCAGGCGCAGGCCAGCAACCAGCAGATCGCCGTGGTGCTGACCGCGCACGACGCCGTGATGACCACCGGCTCGGTCGCGGGCGGCGGCACGGCCACCATCGTCATGTCTCACTCCCGGCACGCGCTGGTTTTCACCGCCCAGGGCCTGCACGCGCTACCCGCCTCGCGCGGCTACGAGCTGTGGCTGATCGGCCCGGCCGGAGCCCGGCCGGTGGCCATGCTGCCCGCGGGCAGCCACGGCATGACCGGCCCGGTCATCGCCTCCGGCCTGGATCAGGGCGACCACCTGGCCCTGACCGCCGAACCCGCGGGCGGCAGCACCCGTCCCGATAGCCCGATGATGCTCGACGTGACCCTCTAGGGCAGTCCATCTCGGCAGGCCCGGTTCGTCGTGGTAGTGATGATCCAGGGAGGCAGCCGATGAAATACATGCTCATTCACACCATCGACCCGGCCGACGCGCACAGCACGGAGGGCATACCCACGTTCGATTCCTGGCTGGAGGAGATGCTGGCCCGCGACGTGACCCTGCACGGTGACCGCCTCGGAGACGTCAGCGACGCCACCACCGTGCAGGTCCGGGCCCGCGAGTTGCTGGTCAGCGACGGGCCGTTCGCCGAGACCAAGGAGCAGATCGCCGGCTACGACGTGATCGAGTGCGCCGACCTCGACGAGGCGATTGAGATCGCCGCCAAGCACCCCACCGCCTGGCTGGGCAAGATCGAGGTCCGCCCGATCCGCGGCGAGCGGTGCCGCACCCCGGAGGCGGACGGCTGAGCCCTCAGCCCGCGGTGCTCGGCCTCGACCTGGGCACCAGCCAGGTCAAGGCGCTGCTGTGCGCCGCCGACGGGACCGCGCTCGGCCAGGGCACGGCGCCCTACCAGGTCAGCACGCCTCATCCCGGCTGGGCTGAGACCAGCCCGGAGCACTGGTGGCGCGCCACCTGCGCCTCGGTCCGCGCGGCAGCCGGTCCCGCGCCGGCTGAGGTCGTCGGCCTGGCCGTGGCCGGACAGATGCACGGCCTTATTCTTTGTGCCGAACGGTCCGTGGTTCTCCGCCCCGCCATCACCTGGCTCGATCGCCGGGCCGAAGCCGAAGCGCGGGACTATGAGCGGCTGCCCCAGAACATGCGCGCCCGCCTGGGCAACGCCCCGTCGCCCGGCATGGCCGGGCCGATCCTGCTCTGGCTGTCCCGGCACGAAGCTGATGTGTACTGGCAGGCCGGCTGGATGCTGCAGCCCAAGGACTGGATCCGGTTCCGGCTGACCGGGCGGGCCGCCACCGACCCGACCGACGCCTCCGGCACACTGCTGTTCGACCTGGCCCGCGGCGCATGGGCCATGGACGTCATCCGGGCCCTCGGGCTGCGCGCCGACCTGCTGCCCGAGATCCGGCCGCCCGCGCAACTCGCCGGACCCTTGCTCCCCGCCGCCGCCCAGCAGCTGGGCTTGCCCCCCGGCCTCCCGGTGGCGATCGGCGCCGCCGACACCGCGGCCTCCCTGCTCGCCGCGCACCTCCCGTCCGGCCAGGGCCTGCTCACCCTGGGCACCGGCGGCCAGCTCATCGTCCCCGCCCCCCCGAACTCGGATATTCCATTTCCGGACTATCCGGATCCGGACCCAGCAATCACCGGGTCGGATATTCCATTTCCGGATAATCCGGGACCCGGAAACCGCGCCGTCAACGTATTCTGGTCCGCGGACGGTGGGACCTACCTGCTGGGCGCGGCCCAGAACGTCGGCGTGACCCTGGACTGGGTACGGCGGACGCTCCGCGCCAGCTGGGACGAGCTCTACGACACCGCCGAACGCCCGTGGCGCGCCGACACCCCGATCTTCCTGCCCTACCTGGTCGGCGAGCGCTGGGATCATCAAGCTTCCGGCGGGGCCTGGACCGGCCTGACCCTGGCTCACCAACGGGATGACCTGCTGCGCGCCGCCCTGGAGGGGGTCGCGTTCCTGCTCCGCGGCAAGCTCGACGACCTGCGTGCCGCGGGCCGTGCCCCGACCGCGCTGCGGCTCGGCGGGGGCGGCAGCCGCCACCCGGCCTGGCGCCAGCTGCTGGCCGACGCCCTGGCCGTGCCGCTCTACCCGGACGGAGCCGACACCGGATGGCTGACCGCCCGGGGGGCCGCGCAGCTCGCCGCGGTGGCGACCGGGCTGGTCCCGGACGCGAGCACTATGGTTCGTTCGGGCCAAAATAGCGAGCCCGTCGTGGCCGCAAGCCAGCAAGCCGAAGCGAGCTACCGCCGCTTCGCATCGGCGGCTTCCCAGCAAACCCCCTAATACCCATGTATCGTGCTTTGTCGTGAGTGAGGGGACCGGCTGGGCCGCCAGGTTCAGGCGCGTGCTGAACGCCCGCATGGAGGAGATGAGCTTCCGGTCGGGCGTCACCGTCTTCGGCGCGGTCCTGGCCCTTACCGGGCTAGGCCTCGGGCTCAGCCTCACCGTGGGCGGCAGCCATCCGGCCGCCGCGGCGCCGGCCGTGTCCGCCAGCGTCACCCGGAGCCCGGCGCCGGGCCCGTCGTCGGCCGTGGCGGCGCCCTCGCCGTCGCCCAGTCCGTCGGTCATGCAAGACGCCCCGGAAAACGTGCCGGCCCAGGCAGCCCAGGACGCGCCGCAGTCAGAGGCGACCACGCGAGCGGCCGCCCCACGGGCGACCCCGGCCTCATCCTCCCCGTGGCCGACGCCCAGGCCGATCCGCACGCACAGCCCGGGATCAGGGGGTCCGGGGTACCCGCCGCCCGGCTGGGGTCCGCCGTGGTAGCCCTAAGACCAGGTCCAAGACCAGGTCAGCGAGCGAGCTTCACCGGCCTGGCGATCTGACGGCCCGCCCGGTCCGGGTGGGGAGCGCCGCGTGCCGGGCCGCCAGCGCGGCCACCGCGGCGGCCTCCTTGGCCGGCATCGGGGCCACCCGTCCGTCGCTGACGTGCAGGAACATGAGCTCGCAGGTAGCGATCAGCTGATCCACGCTGGTCATCTGGTGGAACACGTGCATTCGCTTATGGTCGTGGCGAGCAGCTGGGTCCGGTACCGGAGCACCGCGCCCTCCTCCACGGCGCTGACGAAGCACAGGTGGCTCTCCGCGGTATAGATGCCGCCGCCGGTCCGGGCCTGATAGGCGGCGCCCAGGCCGTCGTGGTCCAGGAACGCCTCGGTCGCCTCGGTGAAGGCCAGGAAGTAAAAGGCGTCCATCATGTGCCCGTTGTAGTCCATCCACTCTGGCGGCACGATCCGGCCGCCCGTGCTCAGCCCCCGAGCCAGCTCAGCCATAACTTCGATCGGTGCGCGGCCTGGAAACCCTGGTGCATGATTGGCGGATGCCACTGTTCGAGTTCGAGGGCCTGACTCCGACGGTCAGCCCCACCGCGTGGATCGCGCCGACGGCCACCCTGGTCGGGGACGTGCGTGTCGAGGACGAGGCGTCGATCTGGTACGGCGCCGTGCTGCGCGCCGACTTCGGGTCGATCGTCGTGCGGCGCGGCGCGAATATCCAGGACGGATCGGTCCTGCACGGTGGGGACGATCCGGTGACCGAGGTGGGGGAGGGAGCCACCATCGGGCATCTGTGCGTGGTCCACGGCGCGGTCATCGGCGCCGAAGCGCTGATCGGAAACGGCGCCACCGTGCTGGACGGCGCGATCGTCGGCCGCCGGGCGCTGGTCGCGGGCGGCGCCACGGTGCCGCCGGGGCTGGTCATCCCCGACGGGATGCTCGCCGCCGGGGTCCCGGCCCGGGTCATCCGGGAGGTCAGCGGCGGGGCCAAGCAGTGGGTGCAGACCAACCCCGCGATCTACCGCGAGCTGGCCCGGCGGCACGCGGCGACCGTACGGCCCGTGGACCCGTGACGGTCGCCGGGTTACCATCGCCCGGAATGCCCTGGAGGCCGGAATGCCCTGGAGGCCGGAATGCCCTGGAGGCCGGAATGCCCTGGAGGGAGCGTCATGGATAAGGATCTGGCCGAGCAGGTCGCCGACATCGCCCATCGCGTGGTGGCCAGCGGGGCGGTTTCCGCGAACGGGCACGGCAACGTCAGCGTCCGGGTGCCCGGCGCGCAGGAGATGTACTTCACCGCCGGCCCGTCGTTGCGCGGCCACCCGGCCTCGGCCGTGGTGCGGGTGGGGCTGGACGGAACCCTGCTGGAGGGTGACCTGCCGCCGATCCAGGGCGCCGTGGTGGCCATGCACACCGCCATGTACCAAGACCACCCAGACGTGGGCTGCGTCCTGCACACCCACTCGCCGTACGCGACTGCCTACGCGGTCGCGCAGCGCCGCATCGGCTGCTGGGTCGAGGCCATGGCCATGTTCGGCCTGGGCGACGGCGTGCCGGTCGCGGCCTACGGGCCGCGCGGGTCAGCCGAGGCGGTGGCCAACATCCGCGCCGCGGTGCTCCCCGGCGTCCCGGCCGTGCTGCTGGCCAACCACGGCGTGCTGATCTTCCACCGCACCCCGGACCTGGCCATCCTGGCCGGCAGCGTGGTCGAGGAGTCGGCCCAGGCCGGCCTGAACTGCCAGGGGCTGGGCGGGCCCGTGGAGATTCCGCCGGACCTGCGGGCCGCGGCCCTGCAACGGGCCATGGTCTTCGACAGCCAGGGAACCGTGCGCGCCTGATATGCCAGCGAGCGGGGAGCTTTCCGTTACCGAGCAGGCCGAGCTGCGCGCCCAGTGCACGGCATTCCTGGCCGGTCACGGGCCGGTGACCGCGGGCCGCCTGCTGGCCACCATCGCGTCCGACACCGCGGTCGACCGGTACGGCGAGGGCGGTGTCGTGGCCGAGCTCGAGGCCGAGATCGCCGCGCTGCTGGGCCAGCCCGCGGCCGCCTTCCTGCCCAGCGGCACGATGGCCCAGCAGTCGGTGCTTCGGGTCCACGCCGACCGGCGGCAGCGCCGGACGGTCGTGTTCCATCCCATGTGTCACCTGGACCGGCACGAAGGGCAGGGCTTTGCGCGGCTGCACGGCCTGACCGGGCGCCCGGCCGGTGCCGCGGACCGGCTGATCGGCCTAGACGACCTGACCGCGATCGCCGAGCCGCCCGCGGCCCTGCTCATCGAGCTGCCCCAGCGCGACCTGGGCGGTCAGCAACCGGACTGGGCGGACCTGCGAACTCAGATTGAGTGGGCGCGTGACCGGGGCGCCGCCGTGCACCTGGACGGCGCCCGGCTGTGGGAATCGGCTGCCGGGTACGGCAAGCCGCTCGGCGAGATCGCGGCCCTGTTCGATTCGGTGTACGTGTCCTTCTACAAGGGCATCGGCGCGCTGCCCGGCTGCTGCGTGGCCTCCTCCGCGGACGTCGTGGCCGAGGTGCGGGAGTGGCGGCACCGCATGGGTGGCACATTGTTCGGGCTCTGGCCCAACGCGGCCTCCGCGCTGAGCTGCCTGCGGCACCGGCTGCCGCTGATGCCGGCGTACCTGAGCCATGCTCGCGAGATCGCGACCGCGCTGCGCGGCGTGGCCGGGGTGCGGGTCGTGCCCGACCCGCCCCAGGTCTCGATGATGCACCTGCTGCTGGCCACGACGCACGAGCGCTTCGCGGCGGCGTCCCGGCGGCTCGCGATCGAGCGCCAGATCTGGACGTGGCCGACCGCTGAGCCCACCCTCGATCCGGGCGTGCAGCGGGTCGAGCTGTCGGTGGGCGACGCCACCCGGGCCCTGTCGCCCGCCGAGGTGGCTGACATCTTCGCCGCCCTAGTCGCCTGACCCAGGCTGATCGACGGCCTTGACGGCCAGGTCACCGACCCGGACCGTGCCCGGTACCACGATGCGCGTGTTCATCCCGCGCAGCCGCAACCGGCGGCCGACCCGGGAGTTGGCGAACCGCATCGCGTCCGTCCCGAAGCGCTCGATGAACTTCGCGCAGCCGGTGTGCGGAGCCTCGCTGACCCGCAGCACGGCCTCGCCCACGGCCAGCAGGCTGCCCGCCGGGAGATTGTCCACGCTGATGTCCAGGTCGAGAAACAGCTGATCGCCGGCCAGCGGCATCCGTTCGGTCCCGCCCGCGACCAGCTCCGCCAGCCGTGCATTGATCACCGTCAGCTGTTTGTCGGGATTGGCCGAGCCGTCCGGCGTGCTGGAGCTGCCCCGGGTGAGCCAGTTGTCCCCTTCCAGCCCGGTAACCTGGTCCAGGGCTGCCTCCCGGGGCAGATCCCGCTGACCCGCCTGCGGGCGGCGGACGATCAGGACCAGCTCGCCGTGGTTCTGCGGCGACTCGCGGACATGATCGAGTCCCGCCTCCAGACGCTCGCGCGACACGTGCTCCACAGCCCGATTCTGGGCCAGCCGCCGCCCGATCGGCCAGCCGATATCCGGCCGCCGACCCGGGACCGATCCCGCTAGCGTTGTTCGCATGCCGCACACGCCATGGCAGGCGCAGATCGCCTACTACCGCCGCCGGGCCGGGGAATACGACCTGACCTCGTACGAGGACGTACCGCGGGCCGACCGGCGGATCAGCTCGCTCCTCGATCAGCTCCGCCCCGAGGGCGACACGCTGGAGATCGCGTGCGGGACCGGCATCTGGACCCGGCACCTGGCCGCCCGGACGGGCCGCCTGACCGCGCTGGACGCTGCTCCGGAGATGATCGCGCTGGCCCGCCAGCGGGTCGCCGGGGCCGCGGTGACGTTCGTGGCTGCCGACGTCCTGGACTGGGTGCCGCCCCGGCGCTTCGACACGGTGTTCTTTGCCTTCTGGCTCTCGCACGTGCCGGCCTCGGCGTTCGGCCGGTTCTGGTCGGTGGTCCGCAGCGCGGTGGCGGGCGATGGCCGCGTGCTGTTCGTCGACGATCTGCCCGAAGCCGCCGACCGCGAGACCTACCTGGCCGGATCCGGCGAGGTCGTCGAGCGGGAACTGCAAGACGGCACCCGTCACCGGCTGGTCAAGCTGGTCCGCGACGGCCGGGACCTGACCCAGCAGCTCGCCGGCCTGGGCTGGCGGGCGGCGATCACGCGCACCGAGCCGGGCTGGCTGCTCGGCGAGGCCCGGCCTGTCCTTTCGGACTAAGGACTTAGCTCGAGCCGCATCCGCGGCGCGGTGCCGAGTGCGGTCTTGACCTCGCGGTAGACGACGAAGCCCGCCTGCGCGTAAAAGGCCAGCGCATGCCGGTTCGCGGTCACTTCGATCCGGCTCATCCCGCGGCCGCGGGCGATCGCGATCAGGTCCAGCACCAGCGCCCGGCCGATCCCTTGCCTCATCCACTCCGGATCGACAAAGAGATCTTCGATCTCGTCCGCGTCCCCAGCGGCGAGCCAGCTGGCGAACCCGGCGATCTGTCCATCGACGACCGCCACCCGCGTCCGCCCTTCCCGCACCGCGCGATCGGAGAATTCCAGGAACTCGGGGTGGGTCAGCAGCTTCGGCCGGTCGCCGCCGTCGGACAGCGAAGACCTGCGGTACACCGCGCGCAGCGCCGGCATGTCCTCGGGTACCGCATCGCGGATCAGGTCCCTGCTCACGCCTCAGCTTATTCGCGGGTGCGCCCATCGGGGTGCCTCTATGGTGGCTGGTGTGCCAGGCCACGGGACCCGCCAGCGGCTGCAGTCGGCCCTTCGCGAGGCGCTGAAGGCGCGAGACACCATCGCCACCTCGGCGCTGCGGACCGCCCTGTCCGCGATCGATAACGCCACCGCGGTTCCCGCCGGACCCGCGCCCGGCGCCGGTACCGGCGGTCCGCATTTCGCCGGTGCCGCAGCTGGCCTGCGAGCCGGAGAGGCCGAACGGCGCAGCCTCACCGAACCCGAAGCCGAGCAGATCGTCCGGGCCGAAGCCGCCGACCGCGAGGCGGCGCGCGGCTACGAGCAGGCGGGCCGCACCGACCAGGCCGACCGTCTGCGGCGCGAAGCCCGCGTCCTGATCTGCGTCCTCGATATGGGGGAGATTCCCTGAGCCGTCCCGCGGCCAGACAGCGGCCGCTCAGCCGAGTGGCAGCGGGCTAAACGGCGCCAGGTCGATGGCGGGCGGCAGGCCCAGCGCGGCCTGCGCGGCCAGCGCGCCGGCCAGCGGGCCCATGGTCAGCCCGGAGGCACCCAGGCCGGTAGCGACGAGCAGGCCGTCCAGCCCGGGCACCGGTCCGAGCAGCGGCCGGATGCCCGGGCCCATCGGGCGGAAGCCGACCCGGGTTTCCAGGTAGGTACCCTGGGCCAGGCCGGGGGCGACGGCCAGGGCCTGATCGAGGATCTCGGCCAGGCCCGCCGGCGTGATCCGGTAGTCCAAGCCGGAGCCGGTCTCGCGGGTCGCGCCGGACACGATCCGGCCGTCGTCGAAGGCCAGCAGGTAGTGGCCGCTGGCGCCGGGTAGGACCACCGGCCACCGGCTGGTGTCGACCTGGCCGAGCGAGATGTGCATGATCTGGCCGCGCTGGGCCTCGACGGGGATCCCCAGGCCGGTCGCCTGCAGGAAGGACCGGGTCCACGCGCCGGTGGCGGCGACGACCGCATCGCCTTCGATGAGCTCGGCGCCGAGCCTGACCCCGTTGACCCGGTCACCATGGCAAACCAGGCGTGCCTCGCCGTCCCGGACCACGGCACCCTGCCTGCCCACGCCACCCCGCCCGACCGCGGCCCGGGCCAGCGCGGCCGCCAGCTTCCGGCCGTCGACCCGGGCCGCGCCGCCGATGTAGACCGCCGCGGCGTCCGCCCGCAGCGGGGGGAACAACCGCTGCGCCTCCGGGCCGGACAGTTCGGCCACCTCACCGATCTCTGGTGCCCCGGCACGGCGCTCCAGCAGCATCCGGCGGATCTGCTCCCGGTCTGGTTCGCGCTCAGCCAGGGCGAGCGCCCCGACCTGCCGGTAGCTCACGTCGGTTTCGCCGAGATCGGCCAGGCCGGCGATCAGCGCCGGGTACTCCCGGGCGGCCGCGTAGGCCAGCGCGCGCCACGCCGGGTCGGCCACCTGCGCGGACCAAGGGCAGATGATGCCCGCCCCGGCCGCGGTGGCCCGGCCTGGCTTGGCCGCGTCCACCAGCACTACCTCGGCGCCGAGCGAACTGGCCGCATACGCACACGAGGCTCCGACGATGCCCGAACCAACCACGATCAGCCGCAACAGCCCTCACCCCGCACATTGGCCTGCCCTGGACAACACAGTACGAGCACCGCCGCGGAACCGCGGGTCACTGGGCGGCATTCAAGGGGGCGTGACCAGCTACCCCGGTGTGACGTCCGTGCTGAGCGTGTTCGTGCGGGCCTTCCAGACGCCTGACCTGCGCAAGAAGCTGCTGTTCACCGGGGCCATGATCGTCTTGTTCCGGTTCGGCGCGAAGCTGCCGGCGCTGGGCATCTCCGAACGGAACGTCGCCTACTGCTCCCGCCTATCCAGTTCCGGCGGGGTCTTCGCCATCTTGAATCTGCTCAGCGGCAACTCGCTGCTGCACCTGACCGTGTTCGCGATCGGCATCCTGCCCTACATCACGGCCAGCATCATCGTGCAGATGCTCACCCAGGTCATCCCGCGACTGGAGACGCTGCGCAAGCAGGGGCAGGCCGGCCAGGCGAAGATCACCCAGTACACCAGGTACGTCACCGTGGGACTGGGCCTGGTGTACGCGGTGGTGTACGTGCAGGCGGCCAGGACGGGCGCGGCGTTCTCGGGCAGCGGCTGCGGCCCGGCGTTCCACCCGCTGATCCCCGACCCGGGCCCGCTGATGATCGGAACCATTCTGGTCACCATGGTGTCGGGCACCGCGGTGATCATGTGGATGGGCGAGATGATCACCGACCGGGGCGTCGGCAACGGCATGTCCGTGCTGATGTTCACCAGCATCATGGCCGTCATTCCGGGCGAGATCGAGCAGATCTACCTGGTCAAGCACTTCTTCTACGCGGCCGCGGCGGTCCTGGTGATCATCGTGGTGACCACGCTCATCGTCTTCGTCGAGCAGGGCCAGCGGCGCATTCCGGTCCAGTATGCGAAGCGGATCGCTGGCCGGAGAGTGTACGGCGGAGCGTCCACGTTCATCCCGGTGAAGGTGAACCAGGCCGGCGTGGTCCCGGTCATCTTCGCCTCCTCGCTCCTGGAGATGCCACAGCTGACCGTGTTGATGTTCGGTCATCAGGAGCACCCGCAGGGCTGGGTGACCTGGATCGACCGGAACCTCGATCCCGCCCTGCTCGTCTCGCCCTACGTCTATTTCCTGATGTTCTTCGCCCTGATCCTGGGGTTCTCGTTCTTCTACGTATCGATCACGTTCAACCCCGGCGAGCTATCGGACAACATCAGGAAGTACGGCGGCTTCGTGCCCGGCATCCGGCCGGGCACGCCCACTTCCGGCTACCTGCGTTACGTGCTCGGCCGGCTCACCGCCCCGGGCTCGGTCTATCTGGCCCTGGTCGCGATGTTCCCGCTGTTTGCCCTGGACAAGATCGGCCTCGGTCAGGACCTGCTGCTCAGCGGGGTCAGCCTGCTGATCATGGTCAGCGTCGGGCTGGACACGGTCAAGCAGATCCAGAGCCAGCTAGAACAGCACTCCTACCAGGGTTTCCTGCGCTAGCGAAAATTCGCTGGAACCTGGCCCCGCCCGCCGGCATTGAACATTGCGTGAGAGGGATCCGAGCCGGCGTGCGAGCCAGCCGTGAGACCGAGTTCACCGGCTTCGTCCAGGCCGCGTCCGGATCCCTGCTCCGTGCGGCCCTGGTGCTGTTGGGCTCGCGGGAGGACGCCGAGGATGCGCTGCAGGTCACGATGCTGCGCACCTACCGGCGTTGGGAGCAAGCCAAGCAGGCGCCCCATGCCTACGCGCGGGCCGTGCTGGTCAACGTGTGCCGTGAACGATGGCGGCACCGCCGCCGGCACCCGGAGATCACTCAGGAGCTGGTGGATGAGCTGGCCAACGTGGTCTCGTTCGCCGATGCGGTGGACCGCCGGCACGTGCTGGTCCGGGTCCTGCGCCAGCTGCCCGACATCCAGCGCGAGGTACTCGTCTGCCGCTACCTGCTCGATGCCACCGTGGCCGAGACCGCCGCCGCACTGGATATCGCCGAAGGCACCGTCAAGTCCGCGGCGAGCAGAGGGCTCGACCAGCTGCGGCAGCTACTGAACGACGAAGAGAGGAGAGGTCGCCGTGTCCATCCACGCTGACGACGAGTTCAGCCTGAGGATCGCGCTGGAATGCGAGCTGGACGACGTGCTGGCCAGCGAGGATCTGGCCGGCCTGGTGATCGCGCGGCACCGTAAGATCCGCCGGCGCCGCGTCGCCGGAGCGGTCAGCCTGGTCGTCGTGTGCGCTGGGATCGGCGTACCGCTCGGCATTTCCGGTCCAAGCGGCAAGCCGCCCCAGCACAATCCCGGCCAGCGGCCGGACCAGCACACCGGTTCGGTCACCTTGATCCCGCAGATTCACACCGGAGCGACCCTGGTCATCGTGCGCCCCGCGCCCATCCTGGCCGCCGCGGCGGCCTAACACCCGCTCCGCGCGACGCCCTCGCCAGCTTCTGCGTATTCTGTCCGTCAGTGATCCTAAGGACGACCGTTTACCTAGCTGAGGAGCGATATGAGCAGCACCGACGCGACCACGATCGGCGTACACCGCGCTCTGCACGAAGCGCTTAACTCGGCGAGGGAAGCGCGGCACCGCCTCGATGACGGGGACGCCGCCCCCGACCTGGACGATCTTGTGGAACTGGGCACGCTGGTGGCCGGGCTGTCCGAGGCCGTCGTCGCCATCAACTCCGGAATGCTGGCCAAGGCGCGCGCGGCGCATGGCGCGAACACCTGAGGCCGATTACCAGGAGACGGCCTGCGGCGTATTCGGGCCGTAGGTGACCCGCGACGCCTGGCCCGCGCGGATCTTCACGATCCGGTAGTCGGCGTGCGCGGGGGAGGAAGCGCACGCGTCGTAGGTTTCCGCGAGCATGGCCGACGGACCGGCCGGGGCCAGGCTGAGTGTCTGGCCGCCCAGACACGATCCCAGGCGGATCAGCGTCCTGCTCACGGTGAGCGTGCGCGGGGAGATCGTGACCACGCTGAGCTGGTGGCCGGGACCGCATTGGAGCAGGGCGTCCAGTTCGGTCTCGGTTCCGGCCAGCGCCTGGTACCGGCAACCGCGCGGTGCCGGATGGGACGTCAAGGTCATCGACGGCACCGGCAGGACCTCGAGTCCGGTCCCCCCGGCCCCGGTCATAGCCGCGTCGAGCACGACCTCGCTGTCGTGGCCGAGGAACACCGCGTCGGCGTCCCCCAAAGACCCGGCTCCGGTCAGCTCGCGCCCGGTGGCCAGGTTGCGAATGTGCAGCAGCGCGTGCCCCGATGGGCCGCACGGAACCGTGTCATAGATCAGGTACCTGCCGTCGGCACTGTACGACGGGTCGCCCGGGATGACCGCGTTGCTCCCGGTTCCCGTCATCGGGATCAGCACCCGTTCCCGGCCGCCGCGGAACGGGACCGTGTTGACCGTCTGCGCGCAGCTGCCCTGCCCCCGGGCGAAGATCACCGTACGGCCATCCGGGGACAGCCGCGGCGCGGACGGCCCGCCGCCGGGCATGGGCTCGGTCAGCTTCCTGATCAGGTGGCCGTTGGCCGTCGAGTACACGGCCACCACGTCCGAGGTGCCGCCGCCCGGTGAGTCGCCGATCATGTCCGCGGGGAATGCGACCGTGGTCCCGCCCGCCGCCAACGGCGTGGTCGCCGCCGCCTGGGACGCGCGCGGAGCCGTCACCGTCGCCGCCGAGCCGCCGCACCCCGCTGCCATCAGGCACAATCCGGCGCCTAGCATCGCGCCTGCCACCCGCCCCCGACCCGTAACCATCGCGTCACCGTCCTTGTCCGTCTGAGCTGTAGACGACGGAGCCGCCCGCCGGGTTGCGCGGACCATGGCGCTCGATGGGGATGATTACCTCATGAGCGGAAATCCGCCCGGTGTGGTGTTGGGCCCGGCCGACCCAGGTTCAGCCGAGGGCAGTGCCGTGCTGACCGCCTACTTCCATGACATCGTGAGCCGCCACCACCGGCGCGCGGCCACCGACGCCGAGGTGGCCGCGGCCATGCGCGCGGAACCCAGCGATGATCTGTGCCCGCCCGGCGGGCTGCTCCTGCTGGCGCGCCAGGACGGGACGGTGCTGGGCTGCGTGGGGCTGCGCCTGCTGCCCGCGGCGGGCGGTGAGGTCACCCGGTTCTTCGTCGCGCCGCACGCGCGTCGACGGGGCCTCGGCCAGCGGTTGCTGGACGCGGTGCAAGACGCCGCGCGTGAGCACCGGGTAACCAGGCTCCGCCTGGACACCAGCGACTATCTCACCGAAGCTCGCCGGCTGTACATCAGGAATGGCTTCGTCGAAGCGGCGCCGTTCAGCGACGCTCGCATTGCCAACCTCTGGTACGAAAAGACCCTCGGCTAACCACGTGCGGGCCGCACTGGTGGCTAACCACGTGCGGGCCGCCCTAGTGCAGAGCCAGGTCGGGCAGCGTGATGGCGTTAGCGGCTTCGCTGACCCCTCTGGTCGCCAGGCTGAGGACCCAGCTCTTTCCCGGCATATACGGCAGGACCCTGATGCCCTGGTTCTGCAGCCAGATCTGGCGGCGGCTGCCCGGCGTGAACCGTTTGGCGTTGCCGTCGGCGATCCGCTGATTGCGCGCCACGAAATCGCCCATGCGCTGCTGATAGTGCGCGAAGGCGGCGCAGTGGTCGCCGTCCGCGGCGTGCAGCTCGCTGGCCAGCACGTAAGCCCCGACCAGGGCCAGGCTGCTGCCCTGGCCGGACAGGGGAGACGCGCAGTACCCGGCGTCGCCGGCCAGCGTGATCCGCCCGGCCGACCAGTTGTCCATCCGGACCTGGCTGACCGAATCGAAGTAGAAGTCCGGCGCATCCGCCATGGCCGCGAGCAGCCCGGACACCTCCCAGCCCGGCCCGGCGAACGCGGCGGCCAGGAGGTCCTGCTGCTGGCCGCGGTCGCGGTGGTCGTAGTCGAGCGGCTCGGAGGCGAAGAAGAAGATCGCCCGGGCCTCGCGGTTCTCTCGCGCGCTAGTCACGGTCACGGACTTGCCCGGGGTCACGTAGATGAGCTGCCAGTGATCCAGCTTCAGGTCGTTGGGGACCGTGAACACCGCGAGGTACAGGCCCAGATGACCGATGAATCGCGATTCCGGGCCGAAGGCCAGAGCGCGCACCCGGGAGTGGAGCCCGTCGGCGCCCACCACGCAATGGAAGGTGCGCGGCACCGACCGCTCAAAGGTGACCGTTACGCCGTCCGCGCCCTCCGTGAGGGCCGATACGGAGTCATCGAAGTTGTACTCGACGTCATGCCTGGTGGCCTCGTGCAAGATGCCCACCAGGTCACCGCGGACAATCTCCACATCCTGCGGGTCGATGACGCCGAACGCCGCGTTGAGACTGGCCAGCCGCTTCCCCGTGGCGCTGACGTAGGACATCCCGCGGGTACCGGTACGCGCGGCCCGGGCCGCATCCAGGATCTCCATTCGCCGGGCCACCTCGATCGCCGCCCCGCGCAAGTCCACAGCCTGACCGCCGTCGCGCGGCGCGGGCGCCCGCTCGACCACGACTGGGGTAAAGCCGAACCGCCGCAGCCAGTAGGCCAGCGCCTGCCCGGCCACGCCCGCCCCTGAGATGAGCACGTCCTTGTTCCGCACCAGACCCTCCCCGAATATCTGCTTACGTAGAAAACTGATATCAACGTAAGCAGATGATAGACTGCCAACTGTGTACGGTGCAAGCAGTATTACGGACCCCGCGGACCACCCGGATGCGGTCGGCGTCCCGAGCGTCCCGGCCTACGTGGACCTGGCCTGGCATGGTGATGACGGCAAGCGGCGAGGGCCCCGCCGCAGCCTGCAGGTGAGCGCGATCGCCCGAGCCGGTATCGAGCTGGCCGACGACGGTGGCCTGGGCCAGGTGTCCATGCGGGCCGTCGGAGCGCGGCTCGGCATGACCTCGATGGGCCTGTACCGCTACGTCCAGGCCAAAGACGAGCTGCTCGCCCTCATGATCGACGAGGCCATCGGACCGCCGGACTTCCCCGCCTACGGCGCGACGGCCTGGCGCGACCGGCTGTCCGCCTGGGCCTACGCCGCCCGCTCCAGGTTCGAGTCCCACCCCTGGATCCTGAGCGTGTCCCTGGCGGACCCGCCCGCGCTCCCGTACCAGATCCAGTGGACCGAGCGCGGGCTCGACGCCCTCCAGCCGACCCGCCTGGCCGAGACCGAGAAGCTGTCGGCGCTGCTGACGGTCAACGTCTACGTCCGAGGCCAGACCCAGCTCGCCACCGGGTTGGCCCGCCAGGCCCGGCCGGGCGGCAATCCTGGCCCGCAATACGCCCGGCTGCTGCTGCGCCTGGCTGACCCGGAACGTTTCCCCCGCCTGACTGCCGCCATGGCCCAGCACGCGACCGCCCCGGCGGCCGACTTCGCCGATGCCGAGTTCGGGTTCGGGCTCAGCACCATCCTGGACGGGATCGCCTGCCGCGCGTGACGCCCGGACCGGATGGTGGCCGTGGTCACCGCACCTGTTCGGTCGGGCGGATCAGCATCTCGTTAACCGCGACGTGCCGCGGCCGCGTGACGATATAGGTGATCGCGTCGGCGATGTCGGCGGCCTCCATCCGCTGGCCGAACTGGTTCCGGATGGTCTCCAGCACCTCGGGCCGGTTGTGGCCGGACAGTTCGGTCGCGGTCGCGCCCGGCTCGACCAGCGAGACGCGGACGTACCGGTCGGCCACCTCCTGGCGTAGGGACTCGCTGAACGCGCCGATGCCGTACTTGGTCAGCGAGTAGACGCCGTTCCAGTTACGGGCGGCCCGGCCCGCCACCGAGCTGATGTTCACCATGTCGGCGACCTGCCGCGGCCCCTCCTCAGCGGCGCGCAGTAGGTGGGGCAAGGCCGCATGCGCGCAGTAGAGCAGGCCTAGCACGTTCAGCTCCACCATCTGCTGCCACTCCGCCAGCGGTGCATCGACCACCGGCCCGAGCAGCATCACTCCGGCGTTGTTGACCAGGGTGTCCAGGCGGCCCAGTTCGGCGACCGTGCGCTGCACGACGCCGACGGCCTGCTGCTCGTCGGTGATGTCGCACTCCAACGCCAGCGCGGTGCCGCCCTGGTCCCTGAGCTGCGCGGCGAGAGCTTCCAGCCGGTCCCCGCGCCGGGCCGCCAGCGCCACCGCCGCTCCCTGAGCGGCCAGGGCCGCCGCCGCGGCCGCCCCGATGCCGCTCGAGGCCCCGGTCACCAGCGCGACGGTGCCATCCAGTACCGGCTTCATCCCAGCTCATCTCCTCGTGATCGCCAGCGCCTGCGTCCATCCAACACCCCGGGCACCGGTCTCCTATGCTGGCCCTCGTGCATCTGGGCCTCATTGCCGTCGTGGTCAGCGAGTATGACCCGGCGATCAGCTTCTTCGTGGACGCGCTGGGCTTTGAGCTCGTCGAGGATTCCCCGGCCTTGACCAACGACGGCCGACCCAAGCGATGGGTGGTCGTCCGGCCGCCGGGAGCGGCGACCGGCCTGCTGCTGGCCCGAGCCGACGGCGAAGACCAGGCCGCCATGGTGGGGCAGCAGGCCGCCGGGCGGGTGGGCTTCTTCCTGCACGTCGATGCCTTCGACGCCGCCTACCGCCGGATGGAACTCGCAGGCGTGCAGTTCCTCACCGCCCCGCGCACCGAACCCTACGGCCAGGTCGTGGTCTTCCGCGATATCGCGGGCAACAAGTGGGACCTCATCGGCCCCGCCGCACCCGCGAGCGAACCGTCGTAATCAAGCGCCCCTGGAGATGTCCGCCCGAGCGCCCCGACTGCGGCCGTTGCCGGGTTGCGTCCTGGACGCCGCGCGGGCCGGTGAACGGCATGCCGGCCCCGGCTTCACCGCATCGTCCGGCCCGGAAGGTTCAGCGCGGCTTCACTGTTCAGCCGGCGGACGGGCCAGGCCGTGGCCCAGTTGGCGCGATCCGTTCTAGCGGGCTGGGGCCACTGTGCGCCCGGTGTGTACCGCTGCGCGGGTCAGGCCCGGGGCCCGGCGTCGAGGCTTCGGTTGGGCTCGTCGGCGAGGTCGCTGGTGCGGGGATCAATGCCGTTCGCGTGGCCGGATCCACACCGACACATGGGCGGGTTCCAGGGTCTTGTGCACGACAGTGGCCAGGCCGTCGCGGACTGAGTCCAAGTCCACGGCATCCTTCAGCTGGGCGGCGAACGTGGTCACTGTTCTGTCAGCGTCGTAGCGGGCGCGGTTGAACCGCCGGTCTACTGATCGCTGCACACGCAGACGCAGCCGGTTGAACAAGGCCGCCGCGGCCAGGGTCGAGGCGGCCACGGCGATAGTGCTGGAGAACGCCAGTACCCGGGTGGCCAGTAGCACCAGCCCGGCATACGCTCCGACCAGCAGCCCGGTGAGGGTCGCGTACGCCACGGTGCGGCTGATGATCCGGTCGATGTCATATAGCCGGTACTTCAAGATCGCGATGCCCATACTGGCCGGCAGCGCCGCGATCCCAACCAGGGGCAGGTTGAAGAAGAGCATGCCGATCAGCCATACGACAGTGATCGCGGCGCCGAACGCCAGCCACTTCAGCTGCTGGCGGCGCTCGCCCGTGGCCTGCCGCCAGCTCAGCACCTGGCGGCCGGCGATCGACAGCACGATCCCCGCGAGCCCTGCCGCGACGACAGCACCCATCCAGACCGGCGGATTGGCCAGCCATCCCGGCAGGTGACCCGAGCTGGTGAGATTACCGGAGGAGTCGATGCGGATGTCGTGGTCAGCGACCGGGGCGATCGCGCCGGCGGCCCCTACCACCGTCACGCAGGCCACGAGCCCGGCATAGGCCCACAGCACCCACCGCCACCGTTGGGTCGGCAGCCGCCCGTCCGGGAAAAGCAAGATGATCAGCGGTGCCAATGCAAGCACAGGGAGCCACACCGTGTTCGCGAGCACCACCGCTGTCGAAGCGAACGGCAGGTGGTGATGTCCGGTCCGGTAGTCCAGCACCGCATAAAGACCGGACCCGCCGAATAGCGCCAGCAGGATGGCGAAACCGATCAGCATCCACCCGATGCGATTACCGGGCTGGCGGCGCGCCACGACCACGCCTACCACTCCGAAGGCCGCAAACAGCGTGCCTCCCAGGAAGATACGGTGCGATGTCAGCTGATGAACCAGGCCAGCCAGCGATAGATAGGCTGCGAACTGGGCCAGCAGCACGAAACCCAGGACCGTAGCCACCGTCGGCAATGACGGGACAAAACGCCAGCACCCGGCCTGTGCCGCAACCGACTGCCGCCCTGCACGCGCTGCGCCTCACTCATGGAACATGACGCTAGGCCCGGATCGTCCCGGGAACGTTACGGCTGATAGCGCCAGGTAAACGAGTCCCGGCCGGGCTCGATCCGGGTCCGGTGTGCGGGTGCTACCGGGGTGCTGGGCGAGTATGACGGTCAGCCACTCGCGTCGGCTGGAGAGTTCAGGAAATCCTTCACCACATGCCACAGTTTCTCGCCTGAGCCGAGCATGTCGTTATGGCCGACGCCGGGAAGACTGACCAGCCGTGCATAGCCTCTCATGGCCTTGGTCAGCTCGTTTGCCATCCAGGGCCGAGTGAGCGCATCCTCTGACCCGCTGATGATCAAGGTCGGGCAGTGGGTGCTCCGGGCTCTGGACAAAGCGTCGAATGGGCCGAAGGCGAATGAGGTCTTGCCGATGCGCGCCAGATCTATCGCGCAGGCGAGCAGGCTAGTCATCGGGCTTAGCAGTATTTGCGCTTTTACTTCGCGACGGCAGGCAAGATCGATTGCTACGGTGCTGCCGAGGGACCAGCCGATAAGCGTAACCTGGTCAAGAGGTATCGATGTCTGCCGTTGCAGGTATGCGATAGCCACATCCGCCGAGCGGTAGCAGCCGCATTCTGAAGGCGACCCGGAGCTGACGCCGAAGCCGGCGTACTCGACGCAGACGACGCCGTATCCGGCACTGCCAAGCCACCGTCGAACAGGCCAGGTCCCGGCAACGGTCATGCCGATTCCGTAAAAGAATATGATCCATTGCTGCTGGCCGGACGGCGGACAGATGACCAGCCCGATGCGTTCACCTCGGGTGGTCTCCTGCCAGACAAGTTCTTCGCCGGGATGCAGGGTTCGCTCCACTTGTCCGACGTCATCGCCCATGTACCCGCCGCGCGTCCCCCGCAAGGACCGCAGGGACCGCAAGGTCTGGAAGGCGCCGATGGTGAGCCGGGAGACCAGGTAACCACCGGCCCGTCGCCGGGTGGCGGCATCCGCGGTGGCAGCATCGTCCGGGCCACGGTCGAAGGGGCCCTGCGGATCAGGCTGAGGCATCCCCTGAGATTCCCGGGCCATGGGATACATGGTAGACGCCATATCTCTACCTGCCCTTTGCGCTGACCTGCCGGGACACGACGGCGCCGCGGAAATTCAGGCGGCGGCCCTGGATACGGCAAAAGAACACGGCAAAAGAACGTAGCCATATGTGAGACCGAGTGCATCAGGATGCTTTGCCAGCCAGGAATCAGCGAGCTGAGCCGGGAATTCTAGCCTCAGCACAGCCGACAGATCGGCCCGCGCCCCTCGAATTGCCAGCGGCTCATTTCCTCAATGCGCCGTGCACCACGCTCAGCCCACCATGCATTAGCCTCGATCCACCGGGCAATTAGGGTGCTTTGCGGCGTGTCAACATAAAAGGTGCCCTCTGACCTGGGAGAATGGGAGTCGCTGACACTTCCAGTTCCCGGTTCGAGAGGACACCTTGCAAGTGCGATTGTTGCATAGCCTGGCGAAGACGCACGCATCGTTCGATGATCCGAATCTCGTGTCGCACGCCTGGCCTGATCCCGGTGATGGCCCTGGCGCAGCGCGCCGGGCTGGGCGATCTGCTCGCCGCGCACGTCCGGCCGGGCGGCGAGTGCGGCATGAACACCGCAGTGAAGGTGCCGTGTCTGGTCGCGGGGATGGCCGCCGGGGCCGACTCGATCGATGACATGGACCTGCTGCGGCACGGTGCGATGCCCGCGCTGTTCGGCGGCATCCGCGCGCCGTCCACGCTGGGCTCGCACCTGCGCTGCTATACCTGGGGCAACGTCGCCCAGCTGGAGAAGGCGGGCCGGGAGTTCCTGGTGAACCTGGCGCGGCAGTCGCCGCTGCTGCCCTGCGCGGGGACGCTGGCGTTTATCGATATCGACTCGATGCAAAAACGGGTCTACGGGCACCACAAGCAGGGCGCGAAGTTCGGCCACACCAAGATCCAGGGGAAGTCGCTGCTGGTGCGGGGCCTGAACGCGCTGGCCGCCGTCATCAGCACGCCGATCGCCGCGCCGGTGATCGCCGCGACCCGGCTGCGCGGCGGCAACGCCGCCTCCGCGCGCGGCGCGGCCAGCCTGGCCGCCCGCGCCGTCGGCACCGCGCGGGCCTGCGGCTGCACCGGGCAGATCATCGTCCGGCTGGACTCGGCGTTTTACAACGCCGCGGTGATCAGCGCGGTCCGCCGCGGCGGCGCGCGGTTCTCCGTCACCATCCCGATGAACGCCAGCGTCCGCGCCGCGATCGCCGCCATCCCCGAGAACGCCTGGACCCCGATCCGGTACCCCCGCGCCATCTGGGACGACCAGCTGGCCGCCTGGATCTCCGACGCCGAGGTCGCCGAGATCCAGTACACGGCGTTCGCGTCGAAGAAAGGCCAGGCCGTCACCGCCCGGCTGATCGTCCGCCGGGTCCGCGACCTGAACAAGCAGGCCGCGGCCGGGCAGGACGAGCTATTCCCCGTCTGGCGCCACCACGCGGTGTTCACCGACTCCCCGTTCGAGCTGGTCCAGGCCGAGGCCCAGCACCGCGACCACGCCGTCGTGGAGCAGGTCTTCGCCGACGTCACCAGCGGCCCGCTGGCTCATCTGCCCTCCGGGGTCTTCGCCGCGAACGCGGCCTGGCTGTCCATCGCCGCCATGACCCACAACCTGGTCCGCGCCGCCGGCGCCCTGGCCAGCCTCCCCTTCGCCAAGGCCCGGGCCGCGACCATCCGCCGTGACCTGATCGCCGTCGCCGCCCGCACCGCCCGGCACGGCCGCGGCCACCTCACCTTGCACCTGCCCGAGGGCTGGCACCGCGAGCACGAATGGCTGAACCTGCTCGCCGCGGCCTGCGGGCCGCCCGCCGCAGCGGCCTGACCAGCCCGGAACCGGTCCGCACCCGCCACGGCCCCGACGGCCACCCCCGAACCCCGTCCCCGGCCCAGGAACCCCGGACAAGCCGCACAACAGGCGAGCGGCAGGACGACTGCGCCCCGATTCGCCCCGGAACTCCTCGTGGAGGAATCAGGCCGGAAACGACCTAACGGAATCGGCCGGTGGATCGAGGCTTAGTGGCGTCCGCCTGACTCACGGCGGGATTCGCCGCCGAGCGCAGGAGTTCGGCAAATTCGCCATGGCGCTGGTCATTACCGAGGACAACCAGGGTGCCTCCGGGTCTGAGCACCCGCACCGGGTGTACCTGTCTATTGAACCCTGGCTATGCGCGGCTCACGGACAGCGCTCCGCCCCGTAGGGCGGCCGCGACCCGTAAGGCCGGTAAGGCCGGGTGGCGCACGGCACGGACCACCCGCGCGTGCTCCCGCATGGTCTCGATGCCGTCCGCACCGCGCTGTCGGCCGAACCCGCAGTACATCGCGACGCCGAAGTCCGGCAGATAACGCGCCGCGGTGGCGTGCCTGCGCCGCAGCCCGGGCACACCGTCGATGGGCAGCACGATGCCCAGGAAGACGCGGGCATCGCCGGGTTCCAGGTCGGCGAGCGGCCGGAAGAAGGTGCGGTCCTCGCTGCGCAGGTACCGCGGCCCGGCCAGGTGCAGCCAGTTCACCGGGCGCCCGGAGTTCGCCACCGCGAAGTTCGCCATCCGCACCAGCAACCCCATGTCGCGTGCCTCGTACATCGGCCATTCCGGGAACGTCCCGTAGCACAGGTGGTAGCCGACCAGGACCTCCTCGGGGATCAGCCGGGTCAGCCGGGTGACCGGCCCGGCGAACCGCTCCCACCCACCTTCCGGGACCCAGGCCAGCACGCCCTCGATGTCCTGCGTCTCGTAGGCCAGGTCCCACTGGATGGCCAGGTCGCCAGGCGGGATCGCCGCAGTCAGGCGCGCCAGTTCCCGGGCCACCAGGTCCTCGAACGCCCGCTGCGCGACCGGGTAGTCAGCGGCGAAGTCCGCCTTGAACCCGTTCAGCGCGCTGGCCGGGAACGGCAGGCCGACCTGAAACCGAAGACCCAAGGGGATCACCCCCTCGGCGCGCAGCCCGCTGAACACCTGATAGCCCGCGATCGCGTCGTCGATGCGCGGCCAGGAATCCCAACGCAGCTCGGTGACCCCCGGCGCGATGCCGAACACCGGGGTCTCGTAGGCGTGCCGCGGGATCCCAGTCGGGGACTCGGTTTCCTGCATCACGACCACGCCGGGGTTGGGCCGGACCAGCCGTTCCCGCTCGTAGCCGACCCACGCGGCCCGCGGGCCGGTCTCGCCGTCCGGCAGCGCGAACACCAGGTCCCCGAAGAACCCGGCCGCGGCCCGCAAGGCCGCATCGGCCGAGTCCGCCGGCAGGCTTCCCACCAGCAGCAGGTCACTGTTCACTCGCCGTGGCATCGGTTTCCTCCCTCGCGCCCCGCACGGAGCGGCCACCGCCCTTGATCACCGTAGACCCGTGCTGCGCGATACTGGCCAGCATGCCTGAACTGATCACCGAGCCAAGCCGGGTCGCTGCGGCGGGTGAGCCGCCCAAGCTGATCGATGAGTACGTGGGAAACGTCAACACCGGCCAGGCCGGAGTGAGCATCGCCCACATGCGCAGTCCGTCGGGCTGGGCCGAGCCCGGGCAGCGCCCGGACTTCGACGAGTTCACCGTCGTGCTGCGCGGAGCGCTGGTGGTCGAGTCGGACGACGGTCGGCTGACCGTGCAGGCCGGCCAGGCCGTCCACGCCAAGCCGGGGGAGTGGGTGCGCTACAGCAGCCCCGGCGCGGACGGGGCAGAGTACATCTCCGTGTGCGTGCCCGCGTTCACCCCGGACACCGTGCACCGCGACGACTGACCGCCAGCGCCCCAAAGCCCGCCGCCCCAACCCGGACGGCCCAAGGCCGCCGTCCCAAAGCCGGCCGGTGATACACACGCGCTCACGCGTCGCGCACGCACAGCATGAGCCCGCCGGCCAGCATGGCCACGGCCGCCCACGCGGCCAGCACCCCCAGCCCAGCCCACGGGCCGATCGGAAGGTTACGTAGGCCGGTGGTGGCCTGGACGGCCAGCCCCGCGGTCATCGGGCCGATCTGCTGGAGATGGCGGCCCAGCGCCGAGCCGCCCGAGACCGCGGCGATGATCGGGAACAGGTACAGCAGCCCGAGGACGGTCCCGATCGCGATGGCCGAATCCCGGACGGCCGTCGCGATGCCCAGGCTGAGCAGGGCGATCAGGCCCAGGTAAAGAACCGAGCCGGCCATGGCCCGGAGCACGGCAGCGGAGCCGAAGGACAGCGACGGATAGCCGTGCGCGGGGTCGATGCCATGGCCGGGCAAGATGAGCTGTCCGGCCAGCACCGAGGCCAGGACCGCGACGACCCCGCCGGCCAGCACCAGCCCGGTCACGATGGCCGCCTTGGCGGTCAGGACCGTGGCCCGGCCGGGCATCGCCGCCAGCGTGACCCGGATCATGCCGGTGCTGTACTCGCCGCTGATCACGAGCACGGCCAAGATGGCCACCACCGCCTGGCCGAGGTAGATCCCGGTCAGGCTGACCTTGGCCGGGTCGACGTCACAGCCCCCGGCCGGGCACCTGACCGCCGCGGCCACCGCGGCGCCCACCGCCGCGGTCAGCACGACGGCCGCCAGCAGCAGCCATCCGGTGCCGGTCACCGTCCGCGCCTTGGTCCACTCCGCCCGCACGGCATCCGACCAAGAAGACCGCAGCACGGAAGACCACTGCGCGCTCATGCGTCCCTCCGCCGCAGCAGGTACCCGGCCACGCCTAGCGCCAGCGCGGTCCAGGCGCACAGCACCGCGAAGCCGGCCCACGGCGCCAGCGGATAGTAGCCGTTCGCCGGCGTGTAGCTAGCCGTGACCTGCGGATAGACCGGATACGGCTGCTGGATCGCGAAGCCGGCCGCGGGGGTGACCCGCAGCAGCCAGTCTGCGGCGCCGACCGGCAGCACGGCCAGCGGGATCGCGAAGAAGTACGGCAGCACGATCGTCACGATGACCGCGGTAACCGTCACCGCGCTGCGCCGGAAGATAGTGCCCAGCGCCAGGGCTAGCACCGCGGCCACGGCCAGCAGCGCCGCGGTGCCCACCAGCACCCGGACATGCGTCAGTACCGGTACCGGGTCGATGAAGATCCCGCGGCTGCGCGCTAGCGGCTCCTCGATCAAAGTCACGGCCACGACGGCGGGCAGCGCCACCACGAACGCGACCGCACCAGCCACGACGGTCTTGGCCGCCAGCATCTGGCCGCGCCGCGGGCTGGCGGCCAGCGTCACGCGGATCAGCCCGCGCCGGTATTCGGCCGTGATGAACATGGCCGCCACCACGACCAGCGCGATCAGGCCGGCGAACGCGCCGACTAGGGCGGTGGCCACCGAGCCTTCCCCGGCCGCCACCGCCGGTGCGATGTCACCGGATCCGGACACCACCAACTCATCGCCCGACTGCCGGTACGCCTGCCCCGCCACGCCAGCGGACCCGCCGACCGCAGTGTCTGTCCAAGCCCGAGAAGGCCACGCAGAAGCGCCCTGCAGTCTCACCCCGGCAAACGCGGCGGTGGCCTCGGTGTAGACGCCGGACGAGCTCCCCGAGCCCACCGACTGGCTAGTCGTGGCCGTGTAGTTCGGCGAGGTGGCGAACAACCCGGCCGGGACAGTGGCGGGCAGCCCGCTCAGCACCGCCGTGCCGACCGCGGTCCAGTGCGTGCCGTCCGCCGAGTCGTAGCCGCGGATCACGTCCCCGGACCGGGTTAGCCGCAGCCAGCGCGGCGACACCGCCGAGACCGGGCCGGCCACGTCATGGGTGAAGTTCCACTGCATCCGCACCCCGTGGCTGCCCGTCACCATCATCGCCGCGTAAGCCGAGCCCGAAGCGACCGAAGCCTTAATCATGATCCCGGCCTTCGCCCAAGGCTGGAGACCCGCGCCGCCGACCCCGGTCAGGGAGCCGACCCGGGCGGTGATGCTGCCATCGCCAGCCAGCGGCTGGTGCACGAAGGTGAAGTTGTCGGTCACCGCCTCGCCGCCAGGTCCCAGCGGACTGGTGCAGGCCGGGCCGCCGGTGACCACCGGACCGGACTGGCTGACCTGCCCGCCGCATTCACCGTGGCTGAGCAGCCCGACCCCGACGGTCAGCAGCCCGGCGACGATCACGCCGACGACCCAGCCCCGCACGGTCCGGAACTTGACCCACTCGGCCCACAGCAGCCGCGCGAACCCGTCGGACGCGGCCTGGCGCGGCCGAACGATACGGGGTAACCACCGGCGCGGTCATGTCGTCACCCGGCCCGCGGACTCGGCGCGGTACTCGACCGCATCCGCGGTGAGCTCCAGGTAGGCCTGTTCCAGCGTCGCGCGGTGCGCCGACACCTCGGAGAAGGGCACCCCGCGAGCGCCGAGCGCCGCCACCACCTTCTCGGCGGGCAACCCGGAAGCCGACAGCGTGTCCGGCCCGACCACCACCACCACGGCCCCCGCGTCTTCCAGCGCGCTGACCGCCGACGCCATCTCGGCCGTCCGCACCGCGACCCGGTCCCCGGACGCCGCCGCGATGAACTGGGCCACCGAGGTGTCCGCGATGACCCGCCCGCGCCCCACCACGACCAGGTGATCGGCCATCCCCTCCAGCTCGCCCATCAGGTGACTCGAGACCAGCACCGCCCGGCCCTCGGCGGCCAGCGACCTCAGGAACCCGCGCATCCACACAATGCCTTCGGGGTCCATCCCGTTGAACGGCTCGTCCAGGATCACCACCGGCGGGTCGCCCAGCAGGGCCGCGGCGATCCCCAGCCGCTGCCGCATGCCCAGCGAATAGCCCCCAGCCCGGCGGCCCGCTGCGGAATCCAGGCCCACCAGACCCGCCACCTCGTCGACTCGCCGCACCGGCAGCCCCGAAGACCGGGCCAGCCACAGCAGGTGGTTGCGGCCGGACCGCGACGGCTGTAGCGCCCCCGCGTCCAGCAGCCCGCCCACCTGGGTCAGCGGGCGCCGCAACGACCGGTACGCTCGCCCGCCGATCAGCGCCGAACCGGCATCGGGCGCGTCCAGCCCCACGATGACCCGCATCGTGGTCGATTTCCCGGCGCCGTTGGGACCTACGAACCCGGTGACCTGGCCCGGCTGGACGGTGAACGACATTCCGTCCAGGGCCAGCGTCGTCCCGAACCGCTTGCGCAGCCCGCTCACCACAATGTTGGCCTCGCTCATATCAGTGACCGTCATACGACGGTTATCAGTGAACGTCATACGGCGGTTCTACGCGGCGGCCGGTGTCAGCACGGTGCCAGTCGCTGACACTGGACTGACACCGGCCAGCTGGCACCATGGGAGCCATGAGAGTGCTGGTCGTCGAGGACTTTGAGGTCATGGCCGCCGCCATCGGCACCGGGCTGCGCCGGGAGGGCATGGCCGTCGACGTCGTGCTCGACGGCGACGACGCGCTCCAGCACCTGGCCGTCACCCGCTACGACGTCGTAGTCCTGGACCGGGACCTGCCCGGCGTCCACGGCGACGAAGTCTGCCGCGCTCTGGTCGCCGGGCAGTCCGGAAGCCGGGTCCTGATGCTCACCGCGGCCAGCACGGTCAGGGAGCGGGTCGACGGCCTCGGCCTGGGCGCGGACGACTACCTGCCCAAGCCGTTCGACTTCGCCGAACTCGTGGCCCGCGTGCGCGCGCTGGCCCGGCGCTCGGCGGCACCAGTACCCCCGGTCCTCGAAACCGCCGACGTCAACCTCGATCCAAGCCGCCGGGTGGCCTTCCGCGCCGGGCGTCGGCTCGACCTCAGCCCCAAGGAATTCGCCGTCCTGGAGTGCCTGCTGGCCTCGCACGGCCGGGTGGTCTCCGCCGAAGAACTGCTCGAACGGGTCTGGGACGAAGCGGCCGATCCGTTCACCACCGCGGTCAAGACCACGATCCGCCGCCTGCGGACCAAGCTCGGCGAGCCGCCCCTCATCCACACCGTCCGCGAGGGCGGCTACCGCGTAGGAGAACCGTGATGTCGCACCGGATCGGAGAACAGTGATGTCCCGCGCCCAGCCCCGGGTCACCCTGCGGATGCAACTGGCCCTGCTCTACGCCGGCTTCCTCACCTTCGGCGCCGCGCTGCTGCTGGTCCCGATCCTCACCATCCACCAGTCGGTCCCGCAGGGCGCCAACGGCCGGGTCATCGCCGGCATCCAGGCCAATTCCCAGGCGCAGGAGATCCGCGCCGCGGCCACGCTCCTCGGCCTGGTCGTCCTGTCGCTGGCGGTCGGCTGGCTGATCGCCGGCTGGTTCCTGCGCCCGCTGCGCACCATCACCGCCACCGCCCGGCACATCTCCGCGAGCAACCTGCACGAGCGACTGGGGCTGACCGGCCGTAACGACGAGTTCAAGGACCTCGGCCAGACGCTGGACAGCCTGTTCGAGCGGCTCGAGGCCTCGTTCGAGTCGCAGCGGCGCTTCGTGGCCAACGCCTCCCACGAACTGCGCACCCCGCTGGCCGCCGAACGCATCCTGCTGCAGGTGACCCTCGCCGATCCGCAGGCCTCGGCCGATACGCTCCGCCAGGCCTGCCAGCAGGTCCTGGCCCTCGGCGGTCAGCAGGAACGCCTCATCGACGCGCTGCTCACCCTGGCCACCAGCGAACGCGGCGTCGAACGCTGGGAGCCCTTCGACCTGGCCGATCTGACCGCAAAGGCCATCGACGCCCGGCGCCACCAGGCCGCCCAGCAACGCATCCATGTCGAGACGGCGCTGTCCGCCGCACCGGCCACCGGCGACCCGAGCCTGGTCGAGAGCCTGGTCGCCAACCTGGTCGACAACGCGATCCGGCACAACGGGCCAGACGGCCGCGTCCAGGTCTGGACCACGATGACCGACGGCCGGGCCACCATCCGGATCACCAACACCGGGACCGTGGTCCCGCCCCACGAACTGGACCGCCTCTTCCAGCCCTTCCAGCAGCTGGGCCACGAGCGGATCCGGCACGGCGACGGCTACGGACTGGGCCTGGCCATCGTCCGCGCGATCGCCGTCGCCCACCGGGCCGCGCTCACCGCGACCGCCCTCCCGGCCGGCGGCCTGGACATCGTGGTGAGCTTCCCCTAGAACAGCACCATGACTGACCAACCCGCCGCCGTCCAGGCCTGGCATGCCGTCGTCGAGTCCGGGGATCCGGCCGGGCTGGCCGCCCTGCTCGCCGACGACGTGGTGTTCCGCTCGCCAGCGGTGTTCGCGCCGCAGCCGGGCAAGGACCTGACCGCCCTCTACCTGCGGGGCGCCATGGCGGTCCTGGGCCCTTCACTGCGCTACGTCGACGAGTGGTACGGCCCGTCCAGCGCGGTCCTGGAGTTCGAGGCCGAACTCGACGGCCTGTACGTCCAGGGCGTCGACATGCTGCGCTGGAACGACGCCGGCCAGCTGACCGGCTTCACCGTGATGGTCCGCCCCATGCGCGGCCTGACCAAGCTCGTCGAGCTGATGCAAGCCCAGCTGACCGGAACCTAAGCAGCTAAAGCGCCGCGAACGCCCGCTCGGTTCGCCGCAGCATCTGGTCGCGCTGTTCGTTACGCGGCCCGCCGGTAGGCGCGCACGGCCAGCGGGACGAACACGACGAAGATGGCCGCCAGCCAGACCAGGCTCTTCCACAAGCTGGCCTCGATCGGACCGCCCTCGGCCAGCCCGCGCATGGCGTCGATCGTGTAGGTCACCGGCTGGTTGTTCGCGAACGCCTGCAACCAGCCTGGCATGCTGGCGATCGGCACGAACGCCGAGGACAAGAACGTAATCGGGAAGATCCAGATCAGGCCGAACGCCTGCACCGACTCCTCGTCGCCGATGGTCAGCCCGACGAACGCCGAGATGCACGAGATGGCCACGCCGAACACCACCGCGAGCACGATCATGGCAATGGCCGCGGCGGCGCCGTTGGTGAACCGGAAGCCGACCGCGTATCCCACCCCGACGATGACCACGATGGTGATCGTCATCCGCAGGGTGTCGGCCAGCAGCCGCCCGGCCAGCACCGCCGAACGGGCCATCGGCATCGACCGCAGCCGGTCGATCACGCCCTTCTTCAGCTCGACGGCCAGCGCGATGGCCGTCCCGAAGGTGGCAAACGCCGCGGTCTGCCCGATGATCCCGGGCATCAGGAAGTCCACGTAACCGCCCGTCGAGCTGACCCGGATCGCGCCGCCGAACACGTACCGGAACATCAGGACGAAGATCACCGGCTGGACCAGGGTGAACACGATATAGGCGGGCACCCGCATCCAGACCAGCAGGTTGCGCCGGGTGATGGTGAGCGTGTCGGTCACCGCCCAGCCGAACCGCGCCCGCCAGCCGGGCGCGCCGATCGGGCTTACGGCTCGTTCCGCGATCGCCGTCATGATGGTGCTCCCGTCCGCTCCTTGCGCCGGCCCCGGCCGCCGCGTTTGCCCCCGCTGGGCTGTTCTTCCTCCTCGGCGGCGTGCCCGGTCAGGGTCAGGAACACGTCGTCCAGCGACGGCCGCCGCAGCGCCAGGCCGCGGGTCATGACGCCCGCGCCGTCCAGCGCGCGGACCGCGTTGACCAGCGCGTCCGATCCCCGGCCGCCGACCGGGACGCTGACTACGCCGGTCTCCGGGTCCGCCTTCGGCTCGCCCAGCGGCGCCACTGCCTTGACCGCGTCCTCGATCTGGCCGCGGTCCGGCACAGTGAACTCGACCACGTCCCCGCCGGCCCGGCCCTTGAGTTCCTCGGCCGCGCCCACCGCGATGACCTCGCCGTGGTCGATGACCACGATCTGGTCGGCCAGGTCATCGGCCTCGTCGAGGTACTGCGTGGTCAGCAGGATCGTGGTCCCGCCCGCCACCAGGGACCGGATGATGTCCCACATGCCCAGCCGCGACCGCGGGTCCAGGCCGGTGGTCGGCTCGTCCAGGAACAGCACACGCGGCTTGCCGACCAGGCTCGCGGCCAGGTCCAGCCGCCGCTGCATGCCCCCGGAGTAGGTCTTGGCCGCCCGGTCTCCCGCGTCGGTCAGGCCGAACTGCTCCAGCAGCTCGACCGCCCGGCTACGGGCCTGCGGCCAGCGCAGATGGTAGAGCCGCCCGATGATCTCCAGGTTCTCCCGCCCGGTCAGCTCTTCCTGGATGGCGGCCGACTGTCCGGCCAGCCCGATCGACCGGCGTACCGCGGCCGCCTCGCGCACCACGTCGTGGCCGTCGACCACCGCGTGCCCGCCGTCCGGCTGCAGCAGCGTGGTCAGGATCCGGACCGCGGTGGTCTTACCCGCGCCGTTGGGCCCCAGCATCCCGAGCACCGTCCCGCGCGGCACCGACAAGTCGATGCCGCGCAGCGCGTGCACCTCCCCGAACGATTTCGTCAGGCCCTCCACCAGGATCGCGGGCTGGCCATCTGGCATGTGAATCCTCCCGTACCGCCGTATACACCCCGTAAGACGAACTTACCGTCCGGTCCTCATCGGCAAGATCATATTTTTTATGCCGAACGGACCGTGCTGCGTGCGGCACAATCTCTGCCATGCTTCCGGTCGCTGAGCTGCACCTGCACATTGAAGGCACGCTGGAGCCCGAGCTCCTGGTCCGCCTCGCGGCGCGCAACGACGTCGCGCTGCCCACCAGCGACCCGCACGAGCTGCGGGCCAGGTACCGCTTCGCCAGCCTGCAGGACTTCCTGGACCTGTACTACGCGAGCCTGGCCGCCCTTAAGCAGGAACAAGACTTCTACGACCTGGCCCGCGCCTACCTGACCCGGGCCGCCGCGGCCGGGGTCCGCCGGGCCGAGATCTTCTTCGACCCGCAGAGCCACCTAAGCAACAACGTCCCGCTGGCCGCCGTGTTCGGCGGGCTGACCGCCGCGCTGGCCGACGGCGCGCGCGACCACGGAATCTCCGCCGACCTGATCCTGTGCTTCCTGCGCGACCGCGGTCCTCAGCAGGCCGCCCAGACGCTCTCCGCCGCCCTGCCCTTCCGGGAGGAGTTCATCGGCGTCGGGCTCGACTCCACCGAGATCGGCTACCCGCCCGCGCTGTTCACCGAGGTCTACCGGCAGGCCGCGGCCGAAGGCCTGCGGCTGGTCGCCCACGCCGGGGAGGAGGGCGGCCCGGACACCGTGTTCGAGGCCCTCGACCTGCTGCACGTCGAGCGCGTCGACCATGGCGTGCGGTCCATGGAAGACCCCGCGCTGATCGCCGAACTCCGGGACCGGCAGACCGCCCTCACCGTGTGCCCGCTGTCCAACGTCGCGCTGCGCGTGGTGGACACCCTGGACCAGCATGTCCTGCCGGGCATGCTGACCGAGGGCCTGCTGGCCTGCGTGAACAGCGATGACCCGGCCTACTTCGGCGGGTACGTGGACGACAACCTGGCCGCCGTCCGGTCGGCGTTCGGCTTCGACGACGCCACGCTGGCCGTGCTGGCCCGCAACTCCTTCGACGCCTGCTTCGCCCCCGCCGACCGCAAGAACCAGTGGAAGGCCGAGGTCGACGCCTGGCTGGCCGCCAGCACCAGCACGCAGAGCCCGACCAGCACGTAGGCGTCCGCGGCCACCAGCTGCACCGGGGTCAGGTCCAGCTCGGCGTAGTGCCCGCCGCCGAGCGGCACCCGCCAGATGATCGCGGCCCAGCCCGCGATCGCGACGGCCAGCAGGGCGCCCAGCGCGGCCGCGGCGGACCGGCTGGGCCACCGCCGGGCCGCCGCCGCCACGGCCACCAGCAGCGCGGGCACGGCCAGCACCCAGTGATGGGACCAGGAGATCGGCGAGATCAGCAAGCTGGTCACCGCGCACAGCGCGAACGCCTGCGCGGCCTGGCCCGCGCGCCCGGCCCGGACGGCCAGGGCGATCCCGGCCACGCCGACGGCCGCGGCGACCGGCAGCCACACCGGTCCGACCGTGAGCCTGCCCAGCACCCGGGCCAGCGCACCGAGCAGGTTCTGGTTGGCCACGTTCTGGATCCGGCCCACGTGCGCCGGATCGAGGAAGTTCAGGTTCCAGTACCCGGCGGCGTCGCCCGGTACCAGCGCGAAGGCGACCGCCACCGTGCCGGCGAAGGCCGCGGCGGCGGTCGCGGCCGCCCGGTACCGCCGGGTGGCCAGCAGGTAGACGGCGAAGATGGCCGGAGTGAGCTTGAGCCCGGCCGCGATCCCGATCAGCGCGCCACCCCACCCACGCTGGCGCCCGCGCTCGATCCAGGTCAGGTCGACCAGCACCATGAGCACCAGGAACACGTTGATCTGGCCGTACTTCAGGTTGGTGCGTTCGGGTTCTAGCCAGATCGCGGCCGCGGAGAAGGCCAGCGCCAGCCGCGCCGCTTGGTCCCGGGCCAGCCGGGACGGCCACGGCGGCAGCCGCAGGACCAGGTACGCGGTGACCGGCAGGGCCAGCACGGTGGCCGAGGTGACCAGCACCCGGCCCGCCACGACCGGCAGCCAGTGCAGCGGGACGAAGGCCAGCGCGGCGAACGGCGGGTAGGTGAACCGCAGGCCGAAGGCGAACCGCAGCTGGTACAGCGGCGTCCCGTGCAGCACCGCCGCGCCGCCCGCGGCGTAGATGGACAGGTCACCGAACGCCGCCCGGCTGGTCACCGTGGCCAGCGCGCACCCGGCGGCCGACAAGACATACGCGCCGGCCAGCCAAGCGGTGCGCACCGCGCTACTTTTCCCGCGCCCCACCCTAAGACAGGTCGTTCAGGAACTTGGCCACGATCGGGCCGCAGGTCGGGCCGCCGTTGCCGTTGGAGTTGACCACCAGGCAGGCGAACGCGATGTTGCCCTTGAAGCCCATCAGCCAGGCGTCGATCTTGAGCGGCTTGCTCGTCCCGTACTGTGCGGTCCCGGTCTTGGCGAAGGTCCCGGCGGGCAGGCCCTGGCCCGCCGCCGTGCCGCTGGCCACCACCGAGGCCATCATCTCGTGCAGGTCGCTGACCACGTTCGACGGCAGCGTGCTGGTCGCCGCGGCCGAGCCGCCGGTCACCAGCTGCGGCGAGTGCACCGTCCCGGTGTCGGCGGCCGCGGCCACCATGGCCATGGACAGCGGTGACATCAGCACCCGGCCCTGCCCGATCGAGGTGGCGGCCAGGTCGGCCTTATCCGACGGCTGCGGGACCGAGCCGTCGAAGGAGACCAGCCCTAGATGCAGGCTGCGGCCCACCCCGAACATGGTCGCGGCGGCAGGCAGGTCCGGCGTGCTCAGGTGTCCGGTGGCCAGCTCGATGAAGGCGGTGTTGCACGACTCGGTGAACGCCTGCAGCAGCGTGCGGACCGGCGCCTCGCCCTCGGCGTTGTGGAATACCTCGCCGTCCACGGTGGCGGTGCCCGGGCAGCTGGCCGCCGACTTCGGCGTGAGCCCGCGGGTGATCAGCGCGGTCGAGGTGATCACCTTGAACGTCGAGCCGGGCGGGAACCCGCCGTCGATGGCCTGGTCGAAGCCGCCGGAGTTGGCCGACACCGCGGCCAGCACGTTCCCGGTGGTGGCGTTGACCGCGACCAGCGCGGCGCCCTTGCGTTCCCCGGCCAGCGCGGTCTCGGCCGCGTGCTGGGTGGCCGGCTCGATTGTGGTGGTGACCGGGGTGCCGGGATGGGCCGGCAGCGTGGCCACGGTCGCGACCTTGGCCCCGCTGGAAGTCACGGCGGTGACCGTGGCGCCCGGCTGGCCGGCCAGCTGGCGTTCGTCAGCCTGCTCCAGACCGGTCTGGCCGACCACGCTGTTCGCGTCGTAGGGCGCGCCGAGCTGGCTGAGCTCCTGGGCGGTGATCGGACCGGTGGTGCCGACCACGCCCGCGGTCAGGCCCGGGGTGATCGCGCTGCGCGCGTTGCTGGCCTGGAACACCGTGCCCGGGATCGGGTAGATGGTCGGCTGCAGCTGGTTGTAACGAGCCTGGGACACGGTGAAGACCGGCTCGAAGTAGGTCGGGTGCTGCTTGGCCGCGGCGATGGCCTGGCTGGCCGCGCTGGCCGGAGCACCCGCGGCCACCAGCGCCGCCTGCACCGCCTTGGCGTCCTTGATCCGGGCGCCCTCCACGCCGATCGTCACCGCCTGGCCCGAGGTGACCAGCGGTGCGCCCCCCGCGCCGAGGATGGCCGCCCGGGCCGGCCAGGTCAGGTGCACCGACAGCTGATCGCCGGTGCGCAGCTGCGGCGCGATGGTGGCCGGCGTCCAGTTCACCCGCCAGTGACCCTGGACCTGGGTCAGGTGCAGGGTAGACCTGATCGTGATCGTGCCTACGCCGGACAGCGCGAGCCGCTCGGTGAACGGCTGGGTGGCCGTCGAGCCGCTGGTCGCCATGGTGCCGGGGGAAAAGCTAGCCTGGCGCACGCCCAGGTCGGTGAACGCCGTCTTGTTCACCGTGGTGAAGTCCGCGGGCGGCTGGGCGGCCAGCTGCTGCATCGTGGCCCAGTCCTGCTTGGCCCAGGCGGCGAAGTAGGCGTTCGATGTGGTCTGCGGCTGCGGCGATGAGCTGCACGCGGCCAGCAGCGCGGTGACCAGGACCGCGACCAGCGCCATGGCCACCGGGCCGGTTCGGTTGCCCAGGCTCATGGTGAGCAAGGTTACGCGCGGTCGCGCCGTACCGCGCCGTAATGTCGGTCCCCTCCGCTATGTTCCGGCCATGCTCATGTTGCACACGTCCGACTGGCACCTGGGCCGGTCGCTGCACCGGGCCGATCTCCGCGCGGCGCAGGCCGCGTTCCTTGACCACCTGGTGGCCACCGTCCGCGCCGAGAAGGTCGACGTGGTGCTGGTCGCGGGGGACATCTACGACCGGGCCGTGCCCCCGGTGGACGCCGTCGAGATGTGCGAGGACGCGCTGCTGCGGCTGCACGACACCGGGGCCGAGGTCGTGCTGATCAGCGGGAATCATGACTCCGCGCGCCGGCTCGGCTTCGGCGCCGCCCTGCTGGAGAAGACCGGCGTGCACCTGCGCACCCAGGTCGCCAACCTGGCCCGCCCGGTCCTGCTGGCCGACGCGCACGGGCCGGTGGCCGTCTACGGCGTGCCCTACCTGGAGCCCGATGCGGTGCGCGACGAGCTGCCCGACGGTACCCCGCGGGGACACACCGGGGTGCTCGGCCACGCGGTCCGGGCCATCCACGCCGACGCGGACGCCCGCGGCGTGCGTCGCCGGATCGTCATGGCGCACGGCTGGGTGACCGGGGGAGCGCCCAGCGACTCCGAGCGTGACATCACGGTCGGCGGGGTCGGGCAGGTACCGACGGACGTCTTCGGCGGGTTCAGCTACGTCGCCCTCGGTCATCTGCACGGCCAGCAGACGCTCGCCGAGCACCTGCGCTACAGCGGTTCCCCGCTGCCTTACTCGTTCTCCGAGGCGAACCATCGCAAGGGCAGCTGGCTGGTCGAGCTGGACGCCCAGGGTTACCGGCGAGCCGAGCGGGTCCCGGCACCTGCCTTCCGCAAGCTGAGCCTGCTCCGCGGCCGTCTCGCCGACCTGCTCGGCTCGGCACAGTACACGCCGTACGAGGACGACTTCATGTCGGTCACCCTCACCGACCCCAGCCGGCCCGAGGGCCCGATGGAGGCGCTGCGCACCCGGTTCCCGCACGTCCTGGTGCTCACCTTCGAGCCCGACGGCGCGACGCGCGGAGGCGGCTGCTACCGGGCCCGGGTGACCGGCCGCGCCGACCAGGCCGTCGCGGAGGAGTTCGTCCAGCACGTCAGGAACGCCCCGGCCACCGACGGCGAACGGCGGCTGCTCGCCGACGCGTTCGAGGCCGTCCGCACGCCGGAAATGAACGGAGAGGCAGGCTGATGCGCCCGCACCGGCTGCGTGTGACCGCGTTCGGTGCGTTCGGCGGCACCGTCGAGGTTTGTTTCGACGATCTGGCCAGCGCGGGCCTGTTCCTGCTGCACGGCGAGACCGGCGCGGGCAAGACCACGCTGCTGGACGCGATCGGGTTCGCCCTGTACGGCCGGGTCCCGGGCGAGCGCGGCAAGGCCCGCCGGCTGCGCTCGGATCACGCGGACCCCGGAACGGCGACCGAGGTCCAGCTCGAGGCGACCATCGGCGGGCGCCGGATGCGCGTCACGCGCAAGCCCGAGCAGCAGCGCCCCAAGCGCCGTGGCGACGGGACCACCACCGAGCAGGCCAAAGTCCTGCTCGAGGAGTCCGCCGATGGCCGGTGGCGAGCGGTCTCCACCCGCGCGGGTGAGGCCGACGACGAGATCAAAGACCTCATGGGCATGTCGGCCGAGCAGTTCTACCAGGTCGTCTTGCTGCCCCAGGGCCAGTTCGCGCAGTTCTTGCACTCCAACGCGGTCGACCGTCAGCGCCTGCTGCAAAAGCTGTTCGGCACCGACCGCTTCCGCGCGGTGGAGGACTGGCTGGCCGAGCGCCGCCGGACCACAGCCACCGCCGTGACGCAGGCCGAGCAGAGCATCAAGGAGCTCGCCGCCCGCGTGGCCCAGGTCGCCGATGACGGCCCGGCCGAGCAGGACGAACTACCCCATCCCGGCTGGGCGCCGCGGCTGGCCGAAGCGGCCGCCCAGGCCGCCACGGCCAGCCAGGTCCAGGTCGGTGCCTGCCGCGCCGAGCTCGACCAGGCTCAGGACCGCCAGCGCGCCGCCGAGCGGCTGGCCGAGCGCCAGCGCCGCCGCGCCGACGCCCTGCGCACCCGCGACCAGCTCGCTCTGGCCGGTCCGGCGATCGATGAGCTCCGCCAAGAGCTCGACGCGGCCCAGCGGAGCAACGAGGTGACCCCTGCGCTGGACGAGGCCGACCGGACCGCCGCCGTGCTGGCCGAGGCCTGCCGAGCCGAAAGCCAGGCCCGCGCCGTCCTAGCTGAGGACAAGCCGGGGATCAACGGTGCGGAGCTGCGCGCCGCCGCCCAGCAGCACCTGACCAGCTATGGCCGGCTCGACGGGCTCCGCTCCCACGAGGAGCAGGCGGCCGCGGAGGACCGGACCGCCGCCGGATCGCACGCCGCCGCGGCCGAGCTGACCGCCGTTATCGACACCGCCGGGCAGCGTGTCGCCGCCCAGCGCGAGCAGCGTCCCGCCCTGAGCGGCCAGCGTGACCAGGCCCGCGAGGCCACCGAACGGCTGCCCGGTGTGCAGGCCGAGACCGACCGTCACCAGCGGGCCGCGGCCGACATGACCGCCCTGGTCCAGGCCCGCACCGACGCCGCCCAGTACTCCCAGGACTACATCGCGGCCAAGATCGAGCACGCCGAGCTGATCAACGACGCGGCGCGGCTCCGGATGACCCGCATCGACGGGATGCGGGCCGAGCTCGCCGCGGCCCTGGTAGACGGCACCCCGTGTCCGGTCTGCGGCTCACTGGATCATCCCGAGCTGTGCGAGCTCAGCGGCGAGCGGGTGACCCGCGAGCAGGAAGAGGCGGCCGGCGCCGAAGCGGCGGCCGCCGGAGAACGCGCGGAGACCATCGGGGCGCGCCTGGGCGCCGCCGACGTCCGGGTCGCCGACCTCACCGCCCGGCTCGAAGAAGCCGGTTTTGCCGTCGCCGCGGACCTGCCCACGCTGACCGCCGAGGCCGCGCGGCTCGCCGCGGCCGGCGATCAGCTCGCGGGCGAGGCCGAGCGGCTGGCGGCGGCCAGCCTGCCCGATCTGCAGGCGGCCCTGGACGACTTGGACCGGGACATCACCGCCGCGGACTTGCGGCTGGTCGAGCTGACCAATCAACGTCAGGAGGCCCTGCGCGAGGCCGCCGCGGCCGGGCAGCGCGCGACCCGGCACCGGGAGTCGCTGGCCGCCCAGCTCGATGGCGCGCCGGACCTGGATACCGCGCTGGCCCGCGAGCGCGCGGCGGCCGATGCGCTGGCCGCGGCCGCCGACGCCGTCGACGCGGCCGTCCGGGCGCGGGCCGACGCCGACCGGGCCGCCGACTTGGCCGCCAAGGCCGCCACCGAGGCCGGCTTCGCCGACCCCGGGAGCGCGGCGGCAGCTCGTCACGAGCCTGCCTGGCGAGCAGCCGCCGACCGTGATATCCGCGAGCATCAGGCGAGCGCGAAGGCCGTGGCTGACCTGCTGGCCGACCCGGAACTCGATGTCCCCCTGGACCCGCCCGCCGGCGTGCAGGCCAGCACCGCCGCGGCGGCCGACGCCCGGCAGGCCTACGACACCGCGCTGGCCGCTGACGATCACGCTCAGCGCACCGCCAAGCAGCTGGCTGACCTCGCCCCGCAGCTCGGCAGCCGGCTTGAGGAGCTTAAACCGCTGTCCGACCGCGCGGCGCAGGCTCGCGAGCTGGCCAACCTGACCGCCGGCCAGGGTGCCAACACGCTGCGGATGACCCTGTCCGCCTTTGTGCTCGCCGCCCGGCTGGAAGAGGTCGCCGCCGCAGCCAGCCAGCGGCTGCTGGCCATGACCTCCGGCCGGTACTCGCTCATCCATACCGACGCGCGCCGTGGCGCGGGCCGCTCCGGCCTCGGCCTGCTGGCCTGCGACGCATGGACCGGCATCGACCGTGACACCAGCACGCTGTCCGGCGGTGAGACGTTCCTGGCCAGCCTGGCCCTGGCCCTGGGCCTGGCCGATGTGGTCACCGCCGAGGCGGGCGGGACCAGGATCGAGGCGCTGTTCGTCGACGAGGGTTTCGGCAGCCTGGACGAGGACACCCTGGACGAGGTGATGACCGTGCTGGACGGCCTGCGTGAAGGCGGCCGGATGGTCGGCATCGTCAGCCACGTGCCCGAACTCAAACAGCGCATCCCCGCCCAGATCCGGGTGCACAAAGGCCGTTCCGGCAGCCATCTGACCGTACGCACCCACATCAGCTGACCCATAAGTACCAAACGTCCGGGATGCCGCTAAATGACAATGTGTAACCCAGGCGTTCCACGCTGGCGGCAAACTGCGGCGAAAAGCGATCGCCCCCGCGGTACCGGTGGTTTTCGCTACCCGTGGGCACAGCGGTACCGGCGGGACGCTGCTCCGGGGGCAGCCGGACGGAGTGAAACCGGGATCTGGGATATCCGCTCAGCCGGACTAGCCGGACTAGCGGTCGCGGCCGGCGCGAGCGGAGTGAAACTGGCAATCCACCACACCCTATGGTGGTGGAACCCGGGTTTCACCACCATAGGTTTCGCAGGAGCAGCGCACCATGAAGCACGGTGTGCTCTCTTGCAACGCCAGCACCACCGGTAACCCGGCCGCGGCGCAAATCCGCGCGACCTGCCAAGTTGATCATGAGAGCCGGCGCAGGCGCCGCACGCGCCCGTACCAGGTGAACCTGGACATTCAGCGGGTTAGAACCATATGAACCCGGGGTTCATGTGGTTCCGGCGGATCCGGTCCTGCGAACCGTAGTGCAGGCAGCACCACGCTCATCTGACCCATAAATCCCAAACGTCCGGGTTGCCGCTAATGACGATGCGTGACCCCAGGCGTTCCATGATGGCGGCAAACTGCGGTGAAAAGCGGCCGGCCCCCCTCGTCACGGAACATGGGGCCGGTTTACGATCGGAAACTGTCAGTCAAGATCTGGAAAACTCTGACGTACGGCTGTGGCGGGACGGACGGGAGTGTCAGAGGGTGACGAGCGGGTAAGAATGGAATTGGTATGGCAAAAGATCCCGGTGTTCGTCGCATCGTGGTCGGTGTCGACGGCTCGGCTGAGTCCGTGGCCGCGCTGAGATGGGCGTGCAGGGAAGCCAGCCTGCGCGCCGCCGAGGTCCACGCGGTGCTCGCCCTAGAGTCCGCGTGTCATCAGGTCGCCAGCTACGCCGTACCAGCTCCGCGCCAGTCGGGCGGGAGCTGGGGTGCCGCCCGTGAGGTGCTGCGCCGGTCGGTCAGCGATGCGGTCGCCATGTATCCCGGTGTCAGCGTGGTCACCGAGATCACCGAGGGACTCGCGGCGCGGGTCCTGCTCGACCACGCGCGCGAGGCCGACATGCTGGTCCTCGGGCGCACCGCAGAGGGTCCGGACCCGTACCGCGGTGCCGGTCCGGTCATCCGGGGGTGCCTGCGGTCTGCCCCATGCCCGGTCGTCATCATCGGCCCGGCCGAGCCGGGCAACCACGTCCCCGAGTCGTGGCAGCGGAGCCAGGCTGACCTGGCCGGGGCCAGGTAACACCGGAGTAGCGTCGCGGTCATGACGATCGCGAAGACGATAACCGTATGGCTGCCCGAGCCGGGCTGGGTCGACGCGATGGGCGGCCTGCCCGGCCGGATGACCGCCGACGTGTGGAGCGGCGGCGAGCAACTACCGGACTCGGCCGGCCAGGTCGAGATCGTGGTCATCCCGTTCGGCATGCCCGAGTCCCGGCTCGCGGTCCTGGCCACGTTGCCCGCCCTGCGGCTGATCCAGCTGATGTCGGCGGGCGCCGAGCGCGTTATTCCGCATGTCCCGCCCGGGGTCACCTTGTGCAACGCCCGAGGCGCGCACGATCCCGCGGTAGCCGAGTGGATCATGGCCATGATCCTGGCTCAACAGCGGTTGCTGCCCCAGTTCGCCGAGGCGCAGCGCGCGGGCACCTGGACATCCATCGCCAGTGAGCCGCTGGCCGGCCGTACCGCCCTGATCGTCGGCTACGGCTCGATCGGCGAAGCGGTCGAACGGCTGCTGGTCCCGTTCGGCGTGACTGTGGCACGCGTCGCCCGCCATCCGCGGCCGGGCGTGTCCGGACCCGGTGACCTGCCGTCCTTGCTGCCCCGGGCGGACATGGTGATCCTGCTCGTCCCGACCACCCCGGCCACTCGCGGCCTGGTCGACGCGCGGTTCCTCGGCCGCATGCGCGATCACGCGCTGCTGGTCAACGCGGCGCGCGGCGCCGTTGTGGATACTGGCGCGCTGGTGGCCGAGCTGACCGCTGGCCGGTTGCGGGCGGCACTGGACGTGACCGACCCCGAGCCGCTGCCGGCCACCCATCCGCTGTGGTCCGCGCCGGGCCTGTTGCTGACGCCGCACGTGGCCGGGGTAACCACCCAGACCTTCGCCCGGGCCCGGGCCGTCGTGCTGGATCAGCTGGCTCGGTACGCGGCGGGTGAGCCGCTGCGCAACGTGGTCGGGGAGCAGGGCTACTGATCGCGCGCGGCCCGGCGATGAGACAATCGTGACGTGCCGTCTTCCCTGGTAGAAGTGTCCCCGAGGGTCAGCGCCGCGCTCGCGGCCGGCCAGCCGGTGGTCGCCCTGGAGTCCACCATCATCTCGCACGGCCTGCCGCGTCCGGCCAATCTGGCCGCCGCGCAGCGGTTCGAGGAGATCCTGACTGGCCAGGGCGTGATCCCAGCCACCATCGCGCTCGTCGACGGCGTGCCGAAGGTGGGCCTGTCGCCGCAGGATCTGGAGCGGATCGCGGTCGATGAGTCCGTGGTCAAGGTCGGCAGCCGCGATATCGCCATCGCCATGGCCCGCAAGGTGACCGGCGGCACCACGGTCGCGGCCACCTCCGTACTGGCCGCGCGGGCCGGCTTGCGGGTCTTTGCCACCGGCGGCCTAGGCGGCGTGCACCGCGGCGCCGCCGAGACCTTTGATGAGTCCGCGGACCTGACCGTCCTGTCCCGGACGCCCATCACGGTCGTCTCGGCCGGGGTGAAGTCGATCCTGGACATCCCCGCCACGCTGGAGCGGCTTGAGACGCTCAGCGTCGCCGTGGTCGGCTACCAGACCTCCCGGTTCCCAGCCTTCTGGCTCTCGGATTCCGGCCACGACCTGGACTGGCGCGTCGACTCCCCGCAGGAGGTGGCCGACATTATGGCGGCGCGGGACGCGTTCGGCGAGCCGTCCGCCCTGCTCGTGGCCAACCCGCTGCCCGCCGCGCTGCAACTGGACCCGGGTGTGCTCGACGACGCGATGGGGGAGGCCCTGGCCCTCGCGGCCGAGCAGGGCGTCCGCGGCAAGGCGGTCAGCCCGTTCCTGCTCGACCGCATCCAGCAGGTGACCGCAGGGGCCAGCGTCGAGGTGAACCTGTCCATCGCGCGCGGCAACATCGAGCTTGCGGGCCAGATCGCGACGTCGTGGGCCGCGCGGACCGGTGAGCCCCGCTGACCGTCGGCCGGCGGATCCTGGTCTGCGGTGATGTGATCAATGACGTCCTGGTCAAGCCGCTGGACGGCGTCACTCCGGACAGCGATACCCCGGCCGCTATCCGGGCCCGGCCCGGTGGCGCGGCGGCCAACCAGGCCGCCTGGATGGCCCGCTTCGGCGCCGCGGTCACCTTTGCCGGGCGGGTCGGCGCCCGCGACGCCGACTATCACCGGCACGAACTGGCCAGGGTCGGCGTCCGCCCGCACCTGGCCGTGGACCCGGCGGCGGACACCGGCTCGATCGTTATCATGGTGGCCCGGGACGGGGCGCGGACCATGTTCACCGACCGGGCCGCGAACCATCGTCTCCAGCGGCAGGACCTGCCGTTGCACCTGCTGGACGAAGCGGACGTGCTGCACCTGACCGGCTATACGTTCTTCGAACCGCCGCTGCTGGAGGTGGCCCGCTGGCTGGTCGAGCAGGCCCGGTCCCGCGGCCTGGCCGTCACCATCGACCCGGGCTCGGCCGCCTTCCTGGCCCGGATGGAACCCGGCGCGTTCCTGCGCTGGACCCAAGGCGCCGCGATCTGCTTCCCCAACCGCGACGAAGCCGCCGCCCTGGTCGGCGAGGCCGACCCGGCCTCCATGGCGACCCGCCTGACCAGCCACTACGCCGTGGTGGCGCTGACCATGGGCGCCGCCGGTTGCGTGGTGGCGGTCCCCGGCCAGTCCCCGGTCCAGGTCGCCGCCCACCCGGCGCGAGCCCGGGACACCACCGGCGCGGGAGATGCCTTCTGCGGCGCCTTCATGAGCCGCTGGCTGGCAGCCGGCCCCGACCCGCGGCTAGCCGAACTCAGCGCCGCGGCCGAATTCGCCGTCCGCGTCGCCGCCTCAGTCGTCACCCGTTTCGGGGCCCGCCCCCCGTAGCCATGGCTCACCGGTCAGCTGGGCTGCCACAGCTCGACCCGGTTGCCCTCCGGATCGGTGACCCAGCCGAACCGGCCGACGCCCTCCATGTCCTGAGTGTCCGTGGCCACGTCCGCTCCCTTGGCGCGCAGTTGCGCGAGCATCGCATCCAGATCGCGGACCCGGAAGTTGAGCATGGTCTGCTGGGCACGGGAGCCGAAGTACTCGGTTTCGGACTCGAACGTCGCGAACACGGTCACCCCGGCCTCCGGCCGCCACAGACCGTTCTCATCGGTGTCCAGGCCCAGGCAATCGCGGTACCACGCGCTCAGGGTCACCGGGTCGGCCGCCCGCATGAAGTATCCGCCCACTCCGAGCACACGTTCCATGCCGCCTATCTTGCCGGAACCGAGCGGTCCACCGCGGTCGAGTGCCTCAGCCGGACGGGGACGCTCTCGAAGCCGCGCAGGACCAGAAGCGGTCGCCGGACGGCCGTCCCGGCCAGCTCGAGCTCCGGGTACCGGCTGGTGAGCTCCTCGAGCGCGACGCGGGCCTCGAGGCGGGCCAGCGCAGCCCCGAGGCAATGGTGGATCCCCCGCGAGAACGAGAGGTGCCGCGCCGCGTCCGGCCGGTCGATCCTGAGCCGGTCGGGCTGGTCGAACACCGCGGGATCACGGTTGGCCCCGCCAATGGCCACCAAGACCGGCGTGCCCCGCCGGATCTGCGTGCCGTCGATGGTCACGTCCTCGGTCGCGATCCGCGATGTCGCCTGGACCGGGCTGTCGTAGCGGAGCAGCTCCTCCACGGCCGCGGGTATCAGCGCGGGTTCCTCGCGCAGCCGCTCCCACTGTGCCCGCTCACCGAGCAGGGCCACGGTGCCGTTCCCGATCAGGTTCACGGTCGTCTCGAACCCGGCGACCAGGAGGAGCAGGGCCGTGCTGACCAGCTCGTCGGGGCTGAGCCGGTCGCCATGTTCCTCGGCCGCGATCAGGGCGGACAAGATGCTGTCGTCGGGCTCGGCGCGGCGCTTTTCCACCAGGTCCTTCAGGTACACGGCCAGGGCCAGCTCCGCCGAGCGTGACCGGGCCTGCGCGGCCCGGTCCAGCTGGGGGTCGAGCGAGGCGGCGATATCGTGTCCCCACACCCGGAACGTGGCCTGGTCCTGGTGCGGAACGCCGAGCAGCCGGCAGATCACCGCTATGGGCAGCGGGAAGGCCAGCGTGTCGATGAGGTCGAAGCCGGCCCCGGCATCGGCCTGGGCCACCAGCCGGCCGGCGATCTCGCGGATCTGCGGTTCGAGGCCCGCAATGGCCCGCGGCGTGAACGCTCCGGACACCAGCCGGCGGATCCGGGTGTGATCCGGCGGGTCCATCGTGAGCAGGTCGGCGGCAGGCAGCCCGGCGCGGGGATCATCCGCCGGATAGGCAGGCGGCTGGTAGCCGCGCTGGTGCACGGATGAGGAACTGAACCGCCGGTCCCGCAGGATGCTCTCGGCCGTGGCGTGAGTCGCCGTCATCCAGGGTCCGAGGGCGCTGCGGGCCAGGCTCCGCTCACGGATGACGGCGTACAGCGGATAGGGATCGGCCTTCGTCTGCGGCCGCAACCACCGGGCGAGGGGATCGCCGCGCCACTGGTAGTAGCGCAGCACCGCGGGCTCCACGACGCGGCGCATCACGTGTTCTTTGAGGCTCATATACCAACGGTATCTGGAAACCGCTGGTATATCAATGGAGTAATGCTCTATGGCAGCATGGACGCCGTGGCCAGGGTGACCAGACAGACCTCCAAGGCGATGACCCGCGAGCGCCTGATCAGCGAGGCCAAGCGGCTCTTCCGCGAACGCGGCTACGCCGCGACCTCACTCGAGCAGATCGCCGAGGCGGCCGAGGTGACCAAGGGCGCCATCTACGGGCACTTCTCGAGCAAGGAAGACCTGCTGCTCAGCGCCCTGGAGGCGACACCCACCCGGAACTGGGCCGCCGAGCTGAACGGCCAGTCCGGCACGGTGCGCGAGCGGCTGGCCGGGTTCGGCCGGGCCATGGCCGCCGACCAGGATTTCACGGACCAGGCCAGGCTGGCGGCGGAGCTCGAGTTCACCGCGGCCCTGCTGCGCAACCCCGACGCCCTGCGGCGCTATAGCGCCTACCTTCAGGGTCGCCTGGCGGTGCTGGGCGCGGCGGACGATGACGAGCCGGTCCGCGGGACCAGCCCCACGCAAGCGTGGGCCATTGGCCACGCGCTGCTCATCGGGCTGGAGATCTACCAGCACATCGCACCGGACATCCTCACCCCCGCGGTGTTCGGGCGCGCCTTCGAGATGCTCGCGGATCTGTATCCCGAGGACTGAAATGGCGGGCGTGTTTGACGACCCTCCGGTGCTGCGTACCCGGTGCCTGCTCATGCGCCAGGTCACCGAGACCGACGGCCAGGGGCGGTTCGCCATCTTCGCCGACGATCAGGTCACCGAGCATTACGCCTGGGACGCCTTCACCAGCGTCCGGCAGGGGCGTTCGCGAAGCTCACCACGCGTCCAGCGCGGGAAGCCGGAGCTCGGCGAACAGGGCGCGGTGGTCGCTGCCGGGTAGCCAGTGGGCCGAGGTGTCCAGGACCGCGCAGTGCCGGTCGGTCAGGAACGTGGTCGATGGCCAGCAGGGTCGGGCGCCGACCGGGCTCGGGTCCCCAGGTCGCGGCCAGCCCGTGGCCGGCCTGGCTGGCCGCGTCCAGGTAACCGCGGCGCAGGAGCCGGCGGAACTGTGCGTGATCGAGGGTGGCGTTGAAGTCTCCGGCCAGGATGCGCGGAGTGCTGTCGGGCGCCGGCAGCGCGGACAGCTGACTTCGCCAGCGGGCCGCCGCGCCGCGGGACCAGGGCGGCTTCGGCGGTGCCGTGTGTATGCAGATCAGGTCCACGCACTGCCCGGGCGGAAGGTCGAGCCGGGCGGTGCACCGGGCCGCGGACGCCGGCGCCGGCCGCGACCCGCCGCGCAGCGGGTAGCGGGCGTAGATACTGCTTCCCGTTCGCTCCCATACCGGCTGCGTGACCTGGTGCGGGAGCACATCGCCCAGTCCGGCCCCCTGGAGCCTGGCTTCGGCCTCCTTGGTGAGTTCCTGCACCATCAGCACGTCCGCGCGCAACCGGCCGACCAGCTCGACCAGGTCCTCGGCCACGGCCCGTCCGAAGAGCAGATTGGCGGTCAAGATCCGCAGTACGGGTCCGGTCGCGGGCGGCTGCCGGCCCGGCACCGCGCGAGGGCCCACCGCGGCGGTCAGCGCGGCCCCGGCCACCGCGGTCACGCCCGCCGGGCCGCCGCGCAGCAGCAGCGCGCTGGCGCATGCTCCCGCGGCTACCTGCGGAGTGAAGGACAGCAGCGGCACGGTCCACGCCTCGGCGAACCGGAGACGATCCGCGCCCGCCAGCCGGACTGCCGCCCAGCCGGCCAGCGCGCCGGCCACCGCCCACTCCACGCTTCGTGACGGCATTGGTTCATGATGGCAGATCGCTGCCAGTGGGCCTTGCCATATGTAGATGATTGAGATATCCCTATGACATGAGGCAGCGGAGCATGCAGGAGCCCACCTTCCTCATCCTGACCGCTCTGGCCGCGGGACCCCAGCACGGCTACGGGATCATCACCGACGCCGAGCAGATCTCCGGTGGCGCGACCCGGCTGCAGACCGGAACCTTGTACATGGCTCTGGACCGGTTGCGCTCGGCCGGACTGGTCGAGCCGGACCGCGAAGAGATCGCCGACGGCCGGCTGCGCCGGTATTACCGGCTCACCGACGGGGGCGCGACGGCACTGGCGGCCGAGACCGAACGTCGGCGCGCCAGCGCCGCCGTCGCGGCGCAGCGGCTGAGCGCGCGGCTGGCCGGAGGCACCGCATGAGCGCGCGCCGGACCGATCCGGCTCCCGATCTGGAGCGCACCGGACTGGAACGACATCACCGGCGCCTCCTGCGCTGGCGGGCCAGGCGCCTCGCGCGCGGGGTAGCGAAACGGGCAGATCTCCAAACTTAGCTTGCTCGTTCGAATAGTGGCTCGGGCTTGCACGCCGGCTCGGAAATAAGGCCCCGGTAGTCACGGCCGGGCCGACACGCTGGAATACACGCTCCGCGAATGCCTCGGCTTGGCCCTCTCCCCGCCTAGATCCGGCGGCATACTGGGAACATGGGCCGGATCATCGGAACAATCCTCGGTGCGAGCCTCGCCATCTGGCTGGTCGTCACGGCCGCGGGCGGGATCGTGGCGACGTTCAAGACGTTTCTCATCATTGGCCTGATCGCCATGGCCGTCTTCATCGTCGTGTGGCTGGTCGCCCAGCGCCCTCGCCGCGACTAGTCCAACGTAGCTGCGCCGGCCGCGCAGCATTTCAGTGTCCCAGATGCGTTTCCTGACCGGAGATCCCGACGATGGAGGCGCGATGACATTCGAGGAGTTCGCGGCCGACCGGCTACCCGGTGTGCTGCGCTTCGCGGGCGTGCTGACCGCAGACCGTGCCCTCGCCGAGGACCTGGTCCAGGAGGTGCTGATCCGGGCGCACGCGCGCTGGAACCGGATCGGCGCCATGGACCGTCCGGAGCTGTACGTCCGGAAGATGATCGTCAACGAGTTCTTGTCCTGGCGCCGAAGATCCTGGCGGCTGGTGCCCGCGGGCCGGGGCCCGGAGGTTGACGACCGTCTATCCCAAGACCACGCCTTCGCTCACGCCGAGCGGGCCGCGCTCCTAGCCGAGCTCGGGAAGCTGCCCCGACGGCAGCGCACCGTGCTGGTACTCCGCTACTACGAGGGGCTCTCCGATACCGAGATCGCGGAGGTGCTCGGCTGCACTCCCGGCACCGTCCGCGGCTATGCGTCCAGGGCGCTCGCCGCGTTGCGCATCCAGATCACGCAGCCAGCGCCCGGGTTTGTTCAGGAGGGATACCGCAGATGAGGACCGAAGATGACCTGCGTGCCGCGTTCGGCGCGCTGGAGCGGCATGCCCCGGACGCCGCGCGGGTGCGGCCCGCCGCCGCGAGCGGACACGGTGCCGCGAGGGGACACCGAACGCGGCCCGCGTGGCGCGTGGGCGTCGCCGCGGTGCTGGCGCTCGGCTTGGCGGCCGGCGTGGCCGTAGCGGTACTGCCGTCCGGCCCGCCGGTGCTTACTGCCCAGTTGCTCGCCGACCGGGCCGCCGCGGCCGCGCTGGCCAGCCCGGCCGTATCAGCCGGTCAGTGGGTCTACGAGGTGACCGAGAGCACCCACCCGGGCCGGCCCGGCCAGGAGTGCCGAAGCTCTTCGTACAGGACGGCTGGATGACCGCCGACGGCACCCTCAACTACGATGCCGGCAGCATCGGCGACCCCATCTATCCGTACGACAAGCTCGGCTCACTGCCCAGCGATCCGGCCAAGCTCGACGCGTACTTCGTCAGCCAGGATCCGGTCAAGACCGACAACCACAGCGTCGTCGCGTTCAGCCAGATCGAGCAGATGCTGTTCGGGATGGTGCTGCCGCCTTCGCTAGAGGCGGAGATGTTCCATGCGCTCGCCCTCATCCCCATGGTCCAGGTCAAAGATCATGTCAAGGACCTCGCGGGCCGGGCTGGGGTCGCCTTCGTGCTGCCCGAGACCAAGCAGAGCGAGCAGCAAGAGATCATCCTGGATGCGTCCGACTATCACTTGCTCGCCCAGGGGTCCTGGGACGATCCCAGTCAGCCCGCACCGGACAGCGAGATCGCGATCCTGAAGGAGTACCTGGTCGCCGAGCTGGGCAGCACCCAGCCGTCCACGACGCCGCCGAGCCCGGCCGAGCTGGCCGCCGAGCGGATCGACTTCTACCAGGAACACCAGTACAAGCCGCCCAAGGTCAGCAACGTCACGCCCGGCCAGTGGCTGTACCGGGACCTGCGCACGGACGGCCAGGACCGCCAGGTCTGGGCCACCGCCGACGACTCGGCGCAGGCCGAGTACGTAAACGGCACCCTGCAGGTGTGCCAGCGGACCGAGCCGTGTGCGGCGTCGCAGCAGTGGCTGATGCCGGCCGGACCGAGCTACAGCCTGATCTACCCGCCGTACCCGCATCCGACCAAGGCCCAGATCAAGCAGTTTATGCAGAATCTGAAACATCACGTCAAGACGACCAGCCCGCTCCAGCCGGTCAAGCCGCTGCCGACGCTGCCCGAATACCCCCGCGCGCTGCTGGACAAGCTGAACACCTACAGCACGGGCTGCGCCGATGTCGCGGACGACTGCAACGCGGTCAACGTGGCCGCGAACGTGCTCACCGGATACGGGAACTACCCGTCCCTGAACGCGACCTGGTTCTACGCGCTCGCTGACGTGCCTGGCGTCTCGGTCCAGCAGGTCACCGACGCGGCCGGGAACCAGGACATCGCGTTCACCTTCCCGGCCCAGGACGGCGTGACCGCCATCTTGGTCAACACCCGCCTGCTCAACGCCGGGACCATCCAGTACGAGGGATACGTACGGGACGGTCACCAGACCCTGGTGCTGAACCAGACGCTCGTCTCGGGCCCGGGGGTGCGGCCGTAACGAGCCCGCGGGTATAGATGGGGAATGACCCAGCGCCACCAGCGCGTCCTGCGCGGGTACCGGCCGTCCGATCTCGACGCGCTGGTGGCGCTGTGGTCCAGGTGCGGGCTGCTGCGGCCCTGGAACGATCCCCGCCTCGACATCGCGCGCAAGCTCGCCCATGATCCCGGTGGGCTGCTGGTGATCGAGGCCGACGGCGTCCTGGCCGGGTCGGTGATGGCCGGTTACGACGGCCATCGCGGCTGGGTGAACTACCTCGCGGTCGACCCCGTCTGGCAGGGGCACGGCCTGGGCCGGATGCTCATGGACGCGGCCGAGCAGCGGCTGGCCGCGGCCGGGTGCCCGAAGATCAACCTGCAGGTACGGGCGTCCAACGAGCAGGTCCTCGCGTTCTACCGGCACCTGGGCTACGGCACCGACGACGTGGTGAGCATGGGCAAACGCCTGTACGAGGATTCCGCGCCTGGGGTGTAATACGTCTATGTCGGACGAGATCGAGCAGCGGCTGGCCGCGACCGCGCGGGCGGCCCGCGAGCATGACCTGTGCGCGCACTTGCACACCCTGCTGAGTCAGCGTGAGCAAGCCGCGGCGGCGGACCTGGCCGCGGCCCGGCAGCAGTATGCGGGCCAGGAGCAGGACGTCGAACGGCTGGAGCACTTGTCCTTGACCCGTGTGCTCGCCGCGCTGCACGGCTCCCGGGAGGACGCGCTGGCCCGGGAGAAGGCCGAAGCGGAGGCGGCCCGCTACCGGGTCGCGCAGGCGCAACAGGGCCTGGACTCCGCGCACGCCGAGCTGGCCAAGCTGGAGGACCGGCAGGCCCAGCTGGCCGGGGCCCCGCGGGCCTACGCGGACGCCCTGGCGGCCAAGGAGCAGTACCTGACGCACTCCGCCGACCCGCGCCGCCCCCAGCTGCTGGCGCTGGCCGACGAGCGCGGCCGGCTGACCGCGGAGCTCAATGAGCTACGTCACGCCAGCTACGACGCCGGCCAGGCCGTCCAGGCGCTTGAGGAGGTTCAGGGCCGTCTGGGCAACGCCGCCAACTGGTCGACCTTCGATACCTACCTCGACCACGGCATGGTCGCCAACGCGATCAAGCACGACCGGATCGACCAGGCCGCGCAGGCCGCGCGCGAGGCCGATGCCCGGCTGGCCGGGCTGCGCTCCGATCTGGCCGGACTCCACGGCGCCGAGCCCACCGCGCCCCGGCTGGAGATCAGCGGGGGCTTCAGGTTCGCCGACATCTTCTTCAACAACATCTTCACCGACCTGGCCGTCGGCCAGCAGATCCGCGATGCGCAAAACAACGTCGCTCAATCCCGCCAGCAGGTCCGCGACCTGCAAGACCGGCTCGAGGACCAGGTTGGCCAGGTCACCAAGCGGCTGGACGCGATGGACGCCCAGCGCCAGCAATTGCTGACCCAATGACCCTAAGCTAGCGGCATGAGGATCGCGGTGATCGGTAAGGGCAACATCGGCGGAACGCTCGGCAGCAAGTGGCGCGCGGCCGGGCACGACGTGGTGTACGGAGTCCGGGACGGCTCCGGCGCGGGCCCGGGCGGGGCGCCGGTGCTGGGCATCGGCGAGGCAGTGGCGGGTGCCGAGGTGGTCGTGCTGGCCGTCCCCGGCCCGGTCGTGCCGGACGTGGTGAGCGAGCAGGGCCCGGCGCTCGCGGGCAAGGTGGTGATCGACGCCGTGAACCGGATCGGCGCGCCGGAGTTCGACAGCCGGGCGCTGATCGCGGCGGCCGCGCCCGCGGCCCGGTACGTGCGCGCGTTCAACTCGCTGGGCTGGGAGAACTTCGCCGATCCGCTGCCCGGCACAAACCTGTTCTTTGCCGCCGATCCGCAGGCGCGCGCGGTCGCCGAGGAGCTTATCAGCGCCGTCGGGCTCGAGCCGGCCTTCGTCGGCGACGCCGCCGCGACGCCAACCGTCGACGGCCTGCTGCCGCTGTGGTTCGCGCTGGTCCAGCAGAACGGCGGCAACCGCAAGGTCGCCCTGCGCATCGTCCGATAGGAAACGACCTCAGCGCCGTGGCGGCGGCGAGGTGGTGGGTGGCCGTGACGAGGGCGGATGCAGGGTGATCGTCGGGGACGGCGACGGCGACGCAGACGGCGACGGCTTGGGTGACGGGGACGCGGACGGCTTGGGCGACTTCTTCGGCTTCGGCGAACCCGAGCCCGAGGCCGGTGCCGAGGACGGCGGCGGCACCGGAACCGGCGTCGTCGAAGCGACCGGTGGGCTGGCCCCGGCCTTCTTCTTGAGCTTCTTCGATCCAGAACCCGACGATGACGCCGAGGACGACGGCGGCTGCAGCGTGATCAGGTGCACCGCTGCCGCGGCCGGATGACCCGGGGAGCCCGGCGAGTGCATGCTCGTCACGGCCAGGGCGGTGCCGCCCGATACCAGGGCGAGCACGATGGCGGCCACCCCGATGGCCCGCAGGTGCCGCAGATGCCGTTCGTGGGCCACGTGCCGGACGTGCCGGACATGCCGCAGGTGGCGGGCCTCCCCGGCCGCGACCGCGGTCTCGGTTCCGGAGCCGCTGCCGCCCGGGGACAGGTCGATCCGCTCCATGGCCGAGCCCGCCAAGGCGGGCGCCGTGCTCGACGGCCACAGCGCGGCCAGCAGCAGCGCCGCCTCGCCCAGATGCGATCGGCCCCGCTGCCGCCAGTTCCGGCCGTACGCCCCGGCGGCCACCGCGCTGAGTTCGGCCACGAACGTACCCGCGTCGGCGGGCCGGTCCGCGGGATCCTTGGCCATCCCGGCGGCCACCAGCGGCCGGAGCGCTTCGGGGACCGGCTCGAGCGGGACCGGTTCGGCCATGTGCTGGTACAGCAGGCGCTCGGCGGTGTCCCCCATGAACGGCGGCTGGCCCACCAGGCATTCGTAGAAGGTGGCGGTGGCGGCGTAGACGTCACCGGACGGGCTGGCCGGGGACCCGCCGAGCTGCTCGGGCGGCGCGTACACCATGGTGCCCGCGGGTACCGGGCTGTCGCCGGCCCGGGCCGCGATCCCGAAGTCGGTCAGCTTGCTCTCGCCGTGGTCGTTGACCAGCACGTTCCCCGGCTTGTAGTCCCGGTGCACCACCCCGCGCTGGTGTGCGGCGGCCAACCCGAGCAGCGAGCCTTCCAGTACCACCAGGGCCGCCTCGGCCGTCGTGGCCCCTTGACGGGTCAAGATCTGGCGCAGCGAGACCCCGTTGATGAGTTCCATGACGATCGCGGCCCCGAACGGCGATTCGACGTACTCGTACAGCCGGACCACGTGCGGGTCGTCCACGCTGGCCAGCAGGGCCGCCTCGCTCCGGAAGGCCTCGGTGAACTCGCGGTCGGACAGCAGCTTGCGCCGCAGGTACTTGATCGCCACCAGCGTGCCCGACGCGTCATGGCGGGCCAGTACCACCTCGCCGAACGCGCCCGACCCCAGCGCCCCCAACCCGGTGAACCCCGGAACGCTCCAGTCCGCCATGCGGATCCGGCCCCCTCATTGATCAGCAGCTGATGGTCACATTCGCGGAATCGGACCGGGCATCGGGGCCGAGCACGTCCAGCGTGACCCGCTGCGTCGCGCTGCCGTGGCCCTGACCCTGGACGGCGACGGTCACGAACACGGTGTGCTGGCCGGCGGTAACCGACTGGCTGAGCGGCTGCGGGGCCTGCGTCTGCGGCTGGAACACCCACTGGTAAGAGATCGTCCCGGCCGAGCCGTTGGTCTGGATCCGCCCGGTCACGTCGACCGCGCACCCGCTCGCGGTCCGCTGTGTGATGCCGGCCCCGGTCGCGTGGAACGGCGAGTGGTGGAAGAAGCGCAGCCAGATGACCACGCCAGCCGCGACGAGCAGGAGGATGGTCAGCGTCGGCCCCAGTACCCGGCGGACCCGGCGCAGCCTTCGCCGCCCGGCCGGCGGCCCGGCCCGGTGGCCGGTCCGCCACACGCTCTCGGCCGCCGACGGCGCTGGGCTGGCGGGAACTCCCGGGCCGTAGCGCACCACATCCGCGGCCCGCACGGTAGCTGGTTCCGGCTGGCGCGGCAATGTGGGACCAGTGCCCGGCGACCCCATGGCACCCCTCTTCCCGTCAAGTGGTGGAGCCCAGTGTCACATCGCAACTCTTCGCAGGTCAACGGCCTCCGTAGCGTAGGCGGTCCAGCACGTGCCGTCCCGTTCCATGCCGATGACCAAATCCCGCCACCCGAGAAAACGTGCCATGGCCCGGACCGCACGGACCGTAGCCGAAATGAGCACTAAAAATTGGGCCGAACGGACCGTGGTTCTTGCCTATCGAACTTCGGCACATGCTCAGCCCGCCGCGGCGGAACGGCTCGACCTGGCAGATATCGACACCATTGGCCACAGCGGGCACACTTTCCTGTGTGGGGGGAGCGCCTGCGATCGTCGCCTGCCGTGCGGACATCACGGCATGACCGAACTTCCGAGCGGAGCGGTCACTTTCCTGTTCAGCGATATCGAGGGCTCGACCCGACTGGTCAAGGCGCTGCGGGAGCATTACGTCCAGGTTCTGGCCGACCATCGCCGCCTGGTCCGCGCAGCCATCGCCCGGCACTCCGGTAACGAAATTGACACCCAGGGCGATGCCTTCTTCGTGGCGTTTGCGAGCGCGAAGCAAGCCGTACTGTGCGCGTGGGAGATCCAGCAGGTGCTAGCTGACCATCCCTGGCCGGCCGGCGCGTCCGTCCGGGTCCGGATGGGCATTCATACCGGCCAGGCCGTCCTGACCGAGGACGCTTATACCGGCCTGGCCGTCCATCGCGCGGCCCGGATCTGCGCGGTCGCCCGCGGCGGCCAGGTCCTGGTGTCCCAGGCCACGCAGACCCTGATCGAGGACGAGGAGGAGGAACTCGCCTTCGCGCTGGCCGAAGTGGGTGAGCGCCGGCTGAAGGATCTCGACCGCCCCGTGCGCCTCTTCGAGCTCACGGCCGTCTCGGCCGGCGCCCCGCCGGCGCAGGCCGCGGCCGCGGCCGGGCGGGCGCTGCCGTCCATCGTGGGACGGGCCGCGGAGTTCGCGATCATGTCGGCCGCCTACGCCCGCGCGCTGGGTGGCCAGTCGCAGGTGATGCTGGTCACCGGCGAGGCCGGTATCGGCAAGACCAGGCTGCTCGAGGAACTGACCGGCCACGTGCGGTCCGCTGCTGACGGGGCGCGAGTGCGGGTCGGTGAGTCGGCGCCGATGGCCGGGACGGCGCTGGCCTACGGGCCGTTCGCCGCCGCGCTGGGTCATGAGGCCGAATGGCTGCTGGCCGATGACCGGGCGGACAACATGCTCGCGGCCCGGCATCGCTTGTTCGTCCGGGTCCTCGACCTGCTGGCGGGCCTGGCGGCCCGGTCGCCGCTGGTGCTGGTCCTGGAGGACCTGCACTGGGCCGATGAGTCCTCCCGCGAGCTGCTGACGTTCCTGGCCGTCCGGTTGCGTACCGAACCGGTGATGATCCTGGCCACGCTGCGCGACGAAGACCTGGCCGAGTCGGTCCGGCGCTGGCTGGCCGAGCTGGAGCATCGCCCGCGGGTGACCCGGTTGCGCCTCGGCCGGATGACCGACAGCGAGATCGCCGGGCTGGTCTCGGACGCGATGCCAGCCGACGCCGGCCCCGAACAGGTGCTGGCCGTGGTGGCCGCGGCCGGCGGCAACCCGCTGTTCGCCAAGGAACTGGCCGATACCGAGCCGGGTACCCTGCCCGCCTCGATCACCGACGCCGTGCTGGCCAAGGCCGCCGCGCTCACCCCCGCGGCCCGCGCCGTGGTCGACCAGGTATCGCTGGCCGACGGTAGCATGTCCCATGCCATCCTGGCCGCGACGGTCACGATGTCCGAAACGCGCCTGGCGGCCGCGATCCGGGCCGGCGTCGAGTCGGGCCTGCTGACCGCCGCCAGTGACGGATACGCGTTCAGCCACGTGCTGATCCGCGAGGCCATCTACACCCAGACGCTCCCCAGCAAGCGGCGCCTCCTGCACCGTCGCCTGGCCGAGGTGCTCGCTGACCAGCCGGGTTCGGATCCGGGCCTGCTGTCCCGGCACTGGCACCGGGCCGGCTGCCCGGACCGGGCGGCGACAGCCGCGGTGCTCGCGGCCCGGCGCGCGGTCTCGGTCCGGGCCTACCCGGAGGCGGCCAAGCACTACGCGCTGGCCATCGAGCTGCTGAGCTGGCTGCCCGAAGCCGGGCCCGACCTGCTGGAGGAGGCGGCGCGGTCGGCCAGCTGGGCGGGTGATTCCGGGCAGGCCGCCACCTGGGCGGCCGCCGCCCTGGCCGGAGCCAGCCAGGCCGCGCCCGTGGACCGGGCCAGGTGGCTGGAGCGGCTCGGCCGCTACCGGTGGGAAACGGGTGACCTCAAGGCCGCCGTCGATGCTGCCGAGCAGGCCGTGGTCTTGCTCGAGGACGAGCCGCCGTCCCGGCTGCAGGCTCGAGTGCTGGCCGCGCTGGCTACCTGGCGCGTGCTGCTGGGGGAGACGGATGCCGCCCTGCCCCTGGTCACCCGGTCCATGGAGGTCGCGCAGCACATCGGGGCGGACGCCGTGTACTCACACGGCCTCGCGACGCTGGGGATCATCGAAGCGCAGTACGGCGACCTGGAGGATGGCCTGGCCGATCTGCAGACGGCGTTCACGCTGGCCTGCCGGGCCGGCAGCGTCGAGGACACCATTCGCGCCGTGGCCAATCGCGTTCACCTGCTGTACCGGGCCAGCCGTTTCGCCGAGGCGGTCGAGGCCGGGCGCGCGGGCCGAAGCGCAGTGGCCGCCATGGGGGCACCGCCGGCCATCACCACCGGGATCGGCAACAACGCCGCGGCCGCGCTGCTGGCCAGCGGGCGGTGGGCGGAGGCCGACCAGCTGCTCGCCGAACTGGTGGCCGAATCGACCACCAACTTCACCCGCTATCTCCAGCTCCTGCAACTCGAACTGGCCGTCGCCCGGGGCGAAGCCGACCGGGCCGCCGATCTGGCCGCCACCTTGCGCAAGTCCCCGGACGATCCCCGGCTGATGGGGTCCCTGCACGCGTGCCTGGCCGAGCAGGCCCTGGGTAACCGGGACCTGGCCGCGGCGGCCGTTGAGGTGACCGATGGGCTGGCGGCGCTATCCGGTGCCGAGATGGCCGAGGAAGAGCTCCGGCTGCTGGCCGCCGCCGCGCGGCTCGCCGCTGATCAAAGGGACGGCTGGGAGGAACTGGCCGCGACCTTCGCCGAGCGGGCCAGCGTCATCGTGGCCGAGCACGGGGACGGGGAAGCGGATCTGACCGCCTTCGGCACGATGACCGCCGCCGAGGAAGCCCGTCGGCTCGGCCGTGATACCCCGGCCACGTGGCAGGCCGTGGCGCAAGCCTGGCGAGCCGCGGGCTGGCCCTACCGGGAGGCGTACGCGCGGCTGCACGAGGCGGCCGCCGCCGGCCGAGCGGGCCAGCGCGAACAAGCGGCCCGCGCGCTGATCGCCGGCCTGCAGCTGGCCACCGAACTCGGTGCCACCCCACTAATAACCATGGCCGACACGATAAGGAGCACCCATGTCCTGTTACATCCAGATAGAAGGCGACCCGTCGAAGTGGTTCATCGCCGATCCGTTTCCGGCTAGCGAGCTGACCGGCGGGCAGCCGCTGACCGTCACCAGCGAGGCGCCCATCCAAGGGATCATGGTGCTCTCGTCGAGATCGGCCAGCGTCGCCATCTTCAACGTGGCCGGGGATGCGCCGGCCCCGCTCGGTCTCCCCGGAACCGGAGGCATCATCTACGTGCCGACCACCACCGGGCCGTCCGCGGGACACGTCGGGTTTGAGCTGGCGGCCGGGGCCGACCCGATGACCCTGTCCAGCCAGATCGCGGACGCGATGCATGGCGGCCACAGCCAGACCATCGAGCTGGGTGGCGGCGGGACGCTGGTCCTCAACGGCGCCACGCTGACCTTTGCCGTCCTCGCCCCGATCGCGGTCGGCGGCTCAACGCCCCACGGGCCCGCCGTTAAGTAGCCACGACGCCAGCAGGTCGTTGAGCCGCCCGGGCGCGTCCAGCGGCACCCAGTGACTCGCGTCCGGGATTTCCTCGTACCGCCAGGGTCCGGCCACCAGCGCGGCCGAATTCCGCATCATCTCGCCGTCCAGGTAGTGGTCCCCGCTGGACCAGATGCCCATGGCCGGCGCGGTGACCGGCGGCAGCGCTGGTGGCGGCGCGGGCAGACGCGGAGCCACGTTGGCCCGGTACCAGTTCAGCGTGGCGGTGAGCGCGCCGGGCCGGGACAGGTCCGCGATCCACTGCGCCTGGTCCCCGTCGCCCCGGGTAAACAGCCGCAACCAGGCCCAGTCATCGTGCGCCAAGGTGGCTTCGGCGACGCCTTCGAACTGGAAGAACAGCTGGTACCAGGCCATCTCGCGAGACCGTATGGTGGGCGTGGCGCGCGGATGCGGAACCGAGATCACGGTCAGCGTGCGGACCCGGTCCGCGCTGAGCATGGCGGTGAACCAGGCCACCGCCGCGCCCCAGTCATGCCCGACCACGTGCGCGGAGGTGATCCCGAGCTGATCCAAGATCGCGGTCATGTCGGCCACCGAGTTCCGCATCCGGTACGCCGCCACCCCCTCCGGCCGCCCGGACCGGCCGAACCCGCGCAGGTCCGGCGTGATGACCCGGTACCCGCGTTCGACCAGGAACGGGACCTGATGGCGCCAGAGCCGGGCCGAGTCCGGCCAGCCATGGATCAGCAGGACCGGGTCGCCCTCGCCGTGGTCCTCCACGTACAGCGAAGTCCCGTTGACCGCAAGAACCCCTTCCATGGCCCCATCATCTCAGGCGTCGCGCAAGGTCAGCAGCAGGCCGCCGGCCAGCAGCGCGCCCGCCGCCCAGGCGGCCAGCACGCCCAGGCCCTGCCACGGCGACAGGGGCAGCGACCGCAGGTTGGTGGTGGCCTCGACGTACATCCCGGCCGTCATCGGGCTGATCTGATCCAGGTGCCGCCTCAAGTCCACGTCGCCTACCGCGCTGGAGATGATCGGGAACACGAACAGCAGGCCGAGCACCACCCCGATCGAGACCGCCGAGTCCCGCACGGCCGCGGCGATACCGAGGCCGAGCAGTGCGATCAGCACCAGGTACAGCACCGACCCGGCCGCCGCGCGCAGCACGGTTCCGTCCGCCAGCGACAAGGTGGCGTATCCGTGCGCCGGGTCGATGCCGTGCCCGTCCAGCAGCAGCCGCCCGAATACGACCGAGGCCAGCACCGCGACTGCCCCCGTGACCACAGTCGCGCTGCCGACCACGGCCGCCTTGGCCGTGAGCACCTGCCATCGGCGCGGCGTCGCGGTCAGCGTGAGCCGGATCATCCCGGTGCTGTACTCGCCGCTGACCGCGGTCACCGCCAGGATCGCCACGATGGCCTGCCCGAGGTAGATCCCGGTGAGGCTGACCTTGGCCGGGTCGATCGGGCAGCCCCCGGCCGGGCAGGTGATCGCGTGGGCCGCGGCCGCGCCGACCGCCGCGGTCAGCGCGATCACCGCCGCCAGCAACCAGCCGGGCCCGGCCACCGTCCGCCACTTGGTCCACTCGGCGTGCAGCGCAGCACTCATTTGCGCGCCTCCGGCACGGTGTTCTTGCGCGCCTCCGGCACGGTGTTCTTGCGCGCCTCCGGCACGGTGTTCTTGCGCGCCTCCGGCACGGTGTTCTTGCGCGCCTCCGGCACGACCATCACACGTCTCTCCGGCGCACCACGAACACCGCGAGCGCCAGCGCGACCGCGGCCCACGCGCACAGGACCGCGAACCCGGCCCACGGGGCCAGCGGGTAGTACCCGGCGGCCGGCGTGTAGTTTCCCAGTACCTGCGGGTAGGCCGGGATGACCTGCTGGATAGCAAACCCGGCCGCGGGCGTGACCCGGTCCAGCCATTCCCCGACCCCCGCCGGTACCACCCCGGGCAACGTGGCCAGCACGTACGGCAGCACGATGCCCGCGATCACCGCGGTGACCGCGGCCGCGCTGCGCCGCAGCAGCATGCCGACGGCCAGGGCCAGCACGGCCGCGACGGCCAGCAGCGCCGCGGTCCCGGCCACCACCCGCGTCTGGGTCAGCATGGACACCGGGAGGATCGGGTTACCGTTCTCCTTCAGCAGGTGCTCGCCCACCGGAACCGTGATCGCGATCGCGACCAGGCCGGCCACGAACGTGACCGCGGCCAGGATGGTCGCCTTGGCGGCCAGGACCCGGCCGCGGCGCGGGCTGGCGGCGAACGTCGTGCGGATCAGCCCGCGGCGGTACTCCGCGGTCACGAACATCACCCCGACCACCACCACCGCGATCAGCCCGGCGAACACACCGGACAGGGTGTTCGCAGCCGATGACCCGGCGTTGAGCGCGGGCGCGATGTCGCCGGACCCGGTTACGGTGAACCGGCCGCCGGCCTGGGCGAATCCCTGCATCGACGCGGGCAGTGAACCAGACACGATACTGTTGGCGCCGATGGCGTGGCCCGTCCACCGGCCCGCGGGCCAGCTGCCCGAGACCGCCACGTGGTCGAAGGCGCCCGTGTCCAGGGCGCTGCCGCCCGTCGAGGACATGCTGGCCAGCCCGGTCGAGTTCGCCGTGTACCCGGGCGTGGCGGCGAACAGCCCGCCCTGCGCCACCGACGGCAGCCCGGCCAGCGTCGCGGTGCCGACCAGCGTCCAGTGCGCGCCGTCGGCCGAATCGTAGCCGCGGATCACGTCCCCGGACCGGGTCAGCCGCAGCCAGCGCGGCGACGCCGCGGTCGCGGTCCCGGCCAGGCCCGGCGTGTCGTTCACGTAGTTCCACTGCATCCGGACGCCGTGGCTTCCGGTCACCATGATCGCCGCGTACGCCGAACCAGAGGTGGTCGAGGCCTTGATGATGAGCCCGGCCTTGGCCCACGGCTGGACCCCCGGGGTCATGCCCGCCGTCGGGCTCTGCGCCGAGCCGACCCCATGGGTGGAGTACAGGCCGGTCAGGGACGTAACCCGGGCCGTGATGGCGCCATCGCCGGCCAGCGGCTGGCCGGCCAGGTACAAGCCGTCGCTCACCCATTCCCCGCCCGGCCCGGTCGGCGGCGCCGGGCAGGCCAGGGCGGCGTTGCTGCCGTTCGGCTGGAAGCTGCACACGCTGTTCGCGCCGGTGAGCGTGCCGAGCCCGACGATCAGCAGCAGGCCGACCAGGAGGCCGATGATCCAGCCGCGCACGGTCCGGAACTTGGTCCATTCCGCCTGCAGCAGCTGGGCGAAGCTGTCGCGCCGGGTCCGCACCGAGGAGCGGAAGGGCGTCATCACGGTCATGACGTCACCCCCTGAGTGCTCCGGTACTCCACCGCATCCCTGGTCAGCTCCATGTATGCCTCTTCCAAAGACGCCCGGTGCGCCGACACCTCGGCGAACGGGATCGCGTTCCCGGCCAGGAGAGCCACGATTCGTTCGGACGAAAGACCGGAGATGGTGAGCACGTCGGGTCCTGTGGCCGCGACCTCAGCCCCGGCCCGGGCCAGGACGGTCAGGGCCTGATCACGGGCCGCCGTGCGCAGGGTCACCCGGTCGGCGGAGGCGGCCGCGATCAGCTCCGCGACGCTGGCGTCCGCGATGACCAGGCCCCTGCCGACCACGACCAGATGATCGGCGGAGTCCTGAAGCTCGGACATCAGGTGGCTGGACACCAGCACCGCCCGGCCCTCGGCCGCCAGCGAACGCAAGAAACCGCGCATCCACACGATGCCCTCGGGGTCCATGCCGTTGAACGGCTCGTCGAACATCAGGACCGGGGGATCGCCGAGCAGCGCCGCGGCGATGCCGAGCCGCTGGCGCATGCCCAGGGAGTACCCGCCCGCCTTGCGCCGCGCCGCGCCGCGCAGGCCGACCAGGTTGATGACCTGGTCCACGCGTCCGGCGCCCAGGCCTTGGGAGTGGGCCAGCCACATCAGGTGGTTACGGGCCGACCGGCTGGGCTGCAGCGCGCCCGCATCCAATAGCGATCCGCAGTGCGCAAACGGGTGGCGCAGGCTCGCGTACGGTTGGCCGCCGACCAGCGCGGCGCCGGCGTCCGCGGTATCCAGGCCGAGGATGACCCGCATCGTGGTGGACTTGCCCGCGCCGTTCGGTCCGACGAAGCCGGTCACCTGGCCGGGGACGACCATGAACGTCATGCCGTCCAGGGCCAGCACCGACCCGAACCGCTTGCGCAGGCCGGTGACTTCGATGGTTGCTTCCATGCTGGCCACGTTAGGGAAACGGGCCCGCGGCCGTCGTCACGCTGTGGTGCTGTCCGGAGCCGCGCCGGCGTCCCTCTCGCGGGGGATGGCCAGACCCCCGGCTCGAGCGATGCGGTCGGGCTGATCAGCGGCGAAAATGGGACCATGGAGCAGCTGGGGACTCGCGGCCAAGCCCTGCTCGGCCCGGCCCTGATCAGCACGGTCCTCGGGCTGGCCGCACTGGCTGAGCTGGCCGCCCGGCTGGTGGCCGGGTCGACCGTGCGCGCCGGGCTGCTCGCCGGGTCGACCGTGCATTCCGGGCTGGCGGCCGGTTCCGCCACCCGAACCGGGGTCAGCGTGTCCACCGCGCTGCTCATGTGCGCCTTCTGCCTGCTGGCCACGGTGCCGGCCGGACTGCTCCGCCCGGTCACCGCGACGGTCACCGTATGCCTGGCCAGTGTCCTGTCGCTGGTCTTGTTCGGGCTGGTGACGGGCGCGGGTGCGGCTGCGCTGCTGATCGTGGCCTACCGGCTGGCCCACAGCGCGCCCCATGGCGCCGCGCGGGTCGCCGCGGTCGCGCTGGCGGTGCCGTTCCTGGCCATCGCGGTCGCGCTCGCCGCCGTGCCCAGACCCGCGCTGGTCGTGGGCACCGTGTCTGGGCTGGCTGGATGGGCCGGCGATACCCGGGTCCTGGCCGTGCTGCTGGCCTCGGCGATCCCGGTCGCGGCGCTGGCCGGGATGGCGCAGCGGGCCCGGGAGGACAGCCGGACCCACGGCGCCGTGCGCGAGCTCATGGGCCAGCAGTGGGCCGAGCACCTGGCCCGGGGCGAGCGGGCGCGGATCGCGCGCGAACTGCACGACGTGGTCGCGCACCACATCTCGATGATCGCGGTGCAGGCCGAGACGGCCCGGCTGACCACGCCCGGCCTCACCGAGCTGAGCGCGCAACGGTTCGCCGCGATCGGCGACACCGCGCGGGCCGGCCTCACCGAGATGAGGCGGCTGCTCGGCGTGCTCCGCGAGGATGCGCAGGACGCGCACGACGCGCCGGACGCGCGGCCGGTCATGGCCGGCGCCGGGCTCGACGACGCCGAGGCCGTGGCGCCGCGGCAGGCCGATCGCCATCCCCAGCCCGGGCTGCCGCAGCTAGGTGGCCTGGTGGACGAGGCGCGCGACGCGGCGGGCAGCGCGGCCCGGCTCATCGTGTCCGGCTCGGTGACCCGGCTGGATCCGGGCGTGGAACTGGCCGCCTACCGGATCGTGCAGGAGGCCCTGACCAACGCCCGCCGCCATGCGCCGGGCGCGGCCGTCGACGTGGAGCTACGCTACGCCGATGACATCCTGCGGCTGCGCGTCCGCGACAACGGGCCTGGCCCCATGCCCGACCCCACACCCGGGCACGGCCTGCTCGGCATGCGCGAGCGCGCGGCGGCGGCCGGCGGGTCGCTGCGCACGAGCGCAGCGGACGGCGGGGGGTTCTGCGTGGAGGCCGAACTTCCGGTCAAGGTGCCAGACGTCATGACCGGACCGGGCGGGGCGCCATGACCATCGGCATCGTCGTGGCCGACGACCACGAGGTGGTCCGGGCCGGGTTCGCCGCGATCCTCGACACTCAGCAGGACTTCACCGTGCTCGGCACCGCCGCCGACGGTGCCGAGGCGGTCCGAACCTGCCAGGAGCGGCGTCCCGACGTGGTCCTGATGGATATCCGGATGCCGGGCATGGACGGCATCGAGGCCACCCGGCTGCTGACCAAGGCACCGGCCTGCCCGCGCGTCCTGGTCCTGACCACATTCGACCTCGATGAGTACGTCTATGACGCGCTGCGCGCCGGGGCCAGCGGGTTCCTGCTCAAGGACGTCACCGCGGAGCGGCTGTTCGACGCGGTGCGGGTGATCGCCGAGGGCGAGGCGCTGCTCGCGCCCGCGATCACCAAACGGCTCATCGCCGAGTTCGCGAGCCAGCGGCCCCGGCCCAAAGACCCGGTTCAGGAACCCGGGCCGCTGGCCGCGCTCACCCCGCGGGAGACTGAGGTACTCCGGCTGATCGCCGGCGGCCTGTCCAATCCCGAGATCGCCCGACGACTCGTGGTCACGGAAGAAACGGTGAAAACGCACGTTAGCCGGGTGCTCAGCAAGCTGGGGCTGCGTGACCGCACGCAGGCCGTCGTGGTGGCCTACGAGTCGGGGCTGGTCGTGCCCGGTACCGGAGAGCGATGATCATGACCGCCGAGCCCGGACGCCCGGTCCCACCGTGGCCGGTCAGGCGGGTGTTTCCGCTGCTGGGCACCCTGGGGGTCATCCTGATCGGCATGGCCGGCACGATCTGGGGGCCGGTCTACTACGGGCAGCAGGCCTGGGCCGTTCCCGACGACCTGTGGGCCACCCTGGTCGCCGCCCAGCGGGTCCTGCACCTGGACCTGGCCGGCTTGTACACCCCGCCCACCAACCTGGTCACCTTCCCCGGCGCCGCCGTGATCCTGGTCCCGGTCGCGGCGGTCATGGATGCCGCGGGGATCGCGATCCAGGCCGGCCGCCAAGGCGTGCATCCGACCGGATGGCTGGTCGCCGGGCCGCTGGAAACGATCATGTCCGCCCTGGTCTTGTTCGCCGCCGACGCGCTGGCCGAGCGCATGGGCGTGAACCTGCTCAAGCGCTTCCTGCTGGCCGCCGCGGGCGCCACCGCGCTGTGGAACGTCTCGGTGCGCTGGGGCCACCCCGAAGATGCGGTGGCGATCGGCCTCCTGCTCTACGCGGTCCTCGCGGTGTCTAATGAACGGCCCAACCGGGCCGCCTGGCTGGCCGGAGCCGCCGTCGCGGTCCAGCCCCTGGTCCTGCTGGCCTTCCCGATGCTGGCCGCTGCCGCGGTGGGGCCGCGGCGGCTGCCCGGCTTCCTGGGGCGCGCCGCCACCCCCGCGGTCCTCCTGCTGGCCGTCGCGGCCGCGGCGAACTGGACGGCCACCATCCACGCGGTCACCAACCAGCCCAACGCGCCGACCATCGATCACCCCACGCCGTGGATCTACCTGCCCGCCCTGGCCCCGCACCTGAGCGACGGATCGATCGCCGCCGGGCCGGCCCGGGCCCTGGCCATCCTGGTCGCCTGCGGCTGCGCTCTGGCCACCGCAAAAAGCTGGCAGACGGCGCGGCTGGCCTGCCCGTGGCACCCGGATGACCTGGCCGTCCTGCTGTGGTGGATCGCACTGGCCCTGACCCTGCGCACGGTGTTCGAGCCGGTCATGGTCTCCTACTACGTGTGGCCGCCGCTGGCGGTGGCGCTGGTGGCCGCCTCGCGGGACTGGCTGCGCCTGCTCCCGACCACCGTCACGGCCAGCGTGCTCACCTTCTTGTCCCAGGTCTCGTGGCGCAATCCGTGGGTCTGGTGGACTCCGATGGTCGTGGTGCTGGTGCTGACCCTGGCCGCGTCCCGGCCGAAGCGCTCAGCGCCGCCGCAGGTGCTGCCAGAGCCGGGGGAGCAGTTCGTCGCCGACGGCGCGCCATGAGGCGATCTCGTCCGCGGACAGCGGCGTGACCGAGTACGGCGTGTCCAAGCCGGTGCCCATCGTCTCCCTGACCCCGCGCGCGGCCAGGTAGACCTCGCAGGCGGCGGCCAGGATCCACATCCGGGCCACCGCCAGCCCCGGCGCGGCGCCCAGGGTGATCGCCCCGTTCCCGCGCAGCAGCAGGGCCTCGCCCCGGGCTAGCGTGAAGGCCGCGCGTTCGGCCAGTTCGGGGGAGCGCAGCAGGCCCGCGCTGTCGTGCACCGGGATCGACTCGCCGAGCCAGGCCGCCTGGCCGTGCAGCGGTATCAGCGATGTGGTGGTGGCCGCCGCGGCGAACCCGCTGACCGGCTGGGCCCGGGCGATCGCGGCCGCGTCCGGCCGGGTGCGGTACAGCGCCAGGTGCGCCCACGCCTCGGCCGGGACCCCGGCCGGCAGCGGGGCAGCGGCGGTCAGCGGCACCTCGATGACCTGGGACGCCGTGACCTCGGCCAGGTCCGCGGCCGGCGTGATCAGCATGACCTGCCCGGCCCGGGCCGACACGTGCCCGTACGCCGTGACCAGCCCCAGCCGGGCCAGCACATTCGCCGCTTCCGCGACCGCACTGCGCCCACGTTCGTCACTCACCGCGAGCTCTCCCCACACATCCGCCTCAGCCATCGTGAGCCCACCCCGCCGATGCCTCGATCACCCTCAGCTCTCCCCTTCACAGACGGCCAAACCCGTGGCTAAACTGTATGCAGTCCTCAAACTGTATGCAGTTTTGCCGAACAGGGGAAGAGCAGTGATTTCAGGGTTGCATCATTACGCGCTGGAAGTGCCGGACCTGGCCGTCGCCGAAGGCTTCCTGCAGGACTTCGGCCTGGAGACCAGCGAGAAGGACGGTTCGCTGGTCGCCTCCTGCCCCGGCCGCGACCAGGAGCAGGTGCGGCTGGTCCAGGCCCCGGCCAAGCGCCTGCACCACGTCACGTTCACGCTGCGCCCGGGCAGTATGGACGCCACCCGCGAGGCGCTGGAGCGGGCCGGCGCGCCGGTCATCGAGCCGCCGGCGGGCGCGACCGCGGACGGCCTGTGGATCCGCGACCCGGACGGCACCGCTGTGCAACTCCTCGACACCACCCCGGCCCCGGCCCGCCCGGTGGCCGAGGTCCTGGTCAACATCGGCGCCACCCAGCAGCGGCTCAACGTCGCCCAGTGGACCGAAGCCACCAAGGACGTGCTGCCCCGCCGGCTCGGCCACTCGCTGCTGTTCACCGCCCAGCCCGGCCTGATGACCGAGTTCTACACGCAGGTCCTGGGGCTGCGCCTGAGCGACACCATCCACCACGACCGGGTCACGTTCCTCAACGCCGGCCCCGGCGACCACCACGTGTTCGGCTTCATCGCCAGCACCCACCCGGGCTTTCACCACGCCAGCTTCGAGGTGCCGTCCATCGACGCCATCGCGATCGGCGCGGACCGGATGCGCACCCGGGGCCGCGGCGCGGGCTGGGGTCTGGGCCGGCACACCATCGGGTCGAACTTCTTCCACTACAACCCCGATCCGTGGGGCTCGTGGATCGAGTGGTTCTCCGACATCGACCAGATCGGTGACTGCTGGGTGGCCAACGACTGGGACGTCCCGCCGCACCTGTGGGGCACCCCGCCACCCGAGACCTTCCTGAACAACCAAGAACCGAGGAGCCGAGCATGAGCCGCGACATAGCCCCGATCATCGCCGCTATCGACGCGATGGACGCCGACAAGTTCAACTCCTACCTCACCCCGGACATCCGGTTCCGCTTCGCCAACGCTGACCCGGCCATCGGCCACGCCGCGGTCAAGGCGGGCGTGGAAGCGTTCTGGGCCAGCATCGGCGGCCTCACCCACCACATCCTGAACAGGTGGGACGTCGGCGACACCACGATCGTGCAGATCGACGTGGAGTACCAGCGCCAGGACGGCAAGACCGTCGTCACGCCCAACGCCGACATCTTGATCTTCGAAGGCGACCTGGTGAAGGACTGGCAGATCTACATCGACATCGCCCCCGTCTACGCTCCATGATCACCCTCACCGACGTCGCCTACGTCCGCTCCGGGGCCGCTGATCTCGACACCGCGACGCGGTTCGCGACCGAGATCGTCGGCCTCGAGCTGGTCACCCCGACCGAGACGGGCGTCGCCCACCTGCGTGCCGACCACCGGCACCACTGCCTGGCGCTGGTCGAAGGACCGTCCGGGGTGATCGCCTCGGGCTTCACGGTGGCCGACGCCGACGCGCTCGAGGCCGCGGAGACCGAGCTCGAGCGCGCCGGAGTGAGCGTCCGCCGCGGCGACGATGCCGAATGCCGGTCCCGGCGGGTCCGCGAGTTCATCGCCTTCGACGACCCGTTCGGCAACCGGATCGAGCTGGTCAGCCAGCAGGAGAGCGTGGCTCGGCCGGTGGCGTTCAGCCAGCCGGCCGGCATCACCGAGTTCGGCCACCTCTGCCTGGACGCACCCGACGTGCACGAGGCCTACCGGTTCTGGAGCACGCGCTTCAACGCCCGGGTGTCAGACTGGATCGGCGACGCCGCCTGCCTCATGCGCATCGATCCCGTGCACCACAAGCTGGCCGTCTTCCGCGGCGACGAACCGGGCCTGTGCCACATGAACTTTCAGGTGGACACCATCGACGACGTGTTCAGGAACTGGCATTTCCTGCAGGAACACCACGTGGAGATCGAGATGGGCCCGGGCCGCCACCCGCAGTCGACCGCCATCTTCTTGTACTTCCTCGGCCCGGAGGGCTTCACCTACGAGTATTCGTTCGGCGTGCGCCGGATCGAGGACGAGGCCAGCTGGGTACCCCGCACCTTCGACCCGGCCGAACCTGGCTCGATCGACATGTGGCTCGGCCCCACCACCCGTCCCATCACCCAGCCCCAGGTCCGCTCCGGCCAGCCCGCCGCGATCTCGTGACCACGGCGACCCGCCTGGAGGTGGCCGGCGTGCCGACCGCCCTGATCGACACCGGCCCGGAGCCAGGCGGCGCGCCGCCGGTCCTGCTCTTGCACGGGTCCGGCCCGGGCGTGACCGCCGCCGCGAACTGGCGCCCGGTCATCCCGGCGCTCAGCACGGCCCGCCGCGTGATCGCGCCCGACCAGCTCGGCTTCGGCGGCACGGCCACCGGCGAGGGGCGTCAATACGGGCGGGCCGCGTGGACCGCCCATGCGCTGGCCCTGCTCGATGCCCTAGACATCCAAAGAGTCGACGTCATCGGCAACTCGATGGGCGGCGCGATCGCACTGTCCATGGCCATGGCCAGGCCCGGCTCAATCCGCCGGATCGTGCTGATGGGCTCGATGGGGGTGGCCATGGCCCTGCCGCCCGGGCTGAACGCGGTCTGGGGCTACACCCCGGGCCGGGAGCAGATGCGCGAGGTCATCGGCCTGTTCGCGCACAACCGAAGGCTGATCACCGACGACCTCATCGAGCTGCGGTACCAGGCCAGCCTCGACCCGGCGGTACGGGACTCCTGGCAGGCCATGTTCCCCGCGCCCCGCCAGCGCTGGGTCGATGACCTGGCCCTGTCCGGCGCCGAACTAGCCGCCATCACGCACCAGGTCCTGCTCGTGCACGGTCGCGACGATCGCGTGGTGCCCTGGCGCGTTTCCTCCGCCCAGCTCGTCGACCTGCTCCCGAACTCCCGGCTGCACGTGATCTCCGGCTGCGGCCACTGGACCATGATCGAGAGGACCGCCGAATTCCTGGCCGTCGTCCAGACCCACCTCAGTTAACCGGTAAATGAGCCAGCTGCTTATCCGAGGGTGAGACAGGGCTAGCTGCCCGCGCTGAGGAAGGCCCGGGCGATCACCCCGTAGCCAGCCTGGTTTGCGTGCTGGTTCGGCCCCCGTGGCGGGGCGGCGCACTCCCAGGTCCACTGGCAGATCAGCGCCACGTTGCGCGGCACCGTACCGACTCCCGTCACCGCTTCGTTGTTGCCGAAGTCCGAGGTCTGGAACACGCCGAACACGTTGGCCACCCGGATATCGGATTGGGCGTAGGCGCGATCGAGCAGGTTGTTGTAGTCCGCGGCCAGCCGCTCGCTGAGCCACGCGACGGCGTGCCCGGGCAAGCCGGTGCGCCACTGGGCCAGCGAGGGCAGGTAGTAGCTCATCCCGACCATGCGGACGCTTGGTCCCGCGGCCGCCCGCAGCCGGGCCAAGATGGTGTCCAGGTTGTCGACCGCGGCCGGGAATTCGGTGCCGACACAGTGCACGATGGTCGACAGGCTCACCCAGCTACCGCAGTCTTCGGGGTCGTTGGCGCCGATGTCGATGGTGACCAGCTTGACGTGACCGCGATGGGCGCGCAGGAAGGCCGCCGCCGTGGCCAGCTGGGAACCGCCCCGGTACCGGCAGATCCCGCCGTGGATCATGGTGGCCGTCGTCTCACCCGGGCAGCCCAGCTTGACCAGCCGCAGCGTGGGCTGGCTGGGGCGCAGCATCGCGTACAGCTGGTCCGGGTAGCCCTGCCCGGTCTCGACGCTGGTCCCGGCCGCGTCGGGCTGGACGCCTTGGGACAGCGAATCACCCAAGGCCAGATAGTAGGTAGCCGGGCGCGCCACCGCGTGCGACGCGGCCGGCCCGGAACAGGCACTGATCGTCGCCACGACGGCGACGGCAGACGCGAGCGCGACGCGGATCCGACCCACGTTTTACTCTAAGCCAGCTCCGGTCAGCCGGCTCCGGTGAGCCGCAGCGCGGTGGGCGGCTGGTGGTCGATGAGCGCCACCGCATGCGGCACCGCCACCGGGACGTAGCCAGGCGCGCAGTCGGACAGCACCCGCAGCGCGGTGCGCGCTAGGTGGTGAGCCATCTCGGTCAGCGCCCGCCGCTCGTCGCCCGCGATCAGCGCCTCCAGGATCGCGGCGTGCTCGACGTCGCCGGCCGTCTGCCAGCCGTTGGGCTCGGACAGCTGGTAGATCCGGATGTACCGGGTGGTCCGGTCGGCGAACGCCCGCAACTGCCGCTGCATGATCTCGCCCGCCGCCGCGGTGCAGACCCGGTGGTATTCGGTGTGCGCGGTGAACCACGCGTCGAAGTCGCCGTTCTTGGCCGCGCGCCGCATCGCGGTCAGCAGCCGCTTGGCCTCCCCGCGCGCCTTCGCGCCGAAGTGCCCGATGGTCATCGACAGGGCCAGCGTTTCCAGCAGGATCCGGCTGGCATAGATGTCGTCGAGCTCGGCCGGGTCCAGGCCCGCGACCCGGGTCCGCTGGTTCGGCTCGATCTCGACCAAGCCCTCTTCCTGCAGCATCCGCAGCACTTCCCGCAGCGGCGTCCGGCTGATCCCGAGCTGACCGGCCAGGCTCACCTGGGACAGCTTGGTGCCCGGCGGCAACGTCCCGTCGAGGATGCATTCGCGCAGGTAAGCATGCACGTGCGGAATGGCCTGTCGGGCCTCGGGCAGGTCCACCCGGCGAATGTCCGGCACCTGCACCACACGCGGCATGCCCACCACTCCCATCACTTAACTGCATACAGTTTACTCCACAAAACCAGACGCCGAGCTAACCCGAGAACGACATCCTGGATAGGAACCATGATCGTGGCCAGTTTGGGCCGCATAGCGCCCGCTTCTGGCCACGATCATGAAACTGCCGGGTGCGCGCTAGCCCGAACCACGCCCTCCGGCCGCGCCTACACCACCGGACCCGCCGAGTACGGTCGCCCTTAGCCGTTGCAGGCAGGCGTACCGTTGACGGTATGCGCATGCCTTGGGCACTCAGGTATTACGAACGGACCTGCGATGAGTGCGGGTACGGCTGGCCGGTGCCACGGGCGATCGCCAGGCCGAAGCGGACCATGGCCGTGACCGGTGGGGTCGTGAGCGCCGGCATTGGCAACGTTGGTGGCCTTCCCGGTGGCGGCGGCCTCGGCAGTGCGCTGCGGGACCGGGCGATGATTGAGAAGGTTGAGCGGAACCTCAGGTCGGCGACCGAAGGCGCCCAGCGGGCGGCGGAAGACCTGGGCCGCTGTGCCCAGTGCGGCTCGGAAGAGTACCGCCAGCGCCCGTTCCGCCCCTAAGCCCGGCCAGCCACGGCCGACGTGGCGTCCGCGATACTGACCGGATGATCCATCGCATCTCGGTCGGCAACCTGGCCTGCGCGGTGATCAGCGATGGACAACCGGGGCCGCCCTGGGAGCCGCCGCTCGGCATGTTCTTCACCCCCAAGACCGGCGTCCCGCAGGCCGAACTATCCGGCGCCATAGCCCACGAGGGACGCAATCGAACCACCCTGACCTGCGGCTACAACTGCCTGTGCGTGCAGACCCCGGCAGGCGTGGCGGTCATCGACACCGGGCTCGGGCCCAGCTTTGCCGGCGACGGCCCCGACATCGGCGCCCAGGTCGGCAAGCTGCCCGGCGGACTCGAGGAGGGCGGCTTCGCCCCCGCGGACGTAGCCGCCGTCGTCTTCACCCACCTGCACCAAGATCATGTCCGCGGTGCCACCTGGTCCGGCCGCCCCACGTTCCCCGACGCGACCGGATTCGCGCACTCGGCCGAGATCTCCTTCTGGCGGGACGGCGCCCCGCAGGCCCAAGACCGAGCGCACGCGGACGAGGCCCGCCAGGCGATCCGGCTGTTCGCGGACCGGCTCCAGGGCTTCGACTATGGGGCGGAGATCCTGCCCGGAGTTCGGACCGTCGAGGCTCAAGGGCATACCCCGGGCCACGCGGCGATCCTGCTCGGGACCGGACCGCAGCGGCTGCTGTGCCTGGGTGACTGCTTCTACGACCGCCTGCAGCTGAGCCACCCAGACTGGTGCACGCCGTGGGACATCGACCAGCAAAGCGCACGCGCACCCGTCGCATGCTCCTGGCCTGGGCCGCCGATGAAGATCTGCTCGTGCACGCCTATCACCTGCCGTTTCCCGGGCTCGGCCATATCCGCAGACGCAAACAGGCCTTTGCCTGGGAGCCCCTGACCTTGGAGTAGGCTCGCCCAGCGGCCGACACGCCGTACCGCTATCAGTCGCCCGACGAAGACAGCGCTAGGTGGCTCGGCTTCCCCTATCGCGACGGCGACATCGTGATCAGCACCCGGTCCAAGACCGGGACCACGTGGGTACAGATGATCTGCGCCCTGCTGATCTTCCAGACCCCCGAGCTCCCCGCCCCCCTCGCGCAGCTCTCGCCGTGGGTGGATCACCTGATCGCACCGCGCGAGCAGGTCTTCGCCGAACTCGCCGCGCAGGAACACCGCCGGTTCATCAAGACCCACACCCCGCTGGACGGAATTCCCCTCGATGGCCGGGCCACCTACATCGTCACCGCCCGCCATCCGCTCGACATGGCCCGCACTGGTGACGGCCGCCTCGTTCCAGGCCATGCGGAGCCGCGCGGATCAGCTCGTGCCGACCACCGGGCTGTTCAAGGACAACGCCGCGTTCTTCCGCCGGGGCACCTCCGGCGCCCCGGCGGGGCACCTCCGGCGCCGGAGCCGAGATCCTCACCACGGACGAACTCGCCGCCTACCACGCCCGCGTCGCCCGGGTGGCCCCGCCCGACCTGCTCGCCTGGCTCCACCGTGAGGACTTACGATGGTAAGGACGGCGCGGTCTGACGCCGAGCCCGGCGGCCCGTCCCCAACGGGGCCACGCCAGGGGCGAAGGGGGGCACACTCCCTGGCCGTTGAGCACGCATGGCGAACACCCATCTGTCATCGGGCCTGCTCGTGAACGGGCGTTGGGGCGGCTGTCGAGACGGAGGTCGTTCACCGTGCCACAGAACAAGGATCTCAAGCGGCTGGTCCGCGAGCGCATGGCCGCCACCGGCGAGAACTACACCCAGGCCCTGACCTACCTGCAGGATCCGGAAACCCTGGAACCGCTGCCCCGGGCATGGCATATGACCGGCGACCGGGCTTCCGAATACGAAGCCGGGCTGCTCCCCGGCGTCGACTACGGCGGGGACCGGGTGGCCCGGCTGAGGCTGCGGTCCGCCGTCTCCGAACCCTCCGGCTTCGGCGCGATCGTGCAGACCATCGCGACGCCCCGCTATCTCGGCCACCGGGTCCGCTTCAGCGCCGTGCTCAGGGCCACCGGCGTCACCGGGTGGGCTGGGTTGTGGATGCGGGTCGACAGCCATAGCGGCGGGGTGCTGGAGTTCGACAACATGGAGGACCGGGCCCTGAGCGGGACCACCGACTGGACCGAGGCCGCCATCGTGCTAGACGTCCCGGAGCAGGCCAGGGTCCTGCTGTTCGGTGCGCTGCTCAGTCACGCCGGCGCCATCGATCTCACCCGGCTCCGGTTCGAGGAGGCCGACCAGGCCGCGCCCACGGCCACGACCACGGTCTCGGCCCTTCCGGACGAGCCGCAGGCTCTCGACTTCAGCGCGGCCTAGATTCCGCCCGCCCAGCGGCTGAATGGTTCCGATCCGTGAGGCCATAAAAGCAAGAGGCACCCCACGTCGCCGTGAGGTGCCCTTGCTGCGTTTGTGAGTCAAGCTCCCGTAGCTGTGAGCCCGAAGCTCTGGCCGTACCCGACCGTTATTCCAAAAGATTGTAGAAGGCTCACCAGGCTGAGACCAATTACAAGCGTGGACTGTGAAAGTGCATACAGTTCCGCATGGGTTCTTGAATTTGACCACCAAACTGCATACAGTTTGAGCATGGAGAGAGTCGGGGTGATCGGCCTGGGCAAGATGGGCCTGCCGATCGCCAGGAACCTGATGGACCGGGGGTTCGGCGTCATCGGCTACCGCCGCAGCGGCTCACCCGAGCTCGCCGCGGCGGGCGCCATCGTGGCCGGCAGCGCGGCCGAGGTCGCGGCCGGCGCCGACGTGCTGTTGTCCATCGTCCCCGACGCCGCTGCGGTCGCCGAGGTGATCACCGGCCCGGAGGGCACGCTCACCCAGCTCAGGCCGGGCACCATCCACATCGAGATGAGCACCATCGACGTGCCGGCCAAGGCGGCGCTACGCGACATGGTCCAGGCCCGGGGCGGTGACCTGCTCGACTGCCCGATCAGCGGCAGCCCCGGCATGGTCGCGCCCCGGCTGGCCACCATCTTCGCCTCCGGCGAGCCGGACAGCGTGGAGGCGGTCAGCAAGGTGCTGGATGCCATATCCGGGCCGTGGGTCTACACCGGCGCGTTCGGCACCGGCGCCCAGCTGAAGTACATCGCCAACCTGCTCCTGGCCGTGCACACCGTGGCCGCGGCCGAGGCCATCGCGCTGGCCCGGCGCAGCGGCCTGGACCTGGACCTGGTCCAGCAGACCCTCGACACCTCGATCGCGAGCTCGGCGATCTGGACCCAGCGCGGCCCCCTGATGGCCGAACGCCGCTGGTCACCCGCCCCCGGCCCGGTCGCCACCCTGCACCCCATCCTGGAGCAGATCGCCGCCCACGCCGCCCGCACCGGCCTGGACGCCCCGGTGTTCGCCGCGGCCAAGGAGGTCTTCGACCAGGCCCTGGCCGACGGCTGGGGCGAGCTGGACATCGCCTGCGTGCACGACCAGATAGAGGGTTCGCCATGACCTGGTCCCTGGCCACCTACGCCTTCCGGCACACGGCGGGCCTCGGCGTGCTGCGTCCGGACGGCACCATGGTCACCCCGGCCGACCTCAAGCGCTGGGGCAGCGCCATGGGACTGCTGGACGACTGGCCCGCCGCCGGCCCGATCCTGCGCGACATGGACGTCACCGACGCGCCCGTCACGGACTACGACGCCCTGCTCGCCCCGCTGCGCTGGCCGCGCAAGGTCATCTGCGCGGGCGTCAACTACCGCCGGCACGTGGCCGAGATGGGCGCCGAGATCCCCGCCGACGGCTGGCAGCCGTTCTTCTTCCTCAAGGCTCCCACCACCTCGATCATCGGCCCGCACGACCCGATCATCGTTACGGACCCGGTCCGCGCCCGGTACGACTGGGAGGCCGAACTGGCCGTGGTCATCGGTACCGCCGCCAAGAACATTGATGCCGAACGGGCCGTGGCTCACGTGGCCGCCTACTGCGTGACCAATGACCTGACCGCACGCGGCCTGCACCGGCGCGAGGTCGTCCCGGCGGACGCCTTCGCCTACGACTGGTTCGCCGCCAAGTCCATGGAGGGCTCGCTGCCCCTGGGCCCGGGCCTCACCCCGGCCTTCCTGGTTCCCGATCCGCAGGACCTGCGGGTGCGCCTGTGGGTGAACGGGGAGCTGCAGCAGGACGAGTCCACCGCCGACATGATCTGTCCGGTCGCCGAGCTGGTCGCGGCGGCCAGCCGGGTCGTCACCCTCGAACCCGGGGATGTCATCGCTACCGGCACGCCGTCCGGGGTCGGCGCCGCCCGCGGCCGCTACCTGCGCGGCGGCGACGTGGTCCGGGTCACCATCGACGGCCTCGGCACCTTGGAGAACACCGTAAAGGAGAGCCCATGATCTTCGTCAGCCACCGGCTGCCGGTCAACGTGCCGGGCGAGCCGCACCTGGAACCCGCGAACGTGTGGGACGGCCTGGTGCTCAAGGCCAACAACGCGCTGCCGTTCGTGCCCAGCATGACCTACTGCGAGGTGACCCAGCGGCACAGCGACACGGTGTTCGACCGTGACCTTGCCCTATCAATTGGTCAGGGCCGCGGCCAGCGCTTTACCGAGCGGATCACCCTGGAGCCTCCGCACCGGGTGACCTTCACCCGCACCGCCGGCCCGGTCCTGGGCACCATCGCCAACGAGATCGAGGGCGCCGACGAAGACCTGGCTCTGCGCTTCAGCTTCGCGTTGGTGGTCCAGGGCGTCATGGGCGGCTCCGCGGCCGAGCAGGAATACGCCGACTCCATGACCGGTGACTACCTCAAGGCCGTCGCGGCCACCCTCAACGCGATGCGCCGCATCGCCGACAGCGCGGTATCAGCGTAGGAAGGAACACCACCACCATGTCTGTGACGACGTTCTGACTCCGCTACATCGTCGACAATTGACGAGCAATTGCGACTGCGTATCGCCGAGCAGCTGGCCGGCCAGTTCAAGGGCGACATCATCAGCCCCGACCACGCCCGGTACGACCGGGCCCGCACGATCTGGAACGCCATGATCGACCGGCGTCCCGGCCTCATCCTGCGCTGCATGAGCACCTCCGACGTGGTTGCCGCGGTCAACGTGGCCCGCGAGTACGGCCTGCCGCCCAGTGTCCGCTGCGGCGGCCACAACGTGGCCGGCAAGGCCATGTCCGACGGCGGCCTGACCATCGACCTGAGCGGGCTGCGGGAGGTGACCGTCGACCCCGAGCGCAAGCTGGTCCACGTGGGCGGCGGCGGCCGGCTCGGTGACGTCGACGCGGCGACCGCGCCGCACCGCCTGATCGTCCCGGCGGGGATCATGTCCGAGACCGGGGTGGCCGGCCTGGCCCTGGGCGGCGGGATCGGCTGGTTCTCCCGCAAGCACGGACTGACCTGCGACAACTTCGTATCCCTGGAGGTCGTCCTGGCCAGCGGCGAGGTGATCGAGGTCTCGGCCGACTCGCACCCCGAGCTGTTCTGGGCGTTGCGCGGCGGCGGCGGCAACTTCGGCATCGTCACCCGCTTCACCATGGCCGCGCACGACTTCGGCCCGATGATGCTCATCGGGGTCTCGGTCTACGAGCCGGACCAGGCCGCGGACGCGCTGCGCGGCTACGCCTCCCTGGTGCCGACCCTGGGTAACAACGTCGGCTGGCACGCCGCGCTCAAGCACGACATGCCCGCGCTGCCGTTCGTGCCGCCCGAGTACGTCGGCCAGCGCCTGCTCATGCTGGTGTCCATGTGGCTGGACGACGCCGAGGATCCGCAGGGCGCCGAGCTGATCGGGCGGCTGACCGAGATCGGCGAGCCGTGCATCAAGGCCACCACCGTGCTGCCGTTCGCGGCGGGCGTGCAGCGCCTGATCGACGTGGAGTTCGAGGACGGCCACCGGTACTACACCAAGGAGGCGCACGTCGCCGACCTGGCCGACGAGGCGATCGACAAGCTGGTCGCGTTCTGGCGGGACATGCCGATGCAGGGCGAGGTGGAGATCATCGGCCTGGGCGGCGCCATCGGCGATGTGCCAGAAGCCGACTCGGCCTTCTCCAACCGCGGCTACCTGCTCTGGCTCAACTTCGCCATGCGCTGGGACGACCCCGAGCGTGACCCCGGCTACATCGGCCGGACCCGCGCCATCGTCGCCGACCTGGCCCCCTGGACCGGCCAGGGCGTCTACGTCAACATGCTGAACTTCGACGAGCTGTACCGGGTGGTCGAGGCGTTCGGGGGCCCGGACAAGTACGCCGAACTCGGCCGTCTCAAGGCCCGGTACGACCCGGAGAACCTGTTCCGGATGAACTACAACATCGCTCCCGTGTCGTAGCGCGGTTGACCCTGACACGGTGTCAGGGGGTACAACGGGTTCGTGTTCAGCATCGGGGAGTTCGCGCGGCACGGCCGGGTCTCGGTCCGCATGCTCCGGCACTACGATTCGATCGGCCTGCTCCGTCCGGCCAGCGTGGACGCGGACACCGGGTACCGCTTCTACCAGGCTCGCCAGCTCGCCGAGCTGAACCGCATCATCGCCCTGAAGGACCTCGGTTTCACCCTGGGCCAGGTGCAGGCGATCCTGGCCGAACAGGTCAGCGCGGCCGAGCTGCGCGGGATGCTCAAGCTGCGCCGGGCCGAGATCCACGCTCAGATCAATGCGGAAACGGCCCGGCTGGCCCGGGTCGAGGCGCGGCTGCTGACCATCGAGGATGAGGCCCGGGTCCCGGTCGACGGAGTGCTGATCAAGCGGCTCGCGCCGGTCCGGGTGGGGGAGCTGACCGGCACGGCGGCCGGGTACGAGCCGGAAGCCATCACCCCGGTCATCCAGCCGCTGTACCGCGAGCTGTGGGGCCAGATTTCCGGCGCGGGCGTCAGTGTGGCGGGCCCGGCAATCGCGTATTACGAGGACCTGGGTGACGACGCCATTGTCGTGCACGCCGCCGTGCCGGTGGTCACCGAGCCCGGTGGCGATCACGGGTTCAGCGTCGTAGACCTGCCCGAGATCGCCACCGCCGCCGCCATCATTCACCACGGCGCCATGGACGACGTGCTGCCCACCGGCCAGGCCCTGGCCCGGTGGATCGACGCCAGCGGGTACCGCTCGGTCGGGTACGCCCGCGAGCTCACCCTGGAGTGGTCCGAAGACCAGGATCAGTGGGTTACCGAACTACAACAGCCAATAGAAATGGGGCAACCGTGATGTCCGCCGCACCGGAGATCGTGACCCGCGCCGAGCAGCCCTATGTGGCCATCCGCGGCCGGGTGAGCATGGCCGAGATCGGCACGTTCGCCGTCCGCACTCCGGAGGTGTTCGCCTGGCTCGGCGCGCACGGCCTGCCGCCCGCGGGCCCGCCGTTCATGAAGTACAACGTGATCGACATGGCGCGCCAGCTCGAGATCGACAATGGCGTGCCGGTCGCGGCTCCCGTCGACGGGGACGCCGACGTGATCGCTGGTGTCATCCCCGCCGGGTGCTACGCCACGCTCACCCACATGGGGCATCCCAGCGAGCTCATGGCGGCCACCGAGACCCTGCTCGACTGGGCCGCTGCGCAGGGCCTGACCTGGGACATGTCGCCGTCGGCCGACGGCGAGCGGTGGGGCAGCCGCCTGGAGATCTACCTGAGCGACCCGCGCGAGGAGCCGGACATGAGCAAGTGGGTCACCCAGCTCGCCTTCCGGCTGGCCGACTAGCCAAAGCGCTCCGCCTGCGCAAGCCAGGTGGCAAAATGCCCTAGTGCCCGATAACTCCTTTCCGAGGATTACCCGTCGCGGCGCCCTCGGCCTGGGCGGCGGTGCTCTGGCGGCCGGTGCCCTGGGCATGACGCGCTCGCTGACCTTGGTCCCCGACCGCCCGCTGGCCACGGCCGACCCCTCGGACATCCAGTTCGACATCGCCAAGTTCAATGCGACCCCTCGGACCTACGGCAGCGGGACGAGCTTCCAGATGCCGCCGGTGCACACCGTGTTCCTCACCGGGAAGCTGCTGAAGACCCCGGCCCGGGCCGACCAGGCGGAGATGCAGCGCGTTCTGCAGGCGCTGGAGCAGTACTGCCCCTGGGGCGCAGCCGGCCTGGTCACCTTCGTGGCCTACGGGGTGCCGTACTTCTCTCGCCTGCCCGGGGGACTGCGGGGCACCCTGGTCGCGCAGCATATGCCGCGTCTGGCGTCCGACCAGAACCGCTACGTCCTGGAAGATGCGGTGCCGGGCCCGACCGACGTCAGCCCGGCTAACCCCGGCGTCAGCAAGCTGCGGTTCCAGCTGCCGGTGGCCCTCGAGCACAATGACCTGCTGTTCACGATGCGCAGCGACAACTCGGAGTTCCTCCAGGACGTGCTGGCCTGGTTCGGCGGGAGCAACCGCCTGCGCGGGCATTCGGTGCCCTCCCCGGCCTGGCGGGACCTGCTGCAGTTCACCTCGGTCCGGCACATGTTCGTGCAGATGGGCATGCCGCGGCTGGTCGCCGAGCAGCACAAGCTGCCGTTCGCGAACTACATCAACCGCCAGTCGCCCATGTGGATGGGCTTCGCCGACCAGCAGACGGACGGCTCCGGGCCCGCGCCCATCTGTACCTTCGCGGGCAACTCCTCGTCGCGGCTGACCAGCGCCCGCCCCGGCGACTACTTCGACAACGGGTCGGTCCAGCACCTCTCTCATGTCGTCCTGGACATGCTCCAGTACTACGACATGGCCAGCCCGTCCGCGGCTCCCGGCCCGGGCGGCACGTTCACCCAACGGGTGCAGTACATGTTTCACGCGCCGCCCATCGTGGTGGTGAACACCAAGTCCGATGTCGATGGCGGCGGCCCGGCCCTGCTGCCGAACGAGAACCGCGGGCCCGCGTATGCGAAGTTCTCGGCGCAGGGGATCGTCGCCCCCAACGAGTACCGGATGGGTCATCTGTCGTGCCTGCAGCGGGTGTCGCGGGCGGCCGACGGCACGCCGATCCACCTGCGGATGGACGGGCCGGGGTTCGACAACATGGACATCCCGGGCGGCGTGAGCCAGCCCAAGCTCCAGTTCACCATCTTCGTGCCGTCCGCGGACTTCTTCGCCGGGTTGCGGACCAATCAGGCCTCACTTGACCTGGCACGCACCTACCACATCAAGCCCGACGTCAACGGCCTGGAACGGTTCATCACCGCCACCAGACGGCAGAACTTCCTCATCCCGCCGCGCCGCCACCGCGCGTTCCCGCTCACCGAATTCAGCTGAGGGAAGGGTCACGATCTTCTGGTCCCGCTGGTCCAGGCGATTACGAGGCAGATGGTGACGGTCGCGGGCCAGATCGTCCATGCGGCGAGCGCGTTGTGCCGCAGGGAGACGCTCGTGATCAGGGCCACGATGAGGCCGACCGTGCCGAGTACCTGGGGCAGCCGCCTGCGCGGGCGGATGGCGTTCCGCTCTTCGAGCAGTTCGTCCAGGATCTCAGCGATCCGGTCGTCGATCGCGTCGCCGAAGCGGGCCAAGAACTCTTCCTCGGACCGCACCCGGGGTGTGCGGGAGGCCTGCATCAGATGCGGTCCTTCCGTGTGCTGCGCGGCTCTCGGGATCGGCCTACTCGACTTCCTTGAGGATCTTCTGCAGTGACGCGTTCTGCTCGCGCAGGTAGTCGAGCCGGGCACTGACGTCGCCGAGCTTGAGGCCGGTGTGCTCCTGGGCGGTAATGGCCATGTCGGCCAGCCGGCGGTATTCCTTGGCCAGCTTGCGGTACTGCTCGCCACCGGTCAACTCGATCTGCGCCCGCTTCCTGGTGGTGAGGTACCGGTAGCCCAGGACCATCCCGAGCGCAGCAACCGCGGTGACGGCCAGCCAGAGGAGTCCCCTGGTGTTCGCGGACTGGCCGTAGGGAACTATTTCGAAGGGGATGATCAGCACCGTGACCACGAGCACTGCGGCCACGCAGATCATCGCCGTTTCCTTCGCCGTCCTGGGCTTCATCGCAGCTCCGCCTCTAGGTCTTTATCCGTGCTCAGGGTCCGCGCCGCGATCATGATCGTCTCGGGGGTCAGGTGCAGCGCGAAGGGTGCCACCTCGTAGAACTTCATCGCCTTACCGTCGGCCGAGACCTCGACGGAGGCCGACACCAGTCCGGCCCTTTCGAGCTTGCGCAGGTGGACTTGCAGCAGGGCCCGGCTGATGCCCAGGTCGCGGGCCAGCCGGCTGACGTAGTTGCGTTCATCCGCCAGTGCGGCCACGACCCGCATCCGGTGCGGGTTGGCGAGCGTGGCCAGCACCTGCAGCAGGGCGTCTCCGGTCATGTCTCCCAGTTTCCGCATAGCACGCCTTTGCACTTGCAAAGAAAAGTTAGCATGTAAGTCGCCGGAGAGTCAGGCAGGCGACCGGATCAGACCGGCTGCCTGGCCGGATCATCGAACCGGTGCTATCTGGCCGGCGTGGCCGCGTCGAGCTGGCTGATCATCGGGGCCAGCAGCTCGTTGAGCTCCCGGACCACCGCGGCGACCGCCCGGCGCGCGGTCTCTGGCGCGTCGTCTGCTGGTCCGGCCGGGGCGGGCGGCAGCCGGTCGAGCGGGACCGGGGCCTGGATCGCCAGCGAGGCCCGCAGGTGCGGAGCCCGGGCCAGGTCCCGCCCGGAGGGCAGGGCGAACTGGCCGAACAGCTGCGGCCAGTCCCGCCAGCCGCGGTCGCGGCACCACGTCTTGTTCCGGCTCAGCTCGGCCGGCCACGGCGCGACCACGGCGACCTCGCAGATCAAGCTGCCATCCCACGGGCTGGACCGGCACATGGCGGCGGTGATCCGGCGATGCCAGCGCACATAGGCCGGCGTCAGCGACGTGGCCAGCTGCCACGCGGTGACCGTGAACGGGACCGGGCTGATGTCGTCCCACGTCCCGGTGAACTCCCCGGGCCGGCCGCGGACCTCGGCGCCGTACCGGCTGACCTGATCCGGGGCGTGCTCGCGGTCATACGCCTCGTCAAGCCAGAACACCGAAGGAGCTGCCACCACCAAAGCCTATGACCGGTCAAGGCTCAGCCAGTCAAGACCGGGCCGCGATGTGCACCGAGGTGAGACGAGCGAGTCGGGTGATAACCGGGAAGATTCTGTTCAGGGAGAGTGCCGCACACTGACGCCACCGTGGAGGAGCCCTGATGGGAAGAGGCAGCGGCCAGACCTGGCATGGCGAGCTGGCGGCCTGGATCGACCGGCTCGGCTGGCTCCGGACGCTGAGCGACTGGCTGACCGGCGTGCTCGGGCCATTCCGCGAAAAGCATCAGGACAATCTGGTTCTCGAACTGCTGCACGGGGGCCGGTGGGTCGGCCATCCGGTGCATCCAGCGCTCAGCGACCTGCCCGTCGGGCTGTGGGCAGGCGTCATGGTCCTAGATCTAACCGACCGCGACCCGGCACCTCGCCACGGCATCGACGCCGCGGGCATGCTCAGCGCGGCCGGCATCCTGGCCGCTGGTGCGACCGCGTTGACCGGGCTGAACGACTGGGCCGTCAGCGACGATCAGGACCGCCGCGTCGGGCTGATGCACGGGGTGCTCAACACGGCCGCGCTCGGGTTGCAAGGTGCCTCTTTGGCCACTCGGGTATCCGGTCACCGCGGCTCGGCCCGCGCGCTGAGTGCGGCCAGCTTCGCGGTCACGGCCGCGGCCGGCTACCTCGGCGGTCATCTGGTCTTCACCAGAGGGGTGATGGTCAGCCGGGTGGCGTGGGCGACCGAGCCGCGGCGGTGGACCCGCACGCTCCAGGACGCTGAACTGCCCGACGACACGCCGGTCGCCGTCGTCGCCGAAGGCCGTCAGATCCTGCTGTACCGCCACGACGACACGCTCTACGCCATTGACAACCTCTGCAGCCACGCCGGCGGCCTGCTCAGCCGCGGCCCCATCGCCGACCTGACCGTAACCTGTCCGCTGCACGGATCCCGCTTCTCGCTCGCCGACGGCCGGGTCATCCGTGGTCCGTCCGGCCAGCCGCAACCCGTGCTTGTCACCCGGATCCGCAACGGCTGGATCGAGGTGCGCGGCAGCCAGTCGGCACCCCGGCGGCCGGCGAAAGAAAGGACCCCGTCATGACCTTCGTAGCCGTCGCGGACCTCGACGACCTGGACGAGGGCGACACGCTGCTCGTCACCGATCTGCGCGAACCGATCTGTCTCATCCGCCTCGATGGCGAGGATGTCCGGGCCATCCACAACACCTGCACCCACCAGCAGCAACCCCTGCACGAGGGTACTGTGCAGGAGGACGACACGCTAGTCTGCGGCGCGCACGCGTCACGCTACGACCTGACCACCGGCGAGGCCGTCGGCGTGTTTGCCTGCGGCCCCATCCCGGTCTACGCGTGCAAGGTCGAAGACGGCTCGATCTACGTCGACATCGACCAGCAGCTGAACGACGCACCCCACCCCGGCCCCCCGGCCCCCGGCTCCCTGGGCTCGCGTTAACCTCAGCCGCGGACCCAGGCCCGGAAGCCGTCCCGCCAGCTCGGATACCGCGGCACCCAGCCGAGCTCCTTCCTGGCCTTCTGGTTCGAGAACCCGCGCGAGGTGGTCATCTGGGCCACCACGAACTCCCCGGCGAGCAGCCGCCCGAGCCAGGCGGGCACGCGTAGCGGCGGCTTGGCCCCCGCGACCTCGGCCAGGTACGGCAGCCACTGCGCGACCGGAGCCGGATCGTCGTCCACGACGTTGTAGATGCCGGGCGCACCCCGCTCGATCGCCGCGACCGTGGCCGCGGCGGCGTCGGTGATCTCGACGAACGACCAGACCCCGGTTCCGCCGCCGATCACCGGCACCTGCCGCTTGCGCAGCATATCCAGGAGGACATCCGTGGCGCCCGGACCGTAGAAGCCGCCGTACCGCAGCACGATGCCTTCCGGCACCTCGCGAGGCACGGTGTCCTCAACGTGCCTGATGGCCGCGGGCCCCTGCACCGCCGACCGGATAGGACGCCAGTCGCTCGGATCCTCCTCGGTCTTCAGCCGCTCACCGGCGGCCCTATCCGGCCCCGCGCCCGCGTAGCCCTGCGCGATGACCCGGCGAATACCGGCCTGTGCCGCGGCAGCCAGCAGGTTGTCGGTGCCCCGGGTCCGCAGCGCGTTGGTGGCCGCGAACTGCTTATCGGGATTGCGCAGGCTTCGCATGCCGCTCAGCGCCGTCATCTCGTGCACGATCACGTCCGGCGTGGCCGCCTGCACGGCGGCGATGACCGCCGGACGGTCCAGCCCGTCGAGAATGACCGGTTCGGCGCCCGACGCGCGCAGTTGCGCGACCTTGCCGGGCGTCCTGGTGGTGGCGGTGACCTGGTGGCCCGCCGCCACCAGGTCGGGGACCAGATAGCGCCCCAGAGCCCCGCTCGCTCCCGTGACGAAGATTCGCATGATCTTTCCTTCCGCCCGTCTTTCCCCTGAAGACCAGGCGCCCCCCGCAGCTGTGACACCGTCAGGACAGGAACACCGAGCCCAGGTGGGTGAAGTGGGCGGCCACGAATGTTCCGGACGGCACGGCAACCGCGTCGGTCATGCCGCCGGTGAGCACGATCCAGCCGGGCTCGATGGCCAGGCCGCGGCGGCCCAGGTCGTTGGCGGCTAGGGCCAGCGCCTCGGCCGGGTGGCCCTGCACGGCCGCGCCGGTAGCCGAGTCCACCACCTGACCGTTCAGCTCCAGCAGGCACGCCTCGAGCCCGAGGTCCAGCGAACCAGGCGGTACGGCCACCGGCCCGGTAACGAAGCAGCCCGAGGACGCGTTGTCCGCCACCACGTCGGGCAGGGTGAACCGGAAGTCCCGGTACCGGCTGTCGATGACCTCCAGGCCGCCGTACACCGATTCCACCGCGGCCAGCGCGGTGGCGGCGGTGACGCCCGGGCCCGCCAGCCGTGAGCCCATCACGAACACGATCTCCGGCTCGGCCCGCGGGTGGATGAGCCGTTCGCGGGGCACCGGCGCCCCCGCGGGCAGGGCCATCGCGTCGGTCAGCCAGGCCACCAGCGGTGAGCTGATGTTCATCCGCTGCTGCTTGGCTCGGCTGGTCAGGCCCAGCTTGACCCCGACCAGCTGCTCACCGCGAGCCAGCCGCCGCCGCAGCGTCTCGTCCTGCACCGCGTACGCGGTGGCCAGGTCCAGGCCGGGCCACTCGTCGGTGATCGGCGCCCGGTCGGTCCCGGCCGCCTCGGCCTCGAGCAGCATGCTGGCCGCCTGGTCTACCGTCCACTGCCTCACGGGTTGCCCTCCCCCTGGAGCTGAAGCGCGATATCGATGATCATGTCCTCCTGGCCGCCCACGTAGCCCGCCTCGCCGACCCGCTGCAAGATGGCGTGCGCGGGCACCCCATAGCGTTCGGCGGCCCGCTGGGCGTGCAGCAGGAACGAGGAGTACACCCCGGCGTACCCCTGCACCACCGACGCCCGGTCCATCCACGGCAGCCTGGGGATGAAGGGGCGTACCACGTCCTCGGCCGCGGCCAGCACACCGTTCACGTCCACGCCGGTGCCGATGCCGAGCCGGTCGAACGTCGCGGCCAGCACCTCGGTCGGCGCGTTCCCGGCGCCCGCTCCGAGCGCGCACAGCGCCCCGTCGATCTGAGTCGCGCCCGCCTGGCAGGCCAGCACCGAGTTGGCCACGCCCAGCGACAGGTTCTGGTGGCCATGAAAGCCGACCTGCGCGTCCCGCCCGATCTCGGTGATCAGCGCCTGCACCCGGGCCTGCGCGTCAGACAGGACCAGGGCGCCCGCCGAGTCGACCACGTAGACGCATTCGGCGCCCGCGTCGACCATGATCCGGGCCTGCCGGGCCAGCCCGGCCGGGTCCAGCCGGTGGGCCAGCATCAAGAAGCCGACCGTCTCCATGCCCAGGTCCCGGGCCGCGGCGAAGTGCTGGACCGATACGTCCGCCTCGGTGCAGTGGGTGGCGATCCGGGCCACCGATGCTCCCGCCTCCCGCGCCTCGCGCAGGTCATCGACGGTACCGACGCCAGGCAGCAGCAGCACCGCGATCCGGGCCGCCGTGGCCTCGTCCACGGCCGCCTTGATCAGCGAGATCTCATCCACGAGCGAGAAGCCGTAGTTGAACGAGGAACCGCCCAGGCCGTCGCCGTGGGACACCTCGATGACCTGCACCCCGGCGCCGTCCAGGGCGCTGACCACCGACCGGACCTGCTCCTCGGTGAACCGGTGCCGCATCGCGTGCGACCCGTCCCGCAGCGTCGAGTCCGTGATGCGTACGTTCATGCCGTCACCCCCGCCGAAGCGGTGGCCAGCAGCTCGCCGACCCGGGCCGCCGCCGCGGTCATGATGTCCAGGTTCCCCGCCCACTCCGGCAGGTAGTCGCCGTTGCCCCGGACCTCGAGGAACAGCGCCACCCGCCCGTGTCCCGACCAGTCCGGCGACGGCGGGTCGAACTGCGGATCGGCCCGCAGCCGGTACCCGGGCACGTACCGTGCCACCTCGGCCACCATGTCCAGCACCGACGCGATGATCGCGTCGGTGTCGGCGTCACCGACGAGACCGCGTAGACCAGCGGGATCGTGGCCTGGCCGCCGCAGGTGATCATGTTGAGGTTCGGGGCGGCCACATGCTCACCCAAGTTCACCGGCGGGCAGACCAGCGGGCCGACCGCGGCCGGGGTCAGGTCGACGGCCTGGATGCCCGCCTGCGCGTACCGCGGCGCATGGGCCAGGTGCGCGCGGGCCGACGTGGCCTCGAACACCAGGTCCGGCAGTTCGTCCCGGGCCAGCAGCCAGTCCACGCCCTCCGCGCTGGTCTCCACCCCGAGCTGCCGGGCCCGCTCCAGGCCCTCGGACGCCGGGTCCACGCCGACCATGTACCGGACCTCGACGTGCTCGCTGCGCCGCAGCTTGGCCAGCAGGTCGGTGCCGATGTTGCCCGGCCCGACGATCGCGGCGGTGCTCATCGTGCCTCCCCGGCCGCGAAGCAGGCCGTCACCCGGCCCAGGCCCGCGAACGTGGCCGTCACCGTGTCGCCCGGGCCGACCGGGACCGAGGCGGTCACCGAGCCCGGCAGGATCACCTGCCCAGCCTCAAGCTCCACGCCCCGGGCGCCCACCATGTTGGCCAGCCAGACCAGCGCCCGCAGCGGCGAGCCGAGCACCGCGCCGCTGGCCCCGGTGCCGACCAGCTCGCCGTTCTTGTGCAGGTTGCACCCGGCCAGCCGGAGGTCGGCCGCGGCCAGGGCGGCGGGACTGCTGCCCAGGATGACGCCGCCGGAGGAGGCGTTGTCGGCGATGGTGTCGGCCAGCCCGATCTTCCAGTCCCTGATCCGCGAGTCGATCAGCTCCAGCGCGGGCAGCACGAAGGCGACCGCCGCGATCGCGTCGGCGACCGTCACGCCCGGGCCGCGCAGCGGCTTGGCCAGCACGAACGCCGTCTCGGGCTCCACCCGGGGCTGCAGGAAGCCGGACACCGGGATCGGGTCGTACTCCGGCCAGAACATCCGGTCCAGCAGGTGCCCGTAGTCCGGCTGGTCTACCTTCAGCTGCCGTTGCATGGCCGCCGACGTCAGCCCCACCTTGTGGCCCGTGACCCGAGCGCCCGCGGCGGTCCACCGCGCCACCTGCAGCAGCTGGATCTCGTAAGCGTCCGCCGCGGTCAGGTCGTCGTACTGCTCGGTCAGCGGCTCGACCGCCTTGCCGCTCGAGTACGCCCCGAGCAGCGACTCAGCGATATCCTCCCGCGTCTGCTGATCCACGCCGCTCCTCCCACTATCCCAAAACTGTATGCACTTTACCCCATCCCATCGCCCCCGGACCAGCCCGCGCCAGCATCGTGGGTCGTTACCCATGTGATAGCGGTAGTAATGACCCACGATGTTGATTTCAGCGCCTGACGGGGGATACCGGGAGCTGTTCGGCCAGGCCGTGCTGCGCAGGCTGGCGGTGGCGGACGTATGCGCCCGGCTGCCACAGGGCATGGTCAGCCTCACCCTGCTCCTGGTCGCTGCCCAGCACGCCTCGATGACGGTGGCCGGCCTGGTGGTGGCCGGTTACACGCTGGGCCAGGCCGCGACCGGGCCGGTGCGGGGTCGGCTGGCCGACCGGCGCGGGCTGGTCCCGGTCGCCGCGCTGTGCGCCGCCGTGTACGCCCTGGCCCTGAGCGCCCTGCTGGCCAGCGCGCTGGCCGCGGCCCCGGCCGGGCTGCTGATCGGCATCGCGACCGTGGCCGGCCTGGTCAACCCGCCGCTGAGTCCGGGCATGCGCAGCCTGTGGTCCACAGTCGCCGAGGCCCGCCTCACCCAGACCGCCTTCGCGCTGGACGCCGCCGTGTTCGACCTGGCCTACATCACCGGCCCGGTGCTGGCCAGCGGGCTGGCCACCGGCCTGGCCCCGGCCGCCGCGGTGGCCGTCCTGCTCGCGCTGACCGGTGTGGCCGTGCTCACCATCGTGGGGCCGTCGCGGCGGATCGGTCCGGGCCCGGCGAAGCGCGCGTGCACTCCGCGGTCCCGGTTCGGCCCACTCCGCTCCACAGCGCTCCGTAGGCTCCTCCTGGTCGCGGCGCTCACCAACGTGGCGCTCACCGCGACCGAGGTCGCCCTGACCGCCTACGTCCGGCAGCACCACGCCCTGTGGGCGTCGGGTCCGCTGCTGGCCGAAGTCTCGATCGGCAGCATCGCCGGCAGCTTGTTCCTGGGCCGCCAGGGTTACCGGCTGGACTGGCTACTGGCCGGATACGCCACCGGCCTGGCCGCGCTGGCCGCGGCCGGGCGGTACGCTCCGCTGCTGGCCGTGGCCGCCCCGCTGGCGGGTCTGTGCCTCGGGCCCACGCTGGCCACGGTGTTCGGCGCCGCGGCGGGTGCGGCGCTACCGGATAGCGGCACCGAAACCCAGGCCTGGGTCAACTCGATCATGAACGGCGGCGCGGCGGGCGGGGCGGCCCTGGCCGGGGCCGCTTCGGCCCGGCCCATCCTCGCTCTGGGGCTGGCCGCCGGGGCCGCGATGATCGCCGCTCTCAGCGCGCACCACGGTCCGTTCCGTCAAAATAGTGACAGGACCACAACAGAGCGGTACCCGGGTGAGAGGTGGTCAGGCGTGAATCCTTGGACACCGCAGCGCGTGCTGGATGCGGCCGCCGCGATGGAGTGGGTGCCGGGCGGTGCCGTCGAGCTGCGTACCGACGACTATCGGCTGATCCGCTACCCGGACGTCGTGCTCGACCCGACCTTCCGCGCCGCGCAGGTCACCTGGTCGCGGACCACCCGGCCGCTGGACGACGTCATCGAGGAGATCGCCGCGTACGCCCGGCTGTGGGGCGTGCCCGGGGTGGCCTGGTGGATCTCAGCCGCGACCCAGCCTGCCGATACCGAGCAGGTGTTGCGGACCCGGGACGCCGCGCTGATCGACGCCGTGCAGATCCTGGCCCGCGAGCTCGGCGACGAACCGCCGGAGCTGGACGTCCCCGACGACGTGGTGGTCGAGCTGGTCCGCGACGAGCGGACCTTCCGCGCATCCTCCGCGATCACCGTGCAGGGCTGGGGACGCCCGGAGCCAGACGAGGCCGAGCTGGCCCGGCAGCTCGACGAGACGCTGGCCGGCCTGGCCGCCTGGTCCAGTTTCCGGGTGGTGGCCCTGGTCGACGGCGAGCCGGTCACCACCGGCGGCTGCGCGCTGGACGGCGAGGTGGCCCAGCTGTGGGGCGGGATCACGCTGCCCGCGTCACGGGGACGCGGCAGCTACCGGGCGGTGCTCGCCGAGCGGCTCCGCCTGGCCCGCGCGCACGGCGCCACGCTGGCCCTAGTCAAGGGCCGGATCCTGACCTCCGGTCCGACCCTGCTCCGGGCCGGGTTCACCGACTACGGCGAGGAACGCTGCTACTGGCTGCCGGTCAGCTGAGGCCGGGGCCACGCCGCTGATCCATACCGACAGCTGGGCGGGCTCCAGCGTGTGCTGGACGATCCCGACCAGGTCGGCCCGGACCGAGTCCAGGTCGACCTCGTCCTTCAGCCGGGCCGCGAACGCGGCCACGGTCAGTTCGGCGTCGTACCGGGCCCGGTTGAACCGCCGGTCCACCATGCGCTGCACCCGCCGCCGGACCGGGTTGAACAGGGCCGCCGCCGCCAGCGTGGCGGCCGCCACCGCCACCGAGGAGTGCAGGTTGAGCACATCCGTGGCCAGCAGGACCAGGCCCGCGTAGACACCGATGAGCAGGCCGGTGATGATCGTGTAGGCCAGGGTGCGGCTAATGATCCGGTCGATGTCGTACAGCCGGTACTTCAAGATCCCGACCCCAATGCTGGCCGGCAGCGCGAACAGGGCCGTCCCGAGGATCGTGGACCAGATGCCCGAGACGATCGAGCTGGCCACCACACCGCCGCCCAGCGCCACCGCCGCGCCGCAGGCCAGCCACTTCAGCTGCTGGCGCCGTTCTCCGGACGACCGGCGCCAGCCCAGGAACTGATGGCCCACGAACGAGAGCCAGGTCCCCCCGAGCAGCGTCCAGACCGCCACCGTGAGCCACCCGGGCGGGTGCACCGCCCAGCCCTTCAGGCGGCTGAGATCGATGACGTCAGCCGTGCTGTCGATGTGGACATCATGGGCGGCCACCGCGGTGACCGCCGGGCCGAAGGCGTTGGCGACCACCAGGACGGAGACCACCGCGTAAGCCCACAGCACCCACCGCCAGCGCCGTGAGGCCAGGCGGCCGTCCGGAAACAGGAAGATAGCCAGCGGGAGCAGCAGGAATGCGGCCGTCGCGATCGGCTTGATCAGCACGGCCGCCGCGGCGAAGGGCAGGCGGTGACCGAGCAGATAGCAGTAGACCGCGTAGTCCTGCGCGTCAATACCCAGGGCGAAGAAGGAGACGAAGAAGACCAGCAGCCAGCCCACCGGATTACGCGGCTGGTGATAGGCGACCACGATGGCCACCCCGCCGAAGACCAGGAATCCGAGGCCGGTCGCGACGTTACTGGCGGTCAGCTGATGGTCCAGGCCCGACAGGACGATGGCCAGGACGTACTGCGCGAGCACCACGACGCCTAGTACTGCCGCCGCTCGCGACCATCGCGCCTCGCTCACGAAGGCCACCGTACGCACCGAACGTTCCGGGATCGTTACCGTTTCGCCCGAAAGTTGTGCCCGGGCCGAGAGCGTGCTGTCATGCACCCATGGCCGACATCATCGAGTCCCCGCCGCAGGCGCAGACCCTCGACACGCTGGGTCAGATCGAGCGCCAGGTGCTGTGGCTGTCCACGGCGATCATCCATCACGCGAACCGGGTCCGGCCCAATCCGGGCGGGATGAAGGTCGGCGGCCATCAGGCGTCGTCCGCGTCGATGGTCTCGATCATGACCTCGCTGTGGTTCGGCCACCTGCGCGCCCAGGACCGGGTGTCGGTCAAGCCGCACGCCTCGCCGGTGCTGCACGCGATCAACTACCTGCTGGGTGAGCTCGATGAGTCGTACCTGCCGACGCTGCGAGCCTTTGCCGGGCTGCAGAGCTATCCCAGCCGGGTCAAGGACCCGGATCCGGTCGACTACTCCACCGGTTCGGTCGGCATCGGCGCGACCGCGCCGATCTGGGGCGCGGTGGCGCGGCGCTATCTCGGCAGCCGTTTCCAGGTCGCCGACGGCCCGGGCCGGCAGTACTCGCTGCTGGGCGACGCCGAGCTCGACGAGGGGGCGGTGTGGGAAGCCATCGTCGATCCCGGCGTCGCCGAGCTGGGCGAGGTCGTCTGGGTCGTGGACGTGAACCGCCAGTCGCTGGACCGGGTGGTGCCCCTGATCGCCGCCGACCGGCTGCGCGGCATGTTCACCGCGGCCGGCTGGCAGGTCATCACGCTGAAGTACGGCCGGCTGCTGGACGACCTGTTCGCCCGCCCTGGCGGCGACGCGCTGCGGCACCGGATCGACGCGATGCCCAACCCGGAGTACCAGCGGCTGCTCCGCTGCGACGCCGCCGAACTGCGCCGGCGGCTGCCCGGCGGCGACGACGCGATCGCGGGGCTGATCGCCGGGCTGGACGACGCCACGCTCTCGGCGGCCATCCGCAACCTAGGCGGCCACGATCTGGCCGCGCTGGACGAGGCGTACCGGTCGATCGAGGATGACCGGCCCACGCTGATCCTGGCCTACACGATCAAGGGCTACGGGCTGCCCGTCGAGGGGCACCCGCAGAACCACTCGGCGCTGCTGACCGCCGAACAGATGCGGGAAACCGCCGCCCACCTGGGTATCGACGCCGACCGGCCCTGGCCGCGCTTCGCCGAAGACACCGCGGCCGGCCGGCTGTGCGCGCAGACCGGCCAGCGGCTCAGCCGCCCGGCCATTCCCGCGCACGCGCCGCCCGCGATGCCCGCGGACTTCGGCCACGTGCCGACCGGGACGGCCACCACCCAGGCCGCGCTGGGCCGGGCCCTGCTCGACCTGACCAGAGAGGCCCCGGAGGCGGCCGCCCGGGTGGTGACGGTCAGCCCGGACGTCAGTTCGAGCACCAACCTCGGCGGGTGGGTCAACAAGGTGGGCGTGTGGTCGGCGAGCGAGCGCACCGACTGGTTCGCCGACGACGCCGAGACCATCTTGCACTGGCGGGAAAAGCCGACCGGTCAGCACATCGAGCTCGGGATCGCCGAGACCAACCTGGTCGGGCTGATCGGGGAGCTCGGTGCGACCTGGAGCCGCTGGGGCCAGCCGCTGCTGCCGATCGGAGTGCTCTATGACCCGTTCGTGGAGCGGGCGCTGGAACCATGGTCGTTCGGGATCTACGCGGGCGGCCAGTCGATCCTGGTCGGCACGCCGTCCGGGGTCTCGCTGGCCCCCGAGGGCGGCGCGCACCAGTCGATCACCACCCCGTCGATCGGGATCGAGCAGCCGGGCTGCGTCAGCTACGAGCCCGCCTTCGCCATCGACACCGAGTGGTGCCTGCTGGCCAGCTTGGCCCGGCTCGGCCGGCCCGACGGGAGTTCGGCTTACCTGCGCCTGTCCACCCGCCCGGTCAGTCAGAAGCTGGCCCAGGTGCCTGCCGATCCCGCGGCCCGGGCCCGGCGCTGCCGCCAGGTGGTGGCCGGGGCCTATCCGCTGCGCCGCGCCGCCGAAGCGCCGCGCGTCACCATCGCGGCCATGGGCGCGGTCGTCCCGGAGGCCCTGGCCGCCGCCGACCGGCTAGCCGCGGCGGGCGCGCCCGCCGACGTGGTCTGCGTCACCAGCCCGGGCCTGCTCTTCCAGGCGCTGCGCGTCCGGCAGGGGCTGCAGGGGCCGGGGGAGACGTGGATCCTGGACCAGGCGTTCCCCGCCGCCCGGGCCACGCCGCTGGTCACCGTCCTGGACGGGCACCCGCACACGCTGGCCTTCCTGGCCACCATCAACCGGGTCCCGCACGCCGCGCTCGGCGTGGCCAAGTTCGGGCAGTCCGGGTCGATCGAGGACTTGTACCGGTACAACGGCCTGGACACCGACAGCATCATCCGCGCCGCCCTGGACCTGCTGCCGTAGCGAGCTAGGCTGGTGGTGAACTGGGAGGAGCGACGGTGACATCGGGCACGGGAGATGGCCGCATGCGGGCGGCGCACACCGACCGCGAGCGGGTGGTTGACGCGCTCAAGGCCGCGTTCGTCCAGGGTCGGCTGACCCAGGACGAGCTGGATACCCGGGTGGGCCAGGCGCTCGCGGCGCGGACCTATACCGACCTGGCCGTCCTTACCGCCGACCTGCCCCCGCTCACCGCCGAGCCGGTACGGACACCGGAACCGGTGCCCGCGCCGGCGCCGGCGCCGGCCCGGCCCCGGAACCAGTCGGCGCGCAAAGCGGTGAAGTCCGGCGCGATCGTGGTCGGCGGCATCATCTTGGTCATGAGCGGCACGGCGTTCGTCCTCGGCCAGCCCGTGGCCGCGGTCGCGCTAGCCGTCTTCTTCACGGTCCTGGCCGCCGTAAGTACCGCTTTGGTGGCCGGGATCATCGCCACGGCCCTGAAGGTCGAGGCACGTCGCCAGAACCGCACCCGCGGCCAGCTCCCGCCCGGCCCGGCATCCGGTCCGCTCGGCCACGATCCCGCGCCCAGGCCGATGGCCGACCCGGCCCGGGAGTCCCGGCGGCGGCCGCACGGGTCACTCGCCGTAAGGCCAGCGGGGGTGTCGGGTTCACCTGCGTTACCTCCAAGCGGCCGAACGAACCGGCGACTGGCTGCTGGCTACGGCCCAGCGTAACCCGGAGGGCTGGTCCTGGCCGGTCCAGCCGGGGGTGTCCGCTGAGGTCTCGCCCAGCTTCGCCTGGGGTACCGCCAGGCCCGGTCATGTTCTTCGTGGAGGCGTTCCGGACCACCGGCGACCAGCGCTGGCTGTCCGCCGCCCAGGCGGGCGCGCAGTGGATGGATGCCCACCTGGACGAGGCCGTCGCGGACTGGTCGGGCTGCGGGTTGCTCAGCGGGACCGGCGGCTGGGCCGTCGTGCTCCACGAGCTGGCCGCCGCGGCGGACGACGAACGGGCCAGCCGCCAGGCGCATCGAGTCCTGGACACGATTGCCGGGCGGGCCACGGAAGCCGACGACGGCGGGGTGCACTGGCACGACCTGACCGAGATGTGCTGGGGCACGGCGGGCATCGGCTGCCTCATGCTGACGCTGGGCGCTGATTACCTGGGCCCGGCCGCCGTCGACCTGGCGGTGCGGGCGGGTGACTGGCTGCTGGCCCAGGCCGAGGCCGCGCCGTCCGGGATCCGGTGGTCCCTGGGTCGCGCCTATGAGGCCGAACGGCCCGGCGACCAGCGCCGCTTCCCGAACTTCGCGCACGGCGCGGCGGGCATCGGGTTCTTCCTGGCCCGCCTGGCCCAGGTCAGCGGCGAACGGCGGTTCGCCGAGGCCAGCCTGGCCGCCACCGACTGGATCATGACCACGGTCCGGACCGACGGAGACACCTGCGCGGCGTTCCATCACGCTCCCGATGGCACGGAGCTGTTCGCCCTGGGCTGGTGCCACGGGCCGCCCGGGCTCGGCTGGCTGTTCCGCCAGCTGGAGCTGACCACTGGCGACCCCGGCTGGCGGACCTGGCTGCGCCGGGCCGCCCGGGCCGACCTGACCAGCGGGATCCCGGCCCGGCGCGAGCCCGGGTTCTGGGACAACGTGGCGCGCTGCTGCGGCTCGGCGGGCGTGGCCGAGTTCTTCCTCGACCTGCACCAACTCGGCGGCGAGCCCGAGGACCTGGCCTTCGCCGTCACCTTGGTGGACGACATCTTGGACCGGGCGCTGGCCGACGAAACCGGCCTGCGCTGGTCTAACTACGAGTTCCGCTCGCCCGAGCCGGATCTGCCGCCCGAGACCACCTACCTGCAGGGCGCGCCCGGCATCGGCTCCACCTTGCTGCGCCTGCACCGCCACCTGGCCGACGACCCGTGGACCGTCCGCTGGCCGCACGCCCCATCCTGGACCGGTTGTCCTAGGATGTAGCCCACCCAACCAGGTCAGAGCTGCAGCCAATGGAGAACGATCGTGCGGACGCAGGGTCAGGATCGCGAGGCTGAGCCAGCCGCACCCGCGCCCGCCATTGCCCGCAGACCGCATCTGGTGCGTGCGCCGCACATCAGCCTGCAGCGGATCCGCCCCATGGCACCCGACATCGCCTGGGTGGTTTTCGTCCTGCTCAACCTGGCCGCCATGCGGCTGTTCGACAACTGGGCGACGATACCGTTCCTGGCCATCTGGGTCAGCCTGACCGTGGTCTACGGGTTCCGGCTGTGGCGCCTGCAGCCCACCATCTTGACCTGGGCGGCCGTGACGCTGGCCACCGGCGGGATCATCTTCGTGCAGGTCCTCAAGGGCCAGCAAGACGCCGACTACCTGGCCGAAGTCCCGCTGATCGCGCTGATGTTCCTGGTCATGGTGTGGCACGGCCGCCGCCGGCTGGCCGCTACCCAGGAACGGCTGACCGCCATGGAGCAGGTACAGCGGATCTCCCAGGAGAACCTGCGGTTGCTGGAGCAGCAGCGCCAGTTCCTGCAGGACGCCTCGCACGAGCTGGGTACCCCGATCACCGTGGCTCTGGGACACGCCGAGCTGATCGAGCGGGCCGCCACCGACCAGGCGGTGGCCGCGGACGCCCGGGTGGTGACCGGCGAACTGGCTCGGCTGCGCCGGCTGACCAACCGGCTGCTGCTGCTGGCCTCGGCCGGCACCCCGGACTTCCTGCACCTGGCCCCGGTCTCGGCCGATGGGCTGGTCCTGGACGCCCTGGAACGCTGGGGCAACATCCCGCGCCGCTGGCGGCTCGGCGAGGTGGCGGAGGCGACCGTGCTCGGCGACACCGACCGGCTGGTCGCCGCGCTGGACGCGCTGCTGGAGAACGCCGTCGCGCACACCGAGCCGGGCGACACCATCGAGGTCAGCGTCCACCGCGAAGGCGGCGGGAAGGTGGTCCTGGCCGTGACCGACTCGGGTTGCGGTATCCCGCCCACCGAGCTCGACCGCATCTTCCGCCGGTTCAGCCGCGCCCAGCCGTACCGTAACCGCCAGGCGGGCGGATTCGGGCTCGGCCTGCCCATCGTGCAGGCCATCGCCGAAGCCCATCGCGGCTCGGTCCGGGTCCACAGCGCCAGCGGCGAGGGCTCCACGTTCGAGATGGTCATCCCCGCCGTCCCCGACGCCCTGGCCAGCTGACCGGCCGTCGCGGGTTCAGGCCAGAGCGGATACCACGGCGATGATGGCGATCAGCGCGATCAGCATGTAGAGCAGGTACGCGTCCAGGCGCCCCGACTGGAGGCGTTTGGCCACGGCCACCACGGCCAGGAAGGCCCGCAGCGCGGGCCGGTACAGGTAGGTCTCCACGACCTCCATCTCGGCGCGAGTGGACAGGACACCGGCCAGGACCCGGCGGGTCGGGTTGGCGTAGCCGAAGGCGGTGTAGGAGTCCAGGCCGTCGACCCCCATGGTGGCCGAACGCCAGGCCGGGACCCGCCGGACCTGCAGCAGCCGCCGCCCGGACGCGACCCAGGCGAACAGCACCACCACCGCCAGCATCACCGGCATCTCCACCCACAACCAGGACGGCGACAGGATCGAGAACCCGGCGAACACCGGCTGGAGTACCCACGGTGACTTCAGCGCCCCCATGACCAGGCCGCCGGGCACGACCGGCGACAGCCCGGCGGCGATGACCCTGATCTCCAGCGGCGTCACCGCCGCGATGGCCAGGCAGCACACGGACAGCACGAGCACGGCCGCGCGCCCCGCCCAGCCATAGGTGAGCGGCCCCCCCTGGACCGGCTCCGGGCCGTTGCGCTTCACCACCAACCCGACCAGGCGGACGAAGGTGACGCCGGCGAAGCCCGCGGTCAGCGCGACCGAGGCGCCGGCCAGCGCCAGGACCAGCCGGTAGCCGAGGCCCGGCACGCGGAACTGCTGCATCAGCGACTCCAGCAGGAACCACTCGGACACGAACCCCACCGACGGCGGCAGCCCGGCCAGCGTCACCGAGCCCACGACCAGGCCGAAGCCGCTCCACGGGGTGCGCCGGGCACGCCCGCGCAGCTGCTCCAGGTCGTCCCCGCCGGCTCCCGCCTCGAGCCCGGCCACCGCGGTGAACAGCAGCGACTTGGCCGCGGTGTGCGCCACCATCTGCAGGGTCGCGGCCAGCAGCCCGACCGCGACCAGCGTCCGGTTGCCGACCGCGGCGCCGGTCAGCGCGACGCCGAAGCCGGTCACGATCAGCCCGGTGTTCTCGATGCTGGAGTAGGCGATGACGCGGGACAGCCGGTTCTGCACCGCCGCGTGCGCGATGCCGAGCAGCGCGGTCACCGCGCCGAGCACCAGCACCGCGCCGGTCAGCCAACCGGGAGCCCGGCCGAGCAGGGCCAGCGTCCGCCACATGCCGTAGAAGGCCACGTTGACACAGACGCCGGCCATGATCGCGCGGGCCGGGCCGGGGGCGGCGGCGTAGCCGCGCGGCAGCCAGACCTGGAACGGCACCAGGCCGGCCTTGATCGCGAACCCGGTCAGCAGCAGCACCTGCGCGGTGGTGCGGGCCGCGCCGCCGGGCACGTGCGCGAACGAGGACAGCAGGATCGAGTGCGACCTGGCCGCCAGCAGCAGCAGTCCGAACAGCAGCGCCGCCCCGCTGAACTTGCCCAACGCGAACGTGATCTGCGCCGCGCCCGAACGGTCCCGCCGGTTCCGCTCCGCCCCGGCCAGCAGGTAGAAGGCCACGGTCAGCGACTCCCACCCGAACAGCGCGGTGAACGCGTCGCGCGCGGTCACGATCACCGCGACCGCGCCCAGGGCCAGCGCGTAGCTCGCGCCCAGCCGGCCCGGGCGCGGGCCCTGCCGCCGCGCCCAGCTCGCGAACGCGACCGAGATCGGCAGCGCCGCGCCGAACGCCATGACCAGGAACAGGCCGGACAGCCGGTCGGCGGCCAGCTCGGCGGCCCGCTGGCCGGGGAGCGGATCGCCGAGCCAGCCCGCCACGTTCAGCGTCACCGATCGGCCGGTCAGCGCGAACCCGCCGGCCACGGCCAGGCAGCCCGACCCGGCCGCGCCGAGCAGGTACAACGGCCCAGCCCCCAAGGATCGCATGACCTGGCCGCCCAGGAAATCCGCGGCCGCGGCCAGCGCCAGCAGGATCAGGCCTGCCGCGAGCAGTGTCGTACCGAACTGGCCAATCACCGCGACCGCCTCCCTTCCGGAGTCAGATGGCCGACCGCGATCAACAGGGCATTCAATATGCCGAACGGACTCGGCGGGGAGCCGGCCAGCCAGATATCCACCGGTACCGTGGTGCCGATACCGCCGGTGGTGACCTCGCTGTCCGCCAGCAGGCCGCCGCTGACCGCGTCGGTGCCGGTGGCGATCACCACCTTCGGGTCGGGCATCGCGTCGTAGGTGGTGCGCAGCGGGCCGGTCATGCCGTGCGCGCCCGCCCCGGTGACCAGCAGCACGTCGGCGTGCCGGGGGGTGGCGGTGATGAACACGCCCAGCCGGTGCAGGTCATAGACCGGGCCGAGCAGGGCCTGGATCTCGCACTCCTCGCTGCCGTCGGACCCGGCGTCCACGTGCCGGACGTGCACGCTGCGGCGCAGCGCGCGGGTCCGCATGGCCAGGGCGGCGCGGGCGGCGGCCACGGCCGCGTCGGTCTCGGGGAGTTCGGGGATGACCAGCTGTTCCCGGGTGAACGCGGCCAGGCCGCTGGCGCTCTGGGACCAGGCGAACAGATCGGGCCGTTCGGCGACGCAGCGGCCACACAGGATGCACCGGCCCCGATCGACGCGCGCGGTGCCTGCGCTGACCGCAATCGCGCCGGTCGGGCACAGGTCCGCGACATCAGCGGAGGCCGGGGCGCCGACCGGCCGGACCGGCCCCCGCCAGGCATCGTCGTAGGCGTCGGGCTTGGCGGGCCAGCGGGTGGTCACCACCCCGTCGCGCAGCCCGCGCAGCACCCACAGACTCATAGGGCCACCCCCGCCACGGACAGGCCGAAGCTGGCCTCGATAAACGGGAAGTCGGTCAGGATGTCACCCGCGAACACCTCGTGCATCAGCACCAGGTTGTGGAACGAGGCCGACCGCGGGTGGCAGCGTACGATCCGGCCCTCGCGTAGCGAAACGTCGTACAGCACCTCGCCCTGCGGCGCCTCGGCCCAGCCCAGCGCGCGTCCCCCGGCCGGCTCGCAGGAGACCCGAAGCTGATCGGTGGCCCGTTCGGAAGAAAGAGCGTCGGCGGCCTGCCGAAGCAGACCGAACGAGGAGTCCACCTCCTCCCACCGGACCCGCAGCCGGGCCAGCGCGTCACCAGCCGTGTGGGCGCGGGCGGGCGGCCCCGCCAACCTGCGGTAGCCGTCGTAGGGGCGGGCCAGCCGGTGATCGTCGGCGAACCCGGATGCCTTGCCGATCGGCCCCAGCGCCCCGTGCTCGCGAGCCCGCGCGGGGGTCAGCGGCCCGGTGCCGCGTAGCCGGTCCAGGAACGAGGAGGTGGCCATCAGCGCGGTGCCGTCCGCGGCGATCGGCCCGCTCAGCTTGTCGAGTTCGGCGCGCAGGTCGGCGGGGGAGAGCCGCGGCAGCGCGGTGACCCCGCCGGGGACCACCACGCCGCGGCCGAACCGGCCGCCGCACATCTGGCTGACCAGCCGCATCACCCGCTCCTTGTGCAGCGCCATCCGGGCCGTGGCCACCGCGAGCCCGGCCGCGTCCGACAGCCGCATGGCCACGTCGAGGTGGTTGACGATCCGTTCCAGCTCGGCGTGCAGCACCCGGATCAGGCCCGCGGCCGCTGGCACCGCGCAGCCCGCGATCTGCTCGGCGGCGTGGCAGAAGGCCAGGGCGTGCGCCACCGAGGCGATGCCCTCGGTGCGTTCGGCCAGCAGGACGCCGTCGGCCAGGGTGAGCCCGGCGAACCGGGACTCCACGCCGCGATGCTTGTAGAAGACCCGCATGTTCAGGTGCGGGATGGCCTCGCCCGGCGTCTCGACCAGGTACTCGATCGATTCCATGATCCCGGAGCGGACCGGGCCGTGCGGGATGGTGAACAGCCCGTAACCCTCCACGTGCCGGGGCAGCGGCTGGCCCGGGCGCAACAGCGGCGCGAGCCGGGGATGGCCCTCAGGTACCAGGCCGGTCTCGTCGTGGATCACGCGCTCGTACCAGAACGCGGCGCCGATCCGGGGGGTGAGCGCGGGATAGCCGGCGGTCCCGGGCGGCAGCGTTACCTCCAGGGTGTCGACGTCGCCGGCCGTCGCGACGTGTGCGGACAGGGCCACGCCGTCCTGGGTGGTGACGAACAAGTCGGCGAAGCGGCCGCCCGCCGCCACTCGCGCCTCCAGTTCCGCCCACAGCGCGCGGACGTCCGGCTGGGTCATGGTCATCGCGTCGCCCCCAGCTCGGTCACTGCTCGGGCGATCAGCCCGGTGAGCTCACCCGGCGGGTGCAGGCCCAAGATGAACAGGGCCGCCAGGCCGGCCACCGCCGGGACCACCATCCAGGCGCTGGGTTCACCGCGCTCGGTGGCCGCCGCGGCCGACAGCGCCGGAGATGAACAGAGCGGAGCCGGGGTGAACAGGATCCGGGTGGTGGCCGTGGTCAGCCCGAAGAACGCCACCGTGACCAGGACGACCAGGATCGCGGCAGCAGCATAGTTTCCGCTGGCCAGGCCGCCCGCCACGATCTGGAACTCGCTGCGGAAGATGCCCGAGGGCGGCAGCGCGGACAGCGCGAAAAGCGCGAGCAGGAACAGCGGCCCGCTCCACGGCAGCAGGTCCAGTGCGCCGCGCATGCTCGCGATCTGCTTGGTGCGGTACTTCACCGTGAACACGCCCGCGCCCATGAACGCGTTGCCCTTGGCCGCCGCGTGCGCGAGCACGTGCAGCAGCACCCCGGCCAGCGCCACCGGCGCGCCGAAGCTGACCCCGATGGCCAAGATGCCCATGTGCTCGATGCTGGAGTAGGCCAGCAGCCGCTTGATGTCGCGCTGGCCGAACACGTACAGCGCGGCCAGCAGCAGCGAGGCCACCCCGAAGGCCAGCAGCGCGTCCCGCGGGAAACCAGTGCCCAGCGTCGCCGCGGCGACCTGGTAGAAGCGCAGCACCGCGTAGAAGCTCACCGCGAGCAGCGATCCGGACAGCAGCGCGGACACCGGCGTCGGCGCCTCGGAGTGCGCGTCCGGCAGCCAGGTGTGCACCGGGAACAGGCCGACCTTGGTCCCGTAGCCGAGCAGGGCCAGCAGGAACGCCAGCCGCACCGGGGTGTGCGGCAGGTGCGCGCCCGCCGCGATCAGCGGCTGGATGGCCAGGTTGTAGTGCTGGCCGAGCACCTGGGAGCCGGCGAAGTACGCGAACATCGTGCCGAGCAGGGCCAGCCCCAGACCCGCGCTGGCGATCAGCACATACTTCCAGGCCGCCTCGGCGGCGCCGTCCCCGTGGTTAGTCGGCACAGCCTCGATCGCTACCAGCAGCGCCGAGATGATCGTGGTGATCTCGACCGCGATCCACAGCAAAGCCAGGCTGCTCATCAGCGGGGCGGCCAGCATCGACCAGGCGAACAGGTTCAGTCCGGCGTAGAACCGCCGCGCGTACAGGTCCTCGTGCTGCTTGAGGTACCCGACCGAGTACAGCGCCACGGCGGCGTATAGGAAGCTCGTGGCCAGCAGAAAGATCGCGCTGAGCGCGTCGGCCCGCAGATAACCGGAGTAGTTCACGTCCCGGTGCGCGACCGCCGGGATGAGCACCAGGACCAGCGCGAAGCAGGCCAGGCCGGACAGCACGGTGACGGACCGGGCGGCGGTCCGGGGCAGCGCCACACAGATCACGCCGGCCGCCAGCGGGGCGATCAGCAGGGCCAAGATCACGCCGAGCATCGGCTCACCCCCGCAGCCTGGTCAGGTCGGAGGTGGACAGGGACTCGGACCGGCCATGGTGCGCGCGGATCAGCATGCCGAACACCACCACCGCCACCAGCAGGTCGAACAGGAACGCGGTCTCCAAGATCAGCGGCAGCCCGGCCGCCACCACCAGCGCGGCCAGCGAGATCGCATTCTCCAGCGAGAAGAACCCGATGGCCTGGGAGGCCACGTCCCGGCGCACGATCATCAGCCAGAACGCGACCAGCACCATCCCGGCCGCCAGGGCCAGCGCCAGGGCCGGCGCGGCCGGCCCGTGAAACTTCAGCGACCCGAAGCTGAAGAACCCGAACGCGGCCAGCACGATCCCGGCCAGCACCGCGGACGCCGGGCTGAGCGTCTGGCTGCCCGCCACCCCCGGGGCCTCGTCCGCGTCGTCCGGCAAGAACCGGTCCAGCAGCCGCCGCATCACCAGCGGCACCGCGACCACCTTCAGGGCGGCCGACAGCGCGGCCAGCGCGTACAGGTGGGGCAGGTTGCGGTCCGCTGCGATCACGATGGCCAGCACCGAGAGCAGCGCGGACTGCGCCATGTACAGTCGCATCTGGTCCCGGATCAGCGCCTGACGCAGCATGCCGAACTCGATCAGCAGCATCGCCGCGCCGATCACGTTGGCTACGCCCACGGTCGCAGAGGGCGCCGCTTGCGCCATGCTCAGCCACCTCCCAGGTAGAGCGTGAACACCCCGAGCACGGCGATCAGGAACGCGGCCGAGACGAACTCGGTGATCTTGAACAGGCGCAGTTTGGCGAAGGAGTTGTCGATCACCGCGACCAGGCAGCCGACCGCGCAGGCCTTGGCCAGCAGGGCCACGATGGCCAGCAGCACGGCACCGGCCTGCTGCGTGGAGGCCAGCCCCCAGGGGGCCAGGAACACATCGGCCAAGATGGTGTACAAGATCAGCTGCTTGAGTTCCGAACCCCACCGCAGCAGCGCGAAGTACGGGCCGGAGTGCTCGAAGGCCCGGGCTTCCTCGATCATCCCGAACTCGTTGGTCCCGGTGTGCGTCTCCACCGGGATCCGCCCCGTCTCGGCCAGGATGACCATGAACAGCGCGACCGAGGCCAGCAAGTGCGCGGGCCGGACGATCTGGCCGGCGCTGGACCGGACCGTCGCCGCGAGCGCGTACGGCAGGTCGGTGCCGGTCAGCAGGGCCACGGTGAACACCACGAACAGCACCACCGGCTCGCCGATAGCCGAGAATGTCTTGGTCCGGCTTGACCCCATCTGCGCGTACGGATCGCCGGTCTCCAGTGCGGCGGTCGCGACCACGAAGCTGGCCAGCGACAGCAGGAACCCGCCGCCCAGGATGTCGCCCATGTAGCCCAACGGCAGCGGATAGCTGGTCAGCACCGGGATCAGCAGCGGAATGGTCAGGTAGGCCGCCACCGCGATGACCGGGGCGGCCAGGAAGAACCAGCTCGCGCCCTCCGGCGCCAGCGCCTCCTTGCGGAACAGCTTGCCCAGGTCGTAATAGGGCTGCAGCACCCGGGGCCCGCGCCGACCCTGCAGCCGCGCCTCGACCTTGGCGATCACGCCCGTCACACCCGGCGCACCGACCGCGACGGTTAGCACCTGCAACAGCTGGATGACAGGAATCGGGAGCGCACCCGACATGAGGCGGCCTCCTACCCAAAGTCGCTAGGTAGAGGCCATCAGCGCGGTCGCGCGGTTCATGGCGAGCCTCATCGCCGGTGCGCCCTAGGTTAGCAGGCATGGAGAATCTTCGCGTCGCGGTGGCCGGCGCCGGGCTGGGGGGCCTGTGCCTGGCCCAGGGCCTGCTGCGGGCGGGAGCCGACGTCACCGTCTACGAACGCGACGCCGGCATGGTCGGCCGCCGGCCGGGCTACCGGCTGCACGTGGACGCCCGGGCGGGCCTGGCCCTGCAGGCGTGCCTGCCACCGGAGGCCCTGGCCGTGTTCCAGGCCACGTGCGGTCGGCCGAGCACGCGCCTGGCCGTGGTGACCGAACAGCTGCGGGTGCTGCGTGAGCAGGGCACCGCCGGGTCCGGCGCCGACCCGTACGCGCCCGCCACGTTGTCCACCTCGGTCGACCGCCAGACGTTCCGCGAGGTCCTGGCCCAGGGTCTGGACGGCCGGATCGCCTTCGGCCACGAGCTGGCCCGGTACCAGGCCGACTCCGACGGTGTGCGGCTGTTCTTCGCGGATGGCCGGGAAGCCGATGCGGACGTGCTGGTCGGCGCGGACGGCGTCAGCTCCGCGGTGCGTCGGCAGTACCTGCCTGCCGCGTCGCCGACGGACACCGGCGCGCGCTGCATCTACGGCAAGACCCCACTGGGCCCGGACGTGCCGCTCGCGGCTGGCTTCAGCGACGGCTTCACCGCTGTGGTCGGCGGCCGGATCGGCATGGCGATGGGGGTGGTCCGGTTCCGCGAGCCGCCCCAGGCGTTCGGCCTGTCGCCGGGGCGAGACTACTTGATGTGGGCGCTGGCCGGGGATCGCCGGGCCTTCGGAGTCTCGGACGAGCAGCTCACCACGCTGGATCCGGCCGGGCTGCACGAGCTGTCCGCCGGGCTGATCAGGACCTGGCATCCGGACCTGCGGGCGCTGCACGCCCAGGCCGACGTCGGGGAGACGTTCGCCATCCGGGTCCGCACCTCCCCGGCCGTGCCCGCCTGGCCGCCCAGCCGGGTCACCGTGCTCGGCGACGCCATCCACGCGATGAGCCCGGCGGGCGGTTCGGGCGCCAACACCGCGCTCAAGGACGCCGCGCTGCTCAGCCGCCTGCTGGGGGCAGCCGATGGCACGGACCCCGTGGCCGCCATCGGCGACTACGAGCAGCAGATGCGTGAGTACGGCTACGCCGCGGTGGCCGCGTCCCGCCAGGCCGAAACCGAGACTGGCGCGCGTCGCCACCGCCTGCTGTTCTGGCTCTTGAGTCGAAGGGCCCGGTCATGAGCGGCCCCGGACCCGCGTGGGTGGTGGCCGGGCCGCCCGGCGCCGGCAAGAGCACCGTGGCCGCGCTGCTGCTCGCTGCGCTCGACCCGGTCCCGGCCCTGCTGGACAAGGACACCCTGTACGGCCCGTTCGTGGCCGCCGTCCTGGCCGCCAGCGGACGCCCGCCCGGCGAACGCGAGGGCGCGTGGTACGACGAGCACATCAAGGTGCACGAGTACGCCGGGCTGACCGCCGCCGCCCGCGAGATCCGCGCGCACGGCTGCCCGGTGCTGCTGTCCGGCCCGTTCACCGGGCAGATCCACGACCTGCGCCGGTGGCGCTCCTGGGTGGCCGACCTGGGCGGCGGGCCCGTGCACCTGGTCTGGGTCAGGTCGGACCCGGCCACCGTGCGCCGCCGGCTGACCGACCGCGGGCTGGACCGGGACGCGGCCAAGCTGGCCAACTTCGCGGAGTTCACCGACCGCATCCGGCTAGGCGCCGAGCCCGCCGCGCCGCACGACACCGTGGACAACCGCCTGGCGGCGATGACGCCGCTGGCCGCTCAGGTCGCGGCCTTGGTGACCCGGTCGGCTAACGTAGTCCCGCACCACAACGACAAGGAGTCACAGTCATGAAGCTGAGTGCGCGCAACCAGATCCCGGCCACGGTGATCAGCGTCAACGCCGGAGAGGCCATCGCCAACGTCGAGCTGGACGCGAACGGCGCGCGTCTGGTCGCCTCGATCACCGTCGAAGCGGTCAAGCAGCTCGGCCTGACCGAAGGCAGCCAGGTCACCGCGGTGATCAAGGCCTCGGACGTCATCCTGGCCACCGACTGACGTGGACCGCACCGTCCAGACGCCGGACGGCCGCACGCTGGCCATCGAGGAAGCCGGCGACCCGAAGGGCCGTCCGGTCCTGGTCCACATGGGCACGCCGAACTCCCGGCACTTCTACCCGCCCCACACGATCGACGCGGCCGTCCGCGGCCTGCGCCTGATCAGCTACGACCGGCCCGGCTACGGCGGGTCCACCGCGCAGCCGGGCCGCAGCGTGGCCGACTGCGCCGCGGACGTCCGGGCCATCTGCGCCGAGCTCGGCATCGACCGGCTGGCCATGTGGGGCATCTCGGGCGGTGGCCCGCACGTCCTGGCCTGCGCCGCGCTGCTGCCGGACCTGGTCACCGCCGTCGCCTCGCTGGCCTCGCTGGCCCCGATGGACGCCGGAGGGCTCGACTTTTTCGCCGGCATGGGCGAGCTCAACGTCGAGGACTTCCGGCTGTTCCAGCGCGACCGCGGAGCCGCCCGGGCCAAGCTGGAAGCCGACCGGGAGGAAATACTGTCCGCCTCGGCCGCCGAAGTGGCTGAGGGCCTGCAGTCCCTGGTGTCACCCGCGGACGCCGCCGTGCTCAAGGATGCCCTGCTGGACTACCTCGTCTACTGCGATCACGAGGGCCTGGGCCCGGGCAGCCAGGGTTGGTGGGACGACGTGGTGGCACACAGCAGCCCATGGGGTTTCGCGCTGTCAGACATCTCGGTTCCGGTACTGCTGATGCACGGCCGGCAGGACCGGTTCGTGCCCTTCGGCCACGGCCAGTGGCTCGCCGAGCGGATTCCTGGCGTGCAGGCCCGGTTGTTCGACCACGACGGTCACCTGACCCTGTTCGCCATCCGCATCCCCGAGGTGCACGGGTGGCTGAAAGAGCACCTGTAATAAAACGGCCGTGGGCTGCGATGATTTAACCGAACCCAGCGTGACGTCGAGGGAGGGCAGCGCGCATGGATGAGGAGACCGTCATCCGCCTGCGGCGGGTCGTGTTGCGGCTCGCGCGCCAGCTGAACGCCGCCTCGGTGGGCGAGGGACTGACCCCGACCCAGGCGTCCGTGCTCGGCATCGTCACCCGCCGCGGCCCGCTCGGCCTGACCGAACTCACCGAGGTCGAGGGGCTCAACCCGACCATGCTGTCCCGGGTGGTCGGCAAGCTCGACTCGTTCGGCTTGATCCGTCGGCTGCGTGACCCGGACGACTTTCGCGCCGCCCGGGTCGAGGTCACGCCCGAGGGAGAGCAGGCCAACCAGCGGATCGCCGCGCAGCGGGCCGCGATCTTGGCCGAGCGGGTCGCGGATCTGCCTCCGGAGCAGGAGGCGGCCCTGATCGCGGCGCTGCCCGCGCTGGAGAACCTGTCCGAGGATCTGCGCGCGGCGGCCCGCCGCGGTCGCACCGAGCGAGCGTTAGGCGACGTTAGTTCGGCCGGGAGGCAGCTCGCTCCAGTCGTCCGGCGCGATGAGGGTCTGCGGCGCGTCCGGGTTGACGATGACGATGTTGCTGCGCGCGTGCCGCCACAGTTCCTGGCTGGCGCTGTCGTCCATCAGCGCGGGCAGGCCGCCGTGTGACGAGGCGCCGACCACGATCGTGCTGGCCCCGATGCTGGTCGCGTACTCGGCGACCATCCGCCCGGCCGCGCCGTGCCCCGGCGCGTGCCGCAGCACCTCGCCCTCGGCCGGCACGTGGTGCGCGGCCAGCACGTTGAGCTGGGCCGTGACCAGCGCCTGGGCGCCCTGCGACGCCTCGCCGTCGGTGCCCGTATCGCTCGCGATGACGTCTTCCTGGGCGTGTACCACGTGCACGGTGCGCCCGTCGGCCGCGGCCAGCCGGGCCGCGGCCTCGATGACCAGCGGCGCCATGGCCGAGTTGTCCACGGCGGCCAGGATCACGCCTTGGGCGGCGGCCAGCGCCGGGCCGCCGACCTGTTCGGCCTGGACCCGCTCGGCCTCGGCGAGCAGGCTGTGCGCGGTGGTCAAGATGACGATGCCCGCCACGATCGCGCCCGCCGCGATGAAGAACGGGAAGTGGATGTTGACCGCGATGACCAGCCGGCCCGCCGCGTAGGGGGCCAGGCCGCCGCCGATGAACCGCACGAAGCTGTAGGCCGCCGAAGCCACCGGCTTCTCCACCGGGGACACGGTCATCACCGCCTGGGTGGTGACCGTGTTGTTGACCCCGATGAAGATCCCGGACACGATGACCGCCGGAATCAGCACCGCGCGGTTCGTCGTCCAGATGGCGATGACCAGCACCACCACCGCGAAGGCGGACAGGTTGAGGTACATGGTCCGGGCGATACCCAGACTGGCCTGCAGCCGGGGCGCGCCGAACACCGCGAACAGGGCCACGAAGATGCCCCACCCGGTGAACACCAGCCCCAGCCGGATCGGGCTCAGGTTCATCGGGAACGGCGCGTACCCCAGGACGGTGAAGAAGCCCCAGTTGTAGCACAACGCGGTCAGCGACATGGTGAGCAGGCCGCGGTGCTTCAGCGCGCGCAGCGGCGCGGACAGCCCGGTCTTGTGCGCGGGTTTCGGGGTGGGTTCGACCAGCACCACGGTGGCGATCAGCGCGATGGCCATCAGGACCGACACCCCGTAGAACGGGCCCCGCCAGCTGATCTCGCCCAGCGTGCCGCCCAGCAGCGGGCCGATCGCGATGCCGACGCCCAGCGCGGTCTCGTACAGCACGATGGCGCCCGCGAAGCCCCCGCTGGCCGAGGCCACGATGACCGCCAGCGAGGTGGCGATGAACAGCGCGTTGCCGATCCCCCAGCCGGCCCGGAAGCCGATGATCTCGCTGATGCTGGGCGAGGCCCCGGCCAGCCCAGCGAAGATCACGATCAGGATCAGCCCCGCGATCAGCGTCTTCTTGGCCCCCAGCCTGCTGGAGACCCAGTTGGTGATCAGCATTGCCACCGCGGTGACCACCAGGTAGCTGGTGAACAGCAGCGTCACTTCGCTCGGCGAAGCGTGCAGCTGATGGGAGATGGCGGGCAGGATCGGGTCCACCAGCCCGATCCCCATGAACGACACCACGCAGGCGAACGCGACCGCGAAGACCGCCTTCGGCTGCCGGAACGGACTCGCCACTGACCCGCTCATCACCGTTCTCCCCTCATCGGCCCCGCTGCCACCGGCTCCGGCATGGGCTCGCCGCGTCCGTCCTTAACCTGAGCACCCGCGGCCATTGGCTCGCCACGCTCGGCGTTGACCAGAGCGTCCATGGCGGGCAGAGCCGCCGCCAGCGCCTCCCGCTCGGCGGGGCTGATCCGGTCCAGCAGCCCGGCCACCCGCTCGGCCCGCACCGCCCGCCGCCGGGCCAGGATGGCCCGGCCGTCGGCGGTGATCCGCACCTGGACGACCCGCCCGTCGGCCGGATCCGCGGCCCGGTCGACCAGTCCCGCGTCCTCCAGCCGGGCGATCAGCTGCGTCATAGCCGGCTGCGTCACCCCCTCCCGAGCCGCCAGCCAGGTCAGCCGCGACGACCCGGACCGCTCCAAGGTGGCCAGCGTCGCCGCCGCCGTCAGCGACAGCCCGCTCGCCGGGCTCAGCGACCGGAACAGCCCGATCAGCCGCTCCAGGGCCGCCGCCACTCCCGCCGCCAGCGTGTCGTCCGGCGTCCCGCCGTCCGGCTTCAAGATTTCCATAAGTTATTTATATCACTTCCTTATGTATTTTCGCACTCAAACACAGATACAATTCGCGTTGTGCTATCGCATGTAGCATGATATAGTATTCGAAGAACATGCTTCATTATTTTCTTCCGAACGGAGCGTGGTGCGTGCTCCAGGAACCTCCACCCGCTCCTCAGCCGGACGATGACGAGCCATATGGCTCGGTCCCGGCCGAGGACAGCGCTGACGATGACTTTCAGGGTCCGCAGCAAGGTCTGTTCGTGTGCCTGCCACCCGAGGAACTGTCCCTCGCCGGCTTCGCGCAAGACGGCCGGGCCGACACGATGCTGCCCGGTCCGCTGCTGGGCACGGTGATGCACGCCGTCATCGGCGAGGGCGGTTCGGGACTTCCCGGCCTGTCCGACGACCAGTTGATCGGCGTGCTGTCCGGCGGCAGGCGCATGGAGGCGTGGTCCTCGTGGGTACGGCTGGCCGCCATGCGAGAGCTGGCCCGGCGCCGCCCGGCTGTCGAGCCCGGTGACCCCGGCCGGGCCGGGTTCAGCGACTTCGCCGCCGACGAGGTCATGGCGGAGTTCCACCTGACCTGGGACGCCGCGGCCGGCCAGATCGCTTACGCCTGCCGGGTGGCCGATCGCCTGCCCCTAACCTTCGCGGCGCTCGAGAGGGGCCAGATCGACCCGTTCGCCGTCAAGATCATCGAAGATGAGACCGCGTTCCTGAATGCCGAGGACGTGGCCAAGGCCGACGCGATCCTCGCCGAGCTGGCCAAGTCCAGGTCGTTTGCCCGGCTCCGCTACGCCGCACACCGACTAGTGCTCAGCCTGGACCCCGATGTCGCCCAGCGCCGCAAGGACGAGGCCCGTACGTACGCCCACGTCCGCCGCTTCCGCGAGGACTCCGGAAACGCCGGCATGGTGGCCCACGAGATGCCGCCCGACGAAGTCCTGGCCTCCTGGCAGCACGTCGAGCAGCGGGCTCTGGACCTGCGCGCCGCCGGCCTCGAAGGCAGCCTCCAGGAACTACGCGTCCGCGCCTACCTGGACCTCCTCCAGGAACGCGACAGCCGCGACGCCCACGGTCGCAGCGACGCCCCTGAGCCACCCGCCAGCAGCCCCGGCCCCACCACCGGCGGCACCCGCCGCCAATCGGAGCCGAGCGTCGCCCTGGTCACCATCACCGTGCCGCTCGAGACCATGCAGCGCCGGTCGGACCAGCCCGGTGAGGCCGGCGGATTCGGCCTGCTGGACGCCGAAGACGCCCGCGACCTGATCGCTGCGGCCGCCCGCCACCCCCGGACCCGCTGGTGCGTCACCGCGGTAGGCCCCGACGGGACCGCCGCCGCGCACGGCTGCGCCACGGGCCGCCATCCACCACCCGGCCTGGTCAACATCACCATGATCCCAGTCGCCCGCGGCCCCTGCGACCACGCCCGCGCCGAACCGGGCTACCAGCCCAGCCGCAAACTCGCCCACCGGATCCGCGCCCGCAGCGTCCGGTGCTCCGCCCCTGGCTGCGGCCGTCCCGCCGCCCGCTGCGATCTGGACCACACCGACCCCTGGGACCAGGGCGGCCTGACCTGCGAGTGCAACCTGGCTCCCCTGTGCAAACGATAATGACACACCTCGAAGACCGACATCAGCCTCCGCGCGTCGCTGGCCAGCAAGCCGGTGGCGCGGGCTCAAGGTGCTTACAGGCCATCGGGCGTCCCCGGCCCATCCCGGACAACTGCGCGAGTACTCGCCCCAAGAGGCTATCGCTGACGAGGCCGGGATCGACGTACTGCCGACTCGCACGGCGCACCCCCACCAGGGCCGCGAAGCGCCCGACGCGACACGGCCCCGCATCCTGACAGACTCCCGCCTTTGCTGAGAACGGGTAATCTGCGCCGATCTGCCGCCCAATCCCGGAGGTGTCCGATGAGCGTCATCTCGATCGGGGCGCCCGGGAGCGGATGACTGCTGCGGGGTCCGCCGCCATCGCCGCCATCGCGGCCTTCGGGCAGTTCCTGGCTGGCCCGAAGCCGTGTACCGACTCGGCCGGGAGGCGTCCCCTGAGCGGCCCGCGTCGGCGTACTGCCGCGCCAGGCGCGCCGTACCCGGCAACTGTCGGCATCCAGCTGTACAGTGCTGGAATGACGTTCACGTGTCCGGTTCCTCAAGCCGGCAGTCATCTCGCCGAACTGGTCGACCGTGCCCGGCGCAGCCATGAACGTGTTGTGCTCACGGAGCACGGGCAACCTGCAGCGGTGCTCATATCGGTCGATGATCTTGATGAACTTCAGCGGTTCCAGGACGACAGTGACATCGCCCTCTGCGAGGCGATCAACGCGCGTAATGAGCCGGGCGTCCCGCATGACCAGTTCATGGCATCCCTTGACGTGGAGTCATGACTTTAGCCGTCATCTGGCTGTCCGCAGCTATGAACGCCTATCGGTCGCTGCGCGTTACGGATCCCGAAGGAGCTAGACATATCGCCCGCGGGATAGCTGCGCTGGCCGTCGAACCGCGGCCAGAAGGAAGCAGCTCTCTTGGTGAGACCGATTTCAGGAGGCTACGCCTCGATCAGTACCGTGTGCTCTACGAGGTGACGCCAGATAGTGTTCGCGTTATGCACGTCGGTCGAGTACTCCCAGCCCGGCCAGCTTGAACGAATCTCACATACGGCCTGATCTAGTTGGCCGTACAGCTTTTTAGTAGCTGCGCCGGTCACGGCAGCGTGCGGGTTAGGGATCATTCCAGGTCAGCCGACGCTCTGCGGATGAGGCCATACTCCACCATGCAAACGGTAATGACACACTTCAGCTCCGCGCTCATGCGACCCTGCCCGTCCAGTCGCCCACCTGGGCTACGACGTCGACCGTCCCGCCGAGGGCCTCGACGTAGCCTCGGATGGCGTCCACCTCGGTGACCTTGCCGTCTTCCTCCTCGTCGGCTTCCCGCTGGTAAGCCGTGTAGCGTTCTTTGCCTCATCATGGGTTCTGCTGTGTGACTCCGTGTCGGATCAGTTCGGCTCGGGATCTGATGCCGAGCTTGCTGAAGACCTTGTGCAAGTGGTAATCGATGGTGCGTGGGCTCAGGAACAGCTGGGCAGCGATATCGCGGTTGGTCAGTCCCTCTGCCACGAGCCCGGCAATTTTGAGCTCCTGCGGGGTGAGCTGGCCGAGGGTGGGGATGGTGCGCTTGCGGGCGGTCTCGCCAGTGGCGCGTAGTTCCGCTTCGGCGCGTTGTGCCCAGGAGGGCGTGCCGAGCGCGTGGAACAGGTCAGCAGCCGCACGCAGATGGAGGCGTGCCTGAATGCGTTTCCGCTCGCGGCGCAGCCACTCGCCGTAGAGTAGCTCGGTCCGGGCTCGTTCGAACGGTGCCAGTGCGCGTCCCAGTTCCAGCGCCTCGGTGAAGGCCGCGCCCGGCGGGCGGGTGCCAAGCAGCGCCTCGCAGCGTGCGAGCACGGACTTGCGGGCGTCAGCTGGGAAATGTTCGGCCCAGACGCGGATGTGGGCGAGCGGCGCGCTGGTGAGCTCGCGAGGCTGGCCCGCGCGCAGGATCGCTTCTATCGCGTCTGCGTCGGGATTCGAGACGACAGCGACGCTGGGCAGCACCTCCGGCCAGTTCCTGGCGGAGATCTCCAGCAAGATGCGGGCTGCGTCGGCTGGCCTGCCGGTGGTCAGGGCGAGCAGCCCGGTGGCCGCCTGGGAGGCCATGGTGAGCAGGATATCGCCGCGGACATGCGCTAGCTCGAGCACCTGCTTGGCGTGCTGGCGCGCGTCTGCTTCGCGTCCCCAGACCGCCTCCACGCAGGCCATCGTGTTCAGATGCCAGCCCCAGCCGCGGCCCAGGTCGGTGGATAGGAGATATCCCTCTTCGGCCGCCGCGTAGGCCTGGGTGAAGCTGCTGTTGCGCAGCAGTTCCCGTGCCTGCTGGTTGAGGGCAGCCGGCAGCAGGCTGAGCAGCCCTTGCGCCCGGGCGAGAGCGGCGGCCCGGGCGGCGAACCGCAGGCTGGCCCCGATGTCGGCATCCAGCCACGCAGCGTTCACGGCCCACAGCTGCGCCATCGCATCGTTATCAAACTGTGCGGCCAGGGTCAGCGCCTCGGTGAAGGCCACGCGCCCGCCACAAGGGTCGCCACCGAACAGGGCCGTAATCCCGGTGACCACAAAGCGGCTGAGCTGATCTCGCGTCGTGTTGCCCGGGGTGTTCGATACCCGGGCGCTGATATCGGCCAGCCTGGGCAGGTCGCGAGTGTCGGCGGCGCCTTCGGCGGCCTCGTGCAGCATCTCCAGGGTCAGCGAGGAGTCGTCGCTCAGGTCAGCGCCCTCGAGCTGCGTGATGACCGCGCGGGCGATGTTGCCGCAGCTAGCCTCGATGACTCCGCTAAGGTGCAGCAGCCGGGCGCGGTCGTGCGGGCCGGCCAGCGGGTAGGCGCGGGCGATCAGCGTCCGGGCCCGCCCGGCCTGCCCAGCATCCCATGCCGCCTGGGCCGCAGCGGCGAGGCGAGGAACCACGCGGGACTGGTCAACCGTCAGTGCCGCGGCGCGCTCGAACCCGGTGGCCGCTGAGGCGTGGCCTGCGCGCTGCTGCGCCCGCCGGGCGGATGCCTCCAGCGCCGCCGCGATCTCCTCGTCACCGGTGAGCGTGGCCATGGCCTGGTGCCAGAGACGGCGATCGGCATCTTGGTCACCGCGCAGCGCTTCGGCAAGCGCAGCGTGGACGCGTTGCCGCTCGCGGACGGGGGCCCCTTCGTACAGGACCGAGCGCACCAGCGGATGCCGGAAGGTGAGCATCCCGCCGACTGTGCGGACCAGCCCGGCGGTTTCCGCGGGGTCGAGCGCGTCGGCGGGAAGCTTCAGCCGTTCGGCGGCGCCCAGCACCGCCGTGACGTCGCCGGTATCGTCAGCCGCGGCCAGGAGCAGCGCAAGGCGCGTTGGCGCGGGCAACACCTCGACGCGGTCCCGGAAGATCCGTCGCAGGCGGGGCGTGAGCGGGATTGCCTCCGGTAGCGGCGCCCGCCCCCCGAGCTGCGCGGTCGTCAGTTCGCCGGGCAACTCGAGCAGCGCCAGCGGGTTCCCGTTGGCATCGGCCAGCAGCCGGTTGCGGACAGTGGGTGCGATGCCAGGCGCGGCGCGGTCCAGGAGCTGCCCGGCGGCGGCTTCGGGCAGGCTGCCGAGATAGATTTCCGGCAGGTCCTGGGCCTGAAACTGGTGCAGCTCACTCTCGCGGGCCGCGAACACGATCGCCACGCGCTCGGCGCGCAGCCGCCGGGCAGTGAACACCAGCGCACCAGCCGAGGGGCTGTCTATCCACTGTGCGTCATCGACGAGGCATAGCACCGGACGATCTTCCGCTGCGGCAGCGAGGAGGCCAAGCACCGCCGCGGAGACGAAAAGACGGTCCGGACGCGACGACGGTGCCAGCCCGAGCGCCCCAGCGAGTGCCTGCCGCTGCGGTCCGGCCAGCTGGTCGAGCTTGCCCAAGATGGGGTGCAACAGGCTATGCAGCCCGGCGAAGGCAAGATTGGACTCGGCCTCCACGCCCCCGGCACGCAGTACGGTCGCCGTCCCAGCCACCTGCGCGGCGTGCTCAAGCAACGCCGTCTTACCGATCCCCGGCTCGCCCAGCAACACCAGAGAGCCGCCCTCGCCGTTGCGGGCGTCGCGGATCAACCGCTCGATCCGGCCGCACTCGCGCTCACGGCCGATCAAGGCTGTACTTGGCTCCGTCACATCCAGCCCATCACACAGCAAACGAAACGTCAGCGACACCACAGCCTGGGTCCCCAGCAGGTTCCGTTGAGTGCCGCCACCATTCGTAAGCGTAGTGGCCACCTGTTCACGGCCCGGCCGCCCGCTTGTCCACCATAGATCTACCCGCAGCGGCGGACACCTGGATAACCGACTGGTGATCTCGCAGATTCGAGCAGACTGCCGCCTGCGCCAGCATTGGTGGGGGTCAGAACCTCACCAACCGGAAAACCCAAGGCGGAGGCAGAAAATGAGTACGCCAAGCGATGAGCCGGCCGGCCGCACCGTGGTCGCCAATATCTCCGTGTCCCTCGACGGCCGGGTGAACGGCCCCGGCGGGGACTACGACATGAGCTGGATCGTTCCCCACGCCCTGACCGACGGCGCCCGCGAGCACATGGTGAAAGTCACCAACCCGGCCAGCACGGCGCTGCTGGGCCGTAAGAACTACCAGGGCTTCGCCTCCTACTGGCCCGCGGTGGCCGATAACCCCGACGCGGACCCCCGGGACCGCGCCTTCGCGCAATGGCTCAACGCGGTAGATAAGGTTGTCTTCTCCACCACCCTGCAAGAGGCCGGCTGGCCCAACTCGCGCATCGTCGCCGACGACCCGGCCGCGGAGGTGCGCCGCCTGCGCAAGCAGGGGGAGGCGACATCATCGTCCTCGCCAGCGCCAGCATCATCCGCAACCTGCTGGCGGCCGGCGAAGTGGACCGGCTCAGCATCACGCTATGCCCGGCACTCGCCGGCGGCGGCGCCCGGCTGTTCGGCGATGACCTGCCCGGCTCGGCCTGGTCACTGGCAGAAACCACGCCCACCGATAGCGGCGCGATCTGCCTGCTCTATGACCGGAAGCGGCCCGCGTAGCGGCGCCAGATCACGAGCTTGCGGAAGCGGCGGGATCCAGTCACGACGGCGTGGCCCCCGCCGCTCCGCGATGGCCGCCTCCTTCGATATCGGCATTTTGGAGGCCGTGTGCCCAAGATTTTGGTGCTCAACAGGATGCACCTTGACGAATGGCCATCCGATCAGGTAGCCAAGGTACTTAATAGCCTGGGCGGCCACCCGGATATCGTTTGCTTTACCCGGGAAGCCCCGAGCCCGGGTTGGAACCCGCGACGCGGGTACGATGCCAACATAACAGATTGCTTTCCCGGCAGCCCAGGCGGGAACCGAGAACAGCGAGACGCCTGGCAGGTAACCCTGCTAGCACGGAAAGCAAACCTAGTCCTCGATATACACGGAACCCAGAACCCGGCTGAGAATTTTCCTTTCTACGGCCCGGCGGGCCTCAATAGCCGACTAGTCAAAGGCACCGCCTCGCTCCTCGGCTGCGAACATGCAGTCATCATCGAAGCTCCTCACCCGGCCGGGGTGCTGCACAACTATGTTGGATGGGACCTGAGCCCCGGCCACCCTCTCATCAAGGCACTACCCGGCTTGCTCGCGGCTCTCGCCACGGGCTGGATACCGCCCATCCGGCCGATGGCGCAATACCGAGTCGTGGATGGAATCCGGGAGACGGACGCCCTGCGGGTGGGACTGCAACCCGAATACCCGCCATTTACGCGTCTACCCGATTGCGCCATGCGCGCCCTTGGCCTGCCGGTCCCTGCATACG
>CAWBDS010000009.1:0-612004 GCA_963787645.1 uncultured Actinomycetes bacterium | reverse complement strand
CGGCATGCTGGCCGCCGCGGTCCTCTCGTTCGTCAAGGGCCGCTCGTGACCACCTCCGAGTACGACAGCCTGCGGCCCCCGGAGCCCCCCGGCGGCCGCCGGCGCGGCAAGCGCCGTCAGCCGGGCGACCCTGGCCGGGTCCGGAGGCGCGGACGGCTCGCGTGAGATGCCGATGGTGCCCGAAGCGGAGCTCACCTCCTACTACGGCCGTCCGGTGGTCAAGCCGGCGCCGTGGGGTGAAGACGTCGCGGCGTACCTGTTCCTCGGCGGTGTCGCGGCCGGTTCCGGGCTGCTCGCCGCCGGCGCCCAGCTGACCGGGCGGCCGAAGCTGCGCCGCAACTGCCGGCTGTCCGCGCTGGCCGCCGTCGGGCTGGGCGGCGTCGCGCTGGTCCACGACCTGGGCAGGCCCGGGCGGTTCCTCAACATGCTGCGGACCATCAAGCTGACCTCGCCGATGAGCCTGGGTTCGTGGATCCTCAGTGCCTTCAGCGTCGGTGCCGGGCTCGCTTCCGCGTCCGAGATCGACCGGATGCTAGGCGGCCGGCTGCCGCTGGGCCCCCTGCGCACGATCCTGCGCGCACTTGAGGGTCCGGCCGGGCTGCAAGCCGCGGCGTTCGCACCCGCCCTGGCGGCGTACACCGCCGTCCTGCTGGCCGACACCGCCACCCCGACGTGGAACGCCGCCCGCGACGAGCTCCCGTTCGTGTTCGTCAGCTCGGCCAGCCTCGCCTCGGCCGGACTGGCCATGGTCACCACCCCGGTCGCCCAGACCGGTCCCGCGCGCAAGCTGGCCGTGCTCGGCGTCGCGGGCGATCTCGCCGCGACGACGATGATGCATCACCGGATGGACCCGGTCGCGGCCGAGCCGCTACACGACGGCACGGCCGGCCGGATGCTGCGGTGGAGCCGGGCGCTCACCGTCGCCGGCGGAGCGGGGACGCTGCTCGGCGGCCGGCGTCGCGGCGTCGCGGTGGCTTCGGGCCTGTCCTTGCTGGCCGCCTCGGCACTCACGCGCTTCGGCGTGTTCCGGGCGGGCATCCAGTCCGCCAAGGACCCGCGCTACACGATCGAGCCGCAGAAGCGCCGGCTGGCCGCGCGGCGCGCGGCCGGCATCACCGACGACTCCATCACCACCGCCGGATGAGCCGGAGAACGAGCAAGACGATGGTCACGACCGGAGGAGGCAGGTCATGAGCGAGCGGCCGGTTACCTTTCTCGACGAGGTCCTGCAGCGGTACTTCGGTGCGGAGTTCGGCTCGTGCCCGCGGATGCGGCGCGCGGATCTCGAGCGGCTGCTCACCGACGATGCCCACAGGCGGCGGGTGCGTGCCCGCCTCGCCGCGGTGGAATGGGGCGACACCGAGATCCACTCCAGCGTCGAGATCAGGTCGGAATGCTGGGTGATCACGCCGTGCGGGCTGCTGTACGCCGCCGGGCTGGCCGGGGGCCCGCGCCGGTCCCTGTACTACCTGGCGGTGCCGGCCGCGCTGTTCGAGCCGATCGTTGACCGGGCCGCCGTCTCGCGCCTACCGCGGGCTTCGGCGGCCGCCGTGGACAGCCGACTGGACCGCGACCTCGTATTTCCCTGGCCGCTCGACGCGGCGCTTCGCCGGACGCTAGATGCCAACGAGGTTCTGCGCGTGAACCTGACCGGACACTAGAAACGCGCCGCGAGTTGTCATGAGCGAAGCGGAACGCGTCGCGTCTAGCGCAGGTCAGTGGGAGCAGCACCAACAGGACGGCTCCCACACGCTGAGCGACGGCCACAGGTTCCTGGTCGAGCCGTGGCAGGTCCGCGAGGTCGGCCTGGACCAGGCGACCCTCGCCGTGTCCGAGTCGCTGTTCACGCTCTCCAACGGGCACATCGGCGTGCGCGGCAACCTGGACGAGGGTGACCCGGCGGGGCTGCCCGGCACCTACCTCGCCTCGTTCTACGAAACGCGCCCGCTTCCCTACGCCGAGGCCGGCTACGGCTACCCGGAGTCCGGCCAGACCGTGCTCAACGTCACGGACGGCAAGCTGATCCGGCTGCTCGTCGACGACGAGCCGCTCGACCTTCGCTACGGCGAGATCCTCTCGCACGAGCGCGTCCTCGACCTGCGCCGCGGCGTGCTCGAGCGGGTCTTCGACTGGTGCTCCCCGGCCGGCAAGAAGGTCCGGATCGGCAGCACCCGGATCGTCTCGCTGACCCGCCGCTCGCTGCTCGCGATCGACTACCGGGTCGAACCGATCGACCAGCCGCTGCGGATCGTCGCGCAGTCCGAGCTGGTCGCGAACGAGCCGACGCCGCGGCAGTCCGGCGACCCGCGGGTGACCGCGGTGATCGAGAACGCGCTCGAGCCGGTCGAGCACCTCGCCGAGGGGCTGCGCGCGCTGCTCATCCACCGCACCCGGTCGAGCAAGCTGCGGCTGGCGGCGGCGATGGATCACCGGATCTTCACGCCGGACCGGCACGCGACCGAGGTCACGGCGCAGCAGCCAAACTGGGCCCGGGTCTCGGTCTCGACCAGCCTGGGCCTCGGCGAGCAGCTGCGGCTGGTCAAGTTCGTCGCCTACGGCTGGTCGAGCCAGAGGTCCGTCCCGGCGCTGCGCGACCAGGTCTCCGCGGCGCTGCTGAGCGCGCTCGACGCCGGATGGGACACCATCTACCGGGAGCAGCAGGCCGCGTTCGACGACTTCTGGTCCGGCGCCGACGTCGAGCTCGACGGCCCGGTCGAGATCCAGCAGGCCGTCCGGTTCGGCATCTTCCACGCGTACCAGGCCGGTGCCCGCGCCGAGCGGCGGGCCATCGCGGCCAAGGGCCTCACCGGCACCGGCTACGACGGGCACGCGTTCTGGGACACCGAGTCGTTCGTCCTGCCGCTGCTCACCGCCACCGCGCGGGAGGCCGCCGGGGACGCGCTGCGCTGGCGGCTGGCCACGATGGACCTCGCGAAGGAGCGGGCCAGGACGCTGCGGCTGGGCGGCGCGATGTTCCCGTGGCGGACGATCCGCGGCCAGGAGTGCTCGGCGTACTGGCCGGCCGGCACGGCCGCCGTGCACGTCAACGCCGACATCGCGGTCGCGGCGGCACGCTACCTGTGGTGGAGCGCGGATGAGGACTTCGGGCAGACGTGCGCGCTGCCACTGCTGATCGAGACGGCCCGGCTGTGGATGTCGCTCGGCTACACCGGCGACGACGGGGAATTCCACATCGACGGCGTCACCGGCCCGGACGAGTACACCGCGCTGTGCGACGACAACACCTACACGAACCTGATGGCGGCGCAGAACCTGCGGTCCGCGGCGCAGGCGGCGAAGCGCTGGCCGGCACCGGACGTCCCGGCCGACGAGATCGCGTCCTGGCTGGACGCCGCTGAGCGGATAGCGGTGCCGTACAACGCGAAGAAGCGGGTGCACGAGCAGTGTCGCGGGTTCACCAGCTGGCAGCCATGGGACTTCGAGCGCTCGGCCCGCGAGCAGGAGTACCCGCTGTTGCTGCACGCGCCGTACTTCGACCTGTACCCCAAGCAGGTGATCAAGCAGGCCGATCTGATGCTGGCGATGCACTGGTGCGGGGACGCGTTCACGGCCGAGGAGAAGGCGCGCGCGTTCGCGTACTATGAGCCGCTCACCGTGCGCGACTCGTCGCTGTCGGCGTGTACTCAGGCGGTGATGGCCGCCGAGGTCGGGCACCTCGATCTCGCCGCCGACTACCTGGCCGAGGCGGCCCTGATGGACCTCGAGGACCTCGAGCACAACGTGGAGGACGGTCTGCACATCGCGTCGCTGGCAGGCGGCTGGCTCGCGCTCGTGGCCGGGTTCGGCGGCATGCGCGACTCGTCCGGCCGGCTGCTGTTCCGGCCGCAGCTTCCGCCGGGCTGGCACCGGCTGCGCTTCTCGGTACGCCCGAGGGGGATGCGGCTGCACGTGGACATCACGCCGGGCAGGGTCGAGTACACGCTCGACGGGGACGAGCCGATCGTGCTGATCCACTGCTCCGGTCGCCGCGAGGAGGAGGTCACCGTGGCCCCGCGCCAGCCGGTGTCGCGGCGATGGAGGCCGGTCAAGCCGCTCACCCCGCGCCCGGCTCAGCCGCCTGGCCGCGAACCGCACGGCCTTCAGGCGCTTGGATCAGCCATCCTCTTGCTGCCCGGGGCCGCGGGCCCAGCGCACCCCTTGGAGCTGCAGGAGCACCCATAACAGGAGGACTGAAATGCCTGGAATCCTTGTCGGAATCGACGGTTCGGGTCATTCACTGCACGCCCTGACCTGGGCCGTGAGGGAAGCGGCGATCCGTCACGCGCCGCTGACCGTGCTCACGGTCCACCAGGCCATCGTCGGCTTCTACGGCGGACCGGTCGCCTATCCGGGCGACGACGCCCTGACCGAGCAGGCCCGCCAGGGGGCCCAGGCCGAAACTGACAAGGTGCTGGCCGAGCTCGGCGAGCCTCGCCCGGAGTCGGTCTCGGTCCTGGCGGTTCACGGCTTCCCGGTCGAGGAACTGGTCAGGGCGGGCGACGACGCCGACATGATCGTCCTCGGCTCACGTGGCACGGGCGGTTTCGCCCGGCTGCTCATCGGGTCAGTAACACATCAGGTGGCCCAGCGCTCGCACCGCCCGGTAGTCATCGTCCCGTCCGAGGACCGTAGCTGATACCGCCGGCCTCCATAGCCGGCCGGGCTTCTTATCTGGTCCGAACGAGCCGTGGTTCACCGCCCCGGAAAGGCGAGCATGCCCACCGGGCGAGCGTCCTCGTAACAGTTACCCGGCCAAGCCGGTGGCTGGACCGGGCTGGCAGTTCCGTGGGCAGCACTGGATGGCGGCACTCATTCCTGGCCGGGCGGGAGGCTGGTCACGAGAAAGGCGCCGGCACCCGGTTCACCGAGGTACCGCTCGGCGTCGATAGCGGCCTGGCAACCGGTACCGGCGGCGGTGACGGCCTGTCGGTAACTGTGATCGACGAGGTCACCGGCGGCGAACACGCCGGGCCGGCTGGTGCGGGTGGTGCCGTCGCGGGTAAGCACGTACCCTTTGGCGTCGAGGTCGATCTGGCCCTTGACCAGCTCGCTGCGCGGCTCGTGGCCGATGGCGATGAACAGGCCCTGCACGCCCAGATCCCGCTCCTCACCGGTGACCGTGTCGCGGAGCCGGATGCCCTCCACCGTGCGGTCGCGGAGGATGCCCTCCACGGATGAGTTCCACACCCAGCGGATCTTGTCGTTGACCCGGGCCCGGTCGGCCATGATCTTACTGGCCCGCAACTGGCCGCGGCGATGGACGACGGTGACCGACGCGGCGAAGCGGGTCAGGAACGTGGCCTCCTCCATCGCGCTGTCGCCACCACCGGCCACGGCGACATCCTTGCCTCGGAAGAAGAATCCGTCGCACGTCGCGCACCAGGAAACCCCGTGCCCGGACAGTTCCTCCTCACGAGGGACTCCGAGCTTGCGATACGCCGAGCCCATCGCCAGGATCACCGCGTCCGCCGTGTATTCCGCGTCGTAGGTGCGAAGCGTCTTCGCCGGTCCGGTCAGGTCCACCGAGGTCACATCGTCGCTGACGATTTCCGCGCCGAAGCGCGCCGCCTGCGCACGCATGTGAATCATCAGATCCGGTCCCATGATCCCGTCCGGGAACCCCGGATAGTTCTCCACGTGGGTAGTGGTCATCAGCGCGCCGCCGTACTGCATTCCCTCGAATAGCAGCGGGGTGAGGACGGCGCGCGCGGTGTACAGGCCGGCTGTATAGCCCGCTGGGCCGGATCCGACGATGATCACCTTGCGGTGCTGCACTGACCTCACGAGACTCCCCGGTCCGGTGTGCGTTCGTTCGCGCTGGGATCGCGATCCTCGCCGACGACCGGCCCTGCCCTGCCCGGCCCGGTCCTGGGCCGGGCAGCGTCCAGGACGGTCCTCTCAGACCCGATTCCGCGAGTAAACCGATGACACGACGGTCGCCTACGCTGGAACGGACTCAGAAGTCCATGTCGCCGCCACCGGGCATGCCTGCCCCGGCGACGGCCTTCTCCTTCTCCGGCTTGTCGGCGATGACGGCCTCCGTCGTCAGGAACAGCGCGGCGATCGACGCTGCGTTCTGCAGTGCCGAACGGGTGACCTTCGCCGGCTCGACGATCCCCTCCTTGAACATGTCGACGTAGTGGCCGTTGGCTGCGTCCAGGCCGTGGTTCACCGGAAGCGACTTGACCTTCTCCGCCACCACGCCACCCTCGAAGCCGGCGTTGACGGCGATCTGCTTGAGCGGAGCCTCAAGCGCGACCTTGACGATATTCGCACCCGTGGCCTCGTCGCCGAGGGGCAGTTTCAGCTTGTCGAACGCGGTGTCGCCGGCATTAAGCAGGGCCACGCCCCCGCCGGGCAGCAGGCCCTCCTCGACGGCCGCCTTTGCGTTGCGGACGGCGTCCTCGATGCGGTGCTTGCGCTCTTTCAGCTCGACCTCGGTGGCCGCGCCGACCTTGATCACCGCAACGCCGCCCGCCAGCTTGGCCAGCCGCTCCTGCAGCTTCTCGCGGTCGTAGTCGGAGTCACTGTTCTCGATCTCCTGCCGGATCTGCTTCACCCGGTCCTGGATCGTCTCGGCCTCACCAGCACCCTCGACGATGGTCGTCTCATCCTTGGTGGCAACGAACCTCCGGCAGCGGCCGAGCAGATCAAGGGTGGCGTTCTCCAGCTTCAGGCCGATTTCCTCGCTGATGACCTGGCCTCCGGTGAGGATGGCGATGTCCTGCAGCATCGCCTTACGACGGTCACCAAAGCCGGGAGCCTTGACGGCGACCGACTTGAACGTACCCCGGACCTTGTTGACGATCAGGGTGGCCAGCGCCTCGCCCTCGACGTCCTCGGCGATGATGGCCAGCGGTTTTCCGGCCTGCATCACCTCCTCCAACAGGGGCAGCAGATCCTTCACCGCGCTGATCTTCGACTCGACGATGAGCACATACGGGTCATCGAGGACGGCCTCCATGCGGTCTGTGTCGGTGACGAAGTACGGGCTGATGTAGCCCTTGTCGAAGCGCATGCCCTCGGTCATCTCGAGCTCGAGGCCGAAGGTGTTGCTCTCCTCGACGGTGATGACGCCTTCCTTGCCGACCTTGTCCATCGCCTCGGCGATGATCTCGCCAACAGTGGTGTCACCACCGGCCGAGATCGAGGCGGTCGCGGCGATCTGCTCCTTGGTCTCGACGTCCCTGGCCGAATCGGACAGCACCTTCGACACCGACTCGACCGCCTGCTCGATGCCACGCTTGAGCGCCATGGGGTTCGCCCCGGCGGCCACGTTGCGCAGGCCCTCCCTCACCAGGGCCTGGGCGAGGACGGTGGCCGTCGTCGTGCCGTCACCGGCGACGTCATCGGTCTTCTTGGCTACTTCCTTGACCAGTTCGGCCCCGATCTTCTCGAAGGGATCCTCGAGTTCGATCTCCTTGGCGATACTCACGCCGTCGTTGGTGATCGTGGGGGCGCCCCACTTCTTCTCCAGCACGACGTTGCGGCCCTTGGGGCCGAGTGTCACCTTCACGGCATCGGCGAGAATGTTCATGCCGCGCTCGAGGTCGCGGCGCGCCGTCTCGTCGAACGCGATCAGCTTCGCCATGCGGTTTCCTCCTTCCGTGTAGGTGGGCGGCGGACTACCGTGCAGGTGGACCGCGGACGCCCGGCCCCGATGCCCGCGACGGACGGTGCCACCCTTCGACACCTCACCGGAGCCGGCGACGCCGGCGACGGCCGACGTCCGCACTCAGGCTAAGGGAGTGCCCACCTGGGCTTTAGAGCACGCGCGAATCTTTGTCACAGGGCATGAACGCCTTTGTCAGTGGCGATATGAACTGAATCGCCCTGGGTTTAGTGGAGACTCCGAATCAATCAGAGGACGGAGTTATGCCAGCATCACGGAAGTATCCGGATGGGCTACGGGAGCAGGCGATCCGCCTTGTGCTCGACGTGAAAAAGAGGAACGGACAAACCAGCGTAAGAGGCGCTGTGTCAAGCGGCGGTGAGAAGTTGTTGCGTTGATTTGTGGTGCGTATCACGACGCCGTCGCTGGTCCCTGTGGTGGAAACTGATCGGGCAGACTGGTGGCCACCAGGGATAGGCCTGGCGGGAAGATGCGGAGACGGCCGTGACGACCAGCCAGCTCGGCCTGGTGCTGCTGACCGGTGCCGCAGTGGTGCTTGCGGCGATCGTGGCGGCCCGGGTGGCGCACGGGATCGGCCTGCCGGGGCTGCTGGTGTTCCTGGGCTGGGCCTGGCCTTGGGCGAGGCGGGCGTCGGTGTCCGGTTCGACAATGCCGGGCTGGCGGAGGCGCTGGGGCTCAGCGCGCTGGTGCTGATCCTGGCCGAGGGCGGCCTGACGACCAGCTGGGCGCGTGCCCGCGCCGCGGCTCCGGCCGCCCTGAGCCTGGCCACCGCCGGGGTGGTGGTGAGCGCAGTAGTGGTTGCGGCGGCGGCCCGCTGGCTGCTGGGTCTGGGCTGGCGGGAGGCGCTGCTGCTGGGCACGGTGCTGGCGCCGACCGACGCCGCCGCGGTGTTCGCGGTGCTGCGCAAGCTGCCGCTGCCGCCCCAGCTGTCCGGCACGCTGGAAGGCGAGTCCGGGCTCAACGACCCGCCTGCGGTGCTCACGGTGACCCTGCTCAGCGACATCGGCCACCACCCGCCGTCGCCAGCCCTGATCGCCGACGAGATCGCCTGGCAGCTGGCCGCTGGAGCCGCGATCGGCGTCCTGGCCGGAGCGGCCGGCGCGCTGGTCCTGCGGCGCGTCGCGCTACCGGCCTCGGGCCTGTACCCGATCGCCATCCTGGCGCTCATCGTGGCCGGCTACGGGGCGGCGACGCCCGACGCGGAGCGTGCGCAGGTGCGGCTGCTGCTACCGGACGAGCGCCGGGAAGCGGCCCCGGCGGCCGGGCTCACCATCCGGGAGACGCAGACGATCAAGCGGCCGACCGGTAACCAGCCAGCGACTAGCCAGCCCCTCACTTTGCGTCTTGACAACTTGACAAGAGGTCAATCCTCATCGGTCGAGGACAGCCTCGGCTTCGATGTGGATGGTGACCTTGTCGCCGACCACGACACCGCCACCTTCGAGGGCGGCGTTCCAGCTCACCCCGAAGTCTTGCCGGTTGACCACGCCGGTGGCGGTGAGACCCATACGGGTGCCTCCGTACGGTCGGGACCGATTCCGCCGAGTTCGACGTTGAGCGTGACCGGCTTGGTGATGTCCCGGATGGTCAGATCCCCCGCGACGATGTAGTCGCCGCCGTCCTGGCGGATGCTTGTCGAACGGAACATCATCTTCCGGTTGGTCTCGGTGTCGAAGAAGTCGCTGTTGCGCAGATGGTTGTCACGATCGTCATTGCCCGTCTCGATCGAGGAAAGGTCGATCTCCGCTTCGGCGTGGGAGTCCAGCGGGTTCCGCGTCGTCGTGATCGTGCCGGTGAACTTCTCGAACCTGCCGCGCACCTTGGACACCATCATGTGCCGGACCGCGAAGCCGATCTCGCTATGCGCCTGGTCGACCGTCCAGGTGCCGGCGACGTAATTAGGGATGGTAGGCACGACGCTCATTGTCTGTCTCCCGGGGCTCGGCCAACTACCTTGTCCGTCCCATGGTCGGTCAGCCGTGAGCGCTCCGGGAGAAGGAAAGAACATCATTGGCCTGACCACCTACCGCTCCTGTGGGAGCCGCCAACACCGTTGAGGGACCTCGCCCGGTTCGGTGCCGACTTGCTCGCCGACGAGGACTTCCCCGGTTGGCCGTTCACGTCCGCGACGTGTCAGATCGGACGCACGCGGTCCGCGGACGGGTCGGCGGGTGATTGGACGTACCAGGCCGGCAGCGGCCCGGGGCGAAGGTCGGTGGTGTCGCCGGGCCGGGTGAGGGTTAGCACCGCCCGCTCGATCTCCGGCCGCGCATTCAATGCGTCCTCAGCGGCAGCTAGCCGCTCGGCGGCGTCGGACTCCGGGGCGTTGCCCACCACATCGACGGCGGCGACCAGGAAGATCTTGTCGGCGCCGACCCATTCCATGTGCAGGAAGCTGACCCGCTCGATCTCGTCCTGGTCGAGCAGGGCGCGCAATGCGCTGTTGCGGGCGAGCGGAGTCACCGTCTCACCGGTGAGGAAGTCCATGTTGCGTTCGATGAGGAACAGCGCGACGCATCCGAGCAGCAGGCCGACGACGATCGATCCGGTCGCGTCCCAGGCGGCGTCGCCGGTGAGCTGATGCAACACGATGCCGAGCGTCGCGATGATGATGCCGATGAGCGCGGACAGGTCTTCGACAAACACTGCACGCAGCATGGGGTTCGACGTGACTCGCACGTAGCGCAGCGGGTGCAGCCTGCGTTTCACCGCGCCGGCCGTTGCCTGCCGCAGTGCCTGCAGGAACGAGGCGCCTTCCAGGACGAAAGAACCAGCGAGCACGGCATAGGCCCACAGGTAGGACGCACCCTCGTGCTCACCGCTGCGCAGCGACTGGATCCCGTACCAGATCGACACTGCCGCGCCGACGGTGAACAAGCCGAACGCCGCGAACATCGACCAGACATAGCCCACCCGCCCGTACCCGAGCGGGTGGGTCGCGTCGGCCGGCTTCACCGCTTTGTGCGCGCCGACCAGGAGGAACACCTGGTTACAGGTGTCCGCCCACGAGTGCACCGCCTCCGCCGTCATGGAGGCGGATCCGGTGATGACGGCGACGAAGGTTTTCGCTATCGCGATCAGCAGGTTCGCACTGAACGCGACGATGACGGTCCGGAGGCTCTCGCTGGCCGCCGATGCGGGCTCGGACGGATCTGGCAACGCGTCAGTCCTCGATATTCCCGGTCGGGTTGCCCGGCTGGGTACCGGCGAGCAGCCGCGTCATCTCGCTTAGTTCCTCGCTGAAGGCGTCCCGCCGTGTCCGCGGACCGCAGGACCGCATCAGGCGCACGAAGTCGGCGGCCGCCTGCCTGATCCGCTCGGCCAGACGGGACGAGCCCGCCTGGCCGCCGAAGTCGTCGGTCGCGGCGTAGACGCCGGTCGGCGACACGACCGCATGAAGGTAGGAGAACATCGGCCGCAGCGCATGCTCGAGCACGAGCGAATGCCGTTCCGTTCCGCCGGTGGCGGCGATCAATACCGGCATGTCCGACAGCGTGTGCTCGGGGAGCACGTCGAAGAACGACTTGAACAGGCCGCTGAAGGACGCGTTGAAGGCCGGCGTCACCGCGATGACGCCGTCGGCGGCGGCGACGGTCTCGAAGGCGGACTCCAGTTCCGGGCCGGCGAACCCGGTCAGCATCGCGTCCATGATCGCCCGGCCGAGCGGGCGGAGCTCCACGAACGAGGAGGTGGCGGGCCGACCCGACCGGGCCAGTTCCGCGCGCACGACAGTGTCGATCTGGCCGGCCAGCAGCCGGGTGGACGACGGCTCGCGCAGCCCTCCGCTGATGACCGCGAGCGCCGTCACCGGTCCTGCTCCTCTGCCTCCGCGCCGGTCGTCTGCTGCCGCCGTGCCGCCGCCACCAGAGATTCGTGCGTCGGTGCGTCGGGGACGCCGTCGGGACGGGCGACTTGGAACTCCTTGCGCAGCACCGGCACCACCTCCTCGCCGAGCAGATCGAGTTGCTCGAGCACGGTCTGGAGCGGCAGCCCGGCGTGGTCGACGAGGAACAGCTGCCGCTGATAGTCGCCGACGTAGTCGCGGAAGTGCAACGTCCGGTCGATCACCTGCTGCGGTGAGCCGACCGTCAGCGGCGTCTGGGCGGTGAACTCCTCGAGCGACGGGCCATGCCCGTACACCGGCGCGTTGTCGAAGTACGGCCGGAACTCCGCCACCGCGTCCTGACTGCGGCGGCGCATGAACACCTGACCGCCGAGGCCAACGATCGCCTGGGCGGCGCTGCCGTGACCGTAGTGCTCGAACCGCTCGCGGTAGAGCGCGACCATCCGCTGCGTGTGCGACGCCGGCCAGAAGATGTGGTTCGCGAAGAACCCGTCGCCGTAGTACGCCGCCAGCTCGGCGATCTCCGGCGTGCGGATCGACGCGTGCCACACGAACGGCGGCACGCCGTCCAGCGGGCGCGGGACCAGGGTGAACCCCTGCAACGGCGTCCGGAACCGGCCCTCCCAGTCCACCACGGGCTCACGCCACAGGCGGCGCAACAGGTCGTAACGTTCCACGGTCAGCGGGACCGCCGCCCGGATGTCCTGCCCGAACCACGGATACACCGGGCCGGTGTTGCCCCGGCCGAGCATCAGGTCCACGCGCCCGTCCGACAGATGCTGCAGCACGTCGAAGTCCTCAGCGACCTTCACCGGGTCGTTGGTCGTGATCAGCGTGGTGGCTGTGGAAAGGATCAGCCGCTCGGTCCGCGCTGCGACGTATCCGAGCAGCGTTGTGGGCGACGACGGGACGAACGGGGGGTTGTGGTGCTCGCCGGTCGCGAACACATCCAAGGCCGCCTCCTCGGTCTTCTTCGCGATCTCCACGGTGGCTTTGATCCGTTCGGCCTCGGTCGGCGCCCGGCCGGTCGTCGGATCCGCCGTCACATCACCGACGGTGAAGATCCCGAATTGTATGCCCGGCATCCCGGCCTCCCTCGCCACCGTTCGATCGGAGCCATTGCCGCCGCGGATCGGTTGCCGTCAGATGCCCGTGCGTGACTCGGCCTTGATGAACCCGTCCAGGCGGTGCGGGTCGACGTCGAGAAGCTTGCGGTCCCAATGAGCGAGGTCGGCCGCTGCCGCGTAGGTCGCGTTGAGGAACCGCAGCAGCGTGCCGTCGGGATCGGCCGCCTGGCGAACCTCCTCGTAGGGCAGCACGAATTCGCCGAGCGAGGAATTCCAATGCGCGCCTTCGGGGCCGGCCGCTGCTCGGCATAGCCGTCCGGTACCGGGTAGCAGTAGGCATAGAACGCGCCCTCCTCGCCGCCACCGGGCCAGAAGCCGGCGCTCGCGCATTCGCGCGAGTAGGCCTCCTCCATCACCCACGCCGCACAGTTCGGCGCGCCACCCGGGTGCGGCGGCGCGGCGCGTCCGGAGAACCGGGTGCAGGCCAGGTCCATCGCGCCCCAGAACACGTGTACCGGGCTCGACTTGCCCGCGAACCCGGCCCGCCAGAGCTGGAACACCCGGTCGGCCTGAACCAGTTGTTCCCAGAACAGGTGCGCCGCTTCGGCGTCGTAGGAGTGATGTTCGGTGTCCTGCTCGAACGGGATGGCCGGGCTGACCTCGTTGGGGCGGGGCAGGATCTCGGCGCTGATGTCGAGCCGGGCCAGCGTGCCCACGACGTCCCCGTAGAAGTCGGCGACCGTGCGCGGTCGCAGCGCGACGGTGTCCCGGCGGCCGTCGCTAGTGCGGAAGGTGAGGACGTGATCGATGAAGTCGAACTCGGCGTCGAACGCGCGTCCGTGATAAGGCATCGCGCCGGTGATGAGGCCGCGGGGGCTGACGTAGAAGGTGACGTTCCACCAGTGGTTGACCAGTGGCGTCTCGGCCATGCGGATCTTGCCGATGATCTGCAGCCACATGTGCAGGGTGTCGCGGGTATCGGTCCATGACGCAACCCGCAGGCTCGGCCAGACCGCACCATCCGGCACCGGACGCGCGGCCATCAGGCGTCCATCGCCGGAGCCGAGGACCGCACGAGGACCCGGCCGCCGTCGACCTTGACCTGCCAGCTCGGCTCGTCGACCGACGACGGCCCGCGGGTCACCCGGCCGTCCGCGAGCCGAAACACGCTGCCGTGCCACGGGCAGCGGATGCACCCGTCCGCAACGACCGTGCCCTGGTCGAGCGGGCCGCTGGCGTGGACGCAGTCGGCCGACAGCGCGTAGACCGACTCGTCGTGGCGGACGAGCACGACCGGCACTCCGCCGGGGGTGACCCGGACGGGTTTGCCGTCGCTCAGGTCGGACAGCGCCGCCACGTCGGTCCAGTCGGTGACGTCCGGCTCGAACGCGGTGTGGTTGACGCCGACGCCCTGCACGAGGGTGAGGTGCCCGCCCAGGTAGCCGGCGCACACGGTCAGGCCGAGCCCCACGCCGCTCAGCACCACCCCGGTCACCCGCCGTCCCCGCCGGCGGGCCACCCAGGAGGCCGCCTGTACCGCGGTCGCCGTCAGGTTGGTCAGGGCGTGGACAAGGCCCACCCGCTGCCCCGCGCCGTAGCTGACGGACCAGTCGTTCGCCCCCGTCGCCGCGGTCGGCAGCGTCGCGATCAGTCCCAGGCCGACGAGCCTGCGCGCCGCCTCGGCGCCGGACCGGCCCGCGGTCACGTCCAGGGCGGTGGCCATGGTCCAGGCGCCGATGGGCAGGTCCGTCAGCACGGGATGCAGCTTGTGGCCCAGCCAGGTGCCCGACAGGGCATTCTCCACCGCGTCGTGACGGGTCGCCCGTTGCACCCAGCCGGCCGCCGGCCCGGAGACACGATCCAGCGCGTCGAGATCTTCGATGTCCTTGATCGGCTTTCGCAGCATGGTCGCTCCTTGTCGCTGGGCCGGGTCGCTGGGGCCGCTGGGCGGACTTGCCGAGTGGCTCATCGCCCGACGGCGGCAGTCGAGGTGCCCGTGGGGTGTGTCCGCCCGTCCGTCACGCACGGACGAACGAACATGCCTCCTTGGCGCTGTACATGCCTCCGCGGCGCGCAGTCTCCCGCACCGCTCCACCGCTCGCGCCAAGGCTAAGAGCTAAGAGCCCGAGGTGGAGCGGGGCCGCCGCAGGTTTGCTCGTATCTACAGCGAGTGTTGACGCGGCCGACAAGGACGCTTCGTTCCGATAGGATCGCCGCCGCTGCTCGCCGGCCGGTCCCGAACCTGATTGTCACTGCATGTCATCCGGGCCGATTCAGCGTGACGCGTCTTTCGTCAGCAGGCCCGCGAGAACCGTTGCCTCGCTGATATCGCTTCGTTTCGCCGCGGTGAGCAGGGTCAGCGGACCGTGAGCGGCCAGCTTCCGCAGGTGGGCGATCGCGGCGGTGCGTTCCGGATCGTCGAGTTCGGCGCGATAGCGGCGGGCGAACTCGTCGTACCGGCCGGGGTCGTGACCGTACCACTTGCGCAGGTCGGTTGAGGGTGCGATCTCCTTGCACCACTCGTCGAGATGGGCATGCTCCTTGCTAAGCCCGCGCGGCCACAGCCGGTCGACGAGCACCCGTTGGCCGTCGTCGGCCTGCGGCGGATCGTAGACCCGTCGGACCTGCACGTCAGGTGCATGCGCCATGAGGTCCCTCCTTCACCTTGCTGGCCCGAAGCTGATGCCGCCAGGCAAGCGGACCCATAAAACAGCAAGGTACCGCCGTGCACGGCGTGGCGGCGTCAGGCTTGAACGGCATGGCAACGCCCGTTGTGGCGAGGGTCAGAACATCGAGATCTACTGGCCGTGACGCGGCCTGTCGTGGCCGACGATGCAATCGCCACCCGGGGTTAGCGCCAGCGTGCGGCGCGATGCCCAGCTAATGGCTGAACACAAGCGCTGCTGTCGCGTCCGACAAGCTTCCTGTTCCAGGGCTGCCGGACGCGGCATGGCGCGAGATAGCTTTGGCTGCATCGTGCGGCAGTCGCGATCAGCCGCCGGCCCGCGATCAGCCGCCGGCCAAGGACGACACACAGACAGAGACGGAGTCCGGCACATGACCGATGAGGACCTCCAAAGCGCGGTCGACGACGAACTCGCCTGGGACCCCAAGGTGGACAGTTACGCCGTCGCGGTCTCGGCCGAGGGCGGTGTCATCACCCTGCGCGGAACGGTCGGCAGTCTCGCCGAAAAGCACGATGCCAAGTCGGACGCGGAGCGCGTCTACGGTGTCGTCAACGTGAACGACGAACTGGAGGTGGCGCTGCTTGACGAGGACCGCCGCGATGACGCTGACCTGCGCGGTGCCGTACTGCAGGCGCTGACGCTCAACTGCCTCGTCCCCTCTACCATCGACGCCAGGGTCGACGACGGCTGGGTCACGCTCACCGGGACGGCGCACGGGCAATTTCAGCGGGATGAGGCCGAGCACGTCGCCGGGCGTATCCTCGGCGTCCGCGACGTCATCGACGACGTCAGGCTCGTGTCCTCCGGTCCCGGTGCCGGCGACGTGAAGGAGGCGATTACCAAGGCGATGGAGCGCAACGCCCGGCTCGACGCGTCAGGCGTGGCCGTGGAAAGCTCGAACGAGACGGTGACTCTGAATGGCACGGTCAGTTCCTGGGCCGATCACGACGAGGCGATCACCGCGGCGTGGGCCGCCCCCGGGGTCGTCAACATCGTGGACCACCTCCGCGTCGCCTACTGACCTTAACCCGGAGGTGCGGAGAGCCATGGAATACAGCAGGCAGTACATGATCGACTTGCTGCATCACGCGGGATTGCCGCGACTCGCTGACGAGGCGGCGCGGGAGCTACCCGATCCGGTTGATGCCGAGCAGCTTGAGGCATGGGAGATGCAGCACGGCATTTCTCGCGACGACTTGATCAGCCGGTTCGGCGGCGGCCCCTGAGTCCGGAGCCTCGCGTCAACAGCCAAAGCCGTGGCCCGCTGCGGTGCTCAGTCAACCGGCAGGTGGTCGCCGCGTACGGGCACTTGGCCTCCGCGGGCGGCGCTGGCGGCCGGCTCGGTGATCAGCCGCGCCCCGCGGCCGTGCGTGACAAAGCTGGAGAACCACTGGATGAATACCAGCAGGCGGTTCTGGAAGCCCACCAGATACCACAGGTGAACGAAGAGCCAGATCAGCCACGCGATCAGTCCGCTCAGCCTCATTCCCTTGATGTCGGCGACCGCGGCCGCCCGGCCGATCGTGGCCAGGTTTCCCTTGTCGCGATACCGGAACGGCCGGGTTTGCCGGGCGCGCAGGCAGGCTCGTACGGCGTTCGCCGCGTAGCGACCCTGCTGCATGGCCACCGGCGCGACCCCTGGAAACGTGACGACCGCGCCCGCCGGGTCGCGCACGCGGACCATGTCGCCGAGCGCGAAGACTTCGGGATGGCCTGGCAGCGTGAGATCCGCCTGGACCGTAACGCGTCCGGCCCGGTCGAGCTCGGCACCGGTCAGCTCGCTGAGCCTGGATGCGAGCTCTGAAGCGCTCACTCCGGCGGCCCACACGACCGTCCGGGCAGGAATGCGGTCCCGGACGCCACTGGCGCCCTCGATCGTGACTCCGTGCTGGTCGACGCCGACCACCGTCGAATCCAGCATCGGCGTCACGCCGAGCCTTCGCAGCGACCGCGCGGCCTTCTCGGACAGCGACGGGGGAAAGCCGGTCAGCAGCCGGCCGGCAGCTTCGATCAGCAGGATGCGGCACCGTCGCGTGTCGATCGCGCGGAAGTCGCGGCGCAGGGTGTCACGGGCGAGCTCGCCGATCTGCCCGGCCATCTCAACGCCCGTCGGGCCGCCGCCGATGACGATGAACGTCAGCCACGCCTTCTTCTTTTCCGGGTCAGCCTCGGTATCGGCGCCCTCGAACGCGCTCAGGATCTGACTGCGCACCGCGAGCGCGCTCTCGAGCGACTTGACCTCGTGCGCGAAATCGATCCACTCGTCGTGCCCGAAGTACGAGTAGTGAGATCCTCCGGCGACGATCAGGCTGTCGTAGCGGATCGCGGCCGGGGCAGGGATTCCGTCGACCGGGCGCAGCCGCACCTCGCGAGCGTCGAGATCAAAGCCGGCCGCCTCGGCCATCAGCACGCGGATGTTCCGGTCCCGCTTGAAGATCGCGCGGAGCGGATAGGCGACCTGTGCCGCCGACAACCCGCCGGTCGCGACCTGGTAGGTCAGCGGCTGAAACAGATGAAAGTTCCGCCGGTCGACGAGCGTGATCTGGACCGGCGCGCGGCGTAGCGCCACCACTGCCTGCAGGCCGCCGAACCCGCCGCCGACCACGACCACCCGGTGGATGCCCCTTTCGGTCGTGGTCATTGCGCCGCCCTCCTGCCTGCCCCAGTACGGCCCAGTACGGTGAGCGCCCGGACATCGCCGGCTGAGGTTGCAGCGGCGGCGTCGCCGGATCGCCGGCCCGCCCAGGTCGACGCTGACGGGCTCCAGAAGCCGTTCCCATGCTCGCTTACCACAGCAGCGGTGAGCACCCTCGCGCGCCGTGATTTGTCCGCGCAGCCAGCTCAGTTTGACGGCGGCGACATCGACCGGGGGCCCGTGCCGGTGGGAGAATCGCGACTGCGCAGCCGGACGGGACCTCCGAGGCAATGCGCCGGATGACCGAGGGCGGCCAAACCGGGAGGCCGGACGGGCTGCCACGATCGTCGCCGTGCGCGGCGGATCGACGCGGCTGGTGGCCGAACCGGCGGCCATTAGCCCGCTGCAGGGAGGAACCCAGTTCATGACCGGCCTGACCGACCATCCCGCGGCCGCGGGTACCACGGACCTGGACCGGCTGTGCATCAACACCATCCGCACCCTGTCCATGGACGCCGTGCAGGCGGCGTCCGGGCATCCGGGCACGCCGATGGCCCTGGCCCCGGTGGCCTACTGCCTGTGGCAGCGGTTCTTGCGCTTCGACCCGGCCGACCCGATCTGGCCGGACCGGGACCGGTTCATCCTGTCCAACGGGCACGCCTCGATGCTGCTGTACGCGCTGCTGCACCTGACCGGGGTGCGGGCGGTCAACCCCAAATACGAGATCACCGGCGAGCCCGCGGTCACTCTGGATGACATCAAGGCCTTCCGCCAGCTGGGCAGCCACGCCCCGGGGCACCCGGAGTACCGGTGGACTTCGGGAGTGGAGGCCACCACCGGGCCGCTGGGCCAGGGCGCGGCCGCTAGCGTGGGCATTGCCGCCGCGGGCCGCTGGCTGGGCGGCCGCTATAGGACCGGGGTCTTCACGCTGTTCGACTACGACGTCTATGTCTTGATGGGCGACGGCGACATGATGGAGGGCATCAGCAGCGAGGCCGCCTCGCTGGCCGGGCATCTGGCGTTGCCAAACCTGTGCTGGATCTATGACAACAACCACATCACCATCGAGGGGAGCACCTCACTCGCCTTCTCTGACGACGTGGCGGCCCGGTTCGGCAGCTACGGGTGGAACGTGACCCGGGTGGGCGACGCCAACGACCTGGACTTGCTGTCCAAGGCGTTCGAGAACTTCAAGGCGACATCGGACCGGCCCACGCTGATCATCGTGGACACCCACATCGGCTACGGCGCCCCGCACAAGCAAGACACCGCCGCCGCGCACGGCGAACCGCTCGGCGAGGAGGAGGTCCGGGCCGCGAAACGGTTCTACGGCTGGCCCGAAGACGCGCACTTCCTGGTGCCCGGGCAGGTGTATGAGCACTTCCGGGACGGCATCGGCGCGCGGGGCGCGAAGGCCCGGGCGGACTGGTTCGGCGCGTTCCAGGCCTACGGCCAGCTGCAGCCCGCCCGGGCGGACGAGGTGTCGCGGATGCAGCACCGCCAGCTTCCCGACGGCTGGGACCACGGCCTGCCGGTCTTCCCGGCCGACCCGAAGGGCCTGGCCAGCCGGGACTCCTCCGGCCAGGTGCTCAACGTGCTCGCGCGGAACGTCCCCTGGCTGCTCGGCGGGGCCGCCGACCTGGACCCCTCGACCAGGACCCGGCTCAGCTTCGACGGCGCCGGGGACTTCGAGGCCGGCGCGTATGCCGGGCGCAACTTCCATTTCGGCATCCGCGAGCACGCGATGTGCGCGGTCGCCAACGGCATGGCACTGGCCAAGGTCCGCCCGTTCGCCTCCGGCTTCCTGATCTTCACCGACTACGCGCGCGGGGCGATCCGGCTCTCGGCGCTGATGGAGCTCCCGGTCATCTACATCTGGACCCATGACTCGATCAGCCTGGGCGAGGACGGCCCCACCCACCAGCCCGTCGAGCAGCTCGCCTCGCTGCGGGCCATGCCCGGCATCCTGGTCATCCGCCCGGCCGACGCGAACGAGGTCACCGAGGCCTGGCGGGTGATCATGCCGCTGCGCCACGAGCCGGCCGTGCTCATCCTGTCCCGCCAGCCGCTGCCGACCCTGGACCGCTCCCGCTACGCGCCCGCCTCCGGGCTGGCCCGCGGCGCCTACGTGCTCGCCGGCGCCCCAGACGGGAAGCCCGAGGTCATACTGATCGGAACCGGTTCGGAGGTCGCGCTGTGCGTGGCCGCCTATGAGGTCCTCATCAGCGAGGACATCGCCGCCCGGGTCGTGTCCATGCCCTGCTGGGAGCTGTTCGAGCAGCAGGACCAGGCCTACCGCGACCAGGTGCTCCCCCCGGATGTGCGCGCCCGGGTCGCCGTGGAGGAGGCCGCCACGTTCGGCTGGTGCCGGTACACGGGCACCGGCGGGACGGTCCTGGGCATGGAAACCTTCGGCACCTCGGCCCCGATCCAGAAGATCCAGGCCAAATTCGGCTTCGAGCCCGCCCACGTCATCCAGGCCGCCAGGGACCAGGCAGCCCGCTGGCACCACGCCGGGCAGTGACCCCGTGCACTCCGGCTGCCAAGACGCTGAACTAGACGTGCTGACCGCAGGTGAGCGGCTGGCCCGCGCCGCCGACCGGCTGCAGCGAAGACAGCCCTGGCTGGCCTTCCCGGTGGCGGTGGGAAAAAAGTTCAGCGATGACCGCGCCCATAGCCTGGCCGCGCTCGTTGCCTACTTCGCCTTCGTATCGATCCTGCCGCTGCTGCTGGTCCTGGCCACCGTACTTGACATCATCCTGCGCGGGGACGCTGCTCTCCGGCATCGCCTGCTTGCCTCGGCGCTGGGCAGCTTCCCGGTGATCGGCCCCGAACTGCGCGGCAGCGCCCACCCACTCAGGGAAACCGGAATCGCGCTGGTCATCGGCCTGGCAGCAGCCCTGCTCGGCGGGTCCCGGGTGGCCGCCGCTGCGCAGAACGCGCTCAACTCGGCCTGGCTGGTGCCATACACTGGCCGGCCGCGCTTCCCGCGAAACCAGCTGCGCAACCTCGCATTCGTCGTTGTGGTCGGGCTCGGGCTGATCGCCAGCAGCGTCCTGTCTGGTGCCGTCGGAGGCGCCGGGCACGTACTGACCGGCGCCGGGGCCCGGATCGGTGCCTCGACTGTCGCGCTGGCGCTCAACATCGTAGTGTTCTGGACGGGCTTCCGGCTGGTCACCGCCAGCATGGTCACTGCCAGGGAGCTCAGGCTCGGCGCGCTGGCCGCCGCGGTAGCGTGGCAGGCCCTCCAGCTGCTCGGCGGGTTCTTCGCCGCGCACATCCTGGCCCGGAGCTCAGCGTTGTACGGGACGTTCGGCATCGTTCTCGGCCTCCTGGCCTGGCTGTACCTGCAGGCCCAGATCACCATGCTCGCCATCGAGATCAACGTGGTCCGGGCCCGCGGGCTGTGGCCGCGCAGCCTGTGCCCGCCGCCGCTCACCCCGCAGGACATGACGGCCTACCGGCTGTACGCCCAGGTCGAGCAACGGCGCCGGGGAATCGACATCGAAGTCGACCGCGATGCCGCGGGCCCGGCCGCCGCCGATCCCGGCCCAGAACATCACGAGAACGAGCCTGGACGGTGTGACTGCGGCGTGCCGGTGGCCGCGGCAGCTAATCGGGGCGCGGACGGACTGCCGTTCGAGGACGGCAGCATGATGCGAACGGGAGGTGGGCCGGATGACCGGGCGAAAGATCGAGCATCCGAGCATCGACGACCGTAAAGGCAAGGGCCTGGAAGCCCGGGACAGGGCGCCCTTGTCGAGCCATGCCAAGTGGCACGCGGCCGCGGACCGTCCCGATCCAGTCGCCCTGCTGGAGGAACAGGACGCCACCCGCGAGCCGGACCTGGTGCCGGTCCGGCATGGCCGGATGATGGTCTCGCCGTTCACCTTCTACCGGGGCGCGGCCAAGATCATGGCGGCCGACCTGAAGGACACGCCGGTGGCCGGCCTGGAAGCCCAGCTATGCGGCGACGCCCATCTGTCCAATTTCGGTGTGTTCGCCTCCCCTGAGCGGATCTTGATGTTCGATGTGAACGACTTCGACGAGACGCTGCCGGGGCCGTTTGAGTACGACGTGGAGCGGATGGCGGCGAGCTTCGTGATCGCGGCCAGGAACAACGGGTTCCCTAATCCGGACGCCCGCGCGGCGGCGCTGGCGTCGGTGCGGGCCTACCGGGAGGCGATGGCCTCGTTTGCGCAGATGGGGACCATGGATCTCTGGTACGCCCACCTGGACCAGGACGAGCTCATGGGCTCGATCCGTGCCGCCGTGGCCGGGACGGCCGAGCAGCACAAGACGGCGAAGAAGCAGGAGAAGGCGGACACGCAGGAGAAGATGCCGAAGAAAAGCTGAAGAAAAAAGAGAAGCGGGCGGCGAAACAGGAGAAGGCGGCGAAGGGAGCGGAGAAGGTAGCGGCCAAGACGGCCGAGAAAGCGTACACGCGACAGCTTGCAGGCGCTGTCCGAGCTCGGCGAGCTGGTCGACGGGCAGTACCGGATCGTCAGCCAGCCGCCGGTCATCGTCCCGGCGCGCGACCTTGCCGCCACGTTCGGGCTGTCCCCGGACCGGGTCATGCCGGCGTTGCACGAACAGTCCCGCGCCTACCGGGCCACCCTGCAGGACGACCGGCGCGCACTGCTCGAGCGCTTCCAGATCGTGGACATGGCCCGCAAGGTCGTCGGCGTCGGCAGCGTCGGGACCCAGGCATACATCGTCTTGCTCCAGGGACGCGACGCGCACGATCCCCTGTTCCTCCAGGTAAAGGAGGCGACCGCGTCGGTCCTGGAGGCGAATCTGCGCAAGAGCCGCTACCGGCAGCACGGTGAGCGGGTGGTGCAGGGGCAACGGATGATGCAGGCCGCCAGCGACATCTACCTCGGCTGGACCAAGGGCCTAGGCCCCGACGTGGACCGCCACTTCTGCTGGCGCCAGCTGCGGGATATGAAAGGGTCGGCGGAGGTCGACACGCTGCGGCCACCCGGGCTCACCTTCTACGCGCGGATCTGCGGCTGGACGCTGGCCCGGGCCCACGCCCGGTCCGGGGACCCCGTCGCCATCGGCGAATACCTCGGCGACAGCGGCGCGTTCGACACGTCGATCGCCGGCTTCGCCGAACGCTACGCCGACCAGAACGAGCGGGACTATACCGAGTTCGTCCATGCGATCCACTCCGGGCGCCTGGCAGCGGTCGAAGGAATCTGAGCCGCCCCGCCGTGGCCCGGTACGTCATTCACAGGGACGCTGAGATGACCAGCCGGCCAGCCGTACGGTCCATGGGCCAGCCGGACGCGGTCGCCAGGGAGTTCGACTTCGGGGACGACAGGTACGAGGGACGGCGGCTGTTCTCCGAGCTGCTGGGGACCTTCTTCCTCGTCCTCGTCGCCGTCGGCGGGGGTATGGTCAACGCCCGGTTCGGCGGCAAAGCGGTACCGCACGCTGCGCAGGTGGTGGCGCCGGCGCTGATGGTGGCCGCCATCATCTTGTTCATGGGAACGGTCTCCGGTGCGCACCTGAACCCGGCGGTGAGCATCGCCTTCGCGCTGCGGGGTGACCTCCCGTGGCGGCGTGTCCCCGGATACATCGTCGTCCAGTGCCTCGGGGCCGTCCTCGCCACCCTGCTGTTGTGGGCATTGATCGGCAAGCAGGGCAGCGCCGGCCTGACCCTGCCCGGACCCGGCATTTCGGCCACCACCGCCATGCTGTGGGAACTGGTGCTGACCGCCGCGCAGGTGAGCGTGATCCTGGGCACCGCGTCGGGTGCCCAGCAGATCGGGCCGCTGGCCGCCATCGGCGTGGGCAGCTACATAGCCCTGGCCGGCCTGTGGGGATCACCACTCAGCGGCGCGTCGATGAACCCGGCCCGCTCCCTCGGGCCCGCCCTGGTGCTCGGTGACTGGACCTCGTGGTGGGCCTACCTCGTCGGCCCGGTGGCGGGCGGCGTCATCGCCGTGGGCATTGCCTTTGTCCTGCGCGGCCGCGGCGGCGGCCGGAGCGGGCTGGCGGCAGCGCAGGGCACGCTCGGCATCCGCTGGCTTCCCGGCCCGGAGAAATCCTGATACAGGACCGCCGCCGATTTGTCCGCGCAGCCAGGTCAGTTTGACGGCACCGACATCGACCCGGGCGGCCTGCCGGTGGGAGAATTGCAGCTGCGCAGCAGCGCCGCCCTCCGAGGTGACGCGGCCGGATCTCAAGCGACCCCGCGGCTGCGCGTGACAACGCGTAACAAGCAGCATGGCGCAGGCTGCCTGATCTGCGCCGGTCCGGGCTGCTGCGGCCGTTGGCGTCCGGGAGGGGAGCCCCACGAGGCGGGCAGGAGCTGCGGAGCGGGTTCCCGCGCGCCGCGCCGGAAAAGCAGCGCCCGGAGGGCACCATTCCGGGTTGTCCCGCGCGTGAGCAGGGGAAGTCAGGCGAGATACGCCCCCTGCGCTGCCTGTCTGGGAACATTGCCGCCCGGATCGGGTTCCATGCGGGTGAACGTGATGCGGATGATCTCGTTTGGCTCGTGCAGGTCATAGAGCATCGCTTGTACTGGCGTTGCTCCTGCCGGGATCTCGATATCGATAAGAGCGTCGCTGTGGTAGCAGAACCTTCCCCCGGCGTAATCCACGCGGCCTTCCGTGACGTATTCGACTACTACCCTGATCGTGTTCCGGCCGCCGCACGGGCACAGCGACCGGCGTGTCCGCTGGGATTCGGGGATGAAGCAGCCTGCCATTACCCCACCAGGTAATCCGTGTGGTCGGTGTCGCCTTCGCGAATCATCTCGGCGAGGAAGGTCAGCCGCTCGACCACGCGGCGTTCGCTGGTAAACCGCTGCTCGATGACCGACCTTGCTTCGTCAAGGGCCTGAGCGTCTTGCTCCTGGTGCTTGCGTTCGCGTGCGTTGTCCTTAAGGACAGATCTCTTGCTATTCCGGCCTCTGGGCATCGTCTTTCCTTCGCGGTAGTTGCAATGTGGGGCAGGTCAGGTAATGCGCATGGCCATGTCCCGTGCATTTCTTGCAGATCCAGGGTTCATTCATGACATTCACCATCGAAACCCGCTGTCCCGCAGCGCCTGGACTTCCGATCGCCGGTAGCGTGGTTTTTTTCCGGCCGTGCGGATCTCGGTAAGCAGCCGCGGCTTCTTGCGCAGTGCCCAGTACGCGGCGACATGCGGCGACGCGTGAAACATCTCCGGGACCTCGCGGCGAGTCATCAGGTCTTCGTCTTGGTCGCTGGCCATCACATTCTCCGTAGTCTTGAGGCCGCGCTGCGGGACTCGAAGCCCCGGAACCCGCTGTCGTACAGGGCCTGGACTTCGGCTCGCCGGTACCGCGGCCGGCCGTCGCCGCCCGGGACCTCGGTGAGCGCGACCTTGCCGCTGCGCGCCCAGTTCTTGACCGTGGCGCTGGTGACGCCGAACTTGTACGCCACCTCGCCGCGGGTCATCAGCTCCTCGGTCATGACGATCCCCCGAACTCGACCAGCGCCCATATGACCCGGATTCCTCCGGTGCCGCACTTGACGCCCCACTTGGCGGCGAGCATCCTGACGATCTCCAGCCCATGCGGACGGTCGTCCCGTTCGGGGTCGTGCCACTGGCCGCCGAGGTCAGCCACCTCGATCCGTACGCACCGCGGGTACACCTCGCAGGCGACGGCGAAGATCTCGTCCCGGCTCTTGGAGTGCAGGACCGCGTTGGTTGCGAGTTCGCTGGCGATGAGGATCACGTCATCGGCGACGGGAGTGTCGCGGACGTGCTGTCCGACTTCGCGGCGGACCTGGGACACCTGATCCGGCTGCCCCCGGAAGACCTGGTAGTACTTGCGCGCCGCGGCCATCGCGGTTCCTTCTACGGGCGGCATGGCACGGCGTAGACGGCAAGCCGTCCGGTCGAGCTGGTCGCGTCGGTGGTGCAGGTCCCGGTGTAGACCGCTAGGCCGTCCAGAGCGTTCACCTCGCCGCGCAGGGTGCTGACCGCCTGGTTCAGCCGGGAGATCTGTGACCCGCCCGCGGCGGCGGCGCTGGCGAGCTGAGACTGGGTGACGGCCACCTCGCGGCGGAGCTGGGCGACCTGGGCCTGCATCGCCGTCCGCCAGGCCAGGAACACCGCCAGGACCGCGACCGCGACCGCCACGGCGATGCAGGCGACCAGGTAGGGGGCGAGCTGCGCCCACCTGGCCGGGCTCGCGCTTGCGGTAGGTGACCGGGGCTGCCGTCTCGGCGAACGCGGCGCGCTCGACTCGCATGCCGTTCGGATGACCAGGCTCGGCCTGGTATTTCGGTTGCATCGTTCGTTCCTTTCGGGGGTTCGGAAGGGGCGCCGGGGGTGCAGGGAGTCCCGGCGGCCCCCTGGTCTCCGTGGTGCAGGGAGCCACGGGACCGCTTAGTCGTCAGCGGGCACCTTTGACCGGGCTCGGCACCGGTGCGGGAGTACATCGGTAGGTGTTCGCTGGTCCCAGGTGGCAGGTGAACGAGCCGCCCGAGGTGAGGTTGAGTACGAACGTGGAGGGCATCGGCGGATCTGCATGAGGATCGGGATGGGGATCAGGGCGCGGGTCGAGGGTCGCGCTTTCCGCCTTCACCCGGGCGACGCCCGCCGTGATGGCAGCCTTGAGCACCCCGCCCGCCTGCCAGGCGATGACGATCAGCCCGACCGCCATCCCGAGGGCGATGATGTGCTTCATGACGGATCGGGCGGGGGCGCCCCCTCACCCAGCGGGGAACCTGAGCCCAGGACCGGGTGAACCTCGTACCGGGGCTGATCGTGGTCCTGGTCCTCGTCGTCCTTGATCGGGTCGAATTCCTGGGTTGCGTCCGGGTCTTCGGACATGTCTTTACTCCTGGTCATCCGTATCGGTTCTGGTCCGGGAAGCGCCGCCCGCCGTGGAACCACACGCGGCAGCTCGCGCACCAGAACGATGCCGAGCATCGGCGGTACCTAGCGGGCTGCCAGCCGTGGGAGTGCTGGTGGACGACGCACCCGGGATTGTGAGTGACGACGCGGGGTTCTTCTCTGGCCGGCTCGCTGCGGCGGCGGTGTATGACCCCGGTATCGACGTTGAGCACGGGTATGGTCATGGCAAGGTGACATCCCTGGGTTAAATCGAAGAGCACCCGCCGGCCTGCGGAAAGCCGAATCCGTTGCAGGCAGGCGGGTGCTCTTCTCGTGCTCTGACTGGCTTCCCCACCGTCAGAGCGTCTGGCTGACCTTCACCGGGCCGCCCCTTCGCTGACCTTCGCTGCTGCGGGCGGGTCCGATCCCTCCCGCGTTTGGTGCATCCGGTAGGAGTCCAGGGAGTTCCGAGTGGAGTAGTGCGGGTAGGTTCGGGTTCTCTGGTAGGTCTAGGTCTGGTAACCCGTGGCGTGATCACACAGGCGGCCGCCCCAGTCAGACCACGAACGGTCATCCTCTCCTCAGTCATCATGGTCACCTTCGGGGCACACTCGGCTCTTGACCAGGCGCGGTCGAACGTTCGGAACTTGTTCTCACAGAAATCCAACGTACGTCATCAATGTGTCGAACTTCAAGAGAACGTTCTGATGTTCTAAGCTAACACTCGCCAGGTTCCGCAGGTTCTCCATGGTTTTAGCTGGACGCTGTGGGGAATCGGGAGAACAATCGTCAGTGACGGCAGGCTCAGTAAAGGAAGTCCAGCAGTGGAAATCGAAGAGATCGAGTTCATGTGGAAGGACGCCGGCTCCAACGTCGGGAACTGCCCCGCGCTGTACCGCGTCCCTGGCGGCTACGTCGTCCAAGGCAAGCAGCTCAGCGAGGACACCCTTGTCCGGCTCCGCGACCTCGGGCCAGACGAGGGCGGCGTGTTCGTCCCGGACAACGTTCTTGACCGGCTCCGAGACTGATGCTCATCACGATCAGCCAGGACAGGTTCGACCGCGAACTGGCTACCTTCGAGCGGACGGCGTTCCGGCTGGAAACCCGGACGGCGTACAAGCTCGGGTACGAGCAAACGGACTTTGACCTGTTCCTGGCATGCTCACCAGTGCCGCCCCCGGACCTGGGCTGGTGGCGTCCCTGGCTTGAGCAGATCCGCCGCCTCACCGACGAAGGCAAGACGGTCGCCCGCGTCCGGGTGGTGGACGAGCCGCCCAGCGATTACCAGCGGTGGGAGCTGTGGGCCCACCGCTGGCATGAGAACGCGGGCGAACAGATCAGCTACCTCCGCAGGGCTGACGCCACCACGATCGGGCTGCCGCTCGGAGTTGACTGGTGGCTGCTAGATGAGGCACGGCTGATGATCATCCGGTATAACGAGGACGGCAGCATCCTAAGCGAGATCCTCACCGACGATCCGGGCACCATCGCCCGGCACTGCGCGTTGCGGGACCTGGCAGTCCGTTACGCCACCACGGCAGGAGCGATCCTTGCCGCATTACCGGAAGACACCTCATGCAACCGACTGGAGAATGGCTGAACCAGCCCGGAGGCCTGACCGAGCGCCTTCGTGCTCTGCGTCATGCCTCCGGGCTCACCCAGGCTGAGCTTGCCACCCGGCTCGGGTGGACCCGGACCAAGGTCCCCAAACTGGAAAACGGGCAGCAGATGCCCACCAAGGATGACCTGAGCGCGTGGGCAACCGCCTGCGGGCATCCCGAGATCATCCCCGATCTTCTCGCCATCCTCGGCCAGGCCGAGGTGCTTCACCGGCAATGGCAACATGAACTTCGCCGCGGGCAAGCCGCTCTTCAGGTCAGCTTCGATGAGCTGGTCCGGGATGCCGCCGTGATCCGCGACTTCGAGATCATGCTGATACCGGGGTTGCTCCAGACCCCGCAGTATGCCCGGTACCGGGCGCTGGAAGCTGTCCGCTTGCAAGGCACCGACGAGAGCAAGGTCGATGAGGTGGTTGCCGCCCGGATGCGGCGCCAGGAGGTCCTGTACAAGCCCGCCAAGCGGTTCCAGTTCATCATCTGCAAGGCAGCCCTGGACTACCTGCTGTGTCCCCCGCAGGTGATGCGGGCCCAGCTTGACCGGCTGATTGTCGCGCGCGGGATGTCCAACATCGAATTCGGGATCATCCCGCCCGGCACGATACTGCCTGTCGCCCCGATGGTGGGCTTCCTCATCGCAGATGACGTGACCGTCGTGGAGACCTTCACCTCGGCGGACACCCTGCGCGGGGAGGAGTCCGCCAAGTACGCCGAGTTCGCCGACGGACTGATGGCGCAGGCGGTCACCGGGGATGACGCCCGGGACCTGATCACAGCCGCCGCCCGCGACCTGCCGTTACGTCCAGGCGTGCGTGATGCGGCAAAGGAGGCCGGCCGGTGCATGACATCATCAGCGACATCATCGACTGGGATCAGGCGAACAAGGCGTACATGGCCGGCGAGGGCCAAACCGGCGAGCGATACAACCAGCGGCTGAAAGCAGCCGACCGGATGGCCGAGATCGAGGCCCGGTGGCAGCATCTCCCCGGCGGATTCCACGGCGAGCGGAAGCTGATCAAGATCCATATCCAGGCTGTGGCGGACACCGCACTCGCGACGAGCAATGAAGAGCTGTGCTGGCTGGCCATCGCCGCCGCGTCCGCTTGGCTGCCCATATCGATATCGGCAGAGACAGCGTCGCCATAACCGGCAAAATAAGGAAGGCCACCTCGATTCCCTGTAGGCGTACAGGGCTCCTGGTAGACCAGGTCTCCTGACATAGAGCCGGGTGCCGGAGTGGTCGTGGCTGGCTGACCTGCAATTTCTGGCGTGTCGCTCGCATCTTCTGCGGCCCGTTCGTGAGAAAATTCTTTTAAGATGACCGGCCCGGCAGGAGGGGTGGATGATGGCTCGTATGCTCAGCCAGCTCCCTCTCCCGCTGCTGCCGGGCGGGGCGGCCGAGATCGCCGCGGGTGTGGGCCTTATGGCTGACGGGGACGGCGGGCTGGTCACGGTGCACGGGCTGGCGACCTTCGCGTGGGATGCCGGGGATGAGGCGGGCCGCCGGCTGGCGGCGGTGCAGCTGGTCCGGCTGCGGGCCGCGTCGCAGGGGCAGGTGGCAGAGGCGTTCGGGGTGGATCCGGCCACGATCTGGCGGTGGGACCAGGCGCTGGCCGCCGATGGGGTGGCCGGGCTGGTCCCGGCCCGGCGGGGTCCGAAAGGGGCCTCGAAGCTGATTCCGCAGCTGGTGGAGCGGATCACCGGGCTGGACGCGGCGGGGGCGACCCTGCGCGAGATCGCCGCGGCGACCGGGGTCTCCACGTTCAGCGTCCGCAACGCGCTGGGCCGGGTCCCGTCCGGCGGGCAGCCCGCGGTGGCCGGCGCCGCCGAAGACGGCAGCGGCCCGGTCGCCGGGGACGGTGACGCGGGCGCAGGCGCGGTGGTGCCGGTGCTGCCGGACCCGGTGCCGCGGGACGCCGAGCGGGCGCTGGCCCGGTGGGGGCTGCTGGGCGAAGGCGCCGTCCCGGTGTTCGCCCCTGGCGCGCGGTATCCGCTGGCCGGGCTGCTGCTCGCGCTGCCCGCGCTGGAGGGCACTGGCCTGCTGGACGCGGCCCGCGAGGTCTACGGCAGGCTGAAGGACGGGTTTTACGGGATGGGCGCGACGCTGCTGACGGTGGTGTTCCTGGCGCTGGCCGGGGAGCCGCGGGCCGAGGGCGCCACCCGGGTCCCGCCGGCGGCGCTGGGCCGGGTGCTGGGCCTGGACCGGGCGCCGGAGGTCAAGACGATCCGCCGCAAGCTGGCCGAGCTCGCCGCCGCGGGCAAGGCCGCGGAGCTGATCATGGCGCTGGCCCGCCGCCACGCCGCAGCCCGGCCCGATGCGCTGGGGTTCCTGCACGTGGACGGGCACGCCCGGGTCTACTACGGCAGGCGGCAGGTGCAGAAGACGCACGTGGCGCGGCTGAAGTTCCCCGCCGCCGCGACGATGGAGACCTGGGTCACCGACCAGGACGGCGATCCGGTGTTCATGGTGGTCGCCGAGCCGTCGGACTCGCTGGCCGGCGAGCTGCGCCGGCTGCTGCCCGCGCTGCGCGCCATCGTGGGCCAGGGCAGGCGGGTGACGGTGTGCTTTGACCGGGGCGGCTGGTCCCCGGCCCTGTTCGCCGACATCACCGCCGCCGGGTTCGACGTGCTCACCTGGCGCAAGGGCCCGGCCCCGGACCTGCCCGCTGCGGAGTTCGCCGCCATCACCTGCACCGATGACCGCGGCCGGGCCCACGAGTACGACCTGGCCGACTCGACCGTCCAGCTGGGCATCAGCGACGGGCCGCGCAAGGGCCAGGCCGTGACGCTGCGGCAGGTCACCCGTCGCGTCCCCGCCAAGGCCGGCGCCACCCGGCAGATCCACGCGCTGACCTCCCGCACCGACCTGACCGCCGGGGAAGTATGCTGGCGCCTGTCGTCGCGGTGGCGGGAAGAGAACTACTTCCGCTACGCCCGCACCCGGTTCGCCCTGGACGCCCTGGACTCCTACGCCGCCGCCCCCGACGATCCGGACCGCATGGTGCCCAACCCGGCCAAGAAGACCGCGGCCGCCCGCGTCCGGGCCGCCGAGCAGGCCATCACTGCCGCCGAGACGGCCCGGGACGCCGCGCTGCTCCAGCTGCGCAGCCCCGCTCCCGGCCAGGCCGCCTACCTCAGCAACCAGGTCATCAACGCGCTGGCCGCCCCGGTCGAGGCCGCCTGGCGCGAACTCGGCGAAGCCGAGGACGCCGCAGCGGCCACCCCGGCCCGGATCCCGCTCGGCACCCTGGCCCCGGACATGGTCCGGCTGGACGCCGAGACCAAACAGATCACCCACGCCATCCGGATGGCTGCATACAACGCCGAAACCGCGCTCGCCCGCGCCCTGGACGGGCACTACGCCCGCGCCGGCGACGAGGCATTCGCGCTGATCCGCGAGGCCCTCACTGTCTCCGGCGACATCCACCCAGGTAACGGCGAACTGCTCATCCGACTTGACCCGCTCACCGCGCCCCGGCGCACCCAGGCCCTGGCCGCGCTCTGCGACCAGCTCACCGCCGCCCGCGCCCCCTATCCCGGCACCGATCTCGTCCTGCGCTACGAGGTCAAATCCCGCCCAAGCCCTGCATAAAAGATCTCCCTATGTCGGGAGTCCTGTAGACGGACAGCAGAATCCCCGGGCCGTGCCCGTGGACAATTCAGCTCTCTGCAGCGACTTCAGGCGACACCAAAAGGGGCCCATTCGAAAGGCGCAAAGAGTGAAGACTGCACGGCCGCTCCGGATCGGCTCGTTATCGATTACCGGGGTACCTGTGTTTGCAAGCAACGGTGGCTGGTAGAGGCGACGTCGGAACCACTCCCCGCCGTAGGCGGTTCCCATGTCACTTTCCGTAGTAACAATCCTGGTCCACGCCCCCAAGGATTGTCTGGTGTCCGCTAATGCCGATTTCGGCGCTGTAGATGCCTAGCCTAGCTGAAGCTCGGCTCGGCAAGTCCTTCCTATTCTGACACGGGGCCTCACAAGAACGGCCGATTGTCGGCGGCCATCCGGATCTGCCCGCCAGCGGGCACGAAGAAGACATCATGGCCAACACAGCGTGACCGGATTCGCTAGTCATCGCGCTGCCCCACTGCTCGAACGATGCCAATTACGCGCTGCGGCGCCAGGATCGCCGGAGGCGTGCTGGCTCCGGCGTGGCGAGCGGTTTCAGGCTCTTGTTTGCACGCCAAATAGTACTGAGTGTCCAGTGGAAATACTTTCACGAACGAGATCACGGATTTGATCCGAAGCTGAACCGCTACTGCCGATCCACCCATCCTGGACTAGCTCAATGAATAGCGAGTTGTTAAGATGCCTAGTGCTGTTCTCATAGGTGATTACCGTTCCACCTCTTGGACCTCGGCACGTTCGGACTAGTTCTTCAAAGTGCTCTCTTGCAAAGTACATACCCTTGATCAGGTCCGCCGGGTCACCGACACGACTGCTGGGATCGCAAAGCTTAAGCCAGCAGGGCGTTGACAGGAGCCGAAAATCTTCCAGATGGGGTGCGCATTGAATGTCCACCTTTCGCATTCGTTCCAACTCGCTGCCCAGGTTGCGATCCGGTCGATATTCGAGGTGAGTGGGCCCTCCCGGTTCATTGTCCTGTCTAAGCATTTTCTTGTATTGCACGAGGACGAATGAAGATCGCTGCTCGTTCCAGTAGACGACATCAACGCCAAAAGTATGCTCCACCGCCGTACGGTTAGCATTCATGACGAATATTCTTCGACGTCCATCTGTAAAAGAACGCCAGGCTACTTGTCCAGTTTCCTGTGGCAACCAAGAACCAAAGCGCTCTGTGTCATACGCGATAAGATGATCTTCCAATATCGACCTATCAGGCAAGCCGTTCAGGAATGGAACTCCGGTCTGCGACGATGACCATGACCGAATAATTTGGCGCCCGACACCCGCTAGGCCTAGGAGCAATCCTAGGCCATCACGCTCTTGATTGAGCAGTTCGCCCGCAGCACCCCGCGGAAATCTCACATCCGTCTGTCGTTGCAAGCTACGGATCAGGCCCGCGGCATAGGGACGCATGTCCACGATTACGTGGACGATCTCTTCGCCCCCGCGTACTGGGAGGATTCCTATTCGGTCTATGATTCCCTGATGCCGACTAGGCAGAGCCCGTCGAATCTGATCTAGAGGTATGGGGTCGATATGCTCAGCTTCGGTAACTCGCACTATCCGGTCGACAGTGGTGATGTAAGACCCAGCTTGAGCGCGCCCCAGCAAGCTAAGTTCGCCATCAACTGTGATTAGCGCCAGATGAGGTTGCATCCCTTCCCATTCCGATCGTCGCCATGCCTGCGAGAAGGTTATTGGATTTCCTCCAATCGTACTTTGCTGGAGACGTTCCCCTACATCTCCGCCGTCAATTATAGCTACCAAATTTGATCATTCCCTCATTATTTACTCGTGACAGTATTTTGCGCACGCCGAAACTAGACAGCCGCATCGCCCCTCTGCAAGGCGTCGCTAGATCTCCCTGAACGTTGCTCTGATTCCCAGATCGGCGAGTTGCTGCTGCATCTGCTCGGCAGCCTCCGCTTGCAGTACGAGCTGTATCGTGCCCTGCAAGTAGCTGATCTGCCTCTCGTCCAGCGCGATATAGAACGCGCGGAACAATGCGGCCAGCTTGTCGGTGTTTTCGCTGTCGGCAAGCAGGTTGCTGGTGAATGAGAACGCGACCTGCGCTTCCCTGGCTATTACCAGGGAAGCGTCGGCGCCTACGGTTGCCGCTCCCGCCACCTGGCTACCGGAGCCAGCTCGCGACCCGAATCCGGTGCCGTCGCCGTGGGCACCGCCGCGGTCAGCGATGCCGGCGACTGGCGCGCATTCGCCCTCATGAGTGGCCTGGCCACACGTGGGGCAAACTTCAGGCTGTGGCCTGGCCAGCCGAAGCCCTGCGCTCAAGAGGTTGACCTGACCTGACGCGGTCACCGCGACTTCGGTACCCGCCCCATCCACGATCCTGAGCAAACCCTGGCTGACAGCATCGAAAATTGCCTGCTGAAGGTCGCTGTCGCCACTGTAGAGCAACGGCAGCCTGGGGGCGCTGTAAAACGCTGCTCGAACGTCCGAGAGCGTTCTTCCATAGTCCTGATCGCGAAGGTTGTGCAAGAGTGCCTTGGCGCCAAACTTCTCTTGGCCGAAAGCCCTATCTCGCTCCGCGAGCCCCTTCCAAACAAGTGTGCCGTTGAGTGCGGTCTCGTTGTCACCGTCGAATGTGAGCTGGTCTAGGTACCGTTCCCCGCCCGGGTCGGGCTGGGCGACATAGACAACGTGCCGATAAGCCTGCTTGACAGCTTTCGTGAGCCGATCCCGCGCAGCGTCAAGCTCACTAGCACCGGTCTCCCTGAGCTCATTATCGTTTTGCACCTCAGGCGCCGCCAACGCCCTTTGCTTTGCCAGAAAATCGATTGCAAGGCCACGCGCCAGCGCGCGCTTCTGCGTATTCACCACGGCGAACACCGCGCTGCTTGCCCACTGCACAGGCAGGTGCTGCGTACCCTGCCCGAGTCCAGCCGCCACCGTCAGCGCCTCAATGGTTTGCTCCTCCATGCCGTTCCGGAGGCTGTACTGCGCCGCGTCGAGCACGATGAGGCGGGTGGTGTACGCGGTATCCAGTCCACTAGTGGCCAAGACGTCTGCCGGGCTCCGCCTGAGGTCTGCCGGGACGAACTTGACGTCACGGAACGGACCGTTGCTCGCCAGGTCGCGTGTGATCTTGGCGATGGCCTGGTCCCGCTCATCGTCTGTGACCGTGCGCCTGATGTTGTTGACGAGCATACGGTAAGTGAGCCGGGTAGACAGGAAGTACCGCGCAGGTCTGTTGCTGCCTTGACCCGGGACGATGTCCAGCGCGCTCATGCCCCGGCTGGGGTTCACTAGCTCGTCAACCACGCTATCGGCGTCGGTGATCGTGTAGTCGAGGTTTGGCACGCTGGTGGCCGCCTTGACCTCGGGCGCACTGGCACCACGCCCGCGGCCGGGCCTCAGCGTGCCGACAATGCTCGCTAGGAAGATGAAGGTGGCCGCGCGTTCAGCTGGGCGCGGATTGGCCTGAGACCAGAGGCTCGCAAGTCGCTCAAGGTCTTTCTGACGCGCGGTGCCTGATGAGCTGTCGTGGTTGACTATCTCGATCTCCGCCAGACTCCGGTAGTTCGCGACCGTGCGGTCATCCTCTACGAGTCCGCTACCCAGGAGCGCCTCACGGACAGTGCTGTCCGACAGGGGCAAGTCGCCTGGGCCTATGAGCGCGGGCACCCACTCTCCCTTCTTGCCGCGCTGCTGCTGAGCGTAGACCGTAGCGGCGAAGATGCGGATTGTTGACCTGACTCGCTGGAAGCCGGTGACCTTGCTCCACTCCTCCCTCGCAAGGGACATCAGCATCGGGTGGAATGGATAGCAAGTGGCGACCTCCGTGCTCCAACGCCAACGCCAACCTGCCCCGATGGGCTCCCAGACATGCTTCTCCCAGGCGTGATCTGCGAGCGCCGGCTCGTAAAGGTCGGCTGTTGCGGCGAGGACCTCGGCGGCGGGCTCTGCATCGAAGAGCCTGCGCCGCAAGATGTTGGCGAAGTCCCCTGCTTCGGTGACCGTGGCGGGGCTCCCGTTGCGCTGGAGCTGGCTGTCTAGGTCGTCTCGGCGCGCCTGGGCGTCGGCCGACAGCGCGGTCTTGTCGGCGTCGAACGCGATCATCACGACGAGCATCGCTACACGCGGCACGTCGTTGGCAACATCGAGCAGCGCGTGGAGGAATGCCATGTCCTGGGCGGCCATGTCGGGCTTGCTGGCTCCGTCGAGCCCGTTGCCGATGTAGTTGAGCAGTTCGTCGATGATGATGAGGACGGGGCGGTTCACCGCGCGCATGGCCTCGGAGATCTTGTGCTTGTCGCTCCAGAACGGCAGGTAGCGCTCGTAAAGCGAGTAGTCCTTGGAGAACAGCCGCCACAGGAAGCGCTCATAGAGGCTGACGGCTGGTCCGTCGAGTTCTTGCGTGACGGCTCCGGGGGTCATGCTGTCGAGAGGGAGGACAACCAGATGCGGTCGTCCGAGGTCGTTCGCAAGGGGGTGTCCTATCTTGGCCCGTGCCCGGTCGGCGACCCGTTGCCCGAGTTCGGTGCTCAGCAGCACCTGGGGGTTGGCCGCTAGATGGTAAGCGCCGATGCAAGCGTGCGACTTGCCGCCGCCCATGCCCTGATCCAGCTTGGTAACGGCCCTGGCCTTGAGGTAGTCGTCGCCTCCTCCGGTGCGGACGGCGATCTCGGCGAGCAGGTCTATGAGCCGTTCGGTGGGGTGGGTGATCTCTCCGTAATAACGGGCGTCGGCATACGGTGGCCGGTCCGCCCCCATGCCGTGCACGGTCCTGAACAGGGACATCCGCACTTCGTCGAGCTGGCCAGACGCGTCGAGAATCTCCTTGCGCAGCTTCAGTACCTTCCACCAAGGCGTCACACTGGTCACGGCTGTCCTCCTGTGCCGTTTAGGCATGAGCGCCTGTAAGCGCTCGGCTTGCGCGTTGTAGCGACCTTACGTGGGCGTCATCGTGTGTTTTCAGGCGAGCGCTCTCATGGCCGCCGGCCATGAGAGCCTCAGCTGTGTTCCTGATTCCGTCCCTCGCGCGAAGCATCCTGGTAAACGAGATCGCGTCAGGATCGTTAGCGACGAGTCGGTTCGTGAGGAACTGGATCGTTGCCCACAAGTAGAACATCGTCGGCTTCCCGCTTCGCGGCAATTAGCACATGGACTATCGCCTGCAGTCCCTCTCTTGACGCGGCGGCGAGCGCAAGGGCGACATCGATGACGGCCGAGTCCCCGTCGATCTTTCTCCGGTACTCGTGGGAGGCAATGAACCGGACGCCCTTGTTGGCATCAGGCACCAGGTCACGGACGGAGGCCAGGTCGACAGACGACGCAAGCGCTTGCCATCGCAGCTCAGACTTCGGCTGGGGCTGACGGCCGTACATCTGGACCCACCACAGCGCGAACCCTGTCCGGGCGTCGAATGCCTCCAAGGGCTGGTGGTCGATCTTGATCGCCATGGCCTCCCGGACAGACGCACACGCCAGTGGGAGGAACTCGCAAATTTTGTATGGCTCACCCCGAGCGTCTAGAACCTGGCTGTATTGTCCTGCGATCTCCATAGCGGGGCCGACAGCGGCCATGAGCATATCCGCGGGCGCCAAGCCTCCTCTTTCCCAGTCGGGATAGCGACGCTTGACCTCGGCCTTGATGGCGGACTCGACGGCACCTTTGCGCCCTGAGGGGCGACTAGCTGGCGCAGGTCGGCAGGCAATGGTCAAGGTTGTCACGATATTGGTAAAGCCGGCCCTGCCTCCGGGTTCGGTCTTTGCTGGCCAAGCGGCAGTGAGAATCAGTCCCGCGTCATTGATCGCCGTTATCAATCGCTTCCACGCTTCAAGCTCGCCATGGCCGAAGACAATGGTGACGACGCCGTCCTCTGCAACAATGCGGGCGATCTCACGGAATGCCTTCGTGATCAGGCTGCAATAGTGCTGCTCATCACGATGATCGTTGTTGCTCGTTCCGCCCTTCTTGACGATGATCTCTTCCTGTTTCTCCTGCACGCCGAGCTCGTGCGCCGTCATGCCGAGCTCGGGCCAGGTACCCACCAGTGCGCGCTTGATCCAGACGTAAAACAGATCGCTGGCATCGGTGTAATCGATCATCGCGCCGTAAGGCGGATCGGTGATGACCGCGGATATGCTCCGGTCTCGGAAGCGTGGAAGGCTGAGCGCTGAGCTGCGCGTCACCTCGCAGGAGATAGCGCTGGTTGGCGGCACAATGCCATTGAGTGCGCTGAGCGTGCCTTCGGCTACCGATTCCCAGCTGCCTGGGCCGTTCGCCAGGCCCACCTCGAAGTAGTCGAAGGAGAAGTTGAGGCTGAACTCAGTCGCGAAGATGTCATGCACTCCCAATCGGCTGACGTCCAGGGTGCAGCCGCGTGTGGCACGCCGGAGCTTCCGCGCCAGCACAGCGGCCCCGTATCCGGTAAGCGCCCGGGCGTAGTCGTCGCTGGTGCCGCTTCTGACAAGTTCGTTCCCGATCTCCTCGATGCACCTGGCGAGGGTGATAAATGACAGGGTCTGCCGAGCATTCATCATGTCGCCGTAGCAGCGAGCACCATAGACAGTCGCCTGGACCGTCCATGTATTACCCGCAGGTATCTGCTCGTTGGGTACTGCCGGGAGGAACCGGCTGAACTGGGGCTGCTGGCGTAGCGCGGCGGTCGCGGCGTCAATTGCAGCCCGTTCGTGCTGCTCGAGCGGGCGATATGACTTGCCGACCGCGGGGTTGATGTCGGCCGCGAGCAGTGGCGTGTCGTAGCCGAGTCCGTTCTGGAGGATACGCATCTGCACCTGGCGGTCGTGCGGGTACCGGCAGAAAGGACACACAGCAACGCGGCCATTACTGTCGAACTTGCTCTTCCCTAGCGGCACCTGGCGCGTTGGTGCCCCCCTTGGCGGGCCGTCATGGACGACAACGCTCCACGTGCCGCTCGCTCTATCTACATCGATGTAGTAGGACTGCCCAAGATCCCGGAACGGACTTGTCGCCTTGCGGCTCTTCCGTGTGCTCGGCCTGCGCAGCTCAAGCTGGCCGACCAGCGGGAAGGGGCGTGAGCATTCGTGGCAGGGGATAGTGATGGCCCAGAGGTAGCCCCACGCATCCCGGCCGGCTACCTGCGGGTAGTAACCGGACATGGCGGCACGGTGCCGGGTGCCGATCTCGCTGAGCACCGCATCGACGTCCCTGACCAGCCGTGGGCGATGGTCAAGGGAAGCGGAATCCGTCCTGGCATAGGGAAGAGACGGCTCGTCGTCCCAGGTCCGGGCCGGGAAATCAGTGAGCAACCACGAGGCGAATGCCGCCACTGGGCTGTAGTCGATGGCGAAGGCGGGCAGGCCCAACCGCGAGGTTTCCAGGGGGATCATCCCGCGGCCGCTAAACGGATCGAGGGTGCTGACCCCGTCCGGGTGGCTCCGCAAAAGCTCGCGCCGGATCTCGGCGGCTTTGTTGTAGCGGCCCTTCATGGCCCCGCGCACGAGATCCTGTAGCTCTTGCTGTTCAGCCGGGTCGTCTGGCCAGGGCAGGAGCGAGCAGATAGTTGCCGCCTTGGCCTGCGCGGACGGCCGCTTGGCAAACCATGTCATTAGGCCAACTTCAGCGTTCCCGCTACCCCATCCAGAGCGGCTGTTGGCGCTAACCTCGGCGCAGGGGAACCACCGTTCGATCATCCTGGTCATTGTGCGTCGCTCTCCGGCGTGTTCTTGAGGCTGCTGCCGGGAACGTCAAAGATCGCGTGCCCAGTCATGTCGGCCGCGAAGAGAACCGCCGGGTCCGGGTACGCTCCGAAGAATCGCCCCTTCCCGTCAGCGCACTCGTCGATGACGTAGAGCCAGTAGTCCCTGCGATGCTGAGTGGCGATCAGCACCTCGTTTCCGGTCATCCTGATGCCGTCGCTTGCCGCGCTTGTCAGGACGCCCTTGACCTCCACATGACGGACCTGGCTGTCTCGGCGAGCGTCCAAGTCGTAGCCGCGTCCTTCGGTGTGTACGTCTTCCACTGCCCAGCCATCGCCTTCGAGGAGTTGTTGGACCCGTCGCATGGCCACCCACTCAGCATCGATTTCCGCCTGGCTGGTCACGTCGGCTGCGGCAAGTACCCGTATTCGGCCGACCTGCTTGGGCTCGCTGAGCTGCACGTCCGCGAGTCTCGCGAGTTCCTCAAGCCGCTGCGCAGTCTGGGTATGGAGCCGACGTCTCAGCTCAAGCCGGGCAACGCGGTCGTCAATGCTCTCCGTCAGGCTCAGCGGCAGGTTCGCCAGGTCTCGGCGGGCCCGGGCGAACCAGTCTGCGCGCACCTTCCGGCGCTGGGCCAGCGTGGCGGCGGCCACCTCTCCTGCCGCCGTGAGCGCACGTTCGACGCGTGCTGGATGAGGCATACCACCGGGCTGTCTGGTGGGTACCAGGTTCGCCAGAATCTCCCAGCGCACGGGGCGCACGCCGCCGCTGTCATCGACCTTGATAAGAACCGCCCATGCACTAGTTCGCCTGCCGTTGCTCTCGGTCATAGTGGCTTCGTAGGCGTACAGGTCATAGGGCGTCAGGCTGGTGGGATCTGCTGCCGCGCCTGACCTGTAAAGGTCCTCGGCCAAGTCATGCTCGGCCATCCGGATCAGGTCGGCGAATCCGGGCTCACCAGGCCCGAGCGTGATGGTGCCGTCGACGTCGATGCTCTGTGCGGCATGACGCACCGCATCCCCGCTGGTGGCGATATGGATCTCGCTTCCCCCGCCCAGGCTGGCCGGGAACATGCCCGGATTCGGCAGTGATAGCCGCCAGAATCCCGTACCGGCCGCTGTCGGTGCTGACCTGAGCACTCCGCTGGCGGCGAGCCGGTCGAGGTATGCCTCGACGATGGCAGGGTTGATCCGCGAGAACAGGTCACGCTGAAGCAGCGTCAAGGCGGCCACTGCATCGACCTGGCTGCCCAGGCGCCGTTCGCTCTCCCGTACCTGCCGGGCCGCCCTGGCAAGCTCCTGGGCCCGGACAGCCCGGGCTGCGTCGATGGCGTACTGCTTCCTGATTTCGTCGTTGCCGTACAGGTCTGACAGCCATCTGTCGTAGTCGATGCCGGTCATCTCGGCGACCACCGAGAGACTGTCGAACATCTGGCCGTGCAGTTCGTTTGCCGCGGTGACGAAGTTGTCCAGCAGCCGCAGCAGCGTTTCCCCCTCGCGGGTGTCGGTGGCGACCAGGTTGTACAGGTACACGTCGCGCCGCTGGCCGATGCGGTGAATGCGGCCCATCCGCTGCTCAAGGCGGACTAGGGACCACGGGATGTCGTAATTGACCAGCACGTGCGCGGATTGGAGGTCTATGCCTTCATTGCCGGCGTCGGTCGTGACGATGACCTGAAACTCGCCGCGCATGAAGGCTTTCCGCACTTCGTCTCTGTCTTGTTTGCTCTGCCGCCCCGAGTAGATCCGGGCCGGATAACCCTCCCTCTCGAGCCTCTCTGCGATCCACTCGGCCGAATCGGCGTACTCAGAGAAGATCACGGCCTGCTCACCATTCCCGGGAAGGATCCCGTGCTTGCCCAGACAGTCGTCAACGAGCACCGTCCACTTCGACGGCCGCCATCTAGGACTGAGGAGCGTGGCGTCGATCTGTTCCACGAGCCTCGTGATCGCGGCCCGCTCGGCCCTGCTTGAAACGGAGGCCGCGTGGATCACCTTTGCCTCGTCGATTCCCGTCTCGTCCCCCTGGTCCTCGCTTTCAGCCATAAGCGCGGCCTCCGCCTCGCTCATGGCACCCATGCGGTCGTGTCGCCGACGGAGAGTATCGGCGAGCGCACGCAGGCTCGAGGCGGCTCGTTTGCCGTACACCATGCGGGCCAGCGGCTGTGCCGGAGGAGAGAAAAACCGGTCGACCATCTCAAGGGCAGCCTGGTAGTAGCCATACTCGGCCTGCGACAGCGGGACGCTGTGATTCTGGGAAACGCGCCCCTTGAACAGCCGCGTCTTGCCGTCGTAGTCGGTCAGGTCCTCCTTCATCCGCCGCAGGAAATGGATGGGCCCGGGGCGCAGAGGACTGAGCTCGACGGTGGGGTCACTGCCCGGGTTTGGGTAGATCGCGGGATCGACCAGGTGCAGCAGATGCCGGAAAAGCCATTCCTTGCCCCTGTGTGGCGTCGCCGTCATCAGCAGCGCCCGCGGCGTGTTCTTTGCCAGCAGCCGACCTACGTGATGGAATCCCGCGGCGGTCGGTGTCAGCCGGTGCGCTTCGTCGAAGACCACTAGGTCCCATCCGGCTCTATCAGGCCGGATGGCGTCCTGCACTGCAGGATTGACCGCGGCTAGTTCAAGCGAGACCACCCACAGGTCGTTAGCGTTGAGCGCGTCTTCGCGCACCGTGGCCGCGGTGAGATGGCGCAGTCCGCCGCCGAGCAGGCGCTGGAAGTCGTCCACCCACTTGGTGGCCAGGTTGGCCGGACAGACGATGATCGCGCGCTTGATCAGGCCCGAACGCTGCATCTCCCGGATGTACAGCCCGGCCATAATCGTTTTCCCAGTGCCCGGCTCGTCGCATAGCAGGAATCGCAACAGCGGTTGCGGCAGCATCGCGCCGTAAACGGCCGCTGTCTGGTGCGCATACGGCTTCAGCGGTGTCGATGCCATCGCACTGGACTCGGCATTGATCGCCGCCGCCTGCATCCACCGGGTCCACATGGCGGCGAGCACCCTGGCCGAGTCAGCCCCGCCATCGCTGGTCAGAAGCCGTACCGTCCTGGTGTCTCCGGCCAGAAGATTCACCTCGTGCCGACGCTGCTCGTCATCGACCAGGATGAGATCCCATGAGCCGTGCTGCTCCCCGGGAAGCGCGAAGCGGATCGTGGCGAACTCTGGCACTCCGGCAGCCTGAACCCGGACACGCTGCCCGCGCTTGAACGTCGCTTCCCCGTCAGGCTGCATGCTCACGCGCTCGTTTTGTAATTGCTTTCGCATGCACGGCATCCTTGCATCGTGAACTTCGACACGTATGCCATTCACGTGACCCGCGCAGTTTTGATGGCCAAACTAGAATATGCGCACGCAACGATGGCAACAACATTTCTGCATTGCATGAAGCGTTCGATATGATGACTCGGCGGGCGGAGTTTGCCGACCTCAAGCCCACGCAGAAGGAGATAACGCGAGCCTTCGCAAGGTTTATCGCCACATACAATTAGTAATCAGATACCTCTATTTACGTCAAGGCTTGCGGCGTGGTGAGAGCAGGCCGGAGTTGAGCCCAAACCGCGCAACACTGAACTATCCCGACTTGGCCCCCGGACAGTCGTTCAGCACGCGGAGATCGCGGCAGGCTGGTCCCTGGGCGCAGGCGTCGGGCTGGGCGTTGCGATTTGGAAGGCAAATTGATCCTCCGCCAAAAGCGGCTTCAGGCGGAACGCGCTCACCAGTCTTACCATCAGACTCTTTTAGGTACGCGAATTAACAAGTTGCACTGAAAAATCTGACGTAACTCGGTGACATCTTTTTTGGCGGTGTCAACCGGCCGCCTGTCGCCCTTGCCAGGAGCTCACTACCAGCGCGCCTGGCAGGTCGCCCAGGCGCCGGGCTAGCAGGCTCAGCAACTCAACGGAGTCTGTGTCCGCCTTGGGCAGGTCGTCCACCGCCAGCAGCATTGGGCTGGCGACCCGTCGTCGCAGCCACCCCAGCACCTCGGCATACCTGACCACCCTGGGTCAACGGCAAACCGGGGGATGGGCTTCCCGCGCGGTCCCCTCCCGCCAGGAGGGGACCGCGCGGGCCTGGTCAGCTCTTGCTTGCATTAAAAAGAAACAGGTGCCCGATCGCGGTCGGGTACACGCCGGTGACGCCTTGCGCGGTCGCCGTCAGGTAATTGTAGAAGTACCCGAAGATGATCGGTGTCTGGGCCAGCAGCAGCGTCTCGATCTGACCCGCGACGGTCTTCTGCGTGCCCACGTCGGTGGCCGCGATGTACTGGGCGACCAGCTTGTCGTACTGGGAGTTGGCGAAGTGGGCCGCGTTCCACGGGCCGGTGCCGGTCTTGGCGTTGGTCGTCTCCAGCGGCGCGGTCAAGAACACGTTCGGCACGCTCCGGTGCCCGTAGTCGACCAGGCTCATGGTGGCGTCGAGCCAGTCGGAGTTCCCGAACGTGGCCTGGCCGTAGTACTGCGTCGAGCTCTCCACGGTCAGGTTGATCTTGACCCCGATGGCCGCCGCCTCCTGCGCCACGATCTGCGCGTACTGCGGGATCTCCAGGAAGTTCTCGGTGATCAGCTTGGTGGAGAAGCCGTTCGGGTGCCCCGCCGCCGACAGCAGCGACTTGGCCTTGGAGATGTTCTGCGCGCGCTGCGGGACGCTGGTGTTGGTGGACGGGAAGACCGGCGCGAACGGGCTGTCGTTCCCGAGGTCGGCGTAGCCCTTCCACAGCGCGGTGATGATCTGCGGGCGGTTCAGCGTCAGCGCGATGGCCTGGCGCACCCGCGGGTCGGTGAACGGGGCCTGGTCGCAGCGCATCGACAGCTCGCGGTGCGCGCTGGTCTTCAGCTTGATCACGTTGTAGTTGCCGCCCAGCAGCGCCTCGCCGCCGCTCACCGCGAACTGCCCGAGCACGTCGATGGTCCCGCCGGTCAGGGCCAGGACCGAGGCGGCCGGGGTGTCGTAGAAGGTGAACTCGGTCTGCGAGGGCAGCGCCTTGGTTCCCCAGTACGACTCGTTGCGGGTGAACGAGGCTCCCACCTTTGGCGTGTAGGAGACCAGCTTGAACGGTCCGGTGCCGACGAACGAGCTCTGCCACTTCGTCGGGTCGTAGTTGTTCGGGATGATGATCATGTTGTAGTTGTCGGACGACGTCAGGTACGGGAAGTTCCCGTTCGGCGCGGTCAGCTTGAACTGCACCGTGTAGTCGTCGACCTGGGTCACGCCGTCGGGCGTGAGCGCACCGCCGAACGCCGACAGCGCGTTGGACTTGCCCGTCGGGTTGGTCTGCAGCTTGTAGGTGTACACCACGTCGGCGGCGGTCAGCGCCGCGCCGTTGTGGAACTTGACCCCCTGGCGGATCTTGAACGTCCACACGTCAGCGTTGGAGTTCGGCGTCCAGCTGGTGGCCAGCACCGGCTGCAGGCTCAGGCCCTGGGTGGACAGGCACAGGTACTCGCCGGTCTGCGCCAGCATGTCCAGGCCGCCTTGGTCGGCTACGGTCACCGGGTTGATCGACGCGGTGGGCGTGACGATACCGGCCTTGATCACCGCGCCGGGCGCGCCCGCCGCCCCGGTCGACGAGCCCGACGTCGAACTCGACGGGGAGGAGGAGCTGCTGCTGCAAGCGGCCAGGATCGAGCCGAGCGCCGGGGCGGTGATGCCGACCACCGTGGCCCGGCGGATGAAGTCACGCCGGGACAGCCGCCCCGCCGCGAACTCGTCGATGATGTGGTTCGCGATCTCACCCTGGTCCTGGCGCAGCCGCCCGAGCCGACGGTGATCGATATTGCGTGTCACTATGTCCCTCCAGTTTTTTATTTAAAGATCGGGTTATTCAGAACCCCGCGATGGTTCTCGCCGTAACACGGCAGCGGCCCATGCTCGCTAACCGCTATCTGAATGACCCTCCGCGGCCGGGGCGGATTCACTTCGCTGGATGGTCCGCAGTTCGGAAATCGGGATGTGGCAGCGGATCTGGTGACCCGGTTCGCCCTCGAGCAGCGGCGGCTCGGTGGACTCGCAGATGCCGCTGTCCAGCCGCCGCGGACACCGGGTGTGGAACACGCAGCCGCTCGGCGGGTCCGCCGCGGACGGGATCTCGCCGGTCAGCCGGATCCGGGACGGGCGCTCGCCGTCGAGCGACGGCACGGCCGAGAACAGCGCCTCGGTGTAGGGATGGTGCGGTCCGGCGAACACCGTCTCGGACGGCCCGATCTCCATCACCCGCCCGAGGTAGAGCACCACGATGCGGTCCGACAGGTACCTGACCAGGCCCAGGTCGTGGGAGATGAACAGGTAGGTGACCCGTTCCCGGCTCTGCAGGTCGGCCAGCAGGTTGAGGATCGCGGCCTGCACCGACACGTCGAGCGCCGAGGTCGGCTCGTCGCACACCACGATCTGCGGGCCGCCGGCGAACGCGCGCGCGATCGCGACCCGCTGCTTGAGCCCGCCGGAGAGCTGGCTGGGGCGCAGCGCCAGGTGCCGGTCCTCCAAGCGGACCGAGGCGATCAATTCCGAAAGCCGCTCCTGCAACCGCGCCCCCGACAGCCCGGCCAGCCGGGACAGCGGCCGGCTGATCAGCGACCGCACGGTGTGCCGGCGGTTGAGCGCGGAGTCCGGGTTCTGGAACACGATCTGCAGCGCCCGCAGCACCGACCGCGGGCGGCGCCGCGCGTCCGGGCTGAGCGCGGCGCCCTCCAGGGTCACCACCGAACCCTGATCCGGCGCGGTGAGGCCGAGCAGCACCCGGGCCAGCGTGGTCTTGCCGCTGCCCGACTCGCCGACCAGCCCGAGCGTCTCGCCGCGCACGATCGACAGGTCCACCCCGGACAGCGCCCGCACGCTGCCGCCGAACGTCTTGGACAGCCCTTCGATGACCACCAAGGGTTCACCGGCACCGCCGGCGCCCGCGGAGGCGCCCGCGGCAGCGATCTCCGCGGGCGTGGCCCGGGGCAGCGAAGGCGCCTGCTCATGGAAGTAGCACCGTGCCGTCCGCACGTCGCTGACCTTGAACAGCGGCGGCTCCGCGGTCCGGCACTTATCTTGGGCCAGCGCGCAGCGCGGCGCGAACACGCACCCGGTTATGTTGTGGCCCGGTGTGGGCAGGAAGCCCGGGATGGTGTCCAGCCGGTCGCTGTCCTTGCGCTGCCCGCGCCGCGGGATGCAGCGCAGCAGCCCGACCGTGTAGGGGTGCCGGGGATTGTCGAACACCTCCCGGGCGGGCCCCTCCTCGACCAGCTCGCCCGCGTACAGCACCCCGACCCGGTTGCACATCTTGGCGATCACGGCCAGGTTGTGGCTGATGAACAGGACCGTCGTGGAGAACTCGACGCGCAACGCCGCGACCAGGTCCAGCACCTCGGCCTCGACGGTCGCGTCCAGCGCGGTGGTCGGCTCGTCCAGGATCAGCAGCGACGGCGAGACGGCCAGCGCCATCGCGACGACCACCCGCTGGGCCATCCCGCCGGACAGCTCGTACGGGTAACGCTGCATGACCCGGCCCGGATCAGAGATCTGTACCTTGCGCAGCATCTGCTCGGCCGACTGCAGGGAATCGCCGCCCGACTGCCCGGCGATCTGGAACACCTCGGCGATCTGCCGGCCCACCCGGATCGACGGGTTCAGCGCCCGGCCGGGCTCCTGGTACACCATCGAGACCGTGTGAGCCCGCAGGTCACGCAGCGCTCCCGTGCCCATGGCCAGCGGGTCCAGCCCGTTGATGCTGATCGTGCCCTGGCTCACCCGGCCGTTGCGGGGCAGGTACCGGACCAGGGCCAGCGCCACCGTGGACTTGCCCGAACCCGACTCGCCGACCAGGCCGAAGGACTCGCCGCGCCCGATGGTGAACGACACGTCCCGCACCGCGAGCCGGTCCTGGCCCCGCACCCGGTAGGTGATGTCCATGTGCTGCACGGCCAGGGCCAGCGGCGCGGCGACGGCATCGGGAGCGGCGACCGAAACATCAGGAACGCTCATGAGGCGAGCACCTGCTCAATCGAGTCCGTGATCAGGTTGACCGCGATCACCAGCGAGGCGATGGCCAGCGCCGGGAACAGCGTTTCCCACCAGTAGCCGGCGGTCAGGTTGACGTATTCCGCCGCGATGTCGCCGCCCCAGTCCGGCGTGGGCGGCGGCACGCCGAAGCCCAGGAACGACAGCGTGGCCACGGTGAACACCGCGTAGCCCAGCCGGACGGTGAACTCGACCAAGATGGCCGGCAGCACGTTGGGCAAGATCTCGCCGAACATGATCCGGCTCGGGTTCTCGCCCAGCAGCCGCGCCGCGGACAGGTAGTCCAGGTTCCGTTCGGACAGGACCGCCGCCCGGACCGTCCGCGCGATCAGCGGGGTGAACACGAAGCCGATGACCACGACCACCGCCACCGTGGACGGACCCACCGCGACCAGGAACAAGAACGCGATGATGAAGCTGGGCAGGGCCAGCACCGCCTCCACGATGCGCCCGGCGATCAGGTCGAACGCGCCGCCGAAGTAGCCCATGGCCAGCCCCAGCGCGGTGCCGGCGATGGTGCCCAAGATGGTGGCCAGCGGCGTGATGACCAGGATGTCCCGGGCGCCCACGATGACCCGGGACAGCACGTCCCGGCCGAGCTGGTCGGTGCCGAACCAGTGCGCCCCGGACGGCCCGGCGTTGGTCGCCAGCAGCTGCTGGTTCAGCGCGTTGTACGGCGCGATGGCCTTCCCGAAGATCGCGCAGACGATCCAGAACAGAATGATCGCCGCGCCGGCCAGGAAGGTCGGCTTGCGCACCAGCAGCCGCCACTGCGCGGGCGTGGCCCGGGCCGCGGCCGCGACCGCGACCGACGAGGCCGGCCCGAGCGTGCTCTCGGACGGTTCCAGCGGGTCGGTCGCGGCGACGTCGGTCATTGCCCGGCCCCCGCCCGCAGCCGGGGGTTGAGCGCGATCAGCAACAGGTCCGCGGCCAGCGTGGCCACCACGTAGACCACCCCGATGACCAAGATCCCGGCCTCCAGCATGGGGAAGTCCTTGCTCTGGGCGGCCTTGAAGATCAGGTTCCCGATGCCCTGGTAGTTGAACAGCCGCTCGACCACCACCAGGCCGCCGATCAGGTACCCGGTCTGGGTCGCGATGACCGTGATGGTGGGCAGCAGCGAGTTGCGCAGCACGTGCCGGCGGATCACCGTGGCCCGCGGCAGCCCCTTGAGGATCGCGGTCCGGGTGTAGTCCGAGTTCAGCGCCTCGATGGTGCCCGCCCTGGCCATACGGGCAATGTATCCGAACAAGACAAAGACGAGTGGTATAGCCGGCAATATCAGGTGCTGGAATTGGCTCCCGATGCTCGCGCCTGCCCCGGCCGAGGCCGTGACCGGCAGCGCCTTCAGCTCCACGCCGAAGATCACGATGAGCACGATCCCGGACACGAACTCCGGCACGGTGGCCAGCGAGAGCCCGGTCACCGAGATGATCCGGTCCACTACCCGGCCCACGTTCAGCGCGGCGACCACCCCGCCCAAGATGCCCAGCGGCACCACGACGACGAACGCCAGCAGCGCCAGCTTGACCGAATTGATCAGCGCGGCCCCGACGAACGGCGCCACCGGCGACTGATAGGAGTACGACTCGCCCAGGTTGCCGTGCAGCAGCCCGCCGATCCAGCCCAGGTACTGCGTGACCAGCGGCCGGTCCACGCCGAGCTGGTGATCCAGGGCGTGCACGGCGCTCTGCGACGCCAGGTTGCCCAAGATGGCGCGGCCGGGATCGCCGGGGAGGACCTGCCCGGCGAAGAATACGATCAGGCTGAGGATGAACAAGGTGAGCACCATCAGCCCGAGGCGCCTCAATAGGAACGTTGCCATCGCTGGCCTCCTCGATGCCGGGCCGCTCGTGCGGAACGTTCCAGAGTGGCCGAGCCTAGCTCAGTTATAGATGGGTGAGCAATCAATGACGATCATGCTCAGCGGAAGTGACCTGACTGTTACGGAGGTGATCGCGGCCGCCCGGCACGGCGAACCGGTCGCGCTGACCCCCGGAGCGCTGGAGAGCATGCGGCAGTCCCGGGCGGTCGTCGAGGACGCGCTCAGCCAGGACACGCCCGTCTACGGCCTGACCACCGGCGTCGGCGAGCGCAAGTCCTTCCTGGTCGACCCGGCCGAACGCCGCCGGTTCAGCCAGCGCCTGGTGCTCAACCACCGCATCGCCCAGGGTGACGTGGCCCCGCCCGACGTGGTCCGCGGCGCGATGGTGTGCCTGGCCAACAGCTACGCCAAGGGCGTGACCGGGGTCCGGCCCGAACTGGCCGAGATGATCGTCACCGTGCTCAACGAGGGCTTCGCGCCGCCGGTGCGCCGGCTCGGCTCGGTCGGCCAGGGCGACCTCGGCCCGATGGCCGACCTGGCCCATGGACTGATCACCCGCAGCGGCTTCGAGGTGGCCGAGAACGAGGGCCTGGCCCTGGTCAGCAGCAACGCCTTCACCACCGCCTGGGCCTGCATGGCCATCGCCGACATGGCCACCCTGATGGACGTGTTCGACGTCGCGGGCGCGCTGGACCTGGAGGCGTTCGGGGCCAACCTGACCAGCCTGCACCCGGTCGTCGAGCAGATCCGGCCGTTCCCCGGCCTGGCCGCCACGCTGGCCGCCCAGCGGCTCCTGCTCACGGACAGCTACCTGTGGAACCCGGGCGCGGCCCGGTTCCTGCAGGACCCGCTGACCTTCCGCTGCATCCCGCAGATCCACGGCGCGGCCCGCGACGCCCTGGCCTACGTCAGCATGATCCTCCAGCTCGAGCTCAACTCCTCCCAGTCCAACCCGGTCGTGGTCGCCGAGGAGCGCCGGATCGTATCGGTCGGGAACTTCGACATCGGCCCGCTGGCGGCCGCCCTGGACTTCGCCCGGATCGCGCTCGCCCCGGTGGTGACCAGCGCCAACGAGCGGGCGGTCAAGCTGCTGCAGGCGCCCTTCTCGGGCCTGAGCGCCGGCCTGGCCGCCGCCGTGGCCACCGCCGACGACGCGCTGTCCGAGCTGGCCACGGCCGGCCAGGCCATCACCGTGGAGGCCCGGACCCTGGCCCATCCGGTCTCCTACGAGCTGGCCAGCTCGGTCAAGGGGGAGGGCATCGAGGACCGGGCCACGATGGCGCCCCTGTCGGCCCGCCGCCTGGCCGATATGGTCGCCCTGTGCGCCCGGGTGGCGGCCATCGAGCTGGTCGTCGCCGCCCAGGCCATCGACTTGCGGGCGCTCGGACCGAACGGACCGGGGCAACTGGGCCTGGGTACCGGCCCCGCCTACCGGATGATCCGCGAGCTGGTCCCGTTCACCCAGGCCGACGCCACCCTGCCCGCCGACCTGGAGCCGCTGGTGGAGCGGGTCTCCCGCGGTGACCTGCACCCCGAGAGCATCGCTCCGCGATGAGAATCACCGCGGTCCGGCTCGACCGGATGCGGCTGCCGCTGGACCCCCCGTTCTACGCGGCCTGGGACCCAGTCCCGCGCCGTCACTTCGACGCCACCCTGGTCACCGTGGAGACCGACCAGGGCGTCACCGGGTACGGCTCGGGCGACACCATGGACGGCTTCGAGCCGTTCGAGCCGCTGTTCACCGGGCGCGACCCGCTGGCCATCGCCAGCCACGTGCGCACCATCGAGTCCATCGGCTTCCACGCCTGCCGCTACTGGCCGCTGGAGGCCGCGCTGTGGGACATCATCGGCCAGGTCACCGGGCAGCCGGTCAGCGTCCTGTTCGGCGGCGCCGCCCGCCGCCTGCCCGCCTACGCCTCGTTCGGCGAGGCCCGCGACCCGCAGGCCCGTGCCCAGGCCGCGGTGGCGGCAAAGGCAGCCGGCTTTCGGGCGGCGAAAATCAGAATTAGCAGAACGGACCCTGGTTCGGGCCTCGAGGCCCTGCGTGCCACCCGGGCGGCCGTCGGCGACGACTTCGCGCTGCTGGCCGACCTGAACCAGTGGTGGCGGATGGCGGGCGACCCCTCGCCCGCGCTCGACCTGGCTGACGTGCGCCGGATCGCCGCCGAACTGGCCGACCTCGGCGTGTTCTGGCTGGAAGAGCCGCTGCCCGGCGGGGACCTGGACGGGATGCGCGCGCTGCGCGGCCAGATCCGGGTGGCCGGCGGCGAGATGGCCCGTACCCCCGCCGAGCTACTGGCCGCGCTGGACGCGGACGCGCTGGACGTGCTGCAGCCCGACGTGGTGCTGGCGGTCGGCATGGCGCGCGCCCGGACCCTCGGCGAGCTGGCCCTGCTGCGCCACCGCTGGTTCAGCCCGCACACCTGGACCAACGGGCTCGGCCTGCTGGCCAACCTGCACGTGATGGCGGGCGTAGGAGGCGGCCCGTTCGTCGAGTTCCCCTACGACCCGCCGGGCTGGACCGAAGCCCGCCGCGACTTCTTCCTGGCCGAACCGGTCCGCATCGACGCCGACGGCTACCTGGCCGTCCCCGCCGCCCCGGGCCTGGGCGCCACGATCGACCACGACGCGGTCGCCCGCTACGCCCGGACCGCGTAGCCCCTAACCCGAGTGCCTAGAGCTCCTTGGCGTACTCCTGGTAGTGCCGGCTGATCCGCTCGGTCGTGCCGTAGTAGGCGTGCCGGCTCATGTCCGCGCTGAACCGGCTGGCCGGCGGCGTGCGGCCGAGCGCCTCGGCCATAGCGCGGACGTGGTGGGGTGCGCAGCCGCAGCAGATGCCGAAGTAGTTGACCCCGAGCGCCGCGGCCGCCGTGGTGAACGCGGCCACCTCATAGCGATTGCACAGGAACGGGTCTAGCGCGGTCGGGAACGGCCGCCCCTCCGGGATCAGGTCGCAAAGCGGGTCGGTCAGCGACTGGAACGTCGGCTCGGCTTCGGTCGTGCGGTACGGCACCGGCAAGGCGGCGATGTAGCCGTCGCACGCGGCGCGGATCTCACCCAGCAGCGGCAGCATGGTGGCGAGCCCGCGGATGCAGTTCAGCCCGACCACATCGGCCCCGGCGTCTTGCAGGCGACGGCAGGCCGCGCCGATCGGTTCGCCCCCGCGGACCACGGGCTCGCGATGGATGGTGAGGGTGATCACCGCATCCAGGCCATGCGCCTTGATCGCTTCCAGCGCGAGCATCGCCTCGCCGGGATAGTCGATCGTCTCGGCGATCACGAAGTCGACGCCCGCCTCGGCGGCCCACCCGACCTGCTCGGTGAACATGTCCCGGACGACCTTATGCGTCGCGGGATCGTCGGGTTCATAGACGTTGGTGTTACAGATATTGCCGGCCACCAGGGAGTCGTGCTCGGCGCCGACCTGCTTGGCGATCCGCAGCGCCTGCCGGTTCATCGGCTCGAGGTCGGCCTCGCGGCCGATCACGGCCAGCTTCTCGCGGTGCGCGTAGTAGGTGAAGGCCTCGACCACGTCCGACCCGGCGTGCACGTACTCCCGGTGCAGCCCGGCCACCATGTCGGGCTCCTCGAGCACCACCTCTGGTACGAACGCCCCGGCCTGCAGGTAGCCGCGCCGCTCGAACTCGAACAAGTATCCCTCGGCGCAGATCACCGGTCCGGCCGCGAGCCGATCGAGAAGCCTACCCATGCACGACACCTCCGTGGTCCTATATTTGGAACGACTGTACCGGGAAAAGCTGGACGTAGGGATACCTCGATGAAATCTTCCGCGCAGGTAGTGGTCATCGGCGGTGGTGTGGTGGGCGCCTCGGTCCTGTACCATCTCACCGAGTCGGGCTGGACCGATGTGGTGCTCGTCGAGCGCCAGGAGCTCACCGCCGGCTCGACCTGGCACGCCGCGGGCGGCATGCACACGCTCAACGGTGACCCCAACGTGGCCAAGCTGCAGCAGTACACCGTCGGGCTGTACCGGGAGATCGAGCAGCGCTCCGGGCGGAACTGCGGCATCCACATGTCGGGCGGGCTGACGCTGGCCGGTGACCGGGAGCGGCTGGACTGGCTGCGGATGGCCCAGGCCCGCGGCCGCTACCTCGGCATCGATATGGAGATCATCTCGCCGGCCGAGGCCAAGCAGCTGTTCCCGCTCCTGGAGGAGCAGTACTTCGTCGGCGCGCTGTTCGACCCGGCCGAGGGTCACGTCGACCCGACCGGGGTCACCTGGGCCTACGCCAGCCTGCGCGCGGCAGGCCGGCGCCGAGATCTACCAGCACACCTGGGTCAGCGATCTGCGTCAGCGCCCCGACGGCACGTGGGACGTCATCACCGACGGCGGCGAGATCCACGCCGAGCACATCGTCAACGCCGGCGGCCTGTGGGCTCGTGAGGTGGGCCGGATGATCGGCCTGGAGCTGCCCGTGCTGGCCATGGAGCACATGTACCTGATTACCGAAGACATGGCTGAGGTGGCCGAGTACAACGCGGCCACCGGCCGCGATCTGCCCATGGGCATGGACTTCGACGGCGAGCTCTACATCCGCCAGGAGGGCGGCGGGATGCTGCTCGGCACGTACGAGCAGGCGTGCGTGCCCTGGTCGCCGCGCCAGACGGCGTGGACCTTCGACCAGCAGTTGCTGACCCCCGATCTCGACCGGATCGCGCCGTCGCTGGAGGTCGCGTTCAAGCACTATCCGGCGCTGGCCAGCGTGGGGATCAAGACGGTGATCAACGGGCCGTTCACCTTCGCGCCGGACGGCAATCCGCTGGTCGGCCCGGTGCCCGGCGTGCGCAACTGCTGGGCGGCCTGCGCGGTGATGGCCGGCCTGTCGCAGGGCGGCGGGGTCGGCCTCACCCTGGCGCGCTGGATGGTCGACGGCGATCCGGGTGAAGACATCTGGGCCATGGACGTGGCCCGCTTCGGCAGCTGGGCGAACCTGGCCTACACCAACGCCAAGGTGCGGGAGAACTACAGCCGCCGGTTCCGGATCACCTTCCCCAACGAGGAGCTCCCGGCCGGCCTGCCCTGCACACCACGCCCGTCTACGACCGGCTCACCGCCCATAACGCGGTATGGGGCGCGAGCTTCGGGCTCGAGCATCCCCTGTGGTTCCAGCGGCCGGGTAAGGAGCCGCGCGAGGACGTGACGTTCCGCCGCTCCAACGCCTTTCCGGTCGTCGCCGACGAATGCACCATGGTGCGCGAACGCGTCGGGCTCACCGAGTGCTCCAACTTCGCCAAGTACCGCGTGACCGGGGCCGGGGCCGGCGACTGGCTGCAGGGGCTGTTCACCAACCGGCTGCCGCGCGTCGGCCGGATCAACCTCACCGCCGCCCTGGATCCGGACGGGCACATCGTCGGGGAGTTTTCCGTGGCGCGGGTCGGTACCGACGACTTCTTCCTGTTCGGCTCGCAGATCGCCGAGGCGCATCACTCGCGCTGGTTCGGCGGCCACCTCGCGGACGGGGTGCGGTTCGACGTGCTGGCCTTGTCTTTGGTGGGCCTCTCGCTGGCCGGCCGGGCGCTCGCGACGTCCTGCAATCGGTCACCGACGTTTCGCTGGCCACCGAGGATTACCCGTTCATGACGTTCCGCCGGATCGACATCGGGATGATCCCCGCCTACGTCGGCCGGATGACCTACACCGGGGATCTGGGCTACGAGATCTGGGTCGCCCCGGAGTACCAGCGAGCCCTGTTCGATCTGCTGTGGCAGGCCGGCGCAGCCGTACGGCATCGGCCTGTTCGGGTTCCGGGCGCTGATGTCGCTGCGCATGGAGAAGATGTTCGGTACCTGGGCGCGCGAGTACCGTCCGATCTACACGCCGGTGCAGGCCCGCATGAACCGATCGCTCAAGCTCGATCATGACTTCATCGGCCGCGCCGCGGTGGAGGCGGAGCTGGCCTGCGGCCCGGCCCGGACGCTCGGCTACTTCGACATCACTCCCGAACCGGCCGAACCGGCCGACGTCCTCGGCGACGAGCCGATCTGGCACGACGGGGCGGTGGTGGGCTGGGTGACGTCCGGCGCGTACGCGCATTACAGCCGCCGCTCGCTCGCCTTCGGCTACGTGCCGACCGAGCTCGCGGTGCCCGGCGCGATGTTCGAGGTAGAGATCATCGGCCAGCGCCGTCCGGCCCGATTGCTCCCCGAACCGGTGCTCGACCCAGCGGGCCAGCGCATGCGCGCCTAATGGGACGCCATCCAGATCCCGAGCGGCGGACCGAGCTGCTGGACGAGGTGGTCGGCTACCTCGGCCGGCACGGCGTGGCCGGCGTGTCCCTGCGGCCCGTGGCCCGTGAGCTGGGGGTGTCGGTCAACGCGCTGGTCCATCACTTCGGCAGCAAGGACGAGCTGGTGGTCGCCGCCCTGCGGCGGGCCGCCGAGATTCAGCGCGGCGTCGAAGCGCCGTGGCGGCGGCAGGTACCTCACCTGTCCACGGCGGACCTGCAGCGCCGCTGGTGGCGGTGGATCAACCGCAGCCCGGAGCACCTGGCCCTGGTCCGACTGGGCCTCGAAGCCGCCACGCTGGACGCCACGGTCAGCGGTCTGCCCGGTGACGTGCGGGCCGAGCAGATCTCGTTCTGGCGCGAGGACATCGCCGAAGGCCTGATCGCGGACGGCATCAAACCCGAGGACGCCGAGCGCGAGGCATCGCTGGTCAAGGCGACGTTCACCGGCCTGGTCCTCGACCTGCTGGCCACCGGGCAGCGCAAGCGGCTCACCGACGCGCTGGAATGCACCCTCAGCCGCCTCGACGCCCTGAGCCACGCGGCCCCCTGAGGGTGGGGCAAGCTTGTCCTGTGACGATCCCGGGCAGCACGCTGATCACGCAGATCGGGGAACTGGTTACCAACGATGGCGGCGGCTTCGCCGCGATGACCAACGCGGCGCTGGTCATCGAAGACGGGGCGGTGGCCTGGACCGGGCCGGCGGCGCAAGCGCCCGCCGCCGATTCGGTCGTCGATGCGCAGGGCCGGGCGGTGCTGCCCGGATTCGTGGACTCCCACGCGCACCTGGTCTTCGCGGGGGAGCGCAGTGCCGACTTCGCGGCCCGGATGGCGGGCCGCCCCTACCAGGCGGGCGGCATCTTGACCACCGTCGCCGCCACCCGGGCCGCGTCCGACTCGACGCTGCGCGCCAACCTGGACCGGCTAGCCGCCGAGCTGCTCCGCCAGGGCACCACCACCTTTGAGTGCAAGTCCGGGTACGGGCTGACCGTGGCCGACGAGGCCCGCGCGCTCGCGCTGGCCGCCGAGGTTACCCCCGAGGTCACCTACCTGGGCGCGCACGTGGTCCCTCCCGAGTTCGCCGGCGACGTGCCCGGCTATGTGGACCTGGTGTGCGGCGCGATGCTGGACGCGTGCGCCCCGCACGCCCGCTGGATCGACGTGTTCTGCGAGGACGGCGCGTTCGGCGCCGACGAGGCCGCCGCGATCCTGGCCGCGGGCCGGGCCGCCGGGCTCGGCACCCGCATCCACGCCAACCAGCTCGGCCCCGGCCCCGGGATCCGGGTTGCGGCCGAGGCTGGCGCGGCCTCCGCCGACCACTGCACCTACCTGACCGACGCCGACCTGGACACGATCGTGTCCGTCCCCCTGGTCGCCACCCTGCTGCCCGGCGCCGAGTTCGGCACCCGGCACCCCTACCCGGACGCGCGCCGCCTGCTGGACGCCGGCGCCACCGTGGCCCTGGCCACCGACTGCAATCCAGGCTCCTCGTTCACCTCCAGCATGTCCTTCTGCATCGCGCTGGCCGTCCGCGACATGCAGATGACCACCCAGGAAGCGATCTGGTCCGCCACCGCGGGCGGCGCCCGGGCTCTGCGCCGCACCGACGTCGGCCACCTGACCGTCGGCGCCCGCGCCGACCTGATCCTCCTCGACGCCCCCTCCCACGCCTACCTGGCCTACCGCCCCGGCGTCCCCCAAATCGCCGCCGTCTACCAATCCGGCCACCTATCCGCAGGCACCCTCCCCGCCCCGGCCACCTGACCGGCCCCCGCCCGCCGGCTATCACCGGCCAGCCAACCGCCCGCCCCCGGACCGCCCGAACCCCGCGCCCGGACTGCCCGAACCGCTGTCCTGGCCGCTCGCAAGGTCACTTCATCCCACCACCAGTCACACCAGCCCCAAGCACCCCAAGCTGGAACCCATGAGTGCCACTCTCTTACGTCTCGGTCGGGACATGTGTGCCACAACCCCCGGAATCGGAGGTTGCCGCGTCCCGTTAGCCCCATCCGCCCCGCGACCCTCCGCCGCCCCACCCCGGCCGTCCGCAGACGGCGGCCGCGGCGACACCGATGTGCCGTTGCTGTCGCTATGGCGACACCGATGCTCCATCGGTGCCGCTGCGCTCGCCTTTCCGGGCTGGTCCTGTGACCAGCCCGGGACCGGGGCGCAGGCTGCCGGGGTTAGCGACCGACCCCAAGAGCCTCCGACCGCGTCACACGATGGGTCCCGCTCTCACCAAGAGATGCCTGCACCACATCCCGCGCGGCTCAGGGTTTGCGGGCCACACCGCCCCATAGGCCGGTGGGCTGGGCCGCCTCGAGTTCGGAGTCGGGGCGCCATTTCGAGACCCGGACCACGCCGGGTTCGACCAGCTCGAGCCCGTCGAACAGGCGCGTCACTCCCGTCTGGTCGCGCATTGTCGCCTTCTCCGCCACGGACTGGTTGAGCCGGTGCACCATCTCGCCTTGCTGCTCGGCGTCGATGTCGGCGCCCACGTGCGAGATCACCACGTAACTGCCCGGTACGCAGGCCGCCATCAGCCGGCCGATGATCGAACCGGCTTCGGCATCGTCGCCGATGAAGTGGACCACCGCGATCAGCATGACCGCGACCGGCCGGCCGAAGTCCAGCGTGCGCGCCGCCGCGGCCAAGATCGCGTCGGGGTCCCGCAGATCCGCGTCGAGGTAGGCGCACGCACCTTCCGGCCTGCTGTTCAGCAGGGCCCGGGCGTGGGACAGCACGATCGGGTCGTAGGTTACCGGGTAGTATGCACGTGGGAACCCTGCCCCGGAGGGAGCGCACGTGACACTGGGCATCGGCCTAGCCAGGGTCAGCACTGGCAGCCAAGACGAAGCAACGCAGGTCAGGGACATCACGGCCGGCTCGGCGGAACGCGGTATCACCCTGGTGAAGATCATCAGGCTACATGGTTACTCCGCATCGCACGGGATGCAAGAGCCTGCGCTTCTGGAGATCATCGCGGGCATGGAACGCGGGGACTGGTCTGCGTTGCTGGTGACGGACTCCAGCCGTATTGACCGGCGCGAGGACCTTGACGAGCAAGCCGCCGTGCTGCTGGCTATCCGGTCGGCCGGCGGTGACGTGATCTCACTGACCGAACCGAACTACGGCAAGACCGATTTCGCCGGCCGGATCGTGACGCTCGTCGCGCAGCAAGCGAACGCGGAAAAGTCTAAGACCGTCAAGAACTCGACCTATCGCGGTATCTCGATGATCCGGGATAACAACGCGCATCACGGGCCGCTGCCGTCATTCTGGACCGCTCAGGGGGAACGCTACGCGAAGCACGCCTACTGCACTGACCCGGAAGCCGTCAGGGACATTTATGAGCGTGTCGCCGGCGGCGAGTCCATGCTGTCTGTCGCGCGCAGTTATGACCTGTACCCGGCATCGGTCAAGAACCTTATCCGCTTCGCGGCGAATCACACGGGGGTGGAGGAATGCCGGTACACGCATGAGGGGGTAAGGGAGACATGGGTGCACGAGGTGACCCCAGTAGTCGAGTCGCCGTTGTGGTGGCGCGCGAATAAGGTGCTTGCGGCTAACCTGACGGATGCGCGGGTGAATAAGGGCGGCCGGCCGGTAGCGTCGCCGGCTAACTGGATCTCGGGTATTCTTGACTGCCCGGCATGCGGGGGCAAGCTTTACGTGAATGCCGGGCTGACCCCGCAGGGCAATCCGCGTACTCCTAGGCTCCGCTGCGGGGGGGACGCTAAGCGGCGTCTTTCCTGCGGGCGGTTCAAGGGAACCGACGCGCAGCCTATCATTGACCTGGTTACCGCGATGTTCGCCGGCGACACGGCAGAAGACATTCTCGCATTCCAGCGGGTAGCGGGGAACGCTCACGAGCTAGACGCGCTGAATGCTGAACTTCGCAAGATACAGGCTAACCTTTCCGCCACCGAAGACGATGACAAGCTGGACGCGCTGGTCGCAGAACGCAAGGCGATTAAGGCGCGCATAGAGGGATTCGTGATCGTGCCAGACAGCTATGATTACGCGCCTACGGGGCAGACAGTAGCCCAGATGTGGAATGACGGAGACGACACCGTCAAGCGCGGGATGGTACGCGCGGTTAAAGAGTCCTGGGGAATGGTCCTAGCGGACCACGACGGACAGTGGGTAATCGACATCGGGACGGAGGACGCGGGGGACGCGAACGGGATCGTAGACCTCGGCAACGGCTTGTGCTTCCGGCGCTCCGCCAAATCCGCGTGACAGCTCGCGTAAACGCAGAGGCTCACCCGGGCAGATTCCGGGTGAGCCTCTTTTCCTTCGCGGTCAGTCGGCGGGGTTTCGGGGGGCGGGAATGACGCGGACAATCCTTCCGGCTTCGATGTGCCTGAGCACTTCGGAGAGCCTGAAGTCCTGGGCTACGATAACCACGGTTTCCTTTTCTGTGTCGTCCGCCTTATAGGCGTTCACCTCTTCCGGTTCCTGTTTTTCAGCGGCGTTGTTCGTCGTGCGGCATCACCTCCTTTTCGCAAGTCATCACCGATGGCGCGGGGCTCGCCACGGTGCGTGCGGGTGACGCTCCGCGTTTGTCTCACTTGTTTGTCTCATCGGGTGTGTTCGCGCGTGACGTGCAGACACGCGCGCGAGATGGTGAGACGAGACAACCGGTGAGACGATCACTCACGGTGACGGCTCCTCGGTGGTGCGGGCTCGCCACATGCCCCGGCTGACCTGCATGACGTGCCCGGTCTTGACGTACTCACGCAGATGCCGGTAAATGGTCGGCCGGGTCATTCCGGTCATGCGCATGAGGTCACCGACTGCGATTCCCTCGGCCGACGCCTTGGATAGCGCCGTCCACAGCGTTTGGGCGGCCATTGCGGGTTGACGGCCGGGCGGCTGTTCCGCATCGGGCGAGCTGTTTTCGCTGTCGGCCGGGTTTTCGTCACGGGCGGGACGGTCGTTAGCCGCGTTGAGAATCGCGCGCCGCGATGGTGCGTCGAGTTGCGGCCGGTTACGGGCAAAATGCTGGGCGGTTTCTGCGACGGCCTGGTCGGTGAGCAGGTAGGCACGTGCCCGTCTGGGTTTGTCGTGGCCGGGGGCGGAGATCAGGAATTTGCCGGGCGCGTTGAGGTTATGGGCATCCCAGCCGGCCCGCAGCATTCCCTGCCCCAGGACGAGGTCGACGTCTCGTGGCTCGCGGACACGGAAACATATCCGCAGGTCCATCTGGGAACGTACCGCGCCCTGGCCCATGGCTTTTTGCGTGGGCCGCTGAGTCGCGGCAATAAGGGTCACCGCGACCGCGCGGCCAAGCCGCGCGATGGAATCGGTATCGCTCATCGCATCGGGGGCTTGCTCGGCCAGCTCCGCGTATTCATCGATGAGGATTATCAGCGCGGGCATGTCTGGTGATATCGGCCAGCCGCGCTTGCCTGCGGCGGCGAGCATTGCCGCGCGTACTTGCAGCACGGCGACCGCGTCGCGGAGCAGGGCGATTGCTTGCTCGGGTGTCGTGGCGAGCCGGTCAATACACGATGCCCACGGCCCGAGTTCCATGCCCCTTTTCAGGTCGATACCCCAGATGACGACATCACGGCAGGCCACCAGGTTTCCCATAAGGACATTCAGCCCGCCGCTTTTACCGGACCCGGTCGTGCCGCCGAACACGCCGTGCAGCCGGGCGAAACTCACCCGGCACGGGGAGGCGTCCTCGAATGGCCCGAGGTCGATTGGCTGAGTAATCGAGGCTACCGACGGGCCGGGCCACGCAATAGCGCCGGCGTGCGGGTCCATTTCGAGTACCCGGATTTCGCATCGGTTGGCCAGGTCATCGGGAGTGGAGTATACCCGGACGGCGTTGCGGACCGTGCCGAGTCCGGATTCTATGGCGGGGATTTTCGCGGTCACGTCGCGGATGGTCTGGCCGCGCGCCAGCCGGAATCGCGCACGCCACCCCCACACATCCACGGTCGCGGACATGACTTCCGCGCCGGCCAGCCCTACGGCTCTGGCGATATCGGGCCAGGCGTGCAGCTTGCGCTCCAGCGCGACTTTCGCGCGCCGCCGCCGATGCGCCCACCACGGAATAGACAAGATGAGCGCGGCGATTATGCCAGCTTGCGCAAGCGGCCGGAAGAACGGCCCGATCGCGATAGCGACGGAAAGCCATATTCCGGCCGCGTAGATCGTGACGGCCGCGTAAATGCGCTCGGGGAGCGCCGGCAACCGCCACCGCGCGCCGAACAGGGCTACCGCCCACGCGGCCACGCCGGCTAGCACGGCGACGGGGAACCACCAGTGCGGCCGGGTGTGGTGCAGCCACCAGGCAGCCGCCACCAGTGCGGCGGTCACGGCCACGGGCGCGAGTTCGGAGCGGTACCGCCACGCGCCCCGCAGGAGCACCGCGCCCATGGTCTCGGGGAAGCCGTCCCCGGTGCTGATCACCATCATCGGCTGGAGGCCGCTGCGCCGTGCCAGGCGGGCTTGCCGGCGCATCGTGCGGTAGTTGGTCATTCCGGCCCCCAGGGGGCGTCAGCGTGGCGCTCAGCCGCGTCCAGCTCGTCCCGGAGGTACCACAGCGGGTCCGCCTCGCCGTCAGCGTGCGCGGCCAGCGCGGCGCGCATCGCGGCCAGCAGGTTGGCGCGGTCCAGCTGGGTCCGGTCAAGCTCGTCACGGAGCCGGCTGGCCTGCGCGGACAGCCGGGCGACCAGCGCGGAGAGCAGGACCGCGTTGTTCAGCGCGTCGTCCACGTGCCGCCAAGGGTCCGCCAGGGCGGGCATGGCCAGCACCCGGCATGCGAGGATACCGCGTGCCCGGTCGTTCCTGGCATTGATCTGGTGAAGGTCGATATCGGGGCTCCGGTGAGTGTTTGCCATAAGGCATCGCCTCCTTAAATCGGGGTCTGGTCATGGCGTCCTTTCTCGTGTCCCGCGCATTCACATATGCGCGGGACACGTTGTCGCGAGCGTTCACTGATCGGCGCATTTCTTTTGCTTCCCTTTTGCTGACCTGTCAGAGCAGCCGGAACAGGCTGGTCATGACGTTCGCGATATCCGGCGCGAGACTGGATGACGCGAGGTAGAAACCGAATATGACACACACCGCGGCGTGCCATACCCGCAATCCCGCGTACCGGCACAAGATGAATACTCCCGCGCCCAGCATCAGCGCTGCCGAGATCGTTACCGTCAAGGCCCATCACCTCCTCTCAACGCGCTTACCGAAGGGCTGGTATTTAGCTGTTATCCGAGGTTGAAGGTGCGGCGCGTCTTGCGACGGAGCCAGCGGGCACGGAACCGGCACTTCTCGCACACGCCGGCCGCATCCATGGCCACCGCGCCGCATTTGCAAATTTCGGAAATGCGGCACCCGGTCAACTTGCGTCCCATGCTCATCACCTCCCGTCAGCGCTCGTTAGCTTTCCGTAAGGTCCGGGACGCGAAAAACGCGGCGTCCCCGGATACCATCGGTTCCGGGAAACACCGCGTTTCCTTCCGGGCAGCCTCGGCTCATTCCAGTGCGGCGGGGCTGCCCATCTTTTATTCAGTTATCCTGTTTTCCTCTCAGGCCCGGCCCGTGCCGTATCCAGTCCCGCACGGGCCGGGGGCTCTTATTTGATCTGGCCCGGCCTGCCGGGTGAATAAGGAGAGGGCAAGCGGTCGGGAAGCCTTTACTTGATTAGCGTTTCCCGTTTTCGTTCAAGGCTGGTCACGGTAGACTCCTGATTAGTTCACTGAACGCCCGCAACCGTTCGGCCAGGCCAGAGATCTCATCCGAGATGAGCGTCACGTCAAGGCGGCGATGGTCGGCCACGTACTTTCCTGGATGCCGTAGGTTCCATTCAGGATATTCCCTACTCAGCGCGGCGAGCGGATCACAACATTGGCTGGTCTGCTGGTTACCGGCACGCCTGGCCAGTTCGGCGTCAATGGCATGTAGATGAGACTTGATCGGTCCCTCCGCAGGCGAGTGGGCGTTAATCAGGCCGAGGTTGGCTTTCAGTTGGCGCTTGGTGCGCTCAAGCTCAGCCGTAGTGTGTTCCGTAACCGAATGGTGGTCTTGAATATCTGCGCCCCTGCTGGCAGGCGGGATGCTCTTGTTCGTGTCCTTCGCCGTCATGGCTTCCTCCCGATGCCGCCATAGAAAAGTGTCCGGCCCGCCTCGCCCAGTGGCGTGCTCTCTGCTCTCCACATGGAAACGTCAGTCAAGCCAGGCGCGATGATTTCCATGCCGTCAAAGAACCGCTCGATTTCCGTGTGTGTGCGCGGGGCAGCCGGCGCGGTCGCGTGTTTGTAGAGTTCGCGGACCTTGGCAGTAATCTGTGCCGGAATCTCGTCCGATGTGACATGCGACACGACGAGATAGCTGCCGGAGGGCATGGCAGCTTTCAGCTCTTCTACTATCTCGTGAGGCTCGTCAACGTCGCGGATGAAATGCAGGACGGCGACGAGCAGGATAGCGACAGGCTTATTGAGGTCTATGAGGGCTTGCAAAGCCGGATGGGCGAGAATCTGAGAGGGATCTCGCAAGTCACGGTTAATTGCGACGACGAAGGGATTCTTGACGAGAAGGGCCTGTGCGTGAGATATGACGACGGGATCGTAATCGACGTACAGGATACGCGCATCAGGCTCGATGTCCTGCGCCACTTCGTGCACGTTCCCTTGAGTCGGAAGGCCAGCCCCGATATCTATGAACTGGCGCACTCCGGCATCGGCGGTGAGGAAACGCACGGCCCGCTGGAGGAATCGCCTATTGTGATGGGCCGCCTTGAGCGCGTCCGGAATTAGCCTGATTAGCTCCACTGCGGCATCACGGTCAGCGGAATAGTTGTCCTTTCCTCCGAGTAGGTAATCGTAGATCCGTGCCACGTTGGGGACCGAAGCATCCACGAACGGGTGGTGCGTGCACAGGTCGCCATGCGACGGACACCGCACGCCTCTGGCAGCGCTCAGCTCCGTCCCGGAGGATGCGCCGCCCTGGCCTGTGGCCTGGGCTAGCCGATCGGTCATGTCCACTCCAACTCATGTCTCTTTGCCCGGACTTCTGCGGCGAGCCGGGCGCTGGCCCTGGATACAGGCCAGGCGATACCCAGAGTGCGCGGTGCGCTCGGTGTCCGAAAGGGTTAGCGCAGGCACCTATGCCGGGTACACTGAGTACCCACGCCAGGTAAACGCGCGAGTAACATGACTGGTCTCCTCACACGGGAGGAAGTCGTAAATCATGGCTCGGTATCGCCCGCCGGACTACTTGCCTTCCGAGGTACTGGCGCGGCCGGATTTCGTAGCTGCCTGCAAACGCCGTGACCTGGGAAAGATTCTCGCAATTGCGAACAAGTACGGTGGACCGGGCTTCACGGTAAGTCATCTAGCGCGGCGCTGTGAGATGACTATCACCCAGGTCCAGGACTACATAAAACGCGGCCGACAGGCGCTCAGCTTGGACATATTTGAGCGCGTCGCCGACGGCTTGCATATTTCTGGTCGCATGCTCGGCATGACACGTCGGCCATGGGAAGGCCAGCATGAGGATCAACAGTCCGCTGATATCTCTTCGGACTCGATAGCCAGAACAACGGCAACCGGTAATTCGGGCACGAGCCCTGACCTCGTCTCACCAGCACAAGACGGTATCCAAGCCGCCAGTGACATCGAATCCGGCGAAGATGCCGATATCATGCTCATGCTACAAGAAGCGGACCGTTCCGATATCGGCCCCGGAACGATCGAGAGCCTTTACACGATATTCGATAAGCTGTGCCGTGATTACGTAAGCTCCCCTGTGTTGGAAGTCCAGCAAGGACTCAAGCGGCTATACGCCCGTATCATGCGGCTCAGGCAAGGGCGCATGACCTTCGGGCAGCACAAAGAACTAATCGCGCTCTCCGGGTGGGTTACCGCTTTGCTTGCCTGCGTTGACTGGGATATGAACGAGCGCGAAGCAGCGGAGACGGCCCGTGCGGCTACACTTCGATTCGCGAAGGAAATCGACCACCATGAGCTAATGGCATGGTCCTACGAGATACAGGCATGGTTCGCGCTGACCGAAGGCCGATACAGCGATGTGACGAGTATCGCGAAGGCTGCACAGAGCATCGGCGGAGAGAACTCGGCAATTGTCCAGCTCATCATGCAAGAGGCACGTGGTTGGGCTAAGCTCGGTAACCGTGACGCCTTTGAACTAGCTATAGAACGCGCGCATAACCTTTTGCAAAAGCTCCCAGCCGTCCACTATCCACGGCACTTTGTGTGGGATAGCACCAAGTTCCCGTTCTACGTTGCGGCCTGTTATCAATGGCTAGGCGAATACGACAAAGCCGAAGAGTACGCGACGCAGGTTCTGCGGGAATGTGAAGCGAATGGGACAACTGCGCGCAGTCCGATGCGCCTAGCCGAAGTGTATATAATCCTGGGCCTAGTCTACGCGCATCGCGGCGACCTGGACGCGGCCGTGAATTCCGGCCTGCGGGCGCTGACCTACGAAAGAAAGTCCGGCCCTTCTCTGCTCATCAGGGCAGCCGAGCTTAACGCGGCTATCGCAGAGCGGTTCCCGAGCGCTCCCCGCGCAGCGGAATTTGACGAAAAGCTCAGAGGTATCTTCGACGAATTCGGATACCAGCCACCCCGCTACGGCTGATACCGTCCTACCTTGGGACTAACCGCCAGCGAATGCGGGAAGCACCTCGATTACTGCCCCGTCCGACAAGATGACCGTTTCGTGCGGGCGCAGGCCAACCGGTGACCCGTCAATCAGAAATGATGAGCGCTTGAGCACGGCAGCAAACCGCGAATCGCCGGCACGTTTCCCATGCACCGCATCGAGCGCGTCAGCAAGCGTCGTCGCGCTGACAGTTTCCTCGGTAGTGCCAGCTACGTACTTAGCTGCAGCCCAATAGCGCACGGTCACCTGAAATGTGGTTACCCGAGCCATCCGCTGCTACCCTTCGGCTCCTACCCATTCAGCATCACCATCGGCAAAGCGCTGGTGCTTCCATATGGGAACCGCATCCTTGATCTGGTCGATAATCTGCCGGCACGCATCGAATGCCTCTCCGCGCTTCGGGCAGGCAACAGCCACGATCACGGCGATGTCACCGATCTTGAGATCCCCGGTGCGGTGAACCGCTGAAACCGCTTGGATCGGATACTGCGCAATCGCCTTTTCTACCACGTCGCGCAGATAAGTCTCGACACTCGGATGAGCCGAATAGCCGAGGTCCGTTACCGCGCGTCCCTCGTCTTCGTTGCGGACTACACCCGAGAACAGCGCGATGCCCCCAGCGGACGGGACATCCGCAACGGAGGCGTACACCTCAGCGACCGACAGGGGAGCCTCGCCCACGCCAAGCATCTTGATTGCATCCATGCCGGGCAGTCTAACCGGCCTACCGGGACGGTCCCTCGCGCTCGGGTGAGGCGTCCATCGTGGGTGAACGGTGGCGTGGCATGATCTTCCCGGGGGGGTCGCGGCCGGCGTCGGTGGGCTGGGGCTGGATTAGGCAGGCGGCGCGGGGTAGGGCGTACTGGCATGGCAGCTAGGGCACGGGACGCGCCGGGCGCGGGCGGGCCGGGCGGGGACCCGGCGGGCGGGGCGGGACTGCTGGAGCTGGAGTTCGCCGGCGGGTCGCTGTACGTGCTGCGGCAGGCGGTGGCCGCGCACGCGGCGGCGGCTGGGATGGACGAGGCGCGCACCCTGGACCTGGTGCTGGCGCTCAACGAGCTGACCTCCAACGCGGTCCGGCACGGGGCCGGGCGGGGGCGGCTGCGGATGTGGACCCAGGACGGGGCGTTGTGCTGCCAGGTCGAGGACGCCGGGCGGGCACCGCGTGGCGGCCGGCCGGAGGCCGGCGCTGAGGCGGGGGCGGGGTGGCCGTACGCGCACGGTCATGGCCTGTGGCTGGTCCGGCTGCTGGCGGATCAGATGAGCGTGGCGTCCGGGCCGGACGGGACATGCGTGACGGTCAGGTTCGCGCTGGGCTGACCGCCGGGCGCGGCGGCCTGGGCGCGGCGCGGCCGGGTGCTGTCGGGCCGGGCAGGGCCGGGCCGGGGCAGCGGAAGCGAAGGCCGCAGGCCGGCCCCCGGGGGTCAGGCCTCTCTCGGGATGCGGGTCTGCCGCCCCTCTGTCAGGAGCCGCAGTGTCCTGGTCTTGCCCCGGGGCCGGGAACCCTTGCGGTTCCGGGCGCGGCGGTGGCCGCTGGCCCGGATGCCGGGCGGCATCTGGGCGGGTTAGCGCGGGTTTGACGGGTCTGGCCCGGGGTAAGGACAATGGGTCCTGGCCGCAGGCCTGGACCCGTGCGTAGCGCCATCGGTGCCGCGCGGCGGCTTGGGCGCGGTCCCCGGGGGGAGTGGCTTCCTCCTGGGAACGGACCGCAGGGCCCCCGGTCCCTCTTCCCCCCGAGGGCGGGGGCCCTGCGCTGGGGCGGTGCCCCGGCTGGCGGGTTGGCGGCGTTTCCTGGTCTGCGCCTATGGACTTGTGCCGGCCGGCGGAGGAGAGTGGGGGCTGTCGGCAGGAGGCTGGTTTCTGCCGGGTTTGGCGCTACCTCCGGGATCGGGTCGGGACCCCGCCTTTCCTCGGGATTCGCGGGATGGCCGCCTGTCCGTGGGAAGTTGTGATGGTTGACAGCGAATGCCTGATTGGCCCGGCTGTCGTGGTACTGCCGGATGAGATCGATTTCCTTAATGCGGACTCTGTTCGGTGAGCGGCTGGCCGCCGCCCTCGTGCCCGGTGTGGCCGTCGTCATCGCGGATCTGACGGTGACGGTTTTCTGTGATTGCGCCGGGGTTCGCTGTCTGCTGCTGGCCGGCCGCAGGGCTAGCGCGGTTCATGCCGAGCTGCGGCTGGTGGTGTGTGCTCACGCGGTGCTCCGGATCCTGGAGCTGTTCGGGGCTGATCAGGTCCTGCCGGTATACCCGGATCTCGGTACGGCGCTGGCTGCTGCTTGATCTGCGCCGGGTTCGGGCGGTCTAACGTTAGTGTACACAACTCGACTTGCAACGGTCGTTGTCGACGTAGACGATCCGGCTGTCCGGCGCGACGCTCTGCGCCACCTCGTGGGTGTTATTGGCGGTCGGGATGCCGGTGCCGATGTCCAGGAACTGCCTGATCCCCGCCTCCCCGGCCAGGAAGCGGACCGCGCGGGCCAGGAACGCGCGGTTGGCACGCACGGAGAACACCAGGTTCGGGTAGGCCTGCATGGTCTGCTCGCCGAGTTCCCGGTCGGCGGCGAAGTTGTCCTTGCCGCCCAGCCAGTAGTCGTAGACCCGGGCGATGTGCGGTGCGCTAGTGTCGAAGTCCGGCATAGCAGGCCAGCCTAACGATAGTGACGCCGAAAACGGATGAGAGGCTCGAGCCCATCCGTGACGTACGGGACGTTTGTTACTCGTGCGATGACCAGCAGGTGGTCTCCGGCCGGGAAAACCTGCTCGGTCGCGCACTCCAGCGCGGCCAGGCCGCCCTCAACGATCAGCGCTCCCGACGCCTCGCCCCGCCGGTGCGGCACGTCCCCCAGCATCAGCCGCGCCCCGGGCCGTCCCGCGGCCGCGAACCGCCCGGCCAGCACCCGCTGCCCGGCCGCCAGCAGTACGACCGCGAACCGCGTCACCGGCTCCTCGTCCCGGCCGAACAGGTCCGCCGGATACGACTGCGCCATCAGCGACACCGCCACCAGCGGCGGATCCTCCGACACCGGGCAGAACGCGCTGACCGTCGTCCCCACGTCATCCCGCCCGTCCGCCGCCGTCACCAGCGTGACCCCCGCCACCCACGAGCTAACCGCCTCCGCCGCCCCCGCCACAATCGCCCCAGTCGCCCCAGTCCCAGCCGCTCCCGCAGCACCAGTCCCAGCCGCTCCCGCAGCCTCCGCCCCAGCCGCCGCAGCCGCACCAGACCCAGTGTGGTGAATCCCGGGTTTCACCACGCTAGAGGGTGGTGGATCCGGGGTTTCACCCCGATCCGGGGACGGTTGAGCCACGGACCGTTCGGTCAACTGATGGTCCAGGACCCCGGGAGCATCAGCGGTCCGTACGGCGGCAGGCCCGCGCGGGCCGCCAGCCGCCAGGCCGGTCCCCAGCCGTCCGCGAAGCCCAAGCCGAGGCCGAAGTCGGCCGCCGCCGCGGGCCGGGCCTCGCTGGACTCGGGCGGGCGCAGCTGGTCCAGCGGGGTCAGCCGGGGCCAGATGCGCAGCGGCGCGCTGGCCGGCAGGCCCGCCCGGCGCCGGGCGATGTCGGCCGCGGCGGCCATCCCGCCCAGCTCGTCGACCAGCCCGTTGCGTGCCGCGTCGGCGCCGGTCCAGACCCGCCCGCGGGCCAGCTCGTGCATCCGCTCGACCGGCATCCGGCGGCCCTCGGCGGCCTTGGAGATGAACTCCTGGTAGATCACGTCCAGCCAGGCGTTGACCCGGTCCCACTCGTCTTCAGTAAACGGGTGGGTCGGGGCGAGCATCCGGGCCCGCGCGCCCTCGGCCACCGAGTCCGTGGTGATGCCGAGCCGCCCGTAAGCCTCCTCGAACACGGGCTTGCCCATGATCACGCCGATCGACCCGGTGAGCGTGCCGGGCTGGGCCACGATGATGTCGGCCGCCATCGCGATGTAGTACCCGCCGGAGGCGGCCACGTCGCTCATCGACACCACGACCGGCTTGCCCGCGCCGCGGATCCTGACCACCTCGCGCCAGATGGTGTCCGAGGCCACGGCCGAACCGCCCGGGCTGTTGACCCGCAGCAGCACGGCCCGGACCCGGTCGTCGGAGCGCGCCGACCGCAGCGCGGCGGCCACCGTGTCCGAGCCCATGGCCCCGCCGCCCACCGGGCCGCGGCTGCTGCGGCCCTGCCTGATCGGGCCCGACGCGTAGATCACCGCGACGAAGCGCTCGCGCGGATTGGGCAGCTTGCGGGCCCGCTGGGCCAGCGCGTGCAGCCGCTGGTAGCGCCCTAGGTACTGCAGGATCGCGTCCTTGCTCGCCTCCCGGCGGACCGCCTTGTAGACCTCGTCGCGATAGCCGAGCTCGTCGACCAGGCCCTCGGCCCGCGCGTCGGCGGCCAGGAACGGCCCCCGGTCGAGCAGCGCCCGGGCGTCGGCGAGCGCCATGCCGCGGCGTTCGGCGATGGCCTCGCTGATCTGCTCCACGACCGAGATGGCCAGCCGTTCGGCGGCTTCGCGCGCGGGGCCGGTGAATCCGCGCTCGGTCAGGTTGTCGGCCGCGGTCTTGTACTCATAGCGCTTGGCGCTCTGGAATCCGATGCCGACCTTGGCCAGCGCGTCGTGCAGGAACAGCTGCTCGACGGCCACGCCGGTCAGTCCCAGCGTGCCCGAGGGCTGCAGGTAGATGCGGTCGAACGCGGTGGCCAGGTAGTAGGGCAGGTTCCCGTGCGTGAACTCGCCGAAGGTCTCGGCCCAGGCCACGGTGAGCTTGCCCGACGCGCGGAACTCCGCGACCGCCTCACGGATCTCCTGCATCCGGGCCAGGCCGATCCGGCCCCCGCCGACCTTGGCCACCAGCGCGCGCACCCGGTCGTCCTGGCTGGCGCGGCGCAGGCCCTCGATGAGGTCGGGCAGCCTCGGCCGCCGCAGCGACATCACCGCGGACAGCGGGTCGGTAGCCGGACCCTCGGCCACGCCCTCGGTAAGGTCGAGTTCGAGGATCACAGGTGCCGTCTGGCGCTGCCGTAGCTTGGAGATTTCAGCCACCGGCCAGGCGGATTTGAGGTCTGCCATGCGGTCAGCTTACGGTGCGAAGGAGAGCGGGATCTGCGTGACGATTGTCGTAGATGTCGCCAACGTGATGGGGTCGCGTCCCGACGGCTGGTGGCAGGACCGGCCCGGCGCCGCGGTCCGGCTGCACGCCCAACTGGCCGCGCTGGCGGCCAGCGCGGCCAGCGCGGCCGGCGCGGCCAGCGGCCGGGCGGCGCTGCCCGGCCAGAGCGGGCCGTCCGAGTTCATCATGGTGCTGGAGGGCGCCGCGAAGGCGGCGGCGGCCCGGATCGATAAGCAGAGCCCGGTACGAGTGGTCCAGGCCGACGGGTCCGGCGACGACGCGATCGTGGCCCTGGTGCGTGAGCTGCCCGGCCAGCCGGTCGTGGTGACCGCGGATCGCGAGCTGCGGCGGCGATGCGTGGCGGCCGGAGCGCAGGTGCAGGGCCCGAGCTGGCTCCTCGGCCAGTTCGCCAGCGGCAAAGCCAGCGAGAAATCCAGCGGCAAATCCAGCGGCAAATCCAGCGATTAATCGGGCCGCCCGGCCCGTTCAACCAGGCGGCCCACTCTCCCTCTCCACCGGCGCACTTGGGCGCCAGAGCGAAGATCGTAGCAGGGTGCGGGCATGGCCCGCCCGACTTACCCGGGTACGCGAGGTTTGGAAATTGCTGGGAGGTAAGGCTTTACTAGTAACTGAGAGAATCGGTTGACCACCTGAGGAGAAGATGCCCGTGGCTGTGCTGCTCGTTGTCGCAATTGTCTTGTTTGTCGCGTTGGTCTTCATCGGCGATCGCGCCGTGAAGGCGCTCAGACGAGCGCTCCGGCTCAGGGACGCCGACCGGCGGCTGACCGCCGCGACGGCCCAGGCCGAAGACCGGGATCAGCAGCGAAAGGCCGCGGCCGAGGCGAGCGCCGCCCTCACCTCCGTCATGCCGACCATCCACGACCTCGATCCCCGGCGCGTGGAATAGCCTCCCGTGCGGGTGGTGGTGCTGTCCGACACCCACGCCCCCCGGCGCTGGCGGTCCTGCCCGCCGCGGGTAGCGGCCCAGCTCCGCGGCGCGGACCTGATCCTGCACGCGGGCGACGTCTGCACCGCCGCGGTCCTGGATGAGCTGGCCCAGTACGCGCCGGTGACCGCCGTGCTGGGCAACAACGACGGCCCGGACGTGGCCGGCTGGGGCGCTGCGCCGACCGCCGAGTTCGACCTGGACGGGCTGCGGGTGGCCATGCTGCACGACAGCGGCCCGGCGGCCGGCCGGCTGGCCCGGATGCGCCGCGCGTTCGGCCGCGCGGACCTGGTGGTGTTCGGCCATTCGCACATCCCGCTGGACCAGTCCGGCTTCGGCGTGCGGATCTTCAATCCCGGCTCGCCGACCGACCGCCGGCGTCAGCCGCACGGCACGCTCGGCGTGCTGCGCATCGAATCCGGGGTGCTGGCCGAGGCCACCATCGTCCCGGTGACGTAAAACGCCGGCCAGCCCGCGATCGGGGCTGACCGGCGTGCCGTGCTAGCCAGTGCGGACCGCTACTCGGTCCACCAGTCTTCCTCGTCCTCCTTGCCGTTGGCCCCCTGCTTCCCGCTGGGAGCCGGGCCGCCGCCGTTGGAGGGCGCCGAGCGCTGCGCCTGCGTGACCGCCGCGGCAGGCTGCGGCGCCGCCGCCTGCACCGTGACCGGCGCGGGCTGGCTGGTGCCGTTGCGCGGGGCGGACGGCGCCGACGGTGCCGGATCGGCGGCGATGGCCGGCTTGGCCTGGGCGGCCGCCATGGCCGGGTCCACGCCGCCGGGCAGCTGCCCGCCGAGCAGCTGGCGCACCTGCGCGAGGTGCGAAGCGATCGAGTCCTTCTGCCGGGTCAGCTCGTCGACCTCGCGCTGGGCCGCGGCCCGGCGGCGCTCGGCGTCGGCCTTGACCTCGGTCAGCAGCTGGTCGGCCTGGGTCTTGGCCTGGCTGACGATCTGGTCGGCGTTCTTCTTGGCGTTGCTGACCAGCTGACGGGCGTGCTGGTCGGCGTCGCGGCGGGTCTGGTCGGCCTGCGCCGAAGCCTTGGCCGCGCGCTGCTCGGCGGTGGACGCGCGCTGCTCAGCCTCGGAGACCAGCTTCTGCGTGGCGGACTGGGCCGCGGCCAGCCGCTCGGCCTCCTGGCGCTCGGCCTCTTCGCGGCGCGCCGCGAGCTGGATCTCGAACTCGGCCTCGGACTGGGCCCGCTGCGCCTCGCTCTCCTCCAAGATCCGCTGCGCCTGGCTGCGCATCTCGTCAGCCTGCCGCTTGGAGGTGGTCAAGATCTCGTCGCGCTCGCGCTTGGCCGTGGCCTTCAGCTGGGCCACCTCGCGCTCGGTGCTGGTCCGCAGCTTGGCGATGTCGCGCTCGGCCGCGGCGCGCTTCTCGGCCACCTCGTGGTCGGCCGTGGCGCGCAGCTTGGCCGCCTCGCGCTCGGTGGTGTTGGTCAGCTCGTCGGCCTCACGCCGGGCGGTGGTCCGGATCGAGTCGGCCTCACGCTCGGCCGCGCCGCGCAGGTCGTCGGTCTCACGCTTGGCGTTGGCCCGCAGCTCGGCCGCTTCGTTCTCGGCCCCCGCGCGCAGCTCGGCCGCATCGACCTTGCCCGCGGCCTTGATCTCGTTCGCTTCTGACCGAGCGGCCTGGACCAGCTCGGTGGCCTGCTCCTCGGCCAGCCGAAGCAGTTGCTCGATGCGTGCCCCGAGACCGGAATAGGTAGGCCGTTCCTGCTCCTGGATCTGGCGGTGGGCGTCGGACAGCTCCCGCTTCAAGGTCGTGGTCTGCTCGCGGTGCGTGCGCACCTCGGCTTCAATCTGCCGGATGTGCTCGTCGACCTGGTGACGGTCGTAGCCCCGCATCACCGTCGCGAACTCACGCGGCGGGGCCTCTTCGAAGAAGTTAGTCAGCTGGGCGTCAATGTCCGATTGCATGTGGCCTAATCCTGGATAGACGTTAAAGCGACGGGGGGATTCACGGCGGGTGTCAGCATGCGGGTACGACTCTCGGCCGGTGACAGGCACATTACTCTTACTCGGGAGCGTTGGCGTGTCCTTCGGAGTTCTCTATCCCAAACCTCCAGGTAAATCCCCCAAAACGCCCGTATGGGCGTTCCTGCGGCCCGCAGCGGCCGGTTTACGCTGGGCCGGCCGCCTGGACTAGTTCGGTCAGGACGCCCCCTAGATCGGCGGGGTGCAGGAAGGCGATGGACGCCCCCATGGACCCGTGCCGCGGCCGTTCGTCGAGGAGCCGCACCCCGCGACCGCCGATCGCGGCCAGCGCCTGGCCGATATCTTCCACACCGTACCCGACGTGATGCAGCCCCTCGCCGCGGCGGGCCAGGAAGCGGCCGACCGGGGTGTCCGGGCCCAGCGGCTCTAGTAGCTGAACGTAACCAGGTCGCAGGCCGCCGCCCGGCTGCCCGACGCCCAGCATGGCCTCCCGTACCCCTTGCGGCTCGTTGACCTCCAGGCTCGCCACCCGCAGGCCGAACGTCTCGGTGTACCGCGCGATCGCCTCGTCCAAATCACCGCACGCGATGCCGACGTGATCGATGCGGGTGAGCTGCGGCAGCACCATCTACCTCCCGGTAGGTATCGTTGAAGGCATGAGCGAATCACGTCAGCCGGTCATAGTGGGCGGCGCACGGACCCCGGTCGGCCGGCTGCTGGGCTCCCTCGCCAGCAAGTCTGCCAGCGACCTGGGCGGCGTCGCCATCGCCGGGGCCCTGCAGCGGGCCGGAATCGGCCCGGAGCAGGTGCAGTACGTGATCGTGGGCCAGGTGCTGCAGGCCGGCGCCGGGCAGATCACCGCCCGGCAGGCCGCCGTGGCGGCCGGCATCGCCATGGACGTCCCGGCGCTGACCGTCAACAAGGTGTGCCTGTCCGGACTGGACGCCATCGCGCTCGCGTCCCAGCTGGTGCGCCTGGGTGAGCATGACGTGATCGTGGCCGGCGGCATGGAGTCCATGACTCGGGCACCGCACCTGCTCAAGAACTCCCGGGCCGGCTACAAGTTCGGGCCCGTCACCGTCGAGGACTCGATGGCCCTGGACGGCCTGACCGACGCGTTCGATCACCTGTCCATGGGCGAGTCGACCGACGGCCACAACCGCAAGCTGGGCATCAGCCGCGAAGAGCAGGACGAGTTCGCCGCCGCTTCCCACCAGCGCGCGGCGGCCGCGGCCAAGAACGGCTTGTTCGCCGCCGAGATCGTCCCGGTGCCGGTCAGCCATAAGGGCGAGCAGCTGAACGTGACGCAGGACGAAGGCATCCGGCCGGGAACGACCGTCGAGACGCTGGCCAAGCTCAAGCCCGCGTTCAGCCCGGACGGCACGATCACCGCCGGTACCGCATCGCAGATCTCGGACGGCGCCGCCGCCGTGGTGGTGATGTCGGCCGAGGCCGCGCAGCGGGCCGGCGCAACGGTGCTGGCCGAGATCGGCACGCACGGCAACGTGGCCGGGCCGGACAACTCGCTGCACTCCCAGCCCTCGAACGCCATCGGCCAGGCGCTGGCCAAGGCGGGACTCACCCCGGCCGACCTGGACCTGATCGAGATCAATGAGGCGTTCGCCGCGGTAGCCATCCAGTCCATGCGCGACCTGGGGGTGACCAGCGACATTGTGAACGTCAACGGCGGCGCGATCGCCATCGGCCACCCGATTGGCGCCTCCGGCGCCCGGATCGCGCTGCACCTGGCCAACGAGCTGCACCGGCGCGGCGGCGGGCGGGGCGCGGCCGGGCTGTGCGGCGGCGGCGGCCAGGGCGAGGCGCTGCTGCTCAGAGTCCGTGTTTGAGCACCGTGGCTAGCGCCACCGAGGCCAGCAGCGAACTCCAGCGGGCCCTGACCGGGGACATCCGCGCCCTGGCCCGGCTGCTCTCGCTGGTCGAGGACGACGCGCCCCGGATCCGTTCGGTCATCAAGGAACTTCTGCCGAACACCGGCCAGGCCCGGATCATCGGCCTGACCGGCGCGCCCGGCGTGGGCAAGTCGACCCTGACCGGCGCGCTGGTGGCCGCGTTCCGCGCCACCGGCCGCCGGGTCGCGGTGCTCGCCATCGATCCCACCTCGCCGTTCACCGGCGGGGCCCTGCTCGGCGACCGGATCCGGATGCAGGAGCACGCCACCGACGAGGGCGTGTTCATCCGCTCCATGGCCAGCCGCGGTCACCTGGGCGGCCTGGCCGCCGCGACGCCGCAGGCCATCCGGGTGCTGGACGCGGCCGGCTTCGAGCTGATCATCATCGAAACGGTCGGCGTGGGACAGGCCGAGGTCGCCATCGCCTCGCTCGCGGACAGCGTGGTCGTGCTGCTCGCGCCCGGCATGGGCGATGCGGTCCAGGCGGCCAAGGCCGGTATCTTGGAGGTTGCCGACCTGTTCGTGGTCAACAAGGCCGACAAGCCCGATGTCCAGCACGTGGTCCGGGATCTGCGGAACATGCTCGCTCTCGGCACTACCGAACCGGGTGGCTGGAAGCCGCCCATCGTCACCACCATCGCGAGCCACGGCCCGCGGGACGAGGGCATCGCCGAGCTGGTCACCCGGCTCGACGCGCACTGGGACTGGCTGGGTTCCAGCGGGGAGCTGAAACGGCGCCGGCACGCCCGGGCTCGCGAGGAGATCACCGCGCTGGCCTTCGCCGCGCTGCGCGGCCGCCTGGCCGCGAGCGCCCTGGACCAGCTGGCCGGGCAGGTCGCGGACGGAACCTTGGATCCCTTCCAGGCCGCCGAAGACGTCCTGGCCGCGCCCGCCGACTAATGAGGGTGGACTCGTGGGAAAGCCGCTCGAGCTGCCGTTCGATCCCATCGACCGGGCGGCCCGGATCTGGGAGGACAGGTTCGGCCCGTCGTCGGCGATGGCCGCCGTCACCTCCATCATGCGCGCCCAGCAGATCCTGCTCGGTGAGCTCGACGCGCTCTTGAAGCCCTACGAGCTGACCTTCGCGCGCTACGAGGCCCTCGTCCTGCTCACCTTCAGCCGCCGCGGCGCGCTGCCGATGGCCGTCATCGGCGAACGGCTGATGGTCCACCCGACCAGCGTGACGAACATCATCAGCCGCCTGGAGGGCCAGCACCTGGTGGTCCGGCACCCGAACCCGGCCGACGGCCGGGGGCGGCTGGCCGAGATCACCCCGCAGGGCCGCGCCGTGGTGCAGCGGGCCACCCACGACCTGATGGCCGCCAAGTTCGGACTGGGCGGCTACGAGCGGAGTGAGCTGACCGAGATCTTCGATCTGTTCCGCGGACTGCGCCTGGCCAACGGCGACTTTAAGCCCGAGGGAACTAGCTCTGACTGACCCGGACCGGGGTCCAGCTCTTCCCGCCGTCGAAGGTGAACCAGACCGTGCCGGCCGCCGGATTCGCGGGCAGCGCGATGCCCTGCGCATCGGTGGTCATGCCCACGTACCCGAACCCGCCGGCCGGCACCGGTCCGTTTAGCGTGGCCGCCTGCCAGGTCGGGCTCCCGGCCGGCTGCACATCGATGCCCTGGCCGGTGGCCAGGACGTTGGTCCCGTTCGGGGCGGCGGTCACCGAGGTGGCCAGGCCCACGGTCGGCCCGGGGCCCGCGTTCTGCCACACCATCCCCCCGTCGCCGGAGGTGTAGACCCGCTTGGCCTGCTGCGTGCCCGGGGCGCTGGATGACGCGCACACCAGGACCAGGTTCTGCACGGTCGCGGCGGCCAGCAGCGCGCCGGTCGGCTGACCGTCGGCCAGCGCCGTCCCCACCGGGCACGGGACCGCCTTGACCGGCTGCCAGGGCGCAGTGCCGTTCACCGGCCCGGAGTAGACCATGCCGTCCGGGGCCAGCAGGTAACCCGTGGTTCCGGTGAGCAGCAGCGAGGCCGCCCCGCCGGACAGCCCCGAGGTCGCGGCGCCCACCGGGGCCCAGTCGTCGGAACCGTCGGGGGAGGAGTACAGCGTGTAGGCCGAACACCCGGCCGCGAACGCCGCGCCGGACCCGGTGCACGAGGCGAACAGCGCGTACGCGCGGGTGCCCACCGTCTCCAGGTCGGTGACCCGCAGCCCGTGCGTGGCCACCTGGGTCCAGGTGTGGCCACCGTCGTGCGTCGCGAACAGCGATGGCCCGAACGCCCAGCCGTCGTCCTCGTTGAGGAACCGGACCTGGCTCACCCCGCTGGCCCCGTCGGCCGGCCCGGTCAGCGGCGCGGGCAGTCCGGTCCAGGTCTTCCCGGCATCGTCGGTGCGCGCCACCGAGGTGCAGTACTGCGTGGCGCAGTGGCCCGGCGTGCCGGCCTGACCGATCACCCAGCCGGTGTACCGGCCGATGAACGTGACCGAACTGGGCCGAAAGTTGGCCGGCACCCCCGCTTCGGGGGCCGGCCGGGCGGACTCGGCCTGGGAGTTCAAGTTGCTGGTCGTGACGCTGGGGGTCGGCGTGGAGGTGCGCTCGCCGGCCGCGCTGGTGGCCTTGGCCGGGTTCAGCACGGGCAGGTTGACCACCTGCGGGACGGTGACCGCGGCGGCCACGATGACCGCCGCCGCGCCCGCGGTGACCGTCAGCCGGCGGTACTTGCGCCGCCGGGCCCGCCGCTTGATCAGGTCGAAGGTGCCCGGCGGCGGGGGCAGCGGCTCCACCCGCCCGTCCAGCCAGGAATCCAGGTCGTCGCGCCGGTCAGGCATCGCGTTCCCCCAACGCGGTCTTCAGCTTGGCTCGCGCCGCGTACAGGTCGGCCTTGATCGTGCCCTCCGGCCGGTGTAGCAGCGCCGCCACCTCCCGGATCGGGAAGCCGGCGTAGTAGTGCAGTAGGAACGGGTCGCGCAGCCGCGCGGGCAGCGAGGCCAGCAGGTTGCGCACGTCCACGTCCTCGACTGGGTAGCCCACCTCGTCCAGGGCCGCCGCCGCGGTGACGCTGCGGATGGCCCGGCGCTCGCGCTCGGCCTTGCGCCAGTGGTCGCGTATCAGGTTGGTGGCGATCATATAAAGGTAGCTCTGCGGGCTCTCCACCTTCGTCCACCGGGACAGGAGCCGGACGAACGCCTCGGCGGCGATCTCGTGCGCGGTGTCGTCGTCATCGACCAGGCGGCGCACCCACCCGGCCAGCTTGGGGTACGCGGCCCTGAACAACTCCTCGGCGGCGTCGGTATCGACGTCGGAAGCCGTGCCCACCGGATCTCCCTCGATGAAGTTCCCGGCAGGCGACGGGAACCGCGCAGTATCCCGCCCCGTCCGGCCACCACCCGGCATCAGGATCATGTCGGGGCCGGTCGGGGCGCCGTCCAGAACACCCGTGTGATACGGCAACTTCTACCACATTTCCCTGCAGCAGCCTCGTCGGGCCTGGCCCGGGCGCGCCCCCGTGACGTCCGGGCCACCGCAGCACGCTAAGGCTGTCCCCTCTTCCTTACTTCTGAGCCTTGCGCTCTTAAGAGACGATGCAGGTATCTCATCGGTTGCACAGAAATTTCTCTTTTTTCCGAACGAACACCGCTGCGTGCGGTCAGTCTCGCTCGTGCCGCCCACCCCTTACACTGAAGATAGTAGGACGTCCTACTATTCGGGGAGGACTCATGCCCGAGCCAGACGCCGCCCGCAGTCGCTGGCAGCAGCGCTTTGACCAGGCCGCGCAGTCGGGCCGGGTGCGGGAGGACGCGGACTTCACCACGCTGTCCGGCCTGGAGGTCGACCCGGTCTACGGGCCGGCCGACGTCGATCAGGCGATCGGCTGGCCGGGGGAGTTCCCGTTCACCCGCGGCATCCACGCCACCGGCTACCGGGGCAAGCCGTGGACGATCCGCCAGTTCTCCGGCTTCGGCAATGCCCGGCAGACCAACGAGCGCTACAAGATGCTGCTGGGTGCCGGGGGCGCCGGGCTGTCCGTGGCCTTCGACATGCCGACCTTGATGGGCCGCGACTCCGACGACCCGCGCTCGCTCGGCGAGGTCGGCCACTGCGGGGTGGCCATCGACTCGGCCGCCGACATGGATGTGCTGTTCAAGGGCATCCCGCTGGCTGACACCACCACCTCGATGACGATCAGCGGCCCGGCCGTCGCGGTCTTCTGCATGTACCTGGTCGCCGCCGAACGCCAGGGTGCGGACCTGTCCAAGCTGGATGGCACGCTGCAGACCGACATCTTCAAGGAGTACATCGCGCAGAAGGAATGGCTGTACCCACCCCGCCCGCACCTGCGCCTGATCGGCGACCTGATGCAGTACTGCGGCGCGAACATCCCCCGGTACAAGCCGCTGTCGGTGTCCGGCTATCACATCCGGGAGGCCGGCTCGACCGCCGCGCAGGAACTCGCCTTCACCCTGGCCGACGGGTTCGGCTACGTGGAACTCGGCCTGTCCCGGGGCCTGGACATCGAGCAGTTCGCGCCCGGTCTGTCGTTCTTTTTCGACGCGCACATCGACTTCTTCGAGGAGATCGCCAAGTTCCGCGCCGCCCGCCGGATCTGGGCCCGCTGGCTGCGCGACGTCTACGGCGCCCAGACCGAACGCGCCCAGTGGCTGCGCTTCCACACCCAGACGGCCGGCGTCTCGCTGACCGCCCAGCAACCGGACAACAACGTCGTGCGCACCGCGGTCGAGGCTCTGGCCGCCGTGCTGGGCGGGACCAACTCGCTGCACACCAACGCGCTGGACGAGGTGCTGGCGCTGCCCGGCGAGGCGACCGCCGAGACCGCGCTGCGCACCCAGCAGGTCCTGATGGAGGAGACCGGGGTGGTCAACGTGGCCGACCCGCTGGGCGGCTCGTGGTACGTGGAGGCGCTCACCGACCAGCTCGAGGCACAGGCCGAAGCGATCTTCGCCCGAATCCGCGAGATGAGCCCGGACGGCTCGATGACCGGCGGCATCCTGCAGGGGATCGAGAACGGCTGGTTCACCGGCGAGATCGCCGAGGCTTCGTTCGGTTACCAGCGCAAGCTGGAGAAGGGCGAGAAGAAGATCGTCGGGGTGAACTGCCACACCCAGACCGTCGCCGCCCCGCTGGAGATCCTGCGCATCAGCCCCCAGGTCGAGCGCGACCAGGTCGCCCTGCTCGCCGGGCGCCGCGCCGAGCGCGACCGCCGCGCCGTCGACGCCGCCCTGTCCGCTTTGGTCGCCGCGGCCCGCACCGATGACAACCTGGTCCCGCCCATGCTGGACGCCGCCCGCGCCGAGGCTACCCTGGGCGAGATCTGCGAGGCCCTGCGCACTGAATGGGGCTCCTATACCGAGCCGGCTGCGTTCTAAGCCGCCGGCGGTTTTACTAGGGCCTATGCTCGCTTCGCTGCGCGCCGAGCTGCTGGTGCTGCGCAAGTCCCGGGTGGCCTGGGCGCTGATCCTGACCATGCCGCTGCTGACCCTGGTCACCACTTACCTGTTCCAGTTTCTGGACTACCTCGGGGACAACCCGGCCGTCTACGCCACCCAAGGCACCCCGGCCCAGAACCTGCCCGCCCTGCTGCCCAGCCAGTACGTCATCCAGGCCGTCGACAGCTTCTACTTCACCGCGCCGTTCATTGTGCTGGGCGCGGTCATCGCGGGCGGCGACTGGGGCCGGGGCACGATCCGGACCTCGCTGCTGGCCGGGCCGAGCCGGGTCCGCACGTTCGCCGGACAGGCGGCCGCCATCCTGATCGCCTGCGTGGTCAGCGTGCTGCTGACCTTCGCGCTGGCCGCCCTGGCCTGCGTGGCGGTCCGCTGGTACGCGGGTCCCACCGCGCCGGGTGCCCCGGGCAACGGCGCCTTCCCGGCCTGGATGACCATCGGCCAGGGACTGGGAGCGGCGCTGCTCATCGGGGTGGTCTACGCGGCGCTCGGCATCGCGCTCGGCACGATCTTCCGCAGCGCGGCCGCCGGCGTGGCCGCGGCCCTGGCGTGGTACTTCGTGGTCGACGACCAGATGTACCAGCTGAGCATCAACGCCGGCGGGGTGTTCCAGCACGTCTACAACGCCTTCCCTGAGGCCAGTGTCGTCACCTTGACCAGCATGTTCGGCTCTCCGGGCGGCGGGGCCAGCTCGGCCACCTACCAGCCGGTCGGCCACTGGGCCTCGGTCGCGATCCTGCTCGGCTACACGGTCGCGCTCCTGGCCGTGGCCCTGGCCTTGGTCCGCCGGCGCAACGTGGTCAGCGGCGCCCGGACCCGATCCGCCCGGGCCCGGTCCGCGCGCCCGGGTCCCGCCCGCCTGTTCCCCGCCCGCCTGCTTCCCGCCCGCCTGCTTCCCGCCCGCCTGTTCCCTGCCCGGCCCTCGGTCAGCGGCCGCGGCACGGGCATCCTGGCCTCGGCGCGCGCAGAGCTGCTGGTCATGTGGCGATGGCCAGCCATGTGGGCGTTCGTGCTGATCACGCCCGTGGTCACGCTGTTCAGCGCCTACGTCCTGCAGTACGTGCTGTATCTCTTTGCGGGCGGCTCGGCCATCGTGCTGTCCTCGCCGGTCCAGATGCTGCCCACCATCCTGCCCGGCCAGTACCTCCCGGCCGTGCTCAACAGCATCGGTTTCAACTTCACCCTGCCCGGCACGGCCGCGTTCTTCCTCATCGGTGCGCTGGCCGCCGGGACCACCTGGGCCGACGGCACGATCAGCACCTCGCTGCTGCAAGGCCCGGCCCGGCTCCGCACCGCCCTGGGCCAGGCGCTGGCCGTCGCCGTCGCCCTGGTCACCAGCGTGGCCCTGACCTTCGCCGTCGCGGGCCTGGCCACCACGCTGATCGCGGCCCTCACCACCGGGACCACCGTCCCGATCGTCGGCCCGCCGTTTGACCCAGGTCGGCTGGCCGCCGCGTTCGCCGTCGCGGTCGTGGTGAGCCTGGCCTGGGGCGCCCTAGGCTGGACCGCGGGCACCGTGCTCAAAAGCGCCACCGGCGCGTTCGCGCTCATGCTGCTGTGGACCACGATCGTGCAGATCCAGCTGGACCAGTACGCCACCGAGATGCCCAAGGTGGCCCGCGCCGTCTACGACGTGCTGCCCGACGCCGCCACCAACACCGTCGCCCAGCTGCTCGGCCAGGTCAACTACGGCGGACCCATAAGCCTCAGCGAAGTCGCCCCCCTGCTGGCCTTCGCCATCCTGGCCGCCTACGCCCTGGCCTGCTTCGCCCTCCCCCTCTACCTAACCCGCCGTCGCGACATCCCCTAGCTCCCCGCGACCCATCCCGCGCCCTCCCGGCCTCCCGGTCCGCCCGCGCCTCCCGGTCCGCCCGCGCCTCCCGGTCCGCCCCGCGCCTCCCGGTCCGCCCCGCGCCTCCCGGTCCGCCCCGCGCCTCCCGGTCCGCCCCGCGCCTCCCGGTCCGCCCCGCGCCTCCCGGTCCGCCCCGCGCCCCTCCCGGTCCGCCCCGCGCCCCTCCCGGTCCGCCCCGCGCCCCTCCCGGTCCGCCCCGCGCCCCTCCCGGTCCGCCGCCCGCGCCCCTCCCGGTCCGCCGCCCGCGCCCCTCCCGGTCCGCCGCCCGCGCCCCTCCCGGTCCGCGTCTGCCCCTCTCATGCCACCCACCCATAGCATCAGCCTGACCGGCACCATCTATTCGATCACCAGTACGAGCTGAAACGTTTCTTCTGGGGAGGATTCGGTTTTCATGAAGGATTTTATGTGTTATGCAGTATAAAATCCTTCGTGATCATGGAAATTAGCTGGGTGAGGCGACCGGGAGCCCGGCGTTAGCGGCCGCGGCGAGCAGCGGCTCGTCGTAGGCGACGAACGCGGTCAGGTCCCGTTTGAGCGCGAGCGCCGCGGCCAGGTGGATCGCGTGCGCCGGGCACAGCGCCTGCGGCGGCAGCGTGGCCGAGTTGTCGAGCACGTCGGTGCTCAGCGCCACCCGCGCGATGCGCTTGAGCACTCGGTAGCTGCGCGGCAGCGCGCCGGGCTCGGCGCGCCAGACCGCGCGCGGCACCTCGGCACGGTGCAGCGCGCTGGAGACCAGCGGCTGGCCCGAGCGCTCGGCCAGCCAGCGGGCCAGCGCATCCGACTCGGGCTCAGTCAGGGCCAGCTTGACCAGGGCCGAAGAATCGAGATAGATCACGCGTTCCCCGTCTGGCGCAGCTGGCCGAGGATCTCGCTGGCCAGCGGCTGGCCGGCCGGCGGCGCCGGGTACGGGTCGAGGTCGGCGGCGCCTCCGGGCTCCTCGGCGGGCTCGATAATGCCCGCCGCGATCAGCCGTTCCATCGGGCTGCCCGGTTCCCGGACCGGCACCAGTTGGGCCACCAGGCGTCCCCGGTTGGTGATGTCCACCGTGTACCCCTTCTCCGCCAGGTCGACGTACACGCTGGCGTGCTGGCGCAGTTCCCTGATCCCGATCCGCGTGCTCGCCGCGGCGCGGGTCGTGGCCGCCTCGGCGCGGGGGGCGGGCCGACCGGGATTACGCGTGCGGGCCGCGCGGCTCACCGGCCGCGGATCCCGCTCCGGGTTGTCACTCATTCGTGCCACCGTAGCGCAACAGATGCTACGCCACCGGCCCGCAGCCAACCCGCAGCCCGCAGCCGCAGCCCGCAGTCAACCCGCAACCCGCAGCCCGCAGCCCGCAGCCAACCCGCAACCCGCAGCCGGCAGCCAACCCGCAGCCCGCAGCCAACCCGCGCGCCCCAAAGCTCGCACGGCCAGCGAAGCCCCGCCCAAACCCTCGCGCGAGCCTCAGCGACCCGTGGCGCGTCGCGCATCGAGCTGGCGCTGCGCCTCGGCCAGCACCCGCACCACATCTCGGCCGAACCACACGTCACACGGATGCCTAGTCTGCCCAGCCCGGGCGTTGGCCAGCAGCTCGCTCAGCGCAATGCTCAGCGCCCCGACCGTCTCCAGGCTGCCGGCCGGCGCGGCCAGCCGGCCGGACTCGCCCCATACCCAGGCCTCCAAGACCGCGGCGGCTTCGGTCGCGCTGAGCGTGACGGTGGTCGTGCTGGTCGCGCCGTCCTCGTGGTGCAAGACTAGGTGGGTCACGTCGGCCGGGCCGTGGTCGGCGGTCACCGAAGTCACCGGGCCCAGGCTGGCCCACAGCAGCGAGACGATGTGCGGGCCGACGTCCCACAGGCCGCCCTTGTCCCGGCGCCACGGCGTGTTGAACGGGTTGGATTCCTGCCACGCCGAACCAAGCCAGGCCGACACGCCGCCCTGCCACCCGCCGCGGGCCCCCACCTCGGCCAGCCAGGCCCGCACGTCGGGCTGGAACCGCCCGGTGAAGAACACCACCGAGGCCACACCCGACTGCTCGACCGCCTCGACCAGGCCGTCGGCCGCCGCCTCGGTCAGCGCGATCGGCTTCTCCAGCAGCAGGTGCTTGCCGTCGCGGGCCGCCTGGGTCGCGATCGGCACCTGCACGTCCGGCGGCACCGCGAACGACACGGCGTCCACCTCGGCCAGGAACGCGGCCACGTCCTGATGGGCGGTGGCTCCGTACTCGGCGGCCAGGTCGGCCGCGGCCCGCGGGTTGCGCCCCCAGACCGCGGTGAGTTCCGCGTCTTCGGTGCGGGCCAACGCGGGGGCATGCGCCACCCGAGCCCAGTAACCGGTGCCGACCAGGCCGAACCTCATCCCGCCAACGTTAGAGCACACCACGGTCAGATCGCATCCGCCACGCGGCCGGTGCTGTCGGCCGGCTGCGGCTGCTGGGCTGCCTTCACGGCCGCCCGGGCCTTGACCGCCAGGCCGCCGGTCCGGGCCAGCAGCATGGCCACGGCCAGGAAGATCAGGCTGTCGGTGAGGGCACCCACGGTGATCTGCGTGGCGACCAGCCAGCGGCCGAGCGGCGCGGTGAAGATATGGTTCGCCCCGTAGGCGAAGAACAGCCGGCCGCCGACCACCACGATCCAGACCAGGGCGTAGCCCAGGCCCGCGCGGGAGACGGCCCGGCGGGCCTGCGCGTCGTAGCCGACGCGGAACAGCGCGGCGCCCAGGACGCCCAGGGCCAGGCCGGCCGCCACCCCGGCGACCTCCAGGATCAGGCCGTTACCAGAGGTGGCGGCGCCCTTGATGAAGAACGGGACGACGACCGCGGCGGCGATGAACGGGCGGATCAGCCGCAGGGTGCCGATCTTGCGCAGACCGAGGTCACTGAACAGAACCACGGCCAAGATGACCAGGTTGACGATCCAGACGCTGGCGTCCATGGTGAAGCTCCCACAGGTATCGAAGGGGTTGTGCTGACGTCCTCGACGCTAGGAACGAGGCGGTTGGAACCGCGTCGGCCTGCGGCTTGACCCCGGTATCGCCTCAGTTGGACAAGAACCGGGCCATGCCATCTCCACCCGGAGTCAACCGGGGATCAACCCGGCCGCCGCGCGCACGGCCAAACGCGGCGAGCTACCGTGATACCGGCCGCTGACCGGCGGTTCGTTCGGAAGAAAAGCTCGGGAAGGGGGCGCGATGCGTTCCGTTAGTGCGCGGATGTACCCGGCCCTCGGTGACCGCTCGGTGACCGCCGCCCGGGTGATCAACACGGTGCGGACCGTGGGCCTGGTCGTGGTGGTGGTCACCACGGCGTGGCTGGCTCGCCCGGGCCGGCTTCGGGCGGCGCCCGCGGCCCGGCGATCGCCGCCGTGCTCGGGGTGTCCGCCCTGGCCTGGATCGCCTGGATCTTGTCCGACCGGCACGACAAGCTGATGACCTGGAGCCTGGTCGTGCTGGGCGGCGCGGGCGGCGTGCTGGCCGGGCTGTCGCCCAACGGCCCGGCCGTCGCTGTCGGCTGCGTCGCGGCGTTCAGTGCGGGTGCCCGGCTGAGCACGGTGCTCTCCCTGGGCGTCACCGCCGAGACCGTGGCCGCATTCCTCGTCACCGGGCTGATCACCGGGGTGCCGACCGCCGAGCTGCTCGGTTACGCCTGGGCCTTCATCGGGCTGTGGACCGTAGCCCTGACCCGCAACGAGTTCCTGGTCCGGGCGGTGCACGCCGAGCGCAACCTGGCCGAAACCCGCCGGGCGCGCGAGGCCGAGACTCAGGCCGCCGCGCTGGCCGAACGGGCCAGGATCGCCCGTGACCTGCACGACGTGCTGGCCCACTCGCTGGCCGCGATATCGGTCAACCTGCAGGCCGCCGAGGGGCTGCTGGCGACCGAGACCCTGCCGCAGGACAATCCGGAACTGGTCAAGGCGATCGAGTGCATCGAGCGGGCCGGGACGCTGACCCGGGACGGCCTGACCGCGGCCAAGCGGGCGGTGCTGGCGCTGCGCGATGACGCCGGGCCGCTGCCCGATCAGCTGGCCGCCCTGGCCGAGCAGTTCCGTACCGCGGGCGGCCCGGCGGTGCACGTGGAGGTCAGCGGCTCGCCCCGGCCGATACCCGCGAAGGTCGGCCAGACCGCCTACCGGACCGCGCAGGAGGCGCTGACCAACGCGCGCAAGCACGCCCCTGGTGAGCCCGTCACGCTGCGCCTGCGCTACCAGCCGGGGGAGATTGCGCTGAGCGTGGTCAACCCGATACCGCCCCGGCACGCACAGGCGCCCCTGGCTGACACCGGAGGCGGCTTCGGCCTGGTCGGCCTGACCGAACGGGCCGCCCTGGCGGGCGGTACCTTCGAAGCGGGACCGGACGCGGGGAACTGGCAGGTCAACTTGGGGATTCCGGCGTGACAGAAAACCATGACCCGGTCACCGTGGTGGTCGCGGACGACCAGGCCGCCGTCCGCGAAGGCCTGGTCCTGCTGCTCGGCACGCTGCCCGGCATCGCCGTGGTCGGCCAGGCCGAAGACGGCGAGGCCGCCGTGGAAACGGTCGCGGCCACCCGGCCCCAGGTCGTGCTGATGGACCTGAACATGCCCCGGCTGGACGGGGTGGCGGCGACCCGGCGCATCCGGTCCGAGCACCCGGAAACCCAGGTCGTGGTGCTGACTACCTACTCTGATGACGAGTCCATCCTGGGTGCGCTGCAGGCCGGGGCGCTCGGCTACCTGACCAAGGACGCCACCCGGGCCGAGATCGGCCGGGCCGTGCTGGCCGCTGCCGCGGGCCAGGCCGTGCTGGACCCCGCGGTGCAGCAGCGGCTGCTGTCGGCCGCCGTCCGCGCGCCGGCGCCGCAGCCCGATCACGATCCGGACGAGCTGACCCCCCGGGAATCCGACGTGCTGCGCCTCATCGCCGAGGGCAAGTCCAACCGGGAGATCGCCCGGGCGCTGTTCGTCAGCGAGGCGACGGTCAAGACGCACGTCAACCGGATCTTCGCCAAGACCGGCTCGCGGGACCGCACCCAGGCGATCCGGTACGCCTACACCCACGGGTACGCCGACCCGGCCCGCAGTAGCTAAGACGATCAGCCGGCCCAGGACTCGGTGGCCATCATCGGCTGCCACCAGCGGACGGTGACCGCGAGCAGCCCGCCCGCCACGCTGGCGTCGTCCTCGGTGGCCAGCCTGGTGGCGGCAGCCAGTTGATCGGCGCCGGGCAGCCGCAAGATGGTCATGCCCTCACCAGCCGCGTCGCCCATCGGGCCCGCCGCGACCAGGTAGCCCGCCTCCCGCATCCGGTTCAGGAACGCGACGTGCTCGGCGAACCGCGGGTCCTCGACCACCGGTCCGGCCGGGGCGGCCGGACCGGGCCGGTGCAGCAACGCCACCCAGGTGCTCTGGCCCGCGTACTCAGCCGAAGCGGTCCAGCACCATCGGCCAGCCCTGGTCGTACTCGGCCCGGGCCGCGGCGGGGTCGTCGAAGGCCTCCCAGCCGGCGTGTTCCAGGGTGACCAGCGTCTGGCCATCCGCGGCGGCGAAGGTGATCTGCACCTGGCTAGCCCGCTCCGCCGGCTGCCCAGGATGCCAGCTGAACGCCAGGGCGCCCGGCGGCTCCCACCGGGTCACGGTGCCCCACAGCGAGGTGGTCCCGTCCGGGCCGCGCTCGATGATCTGCCCGCCGTCGAAGGCCACCGTGGCCCCCTCGCCGAACACGCTGAGTTCGGCCAGCGGTCACCAGTGCGCGATCCGCGCGGTGAACACCTCGAACGCCGTCCGCGGGTCCGTGCCAACCAGTACTTCCCTGCGTATCGGCGGGACGGTGCTCACGGGCTGCTCTCCTTATTCTGACGGCTGACCTCGGCGGCGCTCTGACGGCTCACCTCGGCGGCGCTCTGGCGGCTCACCTCGGCGGCGTAGGCGGCCAGCACCGTGTCCCAGGTCCGGACCAGCCACTGCTGCGCGGCGGCCATTCCGCCCGGAGCCAGCGTGTACAGGTTGCGGGTGCCGGCGCTGCGATGCTCGATCAGCCCGGCGTTGCTCAGCACCCGCAGGTGCTTGCTCACCGCCGGACGACCCACCGGCAGGCGCGCGGCCAGCTCGCCGACCGGCGTGGGCCCGTCGTGCAGCAGTTCCAGAATGCGCCGCCGCACCGGCTCGCCCAGGGCGTCGAACACCACGTCCGCAGTTTGGTTACTCATAGGCAACGGTTACTGTAGAGCAACCAAAGGATCCGCGCAAGCCGGTACGTCCGGGCGGCAGGCCCGGAGCAAAGCACCGGACGCATACGGCAGGATGGAGATATGCAGCCGCGGGATTTTTCGCTCTATGGTGCCGTCGATTTGGGCGCACGGCAGGCAGCCGCGCAGCGCAGGGAGAAGGTGGCGCAGTCCGCCGGGTCCGCCGCGCCGGGTGACGGCACTGTCATTGAGGTCAGCGAGCAGACCTTTAATACCGACGTGGTCGAGCGCTCCCGGACCACCCCGGTGATCATCGACCTGTGGGCCGAGTGGTGCGGGCCGTGCAAGCAACTCAGCCCGGTGCTGGAGAAGCTCGCCGCCGAAGCGGCCGGGAAGTGGATCCTGGCCAAGGTGGACGTGGACGCGAACCCCCAGCTGGCCGCGGCCCTGCAGGTGCAGAGCATCCCCATGGTGGTGGCGGTCATCGGCGGCCAGCTGGTGGACGGCTTCCTGGGCGCCATGCCCGAAGGCCAGGTCCGCCAGTGGCTGGGCCAGGTCCTGGCCATTGCGGAGAAAATGGGCCTGCTCCCGCCAGGGAGCGCGGAGAGCGCGGGCGGCGTGGACACCGAGGTCGACGGCGACGCGGCCATGGGCGCGGACGAGGCCGGACTGGACCCGGCCGACCAGCTGCCGGCCGCGTTCGCCGAGGCCCGCGAGGCCATGGAACGCGGGGACCTGGACGGCGCCGCCCGCGCGTTCGAGCAGGAGCTGGTCGCCTCGCCGAACGACCCGATCGCCAAGGCCGGCCTGGCCCAGGTCAACCTGATCCGCCGGGTCAGCTCCTACGACCAGGCCCAGGCCCGCAAAGACGCGGCTCAGAACCCCAGCGATGTCCAGGCCCAGCTCGCCGTGGCCGACATCGATCTGGCCACCGGGCGGATCGAGGAAGCGTTCGACCGGCTGCTCGGGGTCATCCGGCGTACCTCGGGCCAGGATCGCGACACGGCGCGCGTGCACCTGGTCAGCCTGTTCGACCTGCTCCCGCCCCGTGATCCGCGGGTGACCAAGGCCCGGGCCACGCTGTCGTCTCTGCTTTTCTGAGCACAGGGATATACAAGCAAAATTGTAAGTTCCTTGCTGTTGGAGGATGAAGTCGAGTACTCCGGCCGAATCCCCAATACACCAATCGGAGGTGAGGCAAGGATGTACCTGACTAGTTACGACCCGTTCGCCCGGGCCACCCGGCGTGCGTTTAGCTCTGCGGTTACCAACCGGTCCACCGTCATGCCGCTGGACGGCGTTCGTCGCGACGGCGACGTGCTGCTGCGGTTCGACGTGCCCGGCATTGACCCCCAGAGCATCGAGGTCACCGTGGACGGCGGTGTCCTGTCGGTCAGCGTCAAGCGGGAGGAAGAGCGCGCCGAGAGCGACAAGTTCTTCGTCCGCGAGCGCACCATGGGTACCTTCACACGCCGCCTGTACCTGTCCAAGAACCTGAACGCCGACGCCGTTGAGGCCGCCTACAACAATGGCGTCCTCGAGGTCCGGATTCCGGTTCTGGAGCAGGCCAAGCCGCGCAAGGTGGAGGTCCGCCAGGGCGACGAGCAGCACGAGCTGGCTGCCGCCTGACCCAAACGCCAGGCCCAAACGCCAGGCCCAAACGCCAGGCCCAAACGCCAGGCCCAAACACCAAGCGGCCGGCGAGCGCGGATGCGTCTCGCCGGCCGCTTAGCATCTCAGGCAGGAGGGCAGGAGGGCAGGAGGGAGGAACGCCCCATGGCACCGTCACCATTCGAAGACGAGCACGCGCCGCTGTACACGGTCGGGCAGGTCGCGGACATGCTCGCGGTCAAGCAGGCGTTCCTGCGCCGCGTCGACGAACTGCAGGTCGTCTCGCCGCAGCGGTCCGCGGGCGGCCAGCGCCGCTACACCCGCTATGAGATCCGGGTCATCCAGCAGGTCGTCTCCATGGCCGACCAGGGCATCACCTTGCAGGCCATCCGCCGCATCATCGACCTGGAGCACCAGCTCGCCGAGCTGACCAGGGAACTCGCCGAGATGACCAGGGAACGCGACCACCTGGCCCGCCGCCTCGCCGACCAGTAAGGCGGCTAACCGGGACGTCTGAGCGTCCGCGAGCTGCTCCAGGACGGGCAGCGCCGCGGCCAGCGCGGCCCGCTGCTGCGGGGTGAGCTGCTCCAGGCTGTGGGTCAGGAACAGGGTGTTCTCGGTGCGGATCCGCTCCAGCGCCTCCTGGCCGTGCGCGGTGATGGCCAGCGTGCTGGCCCGCGCGTCGCTGGGGTCCGCGGTCCGGCGGACGTAGCCGCTGTCTTCCAGCGCGGTCACCAGCCGGGTGAGCGTCGACGGGGCGATTCCTTCGGCGGCCGCGAGGTCGCCGAGCCGCATCGGCCCGGTCTTCCCGATCGTGGCCAGCGCCGCGAGCTGGGTGGGCGTCAGGCCCGCCAGCTCGTGCCGGCGCAGCCGACGGGACAGCCGGGCCAGGGCGACGCGGAGCCGGGTGACGTCGATCTCGCCGTCCACCACCGTGGGTTCCGTGCTCACCTTTTCAGCCTACGCGTTGCGCATCGTACGCTTACCCACGTGACCATGGCGCCTAGTGTCTCCTACTCGATTACCGTGCGGCTCGAGGTGGCCTCCCGCGGCCGCGCGGTCAGCGAGCTCACCCGGGCTGTGGAGCACGCCGGCGGCGTGGTGACCGCGCTGGACGTGACCGCCGGGCGCGGCGACCGGCTGCGGGTGGACGTCACCTGCGCCGCCCGCGGCGAGGACCACGCCGCGGCCATCGTCGAGGCGCTGGCCGCGATCGACGGCGTGACCGTGCACAAGGTCAGCGATCGGACGTTCCTGCTGCACCTGGGCGGCAAGATCGAGATGCAATCCAAGGTGCCGCTGCGCAACCGGGACGACCTGTCCATGGCCTACACGCCCGGGGTCGGCCGGGTCGCCATGGCTATCGCCGAACACCCCGAAGACGCCCGCCGCCTGACCATCAAGCGTAACTCGGTGGCGGTCGTGACCGACGGCTCGGCCGTGCTCGGCCTGGGCAACATCGGGCCGTACGCCGCGCTGCCGGTCATGGAGGGCAAGGCCGCGCTGTTCAAGCGGTTCGCCGACATCGACGCCTGGCCGATCTGCCTGGACAGCCAGGACACCGACGAGATCGTGCGGGCCGTGCAGCTCATCGCGCCTGGCTTCGGCGGCATCAACCTGGAGGACATCAGCGCGCCGCGCTGCTTCGACGTGGAGCGCCGGCTGCGCGACCTGCTCGACATCCCGGTGTTCCATGACGACCAGCACGGTACCGCGATCGTGGTCATGGCCGCGCTGACCAACGCGCTGCGCGTGGTGGGCAAGAGGCTGCCCGAGGTCCGCATCGCCATGGCCGGGGCCGGCGCGGCCGGGACCGCCGTGCTCAAGCTGCTGCTCGGCGGCGGCGCCGACGCGGGCCGCATCACGGTGGCCGACGACCAGGGCGCGGTACATCAAGGCCGGCCCTGAACCCGAGCCTGCGCTGGATCGCCGAGCACACCAACCTCGACGGGTACGCCGGCGACCTGCGCGGCGCCGTCAAGGGCGCCGACGTGTTCATCGGCCTGTCCGCGCCGCACATCCTGACCGGCGAGGACATCAAGACCATGGCCCCCGGCAGCATCGTGTTCGCGCTGGCCAATCCCGAGCCCGAGGTCGACCCGGACGCGGCCAGTGAGTACGCCGCGGTGGTGGCGACCGGCCGCAGCGACTACCCGAACCAGATCAACAACGTCCTGGCCTTCCCGGGCGTGTTCCGCGGCCTGCTCGACGCGCAGAGCCGGCACATCAGCGACGCCATGCTGATCGCCGCGGCGCAGGCGCTGGCCGACGTGGTCTCGCCCGACGAGATCGGCCCGCACTACATCATCCCGTCGGTCTTCCACCCGGACGTAACCTCCTCGGTCGCGGCGGCGGTCCGGGAGGCGGTGCTCAGCGACGCCGCTACCGCCGAACGTGACCGATGATAGATACATGGACGACATAGCATCGGACGCTCTGACGGGCCGCCTGCTCGTCGCCACGCCGCTGCTCGGCGATCCGAACTTCCGCCGTACCGTCGTCCTGATCGTGGAGCACGAACCCGAGCAGGGCACGCTCGGGGTGGTGCTGAACCGGCCTACCGAGGTCCCGGTCGGCCAGGTGCTCGAGCCCTGGACCGAACTGGCCACCGACCCGCCGCTCGTGTTCAGCGGCGGCCCCGTGGCGCCGAACAGCGCCCTGGCCCTGGCCCTGGTGCCGGGCACCGACGAGCCGGTCGGCTGGCATCCGCTGGACGGCGGCGCCCCGGCCATGACCCGGCTCGGCCTGGTCGACCTCGACGCCCCGCCCGGCCTGCTCGCCCCGGCGGTGGCCTCGCTGCGGGTCTACGCGGGCTACGCCGGCTGGAGCGCCGGCCAGCTCAAGGACGAGATCGACGAAGGCGCGTGGTACGTGGTGCCAGGGGAGCCCGCCGACGCGTTCAGCGCCGAACCGGACCGGCTGTGGCCGGCCGTGCTGCGCCGCCAGGGCGGCGAGCTCGCCTATGTGGCGACTTACCCCGACGACCCCAGTCTCAATTAGACCCAGCCTCAACTAGACTCGCACAGGTGAGCGAGACTGAGGTTCTTCCGGAGCAGGGCACTCGCGTCCGCGAAGACACGAAGCCCGACCTGTCGCATGGTGACGGCGACCACGAGCGGTTCGCCCACTACGTCGACAAGAGCAAGATCGTCGACAGCATGGTCACCGGCACGCCGGTCACCGCGCTGTGCGGCAAGGTGTGGGTGCCGAGCCGCGATCCCAAGCGCTATCCGGTCTGCCCGACCTGCAAGGAGATCTACGAAATGCTGCCCCCGGGCGGCGAGGGCGACGACTGACCGGTCGGTGCGCCGGGCCGCGGCGGGCCCGCGGAGCCGGTAGAGTCTCGGCCTCGTGAGCACTCCGCCTTCTCTCAGTGATCTGCGCGGGTGGCAGAAGGACGCGTATCACGAGTACTTCCGTCTGCCCCGGCGTGACTTCCTGCTGGTCGCCACGCCCGGCGCCGGCAAGACCACCTACGCGCTGACCATCGCCGCCGAACTCCTGGCCCGGCGCGAGATCGCCACGCTCACCATCGTCACGCCCACCGAGCACCTCAAGCACCAGTGGGCGGCGGCGGCCAGCCGGTTCGGCATCGCCATCGACTCCGGCTACCGGAACGCCCAGGGCCGGGCCGGCGCCGACTTCACCGGGGTGGCCGTCACCTACGCACAGGTCGCGGCGCACCCGGCGCTGCACCGCCAGCGCACCGAGAACCGCCGCACGCTGGTCGTGTTCGACGAGATCCACCACGCCGGCGACGCGCTGTCCTGGGGCGACGCGGTCAAGGAGGCCTTCGACCCGGCCCGGCGGCGGCTGGCGCTGACCGGTACGCCGTTCCGCAGCGACGCCAGCCCGATCCCGTTCGTCACCTACGTCAGCGAGGTCGGCGGGACCAAGCGCAGCGCCTCGGATTACGTCTACGGTTACGGGCCCGCGCTCGAGGACGGGGTGGTCCGGCCGGTGATCTTCCTGGCCTACTCCGGCGAGATGCGCTGGCGGACCCGAGCCGGCGACGAGATCACCGCCACCTTGGGCACCCCGATGACCAAGGACCAGGTCGCCCAGGCCTGGCGGACCGCGCTGGACCCGGCCGGGGAGTGGGTCACCCGGGTGCTCGAGGCCGCCGACAAGCGGCTGACCGAGGTCCGCCGCGGCATGCCCGACGCGGCCGGCCTGGTTATCGCGGGCGATCACGACGACGCCCGGGCCTACGCCGCGCTGCTGCGCGGGCTGACCGGCAAGCGCCCGGTGGTGGTGCTGTCCGACGATCCCACGGCCACCAAGAAGATCGCCGCGTTCGCCGACTCCGACGAGCGCTGGATGGTGGCCGTCCGGATGGTCTCCGAGGGCGTGGACATCCCGCGCCTGGCCGTCGGCGTCTACGCCACCAGCGTGTCCACCCCGCTGTACTTCGCCCAGGCCGTAGGCCGCTTCGTCCGGGCGCGCCAGCGGGGTGAGACCGCCTCGGTGTTCCTGCCATCGGTGCCGGTCCTGCTCGGGTTCGCCGCCGAATTGGAGGCCGAACGGGACCACGTGCTTCGCTCCGGCACTAGCGAGGAGCCCGAGGCCGACGAACTAGCCGAGGCCCAGCGCGAACGTGACACCCCCGACCTGCTCGATGAGCCCGCCTTCCAGCCCCTGAACGCTTCCGTGCACTTCAACCGGGTCCTGTATGACGGCGGCGAGTTCGGCACCGCCGCCACGGCCGGCTCCCCAGAGGAGGAAGACTTCCTCGGCCTGCCCGGCCTGCTCGAACCCGACCAGGTCCGCACCCTGCTCAGCAAGCGCCAGCAGTCCCAGCTCAACGCCCGCTCCCGCGCCGCCACCCCCGGCGCCACATCCGCCGCCTCGGCCGCCCCCGGCACCGCCCGCGCCGCCTCCGCCGCCCGCACCACCCCCGGCGCCGCCTCCGCCGCCCGCACCACATCCGCCGCCCGCGCCACTCAGGCTGCGGCCGCCCAGTCGGCCCCCGCCGCCCCACCGGTCTCCCGCCAGCAACTCGCGGCCCTGCGCAAGGAGCTCAACGGCCTGGTCGGCGCCTGGAGCCATCGCACCGGCCAGCCGCACGGCGTCATCCACGCCGAGCTCCGCCAGACCTGCGGCGGTCCGCCGCTCCCGCAGGCCACCGCCGACCAGATCCAGGCCCGCATCGCCAAGATCCGCGCCTGGGCCCTCTCCGGCCGCTAACCCAGACGCGTCCGCCACCCCATTAACACCACGCGTCCCACCTCGGCACCGATGGTTGTGGCAACCTAACGCTCTACCCAGCACAAAGTGGCAACCATGCGGTCAGGGCCGCTGATCTCCGGCCAGCTCCACCCCGTTGGCGCGCAGGTCCTCGATGGCCTTGGCCGTCGACTCGGGCGCGACGCCCGCGGTCAGGTCGAGCAGGACCCGGGTGTCAAACCCGGCGCGGGCCGCGTCCGCCGCGGTCGCGTGCACGCAGTAGTCGGTGGCGATGCCCACCACGTCCACCTGGTCCACGCCGTGGCCGCGCAGCCAGTCGCCCAGCGGCGTGCCGGCGTCATCGGCGCCCTCGAAGCCGCTGTACGCCGCGGCGTGCTGCCCCTTGCGGAACACCGCCTCGACTGCCGAGGTGTCCAGGTCCGGGTAGAACTCCGCGCCCGGCGTGCCCGCCACGCAGTGCGGCGGCCAGGTGGCGGCGTAGTCCGGGTGGTCGGAGAAGTGGCTGCCCGGGTCGGTGTGGAAGTCCTTGGTCGCTACCACGTGCGCGTAGTCGTGGGCGCCCGCCAGATGCTCGCTCACCGCCCGGGCCACCGCGGCTCCGCCGGCCACGGCCAGCGAGCCGCCCTCGCAGAAGTCGTTCTGCACGTCAACGATGATCAGCGCACGCATAGGGCCAACGGTATCCTCCGGACCCGGGAGGCACGATGGCTCAGGTCGGCTATTGGAACCACAACGTCCATTACCATCCCGTCATCCTCAACGCGGTCCCGCCCGGCTGCGGCGGCGCGCTCGATGTCGGCTGCGGGGACGGGCTGCTCGCCGGCCGGCTGGCGGAACGCTGCGCGCAGGTGACCGGCATTGACCGCGACCAACGCATGATCGCCCGGGCCCGGGCGGCTGGCTACGCCCGGGTGACCTTCATCGAGGCCGACTTCCTGGCGTGGCCCTTCGAGGCGGCCAGCTTCGACTTTGTCTGCGCCAACACCTCGCTGCATCACATGGACTTCACCGCCGCGCTGGCCGCCATGTCCCGGCTGCTGAAGCCCGGCGGCCGGCTCGCGGTCGTCGGCCTCGGCGCCGACAAGTCCGTCGGCGACTTCCTAGTTGGCGCCGCCTGCGTCCCGGTCGCCTTGGCCTACCGGGTCAGCCGCCGCAAGGGTGAATCCGGCGCGCCGGTCATGGACCCGGACCACACCTGGCGCGAGGCCCGCGCCGCCGCCGTCACCGTGCTGCCCGGCGTCCGCTACCGCCGTCACCTCTTGTTCCGCTACTCGCTGCTCTGGCGCAAGCCGTCCGGATAACTGCCTGCTCTGGCGCGAGCCGTTCGGATAACTGGCTGACCGCCATCTGACCGGCCTCGATCCGCTCGCGGATCAGCTGGCCGACGCCAGCTTCGGCCGGCAGCGCGGCCAGGGCCGCCTTCGGGATGAACCCCCGCACGTGATGGCCTTCCTGGTCCAGCAGGAGGAACAGCCGCTTGGTCTCGCGCACGCCGGTCAGGGCCGACCACGGCAGGAAGGTGGCCGACCCGTCCGGGCAGTGCCACGCGATGCCCTCGACCAGGAGCTTGTACTCGTGCACTCCGCGCTGCCACACGCCGGTGACCAGCGCGTGGCTGGCCTGGCGGCCGGGCGACAGCCGCCACACCCGTTGCAGGCTCCACAGGAGCAGCAGCGTGCACACGACGGTCCCGGCGGCCAGCTCACCGATCAGCAGCTGGTGGTGTGTGCCGCCCGACGCCGGCCGGGCGGCCGCGGCTCGCAGCAGCACGACCGCGGACGCGAGCAGCGCCGCGAACAGGACACCCGCGATCAGCCAGGACCGGCGCAGCAAGCTGATAATGCCGGAATGGGCCATTATCTCGCGCACTTCGTCCCGGCTGAGTTCGCAATTGAAAACCGCGCCACTGACTGTTTCCGGCATTGCCATACGCCTAACTTAGTGCCCGTTGAGATCTCTGACAAGGCAGATATAGAGTGGCTTCTAGCTGGTCAAAGACCAAATTCTGATTTACCCATGACAAGTGTCATGGTCCGTGTTAAGTGTCATGGGTAAATCATGACGGCGCCCACTTGTGACAACCTGGAAAAAGCGGGGAACCTGGAATGGTCAGAATTCCATCTGGCTAGGAGGCCAGTAATGAGCAACACGAACATCCTCGCACTGCGCACCCTGGACGACGACGACCTCATGAGCGTCGTTGGCGGTGGCGATAACCGGTGCCAGCCCCGGCCGCAGTGCCACCCGCAGCCGCGCTGCGAGCCCTGCGGTGGCGGGCTGGACATCAACGTCGACATCTGCGTGTCCCTCTGCCTGTAGTCCCGTCGCGGCGACAGCGTCATCGGTGTCGCCGACCGCGGACGGCGAAGGGGCCGGCCCCGGCTGGGCCGGCTGATGCTCAGGCCCGCCGTCCCGCTGGCGATGCCCCGGTCCCCGTTACCCCCGACCGGGGCATCGCCGCCATCCACCCGCTGAAGGCCGGAGGCCCGATGACCGACTGGGATGCCATGCTCGGGGAGGCCGCGCTCGGACGTGACCTGGTCCCGCTGGACCGGGTTCCGCACCGAGCCCGCCCAGCGCCCGCCTGGGCTGATGCTGCTCGACCAGCCTCGCGTCCAGGCCACCCGGCTCGCCTCCACCAACCCGGAGGCGATCTTCCGCGTGGAGGCACTGGAGTTCCGGACCCGTGCTCGCGACACCCGCGGCGGCGTCGTCCGCCTGGGCAGCCGGTGGATCCGCTGGACCTACCGGGCCACGCTGATCCTGGTCCTCGCCGCGGTGGCGAGCATGTGGCTGATCCGCACCGGCGAGACCACCGCGGGTCCCGCGGTGGTCGACGGGCCGGCACGGTGACCGCGCTGCTGCCGGCCGTGGTCGCTCCGGACCTAGCGCACTCCCAGGGGCTGACCGTCACCCTCCCTGACGGTCGGCCGGCCCGGGTCAGCGGCCTGCGCGTCCAGCTGGCCGACGCCGCCGCGATCCGGGCCGCGGGGCTGACGCCGCTGAGCCAGCCTGCCATCTTGGTGACCGGCCGGCTGGTTCCGGGTTCCGCAGCCGCGGTTGAGCAGGGGCCGCGGCTGCGGGCCCAGGCGTCGGTCCTGCTGCGCACCGAGTCGCTGGCCGAGGTCCTGGCCCGCCAGTTCGGCGCGATGCTCGGCCAGGGGACGGCGCCGTGAGCCGGAAGGTGCCGGTCATCCGGCAGCTGGAAGATGCCGACTGCGGCGCGGCGTGCCTGGCCATGGTGCTCGGCTACTTCGGTCACCACGCCGACCTGCGCGAGCTGCGGGACCTGACCGGCGCCGGCCGGGACGGCGTCAGCGCGCTGTCCATCGTGCGCGCCGGACGGGCCTGCGGGCTGCGGGCCCGCGGCGTCCAGGCAGGCCTTGATGATCTCAGGCATCTGCCGCGCGGATCGGTGCTGCACTGGGGATTCAACCACTTCGTGGTGTTCGAGTGCACCACCCGGGCCGGGATCCGCGTGGTCGATCCCGCGCACGGGCGGCGGGTCGTATCGGGTGAGGACCTGCGCCGCGCCTATACCGGCGTGGCCATCCTGCTGGAGCCATCGGAGGTCTTCGACCGCGGCGGCTCCCGCCGGGCGGGTACCTGGCGGTACCTGCGGCCGATGCTCGGCCAGTCCGGGAACATGGTCCGGGTCATCGCGACCTCCCTGGTCATCAGGCTGGCCGCACTCGGTCTGCCGCTGCTCACCGCGCTGGTCGTCGACGAGATCGTGCCGCGCAACGACCACCGCCTGCTGCTGGTGTTCACCGCCGGCATCGCTGTGGTCATCGGATACAACTTCCTGTCCTCGTACCTGCGCGCCAACGTGCTGCTGGAACTGCAGACCCGGCTGGATACCGGGCTGACCCTGGGCTTCGTCGATCACCTGGTCAAGCTGCCCTACGACTTCTTCCTCCGCCGCTCCTCCGGCGATCTGATGATGCGCCTGCAGAGCAATACCGCGGTCCGCGACATCCTGGCCACCGGCACCTTGTCCGCCGTGCTTGACGGCACCTTCGCCAGCTTCTACCTGGTCCTGCTGTTCGTGATCAGCCCCGTCCTGGGCATCGTGGTCCTGCTGCTCGCGCTGGCCCAGGTCGCGACGCTGCTGCTGTCCTGGCGGCGGAACCAGCGGCTGATGTCGGGCAGCCTGCAGGCACAAGCGGACACCCAGAGCTATGCGTACGAGATGCTGGCCGGCATCGAGACGCTCAAGGCCTCCGGCGCCGAGCACCGGGCCGCCGATCGCTGGGGCGACCTGTTCACCGATCAGGTCAACATCGACCTGACCCGGGGCCGCCTGATGGCCGCGGTCGGTTCGGTCATGGGCACCCTGCAGGTCGCCGCGCCGCTGGTCATCCTGCTGACCGGCACGTTCCAGGTGCTCGACGGCCGTCTGTCGCTCGGCACCATGCTGAGCGCCGCCGCGCTGGGCGCGGGCTTCCTCAATCCGCTGGCCAGCCTGGTAGCCAGCGGATTGCAGCTGCAACAGCTGGCCAGCTATATGCACCGGATCAACGACGTGCTCGGCACTCCGCGCGAGCAGCACGGCCTGCGGGTCCGCCCGGCGCCGCGGCTCAGCGGCCAGATCCGGGCGCAGGACGTGTCGTTCCGCTACGGCACGCTCGGGCCCGCCGTGGTCAATCAGGTGAGCCTGCAGATTCAGCCCGGTCAGCACGTCGGCATCGTCGGGCGGTCCGGATCGGGGAAGTCGACGCTGGCGCACCTGCTGCTCGGCCTGTACCAGCCCACGTCCGGCCGGATCGAGTTCGACGGTCAGGACCTGGCGGCCCTGGAAGCCGGGTCGGTCCGCCGCCAGGTCGGCATCGTCACCCAGCACCCGTACCTGTTCGGCGCCTCGATCCGGGACAACATCGCTCTCACCAACCCCGAGCTGCCGCTCGAGGCCATCACCGCCGCGGCCAAGATCGCGTGCGTCGATGAGGACGTCGCCGCGATGCCGATGGGCTATGAGACCAAGCTGCACGACGGCGGTGCCTCGATCTCCGGCGGCCAGCGTCAGCGCGTCGCGCTGGCCCGTGCGCTGGTCCACCAGCCCTCGATCGTGCTGCTCGATGAGGCCACCAGCGAGCTCGACACCATGACCGAACGCCAGATCTACCGCAACCTCGAGACGCTCTCGGCGACCACGATCGTGATCGCGCACCGGCTGAGCACCATCCGCAACGCGGACCTGATCCTGGTCATGGAGCAGGGGCAGCTGGTCGAGGCCGGGACGCACGAGCAGCTGGTACCGCTCGGGGGAACCTACGCCGCGCTGGTGCACGCCCAGTCCGCCGGCGGCGAGGGGGCCGCCGGCGGACTGGTGCCGCTGTGGGCGGGGGTGCCCACGGCATGAGGTGCGCGTCTCCCGACCGGGGCAGAGGGGGTCCCTGGTCGGGAGACCGGGGGTTACAGCCAGCCGGCGCTGTCTGCGATCCGGATGGCGTCCACCCGGTTACGCGCTCCGACCTTGCTGATGATGCTCGAGATGTGGTTGCGGACGGTGCCGGCCGCCAGGCACAGCTGGTTGGCGATCTCGGCGGTGGGCGCGCCCGCCGCGGCCAGCCGCAGCACGGAGCGCTCTCGTTGTGTCATCGGGTTGACCGGGACGTCGAGCGTCGCGAACGCCAAGTCGGGATCGAGGGCCTTGCGGCCCAGGGCGACCTGGCGGATAGCGGCGCCGATACTTTCCGGGGACGCGTCCTTGCGCACGAACCCGGTCGCGTGCGCCGCGACCGCTTTGCGCAGATCGCACGGCCGGGGCTTGGTGGCCATGATCAGCGTGCGGCAGGACGGGCTGGCCGAGTGCACGGCGTGGATGACGGCGAACTCGTCGTCGCTGGCGATCTCGTCGTCGATCACCACCACGTCCGGTTGCAACGACGAAACGACGCGCAGGACCGGTTCACGGCGGTCGACCTCGGCTACCACCTCGATGTCGCGCTCATACGACATACACGCTACGAGCCCCGCCCTGACCAGGGCGACGTGCTCGGCGATCAGGATACGGATCATGGCGGGCTATCCCAGGCCCTGCACCGAGACCGGCAGGCTCGCCGCAGGCTGTGACGAGCCGTTTCCGCCCTGGTCCGTGGCGCTGACGCTCGCGCCGCTCACCGGCGCCGCGGACTTCACCGCCGATGCCGCCGTGCCGACCACGTTCGCCGCTGTGCCGACCGTGTTAGTCATGGCGCTGACGCTCGCGCCGCTCACCGGCGCTGCGGGCTTCACCGCCGTCGCCGCCGTGCCGACCGTGTTAGCCGCGGCGTTGACCGTGCTCGCCGCCGCCCCTGCGGCGGTTCCCGCAGCCGCGCCGACCGTGTTGGTGACCGCGCCGACGGTCCCGCTAACCGCGCTTCCGGCCGATCCAGCGACCGAGCCGACCGTGTTGGTCACCGCGCCGACGGTCCCGCCGACCGCGCTTCCGGCCGATCCGGCGACCGAGCCGACCGTGTTGGTCACCGCGCCGACGGTCCCGCCGACCGCGCTTCCGGCCGATCCGGCCACCGAGCCGACCGTGTTGGTCACCGCGACGACCCTACCCGTGACCGTGCTGCCCACGGTTCCGGTCACCGCGCCGACCGTGCTGCCTACGGTTCCCGTCACCGCACCGACCGTCCCGGTGACAGCCTGAACCGTCTGGCCCACGGTCGACACCGTGCTCCCGACCGCCCCTTGCGCCGTCTGGGTAACCGGACCGGTGGTGCCGACCGTGACGGATACGGTGGTCGGCGTGGTTCCGGAGGTGCCAGGGGCCGGATACTGCCCCGGCGCGGGCGCCGGGCCGACAGTGATCGGCAGGGTGGACGGCGTCGAGGATGTGGTGGACGGCGCCCTGGACTCGTTGCCCCCGCCGCCGGCCTGGCTCCCGCCGTACGGCCGCAGCAGAGGTGGTGCCCCGGCCAGGACCGGCTGAGCGTGTACCCGGTGGTGCCGTGGCTGGCTAGTGCCCGGCTGGATGAAGGGCGGCGAGCCCATACCGAACAGGTTGGGTGGTATCACCCGGACCACCACCGCGGTCACGAACGTCACGAACGCGATGGCGGCCACGACGACCACGCTCGGCACGGCGAACCCCGCGGGATGCACCCGCGCGGCGGCCACGACAGATCGATACGTCCTGGCTACCTGCCCGGACGCGGACCGGAACGGTCCCATGATGGTATGCATGCTGGAACACTGTGCGGACATGTTGGTGAAGCTCTCTTTCTACTGAGGTTCCGGACTGAACCGGGCCCGAAAAGGTGGCCCGGATGACGCTGGGTGGCCGGGCCAGCTAGCCGGGAACCTCGAGAGCGCGCAGCCACGCCGAACGTGGCCGGTAGATAGCCGTCCGGCGTCGCCAAAGAACGCCGGCCGTTACGATTAGCGCTGCCGTCAGCAAGCCCAGCGGGCCCGGTCCGCTCCCGGACCCGGCGCCGCTGGCCGTCTCCTGCCCGGAGACCGGGCCGCCGACGGCCCACGGAGCCGGGTTCTTCCCCGGCAGCCCGCGACCGGAACGCAGCCCTGCACCGTTCGCGGCGGACATCACGCTAGCGGCCCCAGCGCGGTCAGGTCGCCACCCAGGTCCGACCGGTCCACTACCCGGCGAAGCCTTGCCCGGCGAAGCAACTGGCGACGTGCCTGGCGACGAAACGCCGGGGACGGTCGTCAGCGTGCTCGGAGCGGTACCGGCTAGTCCCGGAAGCACGCCCGCCGTGCCGACCGACTGTCCCGGGACCGTCCCGGTCGGCGGCGTGCCGGTGATCGTCGTGGTGAGGCCGCCGGCGAGGTTGCCGACCGTGCCGGTGAGCGCCGGCAGCGTCGTGCCGGTGAGCCCGCTGACCGTCTGGACCGCGCCGCCCGCCAGCCCGGTGACGGTGCCGGTTACGGCCGGAACGGTGCTCCTGACCAGCCCGGTGATCGTCGTGGTGAGGCCGCCGGCGAGGTTGCCGACCGTGCCGGTAAGCGCCGGCAGCGTCGTGCCGGTGAGCCCGCTGACCGTCTGGACCGCGCCGTCGGCCAGCCCGGTGACGGTGCCGGTCACGGCCGGAACGGTGCTGCTGACCAGCCCGGTGATCGTCGTGGTGAGGCCGCCAGTGAGGTTGCCGACCGTCCCGGTAAGCGTCGGCAGCGTCGTGCCGGTGAGCCCGCCGGCCGTCTGGACCGCGCCGCCTGCCAGCCCGGTCACCGCACCGGTCACGGTCGAGAGCGTGCCGCTGGTGACCGTCCCCGTCACGGTGCCCGCGGTGCCCGCGGCGGCCTGGGTGACGGTCCCGGTCTCGGTGCCCGCGGTGCCCGCGGCGGCCGGGGTGACGGTCCCGGTCTCGGTGCCCGCGGTGCCCGCGGCGGCCGGGGTGACGGTCCCGGTCACGGTGCCCGCGGCGGCCGGGGTGACGGTCCCGGTCACGGTGCCCGCGGCGGCCTGGGTGACGGTCCCGGTCACGGTGCCCGCGGTGCCCGCGGCGGCCTGGGTGACGGTCCCGGTCACGGTGCCCGCGGCGGCCTGGGTGACGGTCCCGGTCACGGTGCCCGCGGTGCCCGCGGCGGCCGGGGTGACGGTCCCGGTCACGGTGGATACCACGCCGCCGGCCGCTGGCTGATCGGCCGGACCCGCTTGGTCTGGAACCGACGTGCTCGCCGCGTTCTGGACGACGCCCTGCACGGTCTGCGTAATGCCGCCGCCAGCCGAGGAAACCGTCAACGCGGTCGTGGTCGAGGCGGATGATCCCGCTGCCGCTGTGCTCGGCGCTGGCGCGTTCACCGGGGCACCGGTCCCGTTCGAACCGCTGGTCGTGCCCCCGGAAGCCTGCACCGAAGCGGCCGGAACCGCCGGCACCGAAGCGGCCGGCGATGCAACCGGGACCGCCGATGCAACCGGGACCGCCGATACAACCGGAACCGCCGACGCGGCCGGCGCCGTCCCGGCGCTCGAGCCACCCTGGGCCGGCAGGACCGAAGCGACCTGGCACGCGATGCCGCCGACCGTCTGGGTCACGAGCGACCCCGAGCCGGAGGAGCAGGCGGGGGTCGTCCCGGACTGACCGGGGGCCTGCGCGCCGGCTGGGCGGGCGAAAACGATGGCCAGCAGAAAGAGGGCGGCTAGGCCTCCGCAGACGCACATGCCCGCGCGCAGCGCCAGCCACCACAGCCGTGATAGCCCCACCCTCGGGAGGACGGCGGCATTCTCCTCCACGGGGCGCAGCGTAGGCAGGCTCCGCAGGGCCCGGCAAGAGGCCCCGACCCCGCCCCGCATCGTCCAGATCCGCCGTTAGTGGCGCTGACCTGGGCTGACCGGCCAGCGTTACACCGCGGAAACAAAGGCTGACCAATCCAAGATAATCGCGATTATCTAGGAACTTCCGGGGCAGTGTCGTGGCCATGGAAAGCAGCCGCCCTCCCGGAGTGGAACTCGTCGCCGCGGCGGCCGATGCCGATCCGGTGACCCTCCTGGTGTTCGGCTGGCTGGCCTCCAAGCGCTCGGAGCACACCCGGACGGCCTACGCGCGCGACATCGGCATCGTGCCCCAGTGTCAAGGCGGCGGCGGCCGCGCGCCGTCGTGGCTGGCCTGGTGTCAGGGCCGGGGCGTCCACCCGGTCACCGGTGTCTCCGGGCTGCACGTGGCCATGTACGCCCGGCAGCTCGCCGCCGCCGGGCTAGCCCCGGCGAGCGTGGCCCGCAGGCTTTCCGCCGTGGCGGGCTGGTACGCCTGGCTGGCCGAGCGCGGGCACATTGCCGTCAGCCCAGCGGTCGGCATCGCCCGGCCGGTACGAACGACGGCCAACCTGGCCGCCCCGGGCTTAAACCGGGATCAGGCGCTGGCCCTCCTGCGTTCGGCCGACGCGGCGCCTGGCCCGCGGCGGGCCCGTACCGCCGCGCTGGTCGCCGTGCTGTTGTTCACCGGGGCCCGGATCGGCGAAGTCATCGGCGCGGACATCGAGGACCTCGGCACCGAGCACGGACGCCGTGTGCTGCGAGTCGCCCGCGGCGACGGCCGCCGCCGGACCCTGCCCCTGCCCGGCCCCGCCGCGAACCGGATCGATGCCTACCTGTCCGCGCGTAGCGGTCTCAGCCGGCCCAACTCCGGTCCGGACACGCACGACGGGCCGCCAGCGCGGCGGCCGCTATTCGCTACCGGGACCGGCCGACGGCTGTTCGGCGGCGACGTGTGGCGGCTGGTGCGCCGCCTGGCGGCGCGGGCCGGCCTGCCGGACGACCTGGTGGACCACCTCGGTCCCGAGGCGATGAGACACTCGTTCGCCGCCCTGTACCTCGATGCCGGCGGGTCGCTCGGCGATCTCCAGCGGGTCCTGGGTCACGCCGACTCCCGCACCACCCAGCGGTACGGCCAGGCCAGGCACGGGTCCGGCCCGCCCGGCGACGTGGTCGCCGCCTACCTGGCCGCCCGGCGCCGCTAGCCCAGGTCGCGTAGCACAGCCGGCGGCGGGACCCCTCGGTAAGTCGCCGACCTCGGCGGCCGTGCCGCCGGTGATCCGGATCAGCTCGGCGAACGAGGTCGGGAACACGGTGTGCGGATGACCGGCCGCCGCCCACACCACGTCGTACTTGTCCAGCCAGGTGTCAACCAGCGTCCGGATCGGCGCGGGGTGCCCGACCGGGCCGACGCCGCCGATGGCCTGCCCGGTCCACTCCCGGACCGAACGCGCGTCGGCTCGCTGCACGACCGAGACACCGGTCAGCGCCGCCACCCGCGCCGTGTCCACCCGGTGCGCGCCGCTGGTCATGACCAGCAGCGGCGCCCCGTCCGCGCTGAAGATCAGGCTGTTCGCGATCGCGCCCACCTCGCAGCCGAGCTGGGCCGCGGCGGTCGCCGCGGTCGGCGCGGGCTCGGGCAGTTCCCGCACCTCGCCCGCCACACCCAGGTTCCGAAGCACAGCAGCGAACGACGCGAAGTCAACCGGCATGCTCAGCAGGCTAGCCGGGCCAGACCCAACCCGGCGAACCCATTACCGAACCCCGACCCCAACGACGTGAGTGCCACAAGGGTGCGGCTGTTTTGGAGTGAGGCTCCGGCTCGGACGGGCTGAGGTGGCGCGGGCAGAGCGGGGACGATGGCCCGCTGTGCCGGTCCTGGCCCAGTGCTGGGGACTTGAGCCGACTAGCGGCTGGTCATGATCGTGGCCAGAAACGGGCAGATAGCGGGCGGAACTGGCCACGATCATGCTCGACGCCCGGGATGCCACAAGGCTGGCTGCCACTGCAGCACCGCCGGCGCGCATCCCGGGGCCGCGGATCCATGATCGCGGGTCGAAATGGGCGCTATCTGCCCGGAACGGCCCATGATCATGGTTTCGCGCGTCCTGGCCGGTGGCGGGGATCCGCGGCGCGGTGAATGAGCGGCTGGTGTTTACCGCGGGACGGTGAGGTGGGACGCGCGCAGACGCTATGCGCGACCGGACATCATGCCCCGCGCCGCCGATGGCGCCCCGCTCACTTCAGGAGAGCCGCGCCGTGTGTCACGAACGCAGAAGGGAGCCTGCCGTGTAGGTAACGAGGTTTCTTGATGCGGTGCTGTACGGGAGATGGGGGATTGATGGCCCTCCGGAGCCGCCCTGCGGGGGGAGGCTCCAAGCCGCCTCATGCTGTGTTGGCTGAAGACCGTGGTGGTGAGCGATGAGGAGAAGGCGCACGTGATGGGTCAGGCAGGGACCCGGAAGACGACCACTGCTGAAGCGTCGTAACTCTTTCAGATGACATCGGAACCGGGGTGTTGGTGTGTGCTCCGGGATGAGCCTGGGTCAAGTCCTGCGGCGTGGTGTTTCGCGGTTAGCGCGTGATTCTTTTGCTTGGGTTAGGCGCTGAGCGCGGGGATGTCGTTGTCGGGGGTTACCTCCGTGGCGGTGGGTGCGAGGGTGATGCGGGATCGGGTCAGGATGTCCAGGCCGAGGTAGCGCCGTCCTTCGGTCCATTCGTCGTGCTGTTCGGCCAGGACGGCGCCGACGAGGCGGATCAGGGCGTCGCGGCCGGGGAAGATCCCGACGATGTTCGGTCCGCCGGCGGATCTCGCGGTTCAGCCGTTCCTGGGGATTATTGGACCAGATCTGCCGCCACAGTTCCTTGGGGAAGGCGGTGAAGGCCAGGACATCGGCGCGGGCGGCGTCCAGGTGGGCGGCGACCTTGGGGAGCTTGGCGGCGATCGCGTCGATGAGCCGGTCGTACTGGTCGTGGACGCTGGCGGCGTCGGGCTGGTCATAGACCGAGTGCAGCAGGGTCTTGACCCAGGGCCAGGACGCTTTCGGGGTGACGGACATCAAGTTGGCGGCGTAGTGGGTGCGGCATCTTTGCCAGCTGGCGCCGGGCAGGGTCGCGCCGATGGCGTCGGTCAGGCCGCGGTGGGCGTCGGAGGTGACGAGCCGGACTCCGGTCAGGCCGCGGGCGGTCAGGTCCCGGAAGAACCCGAGCCATCCGGCGCCGTCCTCAGCCGAGGTGACCTGCAGGCCCAGGATCTCCCGGTGCCCGTCGCTGTTCACCCCGGCTGCCAGCAGGGCGTGGACGTTGACGACCCGGCCGCCCTCGCGGACCTTGAGCACCAGCGCGTCCGCGGCGACAAAGGTGTAGGGCCCGGCGTCCAGCGGCCGGGTCCGGAACGCTTCCACCTGCCCGTCCAGGTCCCGAGCCATCTCGCTGACCTGCGACTTGCTCAGCCGGGTGATCCCGAGAGTCTCCGCCAGCTTCTCCATCCGCCGGGTGGAGACCCCGAGCAGGTAGCAGGTCGCCACCACCGAAGTCAGGGCCGCCTCGGCGCGGCGCCGGCGTTCCAGCAGCCAGTCCGGGAAATAGGAGCCCGAGCGCAGCTTCGGGATGGCCACGTCCAGCGTCCCGGCGCGGGTGTCGAAGTCCCGGTGCCGGTAGCCGTTGCGGACGTTGACCCGGTCCGGGCCCGGCATCCCGTAGGGGGCGCCGCACATCGCGTCGGCCTCCGCCGACATCAGCGCGTTGATGAAGGTGGCCAGCATCGAGCGCAGCAGGTCCGGCGACGCGGACTCCAGCTGGTCGTGCAGGAAGCGGGCAGGGTCGATACTGCTGGGAGCGGTCACCGTCGTGTCTCCTTCAGAAGCACTGTGAGAGGTCTTCCAAAGAATCACGCGGTGGCCGCCTTACACGCCTGCGCCACGCCCATCAACGGGGCCGGTCAGTACACCACCTTGCCGGACGCAACTTGAGCCTGGCGGATGCCCGCTGACTGGCCAGGCGGTGTCCGGCGCAGGGGTGGCGTGAGCCTGGTCTGCGGCTCTCGTGCGGAACGTGAGAAGGCGTGTCCGGACACTGCCGCATCAGCGTGCGGCGAGAGGGAGTGCCCGAGCCGGGAGTGCCCCGTAGGGACGTGAGTACCGTCGCCGGGCACGCGGGCGGACCGGCCCGTGGTAGTGCTGAGGTCCCTGTAATGGGGGGAGCGAAGGAGCCGGGCCGTCGGTGGCTGTTGTTCATCCGGTCAGCCGGCGCGAGCCGGGAGGAGTCGCGTGAGCGAGCTGAAAGCAGCTGGCAAGCCGTTCCGGATCTCCAGGCAGGAGGTCTGGGACGCCTGGCTCAAGGTGAAAGGGAACAAGGGCGCACCGGGGATAGACGGGGTGAGCCTGGCGGAGTTCGAGAAGGACCTGAAGAACAATCTCTGCCGGGTCTGGAACCGGATGTCGCCGGGCACCTGCTTGCCGCCCCCGGTGATGGCGGTGGAGATACCGAAGCCGCAGGGCGGCGGGGCCCGGGTGCTCGGGGTGCCTTGCGTCGCGGACAGGATCGCGCAGACCGTGGCGGCGGCCCGGCTGGAGAAGGCGGTGGAGCCGTTGTTCCACCCGGACTCCTGCGGGTACCGGCCGCAGCGGGGCGCGCTGGACGCGGTGGCGGCATGCCGGGAGCGCTGCTGGAAGCGCAACCGGGTGATCGATCTGGACATCTGGAAGTTCTTCGACAGCGTGCGGTGGGACCTGATCGTCAAGGCGGTGCAGGCGCACACTGACCATGACACCCGCTGGATCGTGCTGTATGTGAAGCGGTGGCTGGCCGCTGCGCGGCAGCACCCGGACGGGACCCTTGCAAGAACGAGATCGCGGGACCGCGCAAGGATCCGCGATATCACCCGTGCTTGCCAACTTGTTCATGCACTACGCGTTCGACCTGCGGCTGGCGCGGGAATTCCCGCTGGCCGAGTTCGGACGGTACGCAGATGACCCGGTGATCCACTGCGTCAGCGAGCACCAGGCCCGCAAGGTCCTGGCCGCGCTGCGTGAGCGGATGACCGGGGCCGGCCGGGAACTGCATCCGGGCAAGACCAGGATCGTGTACTGCACGGACAGCAACCGGCGCGGCTCGCATGAGCACACGTCGTTCACGTTCTCGGGGTTCACGTTCCGGCCACGGCAGGCACGGCGCAAAGACGGGGTGCAGTTCACCTCGTTCCTGCCCGCGATCAGCAAGGACGCCCTGAAGAAAATCAGCGCCGAAGTCCGGTCCTGGCGGCTGCACCGCTGGGTCAGCTCCGATGGACGGGAGATCGCGGAACTGATCAACCCGAAGATCCGGGGCTGGATGGCCTACTACGGGGCCTTCTACCCCTCGGGACTGTATCCCGTGCTCCGCCGCATCAACACCTACCCGATGCGGTAGATCATGAACAAGTACAGGAAATGGCGCACCTGGAAGAAAGCCACCAGGGCGCTCACCGACGCGTGTCGCTTGCCAGGGTGATGGGACCGGGTTTTTGCCACGAGAAAGGGACCACCTGGCGTCATGAGTGATCATGCGGGTTTCCTTTCTCGTCGTCAACGGACACGCCGGTGGTGTGGCCGTTGAGTGATGGTTTCTGGCGTTGCCGGTAAGAGGGTCCTTCGATGACGAGTTCGTGGGCGGTGGAGACGAGCCGGTCGACGGCGGACTGGGCGAGCAGCGGGTCGGCCATCATGGACAGCCACTCATCCGGGGTGCGGTTGGAGGTCACGATGGTGGCGGCCCGCTGGTGGCGTTCGACGCACAGCTCGTAGAAGTCGGTGGTGCTGGCGGCATCCAGCGGCTGCAGGGCCAGGTCGTCGATGATGAGGAGCTCGACGGTGGCCAGGCGGCGCATCTCGTACTCCAGGGTGTTGTCCAGCCGGGCGGCCTTGAGCCGTTTGAACAGCTTGTCGGCGCGGGCCATGTGCACGCCGCGGCGGCGCCGGATGGCGATATGGCCGAGTGCGCAAGCCAGGTGGGTCTTGCCTACCCCGACCGGGCCGAGGAGCAGGGCGCCGTGGCGGGAGTCGAGGAACCGCAGCGAGGCCAGCTCGTTCCACAGCTGCTGGTCATAGCGGACAGCGGCGGCGGGGTCCCAGGTGTCCAGCCGCATGCCCGTCTCGAGCCCGGCGGCCCGGGCTCGCAGGGAAGCGGATTTAGCCTCGCGGCGGCTGACCTCGTCGGCGAGGATCAGCTCGAGGAAGTCGGCGTGCGTCATCTTCTGCTGGCGGGCCAGGGTGAGCCGGTCGGGCAGGGTGTCGAGCATCTGGCCCAGCTTGAGCGCCCGCAAGGTGGCGCGCAGGTCCGGGCTGACGGCATCGCGGATGGCCGTGGTCACCGGGTGCTCGCCTCCCCGCCGTCCAGGAGGGTCAGCTGGATGTTCCGGGGCCGGTATTCGGCCGGGTCACGGGCGAACCGGGCAGCAGCGGCCACCGCGGGGCGCGGCGGCCGGGCGGCGTTCTCGGTGGCCTTTTCCAGCATCGAGGCGATCTTGGTGACGTTGACGACGTCCAGCTCCAGCGCCCGGGCGCAGGCGGTATCGACCGGGCCGGGCCCGTAGCGGCGGACCAGCCCGAGCAGCCGGTAGACCTGCCGCATCTTGGTCCATGGCAGGTCCGTGTCCAGCAGCTGGTCGGCATAGACGCCGATGGCGTCCCCGTGCCGGCGGGCGGCCCTGGCGAGCGAGGCCACGTCCCGCATCGCGTAGGTAGTCTTCTCCGCGGGCAGGTCAGCGGGGTCGGTGGACCGGCGGCCCGGCTGCTGGCGGGGGTGCACCTTGACCAGCTGCCCGCGGCAGTACAGCCTGACCAGCGCCGAGTCGGCGCGGGCATCCAGATGGCAGCCCAGGTATTCCTTCGGCGCCGAATACAGCGACCGGACCACCTCGACGTGGAAGTCCCGGTGGACCTTCACCCGGGTGAACACCGGCACGTCATAGGGCTCTGCGGGCGGCGGCAGCAGCGCCCCCGCCTCCTGGGCGGCGAACACTTCCGCGGGCCGCGCGGCGATGGTGCCGTGAATCCGCATCCCGGCGACATCCCGGCACCAGTCCTCCGCGCGGGCCTGCGCCTCGGACAGCCCGGCGAAGTCCTCCCCGGCGAAGAAGTTCCCGCGCACGTACTGCACCGCCCGCTCCACCTTCGGCTTGTCTTTCGGTGACCGGACCCGGGCCGCGTCGGTGACAAAGCCCCGGGCCTGCATGTAATCCAGCCAGCCCGCGGTGAACCGGGGATTGACCGCGTCAGCGTCCGCGACGATCGCCGAGGCATTGTCGGGAACCAGGACCTGGAACACGCCGCCGAAGAACGCCCAGGCGGCCTCGCATCCCGCGATGAACGCGGCCAGAGTCTGGGTGAACGACAGCCACACGAACATGTGCCGCGAATAGCACGCGGTGAAGATCAGCGCGTGCACCTTGCGCTGCCGCCCGGACACCGGATCAGCCAGCAACCCCAGGTAGCCGAAGTCCAGCTGGCACTCCATCCCCGGCTCGCCGTCGGCGACCCGCACCGTCGTCACCGCGGAACGGCCGTACCCGCAGCGCTCCGCGCAGAACCGGTGCAGCGTCCGGTACGGCACCGCGACGCCCTGCCGCTCCAGCAGCATCCCGATCTTGACCACGGTCAGGCCCTGCTTCACCTGCGCCTGGATCTCGTCCCGGCAGGCCTCCAACCGGTCCCATGCCTGCCCGTGCCCGGCCGGCCGCACTGGCCGGACCGCCTCGGCGACCTGACCAACCAGCTCATCGGTCAGCTGCCCTATCCCGCCCTCGCGGGCCAGGCCCGCCGCCAGCGCCGCCTCGACATACCGGCGTGCGGTCTTGCGGTCCACCCCCGCCTGCGCGGCCACCTTCCGCAACCCGGCCCCGGCCAGCCACGACCGGAGCACCTCACGGATCTCTATCACGCTGACCTCCCGGAACACCATCCGCCCGCTTCCTCCAAGTCCGACGACTTGCAGGCATCCGAGCAGGAAAGCGGTCAAAACCACCGGCGCGACACGCCGGGTGGTCCCATTACTGGCAACCGGGTGGTCCCATCCTTGTGGCAGAAAACCCCTCGAAGTGGTCCCATGATCATGGCAGGCGACAACGCGGCCGCCACCCGGCCGCGGTACTTCGCACACTGGGCCCGGGTGAAGCCGGCCGCCAGATGACCAGGACGGCAAGAACCGTATGACCGGAGACTGTCACGTACGGATTCTGCGGGAGCCCGGGGGTGAGATTCCCCCGGGCCACCCGACCTTGCCACAATCACGCGCACCCAACGACATGGCTGCCGCAGCCATGTCGTTCGAGCTTGAACCCAGCAACAACACCCGTCCCATCAGCAAAAAACAAAGTCCGGACCCGGGCTCCACGGACCGTTCCGCTTACCAAGCGAAGTTCTCACCGCTGGCGGCCAAGGCGCTCTCCGGCACGTGCAGGTCGGTCTGGGCATAGCTCCCACCGCTAGCCACATACCCGTGCCCGCAGAACACCGCCACCACTGCCCCCGACGGATCGGCCCACAGCGCCTGGCAGACCTGGCCGCCCTTGGACGCGCTGACCGCCGGCGACGCCGTCCCGAGCACCTGGCCGGTGCGGGCCGAGTAGGCCTCGACGGTCGTGGTGATTCCCTTGCCCAGGGCGATGCTGGTCGCCAGCACCTTGGATCCGTCGGGGCTGATCTGCGGTCCGCCGATGCACACCTGGGTGGACGCGCAGGCCGGGATGACCAGCCGCGAGGCCTGCAGCAAGGTGCCCGACCCGGCCACGTCCAGCAGCCGCACCCCGGCCCCAGCGGGCTGCACCCCGTCGGCGGAATACACCTGCCACTCGAACGCGAGCGTCGTGTCCCCGCCCCAGGACAGGCCCGAGACCGAGACCGAGACCGAGACCGAGACCGAGACCGAGGCCTGGCCGCCACCGCCACCGCCACCGGAACCGCCGCTGCCACCACCGCCGCCGGGAAGCGTCCACGACCGGCCCGTCCCGAAAGCCAGCGACACGGTCTCGATCCCGGTCGGCGTGGTGTACGCCAGCAGCCTCGCGTCGGGGGAGACCGCGAACATCGGCACGGCTCGTACCGGCAACGTGAACAGCGGGGTCAGCGACTCCTCCCGGCCGTCCGGCCCCAGCTGCAGCTCGTAGAAGCCGACCGCCCGCGTGGCCAGGATGAACGTGCGGTCGTCCCCGGCGGCGGCCACCCCGGCGAAGTCCTGGCCGGATTGCGGTGCTCGCACGGTCGCCATGACCTGGCCGGTGAGCGCGTCGGTCACCACCACGGTCGCCCCGTGGGGCGGGATCGTGACGAAGTAGGGCGCGGCGGTCAGGCCGGCGTCGGGCGCGGGCAGGCTGCCCGCGGGCTGCCATGTCCCGCGCGACCAGGTTCCCGGCGCGGCCGTCCAGGTCCGCGGTCCGCCGGCCGCCGGCGGGCTCACCGCCGGGACGCGGGAGGTCCCCGGCAGGCTGACCGTCACGCCCACTCCAAAAGCCGAGACCGCCGCGGTGATCACGGCGGCCGTCACCGCCCGGCGGATACCGCGCCGCCGGGCCCGCCTCCGCAGGACCCGGAGGTCGGGCGCGGGCAGGGCGGCCAGCGGCCGGACCCAGTCGGCCAGCCCGGCCCGCAGTTCTTCATCGAGCACGGCGCACCCCCTCAGGCGAGTCGCTCTCCGCGAGCTCGCGCTCCAGCCGCTGCCGGGCCGCCGCCAGCCGCGTCCTGACCGTGCTGACCGAGACCCCGCAGTCGCGCGCGATGTCCTCCACCGGCAGATCGGCCAGGTAGTACAGCACCACCGCCTGGCGTTGCGGCAGCGGCAGCTGCATCAGGGCCACGCTCAGCGCGGTCTTAGCCAACGGATCATGCGATTTATGCAGGTCAACCACCTCGCCCCCCGGATCAGCCAGCCGCCGCACCAGCAAGGCGGCCCGCCGAGTGCGCCGGTGAGCGTCGATGGTCAGCCGCAGGGCCACTCGCCGGACCCACGCCTCGGGCAGGTCGTAACGGGCCACCCGCGACCAGCGGGCCAGCGCTCGCGCGAACGCCTCCTGAGCGATGTCCTCGGCCTGGTGCCGCTCGCCGACCACGGCGGCGACCAGCGCGACCACGCGGCCGTAGCTGGCTTGGTAGAACTCCGTGAAGTCCTCGGCGGGGACGGGCACATTAACAGACACGCTCGACCCCGCCGCGATTACCAACCCAGCCCGGTAACGATTACGTCACGAGACGCACCAAAGACCCGGCCCCACAGAGCCGGCACCCAAAACCCCCGCTACTCCTCCGTCCCGTTCGGCTCGAACACGGTCGGGATGGCCGGGTAGCCCCGTGACAACTGCAGGGCGTACGGCGGCAACTCGGCCAGCGCCGCGCGGTGCCGCTCGCGCGCCGCCGACACCGGCTCGCGCCCCACGATCTCGCCCGCGGTCACCAGCGGCGCGAGCAGCACGCGGTCTTGCGGCCCCGGATCGGGCGGGCTCAGGCTGATCCGCTCGCTGAGCGCGGTTCCGTCCCCGTCAATGTGCCGCATCGCCCACTTGCGCCCGCCCCGGCCCGGCTTACCCACCGACCGCTTGGCCACCGGCACCAGATCCTCGGACGACGACGAAGACGACGACGAAGACGACGACGACGACGAAGACGCCTCGGACGAAGATCGCGCCACCAGCTTGTACACCAGCGCCGCCGTCGGCGCCCCGGACCCGGTGACCAGCGAGGTACCCACCCCGTACCCGTCCACCGGAACCGCCCCGAGCGCCGCGATCGAGTACTCATCCAGGTCCCCGGTCAAGATGATCCGGGTCCCGGTCGCCCCCAGCGCATCAAGCTCGGCCCGTACTTGCCGCGCCAGCACCGGCAGGTCGCCGCTGTCGATCCGAACCGCCCCCAGCTCGCTGCCGGCCACCGAAATCGCGGTCCGTACCGCGCGCGGCACGTCGTACGTGTCCACCAGCAGCGTCGTCGCCTTGCCCAGCGCCTCGACCTGGGTGGCGAACGCGTGCCGCTCGCTGTCGTGCACCAAGGTGAACGCGTGCGCGCTGGTCCCCGCGCTCGGCACGTCATAGGAGAACCGCGCCTGCAGATTCGACGTCGAGGAAAACCCCGCGATATACGCCGAACGCGCGCTGGCTACCGCAGCCCATTCATGAGTCCGCCGCGACCCCATCTCGATCAGCGGCCGGTCCCCGGCCGCGGTGACCATCCGGGACGCGGCCGAGGCGATGGCGCAGTCGTGGTTGAGGATGGACAGCGTCACCGTTTCCAGCAGCACCGCCTCGGCGAACGTGCCCCGCACCACCAAGATGGGCGAGCCCGGGAAGTAACAGTCACCCTCGGAGTAACCCCAGATGTCGCCGCTGAACCGGTACGATTCGAGGAACGCCAGCGTCGGCGAGTCCACGATGCCCGCGTCGCCCAGGAACTCCAGGTCGGCACGGGTGAAGCGGAACCGCTCGATGGCGTCGAGCAGGCGTCCGGTTCCCGCCACGACGCCGTACCGGCGGCCGTGCGGCAGGTGCCTGGCGAACACCTCGAAGACGGCTCGGCGGTCGGCCGCGCCGCTGCGCAGAGACCCCTGCAGCATGGTGAGTTCGTAATGATCCGTCAGCAAGGCCGTGCTAGCCAACTCAAGCCCAGGCGAATGGGTCTGGTGGTTCACCGAATTCGTCACAGGTGGAAGACTACGTAGTGGGAGGTGGGTAGTTGTGAGTGTGGCGCCCGCTGAGGTGGATCTTCCGCGGTCCGCAGACAAACCGGTATCGGACAAGCCCTGGGTCACCATCGTGTGGAACGACCCGGTTAACTTGATGACCTACGTGACCTATGTGTTCCAGCAGGTCTTCGGCTACCCGAAGAAGAAGGCCACCCGGCTGATGCTCGACGTGCACCACAAGGGCAGGGCCGTGGTCGCCGCCGGGGCCCGGGAGGCGATGGAGCATAACGTCGAGATCCTGCACGGATACGGCCTGTGGGCCACCGTGCAGCACGACAACTAGCGCAAAAGGGGCAAACCGCCGGATGGAACCCTTCCGGTCGACCCGGGGCGGCGGCGTGCGCGGCGTGCTGGCCCCCGCCGAGGCGTCTTTGCTGCGCAGCCTGGTCGGCCAGGTCATCACGCTGGTCGCCCCCGACGGCCCGCCCAAGCCCAAGCCCAAGACCGACGACCCGGTGGACTGGGACGCGCTCGAGGCGCAGCTGGAAAGCCCGGAGATCTCCGACGACCCGGTGCTGGCCCGCCTGCTCCCGGACGGCTACCGCGGCGATGAAGAAGCCGCCAAAGAGTTCCGCAAGTACACCGAGTCCAGCCTGCGCAGCGCCAAGCAGCAGGTCGCCCAGGAGATGCTCGATACGCTGCCCGAGGCCGGCGGCAAGATCCAGCTCAACCACGACCAGGCGCAGGCCTGGCTCAAGGCACTGAACGACGTCCGCCTCGCGCTCGGCGTCCGCCTCGATGTCACCGAGGACTTCGAGGAGCAGTGGGGAGGGCTGGCCGCCGATGACCCGCAGTGGGCCGCGTACGAGGTCTACGCCTGGCTCGGCGCCGTGCAGGAGTCGCTGGTCCAGGCGCTAGCCTGAGGCGCGTGCTGACCATCTCCCAAGACCTGCACGACCAGATCGTCGAACACGCCCGCCGCGACCACCCGGACGAGGCGTGCGGCATCCTCGCGGGCCGCTCCGGAAGCGACCGCCCGGAACGCTTCATCGCGATGACCAACGCCGCGCGCTCCCCGACGTTCTATGAGTTCGATTCCACCGAGCAGTTCCAGGTCTGGAAGCAGATGGACGACCGTGACGAGGAGCCGGTGGTCATCTACCACTCACACACCGGCACCGAGGCCTACCCGTCCCGCACCGATGTCGCCTACGCCAGCGAGCCCCGGGCCCATTACGTGCTGGTCTCCACCCGCGACCCCGAAACGGCCGAATTCCGCTCGTACCGCATACTGGACGGCCAGATCGCTGAGGAGCCGGTTCGCGTGGTGGAATGATCCCGGACCGCGCCGGGTTGGCACCGAAGGCAACCCAGGGGGGGTCTGGGGGGATGGGTCCCTCCAGAAGGAATAGGAGCACCGTACATGGCCATCGAGGTTCGCATCCCGACGATCCTGCGCACCTACACCGGCGGCGCCAAGCAAGTCGAGGGCACCGGAGCGACCCTCGGCGAGCTGCTGGTCAACATCGACGAACAGCACGGCGGGCTGCGCGACCGCCTGGTGGACGGCGGCGGCCTGCGGCGCTTCGTCAACGTGTACCTGAACGACGAGGACGTCCGCTTCCTGGCCGGCCTGGACACCCCGGTCAAGGACGGGGATACGGTGACCGTCCTGCCGGCCGTGGCCGGCGGTGGCATTTAGATCATTTTTCCCGAACGGACCGTGGTTTTGCGCTACGAGAACCTGCTCGACTCGCTCGGCCATACGCCGCTGGTCGGCTTGCCGCGGCTCTCGCCAGCGCCCGACGTGCGGCTGTGGGCCAAGCTCGAGGACCGGAACCCGACCGGCTCGGTCAAGGACCGGGCCGCGTTCTTCATGGTCGCCCAGGCCGAGAAGGAGGGGCTGCTCTCGCCCGGCGCCACCATCATCGAGCCCACCAGCGGCAACACCGGCATCTCGCTGGCCATGGTGGCCAAGCTGCGCGGCTACCGGATGATCGTGGTCATGCCGGAGAACACCAGCTCCGAGCGCCGCCAGCTGCTGAAGATGTACGGCGCCGAGATCATCGGTTCCCCGGCGGCGGGTGGCTCCAACGAGGCGGTCCGGGTGGCCAAGCGGATCGCCGCCGAACACCCCGACTGGGTCATGCTCTACCAGTACGGCAACGAGGCCAACGCCCGCGCGCACTACGAGACCACCGGTCCGGAGATCCTGGGTGACCTGCCCGAGATCACCCACTTCGTGGCGGGCCTGGGCACCACCGGCACGCTCATGGGCGTGGGCCGCTACCTGCGCGAGCACAAGCCGGGGGTCAAGATCGTGGCCGCCGAGCCGCGTTACGGCGAGCTGGTCTACGGCCTGCGCAACGTGGACGAGGGCTTCGTCCCCGAGCTCTATGACCCCGGTGTCCTCACCACCAGGTTCTCGGTGTCCTCGGCCGACGCCCTGCGCCGGACCCGGGAGCTGACCGGCACCGAGGGCATCTTCGCCGGCATCTCCGCGGGCGCCGCCCTGCACGCCGGCCTGGCCATGGCGGCCAAGGCCGCCCATGACGCCCAGCCGGCCGACATCGTGGTCTTGATCGCCGACGGCGGCTGGAAGTACCTGTCCACCGGCGCCTACGACGGCACCCTGGACGAAGCCGAAGCCCGCCTCGAGGGCCAGCTCTGGGCATAATGGCCCCCATGCAAGTGACCGTGATCGGGTGCTCGGGGAGCTTCCCCGGGCCGGACGGCCCGGCGTCCAGCTACCTGCTGGAGGCCGAAGGGTTCCGGCTGGTTATCGACATGGGCAACGGATCGCTCGGGGTCCTGCAACGGCACGCGGAGCTGTTCGGCATCGACGCGGTCTGCGTGTCCCACCTGCACGCCGATCACTGCATCGACCTGGGCTCCTACTGGGTGGCGCGGCGGTACGTGCCGGACGGGCCCAAGCCGCCCATCCCGGTGTACGGCCCGCGGGGGACCGCGGAGCGGATCGCGGGTCTGGGCGGCGAGGACACGGCGTCCGTCCGGGACCGCTTCGACGTCCGTGAACTCAAACCGCAGACGCAGGACATCGGCCCGTTCCGGGTCACCACGGAGCACATGAACCACCCGGTCGAGACGTTCGGGTTCCGGGTCGAGCACGCGGGCCGGACGCTGGCCTACTCGGCCGACACCGGGGCCACCGAAGCCCTGGTCCGGCTGGCCGGCGGCGTGGACGTGCTGCTGTGCGAGGCGTCGTTCCAGGACGGCCCGGCCAACCGGCCGGACCTGCACCTGACCGCCCGGCAGGCGGGGGAGTACGCCACCCGGGCCGGCGCCGGGCAGCTGGTCCTCACCCACCTGGTGCCGTGGTACGACCGGGAGCAGTCCCTGGCCGAAGCGACCGCCAGCTACTGCGGCCCGCTGTCCGCGGCGACCTCCGGCCTGGTCCTGCGGCCCGGAACCGCCCGATAGGCTGTCCGTCATGTCTCGACCCGACGGGCGATCCGTGACGGAACTGCGACCGGTCAAGCTGACCAGGGGCTGGCTCGACCATGCCGAGGGCTCGGTGCTGGTGGAATTCGGCCGGACCCGGGTGCTGTGCGCGGCCAGCGTGACCGAAGAGGTCCCGCGCTGGCGGCGCGGCAGCGGGCTCGGCTGGGTCACCGCCGAGTACGCCATGCTGCCGCGCGCGACGAACACCCGCGGCGACCGCGAGTCGGTCAAAGGCCGCCTGGGCGGCCGCACCCAGGAGATATCCCGGCTGGTCGGGCGCTCGCTGCGGGCCTGCGTGGACTACAAGGCGCTCGGCGAGAACACCATCGTCATCGACTGCGACGTGCTGCAGGCCGACGGCGGCACCCGCACCGCGGCGGTGACCGGCGGCTACGTGGCCCTGGCCGACGCGGTGACCTGGCTGCGCGGGCGCAAGCGGACCAAGGGCGACCCGCTGCTCACCTCGGTGGCCGCGGTCAGCGTCGGCGTCGTCGACGGCGAACCCCGGCTTGACCTGTGCTACGAGGAAGACGTGGCCGCGGACACCGACATGAACGTGGTCTGCACCGCCGCCGGAGACTTCGTGGAGATCCAGGGCACCGCCGAACGCGAGCCGTTCAGCCGTGACCTGCTCGGCCAGCTCCTGGACCTCGCGACCCAGGGCTGCGCCGACCTGACCCGGCTGCAGACCCAAGCGCTGCAGACCGACCTGCTTTCCCGCCATGCCCGCTGATCCTGTGCCCGCTGATGCCGTAGTCCTGGCCACCAAGAACCAAGGCAAGCTACGCGAGCTGGCCCGGATCCTGGGCCAGCAAAACGTGATCGGTCTTGACCAGTTCCCCGGCGCTCCCGACGTGCCCGAGACCGGCGCCACGTTCGAGGCCAACGCGCTGCTCAAGGCACGCGCCATCGCGGCCTGCACCGGCCTGCCCGCCGTGGCCGACGATTCGGGCCTGTGCGTGGACGCGCTGAACGGCATGCCCGGCGTGCTGTCCGCTCGCTGGGCGGGCCAGCACGGCGACGACCAGGCCAACCTGGAGCTGGTCCTCGCGCAGGTCGCCGACGTGCCCGACGTCCGCCTGGGCGCGCGGTTCGTCTGCGCCGCCGCGCTGGTCGTCCCGGCCGGCGAAGGAGCCAGCGGCGAAGCGGACCGCGAGTGGGTGGTGACCGGCGAGGTGGCCGGCGCTGATCCGCGAGCGCCGGGGCACCGGCGGGTTCGGCTACGACCCCATCTTCGTGCCCGACGGCTTCGAGCAGACCACCGCCGAGATGACCCCCGAGGCCAAGGACGCGATCAGCCATCGCGGCCGCGCCTTCCGCGCCCTCGCTCCGTTCGTCCAAGCCAGTACGTCCAAGGGAGCCTGACATGACCGAGCAGCGACTCGCCCCCGGTGCCCCCGCCCCCGGCTTCACCCTGCTCGATGCGGACGGCCAGCCGGTGTCGCTGTCGTCGTTCCGCGGCCAGCGGGTCATCGTGTACTTCTACCCGGCCGCGATGACGCCCGGCTGCACCAAGGAAGCCTGCGACTTCCGCGACAACCTGGCCGTGCTCAACGGCCACGGGATCACGGTGCTCGGCATCTCGCCCGACCAGCCCGCCAGGCTGGCCAAGTTCCGTGAGAAGGAAGGCCTGACCTTCCCGCTGCTGTCCGACCCCGACCGCGCCGTGCTGCAGGCCTACGGCGCCTACGGCGAGAAGAAGCTATACGGCAAGACCACCGTGGGCGTGATCCGGTCCACGTTCGTGATCGACGCCGAAGGAAGAGTCGAAAAGGCCCTTTATGGCGTGAAGGCCACCGGCCACGTCGCCCGCCTGATGACCGAGGTCGCGGCCTAGGCGGTACCGTGATGGCGACAAGCGGGCGTGGCGAAATGGCATACGCGGCAGGTTTAGGTCCTGTTGGTGGAGACACCGTGGGGGTTCAAATCCCCCCGCCCGCACTGGGCCCCCTCGATAGGCTGGCCCCCGCCAAACAGGGGGCCAGACGAGGGGAATCCGTCATGTCGTTCCGCGCTAGAACGAGCGTTATCACCGCCACCGCCGCCGCCTTCGTAGCGCTGCTCGCGCCGATCGCGCTCGCCGCATCCCACGGGCCGGTCCAGGTCACCGGGAAGCAGCTCAAGTCCGCGCTGCTGCCGACCGCAGACTTCGGGTCCGGCTTCACCGTGGTGTACAGCGCGAACTCCGGCAGCAAGCTCGAGCGCCGCGGCGTGTTCAAGCTGCCCTCGATGAGCTGCAAGGTCTTCTGGCCTTCGGCCGGAGTCACCGCGGGCTTCGGCGAGACCGCCTTCGCCACCGACCTGACCGGGCCGAAGACCGTGTCGCTGTCCAGCAACTTCGAGCTGTTCAACCAGACCGTCTATCAGTTCGCCAGTACCAAGACGGCCACCGCCTTCCTCAGCCAGCTGACGGCCAAGTACCACTCGTGCCGGTCGGCGTCCGCGTCGGACACCAAGGGCGGCACCCTGCACTGGACGACCCATTCCCAGTCGAAGTCTCGCGTCGGCGGCCACCCGGCCCTGCAGGTCGTGGAATACCTCTCGGATGCCAAGGTCTCCGCCCCGCCCACGATGACCGATCTGCTGTGGACGGTCGACAGCACCGATATCTACATGATCAGCACCCAGTTGCTGAGCGGCGAGTCACCCCAGCCCACTCAGGCCTCGCTGACCCTCAAGCTGATTGCCCGCGTCACCAAGCTCCGCTAGCCCGCGGGGCTCTCAGCCAGCTGACCGTAAGGACGCCGGTCCCCCCTGGGCCCTGAGGTAACGTCGCTTCACGTGGCGGAACCACTGGGCTCGCGGTTCGTGAAGCTGTGGACGGCCAGCACCACTTCGGCCCTGGGCAGCGGCCTGGCCACCATCGCGGCGCCGCTCTTCGTGGCCGCGCACACCAAGAACCCGCTGATCGTCTCGGTCACGACCGGGGTGGCCTGGCTGCCCTGGCTGCTGTTCGCCCTGCCCGGCGGCGTGCTCGTGGACCGGGTTGACCGGCGGCGGCTGATGGTCACGATCGACTGGATCCGGGTCGCGGTGATGGCCGTCCTGGCCACCGCGCTGCTGGCCGGCTGGTCCAGCATCGCCCTGCTGGATGCGGCGTTGTTCCTGGTCAACGCCGGAGAGATCGTCTTCCGCTCGGCCAGCCAGGCCATGATTCCGGCGGTTGTGCCGCACGCCCGCCTGGAGCGGGCCAACGGCTGGCTGGTCGGCGGGACCACCCTGATGCAGAGCATGATCGCCGGGCCGCTGGGCGGATTCCTGTTCGTGCTGGCCGCGTGTGTCCCGTTCTACGTCAACGCGGGCACCTACGCGGCCAGCGCGGTCCTGGTCGGGGCGGTGGCCGGGACCTACCGGGCCACCCGCCAGCCGCCAGACCCCAGCGACAAGGCCCGCCCCAGCGACAAGGGCCGCCCCGGCGACAAGGCCCGCCCAGGCGACGCGGCCCGCCCCGGCGACGCGGCCCGCCCCGGCGACAAGGGCCGCCCCGGCGACGCGGCGGACCCCGGCCAGCACCCGCGGATCCGCCAGGAACTGGCCGAGGGCTTCCGCTGGCTGGCCGGCCAGCGCGTGCTGCGCACCATGACCTTCTTGATCGGGTTGCTGAACCTGACCCTGACCGCGTCCGAAGCGGTCCTGGTCCTGCTGGCCAAGGAGCGCCTGCACCTGGGTGCCGTTGGCTACGGCACGCTGTTTACCTGTATGGCCGCCGGTGCCCTGCTCGGATCGGCGTGCGGCGACTGGCTCATCCGGCGGGTCACGGCGACCTGGACCATCCGGGCCGGCCTGCTCATCGAGGCGGCGCAGCACCTGGTCCTGGCCACCTCGCGCAACGCGTACCTGGTCGGTGCCTTCCTGTTCGCGTTCGGCGTGCACAACGCACTGTGGACCATCGTGGGCAGCTCGCTGCGCCAGCGGCTGACGCCGCCGCAGATGATGGGCCGGGTGGTCAGCACCAGCCTGTTCGTCGCGGCCGGCGGCAACTGCGTCGGCGCCGTGCTCGGCGGGGTGATCGCGGCCCGGTTCGGCATCACCGCGCCCTACTGGGCCGGGTTCGTGGTCGCCGCCCTGGTCTCAGCGGCCACCTGGCGGGTGTTCAACCGGGCCGCCGTGGCCGCGGTCTACGCCGAGCCCGCGTGGTCCGCGACGCCCGCCCAGACCGCTGCTCCCGCCCAGACCGCTGCTCCCGGCCAGATCGCTACTCCCGGAGCGCCTCGATGATCGTCTTGCCCTCCGCCGCGCGCAGGTCGGGGCGCGCCTGGCCGATGTCACGCCGCAGACCTGAGCTGGCGCGGGCGCGCAGCCGGTCCAGGAAACCGTCGACGTCACCGGTGAACTCCCGGTCGAGGCGCCCCGGCTGGGCTGAGCCGGCCGACTCGCTGAGCCGCACGCTGCGCCGCAGCAGGCTGGCGGCCTGAGCGTGCAGTTCGCTGTCCGTGGCCATGCACCGCGCGATCTCGTCGCCGTGCTGCTCGACCAGTGCCGTCAGCCGCCTGCCCAACGAGGTAGCGGACAACTCTTGGTCGCGGAACTGGCGGACCAGCTCGATTTCGCCGCCCTCCAGGGCGTTGAGGACCTCCACGATGCACAGGCCGAGATCGGCCGGAACGCTGGTGGTGAACAGTTCCTGGATCCCGGTTCTGGTGTCCGTCCAGAGCGGCAGGAAGCCCTGGGAGCTCGCGTCGAGTCCCATGTAGTCGCCGATGAAAGTCACCCGTGAGTCGCCGTGTGACCAGGGGGCGTCGATGGTCGGGTCCCAGGGCTGGGTGGTCAGCACGTCGCGTCCGAAGGTCAGTCCCTGGTCGCCGGACAGCGACAGGACGACATCGATCAGCGGCTTCTTCGGCTTGGGCCCGAACTCGTAGTACACGCAGCCGAAGACGCCCAGCTGATCGACGACCATCTGGGGCATGATGTGGTGCAAGTCGGACGGAACCGTGGCCGTGTCGAGGCGCTGCCCGGACGGGGTGCTCCACGTCTGGCCCGCGTCCACGGAGCGGACGTAGTAGATCCGGGCACGCGTCCGCCAGCTATCCGAGCAGCCAGCCCAGCGCGACCGGTAGCTGCTGCTGCCACCACACCTGGTCGTGGCCGCCGGTCCATTCCTGGTGACGGCACGGCAGCCCGGCCCGGCTCAGCCTTTCGGCCCACCGCCTGGTCGACTGCCGGAAGCCGGGCTCCAGCGTCCCGGCCGCCAGGTAGTGCCGCACGCCCGCCGAACGGGCCGCGCCGCTGATCCGCTGCGGGACCATGCCGGCGCTGAGCCCGGCCACCGCGCCGATCAGGTCCGGGCGTCGCTGCGCGGCGGCGATGGCCCAGGCCGCCCCGCCGGGCAGCCCGCCTGCCCATAGCGCTCGGCGGCGTCCCTGCGGTTGGCGGGCAGCAGCGCCGCGAAGCGCTCCGCGAGCGTTTCCCGGCCGGCCGCCGCCCGTTCGGCGTCGGTGACCGACGGATCGCCGGACGCGATCCGCTCACCGGCCTCCTGGTAAGTCCAGACGGCCAGTCGGTCCCGGTCCGGCCCGCCGCGCATACGCGGCACTATAACCCCGTTCCCGGCCGTGGGCTGTCCCCCCGGGCCGACCTCGTCCGTCATAGGCGCGAGAAGATCGTCAGCACGGGGAAACCAGGGGAAGGAGCCGGACATGCAATACGCCTTGCTGATCTATTACAAGCCGGGCACCAGCGAAGCGCTCGGCACGGCCGAAGCCGACGCCGTGCACCGCGAGTACATGGCGCTCAAGGACACGCCGGGGATCATCGGCGGCGCCGCGCTGCATCCGGTCGATACGGCCACCACCGTCCGCCTGGCCGGCGATCAGCTGCTGATCACCGACGGCCCGTTCGCCGATACCAAGGAGTTTTTCGCCGGGTTCTACCTCCTCGAGGCCGATGACCTGGACCGGGCCACCGAGGTCGCGGCCCGGATCCCCGCCGTCCGCCTCGGCGGCTCGGTGGAGATCCGTCCCATCGTCACCGACCAGGACTAGCCGGGATGGGGGAGCGGCCCCTTATAGAACAGGTCTTCCGCGACCAGTGGGGCCGGGTGCTGGCCGCGCTGATCGGCTACTTCGGCGATTTCGACCTGGCCGAGGACGCCGCCGCGGAGGCCTTCGCGATCGCCGCGCGGCGCTGGCCGACCGACGGCGTGCCCGACCACCCGGCCGCCTGGCTGGTCACGACGGCCCGACGCCGCGCCATCGACCGGCTGCGCCGCGACCAGGTGCTGGCCGCCAAGCTCCGCCTGCTGTCCGCGGCGGCCGCTCCGGAGGAGAACGCGGAGGACACCACCGTGATCCCGGACGAGCGACTCGAGCTCATCTTCATGTGCTGTCATCCGGCGCTGGCCGTACCGGCCCAGGTCGCGCTGACCCTGCGCGCCGTGGGCGGCCTGTCCACCGAGGAGATCGCGCGGGCCTTCCTGGTCCCGCCCGAGACCATGAAACGCCGGCTGACCCGGGCCAAGTCCAAGATCAAGGTGGCCGGCATCCCGTTCAGCGTGCCCGCCGGGGGCCAGCTGCCCGAACGCCTGGCCGCGGTCCTGGCCGTGGTGTACCTCATCTTCAACGAGGGCTACGCAGACCCGGACCGGGCCGGCCTGGCCGCCGAGGCCATCCGGCTCGGCCGGGTGCTGGCCGCCCTGCTCCCGGACCAGCCCGAGGTGCTCGGCCTGCTGGCCCTGATGCTCCTGCACGACTCGCGCCGCCAGACCCGCTTCGACGGGCCGGACCTGGTGCTGCTGCCCGACCAGGACCGCTCGCGCTGGGACTGGCCGCAGATCACCGAGGGCCGAGCCCTGCTCGACCACGCCCTGCTCGATCCGCCCCGAGGCCAGACCGCGGGCGCCGTCGGCCCGTACGTCATCCAGGCCGCCATCGCCTCCCTGCAGGCCGAAGAACGGCTCGACTGGCCACAGATCTCCGCGCTGTACGCCGAGCTCGCCGAGCGCACCGGGTCCCCGGTGGTCCGGCTGAACCGCGCCGTCGCGGTCGCCGAAGCCGACGGCCCGGCCGCGGCGCTAGCCCTGGTTGACCAGCTGGATCTGCCGGATTACCAGTACTGGCACTCGACCCGGGCCGAGTTGCTGCGACGGCTCGGCCTGCCGGACGAGGCCCGGGCCGCCTACCGGCGAGCGCTCGGCCTGGCCCGGACCGACCCCGAGCGGCGCTACCTCGAACGGCGCATCACCGAAACCTGACCCGACCGCGCGATGTTAAGGTCACCACCGGTATGTCAAAATGGGCGGCCTGACCAGAACGAGCCTGATCAGAAAGAGCCTGGCCGGAACGGAGCACGCAATGGCTGACGCGGATATCGAACCGAAGCCCGTCGATCAGGACGCGCTGGTCGCGGACATCGACCGCACCCGCGCCGAACTGGCGCGCACCATCGACGCCATTTCCGACCGGGTGAGCCCGAAGAAGAACGTCCAGCGCGTCACCGAACAGCTCCGCGAGCGGGCCAGCCAGATCGATCCGGTAATGGCCGGCGCCGCGGCCGGTGCCGTCGTGATCGGCGTAACCGTCCTGCTCCTCCTGCGTCGCCGCCGCAAGCGCTAGGCCCCGCTCGCACGGGGCGCGACCATGATCATGAAGGATTTTGTATGGCCTGGCACATAAAATCCTTCGTGATCATGAAACCGACCCGGGCCGCGGCAAGCGTTAAGCCCCGGGCCGCGGAGCCGCCGGCGCTAGCCGGCGCTCTTGGTCAGCTCTTCGTACTCGGTCGCGGACAGCAGGTCGGCCGGCAGGGCCGGGTTGCCGTTGCCGTCCTGGCCCAGCTGCACCCGGAACATCCAGCCCGCCGTGTACGGCTCGGCGTTGACCAGCGACGGGTCGTCCGCTAGCTCCGGGTTGATCTCGGTCACCTCGCCGTCCACCGGCGCATACAGATCGCTGACCGATTTGACCGATTCCACCTCGCCGCACGGCTCGCCGGCCGTGACGGCCGCGCCGACCGCGGGCAGGGACACATAGACCACGTCACCAAGCTGCTGCGCCGCGTAGTCGGTGATACCGACCGAGGCCACAGTGCCCTCGACAGACACCCATTCGTGCTCGGCCGTGTAGTGCAGTTCGGCGGGGATGCTCATCGTTATCGACTCCTGGAGTAAAACGGCAAGTCGGTCAGCTGGGCCGGGACCGCCTCGCCCCGGATGCCGACAGTAAGTACAGCATCACGGCCGTCCGCGCCCGCGTTCAGGTAGGCCATAGCGATCGGATGGCCCAGGGTCGGAGACGGGGCGCCGCTGGTCACGGTGCCGCACTCCACCCCGTCCGCGAGCACCGGGTAGCCATGCCGCGGGATCCGCCGCGACTCGATGGTCAGCCCCACCAACTCGAGGCGCGGCCCCGCGGCCGCCCGCTCGGCAAGCGCCGAACGCCCGACGAAGTCGCCCGGCTTGTCGAACTTCACCACCCGGCCCAGGCCCGCCTCGAACGGTGTCATGTCCGGGCCGAGCTCGTTGCCGTACAGCGGCATCCCGGCCTCGAGTCGCAGCGTGTCGCGGGCGGCCAGCCCGGCCGGGACCAGCCCGGCCCCGGCCTCCGCGTCCGTCAGTGCCGACCAGACCGCAACCGCGTCGTGCGGCCGGACGTAGATCTCGAACCCGTCCTCGCCGGTGTACCCGGTCCGGGCTACCCACGCCGCCGCGCCCGCCACCGGGCCGAACGCCCCGGCGTAATACTTCATGGCCGCCAGGTCCAAATCGGAAAGCGCGCCGAGGATCCCGGCCGCCGCCGGTCCCTGGATCGCGATCAGCGCGTAGTCGTCGGTGGCGTCGGCCACCACGGCGTCAAACCCCGACGAACGCGACCGCAGCTCGTCGACCACCGCCGCGGCGTTGGCCGCGTTGGCGATGACCAGGTAGTCCTGCTCGCCCTGCCGGTAGACGACCAGGTCGTCGAGCACGCCGCCGTCCGCCGCGCAGATCATCGTGTACCGGGCCCGGCCCGACGGCACGGCGGACAAGAACCCGGTCAGCGCGTAGTCCAGCGCCGCCCCGGCACCCGGGCCGCGCACCGTGATCTCGCCCATGTGGGACAGGTCGAACAACCCGGCTGCGTGCCGCACCGCCTGGTGCTCGGCCGTCTCGCTGCCGTAGCGCAGCGGCATCTGCCAGCCCGCGAATGAGGTCATGACCGCCCCGAGCCGTTCATGAACCGCTATCAGTGGAGTCTGCCTCGATGACGTCACCTGGGAATGGTATGCCGGAACCATGGAACTTCTGACTGAGGACCAGATCACCGCCGAGCTCGCCGCCGTCCCGGCCTGGACCCGCGACGGCGACGCGATCGTCACCGTGACCCGCCGCGCCGACTTCCGCGACGCGCTGCTGTACGTCGGGGCGGTCGCCTACCTGGCCGAGACCGCCGGCCACCACCCCGACGTGGCGATCTCCTGGAACGCGGTGACGCTGACCCTGAGCACGCATACGGCGGGCGGCCTGACTGCGAACGACTTCGCCCTGGCCCGCCAGATCTCCGCCCTCTAGGCCGAGGCCCGGTCGTACAGCGCCTGCGCCACCGGACCCAGGTTGGCCGAGTACAGAGCGCGGCGGTCCCCGGAGTAGCGGAACGTGGTCACTCCGGTGATGACGCCCACGCCGGTCCGGGCGTCGAAGTCCGACAGCCACGGACCGCCGCTGCCGCCTTCGGTCATGGCACAGTCGATGCCCTCGTCGGCCAAGCCCGCGAACGCCAGGCCCGCGAACGCCAGGCCCGCGAACGCCAGGCCCGCGAACGCCAGGCCCGCGAACGCCAGTACGGCCGCCGCCACCCACCGTGAAGAGCGCATAATCACGGTCCGTAAATATTTACTACCGAGCGTAGTGACCAGGATCGCCCCGCATTCCTGCTGCTTTGCGCGCGTGTTTCCACAACAGACGCCGGATCGTGACCAATATTTCACCAGATTTGCTCAATTAAGCACTAGTAAGGCCCTTATCCCACGACCCGAAGCGTGGCATCGTGGGCTCCCGCGGCGCCGAGTGGGCGGGCCGCGCTACGCGCTTGAGAGGACACCTCATGGACAGACGTCGGACGGCAGGCCCGGCCCGCCGACGAGCGACGTGGTTCCGCGTCACCGCGACCGCCAGCTCGGCTGCCTTGCTCGGCATGCTCGGCCTGGCGGGAACGTCGTTCGCCGCCCCGAGCCACCCGGCAAACGAAGCCAGCGAAGCCAGCACCGCCAAGACGGCCGCGGTCGCCGATGACAGCTCCAGCTGTCACCTGGGCAACGGGGTTAAGCACGTCGTACAGCTCACGTTCGACAATGTGCACTTCTTCCGGGACAACCCGAACGTCCCGTCCGACCTGGAAATGATGCCCAACCTGCTGAACTTCTTCGAGGACAACGGCACCTTCCTGAGCAACAACCACACGCCGCTGATCGCGCACACCGCCGACGACATCCTGACCACCAACACCGGGCTTTACGGCGACCGGCAGGGCATGCCGGTCTCCAACAGCTACGGGGTCTATAACACCGACGGGACGAACGGCGCCTTCAATACCGCCACCATCGCCACCTCGTTCGCCTACTGGACCGACCCGGTCTATTACTCGCACGGCACGCCGTCCGGCGGGGACACCAACCCGAACATGGTGTACTCCCCGGTGCCGCCGGCCACCGCCGCGCAGCCGGTGACGCCGAACACGATCACCCCCGCGCCGTGGGTCCCGTTCACCCGGACCGGCTGCAACGTGGGCGACGTGTCCACGGCCAACCAGGAGCTGGAGAACACCGCCGTCGACATCCCCAAGGTGTTCGGCGTCGGGTCGCCCGAGGACCAGCAGCTCAACGCCGACACCGACTCGTTCAAGGACGCCGAGACCGCTGACTACGTTGGCGTCGCGGTGCACTGCGCCCAGGGCAACGCGTTCTGCGCCACGGCCCAGGGAGTGAAGTTCGGCCAGACCTCGCCGTCCGCGACCGCCTCGCCGGACAAGCTGCCGAACGAGCCGGGCGGGTACAACGGCTTCCAGGCGCTGTTCGGCCACCGCTACATCGCGCCGCAGCTCGGCGCGGGGACTCCCGACAAGAGCGACAACGGGTACCAGGTCACCAACGCGGCCGGGAACCTGGTCGACGAGAACGGCAACCAGATCAACGGCGCGTTCCTGTCCAACCACCCCGGCTTCCCCGGATTCAGCACCATCAACGCCTCGCAGACGCTGGCCTACATGGCCGACATGCTCGAGTCCGGCGTTCCGGTGGTGAACGGCTACATCTCCGACATCCACGGCAACGAGGACATCCCCGCCCTGTCCGCGGCGTGCAAGAGCGCCCCGGCGGCGCTCGGCAGCGGGAGCGCCTGCTACGTCGCGCAGGCGCAGTACTACAACCAGGCGTTCGGCACGTTCTTCAAGCGCCTGGCCGCGGACGGCATGAACACCTCCAACACGCTGTTCGTGCTGAGCTCGGACGAGGGTGACCACGAGGCCGGCGCCAACGTGGGCCGCGCCATCCAGCCCACGCCCGCCAACTGCGACGGCGCGACCGTCTCCGGCGACACCGTGACCCCGGACGTGCTGTGCACCTACCCCTCGGGCTCGTTCGGCGAGCTGGCCGGCAACATGACGGGCCTGCTGGCCACCGAGAAGAGCGACACCACGTCGTTCACCCTGGAGGACGACACCGCGCCCGAGTTCTACGTGACCGGTGATCCCGGCCCGAATGTCCCGGCGGTACGCACGCTGGAGCATGACGTGGCTGGGCTGACCGCCACCAACCCGTACGCGGGCGGCACCCAGAACATCGCCAACTACCTGGCCGACCCCGCCGAAGAGGCGATCCTGCACATGGTCAACGCCGACCCGGCCAGGACCCCGACGTTGGCGCTGTTCGCCAAGCCGGACTACTTCCTGAGCTCCGGCAGCACGTCCTGCAGTGGCGCCTGCGTGACCCAGGACACGGGTTTCGCGTGGGACCACGGCGACTACGCGGCCGAGATCAACACCAACTACGTCGGCTTCGCCGGGCCCGGGGTCAAGCACCTCGGCCTGGACGGCTCGGGCCCGGCCGACGGCCCGAACTCGGCCGGCCCGGACAGCGGCCAGATCGAGGTCATTAACAGCGGAACGACCGGTACCTGGACCGACGAGACCGACATCCGGCCGACGCTAATCTACCTGGCCGGCCTCAAGGACGACTACGAGCACGACGGCCGGGTCATCACCCAGATCCTGGCCGGCCCGAACCGCGCGCTCAGCGGGCCGGGCGTGGCCGCCCTGGGCGCCTGCTACAAGCAGCTCAACTCCAGCGTCGGCCAGTTCGGCGCCTACACCCTGCAGGCCGACACCGACGCCATCGAGAGCCACTCGCCGGGCGACGGTGTCTACCTGGCCACCGATAAGGCGCTGGCCGGCCTGGAGAAGATCCGTGACGGCCTGGCCTTGCGCATCAAGGCCGAGCTCGAAGCGGCCGCGTTCAACGATCAGCCCATCTTCGCGGCCTCGGCCCAGACCCTCGCCTGCCAGACGATCATCGCCGGGGCCAAGCTCCTGGATCGCAGCTCCTAACCACCACCGGCACCCCCAGCCCCGACACGCGCGTCAGGGCTGGGGGTGCTGTCATGACGGCCGGTAGCGGACAATAGGCCGGTGACGTTCTCCAGCGCGCCGCGCGACGTGGTCATCCTCGGCTCGACCGGCTCGATCGGCACCCAGGCGCTCGACATCATCCGGCGCAACCCCGACCGCTTCCGGGTCGTGGCGCTCGCGGCGGGCGGCGCGAACCTGGACCTGCTGGCCGGGCAGGCGGCCGAGTTCGGCGTGGCGGCGGTCGCCGTAGCCACGCCGGACGCCGCGGCGCGGCTACCGGCCGTACTCCGCGATTTTTTCGGCCGAACGGGCCGTGGTGCGTCCCTCGAGTCACCTCAAACGCAGGCCGGGCCTCTACCGGAGGTCTTGGCTGGGGCGGACGCCATCTGCGAGCTCGCCGCGCGGCCGTGTGACGTGGTGCTCAACGGGGTGACCGGGGCGGCCGGGCTGCGGGCCACGCTGGCCGCGCTGGACGCCGGGCGGACGCTGGCCCTGGCCAACAAGGAGTCGCTGATCATCGGCGGCCCGCTGGTCACCAGCCGGGCCAAGCCCGGCCAGATCGTGCCGGTGGACTCCGAGCACTCCACCATCGCCCAGTGCCTGCGGGCCGGCGCGCGCGACCGAGGTACGCCGGCTGGTGCTGACCGCCAGCGGCGGGCCGTTCCGCGGCTGGAGCCGGGACGCCCTAGCCCACGTCACGCCCGAACAAGCCCTGGCCCACCCGACCTGGAAGATGGGCCCGCTGGTCACGGTCAACTCCGCCACCTTGGTGAACAAGGGCCTGGAGGTGATCGAGGCGCACCTGCTGTTCGGCTTCGGGCTGGACCGGATCGACGTGGTGGTGCACCCGCAGTCCATCGTGCACTCCATGGTGGAGTTCGCCGACGGCGCCACCGTGGTCATGGCCTCCCCGCCGGACATGCGGCTGCCCATCTCGCTGGGCCTGGCCTGGCCCGACCGGGTGCCCGACGCCGCGCCCGGGCTGTCCTGGACGGCCGCGGCCAGCTGGACCTTCGAGCCGCTGGACGACACCGCGTTCCCGGCGGTCGCGCTGGCCCGGGAGGCGGCCGCGGCGGGCGGGACCGCGCCGGCCGTCTACAACGCCGCCAACGAGGCCTGCGTGGCCGCCTTCCTGGACGGCCGGATTCCCTTCACGCGGATTGTCGATACCGTGGCCCGGATACTCTCAGAGCATGACGCCGCGCGCGCGGCCATTACCACGGTGGCGGACGTGCTCGCCGTCGACGACTGGGCCCGGCGCCGGGCCGCGGAGCTCTATTACGGCAGCAGTCTTTATTCAGGACCAGTGGGGAGACGACCGGATGGACCTGATCGGCTGGGTCATCATCATCGCCGCCCTGCTGGTGTCCGTCATGCTGCACGAGACCGGCCACTTCGTGCTGGCCAAGAGGTTCGGCATGAAGGTCACCCGCTACTTCGTGGGCTTCGGGCCGACGATCTGGTCCACCTGGCGAGGCGAGACCGAGTACGGGATCAAGGCCCTGCCCCTGGGCGGTTTCGTCAAGATCATCGGCATGCACTCGCTGGACGATCCGGATGACCCCGAAGACGAGCCGCTGGCCTTCCGCTCACACCCGGCCTGGCAGCGGATCCTGGTTCTGGCCGCCGGCTCGATCATGCACTTCCTGCTGGCCCTGGTGCTGGTGTCCGGGCTGGCCCTGACCGTCGGCATCGCCAACGACAACGTCACCCAGCTGGGCACGATCAGCCCCTGCGTGCCGGTCAGCGTGAGCGCCTACAACAACGGCACCTGCGGCTCGTCGCACGCCCCCGCCTCCCCGGCCCAGCTGGCCGGGCTGCGGATCGGGGATACGGTGACCGCGTTCGACGGCCACCCGGTGAGCACCTTCACCCAGCTCGGCGACCTGATCCGCGATGTCCCGCCGGGATCCGAGGTCACCCTCAGCGTCCGCCGGGCCGGGCAGCTGCTCACCCTGCACACCAAGCTGGCCAACGTCACCGGCCGCAACGGCTCCTACCTGGGCATCGGGCCCGCGGTGCTGTTCCAGATCCCCAGCCCGCTGGGCGCGATCGAGTATTCGGGCACGACGTTCGGCCAGGTGCTGGCCGGCTCGGCGCAGGCCGTCGCGGCGCTGCCCGGAGGGCTGTCCGAGCTGTTCCGCCCGAACCGCGCGGATACCACCGCGGGCCAGGTCACCAGCGTGGTCGGCGCGGCCGAAGCGACCGGCACCGAGGTCGGCTCCAACGCGGGCTGGCAGTACAAGCTCAGCTTCGTGCTGCTGCTGATCGCCTCGCTGAACATCTTCTTCGGGGCCTTCAACCTGCTCCCGCTGCTGCCCATGGACGGCGGCCACATCGCCGTGATCATCTACGAGCGGATCCGGGCCTGGCTGGCTCGCCTGCGCGGCCGGCCGGACCCCGGCCTGGCCGACATCGGCAAGGTGCTCCCGGTCAGCTTCAGCCTGTTCCTGATCATCGTGCTGTTGTCCGTCGTCCTGATCGTGGCCGACATCGCCAACCCGCTCAAGCTGACCGGTGGTTAACTGCCCACCGCATGACAGCCCCGTCAGCGTCGGTAACCTCCCGTTACCCAGGGGATGGTTCAATAGGGCGGGGTCGAGGGATTCGGGGATATCCAGTCGAACGGATGGGGCTCATGAGTATTGACCTCGGTATGCCGCAGACGCCGCCCGCGCCGCTGGCCGAGCGCCGGAACTCCCGCCAGATCATGGTGGGTTCGGTGCCGGTGGGCGGGGGAGCGCCGGTAACCGTGCAGTCGATGACCACCACGCTGACCGCCAACGTGAACGCCACCTTGCAGCAGATCGCCGAGCTCACCGCCTCCGGCTGCCAGATCGTCCGGGTCGCGGTCCCGTCCCAGGACGACGCCGACGCGCTGCCCGACATCGCCCGCAAGTCGCAGATCCCGGTCATCGCCGACATCCACTTCCAGCCCAAGTACGTGTTCGCCGCGATCGACGCCGGCTGCGCCGCGGTCCGGGTCAACCCGGGCAACATCAAGCAGTTCGACGACAAGGTGGCCGAGATCGCCAAGGCCGCCTCCGACGCCGGGGTCCCGATCCGGATCGGCGTCAACGCCGGCTCGCTGGACAAGCGGCTGCTGGCCAAGTACGGCAAGGCCACCCCGGAGGCGCTGGTCGAGTCCGCGCTGTGGGAGTGCTCCCTGTTCGAGGAGCACGGCTTCCGCGACATCAAGATCTCGGTCAAGCACCACGACCCGGTCGTGATGATCAACGCCTACCGCCTGCTCGCCCAGCAGTGCGACTACCCGCTGCACCTGGGCGTCACCGAGGCCGGCCCCACGTTCCAGGGCACGATCAAGTCCGCGGTGGCCTTCGGCGCCCTGCTGGCCGAAGGCATCGGCGACACCATCCGCGTCTCGCTGTCCGCGCCTCCGGTGGAAGAGGTCAAGGTCGGCATCTCGATCCTGGAATCGCTCGGCCTGCGCCAGCGGCGCCTGGAGATCGTGTCGTGTCCCTCCTGCGGTCGCGCCCAGGTCGACGTGTACAAGCTGGCCGAAGAGGTCACCGCCGGACTGGACGGCCTCGAGGTTCCGCTGCGCGTCGCGGTCATGGGCTGCGTGGTCAACGGTCCCGGCGAAGCGCGCGAGGCGGACCTCGGCGTGGCCTCGGGTAACGGCAAGGGCCAGATCTTCGTCCGCGGCAAGGTCATCGCCACCGTCCCCGAGTCCCGGATCGTCGAGACGCTGATCGAAGAGGCCATGCGCCTAGCCGAACAAGCCGACGCCGAAGCCGAAGAGCCCCCCTCCGGCAAGCCCGTCGTCACCACCTACTGACCGCCCCCGCCACGCCCCGCTCCCCGGCCCCGTCCCACCGTTACCGCCTCGGCGGCCTTTGCCCCGCGTGGCCTTAGCCAGCCTGGCGGTGCGTGTGAGCGGTCGCCATGCTCTCGGCGTAGACGAGCTCGCCGACCTGCTCGGAGACCATGGCCCGCGCATCGCCGGGCAGCATGTCGTCGGTGATCAGCACGTCGACCTCACTCAGCGGGGCAAACGAGCTCAGGCTCACCAGGCCCCACTTGGTGTGGTCGGCCAGCACGACTACCTTGCGCGCGACCCGGATGAACGTCCGGTTGGTTTCCGCTTCGGCCAGGTTGGGCGTGGTCAGCCCGGCGTCGACGTCGAAGCCGTGGCAGCCCAGGAACAGCACGTCGAAGTGGAGCGAGCGGATGGTCAGGTCGGCGATCGGGCCGACCAGCGCGTCGGATGGGGTGCGCACGCCGCCGGTCAGCACCACCGAGTCGGCCGTGCCGTCCAGCCCGCCGCGTGTCCCGCTGAACACGTTGGTCACCCGCAGCGAGTTGGTCACGATGGTGAGGTCCGGGACGTCGAGCAGGCACTGGGCCAGCGCGAACGTCGTGGTTCCGGCGGCTAGGGCCACGGCCGTGCCGGGCGTGACCATGCTGGCGGCGGCCCGGGCGATCGCGGTCTTCTCCGGTCGCTCGAGCACGAGTTTGGCCTCGAAGCCGGGTTCATGACTGGAGGGCGTTCCCGGAAGCACCGCGCCGCCGTGCACCTTTTCCACCAGCCCATCGCGGGCGAGCACTTCAAGGTCCCTGCGGATGGTCATGTCCGAGACGCCCAGCCGCTGAGTGAGATCACTGACCCGGGCGCTGCCATCGCTCCTGACGGCCTGCAGGATGAGCGACTGGCGGTGTCTGGCTAGCATCCGTCCTTTCCCTCCTTGTTACGTGCGATGACGCCCGGACCCGTGCGGGTGGTCCTGGATAGCGGCATCCGTACCAAGTGAGACGTTTCCCGCGCGTGTTCGGTTCCGGGGATGGATGTCCGAAGCGGACGGATTTCTGCGCCGCAGGTTACGTGCGAGCCTGACGAGGCCTGCGAGCCCCGCACCGCGACCGCCTCGCGTCCGCGGTCCATCCCAGGGGTCTTCGCCCAGTTCGCAGGCCTGTTCTGGGCTCGCTTGCGCTCGGCGGCAACTCTCATGCCCACCGGCATCTGGAGTCGCTTGCGTTTCGGAAACAAAACGCCCACAGCCCGAGAGTCCCCAACGGCCTCCTCAGCGTAGCCCCCGGTCCCGCCCGAGCCCTGCCGCCCCAACGACGTCGTTGCCGCAATGACGCGCACGAGGGGAGCGTTGTACCGTAACCAGCTGATGTGGGAGATGGCCTTGCCGAATGTGGTACGCACCGCTGCGGGCAGCAACGCGAACACCAGAGCGACACCACCATGATCACGAAGACTTTTATACGGCATAGCACGGAAATTCCTTCGTGATCATGGAAAATCAGGCCATCACCTGACCGCGGGCCTCGCCGGCCATGCCCCTGGCCGAAGCACTCCCGCACCGGGACGAACCCGCAGCCCCGCGTTAGCAATCGACGTGCACCGGGGCGCGTCGTTGCGGCACCCGACGCCGGGTGCCGCAACGACGCAGCCGCGACCACTTCATAGCTGCGTGTTACTAACCGACCCGTCCCCAGCAACGTGGTAGCCGCAACGACGTCGTTCCCGCAAGTCCGCGCGCCACCGCCGCGCGCCACCGCCTCGCGCCGGGCCACCGCCTCGCGCCGGGCCACCGCCTCGCGCCGGGCCACCGCCTCGCGCCGGGCCACCGCCTCGCGCCGGGCCACCGCCTCGCGCCGGGCCACCGCCTCGCGCCGGGCCACCGCCTCGCGCCGGGCCACCGCCTCGCGCCGGGCCACCGCCTCGCGCCGCGCCACCGCCTCGCGCCGCGCCACCGCCTCGCGCCGCCACCCCGCCCCCGTGGCCCACCTGCCCGCCGCGCCACCGCACCCGGGCCGCCCCCGGGCCGCCCCCGCGCCACCGCCTCGCTTACCTCCGGATCCCGCACCGCGCAGAGGGCCGCCCGAACCCTCGTCTCGTGGCGGTTCAGCAGATTCGTGGCAGCGTATCGATGGTGTTTCGCGTTTGTTGCCGTATAGTGACTTGTTAGCGTTAACATCGTCCAGTCGGCGGAGGGGAGGATGTGTCAGACCGAGGCTCATGGAAGCGATTGCGCATTTTGCAGACCGGCGTGTAGATGCCCATGCGGAGCCTGATACCGAAACGGGCGCGGCCCTTTATCGGGGCTGCGTGCTGCCTTGACAGGTGATCATGGACGGCTTCGACGTCTACGCCGGGCTTGCCAAGCTGCGCTGAATGTCGGTCGCATTCGAGATGCTGCGCGTTACTCCAGATGAACCGCCGGAACAGACAGCGGAATAGGCGTGTCTTCGCGTTATCTCTCTCGCGACGAAGTCGACGGGACTCGCCGCGCGATTGCGGGCTCGGCCCGGGAGAGTATCCCGTCCCGGGAAATTCCATGGAGGTCCTTACATGAAGAAAAAGGTCGACCCGGTAGTCGACGAAGCGATCGAGCGCATGGACATGAAGGACGGGCCTACCCGCCGGCGACTGCTGGAGGGAGCCGGGCTGTTCAGCGCCACGGCGGCCGCCTCCGCGCTGATCGCGGCCTGCACCTCGTCCAGCTCGAGCAGCGCCAGCTCCAGCTCGTCGGCCCTCCCGACCGGGGGTGTCTTCCCCAAGACCCCGGCGTGGCAGTTCTGGTTCGTCAACCACGCCGACACGAACGCCTTCTTCACCCCCACGCAGAACGGGTTCGCGGACGCGGCGGCGCTGCTCGGCCTGCCGAAGCCCAAGTGGGGCGGCGACCCGAACCAGGACATCGCGAACATGGTCAGCTACATGAACGAGGCGATCGCGGCCAAGGCGGGCGGCATCGCGTTGTCCGTCCCGAGCGCGACCGGGTTCACCTCGGTCGTGTCCAGCGCGATGAGTGCGGGCATCCCGGTGGTGTCGTACAACGCCGACGGCGTGTACGTGAGCGGCAAGCCGGTAATCGGCACCAACCGGCTGTGCTATGTCGGGCAGGCGCTGTATATCTCGGGTCAGGTCATGGGCTCGACGATCAAGTCGCTCATCCCGGGGGGCGGCAAGATCGGCGTCGGCATCGCCCAGCCCGGCGCCGGCAACATCCAGCCCCGCTTCGACGGCGCCGCGTCGGTTCTCGGCAGCTCGTACAAGGTGGTTGAGATCAACACCACCACGAACACTTCCGCCGAACAGTCCAAGATGACGGCGTGGCTCCTGGGCAACAAGGACGCCAAGGGGCTGTTCGCGGTGGACTACGGGTCGACGTCGTACCTGGCCGGAGCCCTCAAGGCGGCGGGCTCGTCGATCCCGTCCGGCGGGTTCGACACCGCCCCGGCCACGCTGACCGGCCTGGAGTCCGGCGCGCTCGACTTCACCATCTTCCAGGACCCGTACCTGCAGGGCTTCCTGCCGACCCTGTACCTGTACCTGTACAACCTGACCGGAGCGCAGCTGACGCCGCCGGACACCGACACCGGCCTGACCGTGATCACCAAGCAGAGCATCGGCGTGTTCAAGGGCAGCAGCCGCTACATCGGCGGCTCGACGGCCGAGCAGTACATCCCGCGCCCGTCCGGCGCGATCAACAACCCGCAGGCGACCACCAGCACCTGACGGTCAGCAGGGCCACGACGCGGGCAGGCCCGGCATGCCGGGCCTGCCCGCGGTCCCGGGCGAGGGCCACGGTCAGGGGCCACGGCCGGGGGCAGCTCGGATACCGGACCTGGGCTCGGGGTACACCGACAGCACCCGGAGAGATGGGAGGATTCAGGTGAGCGAGACAACCCAGCACAGTCCGGGCGTGCTCGGCCGCCCGCCGGGACCGGCAGTACGCGAGGAGTCCGGGCGGTCGCTGGGCAGCCTGCTCGGGCAGCTGGTCAGGCAGCGCGAGTCGACCGTGTTCGTGATCGCCGTCGCGTCCTTCATCGGCTTCTGGATCACGAACTCAGCCTTTGTCAGCACGACGACGCTCGCCGTCACCTTCAACGACACCCTCCCGGCCATCATCATCATCGCGCTGGGTGAGGTGTTCCTGCTGATCTGCGGGGAGATCGACCTGTCGGTCGGCTTCCTGGTCGGCTTCTCGCCGTTCATGTCGTACTTCCTGGACGTCTATTACCACGTGCCCGCGCTGCTGGCCGTCCTGATCGGGCTGCTCCTGGGCGCCCTGGTCGGCCTGGTGAACGGCTTTCTCACGGTCACCGTGGGGGTGCCGTCCTTCATCACCACGCTCGGCACGGGCTTCGTGGTGTGGGGCATCATGCTCTACACCTCGCACGCCGAGCCCGTCCCCGCCATCCCGGCGAACATGGCCCATTTCGGGAACTGGCTCGGCGGCGGCAACAAGTACTCGTGGCTGATCTGGGCGGTGGTGCTCACTGCGCTCTTCCATATGCTGCTCACCCGCACCCGATGGGGGCTGCACACCGTCGCGGTCGGCGGCAACCTGCTGGGCTCGCAGGAGGCCGGCATCAGCGTGACCCGGATCAAGTACGGCGCCTTCATGTTCACCGGCGTGCTGGGCGCGCTGGTCGGGTTCCAGACGATGTACTACACCAACACCATCGACCCGAACTCCGCCAGCTACACGCCCATGTTCAACGCGGTCACCGCCGCGGTCATCGGCGGCACCGCGATGCTGGGCGGATCCGGCACCGTCATCGGAGCGTTCTTCGGCGCGATCGTGCTGGCCAACCTGTCGGTGGGCTTCGCCGTCGAGGGCGTCAGCGCCAACCTGCTCTACGTCATCGAAGGTGTCGCGATCCTCATCGCGATGGTCGCCAATGTGCAGCTGGCCAGGCTGCGTGAGAGGGGAGGGCGCTAGTCGTGACCGAGGCCGCCAGCGCACACCGGCGATGTGCTCCGCGTCGAGCACATCTCCAAGAACTACGGTGCCGTCACCGCCCTCACCGACGTCAGCATGCACCTCGGCCAGAGCGAGGTACTCGGCCTGATCGGCGACAACGGCGCCGGCAAGTCCACGCTGCTGAAGATCCTGTGCGGCTTCCAGCCCCCCACCTCCGGCCAGATTTTCCTGGACGGCGAGCCCGTTACGTTCAAGTCGGTCGACCATGCCAGGTCGCTCGGCATCGACGCGGTCTACCAGGACCTCGCGCTGGTCAACCAGCTCACCGTCTACCAGAACATGTTCCTGAACCGGGAGAAGGTCCGCTGGCCGCTGCTGAACAACCGGGCCATGCGCCGCGAGGCGCGCCAGCACCTCGATGAGATGAGCGTGCGGATCCCGAACATCAACGCGCCCGTGGCCCGGCTCTCCGGCGGGCAGCGCCAGGCCGTCGCGGTGGCGCGGTCGGTCTTCTCCAACCCCAAGATCCTGCTCCTGGACGAGCCGCTGGCCGCGATGGGCGTCAAGGAAGGCGCGATCATCCTCGACCTGATCACGCGGCTCAAGCGCGAGGGCAACGTCTCGATCATCATTATCGCGCACAACTACGGCCAGGTTCTCGAGGTGTGCGACCGGGTGAACCTGATCCAGGACGGCAAGATCTCCCTGGACAAGCGCGCCGATGAGACCTCCGCCGAGGAACTGACCGAACTGGTCGTCGCCGAGTACCGCAAGGCCCTGCAGGAACGCCAGCGGTCGGAGCCGCAGCGCTAGCCGGCCTGGCCGGGGCAGCGCCCGCCTTACGGCATGATGAGGGGCATGTCGATGCCACGCCGCGGCGGGCGTGCGGTACCGGGTCGCGCGGCCGCGCTGACCGTCGGCCTGGTCACGCTGATCACGGTCACCGCCTGCACCTCGTCCAGCCCGACGACCGCCGCGCCGCCGGCAACAGGCACAACGGGTGCCACGGGCGCCACAGCGTCGGGCGCCGCCGGCCCGATCGTCCCCACCGACAGCACGCTGCGGTGGCACTCCTGCGGCGGGCTCTCCGGCCAGATGGGCATCCACGACTGCACCATGCTGAGCGTGCCGCTGAACTACTCCGACCCCGGCGGCCGGCATATCAGCATCGCGCTGGACATGATCCCGGCCACCGCCCCGGCCAGCCAGCAGCAGGGCATCTTGCTGGTCAACCCGGGCGGTCCCGGCGGCAGCGGCCTGTCCCTGGTCGCCGAAGTGGCCCAAGGGCTCAGCCCCAGCGTGGCGTCGGACTACGACATCGTCGGCTTCGACCCGCGCGGCGTCGGGTCCTCGGTGCCCGAGCTGAGCTGCGATCCGTCCTTCTTCTCCGGTCCGCGCCCGAACTACATCCCGGCTAACGCGGCCGCCGAACAGGTCAACATCAACCGGGCCAAGGCCTACGCCAACGACTGCGAGCAGAAATTCGGCTGGCTGCTGCCCTACATGACCACCGAGAACATGGCCCGCGACCTGGACTCCGTCCGCGCCGCGTTCGGCGTGGCCAGGCTCAACTATTTCGCGTTCTCCTGGGGCACCTATCTGGGCCAGGTCTACGCCACGCTGTTCCCGCACCGCGTCCGCCGCATGGTGCTGGACAGCACCGTCGATCCCACCGGGGTCTGGTTCACCGATAACGTCGACCAGGATTACGCGTTCCAGGGCCGGATGGACGCGTTCTTCGCCTGGGTGGCCCAGAACGCTAGCGCCTATAACCTCGGCAGTACCGCGGCCCAGGTCCGGGCGGCCTATTACCGGGCCCGCAACCAGTTGCTGGCCCACCCGGCCAACGGGCAAGTCGGGGCCGACGAACTCGACGACACCTTCTTGCTGGGCGGCTATGACGACCAGCTCTGGCCGGGTCTGGCCCAGGCCCTGTCGAGTTACCTCAACCAGGGCAGCTCCGGCGGCCTGGTCGGCCAGTACCAGTCCAACGGCGTCCAGAACGAGAACGAGTACGCGGTCTACAACGCGGTGGAGTGCGCCGACACCAGCTGGCCGCGCAGCTTCTCCTACTGGACCTCCGACACCGAGCAGGTCAACAAGACCGCCCCGTTCTACGCCTGGGGCAACGCCTGGTACAACGCCTCGTGCGCGTTCTGGCCGGTCCAGGGGCCGAACGAGCCGCTGCAGATCAACGGCACCGGCCTGCCTGGCATCTTGATGCTGCAGGGCACGCTGGATCCGGCCACCCCGTACGCCGGCGCTCAGGACGCGCACCGGTTGCTGCCGTCGGCCCGGATGGTCGTGGTGGAAGGCGGCGGTAACCACGGGCAGTCCTTCTCCCAGCCGCCGAACAGCTGTATCCAGGGCTACCTGAACAGCTATCTGGCCACCGGGGCCCTGCCGCAGCGGGCCGGCCTGGTCAACGCCACCTGCCCGGCCGTGCCCGATCCCACCGCGGGCGACTAGAAAAACCGGTCTTCGGAATGAGAATTTCCGGTCCTATTGCCCCGTGTAGTCTGGCTGTATGTTGCGGGTGAAGCCGCCGTCGTCCGCGGTGCGGCTACTCGATGAACGGGATCGGGGCGCGGTACTGGCCATCTGCGATCGCGATCCGGTAGCCAACGTCTTCGTCAGCTCCCGGGTCCGGGCCCTCGGCCTGGAATCCAGCCGCCTGGGGGCCCAGATGTGGGGCCACGGGACCGGCGGCCGGCTGGAGTCGCTGTGCTACTCCGGCGCCAACCTGGTCCCGGTCGCGGCCACCCCCGAGGCCGTGGTCGCCTTCGCGGACCGGGCCCTGAAGCAGGGACGGCGGTGCTCATCGGTGGTCGGGCCGGCCGACGAGGTCCAGGCCCTGTGGGCGCTGCTGCGGCCGCGCTGGGGACCGGCCCGGGACGTCCGTCCCGTGCAGCCGGTCATGCTCATCACCGGCCCGCCGCTGGTGGCGCCCGACCCGCTGGTCCGCCGGGTCCGCATGGAGGACTTCGACGTCCTGTGGCCGGCCTGCGTGGCCATGTTCACCGAAGAGGTGGGCGTCTCGCCCACCATCGGCGATGGCGGCGCCTCCTACCGCGCCCGCCTGGAACAGCTCATCCGCACCGGCCGGGCCTTCGCCCGCATCGAGGGCGGGAAGGTCATCTTCAAGGCCGAAATCGGCGCGGTGACGCCGCAAGCCTGCCAGGTGCAAGGGGTCTGGGTCCGGCCCGAGTACCGCGGCCGGGGCCTGGCCGCGCCCGGCATGGCCGCGGTCGTGGTCGAGGCGGCCCGGTCCATCGCCCCGCTGGTCTCGCTGTACGTCAACGACTACAACCGGCCCGCCCGGTCGGCCTACCGGCGCGCCGGCTTCACCGAAACCGGCCGCTTCATGTCGGTCTTGTTCTAGTCGCGATCGCGGATCTTGCGCAGGTAGTCGACGATCGGCTGGAAGGCGGACCGGATCTCTTCCTGCTGGGCCGTGGACAGCCGGTCGATGAAGTGCCGCCGGACGTGCTCGACGTGGTCCGGTGCGACGCGCTCGATGGTCTCGAACCCCGCCTTGGTCAGCACGGCGAACGTGCCGCGCTTGTCGCCCTCGCAGTCATCGCGCCGGACCAGGCCCCGCTTTTCCATGCGCGAGATCTGATGCGAGAGCCGGCTCCGGGACTGGCTGGTCGCGTCGGCCAGCTCGGTCATCCGCAACCGGTGGTCGGGCGCCTCGGACAGCTCGACCAAGATCTCGTAGTCCCGGCCGTTCAGCCCGTGCGGAGTCAGGTCACGGTCGAGCTGGCGCATGAGCAGCTGGCTTAGCTGAACGGTAGCCCGCCAGGACTGTTGTTCCTCGTCGGTCAGCCAGCGCGGCTGTCCGTCTGTCCCGGGCATGTCTAGAATCTACCTCCTGCCCGCAGCGGCGGCACCGGCTGCGCAGGCACCGGCTGCGAACGGTCAGGCTGGCCGTCCCGCGCCTCCCCAGCTAACCGCGCCTGAGCCAGCTCGGCCTGGCAGGCCGCCTGGTACCGCCCCAGGCCGTGGTGGCTGCCGCCGAGCAGGTCAAGAAAGTAAGCCCGGCCGTGCCGCTCCGCAGTCCCCAGCCCCAGGGCCCCCAAGCCCTCCTGCATTCTCATGGCAGCCCTTCTGCCTGTCGCGATATCCCCTTCATCCACCGACTAGGTCATTTAATTCGCGAACCGGTTCCGAATAACGCCCGTACGCTCGCACCGCTCGCAAGATCAGTCGTACCATAGCTGACGAATATCGCACTTACTTCTCGCGGACGAGGAGACCGTGGCCGAGGTGATGCCGGGAGATTCCGCCATGCCCACGGGCGTGCAAGCCGCCGCGGCCTACCTGCGCGAGTTGCTGCTGCGGCCGGGCCGGTACCGGCGTAAGTGGGAGCAGTACGCCGAGCGCAGCCGGGCCGGGCAGGTCAACCAGCTCGCGGTGGCCGAGGTCCTCGCCCATTACCTATGGCAGCATCCGCGCGGCAACGGCGACCTTGACGTGCTGCCCCGCCAGCTTAAGGACACCGCCTCGCGCGCGCTCTCGGGCAAGCTGCTCAGCAAGGCCACGCTGGTCCTTTTCATGGACGCGTTCGGGCTCGGCGAGATGGAACGCGAGCAGCTTCTCAAATTGTGGGAAGGATCCGCGCACGTCCGTGTGCTGTCCGGGCCGCGGGCGATCCGTGACGACAAGGCCAGCATGCTCGGCGGCCGTCAGGTCAAGACGCTCTCGCTGCACGATCACCATTATCTCGGCGCCGACGGATTGCCGGTCCGGCATCGCGTTATCCACGTTATCGAGGCGATCGTCGACGACGTGGACCGCATTCCCATTCGCGCGGATACGAATGCGGTCACCATTGAGGTCGGGCAGGGATTCGGCGGGCTGGCCTGCCGGTATACCAGCCCTTCGCCGAACTATTCGTGGTCGATATGCTCCTGGCCAAGCCCCTCGCCGCCGGGGAAACGGCCACCTTGGAATACTGGGTCAGCTTCCATTACGCGACGACTCCGCCGCCGGAGTTCCGCCGGGTCGTGCAATTCTTCGTCGAGAATCTCGATATCCGCGTCGAATTTCACCCCGATAAGCTGCCGGCCAACGTCGAATGGGCGGTGTGGGACGGCCTGGACGGAGCCATCGTGGAACGTGAGCACGTCGCGCTGGACAGCCAGTTCGCCGCGCACCGGTACCTGCGGCTGGCCGAAAAGACGGTGGTCGGCTTCCACTGGGACTGGTAGCCGCCGTGATCGGCGCGGCCTCGGAGCGTGGCACGATCGTAGGTGTGCGGAAGGACCAGGGCGCCGCGACCACGAGCGCTGAGTTGCGCGCCCACAACCTCGCGCGGCTGCTGCGCGCCGTCCACGACGGCGGCGGTCAGCTCACCCGGGCCGAGCTGACCAGGCAGCTCAGCCTGGCCCGCGGGACCGCCACCGTGCTGGTCCGTGACCTGGCCGGGCGCCGCCTGATCGAGGAGCTGGCCGGCCCGCTCGACGCCAGCGTGCAGCGGGCCAGGGGCCGCCCGACCGGCGTGCCGTCGGCGCACGCCCAGGGCCCTGTCGCGCTGGCCGTCGATCTGCGCGACGACTCTTTCACCGTGGCCGCCTTCGAGCTGACCGGGCGCTGCACGGTGCTCGACCGTCAAGAGCGCGACACCGGTTCGGGCACCGTGGTGCTGACCGACGTCGCGGACCGGCTGGAGATCCGGGGCCGCCAGTTCGGCGACCGGGTGGTCGGCGTCGGCATCGCCGTCCCGTCGCCGGTCCGGGGCGGCACGATGGTCCAGCCGACCCTGACCGAGTGGCAGGACGTGGACGTGACCGCGGCGCTTGAGCCCTCGGTGGCCTGCGGCTCGGTGCTGGCCGGCAACGATGCCACCCTGGCCGGCCTGGCCGAAGCCCGCCGGGGCGTGCTGCGCGGGGTGCCGGTCGCCCTGCACCTGCACGTCGCGACCGGCATCGGCGGGGTCTTGCTGGCCGACGGCCTGCCGGTGACCGGGGCGAACGGCTCGGCGGGCGAGTTCGGGCACATGCCGCTGACCGGGAGCCAGGAGCCGTGCCGGTGCGGATCGACCGGCTGCTGGGAACTGGACGCCGGGGCCCGCGGGCTGCTCCGCGCGGTCGGGCGCCCCGAGCAGGGCGACCGGATGCTCGAGGCCGAGCAGATCATCGCCACGGCGGCCACCGATCCGGACAGCGGGCGGGCCCTGGGCCTGGTGGCCCAGGCGCTCGGCCGCGGGATCGGCGCACTGGTCAACGCGCAGGACCCGGAGGCGGTCGGGCTGTCCGGCCTGGCCGCCACGGTCTACGCGGCCGACCCGGACGCGGTCGCGGCCGGCTACCGGTCCACCCTGATGCGATTCCGCCGGGCCGACCCGCCCCCGCTGCTGCCCTCCACGCTGGGCGACCTGGGCGCGCTGACCGGCGCATCCGAGCTGGTCTTCGACGCGTTCCTGACCCCGCGCGGCCTGTCCGCCTGGCGTGCCCCGGAGCAGAAAACCGCGTGACTTCGGCGCGGTCGGCTGGTAGCTTTCCGACCTTGTGCCGGAAAATCTTTCTGCCGAACGGGCCGTGGCTGATCCAGTCCTGACTACGGAACGCGAGCAGTTGCGGCGCTCCCGGGACTATCTCAACCTCATGCGGGAGGATGTCCTCTCGCTCAAGCCCATGGCCGGCGATCCGGTCTCGCTGGAGTACCTCAAGGCCGAGCTCTACCACCGGGCCGAAGCCCTCAAGGACCTCCCCGGCACCCCGCTGTTCTTCGGCCGCCTCGATTACGCGTCCGACACCCACCCCGAAACCGGATATTCCGAAACCCGGTACCCCGACACCAGACACTCCGAACCCAGACACTCCGACACCGGATACTCCGAAACTGGAATATCCGGCGACGAAATAGCAGGGCACAGCTTCCACATCGGACGCCGCCACGTGCACGCCCCGGACGGCACGCCCGCGGTGATCGACTGGCGGGCCCCGGTGTCCCGGCCGTTCTACCGGGCCAGCAGCGCCGACCCGATGAACCTTCAGCTGCGCCGCCGGTTCGGCTTCGCCGGCGGCGAGCTGACCGCCTATGAGGACGAGCTGTTCACCACGGACCGTTCTGTCCAGCCAGAAGAACACCAGCCGAGCCAGATCCTGATCGATGAGATCGAGCGGCCGCGGTCCGGACCGATGCGGGACATCGTCGCGACCATCCAGCCCGACCAGGATGACATCGTGCGGGCCGACGCCGGCCAGACCGTCTGCGTGCAGGGCGCGCCGGGCACCGGGAAGACCGCCGTCGGGCTGCACCGGGTCGCCTACCTGCTGTACGCGTACCGGGAGCAGGTCCGGCGGCGCGGCGTGGTCATGATCGGGCCGAACCAGGCGTTCCTGTCCTACATCCGCAACGTGCTGCCCGCCCTGGGCGAGATCGACGTGACCCAGACCACCGTGGGCGATCTGGTCAGCTCGGGCGGGTCGGTGCCGGTGCGCGGCGCGGATACCGAGGCGGCCGCGGTGGTCAAGGGCGACGCGCGGATGGCCGAAGTCCTGCGGCGCGCGCTGTGGGCCTCGGTGCGCCGGCCGGAGCAGGCCGTGGTCCTGGCCCGCGGGGCCCGGCGCTGGCGGGTGGCGGCCTGGGAGCTGGAGGAGCTGGTCCACGAGCTGCGCCACCGCGGCGTGCGCTACGGCGCGGCCCGTGAGCTGCTTGAGCACCGGATCGCGCACGTGATCTTGACCCAGCTGGAGGCGGCCGGGGAGGCCTGCGACGACCGCACGCATGAGGCGGTGCGCCGGTCCCGGCCGGTGCGCGCGGCGGTCGAGGCGATCTGGCCCAAGGTGGACCCGGTCCGCCTGGTGTTCGGCCTGCTGTCCTCCGCCCCGGCCCTGGCCCAAGCCGCCGACGGCCTGCTCACCGAGGCCGAGCAAGCCGAGATCGGCTGGTCGCCGGCGCCCCGCGCGCCCGGGTCGGCCCGCTGGTCCCCGGCCGACGTGGTGCTCATCGACGAGGCGCGCGACCTGATCACCCGGACCCCGAGCCTGGCCCACGTGGTGGTCGACGAGGCGCAGGACCTGTCGCCGATGGAATGCCGGGCGCTGGGCCGCCGCTGCTCCACCGGGGCGGCCACCGTGCTCGGCGACCTGGCCCAGGGCACCACGCCGTGGGCCGCCTCTTCCTGGTCCGCGCTGCTGTCCAACCTGGGCAAGCCGGACACGGACGTGCGGGAGCTGTCTATCGGGTACCGCGTCCCGCGTCAGATCCTGGACTACGCCTCGTCGCTGCTGGCCGTCATCGCCCCCGAACTGCGGCCCGCCTCCTCGCTGCGCGCCGACCCGGGCGCGCTCGACGTGGTCCAGGTGCCAGCCGCCGCACTGGCCGGCGAGGTGGCGGCGGCCTGCCAGCGGGCCTGCGCCCGGCCCGGGTCGGTGGCCGTCATCGCCGCCGACCCGCAGGTCAAGTCGCTGGCCAGCACGCTGGCGGCGGCCGGTCTGGAGCCTGGCGTGCCCGGCTCGGACGCCCAGCTGACCCTGGTGCCGGTCACCTTGGCCAAGGGCCTGGAGTTCGATCACGTCATCGTCGTCGAGCCCGCCTGGATCGCCCGGGCCGAGGCCCGCGGCCTGCAGCGGTTGTACGTAGCGCTAACTCGGGCCGTGTCGCGGCTGACCGTCTTGTACGCCGAAGCGCTGCCCGATCCGCTGCTGGTCCGGTAAAGTTTCGGGGTGTTCGTCCGGTTTAACCCGAAGTTGCTGTAACTCTGTGTAGGAATCGCTGGCCTGACCTGGGGCGGGTACCCGATCCGCGCCTTTTGCTGTAGCCAAAATATCCGGCGTGTCGTGAGGGCATGATGGCGTGTCCTGCCTTATTGTTCAGGTATGGGCCAGCAGCCGTCAGCGATGCATGTGGCCAGGATCCGCGGCAGCCACGTGGACAGGCAGGGACGCCGCCGCGACTATGAGTCCCGCTACCTGCGGCGCACTTACCGCGACGCTGGCACGGTCCGGCATGAGACCCTGGCGAACCTGTCCGGGCTGCCCGAGCAGGTGGTCGACGCGATCGAGGCGGCGCTGAAGGGCACGCCGCTGGTGCCGGCCGGGCAGGCGGTGACGATCACCGCGTCGCTGCCGCACGGGCACGTCGCTGCCGTGCATGCGATGGCGGCCAGGCTGGGGCTGCCGGCCCTGCTCGGGCCGGCAGCGCCGGCAGCGCGACCTGGCGCTGGCGCTGATCGTGTCCCGGGTGGCGGCCCCGGCCTCCAAGCTGTCCACCGTGTCGTGGTGGGCTGACACCACGCTGGGGCCGGACCTGGGCATCGCCGCCGCGTCCGCCGATGATGTGTACGCGGCGATGGACTGGCTGGTGGCCAGGCAGGACGCGATCGAGGCGAAGCTGGCCGCCCGGCACCTGGCACCCGAGCCGAACCCGGCGCGGATGGCGCTGTTCGACCTGTCGTCCTCCTGGCTGGAAGGCACGCGGTGCCCGCTAGCGGCCCGGGGCTACTCCCGGGACGGCAAGAAGGGCAAGCTGCAGATCGAGTACGGGCTGCTCACCGACCCGGCGGGCCGCCCGGTCGCGGTCCGGGTACTGCCCGGCAACACCGGCGACCCAGCCGCCTTCACCGGCATCGTGCAGGTCATCCGGGACAAATTCGGCCTGGCCGAGATGGTCATGGTCGGCGACCGCGGCATGATCACCAGCGCCCGGATCGCCGCGCTGAACCAGCAGGAGGACGGCACGGCCCGGCCGGATCCCTACGGGTGGATCACCGCGCTGCGCGCCCCCGCCATCAAGAAGCTCATGGCCGACGACGGGCCCTTGCAGCTGTCCTTGTTCGATGAGCAGGACTTGGCCGAGATCACCTCGCCTGACTTCCCCGGCGAGCGGCTGGTCGCCTGCCGCAACCCGGCGCTGGCCGCCGACCGGGCCCGCAAGCGCGAGGACCTGCTGGCCGCCACCGAGAAGCTGCTCGCCCCCCTCATCGCCCGCGTCCAGGCCGGGCGCCTGGCCGGCGCCGCGGCAATCGGCGTCGAGGTCGGCAAGGTGATCAGCAAGTACAAGACCGGCAAGCACTTCACGATCACCATCACCGACGACAGCCTCACCGCGGGCCGCAGGCAGGACCAGATCGATGCCGAGGCCGCCCTGGACGGGTTCTACGTGCTGCGCACCCCCATCCCGGCCAGCCAGCTGGACGGCCCCGCCGTGGTCACCGCCTACAAGAACCTCAAATACGTCGAGCGGGACTTCCGGCACATCAAATCCGACGACCTGGACCTGCGGCCGGTCTTCCACCGGCTGGAAGAACGCGTCAAGGCCCATGTGCTGATCTGCATGCTGGCCTGCTACCTGACCTGGCACCTGCGCCGGGCGTGGGCGCCTCTGACCTTCACCGACCAGGACCCGCCCGCCCCGGCCAGCCCGGTCGCCCCAGCCCGCCGCTCCGCCGCCGCCCAGGCCAAGGCCTCCGGCCAGCGCGATGCGGCCGGCCGTCCCTACCGCAGCTTCCGCGGCCTGCTCGAGCACCTGGCCACCTTGACCCGCAACCAGGTCCGGTTCACCGGCACCGCCGTCACCGTGCCGATGCTCACCGAGCCGACCAGCGCCCAGCGGGAAGCCTTCGACCTCATCGGCGCCCCGATCCCGCTGACCCTGAAGTAGCCAGAACACCGCCCGGGCAGCCGGTCAAAACCCCAGTTCAGACCCTAAATCGCCGACCGAACTGGCCGTAACTTCGGTTTAACGGATCGTTCGTGAACCGATGCCCGGCCCGTCGCGTCAGCATGGGTAGGGAAAAGTGTGGTTGTGCCCGCCGATTTCCTCAAGGTGTGAATTTTTTGATGTGCGTTGCGCGGGCGCCAGCGCGACGGCATCCTTGAGAAGCGGCGACTTTTAGTTTCCAGTTGACTCCTAAAGGTTACGACGGTGATGACGTTGGAAGCCCAGAAGGCTGAAGACCCGGAACAAGTGCAGGCTGTCTATCTTGAGAAGCTGGCCGACGAGCTGTCCCACCGGGGGCTTGAGGCGTGGCTGATGGCGCCGCCGGGTCGCGTGCCCAGCTTGTATGTGGTGAACCCGTCCGCGCGGGCGCTCGAGGAGAACGTCTACGTGGGCTGCGGTAAGGACGGCATGTGGTGGTTCTGGTGGTCGTGGGCGGAGCGCATCGCCGTAGCCGATGACCTCGACCTGGCCGCCACCACCATCGAGCGAGTCCTGGCCTCCCTGCGTCACCAGGACTAGCCCCGCCAGCCTCCACGGCGACCGCATGGTTGCCGCTTCCTGCTGGCAAGAGCCATTAGGTTGCCGCAACCACGGGTTCCTAGCTGGGGTCCAGGCCGGGGAACGCCTGGGTGGTGCCGCGCCAGAACACGGCTCGCTGCGCGGCCGCCTGCATAGCCAGCGCGCCGAACGTCCGCCATTTCTGCCCGCTGACCGCCACCAGGCCCAGGTAGGCCCGGGTCACCCCGTCCTCGAGGTAGGCCGCCAGCTTGGCCGCACTGGCCGCGTCGGTCACGGCGAACGGCAGCTGGTAGTAGGCCTGCGCGGCCACCGGGGTCGCGCCGAGCGCGGAGATCATGGCGGTCAGCGTGTCCCGGGCCTCGTTGTGCCCGGTCCAGTCATTCTCGGCGGCCGACTTGCGCGACCCGGACAGATAGGCACCCGCCACCGCGTAGCCGAAGATGGCCGCGTCCTCGGCCGCCAGCGCGCCCTGCAAAGCCTGCACCGCCGAGACTGCCGAGACCGCCGCCATCGCCCTAGCCGCCCAGCGCCGCCGGGTGCGTGGCGTCGGAGGCCGCGATGCTGGCGAACAGCTGGGCCAGCGCGGGCGGCACGCTGACCAGCCGCCGGACCAGATCGGCGGCCGACGCGCGCTCGGCCGCCCGCAGCCGCGCGATGCTGACCGAGCCCGAGGCACCACCCGGGCCCGAGGCGCCACCCGGGCCCGAGGCACCACCCGGGCCCGAGGCGCCACCCGAGGCCGCGCCACCCGAGGCCGCGCCGGGCGACGCGCTGGCCGAGGCCGACGCCCCGGGGGGCACGACCAGCCGGCCCTGAAGCTGCCCCAGGTGCAGGCGGTGCTGGGCCAGCAGCCCGCGTACCTCGTCCGCCGGCCGCAGACCGCTGGTCACCGCGGCCTGATACAGCGCGATCATGATCTGCTCGGCCGCGATGACCTCCTGCAGCGTGATCACGTCCGGTGACGGGCTCGGCCGCCGGCCAGCGGATCGGGCCCGGCGAACGCGTCCGAGGACCGGCAGCCGGCCGTGGCCAGCAGCGCAGGCAGCGCTGCCGCCGAGGCGGCCAGCAGGCGCCGCCGGGGCAGGATGTCTGGCACATCGGCAAGCTACCGCATCACAATCACGTTCAGCACGGAGCGTCGGCCCGTCCTATCCGCGTGATGGCCCGGCTGCGGATAGGCTAGGAGGCAATATCGCAGGTCGTGGACGAGGAGGTCGTGATGCCTGGTGGGTCGCGTCACGCGCCGAAGCCTCGCGGCACGGCCGCAGGGGGACGATCCTCCCAAACCGCCCCGCGCCGGCCCGCCAAGGGGGCCGGGGAGGGCGGTTCGGTCGACGAGGCGAGGATCGCCGAGGTCATCCGGCCGGTGATCGCCGAGGCCGGCCTGGACCTGGAATCGGTACGGGTGACCGCGGCGCCGGCGCAGGCTGCTGCGCGTGGTGGTGGACAGCGACCGGGGCGTGAGCCTGGATGACGCCGCGGTGGTCAGCCGCCAGTTGTCCGCCGCGCTCGACACCATGGCCGTGATGGCTGATTTCCCGTACACGCTCGAGGTCTCCTCACCCGGGGTGGACCGTCCGCTGACCGACCACCGGCACTGGCGGCGCGCGGTGGGACGGCTGGTCCAGGTCACGGTGACCGATTCCGGGGGTGCCCGGCCCGTGTCGGGCCGGATCACCGCAGCCGACGCCGACGGGGTGACCCTAGACGTCGAGGGTGCCCGCCGTCGCTTCCCCTACGCCGTGCTGGGCTCGGGGGCGATCCAGGTGGAGTTCGGGCATCCGCCTAGCGAGCTTGGAGCGACCAGCGATGGACATTGACCTGACCGTGCTGCGCAGCTTGGAAAGCGAGAAGGACATCTCGCTAGACCAGGCGATCAAGGCCATCGAGGACGCGCTGCTCGTCGCGTACCACAAGTCCGAGGGTGCGTCGCAGGCCGCCCGGGTCGAGGTCGACCGCAAGAGCGGCCACGTCACCGTCTGGGCCATCCAGACCGGCCCGGATGGCGCGGTGCTCCAGGAGTACGACGACACCCCGGCCGGCTTTGGCCGGATCGCCGCCACCACTGCCCGCCAGGTCATCTTGCAGCGCCTGCGCGACGTCGAGGATGAGCTGACCTTCGGCGAGTACGCGGGCCGCGAGGGTGACATCGTGGCCGGGGTCATCCAGCAGGGCAAGGATCCGCGGACGGTCCTGGTCGACCTGGGCAAGCTCGAGGCGGTGCTGCCGCCCGCCGAGCAGGTCCCCGGCGAGCGGTACATCCACGGCGAGCGGATCCGGTGCTACGTGCTGCACGTGCGCAAGGGCCACCGCGGGCCCTCGGTCACCCTGTCCCGCACTCATCCGGGACTGGTCAAGAAGCTGTTCGCGCTGGAGGTACCCGAGATCGCCGGGGGCGCGGTGGAGATCGTCGCCCTCGCCCGCGAGGCGGGCCACCGGACCAAGATCGCGGTCCGGTCGCACCAGCCCGGGGTCAACGCCAAGGGCGCCTGCATCGGCCCGATGGGCAGCCGGGTGCGCAACGTCATGAACGAGCTGCACGGCGAGAAGATCGACATCGTGGACTACGCCGACGACCCGGCCAGCTTCGTGGCCAACGCGCTGTCCCCGGCCCGGGTCAACCGCGTCCGCGTGGTTGACCTGGCCGCCCGGGAAGCCCAGGTCATCGTGCCTGACTATCAGCTGTCCCTGGCCATCGGCAAGGAAGGGCAGAACGCCCGGCTGGCCGCCCGCCTCACCGGCTGGCGGATCGACATCAAGTCCGACGCCGCCGTGCCGGCCCCGGAGGAAGCCAACGAGGCCACGCAAGAAACTCAAGAAACGCAAGCCCCGCCAGCCCCGGCAGACGCACCGCCCACGGCCAACTCGTCGGCGCAGGTCTCGCCTGGTGTCGGGGACGTGCGGACACGGTAGACTTGTTCTTGGAATGGCCGTACTAACCGAGCGGCACACCTCAGGTATGCCCGTAACGCGTACCTGTGTAGGCTGCAAGGAGCGTACGGAGAAGTCCAGCCTGCTTCGCCTCGTGGCAGCTGGGGACGTCATCCGGCCCGACCCGCAAGCCCGGCTTCCCGGCCGGGGTGCGTACCTGCACCCCAGCCTGGACTGCCTGGATCTGGCGCGGCGGCGGCGGGCGTTCCCCCGGGCACTACGTACCGCGAGATCGCTCAGCCTCGAACCACTGGCTGAATATCTTTGCGGTGCGGACGGTCCGGCATAGCATTGCTCGCGGCGGAACAAGCGGAACAACAAACACGCTGTAACAGGCGACGAAGTAACACCCTGTCGGAAAGCAGGTCGAGAAGCGATGAGCGCTCGATGAGCACGCGGCGATGATGACCATAGGCTGAGGCCCGCCCGGAGCACGCTCTGCCCGGGCCGGGGTCCGGTAAAGGGTCCAGGGAACTGGGCCGAGAAGGAGCGTAGTGGCGAAGGTCCGGGTTTACGAACTCGCGAAGGAGTTCGGAGTCGAGAGCAAGGCCGTCATGGACCAGCTCAAGGAAATGGGCGAGTTCGTGCGATCGGCGTCCTCGACGATAGAAGCACCTGTGGTCCGGCGGCTCAAGGAACAGTTTGCCTCAACGGCAGCCCCGCAGGATCAGCAAGCAGCACGGCCCAGGCCCACGGGCCGGGACGGAGCGGACGCCGCGCGTCCGCAGCCCGGGCCACGGCCCGGTGGCGCTGCTCCGCGCACCGACGGTAGGCCAGGCCCCGCTGAGGGCCGCCCTGGCAGCGCGCCCGCGCCCCGGGTCGCCCCGGACGGAGCGCCAGCCGCCGCACCGGCGGCGGCCCGCAACGGAGCTCCGGCCGCGGTCGCGCCCGACAGCGTTACCGCCCAGAGTACGGACCAGGCCGGAAGCACCGCGGCGCCCGCCGATGGCGTGGCGGCCGGGCTGCCGCCGGTCCCGCCGTCTCCGGCCTCGCGGCCCGGCCCCGGCGATGCCCGCCCCGCGGGCAACGCGCCGCGGGCCCCGCAGCCGCCCCGCGGCCCCGCCGCCCCCGCGGACTTCCGCGGCCCCGGCGGCGCATCAGGCGGCGGCGGCGCACCAGGCGGCGGCGCACCAGGCGGCGGCGCACCAGGCGGCGCACCGGGCCAGTCTCGTCCCCAGGGCCCCCGGCCCGGTGACCGGCGCCCCGGTACCCCCAGCCAGGGCGCCGCCCAGGGCGCCGGCCAAGGAACCAGCCGCGCTGGCGCCCCGCGCACGTCCGGCCCCGGCACGTCTGGCCCCGGTGCGCCCCGCCCCGGTGCGCCCCGCCCGGGTGCCACGCGTCCCGGTGCGCCGCGTCCGGGTCCCCGGCCCGGTAACAACCCGTTCAGCTCGACCGCGACCGGTATGGGCTCGGCGCCGCCGGCCCGGCCCCAGGGCCCCGGTTCCGCCCCGTCGGACCGCCCCAGCCGTCCCGGCTCGGACCGTCCCGGCCGTCCCGGTGGCGACGGCGGCCCGCGGCCCGGTCGTCCGGGTGGCGACGGCGGTCCGCGTCCCGGTGGCTTCGCGGCCCGCGGCCCGGAGGTCCCCGGCCGAGCCCGATGAACATGCCGTCCCGTCCGGCGCCGTCCGGCGGTGGTCGCGGTGGCCCCGGCGGGTCCGGTGGCCCCGGCGGGTCCGGTGGCCCCGGCGGCCGCGGCGGACCCGGCGCGGGCACCAGGCCCGGTGGTGGCGGCGGCGGTGGCCGCGGCGGACCCGGCGCGGGTCCGCGCGGCGGCGGCGCCCCCGGAGCTGGCGGCCCTCCGCGCGCCGGTGCGGGCGCGGGCGGTGGACCGCCCCGTCCGGGCGGCGGCGGCCGCGGGCGCGGCGGCACCCAGGGTGCCTTCGGGCGTCCCGGCGGGCGGCCGTCCCGGAGCCGGACGTCGCGCAAGCAGCGGCGCCAGGAGTTCGACAACATGCAGGCGCCGACGATCGGCGGCGTGCAGGTCCCGCGCGGCAACGGCCAGGTGGTCCGGCTCAGCCGGGGCGCCAGCCTGAGCGACTTCGCCGACAAGATCGGCGCCAACCCGTCGTCGCTGGTCCAGGTGCTGCTGCACCTGGGCGAGATGGTCACCGCGACCCAGTCGGTCAACGACGAGACCCTGCAGCTGCTCGGCGCGGAGCTGAACTACAGCGTCCAGGTGGTCTCGCCGGAGGAGGAGGACCGGGAGCTGCTCGAGTCCTTCGACATCGAGTTCGGCGAGGACGAGGGCGGCGAGGAAGCCCTGGAGCCGAGGCCCCCGGTGGTCACCGTCATGGGTCACGTCGACCACGGCAAGACCAAGCTGCTCGACGCGATCCGGCACACCAACGTGGTGGCCCGCGAGGCCGGCGGCATCACCCAGCACATCGGTGCCTACCAGGTGACCCAGGAGGTGGATGGCGATGAGCGCAAGATCACCTTCATCGACACTCCGGGTCACGAGGCGTTCACCGCCATGCGGGCCCGCGGTGCCCAGACCACCGACCTGGTGGTCCTGGTGGTGGCGGCCGACGACGGTGTGAAGCCGCAGACCACCGAGGCGCTGAACCACGCTCAGGCGGCCGGCGTGCCGATCGTGGTGGCGGTCAACAAGGTCGACAAGGAGGGCGCCGACCCGCAGCGGGTGCGGGCCCAGCTGACCGAATACGGGCTGGTCGCCGAGGAGTTCGGCGGTGAGACGCAGTTCGTGGATGTGTCCGCCACCAAGCGGATCGGCATCAGCAGCCTGCTCGAGGCGATCATCTTGACCGCCGACGCCGAACTGGACCTGCGGGCCAACCCGTCCCAGGACGCCGAGGGCGTGGCCATCGAGGCGCACCTGGACAAGGGCCGCGGCCCGGTGGCCACGGTGCTGGTCCAGCGCGGCACGCTGCACATCGGTGACTCGATCGTGTGCGGTGAGGCGTTCGGCCGGGTCCGCGCCATGCTGGACGAGAACGGCGAGCCGATCTCCGAGGCGCTGCCGTCCCGGCCGGTCATGGTGCTCGGCCTGACCGCGGTGCCCGGCGCGGGCGACAACTTCCTGGTCGTCTCCGACGACCGGATCGCCCGGCAGATCGCCGAACGCCGCGAGGCTCGCGAGCGCAACGCCCAGTTCGCCTCGCCGCGACGGGTCACGCTCGAAGGCCTGGAGTCGGCGTTCAAGGCCGGCGAGCGCGAGGAACTGCTGCTCATCATCAAGGGTGACGTGTCCGGCTCGGTCGAGGCCCTGGAGGATGCGCTGCTCAAGCTCGATGTCGGCGAGGAGGTCAGCCTGCGGGTGATCGGCCGCGGCGTCGGCGCGATCACGCAGGACGACGTGAACCTGGCCATCGCCTCGGACGCGGTGATCATCGGCTTCAACGTCCGGCCGGCCGGCCGGGCGGGCGAGCTGGCTCAGCGCGAGGGCGTGGACATCCGCTACTACTCGATCATCTACCAGGCGATCGAGGAGGTCGAGGCCGCGCTCAAGGGCATGCTCAAGCCCGAGTTCGAGGAGGTCCAGCTCGGCACGGCGGAAGTCCGGGAGGTCTTCCGGGTCCCGCGGGTCGGCAACATCGCGGGCTGCATCGTGCGCACCGGATCGATCCACCGCAACAGCAAGGCGCGGCTGATCCGGGACGGCGTGGTCATCTCCGACAACCTGACCGTGGACTCACTGCGCCGGTTCAAGGAGGACGCGACCGACGTCCGCGAGGGCTACGAGTGCGGTATCGGGGTCGGCTACAACGACCTGCGGATCGAGGACACCATCGAGACCTTCGAGATGCGGGAGAAGCCGAGGGTCTAGGGCCGAGAGCGGAGACCAACGCCGGTGTATGTTGCGGCGCTGACGCTCGACGTGCTGCTGGGCGACGTGCACTCGCTGAAAGGCAAACGTGCCGTCGTCCGGCCGCTCGTCGCGGAGCTGCGCCGGTGTTATCCAGGTGTCGCGGTGGCCGAGACCGGCCACCTGGACCTGCACCGGCGGGCCGAGATCGGCGTGGCCGTGGTGTCGGCCACCGCCGCCAACGCGATGAGCGTGCTCACCGAGTGCGAGCGCCTGGTGGCCGGGCACCCGGAGATCGAGCTGCTGTCGGCTCGGCAGCGGCTGTTCAACGAAGAGGAGTGACGGAGCATGGACGCCGCCCGGGCGCGCAAGCTGGCCGACCGGATCAGCCAGATCGTCGCGGAGATGCTGGAACGACGGATCAAGGACCCGCGGCTCGGCTTCGTCACCGTCACCGAGGCCCGGCTGACCAACGACCTGCGCGAGGCCACCGTGTACTACACGGTGCTCGGCACCGACGCCGAGCGCACCGACACGGCCATGGCCCTGGCCAGCGCGACCGGTGTCATCCGGTCCGAGGTCGGCCGGCAGCTCGGCCTGCGGCACACCCCGTCGCTTGAGTTCGTGGCCGACGTCCTGCCGGCCGCTTCCCAGCGCATCGAGGAACTGGTCACCCAGGCCCGCGACGCCGACGCCGAACTGGCCCGGGCCCGCGAGGGCGCCGTCCCGGCCGGCGACGCCGATCCGTACCGCAAGCCCGCCGAGGCCGAGGATGAGGACGACCAGGACGAGGACGACCAAGACGAGGACGAATGACCAGCGGCAACGACGGCCTGGTCATCGTCGACAAGCCCGGCGGCTTGACCTCGCATGACGTGGTGGCGCGGATCCGCCGGCTGGCCGGGACCAGGCGGGTCGGCCACGCGGGCACGCTGGACCCGATGGCGACCGGCGTGCTGGTGGTCGGGGTCGAGAAGGCCACCCGGCTGCTCGGCTACCTGACCCTGACCGAAAAGCGGTATGACGCCACGATCAGGCTCGGCCAGTCGACCAGCACCGACGACGCGGAGGGCGAGTTCACCGGCGGCGCCTCGGCCAAAGACGTTTCCGCGGAAACGCTCGGCACGGCGGTCAACGACCTGACCGGCGAGATCCTGCAGGTCCCGCCCGCGGTCAGCGCGATCAAGGTCGACGGCCAGCGCGCTTACAAGCTGACCCGGGCCGGGGCCGCACCCGAGCTCAAGCCCCGCCCGGTGACCGTCTACGAGTTCACCGTCACCGACGTCCGGCCCGCCGGGGACCTGCTCGACGTCGACGCCACCGTACGCTGCTCCAGCGGTACCTACATCAGGGCCCTGGCCCGTGATCTGGGCACCGGCCTCGGAACCGGCGGGCACCTGACCGCGCTGCGCCGGACCGCGGTCGGCGGGTACGGCCTCGAGGTCGCCAAGACCCTGGACCAGCTGGCCGAGCGGTTCGAGGTCATGCCGCTCGCCCGGGCCGCCGCGGCCGAGTTCGGCCGCCGGGACCTGTCCGCCGACGAGGCCCGCCGCCTGGCCCACGGCGGCCGCCTGGCCGTGCAGCACCCGGCCGCCACCCAAGACCCGATCGCCGCGTTCGGCCCTGACGGCACTCTCATCGCCCTGCTCACCGAACAGGACGGCCAGGCGCGGCCGCTCGCGGTCTTCGCCGGAAGCTAGGCTGGTCCTCGCGACCGAAGGAGGAACGGGGATCTTGTACCGCTGGTACGGCTTGGACGATGTGCCTGCCGACTGGGCCAGATGCGTCGCGACCATAGGTGTGTTCGACGGCGTGCACCGCGGCCATCAGCGGGTCGTGGCCCGGGCCGAGCAGGTCGCGCGGGAAATGCGCCTGCCGCTGGTCGTGATCACCTTCGATCCGCACCCGGACGAGGTTGTCAGGCCCGGCTCGCACCCGCCGTTTCTCTCTACCCCCCGCCGGCAGGCCGAACTGCTCGGCGGACTAGGGGCGGACGCGGTGCTGGTGCTCCCGTTCACCCTGGAGTTCTCCCGGCTGAGCCCGGATGAGTTCGTCCGGATCGTGCTGTCGGACCGGCTGCACGCCGCCGCCGTGGTGGTCGGGGTTGACTTCCGGTTCGGTCACAAGGCCGCGGGCGACGTGGCGCTGCTGGCCCAGCTGGGGGAGAAGTACGACTTCACCGCCGAGGGTGTGCCGCTGCTGGTCACCGAGGGCGTGACCATGTCCTCCACCCACATCCGGGAGCGGCTGGCCGCCGGGGACGTGTTCGGCGCCGCCGGCGCCCTGGGCCGCCCGCACCGGGTCGAGGGGGTGGTCGTCCGCGGTCACATGCGCGGCCGGACCCTGGGCTTCCCCACCGCCAACCTGGAGACTCCGCCGCACACCGCCACGCCCGCCGACGGCGTCTACGCCGGCTGGCTGATCAGCCTGGACCTGGACGGCGCCGAGATCACCCGCTGGCCGGCCGCGATCTCGGTCGGCACCAACCCGACCTTCGACGGCACCGACCGGACCGTGGAGGCCTACGCGCTGGACCGCGACGACCTGGATCTGTACGGCACCCACGCGGCCATCGAGTTCACCGCCCGGCTGCGCGGCAACGAGAAGTTCGATTCCGTCGACGCCCTGGTCGCCCAGATGCACCAGGACGTCGCGGCCGCTCGCGCCCTCACCTCCGCCTGACCGCCGTACCCCTCTCGGTCCTTTCTTTTCGGCCGAACGGTCCGTGCTGCCTGCTCCCGGTCTCCTCTCCGCCAACCCGGCCCACCGCATCCGCGCCCCGACGCCTCCCGACCGCGCAAGCCGCCGCCAGCGTGCCCAGCCCGGTATCCGGGTCCGCGGCGTAGTCGCCCTCCAGCGGCGCGATCTCAACAGTCATGTCTGGCTCTCCTCGGTCAGCGGCCCTACTTCGGGTGGCCCAGGAGCATCAGCCGGACGCTCCGGGCCGGGTTCGCACAGGCCCCTGCTGGCCAGTTCCGTCAGCAGCGCCTGCGCGGCGTTCACGATCGCCGTCACATCCTCCGGTCCGGGCCCGCGGCCCCCGCCCTCCAGCAGCATCGTCACCCCCGGCGCCAGCCGGACCCCATGCACAACCCCGCCCGTCCCATCCGCTCTGGGCTCCTCGGCCCGATCCGCGGTGTCCGCTGCCCGCTGGGCCGCCGGGCGGGCCCAGAAGCGGTTGCGCGCCGGACCAGGGGCTTCCGGCGTGGCCGGGGCCTCCGGAACCTGCGCGATGGCCGCCAGCGTCTCGTCGGTCGCGCCCGAAAGCTCGGCCTGGATCTCGGCCAACGACCGCCCATCCGCCTGGCGGCGCTTGACCGCCACCAGCTGCAGCAGGTGCCGCCGCCCATACTGGGCCACCCGGCCCCGCCGGCTTAGCGGCGGATCCACCAGGCCCACGGTCACGTACCAGCGGACCAGCCGCTCGTTCGGCACGTCCCGGCCTCGTCCGTTCGCCCGTACCGACCCCGCCCGGCCAGCAGCCAGCGCATCAGCCGCGAGCTCGGTCAGCTCCAGAATCGTCCATGGCCCTTCCACACGCCAACTATGACACTGTAACCATTACAGTGTCAACGAAACTGCCCGGGCCGCTCGTGCTGAGCCGCCGACCCCGTTAACCGTCGGCCAGCAGGGCCGTGAGCGCATGCCGCAGCGGGGCCAGCCGTTCGGCGGCCGAGCCGCGGGCGGCCGGGAGCGACCGCCCGGCCAGCGGCTCGGTGAGCTCGATGTAGCACTTGATCTTCGGCTCGGTGCCGCTCGGGCGCAGCACGACCCGCGCGCCCGGCAGCCGGAAGATCAGCACCTCGGCTCGCGGCACGCTGCCGCCGTCCCCCACGGCCAGGTCGGTCAGCTCGGTCACCGGCAGCCCGCCGAGCTCGGCTGGGGGTTCGGCCCGCAGCCGTCGCATGACCTGCGCCTGGTCCGTGGTGCGCAGCGTCACCTGGGAGGTCAGGTGCACGCCGTGCGCGCTCTCCAGCGCGTCATAGCAGTCGAGCACCGAACGCCCCGCGGCCTTCGCTCCGGCCGCCAGCCGGAGCATGGCCAGGGCGGCGCCGATGCCGTCCTTGTCCCGCACCACGTCGCCGACCGCGTAGCCCAGGGCCTCCTCGTAGCCGAACACGAACCGCGTGCCCGGCCGCCCGTCACCCGCCCGGACGATCCACTTGAACCCGGTCAGCGTCTCGGCGTACTGGGCGCCCGCCGCCGCCGCGATCTTCGACAGCAGCGTGGAGGAGACGATGGTCGAGGCCACCAGCCGGTTCCCGGGATCGGCGTCGCCTGCCGTGCGGTCCAGCAGGCTGGCCCCCAGCAGCGCACCCACCTGGTCCCCGGTCAGCACCACCCAGCCGGCCAGCCCCTGTCCCGGGCGCCGGACCGCCACCGCCAGCCGGTCGCCGTCCGGGTCGCTGGCCACCACCAGGTCGGCGCCCAGCCGCACCGCGTCGGCCAGGGCCAGGTCCAGCGCGCCCGGCTCCTCCGGATTGGGGAAGGCGACCGTCGGGAAGTCCGGATCGGGCCTGGGCCTGCGCCGCGACCACGTGCGGCGCCGCGAAGCCGGCCCGGCCATGGCCCGCAGCATGAGATCGCCGGCCACCCCGTGCATCGCGGTGTAGACCACGCTCAGCTCGGGCCAGCCCGACTCGGACCCGACGCCAGCCACCGCGGCGTCCAGGTAGGCCTGGGCGATCTCGTCACCATGGCGGGTGATGAGCGGGCTGTCGGCCGCCGCCACCGGGATCTGCGACAGCGGCCCCAGGGCGGCGATCCGGGCCTCGATCTCGGCGTCCACCGGCGGGATGACCTGCGCCCCGTCGCTCAGGTACAGCTTGTACCCGTTGTCCGCCGCCGGGTTGTGGCTCGCCGTGATCATCACCCCGGCCGACGCGGCCAGCCGCCGGACCGCGAACGCCAGTAGGGGAGTGGGCCCGGGCTGCGGCAGCATGTCCACCGCGATCCCCGCCCCGGCCAGCACCCGCGCCACCTCGTCCGCGAACTCCGCCGACCGATGCCGCGCGTCGCACCCCACCACCACCCGCAACCCGTCCGCCGACCCGCCGACCGCCGACCCGCCACCCGCCGACCCGTCGACCGCCGAGCCCAGCAGCCAGCCCGCCACGGCGGCCGTCGCCGCCCGGACCACGGCGCGGTTCATCCGGTTGGGCCCCGCCGCCACCACCCCGCGCAGCCCGGCCGTCCCGAACTCCAGCCGCCCCGCGAACCGGTCCCGCAACTCCGCCAGCGCCGCCTCGTCGCCGAGCCCGAACGCCCGGTCCAGCAGCGCCTGCAGCTCCGCGCGGTCCCTCGGATCCGGGTCATCCGCGATCCAAGCCTCGACCGCGCCCCGCAGCTCAGCCTCAGTCGTCACGTGCACCGCTCATCTCACCCTCGCCCTCAGCTCTTGGAAGATCGGGCTTCGGGAGCGATCTTGGTGCACTGTAGACCCCCAAATCCTCCCCGAAGCCCGAATCCTCCCCGCAAATGTTGCTGTGAGTTGCCAACGTGGGTCCGTAAGCGAGCATTCCGTGCCGACCGGAGCGACGCACCACGGACCGTCGGCGCAAAGAACCATGAGGATCATGCCTTGACGTAGGGGATGCCCTCGGCCTTGGGGCCGCGGACCTTGCCCACCAGCCCGGCCAGCACGATGATCGTGACGATGTACGGGGCCATCAGCAGCAGGTTGGACTGGATCGGCGTGTTCAGCGTGGACAAGATCGACTGCAGCTGCGTGGTGAAGCCGAACAGCAGGGCCGCCGCGATGGCCCCGAACGGGTTGTACCGCCCGAAGATCATCGCGGCCAGCGCGATGTATCCCTCGCCGGAGGACATGCCCTTGCCGAACGAGCCGACCGAGCCGATGGTGAAGTAGGCGCCGCCGATGCCGGCGATCACCCCGGCCGCGATCACGTTGCGGTACCTCATCGCGGTCACCCGGATGCCCACCGTGTCGGCCGCGATCGGGTGCTCGCCGATGGCCCGGGTCCGCAGCCCCCACCGGGTGGAGAACAGGCCCACCTGGACTCCGGCCAGCGCGATGTAGGTCAGGTACAGGAAGATCGTCGAGTCGAAGAAGACCGGGCCGAGGATCGGGATGTCGCCCAGCAGCGGGATCTTGATCGCCGAGAACGTGGCCGGCGAGTTCAGCGTGTTCTGGTAGGGGATCATCAGGCCGTCGTACAGGTAGCCGGTCAGGCCGAGGATCAGCGTGTTGATGCACCACGCCCAGCACCACCTGGTCGACCCGGTAGCCGATGGCGAACGCGGCCAGCAGCGCGCCGACCAGCGCGCCGGCCAGCGCCCCGCTGATCAGGCCCAGCCACAGCGAGCCGGTGCCGCTGGCCACGATCGCGGCGGTGAACGCGCCGAGCAGCAGCTGGCCCTCGATGGCGATGTTGATCACCCCGGACCGGGAGCAGATCACGCCGGTCAGCGCGCCGAGCATGATCGGGATCGAGCCGGACAGCGTGCCCTGCAGCAGGTTCACGATGTTGAACGCGGTGGTCTGCCCGGCGTCCGCCCAGCCCAGCAGCGAGACGATGAGCAGGAACGAGACCACCGCGATGGCCACCCGGTTCAGCGTCTTGCCGAACGGCACGGATCGCGCGGGCCACCGCGAGCGCGATCGAGATACCGCCGCACACGTAGCACGTCACGCGGGCGGCCAGCGACAGGTTCGGCACCGTGACCTTCGCGAACGCCTGGGAGAACGCGAACGTCGCGTCGCCGGCGTGCGCGTAGTACCCGAGCACGAGGATGTCGATCAGGCCGAACAGGCCGAACGTCGCCGGAGCCAGCCAGCGCCGCACGGCGCTGTTCGCCGTCACGGTGGCCAGCACCGTCGGAATGCGCTCGGTGACCGTCATGCGTTCCACCCCCTGGCCAGCACGGCAAGGCCGCCGCCCGCACCGCGCAACCGGAATATGGTCCGGATCAGCGGTGGCGCGGCGATCATAGGACCACGACCGCCTCCAGCACCTGCACCATGTCCACCGGCGTGCCGGTGGCGGCCTGCATGAGCGGCGCTCCCGCGTGCAGGGCCCCGAACAGCAGGCCGGCCCATACCACGCCGACCGGCCGGCCCGGCCGAGCAGCGCGACCGTGATGGCGTCGATGCCGTAGGTCCCGAAGCTCTGATCGTTCAGCGTGAAGTCCGTGCCCTGGATGACCGTCGAGGCGGCCAGCCCGGCCAGGCCGCCCGCGATCAGCATGACCAGGACCCAGCTGCGCTCCACCTTCATGCCCGCCACCCGCGCCGCGCTGGCGTTCTTGCCGACGCTGCGGAACTCGAACCCGATGGTGGTCCGCTCCAGCAGCCACCACACACCCGCCGCGCAGGCCAGCGCGACCAGGAAGCCCGCGTTGATCCGCAGGTGCGTGCCGAACAGCAGCGGCAGGTGCGCGTCGGAGGCGATGGCCGGGGTGATCGGGTTGACCGTCCCCGGCGCCTGCATCAGGTAGTGGAACGAGAGCAGGTAGGACAAGAAGTAGGCCAGCGCGTAGTTGAGCATGATGGTGACGATCACCTCGTGCGCGCCGGTCCGGGCCTTGAGCTCGCCGACCAGCCAGCCGACCGCCCCGCCGCCCGCGAAACCGCCCAGCACGCACACGATCACGTGGACCACGACCGGCAGGCTGACGCCGTAGCCGAGGTAAGTGGCCACGATCGCGCCGCCGATGAACTGGCTCTGGCCGCCGATGTTGAACATCCCGCACTGGTAGGGCAGCGCGACCGCGAGCCCGGCCAGGATCAGCGGCGTGGCCTGCACGCACGTCTCGGACAGCGGGTAGAACACGGCACTGAGGTAGCCGTCGTGGATGGCCGAGCTGAACGAGGCCTGCTGGAACAGGGCCGAGACCGTGTGCGGGTTGACGATCGACCCCTCGAACAGCTCCACGTAGGCGCCCACCGCGGTGTTCCAGGCCAGCGAGAACGCGTGGCCCGGGGCCGAGAACAGGCTGCCCCAGGCGTGCAGCACGGTGGTGTTGCTGAACGCGTTGATCAGCCCGCCCACGATCAGCGCGGCCACCAGGGCCAGCACCGTGACGGTGAACGAGTTGCCTTCCATGACCGCGTTCAGGATGAGCCGGGCCCGTCCGCCCCGGCGTACGCGTCCGAACCCGGCGGGGGCTCCGGCTGCTCCGCGTCCTGCGGTGAGGCCGCGGCCACCTCGGCCAGCGCCGCCTCCGGCTCGCGAGGCGAGTCCTCCGAAGGAGGAGGAGGTGTCTGTTCGCTCATGCTCCTGCTCCCGGTGCTGGCGCGGAGGCCGCGGTGCCGGTGCCGCCCTCAGGGGCCGGGGCGGCGGCCTCGTCGCTTCCGCCCGCCATCAGCCGCCCGAGTTCCTCCGCGGGCACGTTCGGCGGCCGGAAGCCGGTGATCTTGCCTTCGTACATGACCGCGATCCGGTCGGCCAGCGCGTAGATCTCGTCCAGTTCCGCGGAGACGATGAGCACCGCCACGCCCTGGTCGCGCTGCTCGACGATGCGGCGGTGCACGAACTCGATCGAGCCCACGTCCAGCCCGCGGGTCGGCTGGCTGGCGATCAGCAGCTTGTGGGCTTGGCTGAGCTCCCGGGCCAGGATCACCTTCTGCTGGTTGCCGCCGGACAGCGTGCCCACCGGCGTGCCCGCCGAGCTGGTCCGGACGTCGAACTCCCGCACCAGTTCGGCCCCGTTGCTGGCGATCGCGCGGAGGTTGAGGTTGATGCCAGAGGCGAAGGGCTGCCGGTTGTACTGGTCGAGCACCATGTTGTCCGCGACGGAGAAGTCGCTGATCAGACCGTCTTCTTGCCGGTCTTCGGGGACGTAGGCCAGCCCGGCCCGCAGCCTCTGGGCGGGCGTGGCGTGGGCCAGGTCGCGGCCCGCCAGGGTGATGTGGCCGGTGAGCGCGGGCCGCAGCCCCATCAGCGCCTCGCACAGTTCGGTCTGCCCGTTGCCCTGCACGCCGGCCACGCCGAGGATCTCGCCCGCCCGGACGTCGAAGGACATCCTGTCCACCCAGACCCGGCCGGTCTCGTCGGCCACGGTCAGGTCGGCCACGTCGAGCACGACCTCGCCGGGCCGGGCCGCTTCCTTGCTCACCCGCAGCTGCACGTTGCGGCCGACCATCAGGGCGGCCAGTTCGTCCTCGGTAGCCGACGGCGGCCGTTCGCCGACCACCGCGCCGCGGCGCAGCACGGTGATCGTGTCCGCGATGGTCTGGACTTCCTTCAGCTTGTGCGAGATGAAGACGACCGAAGTCCCGCCGTCCTTGAGCTGCCGGATGATCCGGAACAGGTCCTGGGTCTCAGCCGGGGTCAGCACCGCGGTCGGCTCGTCGAGGATCAGCACCTTGGCCTGCCTGACCAGCGCCTTGACGATCTCGACCCGCTGCTGGATGCCCACCGGGAGGTTCTCGACCAGGGCGTCGGGGTCGATCTCCAGCCCGTAGCGGCGGGACAGTTCGCGCACGTCCTTGCGGGTTCTGCGCCGGTCCAGCAGCCCGGTCCGGCGGTCGGTCTCCTCGATGCCGAGCGTCACGTTCTCGGCCACGGTGAACACGGGCACCAGCATGAAGTGCTGGTGAACCATCCCGATCCCGGCCGCGATGGCGTCCTTCGGCGAGTGGAACTGGGCCGGCTGGCCGTCGACCAGGATCTCGCCCTCGTCGGGCTGCAGCAGTCCGTACAGCACGTTCATCAGGGTCGACTTGCCCGCGCCGTTCTCCCCGAGCAAGGCGTGCACCTGCCCGGGGGCCACCGCCAGGTCGATCCGGTCGTTGGCCACCAGTGGACCGAAACGCTTGGTGATGCCCTTCAGCTCAAGTTCCACATCGACCCCTAACCCGCCCCTACGCCCGGCAGCGGTGCGGCGACGTCGCCGCACCGCTGCCACATTGTGTCGTATGTGCCGTTAGCTGGAAGTGACCGGGCTCTTGGTCGGCGTCTGGATCGAGCCGTCCTCGATGCCCTTGCCCACCTGGGTCAGTTCCTGCTGCAGGGCCGACGGGACCTTCGAGGCGAAGTCGTGGAACGGAGCCAGCACCGCGCCGCCGTTCTGCAGGGTCCCGACGTAGGTGCCGCCCTGGAACGTGTTGTCGGCTGCGCTCAGCACCGCGCTCTTGACCGCCGCGACGATGCCCTTCTCCACGCTGGTCACGAAGTAGGTGCAGTACTGCGCCGCGCTGACGCAGCCGTCGGTGTCGACCCACTCCATGGTCACCTTGGTGCTGCCGGCCGACTGGTCGGCGCTCTGCACGGCCTTGGCCGCGCCGAGCCCGACGTTGCCCGCGACCGGGAAGATGATGTCCGCACCCTCACTGATGAACGTCTGGGTCAGGGACTGGCCCTTGGTCTGGTTGGTGAAGTCTCCGGTGAAGGAGCCCTTCTGAGTCTGCTCGTTCCAGCCGAGGACCTGCACGTGCGTGCCGTGCTTGGAGTTGTAGTACTGCACGCCGTCCCAGAAACCGTCCATGTAGATCGTCACGGTCGGCAGCTCGATGCCGCCGAAGGTGGCCACCTTGCCGGTCTTGGTCATGCCCGCGGCCAGGTATCCGCCGAGGAAACCGTCCTGCACGGTGTTGAACACCAGCTGGTCGATGTTGGTCTCCTTGGTGCCGGTGATGCAGCCCGACGCGTAGGAGCAGTCGACGATCGCGAACTTCTGGGTCGGGTTGGCCTTGGCCGCCGTCTCGGTCGCGGCGCCCATCAGGAAGCCGACGGTGACGATGATGTTGCACTTCTCGCTGATGAACGTGTTGATGTTCGGCGTGTAGTCGCTCTGCGTGGTCGACTGCAGGTACTTGACGGTCACGTTCGGGTTGGCGGACGCGGCCGCCTGCATACCCGCCCACGACGAGGCGTTGAACGACCGGTCGTTGATCCCGCCAGTGTCGGTGACCATGCAGCCGAGGAACTTGGCGCCGCCCGCCGCCGTGCTGCTCGCGGTGCTAGAAGAAGTACTGCTGCTGGTGGCACTAGACGAGGCCGAGCTGTGGCTGCTGCCGCACGCGGCGATGACCAGCGTCGCCGACACGGCCAGCGCCGCCGTGGCCCATGCGCTGTGTTTCACGCTTACCTCCACTGGGCCAGGCACTACCAGTGCCTGGCCTCGCATTCGTCCTGGGTTGTCCCGCAGGCTATGCCCGGTTGTCGCGCCTGGGAAGGGGACACGCGCCGATCCGGCCCCGCCGTTGCCGAATCGGAACCCGAATATGCTCCTATTCCTGGCCTGCCAGACATACGGTTGCCGTTCCGGCCAGGCGTCTTGGTGCTTTCCTACAGGCTGGCCTACAGGCTGGCCTACAGGCTGGCCTACAGGCTGAGGATGTCCGGGGCAGTAACCGGGGCGAGCGCATTCCCGCTGGATGCCGGGACGCCAGGGAAGTCCAGCATGACGGTCAGGCCCCCGCCGGGCGTCTCGTCCAGCCGGGCCGTGCCGCCGTTGGAGACGGCCAGCCGGTGCACGATGGCCAGGCCCAGCCCGGTGCCGTTCGGGCTCGAGGTGGTGAAGCGCAGGAAGGCCCGCTCGCGGTCGTCCTCGGTCATGCCCGGGCCGTTGTCGGTGACCGTGATCCGGGCCCCGGTCGCGGTGACCGCGGTGGTCAGCCGCACCAGGTGGCCCGGGCTCAGCGCGTCCAGGGCGTTGGCGATCAGGTTGTCCAGGATCTGCTCCAGGTGCCCCTCGCCCATCCAGGCCAGCACCGGCGCGCCCGCGGACCGGCCCACGCCGAGCGCGCCGCTCAGGCCGCTGCCGCCCGGCGCCGAGGAGGTGACCAGGACGATGCCGCGATCGTCGGCCACCGGATGCCAGGCCGCGACCCGTTCCCGGGCCACCGCCCCGACGTCGATCGCCGCCGGTACCGGGACCACGCCCTCGGCCCGGGCCACCGCCAGCAGGCCGTCGACCAGCCGGGACAGCCGGGCCAGCTCGTCCAGCGCCCCGGCCAGCTCGTGCGCGGTCTCCGGGTCGGAGTGCGAGGTGTCCGCCGCCAGCAGGTCCAGCCGCAGCCGCAGCGCGGCCAGCGGGGTCCGCAGCTGATGCGACACGTCCGCGATGACCGCCCGGTTGCCGTGCACCAGCGCCTCGAGCCGCCCGGCCATGGTGTTGAACGTGGTGCCCAGCCGCCGCAGCTCCGGCGGCCCCGAACGGACCTTGGCCCGGATGGCCAGATCGCCGTCGGCCAGCCTGCGGGCCGCGGCGTCCAGGCCCTTCAGCGGCCTGTTCACCCACCGGGCCAGGCCGAACGCCAGCAGCGCCGCGGCGACCATGGCCACCACGGCGACCGATCCGAGGATGATCCACAGTTCGAGGATCTCGTGGTTCAGCGACGAGGTGGACCGGGCCAGGACCACCGTGCCGACCACCGTGCCGGCCAGCCGCGCGCCCTGGCCGAACACCGGCATCGCCGCGACCACGTACGATCCCACCGTCTCGGTGACCGGCTGGGCCGCGGGCTCCTCGGCCAGCGCGAAGGGCAGCGCCCGGGTATCGGCCTCGTTGGCCAGCGCCGTCCAGTCGCCCGGCGGCATGGACGTATCGAGGGCTACCTGCGGCTTCTGCGTAGGGCTGCTCGCGCTCTGCACGAGCAGGCCGTCACCGTTCTGCCGGGCCTCTTTGGCCAGGATGAGCACGGACAGGCGGTCCTGCGCGGCGGTGCTCGAACTTATCTTCTGCTTGGGGAGGGTCAGCTGGTCGAGCCGGCCCTGAGCGATGACCGCGTCGGTGCGGGCCATGCCCGCCGCGGCCTGGATGAAGGAGTTCCGGTCGTGCGAGGTCGCGTTGAGCGTGAGCGGGACCACCGCACCGACCAGCACGATGGCGGTGAAGGCCAGCAGCACGAGCAGGATGCGCCTGGTCACCGGGAACCGTCCGGGTCGGCCAGCCGGAAGCCGTGACCGTACACGGTCTCGATGATGCCCGGGTCGCCCAGCTTGCGCCGCAGCGCGGCCATGTGCACGTCGAGCACCTTGGTCGGCCCGTACCAGTGCTCGTCCCAGGCCCGCTCGAGCATCTCCTGGCGGCTGACCACCCGTCCGGGGTCGCTGGCCAGGCACTCCAGGATGGCGAACTCCTTGGGCGTCACCGCGATCGGCTGCCCGGAGACGCTGACCTTGTGCGTGCGCAGATCCACGGTGAGCACGCCGTGCTGCAGCACCTGGCCGGCGGGCTGGCGGCTGCGGCGCAGCACGGCCCGGATCCTGGCCAGCAGCTCCTGCAGGCCGAACGGCTTGATCAGGTAGTCGTCGGCCCCCTCGTCCAGGGCCAGCACGCGGTCGGATTCCTCGCCCCGCGCGGTCACCACGATGATGGCCGCGTCGCAGGCCTGACGGAGCCGCCGGCAGACCTCGATGCCGTCGATGTCGGGCAGCCCGAGGTCGAGCAGCACCACGTCCGGTACCGGCCAGTCCAGCGCCGCCTGACCCGTGGTGACACTGCCCGTTTCGTAGCCGGCCCGGGTCAGCCCGCGGACCAGCTGAGTCGCGATGCCGGGGTCGTCTTCCACGACGAGGACCCGGCCCAGACGTGCGTTCACGACCTCCACGCTAAGCACGAAACCCGCACCCGCCGAATCGGGCGAAGATCTTAACCAAACCTGAACTTCTTCCAGGGTGGCTCCTAGGAAGTCGGCGGGCATGATTAATGACAGAGTTCCTTGCTCCAGCGCGACGGCCTCCCTGCCGCTGCCGCGCGGATGACATGGGAGGGTCCGAGTGGATAAGGCAACCCTGCAGCCTTATCCACTCGGACCCCAGACTCCCAAGGACCCCCGATCCCTAGCGTGAACGCCGACTGGCCCGCGCTGCGCGCGTCCGCTAGCAAAGCTGCCAGCCACGCTTACGCTCCTTATTCCGGACTGCGGGTCGGCGCGGCCGGCCTGACCGGCGACGGGCGGGTCATCGTCGGCGCCAACGTGGAGAACGCGTCGTTCGGCCTGACCCTGTGCGCCGAATGCAGCCTGGTCAGCGCCCTGCACGGCGCCGGGCCCGAACAACGCGAGGCCGACCAAGACGCCCCGGTGCTCGTCGCGGTGGCCGTGGTCGCCGGCGACGGAGAGCCGCTGCTGCCCTGCGGCCGCTGCCGCCAGTTGCTGCTCGAAGCCGGCGGCCCGGGCCTGCTGGTCGACACCGCGGACGGTCCGGTGGAACTGAACCTCCTGCTCCCCGCCGCCTTCACCACCGCCGACCTAGCCCAGCGCCGGGACGCGCGATGACCGACGCGGTCACGCTGATCAGGACCAAACGGGACGCAGGCCGGCTCTCCGACGCCGGCATCGGGTGGCTGTTCGAGGCCTACGCCCAGGGCCAGGTCGCCGACGAGCAGATGTCCGCGCTGCTCATGGCCATCTACTTCCAGGGCCTGGACCCCGAGGAGCTGCGCACCTGGACCGCGGCGATGATCGCCTCCGGCGACCGCCTGGACCTGTCCGCGGTTCGCCGGCCCACGGTCGACAAGCACTCCACCGGCGGCGTCGGAGACAAGGTCAGCCTGATCCTGGCCCCGCTGGTCGCGGCGTGCGGCGCCGCCGTCCCGCAGCTGTCCGGGCGCGGCCTCGGCCACACCGGCGGCACGCTGGACAAACTGGAGTCGATCCCGGGTTTTCGGACCGCGCTCACCCCGGCCCAGACCATTGACGTGCTCATCAAGGCCGGCTGCGTGATCTGCGCGGCGGGCTCGGGCCTGGCCCCGGCCGACCGCCGGCTGTACGCGCTGCGCGACGTGACCGGCACGGTCGAGTCCATCCCGCTGATCGCCAGCTCGATCATGTCCAAGAAGATCGCCGAGGGGACCAGCGCGCTGGTCCTGGACGTCAAGGTCGGCACCGGCGCGTTCATGAAGGACCGTGACCGCGCCCGTGAGCTGGCCCGCACCATGATCGCCCTGGGCGAGGAGCACGGGGTCAAGACCAGGGCCCTGCTCACCGCCATGGACACCCCGCTGGGCCGTACCGTCGGCAACGCCGTGGAGGTCGAGGAGTCCGTCGCGGCCCTGCACGGCCAGGGTCCGCCCGACCTCATGGCGGTCACGCTCGCCCTGGCCCGCGAGATGCTGGCCCTGGTGCACATCGACGAAGACCCCGCCGCGGCCATCGCCGACGGCCGGGCCCTGGCCGCCTACCAGAACATGGTCCGCGCCCAGGGCGGCGACCCGGATGCCCCGCTGCCGCAGGCCCCGCACGTCCGGACCGCCCTGCCGGCCCCCGCCGACGGCTGGCTGACCAGACTCGACGCCCTCCAGGTGGGCGTCGCGGCCTGGCGGCTCGGCGCGGGCCGGGCCCGCAAACAGGACGCGGTCAGCGCCGCCGCGGGCGTGATCTGCCTGGCCAAGCCCGGCGACCACCTGCACCAGGGCCAGCCGCTGCTCGAGCTGCGCGCCGACGACCCGGACCGGTTCGGCCCGGCCCTGGCCGCCCTCGACGGTGCCGCCACGCTCGGCGACGAACCACCCCCGCCGCTCCCGCCACCTGTCATCGAGGTCATCGCGCCGTAGCACAATAAAATAATGGGATGCTGAGCCTTGATCAGATCCGCGCCGTCCCCAAGGTCCTGCTGCACGATCACCTGGACGGCGGCCTGCGCCCGCAGACCGTCCTCGAGCTGGCCCGCGAGATCGGCTACCAGGACCTGCCCGGCGACAACGTCGAGGAACTCACCCGCCGCCTGACCGAAGGCGCCCACCGCGGCCACCTCGAGGTCTACCTGGACGCGTTCCGGCACACGGTCGCGGTCATGCAGACCCCGGACGCGCTGCGCCGGGTCGCCGCCGAGTGCGCCGAAGATCTGGCCGCCGACGGCGTCGTCTACGCCGAGGTCAGGTTCGCGCCGGAGCTGCACACCGACCGTGGGCTGAGCCTGGACCAGGTGGTCGAGGCGGTCCTGGACGGGTTCCGCGCGGGCAGTGCCAACGCGGCCCGGCAGGGCCGCGGGATCACGGTCTACGCCCTGCTCACCGCGATGCGCACGGCGGCCAGATCGCTGGAGATCGCCGAACTAGCCGTACGGTACCGGGACCAGGGAGTGGTCGGTTTCGACATCGCCGGAGCCGAGGCGGGCTGGCCGCCGAGCCGGCACCTGGACGCGTTCCAGTACCTCAAGCGGGAGAACTTCCACATCACGATCCACGCGGGCGAGGCGTTCGGGCTGCCGTCGATCTGGGAAGCGGTGCAGTGGTGCGGCACCGAGCGGCTCGGCCACGGCGTCCGCATCGTAGACGACATCGAGATCACCCCGGAGGGCGCCGTCCGGCTCGGGCGGCTGGCCGCCTACATCCGCGACCGCCGGATCCCGCTGGAGATGTGCCCCACCTCCAACGTCCAGACCGGCGCCGCCCGCTCGATCGCCGAGCACCCGATCCGGATCCTGCGCCAGCTGCAGTTCCGGGTCACGGTCAACACCGACAACCGCCTGATGAGCCAGGTCACGCTCAGCTCGGAATTCCACCGGCTGGCCGAGGTGTTCGGCTACGGCTGGTCGGACGTCGAGTGGCTCACCATTAACGCGATGAAGAGCGCGTTCGCCGGGTTCGACGAGCGGCTGCGCCTGATCAACACGGTCATCAAGCCGGGCTTCGCCACCGCCCGGGCGCTCAGCGACGCGGTGGTTCCCGTCAGTGTGCTAGGACCCCGTCACACCGGGTAATTTATTATTTTACCGAACGGGCCGTGGTTTCACTCTTGGCTCATCTGCAACAGTCCGGGGCGACGCGTGGCATTCACTACTTGTGATTCGGCATTATGGAATCCGGGAGGACGCCAATGACCGAGCCGCCACTAAGGGGCGAGCCGCTGCGCCGGTGGGACCCGGAGCGGATCGGGCCGTACGTGATCCTGGGCCGCCTCGGGGCCGGGGCCATGGGCCAGGTGTACCTGGGCCGGTCGGCGGCCGGGCGGCTAGTCGCGGTGAAGACGATCAAGGTGGACCTGGCCGAGGAAGCGGGCTTCCGGACCCGGTTCGCGCAGGAGGTGGCGGCCGCGCGCCAGGTGAGCGGGTTCTTCACCGCCGCCGTGGCCGACGCCGACCCCGACGCTGACCTGCCCTGGCTGGCCACCGCCTACGTGCCGGCGCCGTCGCTGGCCCGGCTGGTCAAGGCGTGCGGGCCGCTGCCGGCCGGCACGGTCCGCTGGCTGGCCGCGGGGTGCGCGGAGGCGCTGGAGTCGATTCACGGCGCGGGCCTGGTGCACCGGGACCTCAAGCCGTCCAACGTGCTCGTCGCGCCGGACGGCCCGCGGGTCATCGACTTCGGCGTGGCCCGCGCGGCCGAACGCATGGGCCTGACCACCGCCCGCGGCGCGGTCGGCACCCCGGCCTACATGGCCCCCGAGCAGGCTCGCGACACTCATCAGGCCTCGGCGGCCTCCGACGTGTACGCGCTCGGGGCCACGCTGCTGTTCGCGGCGACCGGGCATCCGCCCTACACCGGTGATTCGGTCATGGACGTGCTGGCCCGGCTGGCCACCGAGGAGCCCGACCGGTCCGGGCTGCCGGACGAGCTCACCGGGCTGGTGCAGGCCTGCCTGGCCCGGGTGCCGCGCGATCGCCCGACGTCCTCGGCGTTGCTGGCCCGGCTGGGGCCGTTCACCGAGGCCCGGCCCGGCGCGCACTCCTACCTGCCCGACGAGGCCATGGCCCTGATCGCCCAGTACCAGAGCAACCCGCTGCTGGCCGCGGGCCAGCCCCGCGAACACGACGGCGCCACCGATGCCACCTCCGCCTCCTACACCGAACTCCCCGCCTCCAACCTGCCGCCCAGGTCCTCGCGTCGCCCGGCCGGCTGGCGACGCTGGGTTAAGGCGCACCTGGCCTGGGTTGGCTGGGTCTCGGTCGGCGCCGCCCTGGTCGTCGGCGGCGTCATCCTCGGCGCGTCGCTGACCAGCAGCAGCGATCAGCTCGGCGGGGCCCCGCCCCCGCCGAGCACCACCTGCGGCACCTCGGAGGTGGCCAGCCACCTGCTGTGCATGAACCAGGCCCAGGGCAACCCGAGCACCGCGTTCCGCGTCGAAGGGCAGGGCTTTGCGCCGGGCCAGCCCCTGACCGTCACGCTGTCCGAGGCCAGCCCGCCGCCGGGCAACCAGACGCTGTTCAGCGTCACCTCGGCGGTTAAGCCGGTCACCAGCGCGAAGGGGACGTTCAGCGCCCCGGTCGGGCAGCTCTACCCCGGATCGCTGCAGCCGGGCCTGGTTACCGTTCAGGTCACCGCGCCCAGTGGCAGCACGGTCCAGACCCAGTTCATGGTGCTCCCCCCGGGAGCGCAGCCGGGCGGTGGACCGCCGCCTGGCTAGTGAGCTGTGGTTACCCCCCGGCCTCGGTCCACCACAGGTCTTCCTGGCGCGAGCGCCACACCGGGTCGGCCAGCCGGCTGAGGTCGGCCGAGGTGATGATGCCGTGCTCGATCAAGATCCGCACCGCCACCTCGTCGGAAAGCCGTGCGTCCGGGCCCGCCAGCCCGCGGTCGTTGATCTTGCGGCGCAGCACCTTGATGTGCTCAGCCACCCGGGCCGAGAGCAGGTCGCGGAACTCGGCGTCGGTCTCGAACCGCTCGAGCTCGTGGTAGGCGCCGGTCACCTCCAGCGCCCCGCGGGCGATTTCCGGGGTCCGCGGCAGCGCGGTGGTGGCGCTCGGGTCCAGCAGCCAGGGCCGGCACCAGATCAGCGCGACCAGGTACAGCTTGGTCATCGGGTCCAGGTACAGCGGCAAGATGGTGCCTTCGCCGTCGGGCTGGCCCTCGCCCGCCACCTCGTTTCCGGCCTGCTGGCCGGTGACGCTCACCTGCAGCGGCAGCCCCTCGTCCAGCATGGCGCGCGAGCCGACCAGCGCGGTTCCCGAGTGCAGCAGCCAGCCGCCGGACGGCTCGGCGCCGTCCTCCACCCGGGGCAGCCGGATCCGGTAGCCCTCACCCTCCACGTACAGCGCGTGCGTGCGGCTGATGTTGGTGATCCACGCGCCGGCCGGCATCGCGGTCACGATGCCCGCCCGCCGGGACAGCCCCCGCCCGGCCGCCACGGCTAGGTCTACCTCCGGGCCCCGCCCGAACACCAGCCGCTGCCCCTCGGTGACCCGCGCCTCCTGACCAGAGGAGGTGCATACGCGCGCGCTCACGCCCATGACGGGTCCCCGTGAACGCAGCTCGGCATGCTCCCCTGCCCGCAGTATGGCCTGATTGGACGCGGTCCAGTAAGTCTAGGCCGAATCTGGCCACCCGCGTGATTCGGGCGGGTGCCGGGCCTGCCGCGGAGTCAAGACGGCACCAGGCCAGTCCGCGGGTTCGTAGGCCCCCCCACAACCCGCGGGTGGAAGCTACCACCGCGTGCAAGGCTCGGCACCCTGCCGCTTGTAGCTAACCAGGACCATTCACGCCCCGGTATCCCTGAATCCGGGGTACCCCCGGCTTGGCCCCGCCGCCCCAGCTCTTGCCCGAGCTAGATCTTGCCGAACAGCCGGTCGCCCGCGTCGCCCAGCCCCGGCACGATGTACCCGCGCTCGTTCAGCCGCTCGTCCACCGCCGCGGTGACCACCACCACCCGCACCCCCTCGGCGTTCCCGTTGCCGGCAAACGTCTCTTCCACCCGGCGCAGCCCCTCCGGCGCCGCAAGCAGGCAGATCGCGGTCACCGACGCGGCCCCGCGCTCGAGCAGCATGGCGATCACGGTGGCCAGCGTCCCGCCCGTGGCCAGCATGGGGTCCAGCACGAACGTGTCCCGGTCGGTCAGGTCGCTGGGCAGCCGGTTCGCGTAGGTCTCGGCCATCAGCGACTCCTCGTCCCGGCGCAGCCCGACGAACCCGACGTCGGCCATGGGCAGCAACCGGGTCATGCCCTCGAGCATCCCGATGCCGGCCCGAAGTACCGGGACGATGAGCGGCGCGGGCCGGGCCAGCTTGACCCCGCGGGCCACGCCGACCGGCGTGGTCACCGACACCGGCTGCACCCGTATCTCACGGGTCGCCTCATAGGCCAGCAACGTCACCAGCTCAGCGGTCAGGCTCCGGAACGTCGCGGTGTCACTAGCGACGTCCCGCAACGCGGTGAGCTTATGGGTGACCAAGGGATGATCGACAACGAGCGTCCGCATGGCAAGCTAGTCTGGCACGCCCGCCCCTCCCCACTCGCCCCCGGCCCCACGCGTCCCCCGCGCCTCGCCCCGCCCCGCCCCCGCGCGCGCCGCCGCCGCTCAAGCAGTGCGTAACCATGATCACGAAGACTTTTCGGTGCTAGCGCATATATAAAACCCTTCGTGATCATGAAACTGAGCCCGAGCGCTGCTCCCACGCACATCATGAGCCCCCGCAGTTCACCATTTGCGTGGTCGATCCGTCTTGCGTGGAAACTTTGGTCAGCTGGGATTGCCCGGATCGCCCACGAAAGCCAGATACTCCGCGCAAATGGGGTACGAGCGCTCGATGGGGTCGCTGAGGCGCCAGTCGGCGCGCCGCTCGTTGCAGCGCTTTCCGCGCTGAGGCGCATCCGGCGCGGCCCGGCTCGCATAGCCTAGGCGTTGGGGCGGGCGCGGGCGTTGGTCCGGGAGGAGCGGGTCAGGTCGACCTCGATCCGGTGTGCGGTGGTCAACAGGGGCTGCAAGAACTCCTCGACGATGGTGTTCAGGGTGCGGCGGCCTGCGTGCGTGGAGATGTTGATAGCCGCGATGACCTGGCCATCCGCGTCGCGGATGGGCGCGGCGATGGAACGCAGCCCCTCCTCGAGTTCCTGGTCGACCAGGGCCCAGCCCTGGGTCCTGATCTTGCGCAGTTCCCGGCGCAGCGCGGTCGCGCTGGTGATCGTGTGCCCGGTCAGGCCGCGCAGGCTGGTCGACTCCAGGTACTCATCGAGCCGCTCGTCGGACTGCGCGGCCAGCAGCACCCGGCCCATCGAGGTGGCGTAGGCCGGGAACCTGGTCCCTACGCTGATCGTCACCGTCATGATCCGCTTGGTCGGGACCCGGGCGATGTAGATCACGTCGTCCCCGTCCAGCTCGGAGACCGAGGAAGACTCGTGCACCTGCTCGACCAGCTGCTCCAGGTGCGGCATCGCTACCTCGGGCAGGGTCAAGCTGGACAGGTACGCGTAGCCCAGCTCGAGGATCTTGGGTCGCAGCGCGAAGCGGCTGCCGTCGCTGCGCATGTAGCCGAGCTGGACCAGCGTGCGCAGGAAGCGCCGGGCCGCGGCCCGGCTCAGGCCGGTGGCCGTGGCGACCTCGCTCAAGGTCAGCTTCGGGTGATCCGCGTCGAACGCGCGGATCACCGAGAGGCCACGCTCCAGAGACTGCACGAAGTCGCCGTCATGACCCTGTTCCTGGCTGTCAGTCAATCGGGCCTCCTGCTTTGGTCGTTGACATCATAGACCGCCGTACCCCGCGTTCGCTTTCTGAACTATCGTTCGTCTTACGTACGTTCGGCCCAAAACAGGCGCGAGGAAACGCGAGGAGCGGGTCATGGCACTCATGGACGAGGCGGTCTGGCGCGGCAAGATCTACTCCAGCGGGTGGGTCACCGGAGGCGGTGGCGACGCCGCCGTGACCGAACCCGCGACCGGCGCCGAACTCGGCCGGACCGGGATCGCCACCCCGGCCGACGTGACCCGTGCGGCCCAGCTCGCCGCGGCCGCACAGCCCGCCTGGGCGGCCACCCCGCACACCGAGCGGTCTGCCCTCCTGCGCCGCGCCGCCGACCTGTGGCTGGCCAACGCGGCCGATATCGAGTGGTGGGGAATCCGGGAGAGCGGCAAGATCCCGCCCGCCATGGGGTTCGAGACCCACGTCGCCACCCAGGAGATCTACGAGGCCGCCACGCTGCCCTCTCGGGCCTACGGCGAGCTGCTGCCCAGCGAGCAGCCCCGGCTGAGCTTCGCCGAACGCGTCCCGGTCGGCGTGGTCGGGGTGATCGCGCCGTTCAACTTCCCGCAGATCCTGGCCATCCGCTCGGTCGCGCCCGCGCTGGCCCTGGGCAACGCCGTGGTGCTCAAGCCCGACCCGCGCACCGCGGTGTGCGGCGGCGTCGCGCTGGCCCGGGTCTTCGAGGAGGCTGGACTGCCCGCAGGCCTGCTGCACGTGCTGCCCGGCGGGGTGGAGACCGGCGAGGCGGTCGTCACCGATCCGCTCATCCGGCTGATCTCCTTCACCGGGTCCACCGCCGCGGGCCGGCGGGTCGGCGAGATGGCCGCCCGCCAGCTCAAGCGCGTGCACCTCGAACTCGGCGGGAACTCGGCCCTCATCGTGCTCGACGACGTCGACCTGGACCGCGCCGTCTCGGCCGGGGCCTGGGGCTCGTTCCTGCACCAGGGCCAGATCTGCATGACCACCGGCCGGCACCTGGTGCACGAGGCGATCTACGACGACTACGTGGCCGCGCTGGCCAGCAAGGCCGGCCATCTCCCGGTCGGCAACCCGGCCACCGAGCAGGTGGCGCTGGGCCCGATCATCGACGAACGCCAGCGCGACAAGGTCCACGGCCTGGTCCGCGACAGCGTGGCCGCGGGTGCCCGGCTGGCCGCGGGCGGCAGCTACGACCGGCTGTTCTACCGTCCCACCGTGCTCGCCGAGGTGTCCCCGCAGATGCCGGCCTACGCCCACGAGGTGTTCGGCCCGGTGGCCCCGGTCATCCGCTTCGCCACCGCCGAAGACGCGGCCAAGCTCGCCGCGGACAGCGAGTACGGCCTGTCGCTGGGCATCTTGACCCGGGACGTCATGCGCGGCCTGGACCTGGCCCGGCAGATCCCGACCGGGATCGTGCACATCAACGAGCAGACCGTGGACGACGAGCCGAACATCCCGTTCGGCGGCCTGGGCGCCTCCGGCACCGGCGCGCGGTTCGGCGGCACCTCGAATCTGGACGCGTTCACCGATACCCGCTGGGTCACTATCCGTGGCGACATCGCCCCGTATCCGTTCTAGCCTATGACCATGACCGCCAGCACCCAGGTCGGAATCGTCGGGGCCGGGCCGGCTGGCCTGCTGTTGTCGCACCTGCTGGCGCTGCGCGGCATCGACTCGATCGTGGTGGAGAACCGCAGCCGGGCCTATTGCGAGGCTCGGCAGCGGGCCGGGCTGCTGGAGGCCGGGACCACCGAACTGCTCCGCGCGGTCGGCCTGGGCCAGCGAATGGACGCCGAGGGGCTCGAGCACGGCGGGATCTACCTGCAGTTCGCGGGGGAGCGCCACCACCTGGATTTCAAGAACCTGACCGGTGGCCGCTGGGTGACGATCTGGGCCCAGACCGAGATCGTCAAAGACCTCATCCAGGCCCGGCTGGCGGCCGGCGCCCAGGTCGAGTTCGAGGTTTCCGGCACCGAAGTCGCCGACCTCGACCAGGACCGGCCCCTGCTGCGCTACACCGACGCGGCCGGCACCCGGCACGAGGTCCGCTGCGAGGCGATCGCCGGCTGCGACGGATTCCACGGCATCTGCCGCGACTCCCTGCCGTCCGGCCTGGTCCAGGTGGCCGAGCGCGGCTACCCGTACTCCTGGCTCGGCATCCTGGCCAGCGTGCCGCCCTCCACCGACGAGCTCATCTACTCCCGGCACCAGGACGGGTTCGCGCTGCACACCATGCGCACTCCTCAGGTGAGCCGCCTGTACCTGCAGGTCAGCGTGGACGAGGACATCGAACGCTGGCCTGATGACCGGATCTGGGCCGAGCTGCGCCACCGGCTGGAGATCCCCGGCTGGGAGCTGAAGGACGGCCCGATCACCGAGAAGGCCATCTCGCCGATGCGCAGCTTCGTCGCCTCGCCCATGCGCTACCGGCGGCTGTTCCTGGCCGGCGACGCGGCCCACATCGTCCCGCCCACCGGAGCCAAGGGCCTCAACCTGGCCATGGCCGACGTGACCGTGCTGGCCACCGCGCTGACCAGCCTGCTGCGCGACGGGAATCCGGGCCTAGCCGACGCCTATTCCGACGCCAGCCTGCGGCGGGTCTGGCGCGCCACCCATTTCTCCTGGTGGATGACGTCCATGCTGCACGTGGAGCCGGACCCGGACCGGTTCGGCCACGAACTGCAGCTATCCCAGCTGCGCTACGTCACCTCCTCCCGCGCCGCCGCCGCCACCCTGGCCGAGAACTACACCGGCTACTTTCCCCTGCACTGGTCATAGCTGACCTTCGCGGCCAGCTCATCTATAACATGACGAACTGGTCACCAAGTAAGAACTCGCTCGGCAGTACCACCCAGGGGTTCATCTACTCGGGCGGACACTGATCAGCCCAGGCCCAGGTGGTGCCGAGGGCGCAACGCCCGGGCCAGCAGGGCAGACAGGGCGGCGGCCACGCCGGTGTCGGTCAGCGAGAGCGGCGCGCTGAAGCTGCGCTCGCTGCCCAGCAGGTGCAGCGCCCACAGCCGGTGCCGCAGCGTGTAGAGCTCGGTGCGTACCGCACTGGCCAGACCGGTGCTGCTGCCCGCGGCCCAGCCCTCCACGCCGTGGATGTCGGTCAGCAGCCGGGTCAGGTCGTCGTACCCGGTCGGCCCGCTGGTCAAGATGACCAGCAGCGCGGCCTCGCGTACCGCGACCGAGAAATCGGGCTGCGGGCCGTCGTCCGGGCCGATCAGCGCGGCCGTGCCGATGTGCCACCGGGCCGCCGGGTCGGCCGCCATCAGCTTGCCGGTCTTGGTCAGGACCAGGCTGGTCCGGCTGCGGCGGATGGCGCCCATCTCGGCCTGGGCCATTCCGCGCAGCGTGTGCAGCGGGAACACATCTAGTTCCTGGCGCAGCGTGCCGACCAGCTGGTCGCGCCAGCCGAACGTGTCGACCGCCTCGGTGACCAGCGCGGGCGCGATGTAGTGCCGGGCGGTGAGCCGCAGTCCCTCGTCCGCGTGACCGAGCAGCCAGTGCAGCGTGGGCAGCGGGTCATCGGGCAGCGCGGGCGGCTCGAGCAGGCGGGGGATGAGCGCGCGGGCCAGCCGCGACCGCTCGCCCGGCCGGCCGTGCGCCCACGCGTCGATCCGCTCGGCGCTGATCCGGCCGAGCCAGGTGTCCGTGCCCAGCGCGCCGTCCGGCACGTGTCCCGTGTCGTCGCCGGCCAGCGCCGGACGGGGTAGCGCCGCCGCGCTGCGCCCGGTCAGCCAGCGGTTGGCCAGGTCCACCCGCTTGGTCCGCCAGCCGCGGGTGCCCACGCACAGCTCGCCCGAGGCGAAGGCCAGCTCGAGCGCGGCCGCGCACGCGTCGTAGGCCGCGCGCTCCTGCGGTCCCATCACCGAACCCCAGGCCAGCAGGTCGGTGTCCGGCGGGGCCGCGTTCGAGGCCTCGATGGCCTCGGTGTAGGCGGTGATGCCCGCTTCGTGCCCCTTGGCGTAGGCGGTGATGATCCGCTCGGTGCCGATCGAGGAACAGACCGCGGCGTAGCGGTCCAGGCCCGCCAGCAGGAACAGGCGGCCAAGCGCCTTGGCCACGCCGACCCGGCCCGGCGTGGACATCGGCCACTTGACCGGGAGCGCGTACCAGAGGAATTCCTGCAGGCGCAGCAGCGAGATGGTCTCCAGGCCCTCGTCGCCGGTCAGCCAAGCCAGGGCCGCCTTCGCGTCTCCGGCGGCCTCTGGATCCTCCCGGGTGAGGGTCTCGAGCGCCTGGCTCTCTGACATCATGACGGACAGTCTGCCGCAGGCTTACGGCGCGCGGCTAGTCCGTGTTCCACGGCGGTCGGGCATCATGGTCGGGTGCCTGGAATCTACGACGAACCTGAGCTCTACGAGGCCGCCTGCGCCTACCGTGACGTTCCGGGCGAGGTGGACGCGCTGCTGCGCTGGTCCGGTAAGCACCGGGACCCGGCGGCCGATGCGCCACGATCGGTGCTGGAACTGGCGGCCGGGCCGGCCGAGCATTCCCGCGAGCTGGCGCGCCGCGGCCTGGACGCCACCACGGTGGACCTCAGCCCGGCCATGTGCGCGCGGGCCCGCGAGCTGGCCGCGGCGGACGGGGTCGGCCTGACCGTGGTCCAGGCCGACATGCGGGACTTCAGCCTCGGCCGGCGGTTCGACCTGGCCATCACCATGCTCAACTCGCTGTGCCACCTGCTGACCCTCGACGACCTGCTCCGGCACCTGGCCTGCCTGGCGCCGCACGTGGTTCCGGGCGGCCTGTACGTCATGGAGCTCGCCCACCCGGCCGACTTCTTCGCTGCCGAACGCCGAACCGCCAGCCAGTGGAGCAGCGAGGTCGGCGGCGGGACGGTCAGCGTGCGCTGGGGCGGCGGGTCCGACGAGATCGACCCGATCACCCAGGTGACCAGGGAACACGTCAGCGTCACCTATCGCCCGCGCAGCGGCGCCGTGCGCACGGTCACCGACGTGGTGCCCAACCGCTTCTGGACCGCCACCGAGCTGACCGCCGCCCTTCGCCTGGCCGGCGGCTTCGCCGTGGTGGCCAGCTACGGCGACTTCGAGGCCGACGCCCCGCTGGAGGCACCCGACGCCTGGCGGATGATCCTGGTCCTGCGCCGCGAAGCAGGAGGAGACGAAGCAGGCACCCCAGACCCGGCACCGCTCACCGCGACCACCACCCCGGCCAGGATCAGCGCCACCCCGGCCAGCTGAAGCGGCGACGGCCGCTCGCCCAGGAACGCATAGCTCAGCGCGATCGAGCCGGCCGGCTGCACCAGCAGCAGCGCGCCGATCACCCCGGCCGGCAGCCGGGGCATGGACACGGTGATCAGCAGCCAGCCCAGTACCTGCGAGGTCAGCGCGAGCAGCGCGAGCCAGCCCAGCGTCGGCCAGGCGGGCCCGAGCCGGTAGTCGTTGAGGATCAGCCCGAGCAGCGCCGAGGCGACCGCCGCCCCGACCGTGGCCTCGAACAGCACGGTGGCCACCGCCGGGCGCGGGCCCAGACCGGACGTGGCCTGCCGCAGGGTGAGGATGTAGACCGCATAGATGACCGCCACCCCCACGCCGAACACCACGCCGAGCCCGGGGTCCGATCCGTAGGCCCGCGAGCCGCCGACGTCGGCCAGCCCGCCCACCAGGACCAGCCCGGCCAGCATGACCGGCGAGGCCAGCACCAGCGACCGGCGGGGCCGCTCGCCCAGGAAGAGCCAGGCCAGCACGGCGATGATGAGCACCTGCAGGTTGCCCAGCACGGTGCTCAGCCCGGCGCCGATCGCCGTGATCGCGTGGCTCCACACGATCAGGTCCCCGGCCAGGAACAGGCCCGCCAGCCGGGCCAGCCAGCGGCTGCGCGAGGGCAGCGCCGGTACGCCGCGCCGGCGTTCGGCCCAGGCCAGCGCGCCGAGCAGCGGCAGGGCGAACGCGCAGCGGCCCAGCGCGGTGACGCTGGCCGAGGCGCCGGCCAGCTTCATCAGCACCGCCGAACTGGAGATGCAGATGGCCCCGGCCAGGGCCGTAACGGTCGGCGAAACCGGCCGGCCGGGCATCGGCCCGAAAGGCATCGGCCCTCCTCACCACAGCAACAAGATGACGCTAGCCGCACGTCGCGGCCTACCGCGAACGGCGGCCCGCCCGCGACACCCCCGCAGCAGGACCCGACGAAGGACCCGACGAACGCTGATCCAGCCCGTCGTGCAGGTACCGGTCCAGGATGCTCTCCACCACCTGGCTCAGCGAGCTGCCCTCGTGCGCGGCCGCCTGGTGCGCGGCCGCCCGCAGCGCGTGGTCGATCTTGATCGTCAGGTGCGGGCGCAGCCCGTTGGCGCTGGCCTCGCGGCGGTGCGGGAACGGCGGCGGCGGCTCGCAGTTGGTCACGTGACCGCGCAGCTCGGCCGGGATCCGGCGGCGGATGCGCCGCTGCACGGCCTGCTTGCTGATGCCGAGCGCCTCGGCCAGCGGCCGCAGCGGCCAGCCCGCCTCGCTCAGCGCGGCCAGCGTGGCCGACAGCAGCTCGCTGCGCCCCGACGAGCGCAGCTCGCGCAGCCACGCCGCCACCCGCTCGGGCAGCACCGGACCGCGCCCGGCAGCAGGCACCGGACCGCGCCCGGCAGCAGGCACGGGAGCAGGCACGGCAGCAGGAGCATGCCGCGCCCGCTGCACATACTGCGCCAGCCCGTGGGTCACCACCTCGGACATGGTGTGCCCCTCCCGGGCCAGGCGCGCCCGCAGCCGCTGGCGCTGCTCCGGGTCCAGCCGGAAGGTCAGCAGCAGCCGCCGGGGCCCCGACGCCGCGCTCATCCCGCCGCGATCGCCCCGGCCAGCGCCGTCGACGAGGCGGCGGCGGGCGTGGTCTGCTCGGCCGCGACCAGGTCCAGGTAGCGCTGTGTCTCGGCCGCGCGACGGCGGCGGCTCCAGCCCAGCAGCCGGCCCATGATCGAAGCCACCTGCGCCGCCGCGCCCGTACCCGAGTCGGCCGACTCGATGTACAGGCGCATCCGCCGCATCAGCACGTCCTCGACGTGCAGCGCGTCCTCATGGGTGACCGCGTAGACCACCTCGGCGCGCAGGTACGGATGCTCGTCGGCCAGCGGCTCAGCCAGGCCAGGATCGGCCCGGATCAGGTCGAGTACCTCGGCCGCCAGCGCCCCGTACCGGTCCAGCAGGTGCTCCACGGCCGCCTGCGGCACCCGGTAGTCCTCGGCCAGCCGCCCCGCGCCGGCCCGGACCGCGGCCAGGCCGTCCGCGCCCAGCAGCGGCACCTGGTCGGTCACCGAGGACGGCACCGGACGGCCGAAGTCCGCTACCGCGACGTCCACCACGTCCCGGGCCATCAGCCGGTAGGTCGTGAACTTGCCGCCCGCGATGCTGACCAGGCCGGGCACCGGATTGTCCACCACGTGCTCCCGGGACACCTTGGTCGTGGGCTTGGCCCCCTTCGACGACCCGGACGCCGCGGCCACCAGCGGCCGCAGCCCCGCGTACACCGCGATGACGTCGGCCTGGGTCAGCGGGCGAGCCAGGACCCGGTTCGCCATGGTCAGGATGTAGTCCACGTCCGCCTGCGTCGCGACGGGCTCGGCCCGGTCGCCGGAGAAGTCGGTGTCGGTGGTGCCCACGATCCACCGATCGCCCCACGGGATGAAGAACAGCACGCTCTTGTCGGTGCGCAGGATCATCCCCGTGCCGGCGTCCACCGCCGACCGCGGCACCACGATGTGCACGCCCTTGGACATCCGGACCCGGTAACCGGCCCGAACCCCGGCCAGCTCGTGCACCAGATCGGTCCACACTCCCGCGCAGACCACCACCGCGTCCGCCCGCACCGAGACCTCGTGGCCGGTCTCCTCGTTGCGCACCCGCGCCCCGATCACCCGCTCTCCGTCGGCCGAACGCAGCACCGACACCGCGCTGACCCGGGTCGCGATCACCGCGCTGTGCGCGGCCGCGGTCCGGGCCACGGTCAGCGTGTGCCGGGCGTCGTCAACCTGCGCGTCGTAATAGAGCATCGCGCCGGCCAGCCGTTCGGGGGCCAGCGCCGGCGCCAGGCGAAGCGCGCCCTTGGCGGTCAGGTGCCGGTGGTGCGGCACCGGACGGCGCGTGCCCTCCATCGCGTCGTACAGGGTCAGGCCGGCCCCCACGTACGGCCGCTCCACCACCTTCTTGTACAGCGGATACAGGAACGAGATGGGCTTGACCAGGTGTGGGGCGAGCTTGGACACGAGCAGATCGCGCTCCCGCAGCGCCTCGTAGACCAGCTTGAAATCACGCTGCTCCAGATACCGAAGCCCGCCGTGGACCAGCTTGCTCGACCGGCTCGAGGTGCCCGAGGCCAGGTCGCGGGCCTCCACCAGGGCCACCCGCAGCCCGCGGGACGCGGCGTCCAGCGCGGCCCCGGCCCCGGTGATGCCGCCCCCGATGACCAGCACGTCGAACCGCTCGGTGGCCAGCCGCCCGAGCATGGCGCCGCGCTCGCGGGCGTCCAGAACGCCGTTCGTCACCATCGGCATTCCCCCATCGAGACGGTGCTCCCTACTCCTAGGGTATGTACACCGTCAATCTAGCCGCAAACCACGACACGCCGGTGAACAGCGGTTTATCCTCCGATGTCGGGATCACAGCGAAACGGGGAGGCAAAGCGTGGCCGATTTCGTCGGCGCGGTGGACCAGGGCACCACCAGCACCCGGTTCATGATCTTCGATCACTCCGGCGCCGAGGTCGCCCGGCACCAGCTCGAGCACACCCAGGTGCTGCCCCGGGCCGGCTGGGTCGAGCACAACCCGGTGGAGATCTGGGAGCGCACCAACGCGGTCATCAAGACCGTGCTGAACACCAGCGACCTCAAGCCCGAAGACCTCGCCGCGCTCGGCATCACTAACCAGCGCGAGACCACCGTGGTGTGGAACCGGCGCACCGGCCGCCCGTACGCCAACGCCATCGTCTGGCAAGACACCCGGACCGACTCCATCGCCGCCGCCCTGGAGCGCCAGGAACACGGGCCGACGATCCGCCGCAAGGCGGGCCTGCCCCCCGCCACCTACTTCTCCGGCGGCAAACTGCGCTGGCTGCTCGACAACATCGAGGGCCTGCGCGCCGACGCCAAGCGCGGCGAAGCGATCTTCGGCACCATCGACACCTGGCTGCTGTGGAACCTGACCGGCGGCCCCGGCGGCGGCGTGCACGTCACCGACGTGACCAACGCCAGCCGCACCATGCTGATGGACCTGACCACCCTGGACTGGGACGACGAGCTGCTCGGCCTGTTCACCGTCCCGCGCGCCATGCTGCCTCAGATCAAGCCGTCGGCCACGCCCGAGCCCTACGGCCACACGACACCCAACGGCCCGTTCGGCAAAAAACTCCCGATCACCGGCATGCTCGGCGACCAGCAGGCGGCCATGGCCGGCCAGGTGTGCTTCGCCCCCGGCGAGGCCAAGAACACCTACGGCACCGGCAACTTCCTGCTGCTCAACACCGGCCCGGACATCGTGCGCAGCGCCAGCGGCCTGCTCACCACGGTGTGCTTCAAGTTCGGTGCCGAGCCCGCCAGCTACGCCCTGGAGGGGTCGATCGCGGTCACCGGCGCCGCGGTGCAGTGGCTGCGCGACCAGCTGGGCATCATCAGCGGGGCGGCGGACAGCGAGACCCTCGCCGCGCAGGTCACCGACACCGCCGGGGTCTACTTCGTGCCCGCCTTCTCCGGCCTGTTCGCGCCGTACTGGCGGGCCGACGCGCGCGGCGCGATCGTCGGCCTGTCCCGGTTCCACACCAGCGCGCACCTGGCCCGCGCGACGCTGGAGGCCATCGGGTACCAGAGCCGGGACGTGGCCGAGGCCATGGAACGCGATTCCGGGGTCCGGCTCGAGGTGCTCAAGGTCGACGGCGGGGTGACCGCCAACGACCTGGCCATGCAGCTGCAGGCCGACATCCTGGGCGTGCCGGTCAGCCGGCCGGTGGTGGCCGAGACCACCGCGCTCGGCGCCGCCTACGCGGCCGGCCTGGCCGTTGGCTTCTGGCGCGACACCGCCGAACTGCGCGCCAACTGGCACGAATCCCGGCGCTGGGATCCGTCCTGGACCCCAGAACAGCGCCGCACCGGCTACACCGGCTGGCGTAAGGCGGTCCAGCGCACGCTGGACTGGGTGGACGTCGACTAAGACCATTACTCCGAACGGGCCACCAGGCGTGCCGCGCCCGCCGGGAAAGGTTCCCGCCCCGCCTGGGTGAGCGCACCCATGACCCCGGGACGGCCCCGGGCCAGGCTGCTGCCATGACCGCTCGCTCCCGCCCGGCGAGCCCGGCGAACCCGGCGAGCCCGGAGTGCCTGGCGAGCCCGGAGCGCCCGGGGAGCCCGGAGCCCCCCAGGCACCCGTGGCCCCGGACCCTGGCCGCCGGCGTGTCCGCGCTGGCCGCCGCGGAACTCGCCGCCGGGGTCGCCGCGGCGCTCGCAGACCGGATTAGCTTCGCCGACGCGGTGGGCAGCTTCACGGTGACCAACGGCGCGATGGGCCTGGGCTTCGCGGCGTGCGGGGTGCTGCTGGCCTGGCACCGCCCGCGCAACCCGATCGGCTGGCTGTTCCTGGCCGCCGGCCTGGCCGACGCGACGTCGGCCTCCATCGCGCAGGTGGCCATGTTCGGCGCCAGGCACGGCTGGGACACAACCTTGCTCAGCGTGCTGGGCTCCCTGTTCATCCTCGCCTGGCCGGTAGCGGTCGGGCTGTGCCTGCCCCTGGCCCTGCTGCTGTTCCCGGACGGCCGCCCGGCCGGGCCGCGCTGGGCCAAATCGATCTGGCACTGGTCGGTCTGGGCCGCGGCGGTGGCGGGCGTGCTGTTCGTGCTGAGCTTCGCGGGCCCGGGCACGCTGAGCTCCGGCGGTGTCACGTTGACCCCGTACCTGACCGTGCCGGACTACCACCGCCTGACCGCGCTGTGGACGGCCGGCAGCATCGCCTGGCCCGTGGTCTTCGCCGTCGCCGTCGCCTCGCTGGTGGTCCGGTACCGCCGCGGCACCGAGGCCGAACGCCGCCAGCTCCTGTGGCTCGTCCTGGCCTGCCTGGTCGTGTTCGGGTACGTCGGCCTGTGGTGGGGGCTCCTCGGTACCGGGCCGGTGCTGGGGCTGCTGGTCATCCCGCTGATCCCGGCCGCGATCACCGTGGCGATCCTGCGGTACCGGCTGCTGGACATCCGGCTGGTGTTCTCCCGCACTCTGGCCTACGCGATCGTGACCGGCCTGCTGGTTGGCGTCTACGCCGGGCTCGTCCTGCTGACCACGCACGCGCTGCCGCTGCACGGCCCGGTCGCGGTGGCCATCGCCACCCTGGCCTGCGCCGCCCTGTTCGCGCCGTTGCGACGGCGCATCCAAAAGCTGGTCGACCGGCAGTTCAACCGGTCCCGCTACGACGCCGACCAGGCGCTCGCCTCCTTCGCCGCCCGGCTGCAGGACGCCGTGGACCTCGACGCGGTCAGCGCGGACCTGACCGCGGTCGTCCAGGACGCCCTGGAACCCGCTCACCTGTCGGTATGGATCACCCGCCGTGGCTGAACGCACCCGCGACATCCGGACCGGCACAGGTCATCATGGGTGCATGGCGAATCAGCCGGGCACGGCCACCAGGGTGCTGGCCGTCGGCCTGCTCGGGCTGGCGGCGGCCGAGCTGGCCACCGGGATCGCCTGCGCGCTGGCCGCGAACCTGTCGTTCGCCGACGCGGTCGGCGCCTTCCTGGTCACCAACGGCGCCATCGGCCTGACCCTAGCGGCCTGCGGGTCGCTGCTGGCCTGGCACCGCCCGCGTAACCCGGTCGGCTGGCTGTTCCTGTCCGGCGGTGTGGCGTACGCGACGTCGGCCGCCGCGGCGGGGCTCGCCGAGTTCGGCGCCGGGCACGCCTGGAGTGCCGCCGCGCTCAGCGCCCTGGCCTCGCTGTTCGGCCTGGCCTGGCCGCTGGCCATCGGGCTGTGCCTGCCCCTGGCCCTGCTGCTGTTCCCCGACGGCCGCCCGCCCAGCCTGCGCTGGCGCTGGCTGACTTGGACGATCGCGGCCGAAGCCGTCTTGTTCGAGCTCATGTTCACCGGCCCGGGCAGCGTGACGATCGACAGCCGGACGGTGACCCCGTACCTGGTCCTTCCCGGCTATGACCGGCTCACCGCGCTGTGGGCGATCGCCAATATCGCCTGGGCCGCGATTCTCGCCCTCATCCTGGCCTCGCTCGTGATCCGGTACCGCCGCGGCGGCGACGCCGAGCGCCGCCAGCTGCTGTGGCTGCTGCTGGCCGTGATGATCGTGCTGCCCTACGCCGGCGTGGTCTGGGGCATCTTCGATGCCGGGCCGATCCTCGGGCTGCTCGTCATCCCGCTGATCCCGGCCGCGGTGACCATCGCCATCCTGCGTTACCGGCTGCTGGACATTCGCCTGGTCGTCTCCCGGACCTTGCTGTATGGCGTGCTGACCGCGGCCGCCGCGGGCGTGTATATCGGGCTGGTCGCCGTGCTGGACGTGCTGGTGCGTACCCGGGTCAACCTGGGCAGCGCGATCGCGGCCAGCATCGTCATCGCCATCGGCTTCAATCCGGCCCGGATCGCGCTGCAGCGAGTGATCGACCGGGCCCTGTACGGCGACCGCGGCGATCCGGTGCGCGCCGTGTCCCTGGTCGGCGAGCGGCTGGCCGGCACCGGTGCCAGCGGGCTGCCCGGCGTCCTGGAGGCGCTGTGCGATTCGCTGCGGCTGCCGTTTGCCGCCGTGCGGTTCGGTCCCGCCGAGGCCGCGGCCCACGGGACCGCCCCCGAGCTGCTGCACAGCATCGGCCTGCGCTACGACGAGGTTCGCATCGGCGAGCTTATCGTCGGGCTGCGGGCCGGGCAGCGCCGCCTCGGCGCGCCGGACCTAGCCGTGCTCGAGCTGCTGGCCGGCCCGCTGGCGCTGGCCCTGCACGCCACCGCCTTGTCGGCCGCGCTGCAGGACTCCCGGCTGAGCATCGTGGCCACCCGGGAGGAGGAACGCCGCCGCCTCCGGCGGGACCTGCACGACGGGCTCGGGCCGGCCCTGACCGGGATCGCGTTCAAGGCCGACGCGGCCCGCAACACGCTGGCCGGCGACCCGGAACGAGCCGGCGAGCTGCTCGGTCAGCTGCGCGCCGACACCACCGCGGCCATCGACGATATCCGCCGCCTGGTCTACGGCCTGCGCCCGCCGGCCCTAGACGACCTGGGCCTGATCGGATCGCTGCGCCAGCAGTGCGCCCGGCTGGCCCAGCGCGCCGACGGCGGCCGCGTGGCGGTCGAGCTGGACGCCCCCGACGACCTGCCGCCGCTGCCCGCCGCGGTCGAGGTCGCGGCCTACCGGATCGTCACCGAGGCCATGACCAACGCGGCCCGGCACTCCGACGCCACCCGGATCACCGTCCGGCTGGCCCTGCCGGACGGCGCCGGCTTGCTCATCGAGGTCAGTGATGACGGCACCGGACCGGGATCGTCGTGGCAGGCGGGTCTAGGCCTGGTCTCGATGCGTGAGCGCGCTGCCGAGCTAGGCGGCTCGTGCGAGGCCGGCCCCACCCCGGGCGGCGGCGGCCGCGTCACCGCCGCCCTTCCCCTCAGCCCCGCCGCCGCCGAGCTGACCGCCGATGACCGGCCCCGCCGCGACGGAGCTGACCGCCCGATGACCGGCCCCGCCGCGACGGAGCTGACCGCCCGATGACCGGCCCCGCCGTGACGGAGCTGACCGTCCGATGACCGAGGCCGGGATCCGGGTGGTGATCGCCGACGATCATCCGGTGGTGCGCGACGGGCTTTCGGCCCTGCTGGCCTCGGTCCCGTCCCTGACCGTGGCCGGAACCGCGAGCACCGGCCGCGAGGCGGTCCGCGCCGCGGTCACGCTCCGGCCCGACGTGCTGGTCCTGGACATCCAGATGCCCGAGCTCAGCGGGGTCGCGGCCGCGGGGGAGATCGCCCGCGCGGCGCCGAGTGTCGCGGTGCTGATGCTCACCATGTTCGACGACGACGACTCGGTGTTCGCCGCCCTGCGCGCGGGCGCGCGCGGCTACGTCCTCAAGGGCGCCGGCCAGGACGAGATCGTGCGCGCCATCCACGCGGTCGCGGCCGGCCAGGCCATCTTCGGCCCGGGTATCGCCCGCCGGGTGCTCGGCCTGGCCGCCGCCCCGCCCGGGCCCAGCGTCCCGTTCCCGGACCTGACCAGCCGGGAACGCCAGGTGCTCGACCTCATCGCGGCCGGGGTCCGCAACCCCGAGATCGCCCAGCGGATGTCGATCGCCCCCAAAACGGTCGCCAACCACATCGCCGCCATCTTCGCCAAACTGCAGGTCGCCGACCGCAACCAGGCCATCATCATGGCCCGCGACGCCGGCCTCGGCCGCCCGAGCTAGCTGGGCGCTTCCCCGCCCCGCCCGCGCCCTCTCGCTCAACCCCCGCCCCGCCCGCGCCCCCGCCCCGCCGGGTGGCATTCCGGTGTGGTGCCAGGCATCTCATGGTGAGGACGCGATGCCGGGGACGCGGCCCGGACGCAGCCCGTATGTGGTGAACCCCGGGTTTCACCACCCCCTACGGTGGTGGATGCCGGGATCCACCACGTTGCGCGGAGCCGGAATCAGCGCCGCAGCGTGACGTCGATGGCCAGCTGACGGCCCTCGCGGGCGCTGGCCCAGTTGATGTGCTCCGCTTTGCCGGGACGTGTGTGCCATAGCCCTGCGAACCGGAGGCTGCCGCGTCCCGCAAGTCCCATCCGCCCCAGCGCAACGCCACGTTCACGGGTGCTGGCGCCGCCCCGGCTACGGCTGGAAGCCGGCCCAGGGGTCGTAGTCCACTTCCAGCGCTTCCTGGGCCGGGCGCTCGGCCTCGGGCACGTGCTGCAGGTTGACCCGGATCCGGTACCACGCCGAACTGCGCCCGCGCATCGCGTCGACCAGCACGTCGCGCGGCTCGAGCTGCGGCCACACCGACGGGTGCTTGTCCTTCCACCGTTCCAGCCCGGCCATGGCCTCGGCCTTGGTCTCGGCCCGGGCGATCTCGATCAGCGGCATCGTGCTGCGTCGCCGGCCGGTGGGTCCGGCGTCCTTGCCCGGCGCCGGGGGAGCCGCGGCACCCGAACGCCGCTTGGACGGCTGGACCCGCGGCGCCTCACCGGCCTGCTTGTCGTACATGGGCGGCCACGGCGCGTCGGGCAGGCCCGCCGCCTGGTCCCGGACCGCCTGCTCCAGCAGCGCGGCCAGCGACCCGGCCGCCTCGTCCATGCCCGCCCACGGATCGCCGATGGCCGCGAACCGGTCCGGCATGGTCGCGATCGTGTATTCCGCCGGATCGCAGGAAGGTACCTCGCCCCAGGTCAGCGGGGCCGAAACCCGCACGTCGGGCACCGGGCGGACCGAGTACGCCGAGGCCACCGTGCGGTCCTTGGCGTTCTGGTTGTAGTCGACGAACACGCCGTGCCGTTCTTCCTTCCACCATTTGGAGGTGGCCAGGTCCGGCGCCCGCCGCTCGATCTCCCGCGCCACCGCCACCGCCGCCAGCCGCACCTCGCTGAACGTCCAGCGCGGTTCGATCCGCGCGTAGATGTGCATGCCGCGCGACCCGGACGTCTTCGGCCAGCCGGTCAGCCCGAAGTCGGCCAGCACGTCCCTGGCCACCAGGGCCACGTCCCTGATCTGCGGCCACTGCACCCCGGGCACCGGGTCCAGGTCGACCCGCAGCTCGTCGGGGTGGTCGAGATCGGAAGCACGCACCGGATGCGGGTTCAGGTCGATGCAGCCCAGGTTGATCACCCAGGCCAGCGCGGCCTCGTCGTTGACCACCACCTCGTCGGCGGTGCGCCCGGACGGGAAGCGCAGCTCGACGGTCTCGATGAAGTCCGGGCGCTTGTCCGGGGCCCGTTTCTGGAAGAACGGCTCGCTCTCGGCCCCGTTCACGAACCGCTTGAGCGCCATCGGCCGGCCGCCCACCCCGCCCAGCGCCCCGGGCGCCACCGACAGGTAGTACCGCACCATGTCCAGCTTGGTGACCCCGGCCCGCGGGAAGAACACCTTGCTCGGGTTGCTGATCGCGACGTCGTGGCCATCCAGCGAAAGCACGAGTTTCGGCTCGGCCATAACGCGCCACCTCCGCGCAGGATCTCGGCCAGGTCGAAGCTGACCGGCTCCTCGAGCTGCTCGTACGTGCACGACCGCGGCGAACGGTCCGGCCGCCACCGGACGAACTGCGCGGTGTGCCGGAACCGCGTGCCCTCCATGTGGTCGTAGCGGACCTCGAGCACCCGCTCCGGGCGCAGCGGGACGAACGACAGGTCCTTGTCCGCGTTCCACCGGCTGGCCATGGCCGTCTGCGGCGTGCGCTGCCCGGCGGCGTGCGCACCCCAGTCCCACGGATGCCCCTCGAACCCCGTGACTAGCGGCTGCAGCTCCTTGAACAGCTCGATCCGCTGCTCCATCGGGAGCGCGCCGACCACGCCCACGTTGGCCAGGCGGCCGTCGTCCTTGTACAGTCCCAGCAGCAAGGACCCGATGCGGTCAGACCCGCTCTTGTGCACCCGGTAGCCCGCCACCACGCAGTCCGCGGTGCGCTCATGCTTGATCTTCTTCATCACCCGCTTGTCCGGCTCGTACACCCCGTCGGCGGGCTTGGCGATCAGCCCGTCCAGGCCGGCCCCCTCGAACTGGCTGAACCACCCGGTCGCCACCGAACGGTCCCTGGTGGCCAGCGTCAGGTGAACAGCCGAGCCCGCCTTGGCCAGGGCGCCCTCGAGCATGGCCCGGCGCTCGGCGAACGGCCGTTCCATAACCGACTCCGAGCCCAAAGCGAGCAGGTCGAACGCGATGAAGTGGGCGGGCGTCTGCTCGGCCAGCAGCGTCACCCGGCTGGCCGCCGGGTGGATACGCAGCTGCAGCGCCTCGAAGTCCAACCGCTGCCCGGCCGCGTCCGGCACCACGACCTCCCCGTCGATCACGCAGCGCTCGGGGAGCTCAGCCAGAACCGCGGCCACCAGCTCGGGAAAGTACCGCGTCATGGGCCGCTCGTTGCGGCTGCCGATCTCCACCTCGTCGCCGTCGCGGAACACGATCGACCGGAAGCCGTCCCACTTCGGCTCGAATACGTAGTCCCCGTCGGGAATGCCCTCCACCGGCTTGGCCAGCATCGGCGCCACCGGCGGGTTGACGGGAAGGTCCATGCCCCCAGCCTCCCTTTACCGCCCGCGTACCCACCACCACGATCATGCCATGTACGCTGCGGTCCAGCTTTCGCTGCGTTGCCACAGTTCGCCGCCGAGCGCCGCGGTGGCCACCTGGCTGGCCTCGCGCACCGCGCACTTGTCGTAGAACAGGCCGTTGTCGCCGGCCACGTCGGCCGAGGTCGCGCAGTACACCGACGTTCGCGCGCCCTCGTCCACCGGCAGCAGGCGCCGGGTGACCAGCGGCCGCACCGGCCACGGCACCCGCCGCCAGATGTCCGAGGCCACCACCCCCGGATGCAGCGCGTACGCATGGACCCCGGTCCCCGCTGTCCGCCGCGCCAGTTCCTGCGAGAACAGCACGTTGCACAGCTTGGACACCGCGTACTCGGGCAGCCCGGTGATGCCGCGCGCCGGCCGTCGCAGCGCCGCCCAGTCGATCCCGCGCGCCTGATAGTGCGCGTCGCTGGACACCGTCACCACCCGGGCGGGCGCGCTGTCGCGAAGCCGGTCAAGCAGTAGCTGCGTCAATAGAAAGTGCCCCAGGTGGTTCACCCCGAACATCAGCTCAAACCCCTGCTTGGTCAGCCCCCGCCTCCCGCCCACCCCAGCGTTGTTGATCAGCACATGCAGCGGCTCGTACGGCTCCAGGAACGACGTGGCGCAGTCCCGCACCGACGAAAGATCCGCCAGGTCCAGCATCAGCAAGAAGACCGCGTCGTTCCCTGTGGCGGCCTTGATGGAATCCACCGCCGCCTGCCCCTTGCGCTCCGACCGCGCAGCCACCCAAACCCGCCAGCCCTCCGTGGCCAGCGCCAGCGCCGTGGCCCGCCCGATCCCAGTATTCGCCCCCGTCACCAAAACCGTCCGCTCACCCGCCACTGCGCCTCCCAAACCAAACATCGTGGGTCGTTACCGATGCCATAGGGGCGGGTGCTGAATGGTAAACGGTGTCCGGGGCTGGGGTGGTGGTGCTGGTGTCGCTGTCGGTGCGGGGGTCGTTGAGGAGGGCGGCGATGGTGCGGGGGGTGTCGGCGGTGAGGCTGGCCCAGATGGTGACCTGGTTCTGGTCGTGCCGGTAGAGGGCCTGGATGTCGAACGCGGCGAGGAGGGCTTCTTTGATCCGGTCGGGGGCGTCGGTGAACAGGGCGGCGGCGATGGGGAGCGTGTCGAGCAGGGCGGGGTCGTTGTCCGGGGGGGCTGCGGCGTTCAGGTCGGCTAGCTGCGCCTCGGTGCGGGTGCGTTCGGCGTACAGGTCGGCGAACCGGGCGCGGATGCGGGCGCGGTAGGCCTGGGCGGCGGGGTCGCCGGGGTCGGCGGGGTGCTCTAGCTCGGTGATCAGGGCGTGTTCGGCGGTGTCGATGCGGGCCAGCTCGGCGTGCAGGTGCCGTTGCTGCCGGTCGCGGGCGGCGGCGTGTTCGGCGGTGGTGGCGGGGAGCTGGGCGGCGAGCAGGGCGGCGCGGTCGTGGCCGAACACGTACTGGTCGAAGAAGCTGCCGATGGCGGCCATGATGACGGTCTCGCTAAGGGCGACGGTGCCGTGGTCGGGGTAGGCGGCGGCGTGGCGGGGGTTGGCCGGGTCGTGGGGGCACTTGTAGTAGATGTAGGTCCGGCCGTTCCCGCTGGTCCGCCAGGTGCCGCACATGCGGCGCTGGCAGGCGTGGTGCCGGATGCGGGAGCGCAGGATGTATCGCCGTCCTTGCCGGGTGGTGGGGGTCTCGGGGTCGCGGACGTTGCCGCGTTCGGCTCCGATGCGCTGGGCGGCGTCCCACGTGGCCCGGTCGATGATGGCGGGGTGGGTGGGCTCGGCGGACCAGACCCACTGGTCCGGGGGGACGGCGACCTTGCGGCCGTGCTGGGTGCGGACCCGGCCGTAGACCATGTGCCCGGTGTACTTGGGGTTGGCCAGGATCTTGGCCACGCCTGGGCCGGTCCAGCCGGGTTTGCCGTCCGGGGCCGGGCAGGCGGGGTCGGCGTTGAGCCGGGCCGTGATCGCACGGACCGACAGCCGGTCGATCACGCGCCAGTCGTAGATGCGGGCCACCACGGGCGCGCGGTCGGGGTCCAGGATCAGCCGGCTTTTGGTGCGGCCCTGGGCGGCTTTGGCCGGGGCGGGGTGCGGGATGCGGTCGGCCAGGTACCCGTAGGCGGCGGGGCCGATGTTCCAGCCGGCCAGGGAATGCTCTTGGAGGCCTTTCCACGCCTTTTCCTTGAGCTGGAGCCGGAACCATTCCGCTACGCCTTGCTTGACGCGGCGCACCAGGACGGTGGTGGCGTTGATCCCTTCGATGGAGGCGGGTTCGTCGGTGGCGAACAGCGGGATGCCTTCGCGGGAGAGTTCCTTTTCCAGTTTCAGCGCGTTGAACGTGTCCCGCGCGCTGCGTTCGATGTCTTCGCAGATGACGGCGGCGAACCTGGGGAGGGGGGCTTTGGCTTCGGTGAGCAGGTCGGCCATGCCGCCGTCGCGGGGGATGCCGGCGGCGGCGAAGGGCTGCCAGGCCTGCCCTTGGCTGCGGGCCTCCAGGTCGAGGCCTCCGGATTCCACGTCCCAGTAGTAGCCGGCGATGTACCAGCCTGGAGGTAGCCAGGCCTGGCAGGAGCGGAGCTGGCGGTTTAGCGAGGCGGCCGGGTCTTGGAGCGCGAGGGTGGAGGTGCGGGCCAGGACGGCGACCGGTACCGGTTCGGCGGGGGCGCTGGTGCCGGCCGTCGCGGCGCTGGCGACCAGGGTCAGTCTGGTTGGTGCTGGCGTGCCCATTGCAATAGCTCCTTGATTGCCTCGGCCTGCTGCGCGTTCAGCGCGGCGGCTTTCCTGCCTGTCTCTACCCGGATTTTGAACCGGACTTTCATCCCTCCGGGCCTTTCCCCTTCATTCAAATTGTAACTGATAACACGCGGCCCGTTAACAATTCCAGGTGAATTACTGCCGTGTTTTTCCTGGTCATCGCGGTGATCCTGCATTTCCGGCACGGGTGGTGACTCCTTTTCTCGCGGTATTCGCACGGCCCTGATTTACGGGCATTTACCGGAGCGGCGCGGGATTGTTTGGCCGGTGTCCTGGCTGGTGCGGGGCCGGGCATGTCCGGGGGGCCGTACGCTGGCCTGGCGAGGCCGGGCCGCCCCTGCCCGGCCCTTTGTGGGTCCGGCCTGGCCCCCCGGGCTTGCCCGGCGAGGGTCCCGCGCCTGGCAGGTGGGTAAAGAATCACGCGGCGCGGCACCGGTCACCCACCTTGGTCTTGACGGGTTAGCGGCGGGGCGGCGGTGCCAGGTCCGAGCGGGCGGTCAGCACGAAGAACCAGCCCAGCCCGGCCACGTCGGCGGGCGCGGCAGCGGTACCTGGGATCAGCCGCAGCACGAGCAGGGACAGCCCGGCGCACGCTGCGGCCCGGATCAGCAGCCGCACCGGCCTGCCGTGCATGATCCGGGCGGGGAGCAGCCGCAGCGGCCGGTAGGTACGCGGGACGGGGGCGGGGTCGTGGATGAGGAACGGCAGGGGGATGGTGCCGCCGTTCTGGGCCTCGATCATGTCGGCGTAGGCCTCCGAGCGGCCCCAGGGGGAGCCGATCTGGTGGTAGGCGGCGGAGGCTTGGGCGTACCAGGCGGGGTCGCCGCCGTCGGGCCGGTCGGGGTGGGTGGCCTTGGCGATGGTCAGCCAGGCGGCGTGGACCTGGTCGTCGTCCAGGTCGGGTCGGGTCGGCAGGCCGAGGGCCTCGAACGGGTTGAAGGTCATAGGGCGGCTCCGGGTCCGAAGTGATCATCGAAACGGGCAGAAGGCCAGCGTGGCGGCGGGGCCGGTTCCTCACGAGGTGCGGGCGGCCGGGCCGGGGGCTCGGCAGGCGGGGCGGGGACGGGGGCGGGCAGCAGGGTCAGCGGGGACGGCTTGGGCCGGGCGACCTGCACGAACGTGGCCGTGCCGTGGGAGATGTAGCACGCCTGCCCGATGCCCATGCGGCGGATCAGGTCCGGGTCGGCGGTCCAGGCGTGCTGCAGCCGGGTCGAGCCCTCATCCCCCCAGGAGTTCCCGATCAGCTTGTGCGCAGTCTCCAGCACCCGGCGTGTCCCGGCCAGCTCGCACAGCGGCTCGGGGTAGGGGGTGTGCATCACCCACAAGCCGCCGTCAGCAGTCGCCGCGATCCGGTACCGCTCGTCATCATCGGCACCCAGCCCTTGCCAGGTCTGCGCGCTCACCTGGACGGCGATCCCGAGGGACCGGCCCCGTTCATACAAGTTCGAGAGCGGCACGCGGCGGGACACGGCGGAGTAGTCATCGGCCGCGAGGAGGATGGCCCGTTGCGGGCCGTCCGGGGCGGTGGCGGCGCGGGCGGCCAGCTCGGTCAGGGCCAGGGCCTGCGCTTCGGCCACCGACGGTTCGCGGGTGCCTTCCAAGATGAAATACCAGCAGTCGGCGTCGGTGAGCTGGCCGGGTCCGTCGAACGCGGGGCCTAGCCGCTCAAGGAGGGTGGTGTAGCGGAGCTGGATGTCGGGCAGGTGCCGGGCGGCGGCCCGGACCCGGTCAGCGTGGCCGGGGTGCTGGCCGTCGTCCCACGCGGCGGTCAGCCAGTGCTCATCGAGCCGTTCCAGGAACCCGGCCGCGCTGGCGGGAGGTCCGGGCGGGGCGGTGACGGCCAGGACCGTGGCCGCGTACAGGATGTCGGCGTAGTAGGCGGCGCTGCCGGCGCCCGACTCGATCATCTGATACAGCAGCACGGCCAGGTCCGGGGCCGGCAGGTCCCACAGGGACACACGGGCCTGATCAGGCCAGATCGCCACGTTCCGGGCGCCGGCCCCGTAGATCAGCCGGCGGGTCCGTTCGGCCTTGCGGCGGGCGTCCTTGCCGCCCTTGCAGTCCAGCACGATCAGCAGCGGCCGGTTGCCCTCCCCGGCATGGTGCGCGTCCAGGGCGGCGGTGAACCAGCCCGCCCACAACCGGATCATCAGATTCGTCTTCCCGCTGCCGGTCGCTCCCACGATCACCGTGTGCCGCCCGCACGCGGCGGCGGGCAGGGCGAAGACCGGCTGCCAGCCGCAGCCGACCGCGCGGATGGTCCCGCCGACCGGGATGGTTCCCTTGCGGGTCAGCAGAGGGACTGAGCCGGGGGCGGCGGTGCGGCCCTTGGCCGCGCTGACCTGCCTGCGCCACTGCCGGTTGTCGAAGGTGACCGGGGCCGACGCCATCCGGCCGCCGATCCCCGCGCTGACCGCGTAGTTCCGCCACGACCACAGCGCGGCGGCCAGGGCCAGCCCGGCCGGAACCGCGACCGGGCACACCAGCACGAACATCCTGGCCGCCACGAGCGCGTCACGGTGCCAGCCGCCCGCCCAGTCCCGCACCGGGGCCAGCGCGGCGGCCCGGCCGCCGTGCCGGGCCAGCACCTGCCCGGCCGCGTACAGGACGGTTAGGACGACGGTCGCGGCGGCGGCACGGTACAGCCGGGCCGGCGGCCAGCCCCGCCGCGACGCGGCGAGATAGCCCAGGACGGTCACGACAGTGACCGGCCACACCGCCACCAGCACCGCAACCAGGAGCAGCCAGCCGAGCCCTTTGATCGCCTTGCGGAGCAGCCACAAGCAGACGGTCAGCCTGATCCAGGAAAAGACAGTCATCATGGCCCCTCGGGGGTGAACGCGTACGGGGGCAGGTCCCGGATCACGATCCGGGACCGCTGGCCGTCGGGGAGGGTGCCTGCGGCCCTGGCCACGACGGGCCGGGCCGGCGGGGCGGCCAGGTAGATCACCTGGGCGTACCGCGCGGGTGTGAGCAGCCCGGCCATGATCCGCGCCGTGCGGGGCAGCGGCTTGGGGGTCAGCTCGACCTCGATGGCCCAGACCTGCCCGGCGTACGGGCTGGCGTCCAGGCTCGGCCAGTGGACCTCGGCGTCGGGCAGATGCCCGGCGCGGGCCGGGACCGGCTGGGCGGCGCGCAAGCGCCGTTCGGAATGCCACCACGCGTGGCCTTGGCTCCAGGCCGGGGCGGCCTGGAGCCACAGCCGGGCGGCCAGCACCGCGCGGATGTGCGCCAGGCGGGCCATCGCCGGGCGGGTCGTCGGGTAGCCGAGCCCGGTGGCCGTCATGCCAGCGGGCGTCAGCCAGCACCAGGCCGGGCCGGGACCCAGCCGCCCGGTGGCGGCGAACCCGGCCCGCCGCCACCGCGCGGTAATCCCGCGCAGCCTCGCCGGCTGCGCGGCCAGCGCGGCGGCCAGCAGGTCATACGGCGCGCCGGAATGCTCGGCGCACAGGATAAGGCCGTCGATGTCGCGGCGGCCCAGCCGCACCGTTCCGTGATCGGAACGGCGCGGCGTCGTGGTGACGGTGTCGTGCAACGGTCCCGGCATGGCTCCCCAGCCTCCTGTTGTCCCGCACGTAACAGGTGTCCCGTGGTGCCCGTCCCACCACGGTTCGTGACGATTCTGCCGCGCGGCGGCCCGCGCGGCAGGCCAGCCAGAGCGCCGTAATCAGATGGTCACGAATTGCTAAATATCGGACACGACAGGACGTGCGGGCCGGGGCCGGACGGCCGGGCATGATGACGCCCCGGCACCTAGGGAGGCGGTGCCGGGGCGTCTTCTCCACCCGTCGCGCTGAACCCCGCCAGGGACCCAGGGCCGGACGGGGAGCCTACCGGAACGGATCTGCTGGCCGGGGGATGTCCCGCACCATGCGGCGCTGGTGATGGCCGGGGTGCTGGTCTTGGTGATCGTCGAACCACTCGGGATCGTCAGTGGCGAACCCGCACGAACATAGATAGATGATCATCAGCTCTCCGTCGCGGCGGCAGACTGCCGCTGGTTGAGCTCGGCGTCAATCGCGCTCAGCTCGGCCAGGATCGGAACCCGTACCGAAGAGCCGGGGAACGCCAGCGCGAGGCTCACCTCAAGGTCACGGCGGGCACGCTCAAGCTCGCTGACCGTCAGCCCGCTGACGTCGTGCGGGCGGTCATCGGGCACGGGCCAGCCTCGCGCGCTCGTCCTGCTCGGCTAGCACGGCGTCAAGGCTGGCCTGCAACCGGTCGCGCGCTGGCGGGACCGGGTCCTGCCGGTCAAAGAACGCAATGGCGCTTTCAAGCTGGCGGCGGTAATCGCTTAGCTCGGAGGTAGTGAGCTGCCCCAACGGGTGTTCCGGCTGTTGGACAGTTACGGGCTCGGCTGGCATCAGCAGTTCTCCTCCCTATCTGGCGGCAGAGCGACAGCTCCGCCGCTCTTTGATCGCTTGGGTCAAGTGAAGCAGCGCAAAACTCTGCATGCAACGTTTCAGGAAGAAAAAATCGGATAGGAATTTCATGTAGAACATTGCGTTTCAGAACGCACTGCGAAATGATTTCAAAACGGATGTCCGCTAGTATCAGAACAAGGACAGGTGACGCTGATGCCCGAGGAGATGGCAGGCTCTACAGTCCCGCGCCGTCAGCTTGGCCGGTATCTTGAAGAGCTTCGCGAGAACGCAGGCCTGAACCGGAAGGACGCAGCAAAGGCCCTGGAGCGATCCGCGCCGACGATCTGGCGGATAGAGACTGGCCGGATCGCCGTGCGCAGCATCGAGGTCGAAGCCATGTGCCGCCTTTACGGCGCATCGCCCGGAATGACCGAAGTACTGTCTGGGCTGGCAAAAGAGACGAAGGCTCGCGGCTGGTGGCAGGCTTATGGCGATGCGGTGCCCGACTGGTTCGACGTGTACGTCGGGCTGGAGGCGGCGGCCACCCGCATGTCCAAGTTCGAATCTGAGCTTGTGCCCGGCCTGTTCCAGACCGAGGACTACGCGCGCACCATCATCCGGGCAGACCATCCCGAAGAGGACGACGCCGAGATCACCCGGCGTGTTGAGCTTCGAATGGCCCGCCAGGCGATCTTGAGACGGCCGGTGAATCCTCCTGCGCTGGAGGTCGCGCTGCGCGAGTCCGTGCTGAGATGCCCGGTCGGCGGCACTGAGATCATGGCGGCGCAGCTCGACAGGCTGGCCGACGCGGCAGGGCTACCTAACGTGTCGATGCGGGTCGTGCCGTTCAGCGCGGGATTCCACCTCGGGATGCTCACGGGAGGGTTCACCCTCCTCCGCTTCCCGCTGAACGGAAGCGGCACGGAGACTGAGCCGGATACGGTCTACTCAGACTCGTTCACAGGCGCGATCTACCTGGACAAACCCGGTGAGCTTGCCCGTTACAGCCGGGCGTTCGCAGAGATATGGGAGGCCTCCCTTGACGAAGACTCGTCACGGGACTTCATCAGAAGAGCAGCGGAGGCGCTGAGAGATGGATAGGAAAAAAGGAGACTGGCGGAAGGCCAGCTACAGCAACGGATCGGGTGACTGCGTAGAGGTTGGCCAGGCCCCGGCCATTGTGCTGGTGCGCGACACCAAGCAGGACGGTACCGGTCCTGTCCTACGGTTCACCCCGGCCACGTGGCGCAGGTTCGCTGACCAGGTGAGGTCAGGCGCTCGCTAGCGCCTGACCTTCCTGCCGACGTTCGTAGAGGGGGCACTCTCGTGTCGAGAGTGCCCCTCCGTCGTGTCCGGCCGGGACACCGAGCGGGACACCGGTCAGGGTCCGCGCAGGCACGCCTATGTGCTGACCGGATGAGACACGGGCAGGGGACAGGCCGGTCAGCTCGGGGTTGTCACTGATCGCCTGCGGTAGCCCGTGGGGCCGTGTCGGCCGCGCGGACTCGCTAGTGTTTTCCTCGGTCATTTGCGCGGCGGGTCCGTGGTCTTTGCAGTTTCCACGGTCATCGGTTACGGCGGCACTTTCATTCTTTGCGCTTTCCTCGGTCATCCGTACGGACTGCACCACCGCTAAACCCTTGCACGGGCCACGGTCATTAGTACAGTCAGTTACCCCAGGGTGCGTTTTCGTCTCGGTCCCCCCTCCCGCCTGCGCCAGCGCTCGCTCCGCGCCGCCGAACTTTTTCCCGACCTCGCCCCCTTGTCTTGTTGAGGGGGTGAGGTCGGGAAGACGGAGGCGGCGCGGAGCGAGCGCATCCGCGCAGGCGGGAGGGGGGACCGAGACGAAAACGCACCGCACAGCGCCCGCACCAGCGGGCGCTGTGCTGTCCGGCCACTGCGCGGCAGCATGCGGGGTTTGTGCGCGTGTGCCGGGCCTGCCCGGCACACCACCCGGACGGGCCGGAGCCTGCCCGGCTCGGCGCGCGGGGCTGGATTTCGCAAAGCGAATGGCCCGCGCCGCCTCGCGCAATAACTGCCAGCCTCTATATGTCAGGGGCGGCTGATAGGCCGGTCGATGGCATACCAGGCGACCAGGCTTCCCCGGAAGTCCATTTCGGCTTGGAAAGTAAGGCCGCACTTTTCCATGACCCGCCGCGAGGCACGGTGCCCGGCGGCGGTAGCGCTGATGATCCGCGCTAGTGGTGTCTGCGTCCAGCCGAAATCGAGAGCCGCGCGTGCGCCCTCGGTGGCTAGGCCTCGCCCCCAGTGTTCCGGCGCGAGTTCGAAGCCCACTTCCCACTTGTGGGGTCCGGGCCAGTCGGGCAGCATGTTCAGGCCGATTCGCCCGACCCACCGGCCGGTCTGCTTGTCCACGGCGGCCCAAGGACCGTAGCCGTACTGGTCCCATAGCGCGCGGGAACGCTGGACGATGGAGCTGATCATCTCATCGGTGAGCGGAGTGCCACCGCTGATGAAGCGCATGGCGTAGGGATCGCGGCACAGCTGGGCGAACTCGCCGTCGTAGTGGCCGTCCCAGGGGAGAAGGCGGAGCCGGTCAGTCTCGGCCTCGCCCTGGGTGTCGTGCCGTACGTCCGTCATCCGGCAAGGGTACGCTCCGGGCGGCAGATGGACGTGGTGTGCCGGGCTCCAGCCCGGCACAACGAACGGGTTTCGCGGCGCGCCGCCAGGCGCGCGCCGCGATCGATGCCGCGCAGCCGGGCAGACGAGATGCGATGATGGACGAAAGTAGTGTCTGCGGGATGGGCCGCTTCTCACCTGGGCGGCTAGAAGCGGCCCTACCCAGCTCGTCAGAGCTGGATCGTCGCCTCAATGGTAAGGCGGCGAGGGGAGCGGATCTTTGGGGATTTGTCACCCTTCCCTATAGCAGTGGCAACGACCCACGATCAAGAAAGCGGAACTATTCGACCGGGATCTCCTTGTTGATCAGGCCGAGGTCGATGCCCTGGCGCTTGCGGATCAGGCGCGCCGCGATGTAGATGACGATGGCCAGCACGTACATGCCGCCCATGTAGTACAGCGAGTCGTGGTTATTGACGAAGTACGTGTCGTTGGACAGCCACTCGTACAGGTTGTACACCAGCAGCCCGACCGTGATCACGCCCGCCACCGGCACCAGCGGCACGCCGAGCACCTTGATCTTCGAAGCCGGCGAGGCGAACCACAGGTCCGGCTTGCGCAGCGGCAGGATCACTACCGCGATCGCGCTGAACAGGTACGTCACCGCGATGACCAGCGTGGCGTCCAGTGTGTACGAGGCGAACGTCGAGTTGAACGCGTACAGCGCGCCGAACCCCACCGCCGGCAGCAGCATCAGCACCAGCGAGGCGAACGGCACCCGGCGCCGCTCGGAGACCTGCGCGGCCACGTCGGGCAGCACCCGGTCGAAGGCGGCCGCGAAGATGACCCGGGTCGAGGACAGGAACAGCGTCCCCACCCAGCCGAAGAACCACAGGCTGAACAGCAGGATCACGATGACCTGGAACGCGGAGTTGTGCACCAGCCAGGCGGCCATCATCACCGGGTACGGGAACACCGGCAGCACGGCCTTGCTGACCAGGTTCTGGCCCGCGTTGACGTTCATGTAGAACGACCAGCCGAACGTCTTGGCGAACAGCAGCAGGAACACCACCGACAGCGCGATGGTGGTCCACAGCCCGGCGAACATGCCGGTGAACACCCGGCGGAAGTCGTTGGCCCCGCGGATCTCGCCGTACAGGGTCGTGCCCCAGTTCGGCCACAGCAGGTAGAACATCATGAACGGCACCAGCAGGAAGCTGTCGCCCAGCGTGCCGCCGCCGAACGTCGGCGCGACGTACCCGGCCTTGGTCGCCGAGGCGTTCACCGCCTGGTAAGCGCCGTTAAGGCCGAACAGCTTGTGCGTCTCCAGGTTGAACGAGGAGACGAAGCTGCTGTGGCTGGACGCCAGCAGCAGTACCACCAGCACCAGCACGCCGAGCAGGCCGCCGTAGAAGCACCACTTCTGCACCCGGGCGTAGCCCGCCATGCCGATCGAGACCAGCAGCCCGGCCAGCGCGATGGTGATCAGCGTGACCACGAACTTGCCGGTGTCGCTGACGAAGAACGTGCCGTGGTAGCCGAGCGTGGCCCAGATCGGCTCGAAGAACTCCTCGGCCAGCACCGCCCCGTAGATCGGCGCCCACAGCCACAAGATGAACCACCACCCGGTGGCGGCCATCACGAAGCCGATACCGCTGCCCAGGATGCGGCTCTGCCAGACGTAGTCGCCGCCGGCCCGCGGGATGGTCACGACCAGCCCGGCGTAGGCCACGATCAGGAACGACACCCACACGCCCGAGATGAGGATCGAGTAGAGCAGGTTGCCGCGCGGGAAGGACGACTGCACGGTCCACTCCACCATGCCCAGCGTCACCACGTTGGTGGACAGGCAGGCGTAGATCATCGAGTCCCGGACGGACCAGCCCCGGACCAGGCCGGTCGCGTTGCGGAGGAAGAGAGTCGGCCTCTCTTCGCCCAGTGCCCCTGCCGTCATATGTATCCTCCGATATCCCGGATGGTGGCCAGAAAGAACAACCAGAGAGAGTTACATCTGCGCACTACGCGTGCTTATTAACGGACAAATATAGGGCCGGGGCTCAGCCGTTGACCAGGATGTACCTGGCGACTTTTCCCTTCTTCTCGTTCAGGTCGATCACCGCGCCCTGCAGCACGCCGTCGCTGTAGGAGCTGCCCGGGTTCATGGTCAGGGTCCGGCCCAGCCGCAGGACCCCCTTGCTCTCATGGATGTGCCCGTGCACCGACAGGACCGGCTGGTACTTCTGAATGGCCGCCTTGACCGCGGTGGAACCCACCGGCTTCATCACCGCGCCGCCCAGCACCGGGCGCATGTTCTCGTCCAGCGCTGGTGCCTCGTCCAGCCCGGTGCCGTAGGGCGGCGCGTGGAAGTTGAACACCGCCCGGCTCATGTCCGGGATCGAGCCGACCACGGCTTCGATCTTGCTCGCCAGCACGTCTTCGGGGGCCTCCCGGAACGTGTTCCACGGCGTCGGGTTGGTCCAGCCCATCGAGGCCAGGTAGAAGCCGCCGATGTCGAGCACCTTGGATTCGGCGAAGCTGACGCAGGCGGACTGCTCGATGATGTCGTCGATCTCCCAGATGTCGTCGTTCCCGCCGTTCAGGATGCAGGGGATCTCACCGCCGCGCAGCTTGCTGTCGGCCATGTCGAGCCACATCTCCAGGCCCTTGGTCATCTCCTGGGTGAACCGGCGGTCGATCGAGCCGTCCTCGTCGTTCAGCGACGCGAGCTCGTCGTCGGACATCACGGCCGGGTAGTAACCTCGGTCGCGGATCTTGCGCTTGATGTCGTCCAGCTCAGCCTGGGTGTCCAGCCGCACCTTCTGGCCGCCGAACGTGACCTCCCAGTGGCCCGGCGCGGTGGCCACGATCGGCACCATGACCTTGCCGGTGACGTCGCCGCCCAAGATGACCATGTCGGCCTTGTAGAACGCCGCGGAGTTCAGGAATTTGCGCCAGCAGATCTCGGAGCCGTGAATGTCCGTGGCGAAGAAGACTTTCATCGTGATGCCCGCGCCTTCCTGTAAAGACCTAGTAATACCTAGTGATCGACTTCTTCGGGTAGCTCGTACCATTTGACCCGGTCGCCCACCTTGGCTCTGGTCTTCCACTTCAGGCTCTTCGGCACGCTCTCGGCCACCTCGAGCAGCTGCTTGGCCTGGGTCAGCGGGTCGTACGTGGGGTTCGGCGGAGCCAGCCCGGGCTGTTCGGAATGCAGGCCCGGGAGCTTGTTCAGGCTGCCGGTCACGGTGCGCCACCAGCCCCAGTCTCCGGCCAGCACCGAGCCGAACCGGTCCGGGTCGATGAACGGCCGTGTCCCGTCCGGCCCGACCCGGACCCCGGACAGCAGATGGAAGATGTCGTGCGCGTCCTTGGCGTTGAGCTCGACGATCTGCAGCTTGGACAGCAGCAGGTCGGCGGGGTCCAAGGTGGCCGACGCCGAGCCGAACGACGGGCGGAAGTCCAGCGTGTGGCACATGGACAGCCGGTCGACCATGACGTCGATGGGCCGTCCCGACGGGGCCATGAAGTACATCTGCCGGTCCCCGTTGAGGTTGTTGAACCGCTTGTCGGGCTGGCAGCCCGCGCTTTCCAGGTAGCTGGCCACCTGACGCCGCGTCTTGCCCAGGCAGGCCAGGTCCATGTCCTGGCCCGCGCGCCGCCGCGGCGGGAAGTCCGGGCACAGCACGCGCACGCCGAGGCCGCCCAGGATCTTGAGCCGCCAGCCCGCCTCGGCCGCGCCCTGGACCAGCGTCATGGCCTCGGGCAGCGGATCGTCCGCGGCGCCTTCCGCGGGCCCGTTTGGTGTGGTCATGCCCGGTTCGCTCCTCGCTGTGTGTTCACGATCATGGTGACGTGATGGCCGGTCTGTCTAGGTCCGGGTTAAGAATCCCACGTTGTGGTACAGGTGTGTACACCACGGACCGTTCGTCATAATTCAGTTCAATTGTCCGAACGGGCCGTGGTCTCCGCGGCCTGTTCTGGTGCGAGCTCGCGGCGGTAGAACGCGACCCGCTCGGGGGGCAGCGGGGTATTGCCCAAGATCAGGTCGGCGGCCTTTTCCGCGGTCATCATCACCGGCGCGTAGATGTTGCCGTTGGTGACGTAAGGCATCACCGAGGCGTCGACCACCCGCAGCCCGTCCAGGCCGTGCACGCGCAGCGAGGCGGGGTCGGTCACCGCCATCGCGTCGGTGCCCATCTTGGCCGTGCACGAGGGGTGCAGCGCGGTCTCGGCGTCGCGGGCCACCCAGGCCAGGACCGCCTCGTCGGTCTGGACCTCGGGGCCGGGGGACAGCTCGCCCGCGTTGTAGGTGTCCATGGCCGGCTGGGTCAAGATCTTCCTGGCCACCTGTATCGCCTCGACCCATTCGCGCCGGTCGGTCGGCGTGGACAGGTAGTTGAACCGCAGCGCGGGATGCACGTCCGGGTCGGCCGAGGTGATCTTGCAGGTACCGCGGGAGTCGGAGTACATCGGGCCGATGTGCACCTGGTACCCGTGCCCGCCCGCGGGCTGGGACCCGTCGTAGCGGATCGCGATGGGCAGGAAGTGGAACATCAGGTTGGGGTAGGGCACCTCGTCGTTGCTGCACGCGAAGCCGCCGCCCTCGAAGTGGTTGGTGGCGCCCGGGCCGCTGCGCAGGAACAGCCATTTCGCGCCGACCATGGGCCGGTTGCGCCACTTGAGCGCGGGCGCGACCGAGACCGGCAGCTTCGAGCCGTACTGGACGTACACCTCCAGGTGGTCCTGCAGGTTCTCGCCCACCCCGGGCAGGTCGGCGACCGCGTCGATGCCGAGCGTGGTCAGTTCGGCCGCGTTGCCCACGCCGGACAGCTGCAGCAGCTGCGGGGAGTTGATCGCCCCGCCGGCCAAGATGAGCTCGGCGGACCGGACCCGCTTGACCTTGCCCTGGTGCCGGAACTCGACGCCCACCGCGCGCGTCCCGTTGAAGATGATCTTGGTGACGAAGGCGCGGGTGGCCACGGTCAGGTTCGGCCGGTCCATCACCGGATACAGGTAGGCCCGCGCGGCCGACAGCCGCCGGCCCCGGTGGACGTTGCGGTCGAAGGGGGCGAAGCCCTCCTGCCGGTAGCCGTTGACGTCGTCGGTGAGCTGGTAGCCGGCCTGCTGCACGGCCGCGAAGAACGCGCCGAACAGCGGGTTGGTGGCCGGGCCCCGCTCCAGCACCAGCGGCCCGTTGCGCCCGCGGAACGGATCGGCGTCGCCCGCGGCCAGGCAGTTTTCCATGCGCTTGAAGTAGGGCAGGCAGTGCGCGTAGTCCCAGTCGCCCATCCCCGGGTCGGCCGCCCACCGCTCGTAGTCCATGGGGTTGCCGCGCTGGAAGATCATCCCGTTGATGCTGCTCGACCCGCCCAGCACCTTCCCGCGGGCGTGGTAGACGCGCCGCCCGTTCATGTACGGTTCGGGTTCGCTCTCGTACTTCCAGTCGTAGAACCGGTTGCCGATGGGGATGGTCAGCGCGGCCGGCATGTGGATGAACGGGTCCCAGATGTAGTCCGCCCGGCCCGCCTCCAGGACCAGGACCCGCTGGCCGGGATCCGCGGACAGCCGGTTGGCCAGCGCGCAGCCCGCGGAGCCGCCGCCGACGACGACGAAGTCGTAAGTGCCCATAACCGCCTCCGCGCTCTACCTGCCCTGATTAACCTGTGATGTTACGCCTGTGTCGCGGCGTCCAGGTTCTGGCGCACGGTCTGGGTCATATCGTGATCGGGCCCCAGATAGTGCTCGCAGTCGGTCAGCGCCCGCTGCAGCACGGACACCACGTCGGACAGGCGGCCCGCGGTGTAGTAGGCCGAGGCCAGGTTGCACCGGGTGGTCAGGGTCTCCATGTCGCCGGGTCCGAGCATCCGCTCGCTGTCGGCCAGCGCCCGCTCCCACTGCGGGATCGCGTCGGTCAGCCGGCGGGCCTGCTGGTAGCACCCGGCCAGGTTGGAGCGCGCGGTCAGGGTGTCCCGGTGGTCCGGGCCCTGAACCCGCTCCCGGTCGGCCAGCGCGCGCTCGTACTGCGGGATCGCTTCCCGGAACCGGTTCGCGCTGCGGTAGGCGTAGGCCAGGTTGGCCCGGGACGCGATGGTGTCCGGATGATCGGCGCCCTCGACCCGCTCCCGGTCGGCCAGCACCCGCTCGTACTGCCCGATGGCGTCCTTCAGCTTCCCAGCCGTCCGGTACGCCGAGGCCAGGGCGCCCCGGGCCGCGATGGCGTCCGGGTGGTCGCGCCCGTGCATCCGCTCCTGGTCGGTGACCGCCCGCTCGTACTGCTCGATCGCCTGCTTGGCCTGCCCGTTGGCCGCGTACGCGGCGGCCAGGCTGGCCCGCGCGCTCAGCGTGGTGGGATGCCCGGCGCCGAGCACCCGCTCGGCGTCGGCCACCAGCAGCTCGTAGCTGGCCAGGGCCTCGCGGAGCTGGCCCGCCTGGGCGTAGGCGTCGGCCAGGCTGGCCCGGGAGCCGAGCGTGACCGGGTGGCCGGGGCCGAGCAGCCGGTCGGAGTCGGCCACCGTGCGCTCGAACAGCCCGACCGCGTCCGCGGGCCGCCCGCCGCTCTGGTAGGCGTGCGCCAGCTGCCCGCGGGCCGCGATGGTCTCGGGGTGCTCGGGGCCTAGGTTGCGCTCCCGGTCGGCCAGCGCGGTCTGGAACACCGAGATCGCCTCGACCGAACGTCCGGCCGATTCGAGCGCCACGGCCAGCCGGTCCCGGGCCACCACCGCGTTGGCGTGCGCCGGGCCGAGCAGCCGGGTGCTGGTAGCCAGCATCGACTGCCAGTACGTGAGGGCCGCGCCGGCCAGCCTGCTGGTCTCCAGCGAGAACCCGACCCGGAACAGCAGCGGATGAGCCTCGGTCTTCCACAACACGCCGCCGTCGTTGGCCCGCAGCGACGCGGTGCAGTCCCGCAGCGCCTGATCGAGCAGCGCCTGATTGAGCTGGGCCTGATTGAGCTGGGCCTGATTGAGCTGGGCCTGATTGAGCCGGGCCTGATCGAGCCGGGCCTGATCGAGTTGCGGGCCGCCCTCGCCTTCGGGCCAGGTCTCCAGCAGCGCGTCGGCAGCGGCCAGCGCGACCTGCTCCAGGTCGGCCTGCGGCAGGTAGGACCGCACCGCGGCCTGGACGCTGGCGTGCATCTGGACGGTCCGGACCGGGCTGGCCGGGTCCACGGTGACCAGGCCCAACGCGGCCAGGTTGTTGATCGATGCCCGCACCATGTTCTGGTCCGCGGCGGCCGCCGTGCTCGGCCGACCGGCGATGTAGGTGCACGCCGCCGGGCTGGTCAGCACCGCGCCGGGGATCCCGTGGTGGTCCATCATGGCCGCCAGGACCAGCGTCGGCCAGGCCAGCCCGCCGGGTGCCCGCTCGTGCGCGCACTCGGTGGCCAGCGACCAGGTGGCCAGCACCGTGGCTGACGCGCCGTCCACCCCGGACATGTGCTCGCGGCGTTCGGCCAGCGCGGCCCGGTACTGGCGGCACCCCTGCTGGCGGGCGCTGATCACCGCCGTGGCCTGGGCCAGAGCCAACGGCAGGCCGTTCAGGTCCTCACCCAGGTCCAGCGCCTCGATCCGCTGGTCGGGGTGGTCGGTGAGCCGGGAACTGAGGTAAGACAGCGCCTCCCGCCTATTCAGCCCGGGCACCGGGACGACCCGGACGTCGCGGTTCTCGAAGGCCGAGGCGGGCTGCCGGGTGGTGATCAGCGTCCGCCCGGCGGGGCCACCTGGCCACCGGTGCGCCAGGTCGGCCACGTCGGCCAGGTCGTCGATGACCAGCGCCCACGGGCGCCTGGTGTGCGCCAGCCAGGACACGAACCGCGCGGCGGCCTCCTCGGCGCCCTCGTCGGGACGGCCGGCGTCCACCATGTCCGCCGCCTGCGCGAAGCCGGTGATGATCGCCTCGGCGTTGGTCGCGGTCACCCAGACCAGGACCTCGACCAGCCGGCCGTGCCACAGGGCGTGGGTGAACTCGACCGCGAGCTGCGTCTTGCCCGTGCCGCCCTGCGCCGCCGGGACCGCGTCGCTGTCCTCCGCGTGCACCAGCACGACGGTCTCTCCGGCCCGCAGGCTGCCGGTCAGGTCCGGTCCGGTCTCGGTGCGGGGGAAGTAGTCGTCCGCGAGCGGCGGCACGATCCCGGACAGCAGGATCGCCGGCTGCGTCGACGTTCCGGCTTGCTGCGCGACCACCTTTGAGAGCCTCTCCTGCCTGCCGTCTCATCCGCTTTCGCGGACTGGAGAGCACCGGCCCCCCGTATGTCGCAACCGGGCCTGTATCGGATGATAATAAGGAACTTCGCAGCGGGACGCTACGTCATGATGAGTCACATTATGCGCCAGGTCAGCCCGGATTGTATCCCTCCGGGTACGGTCCGTATTCAGGTTCTGCTGGCCGAGTCTAGCGATTTGTCGCAGGCCGCACGGGTGTTAGCCATTCTTCCGGGCTATTAGAGATCCTTTTAGCCGGTATACCGGGTATGTCGGACCGGGCCGTTTCGCCGTTAATCTAAGATTCAACAATCGGCCGAATCTCAGTTCCGGTGCGCGTTTACCGGGCTCAGGTGCGCGTCGCCGCGTCCAGGCTGTTGCGCACGGTCTGGGTCATCGGGTGGTCCTGGCCCAGGTAGTGCTCGGCGTCGGCCAGCGCGCGCTGCAGCACCGCGATGCCCTCCATCAAGCGGCCGTCGGCGTACAACGCCGACGCCAGGCTGACCCGGGTGGTCAGCGTCTCCGGGTCGCCCGGCCCCAGCATGCGCTCGCAGTCGGTCAGCGCGTGCTCGTACTGCTGGACGGCCTCGCTCAGCCGGCTCGCCTGCTGGTAGGCGCCCGCCAGGTTGCACCGCGCGGTGCGGCTGTCCGCATGGTCCGAGCCCTGCAGCCGTTCCCGGTCGGCCAGCGTGCGCTCGTACTCGGGGATCGCCTCGCGCAGTTGCCCGGCGCTGCGGTAGGCGAAGGCCAGGTTGGCCCGGGCCGCCAGGGTGTCCGGGTGCTCGGGCCCGGCGGTCCGCGCCCGGTCGGCCAGGACCCGCTTGTACTGCGCGATGGCGTCCTTGGACTTCCCGCTACGCCGGTATGCCGAGGCCAGGCTGGCTCGCGCCGAGATCGTGTCGGGATGATCCGGGCCGCTCATCGCCTCGTAGTCGGCCAGCAGGCTCTTGTAGCGGTCCATCGCCTCCCGGATCTGGCCGTTGGCCAGGAACGCGGCGGCCAGGTTGTCCCGCGCGGCCAGGGCGGTCGGGTGGCGCCGGCCGAGCAGCCGCTCGGTGTCGACGCTGAGCATCTGGTAGGTGGTCAGCGACTCGCGGGTCCGGCCCGCCTCAGCGTAGGCGTCGGCCAGCCCGCCGCGCGCGGTCAGCGTGACCGGATGCCCGAGGCCGAGCTGCCGGCTGGCGTCGGCCACCATGTGCTCGTACAGCGCGACCGCCTCGGCGGGCAGGCCCGCCCCGGCGTAGGCGTGCGCGAGCTGACCCCGGGCCGCAATGGTGTCCGGGTGGTCCGGGCCGAGCCCGCGTTCCCGGTCGCCCAGGGCGCTGGCGAACATCGCGATCGCGTCGCCGAAGCGCCCCGCCAGCTCGTACGCCACGGCCAGCTGCTCCTTGGCCGCCAGCGTGTCGGGGTGCGCCGGTCCCAGCCGCCGGCTGGTGGCGGTCACCATGTACTGCCAGTAGTTCATCGCCGAGCCGCCGAGCCGGCTGTCCTCCAGGCTCCGGCCCAGCCGGAACAGCACCGGATGACCCTCCGGCCGCCACAGCGCATCCCGCCCCGGCTCGCTCGCCTGCCCAGCTCCGCCCGCCTGTCCGGCTCCGCCCGCCTGTCCAGGTCCGCCCGCCTGTCCGGCGCCGCGCGCCTGTCCGGCTCCGCCCGCCTGTCCGGCGCCGCCCGCCTGTCCGGCGCCGCCCGCCTGTCCGGCCCCGCCCGCCTGCCCGGCCCCGCCCGCCTGTCCAGGTCCGCCCATTTGCCCGGCTCCGAGCCCGCCCGCGGCCCCGCCCCCGGGCCCACCCGGCCGATCCGTGGCGGTCAGGCCACCCGGCGGTGTGCCGCCCCCGGCCTGCGCCCCGGGACCCGCGGCGCTCCTGGGGCCCGCGAGGCCTCCGAGTCCCTCCAAGCCGCCGAACGCCCCGCGCAGGCTGACCGCGCAGTCTCGCAGTGCCTGGTCCAGTTCCTGCGCTCCGTCCATGCCGTTACCCGGTTCCGGCCAGGTCTGCATCAGCGCGTCCGCCGCGGCCACCAGGACCCGGTCGGCGTCCGCGGGCGGCAGGTAGGCCCGCAGCGCGGCCTGCACGCAGCGGTGCATCCGCACCGTGCGGATCGCGTTGGCGGGATCGATGCTGACCAGGCCGGCCTGGGCCAGGTTAGTGATGGCCATCCGGGCCAGGTTCTGATCGGCCGCCGTGGCGCTGCTCGGCCGGCCCGCGATGAAGCCGCAAGCCGCCGGGCTGGTCAGCACGGCGCCCGGGATCCCGTGCGGGTCGAGCACCGCGGCCAGAGCCAGCGCCGGCCAGGCCAGGCCCGCGGGCACCAGCTGGTGCGCGCACTCGGCGGCCAGCGACCAGGTGGCCAGGACCGCGGGGGAGACCCCCTCGACCGGCCGGCCGGACATGTACGCGCGCCGCTCGCCGAACTGCGCGCGGTACTCCTGGCAGCTCAGCCGGTTGACGTTCATCACCGCGGCCGCCTGAGCCAGCCCGATCGGCAGGCCGTCCAGGTCCTCGGCCAGGTCAAGGGCCTCCACCCGCTGGTCGGGGTAGTCGGTGAGCCGGGAGCTGAGGTAAGAAATCGCCTCCCGGGGGCTGAACCCGCCCACCGGGGCGATCCGCAGCCCGCCGGCCGCCGCGTGCGCCCCGACGCCGAACGCCGCGGCGGGCAGCCGGGTGGTGATGACGATCTGCCCGTTCGGTCCAGCCTGGCCACAGACCATCCAGGTCGGCCAAGTCGGCCAGGTCGTCCAGGATCAGGGCCCAGCGCCGCTCGGTGCGCGCCAGCCACACGGTGAAGCGTCCCGCGGCGTCCTGCGCGTCCGCGTTCGGATCGACCGCGCCGACCGCGGCCGCGGCCCGGGCGAACCCGGCGGTGACCGCGTCCCGGCTGCTGGCGGTGATCCAGACCAGCACGTCGACGGCCCGGGCGTTCCGCAGCGCCTGGGTGAACTCCACGGCCAGCTGGGTCTTGCCGGTGCCGCCCTGAGCTGCCGGTGCCGACTCGGTCTCCTCGCCGTGGGTCAGCACCACGGTCTCGCCGGGAAACAGGCCCGCCTTCAGGTCGATCCCGGTCTCCAGGCGCTGGAAGTAGGAGTCGACCAGCGGCGGGATGATTCCCGACACCAGCATCTCGGGAGGCGGCGGCGCTCCGGCACGCTGCGCGACCACGTTGTCAGCCTCTCCCGCGGTACCCCGGCGGCCCGGCAGGTCATCCCTGCCCCGGCCGCGGCCAACTCCTCCATGTGCGAGTGGCCGCTACCCCCGGTCCTGGCCATCCGCGACGCTCGAGCCCGGCCTGCCGGCTTCCCGGCCCTCCGAGCCCGGCCCGCGGTTTCCCGGGCACTCCTCGTGTTCACCAGGTCGCTGCGGGCCACCATTCTGCACGTGCAGCGCAGTCCGGTGATCTAAGGGGCATGCTAGTGGCGATTCCGCCCCCTGGCTATGCGTTGCGAAAAGTTGAGAAAAAGCGCGGAATAGGGTAGGCGAAAGGGCATCCTGCAATCGATTTCTGTCCCGGAAACGGCAAAGCCCGGGCAAGCTCACCAACCACCCCCCTAATGACATATATGCCATAGTCCCGCCACCCAGCTACCCTCCGTCGCCGTTCAACTCCGCCCTGCCGTCCAAGCCCGCCCACCCAAGTTCCCATCACGCTTCACCTCAGCCTCCAGCTGTCACCAGCCCTCCAACCCGCCCCTACCAGCGTCCGCCTCCATCCACTGGGTCTCCGACCCATCCGCCACCGGCCACCGGCCCGTCCGCCGTCGGCCACCGGCCCGTCCGCCATCGGCCACCGGCCCGTCCGCCATCGGCCACCGACCGCGCCCATCACCGGAGTCTGTCCCGTGGCCCAGCTCCGCCCGGCGTGCCACCGGGCTCCGCCAGCCCCTCCGAATGCCCAGGCCCTTTCGCCGTGCAGTACGAGATTCGATTGACCACCGACTTTGCTCCGGTCCCGCACAATGCCGGCATTGAGTTGCCGGCCAGTTAAACGTTGCCCAGCCGTCCCATTCTCGAGCCGAATTCTGCGGAAGGATCTTGGCCGGGCCACTTCCCGGGCCCAGATCACCTCCCACGCCCGATCCGTCCCCGGCCCGATCCGTCCCCGGCCCGATCAGTCCCCGACCCGATCACTTCGGGCGCCGGACCGGTTCCTCGCCAGGTCAGTTCCCCGGCCGATCCCGGTCCGTCCAGTCACTCGCCCCGGCCGCCACCAGCTCCCGCAATCGATTGCTGCGGGGGTCCCAGCCGACACCCCGAGCGCACCGTGTTGCCGTCCGCAAAATGTTGCGGCCTTCAATGACATGGATTGCTTTTTAACCATTCAATGAAAAGACGTTGATCCGTAGCGATGCGGCTGCTTTCCGTGGCTCGCCCTATACCGGGATCGAGCCTCCGCGCATCGCTGCTGACCTGCTCTTATCCCTCATCACTGGTCTCTGACGTGGGCTTTTACCGCGAAATCGGAAGGCTCTAGATAGTACCGGGAAGCATCTGTTCATGACGGGATTGAAACCGTATGTTTACTGAGGACGTGCATGATCGAGCCCAGACATCACTACCCAAAACCCCCCCAAGCCCTGGAGTGAACGATGAGTGGCGATCTCGTCGCAGGCAGGCATGGCAGACCGCGCCAGCCGCTGGAGGAAATTCCGCAGGAATACGCCGCGTTCAAGATCGAACAGCGTGGCATCGACCTGATCCCCGACGCCGAGCGCAAGATGACCCCAGCCGGCCTGTTCTGGCTGTGGGCGGGCGCGGTGTTCAACGTGGAATTCTTCTACTACGGCACGCTGATCATGGCTTTCGGCCTGGACGTTCTGCAGGCGGTGGCCGCGATCTTGATCGGTAACCTGTTCTACGCGCTGCTCGGGTTCGCGAGCCTGCAGGGGCCGAAAACCGGTACGACCGCCTTCATGGTCAGCCGGGCGCCGTTCGGCCAGAACGGGAACCGGCTGGTGGCCCTGTTCAACTGGGCGACCCAGGTCGGGTTCGAGATCGAGGGCATCTGGTTCGTGGTCGCCACGGTCATCCTGCTGTTCGCCGTGCACGGCACGCACCTGAACGGCGCGACCAAGATCGTGGTGATCATCCTGGCCGCCCTGCTCCAGATGATCGTGCCGCTGCTGGGCCACGCCACGATCAGCAAGGTCCTGCGCTGGCTCGGCTACGTGTTCATCGTGTTCTTCGCGGTCCTGGCCGGGTTCACCTTCAACCGCCTGCACCTGTCCACCGTGCACATCAAGCCCACCTCGTTCGCGGTGTGGACCACGGCGCTAGTGCTGATCATCTCCACCGGCGGCCTGGGCTGGACCGAGAACGGCAACGACTACTCGCGTTACTTGCCGCGGGACACGCGCAGTTCTCGCGTCTTCTGGGCCGCCGCGCTGGGGGGCGCGATCCCGTCGATCATCCTGGAACTGCTCGGCGTATTCGCCTTCACGATCACCACCAAGTCGCTGACTATCACCACCCAGCTCGGCGTCCCCGAGTCGTTCCCGTCCTGGTTCGTGACGCCGTTCCTGATCTTCGCGATCTTCCAGTTGCTGGCGATCAACACCATCGACATGTATTCCTCCGGCGTCACGCTTCAGGCGCTGGGCTTGCCGATCCGCCGGTGGGGCGCGGTCATCATCGACACCGTGATCTGCGCGGTGGTCACCGGCCTCATCTTGTTCCACGGGAACTTCAGCAAGGACTTCGCCGGGTTCCTGCTGTACATCGTGGTCTGGCTGGCGCCCTGGTTCGGCATCTTGATCACCGACTATGTCCTGCGCGGCCGCCAGTATGACTCGCTGTCGCTGCGGTCCTCCCGCGATGGGCTGTACTGGCGCAATGGCGGCGTCCACTGGCCGGGTGTCATCGCTCAGGTGGTCGGCATGGTCGCCGCCCTGCTGTGGATCAACGCGGCCTTCGCCTTCCCCGCCTACACCGGCCCCATCTCCAACCACTTCCCGGGCCTGGCCGGCGGAGACTTCAGCTGGGCGATCGGCATCGTCGTCGGTGCGCTGGTCTACTGGCTGCTGGCCGCGCGCGCCGTCCGGCGGGAGGCAACCCAGACCGCCCGCGTATGACCGATATCGCGGCCTTCATCGATCACCTGCCCAAGGCGGAGCTGCACCTCCACCTTGAGGGCACGCTCGAGCCGGAGCTGAAGTTCGAACTGGCCCAGCGCAACGGCATCGGCCTGCCCTACGCTTCGGCGGCGCAGATGCGTTCCGGGTACGCCTTCCGGGACCTGACCTCGTTCCTGGCCGCGTACTACGAGGGCATGTCGGTGCTGCGCGAGGAGCAGGACTTCTACGACCTGGCCATGGCGTACTTCCGCACGGCCAGCGCGCAGCATGTCATCTACGCCGAGGTCTTCTTCGATCCCCAGGCGCACACCAGCCGGGGGATCGGCTTCGACACGGTGATCAGCGGCCTGCACCGGGCCAAGCTGGACGCGCAGGCCGACCTCGGCCTGCGCGTCCAGCTCATCATGTGTTTCCTGCGCGACATGCCGGCCGATTCCGCGCTGGCCACCCTCGAGCAGTCCCTGCCGCACCGGGACAAGATCATCGGCGTGGGGCTCGATTCCGACGAGCGAGACAACCCGCCGGTGAAGTTCCGCCAGGTCTTCGCGCGCGCCCGCGCCGAGGGCTACCGCCTGACCATGCACTGCGACGTCGACCAGGCCAACTCGGTGGGCCACATCTGGCAGTGCCTGGATGACATCGGGGTCGAGCGAATCGACCACGGCGTCAACTGCCTCGAAGATGGCGCGCTGGTGGCCCGGCTGGCCCGGAACGGCATCGGGCTGACCGTGTGCCCGGTCTCCAACCGCTGGGTGACCGATGGCCTGAAGGCCGCCGAGCTCAAGACCATGCTGGACCGGTCCCTGCGGGCCACGGTGAACTCCGACGATCCCGCTTACTTCGGCGCCTACGTGAACCAGAACCTGCTCGCCGCCCAGCAGGCCGTGAGCCTGAGCATCGCCGAGCTGACCCAGCTGGCCCGCAACTCCTTCCAGATCGCCTGGCTCACCCCCGCCGACCGCGACAAATACCTGGCCGACCTGGACGCCTACATCCACCGCGCTGCTCCCTGAGCCTGCGGCCCGCCCCACCCCCTCAGCCGACCCAACTTCCCCGCCGGAGGGGGTGTTGGTAACGACGTCGTTGTGGCACGGGTGCGGCTCTTTTGGAGTGAGGCTCCGGCTCGGACGGGCTGAGGTGGCGCAGGCAGCGCGGGGACGGTGGCCCGCTGTGCCGGTCCTGGCCCAGTGCTGGGGACTTGAGCCGGCTAGCGGCTGGTCATGATCGTGGCCAGAAACGGGCAGTCAGCGGCCGGAACTGGCCACGATCATGCTCCACGCCCGGAATGCCGCAAGGCTGGCTGCCACTGCAGCACCGCCGGCGCGCATCCGGGGGCGGCGGATCCATGATCGCGGGTCGAAATGGGCGCTTTCTGCCCGGACCGGCCCATGATCATGGTTCGCGCGTCCTGGCCGGTGGCGGGGATCCGCGGCGCGGTGAATGAGCGGCTGGTGTTTACCGCGGGACCGGTGAGGTGGGACGCGCGCAGACGCTATGCGCGACCGGACATCATGCCCCGCGCCGCCGATGGCGCCCCACTCACTCCAGAAGAGCCACACCCTGGTGGCATCCACGTCGTCGGGTGCGCGTCGTTGCGGCAACGACGTCGTTGGGCCGACCGCCCAGGGCGGGTCAGGTGGTGACTGTGAGGCGGGCCGGGCAGGAGCGCTCAGAGGCGGGCGCCGCCCCAATCTCAGGCCACGCAGAACTCGTTGCCCTCCGGGTCGTACAGGGTGACGGAATTCCCGCGCACATCGTCGGTCCGCCAGGCCAGCGAGGCACCCGCCTGGACCAGCCGTTCCACGTGCTCGCTGACCAGCCGCTTGCGCTCCTCGCCGCGCACCTCGCGCCCCGCCACCCGGACGTCCAGGTGGACGCGGTTCTTGGCCGTCTTGCTTTCGGGCACCCGCTGGAAGTACAGCCGCGGGCCCTCGCCCGCAGGGTCGATCCGGGAGGCCACCTCGCCCCAATCCGCTTCCGGTATGCCGGCCGACCGGGCGAAGTTCTCCCAGCTCTCGAAGCCCTCCGGCGGCGGCTCGACTACGTAGCCCAGGGCCAGCTCCCAGAACTCGGCCAGCTTCTCCGGCTCCGCGGCGTCGAACGTCACCTGGATCTTGGTGTACATGCTCACGCTCCGAAGCCGGCGGACGTTGTCGCCCTGTCATCCTGCCACAGCACCGCCTCCCCGCCCCGGCCGCCCAAACCGGCCCGCCCAAACGGGCCCGCCCAAACCGGCCCGCCCAAACCGGCCCGCCCAAACGGGCCACCGTCACTGGCCGAAGCGCACCCGGTACAGGTCGCGCAGCAGCGCGATCTCCGCCCCGTGGTGCAGCATCTCCCGGTTGATGTGCAGGACGAGCTCGGCCATCGATGACTCGGCCCACTGGCCTTCGGCCGGCCCGCACGACCGGACCAGGCCCGAAGCACCCAGCCCGCGCACCCCGGCGATCCAGCCCGCGTACGCCGCGTCGAGCTGGGCCAGCGCCGTGGCCGCGTCCCCCGGATACCGGTGCGTGTCGTAGTCGAAGGGCGGGCCGCCGAAGTGGGCGGCCACCCGCATGCCGAGCGCGCCGACGATGACGTGCCCGAGCCGCCAGGCGATCGTGGTCACCGGTGGCGGCACCGGCGCCGGGAAGGCGTAGTCGAGGGTGAACTCGCCCGCGCCCACCTCGAACTGGGCCGTCCCCGTCCCGCGCGGCCGCACGTTCCACGCGCCCGGCACCGGCTCCCAGCGGTACTCCTCATCGGTCAGCCCGTCCAGCCGTGGCCGCAACTGCTCGCGCCAGTGCCAGTCCAGTTGCTCGGCCAGCTGAAAGTTCCAGTCCACGTCAGCCACGCTGTTCACCCCGTTCTCCCCCGACCCACCATATAGCGGCCAGCGCGACCGATTCCCGAACTATTCTCCCCCTCCGTCGTCCACAAGGGTGGAACGGTTCTCCACAGCCGCACTTGCCTTCCCGGTAGGGTTTACGCGCCCCGGCGTCCACAACCCGCGCGGTGCTTTCCGAGCCGTCGTCCACAGGTTGGGCCGCCTTGTGCACATGGCGATCCACAACCCCCCGGAGGTAGCGTGCTCATTCCTGGGCAGTGCGTATGAAGCGATATGCGCCGGGCAGGGGCTCAGGTCTCCGGGTGGGGTGGGCGCGGCGAGGCGATCATGATGAGCAGAGCGGGCGACACTTCGATCGCTGCCGGCGTGCCACCACGTCGCAGGGTCGTGGTGGACGTCATCCTCCTGCTGACGAGGAACGGGCGCGTCCTGTTGCGGGAGCGGGCCAATACCGGGTACGGCGACGGCGCGTACGAACCGCCGTCGGGCGAGCTCGCCGACCGGGAAACGATCGTGGAGACGGCGATCCGGGTGGCCTCGGTGGCTGGCATCGTGATCGGCGGCGAGCACGTCTGCCTGGCGCACGTCATGCACGATGTCTCGGGCAGCGGGCGCATCGCCTTCTTCTTGTCCGTATCCGGCTGGGCCGGCGAGCCCGCGTCACCGGAGGTGTGCTGGTTTCCGCTCGGCGACCTGCCGACCAACATGCTCGACCGGGCCCGGGTGGCGCTGCGCAACTACGCCGACGGGATGCGCTTTTCCACCTATCCGGCGTTCGTGCCCGCCGGCGCGGGCCAGACCAGCGGCGGGCCCACAGGCGGGCCCACAGGCGGCACCAAAAGCGGCACCACAAGCGGAACGAACGGCTTCCACGCGGCCGACAGTTCCCCCATGGAGTCTTTCCGGGAGTCCAACGGTATTAATGATCTATTTGGGGTTGGTGAGTCACATGGGCCTAATGGGGTTTCTGAGGCGAAAGGACTCGCGTCGCGAAATGGTTCCCGAACGCGGCGCCGGGAGGCCTACAGCGGGCGCGTTCTGGGCTGATGCCGCTGGGACGACTGGGACGACTGGGACGATTGAGGCGGCCCGGACGGCATCGGAGCCGATCCCGGCGGAGCGCCGCCGGACTGGCCGGCACGCCGCCCCCCGCAATCCCGGACAGCATGGCAGCGCTGGTCACCACGCCCGGGCAAGCTTAGTCACGTAGGCTGGCGCGCGATGGCCGAGATCCTGAACGCGCACGGCTCGCTAAACGACATCTTCGTCACCGAGCTCACGCCCGCCGACTTCGCGTCCGAGCAAGACCTGCAAGCCTTCGTAAGAAATCTGTGCGACCGCGGCGGCCCGTTCGGCGGCGACGGCGTCTACTTCTACGACGCGACCCGGACCGTGCCCGAGGCCTGGTTCTTCAACCCGGACGGTTCGGCCGCCGAATTCTGCGGCAACGGCATGCGCTGCCTGGGCCGGGTCATCCTGGACCGCCGCGGCGTCGAGGTGGCCGAAATCCGCAGCGGCACGCGCGATTACACCGTGCACCGCGGCGTGACCACCCCCGAGGGCGTGCGCCAGGTCAGGCTCGAGCACCCGGCGGTCGACTTCAAGCCAGAAGTGGTAAACGGCCGCAGCCCCGCCGTCCAGGTCAGCCTGCCCGAGCTGGATCCCGCCCTGGCCTTCACCGCGGTGACCATCCCGAACCCCCATCTGGTCGCGGTCATCGACAAGTACGTCGAATCCGACCTGGTCGCGATGGGGGAGCAGGTCGCCGCCCGGCGCGAGGTCTTCCCGGCCGGCGCCAACCTGTCGGTCCTGCTCCCGCTCACCCAAAGCGAGGTCTTCGTCCGCACCTTCGAACGCGGCGCGGGCCTGACCGCCTCCTGCGGGTCGGGCATGGCCGCGGCCCGTGCGGTCTACTCCCGCATCGGCGGCACCGACCCCGAGCGCGCGGTCCTGATCCGCAACGCGGGCGGGGTGGCCACCGCCGCGCTACGGGTGCACGACGGCCAGTGGTGCCCGGTCCTGGAGGGCAACGCCACCTTCGTCTACCGCGCCGAGGTCGACCCCGGCGCAGGCCGCGAGCTAACCGGCGAAGACCGCGAGCCCTACCCCGAAGAGACCCGCGCTTACGCCGCCCTGGCCGACCGGAACGCGCAACGGCTGCACGCCGTCGGACTTCACGTCGGCTGCAGCCGGCTCCTCACCCCGGCAGCGGCCCGCCCGCGAACGCCACGGCCAGCCCCACCGCGGCCGCGCCGAGCAGCGTCAGTACCACCCCGCGGCGCAGCGCCAGCAGCAGCACGGCCGCCCCGGCCAGCACCGCGAACTGCCAGCCCACGCTCAGCACCCGGGCCAGCAGGACCGCCGCGCCGAAGATCGCGCCGATGGCGGCGGGCCCGGCGCCGTCCAGGAACGCCTGCGCGGTCCGGTTAGTCCGCAGCGCGCTGAAGTAGCGCCCGCCGCCGAGCACGAACGCGAACGACGGCGTGAACGCGACCACGGCGGCCAGCAGCGCGCCCGGCAGGCCCGCGGCCGCGTACCCGACCGCGGCGACCGTCTGCACCACCGGCCCGGGGGTGATCTGCCCCAGCGCCACCGCGTTGAGGAACTGGGCGTTGCTCATCCAGCCCCGGCCCACCGCGTCGGCCTGCATGAGCGGGATGATGACGAACCCCCCGCCGAACGACAGCGCTCCTACCTTGAACGCCACCCACGCCACCGAGGCCAGGACCCCGCCGCTTAGCACGGCCGGAAAAAACGGCGCGATGACCGCAGCGGGCCACGAGATACGCCGGAAGCCCAGCTCGATCAGCCCGCACCCCAGCAGCACCAGCACCAGCCACGGCCCGATCGTGGCCGACGCCACCCCGCCCGCCAGGAAATACCAAACCCACCGTAGCCGCGAGGCCCGCACCGGCTCCCGTGCCGAGGCCCGCTTCCAGCTGGGCACCAGCAGGCTCCACCCGGCCGCCGCCGCGACCGCGGCCACCGCGGCGCCCGCTCCCGCGCCCGCGCCGCGCACCCACAGCGGTGGCGTGCCCGCCAGGAACAGCGCGGACAGGAACACGATGATGATCAGCCCCGGCACGATGAAGGCCAGCCCGCCCACCACCGCGCCGGCCCGGCCGCGCACCCGCCACGCGCAGAAGATGGCCAGCTCGGTCGAGGCCGGCCCGGGCAGCAGGTTGCAGGCGGCGATCGCGTCCTCGAACTCGGCCGCGTCGAGCCAGCCCCGCCGCTCCACGCACAGCCGCCGCAGCAGCGCGATGTGCGCCGGCGGGCCGCCGAACCCGGTGATCCCGATCCGGCCCCACTCGCGCAGCACCGTACCCAGGGCCGCCGTACGCTCGTGACCGTCCTGTGTCACGCCGATAATTATCCCGAACGGACCTCGGTTCGTGCCGCCGTCACTGCTGCCAGCGACGCCGGGAAAATCACCTCGACGGCCAGCCCGCCTTCGGCCCGGGTCACCGCGCGCAGGTCGGCGCCGTGCGCGGCGGCGATCGCGCTGACGATGGCCAGCCCCAGGCCGCCGGGCGAACGCCGGGCCGGGTCCAGCTGCTGGAAGGGCCGGAACAGCCGGCCGAGCTGATCGGGCGGCATCACCGGGCCGGTGTTGACCACCGCCAGGTACGGCCGGGCCGCCCGGATGCCGGTGCCGATCTCCACCCGGCCGCCCGCCGCGTTGTACCTGATCGCGTTGTCGGCCAGGTTCGCCACCAGGCGTTCGGCCAATCCAGGGTCCCCGGCCGGGCCTGGCTCGATCCGGCCGGCCAAGGTGACCTGCGCGTCGTCCGCGTCGTCCCGGCGGCCTTCCAGCGCCGCGCCGGTCAGGGCGGCCAGGTCGACCGGCTCGAAGCGGTCCAGGCCGCGCTCGCCGCGGGCCAGCGTCAGCAGCCCGCCGATGGCCGCGGCCGGTCAGCATCAGCACCCGGCCGCGCCGGCCCGCCCGGACCAGTTCCGCGCACACCTCGTCGCCGTGCCGCCCGCGGGGTTACCGGTGGTGCTGGCGTTGCAAGGGAGCACAGCGTGCTTCGTGGCGCGCTATTCCCGCGAAACCAAGGGTGGTGGAACCTGGGTTGCACCACCCTTGGGTGTGGTGCAACCCAGGTTCCACCCCGCTCGCACCGACCGCGGCCGGCTACTCCGGCCAAGTGGATATCCCAGGTTCGCGTCAGGCCAGGACCAGCCCTGGTTGCTGGCCGCTCACCTGCACCGATCGCTCGCGCAGGCCCAAAAGGCCTGCACTCGCGAATCGGTCTGGCCTAACGCTCCTAGGCGTGCGGCAGGTGCCAGTGGTAGGGCTCGATCAGCTGCTTGATCGAGTCCGGGCCGTAGGATCCCTTGGCGTACGGCTGGACCGGCGGGGGGTCCTCCAGCAGCGGCTCGGAGATCTCCCACAACCGCTCGATCCCGTAGGACGAGGTGAACAGCGATTGGTCGCCGGCCATGGCCTGCAGGATCAGGTGCTCGTAGCCCTCCAGCGCGTGGGACGCGGCGAATGAGTCTTTGTAGTAGAACGCCATCTCGGCGTTACCCAGGGTCAGCTGCGCTCCGGGCACCTTGGCCAGGAAATTGAGCTTGATCGCGCCGGGGTCGGCGAAGTCGATGACGATCTCGTTCTGCCGGCCGTACGGGGTGTCCTTGCGATGCATGGGGAACATCCGCAGCGGCGGCGGCTGGAAACCGAGCGTGATGACCTGGCGCGACGCGCCCATGCACTTGCCCGAGCGCAGGAAGAACGGCACCCCGTGCCAGCGCCAGTTGTCCACCTCGACGCGCACCGCGGCCAGCGTCTCGGTCTGCGAGTCGGCCGCCACGCCCGGTTCGGACAGGTACCCCTCGTACTGGCCCCGGACGACGTGCGCCACGTCGATCGGCTTCAGCGCCTCGTACACCTTGGCCTTCTCGTCCCGCAGGTGCTTGGCCGACAGCGACACCGGCGGCTCCATGGCCACGAAGGCCAGCACCTGGAACAGGTGGGTGACGACCATGTCGCGGTAGGCGCCGGTCGCGTCGTAGAACGCGCCCCGGTCGGTTATCGACAGCGTTTCCGGTACGTCGATCTCCACGTAGCGGATGTGCTGGCGGCTCCAGATCGGCTCGAACAGTCCGTTCGCGAACCGGAGGGCCAGGATGTTGTCGACCGATTCCTTGCCCAGGAAGTGGTCGATGCGGAACACCTGGGACTCGTCGAACACCTCGTGCACGGCCTGGTCCAGCTTCCGCGCCGAGTCCAGGTCGGTGCCGAAGGGCTTTTCGATGATGACCCGGGCGCCCTTGTTCAGCCCGGACTCGCCGAGCATCTGCACCACCGGGGTGAACGCGACCGGCGGGATGGCCAGGTGGTACAGCCGTTCGACGGTGCCGCCGATCTCCTTCTCGGCCTGCTCCACCGCCGCGACCAGGTCCGCGTAGTTACCCGGCTCGGCGGCCACGAACGACAGGTTTTCCGCGAACTCCGACCACGGTCCGTCATCGGGCTTGGTGATGCAGAAGTCCTGGCACGACTGCTCGGCGTGTGCGCGGAACTGATCGTCGGTCATGGCCGAGCCCGGCGGCGCCGAGCCGATCAGGCGGAACTTCTTGGGCAGCAGGGCCGCCGAGTACAGGTGGAACCACCCGGGCAGCAGCTTGCGCTTGGCCAGGTCCCCGGTCGCGCCGAACAGCACGACGACGGTGTTGCCCGGCCGCTTGGGTTCATTGTTGCTCATCAGGCCTTCTTTTCCGCGTGGCCGCCGAACTCCGAGCGCATCGCGGACAAGATCTTGTCCGTGAACGCGCCGTTGTCGCGGGACTCGAACCGCTCGTACAGCGAGGCGGCGATGACCGAGGCGGGCACGCCCTCGTCCACCGCGGCCAGCACGGTCCACCGGCCCTCGCCGGAGTCGGAGACCCGGCCGCTGAAGTCGTCCAGGTCCGGGGACTTGGCGAACGCGGCGGCGGTCAGGTCGACCAGCCAGGACGACACCACCGAGCCGCGCCGCCACACCTCGGCGACCTGGCCGGGGTCGATGTTGTACTCATACGCCCAGGGATCGCGCAGCGGCGTGGTCTCCGCGTCGATCTCCTCCTGGTGCAGGCCGATGTCGGCGCTCTTGATGATCGACAGGCCCTCGGCGATCGCGGCCATCATGCCGTACTCCACGCCGTTGTGGACCATCTTGACGAAGTGCCCGGCGCCGTTCGGCCCGCAGTGCAGGTAACCCTGCTCCGCGGTGCCGCCCTGGGCCAGGCCCGGGGTGGGCTCGGCGCTGCCCCGGCCGGGCGCGATGGTCAGCCAGATCGGACTCAGCCGCTCGACCGCCTCGTCCTCGCCGCCGATCATCAGGCAGTAACCGCGGTCCAGGCCCCACACCCCGCCGCTGGTGCCGCAGTCGATGTAGTGGATCCCGTCCCGCTTGAGGTTCTTGGCCCGGGTGATGTCGTCGCGGTAGTAGGAGTTCCCGCCGTCGATCACGATGTCGTCGGCATCGAGCAGCGGGCGCAGTTGCTCCAGGGTGGACTCGACCACGCCGGCCGGCACCATGATCCAGATGGCGCGCGGCGTCTCCAGCTTGGCCACGAAGTCGGCCAGGCTGTCCGCGCCGGTCGCGCCCTCGCCGGCCAGCGCCTTGACCACGTCCGCGTTCCGGTCGTAGGCCACGCACCGGTGGCCGTCGCGCATGAGCCGGCGGACGAGGTTCGCGCCCATCCGGCCGAGTCCGATCATCCCGAGCTGCATCGGCGTATCAGTTGGCATGGTCAAAATCCAATCCTGGTCAGCGGGCCTTGAGCTCGCGGTACTTGCGGATGAGCGCATTGGTGGACGAGTCGTGCTCCAGGGCCGGCTCGGCGGCGCTGGTCAGCTCGGGGATGATCTTCACCGCCAGCACCTTGCCGAGTTCCACGCCCCACTGGTCGAACGAATCGATGTTCCAGATGGCTCCCTGAGTGAACACACTGTGCTCGTACAGCGCGACCAGCGCGCCCAGGACCCGCGGGGTGAGGATCTCGGCGAGCAGCACGTTCGAGGGCCGGTTGCCCTCCATCACCCGGTGCGGCACCACGTTCTCCGGCGTGCCCTCGGCCCGCACCTCGGCCTCGGTCTTGCCGAAGGCCAGCGCCTGCGCCTGGGCGAACACGTTGGAGGACAAGATGTCGTGGTGGTCGCGCAGCGGGTTCAGCGCCTTGCCGAAGCCGATCAGGTCGACCGGGATCATCGTGGTGCCCTGGTGGATGAGCTGGTAGAAGCTGTGCTGTCCGTTGGTCCCCGGCTCGCCCCAGAACACCGCGCCGGTGTCGTAGTCCACATGGGCCCCGGCCAGCGTGACGTGCTTGCCGTTGGACTCCATGGTCAGCTGCTGCAGGTAGGCCGGGAAGCGCTTGAGGTACTGCTCGTACGGCATGACGCCGTAGCTCTGCAGCCCGAAGAAGTCGCGGTACCACAGGGCGAGCAGGCCCATCAGCACCGGCAGGTTCCGCTCCAGCGGCGCGGTGCGGAAGTGCTCGTCCATCTCGTGGAACCCGGCCAGCATCTCGCCGAACCCCTCGGGACCCAGCGCCACCATGGTGGACAGGCCGATCGCCGAGTCCATCGAGTACCGGCCGCCGACCCAGTCCCAGAACCCGAACATGTTCGCGGTGTCGATGCCGAACTTGGCCACCCGCTCGGCGTTGGTCGAGACCGCCACGAAGTGCTTGGCCACCGCGTCCTCGCTGCCCAGAGCGCCCACGATCCAGTCCCGGGCCGAGGTGGCGTTGGTCAGCGTCTCCAGCGTGCCGAACGTCTTGGAGGAGATGATGAACAGGGTCTCGTCCGCGTTCAGGTCCCGGGTGGCCTCCACGAAGTCGGTGGAGTCCACGTTGGACACGAACCGGAACGTGATGTCGCGCGTGGAATAGTGCCGCAGCGCCTCGTACGCCATCACCGGACCCAGGTCCGAGCCGCCGATCCCGACGTTGATCACGTTCTTGATCGGCTTGCCGGTGTACCCCTTCCACTCCCCGGACCTGACCCGGTTGGCGAAGTTCGCCATCCGGTCCAGCACCTCGTGCACCTGCTGCACCACGTCGGTGCCGTCCACGACCAGCAACGCGGTCCGGGGCATGCGCAGCGCCACGTGCAGCACCGCCCGGTCCTCGGAGACGTTGATGTGCTCGCCGCGGAACATGGCGTCCCGGTGCTCCGGCATCCCGGATTCGACGGCCAGCTCGACCAGCAGCCGCATGGTCTCGTCGGTGACCCGGTTCTTGGAATAGTCCAGGTAGAGCCCGGCCGCCTCGGCGGTCAGCCGTTCGCCTCGCCCGGGATCGGCGGCGAACATCTCCCGCAGATGATCCCCGGCCAGTTCGGCGTGGTGCCGCTTGAGCGCCTGCCACGATGCGCGCTCGGTCAGAGGTGTCGCCGCCATGTGCTGCCTCCTCGCTGCTACCTTTCCCCACGGCATAGTTTCATGCCCGTTTCGCGATCCGCTCCCGGCCCGTCGATAACAGCAGCTGAACTCCCAGTGAGCCCGCGCGATAGCATGGCCCGCGTGGGCGACTATGAGCTGTTCCGCCAGTACGAGACGGTCAACCTGTACCGCCGGGGGCCGGGCGCCAAGATCGAGCTGAACCGGCCCGCCCGGCTGAACGCGTGGAACGATCAGTTCGCCGTCGATCTCCTCGACGCGATCCGGGGCGTCACCGACGACCCGCAGGTCCGGGCCGTGACCGTCATCGGAGCCGGGCGCGCGTTCTCCAGCGGCGCCGACCTCAAGGACGCCGCCGACCGCCCCGACGGGGAGCCGTTCGACCCGTACCGGCGCCTGACCGAGCAGTACCACCCGATCATCACCGGCCTGCGGCTGATGCCCAAGCCGGTCATCGCCGCGGTCAACGGGCCCGCGGCCGGGATCGGCCTGTCCCTCGCGCTGGCCTGCGACCTGGTCGTGGCGGCCGAGTCGGCGTTCTTCCAGCTCGCCTTCGTCAACATCGGCCTGGTCCCGGACGGCGGCTCGTCGCTGTTCGTGCCGGCCCGGGTCGGCTTCACCCGGGCCGCCGAGCTGGCCATGCTGGGGGAGCGGCTCGACGCGCCGACCGCGCTGCACTGGGGCCTGATCAACCGGGTCTGGCCGGACGCCGAGTTCGCCGGCCAAGCCGACGCCCTGCTGGACCGGCTCGCCTCCGGCGCCACCCAGTCCTACGCCGGGACCAAGCGGCAGCTGAACCGCTGGCTGTACGAGCGGATGGACGGCCAGCTGGAGTTCGAGGCCGGGATCCAGCGGGAGATGGCCGCCTCCGGCGACTTCGCCGAGGGGGTCGCGGCGTTCGCGGCCAAGCGCCCGCCCAAGTTCACCGGCGCCTAAGGCACCTTGGACACGGGCCGGCTCGAGCGGGTCTACCACGAGGAGGCGACCCGGATCCGGGCCGCGCTGGCCGCCCGGCTGGGTGACGTGGGGCTGGCCGAAGATGCCGTCCAGGACGCCTTCATCGAGGCCATCGAGCACTGGCGGGACGGCGAGTTCCCGCCCAACGTCGGCGGCTGGCTGGCCACCACCGCCCGCCGCAAGGCCATCGACCGGCTGCGCCGGGCCCGGGTCGGGCAGGAGAAGCTGGCCCTGCTGGCCGCGACCCTGGACACCGAATGGGACGGCACCGACGCCGAAGACGACGAGCTGCTCGGCATGGTCTTCGCCTGCTGCCACCCGGCGCTGCCCCGCGAGTCGCAGATCGCGCTCACCCTGCGTGCCGTCTGCGGCCTGACCACGGCGCAGATCGCCGCGGCCTTCCTGGTCGCCGAACCGGCCATGACCCAGCGGCTGCTCCGGGCGCGCAAGACCCTGGCCGCCGAACACGCCGACGTCCGCGTGCCCGACCCCGACCAGCTGGCCGAACGGCTCGCTGAGGTGCTCGCCGTCGTCTACCTGGTCTTCAACGAGGGCTACCTGGCCAGCGCGGGCCGCCAGCCCGCGCGCCGTGACCTGGCCGCCCAGGCCGTGACGTTGACCCGGCTGCTGAACCGGCTGATGCCGCGTGAGCCGGAGGTGCTCGGCCTGCTCGCGCTGGAGCTGCTGCACGAGTCCCGGGCCGCGACCCGGTTCGACGGCTGGGGGCGGCTGGTCCGGCTCGCCGACCAGGACCGGGCCCGCTGGAACGCCGAGCTGATCGCCGAGGCCACCCGGCTGCTCGACCAGGCCCTGGCCATGCGCGCGTCCGGTCCCTACCAGGTCCAGGCGGCCATCGCCGCGCTGCACGCCGAAGCCCCCGACTACCAGCGCACCGACTGGCGCCAGATCCGCATGCTCTACGGCCGCCTCCAGGAGCTGACCCCGTTCCCGGTGGTCCTGCTGAACCGGGCCGTGGCCACCCGCTACACCGACGGTCCCCGGGAGGCACTGGCGGAGATCGAGCCGCTGGCCGCCGAGCTCAGCGAGTACCGGCTGTTTCACGCACTGCGGGCGGGCCTGCTGACCGGGCTCGGCCGCGCTGACGAGGCCCGGGAAGCCAGCGAGCGGGCGCTCGCGCTGGCCGGCAACCCGGCCGAGCGCGAGCTACTCGCTCGCCGCCTGTCGTTCTGACCTACATCTCGATGACGGGCCGGACCTCGACCGTCATCCAGCCCTTGTCCACCCCGGGCCAGGTCGCGGCGATCTCGACGGCCTCCTCGATGGTGCCGGTCTCGACCACCGAGTACCCGCCGAGCGCCTCCTTGGTCTCGATGAACGGGCCGTCGGTGACGCCGCTGGCCCGCACCGTCTTGGCCGTCTCCGGCGGCGAGAGCTGGTACCCGGTCTCGACCAGCTTGCCCGAACCGCCGCCGCCCTTCTCGTACCAGGCGCCGATCTCGGCGTACCACTGCTGGCCCTCGGCCTCGGACATGTTCCGCGCCGCCTCGGTGTTCAGCAGCAAGATGACATACTTCACGGTTGCCTCCAGTTCATCTCCGTGGTTGCCACGTTGGCATCCCCGCACCCGTTCCACGAACGGCCCGGCCCGGTTTCCGACACGGTCGGGCAGTTCTTTTCTTTTCCCGCCGCGCCCCCAGCCCTTCTCTTTCCCGCCCCGGACCCCAGCCCGTGGCCTACCCCTGGTGCTCGCTGGCGGTCAGCCGCGACTCCAACGTCAAGATCGCCTCATAGCGCCGCCGGATGTCGGCCCGGTCGGCGGCCTCGGGCACCGACCGTTCGCTGGCCCGGTCGATCATGGCCGCCTGCTCGAGCAGTACTCGGCGCTGGCCCTCGCTGGTCGTCTCGCTCATAATCTGGGCCAGCGCCTCCAGCGCCCGGATCATCACCGCGGGCGCGCCCAGGCTGGACTGGCGGATCTTCTCGAACGAGCGCTGCACCAGCCGGTCGTAGGACGGCTCGGCCGCGATGACCCGGATGTAGCCCTGCGCGTCGCGGTGCACCCGCGCCGGATGCCACCCGGCCACGATCTTGCACAAATTCTCGCCCAGCCAGTCAATGCAGGTCAGCGCCGTAAAGGTGTCGTTGACCGCGGCGGACAGCGCGCGCAGGGCGATCTCCACCAGCTGGTCGAAGCCGAACGACACGTCCTGGGTCAGCGTCCGTTGCGGGCCGATGATGTGGGCCCGGCTCATGGCCTGCCGGACCAGCGGTGCGGCCTCCGGCGGCCAGACCGTGCCGAACCGGTGCCCGCGCACGATGAAGTGCCCGGGCCGGTGCTCGAGGTTGATCACCGCGTGGGCCTCGGTCGCCAGCCGGACCAGGTTCTGGTGCCTGATGAACTGCACGTACCCGCTGACCGGCGCGAGCAGCACCGCCCCGCTGGTCTCGGTCTGCCGCAGCAACACGACTGCGGCCGGCCCGTTTTCCTGTTCCGGCCGGTCCGGCTCGCCGCCCTGCTCCCGGATCGCCTCGGCCAGGTCGCCGGCGATGCTCGCGATCACCTGCGGCAGCTGGATCGAGATCGCCGTGTGGTGGATGAAGTAGATGAGCACGGCCAGGTCGATGACCGTCAGGCCGAGCGTGGTGGTCACGCTGATGTGCGGCACGAAGTCGCCGTGCGAGCCGGTCCCGACCGCGGCCAGCACCAGCACCGAGTAGACGAACGTGGCCACGAACGTGCCCAGGGTCAGCTGCGTGCTGCGGTCCCGGATGAAGTTCCGCAGCATCCGCGGCCCGAACTGGGTCGAGGCCAGCGTCAGCGTGACCAGGATGATCGAGAACACCACCCCGACCACGGTGATGATGGCCGCCGCGATGGTGGTCAGGATCTGCCGCGCCGCGTCCGCGCTCCCGCTGATCACCCAGCCCGGCAGCCCGAAGTCACCGCGGTAGGCGGCCCGGTCCGCGGCCAGCGTGCCGATGAACAGCCCGATCGCGGCCACGACCTCGATCGAGGGCACGAACCACAAGCTGGTCCGCAGCACCTCGCGCCGCCAGTGCGACGCCAGGTCCGACGAGAAAAGACCGCGGTACATGGCCGGCTCCCCAAGCGTGATCCATGGCCGACCAGACTTCCCGGCTCACCCCTACCTAGTAACGCCCATTATGCCGGACCACCAGCCCGGTCAGATGAGCCCTTCCACCTGATGGACGTCCCCGCAGGACACGCCGAGCGCCTCGTGGTGCTTGCGCACCGAATCCGCGTCGGGCGCGTCCAGCAGGCAGTACACTTGTCCGTCGGCGTTGTGGTAAAGCTCGACCTGGCGCACGCCGAACTGGTCGGCGGTGCCGTTACGGGTGTCCTCCGCGATCTGCGCGATGGCCTCGGCGGGCAGCTGCAGATCCGCGTGAAAGTCCATGAATCGTGGCATGTCGTGCTCCTGAACTTGATGAATGCGTTCATCTCGACCCTATGGCGATCGGCTCCGCGGGGCACCGGCAGTGGTTACCCGGTTTTCCGGTGCGCTACCTATCTTTCGCGACGCAGACCTAGCTCACGCACTGCCATCATGGGGCCATTACCCCATTCCAAGGAGCCGCCGTGCCCGCACCCGTCCGCATCGGCCTACTCGGCTACGGCCTGGGCGGCCGGTACTTTCACGCCCCGCTGATCGCCTCCGCCGATAACTGCGAGTTCCTCGGCGTGGTCACCGCCTCGCCGCAGCGCCGCGGCCAGGTCGCCGCCGATCTCGGCCTCCCGACATTTACCGACCTGGCGGAACTGGCCCGTGCCGGCGCCGAAGCGGTCGCGATCTCCACCCCGGCCGCCACGCACGTCACCCTCACTGAGCAGGCGCTGCGCCTGGGCCTGGCCGTCGTCTGCGACAAGCCGTTCGCCGCCGGCGCCGATCAGGCCCGCGCCACCGTCCAGCTTGCCGAGCAGCTCAAGGTGCCCCTCACCGTGTACCAGAACCGCCGCTGGGATTCGGACTTCCTGACCCTGCGCGAACTGCTGCGCCGCGGCGAACTCGGCACGCTGACCACCTTCGAGTCGCGGTTCGAGCGGTTCCGGCCCCAGTCCGGACCGGCCGCGGCGGGCGGCGGCACCCTGCTCGACTTCGGCAGCCACCTGGCCGACCAGGCCCTGGTCCTGGCGGGCCCGGTGACCGGTGTGTACGCCGAGGTGCACTACCGGGACGACCCGGACGGGCTCGACGACGACGTGTTCGTCGCCCTGGCCCACCGCGGCGGCGTCCGGTCGCACCTGTGGGGCAGCTACCGCCAGGGCGCGCCCGGCCCGCGGTTCCGCGCCGCCGGGACCGCGGGTGCCTACGTCATCCAGGACGTCGACGGCCAGGAGGCCCAGCTGCGGGCCGGCGTATCGCCGAGGTCGCGAGGCGACCAGTGGGGGGCCGAGCCGCCCGAGTGCTGGGGCTACCTGCAGCGCGGCGACACCCGGGAACCCGTGCCCGCCCAGCCCGGCGCGTGGACCGTGTTCTACCCTGCGTTCGCCGACGCCGTCCGCGGCACCCGCCCGGTACCGGTCGACCCCTGGGACGCGGTCGCGACCGCCGCCGTGCTCGACGCCGCCCGGGCTAGCGCCCGCACCGGTCAGGTGGTGACCCCCGCGGAATAATCCGCCGCCCGGCATGGCTAGAGGTACATGCAAACGCATATATCTGGCCCGCCGCGGCGGGAACGCAGGAGGCACGCCATGCAGTTCGGGATCTTCTCGGTCAGCGACATCACCCGGGATCCGGTGTCGGGTCAGACGCCGAGCGAGGCGGAGCGGATCGACGCGATCGTGGCGATCGCGCAGAAGACCGAAGAGGTCGGGCTCGATGTATTCGCCATCGGCGAGCACCACAACCCGCCGTTCTTCTCCTCCTCGCCGACCACCCTGCTGGCCTACATCGCCGCCACCACCAAGCGCCTGATCGTCACCACCAGCACCACGCTGATCACCACGAACGACCCGGTGCGGATCGCCGAGGAGTACGCGATGCTGCAGCACCTGAGCAAGGGCCGGATGGACCTGATGCTCGGCCGCGGCAACACCGCCCCGGTCTATCCGTGGTTCGGCCAGGACATCCGGGAGAGCCTGCCGCTGGCCCTGGAGAACTACAACCTGCTGCACCGGCTGTGGCGTGAGGACGTCATCGACTGGGACGGGAAGTACCGCACCGCGCTGCAGGGCTTCACCTCGATCCCGCGGCCGCTGGATGACGTGCCGCCGTTCGTGTGGCACGGCTCGATCCGCACTCCCGAGATCGCCGAGCAGGCCGCGTACTACGGTGACGGCTTCTTCGCCAACAACATCTTCTGGCCCAAGGAGCACTACATGCGCCTGATCGAGTTTTACCGGCAGCGCTTCGCCCACTACGGCCACGGCACGCCAGCGCAGGCCATCGTCGGCCTGGGCGGCCAGGCCTACCTCGCTCGCCGGTCGCAGGACGCGATCAAGGAGTTCCGCCCCTACTTCAACGAGGCGCCGGTCTACGGTCACGGGCCGTCGATGGAGGACTTCGCCAAGCTCACCCCGCTGTCGGTGGGCAGCCCGCAGGAGGTCATCGACAAGACCCTGGCCTTCCGCGAGCACTTTGGTGACTACCAGCGCCAGCTGTTCCTGATGGACCACGCGGGCCTGCCGCTCAAGACCGTCCTGGACCAGCTTGACCTGCTCGGCGAGGAAGTCGTGCCCGTGCTCCGCAAGGAGATCAAGGACCGTCAGGATCCCCAGACCCCCGAGGCGCCCACCCACGCCAGCCTGGTCCGGGCCAAGTACGGCGATCAGCCCGCGCGCCGGCCGCGCCCGAACGCCAACCGCGGCGACAACACCTCGGGCGCCCGCCCCTACCAGGACAGTGACCTCCACCAGGACAGCGTTGTCGAGGACGCGCAGCGGTGACCAGCCGCGCCAACGACGCGTGGGAGGCGCTGCTGGCCGCCCACGCCACGCTGATGAAGCAATTCGCCGCCGAGGACATCTGGGCCGACGTCTCCATGCGGGAGTACGACGTGCTGTACACGCTGTCCAAGTGCTCCGAGCCGGTCTGCACCCGCGACCTCAACCGCCACGTCCTGCTCAGCCAGCCGGCCCTGTCCCGCCTGGTGGACCGGCTGGCCGAACGCGGCCTGATTCAGCGCCTGGCCGGACCCCGCCGACGGGCGCAGCGTCCTGTTGTCCCTGACCGAACGCGGGCGGTCGGTACAGCACCAGATTGGCCGCCAGCACGCCCGCGGCGTCGCCCAGGCCATGACCGCCGGCCTGAACCCCGGCGAACTCAAGCAACTCGAAACGATCTGCCTGAAGCTAGCCCAGCACCAACAGGACACCACCTCATGAACACCTTCAACCTCGTCGTGGTCAGCGCCGGGACCAGCGACCCCTCCTCGACCAGGCTGCTGGCCGACCAGACCGCCGAACGTGCCGCGGCCCTCGCGGCCGGCCGCGGCCACGCCACCATGATCAGCGTCGTCGAACTGCGCGAGCTCGCCGCCGACATCTCCACCGCACTGACCTCCCAGCTGGTCACGCCGAAGCTGCGCCAGGCCATCGCCGCGCTCGGCGAGGCCGACGGCATCATCGCCGCCACCCCGGTCTACAAGGCCTGCCCGAGCGGCCTGTTCACCTCGTTCTTCGGGGTGCTGGACAACGATCTGCTCATCGCCAAGCCGGTCGTGCTGGCCGCCACGGCCGGCACCGCCCGGCACGCCCTGGTCGCCGACGATCAGATGCGCCCCATGTTCGCCTACCTGCGTACCATGACCGCGCCGACCTCCCTGTTCGCCGCCCCGGAAGACTGGAGCGACCCGGCCCTGACCACTCGGATCGACCGGGCCGTGCTCGAACTCGTGCTGCTCATGGAAAGCGGCTTCGCCGACGCCATCAAGGACCAGTCCTGGTCCAGCTACCAGCACGAATTCGGCAGCGCCGGCGACCCGCAGACCGACATCGACCTGAACACCGACCTCATGCGGATGGCCGCCGGGGGTATAAGAAGGAGCCCATGACCCCTGGCCAGCCAGCCGTCCTGCCCGAGGAGCTGATCCGCGCCGCGGCCGCCGCGCCGCCCGTCACCGCGTCATCCCGCACTGACGACGTCCCGCCGAGCTGGGACGAGCGGACCGTCCTGACCACGATGCTGAACTACGTCCGTGACACCGTGCACCTCAAGTGTCCGGCCTCACCGACGAGCAGGCCCGCCGCGCCCCGTTGCCCGGCTCGCCGCTGACCAACATCTCCAGCCTGGTCAGCCATCTGCGCTGGGTGGAGTACTACTGGATCCGGGTCGTCCTGCTCGGCGAGCCGAGCCGCTCGCCGACCAACGCGGCGGACGCCGACGACCCCGACCCGGAGATGCGCGTCGGGCTGGACATCCCGCTGGCCCGGCTGCTGGCCGAGTACCGGGCCAGCTGCCGGCAGCTCGACGACCTCGTGGCCCCGCTGGACCTGGATACCCCGTCCCGGGGCCCTCTGTCCTGGCGCGACGATCCGGTCACGCTCCGCTGGATCCTGTTCCACCTGATCGAGGAAACCGCCCGCCACAACGGCCACCTCGACATCCTCCGCGAAATGGCCGACGGCGCCACCGGCCGCTAAGCGCATCATCGGCTCCACCCCTCCCCGAACCGATGGTCGCTGCAACCTGATGGATAGAGCGGTGTTGTCTAAGCCCCGCATCAGTCCAGGCCATCTGGCACGTCGGCTGAGGATCGAGGAGACCTACTCGCTGTGGTCCCCGGCCGGCGGTGCGGCCGGGGACTGAGACTGCCGGCCGGCCCCGGCGCGGCTGAACCTCGCGGCAGCCGCCACATGGCTCACCCCAGGATCACCGGCACCATTTTCGGGGAGGATCCAGGCTTGCGGGAGGATCCGGTGCACCCGGATGCACCAAATACTCCCGGGAACCCGGATCCTCCCCGAAAGTGATGTTATAGGGGCGAGTGGGCTTTGGGAACGCAGGCTTCACCCGCGGGCAGAACTGCCGCGGCAGACCCCGGACGGCGCCGCACAGACCGGCAGACCGGGCAGACCGGGCATCATGCCCGTCGCGGCCACGACGGACGCTGACAAATGCGGGAGCCCGCCCGGAAGAGACGTTAGGTTGCCACAGCCATAGGTTGGGCCACCCGCATCCGGTCGGCCGTGGCGCAGCAGCCAACGCCGCACGCGTCACCAGCGCCACAAACGCCGCACGCGCCACAAACGCCACAAGTGCTACAGCGGCAGGCCCGCTTCTAGCAGGCCCAGCGCCTGGTCGATGCGCGAGAACATGTCCTCGAAGCTGCGGTCCTCGGGCCAGTCCGCCCACGGCATGGTGACCGACATGATCACGCCGATGATCGCGCCCGCCACGGCCCGCACGGCCAGGTCGTCCGGCGCCCGCCCGGCCCGTTTGCCCACCGCGTCGGCCACCACGGTGATCGTCCGGGCGAACTCGTCCATGGCCCGGGCCCGGATCTCCGGCACGGTCATGGTCAGCCTGGTGGTCTCGCGGATGACGTCCAGTTCGGTGCCGGCGTAGGAGCTGAGCACCTGCCGGGTGGCCGCGCGGACCGCGGCGATCGGGCTCAGCCCGGGCGGCTGCTGCCCGAACGCCTCGATCATCCGGGTGTCCATGTCGTCCTGCAGGACCAGGTCTTCCTTGGTCGGGAAGTACCGGAAGAACGTGCTCGGCGATACCTCCGCCGCCGCGGCGATCTGCTCCACGGTGGTGGCCTGATAGCCCTGCTCACGGAACAGCCGGAGCGCGTGCTCCCGCAGCGAAGCACGCGTCCTGGCCTTCTTCCGCTCACGCAAGCCGGCCTGGCCCGAGTCGAGCATGTTCATCACACTTCCAATTGTGCCCGCTCCAGGCCGCTTTCACCGGGAGCACCGGGAGCACCGGGAGCGCTGGGAGCACCGGAAGCGGCGGCCACCGCCACCGCGCCGTCCCGAGCAAGCCCGTCGGCACGGCGCGGCAGGAAGATGAGCGCCAAGATGGCGCTGACCACCGCGATGCCCCCGCAGATCCACAGCATGGTGTCCAGGCCGGAGACGAACGCGGTCCGGGCCGAGTGCAGCAAGGTGGCCGATCCGAGCGCGTGCGCCACCCCCACCCCGCCCACCACGCTGGCCTTGGCCTGGGCCGCGGCCGCCGCGGGCAGGCCCTGGAGAGCAAGGTGCCCGCGGTAGACCGTGCCGAGCACGGTGCCCAGCACCGCCACCCCGATGGTCGCCCCGACCTGCCGCAGCGCGGAGATTAGCGCCGAGCCCGAGCCGCTGCGCTCGGCGGACAGGGCGGACAGGGCCGCGTTCATCGTCTGCGGCATGGCCAGCCCCAGCCCGGCCCCGAACGCCGCCAGCCACGCCGCCGCGAAGCCGGTCCCGCTGGCCGCCGTGGTCGTGGTACCGAGCACGAGCGCCGCGGTCATGACCACGAAGCCCACCGCCACCAGCGCCTTCACGCTAGCCAGCGGCGCGCGCACCTGACCGGCCGAACGCCGCGGCGACGCCAGCCGCGTGCTGCTGATCATGCCCACCACCAGGCCGCCGATCAGCGGCAGCAGCCGCAGCCCGCTGCCCATCGCGTTGGCGCCCTGCACTTCCTGGAAGTACTGCGGCATCGCGTAGAAGATGCCGAACATCGCGAACGAGACCAGGGTGGCCAGCGTCGTGCCCCAGGTGAAGCCCGCCGACCGGAACAGCCGCAGCTCGATCAGCGGCCGGACCCGGCGCACGTCGCCCGAGTCGCGCGCGGTGAGCCTGCGCTCCCAGGCCACGAACAAGGCCAGCAGCACGACCCCGGCGGCGATGGTGCCCAGCGCCGTCGCGTTGGTCCAGCCGTCCTGGTCGGCCTGGATGAAGCCGTAGGTCAGGCCGGCCAGCCCCGCGCTGGACAAGATCACGCCCAGCACGTCCACCGAGGGCCGCTGCGCGCTACGCGATTCGGGCAGCAGCACGATGACCGCGATCAGGGCCAGCACCACCACCGGCACGTTGATCAGGAAGACCGAGCCCCACCAGAAGTGATCGAGCAGGTAGCCGCCCACGATCGGGCCGATCGGGAAGCTGATGAAGGTCGCCGACGCCATCAGGGCGATCGCCTTCTGCCGCTCCTCGGGCGCGAACAGCACCGGGATGACCGCCAGGGACAGCGGGAAGATCGCCGCGGCCCCGATGCCGAGCACCGCCCGGGCCGCGATCAGTTCGCCCACCCCGGAGGCGTAGGCGCAGGCCGCCGAACTCGCCCCGAACAAGACGAGCGCGACCAGCAGCACCTTCTTGCGCCCGAGCCGGTCCCCGAGCAGGCCCGCGGGCAGCATGGCCGCCGCCAGCACCAGGCTGTACGCGTCCGAGATCCACTGCAGGTCGCTGTTCGAGGCGTGCAGATCAGTGGCGATCGTGGGCAGGGCCAGGTTGAGGACGGTCAGGTCCAGCCCGACCACCAGCACGCTGGCCGCGATCGCGACCAGGGCCCACCACTTGCGGGCGGAGTTGTCTGCCATGAAAGTCGCATCCCTTCGGCAGCGGCGCCTAATGGAAGTCACTGTCAAAAGTATGTGTCACCCATTTGGTGGTGTCAAGCAGAAAACCGGGGACCCAGGCGAACTGGGCCCCCGGTCTGGAGCAGGTGCTGCCCTAGCGATCAGCCCTGCAGGCGGGTCAGCAGCGCGGTGCCGTCCGGGGATCCGAGGCCGGTGCAGGCGTCCCAGCCCGGTCCGGCGGCGTAGGCGCCGTTGTTGCCGCTGGTGATGTCGTGGAAGCCGGCCGCGTCCACCCCGGGTGACACGCCCGCGTACAGCAGCGGCTGGATCAGCCCGAACCGCTTGCCGGTGGCCTGCGCGAGCCGGGCGACGAGCGCCGCCCACAGCGGCGCGACCGCGCTGGTGCCGCCGACCACCTGGGCCTTGCCGCCCTGGTACATCTGGTATCCGGTCACCGGGTCGGCGTTGCCCGCCACGTCGGGCACCCCGCGCCCGCCCGCCCCGGACCCGACCGGCGGCGCCCCGGACCCAGCGCCGGAACCAGCCCCGGACCCAGCCCCGGACCCGCTCCCAGATCCGGACCCAGAACCGCTCCCGGACCCGCTGCCCCCGCGATGCTTGCGGTGGTGCTCGTCCGCCAGATCGCTAGCCTCCGCGGCCTCGTCGGCGCCCGCAGCGGACCCGGCCGCCGCGGTGGTCCCCGGCTGCGAGGTCGCCCGCGCGCCGACCCCGGCGTTGGCCTGCCAGGAGGGCAGCGGGAACTGGTCGCTGACCCCGCCGCCGCCCGCTCCCTCGCCGGAGGCCAGCTCGTTCCAGACCACCTCCGAGCTGATCGTGGCGGTGGCCGCGTCGCCGAGCAGCTTGGTCCCGCCGCAGGCCAGCGCGTACGGGCTGGACGCGGGGAAGTCGACGTGCACCTGCCCGTCGGTGACCCCGTCCGAGGAGCCGTTGTCACCGGCGGCCGCGAGCACGGTGATGCCCAGCGCCGCCGCGTCCGACATGGCCTGGTTCATGGCGGTCAGCCCCTGAGCGGTCCAGGAATCCTCGGACTGGCCCCAGCTGATCGAGATCGCGATCGGTGCCGGGGTGGCTTCGGCGGCGGCCGAGATCGCGTCGACGAAGCCCTGGTCGCCGTTGTTCGGCGCGAAGTACACCACCTGCGCCGCGCCCGGCGCGGCCGCCCCGATCACGTCGATGTCCAGGTTGACCTCCACCGAGGCCCCGCTGGTGTCCCCGGGGTTGTTTTCCGCGCCGTCCACGCTGGCCGCGGTGACCGACGGGACGGCGATGCCCAGGCTGCCGAAGTACGCGTCCAGGTCGCTGGCGGTGAACCCGCCGCCCAGCTCGATGACCGCGACGGTCTGGCCCGCCCCGGTGGTATTAGCCGGGAAGTTGTAGATCTCCGCCACCTGGTTCGGCGGGTACGTGGTGCCCTGGGCGGCCGCCCCGGCGCCGGCCCGCCCGAGCCAGAGCCCGAGCCCCCGTCGTCCCCGACCCGGAAGTGCGGCTGGGCCTGCGGCCGGGTGTCCAGCCCGAGCACCGCCGTCACCACCCCGTCCAGCGCGGCCGGGATGTACAGCGCCCCCTCCCGGTAGCGGTGGGTGACCCGGCCTCGCCCGCCCGGATCCGGGCTGCTGACTTGCCGCAACGTGGTGCCGAAGGCCGCCGACAGGTCGCCCAGCGAACCCGCCACCAGGACCCGGCGGGTGACCGCGTGCACGGCGGTGACCTCCAGGCCGCGGCTGCCCAGTTCCTGGCGGACCAGGTCCACGTCGGCCGGATCGGCGCCGTACCCGTCGCCCAGCTCGGCGGCGCTCAGCACGGTGGGCCCCTCCACGATCTCGGCGGGCAGCTCGGCCCGCCGCCGCAGCACGATCGTGATCTCGGCCCGCTCCCGCATATCCAGCGGCGCGGTATCGGTGACATCGGGCAGCGACGCGCGTTCACTGCCCGCCAGTTGCACCAAAGATCCAGATTCGTCCGGCATTATCAAGCTCCGCTCAGCTAGGTACGCGGGGAGCCCATCCACCCCCTGGGGCGAATTCTTCCGTGCCGGCCCATGCACCACGGCCCGTTCGGAAAGAATTATTTATTACCGAACGGACCGCCGTGACCGCGTCTTGATACACCCCCGAAAGCCATCCCTAGAAAAAGGCGTGCGCGATATCGATCACCAGATCGTCCTCGTTCAGCACCACCAGCACCCGCCACTTGTCGAGCGTGGTGCACGGATGCGAAATGCCCAGGCCCACCAGTTCACCCGGCTCGAGCTCGGCGTCTGGCTCCAGCCGCAGGAAAGCGTGCTGGTCGTTGAGCTGGGTGACGGTCCAGTCCGCCGTGCTGGCCTCCCGGCCGATGACCCGCAGCGGCACCGGCAGGCCGCTGTCGGAGCCCACGTCCCGCCGTCCCGCGCCCAGCAGGGCCAGGCCCGGCTCGGGCCGCGACAGGACCTGGGCCCACACCTCGATCGCGGGCCGCAGCGCGGGCGCGCCCACGGCACCCCGCGCGGCCGGGCTGACCCGGCTGTAGAGCCCGTGGTCCTGGAACAGGTAAGCCCCGCTGCGCAGGATGACCTGGACCGGGGTGCGGCCGGGCGCGGTCAGCTCACGGGTGACCACGTCGAAGTGCGCGCTGCCGCCCGCCGTGACGATGCGCGGCCCGGCCGCCTCGCCCAGCTCATCGGCCAGCCCCCGGAGCCGGCGGCAGAACGCGGCCACCTCGCTCAGCGTCTGGCCATCGCTGCTGGCGTGGATGCTGCCCTCAAAGCCCGCTACGCCCGCGACCGTCAGCGTCCCGCTGTCCTGGGCCGCCTTGGCCACCGCGAGCGCTTGCTCATCGGTCCGGCAGCCGGTGCGCCCGTCGGCGTGGCCGATCTCCACCAGCACCGGCAGCGGGCGCCCGGCCGGGTGCCGGCGCAGGACCCGGTCGAGCAGGGCCACGCCCGCCGCGCTGTCCACGTAGCAGTACGCCTCGAAGCTCGGGTCGGCGGCCAGCTCGCCGGCCAGCCAGGCGATACCCTTCGGCGTCGGTCAGCTCGTTGGCCAGCAGCAACCGCCCGAAGCCGAACGCCCGGTACGTCATCAGCTGCCCGATGGTGGCCACCGTGATACCCCACGCGCCGTGGGCCAGCTGGCGTGCGGCCAGCTCGGGAGACATGGCCGTCTTGCCGTGCGGGGCCAGCGCGACACCGGCCCGGGCGCAGTAGGCGGCCATCGAGGCCAGGTTGTGCTCCAGCGCGCCGTGCCGCAGGGTCAGCAGCGGGAAGACCACGCCCGCGTCGGTCAGCGCCGGCCGGGCGGCGGCCAGGCTGGCCACGCTGGCCTGGCCCCGCAGCGACCCGAACCCCTTCTCGGTCACCTCGATCGGCCGCTCCCGCAGCGCCGCCAGCCGTTCCGCGACCGCGGGCGGTACCGGATCCGTCACCTTGCCTCCCCTAACCGGAATATGGCTGTCCGAAATATGGCTTTTGCTCAGGTATACCAGCCCCGGCCGGCGGCCGGATTTCTGGCCGGCCTCTCGATATCTGCCATTTCCCGCAATTTCGTGATGATCGTGGACCAGCTCTGCAAATGTGTGAATTACCGGTCGGCGTTCCTACTCTAGGCAACCCCGGCCTGGCCCGTCCGCGGCCCGCTCGGTCAGCACGGCTCGTCAGCACCGCTCGTCAGCGTCGGCCGTTCGCCGCGCCCGATTCCATACCACTTGTTGCGATTTACGCCATCGCTAGGTGATGATGACGAAGGTAGCCACGAGGACCGCCCGCCGAACAGACCTGGACGGAAGGGCCACAGTGAAAGGCGCTGTGCCGCCGCGCGCCACGTTCCGCGACGTGTTCGCGGTGCGCGAGTTCCGGGTCCTGTGGTCCTCGGTAGTGCTGTCCACCGCGGGCGACCGGCTGGCGCTGGTCGCCCTCACCCTGCTGATCTGGGGCCGTACCCACTCGCCGCTGCTCGCGGCGCTGGTCTACGCGGCCGGCTACCTGCCCTGGGTGATTGGCGGCCTGTTCCTGGCCGACGTGGCCGACCGGCGCCCGCGGCGCTCGGTGATGGTGTTCTGCGACGCGGCCCGCGCGATCCTGGTCGCGGCCATGATCATCCCGCGCGTCCCGGTGGTGGCCCTGGTCGCCCTGCTGTTCCTGGCCACCATGTTCGCCCCGCCGTTCGAATCGGCGCGCGCCTCGATCACCCCGGACATCTTGAGCGGCGAGCGTTACGTGCTCGGGTCGGCGGTGCTGCAGACCACCTACCTGGCCGCTCAGGTGCTCGGCGCGGCGGGCGGGGGAGTGGCGGTGGCGTTCATCGGCGTGCGGCGCTCGCTGGCCGTCGACGCCGCCACGTTCGTGCTGTCGGGCTTGTTAATAGCGTTCGGCACCCGGGTCCGCCCGGCGGCGGCCCAGCCCGAATCGGTCCAGGGATCGCCGCTGGCCCGCATGCGGGACGGCTTCCGGCTGGTGTTCGGGGATCAGGCGCTGAGCACCCTGCTGCTGTTCGGCTGGCTGGTGGTCTTCTACACGATCCCGGACGGGATCGCGGCTCCGTACGCGGCCAGGCTCGGGGGAGGGTCGATCGCCACCGGTCTGGTGCTCGCCTCGACGGCGCTGTCCACCACGATCGCGATTCCGCTGTTCACCCGGTTCGTCCGGCCCCGTCAGCGGATCAACTGGATGGGCCCGCTGGCCGTGCTCACCTGCGGATCGCTGGTCCTGACCATCCTCCACCCGGGTCTTGCCGCGTCATTGGCGGTCTTCTCGCTGTCGGCCGTGTTCGGCGTGTACCAGATCGCGGCCAACACCGCATTCGTGGTCCGGGTCCCGAACGAACGGCGGGCGCAGGCCTTCGGCATCGCCAGCATGGGCGTCATCGTGGGCCAAGGGGCGGCCTTCGTGGCGGCCGGGGCCGCTGCGGAGCTGGTCACTCCGGCGGCGGTCATCGCGATCAGCGGCGGGATTGGTGCGGTGGTGGCCTTCGTCCTGACCCTGCGGTGGCGCCATGTGTCGCCACCGGGCGGACGGCACGCGGCGGGCCGGCGCTCCCGACTCGCCGCGAGTTCAAGCTCGGTGCCGCTGCGCGGATCGCGCTAGCGGCCGGCTGCGGACCGGATCAAGTCCACGTGTCGCGCATTGCGGGTTCCTTTCGGCTCGTTCGGGGCCGGGTGATCTGACGGGCTCAGACCCAGTTGATACGCATGTGCCTGCCCCTCCCTCCGGCGGTCATATGCGGTCACGTGACGGCTCCCGGCGAATGCAACGCGGGGTAATCGTGGCTCGTCAATCACCATTTAGCGCCTCTTTATCCCGTGATGTCGGGGAATCAGACGCAATAGTGCATAAGATGGCCCGGATGAGTTAAGGTAGCTATACGGAGCTAGTCCTTTACGGTGAGCGTCCGACTAGACAGGTACCAGCGGCGTCCCAGCAGGAACGGTGGACCATGGAAGCCTCGTCCGTCACGCGTCGCGTGCTGGCGGGCGCTGACGTGCGGAAGTGGGCCTGGTGGCAGACGCCCTGGGACCTGCGCCTCTACGTGGGGTTCGTGCCGCTGCTGGCCATCGGCCTGGCCTGCTACGCCTCCTCGCAGACCACCTGGCGCGCCACCGACCTGGGCAAGTTCCTGCTGCTGCTGGGCTGCGCCATGGTCTCGGTGGCGGCCACGCCCCGGATCGCCTTCATCCCCGGCGGCATCACCCGGGACTTCCTCACCGTGTGGGTGCTGCCGGTCGCGATCTTGCTGCCGCCCATCTACGCCATGCTCACCCCGATCCCGCTGCAGATCCTGACCCTGCTGCGGGTGTACAAGGGCGTGGTCTACCGCCGCGTGTTCTCGATCGCCTCCATCGCCCTGGCCTACGGCGCCGCGTCCCTGGTGTTCCGCGCGTTCCCGGTCAGCTTCGCCGGCGGGACGATCGGCACCGGCACCCACGCCCTGACCTTTGCCGTGGCCGTGGGCGTGTGCGAGCTGATCGCCGGACGCGGTCACCAGGCGCTGGTCATGGGCGGGATCAAGCTGAGCGACCGCACCGTATCGCTGCGCGAGATGGCCTTCGACCGGGAGGCCCTGCAGGGTGACTTCGCCGAGTTCGACCTCGGTGTGCTGATCACCCTGGTCGTCGCGGTCCAGCCGGCGCTGGCCGTGGTCGCCGTGCCCACCGTGCTCCTGGTCCGGCGGTTCATGATGCACGCCGAACTGCTCGCCCAGTCCCGGGTCGACACCAAGACCGGTCTGCTCAACGCCTCGACCTGGGAGCGGGAGGCGTCGGTGGAGATCTCCCGCGCGGTCCGCACCGGCACGCCGCTGGCCGTGGCCCTGGTCGACATCGACCACTTCAAGGCGGTCAACGACACCTACGGCCATCTGGTGGGCGACAAGACGCTGCGCGCGGTCACCGACGCGCTGCAGAGCCAGCTGCGCAACTACGACGTGGCCGGGCGGTTCGGCGGCGAGGAGTTCGCGATCTTGCTGCCGCACGCCCGCGAGGTGGACGCGCTGAACGTCGCCGAGCGGCTGCGGGCGCACATCGCCGAGATGTCCGTGCCGGTCGGCGACGACCCCGACTCCGGCCCGGCCGTCCGGGTCACGATCTCGGTCGGCGTCGCCTCCCTGGACGGAGCTACCCGCGAGCTCACCGACATGCTCGCCGCGGCCGACGCGGCCCTGTACTACGCCAAGGAAACCGGCCGCAACCGCACCCACGTCATCCCCGCCTCTACGGCTTCCTAGGATCTGCCTTTCATGTCTGGGCCCGTCACTTCCGGCCAATCCTGCCCGATTCCGGGCAGGAAACTTGCCTAAACGGGCCCTCGGCGCGTAAAAAGTGTGCGTGCCTGACTCGTTCCCGCAGGACCTCGCGCGCTATCTGGCCGCCTCTACCGGCCTGCCGCAGTCCACTACGGTACGCGTCGTCGCGGACGTCACCACGTACTTCGGTGAGACCGTCGAGGAGTTCGTCCGCAGGCGGCACACCGAACTGCAGCGCGGCCAGCACAAGAACGACGAGATCTGGCCGGTGATCGCGGCCGAGCTCAGCCAGCGCCGGTTCGCCGCGCCCGGCCTGTCGGAGCGCCAGCTCCGGCGGCTGGTCTACGGATAGCCCCATATCAGCCGAACAGGAGAGCCTGCGTGTGCGGAATCGTCGGTTACATCGGCCGCAGAGATGCCATTCCGGTCCTGCTCGAGGGCCTGCGCAGCCTGGAGTACCGGGGTTACGACTCGGCCGGCCTGGCCGTGATCTACCGGAACAAGCTGCAGATCACCAAGACCGCGGGCCGGGTCCAGGACCTGCGGGACCGGGTCAACGACCGGGCCAAGGCGACCGTCGGCATCGGCCACACCCGGTGGGCCACCCACGGCGAGCCGACCGACGTCAACGCGCACCCGCACACCGACTCGGCCGGCCGCATCGCGGTCGTGCACAACGGCATCATCGAGAACGCCGAGCCGCTCCGCGCCGCGCTGGTCAGCCGCGGCGTCACGCTGGTCAGCGACACCGACACCGAAGCCCTGGCCCACATGATCGCCGCCGAGGCCACCGCCGAGGTCAGCCTGGAGGATGCGGTGCGCCGGGTGCTGCGCCACGTGGACGGCACCTACGGCCTGGTCGTCCTGGACACCCAGAACCCGGACGAGCTCGTGGTGGCCCGCAACGGCAGCCCGATCGTGCTCGGCATCGGCGCGTCCGAGATGTTCGTGGCCTCCGACGTCGCCGCCCTGGTCCGCTACACCAAGCAGGTGGTCTACCTGGACGACGCCGAGGTGGCCACGGTGCGCGCCAGCGACTACCGCGTCGTCTCGCTCGACGCCGTTTCCGCCGAGGAGGGCGGCCGCCGCGCCGCCGGCGGCAAGGTGCCCACCACCGTGGAGACCGAGGCGGACGAGTACGAGCTCGGCTCGTACGAGGACTTCATGCGCAAGGAGATCCACGAGCAGCCCGAGGCGCTGCGCCGCGCCCTGCGCGGCCGGCTCGACGACCGGTTCTCCACCGCCCGGCTGGGCGGGATCAACCTGGACGCGCGCGAGCTCCGGTCGATCAGGCAGGTCAAGTTCCTGGGCTGCGGCTCGGCCTACTACGCGGGTCAGATGGGCGCGGTCCTGGTCGAGGAGCTGGCCCGGATCCCGTCCGACGCCGAGCCGGCCTCGGAGTTCAGGTACCGCAACCCGGTGGTGGATCCGGACACGCTGTACGTGGCGGTCAGCCAGTCCGGCGAGACGCTGGACACGCTGATGGCGGTGCAGGAGCTGCGGCGTAAGGGCGGCCAGGTCATCGGGGCGGTCAACGTGGTCGGCAGCGCGATCGGCCGCGAGTGCGGCCGCGGGGTCTTCCTGCACGCCGGCCCGGAGATCGCGGTCGCCTCGACCAAGGCGCTGACCAACATGGCGGCCTCGTTCGCCATGCTCGCGCTGCTGCTGGGCCGGGTCCGCGACCTGTCCGCGGCCTCCGGCCAGCGGATCGTAGCCGGCCTGCGCGCGCTGCCCGGCCAGCTCGATACCGTACTGGACGCCGAGGAGCAGGTCGCCGAGGTCGCCCGGCGGTTCGCCGGCGCCGAGCACATGTTCTTCATCGGCCGGGTCCGCGGCTGGCCGGTGGCCCGCGAGGGCGCGCAGAAGCTCAAGGAGATCTCCTACGTGCACGCCGAGGCCTATCAGGCGGCCGAGCTGAAGCACGGCCCGCTGGCCCTGATCAACTCCTTGATGCCGAGCGTGGTCGTGGTCCCGGCCGATGACCTGCTGGCCAAGAATATCTCGACCATCGAGCAGATCAAGGCGCGCGGCGGCCCGGTCATCGCGGTCACCAGCGCCGACCTGCCCCCGTCCCTGGCCGACGCGGTCATCCGGGTCCCTCGCGGCGAGCCGGAACTGGAGCCGCTGCTGCTCAATGTGCCGCTGCAGTTGCTCGCCTATCACATCGCCGCCAAACTCGGCCGCGACATCGACAAGCCCCGGAATCTGGCCAAGAGCGTCACGGTCGAATAGCGCCCAGCATTTGCGGACTATTTAGACTTAACGGCCTTTTCCCGCTTTCCCGGATTTGCGCGTTTCCGGCCATGGCGGCGCCTCGATAAGTGCATTGCCTGCCAGTCGGCCTCGGGACCGGAGCCACCGGGCAGCGGCTGCTCGCACCACACGACCTTGCCGGTGGGCGTGCGGCGCGCGCCCCAGCGCTGCGAAAGCTGCCGGACGACCTGCAGGCCGCGGCCGTTCTCGTCCTCGCCGTTGGCCGGGCGCAGCCGGGGCAGCGCCGCCGAGTTGTCCAGTACCTCGCAGACCAGCGCCCGCTCGTTGACCAGGCGCAGGGTGACGTCGCCGCGGGAGTACCGGACCGCGTTGGTGACCAGCTCGGAGACCAGCAGCTCGGTCGTGGGGATCAGGTCCTCCAGACCCCAGCGCTTCATCGGCTCGGCGATCGCCGCCCGCGCCTCCCGCACCGCGGTCAGCTTGGGCGAGTAGGTCCACGAGGCGTGGTTCCCCGGGTCCAGCCGGTTCAGCCGCGCGATCAGCACCGCGATGTCGTCGCGCTGTTCGTCGGAGTAGACCCCGTCCAGGGTGGCCTTGCACAGGTCCTCGAGCGGCCGGGTCGGCGAGCCGGGGCCGAAGATGCCGCGCAGCCGGGCCAGCCCGTCGCTGATGTCCTGGCCCCTGTTCTCCACCAGCCCGTCGGTGTACAGCACGAACAGGCTGCCGTCCTCTATCTTGAACTGGCGGCTCTCCACCTCGCCGTCGCCGATGCCCAGCGGCGGCGCCGGGGGCACGTCCAGCAGCTCGTTGGTGCCGTCCGGGCGGACCAGCAGGGGCGGCAGGTGGCCGGCCACCGCGACCTCGCAGTCGCCGCTCACCGCGTCGTACACCGCGTAGGCGCACGTGGCGAAGTGCGGTTCGCGCTCGCCCAGGGTGTGCATGAGCTCGTCGAGCTGCTGCAGCGACTCGGCGGGCGGCAGTTCGAGCATGGCCAGGGTGTGGATGGCGGTGCGCAGCCGGCCCATGGTCACCGCGGCCCGCACCCCGTGTCCGGCCACGTCCCCGACCACCAGCGCGACCCGGCCGCCGGGCAGCGCGATGGATTCGTACCAGTCCCCGCCCACCTCGATCAGCTTGCTGCCGGGCAGGTAGCGGTGCCGGACCTCGACCGAGGACGGGAACGACAGGCCGGTCGGCAGCATGCTGCGCTGCAGGGTCAGCGCGGTCGCGTGCTCCCGGCTGTACCGGCGGGCGTTGTCGATGAACACCGAGGCCCGGGACGCGAAGTCCATGCCGATGTCCATGTCGTACGCGTCGAACCGCCGGAACCCCTCCTGCCTGGTGCAGGCGAAGAAGCCCAGCATGGTGCCCCGGGCCACCAGCGGCAGCATCAGCATGGACGCGCCGGACAGCAGCTTGCCCACCGGCTTGCGCCGCCAGGCCTTAGCGATCTTGCTCGCCTGGCTTTCGCTGATCGTCGTCTCGAGCACCGGCCGGGCCGTGTCCATGCAGTTGTAGTACGGCGTCTGCGCGGGGTAGCGCAGGATCTCGCCGGTCGGGAACGCCGCCTCCCAGGCCGGGTCCTTCCGGTCGTGGGACAGCGCGATCCGGCGCAGCGGCAGCTTGCCCTCCGGCCCGTCCGAAGGCAACTCGTCGTTGCCCATCAGGCTCTCGAGCAGCAGCAGGTCGGCCGCGTTGCAGAAGTGCGGGACGAGCGCGTCGATCAGCTCGCGCGCCAGGTGGTCGATGTCGAGCGTGTCGCCGATCCGGGTGAACGTGTCGTCCAGCATCTGCTTGCGCATGACCGCGGGATCGACGAACCGCTCGGCCCGCGGCACCGGGATACGCAGCAGGGCCAGCGCGGCCAGGCTGGTGCCGCCGGCCCGCATCGGGTGGACGGTCACCACCGCCTCGGACGGGTGCCCGTCACCGGTCTCGATGGTCAGCATCGCGCTGCCCTCGCGGTCGGACCGGATCGCCTCCAGCAGCCCGCCGACCGCGGCCACGCCATCGGTCTGGCGGCCCGCGTTCGCATGGCCCGCGGTGCTGCGGATGGTCAGGTCGCTCAGCTGTGCGCCGAGCAGTTCCTCGGGCTCGCGGGCCAGAATCCGCGGCGCGTTGCGGTCATACTGCACAATGCGGCCGTCGTAATCGATCCCGAGAATGAGGGTGCGAACCGACGAGGACAGCGCGGGCGGCACGCTCTCGGTGCCCATGCTCCCGGGGAAGGCCCCGTCGGTTTCGCCGATGCCGACCTCCGGGGAGTCGCTGCCGATGGCCGTCGCGTGTCCGCGCCGGGCGCCATTACCTGCGCCTTCGGGGGTACGCGGAGCCGGGGCGCGCTTCGACGGGACACCGCTCTCGGGGACGCTCGTCCCGAGAGCGCTGCCCTTCGCCGACATGCCCGATGTCATGTGCTGTCTCCTGATGGCATCACTGGCTGCGCTCTTGTCAATTATGGGCCATGCTCGGCACGTTCAGACAGGAGTTCCGATGACTCACCTTAATCCTTAAAAGTAATGTTTATGCCCGGTTGAGGTAATTCACCGAAGTGTGCCACTGCTAGAGTGAGGACCTCAAGCCTCGTTGAGGTTCGGCGGATGGCGAGGTCCGGCGATGACCCAGCTTCCCTCAGCGTCACGCGAGATCACCGTCGGCCAGCTGGCCGCGCGCAGCGGCGTGACCGTCTCCGCGCTGCACTTCTACGAGGCCCGCGGCCTGATCTCGGCCCGCCGCACGGCCGGTAACCAGCGCCGCTACCCGCGGGTCATGCTACGCCGGGTGGCGTTCATCCGCGCCTCGCAGCGGGTCGGCATCCCGCTGGCCCAGATTAAGGCTGCCCTGGACACGCTGCCCGAGCGCCGCACGCCCACCGCGCGGGACTGGGCCCGGCTGTCCGCGGCCTGGTGCCGCGATCTCGACGAGCGGATCAGCGCGCTGCAGGATCTGCGGAACCGCCTGACCGGGTGCATCGGCTGCGGGTGCCTGTCGCTGACCGACTGCCAGCTGGCTAACCCCGATGACCTGCTCGGCGCCTCGGGCGCCGGAGCGCGCAGGCTGTCAGCTCAGCTTGGCCACGGCCAGGGCGGCGGCCAGCAGGACGATGGCCCATGACGCGGCGCGCAGGGCCTGCTCCAGCGGTGTGAGCAGGCCGTCCGCGGTGATCGGCTCGACCCGGCCGTCGCCGAAGGTGATGCTGCCCTGGATCCGTACCGCCCGGCGCCGGATGTTCCGGGCCGGCGTGCTCAGCCGCCGCTGGGCCGCGGACAGCGCGAACGCGCCGATCGCGGCCAGCACCGGGGCCACGGCCAGCGATCCGGTCTGGGCCACGTACGCGGTCAGCACCGGGAACGCCCCCCACGCGGCGGCGAACCCGAAGTCGGTGTGCATCGTGCCGCCGAACAGCTCGGCGTTGTACGCGATGACCAGCACCGGGCCTGCCACCATGAACGGGATCAGGGTCCAGCCCACCTGGTACACCCCGGCCACGCCCAGGGCCAGCGCCCCGGCCAGCCCCACGGCGACGGTCGCGACCAGGGCCGCCGACGGGATCCGGGTCCGCAGCGGCCGGCCGCGCAGTTCGTCCAGGGCGTGCGCGGCCAGCCCCACGGCCAGGAAGAACGCCAGCACGGTGGCGATCAGCCGGCTGGTCTGCACCCGCGGCGCGAGCGCGGCGCCGATCACCGCGTAAGACAGGTGCCAGGCCGTGTACGGCGGATGCAGCAGCGTCCACCAGTCCCGCCATCCCCCCGAACGCGCCGCGTAGTAGGCCGGCCGAGCGGCCGGATCGTCGTCACCTGCCGGCACGCTTACCCCACATGACCAGACCGCCGCCCAGGCTCATAACGCGCGTACCCACCTCGGTGAACCCCGCCTTCTGCCAGGCCTGGACCGTCCACGGGACCGGATACCTGCGGTAGTAGCCGGAGATGTTCGGGCCCAGGAAGCGCCCCACCCGGTACCACTGCGGCCCGCCCAGCAGCAGGCCGCCAGCCGGCAGCAGCGTCCGGGTGTACGCCCACCAGGCCGGTCCCCACACCGGGCCGGCCGGGACCGCGAATTCCAGGCTGGCCATCATCGCGCCGGGCTTGAGCACCCGGGCCAGCTCGCCCAGCGTGGCCTGCGGATCCCGGACGTACCGGAGCAGGTAGGTGAAGGTCAGCGCGTCGAAGTGCGCGTCGGGGAAGGGCAGCTGCTCGGCCCGCCCCACCGCCAGCCCGATCCGGTTCCGCTTCCCGGCCGCCGTCACCCGCCGGCCGCCCTCCCGCAGCATCGCCTCGGTCAGGTCCACGCCCACCACCTTGACCCCGCCGCGCCGCTCGAGCTGCAGCGCCACCCCGGCGGTGCCCGACGCGACGTCGAGGATCACGCCGTGCTCATTTCCGGGCCCATTTCCGGCGGCCGGCAGCACCCGGTCGACCATGGCCGAACGCCACCGTCCGTTCTGCCCGAAGGACAAGATCGCTTCCAGGCGGTCGTAGCGCGCGGGCAGCGGACCGAACAGGTCACGTGCGAAGCCATTGGGACCAGAAAAGCCGGCGGGCATGGGGTTTCTCCCAGTTCTGGAGAGCTTCAGCGTGACGTGGTGCCTCCCCCACCGTAACGCCAGCCACCCCCACACGGTTCAGCGCAACTAGCCCTCGCGAGTCCGCCGCGGGGTCGCTAAGCCAAGGGGAGGGCCGCCCGGATCTTTTCCGCGTAGGCCTCGGCCGGGTGGTCGGCGTCGTACTCGCGTCTCGGGCCGAGCCAGAACCGCAGGCCGTCGCGCTTGTTCCGCGGGATGACGTGCAGGTGCAGGTGCGGCACCGACTGGCTGATCACGTTGTTGATCAGGATCATCGAGCCGTCGGAGGGCAGTCCGTCCTCGACCGCGCGCTCCAGCCGCTGCGCGGTGCCGAAGAATTCCGCTACCTGGTCGGCGGGCAGGTCGCTGAGCAGGACCATGTGCTGCTTGGGCACCAGCAGGGTGTGGCCGTAGAACAGCGGCCGATGATCGAGGAACGCGATCAGCCGGTCCGTCTCCAGGATCGTTACCGCCTTCTGTTCGCCGGAGATGACGGCGCAGAAGGCACAAGTTGCTGGCATCAGCCGCGAGCCTATCCCGGGCCAGCCTCAGGAAGCGATCTCAAACCAGACGCACGTGCCGGATTGCTCGCGCAGGAACCCCCAGCGTTCGGCGAGCGCGTTGACCAGCTGGAATCCGCGGCCGTCCTCATCGTTCCCGCAGGCCTCGCGCCAGTGCGGCAGGCCGGTGCACCCGTCGTCGATCACGTCCACGTGGACCACCGCGCCTCGGCACATCACGGCGACCGTCACCCGGGCCGCGTCGGCGGCGTGCTGCACCGCGTTGGTCACCAGCTCGCAGGCCAGCAGCTCGGCGTCGCAGCAGGCCGGATGGTCAGCCAGCACCTCCCTGACGAACCGCCGGGCGGCCGGCACCTCCGCCGCGCGCCGCGCGAACGTGCGCGTCGCCGCGGCGGGCGTGGCGCTGAAACGCTTCACCGGGGCGGTGACAGTAAAGGATGCACCGGGCATATGGGCCTCCGCGCTCGCACTAACTACTGTCTGTACCTACAATGTAACCCTAGGCTGACAATAGTTCAGTCACATGCGCGGCCCGCCGCGCCCAGATTCTGACCGGCCGGGCGCCCGAAGCGACCTACTGGCTCAAGGTGGTGTTCTGCCCGGCGATGCTGACGCTGAGGCCGTTCTGAGTCACGCTGACGTTCTTGATCGTGACCCCCGCCGGCAGCTTCGGGATGTTGATGGTGAAGTCGCCGAAGTTCCCGAGCGCGCTCGCCGGTATGCCGCTGAAGTTGCTGATGTGCACGTGGATCTGGGCTGGCCCGGTCTGGGTGACCTGAGCCGTCGCCGAGTCGCTCAGCGGCCCGAGGTTGACCGAGACCTTGACCTGGTTGTTGCCGTTGTCGCTCAGCGACACGCCCTGCGGGATCCCGCCCACCTGGCCCAGCGCGGCGAACGTGATCTGTGCCGTGGCGTTGAGCTGGTCGACGGTCGCGCTGTTGCTGTTGAACCCCTGGAAGTGCAGCCCGTGCAGGGTGGCGTTCAGGCTCTCGATTTCCAGCGCCCCGCCGCCGGCGTCGACCGAGTTGATCGTCTCGTTGCTGGCCGTGATGTTGACGTTCTTGAAGTCCTTGGCGATCAGCTGGGTCCAGAACGGAAACCCCTGGATGCTCACGTGCGGCTTGCCCGACAGGGCCAGCGACGACTGGAACTGGCTGGCCATCTGGTTCTCGGCGAACGCGTTGGCCACCCGGTCGCTGACCACCAGCAGCACCAGGATCACGATCAGCGTGATCAGGCCGATCAGCGGCCCTCGCCGGCGGCGGCGCCGCCTGCTGCGGACCATGATCGTCGGCGGCTCGGTCGGACCCGGCGTCTGCCGCCACTCGGGCAGGGGACGGGTGGGATCGGCGCTCATGGCGAGCCTCCCGACGTAACGGCCAGTGCTGGATCGAAGTTTCCGACGTCCCAGTATCAAGGGTGTCCGCGACCCAATATGCCAAAACGCTGGCCTGGCCCGAAAGGTTCGGCCGATTCCGGTTTACGGCGCTCGGCTCTACACTCTGAGACATGCCACCCGAGCACTCCGATTGGCCCGGTCCGCAGCAGCCTCAGGCCGCACCGGCGGCCCCTGGTCCGGCGGGGTTTGCCCAGGCAGGACTGGCCGAGCCGCCAGCGTCCGCCGGCCTAGCCGCCAGCCCAGCCAGCCGGCCCAGCCGCCGTGCCCGCCCTGATGGTCAGGACCCGGAGCGCGGAGCGCACGCTGCCGGGCGGCAGCAGCTATCGCATCGGCCGCGACCCCAAGTCCGACATCGTGATCGCCGACTCCCGCGTCTCGTGGCGGCACGGCGTCCTGCGCGTCGAAGGCAACGGCTGGCTGCTCGAGGACGTCGGCAGCACCAACGGGACGTTCCTCGGCTCCGAACGGCTCGACCGAATCGCGATCGCCGGTGACTGCGTGATCCACCTGGGCAACCCCGACGACGGCCCGGTGCTGCGCTGCATGCCCCAGGGCGCCGCGCCCGCCCCGGTGGAACGCCCGGTGGAACGCCCGGTGGAACGCCCGGTGGAACGCCCGGTGGAACGCCTGGCCGAGCCCGGCCGCGCCCCCGGCCCCGGCCGCGCCCGCGGCCGCGCCGGCCGACCAGAGCGCCCCCGCCGCGCGCCTGCGCCCCGAGCTGTCCCGCGAGATCCGCATTCCGCACGCCGACCCGCCACGTCAGCCCGCCGGGTCCCAGTGGGCCGACGCCGCCGGCACCCCGGCCAGCGTCACGGCGCCGGTGGCGCGCCTGGTGCGCTGATGTCCAGTCCGGCGCTGCCCAGCGTCGACCGGCGTCCGACCTCGCGGATGCCGCTGCCGGTCAAGGCCCTGCGCATCGGCCGGGTTCCCGACAATGACCTGGTGCTTTCCGACCTGGACGTCTCGCGCCACCACGCCGAACTCCGCAAATCGTCCACCGGCACCTACGAGATCGTCGACCTCGGCAGTCACAACGGCACGTTCGTCAACGGCCGCAAGGTCTCCTCCGCGGTGATCGGCGAGGACGACATCGTCAGCATCGGGCGCTCGACGTTCCGGCTGGCCGGCGGCGAGCTGCGGCAGTACGTCGACGAAGGCGTGGTCAGCTTCGCCGCCGACGACCTGGTCGTTCGGGTGGGCGGCGGCAAGATCCTGCTGGACCACGTGACCTTTCCTATCCCGGAAAAGTGCCTGGTCGGGGTCATCGGGCCGAGCGGCGCGGGTAAGTCGACCCTGCTCGGCGCGCTGACCGGGATGCGACCCGCGGACACCGGCACCGTCCTGTACGACAACCGCGACCTGTACCGCAACTACGCCGAGCTGCGGTACCGCATCGGCCTGGTGCCGCAGGAGAGCGTCCTGCACACCCAGCTGACCGCGCGGCGCGCGCTGCAGTACTCCGCCGAGCTCCGCTTCCCGGCCGACACCGGGGCCAACGAGCGCGACGCCCGGGTCGACGAGGTGATGGGCGAGCTCGGCCTGACCAAACACGCCAACACCCGGGCCGACCGGCTGTCCGGCGGCCAGCTCAAGCGGGTCAACATCGCCCAGGAGCTGCTGACCAAGCCGTCCCTGCTGTTCCTGGACGAGCCCACCTCGGGCCTGGACCCGGGCCTGGACAAGTCGGTCATGGAGCAGATGGCGGAGCTGGCCCACGGCGGCCGGACGGTCATCGTGGTCACCCACAGCGTGCTCAACCTCGACCAGTGCGACCGGCTGCTGGTCCTGGTCCCCGGCGGCCGGATCGCGTTCTACGGGCCGCCGGACGAAGGGCTCACCTACTTCGGCAAGACCCGCTGGGACGACGTGTTCCAGGACTTCGACCGCTACCCGGACCGCGACTGGGACGCCGAGTACCTGGCCTCGCGGGCCTATGAGCAGTATGTGCTGGGCCAGACCTCCCAGGTGCCCGAGGGCGAGCGTTCGGCGCTGGCGGAGGCGCTGCCGGTCAACCGGCGCGGCGCGGTGCCGCAGATGACCACGCTGACCCGGCGCTACCTGCGGGTGCTGGCCGCCGACCGCGGCTTCCTGCTGTTCATGGTGCTGCTCCCGGTCATTCTCGGCGTGCTGATACGCCTGGTCGCGGGCAGTACCGGTCTGGGCCCGACCAGCGCGGCCAACCCGACCAACGTCAACGCCCAGACCACCCTGCTGCTCCTGGTCATCTGCGCCTGCCTGTCCGGAGCGGCCAGCTCGGTCCGGGAACTGGTCAAGGAACGCGTGATCTACGTCAGGGAACGGGCCGCGGGCCTGTCCTCGGGGGCCTACCTGGCCTCCAAGCTGGTCGTCCTGGGCATCATCAGCATCGTCCAGTCGGTCGTCCTGGTGCTGATCGGAGTGATCGGCCATCCGCTGCCGCCCAAGGGCGCGGTGATCTCCGGATTCTCCCTCGGCGAGCTCCTGATCGCCATCGCGGTGCTCGCCCTGGCCTCGATGTGCCTGGGCCTGCTGGTGTCGGCCCTGGTCAGCACATCCGAGAAGACCATGCCCATCCTGGTCCTGCTGACCATGGTCCAGGTCATCTTGTCCGGCGGCGTGGTGACGCTGGTCAAGAAGGCCGGGCTGTCCCAGCTGGCCTGGGTCTCGCCGTCCCGCTGGGGGTTCGGCGCGGTGGCGGCCACCTCGAACCTCAACTCCCTGGACGGTGCCCCGCCGCCCAGCCCGGTCCGGATCGCCCCGCTCGACCCGGTGTGGACGTCCAGCGCGGGGAACTGGCTGCGCGACATGGGCCTGATGATCGCGCTGGCGGTGGTCTTCGTCCTGATCGCCGCGTTCCGGCTCAAGGCGCTCGGCCCCAAGCGCCGCAAAGGCTAGCCGCTGAAGGTCACGACACCGGCTCGGGCGACACCAGGTCGCCGAGCAGGACGCGTCGCAGCTCGCCCAGCATGGCGTCGCTGACCCCCAGCCCGTGCGTCACGAACCGGCCGAACGAGGAGTACTGCCGGTCCGCTTCCTCGAACGCCGCGCTCAGGTACGTCGCGCTTTGCTCCAGGATCGGCCGCAGCAGCTCGGGGTCGGCCACGATCCCGGTCTTGACCAGGTCCAGGCGCAGCTTGGCGTACCCGGTGCGGTGGAAGTCGTTGGACAGCAGGTAGTCCCGCAGCACGACCTCACGCGGCACGCCCAGCGCGGTGAGCACGATGGCGGTCATCCAGCCGGCCCGGTCCTTGCCGCCCGAGCAGTGGTACAACAGCGGGAGCCGGCCGCCCGAGCAGGCCAGCCGCAGCGCGGTGCCGAACGCCTCGCGTTGCCGCGCGTCGGCCACGAACCCGCGGTTGATCTGGATCATCAGCTCGGCCCCGCGCCCGTCGCCGAGCTCGCGGCGCTGCCGCTGGTGATCGCCGCTGGCGATCAGTTCGTAGACCGCGCCCAGGTCACCGCCGCCCACCGGCAGGCTGACCGGCTCGACCCCGAACGGCAGCCGGTCCGCGCCGGTCAGCAGCACCTCGCCCGGCGACCGGAAGTCGATGACGGTGCGCAGCCCCAGCCGGTCGAGCCGCTCGGTGTCCAGGCCGGACAGCTGGCTGAGCGCATCACCGCGGAACAGCCGCCCCCGCGCCACCTCCAGACCGTCACTGGTCCGGTAGCCGCCCACATCACCTACGTTCACCGCGCCGTCGAGCACCACGTGGCGAGATGGTGCCCAGTGGGCCATGGCACCAGGGTGCCCCGATAAGCCGCTAACCAGCATAAATAGGACAAAAACATAATTTCGGCGGAACGGGCCGTGGTGCCCGCGGCCGAAACTCGCCCGTGCCCCCGTGGCGCCGAACTACCCCCCTTAGGCTGGCAGGGTGAGTGAGGCAACGCATGCCGCGCGGGACCTGCTCCGGCGCTTCCCGCTGATCGACGGGCACAACGACCTGCCCTGGGCGCTGCGCGAACGGGCCGGGGAGGTCGTGAACCTGGCCGAGCCGGTCGCGGGCACCCACACCGACCTGCCCCGGCTCGCGGCGGGCGGCGTGGGCGCCCAGTTCTGGTCGGTGTTCGTGCCGGCCTCGATCCCGGGGGACACCGCGGTCACCACCGTGCTCGAGCAGATCGACCTGGCCCACCGGATGATCGCGGCCTATCCGCAGGCCCTGGAGCTCGCGCTGACCGCGGCCGACGTGGAACGGATCTTCGCCGCCGGCCGGGTGGCCTCGCTGCTCGGCGCCGAAGGCGGGCACTGCATCGCCGGCTCGCTCGGGGTCCTGCGCATGCTCTACGCGCTGGGCGTGCGGTACATGACGTTGACCCACAACGCGAACGTGGGCTGGGCCGACTCGGCCACCGATGCCGTGGCGGCCGGCGGCCTGAACGATTTCGGCCGGGACGTGGTCCGCGAGATGCAGCTGCTAGGCATGCTGGTCGACCTGTCGCACGTGTCCCCGGACACCATGCACGACGCGCTGGACGCCGCCACTGCCCCGGTCATCTTCTCGCACTCCAGCGCGCGGGCGATCTGCGACAACCCGCGCAACGTGCCCGACGAGGTGCTGGCCCGGCTGCCCGCCAACGGCGGCGTGTGCATGGTGACGTTCGTGCCCGGCTTCGTGTCCCAGGAGTGCGCTGACTGGCTGGCCAGTCTGAAGGCCGAGGCCGCCCGCCGCGGCCTGGACCCCAGGGACTTCGGCCAGCTGTGGAGCATCAAGGCCGACTGGGAGGCGGCCCATCCGCGGCCTCAGGCCACCTTGGCCCAGGTCGCCGACCACGTCGATCACGTCCGCCAGGTCGCGGGCGTCGAACACGTCGGCCTGGGCGGCGACTTCGACGGCACCCCCGACGTCACCGTCGGGCTGGAGGACGTGTCCGCCTACCCAGCGCTGTTCGCTGAGCTACTGGGCCGGGGGTGGACTGAAGACGACTGTGCCGCCCTGGCCGGCGCCAACCTGCTCCGCGTCCTGCGCGCCGCCGAGTCCGCCGCCGCCGCGGGGGTCTAGCCGTCTGACCGCCGGAGCCGCTAAGCCGCCTCGCCGGAGCCGCTAAGATCGCACGCGATGATCCCCCACGCCCACCCCCTCCCAGCCGCCGCCGATCCGACCCGGATCCGCGCCGCCGGGGCGCTGCGCCTGCTGACCTGGCCCGCGCTGGAGGCCTCCGGAGCCGACGCGGCGGTGACCGCCCGCGACGGCGGCGTGTCCTGCGGCCCGTACGCCACCCTCAACCTGAGCCTGACGGTCGGCGACGACCCGGCCCGGGTCCTGGAGAACCGGCGTCGGCTCGCGGCCGCCGTCGGCGCCAGCCCCGGTGACTTCGTCTTCGCCCGCCAGGTCCACGGGTCCGGCGTGCGCATCGTCGGCCCGGCCGACCGGGGAAGCGGCGCGTTCACCGTGGACGACGCCGTGCCGGACACCGACGCGCTGGTCACCGCGTCTCCGGACGTGGTGCTGGCCATCTTGACCGCGGACTGCGTGCCGATCGTGCTGCACGACCCGGTGGCCGGCGTGCTGGCCTGCGTGCACGCGGGCTGGCGAGGCACCGTGGCCCGCATCCCCGCCGCCGCCGTGGCCGCCATGGCCACCCTCGGCTCCCGCCCCTCCGACATCATCGCCGGCCTCGGCCCCGCCGCCGCCCCCGCCCGCTACCAGGTCGGCCCCGACGTCCACCAAGCCATCACCCAAGCCATCACCCAAGCCTTCCCCCCCGCCGCCAAGACCGCCCCCGAGACTCCCACCCCAGGGACCCCTCCCACCCCGCCGGACTTCCTCCGTCCCGACCCCACCGCCCCCGGCCGCTGGCTTCTGGACCTCTGGGCCGCGAACCGCCACGTCCTCCTAGAAGCCGGCCTCTCCGCCCCCCAGATCCACATCACCCCCAATTCCACCGGCCCCCCGGCCTCACCGACAGCCCCCACCAGCCCCGCCGACCCCACCGGCCCCGCGCACTTCTTCAGTGACCGCGCGGCGCGCCCGTGCGGGCGCCTGGCCCTGGTCGCCCGCCTCCGCGCCCCCGGGCACCAACCTATGGATGTGGCAACCTAATGGCTCTATCCAGCAGGTTGCCGCAACCATCTGTTCGCGGGAACGTGTTCCGCTACGGCAACTGGACCACCGATGCCGAGCGCGGCATCCTGACCTGCACCTACTCCCTGGACGGCCGCGAGTTCACCGAGCGCGTCACGCTCGCCCCCGGGCCGCGCTGGCACACCGAAGCCGCCCAGGCCGCCGCGCGCCTGGTCTTCCTGCTGGCCGGCGTGTCCTACTACAAGACCGCGGCGCCGCCGGTCCTCGACCTCGGCGCGACCGCGCTGACCGAAGCCGAGCTGACCCTGCTGCGGGAGTTCTACCTCCAGGGCCTCGGCGAGTTCGCCTACCGCAACACCCTCGACCTCACCCCGCTGCGCATCGAAGCAACGCGGGCCGACCCCCCGGCGGCCGCGAGCCAGCGCGACCCCGCCACTCAACAAAGAGCCCTGGTCCCGTTCGGCGGCGGGATCGACTCGATCGTGGTGGTGGAGCGGGTCCGGCGGCTGGCCGATGTGACGCTGTTCGTGGTGAGCAGGCCGGCCGATCGGTTTGCGGCCATCGAGCAGCCGGCCGCGGTCACCGGCCTGCCCGTCACCCGTGCCGAACGGGAGATCGACCCGCAGCTGCTGCGCTCGGCCGAGCTGGGCTTCCTCAACGGGCACGTGCCGGTGACCGGGATCTTGTCCGCCATCGCGGTCCTCGCGGCGGTGCTCGAGGACCGGGACGCGGTAGTCATGTCGAACGAGTGGTCGGCGTCCATCCCGACCCTGCAGTACCAGGGCCGCCCGGTGAACCACCAGTACTCCAAGAGCGCGGACTTCGAGGCCGGCTTCCGCGCCGTGCTGGCCGAACACCAAATGCCGGATTATTTCTCCTGGCTGCGGGACCGGACCGAGCTGTGGGTGGGCCGCGAGTTCGCAGCCCTCGATCGCTACCACGGATCGTTCCGGAGCTGCAACAAGGCGTTCTACGCCGACCCGGCCCGGCGGCTCGACCACTGGTGCGGGCAGTGCGACAAGTGCTGCTTCATCGACCTGATCCTGGCGCCGTTCATGTCGGCCGCGGCGCTGAAACGAGATCTTCAGGGTGTCCGGCGAGCCGCTCGGTGATCCCGGCGCTAACGGGGAAGTTCCGGGCCCTGCTCGGCGCGGGCGCCAAGCCGTTCGAGTGCGTCGGCGAGGTCAACGAGTGCCGGGCCGCGGTCCTGCTGGCCGCGCGGCGCGAGGACCGGGCCGGGACTCGCCTCCTGCAGGAGCTAGCCGCCCAGGTCGCCAGCTGGCCGGACGCGCCCACCGCCGCCGACGCCGCCGCCATGCTCGAGCGGCCGGAAATGAGCAGGGCAGGAACTTCATTCCGGCCGGATACCGATGACCCGCTCGAAGCTCTCCTGGTCCGACCTGCCCGGCGCCCGGGTCGGCGTCTGGGGCCTGGGCCGCGAAGGGCACGCCAACCTGCGCAAGCTGCGGGCCATAGAAGTCGAGCCCGTCCTGGTCGATGACCGCCCCGAGCGAGCCAGGCGTGCTAGCCACCGCGGACGGCGGCCTGGCCGCTCTGGAAGGCTGTGACGTGGTGGTCAAGACCCCGGGCCTGAGCCGGTACCGGCCCGAGGTGGCCCAGCTGACCGCGCGGGGCATCCCGGTGTCGGCGGTCTGGGCCTGTGGCTCGCCGAGCAGGACCTGCGCCAGGTGCTGTGCGTGACCGGCACCAAGGGCAAGAGCACCACCGCGTCCCTCACCGGGCACCTGCTCATCGGGCTGGGCTATCGCTGCCTGGTCGGCGGCAACATCGGCGTCGTGCCCTACGACCCGGCCGAGACCAGCCGACCAGGACTACTGGATCATCGAGGTGTCCAGCTACCAGGCCACCGACCTGCCCTGCACGCCCCCGGTGACCGCGGTGACCTCGCTGCACCCCGACCACCTGGACTGGCACGGGGGAGTGGAGCAGTACTACCGGGACAAGCTGTCGCTATGCACCCAGCCCGGAGCCGAACTAACCGTGGCCAACGGCGACAGCGACCTGCTCAGGAAGCACGAAACGCTGCTCGGGCCCCGGGTGGAGTGGGTCAGCGAGCACGACGACCCGGACGCGGACTGGATGGCGCCCCTCGGCCTGCTCGGCCGGCACAACCGGCGCAACGCGCTGATCGCCCGCCGCTGCCTGGCCGCCCTCGGCGTGCCCGGGGCCCTCGACGAGCAAGCGCTGCGCGCGGCGGCGCCCGGCTACCAACGGCTGCCCAGCCGGCTGACCCCGATCGCCACCGTCGACGGGGTCACCGTTCGTCGACGACAGCCTGTCCACCAACGTGCTGCCCACCCTGGCCGCGCTGGACGCGTTCCCCGGCCGGCGGATCGCGCTGATCGTGGGCGGCCACGACCGCGGCATCGACTACGCGCCGCTGGCCGCGGGCCTGGCCGAGCGCGACCGGCCGACCCTGGTGCTGACCCTGCCGGACAACGGCCCCCGCATCCGCGCCGAGATCGAGCGGGCCGCGACCCGGACGCGCACGTGACCGACTGCCCCGGCCTGGACGAGGCCGTCGCGGCCGGCTTCCGGTGGTCCCGGCCGGACGGGGTGGTGCTGCTGTCCCCGGCCGCGCCGAGCTTCGGGCACTTCCGCGACTACCGCGACCGCAGCGAGGCCTTCGCCCACGCCGTGCAGGCGATCAGCTGCTGACCGTCAGTCCGCCACGGTGATGCCAAGGTGGCGGGCTAGGTACGGGGCCAGTGACACGAGCTGGACGCTGTCGATGGTCGCGCCGCGCCAGCGCGTCGAAGCCGGCCGTGATGCCCAGCGAAGCGCCGCGCAGGTCCACCTCCGTGCACGAAACCTTCGTGAAGTCCGCGCCGGTCAGGGTGCACCCGGCGAAGCTGACCCGCAGCAGGGTGGCGCTGCCGAAGTCCACGTCCCGCAGCACGCAGTCCTCGAAGGCCACGTCGGTGAATCGAGCACCGCGAAAGTTCACCGAGTCGAGCTTGGCGTCACGGAATGTGACCCGGCGCAGCCCAGCCGAGAACGCCTGCACCCCGGCCAGCACGCAGCCGGTCAGGACGCATCCTGCCAGCCGGTCTCGGCCAGGTCGGTGGCCACGATCCGGACCTCGCGCAGGGTCACGGCGGTGAACCGGCTCTTGCCGAGCCGGCCGCCGTCGAACGACACTCCGGCGAACGCACAGCCCAGGAAGTGACAGCCGCCCGCGGCCGCTTCCTCGAACGTGGCGTCGGCGAAGCGCACGCCCTCGTAATCCTCGTCCGGCTCCAGATCGCCCTCGAACGCGGTGAGCTCAGGCATGCGCCCGACTCTAATGCCGGACCGCGGCCGGAAACCCCTGTCCGCGGTCGCGAGCTAGCCCGGCGCGCCCCGACCGGCCACGTGACCCGGTGGCGTAACGTCACCCAAGGCGATACGGGTCCATAAGGGTAAAAGGTCCGGCCCGGCTCGATGCTCGCATGGAACAAGAGGTGCGTACATGCACGAAACCGAGCCCGTCGTCCGGACCGCCAGCGGCCTGGTCCGCGGCCGCCGTGACGCCGCAGGCATGGCCGTCTTCCTGGGCATCCCGTTCGCTCAGCCGCCGGTCGGCGAGCTGCGGTTCGCGGCGCCACGCCCGGCGCGGCCCTGGGACGGCACCCGGGACGCCACGGAGTTCGGGCCGCCGCCGCCGCAGTCCGCCTACGCGGTGACGCCGGCCCCGCCCGGTCCGCCGGGCGCCGACCCGGACGACTGGCTGACCGTCAACGTGTTCACGCCGGACCCCGGCGCGGCCGGGCTGCCGGTCATGGTGTGGATCTACGGCGGCGCGTACCGGGCCGGCTCGTCCAACCTGCCCGGCTACGACGGCACGCGCATCGCGCAACAGAACGTCGTCGTAGTCACGTTCAACCACCGCGTGGGCGTGGAGGGCTACGCCCAGCTGCCCGGCGTGCCCGCTAACCGCGGGCTGCTGGACCAGGTCGCGGCGCTGCGCTGGGTCCAGGAGAACGTCGCCGCGTTCGGCGGTGACCCGGGCCGGGTGACCGTATTCGGCGAGTCGGCCGGGGCCGGCGCGATCGCCGCGCTGCTGGTCATGCCGGACGCGGCCGGGCTGTTCCGGCGGGCCATCGCGCAGAGCGTCCCCGGCACGTTCTTCTCGCCCGCGCTGGCCGCCGACATCACCGCCGCGATCGCCGCGGCGGCCGGGCTGCCCGCCACCGCTGAGGCGTTCCGGGCCGCTGACCCGGTCCGGCTGAGCGCCGCCGCCGACGCGGTGCGCCCGGGCGATCACTTCGGCCGCTGGGGGCCGGTCGCCTACACCCCCACGCCGTTCTCCCCGGTGGTCGACGGCGAGGTGCTGCCCGCCGCGCCGTGGCGCGCGGTGGCCGCCGGAGCGGCCCGCCACGTCGACCTGATCACCGGGCACACCCGCGACGAATACCGCCTGTTCATGCAGGTCTACGGACTCCAGGACCAGGTGACCGCCGAGCTGGCGGCCGGTGCCCTAAGTGCGCTCGGCCCCCGCACGCCCGCCGGTGCCGAGGCGTCCTACCGTGCCGCCTACCCGGACGCGGACCCGGAGACGCTGTTCGAGCTGGTCCACACCGACTGGCTGTTCCGGATGCCCACCTTGCACCTGGCTCAGGGACACGCCGCCTCCGGCGGCCGGACCTTCCTGTACGAGATCCGGTACGCGGCCGCGGCCAATAACCTGGGTTCCTGCCACGCGATCGACGTGCCGCTGGTGTTCGGCGCCTACCAGGCCCTGGGCCGGCAGCTGTTCGGGCCCGAACCGCCCGCCGCGGCCGTGGCCCTCGGCGACCTGATGCGGGCGCAGTGGGCCGCGTTCGCCGCCGACGGCGACCCCGGCTGGCCGCGCTACTCGCCGGGCAGCAGGCTGACCCGCGTCTTCGACGACCCGCCGGGCGTGGCCAGCTACCCGGAGAAGGCGTCGCTGCACCTGTGGGATCAGCACCGCTTCGATGTCCTCGACCTGGAAACCGAGACCGCACGGTAGGGTTTTCCGGTGCCGATCTACGCGCTGGGTGACGTCGAGCCTGACATCGACGAGGCCGCGTTCGTCCATCCCGACGCCGTGGTCATCGGCCGGGTCAAGATCGGCCCGGAGGCCTCGGTGTGGCCCGGCGCGGTGCTGCGCGGCGACCACGGCCGGATCGAGATCGGCGCGCGGACCTCGGTGCAGGACGGTACCGTCGTGCACTGCACGCACGACTGGCCGACGCTGATCGGCGCCGAGTGCGTGGTCGGGCACAACGCGCACCTGGAGGGCTGCGTCGTCGCCGACCGGTGCCTGATCGGCTCCGGGTCGATCACCTTGAACCGGGCCCGGGTCGGCACCGGCGCGATCGTGGCCGCCGCCGCGCTCGTCCCCGAAGGCTTCGAAGTCCCGCCCCGGGCGCTGGCCGCCGGCGTCCCGGCCATGATCAAAAGGACCGAGGTGCCCGGCGACTGGGTAGCGCAAGCGGTCCAGACCTATATCGAGTCCGGCCGCCGGTACCGCGCCGAACTGCGGCGCCTGGACCGCTGAGCCTGCCATGATCGACGGCCTGCCGGTGGTGGACGCCCACATGCACGTGCCCCGGCTGAGCACCGTGTCGCCCTCCTGGATGCAGTGGGCCGTCGACTACGGCCGGGACTCGGGCTGGCAGTCGGTGTTCGACCAGGCCGGCGACCCGGACCCGGCCCGGCTGGACGCCCTGCTCGACGCCGAGGGCGTGGACGCCGCGCTGCTGTTCGCCGAGTACAGCCCGCGGGCCACCGGCATCCAGCCCGTCGAGGACCTGCTCCCGCTCATCGCCCACCATCCGGACCGGTACCGCCTGGTCGCCAACGTCAACCCGCTACTGCACACCCCGCCCGTCGCCGAAGCCGAACGCCAGCTGGACCTCGGGGCCGTCGCGGTGAAGGTGCACCCGGTGCACGGCGGCTTCCGGGTCGACCGCGACGACATGTACCCGGTCTACGACCTGTGCGCCGCGCGCGGCGTGCCGGTCATCGTGCACACCGGGCCGAGCATCTTCCCCGGTTCGCAGGCCGATGCGGGGGACCCGAAGCTGATGGACCCGATCGCCGCCACCTACCCCGGCATCCCGTTCGTGCTGGCCCACGGCGGCCGCGGCCACTGGTACGACCAGGCCGCCCGGATGGCGCTGGCCCGCGACAACGTCTGGATCGACCTGGCCGGGCTGCCGCCCAAGCGGCTGCCGGACTATTACGCCGGCTTCGACCTGGCCGCGCTGGCCGCCAAGTGGATCTTCGCGACCGACTGGCCCGGCGTCCCCGGCGTGGCCCGCAACGCCCGCGCCATCGCCGCGCTCGGCCTGCCCGACGACACTCTGGCCGGCGTTCTGGCCGGTCACGCGACCCGCGTCTACCCCGGCCTGACCATCCCTTAGCCGCGCTGCTCTAGGTGCGCAGCGACCGGGGCGCCGCCGCCCAGCCCACCGTGTCGTCGGCCAGCAGCCGCTGCAGCAGCAGTACCTCGTCCTGATCTAGGTCGGCGGCCACCGGCAGCCGGCGCAGGCTCTCCCGGGCCAGGGCCAGCGACTGCTCCGCGGCCCCGAGATGCTCGCGCAGCCTCACGTTCTCCTCGGCCAGCCTGCCGTGCTTGGCCCACGCGTCGGCCAGCTCGTACTCCAGGGCCGCCACCGTCTCCCGCAGCACGGCTAGATCCGGAGCATCCGAGCCAGCCACGGCGCCGGCCCGCGCCGGCCCGGGACCCGCCAGCCGCCGGACCACCTGGGCCAGCAGCCGTCGCGCCAGCTCGTCGTAGTCGAACCCGCCCGCCGAAGCGCCCGGATCCGGGCCCAGCATCCCGGCCAGCCCCCGCACCCCCGACGCCCCGCCATCGCGCTCCGCCTGATCCGCGGCCTGATCCGCGGCCTGATCCGCGGCCTGATCCGCGGACCGGCCGGCCATCCCGGCCGGGCCCAGCCTGATCCGGTAGGTCCGCCTGCCGCGCACCTCGCGCTCGATCAGCCCGGATCGCTCCATCCCCGACAGGAGCTGCGCGAACGCCACGCTGGAGCCAGGGTAGCTGACCGCGCCCGCCAGCCGCGTGCTGGCCATGCCGCCCGGATCGAAGAGCTCGGTGTGCTCGGCCAGGTACGCGATGATGTGCTCGCGGGTGCCGACGGCCCGTTTTCCCGAAGCCCTCTTACGGTCCCCCAACGTCAGCACCCTCTCCCATGCCAAATCAGGCCGCCGACCAGCTCATGATCGTGCGGCTGGCCTGGCCCTACCCGCTAAGCACGAGAACGCGCATCCCGGCGGTAACGGATTGATCCCAATCATTCCGGCGGCGCCCCTACGATGTTCAACCCGGCGGCGCGGCGGCAGTAGTAGGGAAGACGGCTAGCGTACGATCAAAACGTTGCCACGCCCAGGGTCGCGCGGTCGAGCAGAAACTAGCCGCGAGCAGCGCACGTTGTGTTTAATAACCGCTCTAGCGCCAGACCCGAAGACACCGCAACAGACAGAGCCGAAGACAGAGCACTGTGGACCTGGATGTGGACTACGCGACCACCCTCCTGGCTGCCGTGCTGCTCGGAGTCGGATTCGTCCTGCAGCAGTATTCCGCCGAGCAGGAGCCCGCGTCGCACTTCCTGCGCCTGCGCATCCTGACCGACCTGCTGCGCAAGCCCCGGTGGCTGCTGGGCATCGGCTGCATGATCGCCGGTTACCTGCTGGTGGCCTGGTCCATCGACCATCTCGAGCTGACCGTGGTCGAGCCGCTGCTGACCACCTACCTGATCTGGGCCCTGGTCCTGGCCGTCCCGCTGTCCCGCCAGTCGGTCAAGTTCGCCGAGGTGATCGGCGCGGTCATCTTGATCGCGGGCGTGGGCCTGCTGTCGTCCACCCGGTCGGTCACGCCCATCGGCCTGGACTTCGGCTCGTTCTCGCACTGGTACGCGGCCGCGATCATCGCCGGTATCGCGTTGGTGGCGGTGATGATCGGGCACCGCCGCCAGGGGCAGGTCCGGGCCACCCTGACCGGCGTGGCCGCCGGCCTGGTGTTCGGCATCCAGGACGCGCTGACCCGGCAGACCCTGACCGGCCTGCAGTTCAACTCCTGGACCGTGCTGTTCAGCACCTGGTCGGCCTACGCCCTGATCGGCGCGGGCATCGTGGGCATCTGGCTGATGCAAAACGCGTTCAGCGCGGCCCCGCTGCACGCCTCGCTGCCCGCCATCGCGGCCGGGGAGCCGCTGGCCGGGATCGCGCTCGGCATCGTCGTATTCGGCGACCGGGTCCAGGTCACGTCCGGGCAGCTGGCCATCGAGGCGGGCGGGATCGCCGCGCTGATCGTCGGGGTGATCGCGGTGGCGCGCTCGTCGGCGTTCAGCGGCCTGCGCAAGATCACCGGGGTGATCACGCCCGGGTCACACGGCCTGGACTCCCGGACCGCTGACCATCCGCCCCCGGAACGCGGCCGTTCGTCCCGGCGCCGGTCGGCCGACGGGGCGGCGTTCTCCGCCGCCCCGGTGAACGGGACGCCCGGGAACGGCCCGGCGGCGCGGAAGTTCTCCCGGCCCGCCCACCGCCGGCAGGTTCACGACTCCCCGTCGGGCGGCGACGGCCGCTGAGCCGCCCCCGGCCCGCGTAGGGCCGCGCCGACCGTCGGCTGCGCCCAGCCGCGCGGCACCGACCGGGACGCGCCCCGGCTCAGCATCTTGTCCAGCGCCAGGGCGAAACTGCCGTCGGCCGAGATCAGCCGCCGGACGGTGACGATCATGGTGGGCAGCGCCCAGAAGTCGCCGCACACCCACAAGATGGCCGCGCCGATCTGCTGGTCGGCGTACGGCGGCAGGGTGACCCCGGGCACGTGGTCGTAGACCGAATACACCGAGTGCGTGACGAAGATGCTCAGCGCCATGGCCAGGCCGATCATGATTACGTTGGTGCCCAGCAGCGCGCCCGCCTGCGACACCAGCGGCATCCGCCTGCGGAACGGCGGCGACGGGATGAACTGCAGCCAGAACAGCACCCCCGCGACGAAGAAACTCCCGTGCATCAGCCAGATGTGCACGGCCTGGTTGTTCTCGGCCGCGTCGAACGGCCCGGGCAGATGCCAGAACACCATGACCGCGTTGAACAGGCCGGCCGATACCCACGGGCGCAGGAAGAACCCGCCCACCGCGCGCAGCGGCCGGGACCAGCCGCCCGCCAGCACCCCGCGGGTCACGCTGCGCCCCGACCGGCCGGGCAGCGCGGCCAGCAGCGGCTGCCATGGCGCGCCCGCCACGATCAGCGACGGCGCGGCGAACATCAGCAGCAGGTGCTGGACCATGTGCACCATGAAGTAGTCGTCGGCCCAGTAGTCCACCGGCGATTCCACGGCCAGTAGCAGCACTACCAGCCCGGCGTAGAACCACAGCGAGCGCAGCCGCCGCTCCCGGGTCCGCTCCGGCCGGGAGCGCTGGGCCAGCCGCCACAGCCCGGTCTCGTGCCAGGCGGCCAGCACCACGGCCAGGATCAGGAACGGATCGAACGACCAGTGCTGCGACAGATAGCTCATATGTGTCCTAGCCCGACGAGCCGTACGTGATCGGAACGTTGATGACCTGCACTTTAGTCCAGGCGCCCGCGGTCAGGCGCCACACCGTCAGCCGCGAGCCCGCCACCGCCAGCGCGTCATAAGGCGACGCCCCGGACCCCGGCGCTAGCGTTGCGGTCCCTGCGGGCACGGCCGGCAGCGCCCGCCACGACGCCCCCGGCGCGCCGATCGTCTCCGCCCGGCCCCCGCCCAGCAGCACCCACACGCTGCTGGCCTTGCCGCCTGCGGCGGCGGGTCCGTCCGGCCCGAACCCCGACGCGCTCACGCCCCCGGCAGCCAGCGGCGCCGAGACCGTCCAACTCGCCCCGTCCGACCAGGCCGCCAGCAGGTCGCCCCCGGCCAGCAGCAGCGCCGCGCTCCCACCGCCGGTACTCGCCAGCCCCAGCACCTGCACCTGATCCCGGCCGAACCCCGCGGGCAGCACCGGCCCGGCCGCCCGCCAGGCACCTCCGGTATCAGCGAAAACCCCGGCCACACCCCGCCGCACGCAGCTTCCCGCCGCCATCGGGACATTATTTTGGCCGAACGAAACGGCGTTCACCGCCACCAGCCCGCACTCGCGTCCCGGGGTCGACGCCACCAGCGCGGATCGCGTGGTCAGCCGCGACCACCCTCCCGCGGTGGCCGCCCCGGCGGTGTCCGCCGTCTCGATGGCGCCGTCCGCCAGCAGGGCCAGGGCCTGGCCCGACGGGGCGACCGCCATCGCGTCTGGCACGTCAGCCAGGTCGGCGTCGAGCAGGCCGGGGGTCCAGTGCTGGCCGGTATCGCCGCTGCTGGCCAGCGGCGAGAAGGCCAGGCTCTGGCTGGGCCGGAAGCCCACCAGCAGCGACGGGCCGGCGCCCGTGGCGACAAGCCCGCCGTTGTCGGCCACGCCCTCCGGGGTGACCAGCGACCAGTGGCTCGCGCCCGCGGGCCGGACGAACAGCTGCCAGAAGTTGTTCTCCGAGGCCGCCGACCCGCCCATGACCGCCACCGCCCAGGTGCCCTGCGCGGTGACCAGCGAGGTCGACAGCGGCGCGGTCTGCACTCGCAGGGCCGAGGCGGCCGGCGGCGTGGTCTGCGTCCCGCAGCCCGCGACCAGCATCACCAGGCCCGCGGCGAGCACCGTAACCGGCCAGCACCGCCGCACTAAGAGCTCCTCAGGGCCTGGCGGGCGTACTGGCTGAGCAGCACGGAGAACGAGGACTGGGTGCTGGCCGTGCCGGGCCCGGGGTCGGCGCCCACCTCGTCGCGGATGTGCCCGGCCCGGTCGATGACCACGGCCAGGTCGTTGTGCGCGGACATCGCGCCCGCGGGCAGGTTCTCCACGGTCACCCCGTACTGCCGCCAGACCTGGCTGAGCTGGCTGAGCGAACCGGTCAGGTAGAGCCAGTTCGGCACGGTGTTCAGCCCTTCCTCCCGGTCGAAGGCCTGGGTGAAGGCGGCCGAGCGGTAGACCGGGTTGGCCACGATGGCGACTAGTTCCACGTTCCTGTCCGCCGACCCCAGCAGCACCCCGGCCTGCTTGAACTCGGCCCCGATGATCGGGCAGTCGGTGGTGCACACCGGGTCCAGGAACGTCATCACCACGACCTTGCCGCGCAGGCTGGCCAGCGAGACCGGCCGGCCGTTCTGGTCGGTCAGGTCGAAGGCCGGGGCCGGGACGTTCATCGTCTCGCTGTCGCCCGCGATGGCCAGGGCCAGGATCGGGTCCGCGGTCCGGTTCGCGGCCGCGGCGGCCATGGGCGCCGCCCCGAGTACCACGACGCCCAGTGCGGCCAGCGCCGCGACCGACTGGATGCTGGCCCGGGCCACCGTGCCGCCCAACGTCCGCGGCCGCAGAGTTCGCCGCCACGGGGCGCGCTCCCGCTCGCCGGTCCCCTCGGCCGCGACCGCCGGGGCCTGCTCCGGCGCCGGGGTGAGCGCCAGGTAACCCGCGACGAACAGCAGGATCATCGGGATCATGCTGTTCGGGTCGGTGCCCAGCCCGCCCAGGAAGCCGAAGTCCTGGACCAGCACCCAGTCGGCCAGGCAGAACACCAGCCCGGCCCACACCGCGTACCGGACCAGCCGGGGACGCCCCGACAAGAACGCCGCGCCCAGCGCGGCCAGCACGATCACCACGACCAGGTTCACCGCGAAGCCGTTGCTCGCCGCGAACGAGCCGAAGTCGCCGACCAGGGCGGACAGGATGTGCGGCTGCGGGGTAGCGGACATGTTCTGGACCATGGCCGCCAGGGTGCCCGGCTGTCCGCCTCTGGTGCCCACCCAGTACCCGCGGCCGGGCCAGGCCTGCAGCACCGCCATGCCGACGAAGAACAGCCCGATCCCGCCCAGCAGCAGCCGGCCCAGGCGAGCGGTACGCCAGGCGTCCTCGGGCAGCGCGATGAGCGCCCCGGCCACCACGTAGAGCAGCACCGCGCCGGGCGCCCCGGTCAGCCAGCTCAGCCCGGGCGCGAAGATCCCGCCGAACGACTCCCCGAACACCCACACCACCAGTCCCCAGGCCACGCTGGCCAGCCCGGCCAGCCGGGACCACGGCCCGCTCTTGGCGACGATGAGCCACAGGCCGAGCCCGACCTGGATCCACACCGAGGCCGCGCCGGAGGTGATGGGGTGGTAGGACCAGATGGTGCCGCCCCAGTTGACCAGGTGCCGCACCCAGGCCGGCGAGGCGGCCGCGGTCGGCGCGATGACCTGCGAGGCCAGCCCGGCCGCCATCTTGGGCTGCGCCTGCAAGATCCCGTCCAGGATCCAGATCAGCCCGAACCCGACCCGCAGCACGGCGCGGCCGCGCGCCTCCCGCGCCCGGGGAACCGGCGGCGGGGCGTCCGGTGCGGGGCGCCGCCAGGCCCGGGCGGTCGCCCACGCCAGGGCCAAGAACACCACGATGAGCAGCGCGATCGCGCCCTGATGCAGGAGCGCTGACCTGAACGCGGCGACCAGCGTGGGGTCGGCCGGGCTCAGGCCTGAGTTCATGCCGGGCACGGCCCTCAGCGTAACCCGCGCGGCTGCGGCCTGGCCGGTACCCAGCCCAACATGAAGAAGATGTAATGACCTGGAGGTTCGACCCCGAGAGGAGCCTGCCCCGCGCTGAACTAGCTTCGCCGGGCCTTGGGCAGTCCCCAGGCCGCCGCGGCGAACGCGGTCAGCACGAACAGCAGGAACGTGATCGCGTGCACGCTGGTGCAGTACAGGCAGATGGCTCCGATGATGAACAGCTCGGCGTACAGCAGGTAGAGCACGAAGCCCATGCCGACCACCAGCGACGCGATCCGGATCAGCGCCACCTCGCGCCGGGCCATCCGCCAGGCCCACGGGCTCATCAGTGCCACCGCGCCCACGAAGAAGGCCAGCCCGAGCACGGCCACCGGGATGCCGAACACGATCGACTGCGGGCTGGTCGTCACCTTGGTGCAGTTGACCACGGCGGTTTCCGCGCAGCCGGCCAGTTGCTTGTCGGTGTAGTGCGCGATGGTCAGGTAGATCGACACGCCCAGCCCGGCCAGGGACAGGCCCCAGGTGAGCAGCTGGAACCACCGCGGGACCGTCGTGGTGCTCGGCGTTTCCAGTTCGGCGCTGGCCTCCCGGGCCGGCCCGCGCGCACCGCGCCGGTCCACGCCGCCGCCCCGCGGGGCCACCGCCCGCGCCGGGCTGTCCGCCTTGACCAGCGTGCCGACCCTAGCGGCCCCGTCCTTGGCGGCACCGTTCTTAGTGGCACCGTTCTTAGTGGCACCGTTCTTAGTGGCACCGTTCTTAGTGGCGCTGTTCGTGGCGGCACTGTTCGTGGCGGCGCTGTTCGTGGCGGCGCTGCTCGTGGCGGCACTGCTCCGGGCCTGGCTCCGCTGGGCCTGGACCCCTTGGGCCCGAGCCTGCCGGGCGCGGCTCGACTTTGACGCTGTCATCCGGGCTTCGCCTCCGGTCTAGGTTCTAAGCCAAGCTTAGATCTGGCTCTCCAGGGACTGAACGGTCGAGGTGCACGCGCTGGCCGGGGCGTTGTTGGTCAGCCCCTTGCAGATCGCGGCGGTGATGTAGTTCGCGGTGCCGTCGACCGCCTGGGCCACCGCGCTGCTCGGGTTGCTCAGGTCGCTGGCGATCGTGGCCCAGCCGTTCGCGCCCATCCCGTCGAGCACGGCCGGGTCGTAGCTGACCCCGGAGATCAGGTAGTGGTTGCCGAAGTCGATGAACGGGATCGGGCTGTTCGCGCCGCCGTACTTGGTCACGATGGCCTGCTGCGCCGCGCTGGGCTTCTGCAGCAGGGTGTACGACCCGGTGGACGGGTCCGGGATGTTGGTCTGGATCTCCAGCGGCGTGAACGTCAGGTACTGGCTGGTGTAGGTGGCGTGCAGGAACGTGAAGGTCGGCGTGTCCGGATCCGGCTCGGCGGTACCGCCCCCGTTCTCGACGGCGGAATGCACCGTGGCCAGGTTCTTGAACGTGCCGAACCGGCTCAGCGCCACGATCATCGCCCACCGCTCGGCCGCGCAGTACGGGCAGTACTCGGCGCCCATGTAGAACATCTCGGGCTTGCCGTTCGAGGTCAGCGTCGACCCGCTGATCGTGGTGGGCTTGCCGGTGACCGCGCCGTTGCCGCTCCCGACCGCGTCCAGCGTGCTGGCGGGCACCGAGGTGACCTTGTTCACCACCGAGGTCAGGGCCGAGCCGGTCGGGCCGTTGGTCAGGCCCTGAGCCGAGGAGGCCGACGGCGGCTTGCTGTTCAGCTTGACGATGACGAAGACCAGCACGACGGCCAGCACGACGACAATGCTGCCGCCGGCGAGCAGGATCCGCCTGCGCTGCTCGGACCGGCGCTCGGCGGCCCGCTGCGCGGCGATCTTCTCCCGCCGGGTGGATTCAACCTTGGTTCTGCTTGCCTTGCCCATGCTCGCTTCGTCCAACCCTGTGTGCGTCATCCCGGATAACGCGCTCTATCGTAGGCGGTTCGCGGCCCTCGTGCGCGCTGCCGCCGGTACTCAGAGCTAACCATCAGGCATCCGCCAGGAACTCTTCGGCTAACCAGCCGCCCCGCCCCATTTCCCAGGCGCACCCAAGGGTGGTGGAACCCGGGTTCCACCACCCTTGGGTGTGGTGGATGGCCAGTTTCACTCCGCTCGCGCCTCCGATGTCGCTAGGTGCCGGAGGGCTCGGACAGGACGAGACCCCCCAGCTAGGTAGTGAGGGGGTAGCTGGGGGGTCTCGCGCTCGGATGCCTGCCGTCTGAGCTGGCATTTACTGTGTAAGAAGCGGTACCTTGGGGTGCCGTGCGGGTCGGTCACTCCGGGTCACACAGGTGCCCGGAGATTCAGGGCCTGGTTTCCGCGTCCCTGGCCGTCATCTCTTGACCTCCCCCGTGCCGCCGAGCGGCAGCAGCGCGTAAGTCCCTACACACTGCGCGCACCAACTATTTACCGGCTGTCTCTAGGCGATCTAGATTTTTTCTACAGGACCGGCGCAAATCACTGTTAATCTTTAACCAGACGCTTCTGCCGGGGTGGGAGCAGCGTGCGGGTGCGAATGGGCGGGCTGTAGAACAGAAGGTCAGCGAACCGTGGTATTGCGCGTTGGCGTGCTCGGTCCGGTCACGGCTTGGTACGGCCACGAGGAACTGCGCGTGGGCCAGCCACGGCAGCAGGCCGTGCTCGGCATCTTGGCCATGCGGGCCAACCGGGTGATCTCCCGGGGCGAGCTGGTCGACGCGGTCTGGGGCCAGGACCCGCCGGCCAGCGCCGAGGGTGGCATCTATACCTATGTGGCCGGGCTGCGCCGCATCATCGAACCCACCAGGTCGGTCCGCGGGCCGGGTCGGGTGCTGGTCTCCTCCGGGGCCGGGTACGTCCTGCACCTGGTGCCGGGCCAGCCCGACGCGGTCGCCTTCGAGCAGCAGCTGGCCCGGGCCCGGCAGCTGCGCAAGAACGGGGACCCGGCCGGCGCCGTCGACGCGCTGGAGGGCGCGCTCGGGCTGTGGCGCGGGGTCGCGTTCGCCGGAGTGCCGGGCCCGTTCGCGGAGACCGAACGGATCCGCCTGGCCGAGCTGCGCTCGGGTGCCGCCGAGGAACGGGCCGACGTCCTGCTCGCGCTGGACCGCCACGAGGAGGTCGTCCCCGACCTGACCGCCCTGGTGGCCGATCATCCGCTGCGCGAGCGCATGCGCGGGCTGCTGATGATCGCGCTGTACCGCGGCGGGCGGCACGCCGAGGCGCTGCGCGTCTTCGCCGACGGGCAGCGGGTGCTGGCCGAGGAGCTCGGCATCGATCCCGGGGCCGAACTGTCCCGGATTCACCAGCAGGTACTGACCGGTGATCCCGCGCTGCACCAGGCCTCGGGCCAGGACCCGGCGCCGGCCGGGCGTTCGGCCTCGCCGCACCGCCCGGCCGCCGCGCGCGAAGCCGATCGGCCCGCGGTGGCGCTCGGCGTTCCGGTCCCGGCTCAGCTGCCGCTGGACGCCCAGGGTTTCTCCGGCCGCCACGACGAGCTCCGCGCCCTGCACGCCCTGCTACCGTCGGTCCGGGCCGAGGAGTCGGTGCCGGTGGCGGTCATCTCGGGCACCGCCGGGGTGGGCAAGACCGCGCTGGCCATTCGCTTCGGGCACCAGGTGGCCAAGCACTTCCCCGACGGGCAGCTGTACGTCAACCTGCGCGGACGCGATCCGGGCCGGCCGCCCATGGAGCCGATCGAGGCACTGGGCCTGCTGCTGGTCTCCTTCGGCATGCCGCCGCACCGGCTCACCGCGAGCGCCGAGGAGCGGGCCGCCCTGTTCCGCAGCCTGGCCGACGGCAAGCGGATCCTGGTCGTGCTGGACAACGCGAGCAACGCTGCTCAGGTCCGGTCGCTGCTGCCCGGCTCACCGGACTGCCTGGTCGTGGTGACCAGCCGCAGCCAGCTGACCGGCCTGGTGGCCGCCGACGGGGCCACGCTCGTCGACCTTGACGTGCTCAGCGAGACCGAAGCGCACGAGATGCTGGGCCGCCGGCTGGGCCGGGAGCGCGTCGCCGCCGAGCCGGCCGCGGCGCAGGAGATCATCAAGGCCTGCGCGGGGCTCCCGCTGGCCTTGTCCATCGCGGTCGGCCGGGCCGCCGGCGGCCGGGCCAAGCGGCCGCTGGCCCCGCTGGCCACCGAACTGCGCGACGCTCGGAACCGGCTCGACGCGCTGGAGGAAGACGACGCGGCCACCGACGTGCGGGCCGTGCTCTCGTGGTCCTACGACCAGCTCAGCCCGGCCGCCGCGCGGATGTTCCGCCTGCTCGGGGTGCACCCGGGCCCGGACGTCTCGCTGTCGGCGGCGGCCAGCCTGGCCGCGATCTCCCGGGCCGAGGCCCGCACCGCGCTGCGCGAGCTCACCCGGAGCCACATGGCCGCCGAGCATCTGCCCGGCCGCTTCACGTTCCACGACCTGCTGCGGGTTTACGCGGCCGACCAGGCCGAGCGGCTTGACCCGGCCGACGAGCGCGCGGCGGCCGTGGGCCGGATGCTCGATCATTACCTGCACACGGCGATGGCGGCCGCGCAGCGGTTCAGCCCGTTCCGGTCGCCGCTGCGGCTGACCGCGCCGCAGCCCGGCGTGCTGCCCGCCGAGATGGCCGACAAGGACCAGGCCATGGCCTGGTTCGACGCGGAGGCCCCGGTGCTGCTCACGCTGACCGAGTACGCCAGCGCCAACGGCTTCGACACCCACGCCTGGCAGATCCCCTGGACCCTCGGCCCGTTCTTCCACCGGCGCGGCCGGTGGCGCTCGTATGCGGCCAGCCAGCGCACCGCGCTGGCCGCCGCGCAGCGCCTGGGCGACACGCTCGCCCTGGCCCACGCGCACCACCTGCTGGGTCACGCCCAGCTGCAGATGAGCGACTACCAGTCGGCTGAGCCGAACTTCCGCCGCGCGCTGGACATGTTCCGGGAACTGGGCGACCGGGCCAACGAGGCGGTGGTCCTCAACGGCCTGGCCGGCATGCTGGAGAAGCAGGAGCGCTACGAGGAAGCGCTGGCCGTCGCGCTGGACGCGCTGCGGATGCTCAAGGCCGCCGGGCACTGGTGGACCCAGGCCACGCTGGAGAACGGCGTCGGCTGGCTCTACGCGCACCTAGGCCAGTACGACAACGCGCTGACCCACTGCCAGCGGGCGCTGAGCCTGCACCGCGAATCGGGTCACCGGGGCGGTGCGGCCGACACCCTGGACAGCCTCGGCTACGTGTACCTGCACCTGGGCGACCTGGACCAGGCCCGGGCCCACTATGAGCAGGCCATCGAGGCCTACCGCGAGATCGGTGCGCCGTTCGGCGAGGGCCAGTCGCTGGCCGGGGTGGGCGACGTCCTGCTCCGGCGCGGTGACCCGGCCGCGGCGCGCTCCCACTACCTGCAGGCGGCCGCCATCCTTGACGCCCTGCCGCACCCGCTGGCCGACGTCATACACGGCAAGCTCAACGACCTGGACGCGGAGGCAGGCACCCCGGACCGTTCGGTGTAAAGAAGGAGACAGGCACCCCGGACCGTTCGGTATAAAGAAAGAGCCGAGCCAACGGACCTGGGGGAGTGCGCGGAGCTTATGACCACGAGGGCATTGCTGCTTGAGAACATCCACCCCGACGCGTCGGCGCGGCTGGCCAAGGAAGGTTACGAGGTCTCCACGCTGCCGCGCGCGCTCGGCGAGGACGAGCTCATCGGCGCCCTGCGCGGGGTGCGGCTGCTCGGCATCAGGTCGGGGACCCAGATCACCGCGCGGGTGCTGGACGCCGCACCCGACCTGGTCGCGATCGGCGCGTTCTGCATCGGCGTCAACCAGATCGACCTGGCCGCGGCGAGCCGGCGCGGGATCGCGGTGTTCAACGCCCCGTTCTCCAACACGCGCAGCGTGGTCGAGCTGGCGCTGGCCGAGATCATCGCCATGGCCCGGCGGCTGCCGGAGAAGAACACCCAGATGCACGCGGGGGAGTGGGACAAGTCGGCGGCCGGTGCCCACGAGGTCCGCGGCCGCAAGCTCGGCATCGTCGGCTACGGCAACATCGGCACCCAGCTGTCGGTGCTGGCCGAGAACCTGGGCATGTCCGTGTTCTTCTACGACGTGGCCGACAAGCTGGCCCTCGGCAACGCGCGGCGCTGCTCCACCCTGGGCGAGCTGCTCGAGTCGGTGGAGACCGTCACCTTGCACGTGGACGGGCGCGACGGCAACCGCGGCTTCTTCGGCGAGGCCGAGTTCGCCCTGATGCGGCCGCGGTCGCTGTTCCTCAACCTGTCCCGCGGCTTCGTGGTGGACCACGCCGCGCTGCGCCGCAACATCGCCTCCGGGCACATCGCCGGGGCGGCCATCGACGTGTTCCCGGACGAGCCGAAGGGCCGGGGCGACGAGTTCGTCTCCCAGCTGCGCGGGCTGCCCAACGTCATCCTCACCCCGCACATCGGCGGCTCGACCGAGGAGGCCCAGCAGGACATCGGGGAGTTCGTGGCCGGCAAGCTGGCCGACTACCTGGCCTCCGGCGCCACCTCGCTCAGCGTCAACCTGCCCGAGATCGCCCTCGGCGCCACCAGCGGCGCGCACCGGCTGGTGCACCTGCACCGCAACGTCCCCGGCGTGCTGGCCGCGATCAACGGGGTGCTCGCCCAGCACGGCGTCAACGTGGAAGGCCAGCTGCTGCGCACCCGCGACGAGCTCGGCTACGTGCTGACCGACATCGGCTCGGAGTACAGCGAGGCCGTCCTGGCCGAGCTGCGCGCCATGCCCGTCACCATCAGCCTGCGCACGCTCCGCTCCCCCTGAGCGCGTAGTTCTGCTCTGGGTCTCCGGTTGCCGTTAGTCTGACCGGCAACGGAGAAGGGAGACAGGGTGACCGCCGGGCCTCAGGATCCGGCAACTACGTTGCCTGGCTGGATGGATCTGCCTGACGGCCTGAGTGTCGCGGAATACGAGGCGCTCCCGGAGGACATCTGCCGCCGGATCGAGATTGTCGACGGAGCCATCATGGTGAACGCTGCCCCGCGCCGTCTCCACCAGGACATCTGCCGTCGTCTGGCCAACGCCCTAGAGGCAGCATGCGGACCGGCTCTCGCGATATCCACTGACGTGGACCGGCGCCTGCGTGACATTCCCCTGCTTAACCGCCGGCCTGACGCCGCCGGACGAACCCTGTCTGTGTTCTGCTATCGGCTCGATCCCACCACCGGCACTACGCATCAGCAGGAGTTCATGCCGGGACGATGACCGTGACTGAACCGGTCACCGTCACCATCGAACTCGCCACCCTGCTCTGAGCCGACGACCTTACAGCGGCGTCACGTACGCGCCGCTGATCCCGCCGTCGACCAGGAACTGCGAGGCGGTGATGAACGAGGAGTCGTCGCTGGCCAGGAACGCGACCGCGGCCGCGATCTCGCCGGCCTCGGCGAACCGGCCCATCGGGATGTGCACCAGCCGCCGCGCCGCCCGCTCGGGGTCCTTCGCGAACAGTTCCTGCAGCAGCGGGGTGTTCACCGGGCCCGGGCACAGCGCGTTGACCCGGATCCCCTCCCGGGCGAACTGCACGCCGAGCTCGCGGGACATGGCCAGCACTCCGCCCTTGGACGCGGTGTAGGAGATCTGCGAGGTGGCCGCGCCGAGCACGGCCACGAACGAGGCGGTGTTGATGATCGACCCCTTGCCCTGCCGCTGCATGTGCGGGATCACATGCTTGCAGCACAGGTAGACCGAGGTCAGGTTCACCTGCTGGACCCGGTGCCAGGCGTCCAGCCCGGTGGTCAAGATGGAGTCGTCCTCGGGCGGGGAGATGCCCGCGTTGTGGAACGCGATGTCCACCCGGCCGTGCTGAGCCACCACCGTCTCGTACAGCCGCCGGACGTCGTCCTCGCTGGCCACGTCGGCCGCGATGAACTCGCCGCCGACCGCCTCGGCCGCCGCCTTGCCGGCCTCCTCGGAGATGTCGACCGCCACCACCAGGGCGCCTTCGGCGGCCAGTCGGCGCGCGCTGGCCAGCCCGATCCCGCTGCCCGCTCCGGTGATGACCGCCACCCGATCCTGCAAGCGCAAGCTCATAACCCCTCCGTGGAAATGAAGACGTTCTTGGTCTCGGTGAACGCGTCCGGGGCGTCCGGCCCGAGCTCGCGGCCCAGTCCCGACTGCTTGAAGCCGCCGAACGGCGTCCAGTACCGCACCGAGGAGTGCGAGTTCACCGACAGGTTGCCGGTCTCCACCGCGCGGGCCACCCGGATCGCCCGGCCCACGTCGCGGGTCCAGATCGAGCCGGACAAGCCGTAGGGCGAGTCGTTGGCGATCGCGATGGCCTCCGCTTCGTCGTCGAACAGGGTCACCGTCACCACCGGGCCGAACACCTCCTCGGTGTAGGCCCGGTCGTCCGGGTGCACCGGGGCCAGCACGGTCGGCGGGAACCAGAACCCGGGACCGGCCGGCGCGCTGCCCTGGAACGCGACCGGTGCGTCAGGCGGGACGAATGACGCCACGTGGTCCCGGTGCCCGGCCGAGATCAACGGCCCCATTTCGGTCGCCGGCGAGGCCGGGTCGCCCACCGTGACGCCCTGCACGGCGGCCTCGAACAGCGACATGAACTTGTCCAGTACCGAACGCTGGACCAGGATCCGGGACCGGGCGCAGCAGTCCTGGCCCGCGTTGTCGAACACCGCGTACGGCGCGGTGGCCGCGGCCCGCTCCAGGTCGCAGTCGGCGAACACGATGTTGGCGCTCTTGCCGCCCAGCTCCAGGGTGAGCCGCTTGATCTGGCGCGCGCACCCGGCCATGATCTGCTGGCCCACCTCGGTCGACCCGGTGAACACGATCTTGCGCACCGCGTGGTGGTCGACCAGCCGCTGCCCGACCACGCTGCCTTTGCCCGGCAGCACGGTGAACACGCCCTCGGGCAGCCCCGCTTCCAACGCGAGTTCACCAATACGAAGCGCGGTCAGCGGCGTGGCCTCGGCGGGCTTGGCCACGACCGTGTTCCCGGCGGCCAGCGCGGGCGCCATGCCCCAGGACAGGATCGGCATCGGGAAGTTCCACGGCACGATCAGGCCCACCACGCCGAGCGGCTCGTGGAAGGTGACGTTCAGCCCGCCCGGCACCGGGATCTGCTGGCCGATGAGACGTTCGGGGGCCGCCGAGTAGTACTGCAGCACGTCGCGGACCTGCCCGGCCTCCCACCGGGCCGCCCCGATCGGATGGCCCGAGCCGGCCACCTCCAGGTCGGCAAGTTCGGCAACATGGGCGTCCACCAACGCGGCAAACGCGCGCAGCAGCCGCGCCCGGTCACCGGGCGCGATCGCGCGCCAGGCCGGCCAGGCCGCCGCGGCCCGGGCGATGGCGAGATCGGTTTCCTCCGCGGAGGCCTGCGTCACCGTGGTGACCGGCTCTTCGGTGGCCGGGTTGAGCACAGTAAACGTCGTCATGGCGTGGTAGACCCCCGATTACAGGCGTTCGAAGCCGCGGCGCAGCTCCCAGTCGGTCACCGCGGCGTCGTAGGCGGCCAGCTCGACCCGGGCGTAGTTGGCGTAGTGCTCGACCACCTCGGCGCCGAACGCCTGGCGGCCCAGCCCGCTCTTCTCCCACAGCTCCAGAGCGTCGCGCAACGTGGTCGGCACTCGCACGTCGGTGTCGTGGTACGCGTTGCCGGTCACCGGCGCCTCGAGCGGCAGCTCGTGGTCGATGCCGTGCAGCCCCGCGGCGATCATCGCCGCCACGGCCAGGTACGGGTTCACGTCGCCGCCCGGGGTCCGGTTCTCCACCCGGAGCGAGTGGCCGTGCCCGACCAGCCGCAGCGCGCAGGTCCGGTTGTCCGGGCCCCACCGCACCGAGGTCGGCGCGAAGCTGCCCGGCACGTACCGCTTGTAGGAGTTGATGTTCGGCGCGTAGGCCAGCGTCAGCTCGCGCATGGAATCCAGCAGCCCGGCCAGGAAGTGCTCACCGAGCCGCGACATCCCGTACGCGCCGGAATCCGAGGCCATCACCGTGGACCCGTCGGCGCCGCGTACCGACAGGTGGATGTGGCAGGAGTTGCCCTCCCGGGCGTTCGGCTTGGCCATGAACGTGATGCTCATGCCGTCCTGGGCGGCGATCTCCTTGGACCCGGTCTTGTAGATCGAGTGGTTGTCGCAGGTGGTCACCGCCTCGGCGTAGCGGAACGCGATCTCGTGCTGGCCCAGGTTGCACTCGCCCTTGGCCGATTCCACGTACAGGCCCGCCCCGGTCATGCCCAGCCGGATCCGCCGCAGCAACGGCTCGATCCGCGCCGTGCCCAGGATCGAGTAGTCCACGTTGTACGTGTTGGCCGGGACCAGATCCCGGTACCCCTTGGACTCCGCCTGCTCGTAGGTGTCCCGGTAGACGATGAACTCCAGCTCGGTCCCGGCCAGCGCCACCAGGCCCCGGTCGGCCAGCCGGGCGATCTGGGCCTTGAGGATCTGCCGCGGCGAGGCCGCCACCGGCGTGCCGTCCAGCCAGGTCAGGTCGGCGATGACCATCACCGTGCCGTCCTGCCACGGCACCCGGCGCAAGGTGGCCATGTCCGGGACCAGGACGAAGTCGCCGTAGCCGCGCTCCCAGGACGACATCGCGAACCCGTCGACCGTGTTCATGTCCACGTCCACGGCCAGCAGGTAGTTGCACCCCTCGGAGTAGTGCTCGACCACCTCGTCCAGGAAGAACTCGGCCGACAGCCGCTTGCCCGCCAGCCGGCCCTGCATGTCGGTGAAGGCCAGGACGACCGTGTCGACCTCGCCCGCGCCGATGTCGACCCGCAGCTGCTCGAGGGTGAGCATGCCCGGCCGCAAGGAAGCAGCCATCAGGCCGACAGCTCCCGCTCGATCGCGGCCAGTTCCTCGGCCGAGCCCTGGACCTTAGGCCCGGTGAACCACTTGCGGGCCGAGAGCACCCAGGTCAAGCTGGCGTACCCGATCACCACCGCCACCGCGATACACGCGTAGTTGAACGTCGCGTACCCGATCGGACCGAATTGCGGGAGCATGAACAGGAAGAAGATGATCACCACCCAGACCACCGCGGTCCAGCCGATCACGTAGCTCCACCGGCCCAGGTGCCACGGCCCGCGCTTGAAGTTCTGGCCCTGCCGCAGCCGCAGGAACGTCGGGGCCACGTAGGCCACGTACAGGCCGATGGTGGCGATCGAGGTCACCGCGCCGTAGGCGGCGGGGTTCCACAGGTACGGCAAGCCCAGGATCAGCGCGCCGCCGGCCGCCAGCCAGATCGCGTTGGTCGGCGTCCTGGTCCGCTTGTTCACCTTGTGCCAGATCCTCGAACCGGGCAGCGCGCCGTCCCGGGAGAACGCGTAGATCATCCGTGAGTTCGCGGTCACCGACGACATGCCGCAGAACAGCTGGGCGCCGATCACCACCAGCAGCAGCAGTTCGGCACCGGTCCGGCCGATCGAATCGATAAAGATCTGGCCCGGGGCCGCGGTGCCGGCCGCCGCCTCGGTCAGGTAGTTACCCTTCTGCAGCGCGAACGTGACGCCGATCAGCAGCACCCACCCCGCGATCAGCGAGATCAGGATCGACATGACGATGCCGCGCGGGCCGCTGCGCGCGGCGTTGTGCGTTTCCTCGGTCATGTGCGCCGAGGCGTCGTACCCGGTGAAGGTGTACTGGGCCATCAGCAGCCCGACCGGCAGGATGTACCACCAGCCGATATGGAACCCGGACAGGTTCTGCAGGTCGGTGAACACGAACTTGGCCGAAGCGTGGTGCGCGCCCGCCTTCAGCCCGAAGATCAGTGCGCCGACGATGATCAGCACGCCGGTGATGTGCCACCAGACGCTGACGTCGTTCAGCAGCGCGACCAGCTTGATGCCGAACTGGTTGAGCAGGCCGTGGATCAGCAGCACGACGGCGTAGATCAAGATCGTGTGCCAGCGCGTGGTCGTGTTGAAGTTGAACCACAGGCTGAACAGGAAGTTGATGAAGAACGCCGCGCCGAAGTCGATGCCGGCGGTGACCGCCACCTGGCCCAGGAAGTTGAAGTAGCCGGTGAACCACGACCAGGCCGCGCCGTTGCGCGGGGCGAGCTTGGCCGCCCAGTAGTACAGGCCGCCGGCCGTGGGGAAGCTGGAGCAGACCTCGGCCATCGACAGCCCCACGAGCAGGGTAAAGATGCCGACGATCGGCCAGCCCCAGACGATGATGGCCGGGCCGCCCTCGTCCATGCCGAAGTAGTACAGGGTCAGGCAGCCGGACAGGATCGAGATGATCGTGAACGACACGGCGAAGTTCGAGAACCCCGACATCCGCCGCATGAGCTCCTGCGCGTAGCCGAGCTCGTGGAGGCGGGTTTCGTCATCGCTCGCGGTCGTCGCGGCGGCTATGTCGTCGGCCATGCGATCTCCCTAGACGAGAAACAGCAGATATGGCTGGAAGTGATCCATTGAATGAAGGTATTCACGCACCAGCCCAGGGAGCGTGTCAAGGTCCGGACGGACCGTGGTAACCCGATCTTTACGAGCCGAGGGAGCTTTGCGCGTCCAGGACGTCGCCCAGGAATCCGCGCAGCAGCGCCGCGGTCCCGGCCACGTGCTCTTCCATGGTGCGCCGGGCCCGCTCGGGGTCGCCCGACAAGATGGCCCGCACGATGGCGGTGTGCTGGACGTTCGCGTGCTCGAGGTTGCGTTCCAGCATCGGGATGGCGTTGAGCAGGTCGACCAGCCGGACCCGCGCCTCGACCACGCTGGCGGTCAGCAGCGGCGACCCCGCCGCGTCCGCGATGGCCAGGTGCAGCCGGGTGTCCGCCTGCCGGTAGCCGAACGAGCCGGCGTCCTGCATAGCGGTCAGGCATTCGGCCAGGCTCTCCCGCTGCTGGCGGGTCAGGCTGGCCCGGGCCGCCATCTCGGCCGCGCCGGTCTCGACCACCCGCCGGAAGGTCAGCGCGTCGTCCAGTTCGCTGGCCATGTCCCGCACGGCGGCGGTCAGCTCGTCGGGCACCAGGGGCTCGGGCTGGCGGATGATGAACGTCCCGCCGAACCGGCCGCGCTTGGTCTCCACGTACCCGGCCGCGGCCAGCTCGCGCAGCGCCTCGCGCAGCGTGATCCGGCTGACCCCGAGCCTGCGGGTCAGTTCCCGCTCCGGGGGCAGCCGGTCACCGGGCGCGTAGACGCCCAGCTTGACCCCCTCGAGCAGCCGTTCGACGGTCTCCTCGAAGGCGTTTCCCGTCCGTACCGCGCGGAATACCGCGGCGACGATGGCGGGTGAGCCTCCCGGCACGTGCTACTCCTGATCACCGATGCTGAGCACTGCGCATTCAGCACTTAAGCTGAGATTAGATCATAGGTGCCAGCACACGCGTCCGCGCGGCGGCCCGATCGGCCGCGGCGGCGGCCAGCGCGCCGAACAACCGCATGTCATCGCCCTGCTCCGGGTGCCACTGCACCCCGAGGACGAAGCCCGACAGCCCGCCGAGCTCGGTCGGACCCGGCTCGACCGCCTCCACCGTGCCATCCTCGTGCCAGGCGACCGCCTGCAGGCCGTCGCCGAGCAGGTCCACGGCCTGGTGGTGGTAGGTGGGCACCTCGAAGTAGCCCGGTTCGGGCAGGATGCCGGCCAGCATGCTGTCCGGGCTGACCCGCACCCGGTGCCGTCCGTACACGCCCGGCGTGCCCTCGTGCCGCCCGTGGCCGACCAGGTCCGGCACGTGCTGGTGCAGCGTGCCGCCCCGGCAGACGTTCAGCACCTGCATGCCGCGGCAGATGGCCAGCACCGGCACGCCCTGGGCGAGCGCGGCACCGGTGACGGCCAGGTCCCACGCGTCGCGGACCGGGACCGGAGGCTGAGTCAGCGGGTGGCGCGGCTGGCCGTACCGGACCGGATCAATGTCCGGCCCGCCCGACACGACCAGGCCGTCCAGGCCGGCGACGGTCGCGCTGGCCTCGTCGGAGTCTCCGCCCGGCGGCAGCAGCACCGCCCGGCCGCCTGCTCCCCGTACCGCGTTCACGTACGCATACGGAAGCATGGCGGCCCGGGCCTTCCAGTTACGCCAGGCTGCCTCGTCGTCGTATGCGGTTATGCCAATGACGGGAGTCATAGTTCCCCTTTGAACTGATTCTCAGCCGCTACCCGTAAAGATCTTTATTATTCCGAACGAACCGTGGTTCGTCGTCACCATCCGTGTTCACGGGCCCCGCTGGTGACGCGGACTGGGCGGCGGTTGCCGGGAATCAGGTTAGCAGTGTTTCTTCCGGTGTTTGGGAACATAATTTCAAGTCACGCCCTGTGTTTACAGGATGATTCAGTGTATCGCCGCTCCTGTCACTTTGCATCCGAAACGCAAAATCCGTCACGCACCGTGTTTTTGCGCTGACTTGTCCCGATTTTGTGCTCTAGGCGGGCTGGGGGACCAGCGCGCGGGCCTGGTGAGCTGGCCAGCATCCGAAATGCGGCTGCTGCGGGCCCAGCGTCACCAGGTGCTCCATGGCCTGTCTGGTGGCATCGTCGGCGGGCACGTAGACGACCAGCCGGGTGCCGGGGGCGGCCTGCACCGCGAGGCTGGTGGACGTCATGGCCAGGCGGGGGTAGAGCGGGTGCCGGAACACCTTGTCGTGTGACGCCGGCTGGGCCACGTCCTGGGTGGCCCACATGGCCGCGAACTCGGGGCTGGCCGCCTCCAGCCGGCGGATGAAGCCGGTCCAGGCCGGGTCGCCCACATGGCGGCCGTAGGCCGCGCGGAGCTGGGCCACCATCACGGCCCGCTGCTCGGCGCGGTTCTCGAACGCTGTGCAGCAGGCCGGCTGGGTGAAGCAGTAGAGCAGGCTGTTCCGTTCGTGCTGCCCGGTGTTGGAGAGCTCAGTGTCTGGCGGCGGGAACAGCGCCGCATACGCCGCATTCCAGGCCAGGATGTCGAACCGTTCGGTCACTACGTTGGCCGGCATCGGGACCAGCCCGTCCAAGATGGCCTGGATCTCCGGGCTGAGCAGCTGGTTCACCGCGCCGTCCGGCGCCGGGCCGGAGATCTCGGCCAGCCGGAACAGGTGCTGGCGCTCCACCGGATCCAGCCGCAGCGTCCTGGCCACCGCGTCCAGCACCTGGACGCTGGCCCGGATCGGCCGCCCCTGCTCCAGCCAGGTGTACCATGTCACTCCCACCCCGGCCAGCTGCGCGACTTCCTCGCGGCGCAGCCCCGCCGTCCGCCGCCGGTGCCCGCCGGGCAGCCCCACGTCCTCCGGCGTGATCCGCTCCCGCCGGCTCCGCAGGAACGCCGCGAGCTCACCGCGGCGCAGGACCACGGCCGCGCCTCGTCGTGTTGGCTCGCTCATGGTTCCATCGTGGCTCTCTGCTCGCAGGCCTGCCAGGTGGTGTTAGTACCAGGATAACCAGGCTCTTGGTACCTGGATAACGATAGCGCCAGGCTTAGTGACATGACGAACATCCTCACTCGTGACCGCCGCGCCGTCTCGCTGGCGCCGCGCGAACGTCCGGTGCGTGCCGGCCTGGTCCTGGCCATCGTCCTGGTCGGCCAGTTCATGGCCGTGCTGGACGCGTCCATCGTGAACGTCGCGGCCCCGTCGATCCACGCCAGCCTGCGCGCGTCCGGGGCCGGCCTGCAGCTGATCGTGGCCGGGTACACGATCACCTACGCGGTCCTGCTGGTCACCGGGGCCCGGCTGGGTGACATCTTCGGCCACCGCCGCATATTCCTGGCCGGGCTGGTCCTGTTCACCCTGGCCTCGCTGGGCTGCGGGCTGGCCGCCACGGCCGGGTTCCTGATCGGGCTGCGCCTGGTCCAGGGGGTCGGCGCGGCGCTGATGATCCCGCAGGTGCTGAGCCTGATCCAGCGCACCCACGCCTGCCCGGCCCGGGCCCGCGCGATGAGCACCTACGCCGCGGTGATCGCCGGGGGCGCGGTCGTGGGCCAGCTGGTCGGCGGACTGCTGATCAGCGCGAACCTGCTCGGCTCCGGCTGGCGGCCGATCTTCCTGGTCAACGTGCCGATCGGGGTGGTCCTGCTGGCCCTCGGCGCCCGGGCCCTGCCGCACGGCCGGGGGGAGCCCGGTCGCACCGTGGACCTGCCGGGCCTGGCCCTGCTGACCCCGGCGGTGCTCGCCTTCGTGCTGCCGCTCGTGCTTGGCCAGCCCGAGCACTGGCCGGCCTGGGGCTGGATCCTGATGGTGGCCAGCGTGCCGCTGATCGTGGCCTTCGCCCGCGTCGAGCGCCGGGTGGCCGCGGCGGGCGGCACGCCGCTCATCCCGGGCCGGGTGCTCGAGGTGCCGGGCGTGCCGGTCGCGATCGCCGCGCTGGGCGTGGTCATGATCATCTTCAGCGGGTTCTTCTTCAGCCTGGCGCTGGACCTGCAGGACGGCCTGGGCGACTCCGCGCTGCGGGCGGGCCTGACCTTCGCCCCCACCGCGGCCGCGTTCGCGCTGGTCAGCCTCAACTGGCGGCGCCTGCCCGCCCGCGCCCACGGGGCGGTCATCATCGGCGGCTTCGTGGCCTTCGGCGCGGGCATGGTCGCCATGGCCGCGCTGCTGCGCGGCGGCGGCACCGGGGGAGCCGGCCTGTACCTGACCGGCGCGCTGGCCGGCGGCGGGATGGCGGCCGCGTTCAGCCCGCTGATGACCCGGGTGCTGCTACGCGTCCCGGTCGAACTGGCCGCCGACGCCACCGGTGTGGTCGTCACCGTCAACCAGCTCGGCCTGCTGGTCGGGGTGGCCACCTTCGGCACCTTGTACCTCAACCTGGCCGGCCGGCTCCCCGGCCACGCCGCCCCCGCCCTGTTCCGGCACGTCTCGGCCCACGCCGAGACCGTCACCCTCCTAGCCCTGGCCGCCCTGGCCGTCGTAGGCATCCTCCTGGCCGCCCTCCACGTCCGTGAGCGCCGTGCCTAATCAGGATCGGTCCACGATCATTGGTCCGGGTCTGGCGCCGGCCGGAGCAGGATGGCCGCCGCGCAGATGGCGACCACGGCCATGACGGCCAGCAGCAGGGTGCGGTAGCTGAGGTAGGAGATCAGGGCGGCGCCGGCCGCGATGGAGGCGGTCTGCGGGGTCAGCACGGTCATCGTCCAGGCCGCGGTGGCCCGGCCCGCCAGCCGCGGCGGGGTGTAGCGCTGGATCGCGGTCCCGCTCGCCGCGACCAGCCAGAGCAGCCCGGCGCCGTCGGCCACGCTGCCCGCCAGCACCACGGCGGGCCAGTCGCTGAGGTAGGTCAGCGCGCACAGCGCGAACGCGGCCAGGGCCAGCCCGATCATCCGGGCCGTGCCCAGCCGGCGCAGCAGGACCGGCATGGCCAGGCCACCGGCTATCGAGCCCGCGCCCTGGACGCTGCTCAGCACGCCGAGGAACGACGGCGGCCGGTGCAGGCCCTGACCGATGACCGCGAACGTGATCGTCTCGTTCAGCCCGATGATGGCGAACGCGCACGCGCTGACCACCGTGATCTGGGCCAGTAGCGGCACCCCGCGCAGGTGGCGGATCCCGGCCGCGACCTCCCGGCGCCAGGACCCGGACCCGGCCGGCTCCGGATCGGACTCGGTCAGCCGCAGCGTGCCCAGTGCGGCCATCGCGACCGCGAAGGTCGCCGCGTCGAAGATGGCCACCGCGCCGCCGCCGAACGCGGTGAACAGCCCGGCGCCGACCAGCGGGGCGATGATCCGCAGCCCGTAGCCGATGCTGGTCAGCGCGGCGTTGGCCGCGGCCAGGCCGGCGTCCGGCAGCAGGTCCTTCTGCAGGCCGGCGAACCCGCTGCCGAGCACGCTGAACGCCACCCCGTAGCCGAACGCCACCAGGTAGATAACCCACAGCTGGGCCCGGGAGTGCACCGCCAGCAGGCTCAGGACCAGCGCCGCGGTCAGCGCGTTGGTCCACAGCAGCAGCGGGCGCCGCCGGACCCGGTTGGCCAGGTGACCTGCGACCGGGGCGCCCAGTGCGGGCAGGCCCAGGGCCAGGAACACCCCGCCCGCCGCGGCGTTGCTGCCGGTCAGCGCCTTGGCCCAGATGCCCAGGGTCAGGTACAGCGCGGTGTCGCCGAACGAGGACAGCGACTGCCCGGCCAGCAGCCGCCGGAACCTGGGATCGGCGAACGGCCCGCGCAGCAGGGCCATGGCGTCACCGGCGCCCGGGCGGCCGGGGCGCCACCGACGTCACCGCGAAGATCCGGACCTCCCGCGCGTCGGGCGGCCGGCGGGCGGGATCGTCGTCCCGGTCGTCGTACCGCCCTTGGATCTGTTCCAGCTGGTTCTTGATCTCGGCGAGTTCAACCGCGGTCAGCCACCGGGTCGTACCGGCCACGTAGCTCGCGGCGCGCCAGTCGGGCGGCTCGGTGTCCAGCCGGCGCAGCCGGTCCTTGATCCGCTCCAGCTCATGATCCAGGAACACCTCCGTCGCCTCCTGGGCCGCCAGCGTGCTGGACTCGTCCAGCCCTTCGGTCGACAGGTCCTGGCGCCGGGTGGTCAGCCGCCACGGCTTCTCCCGGCCCACCCGGTCCGGGACCGGCTCGACGTAGCCGTACTTGGCCAAGATGCCCAGGTGGTAGCCGCAGCTGGCCACGCTCTGGCCGAGCACCTCGGCGCAGCGCGTGGCGGTCGCCGACTCCTCGCTGCCCAGCAGGTCGAGCAGCTTCCACCGCAGCGGATGCGCTAGCGCCCGCAACGCCATCGGATCACGGCCAGGAAGTTGTGACATGATTATCAAGATACCTTAATCAACGAGTCTTTATCAAGGCTCGTTGATTATCTGGGACCGGGTACATTCGGGCTGCGGAAAGGAGCGAGATGGCCATCGTGGTGCTGGTCCTGTGGCTGTTCACCGCCGGAGCCGGGTTCTACCTGCTGTTCACCAGCAACCTCGCCCGCGCACGCCCCACGGACCTCGCCCCGCCCCCTGCTGCTGCCGCCGCACGAGTCCCAGCCGCCGCCACGGCCACGCCCGCCGCCGACGGCCCGCCCTCCCGGCGGGCGGCGCGCCGCGCGGCCCGGGAGCGCTGGGATCCGCCCTCGCTGGCCGCATCCCGCCAGGCGCCGCTGCTGCCCGGCGCCCGGTCACTGGTCGAGTTCGCGCACCCGGCCGGCGGGATCATCGGGCTCGCCTTGTGGCTGGGTTTCACGCTGGTCCACAACCGCGCGCTGGGCTGGATCGCGTTCGGCCTGGCCGCCGTCACGGCCTGCGTGGGGCTGGGCTGGTTCACCGCCAACACCCGGGCCGCGCGCCGGGCCGAACCCGGCCGGCGCGCTCCGTCCTTCGCCGGCCGCCTGGTCGCGCTGCACGGCAGCGCCGCCGCCCTGACCGTGGCCCTGGCCGCCCTGGCCGCGCTGATCGTGCACCCCTAGCCGTCCGCCGGGCAGGCTAGCGGCCAGTGCCCGGCGGAGCCTACACGGATAGGAGGAGACGAGCGATCTTTGAGCCCGGGAGCGTTCGCGTTGTTGGGTTTGGGCTCATTGATCTTTCGGCTGCCGCGAGCACTGGCCACTACCCACGACTACGGCCACCCGCCGGGTCCGGCTCAACTGATCGCCGGGCCGTAAGGTGCCGGTAATAACTCGCCCGTGTCCCCGCGAACCGGGCACGGCGGACCGCCCGCGATCGTTACCTTCCAGGGAGCCGCTGGGTACGATCATGGCGGAGCGATGACCGGGCAAAGGATCTCGGACGTGGACAAGGCGGGCGGCCCGACCGGCCCGAAGGGCCCGAAGGGCTTGGGCGGCCTGACCCGGCGCGAGGCGCTGGCTCTGCTCGGCGTCGGCGGCCTGGTTGCCGAGGCGGCGCTGCTTCCGCACGCTTCGTCTGCCGTCGGCCTCGGCACGGACCTGACCCGCGTGCCCGGGACCGCGCCGGTCCCGGGCGGCTACGCACCAGACGGCACCGCCGGGCGGCTGGCCGCGCTGCCCCTGCGCGACGTCGAACTGCTGGCCAGCCCGTTCCGTGACAACCAGGGCCGGAACACCGACTACCTGATGTTCCTCGATCTGGACCGCATGCTCCGCCCGTTCCGGCTGAACTACGGCGTGTCCACCCAAGCGCAGCCGTGCGGCGGCTGGGAGAACCCCACGTCCGAAATCCGCGGCCACACCACTGGCCACCTGATGTCCGCGCTCGCCCTGACCTACGCCAATACCGGCAACGACGAGGCGCTGGCCCGGGGCCGCTACCTGGTCGGCCAGCTCGCCGCCCTGCAGTCCCGGGCCCGCCTGATGGGCTTTCATCCCGGATACCTGTCCGGATTCCCGGAATCCTTCTTCAGCCTGCTGGAGCAGGGCGAGTTCGTCTGGTCGCCGTACTACATGATCCACAAGTACCTGGCCGGGCTGATCGACCAGTACCAGCTGGCCGGAGACGACCAGGCGCTGGACGTGGCGGTCAAGCTCGGCGACTGGGTCGACTGGCGCACGGCCCGCCTGCCCTACGCCCAGATGCAGATGGTGCTGCAGACCGAATTCGGCGGCCTGCCCGAGGCTCTGGCCAACCTGTACACGATTACCGGCCGGGAGCGGTACCTGGCCACCGCGCAGCGCTTCTACCAGGCCCAGGTGCTCGACCCGCTGGCCGACGGGGTTGACCAGCTGGCCGGACTGCAGGCCAACGTGACCACCCCGAAGGTCATCGCGTGCGTCCGGATGTGGGAGGAGACCGGTAATACCAAGTACCGCGACATCGCCCAGAACTTCTGGGACATCGTGACCGGTCACCACGTCTACGTGATCGGCGGGGCCGGTAACTACGAACACTTTCAGCAGCCCGACGTGGTGGCCGGGCAGCTGTCGAACTTCACCTGCGAGAACTGCGTCAGCTACAACCTGCTCAAGCTCACCCGGCTACTGCACTTCCATCAGCTGACCCGGACCGACCTGATCGACTACTACGAGCGCACGCTGTTCAACCAGATGCTGGGGGAGCAGGACCCCACCTCGCCGCACGGCTTCAACTGCTACTACACCGGCCTGTGCGCGGGCGCGCTCAAGCACCAGCCGCTGAACTACTTCCGCGGCGGCAGCCCGGACGTGTACGCCACCGACTACGACACGTTCACCTGTGACACCGCTACCGGGCTGGAAACCCAGGCCAAGTTCGCCGACAGCATCTACACCCGCGACGCCGACGGCCTGTACGTCAACCTGTTCATCCCCTCCCGGGCCCGCGTCGCCGGACTCGTGCTGCAGCAGGCCACCGGATTCCCCGACGACCCGGTCATCGCCCTGTCGGTGCTGCAGGGCGCGGCCACCATGACGCTGCGGGTCCGCGTGCCGGCCTGGGTGGACGGAAGGCCCGTGGTGTTCCTCAACGGGACGATGATCCCGGACGCGCTAGCTGGCGGCTGGGTCGCGATCCGTCGCCGCTGGCAGGCCGGTGACCTGCTCCAGGTCACGCTGCCCATGCGGCTGGCCTTCGAGCCCACGCCCGACCATCCCGCCGTGCAGGCAGTGACCTACGGCCCGGTCGTGCTCAGCGGCGTGTACCCGGGCAACCCCGGCGCGCTGACTCCCGCCCTGGAGCTCGCCTCGGTCCAGCAGACCGGCACCGAGCCGATGACGTTCGGGGCCACCTCCGACGGCCGGCCGGTCACCCTGATCCCGGTCAGCCGGGCCGCCCACCAGTACTACAGCGTGTACTGGCAGACCGCGTAGCGAGCTAGCTCGGCGAGCGCACCGGCAGGTGCAGGCAGCAGCAGTCCGGCTTCCCGCACGGGACCACCCGGACGCCCCGATCCACCACGCAGCCGCACTCCGCGCAGTTCACCTTCATGTCCCGATCGTAACCAAAGCCGCCGTCCTCACCCCAGACCGGGGCGAGGACGGCGGCGGTTCGCCTTAGCGGCGGGTCACTGCTCCCGGGCCCGCCGGGGCAGCCCGAACGCCACCACGAACGAGCAGGCCAGCAGGCCCGCGGTGGCCAGCGCGGTCCACTGCGCGGCGCCGAGGTACACCGGGACGTGACGGCCATGCCCGCCGGCCAGGGCGAAGAAGATGGCGCCGATACCGGCGATGCCGAGCGACATGCCCAGGGCGTTCACGGTCTGCAGCACGCCGGAGGCCGAGCCCATCTCCCGCGGCCGAACCCCGGCCATCACGATGTCGAACAGCGGCACGAACACCATGCCCATCCCGATCCCGCCGATCACCATCGGCGCCAGCAGGTCCATGGTGCCCACCCCGGCTCCCGCGCCACGCAGCACTGCGTACACCGCCAGCAGCCCGGCCGCTTCGACCACCAGCCCGGCCTGCAGCACCCGACGGCCCAGCTTGCCCATCGTGATGCCGCCGATGGCCGACCCGACGAACGCGCCCGCCGCCCACGGCGCCGTGGTCAGGGCCGAATGCCACGGGGTGAAGCCGAGCCCGTTCTGCAGGAACACGTTGAAGATCATCACGATCCCGCCCAGCGAGCCGACGAACACGATCGAGAACACGATCCCGGCCCGGTATGACCGATGCCCGAAGATGGACGGCTCGACCAGCGGCGTGCGGCCCGCGCGCTGGCGGCGGACCTGGTAGACCGCGAAGGCCGCCAGCACCAGCACCGACGCGGCCATCATGGCGAACAGCCAGGCCGGCCAGCCCAGTGCGTGCCCCTGGGCCAGCGGGAAGACCAGCCCGAACATGACCACCGCGGCCAGCACCGCACCAAGCAGGTCCAGCTGCCCCCGCCGCGCCCCGCCCCCCGACTCGGCCGCACCCGACCCAGCCGCACCCGACCCAGCCGCACCCGACCCAGCCGCACCCGACCCAGCCGCACCCGACCCAGCCGCACCCGACCCAGCCGCACCCGACCCAGCCGCACCCGACCCAGCCGCACCCGCCGGCAGCAGCCGCGCGCCCAGCACCAGCGCCACCAGCCCAACCGGCACGTTCACCAAGAAGATCATCCGCCACCCGGTGCCGAACACGTTGGCCCCGATCAGCCCGCCGGACGCGATCGGTCCCACCATGGCCGACAGGCCCATCACCGGGCCGTAGACGCTGAACGCCTTGCCCATCTCGTGCGCCTGGAACAGGTCCCGGATGAGCCCGAACACCTGCGGCAGCATGATCGCGCCCAGCGCGCCCTGCGCCGCCCGGGCCGCGATGAGCTCACCCGCGCTACCCGCCGCGGCGCACAGCGCCGAAGCCGCCACGAACCCGGTCATCCCGATCAGCAGCATCCGCCGCCGGCCGAACAGGTCGCCCAGCCGCCCGCCGGTCAGCAGCCCCGCCGCCATGGCCAGCGCGTAGGCCGCGGTCACCCACTCGATCACCGCGTAGGATCCGCCCAGCTCGCGCCGGATATCCGGCGCCGCCACCTGCGTGATGGTCGAGTCGAGCAGGTCCATCACCGCCGCCGCGATCACCACCGCGAACGCCGCCCACCGCCACTTCCGCCCGCCTTCACTGCCGGCACGATGGCCCGCTGTACCGGTTGCAACCGGCACGATGGCCCGTTGTACCGGTTGGTCGTCCCGCCCCGCTTGCGCGGCACCCACCTCGACCGCTTCCGCGTCGCCTCGCGCTGCCCGATCCGTGGCCTCGACCGCTGCTGACATCCGATCCTCCCAAGCTATCGGAACAAAATCTTCTGTTCCAACAATATCAGAACGGAATGCTTTGTTCCAGTCACCTGCTACTCTTTTTCCATGACCGAGCCACAGCCAGCCACCGAGCCAAAGCCGGCGACCGAACCAAAGCCAGCCACCGCGCCACAGCCGGGAACCGAACCAAGGCCGGCGACCGAACCAAGGCCGGGCCGCCCGCGTCGCGACGGACCGCTCAGCGGCCGCCAGGCCGAAGCCGCCCGCAACGACCAGCGCATCCTCGAATCAGCCCGGGCGGTGTTCGTCGCCGACCCCGGCGCGCCGATCACCGCGGTGGCCAAGCACGCCGGCGTCGGCATCAGCGCGCTGTACACCCGCTACGGCAGCAAGGAAGAGCTCCTGCGCACGCTGTGCACCGACGGCCTGGTCATCGTGCTCGCGGAGACCGAGGCGGCTATCGCGCGCGTGGACCGAGGCGAGGACCGCTGGCCGGTGCTCGCCGACTTCATGCGCCGCCTCGTCGACGCCGACACCAGCTCCATGACCCGCGCGTTCGCGGGCAAGTTCGCCCCCACCCCGGAGATGTTCGCCCTGGCCAACCGCTCAAGCCAGCTGTTTGACACCTTCTTCGAGCTGATCCGGGACCTGCTCCGCCCCGGCATCGTCCAGCACGACCTGTCCCTGGTCTTCGAACTCGTGGCCCCGATCAAGTTCGCCAGCCCCGAACGCACCACCGAACTCCGCCACCGCTACCTGGCCCTCATCCTCGACGGCCTCCGCCGGAACAACGGCCAAGGACCCCTCCCCAGCCCGCCCCCCACCTGGCAAGAACTCAGCGAGCGCTGGGTCCCGGCCAGTTCATGAACCCCCGATCCGGGATACCCGCTTAGGCGGGTGGCTGAGGAATGCGGTGTCGTCAGCGGCTGCCTTGGACAGGTCGCGCGGGTTCGCGTCGCGGCTGGGTCACCGGTGGTGCTGGCGTTACAAAAGGAGCACAGCGTGCTTCGCGGTGCGCTGCTCCCACGAAGCCAAGGGTGGTGGAACCCGGGTTCCACCCCCTTAGCTTGTTATTTAACCCTTCTGCCTGCGGGCTTTTCTTCTTGGGCTGGTCTCGCTTGACGGTCTTACCCACGTCGTGGCGGGTGGCCGGGTGCCGGTTCGCCGATCCGGGCGGCCGGCCGGGGCCGGGTTTGCCGGGTTTCGGCGCGCTGGCCAGGCCGGGCAGTATCTGGCGGATGTTCCGGAACCCCCGGCGGACCCGGGCAGGGGTCAGGCGGCCGGGCGGGCAGGGCCGCTGCCAGGGCAGCCGGATGTCGGCGGCCAGGGGGCGGGCGAGGTAGAGCTGGGCGCAGCAGGCGATGATCAGCCAGGTCCAGCGGTCGGCGGCGGCCGGGTCACGAAGCTTAGGCCGGGTCCAGCCGAGAACCTGCTTGAGGAAACGGAACGTGTGCTCAAGATCAAATCGCCGCAAGAACGCCTGCCAGGTCCGGTCGACCTCCTGCGCTGAGGTGCCGGCGCGGGAGGACCACAGCCATAGCGGTTCGGCGTCGCGCTGGCCAGGCAGGTGATCAACCTGGAGCCGGATAAGGGTGCCCTCGATGACCGGCAGCTCGCCGTGGTGGTCCTCCCATCCGGCGCGGGCGGCCAGCCGCTGGTGCAGCCGGCCCCAGGCCATGGCGGTCGCGGTGCCGTACCGGGTGGTCGTGGTGATGGTGGTCACCGCCGGGACGGGCCAGGTCGCCGGGTCTGCGAGCTTGAGCACGGCACCGTGCCGGGGCGGCCGCCCTCCCGTGCCGGCCGGGCGGGCCGGACGCGGCGGAGCAGGCAAGTACATGACCCGGTCGCTGCGCAGCCTGCCCGTGACCTCCACCGGGAGATCGGCCAGCAGCCAGGCCAGCCGGGTCAGGTCATAACCGGAGTCCAAGACGGCCAGGATGTCCGGGTCGCCCTCGCGCCAGTGCCCGGCCTCGATCAGGCGCAGCACGACCTCGCGGACCTGCGCGGCGGTCACCGCGGTCACGTCATCGGCCGGCCCCAGCCGGACCGCATCCAGCGGCAGCGTCCAGGAAGTACGGCCCCGCTCCAGCGCCGCCACCACAGAGTACGGCCACCCGGGAATCAGCTGCGCGTTCCCCTTGCCCCGCGCGTAGCAGTGACAGAACAGCCGCTCCGGGCTGGTCTCCGCGTCCGGCCGCAGCCAGTTACTGACATCCACCGCCAGCCGGATCCGCCCATCAGGCCAGGCCGGCAGCGGCAGGCCCGCCAGCGCCCGGCACAGCCGCCCGATCCGGATTTCCCCGCAGTTCAGCGCGTCGTACACCGAGCCATGGCCACGGCGGCACTCCGGCTCCAGCGACAACTCCGCCAGCATGTGCACCCGATACTGCCCGCACAGCAGAGCATCACACACCTCGAACAGGGCAGTACAGCTCCCGGCGGAACCCAGCCAGCAGCCCCCGCGCCTGATCTGCGCCATCCCCAGCATCGCCACCATCAGCCCACGCCATACTGAAAGCCACGGCCACCGCCATCGTCATCGCCAAGTTCTGTGAGAGGAACCCGACGATGATGACGCGGTGGCCGTCTGCTACCACTGCGACACACCGGACAACAACGACAGAACATGGCGACAAGGACAGCAGAGGTTAAATAACAAGCTTAGAGTGTGGTGGATTCCGGGTTTCACCCCGCTCACCCCGCTCACCCCGCTCGCCCAGGCCGCCGCCGGCTGCTCCGGCTGACCGGATATCCCAGACCCCGATTACTCGGACGAGGACGAGGACGAGGACGGCCGCTCGGCCCGGGCCTGGGCCCGCTTCCGCCGCTTGCCCTCGTGCATCGCCTGCACCCGCGCAATCGGGATCTCATGCCCCTCCGCCACCAGATCCGGGCTCAGCTTCTGCGGCGACGGCATCAGCCCCGCCCACGGCTCAGCACCACTAGACGCGGCCACCAGCCCGGGCACGGTGTGCACGGTGAAGTCAGCCGGCGTGATGTTGTCCAGCTCGTCCCAGGGCACCGGGTACGAGACCGTCACCCCGGGCCGGGCCCGCGGGCTGTACACCGCCGCCACTGTAGCGCCGTGCGCCCGGGTCGAGTCCAGGAACACCTTCCCCTCCCGGTCCTCCTTGATGAACGCGGTGGTGGCCAGCGCAGGGTCGATCGCGGCGGCCCGGCCAGCGATGGCCCGGGTGGCCGCGGCCGCGTCGTCCGCGCTCGCCTCGATCGGCACGTACACGTGCGCGCCCTTGGCCCCGCTGGTCTTGACCGCACCGCTCAGCCCGACTTCGGCCAGCGCCTGCTGGACCAGCCGCAGGGCCGCGACCACGTGCCCGAACGACCCGCCGGCCGGCGGGTCGATGTCCAGGATCAGGTACGTCGGCCGGTCCGGGTGCCCGGCCAGGAACAAGTTGGGGTGGTACTCCACCGCCCGCTGGTTGGCGAACCACAGCAGCGTGCGCCGGTCGTTGCACAGCGCGTACCGGACCTCCCGCTTGGAGGATTCGGCCCACATGGTCACCGTCTTGATCCACGGCGGCGCGTAGTCCGGCACGTTCTTCTGCATGAACGGCGGCTGCCCGCCGCGCACCCTGATCACCGACAGCGGCCGGTCGGCCAGCCCGGGCACGATCAGCGAGGCCACCGCGTCCAGGTAGTCCACCAGGTCACCCTTGGTCGCACCCGCCCCGTCGAACAACAGCTCGTCTAGGTGGGTCAGCGCGACCCCGTCCCGTTCCGGCGTCGTCATGGAACCCGTCATACCCCGAACCGCCGGAAAACACTACGGTAAAGAACCACCACGACGAACCCGGAGGGACCTGATCATGGCGTTCAGCGGCTGGCCCGAAGAGGCGCTGGATTTCTACGACGGGCTCGCGGCCGATAACTCCAAGATCTACTGGACCGAGCACAAGGCCGTCTACCAGGACCAGATCCTGCGCCCGATGACCGAACTGACCGAGGAACTCGCCGCCGAGTTCGGCGAGCCCAAGATCTTCCGGCCCTACCGGGACGTCAGGTTCAGCAAGGACAAGACGCCCTACAAGACCCACATCGGCGCCGTGATCGGCGGCACCGGCTACATCCAGCTGTCCGCCGAGGGCCTGGGCGCCGGGGCCGGCATGTGGGAGATGGGGCCGGACCGCCTGGCCCGCTACCGGGCCGCCGTCGCCGACGACGGACCGGGCACCAAGCTCGAGCAGATCATCGCCGAGATCGAGCAGGCCGATTTCACCGTCCACGGCCACGGCGCGCTCAAGTCCGCGCCGCGCGGCTATCCGGTCGATCACCCCCGCATCGACCTGCTCCGCTACAAGGGCCTGACCGCCTGGAAGCAATGGCCGGTGGAGCCTTGGCTGGAAACGGCGGCGGCCAAGGACCGCGTCATTTCATTTTTCCGAACGACCCTGCCTCTTTGCGCCTGGCTCACCGACCACGTCGACCGCTGAGAACGCGCGGGGCGTACTCTTACTGACCGGTACGCCGACTAGCAAGGGGCCCTGCTGTGAGCGAACCTGACGAATCCCTCCGGGTTTCCGATGCCGAACGCGACGCGGTGCTGCGCACGCTGGGCGACAACGCGGCGATCGGCGGGCTCACCCTGGACGAACTCGAGGACCGGTCCGGCCGCGCGCTGACCGCCAAGACCCGCGGCGAGCTGGCCACCTTGACCAGCGACCTGCCCCGGGAGGCGGGCCAGGCCAGCCCGGGGCCGGCCCGCAAGAAGCCGGTCCGGTGGATGGTCGCCATCATGGGCGGCTCGCACCGGCGCGGCCGGTTCCGCGCCGTGGGCAGCATCAACGCCATCGCGATCATGGGCGGCGACGAGATCGACCTGCGTGGGGCCGAAATCGAGGGCGGCGAGCTCACCCTCAACCTGTTCGCGTTCATGGGCGGCTCCAACATCTACGTCCCCAACTCGGTCGACCTGGAGGTCGGCGGCTTCTCGTTCATGGGCGGCCACGAGGAGATCGGCAGCGAGCGTCCGGCCCGGCCGGGCGCGCCGGTCATCCGGATCCGCGTGTACAACCTGATGGGCGGCGCGTCGATCTACCGGCTGCCACCGCAGGCCCGTGGCGTGAGCCTGAAGGACGCCCGCCGCCTGGCCAAGTCCGCCGAACGCGGCGAACTGCCCGCCCCGGACTGACCATGGACCTGGCCCTGCGCGGCAGCCGCGCGCTGATCACCGGGGGCAGCCGGGGCATGGGCCTGGCCATCGCCCGGGCGCTGGCCGCCGAGGGCGTGGCGCTCGGGCTCATCGCCCGCGACCAGGAGGGCCTGGCCGCGGCGGCCCGGCAGCTGACCGAGAGCGGGCCGCCCGGCACCCGGGTCGTGACCGCCGCGGCCGACGTCACTGACCCGCCGGCGCTGAACCGCGCCGTCGAGAAGATCGCGGCCGCCCTGGGCGGCCTTGAGCACCTGGTGGCCAACGCCGGCGGGACGGTCGGCGGCGGTAACCTCACGAACTCCGGTCCGGGCGAGTTCACCGCCACGTTCGCGCTCAACGCGGGCCACGCCGCCGAGCTGATCCGCGCGGGTCTGCCTCACCTGCGTGCGGCGGGCGGCGGCTCGGTGGTGATCATCTCCTCGATCACCGGCATGCGTCCCGCGCCGCGCACCGCCTACGCCGCCGCCAAGGCGGCGGAGATCCAGCTCGCGGCCACCGCCGGGCAGGAACTCGCGCCCGCCGGGATCCGGGTCAACGCGGTCAGCCCCGGGTCGATCATGTTTCCCGGCGGCAGCTGGGACCGGTTCCGGGAGCAGAGCCCGGACGACTTTGCCGCCTTCGAGCGCACCCAGTTCCCGCTGGGCCGCCTGGGCCGGCCGGAGGAGATCGCCGACGCGGTGGCGTTCCTGCTCTCCGCCCGGGCGTCGTGGATCACCGGCGCTAACCTCGTCGTGGACGGCGGGCAGCGCTACCCCAGCGCGCGCCGCTTCGACTGACCCTAAGACACCTAAGACAGGGCGTCGATCTTGGCCTGGTACCAGGTTGTGGTCACGATGTAGCCGTCGAGCAGGCCCATGATCACGTAGCCGATGATTATCGCCCCGGACATGACCTTGGCCGTCTGCACCGACGCCGCGCTGGCCCCGGCGGCGTGCAATCCGGCCGCGACGTTATCGATGAGCCTGGCCACCGGACCGCCGAGGCGGGTGAGTTCGACCAGCCCGGCGCCCAGGACCAGCTTGGTCAGCCAGTCACTGATCTCGGCCAGGTTCGACGACGCGCCAGCCCCGCTTGACCCGGCCGCGGCCAACTGAGTCTGCCGCAGTTCACCGGAGGAAACTGCGCGCGGAATGCCGAGCAGAAACCCGACGAAGCAGCCCGCCACGAAGGCCGCCAGGCTGCTCAGCACCCCCACCCCTAGATACGTCCAATGCTGGCCGGCTGTGGAGAAGGAATAGACCGCCACCCAGGCCGTGCCGCCGATCGGGGCCGCCATACCCAGGAAGGCCAGCCATGTCGTGAGGTGGCCGAGCAAACCCCGCTTCCCGGAGCTGACCGTGACCAGTAGCCGGGCGATCCGGACCCGGCTGACTCGTCGCGACCCGACCGGACGACGCCACCGCGACGGCACCGTGGCCTTGATGGCCAGGTCGACGGTGGCGATGTGGTTGGCCGCGTCCGTGACCTGGATCCTGACCATCGTGGTGCCGGGCCGGTCCGGATGACCGCTGATCCGGCCGGTGTCCGGGTCGACCTGGGGGAGTCCCTCGGGCCAGCTGGATCCGGGGGCCACGGCCCATTGATAAGGCTTGACCCCGCCGTCGGCGTGCAGTTCGACCAGGACCGGAGTTTGCGCTCCGCGCGGCACGCCGGACGGTGCCATATCGTCCAGCATGACCAGCTTGGAATTGACGATTATCGTAAAGCCGCGCGAGCCCGATTGCCCGGCGGTATCGGTCACCCTGACCGTGAACGGATAAGTCCCGGCCTCGGCCAGCCTTCCGGAAAGAACCCCGGTGTTCGCGTCGAGGGCCAGCCCGGACGGCATCGTGCCGTCGGCCGCCCATTGACTGGCCGGGTTGTCGCCGATAGCGGTGCACGGGAACGTATAAAGGTCCCCGACCGTACCCTGGGGCGGCGCATTTCCTGCTATTTGGACCATCGCATCCTCTTAGTGCGGGTGGCCATACTTCGGGACCGGAAGACATCAACGCGAACATTACTAGTTCAGTCCGCACGAAAGCGACGCGGACGCGCCCGGAAAACGGTTTGTCGCGCGCGGCCGGCAACGGTCCCAGCGTGCGCGAAACGGTCGCTATGTCCCGAACTCTGCCCTGACCCCGAGCAGCCGCACCGGCCGCCGCCCGGTGAACCGCTCCAGCGCGGCGGCCGCGGCCGCCTCGATCACCGTGGCCTGCGAACTGGGCGAGGCCAGCGTCACCCCGTGCGTCTCGGTGATGAACGGCGCGTACCGCACCTTCACCACCACCCGCACCGCGGGCCGCGGCTCCGCGGCCAGGTCCACCGCGAGCAGCCCGGCCAGCCGTGTCACCTCGGCCTGGACCCGCGACCAGTCCGCGATGTTGACCTGGAACGTCTCCTCCTTGCCGTGCCCGCGGGCCAGGTACGGTGAATCGTCCACCTCCGCGTCGCCGCGACCCCGGCCCAGCAGCACCAGCCACGGCCCCGTCATCGGCCCGAACTCCGCGGCCAGCGCGTCCGGATCGGCCCCGGCCAGATCGGCGACCGTGTTGATGCCCAGCCCGGTGAGCTTGCGCGCCGTCTTGGCCCCGATGCCCCACAGCGCGTCGGTCGGCCGGCCGCCCAGCACCGAGAACCAGTTGGCCGAGGTCAGCCGGAACACCCCGGCCGGCTTGCCGAACCCGGTGGCGATCTTGGCCTGCAGCTTGTTCTCCCCGATCCCCACCGTGCAGTCAAGCTGCGTCGCAGAACGCACGCGCGCCGCCAGGGACCGCGCGAACGCCTCCGGATCGTCGACCTCCAGACCCAGGAACGCCTCGTCCCAGCCCAGCACCTCCACCACCGCGCCGGACGATCGCAGTACGTCCATCACCGAGGCCGAAGCCTCGTCGTAGGCCTCGCGGTCCACCGGCAGGAACACGGCGTCGGGCAACCGCCGGGCCGCGGTGCGCAGCGGCAGGCCCGAGTGCACGCCGTGCTCGCGCGCCTCGTACGACGCGGTGCTGACCACGCCCCGCTTGGTCGGGTCGCCGTCGCCGCCCACCACCACCGGGCGCCCGCGCAATTCGGGATGACGCAGCACCTCGACCGCCGCGATGAACTGGTCGAGGTCCACGTGCAGCACCCACCGCCCCACGCCTTAACTTTTACCCGACCCGATCCCGGGTAGCACAAAACAACCGGTTAGGCGTCCAGCCCCGCGGTCAGGAACAATGACCTGGTGCTGCTGACCGTCACCACCACCCGGGCGCCCGCCACCGACCTGGGTTACCTGCTGCACAAGCACCCCGACCGGCTGCAGACGTTCCCCACCGCGGGCGGGCAGGCCCACGTCTTCTACCCCGAGGCGACCGCCGAACGCTGCACCGCCGCGCTCCTGCTCGAAGTCGACCCGGTGGCCCTGGTCCGCGGCCAGAGCGGCCAGACGGCCAGAGCGGTCACAGCGGTCAGAGCGGCCAGCACGCCCAAAGGACCAAGACCGGCGACGGCGAGCTCGCCCAGTACGTCAACGACCGCCCGTACGCCGCCTCCAGCATGCTCGCGGTCGCCCTGAAGGAAGCCTTCCGCACCGCGCTGAACGGCCGCTGCGACGCCCGCCCCGAACTCGCCCGAAGCCGCATCCCGCTGGACATCAACGTCCCGTCCCTGCGTTGCCGCGGCGGCCCCGCCAGCGCCGAAGCCGTCTTCGCCCCCCTCGGCTGGACCGTGACAGTCCGCAGTCAGCCCCTCCAGCCGCCCGAATGGGGCCCGTCGAACTACCTGGACCTGCGCCTGACCGGCGAGCTCCGGCTGGCCGACGCGCTCAACCACCTGTACGTGCTGCTGCCCGTGCTGGACGACGCCAAGCACTACTGGGTGTCGCCCGAGGAGGTGGACAAGCTGATCCGCGCGGGCGGCGACTGGCTGGCCGCCCATCCGGCCAAGGAGCTCATCACCCGCAGGTACCTCGCGCACCAGAAGCGGCTCACCCGGTCCGCGCTGGCCCGGCTGGCCGAGGCCGACGACGCCGAGCCAGAAGAACTCGACAACGCGGTCACCGACGATGAGGACACCCGCAGGCCGCTCGCCATCCAGCGCCGCGAGGCCATCCTGGCCGTCCTGCGCGAACACCACGCCCAGCGCGTGGGCGACTTCGGCTGCGGCTCGGGCGCACTGATCAAGTCCCTGCTCGCGGAAAAGCACATCGACCAGGTCGTCGCCGTCGACGTGTCCGCCCGCGCCCTCCAGCTCGCCGCGCGCAACCTGAACCTGGACCGGCTGCCCGACCAGCAGCGCGAGCGCCTGAGCATCTTCCAGACCGCGCTGACCTACCGCGATGACCGGCTAGCCGGCCTGGACGCGGCGGTGCTGATGGAGGTCATCGAGCACGTCGACCCCGAGCGGCTGCCCGCCCTGCAGCGCGCCGTGTTCGCCTTCGCCGCTCCGGCCGTCGTCCTGGTCACCACGCCCAACGTCGAGTACAACCCGCACTTCGCCATGCTCCCCGAGGGCGCCAAGCGGCACCCCGACCACCGCTTCGAGTGGACCCGGGCCCAGTTCCAGGAGTGGGCGGAAAACGCCGCCCAGCACCATGGCTACCAGGTCCGCTTCCTCCCGATCGGCCCCGAGCACCCCGACGCCGGCCCCCCGACCCAGCTCGCCGTCTTCACCAAGGACACATCATGACCGAGCTGAGCATCCCCGAGCTGAGCCTGGTCGTGCTGGTCGGCGTGACCGGATCGGGCAAGTCCACCTTCGCCCGCGCCCACTTCAAGCCGACCGAGGTCATCTCCTCGGACTTCTGCCGCGGCCTGGTCGCCGACGACGAGAACGACCAGTCCGCCACCCCGGCCGCGTTCGAGGTGCTGCGGTTCATCGTGGGCCAGCGCCTGCAGGCCGGCCGGCTGACCGTGGTCGACGCGACCAACGTGCAGCCCGAGGGCCGCCGCGACCTGGTCCTGCTGGCCCGCGAATACGACGTCCTGCCGGTGGCCATCGTGCTGGACCTGCCGGAGCGGCTGTGCGCCGAGCGCAACGCCCAGCGCCCCGACCGCGACTTCGGCCCGCACGTGATCCGCCGCCAGCGCCAGCAGCTGCGACGGCACCGCAACGGCCTGTCTCGCGAGGGCTTCCGCACCGTGCACGTCTTGCACACTCCCGACGAAGTACAGGCGGCCACCATCACCCGGGCCCGGCTGTACAACGACCGGCGCGATGACCACGGCCCGTTCGACGTCATCGGCGACGTGCACGGCTGCCGCGCCGAGCTCGAACAGCTGCTGGACCAGCTCGGCTACGCGATCGACCGCGACGGCGCCGGGCGCCCGGTGAACGCCAGCCACCCGACCAGGCGCGCGGTGTTCCTCGGCGACCTGGTGGACCGCGGCCCCGACACCCCCGGCGTGCTGCGCCTGGTCATGGGCATGGTCGCGGCCGGCGCCGCGCTCTGCGTGCCGGGCAACCACGAGGCCAAGCTGCTCAAGGCTTTGCGCGGCAAGAACGTCAAGCGCAGCCACGGCCTGGACGCCTCGATGGAGCAGCTCGAAAAGGAGCCCGCCGACTTCCGTACCCAGGTCGAGCAGTTCATCGACGGCCTGATCAGCCACTACGTCCTGGACGACGGGCGGCTGGTGGTGGCCCACGCCGGCCTCATCGAGCGCTACCACGGCCGCGCCTCGGGCCGGGTTCGCGAGTTCTGCCTGTACGGCCAGACCACCGGCGAGACCGACGAATACGGCCTGCCGGTCCGGTACCCCTGGGCCCAGGAGTACCGCGGCCGGGCCCTGGTCCTCTACGGTCACACGCCGGTGCCGGACACGGAGTGGCTGAACAACACCCTGTGCCTGGACACGGGCTGTGTCTTCGGTGGCCGTCTGACCGCCTTGAATTATCCCGAACGGTCCGTGGTCTCAGTCCCCGCCACCCGCGTCTACCACCCCCCGGCCAAGCCGTTCCCGGTCTCCACGCCGACCGATGGCGAACCCGCGCACCGCGAGCCCGACGTGCTCGACATCGCTGACGTGTCCGGGTCCCGCGTCATCGAGACCGGCTACCTGCCGCGCGTCGGGGTCCGCGAGGCGCACGCCGCGGCCGCCCTGGAGGTGATGAGCCGGTTCGCCCTGGACCCCCGCTGGCTGCTGTACCTGCCGCCGACCATGAGCCCGGTCGCCACCTCGACCCGGGACGGCCTCCTCGAGCACCCGGAACAGGCCTTGAGCGCCTACCACTCCGACGGCGTGGCCGACGTCCTGTGCGAAGAAAAGCACATGGGCTCCCGCGCGGTCTTGCTGATCTGCCGCACCCCGGCCGCCGCCCAGGCCCGGTTCGGCATGCCGCCCGCCGCCCAGACCCGATCCAGCATGCCGTCCGCCCCAGCCAGCCTCGCCGCACCATCGGACTCCGCCGCACTATCCGGCTCCGCCGCACCAGCTGACCCATGCGGCGCGATCTGGACCCGGACCGGCCGCCCGTTCTTCCCTCCCGCCCTGACCGCTGACCTGGCCGACCAGCTCCGCCAAGCCGCCGAACAGGCCGGCCTGTTCAGTGACCTGGACACCCTCTGGCTGCTCCTCGACGCCGAACTCCTGCCCTGGAACGTCAAGGCCGGCCAGCTGCTCCGCGACCAGTACGCCGCCACCGGTGCCGCCGCCGCGGCCGGCCTGCCCGCCGCGGCGGCCGCCCTCGAGCAAGCCGCAACCCGTCCGCTGCCCGCCGACGCCCCGGCCCTGCACGCCCTCCTGGACCGCACCCGCGCCCGGCTGACCAACGCCGACGCCTTCACCGCGGCCTACCTGCGCTACTGCTGGTCCACCGACGGCCTGGCGGGCGTGCGCGTGGCCCCGTTCCAGCTGCTGGCCACCGAGGGCGCCGTCTACCACGAGCGCCCGCACCCCTGGCACCTGGAGATCGCCGGCCGGCTGGCCGCCGCGGCCCCCGACCTGATCGCCACCACCCGCCGCCTGGCCGTGGCCACCGGCGATCCCGCGTCGGTTGCGCAAGCCACGCACTGGTGGGAGGACCTGACCGCCGCCGGGGGAGAGGGCATGGTGGTCAAGCCCGCCGCCAACCTGACCCGCGGCTCGAAGGGCCTGGTCCAGCCCGGCCTGAAGGTCCGCGGCCGGGACTACCTGCGGCTCGTCTACGGCCCCGACTACACCCAGCCGGAGCACCTGGACCGGCTGCGCCAGCGCGCGCTCAGTCACAAGCGCTCGCTGGCCCTGCGCGAGTACGCGCTGGGCCTGGAGGCGCTGGACCGGGTGGCCCGCGGCGAGCCGCTGTGGCGGGTGCACGAGTGCGTCTTCGCCGTGCTGGCCCTGGAGTCCGAGCCGGTCGACCCGCGGCTATGACCGGCCGGACCCGATCCGGTGCGCCAGCCCCGGGCGCCCCGTGGCGAAGTCGACCATGGCTTCATTCTCGTTGTCGTACCCGGCTGACAAGATGTCGGCATGACCGATACCGAGCTCAAAGCCGACCTGCATCGCTACCTGCAGGACACCCGCGAAGCGCTGCTGTGGAAGCTCGACGGGCTGTCCGAGTACGACATGCGCCGCCCCCTAGTGCCGACCGGCACCAACCTGCTCGGCCTGGTCAAGCACGTGACCGGCGTCGAGCTCGCGTACTTCGGCAGCGTCTTCGGCCGCCCCAGCGCTGACCAGCTGCCCTGGGACGAATCCGACCCGATGACGGACATGTTCGCCGCCGCCGACGAATCCAGCGAGTCCATCATCGCCATGTACCGCCGCACCTGGGCCCACTCCGACGCCACCATCGACGCGCTGCCCCTGGACACCGTCGGCCAGGTCCCCTGGTGGCCCGCCGACCGCAATCAGCTCACCCTGCACCACGCCCTGGTCCGCCTGGCCACCGAGACCGCCCGCCACGCCGGCCACGCCGACATCGTCCGCGAGCTCATCGACGGCGCCGCCGGCTGGACCTCCGCCAAACCCAACCTCCCCGACGCCGACCAGCCCTGGTGGCAAACCCACCACGACCGCGTAGCCACCGCCGCCCGCCAAGCCGCCGACTCGGCCGCGTGACCGCGCTCATCCTGGATGCCGGCGCGCTGGTGGCGGTCGACCGCGATGACCGGGCGATGATCGCCCGCCTCCAAGCGGCCCAGCGGCACGGCCTGGAACTGCGTAGCAATGCCATGGTGGCGGCCCAAACCTGGCGTGACCCGCATGAGCGGCAGGTCCAGCTCGCGCGATTGCTTGGCGCCGTGGACGTTCGCGCCGTGGATCCTGAACTCGGCCGAGCGGCTGGGTTGCTCCTGGGCTCGGCAGGCATGAGTGATCCCATCGGCGCCACCGTCGTCCTGCTGGCCGCCCCCGGGGGCCGGATACTGACCAGTGATCCCGCGGACCTGACCAGGCTGGTCACAGCGGCGTCGAGCCGGGCGGTCATCGTGCCGTGTTAATTCGTCCGTTAGCGTTGGCGCGTGACTGTCATCGGCGTTCCGTATCACCTGGACGAGTACCTGCCCGGCCTTGACCTCACGCCCGCGCCCGCGGAACTGATCACCCCCGAACTGCCCGCTGGCGACACCTGGTCGCGCCTCGCCGTCCTGTTCCAAGCCGTGGCCCGCGCCGTGACCAGCAGCAGCGTCGGCGATGACCGCCCAGTGTTCGTGACCAGCGGGGATTGTCTCACCGCGCTGGGCACGGTCGCCGGGCTGCAGGCGGCCGGCGCCGACCCGGCCATCATCTGGTTCGACGCCCACGGCGACGTGCAGACACCGGAGACGACCGACTCCGGCTACCTGGCCGGCATGGTGCTGCGCCTGCTCACCGGATACCGCCCCGAGCTGATCGCTAGCCACCTCGGGCTCAGGCCCGTGCCCGAAGACCAGATCGTGCTGGCCGGCGCCCGCGACCTGGACCCGCCCGAGGTCACCTACCTCGACCAGTCCCAGATTCGCCGGCGCCAGGTCACGGACCTGACCGTCGCCGACCTTCCGGCGGGCCCGCTCTACGTTCACGTGGACCTGGACGTGGTCGACGGGGCTCAGTTGCCCGCCCTGCGCTACCCCACGCCGGCCGGCCCCGACGCCGGCCAGGTCGCGGACGCGCTGAGCCTGCTACTGGGCACCGGCCGCGTAGCCGGAGTCGGCATCGCCTGCACCTGGTTCCCCGGCCACGACGCCGCTCGCCTCATCGCCCCCTACCTAGAGATCGCCCTAGCCAGCAGCTAACCCGGCTACTCGGCGTAGGTCCGGACCAGCCCCAGCGCGGTCGCGCCGTGCGGCCCCCTGACGGTCAGATGCGATGACGCCGGGGCCAGCCGGCGCGCGGCCACCCGGCAGAAGTCACCCGCCGGACCGCTGATCGCCGACTCGGCCTCCGCCGGGCCGAACGTCCATACCGAAGCGCCGTCCGGCCCGGTCAGCTCGCACCGGACCGCTACTGGCTGCTCCCCGGCCAGCGTCATCGCGTACGGCAGCGTGCGGTGCGCCAGCCAGGCCACGTGCCGCAGCCGGTCGGTGTCGGGAAAATCGACACCCAGCGGACCGGTGATGTCCAGGCCGTGCGCCCAGTGCTCGGCCAGCCGCGTGGTGGCCAGCGTGGCCGGCTTGACCCGCGCGGCCACCCAGGCCAGCGGCCGGTCCGGGTCGGCGGCCCGCAGCGCGTCCAGCGCCGCCCGCCGAGCCCGCTGCCATCGCGCGAACACCACCTCCGGCGCCGCCCGCTGCGCGTCGACCAGCGCCGCCACCCGCTCGTCGACCGTTCCGCCCGCCGCCGGGCCCAGCCCGGTCCGCAGATCACCACCCAACGCGGTCACCGCCACCGATTCCTCGGACTGAGCCAGGTGCAGCACCACGTCGGCGACCGTCCACCCCGCCGCCCCCGACTCCGACATCCACTGGGCCTCGTCCAGCCCGCCCAAGATGCCCGCCAGCCGCTCCTGCTCCGCACTCAGGTCGTCAAAGACCGTCATGCCCAGGACTATGGCATATCCAGCAGCCGCCCATACCAGCCGCCCATAACCGATGAGTGCGGCACTCTACTGGGAAGAGCGGTGTTGTCTAGGTCCCGCATCAGTCCGGGCCATCTGGCCCGTCGGCTGAGGATCGAGGAGACCTACTCGCTGTGGTTCCCGGCCGGCGGTGCGGCCGGGGACTGAGACTGCCGGCCGGCCCCGGCGCGGCTGAACCTCGCGGCAGCCGCCACATGGCTCACCCCAGGATCACCGGCACCGTTTTCGGGGAGGATCCAGGCTTGCGGGAGGATCCGGTGCACCCGGATGCACCACATACTCCCGGGAACCCGGATCCTCCCGGAAAGTGATGCTATGGGGGCGGGTGGGGCTTTGGGAACGCAGGCTTCACCCGCGGGCAGAACTGCCGCGGCAGACCCCGGACGGGCGCAGCACAGACCGGGCAGACCGGCAGACCGGGCAGACCGGGCATCATGCCCGTCGCGGCCACGACGGACGCTGACAAATGCGGGAGCCCGCCCGGAAGAGCCGTCAGAGTGCCGCACTCATCGGTTCGGTCAGCCCTCAGCGTGTGACGCAAGCGGCCGCTGAGGCCCATGCGCAGCCGCCCCACGCGCGGCCGCCCCATAGGCGGCCGCGACACCGACCCGCGTTCCCGTGCCCAGGCCGTTCACCCGAGTCCCCTTCTGGAACCCGCCGAACAACACCGACAACACGATCAGCAGCACCACCAGCAGCACGATCCATAGCAGGCAGCCGGCCGCCCGGGATCGCGGCCAGCGCCGCCGCCGGCCGCCCCGGGCACCATAATCCCCGCGCCGATTCCTGTACATGCCCTGTGTATTCCCAGCACCCGCGCAATATGCCGAACGGCCCGAATTATCTCCACCCGCCCGGGTAGCTGAATTGCACCACCGCCCGACACAAGGGAAAATCATGGCACGCATGCCGAGAAACCTGCCGAGACTGGGGTCGCCGGCCGGGATCGTGGGCGCGGTCGCGGCCGTTCTGGTCGCGATCGTGGTGCTGTCCGCGGTGCATCTGCTGCCCCACCTGCGCAACCCGTTCGCGGAGACCACCACCGTGCGCACCAGCCCGGTCATTCTGCAGTCCATCACCGCGCTCAGCCGCTACGAGGCGGCCAGCGGCTCGTTCCAGGTGGTGATCGACATCACCCAGCACAGCTCGCTGCCGTCCTTCCTGCAGGGCAGCGAAACGCTGTTCGTCGGGGAGGGCACCGACGTCGCCTACGTCGACTTCTCCCAGCTGAAGAGCCAGGCCATCACGACCAACGCCGACCGCACCTCGGTCACCATCGACCTGCCCAAGCCCCAGCTGGAAACGGCCGTCCTCAACCCCTCGCAGTCCTACGTGTTCGCCGTCCAGGAGGGCTTGTTGAACCGGATCGGCAACTTCTTCGGCGGCAACCCGAACAACGAGCAGCAGGTCTACGTCCTGGCCGCGCAGAAGCTCCAGGCCGCTGCCCAGCAGAGCCCGCTGCTCAGCGAGGCGCAGCAGAACACCGAGAAGATGCTCGACGGCATGCTCACCTCCCTGGGCTACAAGCACGTCACCGTCACCTTCGGCAGCACCGCGGCCAGTTAAGCAAGCAGAGCTGACCAAATCAGACTTGCGTTAGAGCACGCTCTAACTCCTAGGCTCGAACCGTGACGACCTGGACCATCGGCGAGGCGGCCGAGAAATGCGGCCTGTCCCAGCACACTCTGCGCTGGTACGAGCGCATCGGCCTGCTCGGCCACATCGAGCGGGGCAGCGACGGCCGACGCCGGTTCAGCGACGGCGACCTGGACTGGCTGGCGCTGCTGACCAAGCTGCGCGCCACCGGGATGCCGGTGCGGGACATGCAGCGCTACGCCGAACTGGTCCGGTCGGGCGCGGGCCACGCCGAACGCCTCGACCTGCTCAAACGGCACCGCGAAGAGGTGCGGCGGGCCCTGGCCAGCCAGCGGGAGACCTTGAAGCTGCTGGAAGCGAAGATCGGCAGCTACGAGCACCGCCTGGCCGAAGAAGCCGCCGGCCAAGCAAGCTAACCGGCCAAGCAAGCTAACCAGCCAAGGAGCAAGCAACACATGCGCACTACCAAACTCGGCGATCTCACCGTGTCCGCCCAGGGCCTGGGCTGCATGGGGATGAGCGAGTGGTACGGGCCCACCGACTGGGACGAGTCGATCGCGACCATCCATCGCGCGCTCGACCTGGGCGTGACGTTCATCGACACCGCCGACATCTACGGCGCCGGCCACAACGAGGTCCTGGTCGGCCGGGGCATCGCGCACCGGCGCGACGAGGTGCAGCTGGCCACCAAGTTCGGCGTCGACCGGACCGGGGGCGACGCCCACCGGATCGTCCGCGGCGAGCACAACTACGTCAAGCGGTCCTGCGAGTCAAGCCTGACCCGGCTCGGCGTGGACCACATCGACCTGTACTACCTGCACCGCCCGCCGCAGACGGCCGAGATCGAGGAGACCGTGGGCGCCATGGCCGAGCTCGTGGCCGAGGGCAAGGTCCGCTACCTGGGCCTGTCCGAGCCAAACGACGAGCTGCTGCGCCGCGCGTACGCGGTGCACCCGATCACCGCGGTGCAGAGCGAGTACTCGCTGTGGACCCGCGACGTGGAGACCGACGCACTGACCGCCATGCGCGAGCTCGGCGTCAGCCTGGTGCCCTACTCCCCGCTCGGCCGCGGTTTCCTGACCGGCGCCGTGGACCTGACCGCGCTGGACGACAAGGACTTCCGCCGCCGCAACCCGCGCTTCCGCGGCCAGGCCAGCGAGCAGAACCAGGCCATCGCCGACGCGGTCCGCAAGGTGGCCGAGACCAAGGGCATCCCGCCCGCGCAGGTCGCGCTGGCCTGGGTCTACGCCCAGCAGGAGCGCCTGGGCGTCCCGCTGGCCCCGATCCCGGGCACCAAGCGGGTCAAGTGGCTGGAGCAGAACGTGGCCGCCCTCGACGTCACCCTGGCCCCCGACGAGCTGGCCGTCCTGGACCCGCTGGGCAGCCAGGTGGCGGGCGCCCGCTACTGAAACCGGGGACAATACCGCGACACGGCCCGAACGTTCTCGGCTTATCCGGACATGGCGCGAATAATGCTGCTGTGGATCAACGCGGACGGCAGTACCGGTTCCGGCGCACGGTAATTCTGGTCGCGATTCTCTCGTTCGTGGCGCTGGTCGCGGGCTGCCTGGGCCGGTCCGGCCCGGCGTCGGTCGACCTCGCCCACGGGCAGTCGCTGACCGGGACGCGCACCCACGCCGCGCGCCCGCCGCGGATCGTCGCGTCCGGCGCCGGAACCGGCCGCTGGCTGGTCTACACGTCCAGCCCGCTGCGGGCCGGCCCGTACCAGGCCCTGTGCGGAACCAACCTGGTCAGCCTGGTGGCCCCGACGCAGGTCGCGGTGTCCGAGACCGGCACCGCCTGTCAGGCCCAGCTCGAGCTGACCGCCAGTAACGGCACCTCGGCGCGGGTCCCGGTCACGATCCCGGCTCTGCCGGGGAACAAGACCAAGGCCCGCGCCGGGTCCGTAGCCAAGCTGTACTGCTTCGCGAACCCGGCCGGGCGGGCCATCTACATCACCGTCGATGACGGCTGGACGCCCAGCGCGCAGGTGCTGGCCCTCATGCACCAGACCTACCTGCCGATCACGGCGTTCCTCATCGCCGACGCGGCCAAGGAGAACCCGAGTTACTGGCAGGCCTTCATCGCCGCCGGCGGGCTGATCGGGGACCACACGGTCTCCCATCCCTACCTGACCAAGATCACCCAGAAGAAGGCCGCCGCCCAGTGGCGCCAGGCCCGGACCGCGCTCGGCGGATGGTTCGGCCAGACCCCCGTGATCGGCCGCCCGCCCTACGGTGCCTTCAACCGCAAGGTCGAGGTGGCGGCGGCCCAGGCCGGCCTGACCGCGCTGGCGGGCTGGAGCGCCACCATGTCCGGCGACCGCATCCAGACCTGGGACGGCAAGCCGCTGAGCCCCGGTGAGATCGTCATCCTGCACTGGGTCCCCGGCCTCGGTAAGCAGCTCACCGTGCTGCTGGCCGCCATCCGGGCCCTGCACCTGAACCCCGCCCCGCTGACCCCGGCCAGCTTCACCGGCATCGCCCCCCAGCAGCACCCCCTCAACGGCGATTTAATCCCCCCGGCCGCGACGTCCAGCTCACTCCGCCCGCCCGGCAACCCCGTCCGCCCAGCTCACCCCGCCCGTGGTCGTCCAGTCTGACATAGGTCATACTGGACTATGTGTCCTACATCGAGATCCTGATCCTGCGCCGCCTGCGCTCCGGGCCCGCGCACGGCTACGAGCTGCGCAAGCGCGTCGAGCAGACCACCGGCGTCGTGCTGCACAACAACTCGCTGTACCCGGCGCTCAAGCGCTTCGAGGAGGCCGGCGCGGTGACCAAGACCGCGCAGTCGCAGGACGGCCGCCCGCCCCGCCTGGTCTACGCCCTCACCGACGTGGGTGCGGACCTGCTGCACGACCTGCTCGCCGATCTCCCCCCGGACCAGGCGGCTGATGAGACGGAGTTCCTGGCCCGCCTCGGCCAGTTCTCGCTACTTAATTCGGCCGAACGGACCGTCGTGCTCGCCGCCCGCACTCGTGCCGTGCACGACCTGCTCGACCACCTGCGGACCATGCTCGCCCTGGCCATCGAGCACGGCGAGCGGTGGGGTGAGCTGGCCACCGCCGAGCTGATCCGCCGGCACGAGCAGGAGCTGGCCTGGCTGGCCGAGCTCGGCGAGCTCGCGGCCCGGCCCGACCCCCGGTTATGCGCCCGCTGGTCCAGTACGCCCTGCTGGCCGGGCCGCTGCTGTCCATGGTCGACTCGAGCATCGTCAACGTCGCGGTCGAGCCCATCGCCCGCGAACTGCACGCCAGCCTGACCACGGTGCAGTGGACGGTGAGCGGCTACCTGCTGGCGCTGGGCGCCGGGCTGGCCGGCACCGCGTACCTGGGCCGCCCGGCTCGGCACCCTGGCCGTCTACCGGGCCAGCGTGCTGGCCTTCACCGTGGCCTCCGGCCTGTGCGCGCTGGCCCCGGACGCCGCCGTGCTGGTCGCCGCGCGGATCGTGCAGGGCCTGGTCGCCGCGCCGCTGGTGCCGCTGGCCATGAGCATGCTCCTAGGCCGGGGGTCCGGGGCCGCCCGCTCCATATCTCCGCTCGCCGGGATCATGCTGTTCCTCGGCCCGGCGCTCGGCCCCACCCTGGGCGGAGCGCTGATCGAAGCGGCCGGCTGGCGCGCCATCTTCCTGATCAACGTGCCGGTCGGCGCGCTGGCCGCGGTGGCCGTCCGGCTGGTGCCCGCGGCGCTGGCCCCGCCCCGCTCGCCGGGCGCCCGGTTCGACCTGCCCGGGCTGGTCCTGCTCGCGGCCGGCCTGACCGGCCTGCTGTTCGGGGCCAGTCAGGGCGCCGCCGCGGGCTGGACCTCGGCCGTCACGCTGGCCTCGGTGGTGACCTGGGCGGCGGTGTTCCTGCTGCCGGTGTTCATGCAGACCGTCCAGGGCCGAAGCGCGCTGGCCGCGGGCCTGACCCTGCTGCCGCAGGGCCTGGTCACCGGCCTGTCCACCGCACTGGCCCCCCGGCTGCTGACCCGCTTCACCATCCGGGCCACGGTGCTGGCCGGTTTCGCCGTGCTGGCCCTGGCCAGCCTGGGTCTGCTCCTGGTCGGCGCGGCCACGCCGCTGTGGCTGATCGCGGTGATCCTGGCCGGCCGTTCGGTCTCCATCGGCCTGGTCATCAACCCGCTGCTACAGGCCCTGACCGAACCCCTGCGCCCCGAGCAGCTCAGCGACGCGAACACGCTGTTCAACACCTGGCAGCGGATCGCCGGTTCGTTCGGGATAGGCCTGCTCGCCGCGCTGTACGCGGCCCAAGCCCAGGCCCGCGGCGCGGTACCGGCCCTCCACCTAACCGGCGTGGTCCTGGCCGCGATCGCGGCCGCCGCCGCCCTGGCCGCCCTCGCCCTGCCCGCCGTCCCCAACACCGCCCTGGCCCGCGGCTAGCCAGCTACCTCCACCAGGGCTGCCGGCGCTGTTCGGCCACGTGCGTGGCGGGTTCGGTGATCGTGGCCAGGTGCGAGCTGAGGTGCTCCAGGTGCTCGTGCACCCACAGCAGGTGCGGATGATGGCCGGTGGTGATGATCCGGACCAGCTCCGCGTCGTCGTCGGCGTCCGCGGCGATGTCGCCGCCAGCATCGGGGACGGCCGCGTCGGGGACGGCCGCCCCCAGCGCGGCGCCCACCCGGACCACCGCGCTGACCTCCTCGGGGCTCGCGTCCGCGGCCAGCGCCGTCGCGTTCAGCCCGGTGAACGCCGGGACGGTGACCGGCAGCAGCACCTCGTTCGCCGCCGGCCGCCCCACCAGCACCGCGATCCGCTCGTAGAAGGCGGTCAGCTCGGCGGTGGCCTGGGTCAGCACGCCCTTGGCGTAGCGGATGCCCGGGTGGCGGTGCCGCTGGACGTGGTCCGGCTCCCGCATCCCGGCCAGCGAGTAGGCGGTCAGCCGCAGCCGCATGGTCGCCATGACCAGCATCCACAGGTCCGACTTGGACAGGTGCTTGGCGCCCTGCTCGGCCAGGAACCCGCGCAGTGCCTCGTCCAGCCGGATCCCGGCGGTGACCGCCGCGGGGCCTGCGTCCGGCGCGTCGGGCCGGGTGCCCAGCGCCCACTGCACCGACTCGGTCAGGTACGCGGCCCCGACCCGGAACGCGTCGGCCAGGTCGTCACCGACCACCGACGCGGCCCCGCGCGGCCAGAACAGCACGCCGACCACCAGGCTCACCGCGCAGCCGATGGCCACGTCCTCGATGCGCAGCAGGCCCACCTTCCAGCCCGCGGGCACCAGCAGGTTGAACAGCACCACGATGACGACCGTGAAGGCCGCCTGGCCGACGATGAACGGCATCGTGCCCGGCGCGTACGCGGCCACCGCGATGGCGATCGGCAGCGCCGCCCACAGCGCGGGCGTACTGGTCCCGATGCCGAGCAGCAGCACGGCGCCGATCACGAAGCCGATCGCGGTGCCGCCCAGCGCCCGCAGCGCGGTCGACTCGGTGGTCGACGCGTTGGTCCGCAGCACCGACAAGGTGCCGAGCACCACCCAGAACCCATGCTGAACCCCGGACACGTCGGCCACCAGGACCGCCGCGGCCACGGCCAGCGACGCGCGCAGGCTGTTCAGGAACCAGACCGAGCGGATGCTGGCGTGCCGGGTCAGCACGCCGAGCGCGCCGTACAGCGCGGCCACCCGCCGTTCGACGTCGCTGCCCTCGGGCTGCGCGCCGTACCAGCCGCGGCGCCGGGCGGCGACGGTCTCGGGATCGGCGCGCCGGGCGGCGATCAGCGCGTCCGCGGTCAGCCCGCGCACGGCCAGGCAGATGGCCTGGGCGTGGAACGCGTACCGGGCGATGGCCTGAACCGTCTCGTCGTGCCCCTCCGCCTCCACCGCCCGGTGGTAGGCGTTGGCCGCCTCGCGCAGCCGCTGCAGTTCGTCGACGTCGGGCAGCACGGCGGTCCCGTCGCGGTCGGCCAGCAGGTCGCCGACCTGCCCCAGCACCACGGCGGTCGCGGCCAGCAGGTCGCGATCGGGCTGCGCGGCCTGGTCCAGGTTCGAGTGCCCGTGGGTGGCGTCGGCCACCAGCGCGGTGCACCATTCCAGGTACTGCACCGCGCTGGACATGGCCTGGTCGGCGGTGGCCAGCCCGGTCGGCCGGTACGGCGTGCTGGTGAACGCGTTGATCAGCTCTTGCTTGGCCGCCTGGCAGGCCTGGTGGTCGGCCGGGGTCGCGGTCCCGCGCACGGCCGCGGCCAGGGTGCGCGACAGCGCCCGGGCCGAGCCGGCCGCCGCCGCTCGCAGCCGGTTGTCCGGTGACGGCGGCGAGTACGCCAGCACCGCCACCGTGGCCACCGCCGAGGCCAGCCACCAGCCCGCCAGCCGGTCCGGGATCATGCTCACCGTCCCGGGCGTGGCCACCGGCAGCACATAGGGGAACAGCGCGGCGATCACGCCCGAGGCCGCGTTGGGCCCGGCCACGCCCGCGAAGAAGATGCCGAACGTCACCGGGATCGTGACCAGCACGGCCAGCCACTGGATCGGTTGCACCGCGGTGCCGATGATCAGCCCGACGCTCCCGATCACGGCCAGGCCGAAGTGCGCGATGGCCTTGTCCCGCTTGCTGCCGCCGAACGAGGCGATGACCAGGTTGGCGAACCCGCCGAACGCGGCGAACAGCGCCATCTGCAGGTTGCCGAAGCCCTCGTAGGTCAGCGCGAACAACGACGGAATCACGATCACCGCGCGCGCGGTCCGCATCGCCGCGGGCACCGACCAGGCCGGCCACCAGGCGGGCCGGGAGGCGGCCCGCGGGAGGCGGCGCGTCAGGCTCATATCGGGCATTGATCCAGTCTAGGGAGGACCAGTCGGCCCTGGCTGACCCGGCGTAACCGGGCCGCGGCACGTGATAATGTGAAACGCTGCCCGGTGACTAGCCGCGGCAGATAGAGGCGTGCTGCACCCTCAAGCGGCCGTCTCGGGGGATCAACCCTAGTGAAGACCCCTTTTCAGCGCCAATTTTCTAAGGAGCCACGTGCCGCTCGACACCGCCGTCAAGAAAGAGATCCTGACGGAGTACGCGACGAATGAGGGTGACACCGGTTCGCCGGAGGTCCAGATCGCGCTGCTGACCAGGCGAATCAACCACCTCACCGAGCACCTGAAGGTGCACAAGCACGACCACCACAGCCGCCGCGGGCTGCTGCTGCTGGTCGGCCGCCGCCGTCGGCTGCTCAAGTACCTGGCCAAGAAGGACATCGCCCGTTACCGTGCGATCAGGGAGCGTCTCGGCATCCGCCGCTAGCCGCCCCGGCCGTCCGGCCAGGACAACTTAATAACCACACTGACATCCCGTAGCCCCCGGCCCCGAGCGCCAGGGCCGGTCCTCGGTAGTGGTCCCCGGGCCAGCGAAAGCGCAGCGTCAAGACGCAGCCCGAGGACTTCGATCGAAGACCGGCCGGCAGCCCACTGTTGAGGTAAACGCGGCAGGCGAGCCAGGCCACCATGCGGCACGGCGGCGGGTGGGTGCGGGATCTACCGCAAGGAGGTCTCACCCGTGGAGGGTGTCCGAAGTGCTGAAGCCGTTATCGATAACGGCGAATTCGGCGTACATACAATCAGGTTCGAGACGGGCCGTCTGGCCCGCCAGGCCGCCGGGTCCGCTTTGGTGACCCTGGACGGCGAGACCGTGGTGCTTTCCGCTACCACGGCGTCCAAGCAGCCCAAGGACAACTTGGACTTCTTCCCGCTCACCGTCGATGTGGAAGAGCGGATGTACGCGGCGGGCCGGATTCCCGGCTCGTTTTTCCGTCGCGAGGGCCGTCCGTCCGAGGACGCCATCTTGACCTGCCGGCTCATCGACCGGCCGCTGCGCCCGTCCTTCGTCAAGGGGCTGCGCAACGAGATCCAGATCGTCGCCACCGTGCTGGCCCTGGACCCGCAGCACCTGTACGACGTGGTGGCGATCAACGCCGCCTCCATGTCGACCCAGCTGGCCGGCCTGCCGTTCTCCGGTCCCATCGGCGGCGTGCGGGTCGCCCTGATCAAGGGCCAGTGGGTCGCGTTCCCCGCCCATGAGCAGCTGGCCCAGGCCACCTTCGACATGGTGGTCGCCGGGCGCGTGCTCCCTGCTGACGAAAACGGCGATGGCGACGTCGCGATCATGATGGTCGAGGCCGAGTCCACCCCCGAGACGCTCAAGCTGCTGGCCGATTCGGGCCACGGCGCCGTCGCGCCGACCGAGGACACGGTGGCCGAGGGCCTGGACGCCGCCAAGCCGTTCATCAAGGTGCTCTGCGAGGCGCAGCAGCGGCTCGCCGCCGAGTCGGCCGAGGCCGAGGCCGCCGCGCACGCCGAGTACCCGGTGTTCATCGACTACACCGAGGACGTCTACGACGCGGTGGTCCGCGAGGTCTCCGACGAGCTGGCCAAGGCGCTGACCATCGCCGGCAAGCATGAGCGGGAGGCCGAGACCGACCGGGTCAAGGCCCTGGCCCAGGAGAAGCTCGCCGAGCAGTTCGAGGGGCGCGAGAAGGAGATCAGTGCCGCGTTCCGCTCGCTGACCAAGAAGCTGGTCCGCGAGCGCGTCATCCGCGACGGGGTGCGCATCGACGGCCGCGGCCTGACCGACATCCGGCCGCTGTCCGCCATGACCCACGTGCTGCCCCGGGTGCACGGCTCCGCGCTGTTCGAGCGGGGCGAGACCCAGATCCTGGGCGTGACCACGCTGAACATGCTCCGGATGGAGCAGATGATTGACACGCTCAACCCCGAGCGGACCAAGCGCTACATGCACAACTACAACTTCCCGCCGTACTCGACCGGTGAGACCGGCCGGGTGGGATCGCCCAAGCGGCGTGAGATCGGGCACGGCGCGCTCGCCGAGCGGGCCCTGATCCCGGTGCTGCCCGCGCGCGAGGAGTTCCCCTACGCCATCCGGCAGGTCTCCGAGGCGATCAGCTCGAACGGTTCGACGAGCATGGGCTCGGTCTGCGCCTCGACCATGGCCCTGCTGGACGCGGGCGTGCCGCTCAAGGACATGGTCTCCGGCATCGCCATGGGCCTGATCCACGAGGGCGGCCAGTACGTGACGCTGACCGACATCCTGGGCGCCGAGGACGCGTTCGGCGACATGGACTTCAAGGTCGCGGGCACCGAGCAGGTCATCACCGCGCTGCAGCTGGACACCAAGCTGGACGGCATCCCCGCCTCGGTGCTGGCCGGGGCGCTCAAGCAGGCCCGCGGGGCCCGGATGACCATCCTGGAGCTCATGCGCGGCGCCATCAGCCAGCCTGGCGAGATGTCCCCGTACGCGCCGCGGATCATCACGATCAAGGTCCCGGTGGACAAGATCGGCGAGGTCATCGGGCCCAAGGGCAAGATGATCAACTCGATCCAGGACGACACCGGCGCCGAGATCACCATCGAGGACGACGGCACGATCTACGTCGGTGCTACCGACGGCCCCTCGGCCGAGGCGGCCCGGGCCGCGATCAACGCCATCGCCAACCCGCACATGCCCGAGGTCGGCGAACGCTTCCTGGGCACGGTGGTCAAGACCACGACGTTCGGCGCGTTCGTCAGCCTGCTGCCCGGCAAGGACGGCCTGCTGCACATCACGCAGATCCGCAAGCTGCACGGCGGCAAGCGGATCGAGAACATCGACGACGTGATCCACATCGGCGACAAGATCCAGGTCGAGATCCGCGAGATCGACGACCGCGGCAAGCTGTCCCTGGTGCCGGTCGAGGTGGTCGAGCGGGAGGCGGCCGGTGAGGACCTGTCCGGCGGCGAGCCGCCCCGCGGTGATCGCGGTGACCGTGGCGACCGGCCGCGCACTGGCGCCGGCGACCGGGACCGTGGCGGCGCCGGTGGCGGTGACGACGGTCATCGCCGGACCCGCCACCGCACCCGCGGGCCCCACGAGTAGATGGCCACCGAACCAAGCCAAGTAAGGCGCACCGTCCTGCCCGGCGGGCTTCGGGTGGTTACCGAGTTCCTGCCCGCCGTGCGGTCGGTGGCGCTGGGCATCTGGGTCGGGGTTGGCTCCCGGGACGAGGACCACGCCCATGCGGGTGCGACGCACTACCTGGAGCACCTGCTGTTCAAGGGCACCACGCGGCGCACCGCGCTGGACATTTCGGCCGAGATGGACGCGGTCGGCGGTGAGATGAACGCGTTCACCGCCAAGGAGTACACCTGCTACTACGCCCGGGTGCTCGACGCGGACCTGCCGCTGGCCGTGGATGTCCTGTCCGACATGGTGACCAGCTCGCTGATCACGCCCAAGGACGTGGACGCCGAGCGCAACGTGGTGCTCGAAGAGATCGCGATGAACGAGGATGACCCCTCCGACACCGTGCACGAGGCGTTCACCGCCAAGCTGTTCGGCGACACTCCGCTCGGCCGTCCGATCCTGGGCACCGTGGACTCGATCAACGCGATCACCAGGGGCCAGATCTTCGAGCATTACCAGGCCCGGTATACGCCGGAGCACCTGGTCGTGGCCGCGGCCGGCAACCTGGACCACGACATCGTGGTCCAGCTGGTGGCCCAGGCGTTCGGCCCGGTCCTGGATCGCGCCGCCGAGCCCGCCGCGCCGCGGCTGACCGGCGACCACGGACCAGGCGCCGGGCGCCAGGCCGGCGTGGGCACCACGCTGGTCTCGCGCGGCATCGAGCAGGCCAACCTGGTCCTGGGCTGCGAGGCCCTGTCCCGGAGCGACGGCCGCCGGTTCGCCCTCGGCGTGCTGAACGCGGCGTTCGGCGGCGGCATGTCCTCGCGCCTGTTCCAGGAGGTCAGGGAGAAGCGCGGCCTGGCCTATTCGGTGTACAGCTTCGCGGCCCAGCACGCCGACACCGGCATGTGGGGCATCTACGTGGGCTGCCTGCCGGCCAAGGCCGACGAGGTGCTGGCCATCTGCGCCGAGGAGGTCACCCGGGTGGTCGACAGCGGCCTGAGCGACGCCGAGCTGGCCCGCGGCAAGGGCCAGGTCCGCGGCTCGATCGTGCTCGGCCTGGAAGACCCGTCGTCGCGGATGAGCCGCCTGGGCAAGTCCGAGCTGGTCTACCCCCGGCTCGAGCCGGTCGACGAGGTGCTCGCCTCGATCGACGCGGTCACCCACGACGATGTCCGCGCCGTCGCGGCCGAAGTCCTCACCCGCCCCAAGGCCCTGGCCGTCGTCGGCCCCTTCGACGACCCCGCCGCCTTCCAGGCCTGACCCTAGGATCACGATGATCAAGGTCGGGGTAATCGGCGCGCGCGGGCGGATGGGGCTCGAGGTGATCCGCGCGGTCAGCGAGGCCCCGGACCTGTACGTTGCCGCCCAGGTCGACCTGGGCGACGACCGGGCCCCGCTGACCGGATGCGACGTCGTGGTCGACTTCACCCATCCCGGCGCGGTCATGGACAACCTGCGCTGGTGCGTCGAGCACGACGTGGACGTGGTGATCGGCACCTCCGGCTTCGGCGAGGACCGGCTGGATAAGGTGCAGGGCTGGCTGGAGGATCACCAGGGCGCCCGCGTCCTGGTCGTGCCGAACTTCTCCGTCGGCGCGATCTTGATGATGCGCTTCGCCGAGCAGGCCGCCCGCTTCTTCCCCTCGGCCGAAGTAATCGAACTGCACCACGCGGCCAAGGCCGACGCTCCGTCCGGGACCGCGCTGCGCACCGCGTCGATGATCGGCGCGGCCCGCGCCGAGGCCGGCCTCGGCCCGCCCCCGGACGCCACCGTCTCGCAGCTGCCCGGCGCGCGAGGGGCCACCGTGGACGAGGTTCACGTGCACTCGGTGCGGGTGACCGGCCTGGTCGCGCACCAGGAGGTGCTGTTCGGCGGCCAGGGGGAGACGCTGACCATCCGGCACGACTCCCTGGACCGGGCCTCGTTCATGCCCGGCGTCCTGCTGGCCGTCCGTAACCTGGCCACCCTCCCCGAAGGCCTCACCGTAGGCCTGGAAGGCCTCCTCGGCCTCGACAGTGTTAATCCGGGCGGATGACCCCCGGACGCCCCAGGCAGGTACCGTCAGAATCATGTGCCGCAGCATCAAGACCCTTCGTCCGCCCTTCGCCGAGCAGGTCACCGACGACGACGTCCGAGCCGCCGCCCTGCAGTACGTGCGGAAGATCAGCGGTTTCCGCACGCCCGCCGGGCACAACGCCGAGGCCTTCGGCGCCGCCGTGGATGCCGTAGCCGCCGCCACCGCGACCCTGCTCGACCAGCTGGAAGTCCGGTCCCCGGCCCGGCGTCCGGCCTAGGCGCCCGGTGACGGCGGGGGCCAGGGCAGGTAGGCGGTGGCGCCGGTGCCGCGGCTGCGCAGCCCGGCGCGCACCCGGGTGCTGATCAGCGGCGGGAGATAGCTGGGCAGGTCGTCGGCGTCGACGTACCGGTAGTCGTCCAGCTCGGACTCCTGCAGCCGGATCGGGGTGTCGCCGGCCAGCACGCCGCCGTCGAAGACGAAATGCACCATCGGCTTGGGCCGCAGGCCGTCGGGCGCCGACCACGCGACGACCAGCAGCGGGCCCGGCTCGACGTCGATCCCGAGTTCCTCGGCGACCTCGCGCCGGCAACCGACGTGCGGCGGCTCGCCCTGGTCCAGAATCCCGCCCGCCAGCGACCAGTGGTCCCGGTAGTTGGGCTTGACCAGCAGCACCCGCCCGGCCGGATCGGTGAACAGGGCCGCCGCGGCGGCGAACATGGTGGGCAGTCCGGCGAACCACGCGGCCTGCTCGCTGGCCGAGAACTGTTTGCTGGCGGCGTCGGGCACGAACCGACCCTATCGAGGCAGTAGCCTGAGCGCATGCACACACCGGGTGACGACGCGTCAGCGCCTGACGCCGAAGACAGCCGCGTCGAGGTGTACGTCACCACCGACACCTCGGCCGCTCCGCACAAGGCCGGCGAGGCCAAACTGTACGTGATGTACGACGCGGCCCACCCCGAGGGCGACAAGCTGTACTTCACCGAGGCCGAGTGGGACGCGTTCGTCCTCGGGGTCAAGGACGGCGAGTTCGACCTCGACGAGTCAGGCAACCTGCCCTGACCCGACCGGCCCTGACCCAAAACCTGCGCTGACCGGCAGCCGCTAAGCGGGCTTGTTCGGGCCGCCCGGGTTGACCCCGCTCTGGGGCTGCATGGTTCCCGGCTTGGGCGCGCCGACCAGCGCGGCCAGGTCGGCCGCCAGATGCGGTGCCGCGGCCGCCGCGCGGCCGACCACCATCGTGGACTTGGTCTTGCCCGCCCCGCTGACGCTCACCCGCTCGCATCCCGAGGCGGTGTAGGTGAACGTGGCCAGTACCCGCGAGCCGTCGTAGAACGTGCCGATCCACTGACTCCCGAAGTCGGCCGGGCAGTGCATCATCTGCGGCGGAGCCGGATGGGTCACCGCCGCGCACAGCTGGCCGAACAGCGCCCGTACCTGCGCCTCCTGCCGGTAGGTGGTTCTGGCCAGCGGGTTCGTCCCGACCGGCACCATGAGATGCAGCTGCCGGCGGATCGAGACCGCGGTGGCCTGGTCCACCCCGGCGCACCCGGTCTGCGCCATGGGCGCCGTCCCGCCGGCCGCCGCCGCAGCGGAAGCCGAAGCCGAAGCGGAAGCCGCACCCGAAGCCGGGGCCGACGCGGAATCCGACGCCGCGACCGACCCGCAACCGGATACCGCCGCGAACAGCAGCCCGGCCCCCGCAACACCCACAGTCCCAAGTACGCCCAGGTGCCCTGGGCGTCCGCGCAGCCAGGCGTAGTTCCATCATGCGAGTTTGACGCACCCGGCGGGCCATCCGTTCCATCGCGTCCGCGCCGTTACCACAGCGTGATCGGACCGGCGCCCTCCAGCCGCAGCAGCAGGTCCTTGCGCTCCAGGCCACCGCCATACCCGGTCAGGCTGCCGTCGGCGCCGATCACCCGGTGGCACGGCACGATGATCGAGATCGGGTTGGATCCGTTGGCCAGGCCCACCGCACGCGAGGCGACCAGCCGCTTGCCTAGGGCCCGGGCGATGTCGCCGTAGCTGACCGTGCTGCCGTACGGGATCTTGGTCAGCTCGGTCCAGACGGCCATCTGGAACGGTGTCCCGCTCGGGGCCAGCGGCACGGTGAACTCCTTGCGGTCGCCCGCGAAGTACTCCTCGAGCTGCGTCGCCACCTCCCCGAACGCCTCGGGCTCCAGCGTCAGCCCTTCCTCGACGCGGGCCGCGTGACGATCGGCGTCCAGCATCCACAGGCCGGTCAGGGCGTGTCCGTCGCCGGTCAGCAAAAGCCGGCCGATGGGCGAGTTGATGATGTGGGAAAGGCGCGGGGCATCGCGCTCCGGCGCCACGAACGGGCTGGTCATGACTGATTCTCCTCCAAGTAGGCCCACAAGTGCTGTACCGCGTAAGACCGCCACGGCCGCCAGGCTTCGGCCAGCTCCCCCGCGGCCTTGGCCGCCCGCGAGCGCGCCGCCGGCCCGCGGCCCTGGCCGCCAGTGACCGGGCGGCCCCCGGCCGGGATCGCGCCCAGGCGTCCGAGCGCCTCGAGCACCCCGACGTCACCGGGCAGGAACGCGTCCGGGTCGGACAGCGCCCGCATCCGGATGTACGCGGCGGTCCACGGCCCGATGCCGGGCAGTGCGAGCAGGCCCGCCTCGGCGCGGTCCCGCTCGGCGCCGGGGTCCAGGGACAGGTCCCCGGCGGCCAGCGCGGCGGCCAGCCCGGTCAGCGCGCCGGCCCGGGCCCGCGGCATGGGCAGCGTCCCCGGATCGGCCGCGGCCACCGTCTCCGCGGTCGGGAAGCAGTGCGTCAGCGTGCCGTCCGGCCGCTCGAGCGGCTTGCCGTAGGCGGCCACCAGCCGCGCCCCCAGGCGCCGGGCCGCGGCCACCGACACCTGCTGGCCGAGCACGGCCCGCAGCGCGAGCTCGTTCCCGTCCACGTGCCCGGGCACCCGCCGGCCGGGGTTGGCCGCGGCCAGCGGCCCCAGCACCGTGCCGGAGGCGGCCAGGTCAGCCGCGATGGCGGACGGGTCCGCGTCCAGGTCGAGCAGCCGCCGGCAGCGCTGGACCGCGGCGGTCAGGTCACGCAGGTCCGCCAGCTGCAGCTCGCAGTCGATGAAGCCGTCGCCCGGGCCCACCGACAAGATGCCGGTGCCGTTCGGCAGCAGCAGCGTCCGCCGGTACCGCCCGTCTTCCACCGCCTCCACGCCGGGAATGGCCCGGGCGGCCAGGAACCCGATCATCCGCTCGATGTCGATCGGCGCCCTATACGGCAGCCGCAGCTCTATACCCAGGGGGGACGACCCCCCTTCCACCCCCCGCAGGCCCGCTGCGGTGGCTCGCCGTAGTGTCGCGCGGCCGGGGGACCGGCGGTCCCCGCGGGCCGCGCGACCGCGGGCCGCACGATCGCGCGCCTCCCTCAGCTCCGTGGGCGTCACCGCGAACACCTCGCGGATCGTGTCGTTGAACTGCCTGATGCTGGTGAAGCCGGCCGCGAAGGCGATCTCCGACAGCGGGAGCGTGGTGGTCTCGGTCAGTATCCGGGCCGTCTGGGCCCGCTGTGCCCGGGCGATGGCCAGCGGCCCCGCCCCGAGCTCGGCCGTGATCAGCCGGCGGACCTGACGCTGTTCGTAACCCAGCCGCTCCGCCAGCCCGGAAACGCCGTCCCGGTCGACCGCGCCGTCGGCGATCAGCCGCATGGCCCGGCCAACCACGTCGGCCCGGATGTTCCATTCCGGCGAGCCGGGGGAGGCGTCCGGGCGGCATCGCTTGCAGGCCCGGAAGCCCGCCTCCTGGGCCGCGGCCGCGGTGCGGTAGAACCGCATGTTCTCGCGCTTGGGGGTGATCGCCGGGCACGACGGGCGGCAGTAGATGCCCGTCGAGGTCACCGCGATGAAGAATACCCCGTCGAAGCGCGCGTCCTTGCTGATCGCCGCCTGGTACTGCCGCTCGTCATCCACCTCTCCACAATGCCAGCCCCCGGCCACTGGTACTAGCGGAAATCGGACAGCCACCCCCGGCGGTAGGCTCGGGCCATGCATGCTGAAATCAAGGGCACCACGATGCCGGTTCTCGAGGTCACCCTGGAGCAGGGCGAGCAGGTGGTCTCCACCCACGGCGAGCTGTCCTGGATGACCCCGAACATCCAGCTCACTCAGCGCACCGGCGCCGGCGGACCGGCCGGCGGCGGTCTCATGCAGGGCCTCAAGCGCGTGCTGGGCGGCGGCGGGCTGTTCGTCACCCACTACGAAGCGGTCTCCGGCGCGGGCATGGTGACGTTCGCGGCCAAGCTGCCGGGCCACATCATGCCGGTCGACATCGCCTCGGGCCACGGGTTCTTCGTGCACCGCCACGGCTGGCTGTGCGGCACGCCGGGCATCACGCCCAGCGTCGGGCTGCAGCAGAGCTTCCGCGGCGGCCTGTGGGGCGGTGACGGGTTCATCCTGCAAAAGCTCGAGGGCCAGGGCCGGGCCTGGATCGAGTTGTCCGGCGAACTAGTGCACTACACCCTGGCTCCCGGTCAGACCCTGATGGCGCACCCGGGGCACGTGGGGATGTTCGAGGACAGCGTCGAGTTCACCATCACCCGGCTGCCCGGCATCATGAACCTGGCCTTCGGCAGCGACGGGTTCCACCTGGTCGCGCTCACCGGCCCCGGGCAGATCTGGCTGCAGTCGATGCCGCTGCCCGTGCTCGCCCACAGCCTCGAGCCGTACCTGGCTCGCCAGGACGCGCCACAGGCCGCCGGGGCGGGCGCCGTCGGCGGCATCCTCGGTGACTTCATGCGCGGACAGTAATCAGGATCTTTTGACGGAACGGGCGTGGTGCTCGCCCTCAGCCACGCCCCGTGTTCACAGTGGTATCACTAGCTTCATGACGCCTCGGGAGAGTGCGTTTCTGACCGTCCGTAGACCGTCACCTGGAAGATAGGGAACTATTACCCGTTACCGGTTGCATTGGATACGCCACATTCGGTTACACTACAAATGGTAGCGAAACAACTTCGCATCGTGTTTAAGCAGACGTCGCACCGCCTGCGGGCCGTGTTAGCTGGCGGGGCAACGTCGTAGATCGCAGTGGTATTCGAGGTGTGGGTCGTGGCCAGCAGGTATGAGGACGAGGGCCGGTCGCCGGACGACGGGGCCGAGCCCTCGGCCGGCCTTCCCTTCCGAGAGATCGGAGCCGGCCGCCCGGACTACCGGCCCCCCGTCGAGGCACGCGCCGAAGTCCGCGACCGCGAGACCTACTACGCCGAGCTGCGCTTCGCCGTCCACTGCCAGAGCCGAGAAATCCCTCTGCCCCGGGCCGCCCTGGATGATCAGGAGCCGGACACCCCGAAGCGCCGCCCCGACGATGAAAGCTGGGACGACATGACCGCCCGCTTCGGCGACACCTGGACCTAAGAGCCGTCGGCGGCGGCCCGGACCCTTCCTCCGGCGCTCGGGCGTCCGGACCGCCGCCGGCCCCTTAGCTCACTCACCGTCGCCAGAAATCGAACCGATCCCGGCCCGCCCGAAAGCCGGCCGCCTCGACCACGTCGACCGCCAGCTTGAACCGAGCGCCGACCCGCCAGGGCTGGTGCGCGTCGCTGCCGAACGACACCGCGGTTCCCCCGCTGTCCCGCCACCAGCTCAGCAGCTCGACCGAAGCCAGCGGGCTCTTCGTGTTGACCTCCAGGACCCGCCCGCTCGCGGCCAGCGCCCGCAGCACGGCCCGGATCTCCGGCTCGAAGGTCCGCTCGTCATAAGGCGCCGTGTTCCGCGGCCACATCCGCCGCGGGAAGTCGTGATGGGCCAGCACGCCGAAGATGTCGCTGCCCTCGACCAGCCGCAGCAACTCCGCGAAGTACAGCCGCATCACCTGGTCGGCGGGCATCCGCTGGAACAGGTCGTCGGCCGCGGTTAGCTTCCCGTCGAACGGGATCGCGTGCAGCGAGCCGAGGATCCGGTCGAACCGGCCCTGGGCCATCACCGCCCGCGCGCTCGCGGCCCACATGTGGGCCTCCCCGATCTCGGCGCCGGTGAGGATGCGCAGGTCCGGATAGCGCTCGCGGCACGCCTGGATGCTGGCCAGGTAGCCGGGCACGTCCAGCACGTGCATCTGGGCGTACGGCCGCGGGTGGACGTGTTCCTCGGCGATCTGGTCGCCATCGGTGGGGACGGTAAAGTCCAGGTGATCGGTGAAGGCCACCGCGGGCAGCCCCACGGCCAGCGCCTGCTCGCAACTGCGCGCCATCGACGCCTCGCCCGGAGCGTCCCACGACCACTGGGTGTGCACGTGGTTGTCCGTCGGCGGACTATAGTTCTCGCTGGTCAGATGAGGTTCATCTAGTTGATCTGGGTAGCTCATCGGCTACTGGTGACCCCCAGCCTTGCGCAGTAACGACCCAACCTTCACCACCTAGCAACCGTAAGCCCCCAGCTGCGCTATTCCAGGCCCCGCTGAACACCTCGTGAAGTTCTGCCCCAGCCGCCCCGCCCGCCCATCGTCGTGGACCGTTACCCCGGTAATAGCGAGGTCCAGGATATGCAGTTAACCGGAGTGGCCGAGGAATGCGGTGTCGTCAGCGTCTGCTTTGGGCAGGTCGCGCGGGTTCGCGCCGCGGCCGGATTACCGCTGGTGCTGGCGTTGCCAGAGAGCACGGCGTGCTTCGCGGTGCGCTGCTCCCGCGAAGCCATGGGTGGTGAAACCCGGGTTCCACCACTCTACGGTGTGGTGGATTGCCAGTTTCACTCCGCTCGCGCCGCCCGCGGTCGGCCACTGCGGCTAGGGAGATATCCTCGAGCGAGGTTTCCGTCCCCGATCATGGCCGTGCTGGGATGCGGGGTTACCAACCTGGCTGACGGGGCTTGGCGGAGGTGATGACGTACACCTCGCCGGACTCGGCGGCAGGTTCCTGCACCACGGTCGCAGTGGGCAGCTCGGGGAGGACCGGCTGCTCAGACGGCTCCGGCAGGGCCAGCTGCTCCTCGCCGTCGGCCCGGCGCTTCCTGGCCGCGTCCGCGGTGATCTTGTCGGCCAGCTTCTGCCAGCGCTCTTCCCACTCGGCGACGTTCCCGCCGCAGGCCCGCACATAGGCGGCGGCCACCGGCAGCGTGGGCAGTCGCAGCCCGCCCGCCGCCGAAGCCAGCGTCTTCATCGTGTAGTGCGAGGTTTCGGCCATGTCGGTATAGTCCAGCTCAGCCTTCGAGCGCAGCGCCCGCAGATCGCGCGCGAACGACTCGAGCCCGTCCGGCGCGATGCTGACCGCCGCGTGTGCCATGGTCACTGGCGGTTCGGCGGGCAGGCCGTTCTCGCGCTGCCGGATCACTTGCCCCGCAGCCCCGCCCGGTTCTGCGCCCGATGACGTACCCCGAACACTGCTCGAGGCCTCTCCAAGCCGTCCCCACCCCTCCCGCCGCCCAGAAGTACCATCCGCCGGTCCCGACCCCGCCGACCCCGGACCAGCCGCACCCGACCCCGCACCGGCACCGCCCGGACCCGCAGCCCCCGGACCCGCAGCCCCCGGACCCGCGTATCCCGGACCAGCGCCATCTGGACCTGCGTACCCTGTGCCCGTATGCCCCTGACCAGCGCCACCCGGTCCCGCGTACCCCGCGCCCATATGCCCCGGACCGGCGCCACCTGGGCCCGCGTACCCCGCGCCCGCATGGCGCGGACCAGCGCTACCCGGCCCTGCGTACCCAGATCCCGCAGACCCCGGACCGGCGCCACCCGGTCCCGCGTACCCCGCGCCCGCATACCCCGGACCGGCGCTACCCGGCCCTGCGTACCCAGATCCCGCAGACCCCGGACCAGCGCCACCTGGGCCCGCGTACCCCGCGCCCGCATGCCGCGGACCAGCGCTACCCGGTCCCGCATGCCGCGGACCAGCGCTACCCGGTCCCGCATGCCGCGGATCAGCGCTACCCGGGTCCGCGTACCCCGACCCTGCGTATCCCGGACCGGGACCGCCTTGACCCGTCCCGCCAGCGCCCGAGCCCGCATGGCCCGGACCAGCCGGCCCCGATCCCGTGTATCCCGGGCCCGCATAACCCGAGCCGCCCTGACCGTCTCCCATATAGCCAGGTCCGCCGGGAGACCCGCTGCCACCCCGAAACCCCGAGGTATCATGCATACCTGGAGCCCCAGAGCCCTCAGGCGCACCATAGATACCAGCGGACCCCGCAGGGGGGCCGGGATCGCCGGGCATCCCGTGTGCCCCAGGGGTGTAGCCATAGGCGTGTGACCCGGCGCCGCCGCCCGGCGGCGGACCGGATGGAGCCTGCGGGGGCGGACCGGCCGGAGCCTGTGGCCGCAGCGGCCGCCTCCAGTTGGCGCCGAGCGGATCCTGGCCCGGGCGCCACCCCGGACCGGGCTGATCCCACGGTCCCCGCACCGTGCCCCCGGGCCCTGGCGCCTGCGGCCGGTACGGCCGATCGGCGCGCGGCGGCACCCGCCGTCCGTTCGGCAGCCGGTACTGATGCCCGGGCATCGGTCCGCCGTTCGCCGCGCCGCCTTTCATCGGCCCGCCGTTCGCGGGCCCCGCGGTCATCGGGCCGCCGTTGCCCGGCGTACCAGTCGGCCCATAGCCATCGGCCGGGCTTCCCGGCGGCGGCCCGAAGCGACCCGGCGGCGGGCGCAACCGCGACCGGCCCGGCTGGTGCTGCCCCGGCTGGTGCTGGCCTGGCTGGGGCGGCAGCTCTCCGGGGCGCCTCAGCAACTGGCCGTACTCGTCTTCGTCGGCATTGTCCGGCCCGTTCGGGCTGGCGCTGTCATCGGGGCGGTAGGCGCGGCGTTCGCCCAGGCGTCTTCGCCTGGGCAGGCCATAGGCATCGCGGCCCAGGCCGGTATCGCCACGTTCCACCAGGTTCCTCCTGGACGTTGGTGTCCAGCCGCGCCGCAGGACAGGCCTTACCTGACGAGTGTAGGTCGGGAGAAATCCCCTGTAGGACCTGCACGACCAATTGTCATCAATTGCACATAATCGTGCGGTATTGAACCGATAACGCCCGGTATCGAAGTGCGTCAAGTGACGCAGCCGGGCCGCGATGCGAACCGATCCCGGCGGGGGATACTCTCGTAAGCAGAAGCATTCCACGGAGCGGCCATCGTGTCTTGGATCGTCTGGCTGATCGTGGCAGCTGTACTCGGCGTAGCCGAATTGCTGACCATGACGTTTGCCTTCGGCCTCATCGCGGCCGCGGCGGTGGTTGCCGCCATCGTCGGAGCGTTCCATATCGACCTCCCGCTCCAGTTGGCCGCGTTCGTCGTCGCGGCCGGGGCCGGGCTCGGATTCGTCCGCCCGATCGCCATCCGCCATATCAAGCAGCCACCGGCGCTGCGCACGGGAGTCGCCGCGCTGGTCGGTCGTTCAGCCATCGTCCTGCAAGAGGTGAACGAGCACGGCGGCCGGGTCCGCATCGACGGCGAGGAGTGGTCCTCCCGTCCCTACCTGGACGAATCGCTCGTGATCCCGGTCGGCACCAAGGTCGATGTGATGCAGATCAAGGGTGCCACCGCACTCGTCTATCCCCGGGAGTAGCCATGGTCCTGGCTGAAATCATCATCGCGGCCGTCGTCGCGCTGCTCGTCGTGCTCACGGTCCTGCGCTCGGTGCGGATCATCCCGCAAGCGCGTGCCCGCAACGTGGAGCGGTTCGGTCGCTACCGCAAGACGCTCGAGCCCGGGATGAACTTCATCATCCCGTTCATCGACCGGGTGAAGAAGGAGATCGACCTGCGCGAGCAGGTCGTCTCGTTCAATGGCGCGCCGGTGATCACCGAGGACAACCTGGTTGTGCTGATCGACACCGTACTGTTCTTCCAGGTCACCGACCCGCGGGCGGCGGACTACGAGATCGTCAACTACATCCAGGCCATCGAGCAGCTCACCGCGACCATGCTGCGCAGCGTGATCGGGTCCATGGACCTGGAGCAGTCGCTGACCTCGCGCGACAAGATCAACAACATGCTGCGCGGCGTGCTCGACGACGCGTCGGGCAAGTGGGGCATCCGCGTCACCCGGGTGGAGATCAAGGCCATCGACCCGCCGAAGTCCGTCAAGGACGCCATGGAGAAGCAGATGCGTGCCGAGCGGGAGAAGCGCGCCGCGATCCTGACCGCCGAGGGCGGCCGCCAGTCCAAGATCCTCACCGCCGAGGGCGAGAAGCAGAGTGCCATCTTGATGGCCGAGGGCGCCAAGCAGAGCGCGATCCTGCGCGCCGAGGGCCAGGCCCAGGCCATCGCCGCGGTGTTCCAGGCCGTCCACGACAACGACCCCGATCCCAAGCTGCTGGCTTACCAGTACCTGCAGACGCTGCCGCAGCTGGCCCAGGGGGCGGGCAACACGTTCTGGGTCATCCCGAGCGAGGTCACCACCGCGCTGAGGTCCGTGGCCAGCGCGTTCGGCGGCGGAGAGCCACCCGCCGGGGCGCAGGCCAGCCCGCCGGCCCAGGGACAGAGCCGGCGCCAGCCGCCGGCCGTGGCCGCCCCGGACGGGCGCCCCGCGATCAGCGCCTCGTCGGCCCCCCAGGCCACCCCGGCCACCCCGGCCACCCCGGCCACCCCGGCCACCCCGGCCACCCCGGCGCTCCAGGCCGACCCGCACGCCGAGGCCGCACCGTCCGCGTCAGCCGCACCGTCCGCGCCAGCGGCACCGTTCGCACCGTCCGCCCCGTCCGCGCCAGCCGCACCGTCCGGCGCGCCCCCGGCCGCGCCCAATCCCGCCGTGGCGGCCGACGCGATGACCGCCATGCTCAACGCCACCCTGCCCGGCGTGAACTTCGGCGATCCGTTCGGTTCCGTCGACCCGGCCACCGCCGGGGACCGCGCCCCAGCCGACGTTCCCGCGATACCTGAGGACCTGGACACTTCGCCATCGGCCAACGGCAGCGAGCCCGCGAGCTGACGGCCACGCCACGCGAGCTAACGGTTCGCGAGTGAACTACCGCAGTAGGAGGACCAGGACGCTGCCGATCAGCGCGGCCACCACGATGACCACTAGCAGCCGTACCGGGTAGAGCCGGTCCGAGCGCCGTTCGTCCGGCGCGGCGACCGGTCCGGGCACCATCGCGGGGCCGGCCGCGGCCCGCGACGGCGTGGTCACGGGGCTGTCAACCGGGGTGGAGGTCGCCCGGACCGCCGTACCCTGCGTGTCCCCGGCCGCAGTCTCGGCCAGTGAGGCTGGCGAGGTCAGTGAGGCTGGCGAAGTCGGTGCAGGAACTGCGGGTGCCTGCGCGCCCGTCGACGGCGTCCAGAATCCGGCGACCGGCGCCGCGGACTCCGGTGGCGCCGCCTCGAGCTCCGGCCGCGCATCCTCGGCCGGCTCGGGCGGGGTGAACCACGCCTCCGCCACGGCGGGCGACGGCTGAGTATCGGCCGACGACCAGGCCTGCTCCGGCTCGGTCGTCTCACGCGGAGCGAACCAGTTTTCCGGGTCTTTCGGCGCTCCTTCGGCTTGGTCCGGCCAGCGCGGCTCAAGGTCAGGAGGCAAGGTCAGCTCGCTGGTCTGCAGCCAGTCGGTGGAGAACGGATCGCGCCGGATGGCCTCGGCCCGAGCTATGTCCGGCGCCTCGAAGACCGCGGTGTCAGCCGACGGATCGCCGGCCTCGGCGAGGTGGTGGTTCCCGTTCGCCGAGGCACCACCCAGTCCGCTCGCCCCCGTATCCCAGCCCGTACCCGGCGCCACCTCGGCCGCCGCGCCGTCCCAGCTCGTCCCGGCAGGCACGTCAGTCGCCGCGCCGTCCCAGCGCGAGCCATCGGCCGACTGGAACCCGTCCCAACTCGTCGCCGGGCCCTCATCCCCCTGGAACGCGTCCCGCTGGAACGCGTCCCGCTGGAACGCGTCCCGCTGGGGCCCCTCCCGCTGGAACTGTTCTCCCGCGTCGGTACCCCAACCGGTCGCCGTATCCGCGTCCCGGCCCGCGCCGGTCTCCACGCCGCCGGTCTCCACGCCGCCGCCGGTATCCCAGCGCGAAGTAGCTTCCCAGCTCGTCCCCGCACTCCAGCTGGCCGGGCCTTCCGAGACCCTCGGCTCGGCGATGGCCATGCCCTGTGTGTCTCGTTCCGCGCCCGCCGACGCGGCCCGCCGCATGCCGGTGATACCGCGCGAACCCCCGGCCGAACTCCCGTGGGCTCCCCGGAGCACGGCCCTGATCCGCTCCGCGTCGTACGCCTCGGGCGGAGCCACGCCGACCCCCGCGCGAGCGCCGGCCACTGCCGCGGGGCTGGCTCCCGGGGGCCGGATCGGCAGGCCCGGGTCGGCGTTCGAGTCGAAGCCGAGCCGCCGCCAGCGCTCTTCCCATTCGGGCACGTCCGCGTCGCAGGCCCGGACGTAGGCAGCCAGGATCGGCAGGGTGGGCAGAGCGGGGCCGCTCTCGGCTTCCTTCAGGACGTCGCTCGGGTAGTGGGCCCGGGCCGCCAGTTCGTCCCACGCCAGCGCGGCCTTGTCCCGCAGCGCGCGCAGGTCGGCAAGGAATCTCCGGTTATCGTCGCCGTTCGCGGCCGACCACATCCCCTGCCCTGGCAACCTACACACCTTCCCGTCGGACACGCACGCGTTCAGCCACCGTTCCGCGCCCGTATCTCACAACCTGGGATTACCGGGAGGGTACAACGCCAACCGCCGCGATGTCGCTGATACCGCGCATTTCGTATCAAGTGTCTCTCGTCTGGCCCCGGGCCACGCCCGGAATCCCCGGATTACACCAGGCCGGATCACGGATGGCGGGACTACAGATGGACAGCCAGGCCGATCGCCAACGCGATGCCGAACGCCAGCTGCAGCCGCCCCGTCTGCCCCAGCGCCTTGATCAGCGCCGGGCCCGACGCCCCGGCCCGCACGGCTCGCACCGGGACCAGCGCCAGCGGTACCGCGACGAACACCAGTAGCGTCAGCGGCCGGTAAATGGCGATCAGCGCGGCGCACAAGAACGGCAGCAGCACCGTCGCCACGTACGCGGTCCGGCTACGCGCGTCCCCGAGCCGCACCGCCAGGGTCCGCTTGCCCGCCAGCGTGTCGCCCGGGATGTCCCGCACGTTGTTGACCATCAGCAGCGCGCAGGCCAGCAGCCCGGCCGGCGCCGCAGCGGCCAGCCCCAGCCAGGTGAACCGCGACATCTGCACGTACGCCGTGCCCGCCACCGCGACCACGCCGAAGAACGCGAACACGAAGACCTCGCCCAGCCCGTGATACCCGTATGGCCGCGGGCCGCCGGTGTAGAACCAGGCCGCGGCCACACACGCGGCCCCCACCGCCACCAGCCACCACGCGGTCACCGCGGCCAGCGCCAGCCCGGCCGCGCCCGCCACGAAAAAACATGAGAACGCGGCCCCCAGCACCTGCCGGGGCGGCGCCAGTCCCGCGGCGACCAGGCGGACCGGCCCGACCCGCGTGGCATCCGACCCGCGCACGCCGTCGCTGTAGTCGTTGGCGAAGTTGACCCCGACCTGCAGCGCGAGCGCCACGACCAGGGCCAGCAGCGCCCGCCACCAGGAGAACCGGCTGTAGCCGAGCGCCACACCGGTGCCGATCAGCACCGGGACGACGGCCGCCGGGAGCGTCCTGGGCCGCGTTCCCGCCAGCCACTGTCGCGTATCAGCCACGCACAGATCCTAGGTGAACGTTCTCACTCGCTGATCGCGGCGTGCAGCCGCACCACGGGCACGCTCACGCCCACGTCCAGCTCGCCCCGCGCTCCGTCGGCGGCCCACCCCGCCGACTCCAGGAATCCCCGCAATGACGCGTCGACCTCGAGCGCCCAGGTCGACACGGTGCGGAATCCGTCGGTCACCAGCGTGTCCGCGGCCGCGTGCAGCAGCCTGCCGCCGTGTCCCTCGCGGGTCCGGTCCGGCGACACCCGGAACTCGTAGATCTCCGCGTCGGTGCCGGGCCAGCGGTCGGCATCGGTGGCCGGCCCGGCCGAGACGAACCCCACCACCTCGCGGGGGAGTTCCCCGGTAACGGCGGTCAGCACCCGGTGCCTGCTCGTCGGCGGGCTGACGATGGCCTCTCGCCACCGGTCCCGCCACACGGCGGCCGCCTCCTCGCTAGTCAGCTCGCCCAGCAGCTCCGCTGGGATGATCCCCGCGAAGCAGGAGCGCCACGACGCGACCTGCACCCGGGCCAGGTCATCGGCATCACTCGCCCGGGCCGGGCGCACGAACCCCGCGTGAGGAACAGACAACAGCTCACTTGTCCGGGTGGGCGATGAGGGTGATGTCCCGGGCCGCCCCGGTCGCGGCCGAGGTGGCCATGGCCGCGTATACCTGCAGCGCCGCGCTGACCGGCCGCTGCCGGTCCGCGGGCCGGTAGGACCCCAGCGACGACAGCGCCTGGTCCCGGCGCGCAGCCAGAACCGCGTCTGGCACGTTCAGCCGAAGCTCCCGGCGCGGAATGTCGATCACCACCTGGTCGCCGCTCTCCACCACTGCGATCAGCCCGCCGCCGGCCGCCTCCGGCGCGACGTGACAGATCGACAGGCCCGAAGTCCCGCCGGAGAACCGCCCGTCGGTGATCAGCGCGCATGCCCGGCCCAGTCCCTTGCCCTTCAGGAAGCTGGTCGGATACAGCATCTCCTGCATGCCCGGGCCGCCCCGCGGACCCTCGTACCGGATCACGACCACGTCACCGGCGCGCACCGCACCGCCCAGGATGCCCGCCACCGCGTCCTCCTGGCTCTCGAACACCACGGCCGGCCCGGAGAACGTGAGCAGCTCCTCGGGGACGCCCGCGGTCTTGACGATGGCGCCGTCCGGGGCCAGGTTCCCGTACAGCACGGCCAGGCCGCCGTCGGCGCTGTAGGCGTGCGCCGCGTCCCGGATGCAACCAGAAACCCGATCCGTATCCAGTGCGTCCCAGCGCGTGGACTGCGAGTACGGCCGGATGGTCCGCACCCCGCCCGGCGCGGCGTGCCACAACTCCACCGAAGCGGCCGACGCCGAAGCCGACCCCAGGTCCCACTGGTCCAGGAACTCCCGCAGCGAAGCGCTGTGCACGGTGCGCACCTCGCGGTTGAGCAGCCCGGCCCGGTCCAGCTCGCCCAAGATGGCCGGGATGCCGCCCGCCCGGTGCACGTCCTCCAGGTGATACGACGAGCTCGGCGCCACCTTGCACAGGCACGGCACCCGGCGGGACAGCTCGTCGATCTCCTTCAGCCCGAAGTTCACCCCGGCCTCGTGCGCCGCGGCCAGCAGGTGCAAGATCGTGTTCGTCGACCCGCCCATGGCCACGTCCAGCGCCATCGCGTTCTCGAACGCGTCCCGGCTGGCGATCGACCGGGGCAGCACCGAGGCATCGCCGGATTCGTAGTAGTCACGGGTGATCGACACGATCACCTCGCCCGCCCGCTCGAACAGTTCCCGCCGGGCCACGTGCGTGGCCAGCGTGCTGCCGTTGCCCGGCAGGGCCAGGCCGATCGCCTCGGTCAGGCAGTTCATCGAGTTGGCCGTGAACATGCCCGAGCACGAGCCGCACGTCGGGCAGGCCGACTCCTCCATGGCCAGCAGCTGATCGTCGGAGACCGAAGGATCCGCCGAGGCGACCATCGGATCGATCAGGTCCAGCTTGCGGCCGCTGGCAGCAGAAAGCCCCGCGGGCGCCCCGGCCTCCATCGGGCCGCCGGACACGAACACGGTCGGGATGTTCAGCCGCATGGTGGCGATCAGCATGCCCGGGGTGATCTTGTCGCAGTTCGAGATGCAGATCATGGCGTCCGCGCAGTGCGCGTTGACCATGTACTCCACCGAATCGGCGATCAGCTCCCGGCTCGGCAGCGAGTACAGCATGCCGCCGTGCCCCATGGCGATGCCGTCGTCCACCGCGATCGTGTTGAACTCCCGCGGGATCGCCCCGGCCTCTCGTATCGCAGCGGCCACCACCTGCCCGACCTCGCGCAGATGCACGTGCCCGGGGACGAACTCGGTGAAGCTGTTCGCGACCGCGATGATCGGCTTGCCGATGTCTTCCCTGGCCACCCCGGTGGCGCGCAGCAAGGCACGCGCGCCCGCCATGTTCCTGCCGTGCGTGACCGTCCGAGACCGAAGCGGAGGCATGATGATTCTCCCGAGCGCGAAGAGCGAGACCTGAATGCGGAGCGAAAATCTAACCGCAAGGCACCCAGCCTACCGGGCTCAGCTGGCCTGATCCCGCTTGAACGCCACATGAGCGGCCTTGTCGATCCGCTCGATCTCGCTCTTGGTCAGTGGCTTGCGCTCCCGCTTCCGGGCCCGCTTGCGCAGGTAGATGCGCAGCCGGGGCCCGCTGAACGTGTCGACATCCCGGATTTCAGCCACGTCCCACGGGATCTTCGGCCCGTACACGGCCATCGCCGCGCGGACCGTGACCGGGCTGCCCGTCTCCGCCGACAGCAGCGCCGCGGCCTGGTCGGCCTCCCAGTGGGCGTGCTCGAGCCGGTCCTTCATGCTGCGCGGCCCGTGCCACAGCTGCCGGTGGTTGCTGGTCCGCACCGGCATCCGCTTGTCCCAGTCCTCGGAGTCGATGGCGAATACGCCCGCCGGGCCGATGACCAGGTGGTCGATCTGCTCCTCGCTGTTCGGGATGGGCACGATGTGCATGGACCGGTAGCCCCCGCGCTCCAGGCTCGACAGCTGGCGCATGGTGCGCTTCTGCGCGCCGGTCAGCCGGACGCCCGCTGGGCCGCGGAAGCTGGTCCGGGACCGGAGGACCGCGTCGACGATGGCCGCGAGCACCGCGAAGGTCAGTCCCCACCGCCAGTCGTGCAGCAGGAACCCGAACACCACCCCGGCGATGATCGCCACGACGATGCGTCGCTGCCAGGCTCGCCGTCGCGGGCTGCCCGACAGGTGGGTCAGGCCGCCCAGATGCTGCCCGATGCCCTCGGTCTTGGGCTGCTCACGGATCTGGCCGGCGGTGGCGGCCACCGGCTCCCAGGACGGCCGCGGCCGTGGGTCGACGTCGGTGACCGCGTCATCCGCGCCGCCGTCTTCCGGGAAGTCGTCGCCGGGATCGTCCAGGTCGGCCGGGTCGTCGACCCGCCCCCAGCTCTCCCAGAACGGCCGGTCGTCCGGATCGGTCTCCCCCGGATCGCCCGCGGCAGCGGCAGCGGAATCGGAAGCGGAATCGGAGCTCGGCGGGATCGTGGGATGCGCGCTGGGCCAGCGGTCCGGCGACGGCCACGATGGCCTGCTGTCCTGGTCCGAAGTCACGGCATGCAACCGTGCCCGGTCGGGTGCGGTCCCGCCGCCATTACTGGGCGTCTCCACTCGCTCTGGTGACTTGCGGTTTCTCGGCTTCTGCCACGCCATCGGGTTTCACCTACTACCTGAGCGTAACTGCCTTAGGACTCAGCGCACAGCACCGTGCTACGACGATTGTGCCCGCTCCGACTGATTTGAAGCAGGCTATTCGTCCCGATAACACGCCGAACGTCCCGGCGCTTCAGTGGTCTAGCATCTCCACCATGACCCAGATTCACGAGCTCACCGCGATCGAGCTGGCCGCGGCGATCCGCGCGAAAGAGCTGTCGCCGGTCGCTGTCACCGACCATTATCTCCTCCGAACGCAGGAGCTCAACGAGCAGGTCGGCGCGTTCTACACGATCACTGCCGAACTGGCCGCCGAGCAGGCCCGGGCCGCCGAGAAGGCCGTGGTCCAGGCCGCCGATTCCGCCGAACTGCCGCCGCTGACCGGCGTCCCGATCCCGATCAAAGACCTGAACCAGGTCGCGGGCGTGCGGCAGACGTTCGGCTCGCTGGCCTACGAGAACAACGTGCCCCAGGGCGACGACTACGTCGTGACCCGGCTCCGGGACGCCGGCGTGGTCATCACCGGCAAGACCGCCACTCCGGAGTTCGGGCTGCCGTGCTACACCGAGACCAAGATCGGCCCGCCCGCCCGGACCCCGTGGGACCTGTCCCGGTCCGCGGGCGGCTCGAGCGGCGGCGCGGCCGCCGCGGTGGCCGCGGGTCTGGCCCCCGCCGCCCAGGGCAGCGACGGCGCCGGGTCCATCCGTATCCCCTCCAGCGTCTGCGGCCTGTTCGGGATCAAGCCGTCCCGCGGCCGGGTCTCCGGCGGCCCGCTCGTCCCCGACCTGCTCGGCTTCGGGATCGACGGCCCCATCACCAGGACCGTGGCCGACGCTGCGCTGCTGCTCGACGTGATGACCGGCAACTACCCCGGCGACATGTACACCCTGCCGCCGTTGGCCGCCGGCGAGACCTTCCTCGGCCACGCCCGCCGCGAGCCGGGTCGGCTCCGGATCGGCCGCACCCTGCAGAGCCCGGTACCCGGGACCGAGGTCCACCCGGACTGCGTGACCGCCTACGAGGACGCGACCGCCCTGCTGGCCAGCCTCGGGCACGAGATCATGGACATCGCCCTGCCGCTGGGCGAGGACATCGTCCCGTTCTTCGAGACCATTTACTACGGCTACGCCACGCTGACCCCGGTCGACCCGGCCCAGGAGGAGATCCTGCTGCCGCTGACCCAGTACCTGCGCGAGCGCGGTCGGCACACCGGCGCGCAGGAATTCATCTTCGCCCAGGCCTACCTGCAGTTCGTGACCCGCCCGGCCATTGCCACGCTGAGCGCCTACGACGCGATCCTCACCCCGACCCTGGCCCAGCCCCCGCGGCCGGTCGGCTACTTCGAACGAGGTCGACCCGGCGGAGAACTTCGAGCGGCAGAAGCGGTTCACCCCGTGGACCGCGATCTACAACGTCTCCGGCCTGCCCGCGGTCAGCGTCCCGCTGCACTGGAACGCCGAAGGACTGCCCATCGGCGTCATGCTGGCCGGCCGGATGGGCGACGAGGGCATCCTGATCTCCCTGTCCGCCCAGCTCGAGCAGGCCCGCCCCTGGAAGGACCGCCACCCCCCGCTCTGGTGATCACCCGTAGCGCCACACCCCTGCCTCCCCACTTTGTATGCCTGTTATATTAGTTCTATAACAAGCAAAGGAGGCGGGATATGACGAGCACGGGGGTCTCGACGTCATCCGGTGACGGGCGGACACGGCCGTCCCCGGCTGGCGCGGCCACGATAGAAGTCAGCCATCTGACCAAGAACTTCGGCCCGCGGACCGCCGTGGCCGACGTGAGCTTCAGCGTCGCCCGCGGCGAGGTGTTCGGCTTCCTGGGCCCCAACGGGGCGGGCAAGACCACCACGGTGCGGATCCTCGGCACGCTGATCGCGCCGACCGCCGGGTCTGCCGTGGTCGCGGGCGTACCACTCAGCCCGGCCACCGCGGCCGAGATCCGCCAGCGCATCTCGATCATGCCCGAAGCTCCCGGCCTGTACCGCCGGCTGACCGTCGCCGAGAACCTGGACTACTTCGCGCGGCTCTACAGCCTGCCGCGGCGCGAGCAGCGGATCACCGGGGCCCTGGCGGCGGTCGGCCTCAGCGACCGGGCGCAGGACCTCACCGGGAGCCTGTCCAAAGGGCTGCGGCAGCGGGCGGCGCTGGCCCGTTCCCTGCTGAACGATCCAGAGGTCATGTTCCTGGACGAGCCGACCTCGGGGCTGGACCCGGTGGCCGCGCACGAGGTGCACGGCCTGATCGCGGCGCTGCGGGACCGCGGCGTCACCGTCTTCCTGACCACCCACCGGCTCGATGAGGCCGAACGCCTCTGCGACCGGGTCGCCATCATGAACACTCACCTGCGCACCATCGGCCGGCCCGACGAGCTGCGTCAGCAGCTGTTCAGCCGCTCGCTGGTCGTGCAGACCGCGGGCCCGCTGCCCGCGCCCGACCAGGTCTTCACCGGCCTGCCGGCGGTCAAGGGCTGGCAGGCGGAGCCCGCGCCAGGTGACGGCCCGGCGAGCTACGTCGTAACCGTGACCGATCCGGCGCAGGCCGCGCCCGCGGTCACCCGCGCCCTGGTCGCCGCCGGGGCCGACGTGCTCTCCATCGCCGAGTCGCGGCACTCCCTGGAGGACGTCTACCTCGAGCTGATCGAAGACACGGAAGGCCGGACCCAATGAGCATGAGCGCCACCCGGATTAGGGCCGTCTTCCGCAAGGAACTCGCGGAATTCCGGCGTAACCGGTTCATCGTGACCACGACGGCCATCTTGCCGATCGTCTTTCTGGTCAGTCCCACCGCGTCCATCCTCAACATCAAGGCCGCGGCGCTAACCGCCACGCTGGACCGGCACATCGAAGCGGGGCTGTTCCTGCCCCTGCTGATCCCCGTCTTCGTGCCCTCGCTGCTCAGCGCGTACGCGGTGGTCGGGGAGCGCGAGCAGGAGACCCTCGAGCCGGTGCTGACCACACCGGTCAGCCGGGTGGAGTTCCTGCTCGGCAAGGCGGGCGCCATCTTCCTGCCGGTGGTGGTCATCTCGTACCTGATGTTCGGCATCTTCGTGGCGATCACGCAGTTCGCGGCGGCCGCGCCGGTGGCCACGGCCATCTGGCACGCGCCTCAGCTGCCCGCCGCGCTGGTCTTCATCCCGCTGCTGGCCGCGTGGGCGATCTGGGTCGGGCTGGCCATCTCGGCGCGAGCCACCGACACGCGCGTCGCCCAGCAGCTCAGCATCCTGGCCAGCCTGCCGCCGGTCGCGGTGACCGCGCTCATGTCGTTCCAGGTGATCAGCGCGACGTTCACCGTGGCCGCCTCCCTGGCGGCCGCTCTCCTGGTCATCGACGTCGGGGCGTGCTTCGCGGTGGCCCGGCTGTTCGACCGCGAGCGCCTGATCACCGGCACCAAGTCCACCAGTAGCAGTTACCGAGTCCGAGGAGCATGATGAGCGCGAGCCTCCAGCTAACCCGCAAATGGGGTGGCCTCACTGATCGCAACGGAAAATGGCAGATCCTGATCGACGGCACCGCGGTCGGCTCGATCGACCGGCAGCAGACCGTCGAGCTCCCGGTCGAGCCGGGACACCACACGCTGCGCGTCGAACATTCCAAGCGGTTCCAAAGCCGCGAACGGTCCTTCGACGTGCGCGACGAGGAGGTGGCCAGCTTCTGGTGCCGCTCCCAGCTCATGTGGCCGATGTACATCGCCTCGCTGGTCAACCCGGAGCTCTGGATCACCCTGCGGCGAGGCTGACTGCATGCTGCTCAGCATCGAACCGGACGGCCCGGTGCCCATCTACCAGCAGATCCGGGACCGGATCGTCGAGGCGATCGCCGGCGGGCAGCAGCCCGCCGGCTCCGGTCTGCCGTCCACCAGGCAGCTCGCGGTCGACCTGGGCGTCAACTTCCATACCGTGAACAAGAGCTATGACCTGCTCCGCCAGGAGGGCCTGCTCCGGGTCAGCCGAAAGTCCGGCGCGGTGGTGCAGCGCGATGCGCGCAGCGGGCCGCCGCGCCCGGACTGGGCTCAGGACTGGTCGGCCCGGCTGCAGACGCTGCTGGCCGAGGCCGCCGCCCAGGGCCTGCCCGCCCAGGACATCATCCGCCAGTGCCGGCAGGCCATCGCCCCATTCGACTTCCCCGAGGGCCAGCCAGGACCGCTACCGGGAGACCAGTCATGACCGCCATCGGGGGCCAGCCATGACCGCGAGCTACCTGACCGGCGTGATCAGCGTGGCGTTCGCCGCCGTGATGCTGTGCCTGGCCCCCGTGCTGACCCGGCCGACGGTGCCGTTCGGCGTCCGCGTCCCCAGCGCGCGGGCCGGAGCGAGCGTCATCCGGCAGCAGCGCAACGTCTACTTCTGGCGGACCGCCGCCGTAGGCGTCTGCGGCATCGTCGCCACGCTGTTCCTCCCGGACCATGGGCCGCACTGGGTGAGCCGGATCATCCTGCTCGCCGAGATCGCTGCCGACCTGGGCTGGTACCTGCTGGCCCGGCAGAAGATCACCGCGGCCAAGGCCGCGGAAGACTGGTTCGCCGGGCAGCGACAGATCGTGGCCACCGACACCACCTGGCGTACCGATCCGCCCCGCTTCCCGGTGCGCTGGCTGATCCCGGCCCTGACCGTGATCGCGGTGACCGTCATCCTCGGCGTCATCCGCTACCCCGATCTGCCCGCCCGGCTGCCCGTCGCGGGCTGGGGCGGCCGCCACGTCTCCAAGTCGGTCGTCACCGCCTTCGCCATCGTGGCCGCCCAGTTGTGGGTCACCGCCGAGCCGACTGGGTTGCTGGTGCTCGTCTACCGAGCCCGCCCGGACATCGAGGCCACCGACCCCGCGACCTCGACCGGGCGCTACCGCCGGTACCTGGCCGCGATGACCCGGGCCATCCTGACCCTGGTTGCGCTGGTGGACCTCACCCTGCTGCTGGCCGCCCTACGGACCTGGCGGGTCTACCAGCTCTCGGGCGCCGCCTCCATCCTCCCGGTGCTGCCCTTCGCGGCCGGCTTGATCGTCCTGGGCGTGGTCGCCTACCGGACCGGCCAAGGCGGTTCCCGGCTATCCCGCGGCGCCGGTCCCCGCCGTCCCGCGGCGGGAACCGACCGGGACGACGACCGGTTCTGGAAGGCCGGGCTCTTTTACGTCAACCGTGACGACCCCGCCCTGATGGTCGGGGCCCGGTTCGGCGTCGGCTGGACCTTCAACTTCGGCAACCGGATCGCGTGGCTGATCGTCGCCGCCATCGTGGCCACCCCCCTGGGCCTGATCCTGATCGCCCTAGCCGCAGGCATGTAATCCTCTGCTAAACCGGGTACCGGGTGGGTTCGGTGACGTACTGCCGTCCCGACGGCATAGTCCACCGGACGCTGCCGTCCGCCAGCTGCTCGGCCTTCCACCGCGGGTCCTGCTTGAGCCGGTGATCGTGCCGGCACTTCGGATTCCCGTTACACAGGCAGGTCCGCCCGCCCGCCTCATACGGCGTGTTGTGCTCGAAGTCGCACCGCCCCGCCGGCCGCCGGCACCCTGGCCCGGTACACGTCGCGTGCCGCACCTGGGCCAGGTGCCGCAGCATCACCCCCGGATCATGCCCCCGGGCCTGATGCCGGTGATCACAATCCCCGGCCAGCGGCTCGATCCCGATGATCATGTCCTGCTGCCCGGCGGTGAACCGCCAGGTACCCGGACGCCCAGCGGGAACCAGCGTGAACCCGGGCCCGGGCCCGCCAGGCGGCGGGTCATGCCCGTCGCGTTTCCGCCGTCTGGCCGGCCGGGCGCACCCGTGCCCGACCGCATGCCCGTCCTGGTCGGTCACCGTCACGCACCACGTGGACCGAGGATTACGGGCCGCCGCCTGAGCCAGGTCGCGGGCCAGATCCGGATCGACGGGCCCGATGCCGCCGAGCTCACCGGTCCGGTCCGCGCCGCGGATCAAGGTGGCCGCGGGGATGGTGAGGTTGACGTGCCCGGCGAACCCGGGCGGGATCACTCCGGCCGTCGGCCCGCCCGGCGTAGGGGCGTGCGGCTCGCAGGCGCCATCTGGCTTGGCGGCGGTCGGCCGGGAGTCGGTGCCCAGCAGCAGGTCCAGATAGGCCCGGGCGCGCAACGCGTCCATCCCGCCCGCCAGCCCCGCCCTACGCAGCTGTTCCGCCCACGCCGTCACCCGCTGGTCCGCGGCCAGCACCTCCGCCGGGGGCAGCTCCCGCCCCGCCAGCCCCGCGTTCCCCGAATCCTCGGCCCACCGCTCCACCCAGGTCTTCTTCCCCTCATGCTCCCGGCGCTCCTTGGCCTTCTTCGGCGCGACCTCCATCACCGCCCGGGTGATCGCGGCCCGCAGCGCGGGCGGGGTCATCGCTCCGGCCCGGCCCAGCACCAGGGCCTCGGCCGCGCGGGCCTCGGCCGGGTCCAGCAGGCACGCCGCCGCGGCGATGACCGCGGCCTTACGCCGGTTCAAGATCCCGGCCCGGAACGCCGCCTTGGTGCCGGGCAGGTTCACCTCCAGCTCATGCGCCAGCGACAGCATCGCGTCCGCCGCCCGGCGGGTCTCCCCGAGCACCGCGCCCAGCTCCCGCCCGGCGAACTCATCCATGCCCTCAGGCATTTGCGCCGGGCCGGCCAGCTCGCACCCCGCCTCCGGGCGGCGGCGGATGAGCTCCGCGACCGCGGCGTGCTTACGGCTGCACACATAGGACTCGGTCCGGTCCCACGCGGCGATGATCCCGGCCAGCTCATCATCGGAGACACCGGCGTACCGGTCATCATCCCCGGCCGCGTCCTCCAGGAACCCGGCCAGCACCGAGCCGCCCGCCGCCGTATCCAACGGCATCCCGGACGCGAACCCGGCCGCCGGGCTGGGCCCGATCGTCGGGAACCGCTCCGCGGAGCCGGGCATCCCCGGGCCCCGCCGCCCGAACGCCGCCGCCGTCCCGGCGGCGATCGCGGCGGTCACCCCCAGCCGCGCCATCTCCGCCGCGGCCCGCTCCCGAGCCGCGATGACCTCGGCCGCCTCGGCGGCCAGCTCGTCCTCATCCACCTCCAGCAGCAGCAGCGCGTCGTCCGGGTCCTCGCCCAGCAGCTCCAGGTCCTCATCCGCGCTACGCAGCGCCAGGTACGCCGGGTCATCCATCCACTCCGGGCACGCCAGCACCCGGCGCGGGACCTCGTCCCGCCCGGGGCCCGGGGAAGCCGATGCTGGAGGCATGAATCACGGTCCGTTCGGAGAAGGATCTTCTATCGAATATGATAGCGAAGAATCTACCTCAAGCAAATACGACACGCGGAAGAGCGCACTTTCCGACCGCCCGGGAAACCGCTCCGCGAGACCTGAGCAACAGGCGAGCGCCCACCAGGTCGGCTAGCGCCAGCCGACGCCGTCTGGTTACGCGAGGCCGCGCAAAAAGGAGATGAGGCCGGCGAAGTAGACCTGCTGGTCGTCGTACATGGCCATATGGCTGCCATCCGGGCAGTGCAGATAGCGGCCAGCCGGCAGCCGGTCGGCCATCATCCGCATGTGCGCCGGGTCCATGGTGTCGTGCTGCGCTCCGATGACCAGGGTCGGCACCTGGATCGAGGCCAGCTCCGCGGTCCGCTCCCAGTGCGCCAGGCTGGCGTCGGCGCTGATGCCCAGCTCACTCGGACCCTGCATGGACACGTAGATCGCCCGGTTGATATGCGCGAACGCACGCTCCGCCGGATCGGGCCAGTCCGCAGGGGGCAGGCGCATCACGTGGTGCACATAGTGCTGTTCCAGCAGCAGCTCCATGTACTTGGGGTTCTCGGTATCCCCGGCCGCCTCGAACGCCTTGATCGAGGCCAGCGCCGCCTGGTCCATCGGCGGCATCAGCACCTGCTCGGCGTAGGCGTTGTAGGCCGGGACGCTGGACATCATGTTGGAGATGACCAGCCCGCGCAGGTGCTCCTGGTGGGCCAGCGCATACTCGATGGCCAAGATCCCGCCCCAGGAGTGGCCGAGCAGCACGAAGTTATCCCGGTCCAGCTCGAGTGCCTGACGGACCTGCTCCACCTCGTCGACAAACCGGCTGGTCTCCCACAGCGACGGCTCGTCCGGCTGGTCGCTGTAGAACGAGCCGAGCTGGTCGTAGTAGTAGTACTCGATCCCCGCCGCGGGCAGGAAGCTGTCGCAGGCCTCGAAGTACTCGTGGGTCGCTCCCGGCCCGCCGTGCAGCAGCAGCAACCCGAGACCGGGAGCATTGCCGACCCGCTTGACCCAGACCTGGAAGCGCCCTTTGGGCGTGTCCACGCCGACCTTGCGCGCCCCGCCGCTCAGCGCGTCGTCCCGGCCGGAGTAGTCCAGATACCCGTTCATCCGCGCCTCCCATGCATGATGCCACCCGGGCTACGAGCACCCGGGTGGCATTATGCCAGCGTGCTTAACTGCCGCGCAGCACCAGTTCCTCCCGCGCCACCGCGGCCGGGGCGGGTGCCGGCCGGACCGGGATCCGCAGCACCCGGGCCAGCGGGGCCGGCAGCCACCAGTTGGCCTTGCCGAACAGCGCGACCAGGGCCGGCACCAGCAGGCAGCGGACGACCACCGCGTCGATCAAGATGCCGGCGCCGAGTCCGGTGGCCAGCACCTTCAGGTCGGTCTCCGGCCCGGTGGACATGGACAGGAAGCCGAGCATCAAGATCGCCGCGGCGCTGGTGACCAGCCGGCCGGTGCGCCCCAGGCCCTCGACGACCGCCTGGCGGGCGTCACCGGTCCGGTCGTAGGCTTCCCGGACGCGGGTGAGGATGAACACCTCATAGTCCATCGACAGGCCGAACAGGAAGGCGAAGACCATCAGCGGCACCCACATGGTGATCGCTCCGGTGGCCGGGATGCCCCACACCGCGTGCGAGCCGTGGCCGTCCTGCCACACCCAGGTCAGCACGCCGTACGCGGCGGCCAGCGAGATCAGGTTGAACACCACGGCCTTGGCCGCCAGCAGCACCGACCGGAAGGCCCGGACCAGGAGCAGGAACGTGGCCGCCCCGATCACCGCCAGCATGAGCGGGAAGTCACCGTACACCGCGTGGTCGAAGTCGATCAGCGACGCGCCGTCGCCGCCCACCCCGATCACGTGCGGCTGGCCCAGCAGGGTGTGCTCCAGCCCGGCCACCGTGGCCTGGCCCGCCGGCACGCCGCTCTCGGCGGACGGGATGACGGTGACGATCGCGGTGCCGGCCCGCTGATAGTCCGCCGTGGCCGGGGCCACGGCCGCGTACACGCCGGGGATCCGGGCGGCCGCGGCGGCCACCGAGGCCGGGCCGCCGTGACTCGCGGAGACCAGGACCTCGGCCGGGGTGATGACCCCGGACGGGATGCCGCCGTCGGTCAGCGTGACCAGCGCGTCGTGCGCGGCCCCGCTGGTGGCCTGGGCCGAGCTGCCCGGCTCGCCCAGGTGCAGGGACAGCGCGGGCAGCATCAGCGCGGTCAAGATGCCCAGCCCGGCCAGCGCGGCCAGCCAGCGGTGCCGGTAGACCCCGCGGGCCCAGGCCGAGAACACCCGGCTGGCCCGCCGCTCGGTCCGCAGCCGCGGCCAGTCCAGCCGCGGGCCGACCGTGGCCAGGATCACCGGCAGCAGGGTGATCGCCACCACCACCGAGACCAGCGGCACCAGCACGCCGCCGTAGCCGACGCTGCGCAGCATGGGCACCGGCAGGACGATCATGGACAGCAGCCCGATGGCCACGGTGAGCCCGGAGAACACCACGGCCCGGCCCGCGTGGTTCATCGCCTCGAGCACGGCGGCCTGGTTGTCCCGGCCCGCGGCCCGCTCCTCGCGCCACCGGCTGACCACCAGCAGCGAGTAGTCGATGGCCACGCCCAGGCCGATCAGCGCGATCAGGAACTCCACGATCTGGCTCACTCCGGTGACCTCGGTCAGCCCGCCCACCAGCAGGAACGTGGCCAGGACGGAGATCCCGCCGATGACCAGCGGCAGCAGCGCCAGGAAGCTGGCGAACACCAGGGTCAAGATGACCAGCGAGCCGACCGCGCCGATCATGGCCTCGTCCATGATCCCGGTGCCCTTGGCCGGCTTCGCGCCGTTCTCCAGCAGCTGCGCGCCGGTGACCCCGACGTGCCATCCGGCCGGCGCGGCTGCCGCTACGGCATGCCCGAGCACCTGACCCAGCGAAGGTCCGCCGAAGCCGGTGGCCGGGGCGGTATAGACCAGCGCGAACGTGGACCGGCCGTCACGGGTAATGAACGCCGGGTCGTGCGTGGTCGCGTAGTCCGCGATCCGCACGTCCGGAATGGCCCGGGCCAGCGCGGCGAAGGCCCGCCCGGTGGCCGCGGCCACCGCCGGGTCGGTGACCCGTTCCCCGGCCGGCACGGTGATCACCGGCACGTACGGGGTCTGGTCGCCGCCGTTGCCGTACTGGCTGGCGATCTGGTTGTCGACCTTGAACGCCTGCCCGGGCATGGCGAAGTCGTTGGTCATCCGGTGGGTGGTGCCGCTGATCGTCAGCACGCCGGCGGCGGCCACGGCGACCCAGAACAGGGCTACGAGTGCCTTGTGGCGGAGCACGAAGCGGGTGAGCGCGGTCATCTCGATCCCCAATGTCCTCAAAGGGCCGGCGGCCGTTCCGCCGACGCTCGAAAGCTTCTCGCCTGTCACCCCCGGCCGTCGTCCGGCCGCGGGAGACAGTTGCCGGTACGGCCGCGGGAGCAGCAGCCCCCGGCGTACTCCCGGGGGAGTATGCCGATCGTCAACCGGGGGAGGGCGACGAAGTCGCGCCGCGTGCCTACGCTTCTGCCATGACCGATCTCGGGGCGCTGTGGCGGCGCTGGCTCGGCTCACCGGTCCGGGACGCCGTGCTGGCCGTCCTGGTGACCGCGATCCTGGTCCTCGGCACCTACAGCGAGGGTCACCCCAACCAGTCGTTCGACGTGAGCCAGTTCCACGGCCGGCCGGTGCCCCACTCCACGGCCGCGCTGGCCCTGGTCGCGGTAGCCTGCCTGGCGCTGGCCTGGCGGCGCCGCCACCCGGTCACCGTGCTGGCCGTCTCGGTCGCCGGGGTGGCGGTCTATTCGCTGCTCGGCTACGTCAACGGCGCCGCCCTGATTGCGCCGGTGCTGGCCCTGTACGCGCTGGCCACCCGGGTCAGCGCGCGCCGGGCGGTAGCGGCCGCCGCCCTCACGCTGGCCGTGCTGATGGCGGTCACCGCCGCCAACAACCCGTTCGGCCATATCAGCGGCGGCGGTTTCGACCTCATCCCCTTCATGGTCGCAGCGGCCCTGTTCGCCGGGATCGCGGTGGCGAACCGGCACGCCTACATGGGCTCGATCCGCGAGCGGGCCGCGCAGGACGCCCGGCGACAGGTCGACGAGGAACGGCTGCGCATCGCCCGCGAACTGCACGATGTGGTGGCCCACACCATGGCCACCATCAACGTGCAGGCCGGGGTGGCCGCCCACGTGCTGCCCGCCAAGCCGGAGGCGGCCGCCGAGGCGCTCCAGGCGATCAAGACGGCCAGTAAGGAGGGCCTGCGGGAGCTGCGCGCGATCCTCAACGTGCTGCGCCAGGCCGACGACGCCGACCCGGTCCGGCCCGCCCCCGGGCTGGCCCAGCTCGACACCCTCATCGACGGGGCGCGCCGGTCCGGCCTGCCGGTCACGCTGACCGTGACCGGCGAGCCGTTCCCGCTCCCGGCCACGGTCGACCTGGCCGCGTACCGCATCGTCCAGGAGTCGCTGACCAACGTGATCCGCCACGCGGGCCCGGCGGCCGCGCAGGTCGCGGTCGGCTTCCGTCCCGATGAGCTGGAAATCGACGTGACCGACACCGGGCACGGTCCCCAGCCCGGCATCGCCGCGGGCAGGACCGCCGGGCACGGCCTGGCCGGGATGCGCGAACGCGCCGCCGCGGCCGGCGGGACGCTGCGGACCGGTCCCCTCCCTGCCGGCGGTTACCAGGTCACCGCGCGCCTGCCGGTGGAAGCCCGCGCGGAGATGAGCCCGCCGTGATCCGCGTCCTGCTTGCCGATGACCAGGCGCTGATCCGCGCCGGGTTCCGGGTCCTCCTCGAGACCGCCGAGGACCTACAGGTCGTCGGGGAGGCCACCGACGGCCAGCAGGCGGTGGACCTGGCCCGCCGCGAGCGCGCCGACGTGGTGCTGATGGACATCCGGATGCCCCGGGTGGACGGGCTGGAGGCCACCCGGCGCATCTCGGCCGATGAGGATCTGGCCGGAGTCAAGGTCATCATCTTGACCACCTTCGAGTCCGACGAGTACGTCTACCAGGCGCTGCGCGCCGGGGCCAGCGGCTTCCTGGTCAAGGACACCGAGCCGGCCGAACTGATCCAGGCCGTCCACGTGGTGGCCAGGGGTGACGCGCTGCTGTCGCCGAGCGTGACCCGGCGGCTGATCACCGATATCGCCAGCCGGCCTGAGCGGCCGCCGGCCGACGGCAAGGTGCTGGACGCCCTGACCGACCGGGAGCGGGAGGTGATGGCGCTGGTCGCCGAGGGCCTGTCTAACGACGAGATCGCCATCCGGCTGTTTCTCAGCCCGCTCACCGCGAAGACCCACGTGAGCCGCATCATGACCAAGCTGAACGCGCGGGACCGGGCTCAGCTCGTCGTCCTGGCCTACGAAAGCGGCCTGGTCACCCCCGGCCGCCGTGCGTGACCCGGTCTCCGGTCCCCTGACGTGCTCCTGCCCTGCCTCAGGTCAGCCAGCGCCTTGCGGGTGATCGCGCTGGCCGGGCTGCCGGCGGCGGAGGTCGGAGATGACCTGGATGTATTCGGCTGGGCTAGCTAGCACCTATAGTGCGGGTGTGGACTCGGGGGTCAGCGCGATCTTGCTCGACGCGGGCGGGGTGCTGGTCTTCCCGCAGCCCGACCTGCTCCGGTCGCCGCTGCAGGCGCTCGGCATGTCCCTGGACGTGGCCGCGTTCGAGCGGGCCCACTACCAGGCCATGGTGGTCCAGGACCTGGCCACCGAGGCGCCCGTCGCGGGCACCTGGTGGCGCGAGTACCTGGTCGGTTACCTGACCGCGTGCGGCGTGGCCGGCGATCAGTGCCGTGACCTGGCCGGGCAAATCGCCGCGGCGACCATCGGCCAGGCCTGGAACCACGTCGGCACCGGCGCCATGGCCGGGCTGCAGGCCCTGGCCGCCCTCGACCTGCCCATGGGCGTGGTCTCCAACTCCGACGGCTCCGTGCAGGCTGAACTGCGCCGCCTCGGCGTCTGCTACGCCCCCGACGGGACCGGACCACAGGCCGGGGTAGAAGTCGGCGTGGTCATCGACTCCGCGGTGGTCGGTGTGGCCAAGCCAGATCCGGCCATCTTCGGCCTCGCGCTGGACGCGCTCGGCGTGCCCGCCGACGGCACCGTCCTGCACGTCGGCGACAGCCTCAGGTACGACGTGGCCGGCGCGCTGGCCGCCGGCCTGCAGCCGGTCCATCTCGACCCGCACGGACTATGCCCTGCCCCGGCCGGCCACCGGCACATCCGCACCCTGACCGAACTCGCGCAGGGCCTCAGCGGAGCCTGACCGGGTCCGGCCGGCGATAGACTACGGGCTTGCCTGATCCTGGCGTGAAAGTGAGAGTACGCAGCATGCGCTGGTCCACGATGCACATCCCGACGCTGCGCGACGACCCCGCCGACGCGGGCGCACCCAGCCACCGCCTGCTGCTGCGGGCCGGGTTCATCCGCCCGCTGATGGCTGGGCACTACTCGCTGCTGCCGCTTGGCCAGCGGGTCCGGCTCAAGGTCATGGGGATCATCCGCGAGGAGATGGACCGGATCGGCGCCCAGGAGATCGTGATGCCGGTCATGCACCCGGCCGAGCTGTGGCAGCTGTCCGGGCGCTGGCAGCTGATGGGCGACGAGATGTTCCGGCTCAAGGACCGGCGCGGCGCCGACCTGGCCCTCGGCATGACGCACGAGGAGATCGTCACCAACCTGGCCACCGAGCTCGAGTCCTACCGTCAGCTGCCGCAGATGTGGTACCAGATCCAGACCAAGCTGCGCGACGAGCCGCGGCCCAAGGCCGGGCTGATGCGCACCCGCGAGTTCACCATGAAGGACTCCTACAGCTTCGACCTGGACGCCGACGGGCTCGACACGTCCTTCCGCCTGCACCGCGACGCGTACGTGCGGATCTTCGAGCGGCTGGCCATCCCGGCCGTTCCGGTCGAAGCCTCCAGTGGCACGATGGGCGGCTCGGACTCCACCGAGTTCATCTGCCCCTCACCGTCCGGTGAGGACCTGATCGTCTTGTGCCCGGAGTGTGGCTACGCGGCGAACATCGAGAAGGCGACGTCGCGGCTGGCCGCCGTAGATGATTCAGCCGAACGGACCACCCTGCTTGCCGCCCCGGAATCGTTCGACACCCCCGGCGTGCGGACCATCGAGGATCTGGCCACCCGCTACCAGGCCCCGGCCGAACGCCAGGTCAAGACCCTGGTCTACTTCCTCGACGGCGTGCTTACCCTGGTCCTGCTGCGCGGCGATCACGCGCTGAACGAGCAGAAGCTCATCGACGCCACCGGCGCGAACGAGATCCGTCCGGCCCAGCCCGACGAGATCCGCGCGGCGCTCGGCGCGCTGCCCGGCAGCCTGGGCGCGGTCGGCGTGAGCGGTCATCCGATCATCGCCGACGAAGCGCTACGCGGCCGGCGGGGCATGTACACCGGCGCCAACGTCGACGACACCCACCTGCGCGGCGTGGACGTCGAGCGCGACATCGCCGTGGGCCAGTGGGCCGACCTGCGCGAGGTCGCGGCCGGGGACGAGTGCGTCAACTGCGGGCACGGCCTGGAGGTGGAGCGCGGCATCGAGGTCGGCCACATCTTCAAGCTCGGCGCCAAGTACACCGAGGCCATGCAGATCCGGGTGTCCGGACCGGAGGGCAAGCCGATCCGGCCGGTCATGGGCTGCTACGGCATCGGCGTCGAACGCGCCCTGGCCACCGTGGTCGAGGTTCACTATGACGCCAAGGGCATCATCTGGCCGGTCTCGGTGGCCCCGTTCGAGGTCGTGGTGGTGATCGCCCAGCAGGACGATCCGGCCGTGGCCGAGGCGGGGGAGGAGGTCTACGTGGCCCTGGCCGACGCTGGCGTGGACGTCATCGTGGACGACCGCCCGGTCCGGGCCGGGGTCAAGTTCAGCGACGCCGAACTGGTCGGCATCCCGTTCCGGGTCACCATCGGCAAGCGCGGCCTGGCCGCCGGCACCGCCGAGCTCACCGAGCGCGAGTCCGGCACCACCGTGCAGATCCCGCTGGCCGACCTGACCGCGCAGGTCCGCGAGGCCATCGCCAAGTCGCTGGTCGCCAACCGCTGAGGCCGGCCCCCCGGCCCAGGGCTATAGCGGCCGAGGCCCACCAGGTCATCAGCCGGGCCGCCAAGATCGCGTGGCGGCAGGACCGCCAGCTGGCCGACGTTCTGGCCGAGGGCGACTCGCACCAGCTCAGCCGCGAGCAGATCCAGGCCGAGATCACCGCGCAGCGCGCCGGCAGCGAGAACCTGGCCGCCGAACGCGTCGACTGGCAATGGCTGCCCGCCTGGCGGCCCGCCGACATGACCGACAGCGGCCGTGAACAGCTGCGCGCCATCGGGTTCACCTTCTAGTCCCGGTCCGGCGCGCTTTCCAGCAGGCCGAGGTCACGCAGGCTCTCGGCCGATTCCACGATCGTGGTCTGGGCCTGGCCGCGGCCGCCAGCCGAGTTCCCGGCGGGCCCGGTCGTTGTGGATGATCAGCCGGGGCGGGTCCTCGCCGGGCGCCTCTTCGGTAGGCACGCGCGCGGCCAGCGGCCCGAGCCGCTCGCGCAGGATCTGCGCCACCTCAAGACCCGCCGGTAACCAGCACCGAGCTCATCGCAGAACCTCCTTCAAGCGTGGCGCCACGTCTTGGACCCGCCGGCTGGCCGCGGCCTCCGCGACGGCATCCCCGCGATCACGGTCGGCCTGATAGGTGCGCATATCCTCGATCCCGACGCCCATGGCCCGCAGCCACGCCAGGGCCTGCAGCGTGTCGAGGTCCTCCTCGCGGTAGCGGCGATGCCCGCTGCTGGCGTCGCGGGCGATCGGGCCGATCAGTCCGCTGCGCCGCGAGACGTCCTGGATGGTGAGAGCTGCCATGCGGGCAGCGAACCATACCTCAAGCGCTTGAAGTCAAGGAGTGGCTCGCTCGGCTCGGGGACGGTGATCCGCTCCGTGCCCCTACCCGGCCTGGCGGTCGCGCGCCTGGCAGCGCAGCGCCCGCAGCACGTCGTCCCGGCCCTCGAGAAGCAGCCGGCGCAGCGCGGCGGGCGGGTCCGTCCGGGCGATGTAGTCGTCGGTGGCCGCCACCGTCTCGGGCGACAGCGCGCCGGCCAGGTAGACGGTACTGACGAAGTTCCTGGGCCATGGCCGAGGACCAGTCGCGCCACGCCTCGCCCACCACGTCGAAGTACTCGGGCCGGTACGGCTCGATCAGCTCGGGGTGGTCCAGGTCGACGAACCCGGCCAGCGTAGCCCGGAACATCGCGATGGTCAGCTCACCGCTGATCAGCTTCTGCCAGGCCGCCCGCTTGGCCTCGACCGCGGGGATCGCCGCGCGGCACGTGGCCGCGTGCCGTTCGCCGGCGTCGGTCGCATCGCGGGCCAGTTCCGCGTCGATCTCGGCCGGTCCGAAGGCCCGCGGGCCGCCCCGGCTGACCAGCCGCCCGAGCAGCGCCCAGCGCAGGTCGGTGTCGACGGTGAGCCCGTCGAGCCGCACCGTGCCGTCCAGCAGCTCGGACAGCAAGACCAGATCCTCGGCGGAGGTGGCTACGCCCGCGAAGGAGCGGACGTAGGCCAGCTGCGCGTCCGAGCCGGCCTTCCGCGCTGCGCAGCAGGTCGCGCAGCGCGCCAGCGATCAGGGCCAGCCCGGTCTCCCGCCAGGCCGGGTCGGCGAACCGCCGGGCGGCCTGACCCGCCTGCCGCAGCAGCGTCTGGACCACGCTGATGTCGGTCACCGAGGACACGCCGGCCAGCACCAGCCGGACGTAGTCCCGGGCCGCCATCTCGCCGTCGCGGCACATGTCCCAGGCGGCCGCCCAGCACAGCGCCGCGGGCAGCGACTCGGTGAACGACCCGATGGAGTCGATCAGCGTCCCCAGCGAGTGCTCGTCCAGCCGGATCTTGGCGTAGGTGAGGTCATCGTCGTTGACCAGCACCAGGTCCGGGCGCGGCTGTCCGGCCAGCTCCGGGATCACCGTGCGCGGCCCGGCCACGTCAGTCTCGACCCGCAGCTGGCGCGACAGGCCTGTCTCAGTTCGGTTGTACAGGCCTATCGCGATCCGGTGGGAGCGCAGCAGCGAATGGGTCGAGGCGGCCTCCTGCTCCACCGCGAACTCGGCGAACCGGCCGTCGTCATCCACCGAATACGACGGGCGCAGCGTGTTCACCCCGGCGGTCTGCAGCCATTCCCGCGACCACGACGCCAGGTCGCGGCCCGAGGTCTGCTCCAGCGCGGCGAGCAGGTCGGCCAGCGTCGCGTTGCCCCACGCGTGCGCGCCGAAATACTTGCGCACGCCATCCAGGAAGTTCTCCCGCCCGACGTAGGCCACCAGCTGCTTGAGTACGGCCGCGCCCTTGGCGTAGGTGATCCCGTCGAAATTGACCTCGACGGCGTGGATGTCCGGGATGTCGGCGGCGATCGGATGGGTGGAGGGCAGCTGATCCTGCCGGTACCCCCACGCCTTGTACAGCTGCGCGAACGTGGTCCACGCTGACGTCCACCGGGTCGCCTCCGCCTGGGCCAGGGTGCCCGCCCAGGTGGCAAACGACTCGTTCAGCCACAGGTCGTCCCACCAGCGCATCGTGACCAGGTCACCGAACCACATGTGGGCCATCTCGTGCAGGATGGTCTCGCCGCGCGACTCCCGGGCGAAATCGGTGACCCGCGACCGGAAAATGTACGATTCCAGGAACGTGACGCAGCCGGCGTTCTCCATCGCGCCCTCTTTGAATTCGGGCACGAAGAGCTGGTCGTACTTTCCGAACGGGTACTTTATCCCGAACGATTGGTGGTAAAAGTCGAAGCCCTGGCGGGTCACCTCCAGGATTTCCGCCGGATCCAGGTACTCGGCCAGCGACTGGCGGCAGAACACGCCCAGCGGGATGCCGTCGTGCTCGTCGCGGACCACGTAGTACGGGCCCGCCGCCACCGCCGTGATGTAGGTCGGCATGACCGGAGTCGGCGGGAAGTGCCAGCGCATCGCCTCCTGGTCCGCGAGGCTCGACTCGGGCGCCATGTTGGACACCACCAGCCAGTCCGCCGGGGCGGTCACCGCCAGCTCGTAGGTGGCCTTCATGTCGGGCTGGTCGAAGCACGCGTACACCCGGTGCGCGTCGAACGTCTCCAGATCCGAGTACAGGTACACCCGGCCGTCAGCCGGATCGGTGAACCGGTGCAGTCCCTCGCCGCTGCGCGAGTAGGCACAGTCCGCGACTACGCGCAGCACGTTGCTGGCCGCCAGGTTCTCTAGCGCGATCCGGTCCCCGTCGAAGGCATCCAGGCTGACCTGCTCCCCGTTCAGGGTGATCTCGCGTACCACCGGCGCGGTGAGGTTGATGAAACTGCCCGAGCCCGGCGCGGCGCACTCGAACCGGACCACGCTCACCGAGCCGAACACCTCATCGCTGCTGGTCAGGTCGAGGTCCACGTGATAGGAGGCCACGGTGATGAGCGCCGAGCGGGCCGCCGCCTCGTCGCGGGTCAGGTTCGATGCCACCAGGTGATCCCTTTCGTTGTGCTACCGGGCCCCGGGTCACGGCAGGCCTGGAATTCGTCGCCGGGCCGCGGGGTTGTCGCTGCCGGGGGTAAGCCAGGTTTACTCATGTGAGGAGTGCGCATGACCGAGCAGGAGCCTACGCGTGTCGACTTCTGGTTCGACCCTATCTGCCCGTGGGCGTGGATCACTTCACGCTGGATGCTAGAGGTGGAGAAGGTCCGGCCAGTCAGCACGACCTGGCACGTGATGAGCCTGTCGGTCCTCAACGAGGACAAAGACGACCTGCCCGAGCGGTACCGGGAGGGCATGCGGTCGGCGTGGGGCCCGGTCCGGGTGCTCATCGCCGCCGAGCAGGCCCACGGCCCGGAGGTGCTTCTCCCGCTGTACACCGCGCTGGGCAACCGGTTCCACCTGGAGAAGGCACCGCGGGACGCCGAGACGATCACCGCCGCGCTGGAAGAGGCCGGCCTGCCGGCCAGCCTCGCGGCCGCCATGGACTCGACCGAGTACGACGCGGCGGTGCGCGCCTCGCACGCCGAGGGCATCGAGCGGGTCGGCTATGACGTCGGCACGCCCGTCATCTCGGTCGGAGAGATGTCGGTGTTCGGCCCGGTCCTGTCGCCCATCCCGCGCGGCGAGGCCGCCGGACGGCTGTGGGACGGCGTGCTCCTGATCGCCGGCGTGGACGGCTTCTTCGAGCTCAAGCGCTCCCGCACCCGCGACCCCATCTTCGACTGACCAAATCAGCTGCTGTCCGCGTGCGCCCGGGGCCGCCCTGGCCCCGGGCGGCCTGGTACCCGCCTAGCGCCGCGCCCGCCTGCCTGCCGGCACGGCCACCAGGATCAGCAGACCGGTCAGCGCGAACGCCGCCGGGTATCCGGTGTGCCCCGCGAACAGGCCGAACGCCACCGGACCCGATCCGTACCCGGCGTCGTAGGCCAGGTTCCACAGTGCGCTGGCCGTGCCCAGACCCGACGCAGGCATCCGGTCGATCATCAGCACCAGCGTGGTGTTCTGGACGATCCCGAACCCGATGCCGAACAGCGCCATGCCGGCCAGCACCGCGGCCGGGGATCGCAGCCAGATCATGGCCAGCATGCCGGCCGCCGCGAGGACCAGCCCCGGGACCAGCAGGCTCGCGTGACCGTGCCGGTCGCCGCGCCAGCCTGCCCACCAGCGCCCGGCCGCCGCGGTCAGCGCCTGGACCAGCAGGCCGAGAGCGGCCACGCCCGCCGTGACGCCGGCCGCCAGCGGGAGGAACGATGCCACCGCGCCGGCCGCTACCGTGCTCGCACCGAAGATGAGGGCCAGTCGTAGCTGCCCGTCCCGCCGCAGGCCCTCGAGCATCCCGATCTCGGCCGGGCTCTCGGTGGCCTGGGGGTTGGGCAGCCATCCGAACGCCGCCACCGGGATCAGCGCGGTCGCCGCGGTGAGCAGCACCACAACCGTGAAGCCATACCGATCGGCCAGCCAGACCCCGGCGGGCAGGGCCACCACACCGGGCAGCGAGTCCACCACACCGTCCAGGCCCAGTCCCTCGCCGCGCCGCTCTTCGGGCAGCAGCACGACGGTGAGCGTGGCCAGGGCCACGGTGCTCAGCCCGAAGCCGAACCCCCGGACCACGCTGACCGCCACTACGACCGGCAGCGGCGCGCCGCCCAGCAGGGCCAGCGCGGGCACGCCCATCAGCGCCGCCCCGGCCACCAGCAGCGTCCGGTACCGGTAACGCCGCATCAGCGGCGCGGCGGCCAGCTCGGCGATTACCGTGCCCAGCAGCAGCACGCCCGTGACCAGACCGGCCCCTGCGCTCCCGGCCCCAGCCGCCGCCGCGTACATCGGCGTCACCGACAGCATCAGGTAGAAGCTGGTCAGCGTGGCAAACGAGGACAGGAACGTCCACGCCAGCGGACCGCTGACCAGCCGTTCCCGCGGCCCGTCGACTTGGGTCTCGGGGTCGGCCTGCAGGCGGGTCTCGGTGCTCATGATCACGACCGTAAGCCCCAAGTGGAGCACCGATAAGAGCCAATCCTCTCCCGAATCAGTGATCCAGTTACCCCACCCGTCCGCCTCCCAGCCGCCCATCCTAGTTGCGCATAACGCAACAATCAGCGTGGTCCGCACCCCGCCCGACCGTGCCCGCCCCGACCGCCACCTCAGCGCGACCCGCGACCCCGCCCCGATCCCCGCGACCGCGACCGCCGCCGCGGACCGCCCGCCGCAGCCGGCACCGCCCCCGGACCCGTCGGCCCCGCGCCGTCGGCCCGCTCCCTCTCCCGCCTAGCCTCCGCCCGACCGGCCACACCGGTCCGACCGGCCCCGCCCACCGCGTCCACCCCACCCGCACCCGCAGCCCCACCAACCTCCGGCGCCACCTGCGGAACTGCGGGCGCCGCCGACGCCGTCGGCGCCGCCCTAACCGGGACCGCCGGCCGCGCCGCGGGCCTGCCCCGCACCGCGTCGGCCTCTGCCGTCTCCGCGTACTCCAGGTGCTCGGCGTGCGGCCGGGACACGTCCCGGGCTCGCATCGCGGCGCTGGTCGTTACCTTCATCGCCGCCATGAGGCCATTGTGGCAGCCCGGTCAACGAGTTGGACAACCCGGCACGGTCCGGGCACAGTGGAGCCCATGCCGGGGGACGAGCCAGGCCGGACGCTCTGGCGGCATCGCAACTTCCTGCTGCTGTGGAGCGGGCAGTCGATCAGCGAGATGGGCTCGGCCATCACCGTGCTGGCGCTCCCGCTGACCGCGGTCGTGGTCCTGCGGGCCTCCACCTTCGAGGTCGGCCTGCTCACCTCGGCGTCCACGCTCGCGTTCGCGCTGATCGCGCTGCCTGCCGGCGCCATCGTGGACCGGCGGGCCAAGCGCCGGCTGATGATCTGGTGCGACGTGGCTCGGATGCTGATCATCGGCTCGATCCCGCTGGCCGCCGCGTTCGGCGCGCTTACCCTGGGCCAGCTGTACGCGGTGGCCGTTGCCGCCGGGGTGTGCACCGTGTTCTTCGACGTGGCCTACCAGAGCTACCTGCCTGTGCTGATCGGCACCGAAGACCTGGTTGAAGGCAACGGCAAGCTGGGCGCCTCGCAGTCCTTCGCGCAGCTGGTCGGGCCGGGCCTGGGCGGCGGCCTGGTCGGCCTGTTCGGCGCGGCCCGGGCGCTGTCCGCGGACGCGATCTCCTACGCGGTCTCGGTGGCCTCGCTGCTGGCCATGCGCGCCCCGGAGGAAACGCCGCACCCGGATCATCGCCAGAAGCTGCGCAAGGAGATCGCCGAAGGGCTGTCCTTCGTCCTGCGGGACCCCATCCTGCGCAAGATCGTGGCCTGCACCGGGACCGCGAACCTGTTCGGTAACATGGCCGTGGCCCTGCAGATCATCTTCTTGGTCCGGGTGCTGCACGTGCGGCCGGCCGGCACCGGCCTGCTCATCGCCGCGGCCAGCCTGGGCGGGGTGGCCGGCGGCGCGTTCTCGGGTCGGCTGAGTAGGCGCATCGGGTCGGGCCGCGTCATCTGGGTCTCCACGCTCATCTTGTCCTTGCCCCAGTTGCTTGTCCCGCTGGCCGAGCCCGGCTGGCGGGTCGCCCTGTTCGTGGTGGGCTTGGGCGGCTTCTGGTTCAGCGCGGTGGTCTACAACGTGGCCCAGGTCAGCTATCGCCAGGCCATCTGCCCGCCCCGGCTGCTCGGCCGGATGAACGCCGCGGTGCGCTGGGTCGTCTGGGGCACGCTGCCGTTGGGCGGCCTGCTCGGTGGTGCGCTCGGCACCGCCATCGGCGTCCGCCCCACCTTGTGGATCGCGTTCGCGGGCAGCTGGGCGGCCGGCTGGTGGGTGCTCTTCTCCCCGCTCCGAAAACTGCGCGACATCCAAGGCGACACGCCAGGACCGCAAGACACCCAAGGACCGCACGACATCAACGGACCGCGCGACACCCAAGGACCGCGCGACACCCAAGGACTAGAAGTCGACCGGACACCAGGGGGCGGGTTCCCAGGCCAGGGCGGTGGACAGCTGCCGGACGGCACCGGCCCGGCCCTCGGTCACTAGCCCCCCGCCGGCCAGCGCGCCGATCGTGGTGCCGCCCAGGTAGGCGGCCCCCAGCTCGGTGATGTCAAGCGTCACGTCCGCCGGATCACCGTCAGCTGCCGCCGCACAAATAGCGGAAAGGCTCCCGTCCGAAGCGGCGTCGGTCGTGGTCAGCCGCCATCGCCCGGCGTTCGCCGGGAGCAGGGCGTCGCGCACCTCGAGCACCACGTCGGCCGGGGCGGAGTACCGGCGCTGGGCCAGCGCGCCGGGCACGTCGATGATCCGCGTCCACAGCGCGTCCTTCAGCCGCGTCCGGGCCCGGCGGGGGTCGGCCAGCTGGTACAGCAGCGGGTCGTCGACCGGACGCCCGCGCAGCCGGAACTCCGTGGTCAGATCCCGGCCGAACAGGTCCGTGGCCAGCGCGGCGGTGGCCGCGGCGTCGATCGCGACCAGCTCGCGCACGTTCAAGATGCCGTCGGGCAGCGACACCTCACTATCCCACCGGCTCACCGCGGAGTAGAGCGCGTAGCCGCGCGGACCGTCGTCGTCCTCGGCCAGCACGCAGTGCAGCGCAGTATTACCATGCCGCTGGTCCGGCGGGTCGTAGACGGTCCGCCGCCACCACGCCTCGTCCCGCGCGATGAAGCCGGGCCGCCACGGCAGCACCGTGTCGTAGACCTTGGTCAGCTCGGGTAGCACCGACCCCGGGTCGGCCAGCCGCAGCCGCAGGCCGGCGTTGGCCGGCACCCGGGCGGCCAGCGCGCCCTCGCTCCGGCGCAGGGTCAAGTCGGCGCGCCACATCGCGCGGCCGTAGCCGTACCTGGGATAGATCAGCGACTCCGAGGCCCACAGCACCGCGATCGGCTCACCGCGGTCCCGGATGTCGGCCAGCTGCCGGCGCATGATGGCGTTCAGCACGCCCCGCCGCCGGTGCGAAGGCAGCACGCTCACCCAGGTCACGCCGGCCGCGGGCAGCACCTGAGCTCCGGGCACGGTGAGCTGGAAGCTGTAGACGCCCGCGGTGCCGACCGGCAGGTCGCCGTCGAAGGCGGCCAGGGTGCGGTCGAACTCCAGGTGCGACACCGCCAGCTGCCGGTCTTCGTCGGACAGCGGGGGACTGTGGAAGGCGTGCATGGCCACGTTGTGGAAGGCGTCGAACTCCTCCGCGGTGATCGGCCTGATCGGATAGGGGTGATCGGTGCGCGGCGCCGCTGTCGTCATGATGCCTTCGTACCCCGCCCATCACCGCGACGCGACTGGTTTAGCCCGGCTGCTCACCGCGAGCGAGTGGCTCAGCCCGCGGCGCGACTGGTTTAACCCGTCTGCCCCGTGATCGACTACAGTTCGCGCATCATGGTTAACCCGCCCCCGGTCCGGACCCGCCGCCGCGCGGGCCAGGTCGCGGGCGCCCTGCGCACCCAGCTGAGCAGGCAGTTCATTACCAGGAACCGGCGCATGGCGGCCGCCTTGTCGGTCGCGGTGATCGCCATCGCGGTGGCCGCCGTGCACGTCTCGGCCTGGTGGTTCTCGCCCGGCGTGATGATCTTGCCGATCCTGGCCGGCGGCCTGCTGATGTGGCCCCGGGCGCTGCGTATCTTCTTCGCCGTGGTCGCCGGGGCGCTGCTCTACGACGTGATCAAGGGCAAGGCCGGCGCGGGGATCGTGGCCACCATCGCGCTGACCGCCGTCTTCGCCTACGTCCTGGCCCGGACCCGCAAGAAGCTTGGCGTCGTGGGCCTGCGCGGTGACCGGATGCTCCTGGAACTGCGAGACCGGCTCCAGGCCCAAGGCAAGCTTCCCCGCCTGGGCGAGGGCTGGGGTTCCTCGGTGGTCCTGCGGCCGGCCGGCGGCTCCTCGTTCGGCGGCGACTTCGTGGTGTCGTTTTGCGACGGCAAGACGCTCGAGGTCTGCTTGGTGGACGTGTCCGGCAAGGGCATCGACGCCGGGACCCGGGCCCTGCTGCTGTCCGGTGCCTTCGGCGGGCTGCTCGGCTCGGTGCCCAGGGAAGACTTCCTGCCCGCCTGCAACGCCTACATGCGGCGCGGCGGGACCTCGGAAGGCTTTGTCACCGCGGTGCACCTCTCGCTCGACCTGGCCTCGGGCGAGTACGTCATTGACTCGGCCGGGCACCCGCCCGCCGTGCACTACGACGCGGCGGCCGGCCGCTGGCGGCTGACCAAGGCCCGCGGCATCGTCCTTGGCGTGCTCCCCGACCTGCGCGGGGCCGCGTCCGAGACCGAACGCGGCGTCCTGCAGCGCGGCGACGCGCTGATGCTCTACACCGACGGCCTGATCGAGTCACCCGGCCGCGACATCGACGCCGGCACCGACCGCCTGCTCGGCGAGGCCGAACGCAACCTGACCAGCGGCTTCAAGACCGGCGCCCCGACCCTGGTGTCCAACCTCCAGCGCGCCGGCGGCGGCTCCGACGACTGCGCCCTGGTCCTGCTGTGGCGAACCTGAACAAAAAAACACAAAACAAAGGAACAGGCTAAGCCGCCAGCGCCAGCGCCTGGGCGAGCAGCGCGTTGCCCTGCGAGATCAGCTTCTGACCCGCGGTGGCACTGACCGGACTGTCGCCGAACTCCGCGCCAGTCAGCATGCCCTGCATCTGCGCGACCAGCGCATTACGCGCCGAGCCCAGCGAGGAAAGCTGGTTCTCGATCCCGCTGTACACGCTGTCGCCCGTCGAGCTGCTGGCCAGGGCCCGGGTCGAGGCGGTCAGCGTGGCCAGCCCGAACTGCCCGACCGCCGCCTCGAGCTGGGTGTAGACGTGATCCATCCGGTTCAGCGTCGAATAGTTGGTCAGCATCGCGGGTGGCAGCGACGTCGACTCGATCACGTCACCCAGCACCACTCCGTCGGGGGTGTAATCGTCGCGCAGCCCGAGCAGCGCCATCATCGTGGGCTGGATGTCGGTGTGGTCCGACCAGATCGAGTTGTTGACCCCGGCGTGCACCACGCCCGGCCCGACCAGGCCGAGCCACGTGGTGTTGATCGAAGACGCCACGTCCCCGTGGTTCCACGCGTCCTGCCCGCTCGGCTCGCTGACGCACGAGCTGCCGCACTTGGCCGAACCGCTGCTCAGCCAGAAGTCCGGGTTGGCGAACAGCGCGAACGTCCCGGTGCGTTTCGGGTCCCCGGTGACCATGTGCAAGATATTCATCTCCACCGGGTCGGCCAGGTAGTTGGTCAGCCGCACCGAACCCCCGGTGGCCAGGTCATCCGCGGTCAGCCCGGCCGCGGCCCGCTCCATGGTCCGGACCGAGGTGTCAGCCGCCGGCGGCTGCCCGTGCACGTAGATGATCGGCGCGGAGTCCGCCGCCACGTCGAACGGCGTGCTGATCCCGCGCGCCGCCAGCATCCCGGTCAGGTTGCCGTCCACCTCGCCGACCTTGCTGTACGAGCAGGTGACGGTCACCCCGTTGCAGGACGCGGGGCTGGGCGAGGAGCCGACGAAGTGGTCGCCCTCGTCCGCGGTGATCACGAACAGCGTGTTGGCCTTGGTGATCCCGGCCGCGGCCAGCTGCGTGAAAAACGTACCGAAGGCGGCGTTCTCCATCCGTAGCTGGCTCTCGTAGGTGGTGCTGCCCGGACCCAGCCCAGCCCCGGTGGTCCAGCTGTCGTGCACGTCAGACAGGTAGGTGAAGGTGACCGGGACGCCGTGCGTCTGCATGTCCAGGGTGTAGGCCAGCCCCGCCGGGCCGGTCAGCCCGTTGTACCCGGGGAAGCCGATGTCGCCGGTCGGATCCTTGATCACGTTCCCGTTCAGGTCGCGTACCGGGCCGGACGGGCTGATCACCGGCTGGATGAACTTGTTGCCGAACAACGCGCTGTACCCGTGGTACCCGCCCGGTTCGTCGGGCAGCAGGTCGGCCACCCCGCCACCGGCCGAGCCGCAGATCGACGACCCGCGAGCGCAGTGCACGGACAGGCCCATGAAGTCGGCCTCCGCCTTATTGGCCGACGACGGGTTCTCGGCCTCCTTAGCCTCGGCCGAATTGGCCCCGTACACCAGCGGGATGTCGGGCAGCGTGTTCTCCAATTCGGTGTCGGCCGCCGCCACCGAGCCGAAGTTGCAGCCCGCCCGGGTGTAGGGCACCCACGGCGCCGGGGTGTTCTTGCCCTGCGCGGTGAGCAGCGTGTAGTCGCTGTCGCCGACCGGCGCGCTGGTCGTGGTCTGGTAGTCCACGATCGGGTCGGTCCAGTAGGCGAACGATCCGGCGGTGTCGGTGGACCCGCTCGGCGTGAAGTAGTTGTACTCGTTCGCGATCGGCACGCCCTGGTCACTGCCGTACAGCCCGGTCTCGGAGGTCACGATGTCATCGGCGGTGTGCGCGATCAGCGGCGTGTGCTCACGGGGGAGCAGCGTCCCGTTGCCGGTAATGAAGTTGAGCAGGTTCGGCATCTGCTGCAGGTCGCTGGGCACGTTCGGGTTGTCCCGGCTGTAGTGCACGTTGTCGAACTGGATGTAGATGACGTGCTTGACCGACGAGCCGTTGGCGCCCAGCGCGCAGGTCGCCGAGGCCGGCGCGGCCGAACGCCCCAAGGCGGCCAGCATGGCTGGCGACGTGGGAGCCCGCCCGGCCGGGACCCCTAGCATGCCCAGGGCCAGCGTCCCCCCGCCGACCACCGCGAACAGCCCCGCCGACCGGCGGGCCCGGCGGATAACCGGGGTGCTCCGGCGGGCGCGTCCGGCGCGCCCGTTTTTCAGCCTCGTGGCGGCCATGGCGGTTCCCTCCACCTGGACAAGTCGGCACGGATGATCATAGGGCCGGATGAATAACCGCAGGTGGAACGACGCGCCGGCGATCACGAGTTAACGGCGCCGCGCGTCGGTCAGACGGGCCGCCCCCGTGTCAATGGCATTTGCCGCGTAACTTCCGCGAAACTGACATTCGCGTCAGGTGTATTACGTAGCATAAGGTTGTTCGCTGATGCAAACTATTTTTCGGCCGCGTAACCTGTGCGAACGGTAGTGAACACCTCACGCCTCGGGGCCTTGGCAACTGGCCTAACCGACGTGGCTGTCATGTGACACGCGCGTCATTGTTTGCAATTAATTGTGCATTCCCTGGAAAATGACGTGGTGACCGGGGGCAGTGGCGGAACCGGCCGGGCCGGCGTGCGCGAGCACGTCCGCCCGGGGGTGACGCGCGCCGAAGAAGTACTGGCCAACGCTTCCGGGGAGAACTTCCCCGTCGCCCTGCGGGTGCTGCCCGAACGCCACCGGCGGCACCTGGGCGCGCTGTACTGTTTCGCCCGGCTCACCGACGACCTGGGTGATGAGGCCCGCCAGGCGGGGGAGTCCGATGCGGCGGTCCGGCTGCGCCTGCTCGACGAGCTGACCAGGGATGTGCACCGGATCTACCAGGGCGAGACGCCGAAAGCGCCGGTCATGCAGCAGATGGCCGTCACCGTCGCCGAGTGCGACGTCCCCGCCCAGCCGCTGCTCGACCTGATCCAGGCCAACCGTCAGGACCAGCGGGTTACCCGCTACCAGACCTACGCCGAGCTGGCCCGGTACTGCGAGCTGTCGGCCAACCCGGTGGGCCAGATCGTGCTGTACATCTTCGGCGCCGCCACCCCCGCGCGCATCGAACTGTCCGACCGCATCTGCACCGCCCTGCAGCTGGCCGAACACTGGCAGGACGTGGCCGAGGACCTGGCCAACGGCCGGATCTACCTGCCCGCCGACGACCTGGCGCGCTTCAAGGTCACCGAGTCCGACCTGGCCGTGCCGTCCGCCGGTCCCGGCGTCCGGGAGCTGATGCGCTTCGAGACCGACCGCGCGCAGCGCCTCCTCGATCAGGGCGCCCCGCTGGTCGGCACGCTGCGCGGCGCGGCCCGGCTGGCCGTGGCGGGCTACCTGGCCGGCGGACGGGCCGCGCTGGCCGCCATCCGGGCCCAGCGGTACGACGTGCTCAGCGCCACCGCCCGGCCGCGCAAGCCGCGGATGCTGGCCGAGCTGGCCAAGGCCTACGCGAGGGGGCGGTAGTGGAACTGACCGAGGCGTACTCCGAATGCGAACGGATCACCTGGTCACAGGCCAGGAACTTCGCTTACGGCATCCGGCTGCTGCCGCCGGACAAACGGCGTGCCCTGGCCGTGATCTACGCGTTCGCCCGGCGGATCGACGACATCGGCGACGGCACGCTGCCGCCCGAGGAGAAGATCACCGCCCTGGACCAGGCCCGCCAGCAGATCCTCGACCTCACCCAGGCGCCCGCCGGCGACCCGGTGCTGCTGGCCCTGGCCGACGTGGGGCAGAACTTCCCGGTCCCCATGGCGGCGTTCGGCGAGCTCATCGACGGCTGCGTGGCCGACGTGCGCGGCACCAGCTACCAGAGCTTCGACGACCTGCTCTACTACTGCCGCTGCGTAGCCGGCTCGGTCGGCCGCCTGTCCCTGGGCATCTTCGGCACCAGGCGCGGCCCGAACCCGAGCCCGCAGGCCGTCGAGCTGGCCGACTCCCTGGGCGTCGCCCTCCAGCTGACCAACATCCTGCGTGACATCCGCGAGGATCACCAGAACGGCCGGATCTACCTGCCCGCCGAAGACCTGGCCAAGTTCGACTGCGACCCCGCCACCTTGGACCAGGTCGCCTCCCCGGGCTTCACCAGGCTGGTCGAGTTCGAGGCCGAGCGGGCCCGCGACTGGTACGCCACCGGCTGGAAGCTGCTGGGCCTGCTCGATCGCCGCAGCGCGGCCTGCACCGGCGCCATGGCCGGCATCTACCGCCGCCTGCTGGAGCGTATCGCCGCCGAGCCCGCCGCCGCACTGCGCGGCCGCACGTCCCTGTCCGGCCGCGAGAAGGCCACGGTTGCGGTCAAGGCCCTGACCGGGAGGTTCGAATGACCCCCACGAATAGCTCCGCGCACCTCCCCTCCCCCCTTCCTCGGGTGGCCGTGATCGGCGGCGGCCTGGCCGGGATCACCGCCGCCATCGCGCTGGCCGAGGCGGGTGCCGCGGTCACCCTGCTCGAGGCCCGGCCCCGGCTGGGCGGCGCGACCTGCTCGTTCAACCGCGACGGCCTGACCGTCGACACCGGCCAGCACATCTTCCTGGGCTGCTGCACCGCCTACCGCGACCTGCTCGGCAAGCTCGGCATGACCGAGCACGCCCCGGTCCAGAACCGCTTCGACGTCCGCGTGCTGGCCCCCGGCCCGACCCCGCGGCCAGGGCGGCTCCGCCGGACCGCGCTGCCTGGCCCCCTGCATATGCTGCCCGCTCTCGGCCGGTATGCCTTTCTTTCTTTGGCCGAACGGGCCAACGTGGCACGACCCGCTCTCGCTATGCGCTTCGTCAACCCGTCGCGTCCGGGGGTCGACGAGCAGCGCTTCGGCGACTGGCTGGCCGCCCGCGGCCAGACCGAACGCGCCCGCCGCGCCCTGTGGGACCTGTTCAGCGTCTCGGCCCTGAACATCGCGGGTGACGACGCCTCCCTGTCGCTGGCCGCCTTCGTGGTCAAGACCGGCCTGCTGGGCAAGAACAACGCCGCCGACATCGGCGTCCCCGCCCTCCCCCTAGGCGAACTCCACGGCGACGCCGGCGCCACCCTCCTCACCAAACTAGGCGCCCAAGTCCTCCTAAACGCCAAAGTAACCGCCATCAACCCCACTACCCCCCCACGCCCCACCAGCCCCAATGGCAACGCACACCCTGAGCACCCCGCCAGCCCCACCGACCCTTCGAGCCCCAGATTCCGCGTCCGCCTCGCCCGTCCCGTGGACCCCACCGATGCCGCTGCCGTGACCTCGGATGCCGCCGGCGCTACCGAGATCGCCGCGGATGCCGTGGTCCTGGCCGTGCCGCATGACGTCGCCGCCCGGCTGATCCCGCCCGGCGCGCTGCCCGAAGCGACCGTCGCCGGCTGGGCGGCCCTGGGCGCCTCGCCCATCGTCAACGTCCACGTGATCTACGACCGCCCGGTGATGGACGAGCCCTTCGCCGCCGCCATCGACTCCCCAGTCCAGTGGGTCTTCGACCGCACCCGCATCTCCGGCCTCGACCGCCTCCCCACCCCCGCCCGTTCCACCCCGCCCGTCGCCTCCAAGCCATCCGAACGGAGTGAAACCGGGGTTTCACCACGCTCTGTGGTGGTGGATTCGGGGTTTCACTCCGCTGCCGATGTCACGGACGCTGCCCGTGGTGCGCAAGGTGCGGGGCGGCCGCAGTACCTGGCCATCTCGCTGTCGGCGGCGGATGAATATGTGGACGTGCCCGCCGCCGCGCTGCGCGAGCAGTTCGTGCCCGCGCTGGCCGAGTTGTTCCCCGCGGCCCGCGAGGCGCAGGTCACCGAGTTCTTCGTCACCCGCGAGCGGCGCGCGACGTTCCGCCAGGGGCCCGGCACCGCCGCGCTGCGCCCGGCCGCGGGCACCAGCCTGCCGGGCCTGGTCCTGGCGGGCGCGTGGACCGCGACCGGCTGGCCCGACACCATGGAGAGCGCCGTCCGCAGCGGCCTGCAGGCCGCGATCGAACTCCGCCGCACCGTACTTTCCGAACCCGGACCTCCCCGTTCCGGATATTCCGATTCCGTACTTTCCGGTTCCGGAGCGGATCCATCTACCCCAACGATTGGAAGACGTCAGTGACTGCTGTGATGCCTGAGGGCGTGGCCCTGGCCCGGGACCTGGTGAGCCCGGCGATCGAGGCGACGATCGGCCGGCTGACGCCGGACGTGCGCGTGGTCACGGCCTACCACTTCGGCTTCGCCGACGCCGAGGGTAACCCGACCAGCGGCGGCAGCGGCAAGGCCCTGCGGCCCGCGCTGGCCCTGCTGTCGGCCCGCGCCACCGGCGCCCCGCCCGAGCGCGGCGTGACCGCCGCGGTCGCGGTGGAACTGGTGCACAACTGGTCGCTGCTGCACGACGACATCATGGACGGCGACACCGAGCGCCGGCACCGGCCCACCGCCTGGACCGTGTTCGGCGTGGGCGCCGCCATCCTGGCCGGGGACGCGCTGCTGGCGCTGGCCCAGGATCTGCTGCTGGAAGACGGCACCCCGCAGGGTCCGTGGGCGGCCCGGTGCCTGTCCGCGGCGGTGCAGCGGCTGATCAGCGGGCAGGGCGCGGACCTGGCCTTCGAGAAGCGCGACGACGTGTCGCTGGTCGAGTGCCTGGATATGGCGGGCGACAAGACCGCCGCGCTGATGGCCTGCGCGTGCAGCATCGGCGCGGTGCACCTGGGCGCTCCGCCCACGCTGGCCATGGCCCTGGCCGGGTTCGGCGCCCACGTGGGGCTGTCCTTCCAGCTCACCGACGACCTGCTGGGCATCTGGGGCGCGCCCGAGGTCACCGGCAAGCCGGTGCGCGCGGACCTGCGCGCGCGCAAGAAGTCGCTGCCCGTGGTGGCCGCGCTGACCAGCGGCACGCCCGAGGCCGGTCAGCTGCGAGCCCTGCTCACCGACCCGGCGCCGCTGAGCGAGGACGACCTGATCCGCGCGGCCGACCTGATCGTCGCCGCGGGCGGTAAGCAGTGGGCCGAGGCCGAAGCCGACGCGCAGCTGGCCGCGGCCAACGCCAGCCTGGCCGACATCGACCTGCCCGCCGACGTGCGCGCCGAACTGACCGCGATCGCCGAGTTCATCACGGCCCGCCAGTGGTAACAGATGCCGAGGTCGGCTTCTCGGTCCTCGACTCAGCCCGGGTCACCCTGGCCCGGGCCCGTGAGCACGTGCTCGGGCTGCAGCACGACCAGGGCTGGTGGCAGGGCGCGCTCGAGACCAACGTGACCATGGACGCCGAGGACCTGCTGCTGCGCCAGTTCCTCGGCGTCCGCGACGACGCGGCCACCGCGGCCGCGGCCCGCTGGATCCGCTCCCAGCAGCGCCCCGACGGCACGTGGGCTAACTTCTTCGACGGACCCGCGGACCTGTCCACCACGGTCGAGGCCTACGTGGCGCTGCGGCTGGCCGGCGACGAGCCGGACGCCCCGCATCTGCTGCGGGCCCGGGACTGGATCCTGGCCCAGGGCGGCGTGGAGGCCACCCGGGTGTTCACCCGGCTCTGGCTGGCCCTGTCCGGCCGGTGGTCCTGGGACGACCTGCCGGTCATCCCGCCCGAGCTGATCTACCTGCCCTCCTGGTTCCCGCTCAACATCTACGACTGGGGCTGCTGGGCCCGGCAGACCATCGTGGCCCTGGCCGTCGTCCAGTCGTTCCGCCCGTCCCGCCCGCTGCCGTTCACCATCGACGAGCTGAAGACCGGCGGTCCGCACGGCCGCGGCCCCAGGACGCCCCGCTTCTCCGACGCGCGCCCCCTCCCCGCGACCAGCGAGACCGCCACGCGTGCCACTCCCGACCCCTGGTCCCACGTCTTCAACACCCTGGACCGGGCCCTTCATCGTTACCGGCCGGTGAAGTCGATACGGCGGGCCGCGCTGCGGCGCTGCGCGGAGTGGATCATCGCCCGCCAGGAGCGCGACGGCTGCTGGGGCGGCATCCAGCCACCCTGGGTCTACTCGCTGATGGCCCTGAACCTGCTCGGCTACGACCTTGAGCACCCGGTGATGCAGCGCGGGCTCCAAGGCCTGGACCGGTTCACCATCACCAAGGACGGTCCCGACGGCCCGGTGCGCCGCCTGGAGGCGTGCCAGTCGCCGGTCTGGGACACCGTGCTGACCATGATCGGCCTGGCCGACGCGGGGTTGCCGTCCGATCACCCGGCCCTGGTCCAGGCGGGGGAGTGGGTGCTCGGCGAGGAGATCCGCGGCCCCGGCGACTGGCAGGTCCGCCGGCCCGGCGTGGCCCCCGGCGGCTGGGCGTTCGAGTTCGACAACGACATCTATCCCGATACCGACGACACCGCCGAGGTCGTGCTGGCCCTGCGCCGGGTCGCGCTGCCCGCCGCCGAGGCCAAGCCGGCCATCGAGCGCGGGCTGCGCTGGCTGGCCGGCATGGCGTCCAAGGACGGCGGCTGGGGCGCGTTCGACGCGGACAACACCCGGGCGCTGGTCAACAAGCTGCCATTCTGCGACTTCGGGGCGGTCATCGACCCGCCCTCGGCCGACGTGACCGGCCATATCGTCGAGGCGTTCGCCGCCGAGGGACAGGCCGATCACCCCGCGGCCCGCCGCGGCGTGGTCTGGCTGCTCAAGGCCCAAGAACAAGACGGATCGTGGTTCGGCCGGTGGGGCGCGAACTACCTCTACGGCACCGGTGCCGTGGTGCCCGCGCTGATCGCGGCCGGGGTCCGGCCGTCCAAGCCCGCCATCCGGCGCGCGGTGGCCTGGCTCGAGCAGCGCCAGAATCCCGACGGCGGCTGGGGCGAGGACCTGCGCTCCTACGACGACCCGGCGCTGGCCGGCCAGGGCGTCTCTACCGCCTCGCAGACCGCCTGGGCCCTGCTCGCCCTGCTCGCCGCGGGCGAACACGCCAGCGAAGCCGCCGAGCGCGGCATCCGCTGGCTGGCGCAGACCCAGCGTGACGACGGGACCTGGGACGAGCCGCAGTTCACCGGCACCGGCTTCCCCGGCGACTTTTACATCAACTACCACCTGTACCGCCTGGCCTTCCCCCTGAGCGCACTCGGCCGGTACGTAACGGCCCACACATCCGGAGGCAGCGCATGACGGATACCATCCCCCGGCCGCGCGAAGACGGGGAGCTAAGCGACTCGGCCGGCCGGCCGCTGATCTGCGCGCCGCTGCGCATCGAGGCCCGGGCCCTGCGCCGCGGGCTGCGTGACCTGGCCAACCCGCCCGACGTGCTGCGCACCGGCTACGGAACCACGCGCGCGGCGCAGGCGGCCGAGCGCTTGAACGCCGATCCGTTCGGCCAAATGATGATCATGGGTGTGGGCGGCGGCCTGAGCGCCGACCTCAGCCCGGGCGACCTGGTCGTGGGCACCGAAGTGGGCGCCGTGACCAGCGCCTCCGCGCCGATCTTGGCCGGCGAACTGCGGCGCGCCGGGCTGACGGCCCGGACCGGCCGGATCACCACCGTCGACCACCTGGTCCGGCGCGCCGAGCGGGCCAAGCTGGCCGCCGCGGGCGCGCTGCTGGCCGACATGGAATCGGCACCGCTGGCCGCCGCGGCGGCCGGGCGCCCGGTGGCGGTCATCCGGGCGGTGTCCGACACCCCGGACCACCCGCTGGCCGGCATCGTCTCCGGCGGGCTGGCCGCGCTGCGCTCGCTGCGGGCCGCCGCGCCGGTGGCCCAGCGCTGGACCGCGGCGTGCGGTACCCGCCAGATCCTGCTGGCCGGGCCGCGGTCGTTCTGCGCCGGTGTGGAGCGGGCCATCGAGATCGTCGAGCGCGTCCTGGAACGCCAGGGTGAGCCGGTCTACGTGCGCAAGCAGATCGTGCACAACACCCGGGTGGTCGGCGACCTGGAGAGCCGCGGCGCGGTGTTCGTCGACGAACTGGACCAGGTGCCGGACGGGGCCACCGTGGTGTTCTCCGCGCACGGCGTGTCGCCCAAGGTACGCGAGGACGCGGCCCGCCGGGGCCTGGCCGTCATCGACGCCACCTGCCCGCTGGTGTCCAAGGTGCACGCCGAAGCCCGCCGGTTCGCCGCCGACGGGTACACGGTGGCGCTCATCGGTCACGCCGGGCACGAGGAGGTCGAGGGCACGCTGGGCGAGGCGCCGGACTCGACCGTCCTGGTCCAGACGGCCGCCGACGTCGCCGCGCTCGAGCCCCGGGACGGCGAGCGGGTGGCCTACTTGATGCAGACCACACTGTCGGTCGACGAGGCCACCGAGGTGGCCGGCGCACTGCGGGAACGCTTCCCCGCGATGCGCGCGCCGGGCAGCGACGACATCTGCTACGCGACCACCAACCGGCAGGCCGCGGTGCGCGCGGTGGCCGCCGAATCCGACCTGGTGCTGGTGGCGGGCTCGAAGAACTCGTCCAACTCGGTCCGGCTGGTCGAAACCTGCGAGCGGGCCTGGCACGCCGGCCCACCTGATCGACGGGGCCGAGGACATCCAGCTCGACTGGCTGGCCGGGGTATCCACGATCGGCCTGACGGCCGGCGCATCGGCGCCACCCGCCGTGGTGGAGGAGATCATCGCGGCGCTGTCCGGCCTCGGCGAAGTGTCCGTGTCCGAGCGAGTGACGACCACGGAATCAATCCGGTTCGGCCTGCCCAAGGAGGTACGGCAATAATGCCCATGCCACTACGCCAGTCGATGCGCGTCGGGTCCTACCTGATGCGCCAGAAGCTGGCTGGCCATAAGAAGTTTCCGCTGCTCGTCGAGCTCGAGCCGCTGTTCGCCTGCAACCTGAAGTGCGCGGGCTGCGGGAAGATCCAGCAGCCGCACGACATCCTCAAGCAGCGGATGCCGGTCGAGCAGGCCCTGGCCGCCATCGAGGAGTGCGGCGCGCCGATGGTGTCCCTGGCCGGCGGCGAGCCGCTCATGCACCCGCAGATCGACGTCATCGTCACCGAGCTGATCAAGCGCAAGAAGTTCGTGTTCCTGTGCACCAACGCGCTGCTCCTGCCCAAGAAGATCGACAAGTTCAAGCCGTCGCCCTACTTCGCCTTCGTGGTGCACATCGACGGGCTGCGCGAGCGGCACGACGAATCGGTCTGCAAGGAAGGCGTATTCGACGAGGCGGTCGAGGCGATCAAGCTGGCCAAGTCGCGCGGATTCAAGGTGAATACCAATACCACCTTCTTCAACACCGACACCCCGCAGACGATCATCGATGTCCTGAATTACCTGAACGATGACCTGGGCATCGACGAAATGCAGATCTCGCCCGCGTACGCCTACGAGAAGGCGCCCGATCAGGAGCACTTCCTGGGCGTCACCGAGACCCGCGAGCTGTTCCGCAAGGCGTTCGCGGACGGCCGCCGCAAGAAGTGGCGGCTGAACCACACGCCGCTGTTCCTGGACTTCCTGGAGGGCAAGACCGACTTCGGCTGCACCGCGTGGGGCATCCCCTCCTACTCGCTGCTCGGCTGGCAGAAGCCCTGTTACCTGATGAGCGACGGGTACGTGAAGACCTACAAGGAACTCATCGAGACCACCGACTGGGACTCCTACGGGCGGGGCAAGGACCCCCGGTGCGCCAACTGCATGGCGCACTGCGGCTACGAGCCTTCGGCCGTGCTGGCCACGACGAGCTCGTTGCGCGAGTCGATCCGGGCGGTCCGCGGCATCTAACGGCGCACCCTTACCTGGCGAAATTCCGGAGGTTCTACTCAGCGGTCCTTCAGGTAGCACGGCCATGCTCGGAATTGGCGCGGTGCCAACCCGTCGGACTCCCGGGGCGGTCTCCGCGCCGCCAATATGCCGAGCGTTCGGATATCCGGTGCTGCCGAGCAGGGGTGCGGAGATGTTCTTTACTTATTTGCGGCGTGAACTGCGGCGCCGTATGCGCCAGGCCGTGTTCATCGCGCTGGGCCTGGCGCTCGGCATCGGCTTGGTCATCACCGTGACCGCGGCCGCGGCCGGGGTCAAGAACGCCCAGGGCACCGTGCTCAAGGCCCTGTACGGCGTGGGCACCGACGTCACCGTGACCAAGACGCCGACCGCCGGTTCGGCCACGCCGGGGTCGTTCGGATTCGGGTTCCGGGCCGGCACCACCAAGCGCCCCGCGGCCGGCACCAAGATCAACACCAGCACGCTGAGCGGCACCGCCACGCTCGCCTCGATCGACGCCTCCTCGGTCACCGCGGTGGCCGGCCTGCACGATGTGGCGGCCGCGGCCGGCGGCCTGACCCTGAACGACCGGACCCTCAGCGGCACCGTCCCGGCCATCAACTTCAACGGCGGCGGGGGCGCAGGCGGCAACGGCGGCGGGGGCGGGGGCGGTAACGGCGGCGGGGCCGGCGGGTCCGGCTCCGGCTTCCAGAACTTCCGGGCCAACTTCACCACCAACAGCTTCACCGTCAACGGAGTCGACCTGAGCGCGGGCGAACTCGGCCCGCTCAGTTCCGGCAAGCTCAGCTCCGGGCGGACCTTCACCACCGCGGACGCCTCGTCGGATGTCGCGGTGATCGACGCCAACTACGCGGCCCAGAACAAGCTCGCGGTCGGCTCCACCATCGCGATCGGCAACAGCAGCGGTACCACGACGAACTTCAAGATCATCGGCATCGTCAGCGAGCCCGCGGGGGACAACCCGTCCGACGTCTACATCCCGCTGGCGGTGGCCCAGAAGCTGGCCAACCTGAAGAACGACGTGAACACCATCTACGTCGCGGCCAGCAGTTCCTCGGCCATCGGCCCGGTCTCCGGCGAGATCTCCAGGGCGCTGCCCGCGGACACCGTGACCACCTCCGCCGACCTGGCCAACGAGGTCACCGGCTCGCTGTCCAGCGCCTCGAGCCTGGCCAACAACCTCGGCAAGTGGCTCGCGATCTCGGTCCTGGTCGCCGCGTTCCTGCTGGCCAGCCTGCTGACCATGGCCGCGGTATCGCGCCGGGTACGGGAGTTCGGCACCCTCAAGGCGCTCGGCTGGAAGAGCCGCCGGATCATCGGCCAGGTGCTGGGGGAGGCCGTGACCATGGGCATCATCGGCGGCGCGATCGGCGTGGGCCTCGGCCTGGCCGGCGCGGAGCTGGTGACCAAGCTGTCGCCCAAGCTGACCGCCGTCGTCGGCCAGACCACCGGCACGGCCACGCCCGGCGGCGCCCGGCAGTTCGGCTTCGGCGGGGCCGGAGGCGGGGCCGGGGCCGGGGCTGGCGGCGGTGGCTTCCCCGGCGGGGGAGGCGGCGGAGGCGGCGGGACAGGCGGCGCCTTCGCGAACGCCCGTAACGCCAACGCGGCCGCCCACACCGTGGCCGTGCACCTGACCGCGTCGGTGAGCACCGGCGTCATCGTGCTGGCGGTCGCGCTGGCCGTGGCCGGCGGCATCATCGCCGGGACGGTCGGCGGCTGGCGCGCCGCGCGCCTGCGTCCCGCGGACGCGCTGTCCAAGGTCGCCTGAACGGGAGGAACGCCTGATGTACAAGCTCTCCGCAGTGACCAAGAACTACCACAAGGGCCGGAGCACCGTCGCCGCCCTGCGCGGCGTGGACCTGGTGATCGAGGACGGCGAGTGGCTGGCCGTGCAGGGGCCGACCGGGCACGGCAAGTCCACGCTGCTGCAGATCCTGGGCGGCCTGGACCGGCCGTCTTCGGGCATCGTCGAGTTCGACGGGCGGGACCTGGCCCAGCTGCGCGAGACCGAGATGACCACGGTGCGCGCTCGGTCCATCGGGTTCGTGTTCCAGACCTTCAACCTGGTGCCCACCTTGTCAGCCCTGGAGAACGTGGAGGCCGCGCTGGTCCCGCAGCGGGTCGGTGCGGCCGCCCGGCGGCAGCGGGCCGCGATGGCGCTGGAGGCGGTCGGCCTCGGCGACCGGCTGCGGCACGTGCCCGGCGAGCTGTCCGGCGGCCAGCAGCAGCGGGTCGCGGTGGCCCGGGCCCTGGTCAAGGAGCCCAAGGTCCTGCTGGCCGACGAGCCCACCGGCAACCTCGACGAGGACACCCGGGACGAGATCATCGGCCTGCTCGAGGCCATGTGGCGCGAACGCGGCCTGACCATGGTCCTGGTCACCCACGACAGCAGCATCGCCCGCCGCGCCCAGCGCATCGGCGTGATGAAGAACGGCCGTCTGGGCTTCAAGCAGCCCCGCCCCGACCCAGCTCCCTCGCCGGCCGCCGACCTGGAGGACGCCGACCTGGAGGACGCCGACCTGGAGGACGCCGACCTGGAGGACGACGACTCCGATCCCGCCGACACCGTGACCTTCGACTAGCCCGGCCCCCACAAGCTGCCCAGCCGTTACTTCCGGCGCAGCACCGCGGCCTGCTTCTCCAGCGGGAGGATCTCGGAGCTGAAACTCGGGTCGGCGTCCAGCCACAGCCGCAGGACCTGTTGCATGTCCGGCACGACCAGGTCGTCCAGGACCACGGTGGCCACCGGGCTCAGCGACCCGCCCAGCAGCGGAAGCGCCGGATAGCGCGCCTGGTGACCGGTGGTCGCGGGCGGCCCGTCGACGAACAGCAGATCGATCCCGGTCAGGTCCGCCCAGGCCCGCCTCGCGTACCACGCGTAGGTCTGGCCGTCCAAGGTGAAGCTCTCCAGCGGCGCGTCGCGGACCTCGGCCAGGTCGCGGACGTCGTGCCGGGCCAGCAGGTCGCGGGTCTGGCCGCCGAACACCGGGTCGTGATCGAGCGCGACGATCCGGCCGTCGATCCCGAACCGCCGCATGGCCAGCGCGAGCCACAGCGTCGACGCGCCGCTGCCGCACTCCACCACGAGCGCCGGGCGTTCGGTGATGACCAGGTCGACCAGCGTCATAAGCAGGTCGGGGGAGGCCGCCCAGCCCCGGGTGGCGGGCAGCAGGTCGGTGGGGGGCAGGACCGCGGTCAGGTTCTGCAGCGCTTCCAGCTGGCGGAACGTCTGCTTGATCTCGGTCTTGACGTCGTTGTAGAGCCCGGCTTCGATCCGCCGCACGGTCTGCAGCGTGCGCACCGATTCGGTACCTAGGTTGCCGATCCGCCCGGCCAGTTCGAGGTTGTGCCTGATCAGCAGGAGCAGGCCGCCGAGCAGCAGCCCCAGCGCCATCAGGGCCACGGTCGGCACCGCGCCCGTACCGGTGGCCAGCCCCAGCCCGAGCGCACCGCCCAGCCATGCGATGACCAAGACGGCCACGGTCTCGACGCGCACCAGCCGCCGCATCAGTCGGCGCATGGCGCACCCCTTCATACGGTCTGCAAACTTCCCTTACCCTAGTCCAGCCGGGCTTCCCGGCAGAGCAAGGCGGCCAGGTCGGCGGGTTCGGGGTGCACGCCGGACAGGCCATGACGGGCGAACCAGCGGCCGATGTTCTCCGCGTCGCGGGTCAAGAACGCGGCCCCGCGCGGGTTGGCGATCACGTCGACCACCTGCGGCAGGTCGATCATGGTCAGCCGCCCGTCGTGGACCAGCACGTTGTAGGCGGACAGGTCGGCGTGGGCCAGGCCGTCCCGGGCCAGGGCGACCAGCGCCTGGACCATCTGGTCCCACAGCCCGGCGAGTTCGGCCGGACCGGGCCGGGTTTCGGCCAGCCGCGGCGCGCCGGTGCCGTCCGCCGAGCCGATGAACTCCAGCAGCAGCTCGGTGCCCAGGATCTGCACCGGGTACGGCACCGGCACCCCCGCCGCGTACAGCCGGGCCAGCGCGCCGAACTCCGCGGCGGCCCACTGACCGGCGATGGCCTCCCGCCCGAACGTGCTCCGGCTGGCCACGGCCCGGTTGGTCCGGGTCTCCCGGGTCCGGCGGCCCTCCAGGTAGCCGGCGTCGCGCTGGAACATCCGGTGCTCGGTGGACCGGTACCGCTTGGCCGCGAGCAGGCAGGACCGGTCCATCGCCGGGACGCCGCGGCGGACCAGGAAGACGTCGGCCTCCTTGCCGGTCTTCAGGATGCCGAGCTCGGTGTCGACCGCGGCCAGCTCGGTGACCAGCCAGTCCGGATGGGGTTTCGGCCCGCGTTCGGTCGGCGTGGACTGGTCCCAGGTCGACCAGCGATCGCCTTCGGGCAGGCCGTAAGTAGCGTCGAAGGTCTCCAAGGAAGGCAGCGTCCGGTGTCCCCGGACGCGCTTGGCCGAGCTCGGGCCGTCGTCGTCGAAATGCCGCTTACCGCGGCCAGAAGTGATCTTTCCGTCGTAGGCGGAGTGAAAATCGGGCACGGGTAGTGCTCCTCAGCTGAGCGTCGAATGGGGCAGGCGACATCGCGCCCGCGACGGGCATAAACACCGGCCTCTCCCTTCGCTCAGCGGGCCGCACTGGCCCGGACCGCTGCAGGCTGACACACGAGCCCCGGTCCGCGCAACCGAATTTCGCTGACCTGCCTCACCAAGTGACAAGCGGCCGGCCCACTACCACCAAAGCGACCAAAACACCACGACCCTAGCGACCAAAACACCATGACCCTAGCGACCAATGCACCACAACTCCAGCGGCCAGTATCCCACCGAAACGGCCGCTATCCTCGCCTGGAGCGGCGTCATTGTGGCACTCTGATCAGGTGGTACGTATCAACCCATCGCCGCTCGGCAAGCTGCTAACCCGGCATGCCGAAGGGCCTGTGACCGAGGCGCTCGCCGACACCCGGGTGGTACTCGTCAATGGCGCCCGCCAGTCCGGCAAGAGCACGCTGGTCAGCCTGGTCGCCAAGGGCCGGGACGCCGAGTGGCGAAACCTGGACACTGCCGCCACCCGGCAGGCGGCGATCGCCGATCCGGTCGGCTTCGTGGACTCCCGCGAGCTCATGGTCATCGACGAGATCCAGCGGGCTCCTGAGCTGCTGCTGGCCATCAAGGAGCAGGTCGACGCCGATCCCCGGCCCGGCCGGTACCTGCTCACCGGCTCGGCGCGCGTGCTGGGCCTGCGTGGCCTGCCTGATACGCTGCCCGGCCGGACCGAGACCATCGAGCTGTGGCCGCTGGCCCAGGGCGAGATCGACGGGACCGCGGACCGCTTCGTCGACGCCGTCTTCGAGGAAGGCGAGGCACTGACTCACGAATCCGCCGTGAGCAGGCAGGAGTACGCCGAGCGCATCGTACGGGGCGGCTTCCCCGAAGCGCTGGCCCGGATCAACCCGCGGCGCCGGGAGCGCTTCTTCGATTCCTACGTCGCTGATCTGGTCGCACGTGACGTGGCTCAGCTGTCCGAGATCGAGCGAACCACCGAGATGCGGGCCCTGATCCGCCTCCTAGCCGCCCGATCAGGTCAGCTCCTGGTCGTCAATGCGGTCGGCAGTGACTCCCGGCTCCCGGCCAGCACCGTCCACCGGTACCTGACCCTCTTGGAGGAGGTCTTCCTGATCAAGCGGATTCCGGCCTGGTCGCGGAATGTGAGCGCCCGCGCCATCGGCACGCCCAAGCTGGCCTTCGTCGATTCCGGGATCGCGGCCAACCTGCTCGGCACGGACGTCCGGACCCTGCTGCGCCCCGGCGGGCCGTTCGGCCCCCTGCTGGAGGGCTTCGTGCTTATGGAACTGGCCCGGCAGCTCACCTGGTCCCGGCAACGGGCCGAGCTGTTCCACTACCGCACCAAAGACAAGGTTGAAGTCGACGCGGTCCTGGAGAACCGTCAGGGCCAGGTCGTCGGGATCGAGATCAAGGCCTCCTCGACCGTCACGGCCACCGACTTCCGCGGCCTGCGGCACCTGGCCGAGCGTATTGGCGGCGACTTCATCGCTGGCCTGGTCTTCTACACCGGCGCCCAGACCCTGCCCTTCGGCCCTGGCCTGCGCGCCGTCCCGGTCAGCGCCTTGTGGCAGGCCTAAGGCTCCTCCAAACGTTCGCGCCGGCCGCGAAAGGCCGGCGGCTCGGCTGGCTTCGGGGCTCCGCAGGAGTCGCGGACGACCAGTTTGACCGGCAGCGGCGGCGTCCGCTCGGGGACCGGCTCGCCGGCGATGCTGCGCAGCAGCAACTCCACCGCCTGCCGCCCGGTCTCGGCCAGCGGCACCCGCACAGTGGTCAGCGGCGGCGTCAGAAACTCGGCGAACGGGATGTCGTCGCAGCTGACCACGGCCACATCGGCGGGCACCCGGCGCCCGCTCTGCCACAGCGCGGACAGCACGCCGATGGCCATCGTGTCGCTGTGCACGAAGATCGCGGTCAGGCTGGGCGATCGTTCGAGCAGCAGCCGGGTCGCTGCCGCACCGCCGTGCGGTGTCCAGTCGCCCTCCACCACCAGGTCCTCGCTCGGCTCCAGGCCCGCGGCGCGCAGCGCGTCCTCGTACCCGCGCAGCCGGCTGCGCGTGACCCGACGCCGGAACAGCCCGGTGACCGTGCCGATCCGGGTGTGCCCGAGGCCGATCAGGTGGTCCGCCGCCAGCCGCCCAGTGTCCCGGTGGTTGGACCCCACCATCGGCACGCCGCCGCCGGGTACCGCCTGCAGGCTGACCGAAGGCACGTACCGCCGGAGCAACTCGGCCACCTCGGAGTCTTCCTCCACCTCGGGTGCCGCGGCGATGATGCCGTCCACCCGCCGCTCGATCAACGTCCGCACGATGTCCGCCCCGTCTGCCCCGCCCATGGCCAGGTGCCCGACCAGCACCGAGTGCCCGTGCCGGCGCGCGGCCTGCTCGGCGGCCACCGAAGCCTGGGCGATGGCCACGTCGGTCGCGTCGCTGGCCACCAGGCCGATGGTGGCGGTGGCCCGCTGGACCAGGCTCCGGGCGATGGTGTTCGGCTGGTACCCGAGCTCCTCGGCCGCGGCCATGATCCGCTCCGCGGTCTGCGCCGACACGCGCACGTCCCCGCCGTTCAGCACCTTGCTGGCCGTCTGGAAACTGACCCCGGCCCGCGCCGCGACCTCCTTGATCGAGACGTACCGGCGTCTGGCCATGACTCCGTTCCTGACTCCGTTCCCGGCTCCCGTTCCCCGGCTCCCGTTCCCGGCTCCCGTTCCCGGCTCCCGTTCCCGGCTCCCGTTCCCGGCTCCCGTTCCCGGCTCCCGTTCCCGACCCGGGCGTGTGCCCACCATGGGCGAACGTTCGCTCCAGACGTTAGACCCGCCGGACAAACCGGTCAAGACCGCACCCGAAACTGTTTCGCCCCTCTATCCCCGTGACCGCCCCCGAGGAAAGTGCCCCCTCCGCCGCCGCACCCTCCATTTCGGCCGAACGGACCGTGCTACCCGCCCCCGATCCACCCGCCAGCTCCCCACCCGCCAGCTCCCCACCCGCCAGCTCCCCACCCAGTGGCCCTCCGCCTAGCCCCACGCACCCCATCCACCTTGTCAGTCTCAGCAGCCCCATTCCAGCGGAGTGAATCTGGGCTTTCACCTCCCTCTAGTGTGGTGAATCCCGGGTTTCACTCCGATCCATAACGCGTCCCGCGGATCCAGGTTGACCCAATCCACGGAACGCAGGACACTCGCATATCAGCAGCGCCTGACAAGGGAGCCCGAGTTGGCGACATTGGCTGTGGCCGCGGGCAAGGGCGGCCGAGCGAGCCCGCCCAGCCGCCGCGTCAGGCGGGCCGCCGCCGTCGTGGCTGTCGCTGTCCTGATCGCGGCCGTTGCGGTCGTGGCGTTCCTGGCCGGAGAGCACCATCAGCGCCCGTACACCGTCTTGACCGGCGTCGCCAGCGTCGGCGACCACCTGGCCACGGTAACCGTCGCGGGCTGGAGTTACGCGGTCCAGGGCGACAGCGTTTGGTGGGTCGACCAGCAGGGCTCAACCCACGATGGCGGCTGGCCATCTTGCCTGAATCCCGTCGGCAGCGCCGTCCGGATTAGCTTCGGCGAGGTTCCGGTAACCGCCCCGGACGGCACGTCCTGGCGCCAGGTCGTGTGGGTCGACTGCCGCGCCTGAAACGACCTACACCTGGACGAACTCGATCCCGGTGAGCTGGCAGAACACCTTCCAGTCAGCGGCGTGATGGCCCAGGTTCATCACCTCATGGTGCGGCCCGCCCGCCGTCAGCCACCCGTTCAGGCACTTGCGCAGCCCGGACGCGGGCCGGAACTGGCCGTACGGCATCTCCAGGGCCGGCAGCTGCTGGCTGTCCAGATTCTGGCCTTCCGCGACCACCAGCCGGAAGCGCTCGCCCTCCAGCGAAACCAGCGTGGCCAGGGTGGCCGGGCCGGGCTGGTACTGGAACAGGAACGTCGGCGGGTCGGCCAGCCGCCCGATGCCCAGCGGCCGCTTGATCAGCTTGACCGGCCGGTCGGTGCGCGCGATCTTCCAGTTGCCCTCGCCCATGTGGCTCATCAGCACCGAGTCCGACGGAAAGTCCATCGCGTACATCTCGGTAAAGTGCGCGTCGCCGATCAGGACGTGCCCGGCGTAGACCAGGCAGGCGGTGAGCACGTCGCCTTCGGCGGCGTACCCGAAGCCCTTGGCCAGCAGCGACGAGGCCGCGGCCAGTGGCAGCCGGCTGAACCGGCCGTCCTCCCCGATCGCGTCGAAGTGGGCCGTGTAGGCGCCGAAGCCACGTTCGTTCAGGATGTTCTCGATGGCCACCTGCATGCGGGCGTGGTCCGTACGCTCGGTCACCGACAGCCGCGGGTCGATCTGGAAGTTCTGGTCCTCGAAGTCGATGACCGCGGCCACCGCATCATCGCCCGCTTCCTGCATGCCCCGGTACAGATCGCCTTGCGCGACCGCGATGATGGCCGGGCCCAGCGTCCGGACCAGCGCCGACTCGTCGACCCGGATGTCGCCCATCTCGTTCATCGCGTAGCCGAAGATCGCCACCTTGAGCCGCTTCCACGTGGTGGCAGCGGCCGCGGCGCGGGCCCAGCGCCCCACGTCTTCGCGGAACGCGGCGCTCCGCCAGTCGTCGGTCAGCACCGCGAATCGCTTCCCGGCCCGGACCATGGCGTTGGCCGTATCCTGCGCGCCGTGCACGCCCTGGTTGTAGGTCATGTCGGCCATGTCCCAGGCCGGAGTCACGGTGGGTTCCGGCTGGATGTTGGCCAGGCACACCGGCAGTCTCGACTCCGAAAGCAGCCGCGCCACCCGCATGGCCGGGCCGTAGGTGAGCATCACCACGAGCACGCCGTCCAGGTCGGCGTCCTCGAACTCGCGCATGGCGCGTTCGGCGTCTTCCCGGTACTTGATCGCCTTGCTGGGGATAAATTCCGCGACGTCAGATAGGTGCGCGGCTAGCTCGGCGGCGTAGCCCTCCTGCCGCTCGGCGATGCCTGGGATCATGTCGTCGTACAGGTCCTGCATGATCCCGAGGATCCCGATGCGCGGCTTGCGCCCCACCCAAGCAGTCATGACCTCTCCTTATCTACCTCAACGCTGGCCGTAGTGGTTCTGGTAGCGGGCGTACAGCGCGTTCACCTGGTCGGCGGGCAGCGGCGCGGGCTCGCCGTAGGCGCGGGCCAGGTGCACCGTCCGTGCCGCGTCCTCGCACATCACCGCGGCCTTGACCGCGTTCCGCGCGGTGTCGCCGATGGCGAACACGCCGTGGCTGCGCATCAGCACGGCGGGAGAGCGATGCCCGGTCAGCGTGGCTACCACCCCCCGTCCGATCTCGTCGCTGCCGATCAGCGCGAACGGGCCGACCGGGATCTCGCCGCCGAACTCGTCGGCCATCGCCGTGATCACGCACGGGATGGCCTCACCCCGCGCCGCCCACGCCGTGGCGTACGTGGAGTGCGTATGCACCACGCCGCCGACCGACGGCATGTGCCGGTAGATGTAGGCGTGCGTGGCCGTATCGCTCGACGGGCGCAGGCCGTCCTGCGTCACCGGCTTACCGTCCAGGTCGCAGACCACCATCGACTCCGGAGTCAGGTCGTCGTAGGAGATGCCGCTCGGCTTGATGACCATCAGGTCTCCGGCCCGGGCCGAGACGTTGCCCGAGGTCCAGGCGACCAGGTTGTTGCGGACCAGCTCGGCGTGCAGCGCGTACACGATCTGCCGCAGCGCCGCGAGCCCGGATTCCCCCAACGGCCCGGCACTCATCGCGCGCCGCCTTCCAGCGCCCGGTCGCGGATGGCCCGCAACCGGTACATGACGTCGTTCGTCCCGCGCCCGAAGTAGTCGTGCAGCCGCACGTACTCGGCGTACAGCTGGTCGTAGACGCCGGCCCGGGCCTCGTCCGGCCGGTAGACGTCCCGGTTGACCCGGCCCATGGTGCTGGCCGCGACCGGCACGTCGGGATAGGCGCCCGCAGCGACCGCGGCGTGGATCGCCGAGCCCAGCGCCGGGGCCTGGTCGGACCCGATCACGCTGAGCGGGAGCCGGGTGACGTCCGCGTAGATCTGCATGAGCGGGGCACTCTTGATCAGCCCGCCCGCCACCACCAGTTCGGTCACCGGCACGCCCGACGCGTTGAACGTTTCAATGATCAGCCGGGTGCCGAACGCCGTGGCCTCCAGCAGCGCGCGGTAGATCTCGGGAGCCGTGGTGGCCAGCGTCAGGCCCACGATCACTCCGGACAAGCCCGCGTCCACCAGAACCGATCGATTCCCGTTCTCCCAGTCCAGCGCGATGAGCCCGTGTGCTCCCGGCGGCGCGGCGGCCGCCTGCTCGTCCAGCAGCTGCGGCAGCGGCACGCCCCGGCGCCGGGCCTGTTCGGCGAACTCGCCCGGCACCCCGTTGCGGGTGAACCAGGCGAAGATGTCGCCGACGCCGCTCTGCCCGGCCTCGTAGCCCCACAGCCCGGCCACGATGCCGCCGTCAACCACCCCGCACATGCCCGGCACCTCGGCCAGCCCGGCGCCGTTCATCACGTGGCAGGTGGAGGTGCCCATGATGGCCACCATCGTGCCCGGCGCGCACGACCCCGCCGCGGGCAAGGTGACGTGTGCGTCCACGTTGCCGACGGCGACCGCGATGCCTTCCGGGAGGCCGGTCAGCGCGGCTGCGGCCGGGGTCAGGCCTGGCCAGGCCGCCCAGCGGGGAGATCGGATGGACCAGCTTGTCGGCCGCAAACCCCCCGAAGCGCGGGTCCAGCGCGGCCAGGAAGTTCCGGGACGGGTACTGCCCGTCCTGGAAGATGCCCTTGTACCCGGCGGTGCACGCGTTGCGGGTCTCGGTTCCGCACAGCTGCCAGATGATCCAGTCGGCGGCCTCGATCCACCGGTCGGCCAGCTGGTACATCTCCGGGTCCTCGTCGAGCACCTGCAGCGCCTTGGCGAACTGCCACTCCGAGGAGATCTTGCCGCCGTAGCGGTGGATCCACTTCTCCTGCCGCTCGTGGGCCGCGGCGTTGATCCGGTCGGCCTGCGGCTGGGCGGCGTGATGCTTCCATAGCTTGGGATAGGCGTGCGGGCGTCCGGCCAGGCCGGGCAGCTGGCACAGCGGAGTACCCGCGGCGCCGCCCAGCACCGGCATGCAGGTGGACGCGGTGAAGTCGGTGGCCACCCCGATCACCTGGGACGGGTCGATCCCGGCGTCCCTGAGCGCGGCCGGGACCACCGCGCCCAGCGCTTCGATCCAGTCACCCGGATCCTGCAGTGCCCAGTCCGGCGGCAGCTCACCGTGCCCGGCGAGTGAACGGTCGATCGCGCCGTGCGGGTACTCGCGGACGGCGGTACCCGCCTCGGCGCCGTCGCTGACCCGGACCACCAGGGCACGGACCGAAAGCGTGCCGAAGTCGACGCCCACCACGTGGGCGTCGCCGCCATTGTTAGCGCTAACATCCATCGGTCCGCCTTATCTTACGATTACCCAGGTGCATTTTCGTCGCTGACCCGGCCCAGGGGTTCAGCCCACCGCTGGCGTCCGCGCCGCGGCACCAGTCTGGCCGGCCCCGATGCCCACGGCGTCAGCGGGCCGGCGGCCCCGCGGCGCTGGTCCTGATGATCAATTCCGGCGCGATCCGGACCCGCAGGCCCGGCTCGATCGCGCCGGACATCCGCTCGATGAGCGTATTGAGCGCCTGCCGGCCCACCTCGCCGAAGTCCTGGCGGACGGTGGTCAGCGGCGGCGTGTAGAAACCCGCGTCCGGCACGTCGTCGAAGCCCACGATGCTTACGTCGTGCGGCACCCGCAGGCCCCGCTCGGCCAGGGCCCGCATGACGCCCAGCGCCATCGTGTCGTTCCCGCAGAACACCGCGGTAAGCTCGGGGTCCATGGCCAGCCGGCGGCCCAGATCGTACCCGGAGGAGGCCGACCAGTCGCCGACCAGCAGCTCAGGTTGGGGAGCGCCGGCCTCGTGCAGCGCTCGGCGCCAGCCGTCCACCCGTTCCTGCCCGTCCAGGTGGGAGAAGGTCCCGGCCACGTGGTGGACGGTCGGATGCCCGAGGCTGAGCAGGTACCGGGTCGCGGCCGCCGCGCCGCCCTCGTTGTCGATCGCCACCGAGGTCACCGCCGCCTTGGTGCCGCAGCCCACCGCGACCAGCGGTACCTCGGGGGGCACATGCCCGAGCGCGGCCACCGCGGTGTCCTGCGTCGCGATGGCCACGATGCCCTCGACACCCTGGCCCAGGAGCCGGTCCACCGCGTCCAGCATCGACCGGCGGTCCAGCGCGGGCAGGCTGACGATGGACACGAAGTAGCTGTCGTGGGCCGCCCGCTCGAACCCGTAGAGCATGGAAGCCGGCCCGTACAGCATGGTGTCGAAGCTGATCACGCCCAGGGTGTGCGTCCTTCGGGTGACCAGCGTGCGGGCCGCGGCGTTCGGCCGGTAGGCGAGCTCGCGGATGGCGGCCAGCACCCTGTCCCGCGTCGGCGGGCGAACGTTCGGGTGGTCGTTAAGCACCCGGGATACGGTCTGGTGCGAGACCCCGGCCAGCCGCGCGACATCGGCCATGACTGGCGGCCGGGCCATGCTGGCGGGACCGCTGACGACCGACGCCGTCGGCTGATCCTGCGCCCTATCGCCCGGTGACCGCGTCACGTCGTGCCTCCCTCACTGCGCGCCGTGTAGCCAGCGGTCAGCCGGGGCCGACGTTAGCGCTAACATCCGCGCAGGTCAAATGGCTATGTGCCGCATTTATACCCCCCACAGCGACAGGCACCTCTCCTCCGCCCCGCCCGGATTTCCTGCGTCTCAGCGTAGCCTTCGTGCCGCTCCCGCGGTACCCGCCGACCGCAGCCCGCTCCCAGCAGGCGCCAGCGTCAGCCGATCCGCCCCCGCGGCGCGAAGGTCAGGACCCGCCGCGCTACCCGCAGGTCGCACCGGCCTCAGGACTTGCCGCGCCCCGCCGCGCTACCCGCAGGTCGCACCGGCCTCAGGACCCGCCGCGGCCGCCGCGCTACCCGCAGGTCGCTCCCGCCTCAGGACTTGTCGCGGTTCGCGGTACTGTCCCGCAGGTCACGAAACGCGGCCTTGGCCTTGCGCCCGGCATCGCTGTCGCGCAGGTCATGCAGCGCTTCGCGCGCCTTGCGCCCGGCGTCGCTGTCTCGCAGGTCCTGCAGGGCCTCCTTGGCCTTGCGCCCGGTGTCGCCCTCCCGCAGGTCACGGATGGCCGCCTCGGCCTTGCGGCCGAACTCGCCCTGGCGCAGATCGCGGACGGCCGACTCGGCCTTACGGCCGGTCTCGCTGTCCCGGAAGTCCTGAAGGGCCGCCTTCGCCTTGCGGGTCCCCTCGCCGGTCTGCCCGCCGCGCAGCCAGGCGGTCATCTTGGCCCACCAGGTCCGTAGTTGCTGCTCGAAATCGGTCATCGCCGACTCTCCTTCGCCTAGAGCACGCCGCGCCCTCGGCTATGCCACTCAACAAACTGTCATTCTCAAGATATAACGTGATGCTCGAAGGAGCCAAACCCCGCGCTCAGGCCCGTGTGGGGTTGCTACCCCTCCGGCCGCCGGTCAACCCCGGCGCGAAAGGATGCCCGTTGTGCAACGTCAGCGCATCAGCGGACACTCGCCCTACGAGGCGGTCTTCGGCTTTTCCCGCGCGGTCGTGGCGGGCGACCGGGTGCTCGTGGCCGGAACCGCGCCGGTCCCGCCGGGCGGTGCTCCGCCGCCGGCCGAACCCTACGCCCAGGCCAGATTGTGCCTGGACCTCATCAACGAAGCCCTGACCCGGGCGGGCAGCAGCCTCGAACACGTCGTCCGCACCCGCATGTTCATCACCGGCACCGCCCACTGGCCCGAGGTCGCCCGCGCGCACGGCGAGGTGTTCGCCGACATCCGTCCCGCCGCGACCGCCGTGATCGTGGTCGGCCTGCTCGACCCCGCCTGGTTCGTCGAGATCGAAGCCGAAGCCGTACTGCCCGGCACCTAGAAGGCGGGGTTCGTGGTGCAGAATTGATCCCACCGGGCTGTCGCTGGAATGCCGCGCAAAGGCAGGTGCTTCCGTGACGACGCTGAGCAAACTTGACGTGTACCAGGTGGCGTGGTTGTGCGGCGGGCCTAAGCGGGTGGCGCTGGCCGCCGTGGCCGCTATGGCGCAGGACGGCCGGATCAAGATCTCGCGCACCCGCCACCGAGTCCAGGTCGTGCATCGCCCGGCCGGGCCGCCGGTTGAGCGCGCGGTCCTGGATGCGCTGTCGGCCTCGGGCCGGGTGCTCGGCTCGCTTCTTGACCAAGTCGCGCATTCGGCCGCCGTGCATAAGCTGATCGAGGGCCTGCGGCGCGACGGCCTGGTCGGGCACCATTCGCTGGCCGGTCATCCCCATCTGTCGGCCGCGGGCCGCGCGGCCCGCAAGGAACTGGAGGGTTCCGCGCCGCGGGCGCCCGCGGCGCGGAAGGTTGCCGTCCTGGGCACAGTCGGCATCGCCAGTGCCGGGCTTCGTGCCATCTTCGAGACCCCGGACCCGCCGCCGGTTGGCGACCTGGCTGGCCACCGGGCACGCAAGAACGCGTCGACCCACACCTACGGCGACCTCCCCGCTGATCCGCCCATGCCGATGCATCCGGGAATCTCGGATCGCTGGTGAGACGACGCGGCTCACGAGCGCTGATCAGTCGGGCAGGACCAGCCGTCCGGCGCCGTCGCGGCTCACGGTGATGACGTCGGTAACGGCGCCGACCGGCAGCGCCCCGTAGATGTGCGGGTATTCCTCGGCCCCAGGTTCGGGAGCTTCACGCCGCACCGGAGCCGGCACCTCAGCGGTGTCGATCACCAGCACGACAAGGTCGTCGGCGTCCGCGTCGCGGTAAAGGAATTCGGCCACACCGCGAAGCTGGTGACGCAGCGAGCAGTGGATGAACCCCTCGTCCGCCAGCGTGACCCCGCGGGTCGCCATCCGGTACTCACCGTCTCGGACCGCTTCGAGCCACACGGTGCGCTCGGTGATGTGGAACAACTCCGCCATGCCCGAAGGCTAGCGGTGATCCGTCCACTCTTTCGTGACCAGCGGTTGTGAGGGAAGGTAGGAGGGAGGGCGGTGGCCGTTGTCAGGCACGATGCGAGGGAGGCTGTGATGTGTTTCGTCCACTCGGGTAGCGGGGCAGGCGGTTCCCTGGTGCAGCAGACCGCACTCGGTGCCGCGGCGGCGACCGCGTTCTCCACCCTGGCCGCGGGCGGCGGGGTCGTGGGCGGCATGGACGTGGCCGGCTCCGGCACGCCGGACGTGGTCACCGGCCCGGCTGGGGCGCGGGTCGTGGACGGCTACGGCCAGATCCTGCACACCCGGTGGAACCGCGACCTGCCGCCGGCGGTCACCGTCCGCCCAGGGGAAGCGATCCAGCTGCTGTGCCGCGACGCCCTGGACATCGGCGAGGCTGCCCGCACGCTAACCCCGGAGGCCAGCCTGACCCTGGACCTGGGCCGGGTGCACCCGCTGACCGGCCCGGTCGAAGTCGAGGGCGCCGAGCCCGGCGACATCCTGGAAGTCGAGATCCTGGACGTGGCCCCGCTGGTGGACTTCGGCTACGTGGTGATCGGCCCCGCCCTGGGCATGTTCGGGTCGCTGCGGCCGGACGTGCTCGCCCCGATCACCCAGTTCACCGAGGCCTCCCAGATCAGCGACCCCAACCCAGGGCGGGTACCGGGCGCCATTCCCGAGGACCAGCCGTACAACAGCGGCTCGCCGTTCGTCCAGCTGTTCACCTTCGACCGCGGCCAGAACACCGGCTTCGCCACCTTCGTCGGCGCCGACACCGGCCGGCGCGCCCGCATCCCGGTCGCGCCCTTCATGGGCATCAACGGCGTCGCCCCCATGCGCAAGGGCATGTACCGCACCCTGCCGCCCGGCGTCAGCGGCGCCATGGGCGGCAACGCCGACATCCGCCAGTTCACCAAGGGCGCCCGGATCCGGTTCCCGGTCTACGCGCCCGGCGCGAAGTTCTCCGCCGGCGACGGACACATGGCCCAAGGCGACGGTGAGGTCTGCGTGACGGCCATCGAGACCCTGATGGCGGTCACCCTGCGCTTCGGCGTGATCAAGAACAGCGTGATCGCCTCGCCCCGGGCCATTGTTCCCGCCGCGGATCCCACCCAGCTGGCCATGTCCGCCGACATGCTCGCCCACGGCTACTACCACACCACCGGCGTCGGCCCCGACCTGATGGAGAACGCCAAGAACGCGGTCCGGGACATGGTGGACTGGCTGGTCACCGACCAGCAGCTGAGCCTGCACGAGGCCTACGCCCTGTGCAGCGTGGCCGGTGACCTGAAGATCAGCGAGGCCGTCGACCTCCCCAACTGGGTGGTGTCAATGACCCTGCCCCGCGGCATCTTCAGCTAAGGCACCCACCCCAGGCCGAGCCCACCCATGATCGCGAAGGATCATGAAAAATCCCCCTCGCAGTCCCGGTGGACCATGATCGCGAAGGGTTTTATATGCCCCAGCACATAAAACCCTTCGCGATCATGAAAGCTGCCCCCCGGGGGACCCGCCGCGACACCCGGTCCCTCAGCGACACCCGAACCCGCCGCGACACCCGAACCCGCAGCGACACCCGGTCCCGCCGCGACACCCGGTCCCGCCGCGACACCCGGTCCCGCCGCGACACCCGAACCCGCAGCGACACCGACCCCTGCGGCCCGCGACAGGCGCTCAGCCGAACTCGGCCACGACCTCGTGGTGCGCAACGCGCTCGTCCCAGCGGCTCAGGGCCTGCCGCGCGGCGTCCTCCAGGACGGCCACCTCGTACTCGTCTCCGGCGAAGCCGCGCACCGCGTCCAGGCTGGTGAAGAACGTGATGGAGGTGAACATGACCTCCTGCCCGTCCGCGGAGCGCAGCAACCGCGCCCCGCGGAACCCGCTGACCAAGCGCAGGTGCTCGCTGACCTCGGTCTCATAGTGACGCTCGTAGTCGCCGGCCGAAGCGGCCGGTGCCCACCCCCGCCAAATCCGTGCGATCATCCGCTCTCCCGCTGGCCACCAAAAGCCCGACAAAACCCCAGCCCCAAACCCCCGCTCAAAACCGAGCCCAAAACCCCGCCCAAAACCCGGGCCGCCCAAAACCGCGCCCATGAACTGACCCGGGTTTCGTGCGCACCTCCTTTTGTGGGAAGGATGATGGCACGATGCCAGGCACCAGGTACGACGCGAGCACGAGGGCCAAGGCGGTCCGGCTGGTCCGCGAGCACGCCGGGGATTACCCGACGCAATGGGCGGCGATCACGGCGGTCTCCGGCCGGCTGGGGATGAGCGCTGAGACGCTGCGCAAGTGGATCCGGCAGGCCGAGGTCGACGAGGGGAAGGCGGCCGGAGTCACCAGCGCTGAATCGGCCGAGATCCGCGAACTGCGCCGGGAAAATCGCGAGCTGGAGCAGACCGTAGAAATTCTCAAGGCGGCGGCGGGTTTTTTCGCGCGGGAGTGCGACCCGCGACAGCGCTGATATGCCGGTTTATCGACGAGGAGAAAGAGGAATTCGGGGTCGCACCGATCTGCCGGGCGCTTTTGGTGCACGGTATCCAGATCGCCCCGCGGACCTACTGGGCGCACCGGGCTGCGGCGCCGGGGAAACGGGAGCTGTGGGATACCGCGGTCACCGAGATCCTGGCCGGGATTTACGAGCCGGATGAGAATGGCCGCCGCCCGCCGGAATCGCTGTATGGCACGGTGAAGATGTGGGCGCACCTGAGGCGGCAGGGCATCCCGGTGGCCAAGTGCACCGTCGAGCGGCTCAAGCGGGCGCACGGCTGGCGGGGCGTCACCCGGGCCCGCCGGGTCCGTACCACCGTGCCGGACCCGGCAGCGGCCCGGGCGCCGGACCTGGTGCGCCGCCAGTTCAAGGCGTCCCGGCCCGGGCAGCTGCACGTGGCGGACTTCACCTACGTGCCGCTGGTAACAGGCCGGTTTGCCTATACGGCATTCGTGATCGACGCATTCGCCGGGCTCATTCCGGGCTGGGAATGCTCGCTGTCGAAGGAGACCGCGTTCGTGGAATCAGCGATACGCCAGGCGACCGGGTACCGGGCCCGGCAAGGAAACCCGATAACCGGCGATGCCATTCATCACTCAGATGCAGGAAGCCAGTATACGAGCGTGCATTTCACCGAGACGCTGATCCTGGCCGGCCTGGCGCCATCGATAGGAACCGTCGGAGACGCGCTCGATAACGCGCTCGCGGAAACCACTATAGGGCTATACAAAACCGAATGTACGCGAGAGGGCTCACCATTCCGCAACGGACCGCTGGAGACCCTGGCGGACGTGGAAGAGATCACCTCACGTTGGGTCCACTGGTACAACACCAGCAGGCTCATGCACCGCCTCGGCCGACGTCCTCCAGCGGAAGCCGAGGCCGAGTACTACCATGCACACAGCCCGGGTCACCCGGCCCAGGGACACACGTAACGAGGCGTGCATGAAACCCGGGTCGCCTCACCCAAGCCCCGAGAATACCGTTCGCGAATAGTTGCGATTGGTTGTTGACATTTGAGCGGATTCGCCCTTGGGTCGTGCCCATGGACAACAAGAAGGCGACGGCTGGCTCGACCCATATGGCCCGGCGGAGGTTCCTGTCCGCCTCGGCCGTCACCGCGGTCGCGGCCCCGCTGATCAGCGGTAGCGCGCTGGCCGGTACCGCTGATGCCGCCATCCCGCAGCTGCCTGACCCGGCGCTGGCGGCCATGCTGCGCGAGGTCGACCCCAACCGGATCCAGGCCACCATTCTGCGGCTGGTCCAGTTCGGCACCCGGCACACCGCCTCGAGCCAGACCGATCCGGTGCGCGGCATCGGCGCGGCCACGAACTGGGTGTACAGCCAGATGCAGGCCATCGCGGCCACCTCGTCGGGCCGGATGACCGTGCAGCGGCAGACGTTCACCCAGCCGGTCGCGTCCAACATCCCGGTGCCGACCACCATCACCAACGTCATCGCGACGCTGCAGGGCAGCGCGTCTCCCGAGCGCTTCTACGTCATCACCGGCCACCTGGACTCCCGGGTGACCGACGTGCTCGACTTCACCAGCGACGCCCCCGGCGCCGATGACGACGGCTCCGGCGTCGCGGTCGTGCTCGAACTCGCCCGGCTGTTCGCCACCCGCCAGTTCCCCGGCACCCTGGTCTTCGCCACCGTGGCCGGCGAGGAACAGGGCCTGTACGGCTCGGGTCACATGGCCGCCCAGATGGCCGCGGCCGGCTACGACGTGCAGGGCATGTTCAGCAACGACATCGTGGGAGCCAGCCAAGCCTTCGACGGGACCCGGCCCGACCCGTTCACCGTCCGGCTGTTCGTGGAGGGCATCCCCACCGCGGCGACCAGCCAGCAGATCGCGCTCATGCAGTCCGTTGGCGGCGAGAACGACGGCGCGACGCACCAGCTGGCCAGGTTCGTGACTGCCGCGGCCCCGTTCGAGCTGACCACCATGAGCGTGCGGGTGATCTGGCGGCGTGACCGGTACCTGCGCGGCAGCGACCACATCTCGTTCCAGGAACAGGGCTACCCAGCGGCCCGGTTCACCGAACCCCGGGAGAACTACAACCACGAGCACCGGAACACCGAGGTCATCAACGGCGTGCAGTACGGCGACCTGCCGCAGTTCGTGGACTTCGACTACGTCGCCCGGGTAGTCAGGGTCAACGGCGCGGCGCTGTGGGCGCTGGCCACCAACCCCAGCACGCCGAAGGGCCTGGAGATCCACACCGCGCCCCCGGCCGGCTTCGCCGGTACCAACACCACCACGCTGACCTGGAACGCCAACCCCGAGACCAACCTGACCGGGTACGAAGTGACCTGGCGGGAGACCAGCGCCGCGGACTGGACCAACGTGATCCCGGTCGGCAACGTCACCGCGGTCACCCTCGACATGTCCAAGGACAACGTCCAGTTCGGCGTGCGCGCCGTCGATCAGGCCGGCCATCGCAGCCCGGTCGCCTTCCCGCAGGTGGTCAACTGAACGATCAGGTGGTCAACTGAACGATCAGGTAGTCAACTGAACGATCAGGCCGTCCTGCTCACCGGGGTGTTCGGGTCGGGCAAGAGCTCGGTGGCCGCCGAGATCGCCTGCCGGCTGGAGGGGCAAGACGAGCGGTTCGCCCTGCTCGACCTGGACTACCTGACCTGGACAGGCCCCGCCACAGATGACCGCGCCGCCGAGATCGCGCTCCTGACCCCAGAACCTCGCCGCCATCACCCCGAACTACCGGCGTCTCGGCGTCACCCTGTTCATCCTCGCCTACTTCGTCCGCAGCGCCGCCGAGGTGCAAGCCATCAGCGCCGCGATGAACCTGAACCTCACGGTGGTCCGCCTGACCGTCCCGCTGACCGCCATCGAGCAACGGCTGGCCGCCGACGTGACCAGCGGCCGCCGCGACGACCTGCGCGCGGCCGCCGGGCAGATCACGGCCGCCGAAGGCGTCGGCCTGCAGGACGTGACCATCGCCAACGACCGCCCCGTGGACGTCGTGGCCCGGGAGATCATGACCTTCCTCGGCTGGCCCTAGGCCTAGATCACCGCGCCCGGATCCCGTTCAGGATCACGTCCACGACCTCGGCGATGAACTCGTCGGTCAGCGGCAGGTGCCCCAGCAGCAGCCGGTGCTGCGCCGCCCCGAAGAACAGGTCCAGCACCACCTCCCGGTCCACGGTGGCGGGGATCTCACCCCGGGCGATGGCCCGGTCCAGCATGATCCGGTGCTGGCTGCGCAGCGGCTCGAGCACTCGCTCCCGCCAGGCGGCCCGCAGTGAGGAGTCGTGCTGCGCCTCGGCGATCAGGCCGGTCAGCAAGGGCCCCATCGAGGTCTGGGTGACCGCCCGGACCCACGCGGTCAGCGCGGCGATCAGGTCCCCGCGCAGCGTCCCGGTATCCGGCAGCGGCTGCTCAGCCTGGAACGAATCGACGAACGCATCGAGGGCGAGCAGCCCCTTGGACGACCAGCGCCGGTAGATCGTCGCCTTGCCCACGCCGGCCCGCGCCGCGACCTCCTCGATCGACAGGGCCCCGAGCCCGCGCGTGGCCAGCAGGTCCACCGTCGCGTTCAGGATCGCGCGGTCCGCCTCCGCCGACCGCGGCCGCCCGCGCGGCGCCGCACCCGAAACCCCGGACCCCGAAACCCCGGACCCCGCAGCTGGAATATCCCGGTTCATGGCCCGGTTCTACCCTCTAGAAATTCGAAACGATCCGTAACGTATCTGATTGGTATCATGCCCGTCACCGCCCCTTCGCAAACTGAAGCCACACCACCGAAGACCGCACCACAGCCAGCCCAGCGCCGCCACCCCCTGCAGCTAGCTCTCATCCTCGTCGCCGCGTTCATGGTCGTCCTCGACTTCAGCATCGTGAACGTAGCGCTCCCCTCCATCGAACGCGAACTGCACATGCCCCCGGACGCCGTGCAGTGGATTGTCACCGGATACGCGATCTCGTTCGGCGGCCTGCTCATCCTCGGCGGCCGGGCCGCTGACCTGCTGGGCAGACGCCGGATGTTCATCATCGGCCTGGTCGCCTTCGCGCTGGCCAGCCTGGCCGGCGGCCTGGCCCAGGACCCGGTGCTGCTGATCGCGGCCCGCGTCATCCAGGGCGCCGGCGCCGCCATCGTCGCTCCCGCCGCGCTCAGCCTCATCACCACCAGCTTCCCCGAAGGACCGCAGCGTACCCGGGCCATCGGCCTGTACGGCGCCATCTCATCGGTGGGCTTCGTCTCCGGCCAGGTCCTGGGCGGTGTGCTCGTGCAGCTGACCAGCTGGCGCGCGGTGTTCCTGGTCAACGTCCCGGTCGGTCTGATCGCCGCCGCGCTGGCCCCCGCCGTCCTCGGCACGGCCGCACGAACAGCACGAACCGCAGGAACCGCGCGAACCGCACGAACCCACAGCAACGCGCACCGCCTGGACGTCCGCGGCGCCCTGCTGATCACCACCGCGGTCGCCCTCGTCGTATTCGCCGTCTCCCAGGGCGTCGCCCTGGGCTGGAGCTCCCCGCTGGTCATCGCGGCCGTGGCCACCGCGGCCGCCGCCACCGCGGCCTTCGCCAAGAACGAGACCAAGCACCCCGAGCCGCTGATCCGTCCCGCCCTGCTGCGCCGCCCTAACCTGCGCAACGGCAGCACGCTGTCGTTCCTGCTGGGCCTGTGGAACGGCGGCGAGATGCTCATCATGTCGCTGTACCTGCAGCAGGTCCTGCACGAGTCACCCCTGTTCACCGGCCTGGCCATCGCCCCGCAGGGCGTGATCGGCTTCACCGCGGGCATCCTCGGACCGCGCCTGGCCCACCGTATCGGGATCAAGCGGCTTCTCATCGTGACCGGCGCCGCGACCGCGGTCGGCTTCGCGGTGCTCACCCGCCTGCCCGCAGCCGGCTACAGCCCGATCCTGCTCGTGGTCATGCTGATCGGCTTCGGCACCGCGGGCACCGCGTTCGGGTCGGTGGTACTGGCCAGCCGCGGCATGGCCGACACCGACCAGGGCCTGGTCGGCGGCATGATCAACACCAGCCGCCAGATCGGCGCGGCGGTGGGCGCGGCCCTGCTGCCCGCCGTGGCCGAGGCCGTCGGGGGCGGCCAGGCAGGCGTCTCGGGTGACCGCGCCGCCATGCTCGCTGCCGGACTGGCCGCGGTGGCCGCCACCGTCGTCGCCTGGCACGCGGCCCACCCCGCGCGGGCGCGCGTCCGTACCGCCAGCTAAGGTCAGCGGCGCGAATTTTTATGCCGAACGGGCCGTGGTTCACCCCTTGGGCACCGGCCTCGTGCCGCCCTCGGTAAGGTCGGCCCATGGAGTATCGCGCACTGGGCCGGTCGGGGCTGCGGGTGTCCGTCCTGACCATGGGAACGATGACGTTCGGCGGTGCCGGGGCGTTCGCCGACGTAGGCTCGACCGACGTCGAAGAAGCCGAACGCCAGGTAGACATGTGCCTGGACGCCGGGATCAACCTGATCGACACCGCCGACGTGTACTCCGACGGCCTGTCCGAGGAGATCCTGGGCCAGGTGCTGCGCGGCCGCCGGGACCGGGTGCTGGTGGCGACCAAGGTCCGGATGGAGATGGGCCGCGGTCCCAACGACACCGGGCTGTCCCGCCATCACATCATCTCCGGCTGCGAGGCCAGCCTGCGCCGGCTGGGCACCGACCACATCGATCTGTACCAGGTGCACGAGTGGGACGGCCACACCCCCCTGGAGGAGACCCTGCACGCGCTGGATGACCTGGTCCGGTCGGGCAAGGTGCGCTACGTGGGCGCCTCCAACTACAGCTCGTGGCAGCTGATGAAGGCGCTGGGCATCGGCGCCCGGCTCGACCTGGCCCCGCTGATCAGCCAGCAGATCTACTACACGCTGCAAGCCCGCGAGGCGGAGTACGAGCTCATCCCGCTGGCCGTCGACCAGGGCCTGGGCGTGCTGGTCTGGAGCCCGCTGGCCGGCGGGCTGCTGTCCGGCAAGTACCGCCGGAACCACCAGGCCCCGGTCGGCTCGCGCCAGCTGTCGGACTGGAACGAGCCGCCGGTCCGCGACCCCGAGGGCCTGTACGACATCGTGGAGATCCTGATCTCCATCGGCGCCGAGCGCGGGGTCTCGGCCGCCCAGGTGGGCTTGGCCTGGACCCTGGGCCGGCCCGCGGTGACCTCGCTGATCATCGGAGCGCGCACGGCCGAGCAGCTAGCCGACAACCTCGCAGCAGCGGAGCTGCGGCTCAGCGCCGACGAACGGGCCCGGCTCGACCAGGCCAGCGCCCCGCCGCTCATCTACCCGTTCTGGCATCAGGCCAAGACCGCCGGTGACCGGCTCTCGCCCGCCGACCTGACCCTGCTCGGCCCGTACCTGTCCTGACCGCGGGCTGCGCCGTACGCTACTCAGGCCGATCCCCAGGACGATGGCCAGCCCTCCGGCCAGCTGCCTGGGGCCCACCGGGTCGCCGAAGAACAGCACGCCCGCGATCGCGCCGACCAGCGGCTCGATGTTGAGGAACGCCCCGGCCACCTCGGCCGGCACCCGGCTCTGCCCGAAGGCGAACAGGGTGAACGGCCCCAGCGTCCCGGCCAGCGCCAGCGCGGCCACGGCCAGCACGGGCCCCGGGCGGCCCGGGACGGCAGGCGCGCCCTCGGTTACCGCCGCGAAGGCCAGCGCGCCCAGCGCGGCCCCCAGGAACTGTGTCGCGGTGACCGCCACCGCGTCCCGCCCGCGCAGCAGCCGGCCCTGGGCCACGGTGAACACGGCGCCCATGACCAGCGAGATCAGCACCAGCTCGTCGCCGCGCGGGCTCGCGCCCCCGCCGTTCCCGCCCGCGGTGATCAGCCCGACCCCGGCCAGCGAGATCGCGAAGCCGACCCACGCCACTGGCCGGGCCACCGCCCGGGACCACACCGCGGCGACGATCGCCACCAGCACCGGTACCGCCCCGATCAGCAGCGCCGCGTGGGTGACGCTCGTCCGGGTGATACCGGCGTTCTGCACGATGACCGTACCCCCGTACCCGATCGCCCCGGTGGCCAGCACCTTCAGCTCGAGAACCCGGGCGCTCCGGCGCTTGGCCACCGGCAGCAGCACCGCGGCGGCCAGCCCGAAGCGGACGACGGTCAGCCACCCGGGCGCCAGCCACTGCAGGGCCAGCTTGGACAGCGGCACGGTGGTACCCCACAGCAGCCCGGCCAAGACGAGCGCTACGACAGCGTGACGGCGGTTGGTGTTCATACCCCCATGCTGCGTGGCCCACCATACATAATTGGCCAGTCAGACTCGTCGGCAGTATAAAATTTTGCATTATGCCAGTTTCACTTGACGAAGTTGATATTCAGCTGCTCACCGCGCTGCAGGCCGACGCGGACCGGACCAACGTTGAGCTGGCCCGGATGGTCGGCCTGTCGCCCGCCGCGACCCTGCACCGGGTCCGCCGGCTCAAGGAGTCGGGCGTGATCCGCATCATCAGCGCCCAGCTCGACCCGGACGCCTGCGGCTTCCCGCTGCAGGTCTACGTGACCGCCACCTTGGCCCGCCACGACCTGCGCACCAGCAACGCGTTCGACGAACTGATCCGGTCCTCGCCGCACATCATCGCCGCCGACACGGTGGCGGGCGAGACCGACTACCTGCTCACCGTGGTGGCCCGCGACGTCGCCGAGCTGCAGCAGGTCCTGACCGGCCTGGCCCTGCGCGGCGGGTCGCGGCTGATCACCTACCTGCGGCTGGGCCAGGTCAAGCCACCGTCCCGGCTGCCGCTGGGCCCGCCGTGAGACATCCGGCGGACCGCGACGCCGAGCAGCCGGTCGCCCGCGAAGTACCCGAGCTGCCGGGAGTCATGACTGACCGCGGCGTTGTCGCCGAGCAGGACGAACTTTCCCGCCGGGACCCATTGCTGCCCGGGACCGGACGGCCCCGGCAGGCAGGCCGCGGGCCGGGGATCCCCGGGTACCGCGGCCACTCGCTTGATCAGCCAGTGACGGTCTGGTGCCTGCGCCACCACCACTTGCCCGGGGCGCAGGCGGCCGAGCCCGGCCCGGCGGACCAGCACCCGGTCCCCGGCCGCCAGCGTCGGCAGCATGCTCAGCCCCTCCACCGTCACCACCACGAACCGCCGTCGCACCAGGAGCGTGCCGGCCGCCGCGGATGCCGCCAGCCCGAGCGCGTACCGCCACCTCATCGCGGGCCCAGCGGCGCGAATAGGTCAGCCAGGTCATCCCAGCGGATGAACACCAGCGCGCCCAGGGCCCCGGCCCCGGCGGCGACCAGGGCCCCCAGGCCAGCGGACCCGTGACTCAGCGGCCCGATCACCAGCCCGCAGACCAGCATGGCCAGCAGGATGGCGTTGCGGACCAGATGCGCCCGGCCCAGCGGCCGCCCCGAGGCAGCGCCGAAGCACGCGCAGCGGGCTCGGGTCCCACGGCGTACCACGGTCGCCACGCCCAGCACGAGGACCGTGGTTAGCAGGGCCGCCGCAGCTAGCGCGAGCTCGGCCACCGTGGTCGCGCCCGGCACCGCCGACGCCAGCGCGGCTGCCCCCCGGCCAGGACCGCCGCGATCGCCGCCTCGGCGGCGCACAGCGCCGCCGAGACCGCGGGCAGCAGCCGCCCGGGCACCAGCGCGGTGTCGCCCAACCCAGCGCGGAACGAGCGATACGCCGGCCGGCTGCGCAGCTTGGCCGCAACCGACGCGGCGAACACGCAGCCCGCCAGGCAGAGCACGCCGATCGAGAGCTCATCCATGACCGGTCGCTCCGTTCATCGCCACCTCCGGAGATCCGTCCGCGAAGCCGCGGGCTTGCAGGCCGAACAGCCGTGCGTAGGTCGCGCCGAGAGCCATCAGCGCCTCGTGGTCGCCTTGCTCGGCCACCACTCCAGCGACGATCACCACGATGTGGTCGGCGTCGCGGACCGCGTTGAGCCGGTGTGAGACCAGCAGGGTGGTCTGGTCGCCCCGGTGCTCGCGCAGCCGGCTGTGGATCTCGTGCTCGGCCTCGGCGCCCGCCGCGGCCGGGTGTGCGCCCGGAGCGGCTGACCGGCCGTGCGCAGGCCGCCGCCTGGTTCCAGGCCGAGAGCCACGTGCTGCTCACCGCCATCACCTATGCGGCGCGGACCGGGCAGACGCCTACGTCTGGCAACTGACCCGGACCATAGAGGCGTATCTGTTCCGGCAGGGTCAATGGCGTGAGCTCGCCGCCATCCAGCGCGGCGCGCTCGACGCCGCCCGCCGGCTGGGTGACCTGGCCGCGCAGGCCCACAGCTGCCGGGGTCTCGGCCGGGCGGCCGCGGTGCTGGGCCGGCGCGACGAGGCCCGGGCCTATTCGACCGATGCGCTCGGCCTGTATCACCGGCCCGGCGACTGCGTGGGCGAGGCCCGCGCTCATGTCGACGCGGGCATAGCGGCCGACCGGGAGGGACGGTACGACGAGGCGCTGGCCCACGCGCAGCAGGCCATGGAACGGTACCGGCGGGGCGGCGACCGGGCCGGGCAGGCGGGCGCCCTGAGCAACGCGGGCCTGTACCACACCGGGCTGGGCCGCTACGAGCAGGCCCTGACCTGCTGCGGCCAGGCCTTGGTGATATTCCGTGAGCTGGACGATTGCTACGGTGCCGCGCACAGCCTGGACAGCCTGGGCTCCGCGCACTGCGGCCTGGGTGATTACCGCCGGGCGGCGGCCTGCTACCGGGAGTCCATCGCTTTGTTCCGCCAGCTGGCCAACCGGATCGACGAGGCCGAGGTCCTCGGCCATCTGGCCGAGAGCCAGCAGGCGGCCGGTGATCCGCATACGGCCCAGGACACCCGGCAGCAGGCCCTGGCGCTCCTGGAAGATCCCGGCGTCGGGTCCGCCGCCCCCGCGCTGCGCCTCAAGGCGGTGGAACCAGCCGCCAGGCGTCCCGACCCGAGTGATCGTCTCCGGGGCCTAGCGCTCCACCCGGTGAAAGACCAGCCACAGGCCCGACAGCACGATCGCGAACACCGGCAGCCAGATGAGCCGTTCGGCCACCCAGGCGCCCGTGGTCGGCGCGGTGAGCAGACCCGGCACCCGGCCGGTCAGCGTGCCCAGCGAACTGACCGTGACCAGCGCGGTCTCGTGCCATAGGAACAGGGTCATGGCCGACAGGTTGACCAGCGCCACCGGGGCCCAGATCAGCGGCCGGCGCATCAGCGCGGCCAGCCGGTCCCGGGCCAGCAGGGCCAGCCCGCACTGTGCGATCCCGAACGTCACCGCGGCCAGCGTGGGCGGGTTCAGGTTCGAGATGTGGGATCCGTTCACGCCCACCATGCTGGCCGGGTAACCGGCCCACAGGATCAGCGCGGCGGTGGCCGCCGCCCCGCCGGCCAGCATCAGCGCCGGTATCCGGCGCCCGCGCAGGAACCCCAGCGCCCAGGCGATGCCGAGCAGGTACGGGACGAGCCAGCCGGCGGGCAGGTTGATCCAGCCCACCCAGGACGGCCCGTGCAGGCCGAACCGGGTCAGGTCGGCGGCGGCCACCACGGCCACCGGGAAGGCCGCCGCCCACCCGCCGAACCTCCGGACCAGCCATATCGCCGCCGGGGTCAGCGCGGTCAGCCCCGCGTACACGCCCAGGAACCACAGCGGGCTGATGACCAGGAACAGCAGGGTGTGAATGGTGGTCGTGGACACGCCCGCCAGCACCATGCCCACCGTGACCGGAACCCAGACCGCGAGCAGCGCCAGGATCGGCCGGGCCAGCCGCACCATCCGCTTGCCCAGCCAGGGCAGGTACCCGCCCCGGTAGCCGCGGGCCGAGGCGTACCCGCCGACCAGGAAGAACACCGCCAGCGTCTGAAACACCCAGGACACCGGAGCCAGCCACGGCATCGCCGCCAGCGGACTGTTGTCGCTCAAGACCGTTCCGGCGTGGCTGTGCCCGTGGCTGGCCACGTGGCTGGCCGTCGGCACCAGCGCCGTGACCAGCCAGTGCCCGCCGATGACCCCCGCGATGGCCAGGGCCCGCAGCGCGTCGACCGCGCGGTCGCGTTGCGGCGGCGTGGCCGCGTCCATCCGCCGGGCGAGCTGGCGGACCTGCGTCGCGGCGGTCATCGGGTCACCGCCGCCGGGTCACCGAGCGCGATGTAGGTCAGGTTGCGCAGCGAGACCGAGCCCGGGTCCAGGTAGCCGCTGTGGCCGCGGTCCCCGGTGGCGAAGATCCGCGCGCCGAATCCGGGCGACATCGGGTCGGCGCCGAAGCCCAGCCCGAACAGCTGGATGTGCGGCACGTACCTGATCGGGTCGTCGCTCTCCCGGCCGGCCCACACCCGCGCCGTGGTGTGCAGCGCCGCTGCCGAGGAGGCGTCCATCCCAGGACTGCCGAACACCGCGATGTCGGTGACCGGCAGGTCCGGCGCGGCCAGCCCGCAGACCACCGAACCGTAGCTGTGGCACAGCAGCGCCACCTGGTCGCCGTGCTGGGCCAGCGCGATGACCAGCGGCCGCAGGGCCTGCGCTCCCTGCCCGGCGTCGCCCGAGGTCATCACCGACGGGCTGAGCATGGCCGGGGCCGGATACCCGAGCCAGGCGATGATGGCCAGGTGCTCCCCCGGGTCGAGCCGCCGCGCCTCGGCGGCCAGCGCCTGCGCGCCGCCACCGGGGGAGGACGATCCGCGGGAGAAGAACGTGGCCAGCGTGGTATCCGAGCCCGGCACCAAGATCGCGACCCGGGTGGCCGTGGCCAGGTTGCCGATCACCATCGCGGCCACGCCCTGTCCGGCCGGATCGAAGAACAGCACCTGCGTGGTATCCAAGGTGGCCAGCGCGCCGGCCAGCTGGCTGTCACCCTCACGAGCCGCGGCTCGTTCGGCCGTTCCGATGGCCTGGTGGTCGGCCGCGTAGCGGGCCGACAGGGCACTGGCGGTCAGCGCGGGCGGGGCCTGGGGCGGGTCGGCGGTGGCGGACGGCCACGCCGCCGCGGTGGTGCCGAACATCGCCGCCACGAGCAGTGGCGCGGCGGCCAGGTAGCGAGCTTTCATCGGGCGTCCCTCCGGTGCGGACTTGGCGTTCCGATCAGGAAGTTATGGATGGCGATGCCTAGCCGGCGTCGGCCTGACGAGCCGTTTGCCGGCCTGCCCCGCTGGTATCAGGCCGGTGGCGCAATCCGGCCTCAGAACCGTCGCCCGCCTCGCTGGCCCGGACCACCCCCTACCGGGGTAGGGGCTAGCAAATACGCCGCCCGGGGGACGGAGAACCCCCAGCTGCGCGCCTACGCTGGGGGCATGGACTGGACCGCGGTACGGCGCTTCGCGGCGACGTTCGTGACCGATACCACGAGCCCGCCGACCCCGCGCCCGTACTGGCTGCGCCGGGGGCGATTCGACCTCGTCGAGGTCGCCGACGTGATCACCGCGCTGATCTGCTTCGCCGCCACCAACTCGACGTTGACCAACGAGAACGTCCACACCAGCGGCCACCACGGCGCCGGCCTGATCGTCCTGGTCGCCTTCGTGGTCAGCGCGCCGCTCGTACTGCGCACGCGGTTCCCGGTCAGCGCGTGGGCGCTTTCGGTGGCCGCCCTCATCTGGACCAGCCTGGTCATCCCGCCGGGCTCGATCGGCGGGGCGGACGTCCCGTTGGGGGGCGCGCTGGTCTACGGCCTGTGCCTGTACGCGGTGGCGGTCCGCTGCCGGCCCCGGATCGTGGTCGCGACGGCGGCGGTCACCGTGGCCGGGGCCGCGTTCATCGATCCCGCGTCGACCACCCTGGCGTTCTTCTTGACCGCCGTCCCCATCCTGCTCGGCGTCGTGGTCCGGGTCCGGCGCAGCGGCGCGCGTCAGCTGGAGGAGCAGGAGCGCCGGCACTCCGGTGAGCGCGCGCTGCTCCAGGAGCGCCAGCGCATCGCCCGTGAGCTGCACGACGTGGTCGCCCATCACATGTCGGTGATCGCCATCCAGGCCGAGGCGGCGCCGTACAAGATGACCGATCCGCCTCCGGAGCTGGTGGAAAGCTTCGGCGACATCCGGGCCAGCGCGCTGGCCGGGCTGGGCGAGCTGCGCCGCGTGCTCGGTGTGCTGCGGACCGGCGGGCAGGACACCGCCCCGCAGCCCGGGCTGGCCGACCTGGATGCGCTGCTGGACTCGGCCCGCAGCGGCGACGTGTCGGTCATCGTGACCCGCACCGGGGACCCGGTGCCGCTCCCCGAGGGAGTGGACCTGTCTGCCTACCGCATCCTGCAGGAGGCGCTGAGCAACGCCATGCGGCACGCACCGGGATCCCAGGTCCAGGTGCACCTGGACTACCGTCCCGAGGCCCTGGCCCTGGAGATCTGCAACGACGCCGCCCTGCGGCCCGTCCCGGTCCTGGTGGGCGTCGGGGAGCGCGCTGCTGGCGGAGGGCACGGCCTGATCGGCATGCGGGAGCGCGCTACGATGCTGGGCGGCAGCCTGGTCGCGGGCCCGGCCGGCGACGGGGGCTTCCGGGTGACCGCGGTCCTGCCGTTCAGCCCCGAGGGCACGCCGGACGCGCCGGACGCGCAGGAGGCGCCATGACCATCCGCGTGCTGGTCGCCGACGACCAGGGGATGGTGCGCTCGGGCTTCTCCATCCTGCTCAACGCGCAGCCCGATATCGAGGTCGTGGGGGAGGCCGTCAACGGCCAGGAGGCCCTCACCCGCGCCGCCGAGCTGCGCCCCGACGTCATCCTCATGGACGTCCGCATGCCGGTCCTGGACGGCCTGCAGGCCACCAGGCAGATCGCTATCACCGACGGCGCGCCCAAGGTCCTGATCCTGACCACCTTCGACCTCGACGACTACGTGTACGAGGCGCTGCGCGCGGGCGCTAGCGGCTTCCTGCTCAAGGACGCCTCGGCCGGCGAACTGGCCGAGGCGGTGCGGGTGGTCGCGGCGGGCGACGCGCTGCTGTCGCCCGGGGTGACGCGCCGCCTGATCGCGGAGTTCGCCCGCCAGGGCGCGCCCCGGGCCGCGAGCCGCAAGCACCTGGACGGCCTGACCGAGCGCGAGACCGAGGTGCTGGCCCTGGTGGCCCGCGGCCTGTCCAACACGGAGATCGCCGCCCATCTGGTCGTCGCCGAGCAGACGATCAAGACCCACGTCAGCCGGGTCCTGATGAAGCTCGCCCTGCGTGACCGGGCCCAGGCCGTCGTCTTCGCCTACGAGAGCGGCCTGGTTCGCCCCGGTGAATAGTCGCCGGGCCGACCTGGCCTTCGCCGCGGCCGCCTTCGCCGCACTGACCTGGTACAACAACGTGGCCGGGCGCCACTCGTGGCACCGGCGCTGGTACCCGGCGGTCAACGCGGCCGCCGCCGCGACCGCCCTGGCCACCGCCACCGCCAGCGGCCTGACCCCGGCCGACGTCGGCCTAGGCCGAAACCAGCTGCCGGCCGGGCTCAAGCTAGGCTCGGCGGCCGCCGCGCCCCTCGTGGCCGCGTTCGCTATCGCCGCCCTGACCCCGGCCACCCGTCCGCTCCTGCACGACCAGCGCGTCGCCGTCCTGGACCGTCGGCAGCTGGCCTACCACGTGCTGCTGCGCATCCCGGTCGGCACCGTGGCCTGGGAGGAGATCGCGTTCCGGGGCGTGCTGCAGGCCGCGCTGCGCCGGGTCCTGACCGAACCCGCGGCCACCGCCGCGGCCAGCGTGACCTTCGGCCTGTGGCACATCCGCCCCACCGCCGACGCGCTGGCCGCCAACCGGCTCGCCGCCGCCCGCACCGCGCGGATCGCCGCCGTCACCGCCGTCGCGGGGGGGACCTCGGCCGCGGGTGCGCTGCTCTCCGCGCTCCGCAACCGGTCCGGCAGCCTGGCCGCGCCGATCCTGCTGCACCTGGCCGCCAACTGCGGCGGCGCGCTGGCCAGCGCCCTGGCCCGCCCTAGAGCGTGACCCGCTCGCGCCCGTAGCGCCGCACGAACGTGCGCAAGATGGCCGGCGGGTGGCTGACCTGGCTGGCCCAGGCCTGCGCCTTGACCGTGTTGGCCTCGCTGGGGTGGAAGTAGCCGGCGTTCTTGTACACGTCGACCCGGGTGGACATGCCCGCCGCGTCCAGCTCCGGATGGAACTGGGTGGCGTACACGTGGGCGCCGACCCGGAACGCCTGCACCGGGCAGCCGGCCGAACTGGCCAGCAGCGTGGCGTGCTCTGGCAGTTCGCTGATCGCTTCCTTGTGCCCGGTGAACGCGTCGAACTGCGCGGGCAGGTCGCTGAGCAGCGGGTCACGCCGGCCCGCCTCGGTGAGCGTGATCCGGACCGTGCCGACCGGCTCGCTGTGCGTGCGGTCCATGACCGCGCCCTGGTGGCTGCCGAGCGCCCCGATCCCGTAGCAGGCGCCCAGGAACGGGAAGTCGGCTCCGACCACCGCGTCCAGCAGGCGGCTCAGGTCGGCCTCGATCCGGCGCTGCACCGGCGACTTGTCCTGCTCCGGGTCGGTGTAGTTGAACGGGCCGCCGCCAACCCAGATCCCGGACCAGTCCCGCAGGTCGAAGTCGCCCAGCGGCTGGCGGTCCAGCCTGATCCGCCGCAGCTCGCCCTCGCCCAGCCCGGCCAGGGCCTGGAACGACTCGTACTCGTTGTCGGCCGCGGCGTCGTCGGCGCGGATAGACAGCAGCAGGAACGGCTCCATCCGCACACCTTAGCCCTAGTCCACCACTGCCGGGATCCGCCCGGTCGCAGCCCGGCGCAGCACGTGCTGCCGGAACAGCTCCGCGGCCGGGAGCAGCCGCCGCGAGGCGGGCCAGGTCAGCCAGATCTCCCGGACCGCTCCGGGGTCGGCGATCTCGAGGTAGGCCACCGGGCCGACCGCCGATTCGGGCGACCCGGCCCGCGGCGCCGGGACCACGGCGACGCCGAGTCCCGCCGCCACGAAGCCCCGGACGTTCGACAGGTCGTCGCCCTCGAAGATGACCCGCGGCGCAAAGCCGGCCGCCGCGCACAGCTCGTCGGTCAGCCTGCGCAGCGCCGAAGTGCGGCGCAGCCCGATGAACGGCTCCCCGGCCGCGTCGGCCAGGCTGACCGGCGCCTCCCCGGCCCGCGCCGGTCCGGCCAGCAGCTGCCCGGCCGGCAGCTGCCCGGCCAGCCGGTGCTCGCGCGGCACGGCCAGCCGCAACGGCTCGCGCGTGATCAGCGCCGTATGCGCGATGGCGTCGTCCGCGGCCCGGTGGCTGCCGATCTCCAGGTCGGCCTCGCCGCCGTCCAGCGCCGTCCACGGCGGCTCGTCCCGGACCTGGATGAGCCGGAAGCCGACGCCCGGGCGCGTGGCCCGGAAGCTGCGCACCAGGTCCGGCACCAGCCAGGTGCCCAGCGACTGCTGGAAGGCCAGCGTCACCGTGCCGGTGTCCGGCTCGATGAGCTGGCTGACCGCGGCGATCCCGTCGGCGAGCTGGTGCAGCAGCACATCCAGGTGCGGCTTGAACACCGCGCCCGCGTGCGTCATGCGCAGCGTCCGGCCGCTGCGCCGCAGCAGCGGCGTGCCGATCTCGGCCTCCAGCCGGGCCAGGGCCCGCGACACCCCGGATTGCGTGACCCCCTCGGCCTCGCTGACCTCGGTCACCGTGGTGCCGTCCATCACCTGTTGCAGCCAGCGCAGCGCATCGGTGTCCACCCGTATGACCCTAGCTCATGGATAAGTTGTCAAACAATCATTGGACGCATAGCACCAGGTAGACGTACACCTTAGACGAACCTAATTTATGTTTGGAGGAAGAACAAATGCACCTGACCGCCCGCCTGCGGTCCTCGCGGTGGACCGCGTTCCGCGGCCAGCTCCAGCACGCCCGCGCCGCCCGCGCCGCCCGCAAGAGCCTGCAGCGCGAGATCGCCGGCTTCACCAGCGAGTCCGACCTGGCCGAGCTGCACGCCATGCTGGACCGTCACCCCGACGAGCAGACCGCGCAGATCCGCCACATCCTGGCCCGCCACGCCGGGACCTGACCTGCCCTGGATCACACCCTGATGACCGGCAGCGCCGGATCGATCCGCACCATGTCATCAGGGTCGCTGGTGACGACCGCGTGCTGCCGTTCTCGGGCGCATAGCGCCACATGAACGTCGATGACGTCGCCGTGGCCGGTACTCGCGCACAGCAGTCCGACACTTCGCGCCACGTTCGGCGTCATGATCGCGATGTCGATGTCTCGCGACTTCAGCAGGCGAGCCAATCGGACCTGACGCGAACTGCGCCACGCCTGGGCGATGACCGCGGCGGGAACGCATAGCGTCCCACCGCGTCGTAGCGTCTCGTCCAGGCGGCCACTTACCCCAGCGGAAACGCACCCATTAACAATCGCGCTACCGTTCCGCCATGACCAAACCCCCGCGGGTGACCGTGCTCGGCAGCCTGAATATGGACATCTCGGTGACGGTGGCGCGGCTGCCCGGCCCGGGCACCACCGTGCTCGGCTCGCCGGCCCGCTTCACGCCCGGCGGTAAGGGCGCCAACCAGGCCGTCGCCGCTGCCCGGCTGGGCGCCGAGGTCCACATGGCCGGCTGCGTCGGCGACGACGACTTCGGCCGCCAGCTGCTGGCCAACCTGCGCACCGAAGGCATCGACGCTGACGCGGTGCGAACCCAGGCGAGCGCCCCCAGCGGCCTGGCCCTGATCGCCGTCGACGACTGCGCCGAGAACCTGATCATCGTCTCGCCCGGCGCCAACCACCAGGTCGGTCCGCCCGACGTCGACGCGGCCACCGCCGGCGACCCCGGCATCCTGGTCATCAGCGCCGAGATTCCCGCCCCCGCCATCACCCGAGCCCTGGCCGCCGCCCAGCCGAGCCGCAAGATCCTCAACCTGGCCCCGGCCCCGGAGAACGCGGCCGCGCTGGTCGCCGCGGGTGGCGACCGCCTGGCCTGGCTGGTCGTCAACGAGTCCGAAGCCGCGGCCATCCTGGGCCGCCCGGTCGACGGCCTGGCCGACGCCGCCCGAGCAGCCACCGAGCTAACCCGCCACGGCCCCCGCCACGCCGTCGTCACCGCCGGCGCCCACGGCGCCGCTCTAGCCACCGAAGACGACACACACATCATCGAAGGCTTCCCCGTCGACGCGGTCGACACGGTTGGCGCGGGGGACACCTTCGTCGGCGCGCTCGCGGTGGCCGTCGCGGCCGGCGTCCCGGCCCCGGAGGCGGTCCGGGCCGCCGCCGCCGCGGGCGCCGCGGCCGTCACCCGCCCGGGGGCCCAGACCGGAATGCCACGGCCCGCTGATATCTTCACCGCCACCGGCGTGACCTGGCCCGTCGCCTGAGCTAGGTGTATACAGGTCATAGGGGGAACCGGCGGTAAGGAGAGTCGACTTCATGACGCCTGACCTGCGGGTATTCGAGCTGCGCGCGGATACCGGGGACGACGGGGCGCACCAGCCGATGGACGCGGTGCTGGATGCGCTCGGGCAGGCGTTCGGCGTGGTCGCCGAACCCGGTGCGCCGGGCAGCGGCACGCGCCAGCACACCTGGCTGGACACCTTCGACTGGCGGCTGAGCCGGGCCTGCCTGGTCCTGGAGTACCAGCACCGCAGCCGCGGCGGCGCCCTGCTGCTCAGCAAGGACGAACTACCACAGGCCGAGCAGCCGGTCACCGGCTGGCGCTCCAATCGTCCCCGGCTGGCCGACGACCTGCCCGCGGGTCCGGTCCGGGACCGGATCGCCAAGCTGGCCAGCCCCCGCGCCCTGCTGCCCATGGCCACCGCCACCGGCACGGTCGCCGTCACCAGGCTGCTCAACGCCGACGGCAAGACCGTCGCTCGCCTGGTCGTGGACCGCGCCACCGTCGCCCGCGCCGACCAGGGCGTCCTGTTGCCCGCGCGGCTCACCATCGCCGAAGTCCGCGGCTACCCCGGCCAGGCCCGCCGCGCCGCGCGGATCCTGGCCGAAACCCCCGGCGTCTCCGCCGCCCAGCAGAGCACGTTCCTCGAAGCTCTGCGCGCCCTCGGCCGCCACCCCAACGACTACAGCAACGGCGTGACCGCGGACATCACCGCGCAGATGCGCGCCTCGGTGGCCGTGGCTACCTTGCTGCTCGGGCTGCTCGACACGCTGGAGCAGAACGTCGACGGCGTGCTGCGCGACATCGACACCGAGTTCCTGCACGACCTGCGGGTAGCGGTCCGCCGCACCCGCTCGGCGATCAAGCTGCTCGGCGACGTGCTGCCCGACGGCCTGGCCGCTCCCTACGCGGACGAGTTCAAGTGGATCGGCGACCTGACCACCCCGACCCGCGACCTGGACGTGCACCTGCTCGGCTTCGACGCCATGACCAGCCAGCTGGTGGCCGCGTCACCGGCCGGCCTGGAGCCGTTCCGCGCCTTCCTGGCCCGCCGCCGCACCCGGGAGTTCCGGCTGCTGGCCGCCGGACTGCGCTCGCCCCGGTTCCGCGCCGTCATCGAGCACTGGCGCAAGGCGCTGACCGAAGTCCGGGACGCCGGCCGCCCGCGCCGTGGCCCCACCGCCGACGAGCTAGCCGTGTCCCGCACCGGCCGCATGTTCCGCCGGGTCGCCGCCCAAGGTGGTGCGATCACCGCCGACTCGTCCCCCGAGTCCCTGCACAACCTGCGCAAGCGCGCCAAGGAGCTGCGCTACGTGCTGGAGTTCTTCGCCCCGCTGCACGACCCGGTCGCCTACCGGAAGGTCATCGTGGACCTGAAGCAGCTGCAGGACTGCCTGGGCGAGTTCCAGGACAGCGAGGTGCAGCGGCACGAGATCGGGGCGCTGGCCGACGCGATGCTCGCCGAGCGCCCTTCCCTCGCCGAGCGCGCCGCCCCGGCCGCTACGCTGCTGGCCATGGGTGAAATCGCCGCAAATCTCGCCCACCGCCAGGCCCAGGCCCGGGCGGAGTTCGCCGAGCGGTTCACCAGGTTCGCCGGCCCCGCCGGGCAGCAGCGCGTCCGGACTCTCCTGGCCAGGCCCGCCGAATGAAGATCTTCGCCACCTACAACATCAAGGGCGGCGTCGGGAAGACGACCGCCGCGGTCAACCTGGCCTATCTGTCGGCCGCCGATGGCTACCGCACCCTGCTGTGGGACCTGGACCCGCAGGGCGCGGCCAGCTTCCTGTTCCGCATCAAGCCCCGGGTCAAGGGCGGCGGCCAGGCACTCATCCGCGGCACCAAGGCCCTGGACGACGCGATCAAGGGCACCGACTTCGACCACCTGGACCTGCTCCCGGCCGACTTCACCTACCGCAACATGGACCTGCTCCTAGGCGCTCTGCCGCAAAAACCCGCGAACAAGAAGACCACCCGCCAGATCGCCCAGCTGCTCCGCCCCCTGGCCGGCGAGTACGACCACGTGTTCCTGGACTGCCCGCCCAGCATCTCCCTGGTCTCGGAAAACATCATGCACGCCGCCGACGTCCTGCTGGTGCCGCTGATCCCGACCACGCTGTCGGTGCGCACCTTGGACCAGCTCACCGAGTTCGTGGCCGAGTTCAACGGCCACCGGCCCCAGATCTGCGCCTTCTTCTCGATGGTTGACCGCCGTAAGCGCCTGCACCAGGAGATCAGCGAAAAACTTTTGGCCGAACGGTCCGGCGTGGCAGCCACCCCCATTCCGGCTTTGTCGCTCGTCGAACGAATGTCCGTGGAGCGAGCCCCGGTCACCGCATTCGCCCCCCGCAGCCAGGCCGCCCGCGCCTTCGGCGCCCTCTGGGCCGAGCTCACCTCAGACCTGCCCGCGGCCGAGCTCGCCTAGTCCCGCCCCTGCCAGGTGGTGACGCAGGCCTCGTTACCCTCAGCGTCGGCCAGCACCCAGAACGCGGGCGCCTCCGCGTCGCTGAGCAGCGTCCCGCCCGCCGCCAGCGCCGCCGAGATCCGCATCTCCGCCTCGTCGTGCGGCACCGACACGTCGAAGTGAATCCGGTTCCGCTGCGGCCGCGGCGCGTCCATCCGCTGGAACCACACCGCCGGCCCCTGCCCCAGCGGATCGATCAGCCCGTCCCAGTCCCCACCCCGCCCCGGCTCGTCCCCATACCCCAGCACCGCCCGCCAGAACCCCCGGATCGCCCCCGCATCCAGCGCGTCAATCCCCACCTCAATCACCTGCACCGACCTCGTATCCCTGCCGTCCGACCCATCGACGTCGTCCCCGCCAAAGCTGCCGTCCGGACCGACCCCGCCCGCCGAGCCGACCCCGCCCGCCGAGCCGACCCCGCTCTCCGAGCCGACCCCGCTCTCCGAGCCGACCCCGCTCTCCGAGCCGACCCCGCTCTCCGAGCCGACCCCGCTCTCCGAGCCGACCCCGCCGACCGTCTCCAACCGCATCTGGTCGACCACGGTCGAGATGTTCCGGGCTAGCTCGACGTCGTGTTCGGTGACCCAGGCTTCCGCCTCCGTCTGCAGGGCCAGCAGCACCCGGTCCGCACGTACGTCCAGCCGCAGATGCCCCTCGGCGCCCGGCACCGACGCCGCCTGAGCGGCCACATCAACGGCCAGCGGCAGTGATCCCGTCCGGACCTCGGTCCGCAGCTCGCCCAGGACGAGCCGCCAGCCCCACGCGGTCACCGCGTCCGAGGCTTCCGGCCTGGTCAGCCTCTGATGAGCGCCGCGAGCCTGTTCCTCCATATCGCTCAGCCCGAGTGCCGCTGCAGGAAGTTCAGCGTCTGGGTGTTGAAGCCCTCCACGTTCTCGTAGATGGCGGCGTGCGCGCAGTCCTCGAACACGATGAGCTCGGTATTCGCGATCCCCTCGGTCAGCGGGGCCGCGAACCGGGTCGAGGTCACGATGTCGTGCCGCCCGTAGGTGATCAGGGTCGGGGCCTGGATCGAGCCGAGGATGCCCGTGGCGTCGTGGGCGAGCACGGCGCCGGACTGCCGCATGAGGGCGTCCACGGGCGGCATCGGGCGGCTCCGGACGAAGTCCGCCAGTGAGTCGATGTACTCGGGCTTGGCCGCGTACAGCTCTGGAGTAAAGCAGAAGGGGAAGATGGCGGCGATGACCATCTCGGTCACGCTGTCCAGGCCCTCGGCCATGATCCGCCAGCCCTGCACGATGACGCTCAGGAACGGGTCCGTCTTGTCCCAGGCGCTGTGCAGCGACAGCGTTTTCACCCGATCTGGGTACTTGGCCGCCAGCCACGTGCCAATCGCCGCGCCCAGCGAGACCCCGAAGATGTGCGCCCGGTCGATCCCGGCCGCCTGCATGAACGCGGCCACGTCGTCGGCCATCAGCTCGGTGGTGTAGTCGCCCTCCGGCTTGCCGGACAGCCCCGCGCCGCGTGGGTCGATGCTGTAGCAGGTGAAGTGCTTGGCGTACTCGGGCACCTGGAACGCGTAGCAGGCCTGTTCGGCGGCCAGGTAGGGGATGAGCACCATCGGCTCGCCCTCGCCCTGCACCTCGTAGTTGATGTCGATCCCGTTCGCCTGCACCACTGGCATCGTTGCCCTCCCGAGTCCGGAACTTCCTCGATCCTAGGCCCCCGCAAAATGTCAGTGGGCACGTCTAGACTAGAAAGCACAATCAAAGTATGTCCTCGACATGCCATATGGGGCCAGAGGGGGTGAGCCAGGTGAGTACCGTTCCGTCTCCCATGAATACCGATGAGGCAGTCAAGATGGTGCTCGCCGGAATGCGGTTCATCCACGCCAGCACGACCGAGATGGTCACCGATGAGCAGGCGCAGTGCCTGCAGGCCCTCGAGCAGCTCAACTCGATGAGCACGGCCACGCGAGCCGCCGTCCTGAGTCGCTTCATCGCCGGCCAGGGCTACTCCGCCGACGCGGACTACAGCCCGCGGTCCTGGCTCATCCACCGCACCCGCATCACCAAGGGTGCCGCCACCGGCCACATCGCCTGGGTTCGCCGGGCCGAAGCTCATCCGCTGATCGCCGCCGCCCTCGCCGAGGGAGACGGCCTGTCCGAGTCCTACGGGCGGAAGCTGTGCCAGTGGACGGACAAGCTGCCCGAGAACTGCCGTGCTGCCGCAGACGCGATCCTGGCCGCCGCCGCGCGAGGCGGCGCGCACGAGCAGGACCTGGTCCAGCTGGCCATGGAAATCTACGCCCGGTCCCGGCCCGCGACCGGTGACGACGATCCGGACGACGGCTTCGACGACCGGCAGGTCCGGGTCGAGACCACGTTCGCCGGTGCGGGCGTCATCACCGGCGACCTGACCCCCGAGTGCGCCGCGATCGTCACCTCGGTCCTGGACGCCCTGTCCGCCCCGGCCGACGCCGAGGATCCCCGGACCCACGACCAGCGTTACCACGACGCGCTCCAAGAAGCGATGAAGCGCCTGCTGGCCAGCGACCTGCTGCCCGAGCGGGCCGGCCAGCCCGTCAAAGCCTGGGTCCACGTCTCCCTGGCCGAGCTTCGCGCCCTAGACGACGACTCGGTTCTGGAGACCCAGTGGATCACCGAGGTCCGGATCCGCTGGGCCGCCCACCGGGCCGCCGCCTCCGAAGGTCCCAGCGACGGCGCTGCCTGGCTCGACGGCGACGCCGCCCACGCCGCCACCTGCGACGCCACCCTGATCCCCATCGTCACCGGCGACACCGACCTCTCCGTCCTAGACGACCTGGTCAAGCTCTGCGTCGAGCTCGACCGCCTCGACCACGGCCGCCCCGACGACCACGACCGCCCCGACGACCACGACCGCCCCGACGACCACGACCGCCCCGACGACCCCGGCCCGGCCCCGGCCTCGCCATCTCGCGAGGCGCTCCAGCAAGCCGTCATCGGCCGGGCCGCCGACCTCATGTCCGGCCCGGGCGGCCTGGCCAGCTTCCTGCGCACCAATCAGCTGGGCGCCCGGCTGGCCGGCCGAGCCTGCCGCTGGACATCGGCTACGCCAAGACCATCCCGGCCGGGATCCGCAACGCGGTCATCCTGCGAGACAAGAAGTGCCGCTGGGCCGGCGGCTGCCACCAGCCCGCCTCGGCCTGTGAAGTCCACCACGTCAAACACAAGGCCAACGGCGGCAAGACCAGCACCAACGACTGTGTCCTGCTGTGCAGCTACCACCACCAGGTCGTCATCCACCGCTGGGGCTGGACCCTGAAACTCAATCCCGACGGCACCACCACCGCCTGGAACCCCGACCGCACCAAGACCCTCCACAGCCACGGCCCCCCGCCCCGCGCCGGCTAGCCCGGGCCTCTTGGTGCCTGCTGACTTGCGCAGAGTCGACGGCGTCATAGTGCGCCGGGTTTGACTATCCCGTCGAGGGCGAGGAGCGCTTCGAGCAGGAAGTAGTCGCCCCAGATGAGCTCACTGGCCGTGGCCAGGTTCTGGCGCTGGTCGTAGCAGCCGTCGCTGAGGCCGCCGTGCGGGGCCAGGTGGCGCTCGGCCAGGGCATCGACGATGCGCTCGGCCGTCGCGCGGTAGCGGGATTCGCCCAGGGCGGCCAGCTTCAGCAGCGAGGCGGCGGCGATGGCCGCGGCGGAGGTGTCGCGGGACGCGTCCGGGATCGCGGGGTCGTCGAAGTCCCAGAAGCAGACGCCGTTGGCGGGCACGTGGTCCAGGTACCAGTCAGCGACCCGGGCTGCCGTGGTGGTGAATTCTCCGCCCGCCAGGTGGGCGGCCTGGGTGAGTCCGAGCATCGCCCAGGACTGCCCGCGCGCCCAGGTGCTGTCGCGGGAGGAGCCTTCGATCGTGGCCTGCCCGGCGAGCTGGCCCTGCCGGTCGTAGGTGGCCGACTGCACCACCGAGCCATCGGCGCGCACGCAGAACGCGGAAAGCCCGCGCGCATGCGCGAGAGCGATACTGTGCAGCCGGTCCTCGCCGGTCCGCGCGGCGACGACGGCCAGCTCGGCCTGGGCGTGCCGGGCCGGGTCCAGGACCGAGGCGATCCCGGCGCCGTACCAGAACAAGAAGCCGCGCAGCACCGTCGGCGCGCCGGCCCGGCTGAGCAGCCGCTGCGCGCTGTCGGCGGCCAGGTCGGCGAAGCGGCGCTGCCCGGTGGCGGCCCCGGCGAGCCAGAGCATCCCAGGCCAGAACCCGCCTGACCAGCCGCCGTCCTGCGACCACGTCCATTCGCCGGTCTGCGGATCGGCGAATATCGGGAAACGCCCCGCCGCGACCCGCGCGGTCTGCTCAACGCGCCACAGCAAGCCCTCTAGTGCCTGTGATCGCACCGTGCAGCTCCCGTTCCCCGTCGTCCTGCATGTGCCCGGACCGCGCCCTCCTTGAAGTCCCCATCGAACTTCCTGCGTGTCTCTGCCACCGCCGCCCTCCTCTAAGCCGATGTGTCCACGCTACGAGGGGAAACCCACCCTCAGGGTGTTTACTGATGCCGTGGCTGATGGGCCCGAACAGATGCCGGTCGCCTTGGTGGCTGGCGCCACCCGGGGCGCGGGCCGGGCGATCGCCGTCGAGCTGGCCCGAGCTGGGTTCTTTGTGTATGCGACCGGCCGCAGCAGCCGAGCCGCCGGCGCCTCCGAGATGGGTCGCCCGGAGACGATCGAGGACACCGGTGACCTGATCCGCGCGGTCGGCGGGGCGGGCGCCGCACGAGTAGTTGACCACGAGGATCCGAACCAGGTGGACGCCCTGGTGGCCGCCATCCGCGACCAGCGCGGCCGTCTGGATGTGCTGGTCAACGACATCTTCGGCGGCGACCGGTACATGCAGTGGGACAAGCCGTTGTGGGAGCACGACTGGCCGGGCGGGCTGCGGATGCTGCAGATGGGCGTGCACACCCACTTGATCACTTGCCGGGCGGCCATCCCGGTGCTGCTGGATATCGCCGCTTCGCATGGCACCCGGGGCCTGGTGATCGAGATGACCGACGGGACCTCGCAGGCCAATTCCGAGTTCCGCCGCAACGTGGGCTTCTACTACGACCTGGTCAAAGCCAACGTCGAGCGGATCGTCACAGGCCTGGCCGCCGAGCTCGAGCACCTGCCGGTGACGGCGGTCGGAGTGACGCCGGGCTGGCTGCGCTCAGAGGCGATGCTGGAGAACTTCGGTGTTACCGAGGCCAGCTGGCGTGATGCCTGCGAGCAGACCCCGGGTTTCGCGATCTCCGAGTCGCCCGCCTACGTCGCCCGGGGTGTCGCCGCGCTGGCCGCGGCGGGCGACGCCGACCGCTGGGCGGGTACGATCATCAGCGCCCGCCAGCTCGCCGATGCCTACGGCGTCACCGATACCGACGGCACCAAGCCGGACTGCTGGGGCTACCTGGCCGCCTACGGCTGGGACCGGGAAGACGGCGAGGGCGTTGACCGGTTCCGCTGACCGGGATACCCGCTTAAGCGGAGTAACTGAGGAATGCGGTGTCGTCAGCGGCTGCTTCTGGCAGGCCACACGGGTTCGCGCCGCAGGCCGGGTTACCGGTGGTGCTGGCGTGGCAAGAGGGCACAGCGTGCTTGGTGGTGCGCTACTCCCGCGAGGCCGGGGGTGGTGGAACCCGGGTTCCACCACCCTTGGGTGTGGTGGATTACCGGTTTCACTCCGCTCGCGCCGGCCGCGGCCGGCTACTCCGGTAAGTGGATAGCCCGGTCCGCTGATTCAGTCAGCCAGCAGGAAGTAGATGTCGGTCCGCGTCTGCGCCGGGTCCTCGGCCGGATCGCCGTAGACCTCCCAGTTGACCCCGGCGGGCCGCCGCCCGTTGCTGGCGCACCACTGGCCCAGCGCCTGGTAGACCGGGTCCATCTGGGCGTAGTCGTCACCGTAATACGTGGCGGTAGCCACCCCGCCCGACGGCGTCTGCACCATCTGTATCTCGCCCTGTACGGCGAAATCCGCAGCTACCTCGACGCCGATCTCCACGATCAGCGCCCCGGACTCGCCCTCACGGTAGACAAAGACGTTGTGCCCGAAGCGCACGCCCTGCTCGCGTACCGCGGGCCAGATGATCCCGAGCGACCGTCCGATGGTCTGCCCCAGATCCCGCGGCGCCGTCACGCTCCGGATGGCCGCGAGCCGACGCGGCACAGCCTGCTCGACCCGCACCTCGATAGCCACGACTGAACCTAACCGAGCTCCGCCAGGCCGCGCAGGTCGACGCAGGTCACCCCGCGGACCTCGACGAACACCATCAGCACGTTGTCACACACCCGGCAGCGAACCACCGTCCCCAGCCCAGGCGGGTAGACGGCCATCTCGGCGACCTGGCCCGCCGTCGCGCACGAGCCGCAGGTGCCGGAGGCCGTGGTCATCTCGCCGCCGAACAGCTCCATCAGCAGCCCGCCGATCGCGTTGCCGTCCAGCACGCTGTCTTCCAGCGGCCTCATAAACCCGCCCTCCAAACTCACGGCGTGCCCGTCGCGCCGAACCGCTCGGTCTTGACCCGCTGTGCCGGGTACCCCAGCGCCACCAGGTCCGCCGCCGCGGCCTCCACGAAGTTCGTCGGGCCGCACACGTAGGCTACCGGCGCCTGCGCCATCGGCCAGGCCACCTCGGCCATCATCGCCGGGTCCAGCCGCCGGGCGTAGCCGGTCCAGCCGGCCGGCTGCTGCCGGGTCAGCGTGTAGGTCACCTGCACACCGTCCGGCTCCGCGTCGAGCTCGGCGCGATAGATCACCTCGGGCAGGCTGCGCACCGAGTACAGCAGCCGCGCCGGCACCGAGCTCCCGGTCTGGGACCGGTGCCGGAGCATGGCCCGCAGCGGCACCACTCCCGATCCGCCCGCCAGCAGCAGCAGCGGCGCGGGATCGGTCGCCTCCCACACGAAGTAACCGCCGATCGGCCCGCGCACCTCGAACTCGTCACCGGCCTGCACGTCCTGGGTCAGGTACGGGGAGACCTCGCCGTCGTCCAGCCGTTCCACCGTGATCGCGACCGGCTCGCCTGGTGCCGAGGCGATCGAGTAAGAGCGCTCGGCCCGGTAGCCGTCGTCACCGGTGAGCCTGATGTCCAGGTGCTGCCCGGCCCGATGGCCGAGCCAGTCCGGGACCGCCAAGGTCAGCGTCCGGACCGCGGGCGTCTCGTCCGTCACCGAGCTGACCGTGGCGGTCTGCCATGTCAGTCTCCCGCGTACCGCTGTTCCTTCCATGGGTCTCCGTACATGTGGTAGCCGTACATCTCCCAGAACCCCGGCGCGTCGGTCTCCCGCAGCCGCAGCCCGCGCACCCATTTGGCGCTCTTCCAGAAGTACAGGTGCGGCACGAGCAGCCGGGCCGGGCCGCCGTGCTCGGGCGCCAGCGGCTGGCCGTCGTAGTTGTAGGCCACCCAGGCCTTTCCGCCCCGCAGGTCCGCCACCGGCAGGTTCGTGGTGTAGCCGCCGTCGCAGAAGGCCAGCACGTACGGCGCGTCGTAGGGCACCGCGTCGAGCAGCACGTCGAGGGACACGCCGGTCCAGGAGGTGTCGAGCTTGGACCACCGGGTCACGCAGTGGATGTCAACCGTGATCTTCTCGGCTGGCAGCGCCTGGAACTCCGCCCACGTCCAGGACGCGGGCGATTTACCGCCCTCGATGGAGAACGTCCAGTTGGCCAGCGCGGTGTGCTGCGTCGGCCCGGCCGACAGGACCGGGAAGTCGTGCGTCAGGTACTGTCCCGGTGGGACCCGGCCCGCCGGCTCGGCCTCCTCGTGACGGCGGTGGAAGCCGCGCGAGATAGGGCTCATACGCGGCAGCCTACGCCACGGTCCCGGAGCCCTCCCAGCACCCCATCCCAAGCGGAAAGCAGCGATTACAGCCCAGTCACCAGCAGGTAGATGTTCAGGCCCACGATCAGCGTGGTGACCAGCCCGGCCATAAGTACCACCGGCCGCCGGTTCACCAGCGACCCCATCAGCGATCGCGAGCTGGTGAACACCAGCAGCGGGATCAGCGCGAACGGGATCCCGAACGATAGGAACACCTGGCTGAGCACCAGCGCGCGGGTCGGGCTGAGCCCCACGCCGATCACGATCAGCGCCGGGATCATCGTGATCGCCCGCCGGGCGAAGATCGGGATCTGCCGGTGGATGAAGCCCTGCATGACCACCTGGCCGGACATCGTGCCCACGCAGGAGGACGCTATCCCGGAGGCCAGTAGGGCCAGGCCGAACACCAGCCCGCTGTGCGCGCCCAGGTACACGTTCAGGCCGTTGAACACCCGGCCCAGGTCGTCGCCCGCGCTGAACTGCCCCCGGGCGTGGAAGACGGCCGCGGCGGTGGCCAGCATGGCCAGGTTGATGACGCCGGCCACGCCCATCGCGATCGCGATGTCCACCATCTCGAACCGGAAGATCTTGCGCCGCGCTTCCGCACTGGCCCCCACGATCCGATTCTGCGTCAAAGACGAGTGCAGGTAGATCACGTGCGGCATGACCGTGGCACCGACGATGCCGACCGCCAGCAGCGCCGACCCGCCGCCGGAGAACGAGGGCACGAACAGGCCGTGCGTGACCCCGGCCGCCGACGGCCTGCTGCGCAGCAACTCCAGGCCGAACGCCAGCACCACCACCCCCACCAGCCCGGTCAGCGTGGCCTCGAGCCGGCGGAACCCCCAGACCTGCATGCCCAAGATGGTGAACGCGGCCGCGCCGGTCAGCAGCGCGGACAGCCACAGCGACAACCCGAACACCAGGTGCAGGCCCAGCGCCGCGCCCACGAACTCGGCCAGGTCGGTGGCCATCGCGACCGCCTCGGCCTGTAGCCACAGCAGCACCACCACCCGGGACCCGAACCGGTCGCGGCACACCTCGGGCAGGCTGCGGCCGGTGGCGATGCCCAGCTTGGCGCTCATCGACTGGACCAGCACCGCCATCAGGTTCGCGGCCAGCACCACCCACAGCAGCGTGTACCCGAACTGCGAGCCGCCCGCCATGTTGGTGGCGAAGTTGCCCGGGTCGATGTAGGCCACCGCGGCGATGAACGCGGGGCCCAGGAACGGCAGCACCGCCCGGACCCCGCGTCGCTCGCCCGACAGGGCGCTCTCGGCGGCCGCCAGAACCCGAGCTTCGCCCGGGAGAGCATCGCCGGCCGAGACCTGACGGACGAGCGGGATCGCATCAGGCAAAGGACTCAGCCAACGGGCGGCCCGAACTCAGCCAACGGAAGGACCGAGCCCCAGGGACTGTGGCGTGCTGGCGTCGGGCGATGGCTGGTGCAGGCCCTCGTCCAGCGAGCCGAACTCGGTCATCAGTGCCGGGCTGCCGCCCCACGGGGTCTGCTCCTCGGCCACCAAGGTGTTGGTGGTGAGCAGCAGGCCCGCTACGGACGCGCCGTTCTGCAGCGCGGAGCGGACCACCCGGAGCGGGTCGATGATGCCCATCTCGATCATGTTGCCGTGCTGGCCCTGCAGGGCGTCGAAGCCCTCGTCGACCCCCATGGCCGCCGTCTGCTCCACAATCGAAGCGGCCGGATAGCCCGCGTTGGAGGCGATCAGGTAGGCGGGCTCGCTCAGCGCCCGGCGCACGATCCCGGCGCCGATCGCGTAGTCGCCGGTCACCGACAGGTCGTCGAGCGCGCCGATCGAGTGCAGCAGCGCGGCGCCGCCGCCGGCCACGATGCCTTCGGCCATCGCCGCCCGCGTCGCGGACAGCGCGTCCTCCACCCGGTGCCGCAGTTCCCTCAGCTCGGCGGGGGTGGCCGCGCCGACCCGGATCACCGCGACCTTGCCGGACAGCGCGCCGATCCGCTCGGTCAGCACGTCCTCGTCCGCGCCGAACGTGGCCCGGGTCAGCTCGGCCCGGAGCTGGTCGAGCCGGAACGCGATCGCGTCAGCCGAACCGCCGCCGCCGATGATCGTGGTGCTGTCCGCGGTCACCCGCACCTGGCGGGCCCGGCCGAGCTGCTCGGCGGTCATCGTCTCCAGGGTGAACCCGGAGTGCTTGCTGTACACCTGGCCGCCGGTCAGCGCGGCGATGTCCTCGAGCTTGTGCAGCCGGCGGTCGCCGAACCCGGGGGCCCGCACCGCGACGCACTGGAAGATGCCGTTCACGTGGTTGTGCACCAGCATCGACAGCGCGGTGCCCTCCACGGTCTCGGCGATGATAATCAGCGGCCGCGGCGACCGCATCACCTTGTCCAGGATCGGCATCAGCTGCTGGACCTTGGTGATCTTCTCGCTGCACAGCAGGATGTACGGGTCGTCGACGATGGATTCCAGGCTGGCCGGCCGGGTCACCATGTACGGCGACAGGTAGCCGTTGTCGAACTCGAAGCCCTCCACGAAGTCCACGCCCATGCCCGGCAGCGGCGTGTCCTCCACCGTGACGATGCCGCCGTCGCCCACCGTGTACAGCGCCTTGGCGATGACCCGGCCGACGTACTCGTCGTCGTTGGCCGAGATCGCCGCCACCCGGCAGTAGTCATCCTCGGTCGAGATGGAGTGCGCGACCTTCTGCAGGTGCTCGACCAGCCGGCCGACGGCCAGGTCGATGCCCCGCTTGACCAGTACCGGGTTGGCGCCGTCGCCGATGGCCTGCATGCCCTCGCGGATGATGGCCTGGGCGATCACCGTGGCGGTGGTGGTGCCGTCACCGACGATGTCGTTGGTCTTGATCGCCGCTTCCTTGACCAGCTGCGCGCCCATGTTCTCGAACTGGTTCTTCAGGTGGATCTCGCGCGCGATCGTCACGCCGTCGTTGGTCACCACCGGCGAGCCGGTGATCTTCTCCAAGATGACGTTGCGCCCCTTGGGGCCGAGAGTCGACTTGACGGCTTCGGCCAGCTGGTCCACACCAGCCAGCAGCAGGCCGCGAGCTTCAGCGCCGAAACGAAGTTCCTTGGCCATATGAGTTGCTCCCTAGCGGGTCTAAGAAAGAATCACGGAACGAGGATGGCCCGGCCGCGGACCCGGCCGGCGTCCAGGTCGGCCAGGGCCTGCGGGGCTTCGGCCAGCGGGTAGACCTTGGTGTGCAGCGTCACCTTCCCGGCCTGGGCCAGATCCATCAGCTCGACCAGGTCGTTGTAGGTGCCGACGATGTTGCCGACCACGTTCCGCTCGGTGGAGATGATGTCCAGGGTCGGGATTTCCAGCGTCCCGCCGTAGCCGATGACGTAGTACGAGCCCGCCTCGCGGGTCATGTTCCACCCGGCCATCTCGGCGCCCATCTCGGCCACGAAGTCGAACACCACGTGCGCGCCGCGCCCGCCGGTCAGGTCCATGACCGCTTCGGTCTGGGTCCCGTCGGCGACCACCGTGTGGTGCGCGCCAAGCTCAGAGGCCAGCTTGAGCGCGTCCGGGTTGGCGTCGACGACGATGATCGAAGCGGCCGTGAGCGTGGCCAGGCTCTGGATGCCGATGTGGCCGAGTCCGCCCGCGCCGATCACCACCGCGGTCGTGCCGGGGTACAGCAGCGGGATGGCCTTGCGCACCGCGTGGTACGCGGTGATGCCCGCGTCGGCCAGCGCGGCGACGTCCTGGGGGCGCGTCGACGGGTTGAGCTTGATGCAGGCCCGCGCCGACGTGAGCAGGTACTCGGCCATGCCGCCGTCGCGCGACAGCCCGGGGAACGCGGCGTTCTCGCAGTGCATGTCGTCGCCCGCCCGGCAGGCGTGGCAGAATCCCTCGGTCACCAGGGGGTGCAAGATCACGGTGTCACCGGGCTGCACGTTGGTGACGCCGGAGCCGACCTCGTGCACCCAGCCCGCGTTCTCGTGGCCCAGGATGTACGGCAGCGGCGTGTGCATCCGCTCGTCCCACTGGCCCAGCATGATGTGCAGGTCGGTGCGGCAGACCCCGGCCCCGCCGATCTTCACGATCACGTCCATCGGGCCGGTTATCTTCGGCTCGGGTACGTCGTCCACCACCGGCATCTGGTTGAACTCATGCAGTCGGACGGCCTTCATTGGTCCTCCTCCACGGCCTCGGGGGCCTCTCCCTGTCCTGGCGTGTCATATCGGTGCCGCAGCATGCCGCGGCAGATGCCGGAATTCGCATCGAGGCTGGTCCGCGTTAGTTGCGCCTTGCGCAGGTGCAGCGGCATGGCGTCGGCCGAGATCGCGGCCCCCGTGACCGGGTCGATGAGCAGCGGAGCAGAATCCTCGCACGGCAGGCCCAGCTCGGCCCGCCGCTCCCGCAGCCTGGACAGCGCACGAGACGGCGGCACCTCGCCCAGCCTCATGCTGAGCAGTGCCGCCCGATCCGCGCCGGCCGCCAGCAACGGCCTGCACACCTGGTCGGTGCCGGCCATCACCGCCTTGCGCAGGAAATCAGCCCGGAGCCCGTCAAGCTCGGCCACCGCCTCGCCGTCGAACGACCGCACGAAGCCGGCCTGGGCGGCCACCCCGTCGTTGATCACGTCCGAGGCGAAGTGGTCCTCGAGCACCACCGCCGCGCGCTGCACCCCCGGCAGGACCGACACCGCGTCGTAGGCGTCCGCCACCATCAGGTAGGCGAAGTTGGGCGCGCAGAAGTACGTAGGCAACCGCAGCCGGACCTCGGCGTCGCCGTCGGCGGAGACGGTGCACGACGCCACGAACCCGAGCGCGGTAATCGGCTCGTCCAGCTCGGGGTCGCGCACCGTCTCCAGGGCCGCCAGCAGGCGCTCCTGCGAGGCAGCAAGAGCGGGAGCCGTCATGCTCCGGGGACCGCCTCGCCCAGCACGTCGTGTTCGCCCGGCGTGCCGGCCGACGCGGGGAGCTGGAACTCGTCGGGCACCTTGATGTCGTACAGCTTGGCCGCGTTCAGGCCCAGGATCTTCTTCTTGCCCTCGACCCCGAGCCGCGGGAAGTCGGCGAACTCCTCACGGTCCGGCATCTCCCAGGCCACCAGGCCCTCGACCTGCCACTTCGGCTCCCAGATGCCGTAGTCGCTGCCGAACGTCATCTTGTCTTCGCCGACCCAGAACAGCAGCTCGCCCATGACCTTGGCGAAGAAGTTCGGCCGCGCGTGCATCAGGCCGCCGAGCACCACCGAAAGCCCGGCGTACACGTTCGGCTCCTGGGTGGCCATGAAGCAGAAGTCCTCGATCCGCGGCAGGCCCACGTGCTCGACGATGAAGTTCAGGTCCGGGAAGTCGGTCGCGCAGTGGTCGATGTCGGACACGTCGAACGCGTCCTTGTCCAGCGGCCAGATCGTCGGGCCCTTGTGCACGTGGACGTTCTTGATGCCCAGGTTCTGCGCGGCCTCCAGGTACCGGTACGCGGCCGGGTCGCTCAGCTTGTACCCGCGCGAGCCGTTGTTCCACTCCGCGGTGTAGAGCTTCACTCCGCGCGACCCGAACCGCTCGACGTTACGCTTCAGCTCGGCTAGGCCGTCGTCGCCGTTGCGTGGGTCGAAGTTGGTGTTGTAGATGAACTTGCCCGGGTGCTTCTCGCCCATCAGCGCGTTGCGCTCAGTGGTGTTGAAGCCCTCCTTGTACCACTCCAGCAGGTTCGTGGGCTGGAAGATGGCCACGTCCACGTGCCCGTCCTCGAAGACGTCCTTCATCAGGTCGTCCTCGGAGTACTTCTGGAAGTGCTCGATGCTCCAGTGCGTCTCGGGCGGCCCCAGCCCCTGGTAGGCGTGGAAGCACTCGATCCAGCCCTTGGCGTACTGCTCGGCACCAGGCACCCAGTTGTCCGGCGCGGCATTCCAGTAGTGCATATGCGAATCGACGATGAAGTACTTCTCGCCGTTGTGCTCGTACAAGGCGCCTCCTCTGCAGTCCTGCGTAACTTGGCGGTGGCACTGAGCCGGTTATAACCGGCTCAGTGCCACCTCATGCCCCGAGCAAAATATGGAGTTCCATCTTTTGCGCGGTGTGGGGAGCGTGGTCCCGCACGATGCCGGGGTACGGGCCGCGCTCGGATTGGTCCCAGGCCCTTAAGACACAGCCGCTAGGACCGGGCCACCAGGTCGAACCCGATGAACTCGGCGGCGTCCTCCGGGTTGGCGAACATGATCGTCCGGTCGTCCTCGTGGATCATCCGGCCGTAGTGGGTGGACATGGACTCCTCGAACTCCGCGGAATCGAACCAGCCGGGCTCCTCGCCCGCCGCCTCGGAGATCTCGTCGTAGACGAAGTCCATCCGGCCGATCGCGTCGACGCGCATCATGGACGGCAGGTAGGTCACGGTGACGTTGGGCTTGGTCGCCATCACCTGGGCCACGATCTCGCCGACCTGGTTGTTCATGAGCGTGACGCCGCACCGGTTGGACGCCGTGTTGTCCTGTTTGAACGGGCTCTCTGTGGCCGTGCTCATTGCGAAAGCTCCTTCGGGGTGTCCAGGTCGATGTCGGTCACGATGCCGGCGAAGCGGTTCTTGGCCGCGTCCAGGCCGTCCTCGAAGCGGCCCGGCTTGGCCTCGGGCTGCGACCACAGCGGCTGCAGGGTGCGCGCCGCCGAGATGGCCCGCGGCACCCAGGTCGACATCCACTGCATGATCAGCGCCCGGTTGTGGTCCGCGAACTCGCGGTCGGTGGTCAGCAGCTGGAACATCGGGATGGTGTAGCGCAGGTCGCGCTCGGCGTAGTCGTACTCCTCGGCGCCGATCACGGTCGGCGTCACGAAGTCGCCGTTGCGCGGCGCGGCGTGCATCACCAGGTGGCTGCGGAACAACTCGCCCACCAGCGGCTCGAACACGATGTTGGCCGCGAAGATGGCCTCGCACCAGTCGTCGATGCCGGTCAGCTGCTCGGCGACTTCCCGCACGCCCTGCCAGGCCGGGTCCTCGTTCCAGGTCTCCAGGTGCGCGGTGCCGTTGAAGCCGTCGATGACCTCGGACAGGGTCAGGTTGTACAGCGCCAGGTCCTGGGCCGACCGGATCCGGTGCATGCTGTTCACCGAGATCGCGTTGTTGTGCATGTTGGTCGGGGCCCGGCGGTTGGCGTTCGCGTACAGGTAGAGGCCCAGGCCGTGGTCGACGTGCATCCACGCGCCCACGTTGCGCTCGACGAACTGCACCCAGGCGCGGTTCCAGTTCTCGAACGCCTTGGCCTGCTTGGCGTTCTCGATGTTCTGGTTCAGCTGCCGCACCACGTTGGCGTTGTGGCGGTACAGGGTGAGTTCCCACTCCTCGTTCGGGTCGCGGAACTCGTGCCAGCCCAGCGCGGGCCAGTCATAGCCCTTGCCGCCCGAGCCGGGGAAGCGCTTGGGCTCGGGCCGGTCGCTGCCCCACGCCTTCAGCGCGGTCCAGTCCAGCGGGTAACCGCCGCGGCCGTCGGAGAACCCGTACAGCCAGCCCTGGCTGAGGTAGTGCCGCGGGTCCGGCTGGACCTCGACGGTTACGTCCTCGTAGTGCGACTGCTTGCGCCCGGCCGGAGTGTAGTAGTTGTAGCGGCGAGCGGTCGAGTCGGGAAATGTCTTGGCGCCCGCCTCCGCGTCGGTGAAGACCACCTTCGGGACGCTGCGTTCCTGAGCCTCTGTCATAGTCTTTTCCCTTTCGCGTTAGGGAGCTGGCCTCTTACGGAGCTGGCCCTTAATTAGCGGGCCCCTTAATTAGCCGGCACTGCTTTGTCCGGGTCCCCAGTCGTCGTGAACTTGTCGTAATACACGTGCTTTTCCGGTACTCCGAGCCTGGTCAGCAGCGGGACTGCGGCCTCCACCATGGGCGGCGGCCCGCAGATGTAGGCGTGCGCCTTGGCCAGCGCTGGCTCCGAACGCGACACCACGTCGGTGATCAGGCCGTTCTCGCCAGCCCAGTCCTCATCGGACAGGGCGGGCACGAACCGGAAGTTGGGCAGGGTCTGCTCCAGGGCCCGGAGTTCGTCCTCGAAGCACAGGTCGGCGCGACGGCGCGCGCCGTAGTAGTACACGGCCTTGCGGTCGATGCCCCGTTCGGCCATCGAGCGGAGCAGGGACAAGATCGGCGCCATCCCGGCTCCGCCGCCGACGAAGATCAGGTCGGTGTCGGGGGCATCGCGCAAGGTGAACACCCCATACGGCCCCGTCACCGTGAGCCGGTCGCCGACCTTCAGCGTTTTGTCGAGATATTCCGAGAACAGCCCGTCCGGATAGACCCTGATAACGAACTCGAGCTGTCGGCTCTCCCGGGCCGACGTGTTCGCCATCGAGAACGACCGGACCTCGTCCGTGCCGGGCACGGCGATGTCCACATACTGTCCCGGGAAGAACTTGAAATCGGCGTCCGGGTCGACCAGGCGCAGCACCAGGTGCCGAAGGTCGTGCGTGACCTGGTCGTTGGCTACGACCTCGGTCTCGGCCTCGGTGATGGGCAGCCCGGACCTGATCATCTCCTCGTCGTAGTTGAGCAGCTCGATCGTCACGTCTTCGTAGACGTGCGCCCGGCACAGCAGCGTGAAGCCTTCTTCCCGCTCGAAGTCGGGCAGCGCGAACGTCGAGTACTTGTCCAGCTCCACGTCGTCGCCGTCGAGCAGGAACGACTTGCACGCCGCGCACTGCCCCTCCTTGCAGCCGTGCATGAGCATGAGGCCCTGGTCGAAGGCGGCCCGCAGGACGGTCTGTTCCTCATCGACCTCGATCTCGATGCCGACGGGTTCGAACCGGACCACGTGCTTATCGGCCATGCATCACCCCAGGGGACGTCAGAAGGAAGGAAAGCAGCGGGAGTTGAAGACCGGGGAGCAGGAGGGAACAGTCAGCCTCCTGCCCCCCGGTTCGCTGGCACAGACCGCGCAAGACGAGCCACGGTCCGTTCTGGCTAAGGATCTAAGCGACGTCAGGCATCTTCCTTCGGGAACCGGCCCGCGGGACCGCCCTTGATGTACTTGGCGTGGAACGCGACCCGCTCCTCCGGGCTCATCTCGTTGAACAGGACGTTCGGGCTCTGGACCGGGCCCATGCGGCGCAGGTGGTCCAGCGTCCACATCTTCGACTGGTCGCCCAGCTTCAGGTGCGGCTGCGCGACCATGGTCTTGCCGTCGTCGCGGACGAAGCCCATGTCCGACACCACGTCGGCCCAGTTCCAGCCGTGGTACAGGGTCTCCCACTCGCGGGAGCCGATGAGCTGGCCCATGTTGGGAGTGGCGCGGCCCTGGTAGGTCGGCCGGAACGCGGTCACGTCGGTCCACTTGCACTCTTCGTGGCAGTACGTGCGGACCACGCCGTCGACCTCGGCGTACACCATGTCCTCGCGGACCAGGCACGGGACCATGCAGGTCCAGCACCGGTTCGGGTACCAGTAGTCGACGTCCTCGGCCACGATCGGGTGGTGCCCGTTCGGCTCGGACAGGCGGCTGTAGTTCTCCCACCACTTGCCGTACTTGTCGTACCAGCCCGGGTACTTGTACTCGAACCACTCGAAGTCTTCGTCGGTCATGCCGTCGATGCGCCAGTAGTTCGCCAGCCAGCCGGTGGCGAAGAACTGCGCGACTTCGTGGACGTAGCCCTTGTTCCAGATCTGGTTCCAGGCTTCCTCGATCAGGTCATGCGGGATGACCAGGCCGTACTTCTCCAGCGGCACGAGGTAGCTGCGGTAGTAGTCGTCGTAGATCCAGCGGCGCCACATCTCCGCGTAGGACTCGCGGTCCTTGCGGCGGTCCTTGGTGCCGTATTCGATGAACGTGCCGATGGCCGCGTCCACCACGCGATGGTTGTTCCACCACGCGTAACGCAGGTCACGCTCGAGCAGCTGGTGGTTCTCCTCGTCGGCCAGCGCCATCAGCAGCGTGGCGTAGCCGTTGGAGATGTGCCGCGACTCGTCGGACTGCACCGAGTGGAACACGGTCGGCAGCAGGTAGTCGCCGTTGGCCGCGGCCTCGGCCGGCATGGCCACGAACAGGGTGTTCGTGAACGCCGTCTCGGCCACGATGGTCAGGTAGATGCTCGCGGCGGTGATGGCGTCACCGGTGATGAAACCCTCCGCGAACTGGCGGCCGATGGTGCCGCAGTAGTCGTCCTGGAAGTTGCGCAGGCTGTTGTTGAAGCCTGCCGGGTCGATGTAGTTCTGCATGTACAGGCGCTTGAGGTTCTGCTGGATCGTCGAGTGACGTACCTCGTCGATCATCTGGATCGCCTGTCCGTTGTGCAGTTCCGGGTTCGGAACGGTGCGGAACAGCAGCGGCATGGCCCGCGCCGCGGAGATCTCCGGCAGCGGGATGATCGAAAGGAACAGCTTCTGCCATTCCAGCCAGCGCTCTTGCACCTGGCGGAACATGTTGCCGCGGATCGCGCCGTCCTCGGCGCCGTATACGCGGTGGTCCTTCTCTTCCTGCATCGGGAAGTAGGACCGCAGCACCTGCTTGAGCGGGTCCTTCTTCGATGCCTTGCGGAAGGTGTAGTCGGTCCCGTACTGCGAGACCGGCTCGTGGTACTTGGGCTCCCAGGCCAGTTCCTGGATCTTCTGGTGCGCCCTGGCCACACTCTGGCGACTCATCGTCACCCCTTTCTCGGCGGGTTCCGGGGTCCGGGATCCGTACGGGTCCCCCATGGGCTGCAGCCGACAGCCCCGAAAGTCCTTGTGCTCCGCATCACATCTCGAAAGCCGAGGTCATGAACTCTCGAAATGAGACAGTGCGGGCTCTGTCAGCCCTGCTCGAAGGCGGCGCGGATGGCCGCCAGGTCCTGCCTGGTCTGCTCCGAGCGCTGCCGGTTCCCCTCTTTGGCCGGCGTGATGCCCAGCGCCCGGAGCAGTTCGGCCGCGGGCTTACCCGGGTCACCGGCCTCGCCGAGAACGGGGTGCAAACCCTCCTGGGCTAGGTGGTTAAAGACCAGGTTGACCACGCTCCACGGGTTATACGTCTCGGATTCGGGGGAATGGTTGGTCTGGCCGTAGGCGTCCATTGGCCCAGCAAAACGTCATGACCGCTAAATCGGCGGTCTCAACTTGAGACAGTGCCCCGCAACAACGGGTTTACTTTGTAAGGGGCGGGTAACGGCCGAATTTTGATCCGTGCGGGCTAGCCTCAAAGCCAGGCTGAGCCTCCAGCCGGAGAACTTGGGTGGGGAGGCGAGATGGCAAACGCATCACTTCCGCCGCAGACGTCACGGGATCGCCTGGCCGAGGCCAGGGTCCGATTCCTGTCGGCCGATGCGGTGGATGCCAATGCGGTGCGCAAGCCGATTCTGGCCTCGTGGTGGCGGTCCCGGCAGTGGCAGGTGGCGGCCGACCATATCGACCTGTCCTACCTGCATGAACCCGATCTGGAGACCAGGCTGGTGCGCAGCGCCGCACCGGTGCTGCGGCACCTGCGCGAGCAGCTGGACGGCCAGCCGATCAGCATCATCTTGACCGACGCCGCCGGGCTGGTGCTGGCCCGGCTGACCGCGGACCACGACCTGGAGCGCGCCCTGGACAGCGTCATGCTGGCCCCCGGGTTCAGCTACGCCGAGGAACGCGTGGGCACCAACGGCATCGGCACCGCGCTGGAGGCGGGCGGCCCGGCCCACGTGTTCGGGCACGAGCACTACGCCGAGCACCTAGAGCAGTTCGGCTGCGCCGGGGTACCCATCCACGACCCGGTCTCGGGCAAGACGGTCGGCGTGATCGACCTGACCACCTGGCGCAAGGACGCCGACCCGCTGATGATCTCGCTGGTCAAGGCGACCGCCGACCAGATCACCCAGGCCCTGGTCACGGCGAGCAGCAGCCGGGACGTCGACCTGCTCCAGGAGTACGTCCGGGTCTGCCGGCGTACCGGCGGCATCGTGCTGGCCCTGGGCAACGACGTGGTCATGCTGAACGACCACGCCCGCACGCTGCTCGACCCGGGCGACCAGGCCGCGCTGATCGGCCACGCCACCGAGGCCCTGACCCGGCGCGCGACCGGCGCGGTGACCGTGGACCTGCCCAGCGGCGTGATGGCCCGGATGTCGGTCCGCCGGCTCAACGACGGCCCCGCGGCCGACGGCGTGGTCCACATCAAGCTGATCTCGGCGGCCCTCGGCAGCACCGACGTGCCCGCGCCCCGCTCGGCCATGTACCTGCCCGGCCTGGTCGGCAGCGGCGTGCTGTGGCTGCGCGCCTGTCGCGAGGCGGAGGCCCTGTACGACTCCGGCGAGTGGCTGACCATCGAGGGTGAGCCCGGCGTGGGCAAGCTGGCCCTGGCCCGGGCCGTGCACCAGCGCCGGAACCCGGCCGCCTCGTTCCACGTGCTCGACGCCGAGTCGGCGGCCCAGGACTGGCTGACCAAGACCCGCCGTGAGCTGCTCGAGGGAAAGGGCATGCTGGTCATCCGGCACGTCGACGCGCTGAACGCCAAGCAGATGCACGCGCTGTCCAGCGCGCTGCAGGAAACCCGGGCCGCGGGCCGCCAGGCCGAGCTACGGGTCGCGGTCACCTTGAACCGCAAGCAGGCCACCGCGGATCTCACCCGGTTGCTGCGTTTCTTCCACGGCACGGTGGAGCTCCCGCCGCTGCGTCACCACATCGAGGACCTGCACGAGCTGGTGCCGTTCTTCCTAGCCCGGCTCAGCCAGCAGGGCCGGCTGACCTGTTCGCCCGAGGCCATGCAGCTGCTGCTGCGGCACAGCTGGCCCGGCAATACCGAACAGCTCTGGCAGGTCCTGCGCCAGGTCGTGCAGCGCCGCCGCGCGGGCGCGATCATGCCGCGTGACCTGCCCCCCGAATGCTGGACGGTGAGCCGCCGGCTGCTGTCCCCGCTGGAGTCGATCGAGCGCGACGCGATCGTGCAGAGCCTGCAGGATCACGACGGTAACAAGGTCCGCGCGGCCGAGGCGCTGGGCATGTCCCGGGCCACGATCTACCGCAAAATACACGAATACGGCATCGTCACCTCGGCCGGGTGAGGATCCTGCTGAAACGGTCACCGCAGGTCACGGCGGTGCTGGTTCAAAGTGAGAACACATGTGTCCGGTCATCGGCGTACGGATTCATTAAGCCCGCTTTCGCGGGGCGCTCTTAGCTCAGGGAGCGAAATCGATGACCACTGTTGACGCAACCGCCGGCGAAGCCGGCCGTCCCGCCGTCGCCGAGGAAGCACCTGCTCCGGCCGTGATCAGCCCGCTGGCCGGTGACCCGTCCATCTTCGGGCTGGGCAGCTTCATCGCCGGCTCGGTGGCACTCGGGCTCGGGCTGGTCGGCGCGGTGCCGAGCGGCGTGCTCGGTGCTCCGCTCGCGATCATCCTGGCCGCCACGGCCCTCGGCCTGCTCATGGCCACGGTCTGGTGCGCGGTACTCGGCCAGAGCGCGGTGGCCGCCGTGTTCGGCATCTTCGGCACCTTCTGGCTGAGCTACGCGGTCCTGGTCCTCGCCCTGGACCACAACTGGTTCGCCATCCCGGCCACCGCGGCGATCGATACGGTCCGGCTGTTCCTGCTCAGCTGGCTGATCGTCATCGTCATGCTCACCCTGTCCACGCTGCGCCTGCCGTCGGCCTTCACCGCGGTGTTCGCGCTGGTCGACCTGGCCCTGCTGCTGCTCCTGCTCGCCTTCGAGGAGACCTCAGCGGCGGGCGTGCCCTCGTCTGGCCTGCTCAAGACGGGCGGCTACGTGGTGCTGGTGTTCGCCGCGGTCGGCGTCTACCTCTTCTTCAGCGCGTCGTCGGCCGGTACCGGCGGCAAGCCCCTGCCCCTAGGCACCCCGCTGATGAAGTAATTTTTTCGGCCGAACGGCCGTGCTTCGTGCCGTCGGCCACGTCAGCCCCGCCGCCTGCGTGTCGGTGACTCACCGGGCAGCAAGAACTAGCCCGGTGAGTCATCGACCCGGCGCGGATCCGATGACCGCATGCGCGATATGAGCCAGTTCCGCCGGGCGCAGCGCGTCGGTCCGGTCCCAGGCCGCGGCCGGGATCATGGCTCGCTGGCCGACGTCCCGGACGGCGCCGAAGCCGTGCCGGGCCAGCCGCGCGGCCATGGCCTCGGGCGTGAACACCGACCGCCACGGCTCGCCCCACTCGGCCGCGGCCTGCCCGACCAGCTCCGCGTACATCTGGCCCGCCGCGTCGCGCCGCTCCGCGGCCAGCATGTAGTCCAGCACCACCTCCGAGCCCGCCGCGAGGGCGCCCAGCACCGCGAGCGTCTGGTCGATCGCGCTGTCCCGCAGGTACATGATGACGCCCAGCCAGCTCACGAACGCGGGCCGCCCGGCGTCGAACCCGGCCCGGCCCAGCGCCCCGGCCAGCGAGTCTCGGGCCAAGTCCGCCGGCGCGAACCGCACCTCGCCCGCCACCGCGGCAGCCTGCCCCGCTACCGCGACGGCGCGGCGCTTGTAGTCCTGCGTGGCCGGATGATCGACCTCGAACACCCGGACCCGCCCGGCCAGCGCGGATCGCCAGGCGAATGAGTCCAGCCCGGCGCCGAGCAGGACGTACTGGCCGGTCCCGCGCTCGATCGCCTGGGCTAGGGCGTCCTCGGCGTAGCGGCTGCGGCAGGCGACCTGGGCCCGCGCCCCGGCCAGCACCGGGTGCGTCCCGTGCGCCCGGTGGTAGGCGATCAATTCGGGGGCCTGCTCGCCCAGCATGGCTTCAGCCAGCGTGTCGGCGAAGATCACCGGCTGGTGATCGACGATCAGATGTGCGGCGCGCGCCGCCGCCGCGGTCAGCGCGGTCCGGCTCGGCTGTCCATTTGCTATCACGCGCGCCAGATTACAATTAATTACTCCAATAATAACACAAAGTAATTTCTTTAACAATGGCCACGGCATAACGCTTGAGCGTCAATTCGCGGAAGCGTAACTAATTCACCGGCTTCGTCATACTGGACCGGCGTGGCATAACGCGGATCGGAATGGCTGGCCCAGTAGCGGTCCCGGAGCTGGCGGGTCAGCGGCCCGGGCGGCCCGCCGCCCACCGGCTGGCCGTTGACCAGGGTCACCGGCATGATCCCGCCCGCCGTGGAGGTGACCAGCACCTCCTGCGCCCGCCGCAGGTCGGTATCGGTCAGCCGGCCCTTCCTCGACCGGCTGTCCGGCCTGCCGGGCCAGCTCGATCATCGTGCGCCTGGTCACTCCGGCCAGCGTGCCGCCGGCCGGAGTGAGCCATCGGCCGTCCGTCCAGGCGAACACGTTGTACCCGGGTCCCTCGGTGAGCGCGCCGGACAGGTCCCGCAATACCACCAGGTCGGCACCGTGGTCGTAGGCCTCAAGCAGCCCGAGGTCCAGATCCAGCCAGTGGTAGTTCTTGACTCGCGGGTCCACGCTGTCCGGCGGGATGCGGACCATGTCGCTGATCCACAGGCTCGCCCCGCTCTCCTGCCGTTCGGGGCTGGCGATCCACACGAACGGCACGGCAAAGCAGTACCAGGTAGGTCGCGCGGTGCGCAGGTCGCGGCTGCCGGGCGCCAGCCGGCCGCGGGTGCACGTCATCGACACGTAGGCCTCGCGCAGCCCCGCGTGGCGGACGCACCCGTGCAGGACGGACTCGATCTGGGCGCGGTCGTATCCCGGGTCGAGCCGCAGCCGGACCATGCTGGCCGCGAACCGGTCCAGGTGGTCCGCCAGCCGGAAGAAGCTGCCCTGCCAGACGTGCACCACGTCATAGGTGCAGTCCGACCGGGTGAGCCCCAGGTCGAGCACCGAGATCCTGGCTTCCTCGATCGGGCCGAAGCGCCCGTCGATCCAGGCCGCCCCGCCGGGCCACGGCGGTCCGGCGGCGCTCATCCCGCTACCGCTGGGCGATGATCCAGCGCTCCGTGCACGACTTGACGTCCTTGCAGTACCAGCGGACGTCGGTGCACGCCTCGCCGCCGTCGGGGACCAGCAGTCCCTGCGGACGGGTGACGCCGCACATGGTGCATTCGGCTACCTCCAACGGCCGCAGGCGGCCCTCGCCCGGCTCGGCGGTCACCGGGTCGGCCGCAACCAGACGGAGATTGGTCGGAGACGGTTCGGGCTGCCATACCGAGGGCAGCGCCATTGCTGATGAAGCCTGTGGGGCCATGATTCCTCCACGCGGGACCGGTCACGAGATTTTCTGGATCCGCCCTCCCGCGGCCAGCACGTGACATTGAACGGCAAGCTCGCTCATACCCAAGCCCGCTCTTGGTGGCCAAGCTCGCTCATACCAAGCCCGTTGGACAACCGTAGCCCTGATGTTCGCGCAGCTCAAGACGGGGCGCAAATCCCGCGGTCCCAGGCGTTACCCTGCGGGTCTGACCAATTCCGCACTGCCACCGGCCCGCCGGGCGCCCAGGCCCAGCAGCAGGGCCCGGGACGCGGTGTTGGTGTCGTCGACTTCCGCGGTGACCTCGGCCTGACCCCGCTGGTGCAGCACCGAGAACGCGCGGGCCAGCAGCGCGGTGGCCAGCCCGCGCCTGCGATACGGACGGGTCACGCCGATCAGGCCCAGCCGCGGCCGGCCCGGAGTGTTCCAGACCCGGACCAGCCCGGCGTACCGGGCGCTGTCCGTGTCGACGGCGATCAGGTACGTGGCCGGGTCGAAGTCCCCCGAATCGAACGTCTCCTCCCGGAAGTCGGCGGGATCCCAGCGCCACCCGGCCGTGCCCGGCACGTCCTGGCGCAGGGCCTCGTCCAGCAGCCGGAGTTCGTCCTCGTCCGCGTCGGCGGCCGAGATGACGACCATGCCCGCGGGCTCGGACGCGGCCGGCCCGCCGGTCGGAATCACGTAATTGCTCTCCCGCCGGTTCACGGTGAAGCCGAGCCGGGCCAGCCGGTCCAGGTTTTCCTGGTCACGCTCGTCGGCGACCGCGTACAGATCCGCGCCGGTGTTGCCGGCCACCGCCGCCAGCAGCGGCTCCTCGCTGTCGGCCCGGCCGTCCTCGAACGCCACGAACCACCGGTTGTCCGGGCGCAGGAAGGCCCGGACCGCGCCCACCGGCTGGTCCCCGGCGACCGCCCGCCAGACCAGGCCCGGCGAGGCCCGGACCACTCGCACCGCACACGGCGGCGGCGCCACCAGGACTTCGGTCCCGGGGTCCAAGGCGATCCCGGGGGTGCCGCAGACGATGAGGTCGGCCCGCTCCCAGGGCCGCTGCCCGGCCAGGAACGGTACCTCCTCGGCCATCCAGTCCCGATGGTCCTGGACGGTCACCGACCCCCCGGGCTGCCCGACCCGGGCCAGGCTGCGGCGCTCGGTTTCGGCTTCACCGGCCTGGACCCAGATAGTCACGTCGATCAGGGGCATGCTCTCCCGGCGGGCCGACCCGACGCCCTCGACGATGAGCAGCGTGCATCCGGCCGGCACCTCGATCGCCCCTGGGCGCTCCCGCTCGTCCCACGCGGGCGGCCGGAACGCCACCGGCCGCCCGGCCCGGACCGGCTCCAGGACGCCGCCGGCCACCAAGTCGGCCCAGCCGAACCGCGAGTGGCACCAGGCGATGTCGTCGGTATGCACCACCGCCGACCCGGCCACCGCCTGCCGCAACCGCGCGGCCAGCGTCGTCTTGCCCGCCGAACTGCGCCCGTCCACGGCCAGCACGACCGGACGGCGATCGGCGCCCCGCTCCCGGCCGACCCGCAGCACGGTGGCGGCCACCTCGGTCACCAGCGCCGTCCGCCACGGTCCGGCCCCGGGCTCCTCCGGAGCCAGCTCGCCGCCGCTCACCTGCCGCATCCTCACCTCACCGAGCCTGCCACACCGAGTCCCCCCGGACGCCATCCTGGCGTGCCCCGCGCGGTCCGCTATAACAGCAAGGTGAGTCCGCGCCCCACGCTCGTCGTCGTCAGCGGCCCGGCCGGGTCCGGAAAGACTACGCTGGCCCACGTGATCGCCGCGGCGGTTGGCTGCCCGGCCGTCAGCCGCGACGAGATCAAGGAAGGCATGGTGCACGCCGCCTGGGGCCCGGCGCCCTCGGGCTTCGTGGCCAGCCAGGGCGACGAACTGACGGTCAAGACGCTGCCGGTCTTCTTCGGCGTGCTCGAGCTGTTGATCCGGTCCGGGGTGACCACCGTGGCCGAGGCCGCGTTCCAGGACCACGTGTGGCGGCCACGGCTGGAACCCCTGCGAGACCTGGCCCGGCTGCGTATCCTCCACTGCACCGTGCACCCCGACCTGGCCCTCCAGCGACTCCGGGAGCGCGCCCGGGCCAACCCGCTGCGCCGCGCGCACGCCGACTCTTCGGCGCTGCCCGGGCTGACCCGCGGCCCCTTCGTCCGGGTCGCCCTGGACGCCCCCGCCCTGGAGGTCGACACCACCGACGGCTACCACCCCGCCCTAGACCAGATCGTCGCCTTCCTCAACCACCCGGCCTGACCAAAGGAGCCGCTAGCCGGGCCGGCGGCCGGAACCTCAGCCCGGGCCGGCCATCACGTGATTATGGCCCGGGTGCGGCTGTTTTTGGAGTGAGGCTCCGGCTCGGACGGGCTGAGGTGGCGCAGGCAGAGCGGGGACGATGGCCCGCTGTGCCGGTCCTGGCCCAGTGCTGGGGACTTGAGCCGACTAGAGGCGGTCATGATCGTGGCCAGAAACGGGCAGATAGCGTCCGGAACTGGCCACGATCATGCTCGACGCCCGGAATGCCGCAAGGCTGGCTGCCATTCCAGCACCGCCGGCGCGCATCCCGAAGCCGCGGATCCATGATCGCGGGTCGAAATGGGCGCTATCTGCCCGGAACGGCGCGGTGGGTGCCTGGCGGGGCTCAGGTGTGCAGCCGCCGGTGTCACATTTGGGTGGCACATGGTCTTGCGTGGACGATCCGTGCGACTCGGGTTGCACAAAGTTTCCACGCAAGTCGGGTCGTCCGCAAATGGTGCGTCAGTGTGCTTTGGGGCTGGTGGTACGAGAGGCGGCGGGTCACCTCAGGAGAGCCGCACCCTTGCGGCAATGACGTCGTTCGGCGGGCCGCCGCACCCGGCCGGCAAGCCCCCGGGTGGTACAGATAAGGCATGGCTGACGAACGCGTTGACCCGCCGCTGGAGGCGGACGAAAGGGCCACCCTCACCGGTTTCCTGGACTTTCTGCGCGACACCCTGGCCCTCAAGTGCGAGGGTCTGACCGATGATCAGCTCCGGGAGCGGGCCGTGCCGCCCTCCAACCTGTCCTTGCTGGGCATGGTCCGCCACCTGGCCGAGGTGGAACACAACTGGTTCCGGCCGGTGCTGGGCGGCGAGCCGATGGCCGGAATCTTCTCGCCCGATCTGGACTGGGAGGTGGCGTTCAACGACGTGGCCACCGCCGACGTGGCCGAGGCGTTCCGGCTCTGGCGGGCCGAAGTCGAGCACGCACGCGAGCTGGTCGCTGCCGCTCCGTCCTTCGACGTCCGCGGGTTCCGGTCCCGCGGCTATGTCTCGCTGCGCTGGGTCGTCACGCACATGATCGAGGAGTACGCCCGGCACTGCGGCCACGCCGACCTGATCCGAGAGCGCCTCGACGGCTCCACCGGAGAGTAAGGAGGGTAAGGAGGGTAAGGAGGGTAAGGACCGCTGAAAATCCGGGGGTTAGCCCCCCTGGCAAGCGTTATATCTTGAAGTACCCTGGCCCTAGTGGCAGCGCACCACCTGCCCGCTTCCGAGCCAGCGACCGGCCCGCGCCGTCGACGGCAACGAGGACAAGGGTCCAAGACTCGGGTGCCTACTTAGTCATGGCAGCGCTAGCGATAGCAGGGCCGTTCACCATGGCGAGCAGACGCGGGCCGCCTCGCCAGGGAAGAAACGATCATGACTGAGGACAAAGCCCGGAAGATCGCCGCCCGCCAGCGCATGGCCGAGACCGGCGAGCCCTACAGCGTGGCCCGGCGTGCGGTCCAGGACGAGCACGCCGCCGCTGACCTCCCCGAGGACGACTGGGACGACCGCCCGGCCGACAAAACCGGGGCAGCCGAAGCAGCCAACGCAGCCGACGAAACCCACGACACCGCGAACGACGCAGCCGACGACCTCAGCGAGGCCGCGGCCCGCATCCTGGAGCAAGCCGACCGCGCCCGCCAGCTAGCCGATCACGCACGCGACCTGGCGGACCAGGCCCGGGATCGGGCCGAACGCGCCGGCGAGGCCGCTGAGCGGGCCGAGGAAGCCGCCGACCTGACCCAGGAAGCGGCCGATCTGACCAACGAATGGGGCGATGACGAGACCATCGCCGCGGCCGAACGCCGGGCTGACGAGGCCCGCGCCGCGGCCGACCAGGCTCGCCGTCACGCCGAACGAGTCGAGCAGCAAGCCGACCACGCCGAGGAATCCGCCCACCAGGCGGAGGAAGCCGCCGACGAGGCCGAGGAACTGGCTGGCGAGTTCGGCCACCATGCGGTCCGTCACCACTACCGTCACGGGCACCACCGGCCCCCGCGTCCCCCGCGGCCGCACCACCCCATGTCCGGCCGTCGCTATAGCAGCTATAGTGCCGGCGGCCCGCACCGGGCCGAACCGCACCGGGCCGAACCGCACGGTGATCCCGCCGACCGGCTCCAGGACCGGCTGGATCAGGTCATCCAGCGGTTCGAGCAGATGCGAGACCGGGCCGACCGGCTGATCGGCGCGGCCGAGCGCATCTTCGGCGCCCGCACCGAATCGACCCGCAAGGAGCCCGAGCCCGCAACCGAAACGCAGGCCGAGCCCACCGACTCAGCCTGACCCCACAATCCGTGGCCCCTGATCGAACACCGATGAATCCGCGCGTCCGCGGACGTCTACCCCCAGCAGGCCCGCGGACGACCGGAAAGGCATCAGATGACGACCCCCGATACCACCCTTGACCAGCGGTTTAGCGCGCCAGGAGCGGTCGCGGTCAGCTGGGACGAGACCCGCCAGATTCTCGAGCAGGCCCAGATGTTCTGGGTCACCACCGTCCGGTCCGATGGCCGGCCGCACATGACCCCGCTGGTGGCCGTGTGGCTCGACGGGGCCATCCACTTCCACACCGGCGCGCACGAGCAGAAGGCCGCCAACCTGCGCGCCAATCCGCACGTGCTGCTGAGCACCGGCTCCAGCGAGTGGGACAGCGGAATCGACGTGATCATCGAGGGCGATGCGGTGCGGGTCACCGACGAGGACGTGCTCAAGCGCCTGGCCGAGGCGTGGGCCGCGAAATGGGACGGGCGATGGCAGATGACCGTCCGCGACGGCGCCTTCCACGCCTACGGCACCAGCGATGTGTACTCGGTGACGCCGGTCAAGATCTTTGCCCACGCCAAGGGCGACCCCTTCGGCCAGACCCGGCACCGCTTCGACGGGTGACCTACAGCTGAGTGCGGGCCTCGTCGATCTGGCGGACGAGCGCCGGCGCCTCGTTCGCCTCGGTGATCGCGCGCGCCTCCGCGGCCAGTTCCAGCGCGTCCTCGCGGCGATCCTGCCCGGCCGCGATGTAGATCAGCCCGACCATGTTCGAGGCCACGCCGGTCCAGGCGCCGATCTCGCGCCGCAGCCGGGTCGACTCCTCCAGGTGCAGGCGCGCCCGGTCGAGCTGGCCGGCGGCGTGGTCCGCGATGCCCAGGTGCCGCAGCGCCTCGGACATGGTCACCGGGTCGTCGGCCTCCGTGGCCAGTTCCAGCGACCGCCACAGCACCGGCACGGCGGTCTCGTTGTCGCGCCGGACCACCTGGTGACAGCAGCCCACCCAGAACAACGCCTCGCCCTCACCCCGCACGTCGCCCCGCGCCCGGTACAACTCCGCGGCCCGCTCGAACAAGGCCAGCTCCCGGGGATCCTCGCGCGCCTGCTCCGGGTCTTCGGCCCGCTGCTCGAGGAAACGCCCGTGGATCACCCGCCCGCGGGCCACGGACAGGTCGGCCTCCACGCCGTCCAGCTCCCGCCCCGCCTCGGCCAGCGCCCCCGCATCACCTTGGAACAGGGCCCGCGCATACAACTGCCTGGACCGCTCGATCCGTCCGTCCATGGTTTAAATCATTTCATCCCGAACGGGCCGTGGTGCGTGCCCCCGGATTACCAGGCCCGATCCCCGGCAACCGCGTCCGGCTCCGCCGCAGGAGCTGCGGTGACCTCTTCCGCGGTCGCCGGCGTGGCCGGCTTCCAGGCCCGGCGCGCGGCAAACCGGACCGGGGCGTGGTGGCCGACCGCCACCGCCGTCAGGCCGAACGCGATCCAGACCAGCAGCACGGTCAGGTGTCCTGCCGCGCCGTGGCCGCCGAAGTAGGCGGTGCTGCGGATCAGGTTGGCACCTGCCCCCGGCGGCAGCCACTGCCCGATGGTGCCGATCGGCGCGGGCAGCAGCTCGGGCGCGGACGTGGCCCCCGAGAACGGGTTGCCGATCAGCACCATCACGATGACGCCGAGCCCGAGCCCGGGCGCGCCGATCAGGGCGATCAGCCCGGCCGTGGTGGCCGCGATGGCCAGCAGGACCAGGGACAGCGCCCCCCAGGTGGCCACGGCCTGGTACGGCAGCGCGTCCAGGAACCCCTGAGCGATCAGGTAGGCACCCAGGCCGGCCGTGGCCGAGACCACGATAAGGGCCATGATCTGGCGCCACGCGGGCCGGAACCCCAGCACCAGGCCGATGATCGCGGCCATGATGACGCCGCAGATGGTCATGGGCAGCAGGCCCGAGGGCAGCACCAGGCCGCGGGGGTCACCGGCCGAAAGCGGGACCACGTCCACGTCCCGGACCTGAACCGCGCGCGGCGTGCCACCTGGGGCCGTCGAGGCGTGCCGCCCGAGTTGCTGGCCGACCGTGCTCAGCAGCTGGGCGACGGACGGGCTGGCCGCGCTGGCCTCCAGGACCGTGATGCTGCCGGTGCCGACCACGAACGCGCCGTAGCTGTCGCGGTCCTCGATCGCCGCCCGGGCCGAACCCTGGTCGGCGTACAGCCGCACGTCGAAGCCGCCCGGATCGCTCCGGGTCAGCCCGGTCAGGACCTGCTGGCTGCTCGCGCTCGTGCCGACCAGCCCGACGGGCAGGTTACGCGGCGCGATGCGTGCCGCGGGCCACGCGAAGGCCAGGACGGCCAGCACGATGACCAGCGGGAGCGCCACCGCGATGATGGCCAGCTGCCGCCACGGCGGATGAGCCGCCAGCGGATTCCTCATGGCGCGACCTCCAAATGCACCCGGGGCGCCGCCGCGTTCCTCATGGCGCGACCTCCGAATCAAAGACCAGCCGCCGGCCGCTCCCGCCGGCGTGATGTCCTATAAAAGAACGATCATTCTATTTTTATTCCCTCCAGCCTGCTACCTCACCCGCCTAATGTCAAGACGAACGTTCGTTTTAACGTATGCTGGACGTCATGCCCAAGGTCAGCCAGCAGCACCGGGACGCCCGGCGCGAGCAGATCCTGGCCGCGGCCCGGCGCGCCTTCCTGCGTGACGGCTTCCACGCCACGTCCATGCAGGACCTGTTCGCCGAGTCCGGCTTGTCGTCCGGCGCGGTGTACAGCTACTTCGCCAGCAAAGACGACATGATCGTGGCCATCGCCGAGGAGAACATGCGCGGCGTCACCGAGCTGATCCAGGCCATTGCCGCTCAGCGCCCGGCCCGCTCAGTCGGCGCCGTGCTGGCCGAGATCATGGAGATGTTGCGCGTCAAGGACGCCCAGGACGGCCTGGGCAAGCTCACCGTGATCGTCTGGTCCGAAGCCGTACGCAACCCCGCACTCGACGCCCTGTTCACCGATCTGGTCGCTCAGCTGCGCGCCAGTCTGGCCAAGGTCATCGAGCACAGCCCGGCCGGCCTCCCCGCCGGTGTCTCCGCGGATGTGCTGGCCGCCACGCTCATGGCCATCGTGCCGGGTTACCTCTTGCAGCTGGCCCTGATCGGCCCCGCCGCCGTCGATGGTGTGCCCGATGCGGTCCGCGCGCTCTGGCCGGCCTAGCGGTCCGATGACCGACCGGGGCCTGAACGACGACGGGACGATCGCCCGCCAGGGTGCGCTGGACCGGGTACCGGCCGCCTTCGCTCCCGTGGTGGACGCCGCCCGCACCCGCATCACCGAGACGTTCGGGGCGCGACTGCACAGCGCCTACCTGTACGGCAGCATCCCGCGCGGCACCGCCGTCGCCGGGGCCTCCGACCTCGACCTGCTGGCCGTCCTGCACGACGAGCCCGCGGACGCCGACCGGGCCGCCGCCCGCGCGCTCGAGGCCCGCCTGGACGAGGCCTTCCCGCAGATCAACGGGGTAGGAGTGGTCCTGGGCAGCGTGCCCGCCACGCTCAGCGAGCTCGAGCGATACGACGGCGGTTTCTTCGTCGCCTGCCTGTGCACCCCGTTGGTCGGCGACGACCTGGCCGCGCGGCTGCCCCGCTATTACCCCACCTCGCTCCTGGCCCGCGAGACCAACGGCGACCTGGCCCTGGTGCTCCCGCGCTGGCGGGCCCGGCTCACCGAAGCCGTCACCGACGCCGATCGGCGGACCCTCAGCCGGCTGGTCGGCCGCCGGCTGGTCCGCACCGGGTTCACCCTGATCATGCCCCGCTGGGGCGGCTGGACCAGCGACCTGGACCGGTCGGCTGAGCTGTTCGCCCACTACTATCCCGAGCACGCCGAGCCGATGCGCCGAGCCGCCGCCATCGGCCGGAACCCGTCAGCCGACCCCGCCGTCCTGGCCATGCTCATCGACGACCTGGGCCCCTGGCTGGCCGCCGAATACACCGCGGTCCACGGCGAGAAGGCCCCGCGCCCGTGACCCGGGTTCGCCAACCATCGGTTGGGTTCCGGGTCCGGCGGTCAGCGCGTGGTGTGCGTGGTGCGCGCGGGGTGGCGGTACGGGCCGGCGCGGGCGGGTCGCGATCGCTGACGCCTCGCGTTCCTCTTCCGCAACATCAGCGACTCGTCCGGCCCGTGCGGGTCCGCTACCGCGCCGCGCCGCGAGCCTCCAGGGCCTGCAGGTCCCGCTCGGCGTACAGCCGGTGCTCCCATTCCTCGTTGAGCACGACGTCCAGCGCAGGCCGGACCTCGCGGTCCCGGGGTGTCCCCGGCGTCTCCGGCATCTCGTCCCACGGCAGGTCCAGCCGATCCCACGGCGCCGGGTCGCCCAAGATCGCCCGCCGGACCCACGCGTCGGTGGCGAACACCAGGTGCCGCAGCGTCTCGATGAATGACCACTCGCCGTCCACCGACTCGTGCAGCAGGTCGGGCGGCAGCAGGCGGGCCCGTTCGACGGTCCGGTCCCAGAGCCGCCCGAGAAGATCCCAGGCTTCCGCGAAGCCGGCCGGGTCGACCGGGCGCATCTTGACCCGGTCGGGATGCCTCCGGTCCAGCTCGGCGGTGATCAGCGGGCCGACGTCGACGCCGTTGACGGTCAGGTTCTCGATCTCGCCGTAGATGTCGACGTCCACCAGCTCCACGCCGCGCATCACCACCCCGCTGAGGTCGACGCCGCGGAACCGGGCGCCCGACAGGTCGACCGCATGCAGGTCCGCGCCGCTCAGGTCGACGCGCTCGAATCGGACCCCCCGAAGATCAGCCTGCGTGAACTCAGCCATGCGACGACCTTAACCGGACGAGGACGAGCGCCCGGGTTTGCGGTGCGGCGGTGTCTGCATTGGTGACAGCCGATCACGCCACCCAGGAGAACGCCATGGCCAAGCTCATCGTCAGCGAGAACGCCTCCCTCGACGGCGTCATCGAGGATCCGACCGGTGAGGAGGGCTTCTCGCGCGGCGGCTGGTTCACCCGGCTGGCCGGCCAGGACCGCGAAGCGTGGGCCAAGGTCGAGCTGAAGGAGGCCCTGGGCAGCCAGGCCCTGTTGCTCGGCCGGCGCACCTACGAGTTCTTTGCGCAGCGGTGGCCGTTTCGCACCGGCGCCTCGTTCCCGCGCTGCTCGCAGGTGACCTGGTCGACGAACTGCGGCTGATCCTTTACCCGGTCGTGCTCGGGGCCGGCCAGCGCCTGTTCGGCCAGACCGACGCCAGCATGCCGCTGCGTCTGGTCAGCACCCGGACCGTGGGCGACAACCTCGCCCACCTCGCCTACGAGCTCGTCCGGGCCGGGTGACCATCCCGTACCACAGTCGCGGTGACAGGTCCGGCACGCTGGCCATGATGACGGTGTGCAGCCGTTCGCCCAGGACGCGGTCCGTGCCCTGCATCTCGGCGATCTTCGCGAGCACCTCGCCGGTGCCGTCGGCCGCGGCCGCCCGCGAACCGCGGCGCGCGGACGCCTTCAATTCGCTGGCGCGATCCTTCATCGCAGCTCGTTCCTCGTCCGTGAATCCCTCGTATGTCTTGGCCTTCGCGGCCGTGCGCTCGGCGGACTTCTGCGCTGCGGTCATGGCCGGTCTCCTTCCCCAGCAGGTCTTAACGGGACTTCTTCAGCCTAGGAATCCCACCGGCAGGCCCGCGGAGCCATCTAGCGCCGGGGTCAGAATTCGCCGGGGAACGCGCCGGGCGGGGCGCTGGTGTAGGTGTTGCCGCTGCCGATGGCATGGCCGGGAAACAGCACGGTCATCTGGGTGTAGCCCCGCTCGCCGGGGTGCCCCTTGACCGGCACGCTGCGCCAGAAGATGAGGTCCACCGTGCGGTGCGACCAGGTGCCCTGCGCGCAGTTCGGCGTGCAGTTGTCGACGTACTGCACGCCGGTCGCGGCGGCCGCCGAGGTGTTCCAGGTGCTCCAGCGCAGCTTGGTGAAGGAGCCGCTGCCGTCACAGAAGAAATCAAAGGCGGCGGGCCGCACCTGGGGCTGGTTCGAGCAGTCGTACACGGCGACGGACGGCGCCGCCGGCGCGCGCGTGGCCAGGGCGGCGTCGCTGGCGGTGGCCGCGCGGGCGGCGAACGGCGCGCTGACCGCCGCCAGCGCGGTGGCCGACAAGGCAATGGCGGCGAAACGGGTCACTCTCATGGCTGATCCTTCCGGGAGTTCGGGACGGCAATGGTTACAGACGCCGTGGCCGCACGGCCGGTTGACGCGGCCTCCGTGCGACCGGCGGAACCGTAAGCTTTCTGGGTGGCTGACGAGGTGCGGTTCGCCGCTGACCTGTTCCGGGGAACAGCAGCAGCTTACGAACGGTACAGACTGCCGTATCCAGCAGCGATGACTGGCCCGCAGACCACGCGCAACTTCTAGGACCAGATGAGGGGGAGGCGGGGCGCGGATCTGGGATCCTGTTTCGTCGCCGGTGATCTGGAGGGTGCCGCCGAAGTCGGCGGCACGTTCGCGCACGGATGAGATTCCGACGCCGGCCGTCCAGGCCTTGGGTCATGGCACCGGGGTCGCGGGCGGCCCGGCGTGGCGCGGCGCCCGCGCGCCCCGGATTCCCGTTATCGAGGCCGTCTGATCCTGTTATCGTCGGTGTGCCCTGTCTTGTCCTAACTGTCGGAAGGGTCACCTGATGCGCTTGCCAAAAGCGAGTTCCGCCCGGCTGGCGGCCGTTGTTGTCGCCGTGCTGACCGCCATGGTCGGCGCCGGGGTCGCCGGCAGCGCCGCGGCGCTCGGCAGCACCGCCACCCCCGTGAGTCACTCCAGTGACCCGGGTACGTTGATCGTGCATCCGGCCCCGAACCACGTCCGCGGCGCGTTCATGGCGCCCGTCCCGTTCAGCGATGCCCAGTGTGAATCGGTCTTCCAGATCGACTGCTACGTCCCGGACCAGGTCGAGGCGGCCTACAACCTGCCCGCCCTGTACAACCGCGGCATCACCGGCAAGGGCCGGACCATCGTGGTCGTCGACGCGTACGGATCACCGACCATCGCCAATGACCTGCTGCAGTTCGACCAGTATCTCGGCCTGGGTACGCCGCCGCTGCGCATCGTCCAGTACGGGCACGTCCCGACCTTCGACTCCGGCAACCCCGACATGATCGGCTGGGCCGCTGAGACCACCCTGGACGTGGAGTACGCGCACGCGGGCGCGCCGAACGCGAAGATCGTGCTGGTCGAGGTGGCCAAGGAGGACCTGCAGCATCTCGCGCTGGCCGTCCAGTACGCGGTTCAGCACAAGCTGGGCGACGTGATCAGTCTGAGCTGGGGGGAACCCGAGCCGGCTCTCGGGCGGCAGCTGGTCAAGTCGTACAGCTCCATCTTCAGCCAGGCCGCGCGCAGCCACATCACGATCGTCGCCTCCTCGGGCGATAGCGGTGCCTCCGGTCAGGACAACAACGGCAGCTATTACCACCACCCGGTCGCCAGCTGGCCCGCCACCAGCCCGTACGTGACGGCCGTCGGCGGCACGCGGCTCAACCTGAACGCCAGCGGCGCACGCAACGGCCGGGACACCGCCTGGAATGACACCTACAGCTCCTCGGTGAACGACTTCTTCTTCGGCAACGACGGCCCGAACCCGCTCGCCACCGGGGGCGGGAAGTCCGCGTACTACGGCAGGCCCAGCTACCAGAACGGCGTCCGCGGCGTGACCGGTAACCAGCGCGGTATCCCGGACATCTCGATGAGCGCGTCCTGCAGCGTCGCGGTGAACGTCTTCGAGACCTTCACCGGCGGTCAAGGCGGCTGGACCGCGTCCTGCGGTACCAGCGAGTCGGCGCCGATGTTCGCGGCCATCGTCGCGCTGGCCGCCCAGCAGGCCGGCCATTCGCTCGGGCTGATCAACCCGGCCCTGTACGCACTGGCCGCCAAGCACGCACCGGGCATCGTCTCAGTGGCCTCCGGGAACAACAACGTTTCATTTTCAGGCGGAACGGTCCGTGGTTACTCCGTCCGGCATGGCTACAACCTGGTAACCGGGCTCGGCACCGTCAACGGACGGTACTTCGTCCCGGAACTGGCCAGCGCGGCGTAGGCCGCCCTTCCTAGGCCGAAGTTGCTGTAACTCTGTGTAGGAATCGCTGGCCTGACCTGGGGCGGGTACCCGATCCGCGCCTTTTGCTGTAGCCAAAATATCCGGCGTGTCGTGAGGGCATGATGGCGTGTCCTGCCTTATTGTTCAGGTATGGGCCAGCAGCCGTCAGCGATGCATGTGGCCAGGATCCGCGGCAGCCACGTGGACAGGCAGGGACGCCGCCGCGACTATGAGTCCCGCTACCTGCGGCGCACTTACCGCGACGCTGGCACGGTCCGGCATGAGACCCTGGCGAACCTGTCCGGGCTGCCCGAGCAGGTGGTCGACGCGATCGAGGCGGCGCTGAAGGGCACGCCGCTGGTGCCGGCCGGGCAGGCGGTGACGATCACCGCGTCGCTGCCGCACGGGCACGTCGCTGCCGTGCATGCGATGGCGGCCAGGCTGGGGCTGCCGGCCCTGCTCGGGCCGGCAGGCCGGCAGCGCGACCTGGCGCTGGCGCTGATCGTGTCCCGGGTGGCGGCCCCGGCCTCCAAGCTGTCCACCGTGTCGTGGTGGGCTGACACCACGCTGGGGCCGGACCTGGGCATCGCCGCCGCGTCCGCCGATGATGTGTACGCGGCGATGGACTGGCTGGTGGCCAGGCAGGACGCGATCGAGGCGAAGCTGGCCGCCCGGCACCTGGCACCCGAGCCGAACCCGGCGCGGATGGCGCTGTTCGACCTGTCGTCCTCCTGGCTGGAAGGCACGCGGTGCCCGCTAGCGGCCCGGGGCTACTCCCGGGACGGCAAGAAGGGCAAGCTGCAGATCGAGTACGGGCTGCTCACCGACCCGGCGGGCCGCCCGGTCGCGGTCCGGGTACTGCCCGGCAACACCGGCGACCCAGCCGCCTTCACCGGCATCGTGCAGGTCATCCGGGACAAATTCGGCCTGGCCGAGATGGTCATGGTCGGCGACCGCGGCATGATCACCAGCGCCCGGATCGCCGCGCTGAACCAGCAGGAGGACGGCACGGCCCGGCCGGATCCCTACGGGTGGATCACCGCGCTGCGCGCCCCCGCCATCAAGAAGCTCATGGCCGACGACGGGCCCTTGCAGCTGTCCTTGTTCGATGAGCAGGACTTGGCCGAGATCACCTCGCCTGACTTCCCCGGCGAGCGGCTGGTCGCCTGCCGCAACCCGGCGCTGGCCGCCGACCGGGCCCGCAAGCGCGAGGACCTGCTGGCCGCCACCGAGAAGCTGCTCGCCCCCCTCATCGCCCGCGTCCAGGCCGGGCGCCTGGCCGGCGCCGCGGCAATCGGCGTCGAGGTCGGCAAGGTGATCAGCAAGTACAAGACCGGCAAGCACTTCACGATCACCATCACCGACGACAGCCTCACCGCGGGCCGCAGGCAGGACCAGATCGATGCCGAGGCCGCCCTGGACGGGTTCTACGTGCTGCGCACCCCCATCCCGGCCAGCCAGCTGGACGGCCCCGCCGTGGTCACCGCCTACAAGAACCTCAAATACGTCGAGCGGGACTTCCGGCACATCAAATCCGACGACCTGGACCTGCGGCCGGTCTTCCACCGGCTGGAAGAACGCGTCAAGGCCCATGTGCTGATCTGCATGCTGGCCTGCTACCTGACCTGGCACCTGCGCCGGGCGTGGGCGCCTCTGACCTTCACCGACCAGGACCCGCCCGCCCCGGCCAGCCCGGTCGCCCCAGCCCGCCGCTCCGCCGCCGCCCAGGCCAAGGCCTCCGGCCAGCGCGATGCGGCCGGCCGTCCCTACCGCAGCTTCCGCGGCCTGCTCGAGCACCTGGCCACCTTGACCCGCAACCAGGTCCGGTTCACCGGCACCGCCGTCACCGTGCCGATGCTCACCGAGCCGACCAGCGCCCAGCGGGAAGCCTTCGACCTCATCGGCGCCCCGATCCCGCTGACCCTGAAGTAGCCAGAACACCGCCCGGGCAGCCGGTCAAAACCCCAGTTCAGACCCTAAATCGCCGACCGAACTGGCCGTAACTTCGGCCTAGGGGATCTTCCAGCTCAGGCCGGCGGCCTGGAGAACCTCCGGGATGAACGAGTCGGTGAGCTGCAGCGCAGGCTGCTGCTTGCCGCCGACGCTCATCTGCACGGTGCCGCAGGCGGCCGGGCCTTGCGCGACGGCGAGCGGCGATCCGCCCGCTCTGGCCAGGAACGTCAGCTTGATCCCGCCGCCCGCGGGCAGCGGGCAGGAGGCGCCCGGAGGCACGGCAAAGGCCCGCAAGATGGCCGCCTCCGCTACGGCCCGCTCCCGCGCCGAACCCGGGGCCGTCGTCCGTGACGCCGCTGCAACCGGCCGGCTTGCGGTCTGCACCCCGGCGCACCCGGTTACGGGCGGGCCAGGTGACCAACGGCCGTGAGCCAGCGAGGGAGGGTGCCGCGTTCAACACGCCGGCCCCATATGGCCCGGGTGTACGACGTCTGGCTGGGCGGACGCTTCCTCTAAACACGCACGTTATCCGCGTGGGCCTTAAGGCCGTTCAGGCGCATGTGCAGCCGGGCGGTGGTCCCTGCCCGGCCGGTTCTGGCCTGCACGAGATCACAGATCTGGTTGACCAGCCAAAGGCCTTTACCGCCTAGCAGCTCATCGGAGGGGGCCCGGTGCCAGGCGAGCGGATCGGTGATCTGGCCGGTGTCAGTTACCTGGCAGATAATCTCTTCTGTGGTTCGCCAGACCTGTACCGTTCCGCCGCTGTCAGTGTGACGCAGGGTGTTGCCAGCGAGCTCGCTGGCCGCGAGCACGAGGTCGGGGACGCGCGGCGGCGCGAGCCCGGCAAACTCAGCCCTGCTGGCGACAAAGCTGCGAACTGGGCGCAGGTCGTCACGGTAGCCCAGCGTCTCGGCGTGCGCGGGCGGGCGGGGCAGCGCCCCGTTACATCGCGGCGGAAGGCCTGGAGGTACCAGGTATCCGGCGCTGGCTGTCTCCTTCCCGTCCTTGATGATGGCCGGGTGGGTGCTTGCGGCATCCGCGACGACCGCTCCCGGGAGCCCGGTGATGTCGTAGGGGCAGACAACAGTTACCGAACTGTCACGGAAAGCCAGGTTGATGAGCGCCTCATGCCTGGTTGCCTCTCGCATCTCCGCGGCTGTGCGGCCCGGCCAGACCGGCTCGCCGATACAGCAAACGTGCCGGCCTCGATGCTGACCGGCATACGCCAGGATCGCCGGGATGATCCGCGCCGGGTTACGGCCCAGCTCCGCCATGTCAACCACGGTCGCCTGTGCTGAATCCTCATCCAGCTCCCGCCGCACCAGCCGGGCTTTGCGTCCGGGCACCGCAACGAATACCGCGTGACCACGCGCCCGGCTGGCCTGAATGAAGCCGCCAAGCGCCGCCAGGTACTCGCCAGGTCCGTGGTAGAACAACGCCACATGACGGAACCGGCTGCTGGGAGCTGCGATAGCAGCCATCTCACCTCCACGCGCGTCCGGGCCTGGCTACACGCTGACCGGCCGCACTACCCTGCGGCACCTGGAGGGGAAGCGGCTCCAAGCCCATGGGTTACACCGCGAACTCCGCCAGTGCAGTCGCCAGGGTCTGGAGCAACACCATGATCGTACAACCCTGAAGTGCAGTGCGACCATGCGCTGGAAGCTGCCAGCGAGGTTGGCCACGTGAGCCCAGCTGTAAGCGCGCAGGCCTTTGACCGCCTCGGCTATGGCGGTGTCGATCTCCTCATCAGCAGCTTGGGCTGGGGTACTGGTGCGGTTCGTTTGACAATGCTGTGCGGACAGCGGAGTCTGGCAGTGTCCCCTTATAGGGGTTACTCGCCTCACGCCAGCTCTGCGCGGCATAGCCGTCGGTGCGACGAGCGCACCGCCAACCCGGACGGGCCGTGGCCGCGCACGCGATCCGCAGAAGGTGGCGCAGATGCCGGGCGAGAGTTTCCCAGTTGAGATGGTCAGGGGCGTGCCGGTAGTGGCGACGCCCGAGGAGATCGATATCACCAGCGCTGCTGGACTGCAGGTGGCTCTGCTGGAGGCAGCCGCGCGGCGGACGGGCATGTTCGTGGTTGATATGACCTTGACCCGCTTTTGCGATACGTCCGGGCTTCATGCCCTGGTAGCGGCGCACAAGCGGGCCCACGCCGGGGGCGGTGAGATCCTGCTGGTCCTGCCGAGCACTGCCGTCCTGCGCATTTTCGCTATTACCGGCGTTGACCAGGTGATTCCCAACTTCGCGAGCTTGGGCGAGGCTCTGGCGCAATGTCGTCTGCCGTGACCCGGGACCCCGGCGTCGTGCAGGTGCACCGCTGGCGGGCCGGAGGCGGCGACCTGGACAGCGGCCGCGACCTCGCCATCTACGCCGGAGTCGGGCGCAAACCGTAACCGTCTACGCTGCCGAACATGGACCAACACGAGCATCACGGGGAGCGGTCCCATTCGGCGGTGCAGGCCGCCGAATGGGACGCGAAGTACAGCGAGGGCGATGGCGCCCGGTGGAGCGAGCGCCCGAATGGACGGCTCGTCGCCGAGGTCGCCAGCCTCGCGCCGGGCCGGGCCCTCGACGTCGGCTGCGGCGAGGGCGCCGATGCGATCTGGCTGGCCGGCCGGGGCTGGACGGTCACCGCCGTCGACGTGTCGGAGGTGGCGCTGACCCGGGCGCGCCAGGCCGCGGAACGGGCGGGCGCCACCGTGCAGTGGGTTCGCGGGGATGCCCTGCGGGAGCCGTTCCCGGCCGGGTCGTTCAACCTGGTCTCGATGCAGTATCCGGCGCTGCCCAAGGCGGCCGGCCAGGCCGCGGTGCGGAACCTGCTCGGCACGGTGCGCCCGGGCGGGCTGCTGCTGGCGGTCTATCACGATCTCAGCGATGAGCACCGCGAGCACATGAAGTCGCACGGCACCGACCCGGCCGACTATGTCGACGCGGACGACCTCGGCCAGCTGCTGGCCGGCCAGTTCACGATCGAGCTGCGGGCGGTCGAGCCGCGCATCGACCCGCCGCCCGATACCCCGCACATCGCCGACCTCGTCCTGCGCGCCCGCCGCTCGCCCGGGGTCAGGCCGGGCTGAGCCGGGCGCGCAGGAGGCAGAACTCGTTGCCCTCCGGGTCGGCCAGGACGTGCCAGGTCTCGGTACCGGCCTGGCCGATGTCGGCGGCCCTGGCCCCGAGCCCGAGCAGCCGCTCCAGCTCGGCGTCCTGGTCGCGATCGGTAGCGTTGACGTCGATGTGCAGCCGGAGCTTGCCGGCTCGCGGGTCGCTGCTCGGGCTGAGCACCATGGTGGGCTGCAAGCCGCCGAAGCCGACGTCCGGCGGGCCGATCTCGATGCTTCCGTCGGGCTCCCGGCCGAGTTCGACGTAGCCGAGGACCTCGCTCCAGAACGCGGCCAGCCGGCCGGGGTCGGCGGCGTCGATAACCAGCTCACTGATACGGCACGCCATGCCGGCCAGTTTACGGTCCGCCCTCGTCGCCGGGGATGTTCGCCGCCTCGGCGTGCTGCTCGGGTGCACCCTTGATGGCGACGGTCGCGCCGGTCTCCAGGCCCGCGTCGTAAAGCTCGGCGATCGACTTGCGGATCTCCTCGCGCAGCGCCGCCCGGTCCGGGCACAGGTTCTCGATGTTCCGCTGGTAGAGCACGAACCTCGTGCCGAACGGGACATGCGAGCGCGCCCCCGCGGCGAAGTCCCCGCCCAGCGAGCCAAACAAATTATCCGAATCACCGCCCCCCGCGCTGGGCCCTTCCAGGTGCCACCGGCGATCCGGATCCACACCCCGCTCGACCCGCGACCGGTCCGGCAGCGACGCCACGTCCACCGGGGCGCCGGCCGGAACCCCCGTCTCGGCGTCGTGAAGCCTGATCTCCGCGGCCGCCTGCGCCTCGAACTCCGCGCGGCTCATCCGGTACGGCACTACCCAGGCACCGGAACCGGCGGCCAACGCCGCCGCCTCGGCGAAGTCGCTCCGGCCCGCGTCGGGGTCGTCTGCATCGAGCCAGCCCTTGACCTGGCCGCGAAGGGCCCACCCCGGAGCGAACCGGCTGGCCAGCTTCAGCAGCTCGCCGAGGCGCTCGTCGGCCTCGTCGAATCGGCCGAGCCGGTACAGCGCGACCGCCAGGCGCCACAGCGCCTGGGCGCAGGCCGGATCGGCGTCGACCGCGGCTTGGGCGGCGCGGCGTGCATCCTCGAAGTGGCCCAGCCACCACAGCGCTTCGGAGGCCAGTACGAGCGATGCGATCCGGACCGCCGGTGCCCGATCCCGCAGGTGACGATGGGCCGCCCACAGGGCCTCGAGCGGATGATCGCGGCAGCTGCGCGCGTGTTCCCGCAGCGTCTCCAGAGCATCCTGCTCCGATTCCCGGGCCTCATGGCGATGTTCGGCGGGTACCAGGTTGAGCCACCGGGCCGCGGCGTTTCTCAGCGGCTCGTCCAGCTCGAAGTCGGGCGCGACCGGATTCGCCACGTACCCCGGCCCCGAGTGCCCGGCGGCCCGAGCGGACGGTGTCACGTCATCTGTGGTCATAGGCCACCATGATTCCCTAGCCCGCCTGTGCGTCGCGCACGCGGGCGCCGAGCCAGGTCAGCGCGTCCGGCGCGCTGTCCAGCACGGTGATGTGACCAGCGTCCGGGACGATCCGCGATTCGGCCGCCGGACAACGCGCGGCCAGCCATTCAGCGTGCCCGCGCGGGACCATCTTGTCCCTTGCCCCGTGCATGATCAGGACCGGAACGTTGATGGCCTCCGGCCGGAAGTCCCACGGCCGGACCCCGGCCAGGGTGTCCTCGATGAGTCCCTCGTTGCCCTGTTGCATGGCCTGGTCCGCCACGCCGGCCAGCCATGACCAGCTACCGCCCAGGGCCGTCAGGTCGGCGTCGGTAAAGAACGCGCCCATGTCCTCGGGCTCGGCCTGGGCCCAGTGCGCCTCCAGCGCCGCGCGGCCGCCCGCCGCGACCCGGTTCTCCGCCGCGACGCCCGGCGACCAGCCCGCGAACCAGTCCAGCCCGTCCGCGTCGAACGGCGCGGGACCGGACACGCTCACCGCGGCGATGACGCGCTCAGGCCGCAGCGCGGCGCAGGCTAGCGCGTGCGGGCCACCGCCGGAATGGCCGAGCACGGCGAACCGGCCGATGCCGAGCGCGTCCGCGACCGCAGCCACGTCCGCGGCGGCCGACGCCACTGACCGGCCGTCGTGCGGACTCGAGCCGCCGTACCCGGGCCGGTCGTAGGAGACCCAGCGCAGGCCGTTGGCCTCGGCCGCCGCGAACAGCGGTTCGGGCGGCGAGCCGATGTTGGGCGAGCCGTGCAGCCAGAACGCCGCGACCGGCGAGCCCGCCACGTCAGGGGCGCCCGGGCGGGTGTCGTAGGCGTGCAGGGTCCGGCCGTCGGCCAGTCGGATGTCAGCCTCGGTGACCACGCTGGCCAGCCTACGGGCGCTATCCCAGCTGATCGCGGCGGCGGGTGAGGTAGGCGATCTCGGCGGGGTTGCCCGCCAGCTCGATGGCCCGGTCGTAGGCCGCACGTGAGTTCTGACTGCGGCCCAGTCGGCGCAGCAGGTCGGCGCGGGTCGCGTGGTAGATGTGATAGCCGGCCAGCTGGTCCGCAAGACGGTCGATGGCCGCCAGTGCCACCTCCGGGCCGTCGAGCTCGGCGACCGCGATGGCCCGGTTGAGCGCGACGATGGGGGAGGGGTCGAGGCGGACGAGCTGGTCGTAGAGGGCGACGACCTGGGACCAGTCGGTGTCACGGACGTCGCGGGCCGAGGTGTGCACGGCGCTGATCGCGGCGAGGATCTGATAGCGACCCGGCGCCACCTGGGCCGCCAGGCGCTCGCGCACTAGCTGGTGACCCTCGGCGATCAGTGCCGCGTCCCAGGTCCCACGGTCCTGCTCGGCCAGCGTGACCAGTTCGCCGCTGGCCGAGACCCGGGCGGTGCGACGGGCCTGCGTGAGGAGCATCAGCGCCAGCAGCCCGGCCACCTCACCGTCCTGCGGTAGCAGCGCCCGGATCAGGCGCGTGAGCCGGATTGCTTCGGCGATCAGGTCGTGACGTACCGGATCGGTGCCGGGGCCGGTCGCCAGGTAGCCCTCGTTGAACACCAGGAACAAGACGGCGAGCACGCCGGAGACCCGCGCCGGGAAATCCGCCGCGGCCGGCACCCGGTACGGGATCCGAGCCGCCTTGATCTTGGCCTTCGCGCGGGTGATCCGCTGTCCCATGGTGGTCTCGGTGACCAGGAAAGCCCGGGCGATCTCAGGGACGGTCAGGCCGGCCACCATGCGCAGCGTCAGCGCCACCCGGGTCTCCATCGCGAGCGCCGGATGACAGCAGGTGAAGATCAGCCGGAGCCGCTCGTCGTCGATGGCCTCGACTGGTTCGGGCGGTTCGTCGTCGTACAACAGAAGAGCCTCCTTCTGCTTGTCGTCGCGCTTGTTCTCGCGCCGGATCCGGTCGATCGCCTTGTGGGTGGCGGTGGTGGTCAGCCAGGCGCCGGGGTTGGGCGGGACGCCGTTGGCCGGCCACCGCTGCACGGCGGTCACGAACGCCTCGGCGGCCGCCTCCTCGGCGATGTCGAGGTCACCGAAACGCCTGGTCAAGGTGGCCACCACCCGGGCCCACTCCTCATGGTGGGCCTGGGTGATCACCTCCTGGACGTCGACCACGGTCATAGGAACGGCCGCACCTCCACCTTCCGGTTGCAGGCCTTCGACCCCTCGGTCGCGAGCTTGAGCGCCACGTCGAGGTCGGCGGCCTCGATGACCCAGAAACCGATGAGGTACTCCTTCGACTCCAGGAACGGCCCGTCGGTGACCATGGCCTGCTCACCCCGGTTGTCGATGACGGTGGCCGCGCTCGGCCCCGCGAGACCGCCGGCGAAGACCCAGTGACCCTCCGCCTGGAGCCGGTCGTTGAATACGTCGATGGCCGCATCCTCTTCCGGGGTGGCCAGGTCCGGGCTGTCGGTGATCACGGAAATCAGGTACTGCATCTCAGATCATCTCCTGTGCTGTGTGGCGCCCCACGCGGGCGGCCTCCCACTGCTGCTACGAACGTCCTCGCCCCGATCCGACACCGCCTCCCCAAAATGTCTTACCCGAATTTCCCGTGCGCGTCTGAGTGCAACCAACCGCCGGCCCGGTCGGTATTCACAGGTGAGACAGTCGGCCGGGGAGGCCGAAAACTCCCGGGAGGGCGGCGTTTGTCCGCGCCTGGGCGCTCCACCGTGGGGCTCTACCGCCGGCCTGTCGGCGGCCGGCCTTGTTGCGCCCGGGGTTCTCGGGATGACCGCGCTGGCGCCGGCCAGCCACCACCCCCGGGTCCAGCTAACCGCCTGGACCGTCGCCAAGCAGGCCGACGGCGATGTCACGGTCAGCATCTTCAAGCTGAGCGACCCCGCCGCCCTGCAGGCCAAACTCCGCGCCGAGGGCGTCCCGGCCAGCATCGTCACCGCGGGCACCTTCGGCCAGTCTCCGGCCCGCCCCAGGGACCACTCGGGTAAAGCCGACGCTAGAGTGCGGCCATGCAGCCGGTAGAGGTCGACGATGCGCTGGTCACGTCCTTCGAGCGCGACGGGGTGGTGTGCGTCCGCCAGGTGCTCAATGGCGCGCAGGTGGCGCTCGCGGCCGCCGCGATCGACGCGGTCCTGGCCCGGCCGGGCCCGCTGGCTCAGGTGGCCAGTGCCGTCGATGACCCGGGCATCTTCGTCGAAGACTTCTGCCGCTGGCAGGAGATAGACCAGATCGAGCAACTGGCCCGGCACTCGCGGGTCCCGGCGGTGGCGGCGGCGCTGCTGGCGACCAGCCAGGTCCGCTTCTACCACGATCATGTCCTGGTCAAGGAGGGCGGGACCGCCCAGCGCACGCCCTGGCATCAAGATCAGCCGTATTACAACGTGGACGGTCACGGCGTCAGCGCCTGGATCGCGGTGGACCCGGTACCGGTCGGCGGGAGCCTGGAACTGGTGGCCGGCACGCACCGGGGTCCGTGGCTGATGCCCCGGACGTTCCTCCATAAGGAGGCGCGCTGGTTCCCGGAGGGAAGTTTGGCCGAACTACCTGACATCGACGCGGACCCTGGTGCCTTCGACATCCGCCGGTTCGCCCTGGAGCCAGGCGACGCGGTCTTCTTCGACTTCCTCAGCGTGCACGGCGCGCCCGGGTTCCCCTACTCCGGTCGGCGGCGGATCTTGTCGCTGCGGTACCTGGCCGAGAACGCCCGGCACGCGCCGCGTACCTGGCGCACCTCGCCGCCCTTCGACGGCCTGGTGGACGAACTTCCGGCCGGGTCCGCCATGGATCACTCGCTGTTTCCCGTGGTCTGGACCGCATGACCCCTCGTCACCCGACCGAGTTCCGCGGCGGCTTCGCCGCTGCGGACGGCACCTTCCATGTAGCCGTTCCACTGCGACGCGCACTCGGTGCCGGCCCAGTGCAGGCGCCCGACCGGGGCGCGCCACGCCTCACCGTAGGACGTCCAGGTTCCCGGTCCGAAGTGCGCGCCGTAGCAGCCGCGGGTGAACTCCTCGGCCATCCAGTCCCGCTCCACGTACTGCTCGGGACGCGCCGCCGCCTGGCCGAAGTACCGAACCAAACAGCCGATCACGGCCTCTCGTCGTTCGGCCTGGCCGCGCCGCGCCCAGGTGCGCGCCTCCCGGCCCTCCAAGAAGCCCATCAGCACGCCGGGCGTACCGCCGGGCGGTGAGTTGTCGAAGGTCACCTTGACCGGTCCGACATCGGAAGCGGCCTGGCCGTTGCGCCCGTCCTGGCGCCAGAACGGTTCGGGATAGATGGCGTAGGCCTTGATGACCGAGCCGGCCGGCGTCCGCTGGGTGAGCTGATCGCGCCACGACGGCAGCGGCGGGTCATACTCCAGCCTGGCCAGGGTCGGGGGGAGCGTGACGATCGCCGCATCCCCGCGGTACCGCGAGCCGTCGCGGGCCATGACGCGGACCTCGCTGGCGTCGTGCTCGATGCGGCGTACCGGGCGTCCCAGCACCACCCGGTCACCCAGTGCGGCGGCCATCGCGTGGGCGACCAGGACCGATCCGCCGGTCACCCGGTCCCGCTGTGCTCCCCGGTCGACCGCCAGGAGCGTCTCGAGGTCGGCGTTGGAGTGGGTGTAGAACAGCGCGTGCAGCAGCGAGACGTCGCTGGCCTCGGCGGCCCACACCGCCTCACAGGCAATATGGAAGTAGGCCCGGCCCGCCTTGGTGCGCAGGTTGCGGCGTATCCAGCTCTCCCAGGTCTGCCCGTCCAGGACCTCGGCGCCGGGCGTGAGCCAGGGCCGTTCCAGGTCGGTCCGCGCGGCGAGCCGGGTGAAGCGCACCAGGCCCTGGGCCAGGTCGGCCAGCGCAAACGGCGAGATGCGCGGCACGGCGCCCTTGGTCGGCTTCATCGTGGACCGCTTGCCCAGCAGGTCCAGCACCAGCTGACCCTCGTTCCAGGTCTGGAACGTCGATAGTCCCAGCTCGCCGGCCAGCTCATACATTCGGGTGTGGCCGTTACCGAGCCACTGCCCGCCCAGCTCGAGCGGTGTGCCGTCCGCCAGCACCAGGCCCTCGGTCCGCCCGCCCACCCGCTCACGGGCCTCGACCACCACGACCTCATGCCCGCGCGCCACCAGCCGCCGGGCGGCGGCCAGTCCGGCCAGCCCCGCGCCGATCACGACCACGCTGCTCATCGGTCCTCCTGGCCCGGGTCCAGGCGCCGGCCGGTGTGCCGGAGTGCGTCGTGCAGCACATCGAGGCCGACCGACCCGATGTCGAGCGCCCGGCGGTGGAAGGCCCTGAGGTCGAACGCCGCGCCGTCCGCGGCACGGGCCTGTTCGCGTAGCTCCAGCCAGTGCCGCTCGCCAACCTTGTACGAGGGCGCCTGGCCGGGCCAGCCGAGGTAGCGGTCGAGTTCGTAGCGCAGGGTGCCCTCGGACATCCGGGAGTGGGCCGACAGGAACTGCCAGGCCTTGCCGTAGTCCCAGCTGCCGCCGCCGACCGACGCGGGGGCCGGCAGGTCACAGTGGACGCCGATGTCCAGCACCACCCGGGCGGCTCGCAGCGACTGCTGGTCGAGCGCGCCGAGCCGGTCGGCCGGGCTCTGGAGATAGCCGAATTCCACCGTGAGCCGCTCGGCGTACAGCGCCCAGCCCTCGGCGTGACCGCTCACCAGCGACCCGATTCGCCGCCAGCGGTTGAGCACGTCGCTTCGGTGCAGCGTCTGCGCGATCTGCAGATGATGACCGGGGACGCCTTCGTGGTGGACGGTCGAGCGTTCCTTCCAGGTCGAGAACGTGGTTTCGCCCCGCGGCACCGACCACCACATGCGGCCGGGACGAGTGATCAGGTCCGCGCTCGGATGCGTGTAGTAAATGCCGCCCTCTTCGGTCGGAGCGATCATGCACTCCAGACGGCGGATCGGCCCGGGAATGTCGAAGTGGCGGCCGGCCAGCGCCTCGATCGCCGCGTCGGACGTCGCCTGCATCCAATCGCGGAGCGCGCCGGTGCCGTGCAACGCGTACTCGGGAGCCGCCTCGAGATAGGCGATCGCCGCCTCGACCGACGCGTCGCGCTGGATCTCCCGGGCCGTGGCGCCCACCTGGTCCACGATGGCGGCCAGTTCCCGCTGGCCCCACGCGTAGGTTTCGTCCGGGTCGATCCGGGTGCCGAGAAAGGCGCGCGAGTGCAGCGCGTACCGGTCCCGGCCGACGGCATCGCGGGCCGGCGCCCGCACCATGAGTTCGTCGCGCAGGAACGTTCCGAGTTCGCCGTACGCGGCCGCGGCCGCCGCGGCACCGGCCGCCAGGTCAGCGGCCAGCGCGTCGGGCACGACCCGTCCCCGGCGCGCGGCGGTCCGCAGCGATTCGGTGTAGCCGCGCAGCGCAGGGGGCACCGCACCGAGCCGTGCCGTGACGATCGCCCAGTCGTGCGGCGACGCGGTCGGCATAAGGGCGAACACGTTACGGATGGCGTGGTGCGGTGACGCGAGGTTGTCCAGGTCGCTGAGGTCCTCGTCCGCGTCATGCAGTTCCTCGGCGACCTCGAGCCGCTCCCGCAGCGCGGCCGCGGTGACGCGGTCGTTCGCGTCCGCCGGCGCCGCGGCGGCCAGGGCCGCGAGGGTCCGCTGGCGCAGCCGCGAACCCTCGTCGTGCCAGGCCGGGTCCAGCTCGGGCAGCCGGTGGTCGTGACCGGGTATGCCGAAGCCCGTGGCCGCGACCGGATTCAGCTCGGCACTGTCGTCGAGGTACGCCTCAGCGATCTTGTCGATCGCGGTCCACGCCCGTCCAGACATCATGGATGCGATGCTAGCCAGGTCGATCTGTGATTGCTGCGGCCGACCGTGGTACACCGTGGTACGCCCGGTTATCCTGGTCCTGTGACTTCCGCTCAGGATCAGCCGACTGATGTCAGCGTCCGGCAGTTCGTGGCCGATTCCGGATCAGTAACTCGCGGCCTGCGGCAGGGCCATGCGTACACGCTCACCCTCAACGGTGAGCCGCTGGCCAGGATGATCCCGATCATGCGCCGCCGGGCAGTCCCCAAAGCCGAAGCGCTGTCCGTCTTCGCCACCGCCCCGGTGATCGACGCTAACGAACTGTGCGCCGACCTCGACCTGGCGGTAGCCCAGGACCTGCGGGATCCTTACGAGGGAACCGGCCAGTGACAGTGCACGAGGCTGGCGTGCTGGATACCAACCTCATCGCCGCCCTCACGCGGTACGATCCCGCAGAACTGCCAGAGACCTTCCTGATCACCGCGGTCACGCTGGGAGAGCTGTCCCACGGCCCACATGCCACCGACGATCCGTTTAAACGCGCCGCCCGCGTAGCCGTGCTCCAGCATGCCGAAGCCACGTTCGACCCGCTTCCTTATGATCAGGCCGCGGCTAGGCTCTACGGGCAGATATGCGCGGCGGTCCGCGCCACAGGACGCCAGCCCCGCACCCGCGCCTCTGATCTGATGATCGCCGCTACGGCGGCCAGCAACGCCTTGCCGCTGTATACCGCCAATCCCCGCGACTTCCTCGGTGCGGAGACACTCGTCGAACTGGTTGCAGTGTCAGGCCAACCGAACGACCTTTGACCCCCGGCGAATGACCCGCCGCCCGGTACTGTCAGGTCAGGGCGGCAGCGCCGGGGTTCAAGCGTACGGTCTGGGTCATCGGGTGATCGGGGCCCGCGCATCCGCTCGCTGTCGGCCAGTGCGTGCTTGCAGGCCGGGAGGGACGCGGCATCCACTCGTCCCGTCTGCCCGCTGACGGTCGAAGTCGCGCTGAAACCCGGGTCTGGGCTATCCACTCAGCCGGAGTAGCCGACCGCGGCCGGCGCGAGCGGAGTGAAACTGGCAATCCACCACACCCAAGGGTGGTGAAACTGGCAATCCACCACCCTAGGCTTCGCGGGAGCAGCGCACCACGAACCACGCTGTGCTCCCAGGCAACGCCAGCTCCGCCGGTAACCCGCTCGCGGCACGACCCGCGACCCGCCGCAAGCAGCCGCTGACGACACCGCATTCCTCACTCACTCCGCTTAACCGCACATCCCGGACCCGGGTTTCATCTCCGCCGGGCGGCGACCGCCGAGCCTCCCGCGCACCAGGAGCGGCCAACGCCACACCGGCACCAGGCCCGCAGATGCCTCGCTAAACCAGCGTGGGCCCCCGAGCCCGCTAGGTGCGGCTGGGCCCACCGGGCATCCACGGCCATAACATCCAGGCCAGGGCATTCCGCAACCATCGCGATGGATGACACGATGGCCGCGTGTACCGAGATGTCCTGGCGGTCCGTGATGCCCGCGCGCTGATCGGGGCCAGCGCCGCCTCCCAGATCGGCAACTGGCTATACAATGCGGCGCTGCTCGGATACGTATACGGCGCGACTCATTCGGCCGGCTGGGTGGGCGCCGCGACCGTCTGCCGGCTGGTCCCGTACGTACTGTTCGGCCCGTTCGGCGGGGCCGTCGCCGACCGCTACCGCCGGCGCACCGTGTTGCTGGGCGGCGATGCCCTGCGGCTGCTGCTCATGGCCGCCATCGCCGCGACGGTCGCCAGCTCCGGACCGGTAGCGCTGGTCATCGCGTTCACCGCGCTGGCCTCGGCCGCCGGGTGCGCCGAGCGGCCGGCCGTGATGGCGTTGCTGCCCCGCCTGGTTGGTGAGACCCGCCTCGGCGCGGCCAACGTGCTGCTGCACACGGTGCAGGATCTGGGCGTCCTGGTCGGCCCGGCGATCGGGGCGATCTTGCTCGCCGTGGCCCCCGCCTGGGTCGCGTTCCTGGCCAACGGGGCGACGTTTGCCGTCTCCGCGGTGCTGACCTCGACGATGCGTCCAGATCCAGCTCCGGTCCGCAGGCCCAGGCCCGGGCCCGGCCAGCCGGATGGCGGCCTGGCCGGATGGCGGGCTGCGGACGGTGCGCACGACGCCGTTCGCGGTGTGGCTGATCGCGATCGTGGCCATGGTCGAATTCATCTACGGAGCCCAGACCGTGCAACTGGTCGTGTACGCCACGCACTCACTGAGGCTCGGCAAAGGCGGTTACGGCGTCCTGCTCACCGCCGCGGGCATCGGCGGACTGCTGAGCGCGTTCGTCAACGGCCTGCTGGCCACCAGCAGGCGGGTCTCGATGATCGTCGTCGTCACCGGTTTGCTGGCCTGCGCCACCGAGCTGGCCTACGCCGGGGTAACCGTGCTGACCATCGCGCTGGCGGTCACGGTGATCGGAAACGCCGCGCTGGTCTCCTGCGAAGTGGTCGGCGAGACGGCCTTGGCGCGAATCGCCCCCCGGGAGGCGCTCGGCCGGGTGATCGGGATCTTCGACACCGTGTCGGTAGGCGCGATGATCGCCGGCGCGGTCCTGGCGCCGGTTCTGGTCGAGGTGACCTCGTTGCGGACCAGCCTGGTGGTCCTCGGCGCCGCCGCCATCGCGATCACCCTGGGCTGCGGCCTCGGCCTGCGCGGGCTCGACGCGCTGAGCGCCAAGCGCGCCGACGCGCTGGCCTCCAGGGTAAAGATCCTGCAGGGCCTGCGGATCACGGTCGGGGTGCCGCGGATCGTCTTGGAGCAGCTCGCCGCGGCCGGGCAGTTCTGCCCGCTGCCGCCGGGCGTCGACGTCGTGGTCCAGGGAGCGCCGGCGCACGCCTTCTACGTCATCGCCGAGGGCCGCGTCGTGGTGCACCGGGACGGCCAGGCCGTCGTGCATCTCGGTCCGGGCGACAACTTCGGCGAGCGAGGCTTGCTCGATCAGGCTCCGCGCAACGCCACCGTCACCACCGAGCTGGACACCCTGCTGCTCCGGGTGGAAGGCGCCGCGCTGCTCGACGCGCTCGAGGCCGCGTCGGATCTGCGGCCCGCGCTCGATCTGAGCAGCACCGCGCCCGGCGTGCTGGTCCCGCCGGGCGAGACGGCGGTGGTGGACGACCCGCGCTGGAGCGAGGCATGAGCGTCGACGGGCCCACCGTGGTCGTGGTCGGTGCCGGTTACCAGGGCAAGCGCCGTTGCTACGACCGGCTCGCGGCCCTCGGCGCACGCCTGGTCATCGTCGATGAGCCCGGGCACTGGTCACAGTCGCTGGTGGACCAGATCGCCGGGACCCGGTGGTTCCCGGCGCCGGTCACCGGTAACCCGGATGTCGATGCCGCCGCGATCCTCGGCGCCCTGGCGCGTCCGGACGTCCACGCCGATGGCGTCCTGACCTTCTGGGAAAACTCGGTGTGTGAAGCAGCGCGGGTCGCCGCGGAGCTGGGGCTGCCCGGCAACCCGCCGGAGGCGGTCGACGCGGCGCACAGCAAGGTCCGCACCCGCGAGCTGTCCGCGCGGCTGGGCCTGCCCAGCCCGAAGGCCATGCGGGTCCGGTCCCTGGACGAACTGTTCGCCGCCGCCGCCGAGGTGGGGTTCCCCGCCGTGGTCAAGCCGGAGTTCGGCGCCGAGGCCATGGGGTGCGTCCGCGTCGACGACTACGAGTCGCTGGCCGGGGTGTACAAGCTCGTCCGCTCCGTCGTGACCCCTGAGCACGACGGGATCTTCCGCGCCGGCAGCGATCTGCTCCTGGAGCAGTACCTGGACGGCGTGGAGTTCGACGTCGACCTGGTCCTGCGGGACGGCCAGTGCGTGTTCTCCAGCGTGTCCCAGAACTGGCCGACCGCCGAGCCCTCGTTCCAGGAGACCGGCTTGCACCTGCCCCCGGATCACGACCAACGGGCCGTGCGTGACCTGGTTGATCTGAGCGTGCGGATGGTCCAGTCGTTCGGGTTCCGCCGCGGAGTGCTGCACGTCGAGGGCAAATGCACCAGTCGCGGGCCGCGCGTGGTCGAGGTGAATTCCCGGATGGGCGGCGGCCGGATCCACCAGATGGTTGAGGCGGTGTGGGGCGTCGACCTGATCGAAGCGCAGCTGCGCAGCTGCCTTGACCAGCCTCCGGCGCTCGCGCCGAGCCGCAAGCCGCGGTGCGCGGTGGTCAACGCCATTGTCCATGCCCCGGTCACCGGCCGGCTGGCTGAGCTCCCGTTCGGGCAGGTCGCCCCCGACGGCGGCATGGGCGTGGAGCTGGACGTCTTCGGCCAGGTCGGCCAGGAGGTGGCCGGTCCCGACCGCACGTTCGCCACGGTGCTGGCCGACCTGACGCTCAGCGGCAAGAACCTGCGGGACGTCCGGCGGCGAGCCGCCCAGGTGCTGCGCGAACCACCGCGAGTCACCCCGCCCGCAGCTCGCTAGGCAGCCTAGGGAAGCCTAGGGAGGCGGGGACGCCCGGAACTCCAGCGCCTCGTCCAGCGTCTGAGCCAGCGGTATCTGGCCGTCCAGCCCGGTCAGGTGCACCAGCTGGCGAATCTTCGGCGTCGCGCAGGCCACCTGCAGGCTGCCGCCGTGCGCAGCGGCCCGCTTGGCCGTGCCCACCAGCGTGGCGAGCCCGACGGAATCGATGAAGCTCACCTGGTTCAGGTCGATCACCAGCGGGGTGCCGCTGGTGGCCGCCTCGAACAGGCGCTCGCGCAGGGCGGTCACGCTGGCGATGTCGATCTCCCCGGCGGCGGTCACGACGGTGCAGCCCCGTTCTTGCCGGACCTCGACGGTCAGTGCCTCGCCCATAGCCAGCCTCCTACCGGGGCAGCGGATTCGGTCCTTGCGTCCGTCACCATCTGCTTCTAGCGTGGTAAAGCACTCTAGTCACAAGGAACGAAGTCAAACAGGACCTTCCGTGCATCCTTGTGGATAGATGCGGATACGGGGCAGGTCCTTGGGCGGAGCGAGGTCCTGCCGGCACGCTCGTGCCTTTTCGTTGGCGCAGGTAAAGGGGGAGGCCATGCCGAAGGCTGGTTCCATCGTCGGGCGGCTCGGGCGGCTCGGACCGCCAGGACGGCTCGGACGAGCCGGACGATTGCTGCTCACCGCGAGCATGCTCGGGGCCGGGCTGCTCGCGGCGGCCAGCCCCGCGTCAGCATCCCCGTCCGGCTGCGCCTCGCCCGCGGGCAAGTGTTTCGCGGTCTCGGTGTCGCCGGCGGCTCCCGCGGCGGGCGGCACGGTCACGTTCACGTTCACGATCACCAACCAAGCGCGCACCCAGCGCCTCGGCTCGGCGCAGATCACCGCGCCCGCCGCCAACTTCGTGATCACCGGCGCCACCGTGCCATCGGGCGCGGGAACCGCGTCCTTCACGGCCGGTTCCGCGCTGTTCGCCAACCTGTCCCTGGCCCCGTGCAAGTCGGTCACGGTCACCGTGACCGTGGTCCTGCCGTGCAGCGGCGGCTCCTACCAATGGGGCGTGCAGGCCAAGCAGGCCAACGACTTCAACGGTCCGCCGGGCAATGACTTCAAGCTCGATCCCGCGAGTGCCCCCCACCTGTCGGGCTCGCTGGCCGGGACCTGCTCGCTGGCCTTCACCAGCGACGGCGAGCCGGCCGGCACCACGGTTGGCGCGAACGTCGCCGCTGGCTTCGACTCCCAGGGCGGTCCGGTCAAGGTCGCGCTCCTGGACGCAGCTGGCCAGCTCATCACCAGCTCGGCCGCGACCGGGCCGGTGTCGGTAACGGTCAGCATCGAGTCGAACCCCGGCGGGGGATCGCTGTCGGGCACGATCACCGAACCGGTCAGCGCGGGCATCGCTTCGTTCCCGGCCCTGTCGGTTACTCAGCCCGGTGTCGGTTACACGCTCATCGCCGCCACGACCAGCCCCGCCATAGCCATGTCGGCACCGTCCTCGCCGTTCACGATCTTCGGGTCGCTCAAGAGCTGCGCTTCGTCCTGGTGTTCGGCATCACTGTCGTCCAAGACCACGACCGGGACGGTCACTACCTCGTCGGCTTCCTCAAGCGCGCCGCTCCTGGGGTCCACGCTCGGCGGCGCCAGTTACAACTGCCCGTCCTACCAGTCAGTTTCGGACCCGCTCGGTTTCGATGTCTTCAGCACGTCCGGTACCGCCGAACAAAACGCCCAGTTCACCGCCTCCCTGGGCATCAGCCAGGCCCTGGTCAAGTCCTCGGGCCGGACCAGCCCGTGGGCCTGGCAGATCTGTTACGCCTCCAAGGCATCGTTCACGGCGCTGCCTGGCACCCTCCAGCAGAACGTGACCATCGGCGGTACCTCCGGCTACTTCACCGGGCTGTTGCCGAACTGCTCGAGCACCCAGGGCGCGCCCTGTGTGAAGGAGCGTAAAAAGATCCACTGCGGCGACATCGTGATCACCTTCCTCGCGGTCGGCGATCCCTTCGGCCGTGGCTGAGGCCGTGGCTGAGGCCGTGGCTGAGGCCGTGGCTGAGGCCGTGGCTGAGGGCCGCGGCTGACCTCCGGCCGCGCCTGACCCCCTGGGCCCGGCCCAAAGTAGGCTTAAATTGTGCAGACCTGCCCGAGCTGCGGAGAGGAGAACCCGGATCGGTTTCGGCTCTGCGGCTACTGCGGAACGGTCCTGGCCGCCGCTCAGCCTCCGCCTCAGGAGGTCCGCAAGACCGTCACCATCGTCTTCTGCGATCTGAAGGACTCCACGGCGCTGGGCGACCGGCTCGACAGCGAGGCGCTGCGGGAGGTGCTGGCCCTTTATTTCTCGGCCATGAAGCCCGTCCTGGAGGGCCACGGCGCGACGATCGAGAAGTACATCGGGGACGCGATCATGGCCGTCTTCGGCCTGCCCCGGATGCACGAGGACGACGCGCACCGGGCCGTGCGCGCGGCGGCCAGCATGCGCCCGGCGCTGGCCGAGCTCAACGTCACCCTGCGCGCCGAATTCGGGGTCACGCTGGAGAACCGGACCGGCGTCAACACCGGCGAAGTGGTCACCGGCGACACCGGCTCTTCGCAGCGCCTGGCCACCGGGGACACGGTGAACATCGCCGCCCGCCTGGAGCAGGCCGCTCCGGCGGGGGAGGTGCTGATCGGCGAGTCCACCTACCGGCTGGTCCGGGACGCCGTGCAGGTCGCGCCGGTCGAGCCCTTGACGCTGAAGGGTAAGCCGGAACCGGTCTCGGCCTACCGGCTGCTGTCGGTCGTCGAAGGCGCGCCGAGCGCCAGGCCGGTGGACCTGCCGCTGGTCGGGCGCGCCCGCGAGATCGCCGCCCTGGACGCCGAGTTCCGTCGCTCGGTGGCCGGATCGCAGTGCCGGCTCGTGACGCTGTTCGGCGACGCCGGGGTGGGCAAGAGCCGGCTCATCGAGGAGTTCGTCCGCGGCATCTCCGATGAGGCGGTCGTGCTGCACAGCCGCTGCCTGTCCTACGGCGACGGCATCACGTACTGGCCGCTGGCCGAGGTGTTCCGGCAGGCGGCCGGGATCGTGCCGGAAGACGGCGAGGAGGACGCCCGGGCCAAACTCGCGACCCAGCACGGCGAACGCCTGGCCGACGCGACCAGCCGCATCGAGTCGATCATGGGCCTGTCGGAGCGGCAGTACGGCAAGGACGAGGTGTTCTGGGCCGTGCGGACCGTCCTTCAGGAGCTGGTCCGCCGGACCCCGCTGGTGGTGGTGTTCGACGACATCCACTGGGCGGAGGCCACCTTCCTCGATTTCCTGGAGCAACTGCTCGACGCCTCGCTCGGGGTGCCGCTGCTGCTCGTCTGCGCGGCCCGCCATGAGCTCCACGAAGACCGCCCGACGTTCGCCGCGGGACGGCCGGCGGCGTCCCGGATCGAACTCGTGGAACTCTCCCGCGAGGACAGCGGCCTGGTGGTGCGGAACCTGCTGGGCGAGGCCAGCCTGCCCGGACCGCTCGGGAAGCGGATCTTGCGCCTGGCCGGGGGCAACCCGCTGTTCATCGAGCAGATGCTGTCCATGCTGATCGACGACGAACTGTTGCGGGAGCAGGCCGGGCGCTGGGTGTTCACCGGGGCCGCCGAGGTCGTCTCGGTGCCGGGCACCGTCTCCTCCTTGCTGGGGGCCCGGCTTGACCGGCTCGGGCCGGTCGAGCGCCGCGTGGTCGAGTCGGCCTCCGTGATCGGCCTGGAATTCGCCAGCGGCGCGGTATCGGTGCTACTGCAAGACGGCGCCGACCTGGACCGTCCGCTGGCCGCGCTGTGCCACAAACACCTCTTCCGCCGCAGCGAGCTGGGCGGGGCCGACGGCTTCCAGTTCAGCCACATCCTGGTCCGCGATACGGCGTACGCGCGCCTGCTCAAGCGCACCCGGGCCCGGCTGCACGAACGCTTCGCCGCCTGGCTCACCGACATGTTCCGCTCCCGGCTGGTCGAGTACGAGGAGATCCTCGGCTACCACCTGGAGCAGTCGTTCCGCTACCGGTCCGAGCTGGGGTCGGTCGACGATCACGGCCGCAGGCTGGGCGCCGAGGCCTCGCGGTACCTGAGCTCGGCCGGCCGCCGGGCCCTGGCCCGCGGCGACATGCCGGCCGCGGCGAACCTGCTGAAGCGGGCCGCCGCGCTGCTCGAGGAGCACGATCCGGCCCGCGCGCTGCTCCTCCTGGACGCCGGGGAGGCGGCCGTCGACATCGGCGAGTTCGAGCCCGCCGAGTCGATGCTGACCGAGGCCGTGGACCGGGCGCTGTCCGCCGATGACCACGGGACCGCCCGGGCGGCGGCCCTGGCCCTGCTCCAGCTGCGCTACACGACCGACGCCCACACCATCCAGGCCAGCCTGGGCCACCAGGAAACCATGGTCGAGCTGGTGGAACTGGAGATTTCCGAGCTCCAGGCCATGGGCGATGACCGCGCTCTGGTGCGGGCCTTCCGGCTGCTCACCTACGTGCACTGGACCGGAGCCCGGTTCGGCGACGCGGCGGCCGCCGCCGAGCGCGTGATCTGGCACGCGACCGCCGCCGGTGACCAGGTGACCGCCCGCCGGTTCCTCGGCTCGCTGGCCACCTCCGCCCTGTACGGCCCGATGCCCGTCCTGGAGGCCATCGCCACCTGCGAGGAGGTGCTCGCGCGGGCCGAGGACGACTGCCGGGCCCGGGCGCTGGCCGAGGTCGCGATCGGCCACCTGGAGGCGATGCGGGGCAACTTCGGCCGCGCTCGCCAGCTCTACCGCCGGAGCCGGGCCTCGCTGGAGGAGTTCGGCTACCTGCTCATGGCCGCCCTGACCTCGCTGGACTCCTCGCTCATCGAGCTGCTGGCCGGGGATCTGGCCGCCGCCGAGTCCGAGCTGCGCGCCGACTACCGGCGCCTGGAGGAGATGGGGGAGCGCAACTACATCTCGACCACGGCAGGCCTGCTCGCCGATGTCCTGTACCGCCAGGACCGGTTCGACGAGTCGGCCGAGTTCGCCGAGATCTGCGAGCGCCTGGCCTCCCCGGACGACGTCGCGTCCCAGTTCCTGTGGCGCTGCGTCCGCGGCAAGCTCAAGGCTCGCCAGGACGCCTTCGCCGAGGCGCAGTCGCTGCTGTCGGCGGCGACGGCGCTCATCGAGACCTCTGACCAGCTCGAGCTGCAGGGCAACGGGCTGCTGGACTTCGCCGAAGTCCAGGAACTGGCCGGAGCCCCGGCCGAGGCCGCGGAACTCAGCGCACGAGCCGCCGCGCTCTTCGAACGCAAGGGGAACACCGTCTCGGCCGAACGGGCCCGTCAGCTCGCCGAACGCCTGCGCTCAAGCACCCCGACCTCATAGCGGATCGCAGAAGAACTCCGTGCCGAGCATCATGTGCAGCAGGCTCTGGGGGAGCATCGACGGAACGATCGGATACTGGGTGCGGTGCCGGGCCAGCGCCTCGAGTTTGGCCCGCAGGTAGCCGCTGACGTCCACGGCGCAGGTCCCGGGCGGCGGGCCGGCGGCGGGATCCAAAGTGTCCGACGCATCCAAAGCGCCGGCGCCGCGGCCGGCGTACGGCCTGGCCGGCGCGCGGGACAGCACCAGGCAGGTGAGGCTCTCGTGCGCCACCACATGCGCCGTGCGCACTCCCGTCACCAGCCCGAGCTCGCCGAAGAAGTCACCGGCCTGCATCCGGCGCAGGTGGATCACCTGGCCGTCGGGCTGCTCCAGCAGCGCATCGGCGGACCCGTTGAGGATCAGGTACAGGCCGTCCGCCGGCTCACCCTGCTCGATCACGTAGATGTCCGGCGGAAACCACTGCACGCGCACGTCGTCCCGGGCCAGCCGCATCGTGGCCGACTCACCGGCGAACAGCGCGATGGCCTGCAGCGCGGCGCGATCGGTTTTCCGCTGCCGGGATTCCACGATCCAGCGCGCCAGCTCGTCGGCCATGGAGGTGGGCCGGGGCGGGAAGACCGCGTGGTACAAGCGCTGATCGCGATGGCGGTCGGCGGCCAGCGCCCGGAACGCCTCGGTGGTCAGCTCGGAGATCGCGACGTGATCCGGATGACCGTACCCGCCGTCCTGGCCGAAGGTGATGACCGTGTCCGGATCGAACTGCCGCATGATGGCGCTGATCGCCGCGCCCAGCGAGGACCGGTGTTGCTGCAGGGTCCCGTCCGTGTAGTCCAGCACCTGGATGTGCTGCACGCCGAGCTCGGCGGCCGCCGCGGCCAGCTCGCCCTCCCGGACCGCGCCGAGCGTCCGGCGCGTCGCTACCCGGGCATCGCGGATTTGCCCCCGCTCCCCGCGGGTGGCCGAGACGATCATCACCTCGGCGCCCGCCTCGGCCGCCTTGGCCATCGTGCCGCCCGCGCAGAACACCTCGTCGTCGGGATGCGCGAAGACGCCCAGCAGGCGACGCGCGGAGGCGGGTCCATCATCCACGATGGCCTCCCGCGTCCTTGTGCATGCGCGGCTAACAGCCCAAGCGCGGCGCCAGGCCGCCCGTGTCGGCCGCGCGATCCCGGAACGTCGTCTCCGCGAAGGCCAAGAACCGCTCCACGTCTTCGACGTTCGAGGCCAGGCCTACCGATACCCGCAGCGCCCCGCCGCTCGGCAGGCCGAGCGCCTCGATGTACTGGTCCAGCGTGCGGACTTGTCCGCGCAGCGCGCGGCTCCAGTCGGCCTTGGTGAGCTTGAACGCGCCCTCGCTCGCGCCCGGGTTGCAGAAGCACCCGGTACGGATGGAGATCCCGGCCGTCGCCGTGGCCCGCGCGATGGCCCGCTCGTCGATCACGCGCCTGTCGGGATCCAGCAGGTTGAACGCGATGGTGCTGCCGCGATCGCGCGTGTTGGCGGGCCCGTAGATCTGCGTCATGGGCTGATCGTTGCCGTGGCGCAGGGCGGTCAGCCGGTCGATGAGCCAGCCGGTCAGGCACATCACCCGCTCGTGGATGACGTCCATGCCGATGTCGTTGACCCAGGACAGTCCGGATTCCAGGTCGGGTATCTGCAGGAAGCTGAGCGTGCCGTCCTCGAAGGAAGCCTCGTCCGCGGCCAGCGTGTGCCAGTCGCCCAGCGTGCTGGCCACGCTCACCGAACCTCCGGCGAACCACGGACGCCACAACCGCCCCAGCGCCTCGCGCCGCGCGATCAGGCAGCCGACCCCGGTCGGGTAGCCGAATACCTTGTACCAGCTGACCGGCACGAAATCGGGCTTGATCACGGACAGGTCCAGCGGGTTCGACGGCAGGTAAGCCGCCGCGTCCAGCAGGACGTCGTAGCCGTACTCATGCGCGGTCTGCACCCACTCCAGGGAATGCTGCACGCCGCTGAAGTTGCTCTGCGCCGGGTAGGCGAACAGCCCGCGGCGGCGGGCCGAGGCCCCCGAGAACTCCGGAGCCAGCGACCGCTGCTGCCGGGCGCGCAGGCCCCGGCCCGCCCAGGGCGCCACCCCGGCGCGCGCCGCCCGCCAGATCGCGCCCGCCGGGTCCGGCCTGCGCTGGGCCAGTGCCTCGCGGACCGCGTTATCGTCCACTCGCAGCTCGGCCGAGCCGAACGGCACGTACCGGGTGATCGCCCCCCGCGACCTGGCAAACTCGCGGATGCCGTTCACCGAGTTGTGATTGTCGTAGGTCAGGACCAGCCGGGTCCGCGGGCCGAACGGGTAGGACTCCCCGACCAGCCGGCACGCGGCGGTGGCGTTCGAGGTGAAGATGGCCGCATACTCCTGGGGTGGCGCGTTGAAGTGCGCCAGGACCGCGCGCCGGGTCCGCTCGATCAGTTCCGTCGACGCCGTGGAGGTCGGGCTCATCGAATGCGGGTTCCCGAAGCATCCGCCGCGCATCCGTTCGAGATGCGCGCTCAGTTGTGCCTGCGCGGGCAGGCCCGCACCGGTGTAGTCGAGATAGACGTGGCCGCCCGCGTCGAGGTAGGAGTAGTCGGTGGCCCGCAACCGGTCCAGCAGCGCCGTGCCCCGGTAGCCGGGATATGCGGACAAGAAGCCAGTCTCACCGCTGCCCGGCAGGCCGGACGGCTCGTGCAGGGCGCTGGTCATGGCCGTATCCCTCTGCTCCCGGATGAGGGTGATGATCCAATCGTCGCTCACCGATTCTCACTGAGCAAATAACCTCAGAAAATGCCTTTAACCGGGCAAATCCGGTCGCCGAGATAGGGAGGAAGCCGATGGACCAGGAAACCGTGCTGGCTTAAGCGCTCAGCACCACCTTGATCGCCTGGTGCTGGGCGGCATTGCCGAACACGTCGTAGGCGTCACCGATGTCATTGAGCTTGAACCGGTGCGTGGCGAACCGTTCCGGCGCGATGTGGCTGCTAGTTATACCGTCCAGAAGTTCGGGGATGGTCGTCCCGCTGACCAGCCCGGTGCGCAGCGTGATGTTGTGAATCCACAGGTTCTGGATGGGCAGCTCCACCGGCACGCCATGCACCCCGATGTTGGCGATCGTCCCGCCGGGCCGCACCGCGTTCATGGCCACGGTCAGCGTCGCGGGAATGCCGACCGCTTCGATCGCCACGTCCACGCCGAGCCCGTCGTCAGTGAGTCCCTTGAGCTGCTCCACCGGGTCGCCCGAACCGGCGACGATGGTGTCGGTCGCCCCGAAGTCCCGGGCCGTTTGCAACCGGAACTCGTCCGGGTCCACGGCGATGATCTTCGACGCGCCCTTCATCTTGGCGGTCATGACGGCCGCGAGCCCGACCGGCCCGACCCCGATCACCGCTACCGTGTCGCCGGGCTTGACGTCGCCGTTGAGCACGCCGATCTCGTAGCCGGTCGGCAGGATGTCGGTGAGGAACAGCACCTGCTCATCGGTCATGCCCGCGGGCACCTTGACCAGGCTGGACCCAGCGAACGGCACCCTCGCGTACTCGGCCTGCAGCCCGTTGATCAGGTGGCCGAAGATCCAGCCGATGCCGCCGACCTGCTGGCAATGCGCCGGCATGCCCCGGGTGCAGTAGCCGCAGCTACCGCAGTTGGTGATCGCCGGGATGATCACCTTGTCACCCACCGACAGCCCGGTCACGGCGGAGCCGAGTTCGGTGACCGTGCCGACCGCCTCGTGGCCGAGGATCCGTCCGTCCGTGACGGCTGGCACGTCCCCCTTGAGGATGTGCAGGTCCGTACCGCAGATGGTCGTCGTGTCGATCCGGACGATCGCATCGGCGGGATCCTGGATGGCCGGATCCGGGACGTCCTCCCACGCCTTCGTGGCGGGACCGTGGTAGACCAGTGCCTTCATTGCTGCCTCCTTCGGTGATCACCCCCCGGTGAGTTCCGCTGGACGCAAGACGCCCGCCTCAAGCCTCGGTCGCAGGGTCGCCGCCGTCGATCGCAATATGCAACACCCCGCGCCGACCTGACCGTCCGTTCGGCATCTGTCCTTTAATTTGACCGAACGGGCCGTGGTGCTCAGCCCCGACTCAGGTAAGGGCGGCTAGCCGTCGTGCCGCCTGCGGTGCGGCTTCTGGGTGCCCGGAATCGATGGCCATCTGGTAGCTGGCCCGCGCGGGATCGGTGTTCACGTAGCTGGCGAGCAGGTTGCCCATATAGACCATCGCCCAGGGCGCCACGTCGGGATGACCGGAATCGATGGCGATCTGGTAGGCCGCGCACGCCTGCCGGAACCGGGCCTGCCGCTTGTACAGGTGCCCGAGGTTGCGCGCCGCGAGCGGCGAGTGCTCGGGGTGACCGGAGTTGGCCGCCAGCCGGTAGGCCTCCTTGGCGCCCTCGATGTCGCCGTGCTGGCCGAGCAGCAGGCCCAGCTTGAACCCGGCGGCCGGGGCGTACTCGGGGTCTTTGGAGGCCATTGCCTGCTCAAACGCCGACCGCGCGCCTTCGACGTCGCCCTGCTCGGCCAGCCAGGTGCCCTGGCTGAACGCTGCCCCCGCGTCAAGCGCGGACAGGGCGGCCTCCTGCGCGGTCTCCCGGGCCCGCCAGAACGCCTTCACCTGCGCTTCCCGATCACGCTACCGGTGTATCACAGGCAGCAGGACGCTGAGGCAGGTGACGCAGCCCTCGAGTTTCTCGAACTCGCTGATGTCCACCACGACCGGGGCGAAGCCCAGGTCGGCCAGGAACTCAGCGGTGCGGGGGGCGGACGCGGCGATCAGCACCTGATCCCCGCCCAGCGGGACCACATGGCAGCCGGCCTCTTCTCCTACCGGGCGCACGCCGGGGAACAGCCCGGCCGGCACCAGCTGCGCAAGCAGCAGGAACGTGCCGTCGGGCAGCGCGGTCACCGCGGACTTCAGGTGCAGCACGTTCTCCAGCGGGACGGCGATCACGGTGCGGCCCAGCGGAGCCAGCAGCGCGCGCAACTGGCCGATACCCGCGCCGTTGGTCCGCCCGCCGCGGCCCACGTACACGGTGTGGCCCACCTGCAGCACGTCGCCGCCGTCGAGCGTCCCCGGTTCACGGATCTCGGCGGTGCGCAGGCCCAGCGCATCGATCATCCCCGCGACGCCGGCCACCTCGGCCCGGCGGGCAGGCGCACCCGGACGGGTCAGCACCGCCAGGTCCTCGCAGACCACCACCGCGTCCTCGACGAACACCGAGTCCGGGCAGTCCTCGGCGGCAGGCACCTGCCGGATCGTCCAGCCGCTGGCCGCCAGCGCATCGACGTACGCGGCGTGCTGGGCGCGGGCCAGGCCCACGTCCACCGGGCTCCGGCTGATGTGGGTGACGATGCCCTCGGCCAGCCTGCTGCTCGGCGCGCGGACCAAGGCCGTCCCGTTCATCAGCCCAGTTTAAGCAGCACGGCTGGCGTGAGCTCCCCGTTCGCCGAACGCTTGGCCAGCGGCTTGGCGAGCCCAGCGCATTCGGGTGACCGCACTGTCGGGATGATCGCCGAACTCTTGCGCCACCCGCCCGGCACAGCCACGCTGGCCGAACGCCTCGACCGCCGCGGCCACGGCCCGCCGGACGTCCTCGGCACCGGGATGGTCACCGCGCTGCAACGCCGACACGAACAGGGCATCGGCCCGGATCGCGCTAACGCTGAGGTGGTGCATCGCTGACCGCATCATGAGCCTCCTGCACTGCACTGTTGACCTCTATCTGGCAGAGCGCTCTCGCGAGCCGGTGATACCGGTAGGTGGGGTGTCACAATGGGCAAGTGGGGGTTACGGATGGTTCGGTGACATTGCTGTTCACCGATATCGAGGGCAGCGTCGGGCTGTGGGAAGCGGACCGCGAGGCCATGGCGGCGGCATCGGCCTGCCATGACCGCATGGTCCGCGAGCAGGTCGAGGCGTCCGGCGGCCACGTGTTCAAGACGATCGGCGAGGCCCACCGCGCGGTGTTTGCCGACCCGGTGGCCGCGCTCTCCTCGGCGGTGGCCATCCAGCGCGCGGTCGGCGCCGAGCCCTGGGCGTCCAGCCTGCCCATCCGGGTGTGCATGGCCATGCATTCTGGTGTCTGTGCGGAGCGCGACGGCGACTACGTCGGTCCGGTGGTGAACCGGACGGCCCGGCTGCTTGATATCGGCCATGGTGGTCAGGTGCTGGTGACAGCGGCGATGTACGCGCTGCTCGCGCACCGGCTGCCCGGCGGGATCGGGCTCCGGGACCTGGGCGAGCAGCGCCTGAAGGACCTGGGGCGCGCCGAGCGCGTCTTTCAGGTGACCGGATCGGGCCTGGCCGAGGGATTCGGCGTGCTGCGTTCGCTCGACGACCCGGCACTACGCCACAACCTGCCATCGCAGGCCACCGGCTTCGTGGGCCGGGCCGTGGAACTGGCCGAGTTGCGTGCGCTGACGTCCGGCGGGTCGCGGCTGGTCACGATCGCGGGTCCGGGCGGGATCGGCAAGTCCCGGCTGGCGCTGCAGGTGGCGGCCGAAGCCCTCGACGGGACCGGCGACGGAGTATGGCTCGCCGAGCTGGCCCCGGTGGCAGAATCCGAGCTCGTGACCCGTACCGCAGCCGCCGCGCTCAGGGTCAGCGAGGCGCCGGGGCGGCCGATGATCGACACCCTGATCGACGCCATCGGCGACCGGGACCTGCTCTTGATCCTCGACAACGCCGAGCAGGTACTCGGCGCGGTCGCCGAGCTGGCCAACGCCGTCATCCGGTCGTGCCCCCGGGTCTGCCTGCTGGTCACGAGCAGGGAGCCGCTCGGCCTCAGCGGGGAGCATATCTTCCGGGTTTCCGGCCTCGCCGTCCCGCCCGCCGATCTCGCCGCTCCTGACCGGCTGGTCGCCTTCGAGTCGGTGCAGCTGTTCGTGGAGCACGCCGCTCTGCACCAGCGCGGCTTTATCGTCGACGACGCCAGCGCGGCGGCGGTGGCGGCCATCTGCGTCCGTCTCGACGGTATCCCGCTGGCCCTTGAGCTCGCCGCGGCCCGCCTGGGCTCGCTCTCGGTGTCGGAGATCAACGACCGGCTCGATCAGCGGTTCCGGCTGCTGACCACCGGGAACCGGACCGCCTTGCCGCGCCACCAGACCCTGCGCGCCCTGATCGACTGGTCCTACGACCTGCTCGGCTCCGAGGAGCAGATCGTGTTCGGCCGGCTCTCTGTCTTCGCCGGAGGCTGGACCCTGGATGCCGCCGAAGCGGTCGCTTCCGGAGGCGACGTCGCGGACTGGCAGGTGCTTGACCTGCTGGCCGCGCTGGTCGGCAAGAGCCTGGTCCAAGCCGAGGTGATCCACGGATCGACCCGCTACCGGCTGCTCGAGACGATCCGCCACTACGCTGCCGAACGCCTCGCGCTGCGGGCCGGATCGGACCTGCAGGACACCCGCGTCGCCCACCGCGATCACTACCTGGCCGTCGCCGAGGCGGCGGCTGCTCATCTGACCGGGCCGGACCAGGGCAGCTGGCTGGACCGGCTTGATGCCGATCAGGCCAACCTGCGGCGCGCTGGCGAGCATGCGGCCGGCGACCCCGATGGGACCGCGCTGGTCCTGCGCTTGGGCGTCGCGCTTTACCGCCATTCGATAGTGCGCTCCCGGCAGCAGCAAGCCCTCGAGCTACTCGTGCCGGCGGTCCGGCGGCCCGATGCCGAGGCCGACCCCGCGCTGTTCGCGGCGGCACTGGTCACCGCGGCGCTCACCGCTTGCTGGGTTGACATCGGCGCCGCACTGCACCTGGCCGAACAGGCGGTCCAGGTTGCTCGCCAGCTGGGTGACAACTCGCTGCTCAGCAGGAGCCTGGCCGCCCTGTGCACCGCATGGCACTTCGCCGGTGAATCGCAGACGGGGCTCCCATTCGGGAAGGAGTCTGTCGAGCGAGCCCGTCGCCTCGGCAACGACGTCCTGCTGGCCGAGAGCCTGGCCCACTGTGTCCTGACCGTCGACCCGGCTCGGTCCCCGCCGCTGGTCGCCGAGGCGATCGCCTGCACCGAACGATCCGGTGACCATCTCTACAACTGCCTCCTGCATAACAACGCCGGCCTTGAGGCCCTCATGACCGGGAACGTCCCCGCCGCCCGGGCTCATCTAGAAGCCGTGGCCCGCCCCGCGCAGCAGATCGGGTGGGAGAGCGCTGAACTGCTGGCCAACCTGGGCCTGGCGCTACGCGCGGAGGGAGACCTCGACGGCGCCCGGTCCATGTTCCAGGCCAGCCTGCGGATCAGCCGCCGGAACGGAGATAGCCGAGGCATGGCCTACGGCGTCCTTTACCTGGCGTGCGTGACCGGCGATCTGGGCGACTGGGACCGGGCTAGCGTGCTCCACGGCTCCGTGCAGGCGTTTCAGGACCGGGCGGGCATTCCGTGGGACGAGTTCGACGCGCGCCAGTACCGGGACAGCCTCGCCCAGGCGCGTACGCGCATGGGGGATGAGCGGCTGGAGCGAGCCTCCGCCCAGGGCCTGGCCCTCAGCCTCGAGAAGGCCCTTGACCTGGCCCTGTCTTCAGCAGCGGGGTCTTCAGCAGCGGGGTCTTCAGCAGCGGGGTCTTCAGCAGCGGAGCCGCGTGATTCCCTGTCGGCGCGAGAGCGGCAGATCATGGCGCTACTGGCGGGCGGAGCGAGCAACGCCAGGATCGCGGAGACGATCTTTGTCACGCCTAACACGGTGCGGACGCACCTGGACCGGATCAGGGACAAGACCGGCGCCCGCAACCGCGCCGAACTGACCCGTTACGCCATACAGGCGGGCATCGAACCGGTCGTCCCGTCCGCTTGATGTAGGCCGGACGGCCCACACGCGGCGCGCATCCGGTGGGCCGCTCGGCCCCTGCCGCCCGGCGCGGGCCGGACCTTATGTTCGGCTTATGAAAATTAGATTCAGCAAGTCACCGACCTTTACCAAGGCAATTATCGCCTCGGCGGTATTCGCGCTCGTGTATCTGGCGTCGACCTCCAATCTCCCGTCATGCAGCGACACCGTTGCGATACTCAATTCGGGCGGCGAATGCATAGAACGCCAGAGCTTCCTGCACACGGCCTCCGGCTGGCTGGCGCTGATCTGCCTGGTCGCCGCCGTGCTGCTGCTCGCTCTCAAGCACAAGGACTCCATTCTGGGGTGGCAGGCGTCGGTACAGCGGGCGCGCCCAGGGCCGTCGGCACAGGCCCAGGCGCCGCCGCCAGGGCGGGCTTCGAGCTTCTGCGCCAAGTGCGGCACCCGCATCGTCGCGGGAGACACGTTCTGCCAGGGATGCGGAGTCCCAGTGGGACCCTGTCCAGACCGAACTCGCTGGGATAAGGGGGAGAATCATGGATTCCATCAGGGCGTACGGGAAGCAGCTCCTCCTGGCCGGGTCGCTGGCCGCCGTGACCGCATTTACCGTCACGGCATGCGGCGGCGGGGGGGTGGCCGCCTCGGCCCAGGGGTCCCCCGGCCACTGGACTGCGGCCGAGGTCAGCCAGTTCACGGCCACGGCCGGCTCGGGCGGCGGCGCCGGCCAGGACTCGTGCATCATCAGGTACTTCGAGCGGGACATGTCATTCCAGAACGCGGCGGCCGTGGTATCGGTGGACTCGGCATCGGGCACTAGCCTGTCGACCGCCCAGGTCAAGACCGCCCTGATCAGCAAGTACGGCACAGCCGAGGGCGACACCATCAACTCCCAGTTCGGGCAGGTCGTCACCGACTCGAACAGCAACTGCGGCGGGTCGGCGGCGTCCACGGCACCGGCGGCCGCTCCGGCACCGACCGCAGACCCGGCCGCGACGTCGGAGTCCTCGTGCACCGTGGACTGCGTGAACCCGGTCGCCAGCGGGACGAGCGCGTGGGCGGCGCAGGTGCAGGCCCCGCTCCAGCAGGTGGCGCAGGATCTCACGCAGATCGCGACCGACGAAAGCAGCAACCCGGCCAGCCTCACCGTGGACGGCGCCAACCTGACCGGAGATGCGCAAGCGGTCCTGAATGACGAGACCGACCCGGCCCCGGTCGACAATTCTGATTTCGTCGCCGCAATGAATGACTATATCGCGGCCGGCAATGACTACTCCGGCGACAATTCCTCGGGGCAGCAGAATGTCACCCAGGCCGACCAGGAGGTCGCGGCGGGCGATGCCGCCCTGAAGTCTTTTGAGGCGGCGAATGCGGGGTCTAGTGCCGCCGCCGCCCCGGCCGGCACAGCGCCGGCCTCATCGGCCGCCCCTGGCACCACGCCGGTGGCCGCAACCACGGCCAGCTGCGGCACTCAGATGAAGCTGTGGTACAGCCAGTACGGCGGAAAGAACCAGATCGCCGTCTTCCACGAGACGTGGAACGGCCTCGCAGGCATCACGACCGATACCACGCTCGCGACCCTGCACGCCGAGGGGCAGGCCCTCCTGGGAGCCACGCTCGGCTCCGCCTCCGGCTCACCCCCGGCCTGTGATTCTGTCGCCGCGCGGGCCTGGAAAACCGCGATGACGGACCTCGGCGAGGCCGGGACCATCGAGGAGCACGTCACGACGATCACCGTTACCCCGGCCGCCGCGCAAGACGCCACCGCAGGCTTCGCTGCGCTCGCCACCGTGACCGCGGCGGGCGCCAAGTACGCAGCGCAGCCCTAATCAGCTGGGGTGTGCGGTAAGGGTGCCGAGGTGAGACGATTACCGGCGCGTCCACGGAGGCGTAGTGATGCTGGTTATCGAGGCCCTGGACGGGGGCCACCATGTCGTGATGGGCGACGGGCGCGCTGCCGCGGTCATGGTCGCGGCAGCGCGGGAGAACCCCGCGGTGGGCCGGTCTGCTCTCCTGCGGGCCGGCCGCGCCGCGGCCCGGCCCTGGCCGATCCGACCAGGGCCCTGGGCGCTGCATTCGCCGATCTCGCGACGCCGCTGATCGCCGGCGGCGTGCGGCGCTACTACCTGCTGCACACCGCACTGCCCCGCCTGTCCGAGGCGCTGTCGGACCTCGGGTTCGGACGCCGCGGCGCCTACGGCATCCAGCCGGCCGCGCCGCGGCCCGGCACATCTGGCTGCACGCCGGCTTCCGCCCGGCCGGATACGGCGTCCTCCGCTCATCGACGGCCGTCCACAGGTCCCAGTGCCGTAGCTGCGGGCGAGAAAACCCGGGTGCTTCCGGCGCGCTGGCCTCCCTATGATCCGGGCATGGATCTGCGTATCGCGACCATCGCCGAGCGGGCCGCACTGAAGTCCCAGTTCGTCAACGAAGAGACCGAGCCATGGCCCGCGTTCATGAATGAAGACCCCATCGCCTTGCTCTACTTCAGCGACGTCCGGATCGCGCACCCTGAATACGGGCTGATCGCCTATGACGCCGGCACCCCGGACCAAACGGTCGCCCGGGCGTACTGCGTGCCTTTCGCCTGGGACGGCGACCCGGCTCTGGGCGAGCTGCCGGTCGACGGCTGGGATGGCGTGATCTGGCGCTCAGCGCGCGATCGCCAACTCGGGCACAAGCCGAACCTGGTCTCGGCGCTGGAGATCACCGTCCCCACAGATCTGCAGGGCACCGGCCTGTCCGGGAAAATGCTGGCCGCGATGCGGGACAACATGGCACGCCTGGGGTTCACGGACCTGGTCGCCCCGGTGCGGCCGAACCGCAAGCACCTGGTCCCGGACATGCCCATCGAGGCGTACGCGGCGCTGGTCCGCGAGGACGGCATGCCTCAGGATCCTTGGCTGCGTGTTCATGTCCGGGCCGGCGGCCGGATCGTTGCCACCTGCAAGCGCGCGATGGTCATCCCCGGCACTCTGGACCAATGGCGTTCCTGGACCGGCCTGCCCTTCAACGAGTCGGGGCCGGTCGTGGTGCCCGGCGCCCTCGTGCCGGTCCAGTGCAGCGTCGAGCATGACTACGCGGTCTACGTCGAGCCGGCCGTGTGGGTGCACCACCGGCTGTGAGCCGGGCCCCGGCCTAACCTCATTCGCGCGGCATGCAGATCGGCATCATCATGGAGGCGGAGGCTTGACGAAGCCGGCGTCGTGCCGGTGGCAGGTCAGGAGGCAGCGTGATCGGCCGGGACGCCGAGCTTGTGGTGCGCGATGTGATGGTCCGGGCCGTGGTGGTCCCGCTGCGGCGTCCGCTGGCGACCAAGGTGGGAGATTTCCCGCGCTGGCCGTTGCTGCTGATCGATGTGAGCACGGAGCAGGGCATCGTCGGGCGCGGCTATCTGGCTCCCTACCTGAACCGGGCAGCCGCCGCGCTGCTGCCAGCCATCCGTGATCTTGGTGCCGGGCTGCGCGGCCGGCCGGTCACCCCGGTGACGGCGGACGAAGAGGCACGCAGGTGGTTCGGCCTGGCCGGGTATCAGGGCCTGTCCGTGGCCGCGGTCGCCGGGCTTGACATGGCGCTATGGGATGCGCTGGCCAAGGCGGCCGGGATGCCGCTGGCGCGGCTGCTCGGCGGGACCACCGATCCGGTGGCGGCCTACAACAGCAACGGCCTGGGGCTCATCCCGCCCGCCGCGGCCGGCGATGAAGCGCTGGAACTGCTTGCTGAAGGCGGGTTCACCGCGTTGAAGGTACGTGTCGGGCGCGCCGCCGCGGCGGACGATGTCGCCGCGGTCCGGCGAGTCAGGGAGGCGGTCGGCGATGACGTCGTGCTGGTCGCCGACTTCAACCAGGGGCTGGACCTGGGTGAGGCACTGCAGCGCTGCCGGGCGCTGGACACCGAGGGACTAGCCTGGATCGAAGAACCACTGCGATACGACGACCTGGACGGCCACGCCCGGCTCGCCCGTGACATCCGCACGCCGGTCATGCTCGGGGAGAATTTCTACGGCCCGCGCGCCATGCATCAAGCGATCCAGGCGCACGCCTGCGACCTGGTGATGCCCGACCTGATGCGGATCGGCGGCGTGACCGGCTTCCTGCAGGCAGCCGCGATCGCCGATGTCGCCGGCATCCCGATGTCATCGCATCTGTACCCGGAGATCTCCGGGCATCTGCTGCGCGTCACGCCGACCCGGCACTGGCTGGAATGGCAGGACTGGGCCCACCCGGTGCTCGCCCGCCCGTTCGAAGTCCGCTCCGGCCTGCTGCACCTGCCAGACGTCCCCGGCAACGGCCTGGAATGGGACAACAACGCCGTCGCCCGCCACCAGATAGAACTCTGAACCGGCCAGCGAGCAAGCACCCTGCCGGACACGACACTAGATCCCGCCTTACTGAGCGGCTTCAGCGGCGTGGTGGGAACCCGTCCGGCCGCTCTTGCTCATGAGGGGTAGGTGACGGGAGCCTGCGAGTTTTGTATCATCGTGTTGATACGTTGGGACAGAAGGGCGCGCAGTCATGGACGTCGATGCCGAGGCCAGGCAGATTCTCGGCGAGGCCGCCCTGGCTGATCGCAGCTCGCTGATCGGCGATGCCGCTGAGTACGTGCACCGGACGCGGCTTGGCCGGCGCTGCGGGCTGATCGGCGGACTGGTGCTGGGGTTCGGGCCGCTGGCCGCAGACAGCCACCTCAGCCTGGTGCTGCCCCGGATGTTCGCTGGGTACGTGGCGGGGTTGCTGGTCAGTGAATTGCTGGCGCCGCGCCGCGAACGTCCGGCGCGGCGCGCCGCCGACCTGCGGGTCCGCCGGGTCACGGGCATGCTTCCCCGCTGGGCGCAGGCCACGGTCTGGGCCGTATTCGTGCCCGCGCTGGCCTGCCCGCTGCTGAGCCTGGTGCATCCGGCCCGCGGCCTCACCCATGTCAGCAGGTACGGATATTACTGCGCTTCCGGCAGCCCGCCGTGGCCCGGGCTGGCGGTGCTCACTGCGTCGGCGGCCATCGGTGCGGCTGGCCTGCTGATCGCTCAGCTGACGCTGGGCCAGCTGGCGCGGCGGCCGCGTCCCGCCGATGACCTGGAGCGCGCACACCTCGATGATGTCCTGCGGGGAATGTCAGCACGCGCCGTGGCGGGCGGTGCGGTGGCACTGGCGCTGGCCCTGGCCGCCGCGATCAGCCAGGCGGTGAATGCCGGCGCACACGTCCTGCTGTGCCCGGCGCAGCCAGGTATGCCTGTCCCGGCCTATCCCTGGGCCGCGACGCTGACGCCGTGGCTGCCGCAGGCCCCGGTGGTGCTCCTGGCCGCTGCGTTCCTGGTCCTGGCGGTATGCCGGCGCCCCCAGAGACCGCGCCGCAGGGCCGTCCCCGGAGCAGCGCGATGATCGTCTCGGTGGACCTCGACTCCCCGGTCCCGCCCTATGAGCAGATCCGGGCGCAGATCACGACCATGGCCGCCAGCGGCGTGCTGCCACCGGGAACCCGGCTGCCGGCCATCCGGCAGCTCGCCGCCGACCTCGGCCTCGCAGCTGGCACCGTCGCCCGGGCCTACCGGGAACTCGAAGCAGCCGGCATCCTGGTCACCCGCGGCCGGCACGGAACCCACATCGCCACCCCGCCTGCGCTCACCCCGCACCAGCGGGCCGACCAGCTGCACCAGGCCGCGGCCAGCTACGCACAGCTAGCCAGCCAGCTCGGCGCCGGACCCGAGGAGACGGTCCGCATCTTGCGGCAGCTCGTCGCGACTTAACCCACGGATGCTGGGGACCCCAAAGGCGAGCGGCATCGGTGAGGCGCTTATCCGCTGCCGACAGGGCATCCTGGACTTTTCCGCGCACGCCAGTATGGCCGGATCGCCAAAACCGGAAGCGACGACCTCTGGCCGCCATCGCAAAATATGGACGGGCCAGCGATCGGCCGTGCAGTCGTCTACGGCGTGCATAACAAATGATCTGTGCACAGAGCACAGCACACCCTCCTGGCTACAACCAAGGACAGAGTCGGAGGTCTGGGTGCATTTCGCGGGTTGCCCTTCATTCCATGAGGCTCGTCTCGATCCAGCCCGCCTTCCGACGCCGAACGGCTCGCGGCCAGCGCCTCGCCGCGCGCGAGCTTGGCAAGCTGCGGACTATTTCCGGTCAGGCCGACCCAGCCGCCGGCTCTGAAGCCTTCGTCACCGGCCGGTCTTTGATGGCTCCGTCGAGCGTGACGTTCTCGCTCACGACGATCTTTCCCATGTCGGTTCGGCGCCTCGCTGGAGCGGCGGGAACCAGACGCTGGCGGCGCGCCTTGCGAGCCCGCCGTGCCTCGCGGAGCAGCCGGTCTCGTTCGCCGGTCCGCCGGGCGTCATCCTGGACGGCTTTCATGGGGTATTCGTACATGGTCATGATCTGCTCCTCCTGATCGGTGTTGTCAGCTATCGCCGCCGCAGGCGGCGTGGGTGGTAAGAGCGGATTCACGCCTTTGTGTGCTGCCAGGTAGTGCTGGGCGTGGGAGACGGCAGCGGTCGTGATGATGGCGAGGTCGAGCGCTGTGCCGGTCTGCGAGGTGGTGTTGCGCAGACCCGAGACGAGCCCCCGGCCTCGTGCTCGGCCTTGAGCACCATGAAAAAACGCGCCGCATAGCAGCGCAAGCGCCCACCAGCGGCGGATCCAGAACGGCGGACGCCACGCGCCCGGCCGATGCGGACGATTCCATCGTTAGCCTCCAGGGTCGTTCCCGGCTGCCGCGGCACGATCCGGCGCTCGGATCGTTCGGCGGTCGGTGATGCATACACCGCGGCGCCGGGAAACCAGGCGCCCGCGAGCCGCCCAGTTCGGCCCCCAGGCGGTGTATATACCGGGTGGAAAATGCCACGTGATCCGGAAGGAAGGCGCGCAGGATGGTGACAGCCGATCTGCTCTCACGCGCACGGGCCGGAGATGGCGAGGCGTTCCGGGAGCTGACCGGGCCGCACCGGCGGGAGCTGCAGGTGCACTGCTACCGGATGCTCGGATCCTTCCGACGCCGAGGACACCGTCCAGGAGACGATGCTGGCCGCTTGGCAAGGCATCGGCGGGTTCCGTTTCCTGACGCCCTCCTCGAGGGCGCCGCCGACGTGCCGTCCGGGCCGGAGGCCCGCTACGAGCAGACCGAAGCCATCTCGCTGACCTTCGTGACCGCCCTGCAGCTGCTGCCGCCACGCCAGGTCGCCGTCCTCATCTTGCGCGACGTCCTGGGATTCCACGCCAGCGAGGTGGCGGGCATGCTGGAAGTGACCCTCGAATCGGCCAACAGTACCCTCAAACGAGCCCGTGCCAGCCTCCAGCGCCGGCAGCCGCCGGCCGCCAGCCGCCCCCGGCGGCCGGGCTCACCCGCCGAGGACACGATCGTGGCCAGGTTCACCCGCGCGGGGGAGTCGGCCGACCTCGACGCGCTGGTGGCCCTGCTGACCGACGACGTCTTCATCGCGATGCCGCCGGTACCCCTCGGATACGAGGGCCGAGACGCCGTGACCCGCTACTGCGCCAGCGTGTTCGCCGCGGGCCGCAGGTCCGACCTCGTCCCGGTGCGAGCCAACGGCCAGCCGGCGTTCGGAACCTACCTGCGCGGCCCGGCCGGCAGCCGTCATGCGACCGCCTTCTACGTGCTCACCCTGGCCGGCGGCCAGATCTGCGCCATCACCCGCTTCGAGGCCAGCGTGCTGCCCTGGTTCGGGCTGCCGCGCTCACTCCCGAGCCGGTAGCTATTGTGATTCGGCTATATCTAGCGAGAGGTTGGCGGACGGACCTGCCCCGACTGGTCCTGCTCTGGCAGGCAGGGAATGCGGTCAACTTCTTCGGCTATGGGTTGATCCTCCCGTTCGAGATCATCTACCTTCACCAGATCCGCGGCTTCGCGACGGCCGCCGCCGGTTTGGTGCTTGCCGCGATCTTGGGCACCGCCACCCTCGTGACGCCTCCCATGGGAGCCCTGCTCGATCACTTTCGCCCCAAGCCGATCCTGATCGCCGGCAATCTTATGAGCGCGCTCGGCTATGCCGGCTTTGCGTTCGTCGACCGGCCGGGCAGGCGTTCGCTTGCGCGGTCGTCGGCGGTGCCGGGGTCGGCGCGGCCCGCATCGCGAACCAGACGCTGCTCATCACCCTGGTAACGCCAGAGCAACGTGCTGCACGCCCGGATCAAGGCCCTGCCCTGGCGGCAAGTACCGGCCGCATTTCCGGCCGCGAGACCGGGCGCGGCCGCGCCGAGACCCGCACGCTGAAGAGCGCCCACGTCAGCCACCTGGAGTTCCCCCGCGCCCGCCAGGCCATCAAGATCACCCGCTGGCGGCGCGACACCGCCACCGGCAAGACCATCCGCCAGGCCGTCTCCGCCGTCACCAGCCTCACCAGCGCCGACGCCACCGCGGCCGACCTGGCCCGCCTGGTCCGCGAGCACTGGTCCATCGAGACGCACCATCACGTCCGCGACGTGACCTTCAGCGAAGATACCGCCGCCAGCCGGACCGGCAGCGGGCCTGTCAACCTGGCCACCATCCGCGCCGCCATCATCGCGGCCATCAAGGAAGCCGGCTACCTGCACATCCCGAAGGTCGCCGCGACCATACCGCCCCCGCCGAGACCCTCCGCCTCCACGGCCTCGATTAGGCCCGAAAGGGACACTCACCGAACACACCGGAGCCCTGGATTCCTGTTCGGCGGAGCGGGCCAATGCCCGGCGTCCGGCTGCCGGGAGTGGCGCGGCGGGGGCCGGGGCCGGTCCTGTCATGTCCGTTTCGTTCAATCCCGGTGCCCGCGGCATCTGAAATGCTGACCGCATGACTTCAGGATCCAGGCATATCAGCGAGCGGATTGCTCGCCCTGCGGACGAGGTCTACGACTACGCCGCGGACCCGGCCAACCTGCCGCAATGGGCACCGGGGCTTGGAAGCTCCGTTGAGAAGACAGACGGACAATGGTTCGTAGAGACCCCGCAGGGCCGCGTCGGCTTCGCCTTTGTTCAGCGGAACAAGTACGGCGTCCTCGATCACTACGTCACGTTGCCGTCGGGTGAAGTCGTTTACATCCCGCTGAGGGTGATCGCGGACGGAAGTGGCGCTGAAGTGGTGTTCACGTTGCGTCGGCGCCCGGGCATGAGCGACCAGGACTTCAAAGCTGACGCCGATGCGATGGAGGCCGATCTCAGCAGGCTCAGGCAGGTGCTTGAAGCGCGCTGACCAGTACAGCTGGCGGGCGCGGAGGCCGTACCGTGATGACGACGGCGCTCTCGTGTGTGGCGACCCTACCTGGGCTCGCCGAAATTCGTTATCTGCCTGAATGCGCGAACCTCTGGCCGGCTGCTCGCAAAGATCACAGACACGGGCGTCTGACCAGGATCGTCACAGTTGAGCGCCGATGTGGTGTGTCCCTGAGTGACCGTGATTCACCGCTGATAACCATCCGATCGGGCTCGCCACGGGCACGCCCGCATTCATCAACAGTGCGATTTCGTCCCATTACTCACATGCCCGACAAACCGGGGTAATCCCGGAACACGCCGGAGCCCTGGGGAACACCCGTGAGCACGACGCTCACCGGTTCTGCGCAGCATCTCGCAGGAATGGCGTCGGCGCCGTACCGGAACGGCTGATCTGTCAGTTCGGTGCTCGTGCTGCGGTCTGGCCGGGCTTGGCGGTGGCCTGCCGGTCGCGATCGTCGCCGCCGCCTCGCCCGTCCACTCCAGCGGCTTCGCCGCCGCCGTCGCCCGCGGCTACCCCGTGCGGATGATCCCGGTGCCGGCGACGCTGCCCGCCGGGGAGATCGTGCGGTGCCTGAATGACACGCAGCCTCCGGCGCTGCTCGCGCACACCTCCGCGCTGATGCTGCTGGCCGACGAGCAGCGCGCCGGCCGGCTGCGGATCTCGCCGCAGTCGATCACGGCGACGAGCCAGCTGCTGACCGACCAGGACCGGAACGCGGTCCGGGACGCGTTCGGGGTCCCGCCGATCGACCAGTTCGTCTCGACCGAGGGGCTAGTCGGTCACAGCGAGCCGGGCGGCGCGGTGCTCAGCTTCGCCACCGACATGTGCATCGCCGAGCTCGTCGACGCGCGCAACAGGCCCGTCGCGGACGGCGTGCCATCGGCCAAGGTGCTCCTCACCAACCTGCACAACCACACCCAGCCCCTGATCCGCTACGAGCTCACCGACCGCTTTATCCGCCACCTCGCCGCCGGCGACCCGTACCTGCGTGCCGCCGTCGAGGGCCGTGCCGACGAGGCGTTCCGGTACGGGACGGTCACGATCGACCCGCTCGTCACCCGTACCGTCATGGTCAGGACGCCGAACGCCGCCGAGTACCAGGTCGCCAGACAAACTCCGGTATCGATGTCGCGGTCGTCGCCGACGGCACACTGGACCATGCCGAACTCGCGTCCGCACTCGAGTACAGCCTGCGCACCGCGGGACTTCCCGACCCGCGCGCGCATGTACACCAGGTCGCAGAAATCGGCCGCCACCCCCAGACCGGCAAGACCCGCCGCTTCGTCGCACTGTGAGAGCACCCCAGACGCCATGCCCGACAAGGCCCGGACGAAAGCATTTTGGACCGACCTGTTCAACACGCACGACCTCCGGAAAGCCCGGGACTTCTTCGCACCAGGATTCATCAACTACAACGCACGTCCCGGCACCCCGGACGGCCCCGAGGCGCCCGCCAGGTGCTCACCCGCCTATGGGCCGGATCCTCCGACATGCATTTCGACCTGGAGGCAACCGTGGCCGAAGGCGACACAGTGGTCTGCATCGGCATGATGCGCGGTACCCACGACGGACCGTTCCACGACATACCCGCAACATTCCGGCCCGCCGCCGCGCGCCATATCCACGTATGACGTTCAACGATCACGGCCTCATCACCAGGCACCTGGCCGTACGCGACGACGTCACCAGCCTCCGGCAGCTCGGCGTGCTACCCGACGACCATCCGCGGGCGTGAACGGCGTCCTGCAGGGTTCCGGAACTCGGCCACCGTTCTTTGACCTTGCCTCATGCCTGACCTGGGAGGAACCACTCCGGTCGGCGGCCCGGCAGGCACTGGCCGCTGCCCGGGCCGGCGCCGGGCGCGCAGTTTCCCCAGCTGGGCCGCGGCCGACTTCGGCGCCGTCCGCCGGGCACAGCTGCGGCGTAGTTGCTGCCGCCCTACCAGTCGATCACGACCACCGGCTCGTCGCCGACCACCCGGGCGTCATGGCCCTGACGGAGGGCTGACGTCGCCGGGCCGGGCGTCGAACTGCGCCCCGTCGGCCATGACCACGTGCAGCACGCCCGCACGTGGTACTGGAAGTGCGGTGCCTCGCACAGGTCGGTGCCGGCGAGCCGCTTGACGTGGGCCACCAGGTAGGGGCCCGCGACATCAGGTCGACCCGTCACCATGAGACAGCGCCGAGTCGGCGATAACGAACTCGGCGGGCCAGCATTCCGATCACGCTCAGCGACTACGGCTGGTCCGCGGCCAGTGCGCAAGTAACCGCCTGATCTGCACCTTGACTGGAGCGTATCCCCGCCGCCCGTGAGCCGGGCAGCTGACGGCCTGATCGTGGCCGGGGCCCCTGGCTCACTTCGGCTCAGGCCGCTGATCGAGGTCGATGCGGATGGTCAGCGGAGCTGAGGCCATTATCCTGCCGATCGCCGCGTCCCACCGGTGCGGCAGCGTCCGCGACCGCACGGCGGGGTCATCGCCGGGAAGCACAACAGCCGTCCCGGCGCGCCATAGGCCGCCGGCCTTGACCCGTACCCTGGGTTCGGCCTGCAAGTTGCGGACGTAGTCGGCCTGCGTTCCGTGCGCGGCCACCAGCCAGAACGTATCGCCGGCCAGGCCATTTCCCACCGGGGTATGCCGCGCCAGCCCGGTGCGGCGGCCGGTCGTCTCCAGCAGGGCGAACGAGCGTGGCGCGAAGCCCGCGCTCAAAGCGGACCGGATCAGCCGGTTGCTAGCCCGTTCCAGCGTCGTGACCACTCGGTACTTCCGCGAGCGCATATCCCGGTAGTACCACGGCACCGCGCCGTCGTGCATTCGGGATCAGGCACATGCCGCCGGATCACAGAGCGTGCTCGGCGCCTGGCAGAAGGCCGCGCACATCGCCGCCCGATATGGACCGCCGTTCCTTCCTGGTCCGACAAGTCAGCGACCGTACCTATCCGGATAATCTGTGTGCAGGCATAGCCCGGGAAAGGCAACGACCAAGGCCGCACGTATTCGGCGCGAACTCGGCGGCCGCCGGCCCGGCCGAGTCGGTCGCGCTCCGTGAGCCGCCAGGGAACCGACGTCTGGCTGCCGTCGGCCACTCGCTGACGGCGGCCTGCATGCATACTGCCTCGGATGTCTTCGTGATCTTGAAAGCCGGGCGGCCGACCCCGGGTAGAGCGTTGCCGTGATCATCGATCCGTGCCCAGGTACAAAGGCCGATAACACCGGCCCGGACTGGTCAGTGTTCGAGATCCCTGCCGGCTATTCTCCGACGAGCGTCTTGGTGGTCGGCGGCACTGCGCTGTAGTCACGTTGACGATCCGTTCGCAGGCAGCCGAGGCAGGCAGGGCCGTCGAGGGCCGGCAGACGCGGATGGCCGCGGCGCGGAACCTGCATGGCTCGCGCGGTGCCGCACGCCGGATCGCAGGCGGAGGCAGCCGCGACGGCATCCGGGATGATCCCGGGCTAGACGCCGCGATGTTCTTGCTCGATGGCGCGCTGGTCTGGCATCAGTTGATCCGAGACTGGGACCCTGACGAGCGGCGTTACCTCGAACGCGGAAGCCGGGCTCATCGGCGAGGCCGGGATCGAGCAGATTGTCACCGCGGAAGTGCCGCGCGAGCTCCGAGAAGCACTCATCGCGGCGGTCACCGAGGCGGACGATCCTTAAGCCGCCCAAGTCCGCCAACGGAGGATGGCGGTGAGTGCAGAAGGGACGGCTGGGACCAGTTGGCGCTGGGATCTGCCGCACCACGCCGGACCGCCCGAAGGCGCAGCCCGGCGTGAGGGCGGCGAGCGGCCTCGGTCGTGGCCTGGTTAGCGGACACCGACTGGGCTGGGCGCCGGGGTAGCGGCCAGGTCGGTCTTGCTCCGGTCGGGCAGCAGGGCGACCGCGATCAAGGTCAGCACCACGCACGCGATGATGTAGACCGAGATCGCCTGCCAGCCGAAGCTGGCCAGCATCCAGGTCGCGAGCAGCGGTGCGGGGCCGCCAGCGATCAGCGAGGCCGCCTGGTAGCCCAGGCCGCTGCCGGCGTAGGCCAGCCCGGTCGGGAAGTTCTCCGCAATGTAGGACGACTGCGGGCCGTACTGCATGGCGTGCGGGATGGCGAGCACGACCACGCCGAGGATGATCAGGCCGGCGGCTCCGGTGTTGAGCAGCAGGAAGGCAGGGAACGCCATCGCCGCCGTCAGCACCGCCCCGGTCGCGTAGACCCGCCTTCGTCCCAGCCGGTCGCTAAGGTGGCCGAAGGCCGGGATCAGGAACAGCTCGATCGCGGCGGCCACGGTCACCGCGGCCAGTCCCACGCTCTGGGCCTGGTGCAGATGGTCCTTGATGTAGGTCAGCGCGAACGCCGTGTAGAGATAGAACGGCGCCTGCTCCGACATCCGCAAGAACGCGCTGCACACGATCTCCTTCGGGTGCCGCCGGATCACCTCGGCCACCGGGAGCTTAGCCACGGCCTGCTGCTGGACCAGCCGGGCGAATAGCGGCGTCTCTAGCACCTTCAGCCGCACCCACAGGCCGATGGCCACGAGCACCAAGCTGGCCAGGAAGGGTATCCGCCAGGCCCACGCCTTGAACGCGTCCGGCGCGGCCAGCGCGATCGCGGTCATCGCCCCGGTGCCGAGCAGCAGCCCGATTGGTACACCGATCTGCGGCCAGCTCGCCATCAGCCCGCGTCTGCGCTGCCTGCCCCATTCCATCGACAGGAGCACCGAGCCGCTCCACTCACCGCCCACCGCGATGCCCTGGAGCACCCGCAGCACCACGAGCAGGATCGGCGCGGCGACGCCGATGGTCGCGGTGCCCGGCAGCACGCCCACCAGGGCGCTGGCCAGGCCCATCATCAGCAGCGTGATGATCAGCGTGGCCTTGCGGCCGAGCCGGTCGCCCCAGTGACCGAAGATCGCCGCGCCGACCGGGCGGGCGGCGAACCCGACGGCGTACGTGGCGAACGAGTCGAGCGTCCCGGAGTAGGCACCCGACTTGGGGAAGAACACCGCAGGGAACACGATGGCCGCGGCCGTCCCGTACAGGAAAAAGTCATACCACTCGATCGAGGTCCCGACCACGCTGGCCGCCGCGGCCAGGCGTATCTGCCGCCGGCGGCCGGATTCATCAACAGACCTCGCGCGGCCGGCTTCTTCAGGCTGCAGTACCACGACGTGTCCTTCCCGACCGTCCCCCCGGCCGGTCTAGCGCTATCACCCGCCCATACCGTGAAACCGCGCTCCGAAACCTGGCGACCTCACCTCCTGATGCACACGGGCGACGGTCAGCCATCCGGCGCCCGGACGGTACCCGACCTCCTCGCTCAACTCATCCACGACAGCCGGATGCGGGCGGCGCCGCAGACCACAGCCACCTCCACATGACGTGCCTGAGCACGGAACAGACCACGGTACGGCGGCACGCGCCTGCCGCGCCAGGCGCTGGTGCGCCTTCTCCCCGCCGAACGCGGTCCACTCCCACTGGACCGGCATTCGGCCCGGCCTGACCGCCCTCGCTGTCCCCATCGTGCCGGCGGAGCGAGCACGTGAGGGGATCTATCCGTCCGATCAACATCGCTGAACCCCTGCTATGGCTAACCCAGCAGATCATTGCATCGATGAAGGGAAACCGGGCCTAGGGTACTGTTATCACGAACCCAGCAGCAATCGTGCGGCCAGAAGAAGCGTGACCACGAATAAGACAGCGCCACGATTTCTGCAGTGGCTGATTCTCTAAGTCTAGCGGGATCTTCAGTGACTGGCCGAATCGGCTGCCCGCAAATAAACGGGAAGAGCCCCTCGCCGAGGGGACGGGGACGTGATGGACTGCCAGACCATGGGACGCCAGAATCGGTGAATCTGTGCGACCAGCGGACAGCGTTGACTCGCACCTAGGCTCGCGCCGATTCGGCGATCCGGAGCTTTTCTCATCAGTCCTACTGGGCTCCGCTGCAGGCCACGTCCGTGATCATGGTGTATGAGACGACACCGTGATGATCCGCTGCTGACTTTATGCGCTTATCGCCTCGATGGCATTCACCTGCCCGGGCGTGTCAGCGGTCGCTGCTGGCGCGACGCCGGTCTTGGCGAGGACTTCCAGGCCCATGTACCGGCGGGCTTCGGTCCATTCGTCGTTTTGCTCCATGAGCACGGCGCCGACGAGGCGGATGATGGCGGCGCGGTCGGGGAAGATGCCCACGACGTCGGTTCGCCTGCGCAATTCCCTGTTCAATCGCTCCTGCGGGTTGGATGACCAGACCTGGCGCCAGATCTCGCGGGGCACGACGGTGAAGGCGAGCAGGTCCTCGCGGGCGGCCGCCAGGTGCTCGGCGGCAGCGGGGAGCTTGCCGTCCAGCGCGGTGACCACCCGCTCGAACTGGGCGTGCACCTCGGCGGTGCCGGGCTGGTCGAAGATGGTGCGGACCAGGGTCGCCACCCATGGCTGGCTGGCCTTGTTCACCTTGGTGAGCAGGTCACGCAAGTAGTCGAAACCGTAAAGGAATAAGGTGTTGTCTTCAGGTCGGTGGTTGGGTGTGGTGGTATGAGCATCACGGCCGGGGCCCGCGAGCAGTTGTCGCTGAGGTTCGAGGTGCTGATGCCGTATCTGAATGAGCGGCAGCGGCGGTTGCTGCTGGCGACGGAGGCGCGGCTGCTGGGGCATGGCGGGGTGCGGGCCGTCGCCCGGGTGGCCGGGGTCAGCGAGACCACGGTCCGCGCTGGTGTCTTCGAGCTGGAAGAAGGGCGGGGGCCGTTCGCTGAGGGACGTGCCCGGCGCGGCGGCGGGGGCCGCAAGAGCGCTGCGGCGCTGGATGCCGGCTTGGTGCCTGCGCTGCTGGCGCTGGTGGAGCCGGACGAGCGCGGGGACCCGGAATCGCCGCTGCGGTGGACGACCAAGTCGCTGCGGCACCTGGCCGGCGAGCTGGCCCGGCAGGGGCATCCGGTGTCGGCGCCTACGGCCGGGCACTTGCTGCGCGAGAACGGCTTCAGCCTGCAGGGCAATGCGAAGACCCTGGAGGGAGACCAGCACCCGGACCGGGATGTGCAGTTCCGGTATATCAACGACCAGGCCAAGGACCACCAGGCGGCCGGCGAGCCGGTGATCAGCGTGGACACCAAGAAGAGGGAACAGCTGGGCCGGCTGCCGATGGGCGGGCGGGAGTGGCGCCCGAAGGGCGATCCGGTGCAGGTGGAGGACCACAGCTTCTTCACCGGCCCGGATGCCGGGCAGGCGATACCGTACGGGATCTACGACATCACCCGCAACACCGGCTGGGTGAACGTCGGCGTCGATCACGACACCTCGGTGTTCGCGGTGGAGTCCGTCCGCCGCTGGTGGAAGGTCCGCGGCAGCCGGGACTACCCGCAGGCCTCCCGCCTGCTGATCACCGCGGACGCGGGCGGCTCCAACAGCTACCGGTACCGGGTCTGGAAGAGCGAGCTGGCCGCCTTGGCCGCCGAGACGGGCCTGGCCATCACGGTCTGCCATTTCCCGCCGGGCACCTCCAAGTGGAACAAGTGTGCATGACCTGCGGCCACCCCGGAGTGATGAAATGCCTTCAGCGGCTCGCCGGGCGCGGTCGCCGTCTCGATACTGGAGCGCTGACAGTCCGCAACAAGTTTGGTGCAGGACCCGCGGGACCTGGGATTGCTGCTGCGAGCGCGAACCCCAGATTCGGTTAGGGACCAGGTCCTCCCCGGTGGGTCGTCTCGGAACCCATCGAGGAGGAGACATGGAACAGATCCACGACCGGGTCGCTGGCCTGGATGTGCACCGGGACGAGGTCGCGGTGTGCGTGCGCACGCCGGGGCCGCGCGGCGGCGTGCACACGGACAAGGCGCGGTTCAGCACCACGGCTGGCGGGCTGGCCGCGATGGCCACCTGGCTGGCGGGGTGCGCGGTCAGCCTGGCCGCGATGGAGGCGACCGGCGTGTACTGGAAGCCGGTCTACTACGCGCTCGAAGGCCGCTTCGAGCTGTGGCTGTGCAACGCTCACCACGTCAAGAACGTCCCGGGCCGCAAGACGGATATGTCCGATGCCGAGTGGCTGGCCGACGTGGCCGCGCACGGGATGGTTCGGCCCAGCTTCGTGCCGCCGCCGGCGATCCGCGAGCTGCGGGAGCTGACGCGTTACCGCAAGACCCAGATCGATGTCCGGGCCGCCGAGATCGCCCGGCTGGAAAAGGTGCTCCAGGACGCCGGGATCAAGCTGACCTCGGTCGCCTCCAAGGTGCTGACTCAGTCCGGGCGGGCGATCGTCGAGGCGCTGATCGCGGGGCAGCGCGACCCGCGCGCGCTGGCCGGGCTGGCCAAGGGCAAGCTGCGCCCGAAGATCCCGCAGCTGACCGCGGCGCTGGACGGCCACTTCGGCGCGCATCACGCCATCGTCGCGTCCTGCATCCTGGGCCACCTGGATTTCCTGGACGCGGTGATCGCCCGGCTCGACGAGCAGGTCGCCGCCCGGGTGGCAAAGGACTACCAGCCGGCCGCCAGGCTGCTGGCTGATGTCCCCGGCCTGGAGCGTCGGAGCATCGAGGTCATCATCGCCGAGACCGGCGCGGACATGAGCCGGTTCCCCAGCCCGGGACACCTGGCCTCGTGGGCGGGCCTGTGCCCGGGCAATCACGAGTCGGCTGGCAAGCGCCGCCGGGTGGCCACCACGCCAGGCGACCAGTGGCTGCGCCGGACCATGGTCGAGTCGGCCCGGGCCGCGGCGCGGACCAAGGGCAGCTACTTCAGCGCCCAGTACCGGCAGATAGCCCGCCGCCGGGGACCCAACAAGGCCGCCGTCGCGGTTGCCCACAGCCTGCTGGACACGATCTGGCACATCCTCACCACTGGTGAGGTGTTCACCGACCTCGGCGAGGACTACTTCACCTCCCGGCAGGACAAGGAGCACCAGGCCCGCCGCCTGGTAAGCCAGCTGGAGAAACTCGGCTTCACCGTCGAGCTCACCGACGCCGGGTAACCGGCCGGCCGCACCCATCCGCCGGGGCTTCGCCCCGGCGAGCTGCCGCGCGCCCGAAAACGCCCGCATTTCACCCCAGATCGAGCACCGGCTGTTCTCCCACATCACCTTGAACTGGCGGGGCAGGCCGCTGACCAGCCATGAGGTGGTCGTCCAGATCATCGCGGCGACCCGGACCAGCGGCGGGCTGCACGTGGAGGCCGCCCTGGACAGCGGCGACTACCCGACCGGCGTCGCGATCAGCAAGGAGCGCATGGCAGCGCTGCCACTGGAACGGCACGCCACGCACGGCGCCTGGAACTACACCCTGCATCCCGAGCCCGCGTCCGGCCCCGCTCAGACGGCGCCCGCCAGTGAGTCCCGCGGTCCCGCCCAGCGCCGCCAGGGCATGCTCGCCAAGCTGGCTGACCCGCGGCTGGCCGGCATGAGCACCGCACAGCTGCAGCAGCTTGCCGCCGCGCTCGCCCCCGCCCAGGCCGCCCGGGCCCAGCAGCGATACAGCGAGCAGCGCGGCGGCCGGGCCCGGCGGGCGAGGGGAAACCCCCGCGGCAGGCCGCTGTTCGATGACGCCGCACGCCTGCTGCTCACGCTCCTTTACCAGCGGCAGGTCTGCTCCATGAACGTGCTGGCCGACCTATTGGAGGTCACCGCCACCTGCATCGGCGACCTGGTCAAGCAGACACGTGAGATCCTCGAAGACCACGGCCACGACCCCGGAGTGGCCCCGGTCCGGTTCGCCGCCGCCGATGCCCTGCTCAGCTTCCTGCGCACCGACCTGCGCCCGGCACGGGCCGTGATCACCGAGCGGCTGTCCCGCCCGGCCCTGACCGGACTCACCCGCAACCAGCTGCATGAACTCACCAGCCGGCTCGCCATCCGGCAATCCGCCCAGGCCGAACGCCTGTCCTACCAGCGGCGCGGCGGCCCGCGCCAGCCCGGCACCCGCGGCGGTGTCTTCCACCAGAAGATCAGCAACAGCGAACGCGTCCTGCTCGCCCTCCTCTACCACAGAAGACTGTGCACGCTGGATGTCCTCGCCGACGCCCTCGGCGACGTCAGCAGAACCGCCATCGGCAACGTCATCCGCGAAACCCTGCCCCTGCTCCAGCACCAAGACCGCATCCCCGGGCCCGCACCAGCCCGCTACCGCACAGCCGCGGATCTCCTCGCCACCACAGCAGCGAACAACACGGCGACAAGTTGATTCTTTACGGCTTCAGTGCGTCCGGCATCGTTGCCAGCTCGCGCCGGGCAAGGTGGCCTGGATCGCGGCGACCAGCCCGCGGTGGGCATCGGAGGTGACCAGCTCCACCCCGGTCAGGCCGCGGGCGACCAGGCCGCGGAAGAACGCCAGCCAGCCGGCCCCGTCCTCGGCGGAGGTGACGTCGAAGCCGAGGATCTCCCGCTTGCCGTCGGCGTTGACCCCGGTGGCGACCAGCCCGTGCACGATCACCGTGCGGCCGCCCTCGCGGACCTTGATGGTCAGCGCATCGGCCTGCACGAACCGGTACGGGCCGCCGTCCAGCGGCCGGGACCGGAACTCCTCCACCGCCGCGTCCAGGGTCTTGGCCAGCTCGGAGACCTGGCTCTTGGACAGCGAGGTGATCCCCAGGGTCTCGGCGAGCTTCTCCACCCGGCGGGTGGACACGCCCAGCAGGCAGGACGTGGCCACGACCGAGATCAGCGCCTGCTCGGCGCGCCGCCGCCGTTCCAGCAGCCACTCCGGGAAGTAGCTGCCCTGGCGCAGTTTGGGGATCGCCAGCTCGATCGTGCCCGCCCGGGTGTCCCACCGGCGCTCCCGGTACCCGTTGCGGTAATTCACCCGGTCTTCGCTGACCTGCCCGTACGGCGCCCCGCAGATCGCGTCCGCCTCGGCGCCCATCAGCGCCTGCGCGAACATCTGAACCATCGCCCGCAGCAGATCCGGGCTCGCGGACTCCAGGTTCTCGCCCACCCCCCGGGCAAGGTCCACACTGGTGGTATCGGCCATCGTGCTCTCCGTTCCTTCGATGAGTTGGTAGCTCTGTTCGAAGGATCAGCACGGTGGCCGTCTCAGCTCACGGCGACACGCCGAGCCGGTTCAAGATCCGTACACCACTTCTGTGGACGTGAACCGCTGGCAGCCCGGGGGTCGGAGGCCGGCATGGGCGGGTCAGGGCCCGGCTGATCGCGCCAGCCAGGCGCCCTCGCGCGTTGCCTGCGCGGCAGGGGCGTCGCGGCCCGGCGCTGAGACGGCTGTCGGCCGGGTCGGCTCTGCTGTCAGCGAAGGGACAGCCGCTGTGGGTGAGCTTGTCATCTGACCCTGGCAGAGTCAGGGCATGACGAGCTTCGTCCTGGTACACAGTCCGTCGGTCGGCCCGGCCACCTGGGCCGGTGTTGCGGGCAGGCTGCGCGAATCGGGCCACGGGGTCGTGGTGCCGTCGCTGCTTGGGGTGGCTGACGGCCAGGCGCCGTACTGGCCCGGGGTGGTGGCCGCCGTGAACGCCGGCCTGGCGGGGATTGCTCCTGGCGAGCCGGTCGTGCTGGTGGCGCACAGCAACGCGGGCGTATTCATGCCGGTGATCCAGGCCGGGCTGGACGTGCCGGCGGGCTGCTCGGTCTTCGTGGACGCGACGGTCCCGGCCGAGCACGGGGAGACGCCTGTCACGCCGCCGGAGTTCCTGGAGTTCCTGCGTGGCCTGGCCGGGCCGGACGGGCGGCTGCCCCAGTGGACGGACTGGTGGGATGAGCAGGACGTAGCGCCCATGTTTGAGGGGGCCGAACGGCTCAGGGCGGCGGTGACGGCCGAGCAGCCGCGGCTCCCGGTCGGCTACTACGCCGAGCGGGTGCCGGTTCCGCCCGGCTGGGACGATCACCGCTGCGGGTACCTGGTGTTTAGCGATCCGTACGCGGCCGAGGCGCAGGAGGCGCGCAGGCGCGGCTGGACGGTTCGCGCGCTGCCCGGAGAGCACCTGCATCAGATCGTGGATCCGGTGGCCGTCGCGGCGGCGATCAGCGACCTGGCTGGGATCGCGGAGCCGTAGCCGATGCTCGCAAGACCGCGAATCTTGCCGCCGTCACAAGCTCGGCCGGCCAGTCTGAGTTGGCGTAGACGCAGCCATCCGGACTGGCAGCCTCGGCATGGAGAGGCGCACACTGCCGCCGTTCTGCGCGGCGACCCTGGTCGTCGAGGGGGTCGCCGCTAACGTGCTTGAACGGGCAATCTGAGCGGGTGCCCGAGCCTCTGGAGGTTTGGCCGGCCGCGATGAGTCTGGCGCCGTACGACGGTCTACATGGCCACCGTTTCCAGGAGGAGGATGCAATGCCGAAGGTGATCGCCGACATCACTATGTCGCTCGACGGGTTTGTGACGGGGGAGGGCGCCGATGAACAACACGGGCTCGGCGATGCACCTGAGCTACACACTTGGGTCAGGCAGCAGGACGCGGTCGACACCGAGGTCCTCGCGCAGGCGACGGCGCAGAGCGGTGCCGTGGTAATGGGGCGGCGGTTGTTCGACCTCGTCAACGGGCCTGATGGCTGGAGCAAGGACATGGGGTACGGTGCCGATCAGGCGGGGACGCCGCCGTTCTTCGTGGTCACTCACTCGCCGCGGCAAGACGTCCGGCTGGAGCGCGACCTGGGGATGCGCTTCACCTTCGTCAGCGATCTGGTCACCGCGATGGGCCAGGCGCGGTCCGCCGCGACCGATGGCGACGTCGTGATCATGGGCGGCGGCGACATTATCGGCCAGGCGCTCGAACAGGGCCTCGTCGAGGAGCTGCGGCTGCACCTCGCCCCGATGGCACTTGGTGGCGGCACGCCGCTGTTCAAATCAGGGACGCGCCAGATGTACCGGCAACGCGAGGTTCGCGCGTCGCGGAACGCCGTGCACCTCACCTACGAACGCGTGTAGATCGAGACGTCGAGGTGCGACGTCGCCCCAGTCGAGCACCGGAGACAAGAAGACCTGCTCCTCAACAACGCATAGCTGAATGTTCTGCACCCATTCGCCAGCCAGGTTGGCGCAAGGTCCACGGAGTACGGATTCGGCGATCAGAATCCAGACATGGGATGCTCCTCGCTACGCTGCGTAATGAGCCCTCGTCTCAAGCGACGCACACTGCCGCCGTTAGGTGCCAGTTCTTGCCGCCCCGGCAGATGAGGCAAGGCCTGCTCCATAACGGGGCGTTCGGAGCTGGCATCGGTGATTGAGGCCGCGGATTGCGTGCGCTTTCCCGTAGGGGATAGCCGGAAACCTGAGTGCCTTGCCTCGGTTGTGGTCATGACTTGTCGTAGTCTGCCAGTAGCGGTACGAGGACTGACGCGCTTGGTGAGCCCCATCCGGTAGCCATGTCCCATCCAGGCCGGGCGTCGTAGCCGGTGATCGGGCCGGATGGAGTCTGGATAGTGGTATCGCCCCGGGTCACGTCGTGGAAAGCTTTGTCATACTGGGCGCTCTTCCCGATTGTGTAGAGCGCGGGGTTGACGAAGCCGAGGTCCCGGTGTGCGAACTGGTCGGCGATGGCCACGAGCCCGGCCCACATGGGTGCCGCTGCGCTGGTCCCGCCGCCGGGACCGACCGCCTGCAGCCCGCTGGCCGTCACTGTCATGATCGCCACTCCCCTAGTGAGGTCGGCGTCGGCGGAGACGTCGGGGATCGCCCGATGCGGGCCGGTGCCCGGGATCCCGTTCTGGTAGGAGGGGCGGGAGAAGACCTGGCTGGGCCCGCCGCCCGATGCCAGCTCGAACGATGTCGACGCGCCTGCCCATGCGCTCTCGGTGCGGTAAGCGCCCGTTGCCGGGTCAGCGGACAGGCTCGTTCCCCCTGCGGAGAGCACGAGCGGATCCGATGCAGGGTAGGAGACATCCCTGCCGGCCCCGGCGCCCGCCCGCAGGCTGGTGGTGCAGCCGCTCACCGGCCCGGTGTCACCTGATGAGGCGATGACGGTGATGTGACGAGCGGCGGCTGCCTCGAAGACAGAGTGCAGAGCGGTGATGTCAGCGGCGGTGAAGCACTGCTCTCCCGCGCCGCCGCTGAAGGAGACGACGTCCGCATTGCCGATGGCGTAGTTCCACGCCGGCAGCCAGGTGGTCGCGATCTCTTGTCCTAGGTTCGAGCCGGGAGCGGTGGGGACGAGGACGACGCGGATCGCGGCGCCGGGGGCGATCGCGTGGACGGTCTCGATGTCGCCGGCTTCCTCGCCGCTTGCGACGGCCGGAGCGGCCTGCGGGTCGAAGCGGGTGACTATTTGCAGGTCGGCCGGGGGGAGGTGGAAATAGCGGTCATAAGCCGAGAGGTCCTGTAGGGGGTTCGTGGCCCCCGGGGTGCCGCCCGGCAGGCCGATGTCGATGATCGCCACCGTGCGTCCTTGCCCGTCCGACCCGCGGGCGACCAGCGGCACGAGGCCGTACGCTTCCCGGATCGCCTGGGGGCTGTAGCACAGGGGCGCTTTTGCCGAGCTAGGCATCAGGCAGCCCCCGCCGATGAGGCTGGCCGGCACGGTTGATCCCGGTGCCGGGGCGGGTTGCAGGCCCAGCGTCCCGATCAGGCCCTCGGCGTCTACCTCGAGAACGACTTGGAGGCGCGGGGAGGGGGCCTTCGGGCCTCCCGCTTGCACGGTGAACACGATCTCGCTGGCGGCGCTCGCCCCGACGGACACGAACCGGACGGGCGCGAGGCCTGCAAAGCCGGAGTTGATCGCGTCGGGGCTGACCTGCGTCAGGAAAGTGCCGTCGAAATGCTTCTCTATTTCGCCTGCTGGGATGGGGGCGTGCTGCATTTCAGCGAGTAGCCACCGGGCCTGGGCACCCGCACGGGTGTCGGGAAAGCTGGCGCGGGCCGTCCTGCTGGGGCTCTGGGCGCCGCATGCGGCGCAGGCAAGCGCCAGGAGGACAGCGCAGGTGGCTGTTCCCAAGATTCCCCGCAGGTGTGGCCGGTCCGTCATGGGTCACCTCTGTACTGCTCGCGGCAGCGGTCCCGGTCGCGGCGGGACGCTGCTTGTCCAGGATCGTGGGGTTGCTGCTGCTGCTGCTGGGCGTCCTGCTGGTGCTGCCGGCTGTTGTCCCGGTGGCTTCGCAGCCACCAGGGAGGTGCGTACTTCCACCGGAACACGAAGATGACAATGGCGATGACACCAGTGACGATCAGGAAGGTGCCCTTGCCGCTCAGCGCAGCGACGCCTGCGTACCCGTCAAAGGAGGTCATGACCGGGGGTCATTAACGGCGTGAAGGCCGAACCCGGTCACCTGCCCGTCGACATCAAAGACGGTCCGGGTCCTCATGTCACCGCGCTCGAAGGCGACCGGCTGGTCGACCACGGTGAGGCCGTGACGGACCATGACCTTCGGGGTGCCGACCTCCAGGAGCGCGCCGAAGCGGTGCTCGAGGCGGCCACGGTGGTCCTTCAGCAGCTCCAGCGACGCCCGCTCGCGGAAATACTCGTCGAAGGTCGCGCGGACCTCTTCGAACCGGCCCCCCAGGAAGTCGTCGAGCAGCTGGCGGGCTCGCTCTTCGGCTCCCTCCAAGGGAGGCATGTCGCTGTAGTCGAGGGCCTCTTCGGCGCTCGTGCCCGCGAACCGGGCGAAGGCCGCCTGGCGAGTGACGTGCAGCAGCTCGCCGATCTCCGCCCAGGTATGGCCCTCTGCCCGGGCCTGCTGCACCAGCGCGTGCAGGGTGTCCTCCACGAGCAAGGCGAGGCTACGCGTGGCGGAGATGGCGGCCACCACCGAATTGTCCTGGACGCCCTCGGTGCCTCGCAGCACCGACGCCGCGAGCTCGGCGTTCGTCCTCAGCGTCAGCGCCATCACCTCCCGCTCGGTCGGGTTGGGCATCGGGCCTCCCTGCCCATGCGTCAAATCAAGCTTTACTAGTCAAAGTAACCTTGACAATATCGTGGTGTCAAGGCTACTTTGACTGCATGGTGATGGGCCCTCTCGGAGCCGCCGCGTGACCGGGGACCAGCCAGCGCCGAGCCTGGTCTTGAAAGCGCGCGGCCTGTCGGTGGCCTACGGCTCGCACGTGGCGGTCAACCGGCTCACCCTGGACGTCCGGGCGGGCGAGTCTTCGGGCAGCCGACCGCCGGGCTCGACCCCCGGTCCCGCCGGCAGCTGCGGGCGCGCATCGGACACCTGCCTGAGCGCGGGGGTAGCGTCTTGCCCACCACCCGCCCGATAGAAGAAGCCCAGGCCGTCTGCAACCGGTTCGCCATCATCGTGACCAGGCCAGCGCTCACCGGAGGTGACCAGCAGTGCCCCCTGACAGCGGCGCCGGACTGTTCCTGCGCTACTACCTGCTCTACGGCAAACCCTGGCAACGGGCTGGCATCGTCCTCACGCTCATCGCAATCGGCGCGACGCTGCTCGCGTTCGGGAATCTCGCTGGCATCGCGCCAACGTTGCTGGGACTCGTGCTCGGGATCCGCATGTGGGGACCGGCGCGCCTGCGCGCTAACAGTTCCGGCCAGCCAGCAGAGCAGGCTCGGCGGCCCAATGAACGCCTGAACCACCACATGAACCGTTGAACGAACGGGACCAGGACGGCTATGAACGTCCCAGCGCCACGACGCTACGAAGACATCTGGAGGCACTTGCCTGAGCCGACAGCCGTCGTCCCGCACCACCATGGTAGTCCGCAGACCCGGCCCAGCCGGGGGACCCGCAGTCGACGCCAGTCTGAGGGGAACGGCCGGTCTCGGGTGCGCCCCCGCCATCATGTCATCGCGGGCTAGCCTCCGCGATTCAGCATTGACCCAGCTGACTGGGGGGCAAAGGCTTCTTTGTGGCTTTGAGCTGCGGGTTTTCTGCTGGATGTCTGGTTGGCCTGGTGTCTTAATCCCGCACCCGATGGGTGCGGTGACCATGGCTGGCGGGCTTTAGGGGACCGGTCGGCTGGAGCCATCGTCACTGCCCCTGGGTCGAGGATGCACGCTGCGGGGCATGGTATTACGCTCGGCTGGTGCGTGGCCCGGGAGATCATGTGCTGGCGTGGGCGGCGCAGGCGGTGGCGCCGGGCGCGCGGATCACGCAGGCTGCCGGGCTGCGGGAGGGCGGGAATCCGTGGCTGCTGCGGCTGGAGCGTGCCGGGAAGGGATACCGGGCCGTGATGAAGACCGGGGATCCCGCCAGTGCCCGGGACCGGATGCAGCTGCGCACCCAGGTCGCGGCGCTGGCGCTAGCGCGAGACCGCGGACTGCCCGTGCCCCGGGTGATCGCCGCTGACCTGTCCGGCAGCCAGGCGGGCGTGCTGGCCCTGGTGACCAGCGTGCTGCCGGGCAGCAGCGCGATTCCCCGGACGATGCCCGCCGGGCGGGCGCACCAGCTGGGCGCGGCGGCGGCCGCGATTCATGCTGTCGCGCTGACGCCCCGGCCGGACCTGCCGCGGCGGGCCCGGCCGCTGGCGGACATGGACTTTGCCGCCTGGCGCCGCTCAGCTGGTACCACGCCGCTGCTGGCCAGGGCGGAACGGCAGGTCAGCGAGCTGCCGGTGCCCGGCGGCGCGACGGTGCTGGTGCACGGGGACCTGTGGCAGGGCAACACGATGTGGTCCGCAGGCGTGTGCACCGGGGTGATCGACTGGGACGCCGCGGGCGCGGGGTCGCCGGGCATCGACCTGGGCACGCTGCGGCTGGACGCGGCGCTGTACTACGGGCCCGGCGCCGCTACCCAGATCCTCGGTGGCTGGCGGCAAGCCGCGGGCCGGGAGCCGGAGCACGTCGCGTACTGGGACGTTGTTGCCGCGCTGACCACGGTCGGCGACATGACGCAGTGCCTGCCGCCGCTGCTCGACCACCACCGGCCCGATCTTGACGCGCGTATCCTGACCGCGCGCCGCGACGCATTCCTGAGCGCCGCGCTGAGCCAGCTTGACGCCTGATGCCTGGCGTGCGCGGTGCCATGCGGGCTGGCCAGGTTCGTGAGACGTGGCCAACTTGCTGGCCAGATCCGTGCGAAAGGGCCAGATCGGTTGCGGCCTGACAGCGAAGAGCGCCCCGGTTCGGGGGAAATTACCCGGTAACCACACCATGTCATTTCCCAGGCAGGAGCGCTCTTCGTCATGCAGGATACGCGGTGGGATCACGGGCTGACGGTAACCGGCGAGGGCCAGGGCCTGGTCGGGCACGCCGGGGCGGTGCTTTTCCAGAAGCTGGCCGACCAGGCCGGGCTGACCGCCGCCCTGGGATCGGCGCTGACGCGCGCCGGGAAGTTCCCGCTGATCGACCGCGGCATCGCGCTGGTATCAATGGCGGTGGCGATCGCGCTCGGCGCCACCAGCATGAACGACATCACCGTGCTGGCCCATCACACCCCGGTGCTGGGCGCCGAACCGAGCGACACCACGATCCGGCGGACGCTGGAGCTGGCCGATCCCCGGACCCTGGACAAGATCGCCCGGGCCCGGGCGGTCCGGGCGCACGTCTGGTCGCTGATCGCGGCCAGGCCGGCCGGGTTCCCGTGGCTGGCCATCGCCGGGAAGGTGCTGTCCGGCTGGCTGGTCATCGACCTGGACGGCACGCTGATCACCGCGCGCAGCGACAAGCAAGGTGCCGCGCCCGCGTTCAAGATGGGCTACGGCTTCCATCCCCTGGGGGCCTGGCTGGCCAATACCGCCGAGTCGCTCGCGATGCTGCTGCGGCCGGGCAACGCCGGGTCGAACACCTTCGCCGACCACCTAACGGTGCTGACCGCCGCGATCCGGCAGATCCCCGCCCGGATGCGGTCCCGGCTGCTGGTCCGCGTCGACGGGGCCGGCGCCAGCCACGAGCTGATCGCCCACCTGCTGTCGCTGGCCTCCCGGCGCCGCATCGTGCTGTTCACCAGCGGCTGGGCCATCACCGAGGCCGACGAGCAGGCCATCAGGCTGCTGCCCTCTGGTGCCTGGCAGGCCGCCGCGGACCAGGACGGGGCGGTGCCGGCTGACCTTAAGGTGCACCTGGTCTGCGACAATTACGCCACTCACAACACTGCCGAGATCAAGACGTGGCTGACCCGGCACCCGCGGTTCCACGTCCACTTCACCCCGACCGGCTCGTCCTGGATGAACCAGGTCGAGCGCTGGTTCGGCCTGCTGACCGACAAGCTGATCCGCCGCGGCGCCCACACCTCGGTGCCGGCCCTGGAGAACGACATCAGGGGCTGGATCGCCACCTGGAACGACAACCCCAGGCCGTTCACCTGGACCAAGACCGCAGACGAGATCCTGAATTCGCTTGCCGACTACCTCGCCAAGCTTGGTACAGGCCCACCTGCAACCAAGCAAGAATAACCAATCGAACTTCAGGCGCACCACACTAGGATGGGCTCGGGATTCACGCTGCGTAGCAGGTACTCGTCCGGTCAAGCGTGGGTAGCTTCCGATTCTGCTTGGGCCGCTCCACCGGCAACCAGGGTCACCAGATCTGTGATCGGCTGTCTGGCCGCCGTGGTATTGAGCCGCGTCGCGCTGAATGACGTGGCTGTGGGGTATCTCGCAGCGCTGCTGGCACGCAGGGCACGGACGGTGCCATCCGCAACATGGATGAGGAGGTAGTCAGCGTTACGCCCCCTGCTACCCCGGCCATCCGCAGCAAGGTGCCACGCAACGCGGCTGCACAGAGACGTTGGCGTTCAGTCAGCCAGGGGCTGACTGCCGGCGGGCGCGAAAATCGGCGCTAACAGCGACATCGTTATCGGTACCGACGCGTGACAGTCCGCGCGGGCACCGGCGCTAGACTCTCGCCGCGTTCAGGTAGCTCGCGTGGCTTTCCGGCGCGAGGACGACCCAGGTCTGGCCGGGGGCGAACAGCATCCGCTGGCCGTCCGGGAGGGTGTAGGTGGTGCCGGTTCCCCGGTTCGGGCGCGACCAGCGGACGGTGTAGGCGCGCCCGTCGCGCAGGACGACCGCCTTACCGGACCCGATCGATTTCGCGTACGGCGGACGGCCGCCGTACTCCTCGAAACGCGACGTCGCGATCCGGGTGTACTGCACGATCACGGTGCTGCCGCCGAGCTGTCCGCCCTCGGCGGCCATCGCGGGCGCACCGTCCATCCAGAGGAGCCAGCGCCGGTCCTTGGCCGACCAGCGGAAGGTGCAGGACGCGGCCGGGTACTTCACCGAGCCGGACGCGGCGGGAGTCCCGCCGACGGGTGCCGCCCCGAACCGGAACCCGATGTCCCTGGCCTTGCTGGCGCCCTTCGCCTCGGCCAGCAGCTGCCTGGTATCCGCGTACAGGTTGTACGGCGCGGCCCGGCCGCCGGAGCGGAAATAGCCGCCGACCGTGAGCGCGTACAGGTCGACGACCGGGGCCCGCTCGATGAACGGCACGAGGTGCGGGGTCGCCCCGGACCAGGCGAACGCGGGCCTCCCGAACTGGCTCAGCAGGTCCAGGTCGCTCTGCCTGGCGCTGCGCACCGGCCCGATGACCGGCGGGAAGTGCGAGGAATACACCGCCATGAACCGGGTGAGGCCGCCCTCGACCGGGATGACGTAGATGATGTCGGCGGACTGCAGCCCGGTCTGCGGCCTGGCGTAGACGATGTTGTCGATCTTCACCGCGAGCACGGGTCGCAGGGCCTTGACCGGTTCGCCGGTGAACGGGTCGAGCAGCGGACCCTGCGGTGGCGGCAGGGGCGGCGTGGTGGAGGGCGCCGACCGCGGCGCCACGGTCGGCCGGACGGACGTAGTCCTCGCCGATCCGCAGTTTGCGACGGCGAACGACGTGCCGACCGCGGTCAGGCCTAGGCCGACGGCACCGGTGAATTGCCGCCGCGTTACCTGCCGCAACCGCCCGGTCGTGTCCTGCGGGCCGTCTTCCATTGGTTCGTATCCCAGCTCTCGGCTCTCAGAGAGTCAAGCGCGAAATCGGTACGAAGCGTTCCATGCGGACCTGTCGGTAAGACAGCGGTAAGGCACGAGGGTGAGCCGGGAACATCTGCCGGGGAGCTACTGTTGCACGCCATGCAGGCTTTCATACTCCGCAAATTTTCACTTAATGCAGAACGCTAGAGAGCGCATGACGACAACTACTGGCACGGCGGTTCCGGCCGGGGAACCGCGCGCGTCGCTGCGCGAGCGCAAGAAGCTGGCGACCCGCCGCTCGCTCCGCCGGGCGGCGCTCGACTTGGTGGCCGAACGCGGCTTCGCGCACGTCACCATCGAGGACATCGCCGAGGCGGCGGACGTGTCACCGCGGACGTTCTTCAATTACTTCCCGTCGAAGGAAGCCGCGCTGTTCGGCACCGATCCGGAGCAGATCCCGGTGCTGCGCGAGCGGGTGATTCGCACCGCGCCGGGGGAACCCGCGCTGGAGGCACTGCGCGTGATCATGGTCAGTGACGCCCGGGCGGTAGCGGATGAGCTCGGCGCGCTCGGCGGCGACCCGGTGGACTGGTTGCGCCGGATGAAAGGCGTCCACACCGACCCGCAGCTGAGGGCGGCCGGCGCGGCGCAGATGGCGATGGTCGAGCGGGCCATCGCCGAGGGACTCGCTGAGCGGCTCGGCGCCGATCCGGAGCGGGATCCCTATCCGAGCCTGCTGGCCGCCACCGCGGCCAGCGTATTCCGCGCCACCATCTCATTCTGGGCTGGCTCGGGCGGGAAGGCGCCGCTCGAGCACCTTATTGACCAAGCGTTCCGGGCCCTCGCTGACGGGCTGCCCGAACTATGAAACATCACGGGGAAGAAGGACAACACCTGATGGCCTCCGCTACTCCCGCGGCCGCCGGCGGCCCGACGCCACCTGCCGCGAACATCACTGGCAACGGCGCGCTGCCTGGGCTCGGCCGCCGCCAGATCCTGCTCATCATCGGCGCGCTCATGCTCGGCATGCTGCTCGCCGCGCTCGATCAGACGATCGTGTCCACGGCGCTGCCGACGATCGTCGGTGACCTCAAGGGCGGTTCCCACATCGCCTGGATTATCACCGCTTACCTGCTGGCCACCACGGTGTCCACTCCGCTATGGGGCAAGCTGGGCGACCAGTACGGCCGGAAGATCTTCTTCCAGGCCGCGATCGTCATCTTCCTGATCGGCTCGATCCTGTCCGGCCTCAGCACGTCCATGATCGAGCTCATCGCGTTCCGCGCCGTGCAGGGGCTGGGCTCCGGCGGCCTGATGGTCGGCGCGCAGGCCATCGTCGGCAACATCGTCTCGCCCCGCGAACGCGGCAAGTACGTCGGGCTGTTCGGCGGGGTCTTCGGCCTGGCCAGCGTGGTCGGCCCGTTGCTCGGCGGCGTGTTCGTGGACAACCTGACCTGGCGCTGGATCTTCTATATCAACGTCCCGATCGGCGTGATCGCGCTGGTCGTGGTGGCCAGCCAGGTGCCCGGCACGCTGCGCCGGGTGCACCACGTGATCGACTACCTCGGCACCGCCGTGCTGTCGCTGGCCGTCACCTCGCTGATCCTGCTGACCAGCCTGGGCGGCACCACCTACCCGTGGCGGTCGGCGCCCATCTACCTCCTGGGCGTGGCAGGCGTGCTGCTGATCGGCGTGTTCGTGCTGGTCGAGCGGCGGGCGGCCGAGCCGGTGCTGCCCCTGCACCTGTTCAAGCTGCGCACCTTCTCGGTGACCAGCATGGTCGGCTTCATCGTCGGCTTCGCGATGTTCGGCGCGATCACCTACCTGCCGGCGTTCTTCCAGGTCGTCCGCGGCATCTCGCCGACCATCTCCGGGGTGTACCTGCTCCCGCTGATGGCCGGCCTGCTGCTGGTCTCGATCTCCTCCGGGCAGATCATCTCCAGGACCGGCAGGTACCGGTTCTTCCCGATCGCCGGCGCCGGATTCATGACCGCGGGCCTGTTCCTGCTGCACCTGATGGGGGTGCACACGTCGACCACCCTGGACGCCCTGGACATGCTGGTGCTCGGGATGGGCATCGGCGGCGTCATGCAGGTGCTCGTCATCATCGTGCAGAACGGCGTACCGCACAGCGAGCTAGGCGTCGCGACCTCGGGCGCCACGTTCTTCCGCTCGATCGGCGGGTCGTTCGGCACGGCGATCTTCGGCGCGATCTTCGCCAACGTGCTGGTCGGGAACCTGGCCCGCCACCTGCACGGAGTTACCCTGCCGAGGGGCTTCACCAGCGCGGACGTCACCCCGGCGGCGCTAACCCACCTGCCCGCCGCGGTACACCAGGGCTTCGTGTCCGGCTACGCCGAGTCGATCCAGACCGTATTCCTGGTGGCGGTGCCGATCGCCGCGCTGGCTTTCCTGGCCACCTGGCTGATCCCGCAAGTGGAGCTCAAGCGGTGGCCTGAGGCCAGCGGAGCGTCGCCCGACGCGGAGATGGCAATGGCGAGCGTCACGGCGGCTCCGGAGGCGCAAGCGCAGCAGGCACTGGAACAGGAGGCATCGTTCACCGATGCTGGGCAGGCCGTCTCGCCGCCGTCGAGGGCCGAGCACTTACGCCGATGACACCTCGGTCCTGGCCGCCCTCCGCGCCGGGGCGGCGTAGCTGGAGGCCATACTTCGCGCCTCGCTGAGCAGCGTCAGCAGGGACCGCTACTTCTCCTGGCAGTCAATCTTTACGCTGCTCGTGAGTTTTTTGGTCACGGTGACCGGTCCCGATGCATTGCATTCCGCAGTGCCTCCTTCGTACTGCGGGCTCTGCCTGGAGATGGTGTACGTACGGGTACGGGTACGGGTACCGAGAATCGACCGTTCGCGCCGACAGAAATGATGTCCCTCGCCCCGTTCGACCGACGGGCGGTGACTTGTCCGCTTAGCGCCGATTTTCGCGCCCGGCAGTCGGCCCCTGGCTGAACGCCAACGTCTCTGTGCAGCCGCGTTGCGTGGCACCTTGCTGCGGATGGCCGGGGTAGCAGGGGGCGTAACGCTGACTACCTCCTCATCCATGTTGCGGATGGCACCGTCCGTGCCCTGCGTGCCAGCAGCGCTGCGAGATACCCCACAGCCACGTCATTCAGCGCGACGCGGCTCAATACCACGGCGGCCAGACAGCCGATCACAGATCTGGTGACCTACGATCACGGCACCTCGGCGTGGCGGCTGTAGCCTCCGTCCCCAGTACGTCAGGCCCCCGACTGGGGGCCGATTCGCTTAGTGAAAATCGGCGTTAGCGCTGCGCGATCCAGGGACCAACACCCGAGATCCGGTCCACTGTGATGTGGGTGATGTACCCGGCCGGCGGGTTATCCATCGGCGGGAAGCGGACGTCGGGACCAAGATAGGTGCGGGCGAGCCGCTGCAAGAGTTCGGCAGCACCTCCCTCAGTGATACGGGCAGTGCCGTAGATGACCAGGTATTCGTTCAGGCCTATGGCGTTACGCGTGCTGGTCTCGATGGATAGGGCGACCCGGCTGTCGTTGCGGATATTGCGTACCTTGCGGTGCTCGGGAAGATGGCCCGCCACGATCTCGTCCCCGTCCAGGCCCACCCATACGACGCTGACCTGGGGGCTGCCGTCCGGGTCCAAGGTCACGAGGTGCGCCAGGGCGGGAGACTCCAGCACGGTCCGGGCGCTGTCGGGCAGGGATGTCATGCGCCGACGCTAGCAGCCAGCACCGCCGGCCCTGGACGCGCGCGCTGCGCGGGTCATTGTGTATCCCATTTCCTGGACCTGGGCTGGCGCATTCTCAGGTGCCGCTTGCGGTGGAATCACGCCGTCATCACGACGGTTGCTACTGGCATGAATATCGAGATCTGGTCTGACGTCGTGTGCCCGTGGTGTTACATCGGCAAGCGCCGGTTCGAACGCGCAATTGCCTCTTTCGGCCATCCCGACGAGATCGCGGTCACCTACCGGTCCTTCGAGCTGGACCCGGGCGCGCCCGCGGAGCGGACTGGGACCCATGCCGAGCATCTAGCCGGAAAGTACGGCATGACGATCGCCCAGGCCGAACAGGCTGGCCAGCAGATGACCGAGCGTGCAGCCGCCGACGGCCTGGAGTTCCGGTTTGACCTCATGCGCGGCGGTAACACCTTCGACGCCCACCGACTGCTCCATCTGGCCAAGGATCACGGGCTGCAGCCGGAGATGAAGGAGCGCCTGATGGGCGCGACCTTCACCGAAGGCCTCCCAATCGCCGACCAGCCCACCCTCGCGCGCCTGGCCGCCGAGGCCGGCCTGCCGGCCGCGCAGGTAAAGGCCGTCCTGGACGGGGACACCTACGCCGACGCGGTGCGAGCCGACGAGCAGCAGGCCGCCCGGTACGGCATCACCGGCGTGCCGTTCTTCGTCGCCGACGGCAAGTACGCGGTCAGCGGCGCACAGCCGCCCGAGGTACTCCTGCAGCTCCTGCAGCGCGCTTACGACGCGACCAGCCAGCTCACGCCCGTTGCCGCCACGACCGGCAGTAACGCCGAAGCGAGCTGCGACGGCGACTCCTGCGCGGTCAGCTAACGCATCCACGCGCCGGGCCGTCGCCGCCGGCGGCTAGGTGCCGCGGGCGGGTTCGCCGTGGCTGGCGTTGGCGCGGCCGCGGCCCCAGTAGGCCTTGGGTGAGATCTGGTCTTGGCCGAGTCCTCGTCCGGCCAGGATCTCCCGTAGCCGGGACACGACTGTCGCCTCGCCGAACAGGTAGGCGTGGCCGCGGCCGGGCGGCAGCTCGATCTCGGCTGCCTCGGCGCCCAGAGCCGACGGGTCACCAGGGGACGCGCCGAGACGGTGCAGCCAGGAGATGCGGGCGGTCCCGGTGGCAGCCAGGTCCTGCTCGTCGCTGTTCTCGGGGATCTCAAGCACGAGCGTGGCCGGGCGATCGGGCGGCAGCGCCTCGGCCATCGCGAACGTGGCGGGCAGCGCCGACTCATCGCCGATGAACAGGTGCCAGTCGGCCGTGGCCGACGTGGTGATCTTCCCGCGCGGCCCGATGCCCTCGATCTTGTCGCCGGACTGTGCCGACCGCACCCAGCGTTCGCCGGGACCGTCGCCGTGCAGCACGATGTCCAGCGTGAGCAGCCGTGCGGCCACGTCAAGCTGCCGGATCGTGTAGCGCCGCCGTACCGGGCGGTTACCTTCGGCCGCCACCAGCAGCATCACGTCCTGGCCGGGCAGGTAGCCGAACCCGTCGAGTTGCGGGGCGGTCAGCCGCAGCCGCTGCATGTGGGGGGTGAGCCGGGCTGAGTCGACGACCTCGAAGTCCAACCGGGTCGTGCCCGGCCAGCTGCGTGAACGGATCGTCCAGCGCCGCGAGAGCCGATTCCGGCAGTGCGTCAGCCATGAGACGGACAGCCCTTTCCTCTTGATGCCCGGGTGCCGGGAGACGACGGGCTGCCGCGCCGTCGGCGAGCTTTCGCCGTGAACGCCAGCCAGCCCTGTGCCACGATCAACGCTGCCTGGTGTCGCCTGCTTCCCGGCCTGGGCGGGGCGGCGGTCATGATGGGCCCAGCCTTCCCGGTCCCAGCCCGGCCGGGAGGTGCCTGATCACCCCCTGCCGCCCCATCCACCGCGCTCGGCACGATCCAGGCGGGCGCCGCTCGGTAAACCGGCCTGGCGAGCATCTCTCCTGGCAGCCAGGGCCCGGATAGGTACTCCGGATCTAAGGCCGGGAAGAACAACGCGCCGTAACCCCGAGTATGAACGCGAACCGCCGTTCGGCGCGGTCTAGGGCTCGTAGCGCAAGATCGTGAACGCCACGCCGCAATGGGAGTCCTGTTGCTACCGGGTCCGGCGGTCCTGGTTTCGGCTGCCCGGTGAGCGTGCCGCCGTCAGGTGTCAGCCAGGTAGTCGGCCAGGATCTTGTCGATCACGTTAGTGGTGAAGGCCGCATCTTCTGGGGCGGTGTCAAGGGCGCCGTCCAGGACCTGCACGGCTTTCCAGATCGCCCAGCCGCGTCCGCGGATCCAGGTCGCCGCGTCCACGGGCAGCCGTTGCCTGAAGACGCGGCTGGCCGGGCCGGACAGGAAAGTCCAGGCGATCGTGGTGTCGCAGGCGGGGGCGCGCCGACGCCGCAGGTGCCGAAATCGATCACCGCGCAGAGCCGCCCGTCCTTGACCAGCAGGTTTACCGGGCTGCGCGTCGCCGTGGAACCATACCGGGCACCCCTGCCAGGTGGCTCGTAGCGCGGTCCGCCAGACCTCGGCGGCCAGCACGGTATCCACGTGGCCCTCCAGCGCGCCGAGCGCTTCGTGCGTCTGCCGGTCATAGACCGCCAGGGGCTCGCCGCGGAAGAAGTTATGCGCTCCGGGCGGGGGGCCGCCGGCCGGGTCGATCGTGTACAAAACAGACAGGAAGCCCGCCAGGTCGGCCGCGAACTGGACCAGGTCCGGGACCGTCTGCTCGGTGACCGGGGTGCCGTCGATCCACCGGTACACCGACCACGGCCAGGGGAAACCGCAGCCCGGCACGCCGACGGCCAGCGGCTCGGGAACCGGCAGCGGCAGCTGCCCAGCCAGGACCGGCAGCCAGCGCTGCTCCTTGTGGACGGCTGGGACATACTGCTCGGCGCTGGGCAGCCGTACCGACATCTCCTCACCCAGACGGAACGTCGCGTTGTCCCAGCCATCGGCGTCAACGCGCCTGACCGGCAGACCTGCCCAGTGCGGGAACTGCGCCTGGACCAGCCGCGAGACCAGATCAGCGGTGACATCAGCTTCCGCACCAGCAGATTGTCGCAACGGCCAAGGCCGGGGAGCCACCGAATTACCGCCCGCCGGGCGGCATCACCGGATCGCCTGTGCGGGCGGCCGCTGTGACCTGCTAGTTTGCTGGCGCGGAGAGCTGAAATTACGCACTGACGGTGGCCCGTCGAGCGGGCTGGTGCCGCTTGCTGCACGACCTGCTCCGGCGTGCACTTGGTCCCGTAGCCATGTTGATGGCGAGCCTTCCTGCCTGCAACGCGGGCCGCAAGACTGTCAAACGACCTGGATCAAACACCGCCGCCACCGAAGGCGCCAGCATCAGTCCAGGATGCATATATATCGACCCGCCGGACCCGGAAGGCCGTATCCGCATCAGCGCGGCCGTCACCGGAGAGCTCCTGGGCCAGGCTCTTAGCGTCGTCTTCGCAGTCCGCCCCGACGATGAGGTGCCTACGGTGCGGACGGACCCGCCATCCCTGGGCGGCAAGATGCTCGGCTAGGTGCACCACATCGTCGTGTGACGGCAATTCGACCCACACCTCCCGCGCGGGGCGGCCGAACGTCACCGACGCTTGCCGCTCTCGCTCTTGACGGGCTTCGTGCAGAGCCTGCCGCTCGGCAACGGGATCGAAAGACGGCTCGTCCGCCGCATCCCGCCACTCCTGGTCCCGCAGGCTCCAGAACTGCGTCCGGACGGGCGCGCTGACGTCGCGCCGCGCGAGCACCTCACGCGCCACTTGTGCGGCCTCATCAGCCGATCCGGCGCCGGGGGCGTACAAAAAGATCTGGGTACCCCATCGGCTCGAGCTGACCGTTACCTGATCGCCGACGCGGCTGCCCAATGCAGAGATCAGCGCCTGCCGCAAGGAATGCAGGCTGCGCGGCAGGACGCCGAACGCAATGCAGACGCGCCATCCGTCGTCCATAGACGCACGATAGCAACCCTCCGCACCGCCACCTGCACCATCACCGACGCGTTAGCGGGTTACGCCGGGCTCGGTTGGCAGTAGCGACGAACGGCTCGTTGCCGACCGTCGAGCAGGTCAGGACGATGCTCGAGAATGCACGCGCGTACCCCGCCGGCAGCGCGCAGTGGCGCCCGGCACCGCCTACTAGCTGCTTACCGCAGGCGGGATCCTGGCGTCCCTCGGCATCATCGCGGCTACCTTCCCGCTGCTGGCCCGCATCACCGGACCCGGGGGCGCCAGAAACGAATATCCCTGCTCCCCGCGATGTGAAGGGCGGCGATGTTATGATGCTAATGTGACTAGCATCAAGCCCACAGTGGAGATTGATCCCTCGAGCTTGATGCCGCTGCACGAGCAGGTCGCGGCCGCGATCCGGCGCGCGATAGCCGACGGGGAGGTGCTGTCGGGCGAGCGGCTCCCGCCTGCCAGGGACCTGGCCGCGGTGCTTGGCGTCAACGCCAACACCGTGTTCCGGGGACTGCGCACGTTGCGGGATGAGGGCATTGTGGAGTTCCGCCGCGGCCGAGGTGTGACGGTCAGCGGCATCGGGCCCGAACGCGGCGCGGTGGTGGCGAAGGCGCGCGAACTGGTCGCGCTGGCCCGACACTGCGGATACCGGCCAGAAGAGCTGGCCGAGATCATCGCACAGGTGTCGTAGGAGCCGGCCATGAAGAACGCAACCGTGGTGCCTGGGCCGGGTCCTGGCGTCGAGGCGCTCATCAAGGAGGCACGGCGGCGGCAGCGCAGGCGCTACGCTGCCACCGGTGTCGGGGTGATAGCCGTGGCCGCCGCGACGCTGGGTGCCTTCGCCGGCCTGCACGGAGCCGGCGGGGCGCGAGGGGTGAGCCCGCCGCGGCCCGGCCCGGCGGCCGGGCACCCGGCCGGCCAGCAGGTACCCGGCGCCATCCCGGGCGGCGTCGACACCACCGTGCTGATGTGGCCGGCATCCCCCGGGCAGGACGGCACGATCGAGCTCGACAACCTGCGCACCGGCAAAGTGGGGCAGGCCGCACCGGTTGTCGACCCCGGCGAGTACCAGCCGGTCATGCTGGTCGGCGGCTGGATCGTCTACGTCGGCAACAACAAGGTCCACGCCGCCGATGCGGTGACCGGCAAGACAGTGGTGCTGGGGAATGCCCTGGCGTTCGCCCCGTCCGCCGCGCCCGGCGATGTCTGGCTCGAATACGGCTCCAGCCAGCCCACCGCGGCCGCGGTAACGGTCCGGTCCGTCCCGGTATCCGGTGGCCGGCCCGGGCCGCTGATCACCCTGCCCGGCGGAACTCAACTGGTCGCCGGGACGGACGCAGGCCTGCTACTGGAACCGCGCGACGGCGTGATGGGCGGCCCCTTCTGGCTGTGGACTCCCGGCACCGCGCCGAGAGCGCTGCCGTATTCACCGGCCGCCGAAGGCTTCGCCGTCAGCTCGCGGCTGGTCGCCTACGGCACAGATTGCGCGAACCCGTCGACGGCGCAGAACCTCAGCTACGGGGGTAATTTCGGCTACTACGCCTGCCGCACTCTGCGAGTGATCAACGTGGTCACCGGCAGGCTGAAGTCTTTCGCGGCGCCGCCTGGCACGACCGGATGGGCACCGACCCACGGAGGTAACTGGGCCTGGTCTGCCAGCGAGATAGCACCGTCCGGCAAGCTCATGGCCGCCCAGGCGGTGCTCCCGCCCGATAGCCAGGGCATCACCCGCGCCTTCATCCTTCACCTGGCCGGCCCGGACACGCAGGCGACGACAGTCCCGTCATCGGCTGCCTTTCTGCTGTCCGTGACTGCATGGTCGCCAGACAGCTCGTGGCTGTTTTACCAGGGCCCCCGTCAGCACATGTGGGCCTACCAGGTGAACACCGGGCAGACGCGATCGTCCACCACAACGTGCTGCCAGTACGCCGTGATGGCCACCATCAAGAGCCCGCGCAGCTGATGCGCCGACGCCGATTTCAGCACCACGCGGTGCCTGGCCCGGGCGCGGTAGCAGGGACTGCATCAACGGCCACCGGCCTGGGCTTTCAGCCCCAGCTGGAGATACGCATGAGCTTGGCCTCCCTTCCCATCCGCGCGGCAGCGTTACGGAGAATTCCGATCCTGCCTGCGTTCTCATCATCTGTTTGCCCGGCTCGGCACCAAAGTGCTGTAGTCCGGCCCGGGATGGTCCCCGTCGTCCTGGGTGACCCAGCGGGCCAGCCGATCGGTGATGACGCGCTTGTGTTCCCCGGGTTGTTTCCCGCCGCGGTCTCTGCGGAGCTGCCTGGGACTGCCGCGACCTGGACGTCGGTGGTCGCGTCAGGCGGTGGGGCCGCTGCCCAGCCAGCCGCGCCGCCTGAACATCATCACCAGCAAGGTGATCGCGACCAATTCGGAGCCGATGCCCAGGAACAGGAAATAGGGCAGGCTGGTCTGCAGATGGCCGGTCAGCCACGCGAAGTTCTGGCCGAAGAACCCGGTGAGAAAACCCAGCGGCAGGAAGAACGTGGCCACGATGGCCAGCTGCTTCATGATCACGTTGAGCCGGTTGGACACCATGGACAGGTGGGTATCCATCGCCCCGCTGATCAGGTCCCGGTAGGAGTCCACCATGTCGGTGATGCGGATGGTGTGCTCGTAGACGCTGCGGAAGTAAACCGAGTCCGTGTCGGTCAGGCCGGGGATCGACACCATGCCGCCGTTGAGGCTCTCGATCATGTCCCGCTGCGGCGCGATCACCTTGCGGATCGCCAGGACCCTGCGTTTCATATCGAACAGCGTGCCGAGCTGCTCCTCGGTCGGGTTCTTCAAGATCGCGCTCTCCAGGTCGTCGATGTCGTCGTCCAGCTCCGACAGCACCGGGAAGAACGAGTCGATCAGGCTGTCCAAGATCAAGTAGAGGAGGCCGACCTGGGGCGGGATCTGCGTGTCGCGATGGTCGCGGACCCGCTGGAGCACCACGGCCAGCAGCGCCGGGCACCTGCCCTCGTGCAGGGTGACGACGAACTTCTCGGTGATGAAGCAGTGGATTTCGGCCACCTCCTTCCCGTCGCCCGCCATGCCGAAGGTGATGACCTGCGTGAAATCGCTGTAGTCGTCGATCCGGGGCCGCAGGCCGAACTTGATGGCCGACGCCACCGCCAGCGGGTGGAAGTGGAAGGTGCCCGTCAGCAGCCCCGCAACATCGTCGTCGGGCCCCGGGTCGTGCAGGTCGAGGTCCAGCCAGAAGAAGTCACTTCCGGCCAAGGTCTTCTCGATGTTCTCCTGGGTGGCGTCGGCGTCCTGGCCGACCTGCCTGATGATGCCCTTCATAGTGACGGCGCTCCTGTGCTCATGAGCCGGATCCTCCGTCATCGACCTGACGGCCCCGGCCTCGCCTTAATTGACCTCGGCCGGCCCGTCCCCGGCCGCGTCCGCATCCCGAGACTTCCGGGGGAACGCGGGAAAGGCTCCGAGCCCGGCCTTCAAAACACGCTGGCGATGCTTGCACCCGCCGGGTCTCGTAACGGCGACGACCAGCGCGTAATTCGTTCTTCGAGACTGCCGTCACTTTACGGGTGCCAGCCACGGGATCTTCACACCACCGCCAGAACTGGACGATCGGCACGCTGTCGCCCAGGTAAAGCGGCCCTAGACAAGAGCTGCACGTATTCGGCGATGGGATCGCTCACACTCGGATGCCGCAGTGTGATCTTGATGGCTATGACCGCAACAGATCTAGATGATCGGTGTCCCGTGCGGCGCTAGTCCTCAGATACCTATATCCGATCGGCCGATCGAGCGGGCAGGTCTGTGACCGGCGATCTGGCCAGTCGTCCATGGTTGTGACGGCGCTAACGGAAGAGCGCTATCCGGATCGCGGGCACGTCGACGCCAGAAATTCTGCGCATATATTAATTGAACGTCTGCCGTACCGTACAGACCTTAATATCGGGCCATATTAACGCGGTGATACCGCTCCGGCTTCATCCCCGAGCTGACTCTGAGCCGCGCGTAGTCATACTGACACCAGGTGGGGTCGCGAAACGGTGCCGCCGCGGGCGGCGAGCATGGCGCGGGGGCGGCAGGCCGAGCCGGGGGTGTCAGCCGTGCTGGCGCCCGCCAGGTTCGCGGTCCGTGGCGTACTAGACGTCGGCCCGGTGCCTAGCTGCTCAGCGGACAGGCTGCGCAGCAGGCGGGCGCGCCCTTGCATGGCGCACGCCGCCGCTAGCGCCTGCGTCGACGGCCACCTTCAGCCCCAACCGGTGTCACGCATGATCTTGGCCTCCCTTCCCATCCACGCGGCAGCGTTACGGACAATTCTGACCCTGCCTGCGTTCTTAATCATCTGTTTGCCCAGCTCGGCACGCAAGTCCGGCACCTGGTCGGGCCACTGCATCACTACCCGGAATCCCAGCCCGGTCACAGGCGGGTACCAGGTCACGCACGCACCTTTCCATCAGCCATTTCGGGGCTTATCCTCCTGTTCTGATGGTCTTGACAGACGGGGATCGCCAATGCTAGGCCCAGCGTGGAGGGTCGGGTCGGCGGCGCGGGGCACGGTGGCGCTGGGGGTGCTGGTCTGCGGGTGCGTGTTCGCGGCGGTCGCCGGCCCGGCGCTGAACTTGCATACGCGGACGCAGGCGCTGCAGCAGGACCTGGCCGCACAGGGAGATACGGCGCAGTCGGTGCAGGCGAGCGTGGCCTGGTCGGATTGGGTGGGGCCGGTGGAGCAGGGGGGCGGGCCGATCAACCTGCTGACTGGGCCCCTGCTCTCCGCGACGACCAAGCGGATCGCCCGCAGCCTGGCCGCGGCGCCGTTGCCGCTGGCCGGCGGGGACTGGGCCGGGCTGAGCACCACAACCATGTCCGTCGTCTCGGGCTTCGCGGCGAGCGCGATGGCCGGAGCCGGATCATCGCCCAGGCTGGAGGTGGTCTACCGGGACCCGTTCACGGCCAACGCCCGGGTGGTGGCGGGCTCGTATTCTCCGGCCGGGGTCCGCGCGGGAGCGGTCCCGGTGGCGGTGACCACGCAGACGGCCGCCCGGTTCGGCCTGCATCCCGGCTCCCGGCTCCAGCTGACCGCCCGGTCGGGCCCGGTCGAGCTGGACGTCACCGCGATCGTGGCCGAGCGCGACGCGGGATCGACCTTCTGGACCCAGGACAGCACCGTCGGCCTGCCATCGTTGTCGGGAGGGTACTGGGCGGGCGGGGTCTTCGCCGACCCCAGCGCGCTGACTTTGATGCAGAACAAGTTCGGGGGGCCGGGCCTGCAGATGCAGTGGGAGTTCCCGCTGGCGCTGGGGGGTGTGAACGCGGACCAGGCCCAGCGGCTGGCCGATGACCTGGGGCGGGCCCTGACGGCGATTCCGGTGCTGTTCGGAGGGCTGGGCGCCTCGGGGGCGGTGGCGCTGACGGCTACCTCGCCGGCCACGCAGGACCTGTCGGCGTTCCTCGATACCCAGGCGGCCACCCAGACGGTGCTTCTGCTGCTGTTCGTCAGCATGATCGTGGTCGGTATCGCGGTGATCTTGGTCGCGTCGTTGACGATCGCGGTGCGGCGGGCTGACGAGCTGACCGTGCTGCGCGCCCGGGGCGGGTCGTTGTGGCAGGTCGCGGGGCTGATGCTGCGGGGCACCGCGATCGCGGCGATGCCGGCGGCGCTGGCCGGCGCGGGCCTGGCGCTGGTGCTGGTGCCGAGGACCCCGGGGCAGGCGCAGAGCGCCTCGTGGGTGCTGGGCTGGGTGCTTGCCGGGGTCACGGTGCTGGCCGCACTGGCCGGCCCCGCGCTGATCGCGGTGCGGCGGCACCGCCGGCCCGCCCCGGCGGTCAACCCGGCCCAGGTGACCGCGGCCGACCCGTCCCGGTCGCGGCTGGCGTCGCTGCGGCGCCTGGTCGCGGAGGTGACGGTGTGCGCGGCGGCGGTGGCCGGGCTGGTGGAGCTGCACGACGAGGGGGTGCCCGGCCGGCGGCAGCGTGGACTGGTTCCTGGCCGCGGCGCCGGTGCTGGTGGCTGTCCTGGCCGCGGTGGTCATGCTGCGGCTGTACCCGCCGGTCATCCGGGGCCTGCTCCGGCTGTCGGCGCGGCGGGCCGGCGCCACCGGGTTCGTGGCGCTGGCCGAGGCCGCACGCACCTCGCTGACCGAGGTGCTGCCCGCGTTCGCGCTGGTGCTCGCGCTCAGTCTGGCCACCTTCGCCGGCGCCCTGCGCAACGCGATCGCCAGCGGCGAGGTCGCCGCGTCCTGGCAGGCGACCGGGGCGGATGTGATGATCACGACTAGCTCGGGGACGGCCCCGGTGACCCCCGCGGCGGTGCGGGCGATCGCGGCGGTGCCCGGCGTGCGGCACGTCGCCGCGGTCTGGGACTCGACCTGGGCCACGCCGTCCGGGCAGCCGCTGACCGTGGTGGCGGTGGATCCGGCCAGCTATCAGGCGGTCGTCGCGGGCACCCCGTTCCCCGTCGGCCCGGCCCAGGCGATCAGCGCGGCCTCCGGCGGCTCGCTCTCCCCGGCGGCCACGGTGCCGGTGCTCGCCTCGCCGGCCGAGGCCGCCAGCCTGGGCCGGGGGGTGACCAGGATCAAATCGCTGTATTCGCCGACCCCGGTCAGCGTCCGGATCGTCGGGCAGGTGGCCAGCACGCCCGCCCAGCCGACCGGCGGCGCCTTCCTGATCATGCCGCAGCAGGTGCTGCCCAGGCTTGGCGCCAACAATGCCGACAACATGGTGCTGGTCACCGGGTCATCGATCAACGACGCCCGGCTGTCCGCCGTGGCCGCCACCCAGATGCCGGGGGCTCTGATCAGGTTCCGTTCGACCGTGCTCTCCGGGCTGGTCAATTCCCCGCTGCAGCACGGCGCGGTCCTGGTGGTGACGCTCACGGTCGCCGCCGCGACCGGGTTCGGCCTGTTCATCCTGGTCCTCGGCCTGGCGCTGGGCTCTGCGAACCGCGAGCTGACGCTGGCCCGGCTGACCGTGATGGGCCACGAACGCCCCACCGGGTTCGTCCTGGCCGAGGTCATGCCCGCCGTGCTGACCGCCGTCGTGGCCGGCGCGGTCTGCGACCTCGTGCTGCCGCACCTGATCGGATCGGCGCTGGATCTGTCCGGGTTCACCGGCTCGGCCATGCCCGTCCGGCTCCAGCCCGACCTGATCGCGCTCGCCCTGCCGGCCGCGTTCTTCCTGCTCATCACCGCCGTGGCGGTATTTACCGAGACACGGGCGCTACGCCGCCGTGGCGTCACCCGGATGCTGCGAGCATAGGAACTGAGCAGGCGAAACAACCCCGGCCAGGCCGGGTTCCCGGTTCAATCCGCCAAGGCGGCCCTCACGCCGGGCACCTTGGCCAGCCAGCCCCGACCCTTCCCGTTGGGCCAGATGAGCAGGTCGTTGGCCGCGGTGCCGCTGGCCGCCCGGCCGTAGTCGCCGCCCCACACTCCGTCGTTGGCCGGGTTGATGGCCACGCCCACCGGGCCCGGCCGCCGCGGAAGAAGATGCTGGTCTTCACGGTGACCGGGTCACCTGCAGCATCGTGGTCTCGGCCCCCGCGGTGCCCTGCCGGTCGCCGAACTCCGCGACTAGCAGGTTCCCGGCGGTGAGCTTGCCCATGGTGAGCGGGACGATGGCCATACCGAACAGATCGCGGTCGCCGTCCGGGGCGATGACCGCGGCGACGGTCTGGTCTGGCGCGGTGCCGATCCCGCCCGTCACCACGGTGCCATACGCCGTGGCCGCGGAGCTGGTGGCGGTGACCGCGACGGCGGCACCCGCGGCGCCCGCGGCCAGTGCGGCGAGAGCTGGGTTTGGTGTTCATGACGCTCCCTTTCTCTGGATTCGTGGACATGCCTGACGATCGCGTTTGGCCCAGGGGCGCCGCACCTGTCGCATGCCTGGGCGGACCCTTGCCGTTACCCTGGCCCGCGCCCGGGGGCAGGCCAGGGTCTTGGCAGGTGCACCCAGGTGGTGTGCGGCGCGACGGTGGTGTCAGTCAGCTCCGGCCCATCGAACGAGGAGACACCATGGACGCGAGCACCATGCCCGAAGACACCAACCACGATCGCCGCCGGTTCCTGGGCGTCGCGGGTGCCGCGGTGATGGCCCTCGATGTCCTCGCGCTCAAGATCGAGAAGGCCATCCTGGCCGGCTACGACCTCGGATCGCGGTCGGCCGACATCGTCGAGGCGCTCTGGCCGCAGCGCTGCCAGGCGCTGGTCTCGACCACGGGCTACCTGATCACCAACCCGGTCGCCAACCTGGAGCCCGCCAAGCCCAGCCTGGAGCGGGCGTTCTGGTACCGGTACTACTTCTCCACCGCCAGGGGCGAGAAGGGCCTCACCCTGTACCGGCACGACCTGGGCGAGCTCATCTGGAAGTTCAACTCCCCGACGTGGAACTTCAGCCCCGCCACGTACAACACCACCGCGGCGGCCTTCAACAACCCGGACTACGTCGCCGTCATCATCGACAACCACCGCTGGCGGCTGGATCTGGTCCCCGGCGACCCGCGGTACGCCGCATCGAGAAGAAGCTGGACGCGGCTCCGGCCATCGCGGTGCCCACGATCACCGTTGACGGCAAGTACGATCCCTTCACCCCGCCCGGGGACGGCGCGCTGTACCGGGCGCATTTCACCGGCAAGTACGCCCACCGGACCTTCGACGTCGGTCACAACTTGCCGCAGGAAGCGCCCCGCGCCTTCGCCTAGGCCGTGGTCGATGTGGATCGCTTCTAACCGCGGGAACCATCATCGTGGACCGTTACCCCTGCCACACCGAGGTAGCGGTCCACGTGTACCGCGGGGATGGTGTCAGGAGTCCCAGACCGGGCCGAACGCCGGGATCCCGCGCTGATCGAGGCCGTGCACGACGCTCCAGGTGAGCTTCTTGTTGGAGATGCAGATGACGGCTTCGGCGCCGGAGGTGATGTAGGCCCGGTAGGCGAGGCAGAGCATGTCGGGCCTGCCGAGTTCGTCGGTGTTCCAGATAATCGCCTCGGGCTGGGCGGTGCGGATCTCGTCGAGGAGCGCGGCGCCGTAGGTCTTGGTCGCATCGCGAGTCGCCCAGACGAGCTGGGCCGGTGTCTCGGCGGAGAGCAGGTGCCCGAGCGCGGGCCCGATGCCGCTGCCGGTGGCGACGATCACCACCTTCGAGAACAGTCTCTTGATGACGACGATATCGACCATCGGGATGCCGCGAACCCAGACGTGCCTTGGCGGACTGTCGATCAGCTCGGCGGTCCAGTCTCCGGCTCGGGAGACGGTCATCCGGTATCCCCGGTAGCCCGACCCGGCCGCGACCGGGACGTTCGCGAAGTGGTGCCAGCCGTACAGCCGGCTGCGGCTGATCGCCCGGGTCGTGCCGACAGGAGGCTTGCGGGCTTGGTCGAGGTGCAAGATCGCGAGATGTGAGGAGGGCAGCTCGACCCTCAGCGGGACCTTGCGCAGCAGCAGTCATGGCCATACCATGCCGCCCGTCGTCACCACTAGAAGCCAGAACGTCGGCGCGCTGAGCAGTGCCGGGATGACCGGACCGTGCGCGCGGCGGGCCACGAACACGATCGTGTTCAGCCACACGAGCACCAGGACCGCCCAGCCGCAGAACCGGTGCGTCGCCTCGAAGGTGTCGTGCCGCTTGGCCCGGGAGCTCGGGCGGCCCATGAACACGATCATCACGATCAAGCTCGCCGCGACCGATGAGGTCGCCACGTCGGCGACGTCGACGCCGCCCGTCCCGGCGGCGAAGCCGTAGCTCAGCATCGCCACGAAGGCGAGGTACCAGACCGTCCCGGCCAGCGCGAACCCGACGTGCAGCCCGCCGAAGTGGTAATACTTGGCCAGCGCCCACCGGACCCTGATCGGCCACGTCACCGGCGGCCGCGTCGCCAGCCAGCCCAGGAAGTTGATCACGTACTGCTGGCGGAAAATGATCGCCAGCGCGATGTTCGCCTGAGCGATCACCGCGACCGTCCCTAGCGCCTGCCCGAAATGCTCCAGGTCGCCGGCGCCGAACACGGCGAGCAGCACGTTCGCGGCTAGGACGAGCACGATCAGCCGGTTGTAGTGCATCGCCCACGGTGCCTTGAGCAGCCGCCGCAGCCGGCCCGTCCACGCCGGCAACGGGATCCGGTCCGCGCGCGGCTTGGCCGGCACGTTGCGGTCGGTGACGAGCTGAGCGAGGTTATCCGCGGTCGGTGCCGACGCATCCACCAGCGCCTGGAACTGGGTCCGGCCCATAGTCAGGACCCGGACCTCGCTGACCGTCCGCACCGTCGCCGTCCGCGTCCCGGTCGCGAGCAGCCCGATCTCGCCGAAATACTCCCCGGCCCCCATCGTCCGCAGGTGCACCTCGCCCTCCGCCGAGGACTTCGTCCCCTCGACCTGCCCGGACTCGATGATGTAGAACCGGTCGGCCGGATCACCCTCGCGCACGATCACTTCACCGGGCCGGAACCGCGCCTCCTCCAGGCCCTGCGCCATCTCGCCGAGCAGCGACCGCGGCAGGTGCGAAAAGGCCGCGGCCAGACCGCGGAGCTGCCGCGGCCGGGTCAGCACGCGCCCCGCCGCGGGCACGACGCCAGTACGGTTAATTCAAATAGCCGGCGCATGCTCAGCTCAGTATCACGATCCACCCTTGACCCCAGCGCGCGAACCCACCGCAGCGCCCGAACCAGCACCCAGCCGCTTACGGTAGCGCCGCCTTCCGCCTCTCATGCTCTCACCGATACACCTGCTGCACAGCCCCCAGGCGGCAGCGTCCGGGGGCGGCAGCCCGGGCGCTTGGCACACTCGCGCCGCCTAGGCGACAATGCCGGGATGGCTGGTGATGACAGCGGGGACCGGTTGCTGCGGCGGGCGGCCTTGATGTCGGTTCTGGAGGGGTCAGGCCCTCGGGAACACCCGGATGAGTGTCCCCTGTCGTCCCTGTTACCCAGGCCGCCGTGGGGGCCGGGCCCTGGGCCGCCGGCCGCCGGCGGCGGGCCCTGGCCGCGTGGACCAGTGCTGGCGGCTTCGGGCTGGTGGCCTTGGCACCGAAGCGCCGACCCGGGCCGAGGTGGACCAGACCATCGAGCAGCAAAACGACCTGTGGCGCGAGCAGGGCCTAAAAGGTGCCGGCTACCGCCGCCCGGATGGCCCACCAGTCGTGGTGGAACGCCCTGTCCGCCCTCACTTCCGGTGTCAATGTGGTCCTCGGGGTGCGGTCGAGCTTGCGCCGCCCGCGGGAGCTGACGGTGCTCGCGATCGCCGGCGAAGCCCCGACGGCCGTGTTCTATGGCCTGCGGGGTGCCCCAGGCCGTGCAGCGGCGCAGGCCGAGGATCGCCGTCGGCTCAGCCTGGTCGTAGCCGGAGCGGTAGCCCGGCTGCGGGCAGCCTCGGCTGAACCCCTCCCGTAACAGCAGGCCGAAACACCAAGAGCTACACCGTCAGCCGGTCAGTTCTTCGCCGTAATCATCACCCAGCTGAATATCTGACCGGCCATCAGACCCCGGAACAACCACTGAACCAGGAATCTGCTGCGAATCACCGTCATCCCCGGAAGAAATCGCGGTAATCACATAATCCGCCGACTTAGGAACACTCACCGACCAAGACCCCTTGCACAACCCGTACGCAGGCTCCCCAGCAGGACCCGCTCCCGGAGCGTCCGCCACCGCCGTATCCGTGAACGCCACGACGGCCACCGTCGTGCTCCCCCCGGCCTTCACCTGCAGCTGCCAGTTCCCTGACTCGAACATGGCACACGGATTCCCGTGATAGTCACTCGCCTGGAAGCTGTCATCAGCGAACGTCCCCGCCAACGTCACCCCCGCCGGCGGCGGACTGGAGGCAGCAGAACCAGCCGAACACGCGGCCAGCAGCACACAGCACACCAGCAGCAGCCCGAAACGCCTACTCATCGCCGGTGCCCTCGGTCCAGCCGGAATCAATCTCCGTCCCGTCCGCCCAGGGGTCTTCCGCCAGCATCCGGAGGTCCTCCTGCTCTTCCCGCTCTGGCATCTCGGAGTATTTCCGCACTTCCCGGTCTATGGTCCCGTCTCCCTCGCCGATCGTAGACGCTCCCCGCCTCGACGACCTCAACTCCGTCCCTCTCACCTCCAGCGGGATGGGGAGGACGGCACTGAGGCCAGGTCGGTGATGGTCATGATGTCACGACGCCCTCGGGCGCCCGTAAATCTCCTGCATGGTGCAGCTGGACTAGCGTGCCGGGCCTAGTTTTGACATGGCGGTGCCCTACGGTGACCTAGGCGGCCCGGCGATGGCCAGGATCGCCCGCGACTACGGATATACCCTTGCTGAGCTGCGGAAGCTGTAGGACGAACTGGTGATGAGCGCGCTGCGGGTGGAGCTGTTCTTCGATGATGAAGCCGGCAACTGGCACTATCGCGTGCCCGCCTTGCATATTAATGGCGGCGGCCCCCCAACCCGCAATGATGCCGAGCAGGAATGCCTGTCCGCTATCGCGTTCGCGCTGGAAGGCGATCCCAGCGACTTCGACGCAGACGCCGAAACCCTCACCTTCGACGTCAACGTGGCACCTGCAGCTTGAACAGCCAGGCTTTCCGGTGCCTCCGGTTCTCCCGCGCGTTAAAGCACACTGCCGACCTTAGGAACTCCTGCGGGTTATGAGAATGCGTTTCGGCTTGATGGTCTTGGTCACGACCCAGCGGTGCTTGCCGATCTTGCGGTCCCGGGTGAACCCCAGCTTCTCGTAGGTCGACAAGGCGCCGTTGTAGAGAAAAGCCGGCCGGTACCGAGCCGGCGTCCTCCGGATATCCCTCGACGGTTCCCCCGCCCAGGTCTGCGATGAGCTCGAGCGCGCCGGCGAGCGCCGCCCCGGCCACGCCCTGCCGCCGGTGCCCCTTACCGGAGTAACAGCACGCGATCCGCCAGTCTGGCGAGGTCGTCCGGCCCTTCTCGTAAGCCGCCCGGTTCTTGATCCGGGGCACCTCGTCGGGGGCGCCGAACTGGCACCATCCCACGCAGTCCTCGCCCTCGAAAACGAGCGCGGCGTGGGCGTTGCCGTCTCGGACCCGCTGTTCCTTCACGTCACGTTTCTGCGCTGCGCCAGCCCAGGACTCCTTGGGGTGGAAGCTCATGCACCAGCACCCGCCGAAGATCCCGTTGTTGCGTTCCACCAGGTCGGCGAACGCGGTCCACGTCGACTCATCGAGAGCCTTCACGCTGTACCTCGGTTCAACCATGTCGTCGAGCCTAATCTGGACGACGGCACAAGCCTTCTCATCCCGCTGTCGCCAATTCACGGGTCAGGGTCCGGACTTGCTGAGCTAAGCGGAACGCGGAGCGGGCGACGGTCTCCGGGCGACGGGAATCGAACCCGCATGACCAGCCTGGAAGGCTGATGACTGACTCTGGCCAGCCGCCCCGCGACTCACCTTCTCCGAACAAGCCCGCGCAGGTTCGATTGCATTTCAGCAGCATCAGCTGCATAATGATGCTATTAGTACCTCCGTCACGATACGGGACGTTCCCGATCAGACGCGCGACGAACTCGCCTCCCGTGCGGCGCTGTCCGGACGATCCCCCGCTCGCGACACTCGACGGCCGCCTGGCGAACTCGCCGGGGCTTCGCTGCCGGTTCCTGCTGCCACCAGTCGCAACATGAACCGGCACGCGCCCGCGCCTGACCGGCCGTTCCCCGCAGCCCATTGGTCCAACTTCGCAGTGCGCATGTGAGTCGTGCGCTCATAGCATGCTTGCGTGATCATCTGGCTGAACGGGACCTTCGGCTAGTTGCGTCCGGCAAGGTGGTGTACTGACCGGCCCCGTTGATGGGCGTGGCGCAGGCGTGTAAGGCGGCCACCGCGTGATTCTTTGGAAGACCTCTCACAGTGCTTCTGAAGGAGACACGACGGTGACCGCTCCCAGCAGTATCGACCCTGCCCGCTTCCTGCACGACCAGCTGGAGTCCGCGTCGCCGGACCTGCTGCGCTCGATGCTGGCCACCTTCATCAACGCGCTGATGTCGGCGGAGGCCGACGCGATGTGCGGCGCCCCCTACGGGATGCCGGGCCCGGACCGGGTCAACGTCCGCAACGGCTACCGGCACCGGGACTTCGACACCCGCGCCGGGACGCTGGACGTGGCCATCCCGAAGCTGCGCTCGGGCTCCTATTTCCCGGACTGGCTGCTGGAACGCCGGCGCCGCGCCGAGGCGGCCCTGACTTCGGTGGTGGCGACCTGCTACCTGCTCGGGGTCTCCACCCGGCGGATGGAGAAGCTGGCGGAGACTCTCGGGATCACCCGGCTGAGCAAGTCGCAGGTCAGCGAGATGGCTCGGGACCTGGACGGGCAGGTGGAAGCGTTCCGGACCCGGCCGCTGGACGCCGGGCCCTACACCTTTGTCGCCGCGGACGCGCTGGTGCTCAAGGTCCGCGAGGGCGGCCGGGTCGTCAACGTCCACGCCCTGCTGGCAGCCGGGGTGAACAGCGACGGGCACCGGGAGATCCTGGGCCTGCAGGTCACCTCGGCTGAGGACGGCGCCGGATGGCTCGGGTTCTTCCGGGACCTGACCGCCCGCGGCCTGACCGGAGTCCGGCTCGTCACCTCCGACGCCCACCGCGGCCTGACCGACGCCATCGGCGCGACCCTGCCCGGCGCCAGCTGGCAAAGATGCCGCACCCACTACGCCGCCAACTTGATGTCCGTCACCCCGAAAGCGTCCTGGCCCTGGGTCAAGACCCTGCTGCACTCGGTCTATGACCAGCCCGACGCCGCCAGCGTCCACGACCAGTACGACCGGCTCACCGACGCGATCGCCGCCAAGCTCCCCAAGGTCGCCGCCCACCTGGACGCCGCCCGCGCCGATGTCCTGGCCTTCACCGCCTTCCCCAAGGAACTGTGGCGGCAGATCTGGTCCAATAATCCCCAGGAACGGCTGAACCGCGAGATCCGCCGGCGGACCGACGTCGTCGGGATCTTCCCCGGCCGCGACGCCCTGATCCGCCTCGTCGGCGCCGTCCTGGCCGAACAGCACGACGAATGGACCGAAGGACGGCGCTACCTCGGCCTGGACATCCTGACCCGATCCCGCATCACCCTCGCACCCACCGCCACGGAGGTAACCCCCGACAACGACATCCCCGCGCTCAGCGCCTAACCCAAGCAAAAGAATCACGCGCTAACCGCGAAACACCACGCCGCAGGACTTGACCCTTCGGCTGCGGTAAGACCAGCACCGCCCGCGAGTTGCGTTCCCTGGTTCCGGCTAGCCGTGTGTTCGACCCGGAGACGGTGGGATACATGCTTCAGCCGAATCTGGCCGACCAGCCGGTAGCTGATTTCAGCACTGGCCGCCGTGGCGTCCTCTGGTGGTGGCGACCGCCGCCGAACTGGCCCGCTTCACCGGCCAGCACCTCATTGCCCCCCAGACGATCCTGGTCCGCGCTTACCTGGAGCAGATATTTGCCGGCTTGCGCGACGCGGGACTGGAGGTCTTCCATGTCGTGCTTTATGCCGCCGAAGGCGTCCTGAGGCAGCGTATCCAGGGGTCCGCTGAAGCACAGGCCTGGCGCCTGGGTCATCTCGCCGAGTACCGGACATCACGGGCATGGATGATCCACGCGGCCGACCTTGCCGTGGACACCAGCCGCCGGACCCCCGCTGAGGTTGCGCACCAGGTCGCCAGCGCACTGCCCGAACCCGTGAGAACCCGACCGCCATAGACCGCGCCACCAGCGGCATGAGCGCGCATCCGGGCGCTGAATAGCTATGCAAGCCCGTCATTGTCGGTACTTTCATGACAGTTTTCCCGGGGAGCTGCAGCGCCTCATTCCCGCCGAACGGCGCGTCCTCTGTGGCACGACGCACCTTGTGAAGCACGATGCCTGATAGGCATACGCGAAGAAGGGTGCGAACGTGGCATACGCGACGAAGATGGCGGCCGCGCTTTCGGGCGCCGCAGTCAGCCAGCTTCGTCACTGGCGCAACCGCCGGACAGGCCCGCTGCTCGCGCCTGAGATCGCGACGACACCGCGGGCGGTGTACTCCTTCCAGGATGTGCTCGGGTTGCGCACCTTTGTCCGGCTGCGGGAGCACGCATCACTCCAGAAGATACGGGGGGCAATCGGTAACCTTCGGGACATCGGTGAAGTGGGCCACTTGGCGTCTTACAGGCTCGTCTCTGAAAAGCGAGGCAACATCCAGCTTGTCGCCGAGGACCAGGCTGTGAACCTGGGGGAGATGCCAGGACAACTGCAGTTGGTCGCAGTCATCGGCGAGCTCATCGAGCCTTTTGCAGCTCGCGCTGGCGTCCTTGTGCCTCATCTCCTTCGGCCGCGTCCTGGCTTGTCCGTCAATCCGGAGACGCAGGGTGGCGCCCCGGTTATCACTGGGACCAGGGTGCCCTACAACGCAGTAGCTGGGTTGATGCGCGACGGAGTCCCGGCTGATCGGATCGCCGAGTACTACCCCGCAGTCGGTGCGGATGCTGCTAGTGCGCTGGCCATAAACGTTCACCGGGTTGGTGACAGGCGGCGGTGATTGCTTTCACACTCGATCGTGTGAATAGATCGAGTGGCGGGAGGGCGTGATGGCGGAGCCGGTGCGGGCGCGGCGGCTGACTGATCAGGAGGGGCAGCGGCTGCAGCAGATCGTGCGGCGGGGCAAGCACGGGTCGGTCCGGGTGCGGCGGGCGATGATCATCATGGCGTCGGCCTCGGGCACGCTGGTCCCGGCGATCGCGCGGCTGGTCGCCGCGGATGAGGACACGGTGCGGGACGTGATCCACCTGTTTAACCAGAAGGGCCTGGCGGCGCTGGACCCTCGGTGGGCGGGAGGCCGTCCCCGCCTGATCAGTGACGAGGCCATCGAGGTGATCGTCGCGGCGGCCAGGACCCGGCCGGAGAAGCTGGGCCAGCCGTTCACCCGGTGGAGCCTGCGCAAGCTGGCTGACTATTTAGCCCGCCATCCTGACCGGCCGGTGATCATCGGGCGGGAGCGGCTGCGGCAGATCCTGCACGCGCGCGGGATCAGCTTCCAGCGGACCCGAACCTGGAAAGAGTCCCGGGATCCGGACCGGGACGCCAAGCTGGACCGGATCGAGTACGTGACCAGGCATTACCCGGACCGCTGTTTTGCCTTTGACCAGTTCGGGCCGCTGTCCATCCGCCCGTGCCACGGGGCCTGCTGGGCGAAACGCAAACACCCGGCCCGGCTGCGGGCGACCTATCACCGGACCCACGGCATCCGCTATTTCCACGGCTGCTACTGCGTGGGCGATGACCAGCTGTGGGGCGTGGTCCGCGAGCACAAGGGCGCCGGTCACACCCTGGCCGCGCTGAAGTCGATCCGGGCGGCCCGGCCGGGCGGGTACCGGCTGTTCGTGATCTTGGACAACCTGGCGGCGAACAAGACCCCGGCGATCCGCCGCTGGGCCAGGCGGGAGAACGTCGAGCTGTGCCTGACGCCGACGAACGCGTCCTGGGCCAACCCGATTGAGGCGCACTTCGGTCCGTTGCGGACCTTTGTCATGGGCAACTCCGACCATCCGAACCACCCCGCGCTGGCCCGCAGGCTGCAGGCCTACCTCCGCTGGCGTAACGCTCATGCCCGCCACCCCGACGTGCTGGCCGCCCAGCGCCGCGAACGAGCCCGCATCCGCAGCGAGCGCCAGCAACGCTGGGGCCGCCCGAAGCCTAAAGCCGCATAACCAACCCGGTGAACGTTGGTAGCCAGCGCACTAGCGATGCACTCGATTTTGCCCGCTACGTTGACAGCTTCGATCCTGCGCCCCGGGCCGTGTAATGGTACGCATTCAGGCCCGACACCGACGACAGCCGCCGGGCGATCGTCCGCGCTGACAACCCGGACCCCCGGTCAGCCAGCCGCACCACGCTGCGGTCGCCCCGCTGATGGGCCAGGAACTCGAACACGTCAACAGCAGTGACCTCGACCGGGTCCTTGCCGACCACGGTGAAGAATGTCTTCAGATCGAACGCCACCGCCCGCAGCGTATTCGGCCGGGACCGCCCCCGACGAACTCCAGATACCGGTCCACTAGCCGGTGACCGAGCACATAGCGGACCTCACCCGACCTGGACACGCTGCGCACAAGACACGGGAAGCTGCTCATCGCAGCACCCTCCCACTCCCGGGCACTGCACGGATGTCATGAAAGATCACCCGTGTAAGGCGATCTGCGCGGTGGCTCAACTTTGGACGATCACCATCGTAAGCATGCAGATCTGTCTTATCTGCGCGGGCATCTGAGCAAGGACGGAAAGTATTGGACCTTCCGGCGGAGGCCTGGACGGCATTGGCGCGCAACTCGTCTGGGGTCTGCGGGGTGGCCCCGCAGCCAGCGTCGGACGATCCAGGGAACCTCGTCCGGGGCCGCATGATCCAGTGGCCCGTGCAGGGCGGCCCGCTGGCACGCGGCTGATGGCGTCCGGCAAGCGCCGTGCGGCGGATCCCCGCAGGCCCGGCCTGTCCGCCGGCGTGCGTGGTGATCTTGTCATGGAACATGCCCCGGCCCGCACGGTCTCCGGCTCCGAGCAAAAAGATTTCTCCTGTCAACGATAGGCTCTTGTGTTCCTATCAACGATAGGTTAATCTCCTATCAACGATAGGAACTCGCCAAGGAGGACCGAGATGATACCGGTCTACGTGGCTCGCGGGCTGGCGGACGGCCGGCACCAGGAACTGCTCGCCGAGGCGGAGCGCCGCCGGCTGATCGCGGCGGTGCCCGCCGGGCCCGGCGCGGTCCAGCGGTTCGCCCTGCGGGTGGCCGGCCGGGGACGGCGACCGGCGGTGGCCCGGCGGCCGGCCGCCCTCGCGCTGCGGGCATACGGGCCGCTGGCGACCTGATCGGCTCACGATGGCGAACTCGGTCGCGAAGCGCCGTGCGGAGAAGACAGCGGAGATCGTGGCGTCCGCCTGGGCGCTGGCCCGGGCGGACGGGATCGCCGGCGTGACGCTGCACGGCCTGGCGCGGGTGGTGGGTATGCGTCAGCCCTCGCTGTACGTGTACTTCGACTCGAAGCTCGCGCTGTACGACGCGATGTTCGCCGACGGCAACCGGCAGCTCCTCGAGCGCCTGGACACCATGACCTGCTCCCCGGAGCCCCGCGAGGCACTCAAGCAGTGGCTGCATGCGTTCGCCGCGTTCGGCAGCGAGGACAGCGAGCGGTATCAGCTGCTGTTCCACCGGCCCATCCCCGGCTTCGCGCCCTCGGCGGAGTCGTACGCGCTGGCCGAGAAGGTACTTGGCGGCGCGTACACGCTGATGCGGGCGGCCGGGGTAACAGAGCAGGGCGACATGGACTGCATCGTCGCCATCACCGCCGGCGTGACTGACGCGCAGATCAGCAACGATCCCGGCAGTGACCGCTGGCTTCGGCATCTCAACCGTCTCGTCGACCTGCTGGTCGACGATGTCATCGCAAGGGGGAGGACCCAATGAACACTGACCGCATCGGCCGCGCGGAAGCCCGCCGCCTCGCCGAGGACGAGTTCCAGCGCTTCGCGGAACTGGCCGCCGCGCTCACCCCGCAGGAGTGGGCGATGCCCACCGACTGCACCGCGTGGGACGTCCGCAAGATCGCGCCTGCACGTGCTGGGGTCGGCCGACGCGCAGGCCTCGGTGGGCGAGTTCGCGCACCAGCTGCGCCGGGGGCTGCCGCTGAACAAGCAGATCGACGCGCATCACTGGGTCGACGGCCTGAACGAACTGCAGGTCCGCGAGCGTGAGCAGCTGTCCAACGCGGAGCTCGCCGGGCAGCTGAAGACTGTCGGCCCGAAGGCGGTCAAGGGCCGCTGGGGGACCCCGGCGCCGATGCGGCTCACCCCGCTGCCGTTCGGACCTCCCATTGGCTGGCGGCCGCTGAAGTACCTGCTAGACGTGGGGTTCACCCGCGACGTGTGGTGCCACCGGATCGACATCTGCCACGCCACGGGCCGGCCGATGGACCTCAAGCCGGACCACGACGGCCGGCTGGTCGCCGACATCATAGCCGAATGGGCCCAGCTCCACGGCCAGCCGTTCGACCTGGTACTTGACGGGCGCCGGCGGCACCTTCCGCCACGGCCGTGACGGCGAGCACGTCGAGATCGACGCCATCGACTTCATCCGGACGCTGGCCTGCCGCCGGCCAGGCAGCGGCGTGCTCAGCAACCCGCTGCCCCTGTAATCCCGATTTACCGTCCCACCACCATCACCACATCACCACCAGGAGGAAACATGGCCACCGTCATCATGCAGAAGTGGGACGGCATTACGCCCGACCAGTACGACACGCTCCGCGAGACTGTCGGCTGGGACCGCGACGTGCCCGCCGGGATGCGCTTTCACGTCGCCTCGTTCGGCGACGGCATTCTGCGCATGACCGACGTGTGGGACAGCGAAGAGCTGTTCGGCACCTTCGTCCAGACCCGGATCCTGCCCGGACTCCGCCAGCTCGGCATCCCCGGCCAGCCCGACATGATCATCCAGGCCGCGCACGAGGTCACCGCCGTAGACGGCACCTGACCAGGAAGGTGGCGGTGCCGGGCCCGGCACCGCCACGGTAGCCCCATCCCGCGGACGCCGGCCATCCAGCGACCAGACGGCCATCTCCGCGGCCGGACAGCGCCGAGCCCCGCGACGCAGACACCCATCCCGCCAGCCCGCAGGATCTGATGAGAAGGAGCCGAACGGGCCGGCCACCACCCTGCCCTCTGGTGAAGCGCCCGCCAGCACCGTGGCCAGGGCCCGCGTGCCCGCAAGAGCGGGAACCGGCCGCGGAGCGCGCCGCGGCAGGCGGCGGCCTCGGGGCCGGGTTGCTCACCGGCGGCCAGGCAGGTCGGAGATGCCCCATCCTGGATCGCGCCCTGCACCGAATGCGCGATAAGGCCACGTCGGAAAGCAGCGTGAGCTAGAACTGGACATTCTGTGCGCGGCGCACAGTCCATCGGCACGCTGTTGCTAAAGGGACAGAGTCGGCAGGGAGGCGATGCCGGGCTTCATCTTGCAGGTCGGCAAGTAGGGCATCGTCGCCGGGCTCACCGAAGTCGAGGGCGACCCGGTAGACGCGAGTGGACGCGTCGTGCCAGCGATCGCCGCCAGCAGCAAGCCCGGTGGCACCGCTCCTCAAAGCATGCCCTGGGCCGGTCCCTGCGCGCGCCGACCTGGCCAGAGGAACTCCCCCTCCGGCTAATCCTCGATGCAGGTGGTGGGTAAACGAGATGCTCTGACTCACTGGTTGAGGCTGGTAGTTGGGGTTAGCTCCCGACTCGGGGGTGATCATGAGATTGAAGCGGTAAGTGCCGCCGACCGCGAACCCGGTGGTGTCGACCGAGATGAACGACGAGTTCGTGATGTCGTTATCCGGCGTCGGACAGCCCAGGGCGGAAGTGGTGTCGCACGTCCAGGGTGTAAGTGAAGCTGCCCGGGGTGAGTGAGGGCGCGGCCGGGTTGACCGCGTTCACCACAGAGCCGTACCAGATCTGGGTGACCGGGGACGGCGTGCAGACATTCACCGGGTTGAGGTTGTTCGGGTCAGGGGTGATGACCGCCAGGAAGGGAGCTGGCTGGGAGGCTTCGGACGCCGAGGCGGTGTTGTTGGCCGGGTTCGGATCAATGGTGGTGGAGCTCACGGTCGCGGTGACGGTCTGGGTGCCGTCGCTGACATCCCCGGCGTTGCCGGTGATGGTGAGCGTGGCGGTTGCGCCCGGGGCCAGCGAACCGATCGTCCACGTGCCGTTGCTATAGCTGCCGGTGCTGGCGGTGCCCTCCGGGGAGATCAGCCCGGCGGGCTCGTTCACGGTCGCGGTGACCCCGATGGAGGTGGTCGTGGTGCTGGTGTTGGTGATGGTGGTGGTGGTGAACGTCACCGGCGCGTAGTAATACGGCGAGGCGGTGCTGACCGTCTGGCTGGCTGTCAGGTCGGGTCCTGGGGTGACGGTCAGCGTCGCCGTGCCGGAGATCTTCCTCCTGGTCGCCGTCACCGTGTGCACCCCGGCCACCGAGGCGGTGCAGGTGGCGCCGGTGCGACTGCCGTCGGGCTTGATCGTGAACTTGGCGTTCGCGATCGGGCCGGTTGCGTTGCCGTAGACGTCCGAGCCGCTGGCGATGTAGTCCTGCGAGTCACCTGCGGCGATCGTGGCGCCGGCGGGCGAGACGCTGATGCTGGCCAGCGCGCCCGGCGGCACGGTCAAGGTGTGCTGGTTGGCGAACGGGACGGCGGCGCCGCCCGACGGCGTGAACGACGTCGCGACCGGATAGGCTTGGGCGGTGGTCGTCACGGTGACCCGGGCGTAGATCAGCGTGCCCTTGAGGCCGGCCGCGCAGTTCTCCGCCACAGTGACAGTGTTGCCGCCGGCCCCGTCCGCGGTCACGCCTGCGACCTGGAACTGGTTGCAGGCCGAGCTCACCGACAGGTAGCCGGCGCCGGACGGGTTGCTGTCCTGCGGCGGCGAGAACCCGGCCGGCAGGTCGATGCTGATCGTCCCGGCGCCCGGCTTGGCCGGCGCGGTGTAGGTGAAAGTGAAGACGTCGGCGGTGTCGCCCGCCGTCGCCTTGGCCGGGGTGAGCGTTGACGAAATCTGCACACTAAAGTAACCAGGTTGGACTCGTAGTGGACGGGATCACCAGGGTTCGAGCTTGAGTCCCCCGGTGCGGGGTACTTCCGCACGGGGGAGCAGGAGGTGACACGGGCCCCGTAGTCCGGCCAGGAGATCCCGGTTGAGCAGGTGAGCGGCGGGGTGCTAGCGCGGATGCGGTCGGAGCTGAGCGTCGGCGCCGCCCTGCCCCGCCGGGCGGCTACCTCGGGGTGGCGGCAGCCCGGGAGCTTGGCACGCACGCGTCGCCTGGGCGACAATGCCGGGATGGCTCGTGATGACAGCTGGGCCCAGGTGCTGCGGGTGGCATTGCCCATTTTGGACGGGGCCAGGCCCGCGGGGATGCTCGGGTGGGTGCCCCGTGTCGCCCCCGTTGTGACCCAGGCCGCCGTCGGGGCTGGGCACTGGGCCGCCGGGCGGCGGCGGCGGGCCCTGGCCGCGTGGACGAGCGCCGCCGGCTACGGGCTGGTGGCGTGGGGCCTGGGCACGGAAGCGCCGACCTCGGCCGAGGTGCGAGAGAACATGCAGCAGAACATCCAGCGGCTGCAAAGGGAGGGCCGGTTGCACAAGCCTGGCCCCAAGGCCCCCGCTGCCGCCCGGACGCCGACACCCGCGGCCCGCCGCCTAGAGCGCCACCTATCGCGGTCCGCCCCCTTTTTCAAGGCCGCGGACACCCCCCCGTTCAGGCTTGCTTCCACTGTCGTGGGGATGGTCCTCGGCGTGTGGTGGGGCCTGCGCCACCCGCGGCGGCTGACGGTACTCGCGATCGCCAGCGAATCCTATACCGTCGTGTTCTATGTCCCCTGGGTGGCCCGGGCCGTGCAGCGGCGCAGGCCGAGGACCGCCATCGGGTGGGCCCTGGTCATGGCCGGATCGGTAGCCCGGCTGCGGGCAGCATCAGCTGAACCCCTCCGGTAGCGGCCACCGCGAACAACAGAACACCGGGAAACCGCGCGGCACCTGCCTGCGAACCCCTACATGAGCCCCCGGCCGCGCAGTCCCGCGTACGTTGCGCACTAAATGAGCCAACTCGGGTCATGGGTGCCTGCAGTTCCTCGGACTGGATGGTCCCGTCAGTGCGAGGGCCGCCCTATAGCCAATCAGGGCCGTGGCCATACCGGCCCTCACGTTAGCATAACTAAGTTCGTGGATTGTAACTGAGCTGGAGAAACATCGCATGGGCACATTTGCGGCCCGGTAGAAGACTTGAATCGCGGACATGTGGGAACTCAAAATCAAAAAGGCCGGTGAACGCGGAGCGGGCGACGGGAATCGAACCCCGTATGACCAGCTTGTCAGGCTGGTGACACACGCCGGCCGATGAGCCTTAGTGGGTAGCTCCGTAAATTCGTTTGGGTTATCAGGCGGCCTGGGGCAGGGCGGCTTGCTGGCTGGCGGCTGTTTGCTCGCGCTGACTGATTCGGCGCAGCAGCGCGGTCAGGTCGTCGGCGGTGAATTTCCAGTTGAACGGCCGGGCGGTGCGGTTGTAGCGATTGACGAAGGTCAGCAGGGCACAACTGAGGGTGCCCAGGCCGGGGAAGTCGCCGGGGGTCAGGACTTTCCTCTGGATCACCGAAAAGACGATTTCGATCTGGTTGAGCCAGGAGGCGTGCACCGGCGTGTGGATCATGATCGCGTTCGGGTACGCGTCGCTGAGCCGGTCGATGGCGGGCTGGCCGCGGTGGTCGGACCCGTTGTCCACGATGACGAACACCCGGGGCGCGTCCTTGTACTCCGGCCGGCTCATGACCTGGCCGATGAGGTCCATGAACGGGGCGATGCCGGTGGTAGCCGGGGTGGCGGCGAACACTTTCCCGGTGCGCACGTCCAGGGCGGCCAGCAGGGCCAGCGCGCCGTGCCGGACGTATTCATGCTCGACCCGCACCGGCTTGCCGCGCGCGGCCGGGACGGCGGGACGGCACCGGCCGCGGGCCTGGATGGACGGCTTGGCGTCCACCGACAAAATCCGGTCGCCGGGCCGCAGCCGCGTGCCCTGGTAGAACCCCTGGTACAGGTCCAAGATCACCGCCGCCCTGGCGGCGAAGTCCGGGTCGCGAGGGGAGATCCAGGACCGGTACTGCCAGGGCTTGACCGGATGCTCGGCCAGGATCCGCAGCACCGAAGACACCGACAGCTCATCTGCGGCCCCGGCCCGGGTGAGCTCGGCCAGCAGTTCCGGCCCGGTCCAGCGCGACAGCGGCACCCCCGTCGCGGCGGGCAGCTGGCAGGCCAGCGCGACGACCGCGGCCCGGGTCAGCTCGCTGATCCGCCGCGGCCGGCCCGGGCGGGGCAGGTCCGCCAGCCCCTCCAGGCCGCGGCCGGCGAACCGGCCCCGCCACTTGCGCACCGTGTCTACGGTGACCTGCAGGTCCGCCGCGATCCGGGCGTTGTCCCGGCCGCGGGCTGCCGCCAGCACGATCTGCGCCCGCAACCGGTCCCGGTGCGCGGTCTTCGCGCCGCGGGCGCGTTTGGTCAACGTCGTGCGCTCGGCGGCGGTCAATGTGACCGGCACCGCGCGGGGCAAAGGCATGACAGCTCCCGGGCGATTGCGGCAAGGTCATCCGCTCCCCGGCACGGGATCATAACCAGCCCTCATGCCGCCGCGCGGGACAATGAGGCGCATGCCCGCCATCCCGGAATCCACCCGCAGTTCCATCATCTTGCGGCTGCTGGACCACGCCGAGAAGAACTGGCCGCAACTGGCCAAAGTGCAGGCCAGGTACCGCGACTCCTTCGCCTACATCACCGGCGTCCTGCCCGGCGGCGAGCAGATCCCGCTGTTCCGGCTCCGCTACGGCGGCTCAGCCCACTCCTTCGGTTTCGCGATCTACTCACCCGCCCGCGACCGCTATGAAGATGCCGTCCTGCTCACCGGACTGCCCATCGGCAGCCCGCAAGAAGCACTCGATACTGCCTGCACCGTCCACCTCACAGGACTCGGCCACGAACCCGAATCCTGACCCCGACGAACTTACGGTGTCACCCACTTAGTTAGCGTCGTGACCAGGAGATATAACACCTTAACTCTGCTGTGCTGCCTCTTTTGGGTAGAGAATTGGGTAGAAAACTGCCGCGGCCCGGAATCTGTGCAGGCTGATGCAGCGCAGTCCCGTGCTGCGGACCTGATGCTGCACCCATCAGCAGATGCGAAGGCGTGGGCGGTCAGGGAGCTAGCTGTTCGACCGTGGCGCCGACAGTTTCGTAGGTTGGGGTGGCGCGCTGGTCCAGGCTGAGCAGCGTGGCCTGGTGCTCGATCGCGGTGAACGCGATCAGGGCGTCGTAGGCGGGACCCCCGAGGATCTGTCCCGCGGTGATGGTGGCCAGGAGTTCCTGGTATCCGGTTTCTGGCCGGGTGAGGAATGGTTCGGTGAACCGCTCGGTGATGAAGGGCCGCCGACCACGTTGAATGGACTGCGCGCCCATATGTCACGAAGCGTTTCCCGGTCGGCTTGGCTGGCTGCTAGAAGGTGCCGGGAGACTCCTGTTGGATGCCGTACCGGGCCGCGACGGGATCCCATAGTTGGATGAACGCCTGCTTAGAGGCGCCGGCCTGCTGGCTAGCGTTATATCCGGCGTTGTAGGCACTCGATTCAGCAGTCGGGGTGCACCCCGGGTTCAGCTGCTGCTGCGCCCAGGTCAGAAAGTCCTTGTCGGCATCCAGCGAGTTGCGCAGGGCGGCGATCAGGTCGGACTTCACTGCCGCCCCATTCGCCAGAGCGGAGGTCGATAGGGCTGACGCCTGACCGTACTCGGTGCTGCGTTGATTCACGACGTTCTGGATCTGACGGACCGCGCCGGCCAGGTTCGTGCAATCAAATACCTCACTGACCGCGCCCTGTAGTGCCTTTAGAGTGACTGCGCTCGAACTCAGCAAATTGTTCACGGCGGCCGCCTGCCGGGATGCCAGGGTGGACGCCGACGACGGTGACGGTGCTGAGGTTGCGGAGGGGGACAGAACGGCGGGGGAAAGAACGGGGGAGGACACAGCGGGGGAAGACACGGCGGGCGTACCCGGTGTCGACCTGTCCGGCAGGGCAACGCCAATGGCCACGGCGGCCGCGATGGCCACTGCAGCGACAGCAAAGGTGAGCTTGATTACGCCGGGGCGACGCCAGGGCTGGCGAGGATAAGGTACGCCCGGCCCGCCTATTGAGCCACGGCTCACCTGGCCCAGTCCGGCGGGCTGGTCCTCCGGGGATGCCGGCTGACCGGGCCCAGATTGCACGGGCGTCGTGGTCTGCGTGGGCTCGTGCGCGAAATCCTGCTGCCTGGCAGGTTGCTTGTCGCCGGCGGCCAGCCGCGATTCTGCGACTGGCCTGGCGTGGCCTGGCGAGCGCAGCCGTGCGGGGTTATCTGACTCGCTGGGAACGAGCCCCAGCGCCGTGCGCAGTTCTCCGGCGAACTGGCCGCAGGTCGCGTAACGGTCTGCCGGGTTCTTCGCAAGCGCCGTGGCCAGCACCAGGTCGACTGCCGCGGGCAGGTCAGGACGCCGCGTCGTAGCCAGGGGTGGTGGCGCGTAGAGCTGTGCATACATTACTGTCAAGCCCCGGTCCTGCCCGAATGGCGCCGTGCCGCACAGCAGCTCGAACCCGGCGCAAGCCAGCGAGTACAGGTCCGCGCGTCCGTCGAGGGCGCGACCCTCGATTTGCTCCGGCGCAACGTAATCGAGCGTTTCTGCGGAGCGGACCGCCGTAATGATCTCGTCCGGCGACCAGTCCCTGCGCATCCCGAAATCAGAGAGGTATACGTGGTCGAAGCGGTGGCCGCCGACCCCGTCACGCGTTCTCCCGCTGACCGCGCTGCTAGCGTCGAAAAGCATGTTGGCAGGCTTGACGTTGCGGTGGACTACGCCATGCGCGTGAGCGGCATCCAGCGCTGATGCGATCTGGGCGATGACCTTCCAGGCTTGGGCAACAGCAAGCGGCCCGAGTGCGCTGAGCAGCGACCGAGCATCGCCGCCCTGGACGTAGCGCATGACTACGTACACGATCCCGCTCGCATCGCCGGCCTCGTAGACAGGAAGGATATGGGGGTGGTCTATCTCGGCGGCCCGCCGTACCCGGTGGAGAAACCGGGCCCGGAAGGCGGCGTCGCGAGCCAACTCCGGCGAAAGGATCTTGACCGCCACCTTACGGTTCCGGCGCTCGTCGTGGGCCAGGCGGACGACGGCCATGTCACCCTCGCCGATATGCCCCTCCAGCCGGTAACCGGGGATCTTTCCCGGCATTCCCAAGCCCGGCAGGATCGGATCAGTGTCGGGGCTCATGGACACACCGCCGATCGATATGCGATCAGGGACCGGCCAGCGGCAGCCGTGTCCGCCAGACTGGCGCGACACTGATAGCCGTTGTGCTTTCCACCGCGCAGCTCACGAACCTCCGTTCGCGGTACGGCTGGCCCGAAATCCTCACGTTAGTGGCATTTCACCAGACCTGTACGACCAATAGGAATCAGGTCAGCTGGTCGGTCCTGAGGTCTTCGCGGCCGCCTGGACCTCCGCGGCCTTCACCGCGCCTGCCAGAACGCTGCGGCGCTGGCTGCGGTCCTGCTGCGCCGGCCGACGACAGTGCTCCGTTGAGGCTTCGGACACCAGACAGGATCAAACGCATGGCCGATCCCGTGCTCACTCCGAGAACGCACCCGTAGGCACCTGCTTCATGCCGGTCACCGACCCGGAGACGGTGGTCAAGAACCGCATGCATCTTGACCGCACCAGCAGCGTCGCCTTCAGGCCTCGCGACCATCATGCTCGAGTTCGACGGTGTTACCTTGGCCCGGCGTCGCTGCGTGCTTCGGCGAGTTCGATGGCGGTAAAGATCGTGACGGATAGTCCGATCAAGATCGCGCCGAAAACCCGGGCGGCGGTGAGTGAGTCGCCGAGCCAGAAGACGGCACTGGCCAGCCCGAAGACCGGAATCAGATTCACGATAATGCTCGCTGGGGCCGCCCGCACTCGGGCGATGGCGTAGTTGTAGAGCACGAAGCTCGCGGCGTAGCCGATGACTCCCACCAAGCCTGCGGCGAACCAGAACCTCGCGGCCACGTGGCTGGGTGCGGTTTCGACGTGCGTCGCCCACACGAAGGTGACCGCAGGGAGGATGAGGATCGTCGCGGTGGTGAACTGGCAGGCGGTCACCGTTAGCGGGTCGGACTCGTCCCCCATTCCTCTAGCGACGATCGTGTAGGCGGCAGCGCTGAGCACGCCGGCCAGAACGAGCAGGTCGCCGAGCCCGGCGCGTGCGAACGATCCCGTGCCTTCGAGGGTCGCGACGCCGGCCAGCGCTAGGGCGAGCGCCACCGTGATGCGGCCAGTGATGCGTTCACGCAGGAAGACAGCCGCCAGCAGGACGATGAAGACCGATTCCAGACCGGATAGCAGCGCGCCGTTGGCGGCGCTGGTCCGGGCCAGGCCTAGCAGGTCGCCGGCGTAGGCAAGCGCTGGCTCGAATAGGCCTAGCAGCACCGCCCGCCGCCACGGCGGCGGCGAGCGGTGGCCGCGCAGGATCACCATCGTCCACAGCACCGCGGTTCCCGCGATCAGCGAGATGGCCAGCAGCGTGATCGGACCGAAGCCGCACAGGGCGTACTTGGTCACGCTGACCGCTGTGCCCCAGAACAGCGACGCCATGATCAGCGCGGCGACCGGCGGCCTGGTGATCATCGTCGCCCTGCTCCGCTAGTGAACGAGGACATTTCTGAACTGCCATGGATCGTCGGGGTCTATGTCCTGCGGGAACAACGGCGAGCGTCCCGTCAGCGGCGTCCAGGTGGTGAAGTGGCCTTCGACGGGGCCCAGGTAAGGCCCCTGCACCTGCAAGCACCGGACGAAATCGATCTCGTCGGCCTCGACGATTCCGGCGTCGGCGTTCTCCACCGCCCAGACCATGCCGGCCAGCACCGCGGAGGTGACCTGCAGGCCGGTGGCGTTCTGGTAAGGCGCGAGCTTGCGGGTCTCCTCGACCGACAACCGCGAGCCGAACCAGTACGCGTTGCGGGCGTGCCCGTAGAGCAGTACGCCGAGCTCGTCGACGCCGTCGAGGATGTCTGCCTCGTCGAGGATCTCGTGGGTGCGCTGCGGCTGGCCGGGATTGCCGAGCAGCTCATGCCAGGACAAGATGGCGTCGTCGGCCGGATGGTAGGCATAGTGACACGTTGGCCGGTCGCTGACCTCACCCGACCCGGAGGTCAGCGTGAAGTAGTCGGCGATCGAGATCGACTCATTGTGGGTGACGCACAGGCCGTACTGCGGGCCCGCGGTCGGGCACCAGGTCCGCACCCGGGTATCGGCCCCGGGGCGGTCCAGGTAGATCGACGGTGCGGCCGGGTCGTCATGTGCCCGGGCGTGCGGCGGCAGCCATTTCTCGTGGGTGCCCCAGCCCAGCTCGGATGGCTGCAGGCCTTCGGAGATGAACCCGTCGACTGACCAGGTGTTGACGAATATGCCGATGGCCTTGGGTTGGCGGCCGCGCTGGGTGTCGCGTTCGGCGATGTGGATCCCGCGGACACCGGATGCGCGCATGAGTTCGGCCCACTGCGTACGAGTGGCGGGGCGGGCGTAACTGAGCCCGACAGCGTCCGCAACATCGAGCAGAGCCTGCTTGACGAACCACGAGACCATGCCCGGGTTGGCTCCGCAGGCCGAGACCGCCGTCGGGCCGCCCGGCCGGCGGCGGCGTTCGGCCAGCAGGCTCTGGCGCAGAGCGTAGTTCGTGCGCTGCGCGAGCGGCGCCGCCGGGTCGTCGTAGAAGCCAGGCCAGGGTTCTACGACGGTGTCGACGTAGAGCGCGCCGAGTTCCCTGGCCAGCGCCATGATCGCGACCGACGACGTGTCGACGGAGAGGTTGACGCAGAACGCCCGGCCAGCTCTCGTGGTCAGCAACGGGGCCAGGACGGCACGGTAGTTGTCCGTGGTGAGCTGCGAGGTGAGCTTCTGCACGCCGTACTTGGCCAGGATCGCGGCGTTGGCGTCGTCGGGGGCGACGACGGTGATCTGTTCGGGCTGCACGTCGAAGTGCCGGAGGATCAGCGGCAGGTTCCCCGGCCGATGGAACCGAACCCGATCATGATGACTGGGCCGTCGAGAGGTCCGTAGTTGGGATAGTCGCTCATGCTGTCAACCCCGATCCGGCCGTGGCAGGCAGGTAGTAGCTCGTCAGCGGCGGGAAGCCGTTGAATCCGGCCGATGAATATGACGATGTGTACGCGCCGGTGCCGACGATCTCGAGGTGATCGCCCACCCGCAGGTCGAGCGGGAGCTGGTACTGATAGGTCTCGTAAAGCACGTCGGCGCTGTCGCACGACGGGCCGGCCAGCACCACCGGCCCGGTCTCTGACCCGTCGCCCGGAGCCTGGATGCGGTAGCGGATCGCCTCGCCGAGGGTCTCGGTGAGACCGTTGAACAGGCCGACGTCGAGGAATACCCAGCGGCGATCCGGGTCGCTGGCCCGTCGCACGACCTGGACCACCTCGGTCCGTATCACGCCTGCGTCACCGAACAGATAGCGGCCGGGCTCGACCATCACGAGGCCGCCGAACCGGGCACCGAGGTGGGTGGCGACGGACCCGTGGATCGCCTCGCTGTAGGTTCCGAGATCAGCGGTCGGATCGACGTGCCGACTCGGCAGGCCGCCGCCGAGGTTGACCCCGGCGAGCTCGTGCCCCTCGGCTGCTAGCCGCCGCGCCAGTTGCGCCACCTGACCAAGCGGCCGGTCCCAGGCGTCGGGGTTGCGCTGCTGCGAGCCGACGTGAAACGAAACGCCGGCCCGCAGGCCTGCGCGTGCCGCCTGCCGGAGCAGCTGCCACGCCTCGCCCACCGTGCAGCCAAACTTCCGTGACAATGGCCAGTCAGCCCCGGCGCCGTCGGTGACGATGCGGACGAACACCGTACCGCTGGCCACCGTGCCCAGGACCTTGTCCAGCTCGGGCTGCGAGTCGACGGTAAAGAGCCGGACGCCGCATCGGTATGCCGCAGCGATATCACGCTCCTTCTTGACCGTGTTGCCAAAGGACAACCGGGCCGGATCGGCACCCAGACCAAGGCACAGCTCGATCTCCCCGCGGCTAGCCACATCGAAGTTTGAACCCAACGTGATGAGCAGGCTGAGGATCTCTGGCGCCGGGTTGGCCTTCACCGCGTAGAAGATCTCGGTGCCCGGCAGAGCCGCGGTCAAGCTGGCGTACTGGCGGCGGACGACATCAAGATCGACCACTAGGAACGGTGTGGTCGCACCAGGATGCCCGGCCAGGAAACGATCGAGCCTTCCGGCTACCAGGCGTGGCGTAAGTATTCCTGGCATGGGAAATCCCTTCGATAACTCGTCTGGAACTACGTCAGTGGGCCATCGCGTGAGCTGCGATTCGTGGTCAGCCATACGCCTAGCTCAGCGCGTTCGGCGTGGTGACCACATCGGGAGGCGTCCCTATCTTTGTTGCCGGTCCGGCCGACCTGGGCACGAGGTTGCCGGGCACGGTCGAAACGCCGTGGGCAAGCGCTCGCTCCGATAGCAACGGACCCGGCGGCGCACCTAAGCGACCGGTTCAACCGACCGGTACGCGAAGCCGCCACGAAAGATAGGTATGCGGCGTCCGGAATTTAGGGAGATGGTCCCGATGCAGCCGCGCACCTCCCGCTTTTACGCTCTTGGTGTCCCGACCGGCGGCTACCCGAGGAAGACGCTCATGCCCCTCTACATGGATATCCACACTGTCCACGGCGGAACCAATATCGATGGTGTCGCCCAGGCCCACGCCGCAGACCTCAAAGCGCAGGGCGCGCACGGCGTCCGGTACCTCCGCTACTGGGTGAGTGCGGCCGAGGGAAAGATCTTCTGCCTGGTCGACGCACCGTCTGCGGAGGCCGCGAAAACCGTTCACCGCGAGGCTCACGGGCTGGTCGCCGACGACGTTTTTGAAGTACAGGAAGGGTTGTGATCCGCAGGCGCGGACCGCGCCCGGTCGGCACGGTGCGCATTCGCTCTAGTTGAGAGAAGATCCTGAATATGATGCTGCTGGAACGCGATCCGGCGCTGGCCTCGCTGCGCCAGTACGCGCACGAAGCGGCTCAGGGTGAAGGGCGGCTCGTCCTGATCGCCGGTGAGGCGGGCGTAGGGAAGTCGGTGCTGGTCGAGCGGTTCCAGCGCGATCTGCCCGACGCCCGCTGGTCGTGGGGCGCCTGCGACGGACTCTCGACGCCACGCCCGCTCGCCCCGTTGTTTGACCTCGCCCGCGATCTCGGCGGCGCGCTGGAGGACTTGTGCCGGGGCCGACCCGAGCGCGACGAGCTGTTCGCCACGCTGTTGAGGCAGGTCACCGGTGATGATCGACTCGACGTGATCGTGATCGAGGACATCCACTGGGCAGACGAGGCGACGCTCGACCTGATGCGGTTTCTCACGCGTCGCATCCGCGCGGCGTCGGTGCTGGTGATCGCCACCTATCGCGACGACTGGCTTGCGCCGTCGAGCCCGCTGCGTCTCGCGCTGGGCGATCTCGCCGCGAGGCGGTGGACGCGTCGGCTCGAGCTGCCACCGCTGTCGGTCGAGGCCGTCCGGACGATGGCCGCCGGGACCGATCTTGACGCCGACCAGTTGTACCAGCTGGCCGGCGGCAATCCGTTCTACGTCACCGAGATGCTAGAGGCCGGAACGCACGGAGTCCCGCTATCGGCACGTGATGCGATCCTCTCGCGTACCGGACGGCTCAGCGACGCGGCCCGGCAAGTACTCGAGACGGCCGCGCTCATGGGTCTTCGGATCGACGCGAGCCTGCTCGCCGATCGCCAAGCTGCGCTGGACGAACTCAGTGCTTCCGGACTGCTGGTCGATGAGGGAATCGGCCTGCGCTTTCGGCACGAGATCGCCCGGCTGGCGATCGCGCAGGAGATCCCCGCCCATCGGCAGGCGGTGATCCACGCCGAGATCCTCAACGCGCTGCTAGTCAGCGGCAGCCGCGATGACGCACGCATGGCCTTCCACGCTGAGGGTGCTGGCGACGACGAAGCAGTCATCCGGCACGCCTCACTGGCCGCGAGACGAGCCGTTGACCTCGGCTCACACCGCGAGGCTGCGGCCCAGTACGAGCGCGCATTGCGATGGGCGGCGTATGCCGCACCGTCCGCACTGGCCGAGCTCTACACGGGCCTTGCCGAAGAGGCGACTTTGAGCGACCGAACGCAAACGGCCGCCGACGCCGACGAGCAGGCGCTACGGCTCTGGCGGCAGCTAGAAGATCGCCGCCACGAGGGCGAGTCGTTGCAGCATTACTCGCTGACGTTGAAACATCTGTGCCGGGGCGATGAAGCGGTAGATGCCGCCGTCGAAGCGATCAGCACGCTCGAGCCGCTCGGCGAGACCCGCGAGCTGGCCAGGGCGTACGCGACGCTCGCCGCCATCAGGATGACGCGCAACGAGAACGACGAGGCGATCGATCTGGCCCGGCGAGCGGCGGCTCTCGCCCGTTCGTTGGGCGCACCCGACGTCATCGCCGATGCACTGAACACCGAGGGCTGCGCCGCGGTCGCGACCGACCCGAGCTGGGTCGAACTGCTTCGCCGGTCTCTTGAGCTGGCCATCTCTCGCAACCTGCCCAATCAGGCCGGTCGTGCCTACAGCAATCTGTACGGCATCTCGTGCGACCAGTTCCAGTTCGACGAAGGAGAGCAGTATTACCGCGACGGCCTCGCCTACTGCGAGCAGCACGACCTAGACCAGCACGCCTTTTTCCTGCGGGCAGCTCGAACCCTCGTCCTCGAACATCGTGGGCGTTGGGACGAAGCGGTGGCGATTAGCGCTCAGCTGCTCGAGGAAAACTCCGCCGCCCCGCTGAACCAGATCTGCGTGCAGGCCCTGATCGGCGTGATCCATGCGCGCCGCGGCGAGCGGGAGGTCTGGCACGCCCTCGACAGCGCGATCGCCAACGCGGCACCGACCGGCCAGCCGCAGTACGTGGTACCGACCCGGCTCGCCCGGACCGAGGCATACCTGACCGAAGGTCGAGTTGACGAGGCGCGAGACGAAGCCGAGTTGGCCGCCGATGCCGCGCACGATATCGACGAGTGGATGCGCGGCGCGCTGCGCCGCTGGCTTGACCGCACTGGCTCCGGACGAATCGTCGATGGCCCGATTGCCGAGCCATACCGGCTCGAGGAATCCGGCGAGCACGCAGCGGCTGCGCGTGCGTGGGATGAGCTCGGCTGCCGCCTAGACGCGGCGCTCGCGCTACTTGACTCGTCCGACGAAGACGAACTGCGCGACGCACTGCAGCGTCTCGATGAACTAGGCGCCAAGGCGACGGCCAGCCTCGCCCGCCAGAAGCTGCGCCAGATAGGCGCCCGGTCGGTCCCGGTCGGCCCGCGCCGAGCGACCCGGGCGCATCCACTCGGGCTCACTCCGCGTGAATGCGAGGTGCTCGAGTTGATCTGCGCACGGCAGACCAACGCCCAAATCGCCCGCACCCTGTTTATCTCGGCCAAGACGGTCGATCACCACGTCTCGGCCGTCCTGGCCAAGCTCGGCGTCCAGACCCGCGAGGCGGCCGCTGACATGGGCCGGAAACTGACCGCCAGCTAATTGCATATCCTAGGCCGCGCGTCCTCCGGCTAACTTGGTTGTTCCCTTACTCGCCATAACACGAATAATATTACGCAAGTCATTTCATAGGCAGAGCGCCAGCCCGCATCGCCGCGATTGATGACGATAACGCGTGGCACCTCAACGATGACGGGACTGTCTTTTGAGCCGACTCGATTTCCGCTCGCATTCCGTCGTGATGCTTGAGATGATCTCGCCGGTGTAGTTATCGGTCTGGCTTTGTGAAGTGGTCACGATGCCGCCAACGTCGTCGAGGGCTGCGCCAGGTGGGCCCGGACCCGGCAGGTCCCGCAGTCGCGGTCGTGCTCGACCGTCCGTACACCAGGCCCGGGTCGGCCTGGCCCGCAGCGGTGCCCCCGGCCAGAACCCGGCGGCCGACGGCACCGCGTGATCTGAGTGCCTGGCTCAGGCAGCCGTGGGGACCGCTGGCCGGCGAGCCGCTCGTGCCCGGTCCGCGAGCACCGCCACCGTGGCCGCCAGGAGGGCGGTGCTGACGGCGATCAGGGCGATCTGCCAGCCGGGCATCCCGCCGGCGACGACGGTGCGGTACTGGATCTGGGCCGGGATGGAGGCCGGCGTCACGTATCCGGCGCCGGGATCGGGCTCCAGCCTGGCGAACGCGGGTGTGGCCGCCAGGACGGCGGCGGCCAGACCGACCAGGACGGCGGCAATACGGCGGATGTGACGGATGGGCTTCACGACGGTCTCCTTTGCGCTCTTGGATGAGTTCAAGGCGACCGTATGTCGGCAGGTCCGCGTCCCGGATCGGGAGTCGTTACCCAGTTTTCCCAGCGGTGTTTCCTATGTTTCCGCACGCCGACCAGGTTGAGCCGGGCCGCGTGTGCCGTGGCTGGCCTGCGGGCCCGGTAGACGGCCTGAAGGCGCGCTATGGGAACATGAAATCAAAAAAAAACCAACAAACTGGAGCGGGCGACGGGAATCGACCCCCATGGCCAGCTTGGAAGGCTGGCGCCAAACTTTGGCGAGCCATTCCTGTTGGCCGCCATGACCCGGAGGAATACTTTCTCGACTTCGCTGAGCTGTCATTTTGGGTAGAAATTTTGGTAGCAACCGCCGCTGCCCTGAGATCCGTGAATATTGGTGCAGCATTGTCTAGTTCCATGCATCCTGATGCCGGACACCGGATGGTTCGTCGTGCCGGGTGCGGTTTGGCTCGGTCGTTCCTCGGCGCCTCCCTCGTGGTTCAGTGCTGCGCTTATGGTGCGGGTGGGGCAGTTCAGGCCGCTGTGGTGGGGGCGTATCGCTGGTCAGCCTTCGGGCACCTTGACCAGCCAGTCCGGCATACCCGCCCGGACGGCTCGGTGCCGCTGGTGACCGCCGCGGTGATGGCCGATGCGGCACGCTCGGCGGGGCCGGTCATGGCACCACCGTTCGCTCCGGAAAACAAGAACCTTATGAGCGGGGCAGGTACGGTGCTGGCCCGCCACGAGCAGAGGCAACCGCAATCGCGGCCGCGTCCGACGGCAGATGGCCCAGCGCCAGTTCCTTGTCACCAAGTACGGCTACAGCTCAGCACCCTCGTAACCGACCGAGATATATGCACGATCGTGCATAAAGGAGCGGGAGTCAGGGTGCTCGCCGGCAGTAATAGAGATACTTGCACGATCGTGCATTCAAGGACTAACGTGTAGGCAACTCCAGGCATAGACTTGCCTCTATGAACGATGGTGCAAGCCCTTCTGTAGCCTGGGCCGAGGAGATCCGACGCCGGCGACTCGAGCTGGGGCTTCACCAAGATGAGCTAGCCGCACTTGCCGGAGTGTCTACTCGCTTCGTCCATACCCTCGAGCGGGGTAAACCAAGTCTGCAATTGGACAAGATACTCGCCGTCCTGGGCCAGCTGGGCTTGGATCTCGTACTGGAGCCTGGCACCGGCATCGTCCGCTATGGCGGGGAGACTGGGTGACGTGGCCCGTACTTCTCTTCGCCAGCTGCGGCTGGTAAAGACCGCCGACGTCTACAAAGCAGGCGTATCGGCCGGTGTGCTGCGCCGACTGCCTGACCGCACAGAGTTCCTGTACTCGCGGGAGTATCTGGACGCCGGAGGACCGCCAGTAGCCTGGAGCCTGCCAGCCACGGCGCAGGCGCTCATTGCGCCGGCCGCCGCGGTGCCAGCGTTTTTCGCTGGATTGCTGCCAGAAGGCAGGCGATTGACTGCTCTGCGCCGCAGTGTGGGAACCTCAGCCGACGACGAGTTCTCAATGCTTCTCGCGGTTGGTGGCGACACCATCGGAGACGTTCAGGTCGTCCCGACTGGTGATACACCCGCCGACACCGCGCCAGTCATTGTCGATGATTTCAGCTGCGTCGTGTTCGCCGAGCTGTTCTCCCAGGCAATTGGTCCGCAACCGGATCGCACCGCATTGCCGGGAGTGCAGGACAAGATCTCAGGCCAAATGCTGAACCTGCCAGTCCAGGGCAGGGCACAGGCGTACATCCTGAAACTCAATCCACAGGAATTCCCTCACCTGGTCGAAAACGAGCACTTTTTCTTCCGTGCCGCGTCGCATACACGTCTCAGGCTCGCCAAGGTCGAGCTAGTACATGATCAGACAGGAGCTCCTGGCCTGCTAGTGCACAGATTCGACCGGATCCCTGAAGCTGACCATCTACGGCCACTTGCCGTCGAAGACGCCTGTCAGGTTCTCGGCCGATGGCCTGGCGACAAATACGTCATCTCCACTGAGGACGCCATCACCGGTCTCGCCCGGCGCTGCCGCGCTCCCGGCGTGGCGGCCCTCGAGCTTTACCGCCTGCTCGTCTTCGCATATCTGTCAGGCAACGGAGACCTGCATGGCAAGAATCTCTCGATCATGCAGGACCAGCGCGGCGAGTGGAAGACCACCCCGGCGTACGATCTGCCTACGTCTGCCGTCTACGGGGACCGCACCATGGCACTCCCCATCGCTGGCAGAATCCGCCAGCAGCTCTCCTGGCCGATGCTGCGGACCCTTGGTGAAGAAATCGGTATTCCCAGCCGACTCGCCGCCAGTGTCATTCGTGAACAACTCGCAGCCGCCGACATTTGGATCGGGGAACTCGACCAGCTCCCATTTGATGCCAACAGCATCCGCAACCTGCGACGGTTGGTCCGTGCTCGCGTTGGTCACATTCAGCCCACCGGCGGCGGCAGCAGCGCCCGCTAGCCAACACAATTGGGTAGCTAATCCATCAATGTCGAAACGCGGCCAGGCCAAATTCATCCGTCGACGCGTCGGTAGTCGTAGCCGGGCTGGCCGACAGCAGTCGCCTGGCGACTCGGCGGGGCCTCGCAGTCAGCTCCTGCTGCCGCCAGTCGCGAGACGAACCGGTCCGCGCTAGTACATGACAGGCCGCTCCTACGCGACCACTGGTCGGCGCCTGCGCCGGCAGAAGCGGGCGTTCGGACCAGGTATGGCCATGCATGAATGGACGGATCGGCCATTCGCGCGCTGGACCCCTCTGGGAGGGCAATAACCCTAAACTGTGTCGATAACCGCGCAATGACCGGCCGTCCATGGTTCACCTCGACTCGGAGGTAAACCACGCTGGTCCGCGGTCGTCCGTTCTCGTAAATAGCTGCCAGGTGCCCTCAGCTCCTATTGGTGCCAGATCCCTGCTGAATCGTGCTGTTCCCGCGCTCAGCCAGTTCCTGTACGAATACAACACCAGGACCTCGCGCGCCGACCGCCTGCACCAGCAACTCCGGGTCCGTGTCGTCGTGCACGCGGGAGAAGTCCACTACGACGGCAATGGATGCTTCGGCGAAGCGCTCGACATCGCCTTCCGCCTGCTCGACGCCGCCGGAGTGAAGAAAGCACTCAGCGCCGCAGCCGACCCGCTGACCCTCGTCATCTCGCACGATATCTTCCGGACCATTGTGCGCCACGGCTACGACGGCATCGACCCGCCCGCTTTCCGCCCGCTCACCCGCGTCCACATCGCAGGACACTAGGCTGGCTCTACACGCCACGTCAGGGCGCGCAGGCCCACGTAACTCAAGTAGCCAGCCGTAAACAGTCGGCTTGATGTCTATCCGCTCCCGCGCACCACATGCCCGTACCATTCGGGGCGGCCGTGGTCACGAGGTCGCGGTTCGCTTGCATCCGACGCCGGCGGAATGGACGGCGGATTCAAGTTTGCAGTTCCAGCCGTAAGGCTGCTGACACTTTGGGTAAAACGATGGGTAGTCTCACACGTCAACATAACTAGGTTCGAGCATTGGTATTGAGCTGGAGGAATATCATAGTTGGCAGGTTTGCGCCGGAGAAAGCCGAACCGTGGTCTACAGGAACGCAGAATCGAAAAAATCCAGCGAACTGTAGTGGGCGACGGGAATCGAACCCGCATGACCAGGTTGGAAGGCTGGTAACGCACCCGGCCAGCCACTCCGGTTTGCCGCTGTGACCAGGAGATATGGCATTTCGATTCCACTGCGCTGCCTCTTTGGGCAGAAATTTGGGTAGATAATCACCGACGCCCGGAATCTGTGGATTCTGGTGCAGCGTAGTGCCGTTCTCTGTACCCCTGACGCCGTGCGGTGGCTCCATGCGCGTATAGCAATACCAGCAGCGGTGCTGCAAGGTGCCGTGCAGGTTTAGGGCGAGGAGACGCCTGCGTAAGACGCGGCAGCCGCGAAGGCGGCCGGCCCGGCGTCGGCAGGAGCGGTTGCAGGCACCGGAGAGCGGCACTTGGCCGACCGCACGGATCCGGCCCGTTCAGGACGAATCTCTTACGATCGAAGGGGTCGATGCGCTCCGGCGCGACTCGCCGTCTCCGGCCGTGGCCGCAAAGTGATTGCATTTCAGCAGCATCAGCTGCATAATGATGCTGTGAGTACCTCCATCACAGTGCGGGACGTTCCCGATCAGACGCGCGACGAACTCGCCTCCCGCGCGGCGCTGTCCGGACGATCCCTTCAGGAGTACCTGCGCGCCAAGCTCATAGAACTCGCCAGCCAGCCCGATGCCGAGATCCTGATCGCCCGCATACGGGCCCGTAAGGCGGCCAGCGCCTCTACGCTGCCGCGTAACCGCATTCTCGCTTACCGCGACGAGGACCGCCGGTGACCCTGGTCATCGACGCGTCTATGGTCGTCGCCGGGCTGACCGACTCCGGTGCAGACGGGCGCTGGGCAGAGGCGTTGCTGGCGGGCGATTCGCTGGCGGCTCCGCACCTGATGCCGGTCCAGGTCGGCAACATCCTGCGACGGGCGGCGCTCGCGGGCGACATCTCGGCCGACGTGGCCTCGCTTGCGCACACCGACCTGCTGGACCTGCGCGTGGAGTTCTTTCCCTACCAGCCCTGCGCTGGGCGGGTATGGCAGCTCCGGGAGAACGTGACCTGCTATGACGGATGGTACGTCGCCGTCGCCGAGCTGCTCGATGCCCCGCTCGCGACACTCGACGGCCGCCTGGCGAACTCACCCGGGCCTCGCTGCCGGTTCCTGCTGCCACCAGTCGCAACATGAACCGGCACGCGCCCGCACCTGACCGGCCGTTCCCCGCAGCTACCGGTGAGGCCTGCAGCGGCATGAGCGCGCAATTTCGCGTACCGGGGTACTGGGTACATTTGCAGGCCGATCGGCTGGTGACCGGTGCAATCCGAGGGTGCACCTCGGCTGACGGCAAACCGGCCGAAGGCGTCAGGACCGGCTGTGGCGGCGAGCCTGGCATACGCGCCATGGCCGCCCCGATCTAAGCAGGTTACTGCGCCAGCGCGACAGGGCATCGCTACCGCTGAGACCTTCTATTTTGCGACGGACCGGCCGGGTAGCCAGCAGTGCCCGGAAGCCCTCCTGCTGGCTCACCGCTGACAGGAAAAAGTGATGGCCAGTGGTCCGCGCGGGGGCGTGCTTGGACGATCTGGTCAGGTTCCCTAGGTGGCGGCGGACGGTGATGGTCATGGACGAGCAACCGGATATCGTGTCATCCGGGCCGCGGCAGCGCCGCAGCACCCGGCCGCGTGGGCCTGGCCGCGGTGGCTGGATCGCGATCTTGGTGTTCGTTGTCCTGCTGAGCTGCCTGGTCGTGATCACGCATCTCACCCTGCTCGTAGCGCACCGGGATGACACGATCAATGATCTGCATGCCGCTTTGCGGGATGCCCGCCACCAGGCACCTGCCGCCGGGGCGCTGCCGGCCGTTTCCGCCAGCGCCATGTTCAGGCTTCCTGATATGGGCGGCGGCTTGTTTACCGTAGTCGCGGCCGCTGTCCGTCCCGATCCTGGCTCGGCGACGCTTACCTGGTTGTTCGTATACGGACAGCACGCCATGCCGGGCGAGCGCTATGGCGTGATCGAGGACACGTGCGGCGGCCAGTACGTCGCTGCATACGACCTAGCGGACGGCACCGCGGACCCGGAGGGTGACCTCACGATCGCGGCGCCCGACCTTGTCATCAGCCCCCAGGCGCCTGATGTCTGGATCCTGCTGTACCGGTGGCAAGACGGCGCACCGCTTGGCGGTATCCAGGGTCCGCTGACGGGCAGCGGGGCCAAGACATTCCGGTCCGCACCACCGTGCTGAGCGACCGCACGGGACCATCCCGAGTTTCGTACCCCCTACCGACCAGATCTCGTCTGACCCGTCGCGTTTCCTACGCGGCAGATCCGGACGTTCACGACGTGGTCGCCAATGGTTGAGTCATTCAGACGGTCGGTGCTGTACTTGGCCGTTGACAATGGCCGCCGCACGCGTACCCGCCGATATCTTAAGTCCGCCTTGGGTGTCTCCCATGTAGCTTTACGCGGCCTCCGGGCTGCGTCGTGGACACGTTATCTGAAGTGGTGTCCGCCACGTAACGGACGTGACGCCACCCCACCTTGACCTGCGACTGGCCTCTTTCTCGCTCTGATTTCGGCTGTCCGTGCTGGTTGGGTGGCTCTTGTTTGGCTTGCGGGGGCCGGGTGCGGTGGGCGGGGAGAGGCTCAAGAGGGGGTTGCTCAGCTCGAAGTAGCGGTGCTCTCCCTGGTCCCCGGAAGTTCCGGCTGGCTGGGCGAAGGAGGAGCGCGATGAGCGCGGTGGTGGTCGGGATGGGCCCGTACCGGCGGTGCGCCGCGATCGAGGTGATGGACGGCGATGAGACGGTGCTCGGGCGGGGCCGGGATGGCCGCTGCCCGTCCGGGTACCGGGCGATGGTGGGGGCAGTGCGGCACTGGCCGCAGCGGGTATGGGCTATCGAGGGATGCCGGGGTACCGGCGGCCCTGTTGCCCGGCGGCTGCTCGCTGACGGGGGACCAGGTTGTTGATGTGCCGCCCGCCGCCGGGTCGCCGCCGGGCTCATCGCCGACCTGGAACGCAGCTGCCAGCGCCAGAAGGCCGCCGGCCAAGAACTGGCCGCCGCGCTGAAGGCGGCCCGGACCACGCTCAGGAGCGTGGACGGGATCGGCCCGTCCGGCGCCGCGCGGCTGCTGGCCGGAGCCGGGGACATCACCCGGTTCCCCGGCCGGGGCCACTTCGCGTCCTGGAACGGGACCGCGCCTGCCTGCGCCTCCTGCGGCGGCCACGGCCGCCACCGCCTGTCCCGCGCCGGGAACCGGCAGAACGGCCGGGTGCCGCATATCATGGCTTTCGTCCAGCCCCGCCACCCGGCCAAGGGCCGCGCCTGCTACGACCGCAAGGCCGCCGCCGGGAACACCCCGGTAGAAGCCATGCGCGCCCGCAAACGCAAGCTCTGCGACGTGGTGTTCCGGCAGATGATCGCCGACGCCCGCAGCCTGCGGACGGGGCCGGCCCGACACACCGGGACGGCTCCTGACTCCAGCGCGGCCGGCTCTCACCCCGATGCCGGCCCTTTCGGATCAGCCCCTTCCCGGACCCGCCACCAGCGACCCGCTGCCCATTCCCCCGGCTCATCCCGCCGCCACCACCCCCCGCCGGACCGCAGCCGCGGTCAAACGGGCCGGACTTGACCGCAGCCAGGACCGGCACACACTCGCCAGCCGGGAATAGCTGGCCCTTGACCCAGAGGCGAGCCAGATCCGCGCGTCGTCGACAGTCCGTGGCATCAATCGCGAGATGCAGGCTGGGGGTGCCGGAGCCGGGTGGGCAGTTCGGGTGGCGGGCCGGATTGTTGCCGGTCTTGTCAGGACCGCATCGTGGCGCGGGGCCGGCGTGACGGGCAGCGATCTGCGTGGACATCACGCAAGTCGGCGCCAGCGCCGGAAGCTGCTGGTGCAAGATGGGACGGAGAATGTGCGGTGCGTCGTTGCCGCAGGGGTGCCAGCAGTCCGGTGAGGTCTGCCCGGCGCAGCGAGTGGCGGGCATGCCGGACGCTGGCCGGGTTCCTACCATCGCTACATGACCTGTAAGACGGACGGCCACGTGTCAGTCACCCGGCGGCAGTGGGATGAACACATGTCTGCCTGGTTCGAGCGGTACGCGCGCCCTCGGTGGGCGGCCGCCGAGCCGTACTGGGGACTATGGTGCATCCCCCAGTCACAGCTGCCGGTGCTGCCCGCCCGCGTGGCTGGCGCGGCGGTCGCGGAACTCGGCTGCGGCAGCGGGTACGTCTCGGCGTGGCTGGCTCGCCGTGGCGCGCACCCGGTCGGGGTGGACGTCTCGGCCCGGCAGCTGGCCACCGCGCCGCCTGCAGGACGAGTTCGGCCTGCACTTCCCGCTGATCCAGGGCGACGCCGAGCGGGCGCCGCTGAGCACCGGCTGCGCGGACCTGGTGATCAGCGAATACGGCGCATCGGTATGGTGCAATCCGTACCGGTGGATCCCGGAGGCGGCCCGGCTGCTCCGACCCGGCGGCCATCTGGTGTTCATGGCCCAGTCCACACTCGCGCGCATGTGCATGCCGGAGCAGGGACCGGTCAGCGACCGGCTGGTACGTGACCTGTTCGGACTGCACCGCGTGGTGCGGCATGGCACGTCGGGCCGCGAGTACCATCTGTTCGCGCTCCCGCACGGGGAATGGGTCCGGCTCATGGCCAGGTGCGGCCTGATGGTGGAGGACCTGATCGAGGTCCAGGTGCCGCCCGGCGCCGCCAACAACGACTTTCCCGAGTTCCCCGACAACTGGGTCCGGCGCTGGCCAGCCGAGGAGGTCTGGTTCGCCCGCCGCCGATCCACCCGCACAATCCGTCAATGAACCAGCCGACCCGGCGAGGATCCGACCAGCGGCAAATGAGGGCGGTGCTCACGCCCAGACGGGACGGTCCTGGCAGGATAAAGATTATGACCGTGCTGACACACCGCGGCGACGGGCCTGCATTTTCTTATGCCGGCAGCCCGATGCATATCCTGGCTGGCCACGACGGCCAGCCGCCTGGATTCGCCGCAATGGAGATCACCATCCCGGCTCACTTCGCCGGGCCGATCCCACACGCGCACGACGAATTCGATGAGGCGATCTACGTGCTCAGCGGGCGCCTGCTGGTGACAGGCGAGGATGAGCCTCAGGACGCGGTTCCGGGCTCGATGTTCGTGGCGCCCCGCGGGTGCCGGCACGGCTTCAGCAATCCCTGCGGCGAGGAGGCCCGGGTGCTGGGACTGTGGGCGCCCCCGGAGGCTGCCCTTGCGTTTATGCGGGACATCGGCGCCGCGCTGCGGCCGGACACCCCGCCAGACCCAGACCGCATGCGCGAGATTTACACCAGGCATGCCAGCCGCCTGCTGCCCTGATACCGCTGCATCCTCTACGCAGACATCTCAGCGGGTACGAGCCCAAGCCCGATATGCGGCAAATGAGTTATCACTTTGACCCATTAATTCAGGGGTTGACGCGCGCCACGGTTTCGGCTAGGGAGGGAGGAGCTGGTGCCTGAAGAATTGCCTGAGTCACAGCGGGGGGTAGACATGGATAGTGCTGGAAACGCCACAAGTGTGGTGACTGCGAAGCTTCCTAGCGGTGTGCCAGTCACGGTGGAGGTGGGTGGCTCAGCCTCTGGCGACAGCATGACTAGTGTCGGGCTCCATGATCTCGAGCTGAGTAAAGCGCTGGACTCCGTGGGTGAGATCGCTGCGGTGGTTGTTGAGAAGCTCAAAGCTGCGAAGCCGACCAAGGCGACGGTCGAGCTGAAGTTCGGGTTCGCGGTGGAGGCGGGGAAACTGACTGCCTTGTGGGTGGGCGGTAAAGGAGAAGCTTCGCTGACGGTAACCCTGGAGTGGTCTCAACGCTCTGCTGCGTCCGGCACACGGGCATGACCCAGCAGCTGGAGGATCTTCTCAGAGCCTCAACTGTGCGGGTTTTGGGTGAGTCGACATCGGGTGCTGGGTTCTTCATAGCGCCGGGTAGAGTCCTTACTTGCGTGCATGTAGTTGGCGATAGCGCCGGTCTGAAGGTGCTATGGGAGCGCGATGGTCATGAGCCCCAGCTACGCGATGTGTCTGGCCGGGTTGCCATGCTGGCTGATAAAAAGCGCCCTCTCAATAAGGTCGATATAGATTATCCCGACATTGCGGTGCTGGAGGTCCGCGGGTTGGACGGTCATCCTTGTGTAAGCATCGACCTTCATCGTCCTTCGCTGGGGGCTAATTTTCTTACCTTTGGTTATCCCGAAGAGGGCGGCTCAGTGCTACTGACGCCGGCTGAGCTCACTTACCGGGGCCAGAAAGGGGTACTGCCGACGGTTTTCCTCGATCTGGCCTCCGATACTATTAAGCCGGGAATGAGCGGCGCGCCAGTGCTGAATCTGCAGACCGGAGAGGTCTGCGGAGTAGTGGTGGTTAGCAAGAATCCGGCTCAGCCCGATGGCGCTCTGGCCGTTCCCTTGTCGGCCATGCAGAAGGATCTGAGCGAGGTCTTGGCTGCCAATCGTACTTTCCATGAGCAAGACCGCCGGTGGGCGGAGGCAGCGTTCAATTCAGAGGGCCTGCAGCCAGGACCAGCCAACCGGTTTCAACTTGAAGCTTATCTTAGGAAAGTCATCGATAGGAATTCTCAAGATGCCTGGCCCGATCGGAAGCGATTTGGTGGCCCGGTCCTTACCCCAGACACCATGGAACGCGAACTGCGGGTGATTGTCATCGAACCTCGGGAGCCGCGGGAGATCGGCGCAGATGAGCTAACTGAGCAGTGCCAACGGCTGGTATTCCTGGGAGGACCGGGGTCCGGCAAGACGTGGCTGGCCAAGCGCCTGGCTCGTCATTGTGCGCAGCAGTCCCTCGAGGCTCTGAGGACGGGCAAGAGCCCCGAGGATGTTGAGTTGCCGCTGTACACTACCTGCTCGGAATTTTTTAAGGCAGGTGGCAGCGCAAGTGAAGCCGCCGTTTCCAGCGCACTTAAGTTTGCCGACCTGGGCAGTGCACGGGTCAATACAGCGATCAAGGCACTCTTCGCGGAACGCGACGGTCCCACGCTGCTAATTATTGACTCGCTTGACGAGGCCAGCGGCAGCTATCAGCCACTCCTTGATGCTGATGCACTCCCGTGGCGGATCGTCCTTACTAGCCGACCGAATTCGTGGGATCATCAGCTCGTTCCTCAAGACGGAAACAACTTTAAGAAAGTGGCGGAGTTGCAGCCACTGCGTTATCCGGAGGATGTCGAATCTATCATCGCTGACTGGTTCGCCGGGCAACCAGAGCGCGGTAAGGATCTCGCTGCCCAGATAGCGCGGAGGCCCAATGCCGTTGAATTAAGGCTCTCGGATCCGGGTTTCCACATATGCACTGGCGGACACGCCGAAATCTGTGGACAACGCGCTAATAGTTGCCAGGATGACGGTATCTCCCTTAGATTGGCGGAATGCCGGAGATCGTGACCAGCAGCACCGACATGCCGTCATTCTTGACTGACGCCATTGGGATAGGGACGCTCACCCGACTGGTGCCGCGTGAGCTGGTGGACGAGGTAGTCGCATCCGAAGGCCGTAAGGAGATCCGCAAGAATAAGCTCCCGGCGCGCGTAATGGTGTATTTCGTGATGGCCATGGCGTTGTTTTACGGCGACTCTTACGAAGAGGTCATGCGAAAGCTGGCCGACGGGCTGGATTATATGGGCACATGGCGGAAAGACTGGGAAACACCCAGTCCGGGAGGCCTATGCCACGCCCGGCAGAGACTCGGCGCGAAGGTAATGCGGGAGCTTTACGAGCGCGTCGCAGTACCGTGCGCGATGCGGTCGACTAAAGGCGCGTGGCTGGCCGGGCGACGCCTGATGGCGGTCGACGGATTCGGCATGGAAGCCCCGGACAGCGAGGAGAACGCCGGGTACTTCGGGTACGCGGGAAAGAAAGGACGGAGCGCGTTTCCCTTCGTCCGGATGGGCGCACTGGCGGAATGCGGCACGCACGCGATCGTCGCCGCGGAAATAGGCAGAGACGGAGAGGGCGAGGAGACCCTGACCCGCCGCATCCTGTCGAGCGGGGCCGTCGAGCCCGGGATGCTCGTCATGGCCGACGCAGGACTGTACAGCTACACGAATTTCAAGATGGTCCTTGACGCCGGCGCCGACGCCCTATTCAGGGTGGGGGCGAATGTCGAATTGCCCGTCCTGGAATGGTTTACCGACGGCTCTTATCTCTCGTTCATCGCGGATTCGAAGGAGAAGGCCAAGAACTCGTACCGGCTTCGTCACGGAATGGCGAAGATAACCGACCTTCCTGGGTTCTACGTACGGGTCGTCGATTACGAGATCCCGGACCGGGGAGACGGCGAGGAGATCATAACCCTGGTCACCAATATCACAGACCCGAATGAAATCTCGGCTACCGAACTTGCCGTGGCTTATCATCAGCGCTGGGAGGCGGAGCTTGTGTTCGATGAGCTCAAGACGCACCAGCGCGGCGCGGGGATGATCTTGCGCTCCCGCAAGCCAGAATTGGTTGAGCAGGAGATATGGGGGCTTCTCCTTGCCCACTACGGCATACGGCACCTCATGCGCGAAGCCGCCGACCAGGCCGAACTCGATCCGGACAGAATGTCGTTCATCCGCACGCTGCGCGTTATCCGCCGCCAGGTTTCCGGGCAGGCGGCTTTTTCCCCCTCTGAGACTCGCGAAGGCAGTCCAGGAGGCCATTGAGGAAATCACCGAGAGGCCAAACCCGGCTCGTCGGGAGCGCACCTGTCCCCGCGCAGTGAAACGCACGCAACATACGGCTTTCCTGATGAAGCGGCGAGAACAGAAGAACATTTCCCACAACTCGCCGCCGACGATCCGCCTGCTCCATCCCGCAGCCTAATTCAACGGCATTGCGCGGAGGCCAACTCTGCAGCAAGCCGCTACCGTGCCGCTGATACTGGCCTTTTTTTGTATCATCGGCCATGCCGGTGAACCACTATCAGCATTCAGGCATATCCTCAACACGAAAGTCTTGCGGCGTATGCTCACTGGCAGCTGGCGTGGAAACCAGGTGGTGGATAGCCACAGCCAGCCTAATGCGGATCTCTGCCTGCAGACACTTCAAGCCTGGGCTTGGTCCGCAGCTGCTAAACACCCTGTTTCGGGTATCGGGACCTGGATGGACGAGGTTTCAACAGACCCCCTCGAAGACTGCTGGCCGGGGCGAGCAGCCCGCGGGCCAAGTGACGCCGACCGAAACGCGCTCGACCACATTGCCATGCCTCTAGGTCCTGCTGACTTTGATACCGACAAGACGCAACGTCGTTTTGTTCACCGTTCCCTCCGTGAGCACCTCGTTGCCCAGCATGTGGCCAGCCTTTCCGTCGACGAGGCGGTCGAGACGCTCCTTCCGCACTTGTGGTATGACCCTGACTGGGAGTACTCGGCACCAGCCGCGCTTGTGATGCATAGTCAGCATGATGAGGTCTTGCGGAAGTTGCTTTCCCGGGTAATCCGTTCAGACGTGACGTCGGCAAGCTCTTCTCTCATTGATGGCGGAAGAGAACTACGAGCCTTTATGGCCCGGCTAGCGGCCGAGTCTACCGAAGACGACTGGCCTCCCGACATGGCACGATTGATCCGCAACGCCGCGAATCAGCTCGCGCAGTCATCGTCCTCTACCGTAGACATGGGCGAGGCCGTTGCGTGGGGAATTCCGAAACAGCAGGCCAGAACAACCCTCCAGAAGCTACTGGCCGACTTCAGCCCAGAGCCAGATGACGATTTTGGAATGCTAATTGGTATAGCAAGTCGGCCCTTTAGTAAGCAAGTAAATCAAATGGTGTGGCTAGCCGAGACAGCAGCCGAGAAACGAGAGACTCGCCAGGTACTCCTGAGATTGCTCGACGATCAGGATCACAGCCGGGCGGCGGCTTGGCTGGCGGCCGGACTGATGAAGCTGGAGCCGACTGATGAGGAGCGGCGCGGAGCCCGCGTCCGGCTGCTGGACCTGCTGGCCAGGCAGCACGATGGCTCGGCGGCGGCGGCGCTGATGGATTGCATAATCCAGCTGGAGCCGACTGATGAGGAGCGGCGCGCAGCCCGCGTCCGGCTGCTGGACCTGCTGGCCAGGCAGCACGATGGCTCGGCGGCGGCGGCGCTGATGGATTGCATAATCCAGCTGGAGCCGACTGATGAGGAGCGGCGCGCAGCCCGCGTCCGGCTGCTGGACCTGCTGGCCGGCTTGCTCCCGGACGAAGACGGCGAAGATGACCCGTTGAGTTCAACATTGGACCGATTTAGTGGCTATGACTGGAGGCTTATCCTGGACCGCGTAATACGACTGGCCATTACGGCGCAAGATAAAAAAGAATCACGCGAACGGCTGCTGAACATGCCGGCCATCCAGAAGATTGGCATGGTGGCCACGGAACTAGTGAGCGGACTTGAGAGGCTCGACCCGACAGAGGAAGATTGCCAGAAGGCTCGCACACTCTTGCTAGAATCGCTAACCACTCGCCCTAACGGGCTAAGAGTCCATGAACTGGTCAGCGGGTTGGTCCAGCTTGCAATCACCCCTAAGGGCAAGCGTGAAATCAGCCAAGCCCTGCGCGGGCTTCTGATCAGCCGCTACATGACGAACACAGGCCTCTATGAGACTGAACAGGTGATAAGCGGGATCGCGGAGCTCGCCACGACCGCTGACGAAAAGCGTGAAGCCCGCGCAGAATTGCGCGAATTGTTGACCAAGCAGGACGACCGCCATATAGCTGCCAAGGTGATAAAGGGAATAGTCCAGCTTGACCCGACCGAGCAGGAAAAGCGCCAAGTGCTGGAAGCGCTGTTTGTATATCCGCCTGACAAGAATCCTTTTGCGTTCTATGAACTAACGAGCCTGGCGCCTCAGCTCGGTGCCACAATGGACGAGAAGCGCCGGCTACGTGAGGAACTTCTCGGATTGCTGAACCGCACTACCGACAGCTTCCTCGCCGGCAAATTTATCGAGAGCATCATTCAACTCGGCCCCACCTCCGAGGATAAGCACCAGATACGCCAGAATCTGCTGAATATTGCGGCGAGTCAGATCCGTGAACATAGGCTTGACATGATAAATGAGCTATTTCAAAAATTTGTCGATCTCGCCCCATCAGCAGAGGATAGGCACCAGATGCGGGGCCTGCTGCTGAGTTGGGTAGAAAAGCAATGCCAGGCCAGAGAGTCTTGGGCGGTGGATCAAGAAGCGGTTGCACTTCTCGTTCAACTTAGCTCGACTGGTCAGGAAAAAATGAAGACCCGCGAGCAACTTGTCGAACTTTTGACAATCGGCTTTGCCCCTTCAACAGATTCTCTTGAGAAGCTAAAAGCTCAAAGCATGGGACTGCATCTGGAACAAGGAGTAGCCCAACTCGACCCAACTGTAGACGATCTCCAAACTTGGCGTGCATGGGCAGTTGTACCAACTAGCACGCTACTTGCGGCAAACCCGGCGAAATTCGACACTTACCTCATGGCTCGCAGCGCTTCCGTACCTCCCCCCGATCCACGGTTAGCTAGGATATAATATCCTTACTCACAGCATATTACTCCCGGCCCTAAAGGCCTTTGCCTTAAGGCGTGGTAATCTGACCTTTGTTGCTCATGATGGTTTTGAAATTTCTTGCGTAAAATCGAGTCCACCTGCTCAACCCTTTGCAGATCACCTAAAAGCAAGGCCATTGATCTTGGCCCGGGTCAGATCAGCATCAGGAACTCCCAGTTCATTGAAGATTTCGAGCGCTTCCGTAAGATTTACTCGCGCTGCCGCCTTGTCGCCGGCAGAAGAATAGATCGTACCGCAATGCCGTTGAATTAAGGCTCTCGGATCCGGGTTTCCACATATGCACTGGCGGACACGCCGAAATCTGTGGACAACGCGCTAATAGTTGCCAGGATGACGGTATCTCCCTTAGATTGGCGGAATGCCGGAGATCGTGACCAGCAGCACCGACATGCCGTCACTCTTGACTGACGCCATTGGGATAGGGACGCTCACCCGACTGGTGCCGCGTGAGCTGGTGGACGAGGTAGTCGCATCCGAAGGCCGTAAGGAGATCCGCAAGAATAAGCTCCCGGCGCGCGTAATGGTGTATTTCGTGATGGCCATGGCGTTGTTTTACGGCGACTCTTACGAAGAGGTCATGCGAAAGCTGGCCGACGGGCTGGATTATATGGGCACATGGCGGAAAGACTGGGAAACACCCAGTCCGGGAGGCCTATGCCACGCCCGGCAGAGACTCGGCGCGAAGGTAATGCGGGAGCTTTACGAGCGCGTCGCAGTACCGTGCGCGATGCGGTCGACTAAAGGCGCGTGGCTGGCCGGGCGACGCCTGATGGCGGTCGACGGATTCGGCATGGAAGCCCCGGACAGCGAGGAGAACGCCGGGTACTTCGGGTACGCGGGAAAGAAAGGACGGAGCGCGTTTCCCTTCGTCCGGATGGGCGCACTGGCGGAATGCGGCACGCACGCGATCGTCGCCGCGGAAATAGGCAGAGACGGAGAGGGCGAGGAGACCCTGACCCGCCGCATCCTGTCGAGCGGGGCCGTCGAGCCCGGGATGCTCGTCATGGCCGACGCAGGACTGTACAGCTACACGAATTTCAAGATGGTCCTTGACGCCGGCGCCGACGCCCTATTCAGGGTGGGGGCGAATGTCGAATTGCCCGTCCTGGAATGGTTTACCGACGGCTCTTATCTCTCGTTCATCGCGGATTCGAAGGAGAAGGCCAAGAACTCGTACCGGCTTCGTCACGGAATGGCGAAGATAACCGACCTTCCTGGGTTCTACGTACGGGTCGTCGATTACGAGATCCCGGACCGGGGAGACGGCGAGGAGATCATAACCCTGGTCACCAATATCACAGACCCGAATGAAATCTCGGCTACCGAACTTGCCGTGGCTTATCATCAGCGCTGGGAGGCGGAGCTTGTGTTCGATGAGCTCAAGACGCACCAGCGCGGCGCGGGGATGATCTTGCGCTCCCGCAAGCCAGAATTGGTTGAGCAGGAGATATGGGGGCTTCTCCTTACCCACTACGGCATACGGCACCTCATGCGCGAAGCCGCCGACCAGGCCGAACTCGATCCGGACAGAATGTCGTTCATCCGCACGCTGCGCGTTATCCGCCGCCAGGTTTCCGGGCAGGCGGCTTTTTCCCCCTCTGAGACTCGCGAAGGCAGTCCAGGAGGCCATTGAGGAAATCACCGAGAGGCCAAACCCGGCTCGTCGGGAGCGCACCTGTCCCCGCGCAGTGAAACGCACGCAACATACGGCTTTCCTGATGAAGCGGCGAGAACAGAAGAACATTTCCCACAACTCGCCGCCGACGATCCGCCTGCTCCATCCCGCAGCCTAATTCAACGGCATTGCGACAGGGCGCAATGCCGTTGAATTAAGGCTCTCGGATCCGGGTTTCCACATATCCACTGGCGGACACGCCGAAATCTGTGGACAACGCGCTAATAGTTGCCAGGATGACGGTATCTCCCTTAGATTGGCGGAATGCCGGAGATCGTGACCAGCAGCACCGACATGCCGTCATTCTTGACTGACGCCATTGGGATAGGGACGCTCACCCGACTGGTGCCGCGTGAGCTGGTGGACGAGGTAGTCGCATCCGAAGGCCGTAAGGAGATCCGCAAGAATAAGCTCCCGGCGCGCGTAATGGTGTATTTCGTGATGGCCATGGCGTTGTTTTACGGCGACTCTTACGAAGAGGTCATGCGAAAGCTGGCCGACGGGCTGGATTATATGGGCACATGGCGGAAAGACTGGGAAACACCCAGTCCGGGAGGCCTATGCCACGCCCGGCAGAGACTCGGCGCGAAGGTAATGCGGGAGCTTTACGAGCGCGTCGCAGTACCGTGCGCGATGCGGTCGACTAAAGGCGCGTGGCTGGCCGGGCGACGCCTGATGGCGGTCGACGGATTCGGCATGGAAGCCCCGGACAGCGAGGAGAACGCCGGGTACTTCGGGTACGCGGGAAAGAAAGGACGGAGCGCGTTTCCCTTCGTCCGGATGGGCGCACTGGCGGAATGCGGCACGCACGCGATCGTCGCCGCGGAAATAGGCAGAGACGGAGAGGGCGAGGAGACCCTGACCCGCCGCATCCTGTCGAGCGGGGCCGTCGAGCCCGGGATGCTCGTCATGGCCGACGCAGGACTGTACAGCTACACGAATTTCAAGATGGTCCTTGACGCCGGCGCCGACGCCCTATTCAGGGTGGGGGCGAATGTCGAATTGCCCGTCCTGGAATGGTTTACCGACGGCTCTTATCTCTCGTTCATCGCGGATTCGAAGGAGAAGGCCAAGAACTCGTACCGGCTTCGTCACGGAATGGCGAAGATAACCGACCTTCCTGGGTTCTACGTACGGGTCGTCGATTACGAGATCCCGGACCGGGGAGACGGCGAGGAGATCATAACCCTGGTCACCAATATCACAGACCCGAATGAAATCTCGGCTACCGAACTTGCCGTGGCTTATCATCAGCGCTGGGAGGCGGAGCTTGTGTTCGATGAGCTCAAGACGCACCAGCGCGGCGCGGGGATGATCTTGCGCTCCCGCAAGCCAGAATTGGTTGAGCAGGAGATATGGGGGCTTCTCCTTGCCCACTACGGCATACGGCACCTCATGCGCGAAGCCGCCGACCAGGCCGAACTCGATCCGGACAGAATGTCGTTCATCCGCACGCTGCGCGTTATCCGCCGCCAGGTTTCCGGGCAGGCGGCTTTTTCCCCCTCTGAGACTCGCGAAGGCAGTCCAGGAGGCCATTGAGGAAATCACCGAGAGGCCAAACCCGGCTCGTCGGGAGCGCACCTGTCCCCGCGCAGTGAAACGCACGCAACATACGGCTTTCCTGATGAAGCGGCGAGAACAGAAGAACATTTCCCACAACTCGCCGCCGACGATCCGCCTGCTCCATCCCGCAGCCTAATTCAACGGCATTGGATCGTACCGATATCGTCGATTGCAACTGCCTCACGATAGCGGTCGCCTGCTTGCCGGTAGATCGTCCTGCTCTGGTCGAGGCAATCAAGCGCCTCGTCGAAGCGATTGAGTCTCTGAAAGGTGCGCCCAAGGCTCCTCAGAGCTTCCGCCTCCGCGGATCGGTCGCCATCTTCGCGTAGAAGAGAAATACTTTGCTGCAATGTCTCAACGGACTGGGTCAGCCGCCCGGCATCTCTTTGTACCGCTCCGACATAGGTGAGGCCTTGAGCAACCAACTTGCGGTCACCGAGTTCGCGAAGAAGCCCCAATCCTTGGTCAAGCATGGCCGCTGCGTCATCTAGGCGACGCATGTCATGATAAGCGATGCCAATATTAACTAGGGCAATAGCCTGTCCTTGACTATCCTTACGGCGCTTCGCTATCAGCATGCTCTGGTGAAGGTAGTGAATTCCCTTTTCTACACGGCCATTATCAAGAGTCACCGAGCCGAACGCCTGATAAGCGCCTCCGAGTTCGTTGAGGAGATATTGTCGCTCCTCCAGCTTGTCTGATGCTTGGTAATATGGCAGCGCACGCTCGTAATATTCGATCGCTTCACTTGTGCGGCCGTCCTCACGACAAGCTCTCGCGAGGTTCCAGAGCTCCGACGCCTCAGTCATCGCGCCTGTCACCACCTGTCAATTGATACTGGCTTCAGCGAAGTCTAGACTGGATTTTAAGGAAGTTCAACAGGAACACCTGAATATAGGATCGGGACGTGCCGTGATCACAGCTCTGTTGGCGATGAATTGTTACTTGACTTGAACTGGGCCGTATTAATATTAAACTTCTGTGACAGTCGACCCAAATGCAGCGATGTAGTAGGTGGCAGGCTGCCGCCTACCAGCGACCCCCCCCGGCCGGTACACCAACTGCAGTGGTGGGTGGAGGCGTTACGTCCCAATCTGCTGTCTTAGAATCTTCATGTAACCCGGGAGTCTGCCGATCGTGATAGCAATGCCCGCCATGCTGACCTCCTGCACAATCAACTCAATTAGCCGCACAGAAATCACAAGAATACTACCGTGATATCACTGCTGCTAATAGGCTAAGTTAGGTGAAGTAGGCATCCACGCATGCGAACCTATAACACACTCAATTCGGCAGAACCGGACGTTTACCCCGAGCGCGCCAATGCATAAATATACGGTCGGCTACCTGGCACGTTGGGCTATAACCGGCGCGACCAACTACGTGAAGTCCGGTTGATAACCGCACGCCGACCCGCCGCTATGCGCGGACATCCGGTCTGTAGTGCTCATCGGCCCAGCCGCGCAGATCGGGTCCTTCTGCGCGACGTGCGGCTACCAGCCCGGACGCAGCTTGATGCGCGCCGGGCTGTGCGGTCCACCGTGATAACGGCTGCCTTTTCCAGCACGACGGCAATCCAGCCGGCGGTCGCGGTCTTGGTGAAAGCCTTCAGGTGCGCGTCCAGGCTTCCCGCCGTGCTGTCGGGTTGAATAGAGGCTGCCGATCGGGACCCCGCCCCGCCCCCGCAGGAAATCTGGTACTTGCTCCAGGGCCTGCCACGGCAGCGGCGTCCGGTGCTGCTTCTCGCCGAGAAGCAGCACGATCCCGTGGGCGGTGTATTCGGCGATAGTGAACTGCCCCCGCCCGGACGGAGTTGCCAGCAGGTCCCGGGGAGAGACCGCCGCACGGACCGCATCCTCGACTGCCCTTGTCACGCGGCAATCATCTCATCCTGCCTTCCGCGAGTCAGCTGGCCGCGTACGGTGCCCGCAGGGCCTTGCGCCGAACCGGACAGCTGGGGAAGGAATATGGACACCGGGAACTCGCTGATCACCGGCCTTGACGCGTTCGCGGAGCAGTTCCGGGCGCAGGCCGATGCGGCCGGGTTCCCGGCATCCGAGCACGCGATCCACTTCTGCCTGGCCCTGGGCCTGCAATCGGCGTGGGCACTGCCGGCGGGAGCCATCGTCTTGGAGCGTCCTTCCCGCAGCGGGACGCGCACGGACCTGTGGGTGGGCGAGCCGTACGACCTGGCGATCGAGGTCAAGTACCTGCGCTCTCGCCCTTCCGGCAGCCAGCCCGCGCGCCCCATGCTCTACGGCCAGCTCCTCGCCGACTTCAGCAAGGTCGCCCAGGTGCCCGGCCGACTGCGGCTCGTCGTGCTCGCGGCAGACGACGGGTACGTGCGGTACATCGCGTCGTTCTGAGGTGCTGATGTACACGGAATACTCACCGATGGGTCATGGCTGCGGTCTTGGCGCCTGCCGGCTGGTGCTTCGAACCTTACTTGGCCGTGCTTGGGATTTGGCCTGCTTAGCGGCCGAGCCAGGGGCGCCACGAACGTCTCGGTCGGTGGCGTGGGCCATCGGCGACACGGGGCGCCGCGTGTCTGGAGAACGGCTCCGAGCGTGCCGCCAGGGCGTGTCCGGTGTGATTGGCCGAGGCGCTCCGCGCGAGCAGGGCCGGTCCGGGGTGCTGCCGGTGCCGGGCAGCCACTGCTGCTCGGGGGGTTGAACATCCGCCCGGCGAGGGACCAGCGGCCACGCCCGCCCGCGAGCAGCATGACAACCGCAGGCATGTGATGATGCCCGGCTCATGACGGGAAGGCCCATGAACGTGAGGTACACCGGCTATGGGCATGATGGTGGCCCAATCCAGGGAACGTTCTCGATGAGCCAGTCCGCGACGCCGGCGCCATTGCGCACCGCGCGGGCTGGCTGATGCGGCGGGTGCGTGAGTGCTCGAAGCGGACCTGGGTGTCATCACCGAGTTCACCCGCCAGTGGCCGCATTCAGTTCCGTCCCGCCCAGGAGGTGTGACCTGCCCGGTAGTGGCGGACGACATCCGCCACGCCGGCGCGGCGGCGGACAGCTACGCCGCCTGGTACGCGCCCGCCGTCCTAGGCGGCTCTGTCGATCAATGGGCCGAGGTCGCCACGGCCGCGGCCGGGCTGCGCCGCGTCGGGCATGGCAGCCAGAACCTGCTCAGTGGCGGGTTTAGAGCCATGCAAGGACCGGCACGGACGTGCCAGGGCGGTGGCGGAATCTATATGCTCGCCCCGTTGAGGCTTCCCGTGACCGGTCTGCCGCGGACCAAGGGCATCGTGGCCTGGACCGGGGCTAAGCGGCTACTGATCCTGAAGGGAGTCATCATGACGGCAGGTACGCAGACGGACCCGGACTTCGCGTTCGCGGGGCTCGCTACGCCTGAGGCGCAAGCGACGGAGTTGCTCGAGGCGCTCGCGGCGGCACCCGATCCACTCGGGGCCCTGGCGGGCCTCCTGGGCACGTGGAAGGGCCATGGCTTCAACGCCATCTGGAGGCCGCACCATCCGGCGGACCAGCAGGACCGCTTTCTCGAGCTGAACAAGACCGATGAGACGCTGGTGTTCACGCGTGTCAACGGGCCGATCCCCAACCGCGGGCTGGCGATGGCGGACATCAACGTGTTCGGCCTGACCTACATGCAGCAGATCAGCGAGTCGAGCACCGGCGCGGGGCTCCACATCGAGCCGGGCATCTGGGCCACGGTGCCCGCTACGACCGATCCCAGCCAAGCGGCGTCGGTGGTCCGCATGGCGTCGATCCCGCACGGCACGGTCATCTTGGCCCAGGGCGTCGCCCAGGTGATCCCGGGAGGTCCCCAGAACATCCCGGACAACAACGTCCTGCCGTTCTTCTTCGGCAGCCCGGCGCCCGCGAACAGCGACTTCGACTCCGTGGCCCAGACGTTCACCGAGCTGAACCTGTCCCAGCCGACCCAGTTCCGCTCCGTGGCTCCCGGGGTGACGCAGAACAACGTCAAGAACCCCAACAGCGTGCTGCAGGACGCACTCCAGTCCTCGCTTCAGGGCACGACCATGAAGAGCCGGACGTTCCTGCACGTGGCGACCGATCACAGCACCATCAAGGCCGGCGGCGGCACCGCCAACATGGCGTTCCTGGCCTCGAGCGGCAATCCCCCCGGAGGCAACGCCCAGGCCACGCAGACCCAGGCGACGTTCTGGATCGAGACGATCGCCGGCACCGGGGGCCAGCCGGACACGCACCAGCTGCAGTACACGCAGCTGGTGATGCTCGACTTCAACGGCATTCACTGGCCACACGTCACCGTCGGCACGCTGGTCAAGCAGTAGGCCGCCGGCACCCACTACCTCCCGGCCACATTCCGGCCGCCACTTTGCCGGCGGTGGCGAGATAAGCCGACGGCCTGCCTGCCTATGACCGGCTCCGGGACTGTAAATACAACGGTGTAACTTCCTGAACGGAGGAGACACCAGATGACTGACGTGACGAGGGAACAGGGCCAGGAGCCGGAGAGCCTGTCGGCGGCTGATGAGCAGCTGCTGCGTGAGCTCACCGAGCGGGCGCGGGCCGGCGGCCTGAAGCTGACCGGCGAGGGAGGCCTGCTCGGGAGGCTGACCAAGATGGTCGTTGAGGGCGCGCTCGAGGGCGAGATGGACGATCATCTCGGCTACTCGAAGCACGACCCCGCGGGCCGTGACGGCGGTAATTCCCGTAACGGGCACCGTGCCAAGACGGTGATTACCGAGGCTGGGCCTGTGGAAATCTCGGTGCCGCGAGATCGGGATTCCAGCTTCGAGCCGAGAATCGTCGCCAAGCGCCAGCGGCGGCTGACCGGCGTCGAGGAAATGGTGATATCCCTTTCCGCGAAAGGGCTCACGCACGGGGAGATCTCCGCGCACCTGGAAGAGATATATGGTGCCGAGGTCTCGAAGCAGACTATTACCGCGATTACCGACCGGGTGATGGACGGGATGGCGGAATGGCAGAACAGGCCGCTGGACCCGGTTTACGCGGTCGTGTTCGTCGACGCGATCATGGTGAAGGTCCGCGAGGGCCAGGTCGCCAACCGGCCGGTCTACCTGGCGCTGGGGGTCACCGTGGACGGGGAACGGGACATCCTGGGCCTGTGGGCCGGGGAGCACGGCGACGGCGAGGGCGCCAAGTTCTGGCTGCGGGTCCTGTCGGAGATCAAGAACCGCGGCACCCGCGACGTCCTCATGCTCGTTTGCGACGGCCTGAAAGGGCTGCCCGACGCGGTGAATTCCGTCTGGGAGAAAACCGTCGTGCAAACGTGTATCGTTCATCTCCTGCGGAACTCGTTCAAGTACGCGTCGAAACGCCACTGGGCGGAGGTCGCGAAAGACCTCAAGCCGGTATATACTGCACCGTCGGAGGCCGCCGCACTGGACGCGCTTACCGAATTCTCCGCTAAATGGGAAAAGCGCTATCCGGCCATCATCAGGCTCTGGGAAAATGCCTGGGCCGAGTTCGTGCCCTTCCTGCGGTTCGACAACGAGATCCGCACCATTATCTGCACCACCAACGCGATCGTTATCTTGAGCCCTCGAAGCGGTGTCCGGCATGTTGAGCACGAGGGGTTGAGGGGCCGGGATATGCCTGGTGGACGTGGTTATCTACCGCTGTCCATCACGCGGATCTTCCGGAGGAGCCATGCTTGTTCAGCGGGTGCTGTCGCCCGTCTCGTCGCTTGAGTCGTGGACTGTGCTGGGAGCCGACGATCTCCCGGTGGCTGCGATTGAGCGTTACCTGGCCTATCTCACCGATATCGAACGCTCCCCGAACACGATTAAGGCCTATGCCCATGACCTGAAGGACTACTTCACCTTCCTGGATGGCTGCGGTCTGGACTGGCGCGAGGTGCGTCTGGAAGACATCGGCGAGTTCGTAGCCTGGCTGCGGCTGCCGCCGGCTGGCCGGGACGGGCGGGTCGCGATCCTCCCTTCGGTAGAACACCACGTGAGCGCGTCGACGGTGAACCGGAAACTCTCGGCGCTCAGCGCGTTCTATCTGCATGCGGCCCGGAACGGGGTGGATCTGGGTGAGCTGCTGATCACCTGGGGCCCGGCCGGGCGGCGGGGCGGGTGGAAGCCGTTCCTGCACCACATCAGCAAGGGTCAGCCAGCTGCCCGGCGCATGATCGCGCTGAAGACATCCCGCAAGCTCCCGCGAATCCTGACCGCCGATGAAGTCCAGACGATCCTGGATGCCTGCAGGCGGTTGCGGGACCGGTTGCTGTTCGCCGTGCTTTATGACACCGGGATGCGCATCGGCGAGGCGCTCGGGCTCCGGCATGAAGACATCGCCGCCGCTGAACGCGAGGTCATGGTGTTCCCTCGGCACAACGCCAACGGCGCACGAACCAAGTCGGCGAACACGTGCACCATCCCCGTCTCCGCAGAGCTAATCCGGCTCTATGCCGACTACCTGCACGAGGAGTACGGCGATCTCGACTCCGACTACGTATTCGTCAACCTGTGGGGCCGTCCGCACGGCCGCCCGCTGGCCTACCCGGCGGTCTATGACCTGGTCTGCCGGCTACGTCGCCAGACCGGCATCGATTTCGACCCGCACTGGTATCGGCATACCACTGCCACGCGCCTGCTCCGCGACGGCGCTCCGGTCGAGGTCGTGTCGGCGGTCCTCGGTCACGCTTCGATCACCACCACACTGGAGGTCTATGGGCATTTGACCAGCGAGGACGCCCGTCGGGTACTTGAGGCGGCCGGCTGGTTCGCCGGGCGGCGGGTGTCGTGGTGACCGGCACGCTCCCGATCCCGTTCTCGCCCGTGCCGGGGCTGCTCGGCAAGCTGATATCGACGGTCCGGCCGGAGTTCCGGGCCGACGAGTTCGTCTTCGATCCGGCCGACCCAGTGTTCGGCGGAGCTCTGTGCCGGGTTCCCAGCTGCCCGCGGACAGGCCGCGGCGGCTGGGGGCTATGCGCAGCTCATCATGACCGGTGGATCACCGAGGGCAGGCCCGACCTGGACGCCTTTGCCGCAGCCACCGACCCTCGGTGGCACAAGCAGATCCCGCTGGCCTGCTGCCGGGCACCGGGCTGCGGCCGCGGAGTCGCCCGCCAGGGGCTGTGCATCCGCCATGCTCAGTCCCGCGAGCGTGCGGGCCGCCCGGCGCTGCCACAGTGGCTGGCCGCAGTGCCCGTGACCTGCATGCCGACCGGGCAGGCACTATGTCAGATCGCGGCCTGCGACCTGTGGGCCGAGAAGGACATCCCGTTCTGCAACGGTCACGGCAAAACCTGGAAGACCGCCGGCCGCCCCGGCGCCGGGGAGTTCATCCGCGGCTATGCCGAAACCGGTGTCGTTCCCCGCAACGAGCGCATCTTCCTGGACGGCTTGCCCGCGCAGCTGAAGCTGGAGATCCAGTACGCCCTGCAACGCCGCCGGGACGAGCGGACCGTCAAGGTCCAGCCCTTCGTGGTCACGCAGGTGGTGCGGTTCCTGGCGACGTGCCCGGTGACCTCGCTGCTCGACTGGACCGAAGAGACATGGCGGCAGCGGATCGGCCGCCCGGCTCCCATGGACTCCAACCCGCGGGCCCTGCTTATCTTTGCCCGCCGCCAGGTCGAGGACCTGGCCGACGCTGGCGGCTGGGACGTCGAGTACGGCCGAGACGTCTGGCGCTTGCATAACCTGGGGTTCGAGGGCCGCCAGACGCTGCGGTTCGACCGCATTCCCCAGCCCTGGCTCAAAGAGCTGGCCAAACGGTGGGCCCGCTGGCGGATCAGTACCGGGCTCTGCCTGGAGGCCAGCCGCCGGGCAGTCCGCGCGGTCGAGCGGTTCGCCCAGTTCCTCTCCGCCCCGGCGGCGAACATCGCCCGGCTCGGCGACGTGGACCGGCCGCTGCTGGAGCGGTACCTGGCCGACCTGCATGCCGAGATGACCGGCAGCCAGCGCCAGGGCGCTCATATCGGGCTGCTGAACAGCTTCTTCACCGCGATCCGCCAGCACCACTGGGACGACACGCTCCCGGCCACCGCGATGTTCTTTCCCCAGGACCTGCCCAAGCGCAGCGAACGGCCACCGCGGGCACTCGCCGAGCACGTCATGGCGCAGGTCGAGCATCCCGGCAACCTCGACCGGTGGGGCAACGCGGCCTACCGGCTGGTGACCCTGATCCTGATCCACTGCGGGCTGCGGGTCTCCGACGCCCTCCGCCTCGAACGGGACTGCATCGCCTGCGACGCTGACGGAGCCCCGTATCTGCGGTACTTCAACCACAAGATGAAACGCGAGGCGCTCGTCCCCATCGACGAGGAACTCCGCCGTCTCATCGATGAGCAGCAGCACCGCGTCCTGGAACGCTGGCCCCGCATCCCGCCGGGCCTGTTCCCCCGGCCGACCAAGAACCTCGACGGGCAGGCTCCGGTCAGCAGCTCGACTTACCGGCTGGCCCTCTACCGCTGGCTGGGACGCTGCGACGTCCAAGATGAGCACGGCTTGCCGGTGCATTTCACTCCGCACCAGTGGCGTCACACGCTCGGAACCAGGATGATCAACCGAGACGTGCCGCAGGAAGTCGTCCGCCGGATTCTCGATCATGACTCGTCGCAGATGACCGGCCATTACGCCCGGCTGCACGACGCCACGGTCCGCCGGCACTGGGAAGCCGCCCGCAAGGTCAGCATCACCGGACAGACGGTCACCCTCGACCCCGACGGGCCGCTGGCCGAAGCCGCGTGGGCCAAACAGCGTCTGGGCCGGGCCACCCAGGCCCTGCCGAACGGGTTCTGCGGGCTGCCGGCGCAGAAGACCTGCCCGCATGCCAACGCGTGCCTGACCTGCCCGATGTTCATTACGACCCCGGAGTTCCTGCCCCATCACCGCGATCACCGGCAGCAGATCGTCCAGATCATCTCCGCGGCCCAAGCCCGCGGCCAGACCCGCCTCGCCGAGATGAATCAGCAGGTCCTGGCCAACCTCGACAACATCATCATCGGGCTGCAGGACGACACCGGATCCGCGGAGGTCACCGCCGGTGCCCGCTGACAACACTGCCCAGCTGATCGTTTCGGCCCGCCGTCGGCATGAGCTGACCCGCGCCAAGGCCATCCGAGCACTGCGTGAACTCAGCCGGGCCCGGACCCCCGTCACCTTCGGAATCGTCGCCCGGACGGCCGAAGTCTCCAGGTCGTGGCTCTACTCCCAGCCCGACATCCGAACCGAGATCCAGCAGCTACGAGACACAGCCCGGCAAGCACCGCCATCGCGGGTCCCCGTCGGCCAGCGCGCGTCCGACCCATCGCTCCGGCGCCGGCTGCAGGCTGCCTGCGAACGCAACCGGCAACTCGCCGAGGAAAACCGGCGGCTCCGCCGCCAGCTCGCCGAAGCCCTCGGCCAGCTACGAACACCCGGCAAACCTCGCACTTCGATAACGATCGGACCCAGCTAACAACGCCCTAACCGTCTCACCCCGTTTCGTCGAGGACACTGCCTTCGACGAAACAGCCCAGGTCACAGCCCTGCTCACCCCTCGGGCTCAAGATAACGATCGAGTCGATCAACGCGAGGCTGCGGCGGGCGGTCAAGGCCCGCGGCCACTTCCCGACCGAGCAGGCCGCCCTCAAGTGCCTCTACCTCGCCTTGATGAGCCTCGACCCCACGGGCAAGGGCCGCCAGCGGTGGTCCAACCGGTGGAAGGCCGCCCTGAACGCCTTCGATCTCACCTTCGACGGCCGCCTCGGCGCGGGACGCAAGTAACAGGAGAGGAAGAAGTTACACCGTTAACTTGACAGACCCCCGGCTCCTGAAATGTCTATATGTGCGAGCCTGAAGCTTGACCAGCACATGGCTCTGCGCAGAACGGAACGGCGCTCGGCGCTTAATCCGAAGTTACGGCTAGTTCGGTCGTCGATTCTGGGTTTGATGTGCGGTTTTGACGGGCTGGCCCGGTGGTGTTCTGGCTACTTCAAGCTGAGCGGGATCGCGGTGCCGATCAGGTCGAAGGCCTCGCGCTGGGCGCTGGTCGGCTCGGTGAGCATCGGCACGGTGGCCTGGGCGCCGGTGAACCGGACCTGGTTGCGGGTCAAGGTGGCCAGGTGGCCGATCAGGCCGCGGAAGCTGTGGTAGGGCTGGCCGGCCGGGTCGTGCTGGCCGGAGGCTTTGGCCTGGGCACGGGCGGAGCGGCGGGCGGGGGCGACGGGGTTGCCCTGAGCGGGCGGGTTCTCGTCGGTGAAGGTCAGCGGGGCCCAGGCGCGGCGCAGGTGCCAGGTGAGGTAGCAGGCGAGCATGCAGATCAGCACGTGGACCTTGACGCGTTCTTCGAGCCGGTGGAACACCGGGCGCAGGTCCAGGTCGTCGGATTTGATGTGCCGGAAGTCCCGTTCGACGTATTTGAGGTTCTTGCAGGCGGTCACCACGGCGGGGGCGTCCAGCTCGTCCGGGGTGACGGGGGTGCGCAGCACGTAGAACCCGTCCAGGGCGGCTTCGGCGTCGATCTGGTCCTGCCTGCGGGATACGGCCAGGCTGGTATCGGTGATGGCCACGTCGAAGTGCTTGGCGGTCTTGTATGTGCTGATGACTTTGCCGACCTCGATCCCGATCGGCCCGGCGCCGGCCAGCCGGCCGGCCTGGACGCGGGTGATGACGGGGGCCAGCAGCTTCTCGGTCGCTTGCAGCAGGTCTTCGCGCTTGCGGGCCCGGTCGGCGGCCAGCACCGGGTTGCGGCAGGCGATCAGGCGCTCGCCGGGGAAGTCCGGGCTGGTGATCTCGGCCAGGTCCTGCTCATCGAACAGGGACAGCTGCAGCGGGCCGCCGTCGGCCATCAGCTTGCGGATGGCCGGGGCGCGCAGCGCGGTGATCCACTCATAGGGATCGCTGCGGGGGGTGCCGTCCACGGCCTGGTTCAGCGCGGCGATCCGGGCGCTGGTGATCATGCCCCGGTCGCCGACCATGACCATCTTGGCCAGCCCGAACGTGTCCCGCACCACCTGCACGATCGCGGTGAACGCGGCGGGGTCGCCGGTGTTGCCGGGGAACACCCGGACCGCGACCGGGCGGCCTTCGGGGTCGGTCAGCAGCCCGTACTCGATCTGCAGCTTGCCTTCCTTGCCGTCCCGGGAGTACCCGCGGGCGGCCAGCGGGCACCGTGAGCCTTCCAGCCACGAGGACGACAGGTCGAACAGCGCCATCCGCGCCGGGTTCGTGTCCGGGGCCAGGTGACGGCGGGCCAGCCCGGTCTCGATGGAGTCCTGCCGGCCGGCCAGCCAGTCCATCGCGGCGTAGATGTCATCGCTGGACGCGCCGTCCACGCCCAGGTCGGCGCCCAGCGTCACATCAGCCCACCAGGTCAAGGCGGACAGCTTGGAGGCCGGGCTGACCACCCGGGAGATGATCAGGGCCAGGGCCAGGTCCCGGGCCCGGCCTGCCGGGCCCAGCAGCGCGGGCAGGCCCAGCTTGGCGGCCATGGCATGCACGGCGGCGACGTGCCCGTGCGGCACCGACCGGGTGATGGTGACCGCCTGCCCGGCCGGGACCAGCCGCTCGCCTTTGAGGGTCGCCTCGACTGCGGCGGCCGCCTCGGCCGGCAGCGCCGACAGGTTCGCCAGCGTCTCGTGGCGGACCTTGCCGCCGTCGCGGTAGGTCCGGCGGACCAGGACCGACTCATAGACCCGCCGCTCGCCGGACTTCGCCACGTAGGTGCGCTTGTTCCGGGCTACGTGCATCGCGCCGGTACGTGCTGCCATACCCAGATCATAACCGGAGATCATCGAAGAAAGCAGGATCAACACGCTAATTTCGTGGCTACATCCGGTAGTCGTAACCGGTAACCTTCAGCACGTCAAAGTGGCAATCTCTACGCGGAGTTACGGCAACTCCGGCTTAATGGCTGGGCACCAGGGTCAAACGCGAGCTCGCCTTGGGTGAAGCTTCTGTGGTCCGCCGCGATTATCGTGCCCGGCTGGTGCCCGGCTATATCCGGATCCTGGTTGCCTGGCGGCGCTGCGGGCCGAGCGGCATGACGGTCAGGGCCGGGCCGGCCGGACACTGGCCGGCCCGGGAGAACCTGGCGATGGCGGTGCCGGTGAGCGTGACCTCAGCGATGTGGTCGCGGCGGCCCACCGTGGCCGGGCAGTCCCGCTCGCGCACCTGCATCTGCATGCCGGTGATCACCACGCCCTCGCCGCCGAGCCGTCTGACGTCTTGTTCCAGCCGGCGCCTGGCGTCGTGCCGCGACTGGTTCACCAGCTCGGTCCAGCCGGCCACCTCGACATTGCCGGACCACCAGCGCGCCTGGCCGGCCAGGATGCGGTCATCGTGCCGCGACCCGATTGAGATGCCGAGCGCAAGGCCGGCCGGCACCCACCCCGCTGTAATCAGCTTGGCGAAATCCTGCCCGGAGATGTCGCATGTGAACAGCGCCCGCTGCCCGTGCGCGGCACCCGGCGCGCGAACCGCGGTGCCGGCGGCCGTGAAATCCAGCCCGCTCAGGGGCAGTGCCCCCCTGGACAGCCGGACGCCGACCACCCCGTGGCCGCCCAGCGCGGCGCACTCGGCGGTCATCCGGTCGATGGCCGTCTGCCGGGCCTGGTACCTGGCCTCCACCAGCGGCCCGAACGACCCCGCATCGCATCGCCCTGACACCTGGGTGGCCGGCCCCGCAGGCCCCCGGTCACCAGATGATCCCCACGCCCCGGGACAGGTATACCCGCTGGCATAACCGGCGGCATAGACGGCCGCGCCGAACACCTGGCCGACGGGCTCAAAGCCCACGCCCCGGACGGCGGTGAACTCCTGACAGGTCAGCGCGGACTCCCACGTGCCGCCCGGCCAGGCACCCGCAGCCCGGGCCACGGCACCGGCGGGCAGTTCCTCGCTCACGCTCCCAGCCTAGGTCCGCTCCTCCTCGCTACCGGACCGGGTTTTCCGGGCAGCGGCCGATCCGGCGCCAGGCCAGTCCCGGCATCAGACATCACCACGTTCCCAGACAGCCACCAGAACGCGACACACACCGGATCCGCCGTTCTGGCGTCAATCCGTGTCAGCCGATTCTCAGTCCGCGTCGTTCCCGAACATTCGTTCTGGTGCGCGCGCCAGTTATGTAGTACTGGCAGTAAGATCCGCCGACCTGCCATGCGGGAGCGGATCACCATGGAGCTCGATGTAGCCAACCGTCAGGGAATTAGACTGTTTGTTCCGGCGATCTGTAGTAGCCGGAAGTGGCCCGCCTACCCGTGCCGCCACGGCTACGCCAGCGCCACCCGTCCCGACCCGGGCGGTTAGTATGCCAGGAAATGAAATTCGGATGCATTGCTCAGTGCCGCATCCCTGTTCTTGCACGCCCCTGTTGAGTGATGCAGACTCATGGGCGTGGCCATGCCTGAGACTCGCTATGCGCGCAGCGGGGATGTCATGGTCGCCTACCAGGTGCTGGGTGAGGGCCCGTTTGACGTGGTTTACGTGCCCGGCGCCATCTCCCATGTAGAGCTGCAATGGGACGCGGCGGGGCTGGCTGCCTTGCTGCGCGGTCTGGCCGGGCATGCGCGCGTGCTGGTTTTCGACAAGCGGGGGACCGGCATGTCGGACCGGGTCGCGGGGGCGGCCACGCTGGAGGAGCGAAGCGATGACATCCGCGCGGTGATGGACGCGGCCAGGTCAGACCGCGCAGCGCTGTTCGGCGTCTCCGAAGGCGTCCCGATGAGCGTGGTCTTCGCCGCGTCGCATCCGGAGTGCGTGGCCGCTCTGGTGCTGTACGGGGGGATGGCCCGCACGCTGTGGGCGCCTGACTACCCCTTCGGGGAGACCGAGCGGGAATACCGTCAGGGAACCGAGGAGAACGTGGAGGACTTCGTCGCGCCCGGAGGCATTGAAGCGGCCGTGCGCAGCGGCTTCCCCTCGGCAGAGGAGGAGGAGGTCCGGGCGCGGGCCCGCGTGCTCCGGTACGGCGCCAGCCCTGGATCAGGCGCGGCACTAGATGAGATGAACAAGGCGATCGACGTGCGTCCGGTGCTGGACGCCATCAGCGCCCCCACCCTGGTGGTGCATCAGCACGCTGACCCGTGGGTCCAGGTCGAGCACGGGCGCTACCTCGCCGAGCACATTCCCGGCGCGGTATACGCGGAACTGGACGGCAAAGAGCACATTCCCACCGGTGCTTTCGCGCCGCAGCTGCTGGCGCGCATCATCCCGTTCCTCCAGGACGCGGCGGCCAGGGATGCCCCCGAACCGGACAGGGTGCTGGCAACTATCTTCTTCTCCGACATCGTCGGCTCGACCGCCAGGGCGGCCGAACTCGGCGACGCGCGATGGCGGCTGCTGCTGGCCCGGCACCACGCGCTGGTCCGGCGGCAGCTGGCCCGGTTCCACGGCGTAGAGCAGGATACGGCCGGGGATGGGTTCTTCGCCCGGTTCGACGGACCGGCCCGCGCGATCCGCTGTGCTCTGGCCATCCATGAGGCGACGCGCGAACTCGACCTGCAGGTGCGCATCGGCTTGCATGCCGGCGAATGCGAGCTGCTGGACGGCAAGGTGGCGGGTATCGCCGTCTCCATTGGCGCACGCGTTTCCGCGCTGGCGGCAGCGGGCCAGGTGCTCGTATCACAAACGGTGAAAGACCTGGTCGCCGGTTCCGGAATCACCTTCGACGACCACGGCGCCCAGGAATTGAAGGGTGTGCCCGGGGAATGGCGGATGTACGCCGTCGCAAACCCGTAGCAACGACCGACCCGGGCATACTCCGGAGAGAGCCGAAGCGCGGATTGTGCAACCAGGGGCCAGGCAACCAGGGCCAGCAGAGCTTCCTGCGAGTGGCGGCGAGCCTGCTCCCCGGTACCAGGTTCTTGCACCTGCGGGCCGCCCGCCGGCCGGGAACGGGGTGCGGCGGCGGGGGCCAAAGATACCGAACTGGTTTTATAGGAGCGCCTCTGCGGTGCTCCGAGCACCGCGTGCGATGAGCACCGAGTCGGCGATCTGCTTATTACAGAAAGATGTCTGGCAAGGCCTAGCGATGCCGGTCCGCGCTACCGATGCCATCGAAGGCGGCTGCGTGGCGTGAGCGCGGACAGCCAGCCTGGATACCGGTGCTGCGCCGGGATACTGCTGGGCATCATCCGCGGCAAGGGCCCGCTACGGCCGGGACTCGCCCCGCGCCAAGGTGAGGACATCCTCAGCAGTTATATGGCCCCCGACGTATACCTGCGTCTCGTCCACCGCCTCGGCTGGACCGCAGAGGACTTCCAGCGATGGCTGGAAGCCATGATGGCCTGGCGGTTGCCTGGCACCGGCTGACCCATCGAAAATCGGGTCGTTACTGCCCCGGCGAGATCTGCCGCGTCCGCGGTCCGGCTTCGCGTGCTCCGGTCATGCCGGCGATGGTGGGTCAGTTTAACGGCGCTGGCCGAGCAGTCCCTGCGAGGTGTCCTGGTTCGGCCGCACCTGAAGCTTGCGCCCTTGGCCGGCGCGGAACATCCGCAGCGCCTGGGCGTAGTCTTCGAGCGTGAAGCTGTGGCTGATCATCGGCTGGGCTTTGATCGCGCCCGTCTCGAACATCGCTACCGCCCGCCCGAACGAGTTGAGCACGGCCATCGTCCCGACCACGGAAACCTCGTCACGGTATACCCGGAACGGCGAGTAGCGTGCGGTGGCGTCGGCGGGTGCCACGCCGAAGTGCTGGAACACGCCGCCGGCCATGACCCGCGGGAGGCCGTCCTCGATCGCGGCGATGCTCCCGGTGCAGTCGATGACCACGTCCCACTCCGCGCGGTCCGCGTCGCCGGCGCTCGTGTACCGGTGCTCGATGCCGACCTCGGCCGCGGTGATCAGACGGTCCGGGTTGACGTCGATGATCGTGACCGAGGCTGCCCCGGCCCGGGGGGCCAGCTGGGCCATGAGCAGGCCCATCGTCCCTGATCCGTAGACCAGCACATGGTCGCCCATCCGCCGGGGCAGCACGTCCCAGCCGTGGATGGCGCAGGCCAGCGGCTCGATCAGCGCCGCTTCGAACACGTCGGTGTCCGGGCGGAGCCTGAACACATTGGCCACCGGGGCGGTGAACCGCTGCTGGGCGGCGCCGTCCGCCCGCACCACGCCTATGCCGTTCCAGGCCCGGCACAGGTTCTGCCGCCCGGTCAGGCACAGATCGCACTCGCCGCACGTCGAGCTGGGGTTCACCGCCACGTGGTCGCCTGCGGCCAGCGCGTTGGGCCCCTCGTCCGCACCGTGGCCGATCGCCACCACCGTGCCCGTCGCCTCGTGCCCCGGGACCAGCGGGAACACGGTGCCCTCGAACTCGCCGTCGAGCACGTGCGTGTCGGTACCGCAGATGCCCACGGCCGCGGTCTCGATGACCACCTCACGGGGCCCGGGCACCGGTTCGGGCCGCTCGGCGACGGTCAGCTCTCCCACGGCCGCGAACACGACGGCACGCATCCTCATCACCCTCTCGTGGCTCTGCCCCGTTTGTTCCCCGTTCCGGGGCGGAACGGACATAGTCCTTCCCGGCACCACCTCCCGGCCTCGTCTGGCTACGATCGAGCTCTATCCACCGAAGCTGGTCGAGAGGTCAACGGTGAGCGACGCGGCGGCTTGGAAGCCGGGACAGGACACGCAGGCGGTCGCGACCGCGCGGCTGCAGGGCCAGGATCCGGACAAGATCCACTGTCCCGTGTGGGGAGTCGTCGGCAACCTGGGGGACAGCATCTGCTACGCGGGGGTGCCCGCGAAGGTCGAGGCGATCCAGGCCGAGCTGCGCCGCCGGGTGGCCGCGGCGGACCTGCCGGTCCGGGTCATCGCACCGAACTACGCGAGCGGCATCTCCGACGGGCAGCGCAACGGCACCGCCCAGATGCGCTACTCGCTGATCGGCCGCGAGACCACGAACGACGGCGTGTGCCTGCACCTGGAAGGCAGCGACGTGCGCGGGGTGATCGCGGTGGTCGCCTGCGACAAGCCGCCGGTCGGGACGCTCGCCGCGATCCTTGAGCACAACGTGCCCGCGGTGATCATGTCCGACGGCTCGATCCGGCCCGGCACGGACTCCCGGACCGGTGAGCCGATCGACATCATCTCCTGTTTCCAGGCGGCGGCCGATCCGCCCGGGGAACGACGGCGCATCGCCATGGAGGCCTCGCCCGGCCACGGGAGCTGCGGCGGGATGTTCACCTACAACACCATGCAGTCGTTCATCGCCACCTGCGGCATGGAGCCCTTGCACATGGTGAGTCCCGCCTCGGAGGACCCGCGCCGGATCGGGGAGTTCCCGGCCCAGCTGCTCGACGCGCTGCAGGTGCTGGCCGGGCGAGACCTCCGTCCGCGGGACATCGTCACCGCGGCCGCGCTGCGTAACGCGACGCTGGTGGCCATCGCGATGGGCGGTTCGACCAACGTAGTGCTGCACGGGCCGGAGCTGGCCCGGGCCGCAGGTATCGACTTCTGGCACGAGGTGATCAGCCAGGAGGACTTCAATAAGGCCTCGCGGACCCTGCCGGTACTGGTTAACGCCCGTCCGTTCGGCCGTTACTCGATGGTCGACATCGACGCCAAGGGCGGCCTGCCGGTGATCGTCCGCGAGCTGCTCGATGCCGGGGTGCTCGACGGCGACTGCATCACCTGCACCGGCGAGACCCTGGCCGGGCAGGTCGCCCGGCTGGCCCCGCCCCCGCCGGACGGCGAGGTGATCCACCCGCTGTCGGCGCCGTTCAAGCCGACCGGCGGCCTGCGGATGCTCCGCGGCAACCTGGCGCCCGACGGTGGTGCCGTGATCAAGCTCGCCGGTGTCGAGGGCGGCATGGAGGACGGCCGGTTCACCGGCCGCGCCCGGGTCTTCGACGGTGAGGCGGCGCTGATCGAGGCGCTGGCGTCCGCGCCGGAGAAATTCGCGGACCGCGACATGGTGGTGATCCGCTACGAGGGCCCCCGCGGCGCGCCGGGCATGCCAGAGATGCTCGACCCGACATCCCGGATCACCGCACTGTGCCGCCAGCGCGGCATCACGATCGCGCTGATGACCGACGCCCGCTTCTCCGGAGGCTCGGTCGGACTGGTCATCGGCCACATCTCACCCGAAGCCGCGCTAGGCGGCCCGATGGCGCTCCTCGAGAACGGCGACACGATCGTCGTCGACGTGAACCACGACACCCTCGACTGCACCGAGCTGGCCGACCCGGCAACGCTGACAGCGCGGCGGGACCGGTGGCAAGCCGAAGCCGACTCCAACAACGGTGTCCACCCCCTGGTGCGGACCGCCGACACCCGGCTGCTGCGGCGGATGCGCGCCAGGGCACTGTCCCCGCTCCAGGGCGCCGGCCTGTCGCAGGCCTAACAGCATCTGTGTCCGAGGGGGACTACACGGAAAAGCGGGAAATCTCCCTAGTTCGGGGAGATTCATGGAATTAAGTAACACGACCAGGGTGGGCGTGGTCGGTTATCCGGCGGCGTGTTCGATGTGCTGTCGGCGCGTAGATGCGGGCGTGGCGGTTCCGGGCCCCGGCATGGCCCTCAGTTGGCAGGGCTGCACGACAGGGCGGGACGTTCCTGATCCGGTACCGGCATGGTAGGGCCTGTCCTGCCGGGGTTACCGCCGAGCGGTGGTGTGATGCTAAGTGACGGACGCCGACGAAGGTAATGCGCGCGGAGCCGCCTAATTGGCGCCAAGCTCTAGTCGGCCGACATCTTGTCTGAGGTGCACCCGAGGGGCCATTCTGTTTCCCCGGTTTCTGACCGCACTATTCTGATTAACCGTGCAGGATGCCCTCTTCGCGGACCCGCGGCTGGCCAGGATCTATGATGTCTGGGCGGGGGAGCGTGCTGACCTGCCCCATTACCTGGCGATCGTGGCTGAGCTCGGCGCGCGCAGCGTGCTTGATGTCGGCTGCGGGACGGGTAACTGGGCGAGCATGCTCGCCGAGCGTGGCTTTGAGGTCGTCGGGCTGGACCCGGCCGCGGCGTCACTGGATGTCGCCAGGGCCAAGCCAGGCGCGCAGCGGGTGCGGTGGATTCATGGCGACGTGACGAGCCTGCCGACCCTCGCGGTCGACCTGGCGACAATGACCGGCAACGTCAGCAACGTGTTCCTCACCCAGCAGGAGTCGCTGGCCACGCTGGGCGGTGTCCATGCTGCGCTGCGCCCCGGCGGACACCTGGTGTTCGAGTCCGTGGACCCGGCCGGCCAGCCGTGGCTGAACTGGAACCGGGAAACTACCTATGTCAGGCGCGAGTCTCCTGACGCGGGCGCGTTCGAAAGCTGGCTCGAAGTGACCGGGGTGGACGGCGACCTGGTGAGCACCCGGCGGACTTACGTTTTCGCGGCTGACGGGGCAACGCTGACTTCGGAGGGCATCCGGCGGTACCCGCCGCGTCCGGTGATTGAGGATTCGCTCATCTCAACGGGTTACGAGCTGGCAGATGTCCGCGGCGCGCCGGACCGTCCCGGCTTCGAACTGGTCTTCATCGCCCGCAAGGCCGCCATGACCTCGTAGCGGCCGCACAGGACCAGGTGATATGCCGACGATTGTTAGCTCGATCGGTGCGCCCTTCCAGCCACCCGTGTATCACTCGATCCGTCGCTGCGGACTAACTCCGGATCGGTTACGCTTCGCGTTTAGGCAGGTCAGAGGTTCACTACGCGTATGCGTGCGGTCCGCCGGGCATATCCGGCCGGCGTTGTGACCAGTCTTTCGCCAGTGCGGAAGGACGCCTCTTCACGCCGGGCTAGGTGCGGGTGATGGCCCGGACCGCTGCGGTGAGCCAGGCAGTGAGGGCATCCGCGCGGGGGACCTCACCGCAGCACGAATCCGGGGATCAGCGGGTCGTACGGGTCGATCGAGAACACGTGCTCCCCTGTGCGGTACGCCGTTCCGGTGACCTGCGGGATGACGGCGGTGCGGCCGCCGGCGTCGACGGTATCGAGCACGGTCCCGGTGAACGTGGTGCCGATGATGGACTCGTGCCGCAGCACGGTGCCGGCGGGCAGGCGGCCGTCGGCGGCCAGGACCGCGAGCCGGGCGCAGGTACCCGAACCACACGGGGACCGGTCGACCTCGCCGTCGGCGAAGACGGTCACGTTGCGCTGGTGCACCTGTCCAGCGGCATCACCCAGATCCTCGAACCAGATGGTGCCGTAGATGCCGTTCAGCAGCGGGTCAGCCGGGTGCACGGCCTGCTCGGCGTCGTTGAGCGCCCACTTGATCTCGCGGCCGAGCGCGATGAGGTCGCCGAGACGCTGCGGTGTGACGGCCAGGCCAAGCTGGGCGGCGGGCAGGGTCGCGTAGATCGCCCCGCCGTAGGCCACGGTCACGCGGGCCTGGCCGAGGGAGGTAGTCACCGGCACGTCGCGGGCGATCACCCAGCTGGGGACGTTGACGAAATCGACGGCGACCACTCGCCCGTCTTGCCGGTGCACTCGTGCGGTCACGCGCCCGGACGGCACGTCGATCACCACGTCGGCGGCACCGGTCTGCGGGGCCGCGATCCGGCCGGTTTCCACTGCCCAGACCCCTAGCGCGATGGTGCCGTGCCCGCAGGCGGTCGAGAACCCGTCCTTGTGCCAGAACAGCACGCCCAGGTCAGCGCCCTGATCATCGGGCGGCACGATGAACCCGCCGTACATGTCCGCATGCCCGCGCGGCTCTGAGCACAGCACAGCGCGCAGTCCCTGAACTGCGGGATCCTCGATCGCCCGGGCCCGCCGCTCGGCCACCGTCCGCCCCGGGATCGGCACCGGAGGATCTGCCACGATCCGGAACGGCTCCCCGCCGGTGTGGTAGTCCGTAGCCGGAATTGCCGAGGACAGCATGCTGGCAGCATGCCACGTGCGCCCGGTTCCGGGACTGGCAACGCCTCACCCCGCACCAGCCAGCGCGCCGGCGCGCGATCATCAGTCAAAGACTCGTGCACGGGGTCAGCTACATCTGCGAACTTATTCATTGCCGCTCGCTCCGTGACCACGCTGGTTGCAGCCGTCGCGCGGGACTCGCCGGGGACTGGACTGCGGGGGCCTGGGCGGTCTTTAGTTGAGACGCGCAGATGGAGTTGTTCGGGCGTGGCGCATCGGTCAGGACAGGCCGTGCTGCCGGCACCATTCGTGGACGCTTCCGGCTTGGGTTTCGGCTGCGTGCTGCCAGTGGGGATCTGCGGTGATCGCGTCTTCCACGGAGCGCTGGGCGGCGAGGACCTTGGTGAGTCCGGTGATCTGGAAGATGCGCAGGATGCGCGGAGCGCTGACCGCCACTGCGAGCGATCCGCCGGCTTCGCGGAGCCGTTTGAGGCCGCCGACGAGGGCTCCCAGGCCGGTGGAGTCGAGGAAGTCCACCTGGCCCAGGTCGGCGATGAGGTGCACGGCGCCCTTGGCCGCGAGCTCCCGTATCTGCTCGCGCAGCATCGGCGCGGTGTAGACGTCGACCTCGCCGGTCACCTGCAGGACGGCGCAGCCGCTGATCGGCCCGAACGGTGTCCAGGTGGAACTCGCGCATGCCCGGCTCCGTCGATCGCGTGTCATTGCAGGAATTGACAAAGAAAGCTATACAGTTACAGTAATACTACTGAAGGAAAATTGTCAATCACAGCCAGGCATTGTCATCGCCAGGACTGACACCAGGGGGCCTGATGCGGGTTGAAGAAGCCATCGGCAGGCAGATCGCGCGCCTGCGGACGAAGCGGCAGCTGTCACTGGCCGACCTCGGCGAAGCCCTCAGCCGCTATCTGGGCAAGCCCTGGAGCAGGCAGGCCGTCCATCAGGCTGAACGCGGCCAGCGTTCCTTTACCGCCGCCGAACTCACCGCCCTGGCCATCGTTCTCGACACCTCCGTCCAGGCCCTGTTCCGCGCCGAGGACGATCACGTCGAGCTGCCTGGCCGGGCCATCCCTCCACACGAGTACCGCGGCATCCTGTTGAATAGGCAGAACGACGCCCCGCTTGACGGGCTCGAGGAACTGATCGTCGCGCTGAACGACATCGGCGAGATCCTCGAGCGCCCTGCCCTGGCCCGCCTAGCACGAATTGCCCGGGCAGCCGAATAAGCCGGCGATCCGGCCGCACTCCCCTCCCCTAACTGCCAGCACTCGCGGGGACAGTCATCGACCTCCATGACGCCGAAGTGACTGATATGTACGCTCACCCCAGCAGGCAGGAGCGGCTCGACGACGCTCCGAGTCGGCGATACGTTGACGCAACGGCTCGTACTTGGGACACATTCCGTAATCGGTTTCTGTCTGTCTCTTCCTACGAGTCGGACCCGCACGAGTGTCATCCCGAGCGTCGGCGGCAGCGTGAGCGGACGCCTGCGTGGCTACATTTGAGCCGAGCAGAGCGGACAGGAGGTCCCGGGTTCCATGACTGATGACATCGAGCGGCTGGCCGGGCTCGTCCGGATCAAGAACAACGCCGACACGGCGATCGCCGAGCTCATCGGGCGGCCGGCCGCGCCGGGCAACATCGGTGAGTTCGTCGCGGCGGCCGTCTTCGCCATCCAGCTCATGACCTCTGGATCCCATCCCGGCCACGACGGCGTGTTCACCGCCGGCCGGCAAGACGGTCAACATCAAGACGTACGGCCGCCATGAGTCCGTCCTCGACATCAGCCCCTACCCATGCGACTGCTACCTCGTCCTGACCGGACCGCCCGGGCAGGCGCGCGTGCTGCCTTGCGTCATCAACTCGGTCTTCCTGTTCGAGACGGAACGCCTGCTGGCCACGCTGACAGCCCGCGGGGTCAAGATCGGCATCGCCGCCAGCGTTAGGAAAGCGGACTGGGAGGCAGCCCGGATCTTCCCGCCGAAGGCGGGATCCCCGCTGCCGCTCTCCGAAACCCAGCTTGCCCAGCTGGCGCTCTTCTCCCCATCAGCGCCTCACCTCAGGTCCGCTGAGCGATTGCCCTGGAACGCAGGTTAACGCCGGAACCGCCTGATTGAGACTTCGGAACCGAGTCCGCCAGAGCGCTCGGCCAGGTCCCGGTCATGCCGTGGGGGGAACGCAGGCAGCGGCCGGTAAGGAGCCGGTGAAGTACTGTTCGAGCGCATCGGCGACCCCGGCCGCGATGAGCTGCTGGCCACGGGCCGAGGCGGCGACCGCTGCCTCAAACGGGTCGGTCACGTAGAGCGGCTCGATCAGCGCGCCGGGCATCTGGCTCGGCGTGGTGAAGTAGCCCGGCTTGGCCGGCCCGAGCAGCAGGAGGTGATGGTAGGCCAGATCCGCGGCGGTGAGTGCCGAGCCCAGCCCGATGTCGGAGACTACGCCTCCGTCTGGAATGCCGAGGCCGGCGGCGTTCAGCCTGGACAGGACACTGCGCTGTAGCAGCGTGGCGAACCGCCGGCTGGCCGCGGCGAAGGGGCGGCCGGGATCATAGGCGGTCAGCGATCCCTCCCCGCCTCCGGCGTTCATGTAGATCCCGGCCAGGATGTCCGCGTCGGTCGTGTTGGCGCAGACGTCGCGGGCGGCGACGTCGGCGTGCACGCCGGCCGGGGTCAGCAGGCCCTCGGTCACGTCGCCGGGTCCGAGCCGGGCCACGCCGGAGGCGCCGGTCCTGGACACCACGACCCGGTATCCGTGAGCGCGGAGGATGGCGGCGGCCAGCAGTTCGATGCGCAGGTTCACCGGCGCCTCACGGATCTGCGTGCCGTTGCTGGTGTAACCGACGCCGCCCGGGTCGAGCCCGCCATGGCCCGCGTCGAGGAACACCGTCTTCCCGGTGTCGCCGCTGGTCGGCGGGTAGGCGACGCAGGCACCTGGTGCGAAGAAGGCCGGATCGACGGGCTCGCCCGCGCTGTCGGCGGCCGGATCCCGATCTGGGTGCATGGCGGCGTGGGCCGTCTGGGGGATCACGGGTTGCCGCGTGCCATGGTGGGCCGACGGTGAGGTAACCGCGGCGATGCCGACGGCCGAGGCCATGCCCGCGACAGCCAGGCCGGCGATGGCGACTGTCCGGGTGCCTGCCTGGCGGCGCCGCGCGGCGCGGCGAGGGTCGGAGGCTCCCGGCGTCGGTCCCCCGGATGCCTTCGGCACTGCCGGTCAACTCCATTTCATATCCTGCTTCTGCCAGGTTTTCAGATGGCCCAATGATCAGCAGATGTCACTCAGACTTCGGTACTGCTCGTAGGGCACGAGAACCTCGGGCGGGAAGTTGCCCGCGGCGGCGTCAGGTGGCCGCCTCCGATGGATAGGGAGAACTTCAGCGGGAAGCCGGGAGTTCACGTTGGTCGAGGTCCGGACGTTCATACCGTGCGCAGCGCTTCGGTCGGGGAGAGGCGGGCGGCTCGCATCGAGGGGTAGAGCCCGGCCAGGGCCCCGATGACCAGGGCGGCGGCCAGGCCGCCGTACAGGGCGGCGGCGGGGATCTGCACCGACCAGTGCTGGCTCACCGCGTAGATGAGGGTCGCCGCCGCGCCGATGATGGTGCCGGCCAGGCCGCCGAGGACGGACAGCAGGACCGCTTCGGTAAGGAACTGCTCGGCGACGTGGCGGCGGGTGGCGCCCAGGGCCCGGCGCAGGCCGATCTCGGAGCGGCGTTCGAGTACCGAGATGACCATGACGTTGGCGATCCCGACCCCGCCGGCCAGGAGGGCCACGGCGCCGAGGCCGAGCAGCAGCCCGTTGTAGGCGCCCTTGGCGGCTACCTCGGCCTTGAGGATGTCCGATGGATAGCTGACCGCCACGGCCGGCGGGTCGGCCGGGTCCACGGTGGCGGGCAGGACGGCGGTCACCGCGGTGACCTGGCTGGGCACGGCGCGCAGGTAGATCCCGGTGGGGTGGCCGTCGAAGCCGAAGTACTGCTCGGCGACGGGGAACCCGATGAAGGCCATGCTGTCCAGCTGGGCGAGCAGCTGCACCGGGTTCAAGATGCCGGCCACGGTGAACCGGTGCCCGCCGATCCACACCTGTACCGGGTGCGTCAGGTCGTTGATGCCGAGCAGGGTGGCCGTCTCGGCGCCGAGCACCACCGCCGGGAAGTGAGCGGTGGCCGCGGTGAGGAAGGTGCCGTGGGCCACGGTGGCCCCGAGGGTGGCGGGCAGCGCGGCATCGGTGGCGGTCAGCGATATGCCGCTGGTGTCGCTGGCCGGGACCAGGGCGCTGCGGTACACGTAGACGTTCGCGATGGCGCCGATCTGGGACACGCTGGTGACCGGGCCGATGCGGGACACCATGCCTTCGGCGGTGCCGGGCAGCTCGGCCTGCTGGCCCAGGCCGGTGTTCTCGGCCTGCACGCTGATCAGGTTGCCGAGCTGACCCAGCTCGCTCAGCAAGCCGGTCTTGGATGACTGGGAGATGCCGAGCACGCCGACGATGGCGGCGATGCCGATGCTGATGCCCAGGGCGGACAGCGCCGCGCGCACCCGCCGGCTGCGCAGCCCCAGGCTGCCCGCCCCGACCAGGTCCCGGAGCGAGAGCCGGGAGGCGCCAGGGTCAGGCGCTGGCCGGCGTGTCATGGATGATCCTCCCGTCCCGGATCTCGATGCGCCGTTTCATGGCCGCGGCCACGCCGGGGTCGTGGGTGATGACCACGATGGTGGTGCCGTCGCGGTGCAGCTCGCGGAGCAGGTCCAAGATGGACGCGCCGGTGGCGGTGTCCAGGTTCCCGGTCGGCTCGTCGGCCATCACCAGGGCCGGCCGGCCAGGGCCCGGGCGATGGCGGTGCGCTGCTGCTCGCCGCCGGACAGCTGGTTCGGCCGGTGCCCGGTGCGGTGGCCGAGCCCGACCCGCTCGATGGCCGCCTGGGCCAGCCGCCGCCGCTCGGCGGCCCGCCCGCCCCGGTAAAGCAGGCCGCCGGCCACGTTGTCGAGCACGGACAGCCCGTCCAGCAGGAAGAACTGCTGGAAGACAAAGCCCAGCCGGCGGGCCCGCAGGCCCGACAGCTGCGGATCGGACATGGCCGAGGTGTCCTGCCCGGCGATCCGGACCACCCCGCGGGTGGGCCGTTCCAAGGTGCCCATCACGTGCAGCAGCGTGCTCTTGCCCGACCCGTCGGCCGCCACTGCCACCCCGCCCGCTACCACGCCCCGACCAGGGCACCGGCAATGGCGGCGATGACCACGACCTGCCTCGCGGAGAACTCAGCCATTGGTACCCGACCCGGAGCCGCTGCCCGGCACGGTGACCAGCCCGGGGCACCCGTTCTTGGCAATGGCACAGGACGATTCCGGGAGCGGGTAATGCACTCCGGCCGTCTGGACCTCTATGTCTCCCGGTTTGTCCGTGCCGTTGATCCACCAGGTTGGCGCGCCTATCTTCTTGCCGCACAGGTCGTTGACCCGCTCGACGGACGGGCTGTCGGGGTCTACGCCGGTTCCGTTGAAATTGGTCTGATCCCCGTCGGGATAGGGGAAGTTCGGGACCCCGTTGGCCCGCATGCAGGCGACGTACTTCAGGTACTCGGACTGATCCGGCGGCGGTGCGACCGGGTTGGCGGCCCGCAGCTCGTTCGCGGCCTGCGCCACGTACTGGCTGCAGGTACCGGTGCGCTCGTGCAGATCCCCGGCCGGTTGGGCCCCCTTCGGGACGAGGATGTTGATCACCCCGCCTGCGCTGACGGTCGGGTCGGACTGATCGGGATCACCGTGGCTGCGCTCGCAGGCCGCCCACTGGTTCAGCAACGGGGTCACGTTGCCCGCGATCGTGGCGTTCCCGCTGCTGGTGCCGCTGCCGGTCCCCGAGCCGGTGCCGGTCCCCGGGTCGGTGCTGGTCCCCGGGTCGGTGCTGGTGCTCGTCCCTGGAGCGGAGCTCGTCCCCAGGCTGGCGACCGGAGGGACGCTGGACCCGCTGCTGCTGCAGCCGGCCAGTGCGAGGGCGGCCAGTGCGAGCGCGGCCAGCGCGAGGGCGGCTGCCGCGGCGAGACCGGCCAGTGCGCCCGGTCGCCCCCGGGCGCTGCTATCGGCATTACCTCTCATCTGCTCTGAACTGACCCGGGTTTCGTGCGCACCTCCTTTTGTGGGAAGGATGATGGCACGATGCCAGGCACCAGGTACGACGCGAGCACGAGGGCCAAGGCGGTCCGGCTGGTCCGCGAGCACGCCGGGGATTACCCGACGCAATGGGCGGCGATCACGGCGGTCTCCGGCCGGCTGGGGATGAGCGCTGAGACGCTGCGCAAGTGGATCCGGCAGGCCGAGGTCGACGAGGGGAAGGCGGCCGGAGTCACCAGCGCTGAATCGGCCGAGATCCGCGAACTGCGCCGGAAAAATCGCGAGCTGGAGCAGACCGTAGAAATTCTCAAGGCGGCGGCGGGTTTTTTCGCGCGGGAGTGCGACCCGCGACAGCGCTGATATGCCGGTTTATCGACGAGGAGAAAGAGGAATTCGGGGTCGCACCGATCTGCCGGGCGCTTTTGGTGCACGGTATCCAGATCGCCCCGCGGACCTACTGGGCGCACCGGGCTGCGGCGCCGGGGAAACGGGAGCTGTGGGATACCGCGGTCACCGAGATCCTGGCCGGGATTTACGAGCCGGATGAGAATGGCCGCCGCCCGCCGGAATCGCTGTATGGCACGGTGAAGATGTGGGCGCACCTGAGGCGGCAGGGCATCCCGGTGGCCAAGTGCACCGTCGAGCGGCTCAAGCGGGCGCACGGCTGGCGGGGCGTCACCCGGGCCCGCCGGGTCCGTACCACCGTGCCGGACCCGGCAGCGGCCCGGGCGCCGGACCTGGTGCGCCGCCAGTTCAAGGCGTCCCGGCCCGGGCAGCTGCACGTGGCGGACTTCACCTACGTGCCGCTGGTAACAGGCCGGTTTGCCTATACGGCATTCGTGATCGACGCATTCGCCGGGCTCATTCCGGGCTGGGAATGCTCGCTGTCGAAGGAGACCGCGTTCGTGGAATCAGCGATACGCCAGGCGACCGGGTACCGGGCCCGGCAAGGAAACCCGATAACCGGCGATGCCATTCATCACTCAGATGCAGGAAGCCAGTATACGAGCGTGCATTTCACCGAGACGCTGATCCTGGCCGGCCTGGCGCCATCGATAGGAACCGTCGGAGACGCGCTCGATAACGCGCTCGCGGAAACCACTATAGGGCTATACAAAACCGAATGTACGCGAGAGGGCTCGCCATTCCGCAACGGACCGCTGGAGACCCTGGCGGACGTGGAAGAGATCACCTCACGTTGGGTCCACTGGTACAACACCAGCAGGCTCATGCACCGCCTCGGCCGACGTCCTCCAGCGGAAGCCGAGGCCGAGTACTACCATGCACACAGCCCGGGTCACCCGGCCCAGGGACACACGTAACGAGGCGTGCATGAAACCCGGGTCGCCTCAGTCCTTCCGGCGGCTACGTGAGTCATCTGTATCCGGGCTGGCTGTGCGTTGACGATCTGGCGGGTGACATCTTCTCGGCAGATGGGGAGTGGACGAAGCCGGCCCGGGCGCAGGTCGAGAGCGTCCGCCGCGCTGTCAAGCGCCTCGGTGCCGAAGGCCTGGCGGAGGTGGGATACGTGAGCTGGACGGTCTCGCGAAATGACCCGCGGGTCGGCAGGACTCAGGCCGACATTCACAAGCTGTCCGTACGCCCCCTGCTCACAGAGGCCGAGCTGGAAGCTGAGCGGGCGGAGCGAGACGCCGCCTGCCGGGACCCCTATTG